>CBDHDB010000002.1:0-2890427 GCA_965261385.1 Dehalococcoidia bacterium
CCTCGGCCTCCTGCTCCAGCACCTCAAGGAAGACGGGCAGGGCACCGTCGTGGCCGGCGGCTGTGAGGCGGGACACCGATTACGCCTCCATGGTGGGCAGCCTGAACTGGCGGCACAGTTCCCCGATGCGTTCCTGCATGATGCCGGTGTCCATCACCGCACCCCGCCAGCAGCCTGCTGCCTGTCAGCAGGCTGTCGTAGACCTTCAGGTCCGGCGCTCCGGCCAGAGTCAGCATAAGTGCCTCCGGAGGAGCCGGATTCGCCAACTCCCGCACCGCGCCGTAGTTGAAGGGCGCGCCGACTTCCAGCAGCAACGCCAAGGCGCTGTCCACCGTGGATTCCATCGTTGTCGCCGCGAGGTGCAGGATGCGCACGTATTCCACGTCGGCCCTTTCGCCCCGCCGCTCCCGCAGCGTGTCGTAGGCCAGCCGGAAGGTCATGGTGGGAAACATCTGCTCCCGGAACCGGTAGCGGGCGAAGGCCCCCGGCTTGCGCACGAGAGATCCGATGATGTGCCGGTAATCGACGCGGGGCTTCTCTTACTCACAGCGCAAAGGTGGGGGCGTAGCGCGAAGCTTCTTGATTAGGTCGAGAGTGGCGATCGGCTGTCCTATCCGTGTTGCCGGTGGTGGGCGCCATGAGATTGCCGGTAGTATGGCGGGAGCGATTTGCCTATCGTAGATTCCTGAAGAGGCGGCCTTGATGTCCTTTCCCGAAACGAACCCAGGGCTGCGCATCGATGTCAACGACCCAACGAATCTGCCTCTTTCTGGGTCGTCCCGATTTGCAGTAAGGGCCGAGAACCTAGGTTTCGCCGGCGTGGGGATGCCCGATCACCCCCACACGGGCAAGGACGTGTTCGTCAGGCTTGCGCTCGCCGCCCAGCGGACGACCCGCGTGACCCTCTTTCCATCGGTGACGAACCCGGTGTCACGCAACCCAAAGATGCTGGCGACTCTCGGGGCGACTCTAGGGGGGCTCGCGCCAGGCCGAGCTCGTCTGGTGATTGGCAGCGGGCAGGCTGCAATCCAATATGTAGGCGACCCCCAGGCCACGGTATCCCAAATGACGGCGGCTACGGAGGCGATTCTCCGCGCGTTGGCTACCGAGGTTGTACCCCCGGCCGGCGTGCCCGTCTATATCAACGCCAGCAGCCCCAGGATGCTACAGGCCGCGGGCGCCGTAGCCGACGGCGTATACGCCATGGTAGGCGTCGACTCTGACGTCGTAGCTACGGCGATGGGTTATGTCGAGGCTGGAGTCCGTGACGCGGGGCGACCCTCAGACAAGGTGGCTGTCGCGCTCGGATTGCCGGTGTTCATGGCGGAGACCGAAGCACAGGCGCACGAGAGCGCCGCCGAGTATGCGCTTTCCAACTTGCTCAGTCGCAACAGGGTGTTCTCCAGGGTCTTGAGGGAACGGGCGCCATCGCTTTCGGACGTCTCAAAAATGTCGGACCTGTCGCCGACGCAATTGCGCCATCTGGTTGGCGCTATGGTCATAGCGGGCGTTCCTGGGGAGGCGGCAGCGCAGGTCCTTTCCTTGGCGGAAAAAACTGAGACGCGCCACTTCATCGCGCGTGTACAGTTCGCCGGCCAAGACCCGTTTCAAGCTATCGAGATTTTCAGCTCCGCGCTGCGCGCCCTTGCCGGGCAGGACGTTCTCCGTCCCGACGATTGACATGCTCAGAGCGGCGGCTATACCGTCCGAGAGAGATTGTCGACAGCGGGTGCATGATGCAGCTGAACCTCAGAGCCGAGCCCGAACCGATTAGCTTCGACGTGTCGAAGAGTGCGCTGTGTGTGATCGACATGCAGAACTACGACATCAAGCCGGGAGGGTTCTTCGACCTCACGGGCGTGGACACGGAGCACGGCAAGCGTGTCATCGAGCCGATTCAGCGGGCTCTGGCATACGGTCGCGCGGCGGGCATGCCAGTCCTGTTCACCCGTATGGTCCTGCCCGCCAACCCTTCGATGCGGGCAGGCGCAGACTCGCCTTGGTACTGGAAGGGCGCCGCCTATCGAGCAGACCTGAGCGAACCGTCAATGGAGCGCGCAGTGGGCATCGACGGCACGTGGGGCGGGGAGATTATCGAGGAACTGACTCCACTGGAAGGCGAGTACGTCATCTCGAAGAACCTCTACAGCGCCTTTCAGCGGACGGATTTCGACCTGGTGCTGAGGCGCCTTGGAGTGAGACACCTCTTCATCACCGGCATAGGTACGCCCACCTGCGTGGAAGCCACCGCCAGGGACGCATACTTTCACGAGTATTTCCCTATCCTCATCGAGGACTGCTGTGGGGGAATCCTTCCCGAGACGCACGAGCAAGCGCTGTTCGCGATCAAGCGACGCTACGGTTGGGTAACCAACCTCGACAGCTGGACCTCAGCTATCGCAGAAGGCGTCCCGGACTTTCAGGCTCCGAACTAACGAGGCAACGGCTCCCGGTTCACCGACCTGGAGGAGGGAACATGACCGCCAGTTCATCCGGACTCACGCGCGCCGTCTGCGAATACGTCGCCGCCAGCCGCTACAGTGACCTTCCAGACGACGTTATCGAGGTAGCAAAGAGGCTGACGCTGGACTCCCTTGGCACCGCGCTTGCCGGCGGGACGCTCGGCGACGGAGGGCCGGAGACGGCTGCGGTCGTCATTAGCTCCGGGGGCCGACCCGAGAGCACGGTATTGGGGTACGGCGAGAAGGTGTCTGCGGTCATGGCGGGCCTGGCCAACGGCGCGATGGTGCATGCGCTGAACTACGACGCCATTGGCGCGGAGGGAGGACACCCGGGAGCATTCGCGCTCACGGCGCCCCTGGCAGTCGCCGAACGTCGTGGAGGGGTCAGCGGGAAGGAGTTCATCAACGCCCTCGTGGCCGGAGTCGAGGTCGAGATGCGGTCCGTGATAGCCCTGCTCCGCGCGGGAGTGAACACGAAGGGCCGTTTCCTGGAGGGTCAGCTCCTCAGCTATCTGGGCGCCACGCTCAGCGCAGGCCGGGTGCTCGAGCTCTCGGTCGACCAACTGGACAGCGCCCTTGGGCTCATGCTGATGCAGGCGTCAGGAAGCCGGCAGGTGGTGGTCTACGGCGACCCGCCCGCCAAGGGAATCTACGCAGCCTTCCCCAATCAAGGAGGCGTGCTTGCGGCCCTTCTGGCTCAGGAAGGCCTCGGTGCGCGCTGCGATGCGCTCGAAGGCGAAGCGGGTTTCTTCGCCATGTTCTACGACGGCGTGTACGACGCCTCCATCATCACCGAGGGACTAGGGACGACGTACTACACGCTCGATTCATCGTTCAAACCCTGGCCGACGAGCGGGCTAATCCACGCGTTCATCGAGGCCGGTCTCCAGCTCCGCAACGACGACGGCATCGACCCTGAGGCCATCGTCGAGCTCAGGCTCACCGGCCACCCCAGTTCCAGAAACTGGTTCGAGCCGGTGGAGGAGCGCCGCCGTCCTGGTAGCGCAGCCTCAGCGGCTAACAGCATCTACTTCGGCGCGGCCAAAGCGTTAGCGAACGGGGCCGTTACACTATCCGACTTCACCCCTGCGGGCCTCGGTCAGCCAGAAGCGTTGAAGATAGCGGCTAAAGGCAGCCACGAACTCGACCCCTCGCTGTCGCCGCACGCGGGCATAGTGGAGGTCGTTCTCGGCTCTGGCGCCACGGTGACGAAGCGCATCGACGTGCCCCTTGGACACCCGAAGAGGCCATTGAGCCGCGAGCAGCTCATCGACAAGTTCATGGACTGTGCGTCGCATGCCCCATTGCCACTCTCGCATTCGGCGCTCGAATCGGTGATTGACCTCATCGACCGGCTCGAAGACCTCGATGACGTGACAGCGATTCCAGATGCGCTGTCGTGATCGTGAGGGCCAGTCGCGCGCAGCGCAACTCGTTTGACGGCGCTTCAAGTGGTCTTTAACATGGTTTCTCGGTAGGCTGTGTTCGGGCCGCAGGCCCAATGCCCATAGCACGCGGGGCGAGGTGAGCAATGCTGACGGCTGAGCAGAACGAGCGCCTTACTCGTACGGGCCTTGGAACCCCGATGGGGGAAGCCATGCGACGGTACTGGATACCGGCGCTACTCAGCATGGAGATCCCGAAGCCCGATTGCCCTCCAGTCCGCGTTAGGCTGCTCGGAGAAGACTTGGTCGCATTTCGCGACACGAGCGGCAGGATTGGGCTCCTGAGCGAATTCTGTCCTCACCGCCGCGCATCGCTTTGGCTGGGTCGAAACGAGGAGAACGGGCTCCGCTGCGTCTATCACGGCTGGAAGTTCGACGTGACGGGCCAGTGCGTAGACCAGATGAACGAGCCCGACCAATTCGACTTCAGCCACAAGGTCCGCGCCAACTCCTACACGGTCGAGGAAATGGGCGGTCTGGCCTGGACCTACATGGGCCCGCCGGAGAGCAAGCCTCCGCTGCCAAATTTTGAGTGGACTCGCGTGCCCGAGGAGCAACGGACTCTCACGAAGGTAGTCCAAGAGTGCAACTGGCTTCAGGCACTTGAGGGAGGCGTAGACACGTCCCATGCGCCGATAATGCACCGCCGACTCCGCGAAGGCGTGACACTTCCCGGAACCGCCTACAGCAGCGCGTTCGTGCAGGGGAGCGCCCCGCTTATCGAGCTGGACGAGACAGAGTACGGCTATCGCTATTTCGGGGTGCGCCAGTTGGGCGAAGGCCGCCGGTACGTGAGGGGCTATCACTTCATCATGCCATTCACTCAGCTCCGGCCGCCCGGACTGGGCTTGGCCGAGGTGCATGGGCATCACTGGGTGCCCATCGACGACGAAAACGTGATGGTCTACAACTGGTACTACGCCTACGGCGACGCGCCTCTGGCCGAGGAAGCCCAAGACCCTCAGGTGAGCGGCAATAGTTTCACGACGGACATCGACCCCCGCAATGGCTTTCGCAGCTACCGCAACAAGTCGAACGATTGGATGATTGACCGTCAGGCTCAGAAGACCGACACGTTCACTGGGATCTACGGCATCAACACCCAGGACCGCGCGGTGCAGGAATCGATGGGCATAATCGTCGATCGTCAGCAGGAACACTTGGGCCAGGCTGACCGAGCCGTAATCGTGACGCGGAGACTGCTTCAGCAGGCGATCGACACCGTCAAAGACGGCGGAGAGCCGGCGGGAACCGCGCCCACCTACTACGACCTCCGCGCCGCAGAGTGCGCTCTTGGGGCCGATGAGGACTGGCGCGCCGCCCTGATGCCTCTTATGGATCCCGCGAAAAGCGTCACCTAAGGGCCCACTCGCGCCACGTGAGCTGACCTTGTTCGGCCTGGAGGGCGATTACAGTAACGGCGTCTCTCACATTCCCAAGCTGCGAGAACCGAAGACGCCCCCGCACAAGCGGGGGCGTCTTCTCTGCCGTCTCTGGCGCCGAGACCCAGCTAGTTCCTAAGCCGCTCAGCCAACGCGATGGTGTCCGTCAAGAGACTCGCATTGCTCTCAAAGTCGGGCACTGTGTAGCTTTCAATACGGTCGTAGTCCGGGTGGTTCTGGAAGGGGTGGTGCGGCATCCCCTTCCGCCGGCTGTTGGCCATCGTTGAGGCCCAGATCCGCTGACCGTCGTCGCCGAAGAACCAGTTGACGAACACCTTGGTCGCATTGGGGTGCGGAGCATTCTTGTACACGGCAAACCCGTCCGGGCTGATGTGTCCCCAACCCAATCTTCGCTCGACGGCGAGGCCTACGCCCTCAGTGTTGAACTCGTCCAAGAAGTTGTCGTACACGCCAATTCCGATGGGCACGCGTTCCGTAACCATCCATTCCGCAGTGGTGCGCGGGTCTTCGATGATGATCGGCTCTTGGTCCGAGAGGAGCTTGGTGACAAACTCTTCGCCCTTGAATGCGAGGAGCGAGCCGATAGCGGCGGTGCCTCCGCCATTCGCCGCGGGGTCATGGATAAGAATCTTCCCCTTCCACTTGGGGTCGAGCAGTTCCTCAACGTCTGTCAGGCCAGTAGGCTCCAAGTCGCGGTTTACATAGAAACCGCCCCGCAGATCCATAGCGAAGTAGAAGACATGGTCGAGCCCGCTTGCGTCATTTCCATACACGTCAAAGCCTAGGTACCAGTTATCGTCGTCCGTCACCTCTGGCAGGATGAGGAAGGGCTCAAGATCCTGGAATGTGCCGGCGGGCGCCATGACGTTGGTCATGTTGCCTGCGAAGTTGGCCATCACGTCCCAGAGGTATTGACCTGCCTGCTGCTCCGCGATGATTCGCGGGCCAAACCTGCTCGGGAAGGCCGTGGTGTGCTCCACTTCTATGTCAGGGAACGTCCTCTTGAACTCCTTTATAAGGAAGTTCGCGCCGTCTCCGGGTTTGGTGTTTATGACGAGCTTCTCGCTCTTTGCCGCCTCTTGCGCGGCAGCCCATTCCGCAACGTGAGGCCCTTCGGGCGTCGGAGTTGCAGTGACGACCACCTCAACTGTCACCGGAGTGGGCGTCGGCGCAGGAGTCGGCGTGGGGTCGGAGCCACAGGCGGCAGCTAATAGCGCCAGGATTCCGGCGAACGCTCCCAACACCACTGATCTAGGTAATCTGGTCATGCGACTTCCTTTCTTGGGCGAGCAACCGCGCTGCCTGACGTTCACGAGAAGAGACCACGGCCAATGTCTCCCTTATCACTCGTCGCATCAGTCCTCCCGTTTGGACAGCAACTGCAATCGCCGCGGAGCCACGCTATCGATGTTGTAGCGTGCCAGCCGTTATAGGGCCACATGGGCTATGTGTCAAGCGACTCTCTTTCTGTCCAATTGTTCAACGACTTTGATCTCCCCCTCCTGGGGCTCACAATGGAGGAGCATGTCGGCTTGCTGAAGCGACGCCCTCCATGGGCGCATACCAGTCTTCGGCCAGTTCGCCGCCTTGGTCCCGGCAATCTCCAGAAGCCGGGCGAGGCAATGAGAGGCTTAGCCAATCAAATGTCGCGCTGGCTTGACCCTCCGATGATGACGCCCGTAAGCTGCCGCACAGATGTCCTGGGTATTTTCAGCGCGCGCTGGCCGGGGAGATAAGGGTCAATGGCTTCATGACCGAATCAACTGTGGGAGACCGCCAAACCGTATTGGAGCTGCGAAACGTTTCGAAACGCTTCGGCGAGGTGCAGGCAGTCAAGGACGCGTCGATCGAAATCCACCAGGGGGAGGTGCTTACTCTGCTCGGGCCGAGCGGGTGCGGAAAGACAACGACGCTCCGGATGGCCATTGGCCTCGAACGTGTGTCGAGCGGGGAGATTTTCTACGACGGCGTGGTGGTCGACAGCGGCAGTAGCCGCGGCTTCGTTCCCCCGAATAAGCGGAACATGGGCATGGTGTTCCAGTCCTACGCGATCTGGCCCCACATGACGGTTGCCGAGAACGTGGCCTATCCCCTAAACGTCAGGCGGGTTGGCCGATCCGAGATTCGCGAACGGGTGGCGAAAGTCCTGGACCAAGTAGGTCTCAAGGGCATGGGCGACCGCCAATCGACCATGCTGAGCGGCGGTCAGCAGCAGCGAGTCGCGGTTGCGCGCAGTCTCGTGTTCGAGCCCAACCTGCTCCTCCTCGACGAGCCCTTTTCAAACTTGGACGCCAAGCTCCGTGAGCAGATGCGGGTTGAACTGAAAGAACTCCAGCGGCGCCTCGGCATCACTGTCCTATTCGTCACTCACGATCAGATTGAAGCGCTAAGCCTCTCGGATCGCATCGTGGTCATGAACCATGGCAACGTAGAACAAATTGGCACACCGACACAGTTGTACAGGAACCCGCAGACCCCGGCGGTGCGCGACTTCTTGGGACGCACCGTGGTGTTCACTGGAACGGTCGCCGACGGCGGCAACGCAGAAACACTTCCCGTGCAGCTCGAAGAGCCTGGAGGCCCTATCATTCGTGCGCGCGTCACTTCCGGCAGTACGCTTCGAGCTGGCGAGAGATGCGCCGTAGCCGTTCGTCCAGAGGTCGTGGACGTCACCCGTGTAGATAACTCGATGGCTGACTCGCAGAGCGGCGCGGAGAGGCTAGTTGGAGCCATCGCTGCGATTCTCTTCGTCGGTGAACGATACGAGGCGCGCGTACGTCTCCCATGGGGTCAGGACGTGCAAATCTACCTTCCCCTGTCCGACGATTGGGAAGAGGGGCAGGAGGTCCTACTGAACTTCGATGCGCTGCAAGCTCAGGTATGGGCCATTGCTGCTTGAAGCAGCGAACTTGACCGTCGCCTGCTAGGCGGACGGGTTGGTTGTTGATATCCCTCGGAGCTTGAAGCCGAGTATGCGCGCGCCCGCAGCCATGCCGAGAGTCAAGAGCAAGATCAGTAACCCGATGACCGACGCCTCCTCGAACTTCCCCTCGGCCATATAGTCGAGCTGCAGCATAGAGAGCGGTTCAGAGCTTCTAGTCGATAGCAATGCTACGACGCTGATCGCCTTCGCGGCTTGCACAAAGGACAACAATCCTACTAACACCAGCGCAGGAGCTATCAATGGAAGGAATATGCGTCGGAAGGTATAGATGTGCGAAGCCCCGCTCACCCAGGAGGCCTCTTCGAGCTCCGAGCCAATCTGCATCATATTGGTCTTTAGCAGTTGGACGCCCAAGGTGATGCTGGCAAGGCTTACAGCGAGCACCAGAACAAACATCGTGCCGTAGGCGAGGTTAAGGCCAGGTGTTCTTAGGAACAGCCAGAGGAATCCTAGTCCAATCACGATGCCAGGAATGGTTGCGGGCAACCAGGTCAAGAAGTCAAGCACATGCCGGCCTGCGAACTTCGTCCTAGCGCTAATGTAGGCGATCAGTGAAAAGAAGGTCATCGAAAACAGCGCCGCCCCTACACCGATGACGAAAGTGTTCTTGAGCGCTCCTAGGATTCGTGGGTCCGAAAGGCTTGCGTACCAGTTCTTCACCGTCCACGGATTCGGAATGTCAAAGAACCCAAACAGCCTCATAAACGTGCCGAGCGTAACCATGATAATTGGGAAGACAGTCATCATCAGGACCATGAAGGCGACGACGTAGAAGAGCGGCCAGCGTAGCCGGCCAAGCTCGTGCAGATGGGCGGAGTATTTACCGGACAGTGTCTGGCTGCTCCGCCGCCTACTTATCCACTGCTGTAAAACGATTAGCGGTAAGAGGAGGGCGAGAACCATCATGCTGAGAGCCATGGCCTCACCAAACTCAGGTGGCTCCCTAAGTAGAACTCGTCGGTATATCAGTGTGCTGTAGACATTGATCTGGGCTGGCGATCCGAGTATCAATTCGACCTCGAACGCCTCCATCGACTTAATCGTTCCTAGCAAGAAAATCACAAGGATCGTCGGAGCCATCACAGGAACGACAACCCGGAACAGCGTTCTGAGTGTGCCGGCGCCAACAATGCGCGACGCCTCCTCCAAGGAGGCATCCATGTTGCGAAATGCCGGGGTCAGTAGCATGACCTTTATGGCGACTGTCGTGGTCATCAGGTGAATGAACGTGATGCCCCACCACGAGTAAATCTGGAACGGCGCGTCGTGGACGAAGGGAAGCTGCATCAGAAGCTTATTGAAGAGGCCGCGGTCTCCATCGAGCACTAAAGACCACGCAATGACGACGGGCAGCGTTGGGATGAAGAAGGCTGTCCAAAACCCAAACTCCAGCCAGCCTTTATGCGGCAGGTCCGTCCTGGCGAAGACCCAGGCGAGAACAACCCCTATGAAGAATGCTATCAGCTGACGCGTGCCCGTGAGCGTAATAGTGTTCACGAATGCATCGCGAAGCTGGCGCTCTTGGAACACGGCTCCCCAATTGTCAAAGCCGAACGTAGTGTCCGTGCCGAACTGCCCCACTTGGAGACTGTTCAGGAACAGCAACAGAATAGGATAGACCGCGATGAACGCGACAATCCCCAGCACCAGTGTGAAGACTATTGTTGCCGGGCCGATGTGGGCCGCGCCCAACAGGCGCAAACCTAGGCCTACGTGCACCGGACCCGCGGCGTCAGCCATCCTAGGTAGCGGCTCTGCCTAGAGGCTTGACCGGAACGTCCGCCACGGACTATCGCGACCCGGCGAACTCAGCCGGGTGCATCGCATCAAGCGTTCGCGCTTTGTAGTCGGATTCAGCATCGATGATCTTCGCGATCCCACGCAAGCCATAGTACGAGGTCCCCGTGCCTGGAGGGTCGCCTCCGTCAGCGACTGTTTTCACCGCGTCGAACAACACTTGCCGGAGCTGAATGACGGCTTGGTCTGCCGGTCCAAGGCGCTCCCGCGTTCGGTCTACGATTGGCCCCACCGCCTCTTGGACAGCTCGGTCTTGCTGGTTCACTCCGCGAATGCCCGAGTACGACGTAGTCTTCTGGTACTCTCGATCAAGTCCCCATTCCTGCTCTGCCCCCACCTTCGATCGAAAGGTCTTCTGGTCGACTGCACTAGGGCCGTTGGCGGCTCCTATGTCCGCACTCTCCCTCTCTGCCTCCGAGAGCGGCTCTTCCCCAAAGCTGTACTCCCAGTTCCAGACCATGCAGTGCTCGTCGTCGATTGGAACGTACATGTGGCCTGGGGAACGGTATGGCTTCTGGAGCGATCGTATTTGGGTCCACGGAGCAACAAAATGGTGCGCTAGGACGAGGTCCTTCCCCTCGGCGGGGATGGGCCGAACAGCCCAGAACTCGTGGCCGTAGTCCGTTACCCGTATCTCGTACTTGCCGGGCTTAGCCCGCATGGTCGCATATGTCGGGTGCAGTCCGGCCTCCGGCCCGGCGTCCATGCTGATCGCGCCGTGGAGAACCGGGGCGTGCGACGGATCAATTCCGCCTTCCACGGCCTGCACCCAGTTGCAGTCTTGGACAACCTTCGAGATATCTCGGTGGGAAGGAGGAACCTGAGTCCACTCGAAATTCGGCGGCGGAGGCTGCTTGTCGGGCGGACCGAAGTACACCCAGACAACCTCGCCTACTTCTACATTTGGATACGACCGAATCTTGATTTTGTCCTTGAAGCGCAGTTCGTCCGGCTCATTCATTTGGTCGACACAATTGCCGTCGACGTCGTACTTCCAGCCGTGGTAAAGGCAACGAAGCCCATCCTCTTCGTTGCGGCCAAGCCACAACGGCGTGCCACGATGGGCGCAGAACCACTGCAGCACCCCTATACGACCACTAGTGTCCTTGAAGGCGACGAGGTCCTCCCCCAGGAGTCTGAACGGAACCGGCGCGCTATCGGGCTTGAGTTCCCACGAGAGCAGGGCCGGAACCCAATAGCGACGCACCACTTCGCCCATGGGAGTGCCGGGTCCAATGCGGCATAAGAGTTCGTTCTGTTCGGCAGTTAGCATAGCCAGCCTCCGTCACGAGTCCGCATGCGTGGCGCCGTCCCTGAGACGACCGCTTTTCAGTGAGCGGAGTATAGCATAGGGAGCCCGTAGTTCCGGCTCGGTTGTGTTAATCGAAGAGATGAAACGCAACGGTCTCCTCGGATTGACCGAGCAGCCGCGACTCAAGGGCACTAGCAGGCTGCTGAAAAGCGTGGATGCGCACGGTGGCGGGTGAGGGTGGGGCGGGTGAAGATAGGAGCGCTCAAGGGGGAGGTGGAGCGTATGCGTAGACGGCAGGAGGCGCAGGTGACGATGTTGGCCTTCGTGGACCTGGAGGAGCGCGTGCCAGCCGATCACCCGCTCCGCGCCATCAAAGCCTTGGCCGATGAGGCCCTGGCCCGGCTGTCGCCCGAGTTCAACCGGATGTATGCGGCGTGGGGCGGCCGTCGATTCCTCCGGAGCGCCTGCTGAAGGCGTCGCTGCTGATGGGGTTGTTCTCGGTGAGGAGCGAGCGAGCCTTCTGCGAGGAGCTGGACTACAACCTGCTGTCCGTGGTTCTTGGGCATGCAACTGACGGAGCAGCTTCGACGCTACGGTGTTCACCAAGAACCGGCAGCGGCTGCTGGAGCACCAAGTGGGCCAGCAGTTGTTCGATGAGGTGGTTCTGGCGGCGGACCGGCGAAGCCTTCCTGTCGGACGAGCACTTCACGGTGGACGGCACGCTGATCGAGGCGGCAGCGAGCCTCAAGAACTTCAAACCGCGAGAGACCGATCGTCCCTCGAACGCCGGCGGCTGGGGCAACCCCTCGGTGGAACTTTCAAGGGGAGCGCCGAACCAACGCGACGCACCAGAGCGTGACGGACCCCGAGGCGAAGGAGGCCAGGCTGGTGTTCATGGCCCATGCGCTGATGGAGAACCGCAACGGCCTGCTGGTGGACTTCCTGGTGAGCGAAGCCACGGGGGATGGCGGAGCGGGATGCGGTCCCGGTGCTGCTGGCCGGGGCGCGCGAACGCGGGCTCCATCCCCGGACGCTCGGAGGGGACAAGGGCTACGACACGCGGGGTTGCGTGGGGGCCATGCGCGCCTGCGGGGTCACCCCGCACGTGGCGCAAAACACGAGCGGGCGCTCCAGCGCTACCAATGGACGCACGACCCGGCATCGCGGCTATGCGCTCAGTCAGCGTCTGAGGAAGCGGGTCGAGGAGATCTTCGGGTGGATGAAGACGGTGGGCGGGTTCCGGAGGACGCGCTACCGAGGTCTGGACCGCACGGGCCTTGCTGGTTACCTCGTGGGGACGGCCTACAACCTGGTGCGGATGGCGAGGCTGATGACTGCTGAGACGCCAGTCCCACAGGCTATGCAGGCCGCGTAAGCAGGGGCCGCGAGGCCGCTCCTCACGTCACAGGCCCCGAGGCTAAAGGCCCTCCACACACGGTCAGACCGCCCGGCAACGCGTCACTCAGCGACATGGCGGACATGCCAGCAGCCCTCACATCGCCACGAAACCCTTTCTTCAGCAGCCTGCTAGATGGCCCTCAATACCAGAGGGGGAGACCGGAGCAGGAGATAGAGACCGCGTACCGTGACGCAGCGGCGGTGGGACGAGAAGCCGCTACACCCGCAGGATTGGTACTGACGGCACAGTCGCTGTTTGCCCTCGGGTTTGCCTTCGCGGGTTGGGGGCGGAAACCAGAGGAGGTAGAGGCCGTGCACCGTGCTGCGGCAGCGGCGGGACGAGAGGCCTCCACTCCAGAGGGCCTGGTAGAAACGGCGAAGGCGCTGTCCAACCTCGGGAACGCCCTTGCGGATTGGGGGCGGGAGCCAGAGGAGGTAGAGGCCGCATACCGTGATGCGGCGGCAGCGGGACGCGAGGCCGCCACACCCGCAGGATTACTACAGGCTGCACAGGCGCTGTCCAACCTCCGAATCGCCTCCGCGAGTTGGGGGCGGGAGCCAGAGGAGGTCGAGACCGCGTGCCGTGACGCAGCGGCAGCGGGACGAGAGGCCGCCGTCCCAGCAGGGTTGGTACTGACGGCACAGTCGCTGTTTGCCCTCGGGTTTGCCTTCGCGGGTTGGGGGCGGGAACCAGAGGAGGTAGAGGCCGCGTACCGTGATGCAGCGGCGGCGGGACGCGATGCCGCCACACCCGCAGGATTACTACAGGCTGCACAGGCGCTGTCCAACCTCCGAATCGCCTCCGCGAGTTGGGGGCGGCCGCAGCAGGAGGTAGAGACCACGTACCGCGACGCAGCGGCGGCGGGACGCGATGCCGCCGTCCCAGCAGGATTGGTACTGACAGCACAGTCGCTGTTTGCCCTTGGGAACGCCCTTGCAGTTTGGGGGCGAGAGCCAGAGGAGGTAGAGACCGCGTACCGTGATGCAGCGGCGGCAGGACGCGAGGCCGCAGAGGCGGCACGCAAATCCGCTACTCCAGAAGGTGCCGAGGTGGTCGAATTGGTGTCCAGCTTACTCAGGGAACCAGGCAGGAGGTACACGCAATAAGCTCTTTGCGATCGCCGTCAGGCCTTGGGTGTGTCCCTAGCGGAGGGAAGTTCACGATTTCGTGGACGGCAGAGGACGGGGCGGACGATTGCGAGGCTCGGCACCAAATCGCGAGAGGAGAAGTGGACTTCCGCTCCGGCCACGCAGGAGACGAGCGAGACACTCGCACCGCAGGTTCGGCCCACCCGAAGAGGCTCGAACTCTCGTACCGAATTCATAACTCGCCCATTCAGGGCGATCTCTGCGGCGTCCGCTCCCCCCATTGGGCTATCGTCCGGCGTGGGTATGGAGTAGACGATGGCGGCCCTGCCGGGCTTGACCACGACCTCCTTGACGAAGGAGCCGACGAAGGCTTTGGTCTCAGTCAGCTCGCTGGTCTTGAGGAACTCGCTCATCTCGGCGGCGAAGGCGGCGATGGTGTCGGCGCTGTCGAGGAACTGCCGCCTCTCTTTTAGCAGCGCCCTCGCCTCCTCTGTGGCGATCTCCAGCTTCTCCTTGCGCTCCCGGAGTTCCACGATGAGGTCCGAAGCCTCGGCCACGTCTACGCTGTCGCTCCTCGCTATGAAGTGCCAAACGCGGCCCAGTTGGTTCTTCACGTCCTCAAGCTCCCCGTCGATACTCTCCAGCCTCTCCCGCTGGTCGCGGGCCACTCCGTCCATCTCCTCGTCCAGCAGCTTCACCAGGTCTCTGATGTTGGACTCGGTGAGAACGTTCTCCCTGATCTCGTTGACGATGAGCTTCTCGAAGCTCTTGGCGTTGAGCCTGGGGGTCTTGCAGGTTCCCTTGCCGCGCTTGAGCAGGGAGTGGCAGACGTAGTAGGTGTACTTGCCGCTCTTGGCCTCGGCTGCGGTCATGGCCTTGCCGCAGGTCTCGCACTTGGCGATGCCGCTGAGCAGGTAGGGGCTGGAGGCGCGGCGGGGGTTCACCTTCTTCGGGGCGCGGGAGCCGAGCAACCTCCTGGCCTTCTGGAAGTCCTGCTTGGAGACGATGGCGGGGTGTGCGTCCTCGACGCGCACGGGGGGAGCTCCGTCTTTGGCTTTGGCTCCCCAGACCACGGTTCCGGCGTATGCTTCGTGGGAGAGCATGGTGTGGATGGTGGTCTTGAGCCACTTCTTGCCGTTGGTGGTTGGGATGCCCTCGGCGTTGAGGGTCTTGGTCACGTCGAGGATGCTCTTGCCCTGTAGCACCATGTCGAAGACCCGTCTGACCACGGCGTCGGCGGGCGGGTTCAGCTCAAGCTTGGGGCGCTTCGCGGCCCCATCCTGGACGTGGACCCGCTTGTAGCCGTAGGGTGCGTAGGTGGTCATCCAGAAGCCTCTCGACGCGGCCTCTCGCATCCCCCGGACAACCTCCTGGGCGAGATTTTCCGAGTAAAATTCGTCCACGCTCTCGATGATGGCCTCAAGGAGCTTGCCCGTGGGGGTGTCGTCGGCCTGCTCGGTGATGGAGACCACGCGGATGCCCCGCCTGCGCAGCATGGACTTGAAGGCGACGGCGTGCTCGCGCTTGCGGGTGAATCGGGAGAATTTCCAGACAAGAATCTCCTTGAAGGGAGCCTCGGGCTTGTTGGCCTCGTTCAGCATCTTCTGGAACTCGGGCCGGTCGGCAATGCGCCCGCTCTCGGCCTCGTCCACGTACTCGCGGGCGACCAGGTAGCCGTGCTTCTCGGCGTAGTCCCTGAGCGCCCGTAGCTGGGCGGCGATGGACAGGTCCACGTCCTGGCGGTCGCTGGACACTCTTGCGTAGAGGGCCACTGGCGTCAGATCGAGTCGGTCATTCATCAGTCTCTCCTCCTTGTGTTTCACTCTGTCTTGTCCGGCAGGAGCGCAGCCGTTCCAGCCGCTCCCGTCTGCGCCACTCCCGCTCCTCCATGAAGATGCGGATGGCCTGGCGGAGCAGCTCGCTAACGGAGAGGTCATCCTCCTTCATCACCTGCCGCACCTGCGCCTCCATCTCCGGTGGGAGGGAGAAGGTGAGGGTCTTGGACTTCCTGGGAGTTGTCACTCTCTTTTTGCCTCCTGTTGTAGTGCGTTGTCTTACTATACACTATCAAGACACTGGCCTGCAACTCCTACCAGGGGCCAGCCGCCGCCGGCCTGCGCCTGCGGCCGGGCATGTCCGAGGCGACCATCTGGGGTCCGAGGACGGAGGCGTAGCTTTCGGGCACGGCGATGACCACGACCTTCGCCAGCTTCCCCGTCCAGATCACGGGCCTGGCTATGGCGACGCAGCCGCCGTCCTGGGCGTATCGCGCTGTGCCGTAGCGGGCGGCCTGCTCCGCCAGGGAGCCGGGGGGGATGGGCCTGCCCCTGCGGGGCAAGCCTCCCCGCTCGCCGCAGATGGGGAACGTGGTCGATGTCCCAAATCCCCGCGTCCGGCGCACCACCTTCGCCCGCAGGTCGAGCGGGTCGGTCCAGCCTGCGGCGTCGCTCTTGTCCTCCCGCGCGTACAGGACGGCCATGAAGGGCGGCTGCCTCAGCACCTCAGCCAGCCGGATGGTCACGGCGGCGTAGGAGCATAGGAAGGCACGCTGCAACTTCAGCACGTCCAGCCCCCACTCCAGGGCAAGCGGCTCGAAGGCCCTCGGCTGCATCAGCACCGCCGCCGCGAAGCGTTCGGCCTGTGTGCACACGATCCGGTCGGGCGGGGAGCCTGAGTCCATGTCGCATAGGGTCTCATAGATGATCTCGTAGGTCTCGTGGATCACCGAGTAGTCCTGGGTCCCGGCCCACATGTCCTCGCGGTAGTGGATGTCGTAGCCGCCCCCCGGCGCGCTGTAGTGGATGCCCTTCACGTCCAGGTGCCTCCTGCCCGACACCTCGCCGAACCCGGCTCGTTTCAGCAGGGCCTTGATCTGCTCCATCGTGGGGCGGGCGGGGACGTCGAAGTAGCGCACGAAGCGGGCGGCGAGGCGCTCCGGGTCCAGGGCCTCGCGGGGGGAGTCGTCCAGGAGCAGGCGGCAGAAGTCCTCTCTCGTCCTGTTCATTCCAGCAGCCTCTTGTTAGCGAATCGCTCGTACATCTCGACGATGAACCGCTTGGTCTTCAGGGTGATGGGGCCGTCGGGCCGGGTGCCCACGCGGAACACGGGGTCGGCCAGCACGTACTGGTAGGCCCGCTCGATCTCCATCGCCTCGCCGCCGTAGGGGTCGGGCTGGTCCACGCGCCCGGCCCGCTTCATAAGCTCCTGTTCATCCACGTTGTAGAGGGCGGCCAGCTTGCGGAGCATGTTGGAGCCGGGCTTCCGGCCGCCCCGCTCGATCTGGGAGAGGTAGGAGCTGGAGATGCCGGTGCGCCTGGTCACGTCCCGCAGGCTGAGGTCTCCCCGCAGCCGTCTGAGCAGCGGCCCGATTTCGTCATCGCCCTCGATGGCCTCTCGGTCCTCAAGGTCCCGGTCGTCGTCAGGCTCATCCATGATGTCTCCCTCTTGCATCCGTAGTTGCGAACAGCGTTGCGCACGGCGTACCTGCTACATTGCAGCTACATTGCTGCTAACTAATTGTTACATCAGAGCGAGCAATTGTCAATGAATCCTTCTAATAGACCCTGAATCCGCCTCTCGGCCATTGCCTCTGTCCACTCTGTATTACTACACTTACGCCAACAGAACGCATTATCGTATTTCGATCCGAGTATACATCACCGACGCCCGCGAGGGCCACCCCCTCGCGGCGCTCCGAACCCCACGAGAGAGACGGAATCGCGTGAGTAAGAAGTCGAAGCGGAAGCTGACGGACAGGCAGGAGCGGAGGCGCATCGAGGGCCTGCGGATTCTGGCCCGCATCATCGCGCGCCACTACCTGGCCAACCCCCACCTGTACCCAAACGGCGCAGCCGGGGACGGGTCGCAGTCGGCCAAGAAGGAGGGCGAGGCGTGAAGCGCAGGCAGCCCTCCTCCAGGGTAAAGCTCGACCACCACAAGGTGTGGGAGCTTCTGAACCGGCTCAACATGACCCAGAACGAGCTGGCGCGGCTGGTCGGCACCTCGTCCGGCTACCTGTCCCAGCTCATGTCCGGGACTCGCTGCCCCTCGGCGGACATACGCAAGCGGCTCATGGAGGCCCTGGGCGTCACCCGCTTCGAGGACCTGTTCATCCTGGAGCAGGTCTATGTGTAGCGACGGCTCCGCCTCGTCCGCTCCCCTGCTCGTTCCGCCCGGCGTCGCCCTGATGCCCGACGACTTCCCCGAACGACTGGAGGCGGTGAGAAACCTGTTCGATCTCAACTGTGAGGAGATGGCGGTGGCGCTGGGCGTGGACCCGCGCCAGCTGATGCGCTGGCGCATCAAGGGCGGCGCTCCCAACGGCGGAGCGATGCTGGCCCTGGTGCGGCTGGCGATACGGTCGCCGGAGGGTCTGGCGGCGCTGCTGGACGAGGACGTAATCGTGATCTTCAAACCGAGGAGGAGTGAATATGGCAACTAACGAGCGGAGTCTGACGTTGGACAACCGGCCCCCGCTCTTTCCCGAGGACTTCGGGGAGCGGCTGGAGGGCCTGAAGGACTTGTCCGGGCTGTCGTGGGGCGAGTTCGCCGAGCGTCTCGGCGTGACGCAGCGCGGCCTGGCGAAGTGGCGCAGGGGAGGGCCGCCTTCGGGGGCCTACTTGTGGACCATCATCGAGCTGGCCCGCGAGCTTCCCGGCGGCTACGACCTGATGATGTACGGCGACGACGGGACGGAGGAGTAGAGGGGCCATGGGACGCCGGCAGGAGCGGGTCTACCACGTAGAGCCTGAAGAGTTCCCCCAGGACTTTCCTGAGCGCCTCGACCGCTTCCGGCAGGCCGCAGGGCTGTCCTGGCGGGAGCTGGCCCGCCGCCTGAAGGTCAACGCCCGCATCGTGCGCCGATGGAAGGCGGGAGCCAAGCCCGGCCCCGGCCACCTGGTCAACCTGTTGGAGTTGGCCGCGGGGATGGGGCTGCTCCACCACCTGCTGCGCGGAGCGGAAGAGCCGAGCGCGTTCCAGGGGGCGGGCCAATGACCGGATACAGGCAGGGACACATGGAGAAGGTATGCCGGGGCTGCGGTCGGGTCTACTACCGGCAGTTCCGGCGCAATTCGGGCCGGGAGGGGTGGTGCGGCGGCAGGTGCTACATGCGGACCTACCGGCGAAGCCTGAGAGAGGCCGCCAACGGGCAACCGGCGGGCGCGGCGAGGGCCGGGCGGGATCAACCGTCCGGCCCTCTTGTTCGTTGCCAAGACACTCTGGAAGGGAGAGAGACAGTGACTGAGAGCGAGGAGATCATCGGATTCAATCTCGACCTGGTGGCCGAGCGCCCCCTGGTTGCGCAGACGCGGTTCGCGGAGGACGGTGGCATCGGCGTCGATTGGCGGGGCCGCTGCTGGGCCTGGCTGAACGGCGACGAGGCCCCGGCATTGGTGGAGAACCCGTCGGCGGCGGGAACGGTCCGGAGGAGGCCGCCGTGGGTCTGGACTGACGGCCAACGCCACAGGCAACGGCTGTCCATCGACGCAAAGAGGGCCGGGCGGTTCAATCCGCCCGGCCCTCCTGTCTTTTCCGGCCCTTCCCCCTCCTCGCCGCTCACCGCCTGCCGCACCGGGGGCCTCCGCTTCGTCTTGGATGGGAGGCCCCTTTGGTGTATCGTTGGGTCTGCACCACCCCGGAAGACGCTAACGCTGCCTTGCGGCAGCCTGGCACAGGGCGCACAAGGGGTGTGGAGATCAAGGCTGCATGATCCCGGACGCGGGCGGCTACCCTCTCGGCGTCCGGGGAGCGTCTCAAACCGAGACGCTCTGTTCTCGTTCCGGGGAGGCTTCTGCTAAACGGGTTTGGACGAGGAGGCAATCACAGACAGAGACCGAGGAGGTGGCGCAATGACTGTCGAAGGACGTGAAGGGAGCACTAGGAAGCAACGACGCCCCCCTTTTCCCGAGGACTTCGGGGAGCGGCTGGAACGCCTGTTGAAGATGGTCGAGCTGTCGCCGCAGGAGTTGGCCGAGCTTCTCGGCGTGACGGAGCCCACCGTGCGGAGGTGGCTCAGGGGAGGGGTGCCCAAGGGGTTCAACTACATGGGCATCATGCAGCTGGCGCGGGGCGTTCCCGGGGGCTTCAATCTAATGCTCTACGGCGACCCGGAATCGGAGGGCGAACCGGCGAAATAGGAGCGAGAGGCCGGGCCACGTCCAAGCGCCCTCCTCCTCCTCTTTCCTCATCTCCTGACGACGCCCTGGGGATCCGTCCTCGACGCCCTGCGGTTGAGGGCGCGGTCGAGGATCCCGAAGGCCAAGCGGATGCCCAGCTCCGTCACCCTTTGGGAGGGCTCCTCCTCCTGCTTGAGGAGGGCGTGGGCGATGAGGTCGGCCATCTGTAGCAGGTCGTCGTCCCGGGAGCTTCGGAAGGAGGGGCCGCCGATGATCCGCCCTATGGGGATGTCCTTCGTCGGCGCGCCGTCCTCCCACGCCTCGTACTTGCTGGGCACGGGGTTGCGGCTCCTGAGCCTGCCGTAGAGCCGCCTGACCATCCGCTCCCCTCCCTCGTCGAAGATGAGATGGGCGTAGCGTCCGTCCGCTGCGACGGACGTGTTGATGCGGTTGAGCAACCGGTCCAGGCTGACCTGTTCGTAGCCCTTCACGTCGGCCTTGCGCAGGCAGACGTTGACGACCTCGATGCCGCCCAGGGAATGGGCGGCGTTCTCTATGATGCGCAGGCCGTCCATGAAAATCTCGGCTCCCTGCTCCGGGGTGAGCCTGCGGCCGGTGTTGTCGATGCGGGCCAGCTTGCCCCGTCCGGCCAGCAGGTCGCACGCGTGCAGCTCCCGGCTTGTCGGGACGCTGTAGTCGCCCGCCAACGCCGTGCGCCAGTCCTGAATGCGGCCATGCAGGCCGTTCCACCGCTCGGCGTTCACGCCCAGGGCGGAGCGGACGTAGTAGCGGGGACCCTCGGACTCGTCGATGTAATAGATTCTCATGGCCTTGGTTCTCCTTGGATGTTGGTCAGGGGGCGCACCGGCTCGAAGCCTCCGCCCGGGGCGAACCATGCCCGTCCCAGCGGCCCCTCCCGCTCGACCAGCTCGCGGTGGGAGGCCAGCAGGGGGACGGCGGTCCTGAGACGGTCCATCTCGCCCTGCGCCACTCTCAGGAAGTGGGTCTGGGCGATGTCGTTGTCGAAGACGACCAGGACGACGGGCGGCGCGCCGTGGTCGTCGATGGGCCGGTGGGACGAGTAGTAGCGCAGGTATGGGGCGAGTCGCGCCGCCATGGTGACCGGCCGCACCGCCCTCCGCTCCCACTCCAGGAAGAAGGGCCATGCGGTCTTCCCCCGCCTGAGCATCCCGAAGGCGTCGGGGTGCACCGAGCGCCTCCCGCCGAAGTAGCGGAAGTAGCGGGACGCCCTGCGGGGCGGGTCGAGCTGGTCGATCTCCCAGCCCAGGACGCGGGCCTGCCGGGAGAGGGCCGCTACGAAGTCGTGGACGGCTGCGGTGTGCTGCATGTCGCGGAGGAGCTGCCGACTGCGCCTGCCGGAGACGCCGCGCCAGCCTGCTGCGGCCCCGGCGTCGGGGGGAGCGGCGCTCCACCGCTTCTTCGCTCCGCCAACGGCTGCCCGGTCCCTGCGAGCCAGCAGGGTCAGCCCCGCGTCGGTGAGCACCAGCCGCCGCTCTGCGGAGGGTACGCGGGCGGCCAGCCCGAAACCCTCAAGGGCCGTCGTGAGTTGGGAGGCGCGCTGGTTGGTGACGCCCAGCAGACCGGCGAGGTCGCCCAGGGCGAGCCAGGGCCAGTCGGAGAGCAGGTCGAGGACGCGCTTCTCGGTGGGTTTCAGGAGGGCGGGCAGCATGTGCTCGGGGACGCCCCGCCCGCTCCCCCGCTCGTCGACGTCCTCGGGCATGGAAACCCGCGCCAGGGGCCGCTCGGCGGGGAGCGCGCCCCTGCGTTCGATCCGGTCGATGGCGTCTCTGAGGCTGACGGCGGCGTTGACCGAGGACAGCCGCCACACCGCGTCGTCGGTGGCCGCTGCCGCCGCCTCCCTCTCCAGTGCTAGGACCGTTGGCGTGGACGCCCGGCGCAGAATCCCTCGGGCGTAGCGCAGCCGGGTCTCGTCGGGGAGGACGAGCAGGATTCCGCCGGGCTGCGGCCCGTCCCTGAGCCGCCCGATCCGCTTGGAGAAGCCGGTGCGGTCGGTGACGTGGCCCTGCCGGACGATGCCGATGGTCCTCCCGTCGGGAAGGATGATGGCGGCGTCCATCGGCATGGCGCGGTACCAGCGGAAGCGGATGGGGTGGTGGATGTTGGCGACGGCGGAGGCCAGGCGGTAGATGACCGCCACGGCGTCGAGCCTCTCCAGGAGGACGCGCCGCCACCGGGCAGCCAACGGGTAGCTGCGGAGCAGCCGATCCGGGGTGAGGTCTTCCTCCTGGGCCAGGCGGCGCAGGCCGTCTCCGGTGAGGTGGAACCTGCGGGTGGGGGCAACGAGCTCCGTCCCGTGGGGTACGGAGGCGATCAGCCCGTCGTCCTCCAGCTGGCGGGCGGCCTCGTAGACCGCGCTCTGGGACCAGCCGGAGAGGGCGGCCATCTCCAGCCGGTCGAGAAAGGGCATGGCGGCGAGGCGGCGAAGCAGCTCCCGCCTCCCCCCGGTGAGCGGCCTCATTCCTCAAGCTCCTCGTCCGCGGCCCCGTCCGGCGTCTCCGGGGAGTCGTCCCCAGGGTTCTGGTCCCGCTTGCTGCGCTGCTTGCGCCGGGCCTGCTCCTGGGGCTGGCCGCCGCTCTCCGCCGTCTCGGTGTCCTGGCCCTTCCTGAGCTTCTCCAGCTCCTCGCGGTACCTGTCCACCAGGTCTTGCATGTCCGCGTCCCGCCGTTCGATGTCGCTGGCCGGTGTTAGGTAGCTCTCGGCCAGGTCGCGGATGCGCTCGGCTGTGTCGGCGTCTCCCGGCTCCGGCTTGGCGACCTTCATGGAGAAAGCGTCCATCCGCTCCGTTCCCACGGTGGCGCGGACGTAGCACTGGTGGACCGGCAGCGATGTGATGTCGTCCTCGGTCACCCGCTCCTTGCCCAGCTCCCACACGAGCTGGCGGGCGTCGTTCCCCGCCACCTGGAAGACGGCCAGGCAGCCCACGTTGGCGAGGAGCGTGTCCCGCATGGTGCGGGAGAGGTCGTCCAGCTTGGCGAGGCTCTGGGTTGCCAGGACGAAGGACGCCCCGAACTTGCCCAGCTCGCTGAGCATCGACTCGTAGTCCACGCCGGGCATGGACTGCATCTCGTCCACCACCACCAGAGCGCCGCGCCGCTGCTCAAAGGGCAGGCTTCCCTGCTCCCGTGTCACGGCGTCCACGAGGTTGAGGAGGGACGCGCCCACCAAGGCGGCCACATCCCTGCCCGCCTTTCCCTGGGCGGTGGAGACGAGCAGGATGCCGCCGTCGTGGATGGTGCGGCGCATGTCGATAGTGGAGCGGGGCTGGCCCAGGATGGCCCGCGCCCGCTTGGAGGATGCGTAGTAGGAGAGGCGGGTCTGGACCGGGGCCAGGGCGTCGGCGCGGGTCTCGCGCCGCCAGCCGAAGAAGTCCCTGGCCCACCACTGCATCAGGTAGGGGTCGTTGACCTTCGCCAGCACCTCGGCGCGGAATCCGTCGTCGGCCAGGATGCGCAGTCCGTCGAGGATGGTGTACTGCTCGCCCGCGTCCGTCCTCTCATTGGCCTCGTGAAGGGTCTTCACCGTCTGTTCGAGGATCGACTGCATCCTCGGCCCCCACTGGTCCCAGAGGCCCTTGGCGATGCGCACGACCGAATCGGCGGTGCGGTCGCGGTCGGCGAAGATGCGGGTGTCCAGCAGGTTGATGCCGGGAGCGCCCCGCTCGTCGGCCAGGTCGATGAGGCGTACCTGCTCGATGAGGGACTCCGGGACGTGTTGGAGCAGGCCGCCCACCAGGTCGGCGTGGGGGTCCACGACGACGATGGCGTCGCCGTCCCTGCCCTCGGCCTTCTCCCGCATCTTGTGGGCGACGATATGGTGCATCAGGGTGGACTTGCCCATGCGGGTGCGGGCCACGTAGAGGTGGTGGCGTCTCAGCAGGTCGGCGGGGAAGTGAATCTTCCTGGGCGTTCCGGTGGTGGTGTCGCCGACATGGGCGCCGCCGCTGACGCTGCGGGCGGTGGGCAGCAGCACCTTGGTCCCGGCGCGGGCCACCAGTGGCGTCTCGTCCCTGGCTCCCGGCGGGTGCCACAGGCAGGCCGCCTCGCGGACGCCCATGACGCTGCGCTTCCCGAACAGGCCGGGGCCTGACGGGTGGAGCATCGAGGGGTCGGGCACGGCGGGCCGCACCCGGCTCACGTCGAGGCGCGCCCGCGGGGTTGTCATAGCCGCGATAGGCGGCGGCCACCGGCTCCAGCAGCTCATTCGCCCGGTGGGGCCGGGTGCTCCGGGGCAGGATCGCCGTCACCTGAATCTCGGCGTCGAAGGCGATGCGGGAGACCTTCTCCTTGATGAGGATGGGGTAGAAGACCCGCTTGCGGGCCTTCTTGAAGCGGTGCCAGGCCCAGCCGCCCACGGCCAGGGTGAGGGCGACGCCCGCTCCCATGAGCACGGCCTTCCAGGTCTCTCCCGCCTGCACCCACAGGTAGCCTCTGACGGCGGCCAGGGCCGCCACGCCCAGGACGGCCATCGTCACGCCGTCGGTCTGGAGGGGCTTGGTCTGATAGGTGTAGGCGGGGTCTCGCCGGTCCTCCACGGGCCGCTTGTGGGCCTTCTCCAGGTGGGACTCCGACCAGTCGGGTCCCATCGAGCGCAGCATCAGCCGCGCCACGATGCGCTCCCCCTCGTTGAGGTTGGAGAGCGCGCCCATGAGGGCGATGAGGGGGTCGGAGCCGGGGTCGAGCAGGTCGTCGTCCCGGAAGACCCGGAGAGGCACGTACTCGGGGCCGTCGGCCCGGAGCGTCATGCTCCACGCCTGCTCGTCTTCGGCCAGGCGCAGGGGGTCGTCCCCGGCGGGAATCTCCTGTATCTGGGCCTGGGGATAGCGGGCGGCGATCTGGGAGCGCACCACCTGGTCGTCCAGGCAGCGGGCCAAGAGCGTCACGCCGTCGGCGTCCCCGGCAAGCTCCAGGGAGAAGGGTTCGGGGACGGCGATGGAGCCGAGCATGTTCTCGACTCCCAGGAGCGTTCTCTCCCCCGTCCTGGGCGGCGTTACCGCCAGCAGCACCGGGGATTTCCTGCCCTCGTCGTTCAGCAGCCACTTGATGGGGTTCACTTTCATTCGCTTGCTCCTTTCTCTATCGGTTCTCTCGCCTTGCGGTCGTTCGGTCGCTCCTAGTGACGACCGGGCCGCCACTCGATCACCTCCGTCTCCTCCGGCGTGGCCTCGATGCGGACGGGGAAGCGGTGGCCCTTCGACAAGAGCAGCCCGTCTCCCCTGGGGCAGGATAGCAGCCAGCGTTGAAGGTCTTCGGGCAGGTCGAAGGCGTCGCCCACGGTGCTGATGGCTGCCGCGTCCTGCTGCAAGAGCAGCTTGAAGGCGGCGTTCTGTAGAAGCGCCCGCCCTGAGTGGCCGGTGATGGCGCGGGAGGAGTCCTCGGACAGAAGGTCCTGGACGTCCTGGGTAATGAACTGCAACCCCAGCCGGTGCTTGCGCGCCCGCTTCGCCATCGACACCATGAAGGCCGCGCCTTCGGGGTGCTGCATGATCGACCACACCTCGTCCACCACCAGCAGTCGGGGCTTGGGGTCCTGGGCGGCGGCGGCCCACACCGTCTCGGTGCAGACCATCGCGGCGGCGGGGCGAAGCTCCGGCTCCAGCAGGCGCAGGTCGAAGACGGTGATCAGGGCCTCGTTGGACAGCAGGTCGTCGCCCTCGTCGGAGAGGAGGTTGCGCAGGCTGCCGGTGGCGAAGGGCCGCAGCAGCCTCGCCATGTCTTTCCCTCCCGCCTCATCTCCTTGCAGGTACTCGTAGAAGTCGCGGAAGCCGGTGCGCTCGCGGGGCTGGGCGTAGTAGCCCGCCAGGGCGTGGTCCAGGGAGGCCCTTCGCTCCGCGCCGAGACTCTCGCCCACCATCACCTCTATGAGCCGGCGCAGGCTGCCGATGCGTTGAAGCAGCTCCTCGGAGTCGCCCCGCTCGATGACGAAGGGGTTCATGCCCTGGCCGGGAATGCCGGGAGAGAGGACGCGCCCGCCCGCCGCCCTCGCCATGTCCGCGTACTCACCCTCGGGGTCGATGACGTAGGCGGTGATGCCCCTGGTCAGGCCCCGCAGCATTCCCAGCTTCGTTGCGAAGCTCTTGCCGCTGCCCGACCTTGCGAGGACGGCGGTGTTGGCGTTCAGGTGCGTCCCGTCCCAGGGGTCGTAGACCACCGGGGCGCAGGCCCGCATGTCGATGCCGTACAGCGTTCCCCTCCGGGTGTCCAGGTCGGGCGGCGAGAAGGGGAAGATACGGGCTATGCTGGACGTGTCCAGCGTCCTCCACTCCGCCACGGCGTTGAGGGCCAGCGGCAGCGTGGACAGGATGCCCTCGCGCTGGCGGAAGGCCAGGGGATCGAGCTTGCCCAGCGTGGCGGCGAAGTGGGCCTTGGCCCGCTGGGTCATCTCCTTGAGGGACGCCTCGTCCTTCGCGTGAAGGGTGATGGAGAGGGACGCGTGGAAGAGCCGCTCGCGGCCCCGCTGCACCTCGTCGCGGAGGCGGGTCACGTCCTCCAGGGCAATCTCCGCCTCGGGGGACATGGTGCGGCCCCGCTTGAAGGACAGCGACTGCGCCGACTCGAAGCGGACCTTCTGCCACTCTAGGGTCCTGGCCGCCTGCTCAGCGGGAATCGACCCCAGGTGGATGGACAGGTCCATCGGCGCGCCTGCGGCCATGAGGCTCTGAAGGAAGCCGGGGGCCAGCGACCGGGGCCACTTGCCCAGGTGGAGCGACCGCACGAGGGTCTCGCCTATGCGCATATCGCGGCGGCCTATCTCCACCTCGACGGGGGCCTCCTCGTCGAACTCGGTTGGCGATCCGCCCAGGGCTGCGGACACCAGGAACATCCGAAGCTGGCGGCCCCTGAGCGTGTGGACGGACAGCCCGGCCCGCGCCAGCAGGCCGCGCAGCTCGTCGAACCGCCCGAACTCGCACACGGCGTAGAAGCGCCGGTCGAGGATGCCGTCGCGGGCCTCCAACTCGGTCAAGAGCCTGCGAAGCGACTCGGCCGCCGCCCTCGTCTGCGGGGGAAGGTCCTGCGGCTGGGCCTCCCTGAGCTCCTCCCGCAGCCCGCCAAGGCGCGGCGGGTGCTGACGGATGAGGAGCTGCACGGGGAAGTCGCAGGCGTTGAGCGCCCCGGCGAAGGCCCCCAGCTTCGGCTCGTCGATCTCCAGGCCCATCACCTCGCACACGCCGAGCTTCACCCCGTCCAGGCGCACGGGGCCGTCCTCCTCCAGGTGGGAGAGCATGAAGAACAGGGGCAGGGGTGGCGGCGGCTTGGGGGCCGGTGCCTGCGGTTCTGTGGGTTCCTGGGTCTGCGGAGCGGCTGCGCCATCCGGCGGCCCCTCCGCTCCGGGTGTCTTGATTTGGTCGTTCGGCTTCTTCAACTCGGTCTTCTCCTTTGCGCTAGGGGGTCGGGAAGTCCACGAGGCCGCTGCGCAGCAGCGCGGCGACCGCCTTGGCCAGAAGGACCAGCACCAGGCCGACGACGGCCATCACGACGGCGCTCTTGGCCCTGCCGCCGCCCCGCTCCTCGGCTCCCTCGGCCATCAGGACGAAGCCCGCCCAGACGATGGCGAAGAGGCAGAGCCCGGAGGCGGCGTAGGCCATCGCGGTGAGCACCCGGTCGAAGGCGTCCAGCATGGCCTGCTCCTCGGGCGGGACCGCGCCGGTGGTCGCCAGCGCGGTCCCAATCAGAAGGGTTGCCGTCAGTAGACGCCTCACCACGGCCACTCCCATCCCAGAAGGTCGAACCAGTCGCTCAGGCCGCCGTCTGCGGACTCCTGCTCGGCGGGCGGGTCTACCGGCTCAGGCTCCGGCAGGACCAGGACCTCGAAGGGGTCGTCGGCCCCGACGCTCGACGCCAGGGCCAGGGTCTCGTCGCGGCTCCCGGCGATGGGCGACCGCTCCACCGTCTCCGCCTTGACGTGCTCCTTGTGCAGCACGTCCACCGTCACCTGCTTGGCGATGGTGGCGCTGGGGACGTAGGCGTACGCCGTCGCGGTGGCGGACGCCGTGGCGCCGTCCTCGCAGGTGGCCGTTGCCGTCTCACTGTCGGAGTCGCTGTCCCCCGGGCGATGGAGGTGCACGGTCCTGGTGACTTGCTCCGTCCGCTCCGGGTGGTGGGTCAACTGCACCAGGGGCGGCAGCGGAATACGAAGGGCCGCCTCCAGGTCCGCCTCGACGTTCACCTCGTAAACGGCGGCGCCCTCGCCGACGACCACACGGAAGCGGGTCTCGCCGTTGGGGACGAACGCGACGCTCGCCTGGGAGCCGCCGCCCGCGACCGTGAGGGTCCCGGCGATGCCCGTCACCTCGGCGTCCATCAACGCCGTCTCGGTGACGCTGGCGTGTCCGGCCACCGTCTGAAGCTCGACCGGCTCCAGGGTGCGGGATACGCACTCGGAGGCGACGGCTCCCTTGACGGCCCCCGGACTCCAGCCCAGGGAGACGACCCGCAGGTCGCAGAGCTCCCCGTCGATGGCCGGAAGGGGGTACGGGATCTGTCCGCCTTCGACGGTGACGGCCCCGGCCTGCCCCAGCGTGTCCTCCCACGAGAAGGTGAAGGACGGGTTCGGGCCGTCCAGGGGGAGGGAGTAGTCGATGCGCTCCCCCTCGTCCAGGGAGGCCGAACCCCAGAACCGCAGCCACGTGCCCTCCGGCCCGCCGAAGGCGCGGACGCGGATGTCAAGGGCGGTGGCCGCTCTGAGCGTGACGGCGGCCCGGTCGCCGGAGACGGTGAGTCCCTCGACGAAGAGCCGCCGCCCTTCGACCGGCTCCGTCACCTCGAAGTCGATCTCGTCCCGCCAGTGGTCGTCGGCAAGGGCCGCCTGGGGGACGGCGACCGCCGCCGCCAGAGCGACGGCGGCCGCGATTGCCAGGAAGCTCTTCGGGGGCTTGCTTTGCCGGGACTTCCGGCTCCCGTCCCCGTTGCCGTTTCCGTTTATGTTGTCCTTGTCCGTCCGCCTGGGCTTGCCGAACCAGCGGTGAGGGCGGAAGGGCATCCGCCCGCCCGTCCGCTCCCGGCTCCCGCGCTTGCGGCGAAGGCGGCGCAGGGTCTTGCCCGCCCGCCTCGCCATCAGCCGCAGAGGGCCGGGGCCGCTCTTCACCGGCTGCGCCGGCGCGGGCGGCTCGCTCCGCGCCAGCTCGGACGGCGGCCCTGCGTAGAGCCTCGCCCCAAGCCGGTACTTCAGCAGGTCGGCGGCCACCAGGGGCAGCCGCCGACCGCCTATCTTCCCGACGACGGCGACCAGCCCCGCCAGGCCCAGGAGGACGGCAATCGCCATCCTCACCTCGGACGGCCCGACGGGGGCGTAGCGGTATGCGCCGTAGGACAGGGCGCACACCGCCATCATCGCCACGACCTGCGGGAAGGTGAACCCCAGCAGGACCTTGTCCTCGGCCTGCACGTGGGTTGGAACCTCGTGTTCTCTCATGGCTCTTCTCCTTCCTTTTGCCTACCCGCCGGTCTTGGTCGGCGTGGGCGTGGCCGGGTTGGGCACGTCGATTTCCACCGGCGATCCCACCACGGCGTTCATCACCAGCTCCACGACCCCGTAGGCCACCATCGCCAGCACGATGCCCGCCAGGGCCGTCATCATTGCGCTCTTGCCGCGCTCCATCTGGTGCGGCGCTCCCGACGCGGTGAGGTACAGGTACGCGCCGTAGATGAAGAAGCCGACGCCCACCGCGCCGACGATCCCCAGTAGGATTCCCACCAGGTTCGATATGGTCTGTGTCAGTTCATCCATAAGTTCCGTCTCCTCTCTGTCTTGACTGCCGGGCGTTCTCCCGCCCGGTCTTCGTCCGTTCGTCCCTCTCTATCGGTTCCGCCGTCTCCGCTCGCCTAGCTGCACATCGCTCTCACCTCCTTCGTCCTGTTGTCGATGGGCGCAGGCCGCGCCCGCACTCCGTTGGGGTCGTCGTTGTCGGGGCTACTCGCCGCTGCTCCGGGGGGCTTCGCCTCCGTCTCCCCCGCCTGCCGATGGGGTGGCCATAGAAGCCGCCGAGCTGAGGCCGCTCCCCGCTGCCGACAGGCCCGCGCTGGCCGCCATCGCCCCCACCGCCATGCCTCCCGGTCCTCCGGCGGCCCCGCCCGCTATCAGCCCGATGGTCTTGGCCGACCTGACCATCGAGGAGGGCAGGTTCATGCCGAAATAGAGCATCGAGAGCCAGGAGTCGAAGGTCCCGGCGTTGCCAAGCATCGACGGCACCCGGGTCGCCATGTAGACGAAGGACAGGGACATGAGCAGCTTCCAGATCAGGTCCTGCACCGGCTCGAAGGCCGCTATCGCGGCGAACTCGCGCAGAAACCCGAATCCCAGCGCCAGGGCGATGAGCTGGATGGCCTGCTGGAACACCGTCGTCATGAACAGGCGCAGCCACTGGCGGCCCCAGCCCGCCGTGTGGGGCAGAATCCACAGCCCAAGTGCGATGGGGGCCAGGGCCAGCAGGATGTCGATGAGGGCAAGGCGCAAGATCATCTGCACGATGACGTAGAGGACGAAGAAGCCGTAGACCAGGTAGAGCGCCGCCAGCAGCAGAGCCATGCCCACGCTCCCGGCCTGCACCGCTGTCATCAGCGTGCTCAGGGTCGAGCGCAGCATGTCTCCGGGGGTGACGCCGAGGGAGAAGGCGATGAAGCCGGAAACGGCGTCGGCCACGTCCAGGACCAGGGCGCACCACCACAGGGACGACGCGGCGGCCACCAGGCCCAAAACAAGGCGGGGCACCATCTCCCGCCATCCCGCATGGGAGCGGCCCAGGTGCTCGGAGATGATGAAGCTCAGGCCCATCCAGCCGAGGATGACCACCAGGGCGGCGGAGGTGATGGCCCAGACGACCATCCACGCCTGCTGCACCAGCCAGTGGCCGTAGGTGAGATCGGGAGGGGTGCCGGTGATGATGTCGGCCATGACCGGCTACCCTCCCCGGCAGTTGTCGGCGTCCTCGCCGGACGCCCGCTCGACAACTCCGCAGAGGGTCCCGTGGACGCCCTCGATGACCCACCCGGCGAAGGCTTTGGCCCAGCGGGCCGGGCTGAGGGCGGACAGAATCTTGTCCCAGATGCGGCCCGGCTGGTGGATGGGTATGACGGCGTAGAAGTCGCCCCTCAGTCCGTCCTCGGCCTCGGCCAGCATGACCAGCAGGTAGGCCCGGTCGCGGTCGAGCTCGGGGTGGTCGTCAAGAGCCTGCCCCGTACTTGATACGGGGTCTGGGTACTCCCATGAGTACTCCCAGCCGTCGCTGCGCTTCTTCTCGCCGCCCTTCACCCGGTACATGGCGCTTATCCAGTCGCCGGTGTCGGCGTCGCGAACGGCGTAGAAGAGGTTTGCGATCTCCCGGTCGAAGACGGGGCGGGCGACGAACTCGCCGCCGCCCTTGCGCTCCACGAACTCCCGGTCGGCGTTGACGAGGGTTAGCTCGTTACCGGGCGGGGCTTGGGCTTGGGCGATGTTGCTTGCGGGGATTGCCAGAAGCGCTGCCAGCAGCAGCGCGGCGGCCAGGGGCATCAGCCTCCTGGCTCTGCCAAGGGACCCTCGGACCGTCGATTGCGCTCCCACGATTCGCCTCCTCTTCGCTGATGGGTCCGTCTGTTCTGCCATCGAGTCTGGGAAGTCGCGGGGCCGGACACCATGCCTTATATGGGAGGACTCGCGCGTCCTCCCTTTTAGGGCATGGGAAGGAATGGGCCGGATGTGGTGTCATACCCGTGTACAGGGATTTGCTTCGGTGCCCAGAAGGGAAGTTTTGGGCTGTGGGCAACGTGAAACGGGCGTGAAGGAAGGGAAGTGAGGCCGAGCCTGCGAGCACTTTGGTGAAAGGGGTGGTTCCGACAGCGGCCCAAAAGGGAAGTCGGGGGTGGCGCTACATCGGAGCGAGCAATTGGACGGGGAGGTTGGAATCGGGGGTCGAAACCCCCTACAGGACAGCCCCCTACAGGACATGACTGCGAGGAGGTGCGACCATGAATGAGCGGGATGTGGACGGCAACGGGAGCGTGGACGCGGAGAGGCTTCGGCGGCTCAGGTTGAGCGAGTTCCTGCGGGACCTAGTGCGGCAGGAGGGCAAGATGGAGGCTGCGGAGCTGCTGGGGGTCAACCACAAGACCCTGACGCGGGCCGAGGAGTCGGGTGAGATCACGGGGCGCATGGGCGATGCGCTGGAGCTTCTGCTGAGGAGGGCGGACGACGCCGAGGTCGCGCGGCTGCGGGAGGCGGTCGGTGCGCTGGAGGAGCGGGTGGCGGCGCTGGAGGGCGGCATGGAGACGCCTCCTGCGGCAGATGTGGAAGGCGGGGGTGAGAGCAGCCAGGTGGAGGGCGGTGACGAGGACGGTACCCAGGCCCAGGCGCAGGGCGGGAAGCACGAGGAGGGGGCGGGCCGGTCGGAGACCAGGGCCGCCCCTCCGAAGGCGGGTGTGCGCTCGAAGAAGCGGGCGATGCTGCGCAGGCTGGACCCGGAGGTGGTCACCGAGGAGCCCGCCGACGATGATGATGAGGTCTACGGCGATGCGTGGCCGCTGGTGGAGGAGTGGCGACGGCTGCGGGCCGGGCATCCCCACCAGGGGAAGAGCCTGTCGTGGCTCACGACGGAGGAGCGTCTGCTCGTGCTGGAGCTGGCTATGCTGGAGGAGCACGGGCTGACCCTGCCCCCGGAGACCCAGGCCCTGCGGGGCTTCGGACGCAAGGGTCAGATCAACCATCGCTGGAAGGCGCTGGCCGACACTCGGGTGGCGCTGCGGAAACGGAAGCTGCTGCGCTGGGTGCGGACGGTCCTCACCCTGTGGCTGTGGCGGAAGTAGGCCCCGGAGCCGTCTCCGGGGCCGGTTTTCGGCGGTTGCTACATCGGAGCGAAGTGGGCGCTAAATCGGTGCGAGCAATTTAGGTTGCGTTGGCCCGAAACAGGGTTTGGGGCCTTCCATTCGCTCGGTTGTTCGGGCGATAATTGACGCAGTTTCTGGCTTTTTCCAGTGTTTCCTGCCTAGAAACCTGGAGGATTCCCGTCCCCCGAATCCGGGACCGGCTGCATAGGATCGAGCCTTGCTCTCCGAACAGCCGCCCAGGGGTCGAACCGGAAGGATTGAGCCTCGCTCTCCCGAAGGCCGCCCCGGAGGACACATTCGCAGCGGTTGGAGCGTCTCTCGTTTCGGCCCCTCGGACACCCTGGTCGGAGTGCGCCCTGCACACTGGCCGGTTCCTCACGTCTGTGTCATGGTTCCTGTGGAACTGGCCGCAGCTTCACCACGCGCCGGTCTGCCATTGCAAGCTGGCTGGCCGCTTCCCTCGCGCAGCTTCCCAGGACGTTACCGACGTAGCTCCCGGGTCTCGCTGCGTCTCTCACCGGGCCGTCCTGTAGTTGATCTGCAGGCCGGTCGGTTCCCCCCACTTCATAGCAGCTCCCCCTGAGTCCACTCCTCTGAGTTGACCCTGGGCCGAGCTGCGTCTTCTTCATCCCCCAGGTAGCAGCAGCTCCCCTGAGTCGGTTCCTCTGAGTTGACCCTGGGCCGAGCTGCGTCTTCTTTCAACACGGCGTCTCCCTCGTTCGGCTCACTGTCGGACTGCTGGCGTCGTCGGCACGGCAACACGGATTCAACGGCAACGGCATGAGATTCAGCAAGGAGATAGCACACATGGACAGGCAAGTTGGTCGGTATCAGAAGGGCGAACGGCAGGTGATCGGCGACCGCGTGGTCCTCAACCCACGGACCCGCCTCTGCTCCCTGCGAGACGCCGAGGGCAACGTCTTCGACACGTTCAGGTTGTCTCTCGAGGTCTGCGGCTGCGGGTATTCCTTCGCGCGGGCGGGGGTGGGCTACAGAGGCTCGGACGGCTGGTACTGCAAGAGATGCGGGCAGCTGCACACATTGGACGGGAAGCAATCCGCGAGCGACCCGGCCCGCCTGAAGCCCGATTCATCGCGGGTAAGAGAGTTCGACGTGGGCATCCGGGTATCCCCCGACTGGTCCACGCCCAGCGACCTGGAGGCCGGCATGGGTCAACAACGGAAAGGAGGCGTCGATGCACGTCAAGGAACTGGTTCCAAAGGTCAAGGGACTCGCGGTCAAGGCGGGCGGATTCATGCGGCGGCACAAGCGGCTGACGATAGCGGTCGTGGTCGCGGCGCTGCTGCTCGGGCCGCTCGTGACGACTGACGGCGAGCTGGTCTTCCTGAACGCGGTCGGCCTCGGACTCGGTGCGCTGCTGCTCAGGCGGTTCATCAAGCCCGGAGGCAGGCGGCGAACGGGACGGGCGCAACAGGCACAACGGCAACCGAAGGCAAAGGCAACACAACACGAAGGAGGACACGATGACGACGCAAGCAACGACGATTGGTGGGACTGGGACAAGGCCGCGGCCAAGCCTCGAAGAGCTGGTCGACCGGCTGATGGCGGCGCTGTTCAGAGCTGAGCCGGAGACGGCGCCGCAGGCGGAAACCCCCAGCGTGGCCCGCAGCGTCCACGAGGCGCGGCGGCTGCGGCAGGCGGGAGACATCGACGGGGCGCTGGCGGTCTTCGCCGGCGTGGACACGGCAAGGGCGGAGACCAGGGAGGCTCGGTGGGCCTACGCCGAGTGGACGGACCTGGTGCGGAGGCGCTTCGGCGACCGGGGCGCGCTGGTCTACAGCCAGGGCGCGGGACGGGCCGCCGCCCTGGTTCCCAAGGACGACGGCTCGCTGGAGGTCGCGGCGGTTCTGGGGATGCGCTGGGAGCCGGGCAAGGCCGTCTCGCGGCGCAGCCTGCGGGGTCTGCGGCCCCTGAGCGGGGGTGCGTGATGGTCGTAGCCAACGCTTCCGTTGACATCCCGGCGCTGAAGGCCCGTCACCCCCTGGGCGACACGGTGGAGGCGTCGGGCGTGAGGCTCAGTGGTCGGGGCAGGGTCCGCCAGGGCGTCTGTCCCTTCCACGACGAGGTTGAGGGCAGCTTCACGGTGTACGCCGATTCTGAACGCTGGTACTGCTTCGGCTGCGGCTTGGGCGGCGACGTGCTGGACTTCATCCAGCGGGTCGAGAACCTGAGCCTGCCCGATGCGATCCGGCGGCTGGACGGCGGCCCAGGGCTTGCTGCCGGGGCAGCCCCTCGTCCGGTTCCGGCCAGGCGTCCCGGGGCAATCCCGTTGCCCCCACGGGACCCGGCCCTGCTGACGGCGGCGGTCCGGTTCTACGCCGGGCAGCTTCGGCGCAGCCCGGCGGCAATGGAGTACCTGGCCTCGCGGGGCGTCGCCCTTGACGCCTCCTTGCGTCTCGGCCTCGGCTACTCGCCGGGGAGCGGGCTGCGGGAGGCCCTTGAGTCGGACGACTTCACCGCCGAGCGGCTCAGGGACTGCGGGCTGTTCACCGAGCGCGGTGAGCGGTTCGCAGGGATGGTGGTCGTCCCCGACGCCTCCGGCGGTCTTGGCCGCTGGCTTGTCGGGCGGGCCATAGACCCCGACCGGACTCCCCGGTTCCAGGCGCTTCCCGGCTCCAAGCCGGTGCTTGGGCTTGGGCGTCTCGGCCCCGCTCCGGCCTTCGCGGTCGTGGCCGAGGGCGTCTTCGACTGGCTTGCCCTTGCGCAGTGGGGGCGTCCCCACAGTCGCAGCCCTGGGCACCCAGGGGGTCGAGAAGGTGGCGGAGGGCTTGCGGGGCTGCCCCCGGGTCTTCCTCGCCTTCGACTCGGACGACGCTGGACTCGAGGCCACGGAGCGGCTTGCGGGCTTGCTTGGACGCAGGGCCGCCGCCGTCACCCTTCCCCAGGGCGTCGGCGACGTGGCCGAGCTTGCGGCCCTTCCCCACGGCCGCGCCGTCTTCCTCCGCCTGCTGGCTCAGGCGGCACGCTCCGCCCGCTAGCGGCTTCTTCCCAGCTTCCCACTCCCCCGGACCACTTCCCCTCTACCGGAGCTTGGCCCGCTCCGGCCTTGCTTGCGGGACTCCCTCCCGCTCCACCCCATCCCCACTCTCACCGCCCAGGAGGACCTATGCCCAATTCACGACGGGCCTTGCCCGCGCACGGCCTCCCGTAGGGGAGTCCGCACCGGCCATTCGCTACAGGAACGACACCACAAGAAGGAGACAGACATGGTGAACAGGAACGGAAGCAACAACGGCGTCCACAAGGACACCGCCATAGTCGCCAGGAACGGCAACGGGGCGCACAACGACCCCGCCATCATCGACGGGCACGAGCTGCTCTGGGACGGGCTGCCGCCCGCAGTCACCAACGCCCTGGGGCAGCCCATCGACCCCGCGCTGGTCTCCCAGCGCAAGGGGCGCGGAGGCAGGGTCTTCGACTACCTCGAAGGCCACGCCGTCATTGACCAGGCCAACCGCATCTTCGGCTACGGCGGGTGGGGCTATGAACTGGTTGGGGACGTGACGCTGCGCCAGATCGAGACCGTCGATCCCCAGACCGGCGAGATCAAGACGACCTGCGCCTACAGCGCGCCGGTGCGAGTCACCGTTGCGGGCGCTCTGCCCCGCACCGACACCGGCGTTCACCCGGTGGCTGAAGACACCCTGCACGGCCACGACACGGCCATCAAGGGCGCGGTGACGGACGGCATGAAGCGGGCCTTCAGGAGCTTCGGTGTTCAGTTTGGCAACGGATTCTATGGAGACCAGGCCCCGGCCAGCGGCCCGCCCCGACCGGAGCGGGCGCCCGTCCAGCCCAGGGCGGTGTCCGCCCCGGCGAACGTGGCGACGCTGCGCAAGCGGCTCGTCGAGCTGGCCGCCGAGCAGGGCTTCGACCAGGACCAGGTGCGGACCGCCGTAGTGGACCGGCTGGGCAAGAGCCTGGACGACCTGACGTCGGCGGAGCTGACGCCCCTCATCGAGGGGGCGACCGAGAAGCTCCAGCAGATGCGGCAGGCGCAGGCGGCCTAGCCCGTCCTGCCCATCGGGACACGCAATCGAGCGGGGTCGTCTCTTCGAGGGCGGCCCCGCTTCTCATCTACAGGAAAAGGAGGACACGACCGATGACGACGATGCACACACCCTGGGGGCCTCCCCAGGACATCGAGGAGCTGGCCGAGGGCGTCCTGCGGGTGTCCACCGCCAGCCACGGTGGGCTGAAGCTCAGCCGGGAGCGGTGGGCCGAAATCCCCGCCGAAGTCCGGCGGACCTTGTTCACACCGACGTTCGCCGAGGAGGACTGCGAGGAACCCATCGTGAGGACGCTGCTGGGCCTGGGCGACGACCGGGAGCGGGCGGCGGCGGTCAGGACTGCCGAATACTTCGAGCGGTACGCTCCCGCGCTGCCCTATCTCCGCCGAAAGGGGGTGGGCCATGAGCACGACCACGCGGCCTAGACCCCGCAGCCTTCCCAGCACCACCACCAAGCTCCAGACGGAGTACGGGAACCTCTACGTCACCGTCTCGACGGACGAGGACGGAGAGCCCTTCGAGGTCTTCGGCTGGCTGGGCAAGGGCGGCAGCTTCCAGCACGGGGTCACCGAGCTTGCCTGCCGCCTCATCTCGCTGCACCTGCGAAGGGGCACCCCGCTGGCCGAAATCATCGACCAGTGCCAGGGGATAGCCGAGATGCAGCCGTTCTTCAACCAGATGCCGGACGGCAAGAGCGTGGCGGTCCTGGGCCTGGGCGACGGCATCGCCCACATCCTCAAGGCACACCTGAAGGCCAGGGAGGAGAGGGAGGAGAGGGAGGCGGCGGAGACGGCGGAGACGGCGGAGACGGCGGAAGCGGTGGAAGCGAAGGTCGCTGCATGAGCGGTCTGAACAATCGAGGCGGGGCCGTCTCCTACGGGGGCCGCCCCGCTTCTCATTACAGGAAGCAAGGAGGAATCGACATGACGACAGACATTGACCGGGCGGAGGTCTTCTCCCGCCCCGCTGGGCGGTTCGACGAGGACGGGCAGCTTGAGATACGGGCCTCGTCGGCCCTGGGCTGCCGCCGCGCCCTTTGGTACGCCGCGACGGGCTACCAGCCCACCAACCCGCCGACCGAGGAGTCGCTGACGGCGATGGAGGCGGGCAACGCCCTCGAACCCGTCGTCCTGCGGGCGATGGAGCGGGCTGGCTGGCAGGTGTCTCCCGCCGACCACCAGGATCCGGAGGCGGTCACAGTGCGCATCGGCCCGAACCCCGTATCAGGTACGGGGCAGGCTCTGCTGGTGACGGGACACCCCGACGCCACGGGGCGGATGCCACTGGACGGGGAGGAAGCGGACTCCGAGGTCCAGGCGTTTCTGTTCGGGGGCGGGCCTGCGGCTCCCCGCTACGGCGGCGAGATGGTCGTCGAGGTCAAGACCAGGGGGCCGGAGGCGTTCAAACGGTGGCGCACCCTGGGAGCTGAGCGCAGCCACCCGGCGTCGGTGGCCCAAGCCGCCTTCTACACGCTGGGTCACTACGGAGAGCTTCGGGACGCCGCCATCGCCACGATGGACACCGGGGGCCGCACCTGGGACTACGAAATCATCCCCGCCGACCGGCTGGAACGGGCCTTGCAGGATGCCTGCGAGTGGCTGGGACAGCTCGGAGCTCACCACGTCCAGAACGGGCCGGACCCCGACGCGCTGCCGGAGCGGGACTTCTCGGCAGGCAGCTGGCAGTGCAGGTCCTGCCCGTTCCTCAACATATGCCTGCCGGGTACGGCGGCAGAAGACGGGACAGACGCGGGGACGGAGACGGAGGAGGTGAGCGACCAGGAGGCGCGGGAGGCTGTGGCGGCCTACGCCGAGGCGCAGGAAGCCATCAAGGAGCCTGAGAAGGTCAAGCGCAGCGCGCTCGACACCCTGAAGGCGTGGATGCGCCGCCAGGGGGACTCCAAGGCGACCCTCGAAGGCCGCACGGTCAGCCTGGTCCGCTCGACTCGCTACTCGGTCAACTATCGCAGGCTGAACGAGCTGCTCGAACCGGATGTTCGGGCAGAGGTCGTCACCGAGGGCGAGTCGGAGTACGTGCGGGTGACCTAGACGCTCCCACAACGGAGCGCAGGACGGGGCCGCTTCCCTCTAAAGGGGACGGCCCCGCCGAATTCCATACAACCCCATAGAAAAGGAGAAACCCATGCTTGACCAGAAGGGAAACGCCACGACCACGACCTGGCAGGACAACCACAGCGGGCGCCGCAGGCACAAGCTCATGACGAAGGAGCTCGGGGACACGATCCCCGCGATCGGAGCCAACGAGAACGTCGAAGACCACGACGACGTTCTCGCCCCGGCCAAGCTTTTCAGCCCCTACAGCAACTGGACCTGGTACGTCACCGAGTGGGACGCCGAGACCGGGCTGTGCTTCGGCCTCGTCAAGGGGTTCGAGACGGAAGTCGGCTACTTCTCCCTCGACGAGCTGGCGGAAGCAACCGTGTTCGGCAGTGTCCCCGCCGTGGAGCGCGACCTGTACTGGAAGCCGATGACCCTCGGCGAGATCAGGAGACTGTCGTAGAGGATGGCGACCTGGTGACCAGCGGTCATAGACGCAATCAGAGAAGAAACAAAGGAGGGCGGGATGAGCAGGTTCGCGCCCAAGACCCTGCGGAGGATGCCGCCCGCCACCCGCGAGATCGCACGGCTGGCCAACGAGCTGGCCTCGGTCCAGACCCGCCTGGCCAACCGCATCGGGGGGCTGGTAAGCACGGAGATGATGGCGAGGGCGTCGGAGCGGGTGTTCTGTAGCAATGCCGCCCACGCCGAGGTGGTGGACGCCGCGCTGCGCTACCTGAAGGCGATTGACGACCCGGCTCTGGGGCCGGGCGCAAGGACCGACGCGCTGATGGCTCTCCAGGCTGCTGCGGCGCACTTCGACCCCGACAAGCTCTTCGAGGGCGACGGCGGGCCGAAGCCTCCGGTCTTCGAGTTCAGCTAGACGCTCTCTGACGGGAGCGCAGGACGGGGCCGATTCCCTCTACAGGGACGGCCCCGCTTTCATTCAACCGGGCGCGGCAACGTCCGCGCCACACCATTCAGGAGGAATCGAAATGGCACGCACCATCAACAAGGTAGAGCTCTTGGGACGGGTCGGGGCCGACCCCGAAATGCAGTACACCCCGAACGGCACCGCCGTCACCAAGCTGCGGCTGGCGACGGACCGCCGCCGCCAGGACGGGGAGGTCGAGGCCGACTGGCACAACGTCGTGATCTGGAGCAAGACGGCCGAAGCCGTCAACGAGTACATCGGCAAGGGCGACCGCATCTACGTAGCGGGCCGCCTGGCCCAGAACACCTGGCAGGACGACGACGGGCAGCGGCGCTACCGCACCGAGATTCACGCCTCCGAGGTCGTCTTCCTCGACTCTCGCAACGGCAACGGGAACGGTGGGCAGGTCAACGACGGCGACGCCTCGGACGTCGAGCAGACGGTCGCCGCCTCTCCCTTCTAGCCCGTCAACCGACAACCGCATAGCGACGCCTCACTGAAGGCGCACCACGAGGCCGCTCCCAACCTACAGGGGCGGCCCCGCTCCTGTTTCTAACCGACTGCGAAAGGAGGCCGACATGACCAGGAAGAAGACCCTCACCAAGGACGCCGCGCTGCTGGAGGCGCTGCGCAGCAACCTGCACCTGCTGGGCGAGATCGCCATGCGCTACGAGGTCGAGACCCAGCCGGAGCGCCCCACGGGAGACCTGCCCGCCATCAACTGCCCCGACGACGTGCGGCGGCTGCTCGGACCGGAGATGGCCCCGCTCGCCCAGGAGCAGCTCAGGGTGCTGCTGCTCAACACCAGGAACATGGTCGTCGGCCAGCGGGTCGTCTAACAGGGCAACGTCAACTCGTCCATCGTCCGGCCCGCCGAGGTGCTGCGCCCCGCCGTCATCGAGGCCGTCCCCAGCATCATCATCAGCCACAACCACCCCAGCGGCGACCCGACACCCAGCCCGGAGGACGCAGCCATCACGAGGGAGCTGGCGCAGGCGGCCAAGCTGCTGGGCATCGAGCTGCTCGATCACGTCGTCATCGGCGGGGAGAAGTTCGTCAGCCTCAAGGAACGGGGCCTCATGTCCTGACGGCCCTCGCCGTCCGGCTCTCACGCAGGGGCAACCGTCCCTGCGCATCCCCTCGACACATACACCGAAAGGAGACATGACATGCTCGCAACTCACACCATCGACCCCGAAGACCTCTACACCATCACGGCGGGCGGCTTCTCGGCCACCGCCGACGCCTTCGCCCGCGACGATGCGACCGACGGCCTCTGGTTCGTCTCAATGGTCGGCTCCCAGACGGCGCTCAAGGCGATCTGGGCCTCGCTCCTCAAGCAGCCCCCCGACACCGCCCACATCATCAAGGGCGCGGACGGCATGGCGCTCTCGGGCGGCTACCAGCGGTGCGTCGTTCCCCACGAGACCATCGGGACGTGGACGACCAAGATCGCCCGGCTGCCGGTGTCCGGCGGCTGGCACGCCCTCGTGTACGTGCGCCGTCTAACGGTGCTTGGAATCCCCGAATAATCGGGAGGGACTCGGAGAACGTCCCTGGGTCAACCGACCTACCTTGAGGCGAAAGCCAAGGGGGACAACAGCATGTCGGTAAAGCGGCTACGGCCCCAAAGCGTTGTAGGGCCGGTTCCGCAAGACCCGCGCGATATGGTGAAAGCTAGACTGCTTGAACCTCAGTTCTCGGCGGTGTTTAGGGCTGCCCATCGGTAGAACGCTTGTAACCCGATGCCAATCACTACCCGGAATTGTGTAGACCTTCTGGGTAACTCCGATGATTGGGCGACGACCAATGAGGTCGCATTAGAGAACGAACGAGGCACCTAAATTGCGCTATTACGTTCCAAGCACACGGAATTCGGGATTGCCTACGGGACGCGAGTCCTATGGCAACGGAGCCTCCGTAGTAGTCCGAGGACGGGAAAGCCGTCCACATGGCGAAGGGAGGCAGGTGTCAACCGAAACTCAGAACAGGAGGTGCGCGAGATGCGCAACGCCGAAACCATACTGGGAATCATTCGCGACAGAGGTACACGGGGATTGCCCGTGAACGACCTTTACCGCCAACTCTGGAACCCGAACCTGTACCTGATGGCCTACGGGCGCATCGCCAAGAACGACGGCGCGCTCACCCCAGGCGCAACACCGGAGACCGCAGACGGGATGAAGATGGACGACATCCACGCGATCATCGAGGCCCTTCGCTTCGAGCGCTACCGATGGACTCCGGCCCGCCGCGTATACATCCCAAAAGCCAACGGGAAGCGGCGGCCACTCGGACTCCCAACGTGGTCGGACAAAGTTCTGCAAGAAGTCATGCGTCTCCTATTGGAGGCGTATTACGAACCGCAGTTCAGCGACCGGTCGCACGGCTTCCGGCCCCGACGTGGATGCCACACGGCGTTCACGGAGATAACCCGCACCTGGACAGGCACTACATGGTTCATCGAAGGAGACATCGCCGGTTGCTTCGACAACATCGACCATAAGGTGTTGCTGGAAATACTTGGCGAGAATATCCAGGACAACCGCTTCCTGCGGCTCGTTTCCAATCTCCTCGGGGCTGGCTACTTTGAGGACTGGAAGCTCAACGCCACCTACAGTGGCACCCCGCAGGGAGGTGTGGTGAGTCCCATACTCGCCAACGTCTACTTAGACCGGTTGGACAGGTTCGTGGAGGGAGTGCTCTTGCCCGACTACAACCGCGGCAGGCAACGGCGGCGGAACCCGGAGTATCGCAGCATTAACGAACGGATGGTCCGTCTACGGAAGGCCGGACGTGGAAAGGAAGCGGCGTCTTTGCGCCCTCTCCTCCGGTCGCTGTCCTACGGCGACACCCACGACCCGGACTACAGACGCCTGCGGTACATACGGTACGCCGACGACTTCCTGCTCGGCTTCGCGGGGCCAAAGGATGAGGCCGATGAGATCAAGGCCAGGCTAGGCAAGTTCCTGCGAGATAATCTCAAGCTGGAGCTATCCGACGCCAAAACCTTGGTCACCCACGGTCGAACCCAGGCAGCACGGTTTCTCGGCTACGAGGTCACCGTCCAACAGAGCGACACTAGGCTCGACGCCAATGGCCTTCGTTCGGTCAACGGCAACATCGGGCTACGTGTCCCACCGGACGTTGTACGCGCCAAAAGCGCCGCATATATGCGCGGTGGCAAACCAGTCCACCGCGCAGAACGGCTTCACGACAAGCCTTACAGCATCGTGAGTCAATACCAAGCGGAGTTCCGGGGCATCGCCAACTACTACCGGCGTGCCCTCAATCTGACTTCTCTCGACTACCTACGCTGGGTCATGGGACTGTCCCTCGCCAAGACGCTTGCCAGCAAGCTGAAAATCAGCGCTGCCCAGGTGTATAAGCGATACGGGACCACGATCGAGACTGACAAGGGCCCTCGTAAGGTCCTGATGGTGGAAGAGGTTCGTCCAGGTCAAGCTCCGCTAGTGGCGCATTGGGGAGGCATCTCCCTGGCGCGGGATACTAGGGCCACCCTAGTTGACACACCACCTCCAATCCTCAACGGTCGAACCGAGCTTGTCGAGCGCTTGTTGGCCGACACCTGCGAGCTTTGCGGCTCAACGGTCAAGGTTCAGGTGCACCACGTACGGGCTTTGAAAGACCTGCGACGGAAAGGGCGGGCCAAACCGCCCGCCTGGATGGAGGTCATGGCAGCGCGGCGTCGCAAGACGCTCGTGGTCTGTTCGCCATGCCATGCGGACATCCATGCCGGACGACCGCTGAAGCAGAGCGTACAGGCAGCCTGAGTACCAACGTTGCAACAGATAAGTAGTGTTCCAACCGTAAACGCCTCAACGCCGTTTCGCCAACTGATTGGCCGGTGGTAAAATGGGCCACAGTAGACCTGTATACCGGAAGAGCATCGGAGGCTCAGAAAGCGTGCACACTAAACTCGTGCTCGTGATTCCGGCCCTTGCCGGAATCCTCCTAACCGCAGTCCTGGCCTGCAACAATGCAGACCCAGAGGCTGTGCTTGCCCGGGCCCAGCCAGAGGCTGTGCTTGCCCGGGCCCAGGTCGAATTGGACAAGCACCGTACTTTGTGGGAGCAGACCGGTTCACCCGACTACACGTATGAGTACAAGGCAATCTGCTTCCACTGCTCGCGACAGACCGTCAAGATCACTGTCACGAACGGGGATATCGAGTCAGTCGTCTACGCAGAATCCGGTTTCTACGGAGAGTCCGGTGAGCCACCTGTGCGGTGGGACGGCGGACCCAGCTACCCCACCATCGACAGCTTGTTCGACGATATCCAGCACGCCATCACCAACGAGGTAGAGCAGGTTACCGTGAGCTACAACAGTGAGTTCGGATACCCCACGAATGTCACGATCGACTCCAATGTCAACGCGACCGACACCGGGTACACCCACATCGCCAACGCTTACTCCCCTCGTTAGCAGGCTGCTCGCAGCCTGACGGCCCCTCACGCAAGCGGACGGTGCCACAGGCACACATCCCACGACACTACCAACTGTACCGACACCGGAGAGCCGGATGCCGCGAAAGTGGCACGTCCGGTTCGGAGGGGGGCCGACGGAAAAGTGCTCCGCTAACACGGAGTAACTCGCCGGCGGCCTACCCGACACCAAAACCGCCGAGTACGGATTCGAGAAGGACAGCTTCCTCCTGCTGGCGCAGGCCGAGGATGAGGCCCCTGCGCTCCACCACCGCTTCCTCGACAAGCGCAGCCCGCTTCCCCTGCACAGCACCTGGGCGGACTGGCTCTGGCGGAGGGGCCTGGACGAAGGGGAGATTGTCCCCCTCCAGTCGGTGGGCGTCTCCGCCTACCGGTGCTCCCCCAAGGCCGACAAGCTCCGGGAAGACCTCTCCGACGCCGTGGCGTCGGGCAGGCTCACCCTGCCCACTGAGGAGGTTTCCGATGGATAGGATGCTGAAGACGGCCAAGCGCAAGAACAAGCGCAGGCAGAACCGGAACGGGAGCGCCTGGCGGCGCTTCTCCCCTGACGGGACGACCTGCCGCTACTGCAAGCACGACCACACCACGCACCTGACAAGCTCAGGCCAACCCCACTTCTACCGGCCCGCCACGGAAGCGGAGAAGCGGGACCCCTCGGTCATGCTCTACCGCCACACCCTGCCCCAGGGCGGCTCCGTGCTGGTGCGACGGATGACCGTCTCCAACCACGCCGAGCTCATCACCGCCTTCTGCACCGCGTGCGCGAAGAGCTTGAACACCCACCAGGTGCTCTGCTACCAGCGCAACGTGGGCGTCGGAGAGGTGGTCGGGGTGCAGACCGGCCACAGGGACATGGCAATCGCCGCCTGAGGCGGCGCAACACACAGGAAAGGAGAGGAGACCATGCCAACGGAACAGACGCTGTTCTTCACCTGCCCCCACTGCGACGAGCGGTTCGCGCAGGTCGAGGAGCCTGACAGGGACATCCAAACCGGAGAGACCTACCACTGCGGCTCGTGCGGCATCCAGGTGATCTTCCAGGCGGCGACCGTCGAGGACTACGTGCCGCCCCCCAGGGCGAGAAGGGACTGCCACTTCTGCAACCCCGGACCCTGCCGGTTCGGGCCGTCAACGGACACGACAGACGACACAGAGAAAGGAGAGACGACATGAGACTTGCAGCACAGGCAAAAGGCGGGTTTTACCCCACGCCGGAGCGGGTCGTTGACCTGCTCGCGGAGCTGATTCACACCCCCCCCGGCTACTACCACAGGGACCGGGAGACCCTCCGCATCCTCGACCCCTGCTGCGGGGCAGGGGAGGCGCTGGCGCAGCTGGCCCAGCGGCTGGACGTGCCCAACGCCATCCCCATCGAGACCTACGGCGTCGAGCTGCACCGGGACCGGGCGGAGGAGGCGGAGAAGCGGCTCGGCCACGCCCTGGCCTCCGACCTGTTCGCCACGTCGATAGCGAACGGGGCCTTCGGGCTGCTCCTTTTGAATCCGCCGTATGACCATGACTCGGAAGACAAGCGGACGGAGCACGCCTTCCTGACCCAGACCACGCGCTACTTGGCCGAGGGCGGGCTGCTGGTGTTCATCGTCCCCAGGCAGCGCCTCGCGGTCTCGGCCCGCTACCTCTCCACCCACTACGGGCGGATGCGGTGCTGGGCCTTCCCGCACCCGGAGCGAGAGGTCTTCGACCAGGTGGTGTTGATGGCCTACCGGAAGGTCGACCCCGTTCCCGACGCCCACGGCGAGAGCATGGCGCTGGAGTGGGCGGTGGAGTGGGCGGTGGGAGAGCCGGAGCCGATGCGCCCCGAACAGTACCCGCCGTTCACGCCGAAGACCACGCCCAGCGGCGACATCCTGTTCACCACCCGCACCGTCGATCCCGTCGCGGCTGCTGCCGAGGCCAGGCGGTCGGGGCTGTGGACGAGCACGGAGATAACCGACACCCTCTGGCCCGCCAGGGACACCCGCACCCGCCCGCTGATGCCCCTGCGAAGGGGCCACATGGCGATGCTGGTGGCGGCGGGCTTCTTGGACAACCTCTGCCTGGAGGCGGAGGGGCGGCGCATCCTTGTCAAGGGCCGCACCAGCAAGGAGATGGTCATGGTCGAGGACAGCCCCGAGAAGGAGGTCCACCGGGAGAAGCTCAAGACCACGGTGGTCGCCCTGGACCTGCACGACGGAGAGATCACCGACATCGCAGCATAGACGGCTCGCCCCAAGAGCCGCGCCACAAGGCCCCGCCATCCCTCTACGGGGAAACGGCGGGGCCTCGCTTCGTCTGGACGCAACACCCTTATAAAGGAAGGAAGGTCGTGAAGATGCAGATAACCATGACGCTGGAAGCCTGCTGCCGCTGCGGGCAGCCCATCGCCCCCGGCGAACCCGCCATGCAGACCGCCTCGGTGGACATCATCGGCGGACGGGCGGTCTCCACCCCGGTGAAGTCCTACCACCTGAAGGGCAGGTGCTACGACGACGTGCACCGGCGGAAGTCCCTTCCGAACGCAGCATAGACGGCTCACACGAGCCGCTCACGAGGCCCCGTTGGTCCCATCGACTGGCGGGGCATCGCCTATCGCCCAACCCCAAGCACTCTCATAAAGGAAGGAGAAAGACATGAACCTCGGACAGTTCATCGACACATTCAAGGACGCCATCGCTCAGCGGGTGGTGGAGTCCTACCCGCCCCTCTACCGGCCCTCGGAGAACGGCCACAGACTCCCCCGCCTGCTCCGCAAGCCCCTGGGGGCGCAGGCCGACGCCATACGGGGCGCGGCCCTCTCCCTCGAAGCCCACCGGGGCACCACCGTCGTCGGCGAGATGGGCACCGGCAAGACCTTCAGTGCGCCGCGTAACGCGGCATAGGATACCCGGCTCAGTCGGGAAGAACTCGGAGAAAGTTCTTGGGCCAACCGACCCACCTCGAAGCAAAAGCCTAGGGGGAAAGCAGCATGTCGGTAAAGCGGCTACAGTCCCAAAGCGTTGTAGGACTGGTTCCGCAAGGCCCGCGCGATACGGTGAAAGCTTGATTGCCTGAACCCCAGTTCCCAGTTGGTGTTCTTGCCACCCGCCGGTAGAACGCTTGTAACCCGGCGCCGCTCATTGCCTCGGTACGATGAAGGTACCAATGCAACTCCGATGAGTGGACGATGACCGATGCGGTCAATTCAAGGGAACGAACGGGGCACCTACAGTCGCGCTAGAACGTCCTATGTCAACGGAACGCGGGATGGCCTACGGGGGGAGACCCCTATGGTCACGGAGTCCTCGTAGTAGTCCGAGGACGGGAAAGCCGTCCACATGGCGAAGGAGGACAGGTGTCAACGACGCACAACACAGAGAGGTATGCAGAATGCAAAACGCCGAAACTGTACTAAACGTCATACGCGAACGCGGAGAACGAGGATTGCCGCTGGAGAACATCTATCGGCTGCTTTACAACCGGAGCCTTTACCTGCGGGCCTACGGTCGTATCGCTTCCAACCAGGGAGCCACGACCAAGGGCGTCACCGCAGAGACCATGGATGGTATGTCACTGGCGAAAATCGACCGCATCATCGAAGCCTTGCGCTACGAGCGGTTCCGGTGGACGCCGGTGCGACGGGTCAACATTCCCAAGCCTAACGGCACGACCCGCGCCCTGGGCATACCGACGGGGCCGGACAAGCTGTTGCAAGAGGTCATCCGGATGATTCTGGAAGCCTACTACGAGCCGCAGTTTTCCGACCGCTCCCACGGCTTTCGGCCCGACCGGGGTTGCCACACCGCCTTGAGCAACGTGGTGGACTACTGGTCTGGTGTCCGCTGGTTCGTCGAGGGCGACATCAAAGGGTGCTTCGACAACATCGACCACGAGGTCATGTTGTCGGTGCTCGGCGAGAAACTCCACGACAACCGATTCCTACGCCTGCTCAAGTACCTACTGAAAGCAGGCTACGTTGAGGATTGGCAATACGGTCGCACGCTGAGCGGGACACCGCAAGGCGGCATCGTCAGCCCTCTCCTCGCCAACATCTACCTAGACCGGTTGGACAAGTTTGTCGAGAACGTGCTGATACCAGCCCACACCCGAGGCACAGAGCGGAGAGACAACCGCGAGTACACACGGTTGCTGAACCAAGCGGCCCGCCAGAGGAAGCGGGGGAACCACGCCGAGGCACTGCAACTGCGCAAGCAAATGCAACAACTGCCGTCACGCGACCCCTACGACCCCGGCTACCGCCGGTTACGGTACGTGCGCTACGCGGACGACTTCGTGCTGGGTTTCATCGGGCCAAAGGTCGAAGCCCAACAGGTGAAAGAGTCCTTGGAGACATTCCTGCGCGACTCGCTCAAGCTGGAGCTATCCAGGGAGAAAACTCTCATAACCCACGCCACCAGCCAGGCGGCGCGGTTCCTCGGCTACGAACTCGTGAACCAACAGGCCAACGACCAGTTTGACCGCAACGGTCGGCGCAGGGTCAACGGCCAAATTGGATTGCGGGTCCCCGCCAAAGTCATCGAACAACACTGCCAAGCCTACATGCGCAAAGGCAAACCGGCACACCGCAGTTACCTACTCCACGATGAAGATTTCGGAATCGTGGCACAGTACCAGTCGGAGTTCCGGGGCGTCGTCAACTACTACCTCCTGGCCTCCAACGTCTCCCATTTCGGGCGACTGCAATCGGTCATGGAGATGTCGTTGACACGGACCCTTGCGGCAAAGCACAAGTCCACCGCACGGAAGATGCGACGCCAGTACAAGAGCGTCGTGGAAACCGAGCACGGGCCGCGCGTCTGTCTCAAGGTCGTCAGGCAACGGGACAACGGCAAGCCACCTCGCGTGGCATATTTCGGTGGCATCCCCCTGAAACGGCAACGGCAGGCCGTCCTCGTAGACCAACAGCCCCAACGGTACAGGAGCGGCCGCAACGAGCTTATCAAACGGCTCGAAGCGGACGAGTGCGAGATGTGCGGGTCGGCTGTGGACGTAGAAGTTCACCACATCCGCGCACTTCGCGACCTGAACGTGAAAGGCCAACGGGAAAAGCCCAAGTGGGTACAACTCATGGCGGCGCGAAAACGCAAGACCCTCGTGGTCTGCCGGACGTGTCACGTGGACATCCACCACGGGCGCAAGTAATCCGCGCAAGCAACAGTAGGTAGTGTCACGACTCGGACAAACGAGGCCCCAGCAACGTTTCCCCAGCAGGTACATAGTCACGGTACGGATACCGTTAGTCCCACCAGAGTTCACGCTCTGGTAACTGACATCTCCGCCGTACTCTGGTATAATGCCAGTTACCATTGCACAGGGTGGATAGCGCGTGACTTCTGAATCCGAGCATACGAATAGGCAACGCTCCCCGCAGCAGGCCCAGGGCCGTCAATGGCCCATCCTCGTCCTGCTGCTTGGTCTGGCTGCGCTAGCCCTGGCCCTGACCGCCTGTGGCGGCCCGTCCAGCACCAGCACCCCCGATGCCACTAGCGCAACGAGGGTGCCCAGCACCAGCACCCCCGATGCCACTAGCGCAACAAGGGTGCCGGAATGGGAGGAGACGGTCACTTTCTCCGTGAAGTGGCTAGACGTTCACCTCGTGGACATCCCCCTTGAGAAGTGCGAGCAAGTGATATTCCATCTGGTCTCCTCCAAAGACGTGAGTGTGCTATACCTTGACGCTAGCGACAGGCCTGACGGGGAAATAGACGGTTGGGTAGACCATACTGCCGCTTGGGGCAGGAAGGACGACTTTCGCGCCCACGGAGCGACCGAAGAGTCGGGCATCTGGACCCTAATAGTCCAGCACTATGGTCATCAAGGTGAAATAACCACCCCGACCGATGTCACCGTCTCGTACCGCGTAGAACCGTACAGCCATGGGTTTTGTTTCCCAACTGGCTGACTGCCTAACGACCCACAACCCCACGTACCGCGCCTCCCGGCGCGGTATTTGCTTTTACTGACACTACCCACATCGACACTGGAGAGCCGGATGCGGTGAAAGCCGCACGTCCGGTTCGGAAGGGGGCCGACGGAAAAGTGCTCCGCTAACGCGGGGTAACTCGCCGGCGGCCTACCTTACTCGCCGCCGCCGCCGCACATCTGGCGGGCTTCAAGCGGGTCCTGGTCCTCTGCCCGCCCCACCTGGTGCCCAAGTGGAAGCGGGAGGTGGAGATGACGGTGCCCGGCGCACGCGCCGTCGTCGTCAAGTCCATCACCGACCTGGAGCGGCTGCGCCTCTCCGTCGGCTCCGGCCCCCTGTTCGCGGTGATGAGCCGTGAGAAGGCCAAGCTGTCCTACCGCTGGATGCCCGCCGTCATCGAGCGGTGGGCCACCTCCAGGGGCAGGCTGTTGCGGGACGAGGAGACGGGCGAGCCGTTCCGGGTGCCCTGCTGCCCCGGCTGCACGGCCCAGATCGTGGACAAGGACGGCGTTCCCCTCACCGACGAGGACCTGAACCGCCGCAAGCACACCTGCGCCGGCTGCGGCTCCCCCCTCTGGCAGGCGGACAGGTCCGGCCCCGCCCGCTACCCTTTGGCCGACTACGTGAAGCACCACATGAAGGGGTTCTTTGACCTGCTGGTCGGGGACGAGGTGCACGAGTACAAGGGGCGCGGCTCGGCCCAGGGCATCGCCGCCGGCGTCCTAGCCGACGTCTGTGGCAAGTCCCTCAGCCTGTCCGGGACTCTGATGGGCGGCTATTCGAGCACGCTCTTTCACCTGCTCTACAGGTTCAGCCCGGAGCTCAGGACGGACTTCGGACGCTCCGACGAGCACCGCTGGATACAGCGGTACGGCTTCGAGGAGCACACCGTCGGCAAGCCCGACGACGACTCGGTGGAGGACGGGAGGTTCAGCAGGCGGCGCAAGTACCGCAAGGTGGTCAGGGAGAGGCCGGGACTGGTTCCCTCCGCCCTGTTCCACATAATCGGGAACACCGTCTTCCTGCGCCTCGCGGACGTGGCCTCCGGGCTGCCCCCATACGAGGAGCAGGTGATGCTGTCCAGCATGGACTCGGAGGAGGACGCGACGGGCTACTCCCAGCGCAGCGCCTACAACACCGTGTACGAGGAGCTGCGGCTGAAGCTGGCTGAGGCTCTCAAGGCTGGCTCGAAGCGGCTGCTGGCGACCTACCTACAAACCCTGCTGGCCTACCCTGACGGCTGCACCAGGGGGGAGACGGTCTTCGACCCCAGGAGCGGCGACGTCATCGTCCAGGTGCCGCCCCTGTCGGAGGAGAAGCTGTACCCCAAGGAGAAGGCCCTCATCGACATGGTGGCGGCGGAGCGGATGGAGGGCCGCAGGGTGCTGGTCTACGCCACGCACACCGGCACCAGGGACATCACCGAGCGGATGGAGGACATCCTCACCCGGCACGGGTTCCGGGTGGCGGTGATGAAGGCCGACGCCGTTGCCCCGGAACGGCGGGAGGCGTGGGTGGCGGACAGGGTGAAGCAGGGCATCGACGTGATGATATGCCACCCCAGGCTGGTGCAGACGGGGTTGGACTTGATCGACTTCCCAACGCTGATCTGGTACGAAACTGATTACAGCGTCTACGTAATGCGGCAGGCGTCACGGCGGTCGTGGCGCATCGGGCAGACCCGCCCGGTGAAGGTGGTGTTCATGTCCTACCGAAACACCCTCCAGGCCGACGCGCTGAAGCTGGTGGCGAAGAAGCTGCAAAGTTCCCTCGCCGTCGAGGGCGAGCTGCCGGAGGACGGGCTGGCCGCATACGGCGACGACGGCGACGATTTGATGATGGCGCTGGCCCGCAGGATCGTCAGCGGCGACGAGGAGGAGGACGAGACGGAGACGGTGGAGGCGGTCTTCGCCCAGGCCAGGGACGCCGAGGCCAGCGCCGAGGAGTACCTGGTGGACGACGGCTGGAAGCCGGTGGAGGTCGAGCCGGAGGCCGTCGAGGTCAACGGCAACGGCCACCACGCAGGCGGCATCGGGCCGACGGTCGAGCTGGTCCTGGACACCGGTCGCCACGCCAACGGGAACGGACACGCAGCCGTCGAGGTCAACGGGAACGGCCACAGCGACGAGGCCCCGGAGCCGCAGCAGTCGCTGTTCTCCTGGGCGGAGTTCATGGCCGAGGAGCCGGTCAAGCCCAAGGGCCGCACGAGCAAGCCCCAGCCCGCAACCCTCTCGATGTTCGAGTGGGCGCTGACCGTGGAACAGGAGCGGGAGGAGGAGTTGGTCGGCGCGGGGCGCTAGGCCGTCATGGAAGGGGAGGGCATCGTTTATGGAGCGATGCCCTCCCCTAGCTGCCCATGCATCCGGCCCTTGCATCTTGATTCCGGCATGGGACAATCAGACCAACCGCCTGTCCATATATGCGGCCCCTTTTTGTTGCCCGCTTTCCGATGGGCTATAGACTCTCTTGCTGTGTTTGCCCTATTCTGGCTTCAGACAAATCACCTTCGGGAGGGGCAGGCGATGGAAGCCAAGAAGAAGAGACTCACCCTGGACTTAGACCCCGCCTTTCAGCGGCGCCTGAAGGTCATCGCCGCGCTCAAAGGCGTCAGCATGCGCCTGTATTGCCGGACCGCCATCGACCGGGAGTTGACAAAGGACGAAGCCAACGGCCTAACGGGTCTGCCCTCCTCCCTCTCTGACGCGGAGCGGTTCGAAGCGCTCCAAGAGAAGTACTTTGGAGATAGGGTGCTGTCTGGAAGCGGGGCTGACTACATCCGAGAGGCCCGCGAGATCAGGGACGCCCAGATCGAGAACTGGGCATGAGCGAGTTCGTCGTCGTTGATGCAAGCGTGGCATTCAAGTGGCTGGTGAGGGAGGAGCACACCGACAAGGCCCTGGCAATTCTTCGGGTTTGGGATAGTCAAGATATCAGGCCAGCGGCTCCTTATCTGATGCCCTTTGAGGTGGCTAACGCTCTCCATAGGCGAATAACACAGGGCGAGCTAAGTGTCGAGGCGGCTGCCGATCTCATCGGTAGTCTGCTGTCGTCGCGTCTCGAACTGCATCAGCCGCCCAATCTTCATCGCAGGGCGCTCGAGTTGGCCGGCCAGCTCAAGCAAGGCGCAGTCTACGACGCCCACTACCTGGCGCTGGCTGAGAGTCTCGATTGCGAGCTGTGGACCGCCGGCCAGAGGTTTTACCGAGCGGCAGGCCCAGGCGTTGAAAACCTGCGCTGGATAGGGGAGTTCAGTGTGCAGGATAACGGATAGGGCAACTATGCCTCTTGTCCGTTACAACCCTAAGCTTAGAGTTCTCTCACCGGCTCCAGCCCGTCTTACAGGAGAAGGCGCTCCTTCTTCCCCGGACGCTCTGCGCGAAGCAAAGATAGGAGGTCACGATCATGGCGAGTACAGGAACGACGAGATGGCTGACCCTGCTGGGCATTCTCCTTGCCCTGGCCCTTACGGCAGCGCTCGCGGCCTGCGGCGGCGATGAGCCGGACGCCGACGGAGAGCGGACCGCGACGCCCCGGACGGAGGCCACGGAGACCGGGGACGGGGACGCGGCCACCGCTGAGCCGCGATCTACGGCGGCGACAGCGCCGCTGCGCAGCATTGGGCGGACCTCCGGCTCCGCCAAAACGGACCGGGAGGCGCTGGTTGCCCTCTACATCGCCACCGACGGTCCGAACTGGAATAGCTATACAAACTGGCTGAGTGACGCGCCCCTGGGCGAATGGTACGGCGTCACCACCAACGACGAAGGCCGAGTCACTCAGCTGTTCATCGACGACAACCGGTTGAGAGGGGAGATACCGCCGGAGCTGGGCAGCCTCCCCAACCTGGAAGGGCTGTACCTCTACGACAACTATTTGAGCGGGGAGATACCGCGGGAGCTGAGCAGCCTCGCCAACCTGCACACGCTGCGCCTCGACGACAATCAGTTGAACGGGGAGATACCGCCGGAGCTGGGCAGCCTCTCCAACCTGATACGGCTGTACCTCAGCGGCAACGAGTTGAGCGGGGAGATACCGCCGGAGCTGGGCCGCCTCGCCAACCTGACACTGCTGGATCTCCACCACAACGAGTTGAGCGGGGAGATACCGCCGGAGCTGGGCCGCCTCGCCAACCTGGGTTGGCGGCTGGACCTCCGCGCCAACGAGTTGAGCGGGGAGATACCGCCGGAGCTGGGCAGCCTCTCCAACCTGATACGGCTGTACCTCAGCGGCAACTATTTGAGCGGGGAGATACCGCCGGAGCTGGGCAAGCTCGCCAACCTGAAAGGGCTGTACCTCAACAACAACGGTTTGAGCGGGGAGATACCGCTGGAGCTGGGCAGCCTCGCAAACCTGATACAGCTGGAGTTCCCCTTAAACCAGTTGAGCGGGGGGATACCGCCGGAGCTGGGCAATCTCGCCAACCTGAAACGGCTGGACCTCAGCGGCAACGAGTTGAGCGGAGAGATACCGCCGGAGCTGGGCAAGCTCGCCAACCTGCTAGGGCTGTACCTCAACAGCAACCAGTTGAGTGGGGAGATTCCGCCGGAGCTGGGCAGCCTCGCCAACCTGATGACGCTGGACCTCGGATACAACCAGTTGAGCGGATGCATTCCGGCCAGTTTGAAACGTAGCCGCTTAGTCGTTTGGCTGCCGGATAACCTGGACGGCTATTGCCCGTAGAGGTCTGCGCTAAGCAGAGATAGGAGGTCACGATGATGGCGAGTACAGGACCGGCGAGATGGCTGACCCTGCTGGGCATTGTCCTTGCGTTGGCGCTGCCCGCAGTCCTCATGGCCTGCGGCTCCGATGCACCGGACGCCGACGGAGAGCGGACCGCGACGCCCCGGACGGAGGCCGCGTCCACGCCCGCGACGGAAGCGGCAGCTTCCACCCCCATGCCGGGGGACGCGCCCACGGCCACCGCTGCGCCGCGACCGACGGCTACCAAAGCGCCACTGCTCACCATTGGGCCGACCTCGATCGAAACGGACTGGGAGGCGCTGGTTGCCCTCTTCATCGCCACCGACAGTGCGAACTGGAAACGCAATACAAACTGGCTGAGTGACGCGCCCCTGGGCGAATGGTACGGCGTCGACACTGACGTCAACGGTCGAGTCACAGAACTGGACCTCGACGACAACCGGTTTCGCGGGGAGATACCGGCGGAGCTGGGCAACCTTTCCAACTTGGAAGCGCTGAACCTCAGCGGCAACGATTTGAGCGGGGAGATACCGCCGGAGCTGGGCAGCCTCGCCAACCTGGAAACGCTGAACCTCAGCGGCAACGATTTGAGCGGGGAGATACCGCCGGAGCTGGGCAGCCTCGCCAACCTGGAAACGCTGAACCTCATCTCCAACGATTTGAGCGGGGAGATTCCGTCGGAGCTGGGCAGCCTCGCCAATCTGGAACAGCTGTACCTCAACGACAATCAGTTGAGCGGGGAGATTCCGCCGGAGCTGGGCAGCCTCGCCAATCTGGAACAGCTGTACCTCAACGACAATCAGTTGAGCGGGGAGATACCGCCGGAGCTGGGCAGCCTCGCCAACCTGGAATGGCTGAACCTCATCTCCAACGACTTGAGCGGGGAGATACCGGCGGAGCTGGGCAGCCTCGCCAACCTGGAAACGCTGAACCTCAGCGGCAACGATTTGAGCGGGGAGATACCGCCGGAGCTGGGCAGCCTCGCCAACCTGATAGTGCTGTATCTCAACCGCAATCAGTTGAGCGGGGAGATACCGCCGGAGCTGGGCAGTCTCGCCAACCTGGAATGGCTGGACCTCAGCGGCAACGAGTTGAGCGGGGAGATACCGCCGGAGCTGGGCAGCCTCGCCAACCTGGCCTCGCTGGACTTCCAAGCCAATCAGTTGAGCGGGGAACTGCCGCCGGAGCTGGCCAGCCTCGCCAACCTGGAACGGCTGAACCTCGGCTACAACGAGTTGAGCGGGGAGATACTGGCAGAGCTGGGCAGCCTCGCCAACCTGATAGTGCTGTATCTCAACCGCAATCAGTTGAGCGGGGAGATACCGCCGGAGCTGGGCAGTCTCGCCAACCTGGAATGGCTGGACCTCAGCGGCAACGAGTTGAGCGGGGAGATACCGCCGGAGCTGGGCAGCCTCTCCAACCTGAAAACGCTGGAACTCGACAGAAACCAGTTGAGCGGGGAGATACCGCCGGAGCTGGGCAGCCTCTCCAACCTGGAAGCGCTGGACCTCAGCTACAACGAGTTGAGCGGGGAGCTGCCGCCGGAGCTGGGCAGCCTCTTCAACCTGAAAAAGCTGTCCCTCGGCGGGAACGAGTTGAGCGGGTGCGTGCCACGCAGCCTGGAAGTCCGGGTGATGAGCAGATCTTATTTTTCTGACCTTGGCGACCTGCCCTTCTGCTGAAGCCACGCGCCCTCAGCTGGCGGAAACGGCGCCAGGGGCGCGCCTTCTTCCCCGGACGCTCTGCGCGAAGCAAAGAAAAGATAGGAGGTCACGACAATGACGAGTGCAGGAACGACAAGATGGCTTGCCTTGCTGGACATTGTCCTTGCCGTCTCTTGAACGTGGCGATCACCCGTGCGCGCAAGCGACCGGTATTGGTCCTGCCACATGGGCCAGAGTGGACGGTAGGCAGAACCATCTTCGAGATGTGGATGGGCCTTTAGCCCTCTTGGGGTCTGCTTCGGCAATGGCAACGCGGAGAGGAACTTTAAGACATCACGGTCATCCGCCGAATAGCCCTCTACCGATTGATGGTCACCACGTCGGGGAAGAACGCCGTTCTCGTCGGCTACCTGACTCGCTCTATGGGTTGCCGTAGATTCAGCTCCTTCTACATACTGGGCAAGATCGATTCCTGAACGTCCTCAGCGCGTTGAATGGCTCCGCCAGTGGGTGTGGACCACCAAACTGGACTCCTTACAGCAGGACCTCCCACCGAAAAGTTCGCAATACGGTACGCTCCGGCCCACCAGACTTGACAAAATCAAGAACTTTCACTACAAGGTTCACGTTGAAGATGTAGAACTGCGCCCTAAGCCACTCATGAACAGGGACTGCGTGTCGTCCAATGAAACGACGAGGAACAGATGTTAAGGAAAAACTGCGGACGGTTGCGACATGGGTCGCAATTGTCGCATTGTGGCTAGCGGATGTGTCGATCCGGGCGATGCTGCTCACCCGGTCCAATGAGCGACGGATTCGACCCACCGATCGGGTTACTTGGCCGAAGGGGTTGAAGCAACGGTTGATGAGGCGCCAGAACAATACTTGTGTCTATTGTGGGAATCGTCGAATCGCCTCTAGCATGGACATTGACCATATCATTCCGGTCGTTCGTGGCGGTTCCAACGATGAGAGCAACCTACAGGTGATCTGTCGACCATGTAATCAGCGCAAGGGATTGCAGACCGATGATGAGTTCCGGGCAAGATACGCTCGTTTGGTTCCGCAGAGACAATTGACGCCACCAAGAAGACGAATATCACAAAATGAATTCAGGGCGGAGACTCGTACCACAACGCAGACGGACAGCGTTCAAGACTTCAAGAGGACGCGTTTCATTTCCAAGCGTGAGAAAGTCGTCACGGGCTGTTTAGTCCTTGCCGGAGGGGTCGCCTTGGCCACGCTGTTCGCACTTGCGTCGTGGGGTGCAGAAGGATACCTGCTCCTGTTGCCAGCGGTGATCACAGGTGGGGCTGTTGGTGGTGGTGTGTTCTATAGGGCCTACACGACAGGTTCCATGATGGAAGATGATGCCTAGTGAACTACGAGGGTTCTGAATAATGAGTCCGGGCGGTAGACGGCACTAAGGCCACCCAAACGGTGTCTCGGCGCTAAGGCTGTCCTGAGTTGACTTCAGGGCTTGGTGCGCCGGATAATATCCTCCGTACGCATAGCACCGGTTGGAGAGGCGATATGACCAATAGGATAGACGTACGGTTGGATGTCGAGCACCGGCGGCGGCTGGAGGAATTGGCCCAAGAGAAGGGAGCGGCCATCTCCGACGTCGTGCGCAGCCTCATCGATGGGGCGTACGAAGACATCCTGCGCAGCCGCCGCAAAGAGGCGATTGAACGGCTGATTGGGTTGAACGTGGAAGACCCGCCCGACCCCGACACCCTCTCGCGCGAACTGGAGGCCGCCCATGAACCCGGCGGTCTTCATTGACGCCAACGTCCCCATCTACGCCGCAGGCGGGAACCATCCCCTCAAGGAGCCGTGCGCCCGGATTCTCCGCAGTGTGGCCGAGGACCCGCGGCCCTTCCTAACCGACTCCGAGGTCCTCCAGGAACTGCTGCACCGCTACCTGGCCTTGGGACGCTGGGAGTTGGGGCGAAAGGTACTTCGGGCCTTCGCCGAGGCCATGCATGGCCGGATCGAACCCGTCCATGCGGAGGACGTGCTCGCAGCGTCCGGGCTAGCGGATCGCCATCCTGGTGTGAGCGCCCGTGATCTCGTGCACGCGGCGGTGATGCAGCGCTTGGGAACTGGCCGCATCATCTCGGCGGACACCGACTTCGACAGCCTGGAGGACGTTAACAGGCTGGATCCCGCCCGCGTCGGGGAATGGGAACATTCCATCCTCGCGGACGGGGAAGAGTAGCCCTGGCTGTTCGCCATCTGTAAACCTGAGCGAACTGGGGACGACTTTGGCAATCCACATCGACATAGACGACCCCAAATACCGCAACGCCGCCGCTGAGATCCTGCGACGGTACAACAATGGCGAGCCAGAGGCGAACATCACCAGCGCGGTACGGGACTTCCTCATCGTCACCGGTCTGGTCCGCAGCGAGGAGATGGTTGAGGAGAATCCTCCCGCGGATGCTTCCCGTCGCGCTGTTGACCTGACCGCGCTGGACACCTTCATCGAGTTCAAGCGGCGCATCGGAACGGCTTCCGGTGGCGCACCCAACCCGCAGTACGTCGAGCAACTGGACGACTATCTGACCCAGTCGGCGGGACAGGGTCGGGTTCGGATGGGCGTACTCACCGACGGCAAGCGGTGGTTGTTGCGCTGGCCCAACGCCGGGCCGGTCAAGATGGCCTTGCCCTACGCCCTCACGCTGGAGGAGCCGGACCGCTGGATCGCCCTCTACGAGTGGCTGCGGGATTCGGCCCTGGTATCGCTGGAGGGAGAGAGTCCCGATAGAGAGGGAATCGCCGGGCATTTCGGCCCGGAAAGCCCCTCCTACCAGCGCGACATCGCTGCTCTTAAGACCCTCTACGAAGAGAACGCCGACCTTGGAACCATCCGGATCAAACGGCGGTTGTGGTACGACCTGCTGCGCACCGCCCTGGGGGAGATTGCCTACACCACGGAGGGGATGAGTGCCGAGGCTCAAGCGCGACTGGCCAAGGTCGGCGTCGGCCCGGAGGAGATGGACGATCTGTTCGTCCGGCACACCTACCTGAGCGCCGTCATCGGCATGGTGGTACAGGCCTCCTTTGGCATCGACATACGCCGCTTGGCCGAGACCGACCCTGCCGACCTTCTCCAAGGCCGGGAGTTGTACCGCGCCACCGGGTTGCAGGGGGTGCTGGAGTCGGACTTCTTCGCATGGCCCAACGAGGTCGGCGGCAAGCCGCTGCTGCAAACCCTGGCCCGCCGCGTGGCCCGGTTCGACTGGGCCGAGGCCCCGCCGGACACCGCCGCAACCCTGTACGAGTCGGTCATCCCGCCGGAGGAACGGCGGCAGCTGGGCGAATACTACACCCCCGCATGGCTGGTCCGCGCCATGATGCGAGAGCTGGTGGACGACCCGCTGAGTCAGCGCGTGCTGGATCCGGCCTGCGGCTCCGGCACCTTCGTGGCCGAGGCGGTGTCCCACTTCATCGCCGCCGCCAATGCAGCCAACTGGAACCCAGGGGAAGTCCTCAACAGGCTGCGAGAGGCGGTAACCGGCATCGACGTTCACCCCGTGGCGGTGCACCTTGCCCGGTCCGCCTGGACGTTGGCCGCCCGTCCTGCCATCAATGCCGCCAGCTCCGCCGAGTTCGACGCATCCCTGTCCATCCCTGTCTACCTGGGCGACGCCCTGCAACTGCGCTTTCGCACCGGAGATATGTTCGCCGAGCACAACGTCACGGTCCGGGTAGAGGATGAGGAGAACACCGAGTTGGTGTTCCCCACAAGCCTCGTGGAACGGGCTGAGGCCTTCGATGCCCTGATGGGGGACGTATCGGCCTCCATCGAGCGGGGAGACGACCCGTTCCTGGCCCTGGCCGACAACAACATCGACGACTCCGTTGAGCGCCGAGTCATGGACAACACCATAGCAACCATGAAGCGGCTCCACGACAAGGGGCGGAACCACATCTGGGCCTACTACGCCCGGAATATGGTGCGCCCAGTGGTGCTGTCCCGCTCCAAGGTGGACGTGGTGATCGGCAATCCGCCTTGGATCAACTATAACCAGACCGCCGACATCTTGCGGGACGAGTTGCTGAACCTGAGCCGGAACGCTTACGGTATCTGGGCCGGAGGACGCTACGCTACCCACTAGGACGTGGCTGGACTGTTCTTTGCCCGTAGCGTTGACCTGTACCTGAAGGATGGGGGCGTAATCGGCTTCGTGCTGCCCCACAGCGCGTTGCAGGCCGGGCAGTACTCCAAGTGGCGCAGTGGTCAGTGGCGGGCGCGCAAGTCAGGGCCGAGCGTCTCGGTGGACTTCACCTTCAAACCGGCCTGGGACTTGGAACAGCTGAAGCCCAACAGCTTCTTCCCAATACCCGCTGATTAGCGACAATCACTTTTGCCGGTAGGCGACAACTACTCTTGCCGGTCTGAAGAGGCCAACATCCGCTCGGAGGTACCGGGTGTGATTACAGATCAGCAGGTGTTGCTTATGAGGCAGAAGCAGAAAGAAGGAAAGACTCAGCTGGGGGCGGCCGCTATGGCTGGGATGAGCGAGCGGTCGGCACGGAAGTGGCAAGCAGGGCCGCTGCCGTCAGAGAGGCCGCAGGAGCGGCACTGGCGCACGCGAACCGACCCGTTCGACGGGATATGGGCGGAAGAGATTGAGCCTCTGCTTGAGGGCGAGGCGGCCAGCAGACTCAAGGCGACGACGATCATCGAGTGGCTGGAAGAGCGCCACCCTGGCCGCTTTAGTGCTTCACAGCTGCGCACCCTGCAGCGCCGGTTGCACGAGTGGCGGACGCTTCATGGTCCGGAGCGGGAGGTCTACTTTCCCCAAGAGCATCCGCCAGGGCGGGAGGCGCAGATCGACTTCACGCACTGCAATGGCCTGCGGGTGGCCATCGGCGGACGGCCCCACCGTCACCTGTTGTTCCAGTTCGTGTTGAGCCACTCGGGCTGGCGCTATGCCGAGGTGGTGAGCGGAGAGACGTTCATGGCCTTGAGGCAGGGACTCCAAGCCGCGCTACGGGCTCTCGGGGGCGCACCGCAGGTGATCCACTCGGACAACAGTTCGGCGCTCACTCACGAGTTGAGGCGCAGCCGCGGTCGGGCACTGAACAACGCCTACGCCGAGCTGCTGGAGCACTACGGGCTCGAGTCCGTGCGCTCCAACCCGGGGGCCAGCAATGAGAACGGCGTCGTCGAACAGGCGCACTACCGGTTGAAAGACGCGCTGGATCAAGCACTCATGCTGCGCGGGAGTCGCGACTTCGACTCCAAGGAGGAGTATGCGTGCTTCGTCAGAATGGTGGTTGAGCGGCGCAACCGGCTGGTGGCGGGGAAGCTGGAGGTGGAACGTCTTCATCTGCAACCGCTGCCGCCGGCGCCGGTGCCGGAATACGTCAACTACCGTGCCCGGGTGCGCAAGTGGAGCACCATACAGGCGGCTGGACGGACCTACACGGCGCCGTCGCGCCTGATCGGGGAGGAAGTGCAGGTCCGGTTGTACGCGGACGCCGTGGAGGTGCTCTACAGAGGCAACCTGATGGAACGCATGGAGCGGGTGCGGGGCGAGCGGGAAGCCCGCGTCGATTACAGGCACGTCATCGACTCCCTCGTGCGCAAGCCGGGGGCTTTCGCGCGCTACCGGTTCCGTGAGCACCTCTTCCCCACCATGACGTTCCGCCTCGCTTACGATGCGCTGAAGGGATGGCGGGGTGAGCGGGCTGAGGTGGAATACGTGCGCATCCTCCACCTCGCGGCGGTCACCATGGAGTCCACGGTGGAGACCGCCCTCGCCCTCCTGCTGGAGGCCGGAGAGCCATTCGACTATGGCTCGGTCAAGGCGCTGGCCAGTCCGGCTCCGCCGCTGGCGCCGGTGCTCTCGCTGTCCGGGCAACCGGACCTCAAGGTCTACGACGGCCTGCTGGCGGGGGTGGCCTGATGGCAGACGTCAACGCCATGCAGAACCGGATCGCCGAACTGTGCCATCAGTTCCGGTTGCCCACTATCGGTGCAGAGTCGGTGTCTCGTTTCATCGCAGCGGGGCACGGCGACGCGCTGTTCACCTTCCTGGAGGTGTTGGAGCAGGAAGCCGAGAACCGTCGGCAGCGGCGCACCGACCGGCTGCGCAAGGAGTCCAGGCTGCCCGCAGGCAAGACCTGGGAGACGTTCGAGCACGAGCGTGTGTCCTTCAGCTTGCGTCGGCAACTGGATGAACTGGCCAACGGCAGCTTCGTCGAGCGCGGCGTCAACGTGCTGGCCTTCGGACTGCCCGGCACCGGCAAGACGCACGCCCTCTGCGCTGTGGGACACCGCCTCGTGGAGTCAGGCAGGTCCGTGCTCTTCGTCCCCGCTTACCAACTGGTGCAGGACCTGCTCGCAGCCAAGCGCGACCTCGCCCTGCCGCGACAGCTGCGCCGATTGGACCGCTACGACTTCCTGCTCCTCGACGACCTCGGCTATCTGTCCCAGGGAGCAGAGGAATCAGAGGTGCTCTTCACCCTCATCGCCGAGCGCTACGAGCGCCGCTCTCTCGGCATCACCTCGAACCTCGTCTTCTCTCAGTGGGAGCACATCTTCGCCAACCCGATGGCCACCGCTGCGGCCATCGACCGGGTGGTCCACCACTCGGTCATCCTCGAGTTCGACGTCCCCAGTTATCGCACCAGCGTCGCGCAGCAGCGCAGTGCACAGGAGGTGAACCGGCAAGAATAGTTGTCGTCGACCGGCAAAAATAGTTGACGCTGAACACCCGCCTCGGTGGTCTTCGCTCGCAAGCTCTCACAAGACGTCTCCGGCAAGCCTTTGGCCGGGTCGGTGGAGCGGTGGCGAGGGACGGCCGGAGCTGAGGACGTGCGACGCGAGACAGCGGGCATCACCGACACCGGCGCGGCGGGCGAATCTCCCTACGGCGGTTACTCCCGGCAGGGCGCGACCATCGTCCCCCGCGTGCTGTTCTTCGTCAGCGAAACAGAGAACACCGCAATTGTGCAAGCAGCACCGACGGTCACGGTCAACCCCCGCCAAGGCAGTCAGGACAAGGCTCCCTGGAAGGACCTTGACCTGACCGCCATCACCGGCCAGACAGTGGAGAAGCGGCATCTGTTCAGCGTGGACCTAGGAGAGTCTATCGCGCCCTATGTCACGCTCGAGCCCCTGAAAGCGCTGCTGCCGCTGAAGCGGGGCGACGCCGCAATACCCACCGACCCCAACGGCCCCGGCGGCATCCGGCTGGGCGGGCTGGAACGGCGGATGCGGGAACGCTGGCAGACGGTCAGCCATCTGTGGGAGGGCCACAAGGCCCTAGCCAACAACTTGAACCTGCTCGGTCAACTGGACTACATGGGCAAGCTGTCGTCGCAACTGGAGTGGCAGCAGGATGCGGGGAACGGGTTATTGCGTGTGGTGTACACCAAGTCAGGGGAGCCGACCGCAGCGTTGCTTCAAGACAGTGAGGCACTGATTGACCATCTTCTCTACTGGATTCCGTGCAGTACCATTGACGAGGCTAACTACCTGCTGGCCATCATCAACAGCGACGCCCTGCAAGCAGCCGTGAAGCCGTTGATGTCCAAGGGCCAGTTCGGACCGCGGGACCTGCATAAGCACCTGTGGAAGCTGCCCATCCCCGAGTTCGACCCGACGCAGGAGTTGCACGTAGCCATAGGCGAGGCCGGGGCAACGGCGGCAGCCGAGGCTGGGAAGAAGTTGGAGAAACTCAGGGAACAGTGGGGCGACAAGCTGACCGTAACCATCGCCCGCCGCGAGCTGCGGAAGTGGCTGCGCATGTCGACCGAAGGCAATGCGGTGGAGGGCTGTGTGGGCAAGTTGCTCGCAGGGAAGATGGCCACCGCGTAACCCTTGCCAGATAGCAGTTGATGTAACTACCCGCGAGGCAAGACCTTCACGTAATCCGGATTGGGGTCGTCGGAACCCGGTATTTTCTGGTATCCGCGCCTTTCGAGCTTCTCTGGCAAGAACTCGCTGAAGACATCCTCTACCCACACCCACCAACATCCGGCTTGGATGGCGACTTCCTCAACCTCATCCATGAACGCTGAGAATCGTCCGGTACGGCGTGGCGGAGGTTGTATCCTGTCGTAGTTGCTTGCTCGGTCGTGATTTAGTACATGCAGAACGATTAGCGTATCCGGTACTATTCCGCCTTCCAAGTCCACGCGCCTAAATTCGCGCAACTTACCGTCGTCGACTAAACCCTTTTGCAACTTGCCCTCAAAGCGCCCCTTCCGGACGTAAGCAACCTGCCCGTCCAAGTCCTCAGCGTCCCAAAACTCTTGGACGGAATTGAAGTACCAATGCTTGGTTACTTCATCAAATTCGCCTGTCATGGGAGGGCTCTCAACTCTCTTCCCTCTTGTAGGATTCCCCGGAGGGTGGGTGGTGTCGAAAGTCTACCAAACCCGGAGGAAGGACGGTCTGCTGTACCCGGTCAGTGTACAGCAGACAAATGAGGAGTGACACGGCGGGGCGGTCAACGCGGTTGAGCTCTTGGGGCGGGTTGGCACCAAGCCGGACACTGGACATCGAGAGTCACCGCCTTCACCCACTTGCAGATGGCCTTTACCGGCTCTAACGACAGCTTCGGCTTGTTGGGACTGATCCGGCTGGTCGGCCTAGTCCATGAGTGCGACAACTGGTGCTGTCGGATACAACTCCAACTTTGGTAGGCTGAGGCATGGCCCTTTCCGACCGACAACTACTCGACGCCCTCAGCCGGACGCCGTTTATCGACTCGACGGAGCTGGCGGGCATCCTCGGCGAACCGCATGCCACGGTCCACCGCTCCCTGAGCAACCTGCTGGCCGAGGGCATCGTGGGGAGGGCGAGCCACGGCACCGCCAACCTGCCTTCAAGCCAGCGATACCACCTGACGGCCCAGGGCGTCGGCGAAGCCGCCTGGGTCCTCGGCTTTGCGACTCCCTCGGACTTCGTGCGGGCCTACCCCATGTCCAGGGAGTGGCTGGTGCTGCTCATCCGCAGGATGGACGCGGTGGCCAGCGTCTACCGCCTCGCCGCCTCAATGTCCCCCGGCATCGACAGTTTCCGGTCGCATGTGGAGTTCCACCGGAGGGGGCGCTTCGACGCCACCATCACCCTGCACGACGGCCGCAGCTTCGGCGTGGTGCGCCAGGGTCTGGCCCTGCGGCGCCGGTCGCTCTATGACCGGCTGCGGGCCATAGCGGAGTACGACTACACCCGCCGCCCCGATACCGTTCTGATCCTGGTTCCGAGCGTCTGGGAGGAGAGGCTGACGACGAGGTTTTGCGAGAACCGGAACCTCCGTGACTGCTACGTCGCCGTGGAGTCCAGGGATGCGCTGGAAGGACGGGACCTTCGCCTCTGGTGTTGCACCTCGTGGGTGATAGGTAGCAGGTTCTTTAGTCTGGAGGGCGTGGTCTCCCGCGCCAGCCCAGGCGGAGGGCCTCGCACGGAGTCGCCGGAGCGGAAGCGGGCGTCGCTGCCCCGTCCCGAGCGAATGACACAGGCTGCGCCGGCCTTCGGCGTCAGCCCTTCGGAGAAACGGACGCTCGACCTCATCACCGACCACCCGATGATCCCCCGTGAGCACCTTGCCCTCTGGCTCGGCGTCTCCGAGGGTCGGGTCAGCCAGATGATGCGCAGCCTCGTCCATACATGGGGCCTTGTCGAGCGTCACGGCAAACGCGGCGACGTTCGCTACACGCTGTCTGCCGAGGGCATTCGCTACGTCACCCACAGGGACCGCGCCGAGCTGCCGACGACCCAGGGCATCTGGAGCACAGCCCTCACCACCGACAAACAGGGCCGCAGGCGTCACGTGGGACACCGCATCGAGACGTGGGCGAGACAGACGAAGCACGCCGACGGCATCACGTGGTTCCTCTCGAAGCTGGAGGCGGAGACCAGGGCCGACCCCGGCAGCGAGCTGGTGTGGTCCGTCCCCACCGACAGGTCCGACCGGGCCTACAACTGGGGCGATTCGGCCATCGCACCCGACGCCGTGGGCCACCTGGTCGCAGGGGGCCTTCACGTGCCGTTCTACCTTGAGCACGAGCTTCGCGCCCGCCATCCCAGGGGAGTCATTGCCCGTCTAAGCCCCTATGAGAGCTACTACTGGTCCAACGAGCATAAGGAAGACCAGCCGCCGTACCCCGTCACCCTCTTCGTCGTTGATACCGAGGAGGTGGAGTCAACTTACGTGCGCACCGCTGCCCGGATGAGCCGAATGTCGCTGCCCATCTTCGTGTCCTGCGTGCCCGTCCTGTCACACACGGGGATACTGGGAAGATCATGGCGTCCACTGTGGGAACCGGAGTCCCCCCGACTGGCGTTGTCCGGGCTGAGAGCCTACCACTGGGACAGTCTCTACCACCGGATGCGTCATCGTCCTGTAGGGGGGAATAGATAGCGCCGATGCGTCGCTATCTCCCCTCTATGCTGGCTGGGGGGTGCAAAACGGGACATCTTGTCCTGTGGCCGAGGGTTTGAGAGGCCGCGAACCGCCCGATTTGCCCCTGTTTTAGCTACGAAACGGGCTTCCAGGCTCTCTGACCGGTCAGCGTCTGAAAATGCAAAAGAGTGGGAAGTCATGCTAAACTAAATCGCCCCTTCGACGACGGCTTGATTGCACTTTTGCAACCCTGACGTGTCATCCGAAAGTGAGGGAATTAGCTATGGCTGAACCTGTCCGGCGCGTCCACAGAGCTGATCGGGGCGGGATTTGGCGTGCCGGCGGCGTCCGTGGCCCAGTTTGGCCCATCGGTTTTGGCGGGAAACGATGTGGGGGTGGACGACACGAATTTGGGGGCCGGGTAGAAATGGACATCCTGGGCCAGCCAGCTAGGGGTATGCGCCACATTTGGAGGAAACTGGCTGGGACGAGTGAACACTTTGAGTAAAAGGCTGGTTCCGGCGAAAAATGGCTGAAATTGCAAAAGCGGGCCACCCCTATAGAGGATGGAAATGAGTGACGGACGGGCATCGAGGGCCGACGACAACCGGCCAGACCTCAAGTGGGTCGTGGAGTGGCTGGTCGAGCGGGAGGGACAGCGCAAGGCGGCGGCCCTGCTGGGCGTGAACCGAAAGACGGTGGCGCTGGCCCTGCGCCGGGAGCGGTTGACGGGCAGGATGACCCTCGCCGTCCAGAGGCTCATGGCCAACCTGGACGACCCGGAGTGGGAGAGGACGACGCCGGTGGACAGGTTGGAGGCGAGGATAAGGGTGGCGCTTGAAGCGGTGCACGAGCTGGCGGCGCTGGTGGAGCATCTGACTGGGCGCGTGGCGGTCTTGGAGGCGGCACAGAAGGCCGAAGACGACGACGCGGGCCGGGAATCGGCGGATGTGCCCGAGGCCGGGGGTCGGGGCCTGCGTCTGTTCGACTGGAGGCGGAGGCGTCAGTCGAAGGGCGAGGAAAAGAGCGATGGATGAGCAGGCCCGCTGGGTGACGAAGGCGGAGGCTCTGCGGGAGTTGGAGGTCTCCATCTCAACCCTGGACCGGATGATACGGAAGGGGGAGATCGAGGTCCGCAGGGAGGGCCGCCGGGTCTACGTGCGGCTGGAGGGGCCGGAATACGTGAGCGACGACGAGCTGCTGCGCCGTGCCCTTGCCCGGGAGGACAAGCTTCAGCGGACCGTGTGGGAGCTGGATGGGCGAGCGTCAGAGTTGGAGCGGGAGAGGGACGAGGCCAAGGAGTCCGCTTCCGCCAGCCGTCAGGCGTATGAGGAGCTGGAGGAGGCGTACCGCAAGGAGCTGGCAGTCCACGGGAGGACGAGACGCTTCACTATCAGGATCGGCTTGGCCGTGGTCGCGCTGCTCGTCATCTGCGGTCTGCTCACGTGGCGGCTGCTGGCGTAGCCAATTAGTCTAATGGCAATCATAAACATAGGCATTGTCATACTCATGGGGTTGCTGATCTTGTCTGTCAGCAGTGGCCTATTGAAACCTGAGCCCATAGCACCACGGGCATTGATCTTGAGTGCTTGGAACTATCTGAAATCTGGCCCTGTCTCTTTGGCTTTTGCCATACTGATCGTCGCCGTCGAAGTGGCTGTTGTTGCTACTGGGACTAAGGAGCAGCTTAGATCGGAATTCGGACTGCCCAACGACAACGCTTGGGCCTATTTCGTATACGCCTTTCTACACCACGACATCACGCACCTTCTGGAGAACGCAGGAGCGCTGTTGATATGCGGGGGAATTATCGAGGGGAGGATGAAAAGCCGATGGCTTTTGGTTTTGGCAGCTTTGTTTATACCTCTGGGGGGCTACCTTGCTACATTGACCGCTCCGGTGTTCATTGATTCTCCCTGGACTGGCGATCTTCCTTCCGTGGGGTTTAGCATTGTCGATTACGCCGTTCTTGCCCTATGTTCATTCTTCGTCATTGACTTTGTCCTGAAGGAGCGATTTTTCAGGTTAGCTTCTGAGAGGCGAAAGAGGCTGTTAGGTACAGCGATAGTAACGCTGTACCTCTTGTGCTCTTTCATCTCCGGCGTCAGCGATGGCCCTGGGGAATCAATCTTGGGGCATTCCATTGGAATAGCACTAGGAACAGTAGCGAGAGGGACTTGGTGGGTTGTGCATCGCCCGCGCCCACCTTCGGCGTCAGGCATGTCGGTTCTATAGGTTGCCTGCCGGGAGTCCCTTGACAACTGGGCAGGGGATCATTGATGATGTAGAGTAAGACAGTTTATGACCAACAGGCTCATCAACAGGAACACCAAGACGATCACCTTCTCCCTGCCCCCTGAGATGGCCGAGCAGGTGCAGGACGTGATGCGCGACGAGGGCCGCACCATGAGCGAGCTCATTCGGGAGGCCCTTCGCAACTACATGGAGGAGCGGGAGTGGCTGCGGACCATCCGGTACGAGAGGCTCCGCGCTCGCCATGCCGAACAGGAAGATTCACAGGGAGATTGAAGGAGGACATTATGAAGAAGCACCTACAGCCACTCACACCGGCGGCGCTCTACGCCAGGGTATCCAGCGACCGGCAGGACGTGGACCTGTCCGTGTCCGCCCAACTGCGGGCGCTCAAGGAGTACGCCAGGGCCAACGGCTACTCCGTGGCCCGCGAGTACGTGGACGCGGCCGAGAGCGGCCGCGTCGCAGACCGGCCTCAGTTCAGGGAGATGATCGAGGAGGGCTCCAAGCCCAAGGCCCCCTTCGACGTGATTCTCGTCTGGAAGTTTTCGAGATTCACCCGCAAGCGGGAGCACGCCGTCGCCTTCAAATCCCAGCTGCGGCGCAAGGGCATCCGCGTGGTGTCCATCACCGAGCAGGCCGAGGACAACGCCACCGGCAGGCTGCTTGAGGGCATCATCGAGAGCGTGGACGAATATTACAGCGAGAATCTTGCCCAGGAGGTCGTCCGGGGGATGCGGGAGGCCGCGTTGCGGGGCTTCTTCCTCGGCTCGAAGGCCCCCTTCGGCTACAGGAAGGTCAAGGTCAGCGACGGAGCGAAGGAGCGCCCCACCCTTGAGGTTGACCCGGCCACCGCCCCGGTGGTGAAGGAGATATTCGAGAAGTCCCTGCGGGGCAGCGGCCTCAAGGAGCTATGCAAGGAGCTGAACGAGAGGGGCGTCACCAACCGGGGCAAGCGGTGGAACAAGGGCGGACTCCACTACGTGCTGAGAAACGAGGCGTATACCGGCACAGCCGTATGGGGCCGGATATCGAAGGGAGAGAAGGCCCAGGACCCTGTAAGGGTTGAGGGAGCCTGGCCCGCGCTGGTGACGAGGGAGTTGTTCGATAACGTGCAGCAGGCGATGAGCGACCGAGCCCCGAAGGTGCAGAGGCCCGCCAGGGTGGGCAGCCCGTACCTTCTGAGCGGCCTCCTGAGCTGCGGGGTGTGCGGCAAGCCCTACTCGGCCCAGGGAGCCAAGAGCGGCCAGTTCGCCTACTACATCTGCGGCACCCTGTTCAGGGAGGGAGCGGGGACGTGCAGCGCCCGCTACCTGAACGCCCCGAAGCTGGAGACCTTCGTGGTGGAGAAGATCAGGGAGCGGATACTGACCGAGGAGACCATCGTGGCGCTGGTGCAGCTGGTGGCCGAGGAGATCGACGCGATGGCGGGTGAGCTGTCGGGCAGGCTGGAGGTCGTCGAGGCGGAGCTATCCGACGTGGGGAAGCGGCTTGAGAAGCTCTACGAGGCCATTGAGACCAGCGAGTTGACCCTTGAGGTCCTGTCGCCTCGGATCATGTCTCTGAGGCACCGTGAGGAGCAGCTGGAGGCTGCGAGGGAGGACACCGAGACCCGGCTTGAGCAGCGCAGGGTTGTCCTGCCCGACACCGAGGAGATAGTGGAGTACGTGGCGGACTTCCGAAACTTCCTGAAGGACGGGACGATCCCCGAGCGGAAGGCGCTCATCCGCAACTTCGTGGAGGGCATCGAGGTGGTGGGAGACGAGGCGACGCTGACGTATACGGTCCCCATGCCGAGCGACGGCGTGACGTCGGAATCGGCCTCGGTTCTTGATTTCGTCAAGTCCAGCCCACCATGACGTACCGAATTCATAACTCGCCCGTTCAGGGCGATCTCTGCGGCGTCCGCTCCCCCCATTGGGCTATCGTCCGGCGTGGGTATGGAGTAGACGATGGCGGCCCTGCCGGGCTTGACCACGACCTCCTTCACGAAGGAACCGACGAAGGCTTTGGTCTCGGTCAGCTCGCTGGTCTTGAGGAACTCGCTCATCTCGGCGGCGAAGGTGGCGATGGTGTCGGCGCTGTCGAGGAACTGCCGCCTCTCTTTCAGCAGCGCCCTCGCCTCCTCTGCGGCGATCTCCAGTTTCTCCTTGCGCTCCCGGTGCTCCCTGATGCGGTCTGAGGCGTCGGCCATCTCGGTGTCGGTCGTCTCGATGTGGTTCCAGATGCGCCCCAGCCGCTTCTTCACGTCCTCAAGCTCCTCCTCGATGGTCTCCAGCCGCTGACGCTGCTCGCGGGCCACCCCGTCCATCTCCTCGTCCAGCAGCTTCACCAGGTCTCGGATGTTGGACTCGGTGAGGACGTTGGCGCGAATCTCATCGACGATGATCTTCTCGAATTTCTTGGCATTGAGCCTGGGGGTCTCGCAGGTGCCCTTGCCCCGCTTGAGCAGGGAGTGGCAGATGTAGTAGGTGTACTTGCCGCTCTTGGCCTCGGCTGCGGTCATGGCCTTGCCGCAGGTCTCGCACTTGGCGATGCCGCTGAGCAGGTAGGGGCTGGAGGCCCGGCGGGGGTTCACCTTCTTGGGGGCGCGGGACCCGAGCAACCTCCTGGCCTTCTGGAAGTCCCGCTTGGAGACGATGGCGGGGTGTGCGTCCTCGACGCGCACGGGCGGCGCGCCGTCCTTGGCTTTGGCTCCCCAGACCAAAGTGCCGGTGTAGGCTTCGTGGGAGAGCATGGTGTGGATGGTGGTCTTGAGCCACTTCTTGCCGTTGGTGGTTGGGATGCCCTCGGCGTTGAGGGTCTTGGTCACGTCGAGGATGCTCTTGCCCTGTAGCACCATGTCGAAGACCCGTCTGACCACGGCGTCGGCGGGCGGGTTAAGCTCAAGCTTGGGGCGCTTCGCGGCCCCATCCTGGACGTGGACCCGCTTGTAGCCGTAGGGTGCGTAGGTGGTCATCCAGAAGCCTCTCGACGCGGCCTCCCGCATCCCCCGAACAACCTCCTGGGCGAGATTTTCGCTGTAAAACTCGTCCACGCTCTCGATGATGGCCTCAAGGAGCTTGCCCGTGGGGGTGTCGTCGGCCTGCTCGGTGATGGAGACCACTCGGACGCCTCTGCGTCTCAGCATGGACTTGAAGGCGACGGCGTGCTCACGCTTGCGGGTGAATCGGGAGAATTTCCAGACGAGAATCTCCTTGAAGGGAGCCTCGGGCTTGTTGGCCTCGTTCAGCATCTTCTGGAACTGGGGCCTGTCGGCGATGCGGCCGCTCTCGGCCTCGTCCACGTACTCGCGGGCGACCAGGTAGTCGTGCTTCTCGGCGTAGTCCCTGAGCGCCCGTAGCTGGGCGGCGATGGACAGGTCCACGTCCTGGCGGTCGCTGGACACTCTTGCGTAGAGGGCCACTGGCGTCAGATCGAGTCGGTCATTCATCAGTCTCTCCTCCTTGTGTTTCATTCTGTCTTGTCCGGCAGGAGCGCAGCCGTTCCAGCCGCTCCCGTCTGCGCCACTCCCGCTCCTCCATGAAGATGCGGATGGCCTGGCGGAGCAGCTCGCTCACGGAGAGGTCATCCTCCTTCATTACCCGCCGCACCTGCGCCTCCATCTCCGGGGGCAGGGAGAAGGTGAGGGTCTTGGACTTCCTGGGAGTGGTCACTCTCTTTTTGCCTCCTGATGTAGTGTAATGTCTTACTATACACTATCGGGACACCGGCCTGCAACTCCTACCAGGGGCCAGCCGCCACCGGCCTGCGCCTGCGCCCGGGCATGTCCGAGGCGATCATCTGGGGGCCGAGGACGGAGGCGTAGCTTTCGGGCACGGCGATGACCACGACCTTCGCCAGCTTCCCCGTCCAGATCACGGGCCTGGCTATGGCGGCGCAGCCGCCGTCCTGGGCGTATCGCGCTGTGCCGTAGCGGGCGGCCTGCTCCGCCAGGGAGCCGGGGGGGATGGGCCTGCCCCTGCGGGGGACGCCTCCCCGCTCCCCGCAGATGGGGAACGTGGCCGGCGTGCCGAAGCCCCGCGTCCGGCGCACCACCTTCGCCCGCAGGTCGAGCGGGTCGGTCCAGCCTGCGGGGTCGCTCTTGTCCTCCCGCGCGTACAGGACGGCCATGAAGGGCGGCTGCCTCAGCACCTCAGCCAGCCGGATGGTCACCGAGGCGTATGAGCATAGGAAGGCACGCTGCAACTTCAGCACGTCCTGCCCCCACTCCAGGGCCAGCGGCTCGAAGGCCCTCGGCTGCATCAGCACCGCCGCCGCGAAGCGTTCGGCCTGGGTGCACACGATCCGGTCGGGCGGGGAGCCGGATTCCATGTCGCATAGGGTCTCATAGATGATCTCGTAGGTCTCGTGGACCACCGAGTAGTCCTGGGTCCCGGCCCACATGTCCTCGCGGTAGTGGATGTCGTAGCCCCCTCCCGGCGCGCTGTAGTGGATGCCCTTCACGTCCAGGTGCCTCCTGCCCGACACCTCGCCGAACCCGGCTCGTTTCAGCAGGGCCTTTATCTGCTCCATCGTGGGGCGGGCGGGGACGTCGAAGTAGCGCACGAAGCGGGCGGCGAGGCGCTCCGGGTCCAGGGCCTCGCGGGGGGAGTCGTCCAGGAGCAGGCGGCAGAAGTCCTCTCTCGTCCTGTTCATTCCAGCAGCCTCTTGTTGGCGAATCGCTCGTACATCTCGACGATGAACCGCTTGGTCTTCAGGGTGATGGGGCCGTCGGGCCGGGTGCCCACGCGGAAGACGGGATCGGCCAGCACGTACTGGTAGGCCCGCTCGATCTCCATCGCCTCGCCGCCGTAGGGGTCGGGCTGGTCCACGCGCCCGGCCCGCTTCATAAGCTCCTGTTCATCCACGTTGTAGAGGGCGGCCAGCTTGCGGAGCATGTTGGAGCCGGGCTTCCGGCCGCCCCGCTCGATCTGGGAGAGGTAGGAGCTGGAGATGCCGGTGCGCCGGGTCACGTCCCGCAGGCTGAGGTCTCCCCGCAGCCGTCTGAGCAGCGGCCCGATTTCGTCATCGCCCTCGATGGCCTCTCGGTCCTCAAGGTCCCGGTCGTCGTCAGGCTCATCCATGATGTCTCCCTCTTGCATCCGTAGTGAACCGGCTCAACATGACCCAGAACGAGCTGGCGCGGCTGGTCGGCACCTCGTCCGGCTACCTGTCCCAGCTCATGTCCGGGACTCGCTGCCCCTCGGCGGACATACGCAAGCGGCTCATGGAGGCCCTGGGCGTCACCCGCTTCGAGGACCTGTTCATCCTGGAGCAGGTCTATGTGTAGCGACGGCTCCGCCTCGTCCGCTCCCCCGCTCATTCCGCCCGGCGTCGCCCTGATGCCCGACGACTTCCCCGAACGACTGGAGGCGGTGAGAAACCTGTTCGATCTCAACTGTGAGGAGATGGCGGTGGCGCTGGGCGTGGACCCGCGCCAGCTGATGCGCTGGCGCATCAAGGGCGGCGCTCCCAACGGCGGAGCGATGCTGGCCCTGGTGCGGCTGGCGATACGGTCGCCGGAGGGTCTGGCGGCGCTGCTGGACGAGGACGTAATCGTGATCTTCAAACCGAGGAGGAGTGAATATGGCAACTAACGAGCGGAGTCGGACGTTGGACCTTCGCCCGCCGCCCTTTCCCGAGGACTTCGGGGAGCGGCTGGAGGGCCTGAAGGACTTGTCCGGGCTGTCGTGGGGCGAGTTCGCCGAGCGTCTCGGCGTGACGCAGCGCGGCCTGGCGAAGTGGCGCAGGGGAGGGCCGCCTTCGGGGGCCTACTTGTGGACCATCATCGAGCTGGCCCGCGAGCTTCCCGGCGGCTACGACCTGATGATGTACGGCGACGACGGGACGGAGGAGTAGAGGGGCCATGGGACGCCGGCAGGAGCGGGTCTACCACGTAGAGCCTGAAGAGTTCCCCCAGGACTTTCCTGAGCGCCTCGACCGCTTCCGGCAGGCCGCAGGGCTGTCCTGGCGGGAGCTGGCCCGCCGCCTGAAGGTCAACGCCCGCATCGTGCGCCGATGGAAGGCGGGAGCCAAGCCCGGCCCCGGCCACCTGGTCAACCTGTTGGAGTTGGCCGCGGGGATGGGGCTGCTCCACCACCTGCTGCGCGGAGTGGAAGAGCCGAGCGCGTTCCAGGGGGCGGGCCAATGACCGGATACAGGCAGGGACACATGGAGAAGGTATGCCGGGGCTGCGGTCGGGTCTACTACCGGCAGTTCCGGCGCAATTCGGGCCGGGAGGGGTGGTGCGGCGGCAGGTGCTACATGCGGACCTACCGGCGAAGCCTGGGAGAGGCCGCCAACGGGCAACCGGCGGGCGCGGCGAGGGCCGGGCGGGATGAACCGTCCGGCCCTCTTGTTCGTTGCCAAGACACTCTGGAAGGGAGAGAGACAGTGACTGAGAGCGGGGAGATCATCGGATTCAATCTCGACCTGGTGGCCGAGCGCCCCCTGGTTGCGCAGACGCGGTTCGCGGAGGACGGTGGCATCGGCGTCGATTGGCGGGGCCGCTGCTGGGCCTGGCTGAACGGCGACGAGGCCCCGGCGTTGGCGGAGGTGGTGGTCAACGACGCGGAGACCGCCAGGCTGCTGTTTCCCGGCCAGGTCCGGCGGGTACGGGCGATGGTCCGGGCCGTCGAGACGGCTGCGGGCAGGGTTGCGGGCCTGGAAGTGCTGACGGACCTGGGCTGGGAACCCCGCACGGAGCCGTGCGCCGCCGCCAGGGGGCTGCAAGAGGGCGGGAAGGTACGGATCGTCGGCGGTACGGTTCAGCGACAGCTCAATGGCAAGGTGGGCACGCTGCTCAAGTATACCAGCGCCACCGTCGAGGTGGGCGGCAGGCGGTACGGCGTGGGGGTAAGGGGCCTGGAACCCGTCGGCGGCGGGAACGGTCCGGAGGAGGCCGCCGTGGGTCTGGAGTGACGGCCAACGCCACAGGCAACGGCTGTCCATCGACGCAAAGAGGGCCGGGCGGTTCAATCCGCCCGGCCCTCCTGTCTTTTCCGGCCCTTCCCCCTCCTCGCCGCTCACCGCCTGCCGCACCGGGGGCCTCCGCTTCGTCTTGGATGGGAGGCCCCTTTGGTGTATCGTTGGGTCTGCACCACCCCGGAAGACGCTAACGCTGCCTTGCGGCAGCCTGGCACAGGGCGCACAAGGGGTGTGGAGATCAAGGCTGCATGATCCCGGACGCGGGCGGCTACCCTCTCGGCGTCCGGGGAGCGTCTCAAACCGAGACGCTCTGTTCTCGTTCCGGGGAGGCTTCTGCTAAACGGGTTTGGACGAGGAGGCAATCACAGACAGAGACCGAGGAGGTTGCGCCATGGCTGTCGAAGGACGTGAAGGGAGCACCGGGAAGCAACGACGAACCCCTTTCCCCGAGGACTTCGGGGAGCGGCTGGAACGCCTGTTGAAGATGGCCGAGCTGTCGCCGCAGGAGTTGGCCGAGCTTCTCGGCGTGACGGAGCCCACCGTGCGGAGGTGGCTCAGGGGAGGGGTGCCCAAGGGGTTCAACTACATGGGCATCATGCAGCTGGCGCGGGGCGTTCCCGGGGGCTTCAATCTAATGCTCTACGGCGACCCGGAATCGGAGGGCGAACCGGCGAAATAGGAGCGAGAGGCCGGGCCACGTCCCAGCGCCCGCCGCTACCTCTTTCCTCATCTCCTGACGACGCCCTGGGGATCCGTCCTCGACGCCCTGCGGTTGAGGGCGCGGTCGAGGATCCCGAAGTCCAGGCGGATGCCCAGCTCCGTCACCCTTTGGGAGGGCTCCTCCTCCTGCTTGAGGAGGGCGTGGGCGATGAGGTCGGCCATCTGTAGCAGGTCGTCGTCCTGGGAGCTTCGGAAGGAGGGGCCGCCGATGATCCGCTCTATGGGGATGTCCTTCGTCGGCGCGCCGTCCTCCCATGCCTCGTACTTGCTGGGCACGGGGTTGCGGCTCCTGAGCCTGCCGTAGAGCCGCCTGATCATCCGCTCCCCTCCCTCGTCGAAGATGAGATGGGCGTAGCGTCCGTCCGCCGCGACGGAGGTGTTGATGCGGTTGAGCAGCCGGTTCAGGCTGACCTGTTCGTAGCCCTTTACGTCGGCCTTGCGCAGGCAGACGTTGACGACCTCGATGCCGCCCAGGGAATGGGCGGCGTTCTCTATGATGCGCAGGCCGTCCATGAAGATCTCGGCTCCCTGCTCCGGGGTGAGCCTGCGGCCGGTGTTGTCGATGCGGGCCAGCTTGCCCCGTCCGGCCAGCAGGTCGCACGCGTGCAGCTCCCGGCTTGTCGGGACGCTGTAGTCGCCCGCCAACGCCGTGCGCCAGTCCTGAATGCGGCCATGCAGGCCGTTCCATCGCTCGGCGTTCACGCCCAGGGCGGAGCGAACGTAGTAGCGGGGACCCTCGGACTCGTCGATGTAGTAGATTCTCATGGCCTTGGTTCTCCTTGCATGTCGGTCAGGGGGCGCACCGGCTCGAAGCCTCCGCCCGGGGCGAACCATGCCCGTCCCAGCGGCCCCTCCCGCTCGACCAGCTCCCGGTGGGAGGCCAGCAGGGGGACGGCGGTCCTGAGACGGTCCATCTCGCCCTGCGCTACTCTCAGGAAGTGGGTCTGGGCGATGTCGTCGTCGAAGGCGACCAGGACGACGGGCGTCGCGCCGTGGTCGTCGATGGGCCGGTGGGACGAGTAGTAGCACAGGTAGGGGGCGAGCCGCGCCGCCATGGTGACCGGCCGAACCGCCCTCCGCTCCCACTCCAGGAAGAAGGGCCATGCGGTCTTCCGACGCCTGAGCATCCCGAAGGCGTCGGAGTGCACCGAGCGCCTCCCGCCGAAGTAGCGGAAGTAGCGGGAGGCCCTGCGGGGCGGGTCGAGCTGGTCGATCTCCCAGCCCAGGTCGCGGGCCTGCCGGGAGAGGGCCGCTACGAAGCCGTGGACGGCTGCGGTGTGCTGCATGTCGCGGAGGAGCTGCCGGCTGCGCCTGCCGGAGACGCCGCGCCAGTCGGCTGCGGCCCCGGAGTCGGGGGAAGCGGCGCTCCACCGCTTCTTCGCTCCGCCCACGGCGGCCCGGTCCCTGCGGGCCAGAAGGGTCAGCCCCGCGTCGGTGAGCACCAGCCGCCGCCCTGCGGTGGAGACGCGGGCGGCCAGCCCGAAGCCCTCAAGGGCCGTCGTGAGCTGGGAGGCCCGCTGGTTGGTGACGCCCAGCAACCCAGCCAGGTCGCCCAGGGCGAGCCAGGGCCAGTCGGAGAGCAGGTCGAGGGCGCGCTTCTCGGCGGGCTTCAGCAGGGCGGGCAGCATGTGCTCGGGGATGCCCCGTCCGCTCCCCCGCTCGTCGATGTCCTGGGGCATGGAGACCCGGGCCAGGGGCCGCTCGGCGGGGAGCGCGCCCCTGCGTTCGATCCGGTCGATGGCGTCTCTGAGGCTGACGGAGGCGTTCACCGAGGACAGCCGCCACACCGGGTCGTCGGTGGCCGCTGCCGCCGCCTTCCGCTCCAGTGCTAGGACCGTTGGCGTGGACGCCCGGCGCAGAATCCCTCGGGCGTAGCGCAGCCGGGTCTCGTCGGGGAGGACGAGCAGGATTCCGCCGGGCTGCGGCCCGTCCCTGAGCCGCCCGATCCGCTTGGAAAAGCCGGTGCGGTCGGTGGCGTGGCCCTGCCGGACGACGCCGACGGTCCTCCCGTCGGGGAGGGTGATGGCGGCGTCCATCGGCATGGCGCGGTACCAGCGGAAGCGGATGGGGTGGTGGATGTTGGCGACGGCGGAGGCCAGGCGATAGACCACGGCCACGGCGTCGAGCCTCTCCAGGAGGACGCGCCGCCACCGGGCCGCCAAGGGGTAGCTGCGGAGCAGCCGATCCGGGGTGAGGTCTTCCTCCTGGGCCAGGCGGCGCAGGCCGTCTGCGGTGAGGTGGAACCTGCGGGTGGGGGCAACGAGCTCCGTCCCGTGGGGTACGGAGGCGATCAGCCCGGCGTCCTCCAGCTTTCTGACGGCCTCGTAGACCGCGCCCCTGGACCAGCCGGAGACGGCGACCATCTCCAGCCGGTCGAGGAAGGGCATGGCGGCGAGGCGTCTGAGCAGCTCGGCCTTTGCTCTGGTGAGCCGCCTCATTCCCTCAACTCCTCGCCCGTCGCCTCGGGCGGCGTGTCGCCGGCGTTCTGGTCGCGCTTGGTGCGCTGCGTGCGCCGCTCGTGGGAGTCGGGGCTCTTCTTCACCGGGGGGGCCTCACCGGTCCTGAGCCTCTCCAGCTCCTGGCGGTACCTGTCCACCAGGTCTTGCATCTCCGCGTCCCGCCGGTCGATGTCGCTGGCAGGTGTTAGGTAGCTCTCGGCCAGGTCGCGGATGCGCTCGGCTGTGTCGGCGTCTCCCGTCTCCGGCTTTGCGACCTTCATGGAGAAGGCATCCATCCGCTCCGTTCCCACGGTGGCGCGGACGTAGCACTGGTGGACGGGCAGGGACGTGATGTCGTCCTCGGTCACCCGCTCCTTGCCCAGCTCCCAGACGAGCTGGCGGGCGTCGTTGCCCGCCACCTGGAAGACGGCCAGGCAGCCCACGTTGGCGAGCAGCGTGTCCCGCATGGTGCGGGAGAGGTCGTCCAGCTTGGCGAGGCTCTGGGTTGCCAGGACGAAGGACGCCCCGAACTTCCCAAGCTCCGACAACATGCTCTCGTAGTCCACGCCGGGCATGGACTGCATCTCGTCCACGACGACCAGAGCGCCCCGGCGCTGCTCGAAGGGCAGGCTTCCCTGCTCCCGTATCACGGCGTCCACGAGGTTGAGGAGGGAGGCGCCCACCAGGGCGGCCACGTCCCTTCCCGCCTTGCCCTGGGCGGTGGAGACGAGCAGGATGCCGCCGTCGTGGATGGTGCGGCGCATGTCGATGGTGGAGCGGGGCTGGCCCAGGATGGCTCTTGCCCGCTTGGAGGATGCGTAGTAGGAGAGGCGGGTCTGGACCGGGGCCAGGGCGTCGGCGCGGGTCTCGCGCCGCCAGCCGAAGAAGTCCCTGGCCCACCACTGCATCAGGTAGGGGTCGTTGACCTTCGCCAGCACCTCGGCGCGGAATCCGTCGTCGGCCAGGATGCGCAGTCCGTCGAGGATGGTGTACTGCTCGCCCGCGTCCCTGCTCTCGTTGGCCTCGTGGAGGGTCTTCACCGTCTGTTCGAGGATGGACTGCATCCTCGGCCCCCACTGGTCCCACAGGCCCTTGGCGATGCGCACGACGGAATCGGCGGTGCGGTCGCGGTCGGAGAAGATGCGGGTGTCCAGAAGGTTGACGCCGGGCGCTCCCCGCTCGTCGGCCAGGTCGATGAGCCGCACCTGCTCGATGAGGGACTCCGGGACGTGTTGGAGCAGGCCGCCCACCAGGTCGGCGTGGGGGTCCACGACGACGATGGCGTCTCCGTCCCTGCCCTCGGCCTTCTCCCGCATCTTGTGGACGACGAGGTGGTGCATCAGGGTGGACTTGCCCATGCGGGTGCGGGCGACGTAGAGGTGGTGGCGTCTCAGCAGGTCGGCGGGGAAGTGAATCTTCCGGGGCGTTCCGGTGGTGGTGTCGCCGACGTGGGCGCCGCCGCTGACGCTGAGGGCGGTAGGCAGCAGCACCTTGGCCCCGGCGCGGGCCACGAGTGGCGTCTCGTCCCTGGCTCCCGGCGGGTGCCACAGGCAGGCCGCCTCGCGGACGCCCAGGACGCTGCGCTTGCCGAACAGGCCGGGGCCTGACGGGTGGAGCACCTGGGGGTCGGGCACGGCGGGCCGCACCCGGCTCACGTCGAGGCGCGCGCCCGCGGGGTTGTCATAGTCGCGGTAAGCGGCGGCCACCGGCTCCAGCAGCTCATTCGCCCGGTGGGGCCGGGTGCTCCGGGGCAGGATCGCCGTCACCTGAATCTCGGCGTCGAAGGCGATGCGGGAGACCTTCTCCTTGATGAGGATGGGGTCGAAGACCCGCTTGCGGGCCTTCTTCCAGCGGTGCCAGGCCCAGCCGCCCACGGCCAGGGCGAGGGCGACGCCCGCTCCCATGAGCACGGCCTTCCAGGTCTCCCCCGCCTGCACCCACAGGTAGCCCCGGAGGGCGGCCAGGGCCGCCACGCCCAGGACGGCCATCGTCACGCCGTCGGTCTGGAGGGGCTTGGTCTGATAGGTGTAGGCGGGGTCTCGCCGGTCCTCCACAGGCCGCTTGTGGGCCTTCTCCAGGTGGGACTCCGACCAGTCGGGTCCCATCGAGCGCAGCATCAGCCGGGCCACGATGCGCTCCCCCTCGTTGAGGTTGGAGAGCGCGCCCAGGAGGGAGATGAGGGGGTCGGAGCCGGGGTCGAGCAGGTCGTCGTCCCGGAAGACCCGGAGAGGCACGTACTCGGGGCCGTCGGCCCGGAGCGTCATGCTCCACGCCTGCTCGTCTTCGGCCAGGCGCAGGGGGTCGTCCTCGGCGGGAATCTCCTGTATCTGGGCCTGGGGGTAGCGGGCGGCGATCTGGGCGCGCACCACCTGGTCGTCCAGGCAGCGGGCCAAGAGCGTTACGCCGTCGGCGTCCCCGGCAAGCTCCAGGGAGAAGGGTTCGGGGACGGCGATGGAGCCGAGCATGTTCTCGACTCCCAGGAGCGTTCTCTCCCCCGTCCTGGGCGGCGTCACCGCCAGCAGCGCCGGGGGGTTCTTGGCCTCGTTGTTCAGCAGCCACTTGATGGGGTTCGCTTTCATTCGCTTGCTCCTTTCTCTATCGGTTCTCTCGCCTTGCGGTCGTTCGGTCGCTCCTAGTGACGACCGGGTCTCCACTCGATGACCTCCGTCTCCTCCGGCGTGGCCTCGATGCGCACGGGGAAGCGGTGCCCCTTCGCCAGCAGCAACCCGTCTCCACGCGGGCACGACAGGAGCCATCGCTGGAGGTCCTGGGGAAGGTCGAAGGCGTCGCCCACCGTGATTATGGCGGCTGCGTCCTGCTGAAGCAGCAGCTTGAAGGCGGCGTTCTGAAGCAGGGCGCGACCGGAGTGGCCGGTGATGGCCCGCGAGGTGTCCTCACTCAATAGGTCCTGGACGTCCTGGGTGATGAACTGCAACCCCAGCCGGTGCTTCCTGGCCCGCTTCGCCATGCTCACCATGAAGGCCGCTCCCTCCGGGTGCTGCATGATCGACCACACCTCGTCCACCACCAGCAGGCGGGGCTTGGGGTCCTGGGCTGCGGCGGCCCACACCGTCTCGGTGCAGACCATCGCGGCGGCGGGGCGAAGCTCCGGCTCCAGGAGCCGCAGGTCGAAGACGGTGATCAGGGCCTCGTTGGACAGCAGGTCGTCGCCCTCGTCGGAGAGGAGGTTGCGCAGGCTGCCCGTTGCGAAGGGCCGCAGCAGCCTCGCCATGTCTTTCCCTCCCGCCTCATCTCCTTGCAGGTACTCGTAGAAGTCGCGGAAGCCGGTGCGCTCGCGGGGCTGGGCGTAGTAGCCCGCCAGGGCGTGGTCCAGGGAGGCCCTTCGCTCCGCGCCGAGACTCTCGCCCACCATCACCTCTATGAGCCGGCGCAGGCTGCCGATGCGCTGGAGAAGCTCCTCGGAGTCGCCCCGCTCGATGACGAAGGGGTTCATGCCCTGGCCGGGAATGCCGGGAGAGAGGACGCGCCCGCCTGCCGCCCTCGCCATGTCCGCGTACTCGCCCTCGGGGTCGATGACGTAGGCGGTGACGCCCCTGGTCAGGCCCCGCAGCATTCCCAGCTTCGTTGCGAAGCTCTTGCCGCTGCCCGACCTTGCGAGGACGGCGGTGTTGGCGTTCAGGTGCGTCCCGTCCCAGGGGTCGTAGACCACCGGGGCGCAGGCCCGCATGTCGATGCCGTAGAGGGTTCCCCTCCGGGTGTCCAGGTCGGGCGGCGAGAAGGGGAAGAGACGGGCTATGCTGGACGTGTCCAGCGTCCTCCACTCCGCCACGGCGTTGAGGGCCAGGGGCAGGGTGGACAGGATGCCCTCGCGCTGGCGGAAGGCCAGGGGATCGAGCTTGCCCAGCGTGGCGGCGAAGTGGGCCTTCGCCCGCTGGGTCATCTCCTTGAGGGACGCCTCGTCCTTCGCGTGAAGGGTGATGGAGAGCGACGCGTGGAAGAGCCGCTCGCGGCCCCGCTGCACCTCGTCGCGGAGGCGGGTCACGTCCTCCAGGGCAATCTCCGCCTCGGGGGACATGGTGCGGCCCCGCTTGAAGGACAGCGACTGGGCCGACTCGAACCGCACCTTCTGCCACTCCAGGGTCCTGGCCGCCTGCTCAGCGGGAATCGACCCCAGGTGAATGGACATGTCCATCGGCGCGCCTGCGGCCATGAGGCTCTGGAGGAAGCCGGGGGCCAGGGACCGGGGCCACTTGCCCAGGTGGAGGGAGCGGACCAGGCGGTCTCCGACGCGCACCTCGCGGCGGCGCATCTCCACCTCCACCGGCGTCTCCTCGTCGATCTCGGCGGGGGTGCCGCCCAGGGCCGAGGCCAGCATCAGCATCCGCAGACGCCTGCCGCTGAAGGGGTGGACGGACAGCCCGGCCCGCGCCAGCAGGCCGCGCAGCTCGTCGAACCGCCCGAACTCGCACACGGCGTAGAAGCGCCGGTCGAGGATGCCGTCGCGGGCCTCCAACTCGGTCAAGAGCCTGCGAAGCGACTCGGCCGCCGCCCTCGTCTGCGGGGGAAGGTCCTGCGGCTGGGCCTCCCTGAGCTCCTCCCGCAGCCCGCCAAGGCGCGGCGGGTGCTGACGGATGAGGAGCTGCACGGGGAAGTCGCAGGCGTTGAGCGCCCCGGCGAAGGCCCCCAGCTTCGGCTCGTCGATCTCCAGGCCCATCACCTCGCACACGCCGAGCTTCACCCCGTCCAGGCGCACGGGGCCGTCCTCCTCCAGGTGGGAGAGCATGAAGAACAGGGGCAGGGGTGGCGGCGGCTTGGGGGCCGGTGCCTGCGGTTCTGTGGGTTCCTGGGTCTGCGGAGCGGCTGCGCCATCCGGCGGCCCCTCCGCTCCGGGTGTCTTGATTTGGTCGTTCGGATTCTTCAACTCGGTCTTCTCCTTTGCGCTAGGGGGTCGGGAAGTCCACGAGGCCGCTGCGCAGCAGCGCGGCGACCGCCTTGGCCAGAAGGACCAGCACCAGGCCGACGACGGCCATCGCGACGGCGCTCTTGGCCCTGCCGCCGCCCCGCTCCTCGGCTCCCTCGGCCATCAGGACGAAGCCCGCCCAGACGATGGCGAAGAGGCAGAGTCCGGAGGCGGCGTAGGCCATCGCGGTGAGCACCCGGTCGAAGGCGTCCAGCATGGCCTGCTCCTCGGGCGGGGTCGCGCCGGTGGTCGCCAGCGCGGTCCCGATCAGAAGGGTTGCCGTCAGTAGACGCCTCACCACGGCCACTCCCATCCCAGAAGGTCGAACCAGTCGCTCAGAGCCTGCCCCGCACTTGATGCGGGGCCGCCGTCTGCGGGCTCCTGCTCGGCGGGCGGTTCGACCGGCTCAGGCTCCGGCAGGACCAGGACCTCGAAGGGGTCGTCGGCCCCGACGCTCGACGCCAGGGCCAGGGTCTCGTCGCGGCTCCCGGCGATGGGCGACCGCTCCACCGTCTCCGCCTTGACGTGCTCCTTGTGCAGCACGTCCACCGTCACCTCTTTGGCGATGGTGGCGCTGGGGACGTAGGCGTACGCCGTCGCGGTGGCGGACGCCGTGGCGCCGTCCTCGCAGGTGGCCGTTGCCGTCTCACTGTCGGAGTCGCTGTCCCCCGGGCGATGGAGGTGCACCGTCCTGGTGACCTGCTCCACCCGTTCCGGGTGGTGGGTGAGCCGCGTCAGCGGGGGGATGGGGATGCTCAGGGACGCCTCAAGGCTCACGTCCACGCTCACTGGATGGACGGCCATACCCGCTCCGACGGGAAGCCGGAAGCGGGTCTCGCCGCCGGGGACGAAGGGGACGCTCCCATGGGACGAGCCGGTTGCTGCGGCGACTGTCCCCGTGACGGCGGTCACCTGGGCGTCCATGAGCGCCGTCACGGGGACGCTCCCATGCCCGGCCACCGTCTGAAGCTCGACCGGGTGCTCGATGGTGGACACGCACTCGGACTCGATGACTCCTTCGACCACTCCGGAAGTCCAGCCCAGTGATGTCACGCGCAGGTCGCACAGTTCGCCCTCGACATTGGGGAGCGGGTACGGGATCTGTTCGCCTTCGACAGTGACGGCCCCGGCCTGCCCCAACGTGTCCTCCCACGAGAAGGTGAAGGACGGTCTGGGTCCGTGCAGGGGAAGCGAGTAGTCGATCTGCTCCCCCTGGTCCAGGGAGGCCGAGCCCCAGAAGCGCAGCCAGGTGCCCTGCGGCCCGCCGAAGGCCCGCACCCGGATGTGCAGGGGGGTGGCGGCTCGCAGGGTGACAGCGGCCCGGTCGCCGGAGACGGTGAGTCCCTCGACGAAGAGCCGCCGCCCTTCGACCGGCTCCGTCACCTCGAAGTCGATCTCGTCCCGCCACGGCTCGTGGTCGTCGGCCAAGGCCGACTGGGGGACGGTGGCGACCGCCGCCGCGAGAGCGACGACGGCCGCGAGTGCCAGGAAGCTCTTCGGGGGCTTGCTACGCCGGGACTTCCGGCTCCCGTCCCCGTTGCCGTTTCCGTTGATGTTGTCCTTGTCCGTCCGCCTGGGCTTGCCGAACCAGCGGTGGGGGCGGAAGGGCATCCGCCCGCCCGTCCGCTCCCGGGCCTTGCGCTCCCGGCGAAGGCGGCGCAGGGTCTTGCCCGCCCGCCTCGCCATCAGCCGCAGGGGGCCGGGGCCGCTCTTGTCCGGCTGCGCCGGCGCGGGCGGCTCGCTGCGCACCAGCTCGGACGGCGTCCCCGCGTAGAGCCTCGCCCCAAGCCGGTACTTCAAGAGGTCGGCGGCCACCAGGGGCAGCCGCCGGCCGCCTACCTTCCCGACGACGGCGACCAGCCCCGCCAGGCCCAGGAGGACGGCAATCGCCATCCTCACCTCGGACGGCCCGACGGGGGCGTAGCGGTATGCGCCGTAGGACAGGGCGCACACCGCCATCATCGCCACGACCTGCGGGAAGGTGAACCACAGCAGCACCCGGTCCTCGGCCTGCACGTGGGTCGGCACCTCGTGTTCTCTCATGGCTCTCTCTCCTTCCTCACGTCGCCTAGTTGGTCTTGGTCGGCGCGGGAGTCGGGGCGGTCGGGTCGGGCACGTTGGGGTCCACCGGGGAACCCACCACGGCGTTCATCACCAGCTCCACGACGCCGTAGGCCACCATCGCCAGCACGATGCCCGCCAGGGCGGTCATCATTGCGCTCTTGCCGCGCTCCATCTGGTGCGGCGCTCCCGACGCGGTGAGGTACAGGTACGCGCCGTAGATGAAGAAGCCGACGCCCACCGCGCCGACGATCCCCAGTAGGATTCCCACCAGGTTCGATATGGTCTGTGTCAGGTCTTCCATAGGTCTTTTCTCCTCTCTGTCTCCGTTGCCGGAGTCTCTCGCTCGTCTCTATCGGTTCCGGTCTCTCGCCCGCCTACTTGCACATCGCTGCCACCTCCTTCTCGTTCTCGATTGGCGCGAACGGCGTCCGTGCTCCGTTGGGGTCGTCGTTGTCGGGGTTACTCGCCGCTGCTCCGGGGGGCGTCTCCGCCGCCGTCTCCGCCTGCCGATGGGGTCGCCATAGAAGCCGCAGAGCTGAGGCCGCCGGCGGCCGCCGACAGGCCCGCGCTGGCCGCCATCGCCCCCACCGCCATGCCTCCCGGACCCCCGGCGGCTCCGCCCGCCAGCATCCCGATGGTCTTGGCCGACCTGACCATCGAGGCGGGCAGGTTCATGCCGAAATAGAGCATCGATAGCCAGGAGTCGAAGGTCCCGGCGTTGCCCAGCATCGACGGCACCCGGGTCGCCATGTAGACGAAGGCCAGGGACATGAGCAGCTTCCAGATCAGGTCCTGCACCGGCTCGAAGGCCGCTATCGCGGCGAACTCCCGCAGAAACCCGAATCCCAACGCCAGGGCGATGAGCTGGATGGCCTGCTGGAACACCGTCGTCATGAACAGGCGCAGCCAGTGGCGGCCCCAGCCCGCCGTGTGGGGCAGAATCCAGAGCCCCAAAGCGATGGGGGCCAGTGCGAGCAGGATGTCGATGAGGGCAAGGCGCAAGATCATCTGCACGATGACGTAGAGGACGAAGAAGCCGTAGACCAGGTAGAGCGCCGCCAGCAGCAGCGCCATGCCCACGCTCCCGGCCTGCACCGCCGTCATCAGCGTGCTCAGCGTCGAGCGCAGCATGTCTCCGGGGGTGACGCCGAGGGAGAAGGCGATGAAACCGGACACGGCGTCGGCCACGTCGATGACCAGGGCGCACCACCACAGGGACGACGCGGCGGCCACCAGGCCCAAAACGAGGCGGGGGGCCATCTCGCGCCACCCCGCATGGGAGCGGCCCAGGTGCTCGGCGATGATGAAGTTCAGGCCCATCCAGCCGAGGATGACCACCAGGGCGGCGGAGGTGATGGCCCAGACGACCATCCACGCCTGCTGCACCAGGTGGTGGTCGTAGGTGAGGTTGGGAGGGGTTCCGGTGAGGATGTCGCCCATGCGCTACCCGCCCCCGCAGTTGTCGGCGTCCTCGCCCGACGCTCGCTCGACAACTCCGCACAGGGTGCCGTGGACGCCCTCGATGACCCACCCGGCGAAGGCTTTGGCCCAGCGCGCCGGGCTGAGGGCGGACAGAATCTTGTCCCAGATGCGGCCCGGCTGGTGGATGGGGACGACGGCGTAGAAGTCGCCCCTCTTGCCGTCCTCGGCCTCGGCCAGCATGACCATCAGGTAGGCGCGGTCCGCGGTCCAGTTCGGGGTGCTCGTCAAGGTCTGGGTACTCCCAGGAATACTCCCAGCCGTCGCTGCGCTTCTTCTCGCCGCCCTTCACCCGGTACATGGCGCTTATCCAGTCGCCGGTGTCGGCGTCGCGGACGGCGTAGAAGAGGTTTGCGATCTCCCGGTCGAAGACGGGGCGGGCGACGAACTCGCCGCCGCCCTTGCGCTCCACGAACTCCCGGTCGGCGTTGACGAGGGTTAGCTCGTTACCGGGCGGGGCTTGGGCTTGGGCGATGTTGCTTGCGGGGATTGCCAGAAGCGCTGCCAGCAGCAGCGCGGCGGCCAGGGGCATCAGCCTCCTGGCTCTGCCAAGGGACCTTCGGACCGTCGATTGCGCTCCCACGATTCGCCTCCTCTTCGCTGATGGGGCCGTCTGTTCTGCCATCGAGTCTGGGAAGTCGCGGGGCCGGACACCATGCCTTATATGGGAGGACTCGCGCGTCCTCCCTTTTAGGGCATGGGAAGGAATGGGCCGGATGTGGTGTCATACCCGTGTACAGGGATTTGCTTCGGTGCCCAGAAGGGAAGTTTTGGGCTGTGGGCAACGTGAAACGGGCGTGAAGGAAGGGAAGTGAGGCCGAGCCTGCGAGCACTTTGGTGAAAGGGGTGGTTCCGACAGCGGCCCAAAAGGGAAGTCGGGGATGGCGCGACATCGGAGCGAGCAATTGGACGGGGAGGTTGGAATCGGGGGTCGAAACCCCCTACAGGACAGCCCCCTACAGGACATGACTGCGAGGAGGTGCGACCATGAATGAGCGGGTTGGGAACGGCAACGGGAGCGTGGACGCGGAGAGGTTACGGCGGCTCAGGCTGAGCGAGTTCCTGCGGGACCTGGTTCGGCAGGAGGGCAAGATGGAGGCCGCCGAGCTGCTGGGGGTCAACCACAAGACCCTGACGCGGGCCGAGGAGTCGGGTGAGATCACGGGGCGCATGGGCGATGCGCTGGAGCTTCTGCTGAGGAGGGCGGACGACGCCGAGGTCGCGCGGCTGCGGGAGGCGGTCGGTGCGCTGGAGGAGCGGGTGGCGGCGCTGGAGGGCGGCATGGAGACGCCTCCTGCGGCAGATGTGGAAGGCGGGGGTGAGAGCAGCCAGGTGGAGGGCGGTGACGAGGACGGTACCCAGGCCCAGGCGCAGGGCGGGAAGCACGAGGAGGGGGCGGGCCGGTCGGAGACCAGGGCCGCCCCCCCGGTGGCGGGGTTGCACTCGAAGAAGCGGGCGGCGCTGCGCAGGCTGGACCCGGAGGTGGTGACCGAGGAGCCCGCCGACGACGATGATGAGGTCTACGGCGATGCGTGGCCGCTGGTGGAGGAGTGGCGACGGCTGCGGGCCGACCATCCCCACCAGGGGAAGAGCCTGTCGTGGCTCACGACGGAGGAGCGTCTGCTCGTGCTGGAGCTGGCTATGCTGGAGGAGCACGGGCTGACCCTGCCTCCGGAGACCCAGGCCCTGCGGGGCTTCGGACGCAAGGGTCAGATCAACCATCGCTGGAAGGCGCTGGCCGACACTCGGGTGGCGCTGCGGAAGCGGAAGCTGCTGCGCTGGGTGCGGACGGTCCTCACCCTGTGGCTGTGGCGGAAGTAGGCCCCGGAGCCGGCTCCGGGGCCGGTTTTCGGCGGTTGCTACATCGGAGCGAAGTGGGCGCTAAGTCGGTGCGAGCAATTTAGGTTGCGTTGGCCCGAAACAGGGTTTAGGGCCTTCCATTCGCTCGGTTGTTCGGGCGATAATTGACGCAGTTTCTGGCTTTTTCCAGTGTTTCCTGCCTAGAAACCTGGAGGATTCCCGTCCCCCGAATCCGGGACCGGCTGCATAGGATCGAGCCTTGCTCTCCGAACAGCCGCCCAGGGGTCGAACCGGAAGGATTGAGCCTCGCTCTCCCGAAGGCCGCCCCGGAGGACACATTCGCAGCGGTTGGAGCGTCTCTCGTTTCGGCCCCTCGGACACCCTGGTCGGAGTGCGCCCTGCACACTGGCCGGTTCCTCGCGTCTGCGGCATGGTTCCTGTGGAACTGGCCGCAGCTTCACCACGCGCCGGTCTGCCATTGCAAGCTGGCTGGCCGCTTCCCTCGCGCAGCATTCCAGGACGTTACAGACGTAGCTCCCGGGTCTCGCTGCGTCTCTCACCGGGCCGTCCTGTGGTTGATCTGCAGGCCGGTCGGTTCCCCCCACTTCATAGCAGCTCCCCCTGAGTCCATTCCCTGTGATGTGACCCTGGGCCGAGCTGCGTCTTTCTCACCACGGCGTCTCCCTGCGTTCGTCTCGTGGTCGGACTGCTGGCGTCGTCGGCACGGCAACACGGATTCAACGGCAACGGCATGAGATTCAGCAAGGAGGTAGCGCACATGGACAGGCGAGTTGGTCGGTATCAGAAGGGCGAACGGCAGGTGATCGGCGACCGCGTGGTCCTCAACCCACGGACCCGCCTCTGCTCCCTGCGAGACGCCGAGGGCAACGTCTTCGACACGTTCAGGTTGTCTCTCGAGGTCTGCGGCTGCGAGTATTCCTTTGCGCGGGCGGGGGTGGGCTGCCAGTGTGGTGGGGCTGGCGGACTTCGAGCTCATTCCTTTGCGCGGGCGGGGGTGGGCTACAGAGGCTCGGACGGCTGGTACTGCAAGAGATGCGGGCAGCTGCACACATTGGACGGGAAGCAGTCCGCGAGCGACCCGGCCCGCCTGAAGCCCGATTCATCGCGGGTAAGAGAGTTCGACGTGGGCATCCGGGTATCCCCCGACTGGTCCACGTCCAGCGACCTGGAGGCCGGCGCGGGTCAGCAACGGAAAGGAGGCGTCTATGCACGTCAAGGAACTGGTTCCAAAGGTCAAGGGACTCGCGGTCAAGGCGGGCGGATTCATCCGGCGGCGCAAGCGGCTGACGATAGCGGTCGTGGTCGCGGCGCTGCTGTTCGGGCCACTGCTGACGACCGACGGCGAGCTGGTCTTCCTGAACGCGGTCGGCCTGGGCATCGGCGCGCTGCTGCTCAGGCGGTTCCTCGTGCGGCGCACGGTTCGGAGGTTCCGCCGCTGACGGCTTCGGGCCGCTCACAACCCATCCCAACACGCAAGGGTCGTCTCCATCCGGGGACGGCCCTTCTTCTTTGCCCGCAAGCGGGCGCAATCCAAAGGCAACACAACACAGAAGGAGGTCGTGATGACAACGGCAACATTGGCAACTGGCAATCGGACGATGACGGAAGCTCGGCCCCGGCGCAGCCTCGAAGAGCTGGTCGACCGGCTCATTGCGGCGCTGTTCAAGGAGCAGGAGACGGCATCGGCGACGGAGACAGCGAGCGTGGCCAAGAGCGTCCATGAGGCGCGGCGGCTCAGGCAGGCGGGGGACATCGACGGGGCGCTGGCGGTCTTCGCCGGCACGGACACGACGAAGGCTGAGCCGCATCAGGCTCGGTGGGCCTACGCCGAGTGGACGGACCTGGTGAAGCGGCGGTTCGGGGACCGGGACGCGCTGGTCTACAGTCAGGGCGCGGGACAGGCCGCCGCTCTGGCGCCCACCGGAGACGGCGGGACGCTTGAGGTTGCGGCGGTCCTGGGGATGCGCTGGCCGCCCGGCAAGCTGGTCTCGGGGCGCAGCCTGCGGGGGCTGAGGCCCTTGGCGAAGGCTTGCCCTCGGCCCTGACCGGAGAGTGGCCCGGCGCTGTCGTAGCGCAAGCAACGGTTGACGACCCGTAAGGCAAACGGGGCGCTTCAATGCTCTGCGTGGACCCCGGGGCGTCGCCTTCTTGCGACTGCTTGCACCCGCGCTCCGTTCCACCAGGCAGCGCCCCGCACGGGGGGCGTTGCCTCCTCCGCCTGCTCCCCTGCGGGCTTCCATCCCTCTTCCCCCAACCCCACACGCGTCGCACAGGTCTTCTCCTCGACTCCGGCCGGGGGTGGGACCTGTGCCCTATGCACGACGGAGCCTGCCCCGGACTTGATTCCGGGGGCTTGCCCCGCACACGGCCTTGCACAGAGGCCGCCCCGGACTTGATTCCGGGATGCCGCACCGGCCATTCGCCACGGCAACAACGCCACCCAAGGAGACAGTCCCGACCATCGGGACACGGATTCGAGCGGGACTGTCTCCGACAAGGGGGCGGTCCCGCTTCTTCATTACAGGAGGAAGCGACATGACAGCTACGAGCATTGACAGAACCGAGAGCGAGATCAGGGCTGCTGCGAGGCGGCGGGGGATCACCATGAAGGAGCTTGCGGCGCTGATGGACGTGTCCGTTGGCTACCTTTCGCAGATTGCGAACGGGAAGAGGCCGTGGACTCCGAAGATGCGCGAGAAGGCCATGGCGGTCTTGGGAGAGGTCCCCGGGCAGGGGACCGTCTACCGCCAGGGCGGCGTGGTGACCGGCGAGAGCAGCTTCATCAGGGAGCGCGCACGCACCCTGGGCATGACCATGCATGACCTGGCCGACCGCGTTGGCGTGTCCTACAGCTACATGACGCAGGTTGCCCGTGGCCGCCAGAGCATGGGCGTCAAGGTCCAGGCCAGGGTCGAGTCGACGTTGCAGGCCCCGGCGAAGGTCGCGCCCGCCAAGTGCGCCAACCGCTAGGGCGTCGTCGTGGCCGGGGAGAGCAGCTACATCCGGGAGCGGGCCAGGGAGTTGGGCATGAACCTGCGGGACCTGGCTGACCGCGTGGGCGTCTCCTACGGCTACATGTCAATGGTGGCGCGGGGTCATAGCAACATGGGCGTGAAGGTCCAGGCGCGGGTCGCGTCGGCGCTGGAGGCCCCGGTGAAGGTCGCGCCCGCGCAGCCCGCCTGCATCGACCGGGAGGCCGTGTGGGACCGGATGAACGCCCACGGCTTCAGCCAGAACGAGGTCGCCCGGCGAGCGGGCATCAGCTCGGCCCATCTCTCCCAGATCATGAACGGCAAGTCCTCCCCGTCGGCGGGCGTGCTGAAGGGGCTGCATGGCGTCCTGTTCCAGCCGACGAGTGCGGAGCGGGTCATGCCCGCCGAGGTGAAGGTGCTGGGCTGGCGGAAGGGTGAGCGGAGCGGGATGGTCGTTCGCGGCGCCGGTGGCCCCGGGCGCGGCGCCAAGTCCGGCGGCGGGACCGTCCGGGTCGGAGGCCGTGTCCCCTGGGGCGCGATGGCGGAGTTCGCCTACCGCGCCGGGTACGACGGCATGGGCAGGGTCTCGGTCACGCACGTCGTCGAGCGGGGCTACTCCGCCATGCTGAAGCAGCCGGAGACGGCGGCTGCTTAGGGCTCCGTGACGCACCGCAATGATGGGCGGCTGCCTTGGAGCAGCCTGGGACGGCCCGCACCGGGCCGCATACGCGAGTCCCGCCGTGGGCGGGCCTTCGCACGTTCAAGCATTCGCCTGGGGGCGTTGCCGGAACCCGACCGCCCCCGCTGGGGCGGCGCAGTCCGTCTCCCGTCGCTCTCCGCCTTGCGGCGGCGACTGATGGAGACGTGCGTCCGGGTTCCGGCGTCGTCCTCTAACTACCACGAAAAGGAGGACGACTCACATGAACCTCGGAAGTTTCATCGACACGTTCAAGGACGCCATAGCGCGAAGGGTGGTGGAGTCCTACCCGCCGCTCTACCGGCCCTCGGAGAACGGTGGCACGATCCCCAGGCTGCTCCGCAAGCCCCTGGGGGCGCAGGCCGACGCCATCAGGGGAGCGGCCCTCTCCCTGAAGGCCCACCGGGGCACCACGGTCGTCGGCGAAATGGGCACCGGCAAGACCTTCATCGGCGCGGCGGCGGCATACATGGCGGGCTTCGAGCGGATTCTCGTCATCTGCCCGCCCCACCTGGTCCCCAAGTGGAAGCGGGAGATCGAGCAGACGGTGCCCGGCGTCCGCGCCGCCATCGTCGAGTCCATCACCGACCTGGAGCGGCTCCGCCTCTCCGTCGGCTCCGGCCCCCTCTTCGCGGTGATGAGCCGGGAGAAGGCCAAGCTGTCCTACCGCTGGATGCCCGCCGTCATACAGCGGTGGGCCGTCTCGAAGGGAAGGCTCCTGCGGGAGGAGGAGACTGGGGAGCCGTTCCGGGTTCCCTGCTGCCCCGACTGCACGGCGCAGATCGTAGACAAGGACGGCGTGCCCCTGACCGACGCCGACCTGAACCGCAGAAAGCACACCTGCGCCGGCTGCGGCTCTCCCCTCTGGCAGGCGGACAGGTCCGGCCCGGCCCGCTACCCGCTGGCCGACTACATCAAGCACCGGATGAAGGGCTTCTTCGACCTGCTGATCGGCGACGAGGTGCATGAGTTCAAGGGGCGTGGCTCGGCCCAGGGCATCGCCGCCGGCATCCTCGCCGACGTGTGCGGCAAGTCCCTCAGCCTGACCGGCACGCTCCTCGGCGGCTACTCCTCGACCATCTTCCACCTGCTCTATCGGTTCTCCCCGGAGATTCGCACGGAGTTCGGGCGCTCCGACGAGCACCGCTGGATACAACGGTACGGCTTCGAGGAGATCACCGTCGGCAAGCCCGACGACGACGCGGTGGAGGACGGGCGCAACAGCAGGCGGCGCAAGTACCGCAAGGTGGTCAGGGAGAGGCCGGGCCTCGTTCCCAGCGCCCTCTTCCACATCATAGGCAACACGGTCTTCCTCAGACTGGCGGACGTTGCCTCCGGCCTGCCGGACTACGAGGAGAAGATCCTCGTGTCCTCGATGGACTCGGAGGAGGACGCGACCGGCTACTCCCAGCGTACGGCCTACAACACCGTATTCGAGGAGCTGCGGAAGGAGCTGGCGGCCGCCCTCAAGAGCGGCTCCAAGCGGCTGCTGGCGACCTACCTCCAGACCCTCCTCGCCTACCCGGATGGCTGCACCAGGGGGGAGACGGTCTTCGACCCCCGGAGCGGGGACGTCATCGTGCAGGTGCCGCCCCTGTCCGAGGAGAAGCTCTACCCGAAGGAGAAGGCGCTCATCGACCTGGTGGCCGCCGAGCGGTTGGAGGGAAGGCGGGTACTGGTCTACGTCACCCATACCGGGACCAGGGACATCACGGGGCGGATGGACGACATCCTCACCCGGCACGGGTTCAGGGTGGCGGTGATGAAGGCCGACGCGGTGGCCCCGAACCGCCGTGAGGCGTGGGTGGCCGACAGGGTGCAGGAGGGCATCGACGTCCTCATCTGCCACCCCAGGCTGGTGCAGACCGGCCTCGACCTCATCGACTTCCCGACTATCGTTTGGGACGAAACGGATTATAGCGTGTACGTGGTCCGGCAGGCGTCGCGGCGGTCGTGGCGCATCGGGCAGACCCGCCCGGTGAAGGTGGTGTTCATGTCCTACCGGAACACGCTCCAGGCCGACGCGCTGAAGCTGGTGGCGAAGAAGATGCAGAGCTCCCTGGCGGTGGAGGGCGAGCTGCCGGAGGACGGGCTGGCCGCCTACGGCGACGACGGCGACGACATAATGATGGCGTTGGCGAGGAAGATCGTCAGCGGCGACGAGGAGGAGAACGAGACGGAGACGGTGGAGTCCGTCTTCGCCCAGGCCAAGGACGCCGAGGCCACCGCCGAGGAGTACCTGGTGGACGACGACTGGAAGGTCGTCGAGGTCGAGCCGGAGGCCGTCGCGGTCAACGGCAACGGCCACCACGCAGGCGGCATCGGGCCGACGGTCGAGCTGGTCCTGGACACCGGGCACCACGCCAACGGGAACGGCCACAGTGACGAGGCCCCGGAGCCGCAGCAGTCGCTGTTCTCCTGGGCGGAGTTCATGGCCGAGGAGCCGGTGAAGCCCAAGGGCCGGAGCCGCAAGCCTCAGCCCGCAGCCATGTCCCTGTTCGAGTGGGCGCTGGAAATGGAGCAGGAAAGAGAGGAGGAGCCGGTCGGCGCGGGACGCTAGACCGCTAAGACACAGGGGAGGCCATCGTTTGAATACGATAGGGGATTATATACCAAATTACACGGATTCCCCTGAAAACGCTTGACGGCCCGCCCGTATTCGTGTAGTCTGCTACCATCGGTTAGGAGGTAGTGGACATGACGCAAGCACCCGGAAAGTCGTACCGCAAGGGAATCTCCCTCGTAGAGGCAGTGCGGCGGTTCTCCAATGAGGCCGTTGCCGAATCGTGGTTCATCGAGACGCGTTGGCCCGATGGGGTGCGCTGCCCCTTCTGTGAGTCCGGCGCGCACGTCAAGGAGCGGAAGAACGGAAGCCCCAGCCATACAACTGCAAGGCGTGCCGCAAGGACTTCTCCGTGAAGACCAACACGCTCATGCACGGCTCCAAGTTACCGCTCGGCACGTGGGCAATCGCCTACTTCCTCTTCTCAACGCACCTCAAGGGCGTCTCCAGCATGAAGTTGCACCGCGACCTGAGCGTCACGCAGAAGACGGCGTGGCACCTGGCGCACCGCATCCGCGAGACGCTGAACGACAGCACAGACCCCTTCGCTGGCCCCGTCGAGGTAGACGAGACGTACATCGGCGGCAAGGAGAAGAACAAGCACGCGGACAAGAAGCTGAACGCCGGGCGCGGCGCGGTCGGCAAGGTTGCTGTCGTTGGCGTGAAGGACAGGCCGACCGGCCAGGTGAAGGCGAAGGTAGTAGAGACAACGAACGCGCCTACGCTGCAAGCGTTCGTACGCGAGTCCACGCAACCGACGGCGCAGGTGTATACGGACGGGGAACGCGCCTACGAGGGGATGCCGAGGGCGCACGAGGCCGTAGCCCACAGCATCGCGGAGTGGGTGCGCGGGATGGCGCACACGAACGGCATCGAGTCCGTGTGGTCGATGCTGAAGCGCGGCTACAACGGCACCTATCACCACTGGAGCGGGAAGCACTGCAATCGCTACGTGCAGGAGTTCACCGGACGGCACAACGCCCGCCCGCTGGACACGGCGGATCAGATGGGCGCGATGGTACGGGGCGCAGAGGGGAAGCGACTTCGCTACGCCGACCTGATAGGTGAACCTGAGACGCGCCAGCCCCGCCTGCTGGGTGGTGCGCTGTGACGGAGCGCAATTTCAAGAATCGCACATTGTGGACGGGCGACAACCTCCACGTCATGCGCGGCCTCAACAGCGAGACGGTTGACCTCATCTATCTTGACCCGCCGTTCAACTCCAATCGCGACTATGCCGCTCCCATCGGCTCGGAAGCGGCGGGCGCGGCCTTCAAAGACACATGGACACTTTCCGACGTTGACCACGCGTGGCACGGGGAAATTGCTGAGGTCAACCCCGGCCTTTACCGCGTTATTGACGCGGCGCGGGAAGCGCATGGCAAAGGGATGCAGTCCTACCTCATTATGATGGCCGTGCGGTTGTTAGAGATGAAGCGAATCTTGAAGCCGACGGGCAGCATTTACTTGCACTGTGACCCCACGGCCAGCCACTACCTGAAGATGGTCATGGACACCATCTTTGGACACGACACCTTCCGCAACGAGATTATCTGGCACTTCCCCGACAACTTCCAAGGCAACGTGAAGAGGTTCGCTTCCAACTCCAATACCATCTTCTTCTACGCGGGGGGGGGGATTCACCTTCAACCCTGTCTTCATCCCCCTGGACAAGCCTAAGAAGCGCGGGGGACGCGTATGGAGCAAGGAGTTAGGGAAGGTGGTAGCAGAGCATGGGCCGGACGGCAAGCCCGTCTATCGCACCTATACGACCAAGAAGTCTGACAACGTGTGGACGATAGGCCAGTCTTCCGTCACGAATTACGGATCAAAGGAGCGCACCGGCTATCCGACGCAGAAGCCTTTGGCCCTGTTGGAGCGCATCATCAAGGCCAGTTCTAACGAGGGCGATGTGGTGCTGGACCCATTCTGCGGCTGCGCAACGGCCCTCGTCGGCGCAGAGAAGTTAGAACGACAGTGGATAGGCATTGACCTCTCCCCCAAGGCCAAGGACCTCATCAAGACACGGATGGGGAAGGAGTTGGGCCTGTTCAGTCTCCAAACGGTCTACCGCGACGACGTGCCATCGCGGACCGACATGGGTAAGTTGCCAGCCTACCAGTCGCACAAGAACACGCTCTATGGGCAGCAGGAAGGTCTATGCGCGGGCTGCAAGGTGCTGTTCCCTATCCGCAACTTCACCGTCGACCACATCGTTGCACAGAGTAAGGGTGGGACTGATCACCTGGACAACCTGCAACTGCTCTGCGGGGCGTGTAACAGCATGAAAGGCACCAAGACGCAGGAAGAGTTCCTCGCGGCACTCAAACAGGCCGGAATCGGGCGATAGGACGGTGAAGGAGGCACAATGACAACGAGGAAGCCGGACAAGCGGATGGGGAGCCTATGGGAGCCTGTAGAGGCCACACCCGAGGAGATAGCGCGGGCGTGTATGCAAGGCCCGCCGAAGGAGACGTGGGATTACCTCACGAAGGCCACGCCGCCGGACGATTCAGAGGAGTCTGTGTAATTTGGTATATAATCCCCATACGATAGCCTCCCCTGCTCGTCTATGTATGCGGGCCTTTTTGTTGCCCTTTTTCGACCGCGCATTGAATTCTTTCCGTGCTTACGGTACTCTCATGTGAGAGAACCATCCTGAGGAGGGATCGACAATTAGAGATCAAGAAGGAGAGACTCACGCTGGACTTGGCCCTTCGCCTTTAACGTCGGCTGAAGATCATCGCCGCGCTCAAAAGCGTGAGCATGCGCCGTACTGCCGGACCGCCAGCGACCGCGCCCTGAAGAGGGTCAGGCACATATCGGACACCAGCACGAGAGATGAGTGGACGGTATGCTGGAGTCCATATGAGCAGCTATGGGGCCATCATGCCGAGAGCGGCGGCGTTGGCACGGCTCCCGGCGGAGCCCAGTGCAGAAGCCAAACGCCGCGAGAAGGCCGTCTTGGGGTACGTCGACAATGGGCGGAGGGTGCGGTTGACGGCGCGGCACTTCGGGTTCAGTCCCGACAGCATCAGCCGCTGGGCGCGGGCCTACGACGCCTTCGGTCTGGCGGGATTGGAGCCTGGGAGTCGGCGACCCAAGCGAATGCGCCAGCCCCAGATACCGCTGTACGTGGTGCAGCGCATCCAGGCGGTGCGAGAGGAGTATCCCCGATTGGGGCGGAAGAAGCTGCGGGCGCTGCTGGCCCAGGAGGGGGTGTCCCTCTCTGCCAAGAGCATTGACCGGGTGATCCGCCGCCTCAAGGCCCGGGGTGTGCGGAACGCTTGCTCACCGCAGTAAACTGATGGAGAGAGTGGGACCGCCGATGATAATATAGCCGCCTTACAGTCTGGAGCTCCTGTTGAGCATGTGTTCGAGGAAGGTGCGCCGGTGGGTGGAGGGCAGGCTGTACCGGTGAAGAGTAGGCAAGGTGGAGACGGTCAGCCTTCCGCATACTGGAACGGCAAAGCTCCCTGGCTCATGACGGTTGCACCTCCTGTGAAACTGGCTACAGTTAGGCATTCTCTTATTTATCAGGTGGTGGATTTGGGGTCAACGCGTCCTGGACAACTGAAATCTTAGATTGGAGACGATGATTCCAGTCTTCCCGCACGCATAAACGATATGATGTTCGCTAAGCTGTGCCGCCGGCAGCGAATCCTGTCGGCGATATGCGCCTTACTTTTAGCCTTCCTCACCTTGAGCAGTGCTACTGCGCAAGGGGCCAACAGCCAACCGGCGTTCCCGTCCAGCGAGAACGGCGCCCGATCGGTGGCCGAGAACACCGCCGCCGGCGCAAACATCGGCGCGCCGGTTGGGGCCACGGACGCGGACAACGATGCGTTGACCTACACCCTGGGCGGCGACGATGCCGCATCCTTCGCCATCGTCCCCTCCACCGGCCAGTTGCAGACGCTGGCCGCCCTCAATTTTGAGGACAAGGACACCTACAGCGTAACGGTGTCGGCCAGCGACCGGAAGGATGCCACTGGCAGCGCCGACACGGCCATCGACGTCACTATTGACGTGACCATCAGCGTAACCAACGAGGACGATCCGGGCGCGATAACCCTGTCGTCCCAAGCACCCGTCGTTGGCATAGACCTGACGGCCAGTATCACCGACCCCGACGGGGGTGTTTCCAGCATAGGTTGGACCTGGAGTAAATCCTCGGACCAAACTACGTGGACCGCTATTGCCGGCGCAACGTCGTCCACCTACAGACCGGTTGCCGCCGACGTTGGCAGCTACCTGCGAGCCACGGCGGCTTACACCGACAGCCAAGGACCGGGCAAGAATGCGCAACAGAAAACGGACGCCCCGGTTGTGCGGGGCCCGATCGAGGTGCGGGTGACCGAAACCACGCTGAGGTTTGCCGAGGGGCATAGCGTCTACTACTACGTGAGTCTGAACACGCAGCCCTCCTCCAAAGTGGTGATCGCGGTGAGCAGCAACAACACCGATGTGACGGCGTCGCCGGCCACGCTGACCTTCACCCCGAGCGACTGGAGGGGGTCGCGGACGGTAAGGTTGGACGCCGCCGAGGACGGCGACGCGCTGAACGACATGGCGTCCATCACCCACGCGGTGGTGGCCGCCAGCAGCGCCGACGAGTACGACGGCGTGACCATCGCCGGGGTGGCGGTGACCGTCGTCGACGACGAGGCCGCCGGGATAAGGGTGCCTGTTCCTGGCGTGGGCCTGTACGAGGGCGACAGCGCCACCTACACCGTGTTCCTGTCCGCGCGGCCCACCTCGGACGTGGTGCTCACGGTGACCAGGAGCGGCAGCTCCGACGTGACGGTGGACCGGGCCACCCTGACCTTCAGCCCGGCCAACTGGAGCACGGCGCAGACGGTGACGGTGCGGGCCGCCCAGGACGCCGACGCGGTGAGCGGAAGAGCCTTGCTGACCCACGCCGTCGACGCCTCCCGGAGCGCCAACGAGTACGATGGCGTCCCCAATTACTTACTTCCGGTGACCGTCATCGACGACGACAACGCCGGGGTGACCGTGTCCAAGTCCACGCTGCCGCTGGACGAGGGCACCAGCGCCACCTACACCGTGGTCCTGAATGCCCAGCCCACCTCGGACGTGGTGCTCACGGTGACCAGCGACAATTCGGACGTGACGGTGGACACCGACGACGCGACGGCCGGCAACCAGGCCACGCTGACCTTCACCACGTCCAACTGGGACACGGCCCAGACGGTGACGGTGCGGGCCGCCCAGGACGCCGACGCGGCGAACGACGCGACCTCCATCACCCACGCCGTCGACGCCTCCCGGAGCGCCAACGAGTACGATGGCGTCCCCAATTACGTACTTCCGGTGACCGTGGTCGACGACGACACCGCCGGGGTGACCGTGTCAGCCAGTGCCCTGTCGGTGGCCGAGGGGCATAGCGTCTACTACTACGTGAGTCTGAACACGCAGCCCTCCTCCAAAGTGGTGATCGCGGTGAGCAGCAACAACACCGATGTGACGGCGTCGCCGGCCACGCTGACCTTCACCCCGAGCGACTGGAGGTGGTTGCGGAGGGTAAGGTTGGACGCCGCCGAGGACGGCGACGCGCTGAACGACATGGCGTCCATCACCCACGCGGTGGTGGCCGCCAGCAGCGCCGACGAGTACGACGGCGTGACCATCGCCGGGGTGGCGGTGACCGTCGTCGACGACGAGGCCGCCGGGATAAGGGTGCCTGTTCCTGGCGTGGGCCTGTACGAGGGCGACAGCGCCACCTACACCGTGTTCCTGTCCGCGCGGCCCACCTCGGACGTGGTGCTCACGGTGACCAGGAGCGGCAGCCCCTATGTGACGGTGTCTCCGGCCACCCTGACCTTCACCACGGCCAACTGGAGCACGGCGCAGACGGTGACGGTGCGGGCCGCCGAGGACGCCGACGCGGTGAGAGGAAGAGCCTTGCTGACCCACGCCGTCGACGCCTCCCGGAGCGCCAACGAGTACGATGGCGTCCCCAATTACGTACTTCCGGTGACCGTCACCGACGACGACACCGCCGGGGTGACCGTGTCCAAGTCCACGCTGTCGCTGGACGAGGGCACCAGCGCCACCTACACCGTGTTCCTGTCCGCGCGGCCCACCTCGGACGTGGTGATCACGGTGAGCAGCGACAATTCGGACGTGACGGTGGACCGGGCCACGCTGACCTTCAGCCCGTCCAACTGGGACACGGCCCAGACGGTGACGGTGTCCGCCGCCCAGGACGCCGACGCGGTGAACGACGCGGCTTCGATAACCCACGCCGTCGACGCCTCCCGGAGCGCCTACGAGTACGATGGCGTCCCCAATTACGTACTTCCGGTGACCGTGGTCGACGACGAGACCGGGGTGAGCGTGTCCGTTACTGAATTGGTGGTGGCCGAGGGGGGCCAGGCCGCCTACACGGTGGTCCTGGACGCGCTGCCATCAGGCAACGTGGTGATCGGCGTAACCGCCAGCGGCAACCCCGACGTGACGTTGTGGCCGGCGCGCCTGGGATTCAACCGGTTCAACTGGGACACGGCCCAGACGGTGACGGTGTTCGCCGCCCAGGACGCCGACGCGGTGAACGACGCGGCCTCCATCACCCACGCCGTCGACGCCTCCCGGAGCGCCGACGAGTACGACGGCGTGGCCGTGGCCGGGGTGAGCGTGTCCGTGGCCGACGACGACGCCGGGGTGAGCGTGTCAGCCAGTGCCCTGGAGCTGGACGAGGGGGGCCAGACCGCCTACACGGTGGTCCTGGACGCGCTGCCCGCCTCCAACGTGGTGATCGGCGTAACCGCCAGCGGCAGCCCCGACGTGACGGTGGACCGGGCCACGCTGACCTTCAGCCCGTCCAACTGGGACACGGCCCAGACGGTGACGGTGTCCACCGCCCAGGACGCCGACGCGGCGAACGACGCGGCCTCCATCACCCACGCCGTCGACGCCTCCCGGAGCGCCGACGAGTACGACGCCGTGAGCGTCGCCGGGGTGAGCGTGTCCGTGGTCGACGACGACACCGCCGGGGTGACCGTGTCCAAGTCCACGCTGCCGCTGGACGAGGGCACCAGCGCCGCCTACACGGTGGTCCTGGACGCGCTGCCCGTCTCGGACGTGGTGATCGGAATAACCATCAGCGGCAGCAGCGACGTGACGGTGGACCGGGCCACGCTGACCTTCAGCCCGTCCAACTGGGACACGGCCCAGACGGTGGCGGTGTCCGCCGCCCAGGACGCCGACGCGGTGAACGACGTGGCTTCCATCACCCACGCGGTGGTGGACGGGGAAAGCGCCGACGAGTACGACGCCGTGGCCGTGGCCGGGGTGAGCGTGACCGTCGCCGACGACGAGACCGCAGGGGTGAGCGTGTCCGTTACTGAATTGGCGGTGGCCGAGGGCGGCCAGGCCGCCTACACGGTGGTCCTGGACGCGCTGCCCGCCTCCAACGTGGTGATCGGCGTAACCGCCAGCGGCAGCCCCGACGTGACGGTGGACCGGGCCACGCTGACCTTCAGCCCGTCCAACTGGGACACGGCCCAGACGGTGACGGTGTCCGCCGCCCAGGACGCCGACGCGGCGAACGACGCGGCCTCCATCACCCACGCCGTCGACGCCTCCCGGAGCGCCGACGAGTACGACGCCGTGGCCGTCGGCGGGGTGAGCGTGTCCGTCGCCGCCGACGAGACCGCCGGGGTGAGCGTGTCCGAAACCACGCTGACGGTTGCTGAGGGCAACAGTTCCACCTACACGGTGGTCCTGGACGCGCTGCCCGCCTCCGACGTGGTGATCGGCGTAACCATCAGCGGCAGCCCCGACGTGACGGTGGACCGGGCCACGCTGACCTTCAGCCCGTCCAACTGGGACACGGCCCAGACGGTGACGGTGTCCGCCGCCCAGGACGCCGACGCGGTGAACGACGCGGCGTCCATCACCCACGCCGTCGACGCCTCCCGGAGCGCCGACGAGTACGACGCCGTGGCCGTGGCCGGGGTGGCGGTGACCGTGGCCGACGACGCCGCCGCAGGGGTGAGCGTGTCAGCCAGTGCCCTGTCGGTGGCCGAGGGCGGCAGCGCCGCCTACACGGTGGTCCTGGACGCGCTGCCATCAGGCAACGTGGTGATCGGCGTAACCATCAGCGGCAGCCCCGACGTGACGGTGGACCGGGCCACGCTGACCTTCAGCCCGTCCAACTGGGACACGGCCCAGACGGTGACGGTGTCCGCCGCCCAGGACGCCGACGCGGTGAACGACGCGGCCTCCATCACCCACGCGGTCGACGCCTCCCGGAGCGCCGACGAGTACGACGGCGTGGCCGTCGGCGGGGTGAGCGTGACCGTGGCCGACGACGACGCCGGGGTGAGCGTGTCCGTTACTGAATTGGCGCTGGCCGAGGGGGGCCAGGCCGCCTACACGGTGGTCCTGGACGCGCTGCCCGCCTCCGACGTGGTGATCACGGTGAGCAGTGACAATTCGGACGTGACGGCGGACACCGACGCCGCGACGTCCGGCAACCAGACCACGCTGACCTTCAGCCCGTCCAACTGGGACACGGCCCAGACGGTGACGGTGCGGGTGGCCCAGGACGCCGACGCGGTGAACGACGCGGCCTCCATCAGCCACGCGGTCGACGCCTCCCGGAGCGCCGACGAGTACGACGCCGTGGCCGTGGCCGGGGTGAGCGTGACCGTCGCCGACGACGAGACCGCAGGGGTGAGCGTGTCAGCCAGTGCCCTGTCGGTGGCCGAGGGCGGCAGCGCCGCCTACACGGTGGTCCTGGACGCGCTGCCATCAGGCAACGTGGTGATCGGCGTAACCGCCAGCGGCAGCCCCGACGTGACGGTGGACCGGGCCACGCTGACCTTCACCACGTCCAACTGGGACACGGCCCAGACGGTGACGGTGCGGGCGGCCCAGGACGCCGACGCGGTGAACGACGCGGCCTCCATCACCCACGCCGTCGACGCCTCCCGGAGCGCCGACGAGTACGACGCCGTGGCCGTGGCCGGGGTGAGGGTGTCCGTGGCCGACGACCCCTTCGGGGTGACGGTGTCCGCCACCGACGTGACGGTGGCCGAGGGCGGCAGTTCCACCTACATGGTATGGCTTGATAGGCAGCCGTCGCATAACACGGTGGTCAGGGTAACCGCCAGCGGCAACGGTGGTGTGAGCGTGTCGCCGGTGCGGCTGATCTTCACCTCGGCCACCTGGGACACGCCGCAGACGGTGACAGTGAGCGCCGCCGAGGACGCCGACGCGGCGGACGCGGCGGCCTCCATCGCTCACGCCGTGGTGCCCTTGCCTTACAATCGTATCATAGAGGATGCCGACGCCGACGTGAGCGTCACCGTGATTGACGACGACGCCCTTGGAATGAGCTTGTCCGAAACCGTGGTGAAGGTGAACGAGGGCGGCAGCTCCACCTACACGGTATGGCTTGATACGCTGCCGTCGGGCGGCGTGGTGATCGGCGTAACCGCCAGCGGCAGCCCCGACGTGAGCGTGTCGCCGGCGCGGCTGACCTTCACCACGGCCAACTGGGACACGGCGCAGACGGTGACGGTGCGGGCCGCCCAGGACGCCGACGCGGTGAACGACGCGGCCTTCATCACCCACGCGGTGGTGGACGCCGACAGCGCCGACGAGTACGACGGCGTGGCCGTGGCCGGGGTGAGCGTGTCCGTGGCCGACGACGACGCCGGGGTGAGCGTGTCAGCCAGTGCCCTGTCGGTGGCCGAGGGGGGCAGCGCAACCTACACCGTGGTCCTGAATGCCCAGCCCGCCTCCGACGTGGTGATCGCGGTGAGCAGCGACAATATGGAGGTGAGCGTGTCGCCGGCGCGGCTGACCTTCACCACGTCCAACTGGAGCGCGACGCAGACGGTGACGGTGCGGGCCGCCGAGGACGCCGACGCGGTGAACGACGCGGCCTCCATCACCCACGCCGTCGACGCCTCCCGGAGCGCCGACGAGTACGACGGCGTGGCCGTGGCCGGGGTGAGCGTGTCCGTGGCCGACGACGACGCCGGGGTGAGCGTGTCAGCCAGTGCCCTGTCGGTGGCCGAGGGGGGCAGCGCAACCTACACCGTGGTCCTGAATGCCCAGCCCGCCTCCGACGTGGTGATCGCGGTGAGCAGCGACAATATGGAGGTGAGCGTGTCGCCGGCGCGGCTGACCTTCACCACGTCCAACTGGAGCGCGGCGCAGACGGTGACGGTGCGGGCCGCCGAGGACGCCGACGCGGTGAACGACGCGGCCTCCATCACCCACGCGGTGGTGGTCGCCGATAGCGCCGACGAGTACGACGCCGTGACCGAAGCCGTGACCGTCACCGTGGTCGACGATCAAGCCTCCGGGTTGAGGATTTCGGCCGGGACGGTCACGGTGGCCGAGGGCGGCCAGGCCGCCTACACGGTGGTCATGGACGCAGAGCCCGCCTCCGACGTGGTGATCGCGGTGAGCAGCGACAATATGGAGGTGAGCGTGTCGCCGGCGCGGCTGACCTTCACCCCGTCCAACTGGGACACGGCCCAGACGGTGACGGTGTCCGCCGCCCAGGACGCCGACGCGGTGAACGACGCAGCCTCCATCGCCCACGCGGTGGTGGACGCCGACAGCGCCGACGAGTACGACGGCGTGGCCGTGGCCGGGGTGAGCGTGTCCGTGGCCGACGACGACGCCGGGGTGAGCGTGTCAGCCAGTGCCCTGTCGGTGGCCGAGGGGGGCAGCGCAACCTACACCGTGGTCCTGAATGCCCAGCCCGCCTCCGACGTGGTGATCGCGGTGAGCAGCGACAATATGGAGGTGAGCGTGTCGCCGGCGCGGCTGACCTTCACCACGTCCAACTGGAGCGCGGCGCAGACGGTGACGGTGCGGGCCGCCGAGGACGCCGACGCGGTGAACGACGCGGCCTCCATCACCCACGCGGTGGTGGTCGCCGATAGCGCCGACGAGTACGACGCCGTGACCGAAGCCGTGACCGTCACCGTGGTCGACGATCAAGCCTCCGGGTTGAGGATTTCGGCCGGGACGGTCACGGTGGCCGAGGGCGGCCAGGCCGCCTACACGGTGGTCATGGACGCAGAGCCCGCCTCCGACGTGGTGATCGCGGTGAGCAGCGACAATATGGAGGTGAGCGTGTCGCCGGCGCGGCTGACCTTCACCCCGTCCAACTGGGACACGGCCCAGACGGTGACGGTGTCCGCCGCCCAGGACGCCGACGCGGTGAACGACGCAGCCTCCATCGCCCACGCGGTGGTGGACGCCGACAGCGCCGACGAGTACGACGGCGTGGCCGTGGCCGGGGTGAGCGTGTCCGTGGCCGACGACGACGCCGGGGTGAGCGTGTCCGAAACCACGCTGACGGTTGCTGAGGGCAACAGTTCCACCTACACGGTGGTCCTAGACGCCCAGCCCGCCTCCGACGTGGTGATCGCGGTGAGCAGCGTCAATTCGGACGTGACGGCGGACACCGACGCCGCGACGTCCGGCAACCAGACCACCCTGACCTTCACCTCGTCCAACTGGGACACGGCCCAGACGGTGACGGTGTCCGCCGCCCAGGACGCCGACGCGGTGAACGACGCGGCCTCCATCACCCACGCGGTGGTGGCCGCCGACAGCGCCGACGAGTACGACGCCGTGAGCGTCGCCGGGGTGGCGGTCACGGTGGCCGACGACGACGCCGGGGTGAGCGTGTCCGTTACTGAATTGGCGCTGGCCGAGGGGGGCCAGGCCGCCTACACGGTGGTCATGGACGCAGAGCCCGCCTCCGACGTGGTGATCACGGCGAGCAGCGACAATTCGGACGTTACGGTGGACACTGACCGAAAGACGGACGGGAACCAGAGTACACTCACCTTCACCCCGTCCAACTGGGACACGGCCCAGAGAGTGACGGTGCGGACCGCCGAGGACGCCGACATGGTGGACGATATCGCCGCCATCGCCCACGCGGTGGTGGACGCCGACAGCGCTGACGAGTACGACGGGGTGGCCATCGCCAGGGTGGACGTGAGAGTGTCCGACGACGATGGCAACCCGGGGCCCTGGCCCAGCGAGCTGGCGATGTACGAAGGAGACAATATTACCCTATATTATAAACTGCCGTCTCGGCCGTCCAGCAATGTCTTGATCAGCCTTGCCGTCGACGACAGCAGCGACGTGGCAGTGTCGCCGGAGCAGTTGACTTTCACCCCAGCCAACTGGGACACGGCCCAGAGAGTGGAGGTACAGGCCCTCCAGGACGATGACGCGGCGGACGGCACGGCGACCCTCACCCGCGCGGTGGTGAGCGCCGACAAGTTTGACCACGTCGCCCCCTTTATGATGACTGTGACCGTAACCGACGACGAGACCGTCGGGGTCAGCGTGTTGGCCAGCACCCTGTCGGTGAACGAGGGCGGCAGCGCCACCTACACCGTGATCCTGGACACGATGCCATCGGGCAATGTCCAAATTGGCGCAGCCTCAAACAACAGTGATGTTAGGGTGTCTTCCGGTGGCCTGACCTTCACCCCGTCCAACTGGAATATGCCACAGACGGTGACGGTGCGGGCCGCCCAGGACGCCGACGCGGTGAACGACGCGGCCTTCATCACCCACGCGGTGGTGGACGCCGACAGCGTCGACGAGTACGACGGCGTGGCCGTCGCCGGGGTGGACGTGACCGTTACCGACGACGACACCGCCGGGTTAACCGTGAACTACTCTCCCACAGTAAACACCGTCAGGAACACCCTCACCGTGGTCCTAGACGCAGAGCCCACGAGCAGGGTGGTCGTAAGAGTAACCACCAACAAGAGCGGCGACGTGACGGTGGACACCGACGGGAATACGGCCGGCTACCAGGATACGCTGACCTTCACCCCGGACAACTGGAACAAGCCGGAGGAGGTAATATTGTGGGATTCCCGGGACATCGACGCGTTTATTAATACTAGCTTCACAGTGGTGGACAACCAAAGCGCCGACGAGTACGAGGGCGTCAGCATTACCAGGGTATTAAGCTTGAAGCTAGGACAAATTGACTACTCCGCTCCTGCCCTTTCCACCCTCGACACGATTTCTATTAGGAACGGTGAGAGCGAGTCCTACAAAGTTGTGCTGAGACGGAAGCCCACCTCAAACGTGGTGGTCAGCATAACCTTCAGCGAGCAAACGGAGTTTCTTTTGTCTTCGACTAGTCTGACCTTCACCCCGAACAACTGGAACACGCCTCAGACGGTAACCTTAAGCGTTGGCGGGAACAAGGGCATTAGCTTCTCCTGGGTTTCCTTAACCCACTCGGTGGTGGCGGACGAAAGCGCCGACGAGTACGACAACGCCCCCGACCAGATTTGGTACTTGTCGACGTGGGATACTTCGGCATCACTTGTGGTGACTGCCGCTAATCCCATGATAATTGAGGAGGGGGGCAGCGCTACCTACACCGTGGCCCTGAGAAGGAGGCCCTCCTCCAACGTGGTGGTCATTGCACACGTCTGGCATTCGGACGTGACGGTGGACACCGACGCCACAAGGCCCGGCAAGCAGAATAGGCTGACCTTCACCTCGTCCAACTGGAGCACGGCGCAGACGGTGACGGCGTGGGCCGCCCAGGACGACGACTCGAAGGATGAGCGCGCTTACATCCGGATGAGCGTGGTGAGTGTCGAAAGCGCTGTCGAATTCCATTATGCGCTGCCTGGCTATGTGTACTGGATCCTTACCGATGACGAACCCGGGGTGAGCGTGTCCGTTACTGAATTGGCGCTGGCCGAGGGGGGCAGCGCCGCCTACACCGTAGTCTTGGAAGAACGGCCCACGCACGACGTGGTGATCGGCGTAACCGCCAGCGGCAGCCCCGACGTGACGGTGGACCGGGCCACGCTGACCTTCACCTCGTCCAACTGGAGCACGGCGCAGACGGTGACGGTGCGGGCCGCCCATGACGCCGACGCGGTGAACGACGCGGCCTCCATCTCCCACGCCGTCGACGCCTCCCGGAGCGCCAACGAGTACGTGAACCTGGATATCGACGGCGTGAGGGTCACCGTCGACGATGATGAAACCGTCGGGATTAGCGTGTCAGAAACCGCGCTGCCAGTGGCCGAGGGGGGCAGCGCAACCTACACCGTGGTCCTGGACGCCTCGCCCCCGGGGGACGCGGGTGTTGTGGTGATCACGGTGAGCAGCGACAACCCGGACGTGACGGTGGACCGGGCCACGCTGGCCTTCGACCGGTTCAACTGGGACACGGCCCAGACGGTGACGGTGTCCGCCGCCCAGGACGCCGACGCGGTGAACGACGCGGCCTCCATCACCCACAAGGCGCTGCCCGTTGATGAAACCGACTATTACCACTACCGGGCCCTCGATGTCGCGCTGCCCGTGACCGTCGACGACGACGACGACGCCGGGGTGAGCGTGTCCGAAACCACGCTGACGGTTGCTGAGGGCAACAGTTCCACCTACACGGTGGTCCTGGACGCGCTGCCATCAGGCAACGTGGTGATCGGCGTAACCGCCAGCGGCAGCCCCGACGTGACGGTGGACCGGGCCACGCTGAGCTTCACCTCGTCCAACTGGAGCACGGCGCAGACGGTGACGGTGCGGGCCGCCCATGACCCCGACGCGGCGAACGACGCGGCCGCCATCACCCACGCCGTCGACGCCTCCCGGAGCGCCAACGAGTACGTGAACCTGGATATCGACGGCGTGAGGGTCACCGTCGACGACGATGAAACCGTCGGGATTAGCGTGTCAGAAACCGCGCTGCCGGTGGCCGAGGGGGGCAGCGCAACCTACACCGTGGTCTTGGACGCCTCGCCCCCGGGGGACGCGGGTGTTGTGGTGATCACGGTGAGCAGCGACAACCCGGACGTGACGGTGGACCGGGCCACGCTGGCCTTCCACCGGTTCAACTGGGACACGGCCCAGACGGTGACGGTGTCCGCCGCCCAGGACGCCGACGCGGTGAACGACGCGGCCTCCATCACCCACAAGGCGCTGCCCGTTGATGGAACCGACTATTACCACTACCGGGCCCTCGATGTCGCGCTGCCCGTGACCGTTGCCGACGACGAGACCGCAGGGGTGAGCGTGTCAGCCAGTGCCCTGTCGGTGGCCGAGGGGGGCAGCGCCGCCTACACGGTGGTCCTGGACGCCCAGCCCGCCTCCAACGTGGTGATCGGCGTAACCACCAGCGGCAGCCCCGACGTGACGGTGGACCGGGCCACGCTGACCTTCAGCCCGTCCAACTGGGACACGGCCCAGACGGTGACGGTGTCCGCCGCCCAGGACGCCGACGCGGTGAACGACGCGGCCTCCATCACCCACGCCGTCGACGCCTCCCGGAGCGCCGACGAGTACGACGGCGTGGCCGTGGCCGGGGTGAGCGTGTCCGTGGCCGACGACGACGCCGGGGTGAGCGTGTCAGCCAGTGCCCTGTCGGTGGCCGAGGGCGGCAGCGCCGCCTACACGGTGGTCCTGGACGCGCTGCCATCAGGCAACGTGGTGATCGGCGTAACCATCAGCGGCAGCCCCGACGTGACGGTGGACCGGGTCACGCTGACCTTCAGCCCGTCCAACTGGGACACGGCGCAGACGGTGACGGTGTCCGCCGCCCAGGACGCCGACGCGGTGAACGACGCGGCCTCCATCACCCACGCCGTCGACGCCTCCCGGAGCGCCGACGAGTACGACGGCGTGGCCGTCGGCGGGGTGAGCGTGACCGTGGCCGACGACGACGCCGGGGTGAGCGTGTCCGTTACTGAATTGGCGCTGGCCGAGGGGGGCCAGGCCGCCTACACGGTGGTCCTGGACGCGCTGCCCGCCTCCGACGTGGTGATCACGGTGAGCAGCGACAATTCGGACGTGACGGCGGACACCGACGCCGCGACGTCCGGCAACCAGACCACGCTGACCTTCAGCCCGTCCAACTGGGACACGGCCCAGACGGTGACGGTGTCCGCCGCCCAGGACGCCGACGCGGTGAACGACGCGGCCTCCATCACCCACGCGGTGGTGGCCTCCCGGAGCGCCGACGAGTACGACGCCGTGGCCGTGGCCGGGGTGGCGGTCACGGCGGCCGACGACGACGCAGGGGTGAGCGTGTCCGAAACCACGCTGACGGTTGCTGAGGGCAACAGTTCCACCTACACGGTGGTCCTGGACGCGCTGCCATCAGGCAACGTGGTGATCGGCGTAACCGCCAGCGGCAGCCCCGACGTGACGGTGGACCGGGCCACGCTGACCTTCAGCCCGTCCAACTGGGACACGGCCCAGACGGTGACGGTGCGGGCGGCCCAGGACGCCGACGCGGTGAACGACGCGGCGTCCATCACCCACGCCGTCGACGCCTCCCGGAGCGCCGACGAGTACGACGCCGTGGCCGTGGCCGGGGTGAGCGTGTCCGTGGCCGACGACGACGCCGGGGTGAGCGTGTCAGCCAGTGCCCTGTCGGTGGCCGAGGGCGGCAGCGCCGCCTACACGGTGGTCCTGGACGCGCTGCCATCAGGCAACGTGGTGATCGGCGTAACCATCAGCGGCAGCCCCGACGTGACGGTGGACCGGGCCACGCTGACCTTCAGCCCGTCCAACTGGGACACGGCGCAGACGGTGACGGTGTCCGCCGCCCAGGACGCCGACGCGGTGAACGACGCGGCCTCCATCACCCACGCCGTCGACGCCTCCCGGAGCGCCGACGAGTACGACGCCGTGGCCGTGGCCGGGGTGAGCGTGTCCGTGGCCGACGACGACGCCGGGGTGAGCGTGTCCGTTACTGAATTGGCGGTGGCCGAGGGCGGCAGCGCCGCCTACACGGTGGTCCTGGACGCCCAGCCCGCCTCCGACGTGGTGATCACGGTGAGCAGCGACAATTCGGACGTGACGGCGGACACCGACGCCGCGACGTCCGGCAACCAGACCACGCTGACCTTCAGCCCGTCCAACTGGGACACGGCCCAGACGGTGACGGTGTCCGCCGCCCAGGACGCCGACGCCGCGAACGACGCGGCGTCCATCACCCACGCGGTGGTGGCCGCCAGCAGCGCCGACGAGTTCGACAACGTGAGCGTCGCCGGGGTGGCGGTCACGGTGGCCGACGACGAGACCGCCGGGGTGAGCGTGTCCGAAACCACGCTGACGGTTGCTGAGGGCAACAGTTCCACCTACACGGTGGTCCTGGACGCCCAGCCCGCCTCCAACGTGGTGATCGGCGTAACCAGGAGCGGCAGCAGCGACGTGACGGTGTCGCCGGCCACCCTGACCTTCAGCCCGTCCAACTGGGACACGGCGCAGACGGTGACGGTGCGGGCGGCCCAGGACGCCGACGCGGTGAACGACGCGGCGTCCATCACCCACGCCGTCGACGCCTCCCGGAGCGCCGACGAGTACGACGCCGTGAGCGTCGCCGGGGTGGCGGTCACGGCGGCCGACGACGACGCCGGGGTGAGCGTGTCCGTTACTGAATTGGCGCTGGCCGAGGGGGGCCAGGCCGCCTACACGGTGGTCCTGGACGCGCTGCCCGCCTCCGACGTGGTGATCACGGTGAGCAGCGACAATTCGGACGTGACGGCGGACACCGACGCCGCGACGTCCGGCAACCAGACCACGCTGACCTTCAGCCCGTCCAACTGGGACACGGCCCAGACGGTGACGGTGTCCGCCGCCCAGGACGCCGACGCCGCGAACGACGCGGCGTCCATCACCCACGCGGTGGTGGCCGCCAGCAGCGCCGACGAGTTCGACAACGTGAGCGTCGCCGGGGTGGCGGTCACGGTGGCCGACGACGACGCCGGGGTGAGCGTGTCCGAAACCACGCTGACGGTTGCTGAGGGCAACAGTTCCACCTACACGGTGGTCCTGGACGCCCAGCCCGCCTCCAACGTGGTGATCGGCGTAACCAGGAGCGGCAGCAGCGACGTGACGGTGTCGCCGGCCACGCTGACCTTCAGCCCGTCCAACTGGGACACGGCCCAGACGGTGACGGTGTCCGCCGCCCAGGACGCCGACGCGGTGAACGACGCGGCCTCCATCACCCACGCGGTGGTGGCCGCCAGCAGCGCCGACGAGTTCGACAACGTGAGCGTCGCCGGGGTGGCGGTCACGGTGGCCGACGACGAGACCGCAGGGGTGAGCGTGTCCGAAACCACGCTGACGGTTGCTGAGGGCAACAGTTCCACCTACACGGTGGTCCTGGACGCGCTGCCCGCCTCCGACGTGGTGATCGGCGTAACCGCCAGCGGCAGCCCCGACGTGACGGTGGACCGGGCCACGCTGACCTTCAGCCCGTCCAACTGGGACACGGCCCAGACGGTGACGGTGTCCGCCGCCCAGGACGCCGACGCGGTGAACGACGCGGCGTCCATCACCCACGCCGTCGACGCCTCCCGGAGCGCCGACGAGTACGACGCCGTGGCCGTCGGCGGGGTGAGCGTGTCCGTGGCCGACGACGAGACCGCAGGGGTGAGCGTGTCCGAAACCACGCTGACGGTTGCTGAGGGCAACAGTTCCACCTACACGGTGGTCCTGGACGCGCTGCCCGCCTCCGACGTGGTGATCGGCGTAACCGCCAGCGGCAGCCCCGACGTGACGGTGGACCGGGCCACGCTGACCTTCAGCCCGTCCAACTGGGACACGGCCCAGACGGTGACGGTGTCCGCCGCCCAGGACGCCGACGCGGTGAACGACGCGGCCTCCATCACCCACGCCGTCGACGCCTCCCGGAGCGCCGACGAGTACGACGGCGTGGCCGTGGCCGGGGTGAGCGTGTCCGTGGCCGACGACGACGCCGGGGTGAGCGTGTCAGCCAGTGCCCTGTCGGTGGCCGAGGGCGGCAGCGCCGCCTACACGGTGGTCCTGGACGCGCTGCCATCAGGCAACGTGGTGATCGGCGTAACCATCAGCGGCAGCCCCGACGTGACGGTGGACCGGGTCACGCTGACCTTCAGCCCGTCCAACTGGGACACGGCGCAGACGGTGACGGTGTCCGCCGCCCAGGACGCCGACGCGGTGAACGACGCGGCCTCCATCACCCACGCCGTCGACGCCTCCCGGAGCGCCGACGAGTACGACGCCGTGGCCGTGGCCGGGGTGGCGGTCACGGTGGCCGACGACGACGCCGGGGTGAGCGTGTCCGAAACCACGCTGACGGTTGCTGAGGGCAACAGTTCCACCTACACGGTGGTCCTGGACGCCCAGCCCGCCTCCAACGTGGTGATCGGCGTAACCAAGAGCGGCAGCAGCGACGTGACGGTGTCGCCGGCCACCCTGACCTTCAGCCCGTCCAACTGGGACACGGCGCAGACGGTGACGGTGCGGGCGGCCCAGGACGCCGACGCGGTGAACGGCGCGGCGTCCATCACCCACGCCGTCGACGCCTCCCGGAGCGCCGACGAGTACGACGCCGTGAGCGTCGCCGGGGTGGCGGTCACGGTGGCCGACGACGAGACCGCAGGGGTGAGCGTGTCCGAAACCACGCTGACGGTTGCTGAGGGCAACAGTTCCACCTACACGGTGGTCCTGGACGCGCTGCCCGCCTCCGACGTGGTGATCGGCGTAACCGCCAGCGGCAGCCCCGACGTGACGGTGGACCGGGCCACGCTGACCTTCAGCCCGTCCAACTGGGACACGGCCCAGACGGTGACGGTGTCCGCCGCCCAGGACGCCGACGCGGTGAACGACGCGGCGTCCATCACCCACGCCGTCGACGCCTCCCGGAGCGCCGACGAGTACGACGCCGTGGCCGTCGGCGGGGTGAGCGTGTCCGTGGCCGACGACGAGACCGCAGGGGTGAGCGTGTCCGAAACCACGCTGACGGTTGCTGAGGGCAACAGTTCCACCTACACGGTGGTCCTGGACGCGCTGCCCGCCTCCGACGTGGTGATCGGCGTAACCGCCAGCGGCAGCCCCGACGTGACGGTGGACCGGGCCACGCTGACCTTCAGCCCGTCCAACTGGGACACGGCCCAGACGGTGACGGTGTCCGCCGCCCAGGACGCCGACGCGGTGAACGACGCGGCCTCCATCACCCACGCCGTCGACGCCTCCCGGAGCGCCGACGAGTACGACGGCGTGGCCGTGGCCGGGGTGAGCGTGTCCGTGGCCGACGACGACGCCGGGGTGAGCGTGTCAGCCAGTGCCCTGTCGGTGGCCGAGGGCGGCAGCGCCGCCTACACGGTGGTCCTGGACGCGCTGCCATCAGGCAACGTGGTGATCGGCGTAACCATCAGCGGCAGCCCCGACGTGACGGTGGACCGGGTCACGCTGACCTTCAGCCCGTCCAACTGGGACACGGCGCAGACGGTGACGGTGTCCGCCGCCCAGGACGCCGACGCGGTGAACGACGCGGCCTCCATCACCCACGCCGTCGACGCCTCCCGGAGCGCCGACGAGTACGACGCCGTGGCCGTGGCCGGGGTGGCGGTCACGGCGGCCGACGACGACGCAGGGGTGAGCGTGTCCGAAACCACGCTGACGGTTGCTGAGGGCAACAGTTCCACCTACACGGTGGTCCTGGACGCGCTGCCATCAGGCAACGTGGTGATCGGCGTAACCGCCAGCGGCAGCCCCGACGTGACGGTGGACCGGGCCACGCTGACCTTCAGCCCGTCCAACTGGGACACGGCCCAGACGGTGACGGTGCGGGCGGCCCAGGACGCCGACGCGGTGAACGACGCGGCCTCCATCACCCACGCCGTCGACGCCTCCCGGAGCGCCGACGAGTACGACGCCGTGGCCGTGGCCGGGGTGAGCGTGTCCGTGGCCGACGACGACGCCGGGGTGAGCGTGTCAGCCAGTGCCCTGTCGGTGGCCGAGGCGGCAGCGCCGCCTACACGGTGGTCCTGGACGCGCTGCCATCAGGCAACGTGGTGATCGGCGTAACCATCAGCGGCAGCCCCGACGTGACGGTGGACCGGGCCACGCTGACCTTCAGCCCGTCCAACTGGGACACGGCGCAGACGGTGACGGTGTCCGCCGCCCAGGACGCCGACGCGGTGAACGACGCGGCCTCCATCACCCACGCCGTCGACGCCTCCCGGAGCGCCGACGAGTACGACGCCGTGGCCGTGGCCGGGGTGAGCGTGTCCGTGGCCGACGACGACGCCGGGGTGAGCGTGTCCGTTACTGAATTGGCGGTGGCCGAGGGCGGCAGCGCCGCCTACACGGTGGTCCTGGACGCCCAGCCCGCCTCCGACGTGGTGATCACGGTGAGCAGCGACAATTCGGACGTGACGGCGGACACCGACGCCGCGACGTCCGGCAACCAGACCACGCTGACCTTCAGCCCGTCCAACTGGGACACGGCCCAGACGGTGACGGTGTCCGCCGCCCAGGACGCCGACGCCGCGAACGACGCGGCGTCCATCACCCACGCGGTGGTGGCCGCCAGCAGCGCCGACGAGTTCGACAACGTGAGCGTCGCCGGGGTGGCGGTCACGGTGGCCGACGACGAGACCGCCGGGGTGAGCGTGTCCGAAACCACGCTGACGGTTGCTGAGGGCAACAGTTCCACCTACACGGTGGTCCTGGACGCCCAGCCCGCCTCCAACGTGGTGATCGGCGTAACCAGGAGCGGCAGCAGCGACGTGACGGTGTCGCCGGCCACCCTGACCTTCAGCCCGTCCAACTGGGACACGGCGCAGACGGTGACGGTGCGGGCGGCCCAGGACGCCGACGCGGTGAACGACGCGGCGTCCATCACCCACGCCGTCGACGCCTCCCGGAGCGCCGACGAGTACGACGCCGTGAGCGTCGCCGGGGTGGCGGTCACGGCGGCCGACGACGACGCCGGGGTGAGCGTGTCCGTTACTGAATTGGCGCTGGCCGAGGGGGGCCAGGCCGCCTACACGGTGGTCCTGGACGCGCTGCCCGCCTCCGACGTGGTGATCACGGTGAGCAGCGACAATTCGGACGTGACGGCGGACACCGACGCCGCGACGTCCGGCAACCAGACCACGCTGACCTTCAGCCCGTCCAACTGGGACACGGCCCAGACGGTGACGGTGTCCGCCGCCCAGGACGCCGACGCCGCGAACGACGCGGCGTCCATCACCCACGCGGTGGTGGCCGCCAGCAGCGCCGACGAGTTCGACAACGTGAGCGTCGCCGGGGTGGCGGTCACGGTGGCCGACGACGACGCCGGGGTGAGCGTGTCCGAAACCACGCTGACGGTTGCTGAGGGCAACAGTTCCACCTACACGGTGGTCCTGGACGCCCAGCCCGCCTCCAACGTGGTGATCGGCGTAACCAGGAGCGGCAGCAGCGACGTGACGGTGTCGCCGGCCACGCTGACCTTCAGCCCGTCCAACTGGGACACGGCCCAGACGGTGACGGTGTCCGCCGCCCAGGACGCCGACGCGGTGAACGACGCGGCCTCCATCACCCACGCGGTGGTGGCCGCCAGCAGCGCCGACGAGTTCGACAACGTGAGCGTCGCCGGGGTGGCGGTCACGGTGGCCGACGACGAGACCGCAGGGGTGAGCGTGTCCGAAACCACGCTGACGGTTGCTGAGGGCAACAGTTCCACCTACACGGTGGTCCTGGACGCGCTGCCATCAGGCAACGTGGTGATCGGCGTAACCGCCAGCGGCAGCCCCGACGTGACGGTGGACCGGGCCACGCTGACCTTCAGCCCGTCCAACTGGGACACGGCCCAGACGGTGACGGTGTCCGCCGCCCAGGACGCCGACGCGGTGAACGACGCGGCCTCCATCACCCACGCCGTCGACGCCTCCCGGAGCGCCGACGAGTACGACGCCGTGGCCGTCGGCGGGGTGAGCGTGTCCGTGGCCGACGACGAGACCGCAGGGGTGAGCGTGTCCGAAACCACGCTGACGGTTGCTGAGGGCAACAGTTCCACCTACACGGTGGTCCTGGACGCGCTGCCCGCCTCCGACGTGGTGATCGGCGTAACCGCCAGCGGCAGCCCCGACGTGACGGTGGACCGGGCCACGCTGACCTTCAGCCCGTCCAACTGGGACACGGCCCAGACGGTGACGGTGTCCGCCGCCCAGGACGCCGACGCGGTGAACGACGCGGCCTCCATCACCCACGCCGTCGACGCCTCCCGGAGCGCCGACGAGTACGACGGCGTGGCCGTGGCCGGGGTGAGCGTGTCCGTGGCCGACGACGACGCCGGGGTGAGCGTGTCAGCCAGTGCCCTGTCGGTGGCCGAGGGCGGCAGCGCCGCCTACACGGTGGTCCTGGACGCCCAGCCCGCCTCCAACGTGGTGATCGGCGTAACCACCAGCGGCAGCCCCGACGTGACGGCGGACACCGACGCCGCGACGTCCGGCAACCAGACCACGCTGACCTTCAGCCCGTCCAACTGGGACACGGCGCAGACGGTGACGGTGTCCGCCGCCCAGGACGCCGACGCGGTGAACGACGCGGCCTCCATCACCCACGCCGTCGACGCCTCCCGGAGCGCCGACGAGTACGACGCCGTGGCCGTGGCCGGGGTGGCGGTCACGGCGGCCGACGACGACGCAGGGGTGAGCGTGTCCGAAACCACGCTGACGGTTGCTGAGGGCAACAGTTCCACCTACACGGTGGTCCTGGACGCCCAGCCCGCCTCCAACGTGGTGATCGGCGTAACCAGGAGCGGCAGCAGCGACGTGACGGTGTCGCCGGCCACCCTGACCTTCAGCCCGTCCAACTGGGACACGGCGCAGACGGTGACGGTGCGGGCGGCCCAGGACGCCGACGCGGTGAACGGCGCGGCGTCCATCACCCACGCCGTCGACGCCTCCCGGAGCGCCGACGAGTACGACGCCGTGGCCGTCGGCGGGGTGAGCGTGTCCGTGGCCGACGACGAGACCGCAGGGGTGAGCGTGTCCGAAACCACGCTGACGGTTGCTGAGGGCAACAGTTCCACCTACACGGTGGTCCTGGACGCCCAGCCCGCCTCCAACGTGGTGATCGGCGTAACCAGGAGCGGCAGCAGCGACGTGACGGTGTCGCCGGACACCCTGACCTTCAGCCCGTCCAACTGGGACACGGCGCAGACGGTGACGGTGCGGGCGGCCCAGGACGCCGACGCGGTGAACGACGCGGCCTCCATCACCCACGCCGTCGACGCCTCCCGGAGCGCCGACGAGTACGACGCCGTGGCCGTGGCCGGGGTGAGCGTGTCCGTGGCCGACGACGACGCCGGGGTGAGCGTGTCCGAAACCACGCTGACGGTTGCTGAGGGCAACAGTTCCACCTACACGGTGGTCCTAGACGCCCAGCCCGCCTCCAACGTGGTGATCACGGTGAGCAGCGACAATTCGGACGTGACGGCGGACACCGACGCCGCGACGCCGGCAACCAGACCACGCTGACCTTCAGCCCGTCCAACTGGGACACGGCCCAGACGGTGGCGGTGTCCGCCGCCCAGGACGCCGACGCGGTGAACGACGCGGCGTCCATCACCCACGCCGTCGACGCCTCCCGGAGCGCCGACGAGTACGACGCCGTGGCCGTGGCCGGGGTGGCGGTCACGGCGGCCGACGACGACGCAGGGGTGAGCGTGTCCGAAACCACGCTGACGGTTGCTGAGGGCAACAGTTCCACCTACACGGTGGTCCTGGACGCGCTGCCATCAGGCAACGTGGTGATCGGCGTAACCGCCAGCGGCAGCCCCGACGTGACGGTGGACCGGGCCACGCTGACCTTCAGCCCGTCCAACTGGGACACGGCCCAGACGGTGACGGTGTCCGCCGCCCAGGACGCCGACGCGGTGAACGACGCGGCCTCCATCACCCACGCCGTCGACGCCTCCCGGAGCGCCGACGAGTACGACGGCGTGGCCGTGGCCGGGGTGAGCGTGTCCGTGGCCGACGACGAGACCGCAGGGGTGAGCGTGTCCGAAACCACGCTGACGGTTGCTGAGGGCAACAGTTCCACCTACACGGTGGTCCTGGACGCGCTGCCATCAGGCAACGTGGTGATCGGCGTAACCATCAGCGGCAGCCCCGACGTGACGGTGGACCGGGTCACGCTGACCTTCAGCCCGTCCAACTGGGACACGGCGCAGACGGTGACGGTGTCCGCCGCCCAGGACGCCGACGCGGTGAACGACGCGGCCTCCATCACCCACGCCGTCGACGCCTCCCGGAGCGCCGACGAGTACGACGCCGTGGCCGTGGCCGGGGTGGCGGTCACGGTGGCCGACGACGAGACCGCAGGGGTGAGCGTGTCCGAAACCACGCTGACGGTTGCTGAGGGCAACAGTTCCACCTACACGGTGGTCCTGGACGCGCTGCCCGCCTCCGACGTGGTGATCGGCGTAACCGCCAGCGGCAGCCCCGACGTGACGGTGGACCGGGCCACGCTGACCTTCAGCCCGTCCAACTGGGACACGGCCCAGACGGTGACGGTGTCCGCCGCCCAGGACGCCGACGCGGTGAACGACGCGGCCTCCATCACCCACGCCGTCGACGCCTCCCGGAGCGCCGACGAGTACGACGCCGTGGCCGTGGCCGGGGTGAGCGTGACCGTCGCCGACGACGAGACCGCAGGGGTGAGCGTGTCCGTTACTGAATTGGCGCTGGCCGAGGGGGGCCAGGCCGCCTACACGGTGGTCCTGGACGCGCTGCCATCAGGCAACGTGGTGATCGGCGTAACCGCCAGCGGCAGCCCCGACGTGACGGTGGACCGGGCCACGCTGACCTTCAGCCCGTCCAACTGGGACACGGCCCAGACGGTGACGGTGTCCGCCGCCCAGGACGCCGACGCGGTGAACGACGCGGCCTCCATCACCCACGCCGTCGACGCCTCCCGGAGCGCCGACGAGTACGACGCCGTGGCCGTGGCCGGGGTGAGCGTGACCGTGGCCGACGACGAGACCGCAGAGGTGAGCGTGACCGTCGCCGACGCCGCCGCCGGGGTGAGCGTGTCCGTTACTGAATTGGCGCTGGCCGAGGGCGGCCAGGCCGCCTACACGGTGGTCCTGGACGCCCAGCCCGCCTCCAACGTGGTGATCGGCGTAACCGCCAGCGGCAGCAGCGACGTGACGGTGGACCGGGCCACCCTGACCTTCAGCCCGTCCAACTGGGACACGGCCCAGACGGTGGCGGTGTCCGCCGCCCAGGACGCCGACGCGGTGAACGACGCGGCCTCCATCACCCACGCCGTCGACGCCTCCCGGAGCGCCGACGAGTACGACGCCGTGGCCGTGGCCGGGGTGAGCGTGACCGTGGCCGACGACGAGACCGCAGGGGTGAGCGTGTCCGAAACCACGCTGACGGTTGCTGAGGGCAACAGTTCCACCTACACGGTGGTCCTGGACGCCCAGCCCGCCTCCAACGTGGTGATCGGCGTAACCGCCAGCGGCAGCCCCGACGTGACGGTGGACCGGGCCACGCTGACCTTCAGCCCGTCCAACTGGGACACGGCGCAGACGGTGACGGTGTCCGCCGCCCAGGACGCCGACGCGGTGAACGACGCGGCCTCCATCACCCACGCCGTCGACGCCTCCCGGAGCGCCGACGAGTACGACGGCGTGAGCGTCGCCGGGGTGGCGGTCACGGTGGCCGACGACGAGACCGCAGGGGTGAGCGTGTCCGAAACCACGCTGACGGTTGCTGAGGGCAACAGTTCCACCTACACGGTGGTCCTGGACGCGCTGCCCGCCTCCGACGTGGTGATCGGCGTAACCGCCAGCGGCAGCCCCGACGTGACGGTGGACCGGGCCACGCTGACCTTCAGCCCGTCCAACTGGGACACGGCCCAGACGGTGACGGTGTCCGCCGCCCAGGACGCCGACGCGGTGAACGACGCGGCGTCCATCACCCACGCCGTCGACGCCTCCCGGAGCGCCGACGAGTACGACGCCGTGGCCGTGGCCGGGGTGAGCGTGACCGTCGCCGACGACGAGACCGCAGGGGTGAGCGTGTCCGTTACTGAATTGGCGCTGGCCGAGGGGGGCCAGGCCGCCTACACGGTGGTCCTGGACGCGCTGCCATCAGGCAACGTGGTGATCGGCGTAACCGCCAGCGGCAGCCCCGACGTGACGGTGGACCGGGCCACGCTGACCTTCAGCCCGTCCAACTGGGACACGGCCCAGACGGTGACGGTGTCCGCCGCCCAGGACGCCGACGCGGTGAACGACGCGGCCTCCATCACCCACGCGGTGGTGGACGGGGAAAGCGCCGACGAGTACGACGCCGTGGCCGTGGCCGGGGTGAGCGTGACCGTGGCCGACGACGAGACCGCAGGGGTGAGCGTGTCCGTTACTGAATTGGCGCTGGCCGAGGGGGGCCAGGCCGCCTACACGGTGGTCCTGGACGCGCTGCCATCAGGCAACGTGGTGATCGGCGTAACCGCCAGCGGCAGCCCCGACGTGACGGTGGACCGGGCCACGCTGACCTTCAGCCCGTCCAACTGGGACACGGCCCAGACGGTGACGGTGTCCGCCGCCCAGGACGCCGACGCGGTGAACGACGCGGCCTCCATCACCCACGCCGTCGACGCCTCCCGGAGCGCCGACGAGTACGACGCCGTGGCCGTGGCCGGGGTGAGCGTGACCGTGGCCGACGACGAGACCGCAGAGGTGAGCGTGACCGTCGCCGACGCCGCCGCCGGGGTGAGCGTGTCCGTTACTGAATTGGCGCTGGCCGAGGGCGGCCAGGCCGCCTACACGGTGGTCCTGGACGCCCAGCCCGCCTCCAACGTGGTGATCGGCGTAACCGCCAGCGGCAGCAGCGACGTGACGGTGGACCGGGCCACCCTGACCTTCAGCCCGTCCAACTGGGACACGGCCCAGACGGTGACGGTGTCCGCCGCCCAGGACGCCGACGCGGTGAACGACGCGGCCTCCATCACCCACGCCGTCGACGCCTCCCGGAGCGCCGACGAGTACGACGCCGTGGCCGTGGCCGGGGTGAGCGTGACCGTCGCCGACGACGAGACCGCAGGGGTGAGCGTGTCCGTTACTGAATTGGCGCTGGCCGAGGGGGGCCAGGCCGCCTACACGGTGGTCCTGGACGCGCTGCCATCAGGCAACGTGGTGATCGGCGTAACCGCCAGCGGCAGCCCCGACGTGACGGTGGACCGGGCCACGCTGACCTTCAGCCCGTCCAACTGGGACACGGCCCAGACGGTGACGGTGTCCGCCGCCCAGGACGCCGACGCGGTGAACGACGCGGCCTCCATCACCCACGCGGTGGTGGACGGGGAAAGCGCCGACGAGTACGACGCCGTGGCCGTGGCCGGGGTGAGCGTGACCGTGGCCGACGACGAGACCGCAGGGGTGAGCGTGTCCGTTACTGAATTGGCGCTGGCCGAGGGCGGCCAGGCCGCCTACACGGTGGTCCTGGACGCGCTGCCATCAGGCAACGTGGTGATCGGCGTAACCAGGAGCGGCAGCAGCGACGTGACGGTGTCGCCGGCCACCCTGACCTTCACGCCGTCCAACTGGGACACGGCGCAGACGGTGACGGTGCGGGCGGCCCAGGACGCCGACGCGGTGAACGACGCGGCCTCCATCACCCACGCCGTCGACGCCTCCCGGAGCGCCGACGAGTACGACGCCGTGGCCGTCGGCGGGGTGGCGGTGACCGTCGACGACGACGACAGCCGACCGCCCGGCGGTGGCGACAACTGGACGCCAGCCATATCCATCGCGGCGGATACCTCCCCGATCACTGAGGGGAGCGACGCCAACTTCATTATCACCGCCAGTCCTGCGCCAAGCGCTGCCCTCGCCGTGACGGTCCGTGTCTCCGGCGGCGCGAACTTCACCACCGTGTCCGGCAATAAAACGGTGCGACTCGCCGCCGGCGCGGACACCGCAAGGCTCAGCATGGCTACCATAGACGATACCGTGGACGAGCCGAACGAAGACATTACCGCCACACTTCAGGCGCGGAACAATTACCGGGTGAGGGCGCCCGGCAGCTCGGCATCAATAACGGTAACCGACAACGACGCGATACCCGGAGCGCCCACGGAACTTACGGCGGCTCCGGGCGACGGCCAGGTGGAATTGAGTTGGACTGCTCCCGCGAACCACGGCAACTCCCGCATTACGCACTACACCGTTGAATACTCAACCGACAGCAACTTCAGGGCGGCGGCGATGATCTCGGGCACTGCTGACGCCGCGACCACTCTGAGCATCGGCGGCCTGACCAACGGCGTTGAGTGCCACTTCTGGGTGAGGGCGGTCAATGTCGTCGGCCCCAGCGACTGGTCAGCGCCAGCCATCGCCACGCCACGCCATAGTGCCATTGTGCCGATAGCTAAGCCGGCGCCAACGCAACCACCGGACCAAGGCGGCAACGAAACTCCCACGCCGACACTGACGGCCGTACCTGTGCTGGCAGCCACCGCTCCTCCCAAACCCAGTCCTACGGCTACTGCGGATGTGCCGTCCGCCGCGGCCCCATCAGATTTAGCGCCTCAAAGCCCTGATGAAGGGGTGCGTCTGGGCTGGCCGTTCTGGCTCCTCATAGCCATTATCATCATAATCCTGATGGCCCGCCGGCTGCGGAGGCTGCGGCGCTGGCGCTAGGATGGGGATACCGCGAGAGCCGCATAAACAAATCCCAAGATGATGCCAGTCTCCTGATTGCCGTGGTGGCCGCTACGCACAATGGTCCCGCCCTGCTCGCCAACCGCCCGGTGCCGTCCGTTCTGTGCCAGACGCCCTCCCTGCCTCCTCGTCGTGGTGGGGGATTCAGAAAAAGGGCGCCAGCGGCTAAATGAGGAGATTATGACGGACGTTGCTTTACCCCGGACCGGATTCGTGCACATGGGGAACTGCTGCAATACGGTGTTCCTCACTGAAGAACCCTGCTTAGCCCCGTACGCTTCTTGACTGGCGATGACAATCACCCGAACGGGATCCCAGGTTGTCATTGCACCCACCCGATGGAACTCAGCAAGTACCAGCTCAGCCCCGGTTTCCACACTCCGCTACTCCGTCGTATTCCAGCGGCTTCTCAACGTTGCCCTCGGCACCGCGGGCCGGGGCAAAGACATGCCGCCACCGGATCGGCGTCCTCCTGGCGCCGCTGATGACCTGCTTCGTCAGGGCCAGCATCGGTTCATCCCAAGCAGCCCCGAAGCCTTCCTTGACCCACCACCACGCCAAGGAACATCCCGTCCCAAACCCTTGCGTTCATACGCCTGGAACGCGGCAACGGCTACTTCCACCAGATACCCCGAGTGACCACACGCCGCAGCAATCGGACCTGATTGGCCCTGTTCAGCTCCCGCCGTGCCTCAGCCAGGGCATCCAGCCGCCGCCGGACATGATCTTGCCTTCTCCATCCATCCAACGGTTCCCTCTCCGGCGGCAGCGTCAGGCGAAAGTCCCGAAGCATCTCTGCTTCAGTTCCCACCGGCGTACCCCAACCCTGGCCCGGTCAACCCGGCTACCCGCCGCATCTCCGCCGGCCCGCAGGCTGCGCCACTCGGCCGCCAGCACCGCCGCCGGGCCGCAGGCGTGTTCCCCGTTGGGCTGCTCTTCCAACGTAACCACCCAGGCGTCGGGCAGCCCGTGGCCCCGCTGGGGCGGAGGCCACGCGGACGGTTCTTGCGGCCCCACCACCGTTTCAGACTCGCCCCGTTGCTGCTGCGACTGCTCCAAACGGGCCACCCGTTGCTCCAGGAGTCCGGCCTCATCCTTCAGAGCACCATCTTCGCCGCCAACCTCCGCCCCGCCGTCGTCACCAACGCCCGCGGCCCGAAAGTCCGCCAACGCCTGCCGCATCCGCCGGGACACGTGCCGGGAATCATAGCAGGTCATCATGGTGCGGTAGTTCACCCCCAGAGCCTCGACTACCGCCACCCGGCCCCGGTCATTGACCAGGGCGTCCAGCAGGTCCAATAGGGATTGGGCTGATAGGGGTGCATGCGGCCCAATTCCGGACCACTGTCACTGTCATTTGATGGCTGCCAACCACGCCCGTCCTTTGCTATGATCGATGTATGGCAATCTCCAACCGTCAGTTACTCGACTCCCTCAGCCGGATGCCGTTCATCGACGCGGCGGAACTGGAACGCGGCGCAGAGGGTGACGGTGCGGGCGGCCCAGGACGCCGACGCGGTGGACGACGCGGCCTCCATCACCCACATGGTCGCGGCCGCCAGCAGCGCCGACGAGTATGACTCGGTTAGAGTCTCCGGCGTGAGGGTGACCGTCACCGACAACGACGTAGCCCAGAACCAGCCCGACCGGAGTCCGACGTTCGCCTCGCGGACGGTGGACGACCAGATCTACGCAGTAGGCGAAGACATAGGGACGGTGAGCCTGCCCTCCGCTCTTGGGGGGCGACGGCAGGCTGCGATACAGCTTGTCGCCAGACCTGCCCGCGGAGCTGCGCTTCAACTCGGACCGCACGATCACCGGCACGCCCAAGGCGACGTTCCCCAGGACGCGGTTCACCTATACGACGGCCGATTCCGACGGTGACCGCGTTCACCTGCGCTTCTATATCACCGTGAACGAGAGGCCGGGGGTGAGCGTGTCCCTCACCGAAGTGGAAGTGGCCGAGGGCGACGACGACGCCTACACGGTGGTCCTGAACGCGCTGCCATCAGGCAACGTGGTGATCAGCGTAGCGGTGAGCGACAATTCGGACGTGACGGTGTCGCCGGCGACCCTGACCTTCACCTCGTCCAACTGGGACACGGCGCAGACGGTGACGGTGACCGCCGCCCAGGACGCCGACGCCGCGAACGACGCAACCGCCATCGCCCACGCCGTCGACGCCTCCCGGAGCGCCGACGAGTACGACGGCGCGACCATCGCGAGCGTGAGCTTGACCGTGGACGACGATGACGCCGCGGTGAGCGTGTCCGCGTCCACGCTGACGGTGTCCGAGGGCGGCAGCGCCACCTACACGGTGGTCCTGGACGCCCAGCCCGCCTCCGACGTGGTGATCGGTGTAACCAAGAGCGGCAGCCCCGACGTGACGGTGTCGCCGGCGACCCTGACCTTCACCTCGTCCAACTGGGACACGGCGCAGACGGTAAGGGTGTCCGCCGCCCAGGACGCCGACGCCGCGAACGACGCAGCCGCCATCGCCCACGCCGTCGACGCCTCCCGGAGCGCCGACGAGTACGACGGCGCGACCATCGCCGGGGTGACGGTCACGGTGGCCGACGACGACACCGCCGGGGCGACGGTGTCCGAGACCATGCTGACGGTGTCCGAGGGGGGCAGCAATATCAGCGTATGGGTCTTGACGCTCATAGGCGTGCTGCTCAACCTCGTGGCCCTAGGCGTCGCCATAGGCATCTGGCGGCGGCGCTAGCGCTTAACGGCATGAGATTCTGCCTGGGTTCGTCATGGGGCGGAACCAGCGATTGAACTGGTCTCTTACGTCGCATCCTTGAGCAGCGGATATGGACAAGTCTGTGGACTCAAGGCAGACGGTCAGTGGTATGCTGGAAGAGACGACTTCAACCAAGCTTTCCCGCCAGAATGGGGCTCATTACCTGAGACCGCCTCCCACCGTTGCACAATATGCAATGCGATGCCTATAGCGAAACCTCCCACCGGAAAGTTCGCAGTACGGTACACTCCGGCCCACCATTCATTGACGGTTCCACTTGGGCGCAGGTTCACCTTGCGCACACGCTGACGGGATAACGGCAAGGTCACCCCGCGTGAACGTCCAACCCCTTTTGGTTACTTCCTTAAGAAACTGGTCACGTAGTCGACGTCAACCGCCGGCATCGTTAGACCAACCTCCGAAAGGGCCTCGACGAACCGGCTGATGTCATAGACGCTGGAATCGGCCAAGTACGGCTCGACTGATTCCATGGACCGGACCAGGACTTTCGACTCCATGTCCTCTTCGCGATCGGCCTTATCTTCCAGTCTTGCCTTCCACTCCCCTATCGGAACACGTTCTGACACGTATCCGTGGCTCTCCATGTGGGCGAAAACTTGGTCGGCGGGAACGGGTCCCTGTTGGACCACGTTGTAGACCTTTCCGAAGTGGCTCGCATCGTCGGCAAGTTTCGTGATAGCGCTTGCGAGGAAGTTGATCGGGGTCATTTCAAAGGACCAGTTTGGCGCAAGGGGAGCACACCCCAAGCGGGCACAGGCTTTGACTATCAAGGACAGGAAGTCATTCGGATTGACTGCGCCCGTGGCGCTGTGGTGGCCAATGTTGCCCGGGCGGAAGACGCAGACCGGTAGCCCTCGAGAGACGGCCTGCCATACGAGCCGTTCCGCAGCCCACTTGGCCTGATTGTAGCCTCCTTCCATTCTGTCCAGAAAGCCGTCAATATGACTATTTTCCAGGTAAGGAGCATCATCTCCTCCCGGGAAGACGCCATTAGATGAAATGTATTGAATTGGTATTGTGGCGGCGCAGGCAAACTTGAGCATCTCCAATGTCCCTCCGACGGTGTGAGACTTGGCCGTGGAATAGGGATAGGCATAGTTGACGGAGGCGGCGCAGTGAAATATCAGGTCTATCTTGTCCGCCAGTTCCCGATACTCGCCAGATGTCAGTCCCATACGGGGTTGAGTGAGGTCACCCGGGACCGGGATAATCCGGCTTTCTTCAAACTGACCAGCCAGGCCATAGAACTTCAAGGTCTCCAACACCCGGTTCCTAGGCCTTCCTCGCCTTGAAGTCTGGTCCCTCACGAGACAGTAGAACCGGGTGTCTTTTCCGGTGGCGCGCAGCAACTCGTCAAGCAAGAAGGCCCCCAGGAAGCCTGTTGAGCCCGTGACCAAGACCGAAGACGCTTCGCTCAAGCGCGTCGTCCTCATGACGCCCTTCGGTGAGATTTCCGGGTCTAGTATCGAGTCTTCGGCAAGGGAAGCTCTTGATTCCATAGCGGGCTCTCTATGCTGCAAGTATGCCGCCAACTCGCCAATAGTTGGGTATTCATAAACCTCAGCGCCACTGAGTTCAGTCCCAAACACACGTTCAATACCGAGGGTGATTTCCAGGCCCGCCAGAGAATGACCGCCAAGGTCAAAGAAGTTCCAATCATCCTCCAGTGAGTCGCCGTCAACCTCTAGGACCTCGCCCCATAGGTCTCGCAAGGCCTGACGGCGCCCTTCCTCGGTGGCATTCTTTGGGAGCGGTTTCCTCTCTTCAATGCGAGGCCTCGCTACCCGCGTTGCCGGAAGGGCTTTTCGTTCCAGTTTGCCTGTCTGTTGATTTATCGGAAGCGTTTCCATCTGCACGAAATGGCTAGGCACCATGTAGAACGGCAGATATCGCTCCAACATGGTCCGCAGGTCCTTGCTTGTCCCGCTCCGGGCATCGACCTTCCATGCCGCTTGCGGCGCCGGGACAACGTAGGCGACGAGCCGCTTGTTCGTCTCGTCTATCGTTTCAGCCAACACCGCCGCATCTGCGGCGTCACACTGCTTCCTGAGCGTTTCCTCGATGGCGCCTAAGTAGACACTGTAACCCCTGATTTTGACCATCGAATCGTTCCTGCCGATGATCGTAGTCATGCCTCGCGAGTCGACTCTAGCCAGGTCGCCGGTGGCGTAATACCTCTCCCCATTCCAGCGGACGAAACTCTGGGCATCCAGGTCGGGCCTCTTCAAGTAGCCCTGCGCCACTCCCCTGCCGCCGATGAATAGCTCGCCGGCGCCTTGTGAGATAAGAGTGGATTCCCCTTCCGGGAGCACTCGGACCGTCACTCCGTCCATCGGCAGACCCACCGGGCACACATCCACTCCATCCAGGCGCAAGTCCGTCAAATCAACGGTACAAACATCGTGGGTCTCGCTAATGCTGTACGTGTTGAACACACGGGCAGAGTCGGGCAAGACATCGATGGCAAGCTTCAAGAGGCTTGTTGGGACTACCTCGCCATTCAACCAGATCACTCGTAGTGAGGACAGCTGGGCGCGTAAGAGTTTATCGTCTGCCGAGTTCAAGACTCCCTGCAATAGAGAGGGAGTGAACAGAATTTCAGAAATCTGGCGCTCTGAGATAAACGCGGCGAGGGCACGAGGCTGGAAAACAATTTCATCAGGGACCACGTATACCGTTCCCCCCTTCAACAGGGGACGGAGGAACTCCCAAGGGAAGAAGACGTTGCAAGCAACCCGGTCTCCGGAACGGTAAGAGCTGAACTTGTACCTGGCGAAGTAGGACGACATGACGGAGTCGCTGGTCAGCATTACTCCCTTTGGGTCTCCGGTCGTGCCGGAAGTGTATGGGATGAAGGCCAAGCTATCGCCGCCAGGGTCGGCCTCAGGGGTTTCTGCCTTGAAGTCCCTCCAGTGTGAGTCGCCGTCAACGGGTAGTAAGTGCGTACTGGTGATTTGACGTAACCGGGACAAGTGCTGTGTCTTGGTGATTATCACCTTGGGCTGTGATTGGGACACGATGGAATGGAGCAAAGGTTCTGGAGAGTCAAGGGACATTGGCATGAAGGCGGCGCCAGCCTTCAAAGTCCCGATGCTTGCCACGATGTACTCCGGGCAAGTATCCATGAATATGCCCACGGGGTCGTCGGTTGATACGCCACAATGTTGAAGATAGGCGCCCAGCGCATTTGTCGCCTGGTCCAGTTGCGCGTAAGTTGTCCGCTCATTGCGGAAAACTATAGCCACGTCGCCTGGGGTCTCCGCGGCCTGAGCCCTGAACAGCTGGTGCAGACCACTCTTAGTGGGATTCATTTTGTCATCTCAAGCAAGTCCGAACGCACCGAGGAAAGCGGGCGTGCGGAGAGGACTTTGATGTGTAATCCACGGAGTCTACTCATTTCAGCCCCAATGTAAACTAGCAACATGGGATTGCGATCTTTCTTCGACGCCACCCGGCAGACCGGCTCATGGGCAGCCGTATGCAATTCGACTCGCTGGGCCTTTCAAGGAACACGCTCGGAGATACCTTCACCTATCCCTCTCCCATGATGGGGCGCTTGCCTCCTCTCCCGGCCACCCCCCATCATGGGAGAGGGATAGGGCAAGCGGGAACGGGCCAGATCCACGCCTGCGTGGGGAGGGCTAAGCCGGGCATTAGGCAAGGGAGCGGATGCGACACAGAATCCGGGCGGCGGCGATAGTGGTGGAAGGCGACTCCGTTCTTCTCGTCGAACACCAGCACAACGAGTCATGGGCGGGCAACCTTGGTGGGTCCCGCCTGGGGGCGGCGTAGAGGACGAGAAGTCGCTCATCGAATGCGCCAAGCGCGAGACCCTCGAAGAGACGGGGGTGTCGGTCGAGCTCGGCAGGATTGCCTACATCCGAGAGTTCGTAGAGCCAGGCTTCCACCACTGCGAGGTGTTCTTCAAAGGAGATCAAGAAGGAGTTCTGGGACGATCTGGTCCAGCGGGTCTTCGGGCGCCAAGTACCTGGGCGTGCAGAAGTCGGAGGTGAAGAATTACCTCGATAGCCAAGTCGAGCCGGACTGAGCTGCGAGTTCGCCTTCGCTGAGGGCGCCGACTATCGGCGCGCCGCCATGATTGCGGCGGCTGCGGCATTGCCACTTCGCACCGCTCCCTCCATCGTTGCCGGCCAGCCGGTGTCGGTCCAATCGCCCGCCAGCATCAGGTTTCGAAGCGGGGTTTTCGTCGGCAGGCGGTTGGCTGGTCCGCCGGGCGGCGAACGGAACGTCGCGCGTTGCTCCTTCACGATGGCGAACCGCTCGACCGTGGCGTCGCGCGCGAGGGGCAGCGCCCGCGCCAACTCCGGAGTGAAGCGTTCGCGAAGCTTGTCCTTCGATAGCGGCCACCACTCCCAAGCCCCGCTCAGCGAGACGGTCAGGTAGTCGCCAGGGCCTGCGAGTCCGGCGATACGCGTCTTGTTGAACACGAACTGCAGCGGGCTATCCACGAACGCCGCCCATTCGAAGTCGGCGACAGGCCGGTCATACCAGACGTGCAGGTTGACGATTGGCGCGAAAGTGTGGCTCGCGGCCGCCGCCAGCAGCGAGCCGTCCCACAGGCTGTTCGGCAGGACATCCACTAAGGCTTGCGGCGGCAGGGCCGCGACGCACCAATCGGCGGTCAGCACGTCGCCGCCGGCCAGCACGACTCCCGCAACGGCGCCGTCGTCCGACGCCAGACGCTCGACCGTACGGCCGAGCACGAGTTCGACGCCCAAAGCGCGCAGGCGACGCTCGACAGCATCACCCATGACGTCCGACAAGCCAGATCGCGCGAAACCGATGTCGGCGCCGTGGGCGTCCTTGAGCAGCGCTACCTGGAAGACCGTGAAAGCCATGCTGGCGGACACGTCGCGCGATGCGTCGTTGAGCGTGGGCACTATGATGAGATCCCAGAAGTTAGCGATGGCCCGGTCTGACTGGCCGTTCCGGCGCAGCCAGTCCTCGAAGGACATGTTCCGCAGCTCGTCCCTATTGGGGTCGCGCTCCAGCCGGATATGCAACAGCGCAGGCGACGCGCGGAGCTTGTCGCGCCAGCCAAGGTGGGGGTAGCGCAGGAACGATGGGAGCAGATGGAGCGGAGCAGGGAGAGGAGCGGCGGAGAGCACGCCCACTTTCCCCGATGGGCTACGCACCTCAACGCGCAGCCTGTCCTGCTTGACCGTTCGGTCGAGCGTCTCGATACCGCGCAGGAAGTCGATGTAGGCGGCGCAGCAGCCCATAAAGACGTGCTGGCCATTGTCGACCTGCACGCCCGTCTCGCGGTCAACGTAGGAATAGGCGCGGCCGCCGAGATAGGGCCGCCGCTCGACGAGGGTGACGCGGTAGCCGGCGGAGGCCAGACGCCAGGCCGCGGCCATGCCGGCCAGGCCGCCCCCGGCGACGACGACACTGTCTAGTTGGGGTTTCTGCGTGGGAGCAGGCTCGTTGTCCAAAGCTTGGCCATGATACGCAGCTTCTCCACTGAGGAGAGCCGCACGCGTTCGCCGTAGACATCGAAGCCGCGCAGCTCGATGCGGTCGAGGAGCCGACTGTAGAGGCCATGGAGGACCGCTGGGCACGCGCGCGACCGGGGCGCGAGGTAGGCCAGCAGCTTCTCGCCCGACCGGAAGTACTCGCGGGCTCGCTGGGCCTCGAAACGCATCAGCTCGACGAAGGCGTCGTTCACGAGGCCGTGCATGAGGTCGTCCTCGGTGTAGCCGAACCGCCGCAAGTCCTCTTGTGGGAGGTAGACCCGGCCCGCCTCGGCGTCCTCCCGGATGTCTCGAATGATGTTGGTGAGCTGCATGGCGAGGCCCAGGTCGACGGCTGCAGCCGGAGCGCGCGGGTCGGTGTAGCCGAAAATGTCGATGGAGATGAGCCCGACCACCGATGCAACGTGGTAGCAATACTCGCGCAGCTCGTCGAATGTCTCGTATCGGCGCGGTGTGAGATCCATCTCGACACCGTCGATGAGCCTTTCGAAGAGTGCGGGGTCGATGCCGTACTCGTCCGACGCATGGGATAGCGCGAGCAGGACGGGCCCGTGGGGCTGTCCCGCAAACGCCTGCCGGAGGCCCGCGCGCAGATCGCGGAGCTGCTCGGCCTTGTCGGAGCCCGACGCGTCGCCGTCTGCAATGTCGTCCGCGAGCCTGGCGAAGGCGTAGGCCGCGTAGATAGCGCGGCGCCGCCTGGCGGGCAGAGTGACGAAGGCGAAGTAGAAGTTGCGCGCCTCCCGTTTCGTGACCGCCTGGCAGTGATCGTAGGCGGCGGCGATGGCTGGGGCGGTGGTCACGCGGCCCTCCGCAGCGCCAGCCGCACGGCCGTGGACGCCATGAGCCATAGCTTGCGGCCGGAGGTGACGACAGGACGGTTCGTCAGCACGTCGTAGTCCTGGCAGCGTATGGACTCGAGGATGCTCATGCCGCCCTTGGTGAATAGGGCGATATCGAGCTTGAACCGGCCTTCGAGGCGCTCGATGAGGGCGTAGCCCTGCTCGAACAGCCGCTGGGCGCGGTCCACCTCGAACGCCATCAGCCCGCGCAGGTTGTCGTTGACGACGCCCGCCGCCAAGTCCTCCTCGGAGTAGCCGAAGCGCGCCATGTCCTTCAGCGGCAGGTAGATGCGGCCCATGTCGTAGTCCCGCTTCACGTCCTGCCAGAAGTTGGCCAGCTGAAGTGCGGTGCAGGTCGCGTCGGACAGACGATGGCTGTCCTCGGAGCGGTCGCCAAGCACATAGAGCACCATGCGCCCGACGGGGTTCGCCGAGTGGTCGCAGTAGTGCAGAAGGTCGTCGTACGTGGGAAATCGGACCTCGCCCTGGTCCATGCGGTTCGCTTGGATAAGCTTGCGGAACGGCGTATCGGGGATGTCGAAACGGCGAATGGCGTCTTGGAGCGCGACCATGATCGGATGCGACGGCTGGCCATCGTAGGCCTGTCCAAGCTCCTCCTCCCACTCGCTGAGCTGGGCCAGCCGGTCGCCTTCAGCCTCGTCGCCGAGGTCGTCAGTGTGGCGGCAGAAGGCGTAGACCGCGTAGAAGTAGGGTCTCACCCTGCGGGGCAGCAGCAGCGAGCCGATGGTGAAGTTCTCGTAGTGGGCCTTGGCTAGGCGTTCGCAGTAGGCGTATGCCTCGTGCAGGCCGAGCGGCTCGCCCATGACGCGATGCGTTGCCACGCTTGCTCCGGCAAGGGGTAGGGCTTACGGCCGCGCGACTCGGGCGCCGCCCCTCGCCAATAGGTGAGTAGGGGCATTATGCCTCACTTGTCGCGAGTGACGAAATAGTCCGCCATCGCCCGGATGCTCTCCCTCGCCTCGGGGTCGAGCGGAAGGCCGTCGAGCGCGCCCATGGCGCCGGAGGCCTGGTCGACCGCAGTCTGCTGAACGACCTCCTCCCCGTCGAGATCGCCGAGCAGGCTAAGAACGCGCTCGACGTCGTCGCCCGCCACCTCCTCCGCGGCGTAAGCGGTCCGGAGCCAATCGCGTTGCGCGGCGTCCGCCTGTTGGAAGAGATAAACGATGGGCATGCTCTTCTTCTTGCGCCTGATATCGGAGCCGACCGGCTTGCCCGTCGCCGCCGGGTTCCCCCAGATGCCGAGCTGATCATCGCGCACCTGGAATGCGAGGCCGAGCTTCCGGCCGCACGCGCCGAATGCCTCCGCCGTCTTGGCGTCGCCGGTGGCCAGCAGCGAGCCAAGGTACATGGCGCAGTCGATGAGCGCGCCCGTCTTGCGCGAAATCATGTCAAGGTAGGCGTCGGTGGTGACCTCATCGGAGTCCTCGAAGGACATGTCGAGGTACTGGCCCTCGATCATTTCTAGATAGCGAGACGTCAGCGCGACAGATGCCGCCATGACAATGGACGGCGCCAGACCGGCCTCCGACAGCGCTTGGAGCGTCCGGTCGGCTACGACGCGCATGGCGTTGCCGGCGGCAATGGCCTCGTGAACGCCGAACAGCGTCCACGCTGTCGCACGTCCGCGCCGCGTCGTGTCTTGGTCTTGGATGTCGTCGTGGAGCAGGGAGAAGTTGTGAATCAGCTCCAGCGCCGCTGCGGCAGGGAGGGCGCCATGCCAATCGCCGCCGGCGATTTCACAGGACGCAAGGACGAGCGCGGGGCGCAGTCCCTTGCCAGCGTCCTCATCGGCGGGATTTCCGTTGCGGTCCTGCCACCCGAGGTGATAGCGCAGAATGCCGAAGAAGCCGGTCTCGGAGTCGGGCGCGGAGCGTCGAATCTGCCGCCTTACATCGGCGGTGTACCGTTCGACGAGAGCCGAGACTCGGCGTTCGGAGGAAACCATCAGACCTATCCCCTAGACCGATGCGTGGGTTCCGCGACTACCCGGCCGCCGCTTCGCGGTTAACCGGCCTTCGATTCTCTTGCGGCGACGCGTCGGGGAAGAAGGCGTTCAGCACCTGCTGAGTGATGCCCTCTGCGTCGAGATCCAGCAGATGCCTCTGGGCGGCAGCGGTGCTGTGCTCGATGAAAGAGTCCGGGAAACCGATGCGATGGACCGACACGTCCTCCATCCCGGCCTCGGCAAGCGCCTCGAGCACGGCGGAGCCGAATCCTCCGGCGAGGACGTTCTCTTCCACGGTGACGATGCGCCGTGTGCTACGGGCCGCGTCCAATAGCAGGTCGACGTCGAGGGGCTTTACGAAGAGAGGATTCACGACGCCGCACACGATGCCGTACTCAGCGAGCTTGTCCGCCGCTTCCACGGCTGCGCTGCCCGGCTTGCCTAGGGCGAAGATAACGACGTCCCTGCCCTCCCTGACCACGGAGCCGCGTCCGAGCGGCAGCTCCCGGAGGTTCTTGTCGAGCGGCGCGCCGGTGGCGGCCCCTCTCGGTATCCGGATGGCGAAAGGGCCCTGGTGCTTGTACGCGGTATAGACGAGATGCTGCAGGTCGTTCTCGTCCGCCGGGACCGCGACGACAGCGTTGGGGATGCATCGCAGGTACGAGATATCGAAAGCGCCGTGGTGGGTCTTGCCGTCCTCGCCCACGATGCCTGCGCGATCGGCGATCAGCGTCACCGGCAGGTTCTGCAAGCAAACGTCGTGCACGACCTGATCGAACGCACGCTGTAGGAACGTAGAGTAGATCGAGACAAAGGGATTGAGGCCGGCGGAAGCCATGCCCGCCGCCATGCTGACGGCGTGTTGCTCCGCGATGCCGACGTCGAAGACCCTGTCGGGGAATTCGTGCCGGACTTCCTCCAGCCCGGTGCCATCGAGCATCGCCGCGGAGATGCCGACGACGGAGTCGTCATCGCGCATGAGGCGTTGGATGGTCTGAGCGAACACCTTCGAGTAAGTGGGCGCTCCTGAGGACGCTCCCAGAGGCGAGCTCGGCTGGTGAAACCGAATGGGGTCGTCCTCGGCGGGCTCATAGCCGTGGCCCTTGTGGGTGACGACGTGGATGAGAGGCACGAGGCCAGCGGACGCCTTGGCCTGGTTGAGCGTCTGTTCGAGCTGCTTGAGGTCGTGGCCGTCCACAGGTCCGAGGTACTGGAATCCCATCTCGGTCCAGAATGTGGTGGGCACGATGATGCTGTCCAGGCCGCCGCCGAACCGCCTGACGAGCCGGTAGACCATGTCGCCCATAGGCGCCCTCTTCGAGATGGCCTTCATGCGCCCGATCATCGCTTGGTACTCGGGGTGGGTGATGACACGCTTGCGCCAGTTGGTGAGGAAACCGATGTTCTCGGAGATGGACATCCCGTTGTCGTTCAGAACCACAACGAATTTCTTCGGGTTGAGATGCACGATGTTGTTCAGCGCTTCGAAGCTGGAGCCGGACGTCATTGCCCCGTCGCCCACCACCGCAATGGTCCACGAGTCCGCCTTGCGGTTGGCTGCGCCTTGCGCTATGCCCAGAGCTATCGAAAGGCCCGTGCCGGCGTGGCCCGCGGCCAGAGTGTCGTGCGGGCTTTCGCTCGGCTCCCCGAACCCGGACAGCCCGCCCTCCAGCCGGATGTCCTGGAACTCGTCGCGCCGGCCCGTCACCAGCTTGTGCGCGTAGCATTGGTTGGTCGTGTCCCAGACGATGCGGTCGATGGGGCTGTCGAAAACCCGGTGCAGCGCCAGAGTAAGCTCAACGACGCCCAGATTCGACGCCAGGTGACCGCCCCGCTCGGTTATCACGGAGATGATGGTCTCTCGGACCTCTTCCGCCACCTGAGCCAGCTCTTCCCTCGTCAGGGGCTTCAGGTCGCTCGGCGCATCGATCTGGTCCAACAGACGGCTTACCATGCGAGGATCTCCTTATGGAGTGTCGACTGCGATCCCGGCTTCACCACGAGGTGGACTCCTCCGCGTAAACGTGGTCTGGCAACGTGTAGCGGATTCCCTCCTCGTCGAACAACGAAGTATCGAGCAAGGACGTGAATCTGGTGAAGTTGCTGTCCTGGCGACGGCTTCGAAGCAGCCTATCGAGTATCCGCTCATAACGCTTTTGGAATTTGAACCATCCGACAGCGCCAAAAGCGGATAAAGGCGGATACATCAGCGCCTCGGCCGTGCAGTTTCCGATGAGTCCGCGGGAGATACGGTACACGTACCGAGCTAGGCTGCGGCGCGCGTCCGGCTCGGTCACGCCGGCGATCAACGGAGCCGAGTTGACCAAAGAGTGCGCCATCACGACCGATTCGAGTTCGGTGCTCGGCTCGCACATGAGGCCGACATCATACAGTTTCAAGGCTTCGGCCCCATCGTGAAACAGGATGGTCTCGGGAATGCCCATGAGATAACCGGAGTAGCGCCAAACGGCCATAAAGCTGGCGTACTCGTCGTCGTTGTAGTTAGCGCCCAAGGTCTTCATGTGTTTCAGCAGTCTTGCTGAGAAAGCGGAGATGGCGTAACCCAGATGCGCCGCGCTGATCGGCGCGCCCCAGGCTTCAGTCTCCCACTCTTCCGAACCGTTCAGGAGATGTCTCATGCGTGCGTGAACTATCCTGATCCGGACCGAAAGCTTCCAGCCGTCGCCATACCGGTACAGGCCGCCGGGGAGGAATATCTCCGTCATGTGACGGTTATTCTGCCCCAAGCGCCTAACCCCCTGGTCGCGCACCCGCCCGGTAATGAAGAAGGACTTTGCTATATTCGTTGTAAAGCCTTCTATCAGAACGCCCGCGACGAATGCCGCCAGGATTATCTGCGAGTTCCTGTGAAACATGCGCACTCCCGGGGCGAATGCTGCATAATCGAGCCATTCCGGCGGAGTTTCCGCCTCTCTGAAGAATTCTCGCAGCGAGGCCGGCGCGTTCCGTAGGGCCTCCTCGCCTTCTTCATTCATGGCTGCTTCGATGAGTCGCCTGGACTCTTCCGGGCTGAACTCCATGAGATCTCGCGTCATCGCTTCGCCCACTGGGTCTCCAACGAGCGTATGTTCGACGTATTGGGACGCTATCTCAGGCGCAACGAGGCGGGCCTTTTCGTAACCCGGCCTGTAGTCAGTCGGTATGGTCATTGCTTCAGTGCTCATTGCTCCCCTCGCATCAGCTCCGACTCGACACTACCAACTTCAGTCTTCTTGCGGTTCTACCCGCAGATCGGGAAGCCAACCCAGCCACGACGGCAGGTACCAGTTGCGCGCGCCGAGCAACTGCATGCTGGCGGGGACGAGGATGCTGCGCACCAGAGTCGCGTCCAGTAGGACGGCGACCGCAAGCCCGAACCCTGCCTGCTGATTGACCACCATGTCGCCCGAGGCGAAGCCGCTGAACACCGCGACCATGATGAGCGCCGCGCCCGTGATGAGGCTGGCGGTCGAGCGCAGGCCATAGGCCACGGACTCGGCATTGTTGTGTATCTGGTCGTAGCGCTCGCGGATACGGCTGAGCATGAAGACGTGGTAGTCCATGGACAGCCCGAACAGGATGGCGAACAGGATTAACGGCAGCCACGCCTCTATCGTCTCGCTCTGTTGGAACCCGAAGAGGTCGGCCCCAACGCCCTTCTGGAAGACGAGCACCATCAACCCGTAGGCCGCGCCAACGGAGAGCAGGTTCATGATGATCGCCTTGATGGGTATGACGATGGAGCGGAAGACGACCAACAGCAGGATGAAACTCACCCCAAGGATGAACGCGAAGATGATGGGCAAGTAGGCGCTGAGCTGTGCGTTGAAGTCCAGGAACTCGGCGGAGATGCCTCCCACGTAGACCTCTGCCGGAACGCCGGAGAACGCCGCGGGAACGTAGTCGTCCCGCAGCCGGTTTATCAGAGCGAATGCCTCAGCCCCGCTGGGAGCTCCGGGCACCGGCGCCTCGATCACAGTGAGGTCGCCGTGGGTCCTCGTTGGAAGCGCGGCGGCAGCCGGGTCGTTGAGTATGGACGGGTTGCTCTGCAGCAGGGCTGCAATGAGAGCCGGATCACTCTCTACGGCCTGCCGGATCTTCCGTATGGCTTCAGTAACCACCGGATCATTGGCTACAGACTGCTTGAACGCCTGCACCGCAGCCTCGACCGCCGGGTCATTGATGTCCCCCTTGACGACAATTCTGGCTGGGTTAGCGGAGCCGTATCCGAGCGGGAAATTCTCTTCCAGCGCGGTGAACGCTTCACGGGTGTGCGAGTCCTCGGGGAACGTCTCGACGCTGTTGAATCCGGTGTTGATGCCGAAGTAGTTCACGGACGCCCACACCATCAGCCCGCCGACCACGATGATGCTCACCACCGGGTAACGCATCGTCTTGCGTGTTATGAACTCCCAGAAACCCTCGCGCTGTTCCCCGGAAGGCCCGGCCGCCGCTCTTCGGAGGAAAGGAAGACGGCAGCGGTCTACACGCGGCCCAAGCACCATCAGCACGGCAGGGAGCAGCGTGAGCGTCGCTGTAACCGAAACAAGGACAACCATGATTGCGCCGAGGGCCGTCGCCAAGAACAGCGTGTGAGGAACGATGAACACGCCCAGGAGCGCGATAACCACAGTCATCCCGCTGAAGAAGACCGTGCGGCTGGCTGTCGCTCCTGCTTTGATGACTGCGTCTCGCGTGCTCAACCCCCGCGCCAGCTCCTCACGGAAGCGGGAAACGACGAAGAGGCAGTAGTCGATCCCCACCGCAAGGCCGATCATCGTTATCCAAAGCAACACGAAGAAGACCAGCTCTCCGAAGATGGTGCCGATGATCGCCACTATCGCCAGCGTTATCAGTATCGAAACGATGGCGAGGCCGACTGGAATCAGCGCAGCCACCACTGCGCCAAACAGCACCAGGAGAATGAGCAGCGCCACCGGGAGGCCGATACGCTCGCCCTGCTCCAAGTCCATCGCCGACAACTCAGCCTGCTCGAACCGGCTGCTCGCGTCGCCGACGACTAGTACGTCGAACCCGTCCCGGTCGTCCGCCTGCTCAACGACGTGTACGACTTCCTCGACGTTCTCGAGCGCTTCCCCTATCGCGCCGGTCATCTGGAGGCCCACTATGGCGCTCTTGCGGTCCGCCGAGACCAGGGCGAGAGAATCCAGAGGGCTGCTGGCCAGGACTTCGTAGTAGTTCGCTCCGCTCCGAACGATGTCCGGGCCGAGAGCGCGGAGCTCGCTGGTGACTTCTTCCACTTTCGCTTGGAATGCGGCGTCGTCTACCGTCAGCGTTTCCGAGTGAACAATGACGACTTCAGCGGGCGGAGGCTCGATAGGGCTGCCTTCCAGCAACTCGTTAACGGTGACCGACTCGACCTCGCCGAACCGTGGGATGATGCGGAGTTCCGTGGTGGTGGCAGTGGGGAGCAACTCACCAATGATTCCGAGAGAAACCAGGACCAACAGCAACCACACGCCTATGGTGACCCATGGCCTTCGGGCGCTGACTCGAGCCAAGCGTTCCGTCATGGATGCGGCCCTCCCCTTCTTCCGCTCAGCCAGAATTATCCCAGCATAGTAACCGTATCACGCCATGCTACCAAAAGCGCCCATCCTAGCATGCGGGGAGAGGTGACCAAGCTAAGGGTGCTTTGATTAAGAAGGGCTTGTCCTGCATAAAGAAATGCTGGAGGACAGCGCCGCCGTTCCCTCCGCCTGCTGTCCCAGCGCGGAGTTGCGCAAGGGTCTCCGTCTGCGGGGGAGAGTTAGCGAGGGGGCCGTCTGACATTTGCCCCTTCCCCCGGCGCCCCCGCTTTCCCTACACTGGCTCCTGACGCGCGCTCCCGCACTCCTACGGCGCCGGGCTCGCGCTCAGGAGTAAAATGGCACTTAATGGCACGAAATGGCACGCTTTTCGATGAGGCAGCCCCCGCGCACTCGTGGGCCCGGGAATGTTATGAGTGAGAGGCATGAGACATCCTGGATCGAACAGCCCATTGCGGTCGTGCGATGCGCAGGACCGGCGCCGTATTCGGCCTCGTCGGCCGCTTCGCTCATCGCGGGGGGTTCGCGGGAATAACGGAAGGGAGATGAGAGGAAAGTGGACCGCGTATGAAGCTGGGCGTCACGTACCTTGGCAACCGGTTCGTCCGACATTACGTCGAACGAGACCTTCCTGAGATCGTCGATACCGGGTGCGACTACGTCGTCCATACCTTCAGCGAGTATGACCTCGCGTTTCACACTGGCGAGATCAATGCGCTGGTGGACGCCACTCGCCAAGCCGGCTTGGAGGCTTGGTTGGACTGCTGGGGGCTGGGAGGCCTCTTCGCCGGTGAAGCATTCAGCGACTTCCTCCTCCGGCATCCTGAATCTTGGCAGGTCAGGTCCAACGGCGAGCGGGTCCCCGTGGCGTGTCCCAACGCGCCTGCGTTCCGCCAGCTACTACGCACTTGGATCGACGCGGCAGCCGGGGCGGGCGCCGACGCTGTGTTCTTCGACGACCCGATGGCGCCAGGAAGTGAGGCGTGTGTTTGCGACAGCTGCCGGGAAGCGCATGCAGCCCTCCTGAAGTCGCATGAGCCGGGGTATGAGGGTCGAGTGCCGGAGTCTGGGAGTCAAGTAAATGAACGCGCGTTTCAGCAGCGGAGCCTCGCCCGCCTGATCGAGGACGCCTGCGCCGGCGCTCAAGGGCTTGGGCTGCGCGCCGCCGTCGGCGTGCTTCCGGAGCCGGCGGGACAGGGAAGCGGCGCGCTCTTGGCGCAGTTGACCGCTGCCCGCGCGGCGGATGTAGTCGCAGTGTCGCCCCTGTGGCGAGCGCACGGACAACCCGTCGCTCCCTACGTGCACGACGCATGCGCCGCGGTCGCCGCAGCATGCCGCGACTCCCAACAGGAGCCGATGGCCTGGCTGCAGGCGTTCTCGATACCGGCGCGCCAGGAGTATGAAATCGCCCAAGCCGCCGACGCGATGGCCGCGGCCGGGATAGCCAATATCTCGACGTGGTGCTACCGCGCGGGCGAGCAGATGACCGCGGTCCGATCGGAGCAGGCGCAGCTGGCGTGGGAGACTGTTGTAGCGACGTATCGTCGGCTCAAGGCCGAGTCCGTCAGCGGCTGACGCCGCTCATGGGCGGGCCAGCACGAGTGCGAATAGCTCCTCGGGGTCCGTATACCAGCGAACGCTGCCGAAGCCGGTTTCCTGAAGCAGGGTGGCAAGGCCGTCTTTAGTGAACTTGTAAGAGCTTTCGGTCCAGATTGTTTCGCCCGCGCGGATGCGGACCGTGTCCCCGCTCTCAGGCAGCGCGAACGATACGTCGGCGCCGGCCTCCAGACGCATCTCGATCCGCGAGTGCTCAACGTTGAAGAACGCGCGGTGCCTGAACAGGCTGGTGTCGATGTCCACGCCGAGCAGGTCGTTCACCGCTTTCAGCGAGTTGAGGTTGAACAGGGCCGTCACGCCCTTGGCGTCGTTGTACGCCGCCTCGATGACGCCGATCTCCTTGACGAGGTCCACGCCCATGAGCAGCGCATCGCTCGTCCGGGGCATCAGTCCGCGCACCTCCTCTAGGAACCGCCGCCGCTCGTTCGGGTGCAGATTTCCTATCGTCGAGCCCAAGAACGCGATGAGCCGTCCGCCCTCTGCGGGGGGTATAGCGGAGAGATGGCGCCCGAAGTCTCCGACGACCGCGGCAATCTCGCCAAGGTCGGGGTATGAATCGAACAGCGCCTGCGCGCCCTCGCGGACAGCCGACTCGCTGATGTCGAAGGGGATGTAGCGCTTCAGCGCTCCGGTCTGCAGCGCGGGGCCGATGAGCGTCCCGCTCTTGGCGCTGTTGCCGGGCCCCAGCTCGACAATCTCTTGGGGCCGAACGTCGCGGACAATCTCAGCGCCGAAGCAGTCGAGCAGTGAATGCTCGACGCGGGTGGGGTAGTACTCCTCCAGCCGCGTAATCTCGTCGAATAGGCCGGAGCCGTCTTCGTGGTAGAGGAACTTTGGGCTCAGGGTCTTCGGCTCAGAGGTCAGGCCCTGAACGATGTCCTCTACCGCAGACAGACGCTCTTCGTCCGCAGACGTATGGACGGTGACGGTGAGGTGGCCGGCCATCACGACTGCCTCTGTTCGATTGCCTCGCGTTCCTTAGCGAGGCGGGCCAACACCCAGTCCCCGAACGCTTGGGCAAGGGTCGAGTCAAGCGGGGTTCGCTTGACCATGTACAAGTTGCGGCGTGTGTCGAGTCCCGTCAGGCGCGCCGGGTAGACTTGGTCGAATTCGTGCTCGTGCACCGCGAGAGACGAAACGACGCTAAACCCAAAGCCGCTGTTGACCGCCGCCAGCGTGGCGTGCGTCGAGTTGACGACCATGACGGGCCTGTAGCCGGGTTCCCCCACTCCCGCCCTCTCCAGCGCACGGCGAAACCCATCCCAGGCGCCTGAGCCGGGTTCGCGTTCGATAAACGGCAGACCTCTGAGTTCGCTAACGTCGATTCGTGGCCTGCCCGCGAACGGGTGCCTCCCCGGCACGGCGAGCACCAACTCGTCTTGGGCGATGACGATCGATTCCAGGTCGGAATGCGGCGCTCGCATCCCGACGAACCCCAGGTCGGACTCGCCGCCCTCCAGTTGGGCGATGGCCGTCGCCGAGTCCGTCACGGCGACGTGCGGCCGCACCTTCGGATAGATCTCGGTAAAGTCCGACAGCAGGCGTGGCAGCAGGTACTCCCCCGGGGTGGTGCTCGCGGCGATGCGGAGCTCACCCTCGATTGCCGCATCGTCACGGGCCAGAGACTCGATGATGCGGTCATGCGCAGCAATGGCGTCCGCCGCATGAGCATAGAGCCTGCTGCCGGCGGCGGTGGGGGCCACCCGCTTTCGGCTACGGACCAGAAGGGCTACGCCAAGTTCGGTCTCTAGCCGTTTCACGTGCCGACTCACCCCCGGCTGACTGACGTGCCGCTCACGAGCAGCCTCCCGGAAGCTGCCGGAGCGGCATACTGCAACGAAGCTCCTGAGCGCGCCTATGTCCATCGTTCGATGATAAATTGTAATCGGTTCGGGCGCCAGCCATCACCGGACGGTATTATAACTGCATCTCTTAGTGGGAATGGGGAGCGATGCGAAAGTTTGTATTTGGGTTGGTCGTTGTTGCACTGGTGGGACTGGCTGCATGTTCGAGTGAAGAAGCGTCGGAGCCGCTGCTCATTGCCGGCATCCCGGACCAAGACGTGAGTTTACTTGAAGCGCGCTTCAATAATCTTGCCGAGTACCTCTCCGAAGAGACGGGCCTCGATGTGCGGTACGTGCCGCAAGTGGACTACGCGGCCGTTGTCACTGCATTCAAGCAGGGCGACATTCACATGGCTTGGTACGGCGGCCTCACCGGGGTCCAAGCCCGCTTGGCCGTTCCGGACGCGGAGGCGATAGCCCAACGTCCGCGGGACGCCGAGTTCCACTCCGTGTTCGTCGCCGCGCCGGACTCCGGTATCGAAGGACTCGCCGACTTGCGGGGCAAGACTCTCGCCTTCGGCTCCGAGAGCTCGACCTCCGGTCACCTCATGCCCCGGTTCTTCCTGGCGGAGGCCGGAATCGACGCGGAGCAGGACCTCGATTCGATCAGCTTCAGCGGCTCGCACGACCGCACTTGGAAATTGGTTGAGGCCGGCTCCTTCGACGCCGGTGCGCTGAACGAGGCGGTCTGGGAGTCGCGCGTCGCCAATGGGGAGGTAGACCTCACGAACGTGGAGGTCTTCTTCCGCACTCCTCCCTATGTGGACTATCACTGGGTCGTGAACAGCACAATCGACGACACCCACGGGGAAGGCTCCGTGGACAAGCTCAGAGAAGCCCTCTTGGCCATCGACGTCTCGAAGGGCGGCACGGCCAAGGAGATTGCCGAGGCCTTCCAGACGGACCGGTTCATCGCAACGGAGAATGGCAACTACCAGGCTATCGAGGACGTAGCGAGGTCTCTTGGCGTCATCGAACCATAGCAGCGCGCCCGCGGTCCTCTTCGACGGGGCGTCCAAACGCTACAACCAGACGACGGTCCTGGCGCCGCTCTCGCTGACCGTCGCCCCGGGCGAGCGGTTGGCCGTCATCGGGCCGAGCGGCGCGGGCAAGACGACGCTCCTGCGGCTCATGGCGGGCGCAGTCGCCCCTTCGACGGGAGTCGTCGAGCTGCGCGGAAAGAATGTCGCGAGCCTCCGGCCCGGCCGTGAGCTCGCCAGGCTCGTTGGGATGATCGCTCAGCAATTCGACCTCGTGCCGAACCTGTCAGTCCTCCACAACGTGCTGGCGGGGAGGCTTGGCGACTGGAGCTTCGGCAGGTCGTTGCTCTCGCTCGTTTGGCCTCAGGAGCAGCGCTTGGCCTTCGACGCGCTCGAACGGGTTGGCGTCACGCACCTCGTTCACCAGAGCGCCGGACGGCTCTCTGGAGGCGAGCAACAGCGAGTCGCAATCGCACGGGTCCTCGTCCAGCATCCAAGCGTGGTGTTGGCCGATGAGCCGGTGGCGTCGCTCGATCCAGCTCGGGCGAGAGAAGTGCTCCGCCTCCTCATGGCCGTGACGGAAGAGCAAGGTGAAACGCTCATCGCCAGCCTTCACTCAGTCGAGCTTGCGCGCGAGTTCTTCGACCGCATTGTCGGCCTGAGGAACGGCGTCGTGCAGTTCGACACGCCGACATGCAACGTCCACGACGGCATGCTGACGGAGCTGTACGAGATCGAAGGGCTCCGGAGTGAGGTCTGAGTTCCCCGCATCCCTAGGTTCTCCTCGGGTCATTGAGAGCCGGCGAGTCATCACCCTCATTCTCGTCGGCGCATTCCTGGTGAGCCTTCTAGGAATCGACTGGGACGGAGGCCTGCTCAGGACGCGGGGCCTGAGCGCCGTCGGCGAGACGCTCGGCGCGCTCTTCCGGCCGGACCTCTCCCCGGAGTTGCTCGGCAAGGCGGCGACGGCGGCATGGCAGACAGTGGCATACGCGGTCGCGGGGCTGACGGTAGCCCTGTCCATCGGGATTCCACTGGGGGTCATCGCCTCGGGGACCATAGCGCGCTCGCGCGTGGGAGCCGTCATCCAGATAGGCGCGGCGCGAGGACTCCTCGCTTTCTTCAGAGCGATCCATGAGCTCGTCTGGGCCCTCCTGTTCGTTGCCGCTATAGGCCTTTCGCCGATGGCCGCGGTGTTGGCCTTGGGCATTCCCTATGGAGGGATCCTCGGCCGCATCTACTCGGAGCTACTACAGGATGTGCCGCAGGCGCCGCTCGACGCTCTGCGCCGCTCCGGAGCGTCGGAGTGGCGGGTGTTCCTGTTCGGACGGCTGCCGATGGCGCTCCCGGACATGCTCTCCTACACGTTCTACCGGTTCGAATGCGGCATCCGGTCGGCGGCGGTGCTCGGTTGGGTTGGGCTTGGAGGTCTTGGTTTCCAGGTGCAGATTGCGCTCGAAGACCTCGCTTACCAGCGCGTCTGGACGTTTCTCTGGGTCTTGGTGGCCTTGGTTGTACTCGTGGACCTCTGGAGCTCACAGGTCCGGCGGAGGATTGCGCCTTGAACTCGGGGCCGACCATGGCTTATCCGGCAGAGAGGAAAGGGCTGAGGCTGACGTTCGTGTCGGGCTCGGTCGCCGCGGCTGCGGTCTTGGCGCTCTCATCGTGGACGTACATCATCTTCGCGCAGTCATGGCCTAGCCATGGGTTCCTCTCCGGGGAAACGGCCTCGCGGGCGTGGTCATTTCTCGGCGACCTCAGGGGCGTAGGCCGTGAAGGCACGCCTGCATATCTAGACGGAGAAGCGTGGGCCGAGGTCGGGCGACTGGCTCTGGCAACCCTGGCGATGAGCATCCTAGCGACGGGCATAGCCGCGTTCGGCGCCTTGCTCACGTTCATGTTCGCAGCACGCAATGTTATGACGGGCGAGCTGGCCCCGTACCGGAGCCCGGTCTGGAGCGCGTGGCTCGCAGTAGTCCGGCTTGCCTACGCGCTTAGCCGCTCGGTGCCGGAGCTGATATGGGCGATGCTCCTAGTGTTCATCTTCGCGCCGGGAATCCTCCCCGGAGCGCTGGCGCTGGCAATCCACAATTTCGGGATTCTGGGCAAGCTCTCAGCGGAAGTAGTGGAAGGCCTCGACACGCGTCCGGCCCGCGCCCTCAGAACGTCAGGCGCAGGTTGGTTCCAGGTCATCGCTTACGCCATCCTTCCGGCGGCGCTGCCGCGGTTCATCACCTACCTTTTCTATCGCTGGGAGGTGATCATCCGGACAACGCTGGTCGTTGGACTCGTCGCGGCGGGCGGCCTCGGCATGGAGTTCCGGCTTGCGCTAAGCCACTTCCACTACACGACGGTGACCCTGATTCTCATCTGGTACCTGCTGCTCGTGCTGGGCGTCGACCTCGCGGCGGCGGGCATGCGGCGCCTGGCGCGTTAGCGGGCCTCTGACGCGAGCTCAGCGAGAAGCGCCATCCAGTCGGCGCGCTCGCGGTCTGGACCGAGGAGCGAGCGGAGCGGCGTTTCGGCCTCCTTTAGCTGAGAAAGAAAAGCTGGGTAGCTCTCGCAACGCAGCAGTAGACGGCGCAACTCCTCCCCGCCGCCTACTGGGAAGTATCCAGGGTAGTCGTCGCCCAGCAGCCCCACGTTGCCCGGCATCCGGGACGCCAATACCGGGACGCCATCGACGACCGCCTCTGAGACTACATTGGCGCCCCCTTCCGAGAGTGAGGAGATCACCATCACGTGGGACTTCTTGAGCAGTCGCCGGGCGCGCCACGAGGGCAAGCCTCGCTTCCACGTGTACCGCGGATGACTCGCCGCCAGTGCGCTGGCTCGACGGTCCATGGCGGGGCTCATCGGGTCGCCAAGCTGCAACACGCGGATGCGCGAGTTGCGCGGAAGCCGGCGCGTCGCATTCGCGGTGAGGAAAGGGTCCTTGACCGGCCTCAGATGCCCCACGACGCTCACGTCGAAGTGGCGGGCGTTTGGCGACGGGCCGGGCGTGGGCGTGGGACTAGCGGACTGGACGATGGTCCGCACCTTGTTCTTGTGCTCCTGCCTGAGATCATCGACTGCAAGGCGCTGGAGCGTGACCAGACGGTCCGCCAAGTCAAGGACTAGGCCGCCGTCCTCTTCGTAGAGCGGTCCATATACGTCGGTGCCCGCGAGGAGCACGACGACGGGTCTGGCCGGCCAGCGGGCTTTGAACGCCGCGACGGCTTCGGCGCTCCGTAGCGCGTGAATAGCCACGAGCAGGTCGAAGTCGTGTCCATCGTAGGTCTGGCTGACTGTGACCCGGTGGCCGAGACCTCTGAGGATTCTGGCCCAACGATTCGCAGTGACGCGGTTGCCATTCCGGCTGTAGGGTGGAGCGGGCGTCACCAAGCCAATATGCACGAGCTTCAGGTCCAGAGAGTCAGGCCGAGCAAGTGCGGAAACCGCACATCACGTCGCGCCGATCGGGTGTGTAGAAGTTTCGCCAGGTGTTGCGAATCAAACGGCTCCGCGTGCTCCAAGCGCCTCCGCGAAGCACCTTGTGCCCGCTGAACCACGGTTCGGAGTACTCCTTGTAGGGATCGGCGATAAACCCGGGGTACGGCCCGAACTCCGTCGCGGTCCACTCCCAAACGTTGCCCAGCATCTGCCGGCATCCCAACGGCGTGTCTCCCGCTGAAAGCGCGCGCACGTCGACGGTCCCACGGCCTCGAAAGTCGAGGCTTGCGCGGTTGGGAGTCAGGGGTTCGCCGCCCCACGGGTAGCGGCGCTTGGTCGAGCCGTCGGCGCCGCCTGCCGCGGCCAGCTCCCACTCGGCCTCCGTCGGCAGACGCCTCCCGGCCCAGACGCAGTACGCGCTGGCCTCGTGCCAGTTCACGTGGATAATCGCCGCGTGCGGGTCAATCGGGGTCCAGGCGTCGTAGCGCCTGACCAGCCATGCCCCGTCGTTCTCGCGCCGCCAGTAGACCGGATGCTCGGCTCCGACCGCCTGCTTCCACCACCAGCCTGCGTCTGTCCAACACGAGCGGTCGCGGTACCCGCCGGCCTCGACGAAGCGGAGGACCTCGCCGTTGCTCACGGCGGTCGCCGCAATCGCGAAAGGCTCGACGTGGACCTCGTGTCCCCATTTCTCGTTGTCGAAGACGAACGGCAGCTCGCCCTCGATGGCGCCCAGGATGAAGGCTCCGCCGGGAATGGCGATGTCGTGGGGTTCGAAATCGAGCTGAGGAGTGGGCGTCGCCGTCGCCGGAATCGTCGGCTCAGAAAAGCCCAGGGTCTGCCGAGTGTAGGTGAAAGCCTCGGCGTGCATGTCGGTGTGGAAGGTGGCGAGCTGGATGAAATACTGCTCCAACGCATCCGAGTCGCCTCGTCCGAGCCGGTCGGTGGCGCTGTGGGCTACCTTCCGCACGAAGGCCCGTGTGTCCTCCCAGGATGGGAACCGTAACCGCCAACGGGAGTCGTGCGCTATGGCCGCCGAGTCGTAGAGCTCATCGGAGCGAGGGACCAGACCCTGCGCCTCGTATAGATTCCGCAGGGTCCACTTCTCGAAGAACCATCCCACGTGGCCGACCTCCCAGAGCGCCGGGTTCACTATGGGAATCATCGGGCCCTGCTGCTGGCGAGCGTCGAGGTCTACCGTTAGAGCGAGGACCGTCTCGACCGAGTCCAAAGCCTCGGCGGTGAGGTCGTGGACGCTACGCGAAGGCGCAGGCGGCAAATCGAAAGCGCTCATGGAGACGAACGCCGCGCCGCTAAGTCGCGACCTCGATTGTACTGCCGGTTTCCCCGGCGGCGACGACCCGGCCAATCACCGCTCCCGTAACTCCCCGCTGGGCGAGCCCCTCCAGCACCCCCTGAGTCGATGCGGACGGCACGGCGATAAGCAGGCCGCCTGATGTCTGTGCGTCGCAGAGAATGAGCTTGTCCTCATCGGTGATGCCGGGGCCCCAGGCGATCTCGGAATCAAATGCGTCGAGGTTGTTCCGCGTCCCGCCCGGAACGACTCCACGCTCGGCGAGGTCCCTGACGCCGGGCAAGAGCGGCACGTCCGAGAGGCGGAGCGCTGCTGCAACGCCACTCGCCCTCAGCATACCGAGCATGTGACCCATCAGCCCGAATCCGGTGATGTCGGTGGCGGACTTGACGCCCGCTTCCGCCATGACCTCGGCCCCGGCGCGGTTTAGCTGACGCATCGTCTCGAGGGCGCCGGCGAGAATCGTATCGTCGGTAACCCCCGCTTTGGCGGCAGTCGTGATGATTCCCGTTCCAAGCGGCTTTGTCAGAATCAGGTCGTCTCCAACCGCGGCGGCAGCGTTGGTGATGATCCGGTCAGGCCGCACGATGCCCGTGACGGACAGCCCGTACTTCGGCTCGCGGTCCTTAACCGTGTGGCCGCCCGCGATGACGATGCCCGCCTCCTTGGCGACATCCATCCCCCCCAGCAGAATGCGTCCGAGCACCTCCTTCGGCAGGTCCTCGGGGAAGCAGACGATGTTGAGCGCAAGGAGCGGGACGCCGCCCATAGCGTAGACATCGCTGAGAGCGTTCACCGCGGCGATAGCCCCGAAGTCGTAGGGGTCGTCCACGATCGGGGGGAAGAAGTCGATTGTCTGCACCACGGCCAAGTCGTCCGTAAGGCGGTAGACGGCCGCGTCGTCGCTCGTGTCGAACCCGACGAGCAGATCGTCGTGCTGCACGTGGGGAAGGTGGCTCAGGACCTCGCCGAGGTCCTCGGGGCTGAACTTACCTGCTCAACCCGCGCAGGCGGCCAGACTAGTAAGGCGGACTTCTTCCTGCTGCATGCCGCGATTATAGCTATGTGTGGCTGAAGCGCCACCTTAGACAGCAACCGCCGCCGCCCCTTCCGCGGCGCTCAGCGAAGTGCTCGGCGAACCGGGGTGGTGTACTGGGAGACCGCCACGAGCCGCCGGCCTAGCTAACGGGGCTGCGATTGCAACCGGGACCGAGCCAGCGCGTAGACAATCCCGATGGCCGGGGCCACAGCAAGTATCACCGCTAACTGCCAGTCCCCCTTCACGAAGCCGCGGGCTATCAGCTGTGCAAGGGTCAAGTCGGCGAACACGTTCACTATCAGGAGCGCTGCGACCGCGCGGACCATTGTGATCGAGAGCCGGGGTCGCAAGAGCAGCAGGAGCAGCCCGGCGGCGCCAAGCGGGTGAATCAGGATGAGCAGAAGCCGCTCCCAGAAGCTCCCGCCGTCCGCGAAGGAGCCGACCATGGCCGTGAGCGCAACGAAGGCTCCATGAAATATCGCCAAGACCAGCAGTAGATTCCGGAAAACGGCCATGCCGCCACGATAGGAGCCTGCCTTTGGCGTCGTCAAGAACAGCGGTCCCCTAAGCGACGACGCAGGGCAACGGCAAAGCACGCGGACGATTGCCGCTCTCGGACGCGCGTGGTAAGAAGGGGCGGGCGGCGCGGACAGAGAGCACCCGTAGGGCAATCTGCCCCTGACACCGCCTAGGAAGGAAGCCGGCTATGGCGACTCTTGCATTAAAGATGGCGACGGGCGACTACGGGCATACACGCCCGCTCAAGGACGGAACGGTAGTCTCAGAGCGCGTCGGGTTCGAGCACATCCAGACGCCCAGCATCATCAACGCGTTCCGCCGCATGATCCGCGACCTTGAATTCGACGTCTCGGAAATGGCCCTGTCCACGTACCTTTGCGCTCGGGCCCACGGGAAACCCATCACGGCCCTGCCGGTCTTCCTGGTGCGGGCCTTCCACCACGGCTCCATCGTTTACAACGTCAAATCCGGCATCGAGGCTCCCACAGACCTTCGCGGCCGAAGAGTTGGAGTCCGGGCGTACACGGTGACCTCCGGCGTTTGGACGCGTGGCATCCTCCAGTCGCAGTACGGCGTAGACCTCGACGAGGTCACCTGGGTCATCAACAGCGATGAGCACGTTGCCGAGTATCAGGCCCCTGCGAATGTTGAGTCGGCGCCGTTCGACCGTAGCCTCGCTGACCTGCTCCGCGACGGCGAGATTGATGCGGCAATCGGCGTGACGCCGTCGTCGGAGGACGGGTTCGCAGCCCTGATTCCAAACGCTCAAGACGCGGCCGTCTCGTGGCTGAAAGCGACGGGCGTCTATCCCATCAATCACACACTGGTGGTCCGCAACGAGCATCTCGCCGCCCATCCATGGCTTGCGGTCGAGCTGTTCGGTCTGTTCAAGCAAGCGAAGGAGCAATTTCTCCCGGCGCTCGATACAGCGACAGACCTCGCGAACGAAGATGAGCGCGCCAGGGAGGCGCGGGGAGTCCTGCAAGGCGACCCGCTCCCGTTTGGCGTAGAGGCCAACAGGGCAACGCTCGAGACGTTCATCGGGTTCACCGCTGACCAGCACATCATCCCGCACGCCATCCCTCCCGAGGAAGCGTTCGAGCCAAGTACGCTAGAGCTCGAAGGGTAGGCTGGCCGGGCTGGGTCGAGGAGCGTATGTCAAAGGAGGCGGACCCATGGCCGACCTACGATTGAAAATCGCTGCGTTTCCCCACAGCCAGTGGGACGCGTTGCGAGATGGGCGGGCGAAGCCGGAAGGCATCGAGCTGGAGCATGTGCAGGCCAGCCCCAACACGTACCGGCGCATGGTGCGTAACCTCGAGTTCGACGTTGCAGAAGTAGCCCTGACCACCTTCGTCGCGGCCAAGTGGTTCAAGATTCCCATCACCGGCATCCCCATCTTCTCGAACAGGGACGTCACTATGAGCCCTATCTCCTACAACGTCCGGTCCGGCATAGCGGGCCCCAAGGACCTGGAGGGAAAGCGGGTGGGGTTGCGCTCGTACACGGTGACGAACACCACGCAGTGCCGGGCGTTGCTCAACTACGAATTCGGCGTCGACACGGACTCGGTCCAGTATTCGGTCAGCGAGGACGCTCACGTGGCGCAGTACGTGAACCCGCCGAACGTCACGCAGGTCTCGGGGGAGAAAACGCTCGAACAGATGTTGGCTGATGGCGAGCTCGACGCCGGTCTTCAGTTAGCCGTCGAGCCGGGAGGAGACATCCGTCTCCTGTTCACCGAAGAAGAAGCGGACGAGGTGGGGCTGGGGTACTTCAGGAGGACGGGCGTCTATCCCATCGGGCACGTGATGACGATCAAGGACGAGGCGCTACGGAAGCACCCGTGGGTGGGTCCGGCGATGTTCAAGGCGTTCGCCGAATCGAAGGACCTGTACGTGGACGCGCTGTCGAGTCTGGCCAACCCAGGGCGACGCGACATTCAGGCGCTGCGCAATAGAGACTTGGTCGGCGGAGACCCGTTTCCCATGGGCATGGCGAAGAACCGCAAGGCGATGGAGGCCATGCTGCGGATAGACGTTGACCAGCACATCATCCCGGAGCTGATGGACGTCGATAGCCTCTTCGCGCCCAACACGCTGGACCTCGAATAGAGACGCGCGCGCCGCGTAGCCCCGCGAGTCCGGACACGAGCAGTGTCGCCTCGCGCGCCGGAGACGCCGGCCGGTCCTCGATGCTCGCAGCCGCCCTCCGCTTGAACTACAGTGGGGGAGGTCTAAGATTGCGACAGTGTAGAGACCGTATCGCGGAGTAGGGAGGCCGAAGTGGTGTGGCCGTGGCGGGCCGCGGACGAGCGAGAAGGAGTATCGAAATGGCGATGGTAATCGACGCTGATACGCATGTGATCGAATCGGAGCGCGTTTGGGACTTCTTCGATGAGGAGCTTGCCCACCGGAAGCCTCAGCTCGTTCCCTGCGCCGACCCGAACAACGGGAACGTCCGCAACTTCTGGATTATCGACAGTAAGCTGGTGCCGCATCCTCCCGGCAAGGGCGGTCAGGCCCTGGCGACGCCGCCCATCGAGGATGAGATCCGCAACTCCCCCTCCTGGCATAAGCGCGCGATGACCGACGTCGACGCCCGGCTGATTGACGCAACGGACATGGGCGTCGACATGCAGATCATTTACCCCACGCTGTTCATAGGCTTCCTGACGCACGACGTCGAGCTGGAGGTGGCCCTGGCGAGGTCTTACAACCGCTTCATGGCCGACGCCTGCTCCCGGTCGGGGGGCCGTATGCGATGGGTGGTGGTCCCGCCCCTGCGCGACCTCGACAAGACCATGGAGGAGCTCCACTTCGGCAAGGAGAACGGCGCGTGCGGCGTGCTCTTCCGGGGCGTGGAGAAAGACCGTTCGCTGGCGGAGCCGTACTTCTTCCCGGTGTATGAGGAGGCCCAACGGCTGGACCTCGCCATCTGCGTCCACACCGGCCCTGGCTCGCCGTTCCTCACGGAGTTCTTCGACAGCCGCCTGAGCTTTGTCTTTCCGGACGTGCGACTCCTGCCGGTTATGGCCTTCTACGACCTCGCCTGCAGCAAGATTCCCGAGCGCTTCCCCGATCTCCGGTGGGGATTCATCGAGGCGAACTCTTCGTGGGTTCCCTACCTGACGCACTTTCTCCACCGGCGTCTCCGGATTCCTCGCGAGGCGTTCGGCCCCGACTACTTCCGGGAGAACCGCCTATTCGTCGCCTGCGAAGCGGACGAGGACCTGCCGTACATCCTCGAACACATCGGCGAGGACAACATGATCACGGGCTCGGACTACGGCCACGGCGACCAGTCGGCCGAGCCGGAGCTGATCCACCTGCTCCGCGGGCGGGAGGACGTGTCGCCTTCCGTGCTGGGGAAGGTGCTCTCCGACAATCCCGCCCGGCTATACGGTTTCTAGAACGCCGCGTTCCGGGAGGCGCAAGGGACAATCTGAGGAGGGCGGTTCGGGGGGCCTACAGTCCGAGCCGCCCCGGTAGTGAAGCCATGTCCGTGAACGTCTCGACGCTCGCCGAGCCAGCCGCCGACGTAGTTTCTGCTACGTAGAAGAACACGTCGGGATAGGGCTTGCCGCGCGCCACCATCGCGGCGCTGAACAACCGCCCTTCAAACCAAGGGTAGAGGCCGGTGAGCTTCAGTCGCTGTTCTGGAGGGCGAGCCTGTCGCGGGATACGAGGCGCTCGCGCTGCTATGATGCGGACGCCCCCGCTGGACCCTCGAACCGGCTCGCGCCAGCGTGACGGCCGGCTCGTAAGGCCAGCCGATTTCCCCTATCGCGCCGGGCGCCGTCCACGGTTGTGACGGCGGCGGGTGAGTGCATATGCGCCTTCTGTACCGAAGAGCGATGGCGATGCCCCTTCTAAGCCGTGGGGGGCTCCCCCTGTTCGCCGCGTTCCTGGTGTGGGGCGCGGGAAGCGGCGCGCAGACTCTCGGCCGTCCGCTGCTGGCCTTCGAGTTCACCGGGTCGGTCTTCCTGGTCACCCTGCTCATCTCGTCGCTCGCCCTCTCGCGGATCATCGCCGGGCCGATTACTGGCTTCCTCATCGATCGGATGGGACGCAGGCCGCTGGCCGCCATGGGCAGCGGCATTCGAGCGCTCGCTTCGATCGGCGACGTCTTCGCGCAGAACTACGTCCAGTTTTTCGCGCTGGAGTTCGTCGGAGCCATCGGCCTGACGTTGTTCAACACCACGTCCATCGTCATGGTCGCGGACATGAGCGAGACGGAGAACCGAGGACGCGCGGTCGCGCTCCGCACCACCGCGCTGAAGGTCGGACAAGTGGCAGGGCCCCTGCTGGCGGCAGGCGTCGCGTTAATGTTCGGCCTGCGCTACGTGTTCCTCGTGAACGCCGTGGCGAAGCTTATTGTCACGTTCATCATCATCCGGATGATGGCTGAGACGCGGCCGGAGCCGGAGCTGCCGGAGCGTGGGAGGGAGCGGCCGGCCGCAAGCCTGAAGGAAAGCCGGGCGATCCTGCCCATCCTGCTGAGCCCCGGATTCGCGGCGCTCGCGCTCTGCACGTTCGGCATCCACCTGATGACCCAAGGCGTGTTCCAGTCGCTGTTCCCCATCCAATCGAAAGTAGAGGCTGGGCTGACGGACGGCGACGTGGGGACGCTGATCAGCATCGCCAGTATCGTCACCCTGTTCGTCGCCTTCCCAAACGGCGTTATCGTCGACCGGTTCGGGAGGAAACCGTCGCTGGTCCCGGGCCTGCTCCTGTTGGCGGGCACGGCCGTGCTCCTATCGATGAGCCGCGACTATATGGGAGCGCTCATGGTTGCTCTCGTCTACGGCGTCGGACAGTCGATGACCATCGGCGCGTCCCAGACCTTCGCCATGGACCTCGCGCCCGTGGACCGGCGCGGCGCATTCCTCGGCATCTGGTCCGTCTTTCAGAACCTAGGGTCATTCGTCGGCCCGGTTGCGGCCGGGGCCATCGTCGACACATGGGGCTTCGGCGCCGCCTTCCTCACGACTGCCGCCTGGCTCGGCGTCAGCGCCCTCATCATGGCGGCCTTCGGCCCGGAGACGCGCACGCGCGGCCGGCCGCCGCCTGGGTAGGGCAGGGGCCGCATGTCAGATAGACGTCTCGCCCGCCTGTGATGCGTTTGCATAACCCGCTGGTGTCCGCCATTCCCGCCCAGGCGGGAATCCAGGAATCCAATCGGTTCGTGGTGAGCCTGTCGAACCACGCGCCCGCCAATCAGCGCCAATCCTCTCGCCCGTCTGCGGGAGAGAGTTAGAGAGAGGGTCTGCGCGTCTGCTGGCCAACCAACCTCCACTCCCCTCATAGCCTCCCCCGTCTGCGACTGACACTTGCCCCTTCCCCGAACACCCCTGCTGTCCCTACACTGGTTTACGCCCTGTCCCCCTCCTGTCCCCCTTCGCCGGGCTCGTGCTCAGGAGTAAATTGAGACCAAATGAGACCTTTTTCTCGATGAGCTCGCCCCGCGCACTCGTAGGTCAGGGGAAGTTACGAGTGGGATGCTTGAGACATCTTCGGACAAAACAAGCCCATGCAGTCGCGCGATGCGCCGGACCGGAGCCGATTCCGGCCTCACCGAGCCATTTCGCATCATGCGTCACTAGCGCCGGCGCGAACCTGTCCGCTGGGAGGCGGGGCTCAAGATCCCCCGATTTCCGCGATGACGGCTCCGGCTGTTACCTTGGTCCAGACTACGGACCGTGGAGAATGACCCAGGACGAGGCCACTCTGAAGGAGGCGCTATGGCTACTCAAACGCAGGAAATCCGCAACATGCGGCTCATCTCCCACCACGACCTCAACGGTTTCGGCAACATCGGTGAGGGAGTCCACCTCCATCGGACCAGGGAGGGCCGCCGGATCCTTTACATGGCCCATGAGAGCGCGCCAAAGGACATCACCAGCGTGGACGTTACGGACGTCGCCAATCCCAGGGTGATGGTCCAGACGGACTTGGACTACCCACACCTACGCTCCAACTCCCTGTCCATCGTGGACGACGTGATGTTGGTGGCTTACCAGTCCGTGGAGCCCGGGCAGCCGGGGACAGGGATGGGCGTCTACGACATCAGCAACGTGGAGGAACCCCGGCGCATCGGCTTCCTGGACTTAGGAGGCCCCTACTCCCGGGGTTGCCACCGCCTCTGGTGGGTGGATGGGGAGTATGCCCACCTCTCCACCGGCGCCGCCGATTTTCAACCGCGCAACCAGAAGGACGACCAGTTCTACATGATCGTGGACGTAAAGGATCCCACCCATCCGGTGGAGGCCGGACGTTGGTGGGTCCCCGGCACACGGGAGGGGGACGACGCTCCTCCTGTACGGCGGCACCCCCAGCTCGACTCCGGCCACCGGCTGCACAACGCCAACGTCTATCCCCAACGTCCCGACCGGGCCTACTGCTGCTACCTGGATTCCGGGACGCTCATCCTCGACATTTCCGACAAGGCAAACCCTTCGGTGGTCAGCCAAATCAACTACGCGCCGCCCTTCCCGGGATTCACCCACACGGCGCTGCCCCTGTTCAGCCGGGACCTGATGGTGGTGACCCAGGAGGCGGTGCGGAACAATGGCGAGGACTACCCCAAGCTGATTTGGATGATGGACATTAGGGACGAGACCAACCCGGTGATAATCAGCACCTTCCCCATGCCGGACACCAACGACTTCTTCAACCGCCCCGGCCGGTTCGGCGCGCACAACGTCTACGAGAACCAGCCCGGACCCACCTGCTTCCAGTCGGACACGTTGGTCTTCGGCACCTTCTTCAACGCCGGCGTTAGGGTGTTTGACACGAGCAACCCCTTCCAGCCAGAGGAGGTGGCCTACTTCGTGCCGCCCATCCCGGAAGGGGCTCCGTCCAACGGCGTCAACGACGTTTACGTGGACGAGAACGGCATCATGTACGTAGTGGACCGGCTAAAGGGCGGGCTCTACATCCTAGAGTTGACCCTCTAGCGGCGCAGGCCTCTCAGTACGCCCTGCGAAGTCCCCGGACTGCTGAGAGGCCACGAGCTAAAGGGAGTGACGAACCTGACACGGCTTGGAACTGTCAGCTCACGGGGACCGCTCCTGCTGAACTAGCCCAGGGCGAACTAGGAAGGACTGCTGATCGCCTTCAGCGCAAGCAAGAGTAAGGGAAAGATGGTGGACCTGGGGGGACTCGAATGCAAGTGTGATATGGCTCTATTATAGCGTTCATTCCCACAATAGTTACCACGCTAAGACACCGAGGGTGCTATTCGTGACCAGCGCCAACGCTGGGGCAGCTGCGCCCCGGACGGCACGCTGCGCTTCAACTGGCGCACCGTGATGCTCCCGCCCATGCTCACGGAGTACGTCGTCGTCCACGAGCTGGCCCACCTCACGGTGAAGAGTCACTCCACGGAATTCTGGGGGCTGGTGTCCAAAGCAATGGACGACGCGCAGCGCCGCCGCCGCCGTCTGCGGGAGGTCGGCCAGACACTTCCTCTTTGACGCTATGCTGGTCGTGGTACAGTCGCGCAACGTATGCGACCCCTACTGCATTGCCTCGTTCGTTGGCAGTGTGCCACAAAGCTGTCGATGTGAGGCCTAGCGGCTTACGCCGACGAGTTCAGCCTCGTGCTCCGCTCTTGGGTGAGCGCTCAAGAGTACGACGTACCTCGGTGGATCATGAGAATTGCAGTGAGTGACGCTTCCGAGGGGGCATGGAAGACGTAGAGCTAAGCGCCTTGGTCCGCGAAGCCCGTCAACTCTACGAGGCGAACGCTGGGAGGCGCTGGCTCGTAGCGCCAGCGGCGCCAGTACTGTTTTTCGGAAACCTGCCTGGATTCCGCGAATCGACGCCACGCGTCGCAACGGTGGCGTTGAATCCATCCCGCGCTGAGTTCCCCCCTGAAGCTCCGTTCCTTCGATTTCCCGCAGCAGGCTCACCAGAGGAGAGCTCTTACCTGAGTTCACTCTTCGCCTATTTCCAAACTGCGCCGTATCGCTCGTGGTTTGGCTTCTATGAGCAGGCGCTGCTTGGGATGGGATCGTCCTACTACGGCGACAGCGATGCGGTAGCGCTGCACACTGCAACCAGCCCGAGTTAGGGGTTGACCTTCTCTTCAGAGATTGTCTGTCGCTAGTCACCCAGCAGTCCGTTACGCACCACCAGAGCACCAGCCCCCCTGCATCGTCCCTATTCCCAGTCTTCTTGAATGCCGTAGACGGTGTTCCGGGCGGCCACCGGCTTGGTTTCTCTCTCCTCCTCTATCCGGGCGTATGTCCCGTGCGAAGGAGATGAGTATCTCCCGCTCCCTCGAAGTCAGCCCGGGCTGGAGGCCCGGTATCCAAAACCGCGCTGGGCCGTTGGGTGCGTGGAGGAGAAGCCTTCGCATTCCTTTCAGAAGGACATTTGACATTCTCGCGGCAGGACGAATGCCTCCCTGGAATAGAGCATTTTGTAATTGTCGGAGGCAAGGGAAACCAGGGAGTATGAGGTCACTCACGACGAGTGTAACCGCACGCAGCAGCCGGAGGCGCGTCAACGCGTAGACTGGACACAAATGCTGGGGGCCGACGGAATCGACCAGTGGAGCCCGCACCGCCTGTGATCTCGACGGTGTCGTCTTCGCATCGAAACGCACGGTTACGACCCCTATGCAGTCCTCACGACCAGGGTCGCTGAAGCACGAGTACGGACGACGCCGGAAACAGCCCTGAGAGAGGTGAAGTATGGGCTGGCTGCGCAGAGGGCACCTGGCCCGATACGACCCGCGAGCATTCAAGAGGTGGAAGTGAGAGTCGTGCGCCGTGAATAGAGTACTCGACTGGCTGAGCCGGTTGGTGACGGTGCGCCCGTGGGCCACGCTTGTCGTCATCGCGATCGTGACACTGGTGTTGGCCGCCGGGATTACACAGCGCGCGCCGGTGGCGGACAACGAGGTCTTCCTCCCCGGGGACAGCGGCGTCGCGAGGGCGTTGGAGGAGATTGAGACCCTCTTCAGGGACTACGATGCCATCGTCGTAACGCTCGTCTTCCGTGGTGAAGTGCTCACGCCCGATGGACTCGCCCAGATGGACGGCTTGCTCGGCCGCATCGTTAGCGACCCGGGCGTTGGGGAACTCCTGCCGCCCGTTGACGCAGTCACCGCCCCTACGTTGCTGATGAAACCCCTGCTACAGGTGACCAACTTCGACTCGGTCACGCAGGCGCAGATCGATACGGCGCTTGACCATGTGAGGGCCACCCCGGAGCTCCAACCGGCGCTAACGGCGCTCGACTTGACGACCGGAACGGACACGGCTGGTATGCGGATCACGGTCGCCACCGTCCGGCTGCGCGACACCGGCGACGAGGCCGTTGAGGACGCCCAGCTGGCGATCAACGACCTGGCGGAGGCGGCCGAGGGCCCGCTAAGCGTGCGCAGCGTGTCGCTCGCGGTGATTGAGGAGGAGTATCAGGAGGCCACGAGCACCGGGGTGCTGCCGCTGGTGGGGCTAGCGCTGCTCGTGATCGCGGCACTAACGCTGCTCTTCATGCGCACGCTCTCTGACCTACTGCTCACGCTGACGGGGCTCGTACTCGCTTTGATCTGGACCGTCGGGGCGGAGAGCTGGCTCGGTCCGGACGCCTTGGATCTGATCGGCCCACCGAACGCGCTCACGGCAACGGTGCCGATCATCCTGATAGGCCTCGCTGTGGACTATGCGATCCAGTCGGTGTCGCACTACCGGGATCAACGGATAGACGGCGAGCCGGTGAGGGTAGCGGTGCTCGCGGGGCTGCGGAACGTCATCGTCCCGCTGGCGCTGGCCGCTGCCACCACGGCCGCAAGCTTCCTAGCGAACCTGCTCTCGCCGATCTCGGGAATCGGGGACTTCGGCGTGGTAGCGGGGCTGGGCATCGGGTTTAGCCTGGTCGTGATGCTGACGGTGATTCCAGCCGCGCGAATGATCATCGACCGGCGTCGCGAGGCCCGCGGACCGTTTCCCCCGCCCCGTCCGATCGCAAAGGCAATCCCCGGCGTCGACCGGCTAGCGGAAAGGCTGGGGACATCCATCACGCGAAGGCCAGTGCCCTACCTCGTTCTCGTGGTTGCGGTGACTGTCGGGTTCGGATTCGCGGCCTCGGGGATCACCACGGACTTCACTATCCGCGATGTCCTGCCCAGGGACGGGAACTTGATTGAGGACCTGGATTCACTCGATGCGGTCTTCGGAGGCTCAACGGAGGTTGTCAGCGTCCTCGTCAGGGCAGAGGTGACGGAGACGCGCACACTCCACAACTTGTTCTCCATGACGGAGGCGTTTGAGGACGACATAAGTCGGCCACGCGCCGCGGATGGCACTATGGAGGCTTCGCTCCCTCTGCTCGTGCTCGACTGGACCACAGACGACGGCACGCCAGGTGACAGGTACGACCCCGAGCTCGAGCGGCTATTCGCGGAGGCGACAACGGGGCTGGATCTCGATCCGGCGCGGGTTCAGAAGTTCCTTGATACGCTCGCCGCCACCGATCCAGAAGCCGTGGCGCGGGTTCTGGTCGAGGACCCGGAGGGCATCGACACCACCCTGCTCCAGTTCCGAGCCTTCTCGGGCGATCGCGAGCGAACCGAGGGGATGGTGAGGGACATTGACGGGCTGTGGTTCGGCGACGACGCTGCCATCGCGATGACCTCGCAGGACATCATCGTGCTTACTTCCTCGGACGAGATAAGGGATCGCCAGACAGAGGCGATCATCGCGACAATCGCGGTGGCCTTCGCCATCCTTACGATCTTCTTCTGGATAACGCTGAGCCAGCCAGCGCTGGGGTCCATCGCGGTAGGACCGATAGTGCTCGTTCTCATCTGGGTGCTGGGCACGATGGCACTGCTCGGCATCCCCTATACGATCGTCACCTCGATCACCACGGTGCTCGCGATCGGGGTCGGCGTGGACTACACAATCCACATGATCCATCGCTACCGGGAAGAGTTCGGCAAGCGGCGCAACCCGGAGACGGCGGCGATCCGGACGCTCACCACCACCGGCTCGGCTCTGCTAGGCTCGGCGCTGACGACAGCGCTCGGATTCGCGGTGCTGACGCTGTCGCCGCTGCAGTCATTCGAGCAGTTCGGCATCACGGCGGCGATCACGATCGCCTACGCGCTGATCGTCTCTATCTTGGTGGTGCCGCCTGCCATGACGGTCTGGGGCGCCTACCAGAAGATGCGGATGCGCTCAATGGTGGAGCGCCTGTGGAACGAGCTTGACGTCGCCATCGAGGACACACACCGGCGCCACGAGAAGGACCAATAAACGTCGAAAGGGGAGGACGTCCATGTCCATGGACGGGACACAATCCCAACGGAAAGATTCGATACTCGTGGGCAGTAGACTTGCGCCCTAGGGCAGGCAACAGTACCTAAAGGCCCTCACGTGGTTCGAGTCCCCGCCAGTGGGCCGGAGTGTACCGTACTGCGAACTTTCCGGTGGGAGGTTTCGCTATAGGCACCGCATTGCATATTGTGCAACGTTGGGAGGCGGTCTCAGGTAATGAGCCCCATTCTGGCGGGAAAGCTTGGTTGAAGTCGTCTCTTCCGGCATACCACTGGCCGTCTGCCTTGAGTCCACAGACTTGTCCATATCCGCTGCTCAAGGATGCGACCTAATAGCAACGGAAGGTGGTGGTGCTCGTGGGCAGTGGACCAATTCCTAATAGGGAGACACCAATCGCTGTCACGGAGAGCGTATGTCATGGGCTCGTGGAACTCCTCCAGACCGAGACCAGTTCAATCGCTGGTTCCGCCCCATGACGAACCCAGGCAGAATCTCATGCCGTTAAGCGCTAGTGCCGCCGCCGGATGCCTATGGCGACGCCTATGGCCACGAGGTTGAGCAGCACGCCTATCAGCGCCAAGACCCATGCGCTGGGAATGTTGCCGCCCTCGTCCGCCGTCACGTTTGTGGGGGACACCGTCACCCCGGCGGTTTCGTCGTCAGTGACGGTTACCGTCACGCCGGCGACGGTAACGCCGTCATACTCGTTGGCGCTCTGGGCGGCCACCACCGCGTGGGCGATGGCGGCCGCGTCGTTCGCCGCGTCGGCGTCCTGGGCCGCCCGCACCGTCACCGTCTGCGCCGTGTTCCAGTTGCCCGGAGTGAAGGTCAGGGTGGCCGGAGACGCCGTCACGTCGGCGCTGCCGCTGCGGGTGACGTTGATCACCACGTCGGAGGTGGGCTGAAGGTTCAGCTTCACCGTGTAGGTTCCGCTGCCGCCCTCGGTCACCGTCACCGTGGGGGCTGACACGCTCACCCCCGGCCTCTCGCTCACGGTGATATAGAAGCGCAGGTGAACACGGTCACCGTCGGAATCGGTCGCGGTATAGGTGAACCGCGTCCTGGTGAACGTCGCCCCGGGCGTGCCGGTGATGGTGCGGTCCGAGTTGAAGCGCAGCCCCTCGGGCAGGTCTGGCGACAAGCTGTATTGCAGCCTGCCGTCGCCCCCAAGAGCGGGGGGCAGGCTCACCGTCCCTACGTCTTCGCCTACTGTGTAGACCTGGTCGTCTACCGTCCGCGAGGCGAACGTCGGACTCCGGTCGGGCGGACCCCCACCTCCAGTGGGCGGACCCCCACCTCCAGTGGGCGGACTCCCGCCTCCGGTGGGCGGCGGCGTGTCGTCGTCAGTGACGGTTACCGTCACGCCGGCGACGGTAACGCCGTCATACTCGTTGGCGCTCTGGGCGGCCACCACCGCGTGGGCGATGGAGGCCGTGTCGTTCACCGCGTCGTCGTCCTGCGCCGCGGCCACCCTTACCGTCTGCGCCGCGCTCCAGTTGCTCGGGGTGAAGGTCAGCGTGGCCGGAGACGCCGTCACGTCGGCGCTGCCGCTGCGGGTGACGTTGATCACCACGTCGGAGGCGGGCTGCGTGTTCAGCGTCACCGTGTAGGTTCCGCTGCCGCCCTCGACCACCGTCAGCGTGGACGCGGACACCGTCACCCCGGCGGTGTCGTCGTCAGTGACCGTCACCGCTACTCCGCCGATGGTCACGGCGTCGTACTCGTTGGCGCTCTGGGCGGCCACCACCGCGTGGGCGATGGAGGCCGTGTCGTTCGCCGCGTCGGCGTCCTCGGCGGCGGCCACCCTTACCGTCTGCGCCGTGTTCCAGTTGCCCGGAGTGAAGGTCAGGGTGGCCGGAGACGCCGTCACGTCGGCGCTGCCGCTGCGGGTGACGTTGATCACCACGTCGGAGGCGGGCTGCGTGTTCAGCGTCACCGTGTAGGTTCCGCTGCCGCCCTCGACCACCGTCAGCGTGGACGCGGACACCGTCACCCCGGCGGTGTCGTCGTCAGTGACCGTCACCGCTACTCCGCCGATGGTCACGGCGTCGTACTCGTTGGCGCTCTGGGCGGCCACCACCGCGTGGGCGATGGAGGCCGTGTCGTTCGCGGAGGGGGCTCGTTCGCCGCGTCGGCGTCCTCGGCGGCGGCCACCCTTACCGTCTGCGCCGTGTTCCAGTTGCCCGGAGTGAAGGTCAGGGTGGCCGGAGACGCCGTCACGTCGGCGCTGCCGCTGCGGGTGACGTTGATCACCACGTCGGAGGTGGGCTGAAGGTTCAGCTTCACCGTGTAGGTTCCGCTGCCGCCCTCGGTCACCGTCACCGTGGGGGCTGACACGCTCACCCCCGGCCTCTCGCTCACGGTGATAGAAGCGCAGGTGAACACGGTCACCGTCGGAATCGGTCGCGGTATAGGTGAACCGCGTCCTGGTGAACGTCGCCCCGGGCGTGCCGGTGATGGTGCGGTCCGAGTTGAAGCGCAGCCCCTCGGGCAGGTCTGGCGACAAGCTGTATTGCAGCCTGCCGTCGCCCCCAAGAGCGGGGGGCAGGCTCACCGTCCCTACGTCTTCGCCTACTGTGTAGACTTGGTCGTCTACCGTCCGCGAGGCGAACGTCGGACTCCGGTCGCGGACCCCCACCTCCAGTGGGCGGACCCCCACCTCCAGTGGGCGGACTCCCGCCTCCGGTGGGCGGCGGCGTGTCGTCGTCAGTGACGGTTACCGTCACGCCGGCGACGGTAACGCCGTCATACTCGTTGGCGCTCTGGGCGGCCACCACCGCGTGGGCGATGGAGGCCGTGTCGTTCACCGCGTCGTCGTCCTGCGCCGCGGCCACCCTTACCGTCTGCGCCGCGCTCCAGTTGCTCGGGGTGAAGGTCAGCGTGGCCGGAGACGCCGTCACGTCGGTACTGCCGGTCTTGGTGACGCCGATCACCACGTCGGAGGTGGGCTGGGCGTCCAGGACCACCGTGTAGGTTGCGCTGCCGCCCTCGGCAACCGTCAGCGTGGTTTCGGACACCGTCACCCCGGCGGTCTCGTCGTCGGTGACGGTCACCGCCACCCCGGCGATGCTCACGTTGTCGTACTCGTTGGCGCTGCGGGCGGCGTCGACGGCGTGGGAGATGGCGGCTGCGTCGTCCACCGCGTCGGCGTCCTGGGCGGCAGCCACCGTCACCGTCTGCGCCGTGTTCCAGTTGCCCGGAGTGAAGGTCAGGGTGGCCGGAGACGCCGTCACGTCGGCGCTGCCGCTGCGGGTGACGTTGATCACCACGTCGGAGGTGGGCTGAAGGTTCAGCTTCACCGTGTAGGTTCCGCTGCCGCCCTCGGTCACCGTCACCGTGGACGCGGACACCGTCACCCCGGCGGTCTCGTCGTCGGTGACGGTCACGGCCACCCCGGCGATGCTCACGTTGTCGTACTCGTGGCGCTGCGGGCGGCGTCGACGGCGTGGGCGATGGAGGCTGCGTCGTCCACCGCGTCGGCGTCCTCGGCCGCGGCCACCGTCACCGTCTTCGCCGTGCTCCAGTTGCTCGTGGTGAAGGTCAGGGTGGCCGGAGACACCGTTACGTCGGGACTGCCGTCGGTTACGTTGCCGTCGGAGGTGGGTTGAAGGTTCAGCACCACGGTGTAGGTTGCGCTGCCGCCCTCGGCAACCGTCAGCGTGGTTTCGGACACCGTCACCCCGGCGGAGTCGTCGGGACGGTCACGGCCACCCCGGCGTGCCACGTTGTCGTACCGTCGGCGTGTAGAGTTGCGTCGTCCACCGCCGCGTCCTCGGCCGCGGCACCGTCACCGTCGCCGTGCTCCAGTGCTCGTGGTGAAGGTCAGGGTGGCCGACACGGACTGCCGGTCGTGACGCCGATCCCCGTCGGAGGTGGGCTCGTCCGACCACCGTGTAGGTTGCGCTGCCGCCCTCGGCAACCGTCAGCGTGGACGCGGCGTCACCCCGGCTCGTCGTCAGTGACCGACCGCTACTCCGCCGATGCTCACGGCGTCGTACTCGTTGGCGCTCCGGGAGGCCACCACCGCGTGGGTGATGGACGCCGTGTCGTTCGCTGCGTCGGCGTCCTCGGCCGCGGCCACCCTTACCGTCTTCGCCGTGCTCCAGTTGCTCGTGGTGAAGGTCAGGGTGGCCGGAGACACTGTCACGTCGGTACTGCCGGTCTTGGTGACGCCGATCACCACGTCGGAGGTGGGCTGGGCGTCCAGGACCACCGTGTAGGTTGCGCTGCCGCCCTCGGCAACCGTCAGCGTGGACGCGGACACCGTCACCCCGGCGGTGTCGTCGTCAGTGACCGTCACCGCTACTCCGCCGATGGTCACGGCGTCGTACTCGTTGGCGCTCTGGGCGGCCACCACCGCGTGGGCGATGGAGGCCGTGTCGTTCGCCGCGTCGGCGTCCTCGGCGGCGGCCACCCTTACCGTCTGCGCCGCGCTCCAGTTGGCCGGGGTGAAGGTCAGGGTGGTCTGGTTGCCGGACGTCCCCGTGTCGGTGTCCAGCGTCACGTCGGTACTGCCGGTCTTGGTGACGCTGATCACCACGTTGGAGGTGGGCTGCGTGTTCAGCCTCACCGTGTAGGAGCCGCTGCCGCCCTCGTCCACCGTCAGCGCGGTTTCGGACACCGTCACCCCGGCGGTCTCGTCGTCGGTCACGGCCACCGCCACCCCGGCGATGTTCACGGCGTCGAACTCGTCGGCGCTCCGGGAGGCCACCACCGCGTGGGTGATGGACGCCGCGTCGTCCACCGCGTCGGCGTCCTGGGCGGCAGCCACCGTCACCGTCTGCGCCGTGCTCCAGTTGGCCGTCGTGAAGGTCAGCCGCGCCGGAGACACCGTCACGTCGCTGCTGCCGCTTTTGGTTACGTTGATCACCACGTCGGAGGTGGGCTGAAGGTTCAGCTTCACCGTGTAGGTTCCGCTGCCGCCCTCGGTCACCGTCACCGACGACGCGGACACCGTCACCCCGGCGGTGTCGTCGTCGGTGACGGTCACGGCCACCCCGGCGATGCTCACGTTGTCGTACTCGTTGGCGCTCCGGGAGGCCACCACCGCGTGGGTGATGGACGCCGTGTCGTTCGCTGCGTCGGCGTCCTCGGCCGCGGCCACCCTTACCGTCTTCGCCGTGCTCCAGTTGCTCGTGGTGAAGGTCAGGGTGGCCGGAGACACTGTCACGTCGGTACTGCCGGTCTTGGTGACGCCGATCACCACGTCGGAGGTGGGCTGGGCGTCCAGGACCACCGTGTAGGTTGCGCTGCCGCCCTCGGCAACCGTCAGCGTGGACGCGGACACCGTCACCCCGGCGGTGTCGTCGTCAGTGACCGTCACCGCTACTCCGCCGATGGTCACGGCGTCGTACTCGTTGGCGCTCTGGGCGGCCACCACCGCGTGGGCGATGGAGGCCGTGTCGTTCGCCGCGTCGGCGTCCTCGGCGGCGGCCACCCTTACCGTCTGCGCCGCGCTCCAGTTGGCCGGGGTGAAGGTCAGGGTGGTCTGGTTGCCGGACGTCCCCGTGTCGGTGTCCAGCGTCACGTCGGTACTGCCGGTCTTGGTGACGCTGATCACCACGTTGGAGGTGGGCTGCGTGTTCAGCCTCACCGTGTAGGAGCCGCTGCCGCCCTCGTCCACCGTCAGCGCGGTTTCGGACACCGTCACCCCGGCGGTCTCGTCGTCGGTCACGGCCACCGCCACCCCGGCGATGTTCACGGCGTCGAACTCGTCGGCGCTCCGGGAGGCCACCACCGCGTGGGTGATGGACGCCGCGTCGTCCACCGCGTCGGCGTCCTGGGCGGCAGCCACCGTCACCGTCTGCGCCGTGCTCCAGTTGGCCGTCGTGAAGGTCAGCCGCGCCGGAGACACCGTCACGTCGCTGCTGCCGCTTTTGGTTACGTTGATCACCACGTCGGAGGTGGGCTGAAGGTTCAGCTTCACCGTGTAGGTTCCGCTGCCGCCCTCGGTCACCGTCACCGACGACGCGGACACCGTCACCCCGGCGGTGTCGTCGTCGGTGACGGTCACGGCCACCCCGGCGATGCTCACGTTGTCGTACTCGTTGGCGCTGCGGGCGGCGTCGACGGCGTGGGCGATGGAGGCCGCGTCGTTCACCGCGTCGGCGTCCTGGGCGGCAGCCACCGTCACCGTCTGCGCCGCGCTCCAGCTGGCCGGGGTGAAGGTCAGCGTGGTCTGGTTGCCGGACGTCCCCGTGTCGGTGTCCAGCGTCACGTCGGTACTGCCGGTCTTGGTGACGCTGATCACCACGTTGGAGGTGGGCTGCGTGTTCAGCCTCACCGTATAGGAGCCGCTGCCGCCCTCGTCCACCGTCAGCGCGGTTTCGGACACCGTCACCCCGACGGTCTCGTCGTCGGTCACGGCCACCGCCACCCCGGCGATGTTCACGGCGTCGAACTCGTCGGCGCTCCGGGAGGCGTCGACGGCGTGGGTGATGGACGCCGCGTCGTCCACCGCGTCGGCGTCCTGGGCGGCAGCCACCGTCACCGTCTGCGCCGTGTTCCAGTTGCCCGGAGTGAAGGTCAGGGTGGCCGGAGACGCCGTCACGTCGGCGCTGCCGCTGCGGGTGACGTTGATCACCACGTCGGAGGTGGGCTGAAGGTTCAGCACCACGGTGTAGGTTGCGCTGCCGCCCTCGGCAACCGTCAGCGTGGTTTCGGACACCGTCACCCCGGCGGTCTCGTCGTCGGTGACGGTCACGGCCACCCCGGCGATGCTCACGTTGTCGTACTCGTTGGCGCTGCGGGCGGCGTCGACGGCGTGGGCGATGGAGGCTGCGTCGTCCACCGCGTCGGCGTCCTCGGCCGCGGCCACCGTCACCGTCTTCGCCGTGCTCCAGTTGCTCGTGGTGAAGGTCAGGGTGGCCGGAGACACCGTTACGTCGGGACTGCCGCTTTTGGTTACGTTGATCACCACGTCGGAGGTGGGTTGAAGGTTCAGCACCACGGTGTAGGTTGCGCTGCCGCCCTCGGCAACCGTCAGCGTGGTTTCGGACACCGTCACCCCGGCGGTCTCGTCGTCGGTGACGGTCACGGCCACCCCGGCGATGCTCACGTTGTCGTACTCGTCGGCGCTGCGGGCGGCGTCGACGGCGTGGGCGATGGAGGCTGCGTCGTCCACCGCGTCGTCGTCCTGCGCCGCGGCCACCCTTACCGTCTTCGCCGTGCTCCAGTTGCTCGTGGTGAAGGTCAGGGTGGCCGGAGACACTGTCACGTCGGTACTGCCGGTCTTGGTGACGCCGATCACCACGTCGGAGGTGGGCTGGGCGTCCAGGACCACCGTGTAGGTTGCGCTGCCGCCCTCGGCAACCGTCAGCGTGGACGCGGACACCGTCACCCCGGCGGTGTCGTCGTCAGTGACCGTCACCGCTACTCCGCCGATGCTCACGGCGTCGTACTCGTTGGCGCTCCGGGAGGCCACCACCGCGTGGGTGATGGACGCCGTGTCGTTCGCTGCGTCGGCGTCCTCGGCCGCGGCCACCCTTACCGTCTTCGCCGTGCTCCAGTTGCTCGTGGTGAAGGTCAGGGTGGCCGGAGACACTGTCACGTCGGTACTGCCGGTCTTGGTGACGCCGATCACCACGTCGGAGGTGGGCTGGGCGTCCAGGACCACCGTGTAGGTTGCGCTGCCGCCCTCGGCAACCGTCAGCGTGGACGCGGACACCGTCACCCCGGCGGTGTCGTCGTCAGTGACCGTCACCGCTACTCCGCCGATGGTCACGGCGTCGTACTCGTTGGCGCTCTGGGCGGCCACCACCGCGTGGGCGATGGAGGCCGTGTCGTTCGCCGCGTCGGCGTCCTCGGCGGCGGCCACCCTTACCGTCTGCGCCGCGCTCCAGTTGGCCGGGGTGAAGGTCAGGGTGGTCTGGTTGCCGGACGTCCCCGTGTCGGTGTCCAGCGTCACGTCGGTACTGCCGGTCTTGGTGACGCTGATCACCACGTTGGAGGTGGGCTGCGTGTTCAGCCTCACCGTGTAGGAGCCGCTGCCGCCCTCGTCCACCGTCAGCGCGGTTTCGGACACCGTCACCCCGGCGGTCTCGTCGTCGGTCACGGCCACCGCCACCCCGGCGATGTTCACGGCGTCGAACTCGTCGGCGCTCCGGGAGGCCACCACCGCGTGGGTGATGGACGCCGCGTCGTCCACCGCGTCGGCGTCCTGGGCGGCAGCCACCGTCACCGTCTGCGCCGTGCTCCAGTTGGCCGTCGTGAAGGTCAGCCGCGCCGGAGACACCGTCACGTCGCTGCTGCCGCTTTTGGTTACGTTGATCACCACGTCGGAGGTGGGCTGAAGGTTCAGCTTCACCGTGTAGGTTCCGCTGCCGCCCTCGGTCACCGTCACCGACGACGCGGACACCGTCACCCCGGCGGTGTCGTCGTCGGTGACGGTCACGGCCACCCCGGCGATGCTCACGTTGTCGTACTCGTTGGCGCTGCGGGCGGCGTCGACGGCGTGGGCGATGGAGGCCGCGTCGTTCACCGCGTCGGCGTCCTGGGCGGCAGCCACCGTCACCGTCTGCGCCGCGCTCCAGCTGGCCGGGGTGAAGGTCAGCGTGGTCTGGTTGCCGGACGTCCCCGTGTCGGTGTCCAGCGTCACGTCGGTACTGCCGGTCTTGGTGACGCTGATCACCACGTTGGAGGTGGGCTGCGTGTTCAGCCTCACCGTGTAGGAGCCGCTGCCGCCCTCGTCCACCGTCAGCGCGGTTTCGGACACCGTCACCCCGACGGTCTCGTCGTCGGTCACGGCCACCGCCACCCCGGCGATGCTCACGTTGTCGTACTCGTTGGCGCTGCGGGCGGCGTCGACGGCGTGGGAGATGGCGGCTGCGTCGTCCACCGCGTCGGCGTCCTGGGCGGCAGCCACCGTCACCGTCTGCGCCGTGTTCCAGTTGCCCGGAGTGAAGGTCAGGGTGGCCGGAGACGCCGTCACGTCGGCGCTGCCGCTGCGGGTGACGTTGATCACCACGTCGGAGGTGGGCTGAAGGTTCAGCTTCACCGTGTAGGTTCCGCTGCCGCCCTCGGTCACCGTCACCGACGACGCGGACACCGTCACCCCGGCGGTCTCGTCGTCGGTCACGGCCACCGCCACCCCGGCGATGCTCATGTTGTCGTACTCGTTGGCGCTGCGGGCGGCGTCGACGGCGTGGGCGATGGAGGCTGCGTCGTCCACCGCGTCGGCGTCCTCGGCCGCGGCCACCGTCACCGTCTTCGCCGTGCTCCAGTTGCTCGTGGTGAAGGTCAGGGTGGCCGGAGACACCGTTACGTCGGTACTGCCGGTCTTGGTGACGCCGATCACCACGTCGGAGGTGGGCTGGGCGTCCAGGACCACCGTGTAGGTTGCGCTGCCGCCCTCGGCCACCGTCAGCGTGGTTTCGGACACCGTCACCCCGGCGGTCTCGTCGTCGGTGACGGTCACCGCAAACGAGGCGATCATCACGTTGTCGTACTCGTCGGCGCTTTCGGCGGCCACCACCGCGTGGCTGATGGAGGCCACGTCGTTCACCGCGTCGTCGTCCGCTGCGCTCAACACCCACACTCGCTGCACCGTGCTCCAGTTGCTCGGGGTGTAGGTGAGCGTGTCCTGGTTGCCGGACGTCCTTCGGTCGGTGTCCACCGTCACGTCGGAACTGCCGGTGGAGGTGACCCGGATCACCACGTCGGAGCTGGGTTGGGCGTCCAGCTTCACGGTGTAGGAGTTCGCGGTGTCCTCAAACGTATTGTAACTCGTGGGGTAGACCGTCACCCCGGCGGTGTCGTCGTCGTCGACGGTCACCGTCACCCCGGCCACGGTGACTAGGTCGAACTCGTTGGCGCTGCGGGCGGCCACCACCGCGTGGCTGATGGACGCCGCGTCGTCCACCGCGTCGGCGTCCTGGGCGGCCCGCACCGTCACCGTCTGCGCCGTGTCCCAGTTGGACGGCGTGAAGGTCAGCGTGGCCGGAGACACCGTTACGTCGGGACTGCCGCTTTTGGTTACGCTTATCACTACGTCGGAGCTGGGTTGCACGTCCAGGACCACCGTGTAGGCGCCGCTGTCGCCCTCCGGCGCCGTCACCGAAATGACGGACACGGTCACCCCGGCGGTGTCGTCGTCGGTGACGGTCACGGCCACCCCGGCGATGGTCACGGCGTCGAACTCGTTGGCGCTGCGGGCGGCGTCGACGGCGTGGGCGATGGCGGCCGTGTCGTTCACCGCGTCGGCGTCCTGGGCCGCGGCCACCGTCACCGTCTTCGCCGTGCTCCAGTTGGACGGCGTGAAGGTCAGGGTGGCCGGCGACACCGTCACGTCCGAATTGTCGCTGCTCACCGTGATCACCACGTCGGAGGCGGGCTGGGCGTCCAGGACCACCGTGTAGGTTGCGCTGCCGCCCTCGGGGATGCGCAATGTAGCAGGGGACACCGTCACCCCGGCGTCGTTGTCGGTGACGGTCACGGCCACCCCGGCGATGCTCACGGCGTCGTACTCGTTGGCGCTCTGGGCGGCCACCACCGCGTGGGCGATGGCGGCCACGCCGTCCACCGCGTCGGCGTCCTGGGCGGCAGCCACCGTCACGGTCTGCGCCGTGTCCCAGTTGGCCCGGGTGAAGGTCAGCGTGGTCTGGTTGCCGGACGTCCCCGTATCGGTGTCCGGCGTCACGTCGCTGCTGCCGCTTTTGGTCACGTTGATCACCACGTCGGAGGTGGGTTGAAGGTTCAGCACCACCGTGTAGGAGCCGCTGCCGCCCTCGTCCACCGTCAGCGTCGATTTGGACACCGTCACCCCGGCGGTCTCGTCGTCGGTGACGGTCACGGCCACCCCGGCGATGTTCACGGCGTCGAACTCGTCGGCGCTCCGGGAGGCCACCACCGCGTGGGTGATGGACGCCGCGTCGTTCACCGCGTCGGCGTCCTGGGCGGCAGCCACCGTCACCGTCTGCGCCGTGTCCCAGTTGGCCGGGGTGAAGGTCAGCGTGGTCTGGTTGCCGGACGTCCCCGTGTCGGTGTCCAGCGTCACGTCGCTGCTGCCGGTCCTGGTGACGCTGATCACCACGTCGGAGGTGGGCAGGGCGTCCAGGACCACCGTGTAGGTTCCGCTGCCCCCCTCGGCCACCGTCAGCGTCGATTTGGACACCGTCACCCCGGCGGCGTCATCGTCGGTGACGGTCACGGCCACCCCGGCCACGGTGACTAGGTCGAACTCGTTGGCGCTGCGGGCGGCCACCACCGCGTGGGTGATGGAGGCCGCGTCGTTCACCGCGTCGGCGTCCTGGGCGGCAGCCACCGTCACCGTCTGCGCCGTGCTCCAGTTGGCCGTCGTGAAGGTCAGGGTGGCCGGAGACACCGTTACGTCGTCACTGCCGCTTTTGGTTACGTTGATTACCACGTCGGAGGTGGGCTGCACGTCCAGGACCACGGTGTAGGCGCCGCTGCCGCCCTCGGCCACCGTCAGCGTGGTCTCGGACACGCTCACCCCGGCGGTGTCGTCGTCGGTGACGGTCACGGCCACCCCGGCGATGGTCATGTTGTCGTACTCGTTGGCGCTCCGGGAGGCGTCGACGGCGTGGGCGATGGAGGCCGCGTCGTTCACCGCGTCGGCGTCCTGGGCGGCAGCCACCGTCACCGTCTGCGCCGTGTCCCAGTTGGACGGCGTGAAGGTCAGGGTGGCCGGCGACACCGTCACGTCCGTGTTGTCGCTGCTCACTGTGATCACCACGTCGGAGGTGGGCTGCACGTCTAGGACCACGGTGTAGGCGCCGCTGCCGCCCTCGGCCACCGTCAGCGTGGTTTCGGACACCGTCACCCCGGCGGTCTCGTCGTCGGTGACGGTCACGGCCACCCCGGCGATGCTCACGGCGTCGTACTCGTTGGCGCTTTGGGCGGCCACCACCGCGTGGCTGATGGAGGCCGTGTCGTTCGCCGCGTCGGCGTCCTCGGCGGCCCGCACCGTCACCGTCTGCGGCGTGCTCCAGTTGCTCGTGGTGAAGGTCAGGCTGGCCGGAGTCGCCGTCAGGTCGTCACTGCCGCTTTTGGTGACGTTGATCACCACGTCGGAGGTGGGCTGCCTGTTCAGCACCACGGTGTAGGTGCGGTTGCCACCCTCGAGCACCGTCAGCGTGGTTTCGGTCAGCGTTACCCCTACAACTTCGTCGTCGACGACGATCACCTCCACCACGTTGCTGTATGTCGTGTTGTTGTTGTACGGTCTGCAGCTGCTGGCGCACGTTATAAAGTAGGAGATCTGGGCCTTGATGATCCCCCTGTCGGCGTCCTGGGCGGCGGACACCGTCACCGTCTGCGGCGTGCTCCAGTTGGACGGCGTGAAGTTCAGCCGTCTCGGCGTCCGTGACACGTTCCCGTCGGAGATGAGAACAATCCAGACCCTCACCCTCGCCTCGGGCTGCGCGTCCAGGACCACGGTGTAGGTTGCGCTGCCGCCCTCGGCCACCGACAGGCTGGACACGGAGCTTCTCACCCCGGCGGTGCCGATTTCGTCGTCGGTGACGGTGACCGCCAGCTCGGCGATGGTCACGTTGTCGTACTCGTTGGCGCTCCTGGAGGCCACCACCGCGTGGCTGATAGAGGCCGCGTCGTTCGCCGCGTCGGCGTCCTGGTCCGCGGCCACCGTCACCGTCTGCGCCACGCTCCAGTTGCTCGGGGTGAAGGTCAGCGTGTTCTGGCTGCCGGACGTTACGGCAGTGTCCACCGTCACGTCGGAATTGTTGCTGGTCAGCGTGATCACCACGTCGGAGGCGGGCTGGGCGTCCAACACCACGGTGTAGGCGCCGTTGCCGCCCTCGTCCACGGTCAGCGTGGTTTCGGACACCGTCACCCCGGCGGTCTCGTCGTCGTCGACGGTCACGGCCACCCCGGCGATGCTCACGTTGTCGTACTCGTTGGCGCTCCGGGAGGCGTCGACGGCGTGGGTGATGGACGCCGCGTCGTTTACCGCGTCGGCGTCCTGGGCCGCCCGCACCGTCACCGTCTGCGCCGTGCTCCAGTTGGCCGGGGTGAAGGTCAGGGTGGCCGGAGACACGGTCACGTCCGTATTGCCGCTGGCGGTTACGTCGATCACCACGTCAGAGGAGGGCTGGTTGTTCAGCACCACCGTGTAGTTGCTGTTGCCACCCTCGATCACCGACACCGCTGTTTCGGACAACGTCACTCCGACCGCGTCGTCGTCGACGACAATCACCTCCACCACGTTGTCGTATCTCAAGCCGTTGTACTGGCTACAGATGCACCGTACAGTGTAGGATACTTGGGCCCTGTCGCTCCCCTCGGTGTCCTGTGCGGCGGACATCGTCACCGTCTGCGCTGTGCTCCAGTCGCTGGAAGTGAAGAACAGCCGCGACGGCGCCCGCGTCACGTTCCCGTCGGAGACGAGAAGAACGAAGACCGTCACGCTGAAGCCGGGTGGGGGTGAGGTGTTCAGCACCACGGTGTAGGTGGCGCTGCCGCCCTCGGCCACCGTCAGCCTGGACACGGAGCTTGTCACCCCGGCGGTGGGGGTTTCGTCGTCGACGACGGTCACCCTCACCCGGGCGATGGTCACGTTGTCGTACTCGTCGGCGCTTTCGGCGGCCACCACCGCGTGGCTGATGGCGGCCGCGTCGTTCGCCGCGTCGGCGTCCTGGTCCGCGGCCACCGTCACCGTCTGCGCCGTGCTCCAGTTGCTCGGGGTGAAGGTCAGCGTGTTCTGGCTGCCGGACGTCGCCGCGTCGGTGTCCACCGTCACGTCGGAGTTGTCGCTGGTCACCGCGATCACCACGTCGGAGGCGGGCTGGGCGTTCAGCGCCACGGTGTAGGTGTTGCTGCCGCCCTCGTCCATCCTCAGCCTGGACTTGGACACCGTCGCCCCGGCGGTCTCGTCGTCGTCGACGGTCACCGCCACCCCGGCGATGGCCGCGGTGTCGTACTCGTCGGCGCTTTCGGCGGGCGCCACCGCGTGGGCGATGGCGGCCGAGTCGTCCGCGGCGTCGGCGTCGTGGGCGGCGGCCACTGTCACAGTCTGCGCCGTGCCCCAGTTGCTCGAGGTGAAGGTCAGCGTGGCCGGCGACACCGTTACGTCGGAGCTGCCGCTCTTGGTTACGTTGATCACCACGTCGGAGGTGGGCTGGGCGTCCAGCGCCACTGTGTAGGTGTTGTCGCCGCCCTCGGCCACTGTCAGCGTGGTTTCGGACACCGTCACGCCGGCGTCGTCGTCGTCGGTGACGGTCACGGCCACCCCGTCGGCGGCCAAGCCGCTGTACGGGCCGGACGCGTTGCCGGACGACACAGTGTAGCGCAGCTGGGCTTTGTCGTTCACCGCGTCGGCGTCGTGTGCGGCGGCCACCGTCACCGTCTGCGGTGTGCTCCAGTTGGCCGGGGTGAAGGTCAGCCTGTCCTGGTTGCCGGACGTCGCGGCGTCGGTGTCCGCCGTCACGTCCGGGTTGTCGTCGGCGATGATAATCGCCACGTCGGCGGAGGGCCGGGTGCTCAGCGCCACGGTGTAGGTGGCGCTGCCGCCCTCGGCCACCACCAGCGTGGATTCGGAGTTTGTCACGCCCGCGTCGTCATCGGCGACGGTCACCGCCACCCCGGCGATGGTCGCGGTGTCGTACTCGTCGGCGCTTTCGGCGGCCACCACCGCGTGGGCGATGGAGGCCGTGTCGTTCACCGCGTCGGCGTCGTGGGCGGCGGACACCGTCACCGTCTGCGCCGTGCTCCAGTTGCTCGAGGTGAAGGTCAGCCGCGCCGGAGACACGGTCACGTCCGTATTGCCGCTGGCGGTGACGCTGATCACCACGTCGGAGGAGGGCTGGGGGTCCAGTTTCACCGTGTAGGTGTTGCTGGCGCCCTCGACCACTGTCAGCGTGGTTTCGGACACCGTCACCCCGGCGGTCTCGTCGTCGGTGACGGTCACGGCCACCCCGGCGGCGAGCACGCTGTTGTACGGGCCGGACCTGTCGGTCGTATAGCTTACCGCGTGGCCCAGCTGGGCTTGGTCGTCCGCGGCGTCGGCGTCCTGGGCGGCGGACACCTTCACCGTCTGCGGCGTGTTCCAGTTGCCCGGGGTGAAGAGCATGAAGACCTGGGCGCCTGCCCTACCCGCATCGGCGTCCACCCCCACGTCCAGGTTGTTGAGGTCAATGCGAATCAGCACGTCGGCGGCGGGCTGGGCATCCAGGACCACCGTGTAGGTGGCGCTGCCGCCCTCGGTCACCGTCAGCGTGGTTTCGGACACCGTCACCCCGGCGGTGTCGTCGTCGGTGACGGTCACGGCCACCCCGACGGCGACCACGCGGCTGTACGGGCCGCCGGACCTGTCGCGATAGTCTACAGCGTGGCTCAGCTGGGCTTTGTCGTCCACCGCGTCGGCGTCCTGGGCGGCGGACACCATCACCGTCTGCGGCGTGTTCCAGTTGCTCGGGGTGAAGAACATGCCGGGCTGGAGGCCTGGTATCGTCGCGTTGGCGTCCACCTTCACGTCCTGGTTGTTGTTGTCAATGCGAATCAGCACGGCGGCGGCGGGCTGAGCGTCCAGGACCACCGTGTAGGTGGCGCTGGCGCCCTCGTCCAACGTCAGCGTGCTTTCGGACACGGTCACCCCGGCGGTGTCGTCGTCGGTCACGGTCACCACCACCCCGGCGATGGTCGCCGCGTCGTACTCGTCGGCGCTTTCGGCGGCCACCACCGCGTGGGCGATGGAGGCCGTGTCGTTCACCGCGTCGGCGTCGTCGGCCGCGGCCACCGTCACCGTCTGCGCCGTGCTCCAGTTGGCCCGGGTGAAGGTCAGCGTGGTCTGGTTGCCGGACGCCGCCGCGTCGGTGTCCAGCGTCACGTCGGAATTGTTGCTGGTCACCTCGATTACCACATCGGAGGCGGGCTGGCCGTCCAGGACCACGGTGTAGGTGGCGCTGGCGCCCTCGGCGACTGTCAGCGCGGTCTCGGACACGCTCACCCCGATCTGAGCCGCCGCAACCGGGGCGTCCGTTTTCTGTTGCGCATTCTTGCCCGATCCTTGGCTGTCGGTGTAAGCCGCCGTGGCTCGCAGGTAGCTGCCAACGTCGGCGGCAACCGGTCGGTACGTGGACGACGTTGCGCCGGCAATAGCGGTCCACGTAGTTTGGTCCGAGGATTTACTCCAGGTCCAACCTATGCTGGAAACACCCCCGTCGGGGTCGGTGATACTGGCCGTCAGGTCTATGCCAACGACGGGTGCTTGGGACGACAGGGTTATCGCGCCCGCATCGTCCTCGTTGGTTACTGTGATGGTCAGTGTTACTTTGCTGCTCAAGCTATTGGGGTCGGTGGCGATAACATCGACCTGGTACGAGGATTTGGTCTCGTAGTCGAGCGGCGCGTTGGCCCGCAATTCCCCGACGGCAGTATCTTTTATGTTGAAGGAGGCGGCGTCGGTCCCGCCCAGGGAGTAGGTGATCGCCTCGCCGTTCGGCTCTTCGGCCGCAACAGTAGCGACGATGGTGGTGATATCGGCGTTCTCCGGCGTATCCCAGGTGGTGTCGGTATTGACTGGGAACCGGGGAGCCACCTGGGGAGTGACCAGCAGGATCTTGTCCTCGCCGTTGTCCTCGGAGGTGGAGACATACAGGGCGCCATCCGGCCCCATCATCGGGGTGCGGAGTCGGCCATAGACGTTTTTGAGTTTGCTGACGCTGATCTCGCTCAACAGGTCGCCGGACGGACTGAACTCAAGGACGCGCAATGTCTTGTCCTTGAGGGACGCCACCGCCAGCCGGCCGTCCCACGGGCCCCACCAGGCGCCCTCCAGGAAGATGCCGCCGCTGGCGGCCAGGGATTTGTTCCCCGAGGCCCACTTGGCCTCGATGGCGCTGGGGAATTTCTCCAGGTCGGTCATGGGTGTTGACTCGTTGTACCCGGGCGCCGGGTCCCAGCCGTAATTGCCGCCGGCGGTCAACAGATTGATCTCGTCGTCAAAGGCCGGGCCGTGCTCCACCGACCACATCTGGCCGCTGCTGCCGGGGCGCAGGGCCAGGCCCTGGGGGTTGCGGTGGCCGTAGGTGTAAATCAGCGGCGAATTGGGGGCAGAGAATGGGTTGCCCGGCGCCCCGGCGCCAGTCGATGCAACTACCCGCAGCACCTTGCCGCCAAGGTTGGTCAGGCTCTGGGGCGCCGATCCGGTTGTCGCATCCCCGGTAGCAATCCAAAGATAGCCGTCCGGCCCGAAGCGCAGCCGGCAGCCGGAATGCTTGCCGGAATGGTTTCTACTGCTGCCAGGTATCCCATCGACCAAGGGGTCGGCGACCCGGGTGGCCTCCGTATATCCGGCGTTCATGGTCCAGGCAATTACCTGCACCTTGTCCCCGGTATGGCCCTGGCACGTATAGAACCGCCGGTTGGTGGCGAAGCCCGGATCGACGACTATCGCCATAAACCCGATTTCTGATGCGACCATCACATCACTGAGGTCAGCGGTGACATTCCGCACCGTTCCGTCGGCGAGGCGGACGCTCAGCTTGCGGGCGCGTTCGGTGAACAGCATCGTCCCGTCGGGCGCAAAGGCGATTCCCCAGGGGATGCTCAGGCCGGAGACCAGCTGTTCCACATGAATCTGCGGCGCCGCCGCTTTGGCAGCCACACGCTGGGAGACACCTACCGCGCTCTTGCCGAGTCCGTGCCCGTCCACATAACTCACGGTGGCCTGCAAGTAGAAATTCAGGTCGGCGGCTTGAACTTCGTAGGAGCTAGGGTAAGGCGCACTATTTTGAACGGTCGACCAGTCTGGTGTCCCGTCCCTGGACTTCAGCCAGCCCCAGATACCTGAGCCAACCACAACTCCGTCCGGATCGCTCACCCTGGCCCGGAGCACCTCGCCGACCCGTGGCTGGGCGGGAGACAGGATGACCGTTCCGGGCTCGTCCACGTCGGTTACGCTGATGGTCACGTCAATAGTGGCGTCGATGGCCGTGTCGGCGTTGCCAGTGGCATCCTTCCGGTCGCTGGCCGACACCGTTACGCTGTAGGAGTTCTTGCCCTCAAAATTGAGGGCGGCCAGCGTCTGCAACTGGCCGGTGGAGGGGACAATGGTGAAGGACGCGGCATCGTCGCCGCCCAGGGTGTAGGTCAACGCATCGTTGTCCGCGTCCGTGGCCCCAACCGGCGCGCCGATGTTTGCGCCGGCGGCGGTGTTCTCGGCCACCGATCGGGCGCCGTCCTCGCTGGACGGGAACGCCGGTTGGCTGTTGGCCGCTTGCGCAGTAGCGCTGCTCAAGGTGAGGAAGGCCAAAAGTAAGGCGCATATCGCCGACAGGATTCGCTGCTGGCGGCATAGCTTAGCGAACATCATATCGTTTATGCGTGCGGGAAGACTGGAATCATCTTTCCAACCTAGGCCCGAACCCAGCGGCTGATGCTGTCGGGACTGAACCCGAAGTGCCGCGCCGTCAACCGCACCCTCCGCCCATTGTCGACGTACCCCAAGACGGCCTTCTCGCGGCGTTTGGCTTCTGCACTGGGCTCCGCCGGGAGCCGTGCCAACGCCGCCGCTCTCGGCATGATGGCCCCATAGCTGCTCATATGGACTCCAGCATACCGTCCACTCATCTCTCGTGCTGGTGTCCGATATGTGCCTGACCCTCTTCAGGGCGCGGTCGCTGGCGGTCCGGCAGTACGGCGCATGCTCACGCTTTTGAGCGCGGCGATGATCTTCAGCCGACGTTAAAGGCGAAGGGCCAAGTCCAGCGTAAGTCTCTCATTCTTGACCTCCATTGTCGATCCCTCCTCAGGATGGTTTTCTCACATGAGAGTATCGTGAACACGGAAAGAATCCAATGCGCGGTCGAAAAAAGGGCAACAAAAAGGCCCGCATACATAGACGAGCAGGGTGGGACACCGAATCACGGTGTCCCACCCTGTGTGTTGCGGCCAAGGGTCCCACGCCGACCGGATCCCTTAGAACAGCCTCAGCGTCTCCGGCTGCTGTTGCTCCGCCCCTCCCTCGGCGATCCCGGCGTGGGCAGGCGCCTGCCCACGCCGGGACTGACGCCTGGCCGGGGGCGCGGGTCTCTCGTGCGCCGGATGTTTGGGTTCGTCTTCCCACTTGGCCCGCGCCCGTTCGATCACCGCCGAGACCTCCTGGGTCAGCCCGGCCAAGTCAGCGTCATCGAAGGACTCGATGTGCGGGTCGGACGAAGGCCGTTGCACCCCGATGGTGGCCCTGCCGCCCTTGATGGACACGACCACCTTCAGGTCCTCCGGCTGACCGGCCTGCTCCTCGGCGTCATCGGAACCCTGCGCCTCCTGTGCGGCGTCCTGCTCGTCGGCAACCGCGGCTTCCGTATCGTCCGCCGCATCGCCGAAGAGACTCTCGTCTGCGCTCGGGGCGTCCGAGCGGGTTGCTTCCGTTCCGGTTTCGTCAGGCATGGTTGCTCCTTTCCTTGATTGCTTCTCTGGCTGCGTTGCGCCGCGATTCTCTATCGCGACTGTCTCCTGATCTCGCCGAGGGTCATCGGCGCCCAGTACAGGTCCCGCTCCACGGCGGGGACGCTGCCGAACACGGTCACTTCCGAGAGTTCCGTTAGATCGAAGTAGCCCAGTTCGGTCTCGAACCCCTCGACGAGGCCGAAGCACAGCCCGGTCTCGGGGTCCCACTCGGTGATGAACCAGCGCCAGCCGTTATAGGGACTGAACAGCTTCACCTTGGCAACGACGGCGTCGTAGTCCTCGACGTTCTCGTTGGCGTACAGGGGCGGGATGGCGTCCCCGAGTTCCTTCGTCATCAGCTTGTGCCTGCGGAGGCCGCTGTGGTGGTCCTGCCACATGGTCGTGGTCGTGGTCGTGGTCGTGGTGGTCCCGTTCTTGTCAGACATGGTTTCTCCTTCTCCTTGTTTCCTTCCTTGAATGCGTTTGTTGAGCGTTGGTCACTGGGACGTTATCCCCGGCTCGGAGTCGGACCGCGCCACCCGCGCCACCGTCTCCGGGGTGGCGTAGGTCGGGGTGACCGTTCCCTGCTCCATGTCCAGGTAGAGGCCCATGAAGGGGCAGGTCCCCGCCGCGATGCGGCGGACCACCTGTAAGACCAGCGACGCCATCATCTGGTTGATGGTCGGGTCCTGGTCGGTGAGGTCCAGGGCCGCCGCGCAGTCCACGTCGGGAGGCGTGGTCGACACGGCGGTCAGCAAGTCGGGCCGCTGCACTGTGGGCGCGGGGAGCAGGTGGCAGGTCTGATCGGCGAAGGCTTGTTCGTCCCCGAAGTCCCGGTCGGCCACGTTTCCGATGAGGACCTGGCCCCAGTTGGTGTCGTTGCCCGCGTCGATGAGCCACCGGCGCGGGTCGCCCGGCAGGGACTCGGCCATCGCCCTCCGCGCCGCGGCGTTGTCGGCGCAGCCGATGAGCAGGGAGTTCCCGTAGGCGGGAAGACCGGGATAGCGGCCCCCATCGGAGCCGGAGTCCTCCTCCCGGAAGGCGTAGACCGAGTAGCCGACGGGCCGCCGGTAGGCCCGTGCCAGCCGGTCGGCGAGGGCCTGGCTCTTGAAGCGCCCCACGTCCTCCGCGTAGAAGTTCTGGCGCAGCAGGTTGTGGGGCTCCACCCGGTCGTGGTCGACCAGGACGATGGTGGCCTGCCGCCCCTGGAAGAGGCGGCAGAGGCCCTCGGCCACGAAGCCCCCGGTCCCGCCGCAGCCGACCACGGTGATCCAGGGGTTGTCCAGCAGGAATGCGTTGTCCAGGTAGTAGGGCATCTTCAGTTCACCTCCTTGTCTTCCGATTCGATGTTCCCTGTCGATTCCGGCTCCTCGCCCATGAGCCGGAGACCAAGGGCCGGGCCGCCGAACACCTGGGGCCAGTCCAGCGGGGCGAAGTGGCCGTAGACCCCGACCCGGAGCCGCAGCTCGGGTAGTGGGGCGTCGAGGCGTCCGACGACGCCGTAGATGCGGAAGCCCTGCTCGTCCCGGTCGTCGGTGGCCGAGAAGAAGGCGCGGGCGCCTCCGTGGGAGTGGAACTCGGCGACCACTCCGGCAGGGGGCAGGTAGGCTAGGGATGCCGAAGTCCCAACTTGTGGGGGGACGACCAGCCTGTAGCCGTCCCCGTCCCATCGCACCGCGAAGAACCGCTCGGTGTCCGGGGCGTCCTGGAACCAGCGCAGCCCCAGCTCGAAGAGCTGCGCCGGGATGGGGCCGTGGGTGAGTTGCACCTTCTCGGCCACGGGAGCGAGCCCCCGCACCGCGCCGGAGGCGACCAGGACCCGCGCCGTCAGGTTCGCGCCCTGGGACTGGACATAGACGCCCCCCGATCCCAGCACGTAGTCGTAGCCGATCCCCTGGACTCCCGCGAGTCCGCCGGGGTGGTTGACCAGGTAGCCCACCGGCCCCGGCGCGGGGCTAGCGGTAGCCACGTCTCCCCTCGGAGACCGCCATCGCCTGACCCACCGTGCACTGGGGAACCAGGTCCTCAGTCGGGTATGCAGTTGTTCCATCGATCTCCTCCCATAGCGCTTGCAGGTTGTCGGGGCGCTTCTTCGAGCGGTCCCGTGAATCCCCGGTAAGCGAGAAGTAGGACTGGAAGAAGGACTCCGGTATCAGTCCCACCTCCTCGGGGAACCGGTGGCTTCCGGGGCAGACCCGCCCGTCTCTGAAGACGTTGAAGGCGGGGGCCCGGAAGAGATGCTGCTCGGGGTCGGTAGGCCGGCTCAGCGCGGCGTAGACCCAGGGCGGGCGGCCCGGCGAGCAGACGAAGACCAGCCCCGGCATGGGCAGCCGGAGCCGGGCGGGGGGCTTGAACGCCTCCCGTTGCAGGGCCACCGGCCAGACCTGCGGCGGCCGCCAGAGGGCCACCACCTGGCCGGTCTCGCCCTGGCCCCACCAGAGGGCGTCCGCCGGCAGGAGCCCCGATGAGGACCCCAGGTGCTGGGTGAACACGTTGGCGATGGCGTCCGCCGAGACGGTCCGCACCCAGGTGGAGTCGTTCTCGAATCCCCGCAGCAGGATGGTCTCCTTGTAGGCCTCCAGCTGTATCTGGAGCTCGTCCCTTGGCATGTCCGCCGGTCCCGGCATGGACCATTGGGTCGTATCGACTGCATCAGTCATGGTTGTTGTCCTCCTTTTCGTGATTGGGAAGCCGCCCCAGGACGAAGTCCAGCATCTCGGCGAAGCGGCCCGGAATGTCCTCCTCCAGCCAGTCGGTCAGCTTGCCCACCGAGTCCATGAGGGCGACGGCCTTGCGCCACTCCTCCGTCCCCTCCTGGATGATGTCGTCGTCCCAGGGGTCGGAGAAGCCGTCGTAGTTGCCGTCTTCGTAGGTGTGGTCGAGGAAGAAGTTGCCGGTCTCGGCGAAGACCCAGGAAGCGGCCTGCGCCGCCCCCTCGAACCCGGTCTCCCTGAGCGCGTCGGTGAGGTCGTCCAGAGGTATGCCGCCCTGGGGGATCCTCTCCAAAGTCTCTTGCGGGATGCGTTCGGCAGCTGACTCCAGCCAGGCCACCCGTATCCCGTCGTCTGCCATGTAGGAGGAATCGGGGGGCTTGACCAGGAGGACGAGGGCCGAGAAGCCCTCGCGGTAGCCGTCCCACATCTCGTGAAGGCCGTCGTAGCCGAAGCCCATCAGGTCGAAGGGGATGCCCTGCCTCAGCCAGGACCACGGAGGTTGTTCCCCCTCCTCCTCCGTCCAGAACTCGATGAAGGGCGCGTAGAGGGGGAAGTGCCGCTCTCCGAAGAGATTGGCGAAGCGTTCCACCCTCCCGCGTACGTCGGGGGCCGAAAGCGCCGCCTCCGCCTCCTGGGGAAAGAGACGGCGCGCCAGCCCCACGAACCAGGCGTAGTCGTCGGCGTAGCCAACGAGCGTGACCAGCTCCCGCAGCGACGGCGGACGCCGCAGGAGCAGGTTCGCCAGGCCGCTCAGTTGCGCCGGGGCCGCAGCTGCCATCGCAGCGCCTCCAACAGGCGGCCCGTGGCCGCGGCGTAGTCCTGCGCCTGGACGCAGGCCGACTCCACGTCCTGCTGCCGGGCGGCCGCGGCGTCCAGGTCGAAGGAGCCGTCGGGCCGTGTGAGCTCCGCCGTGAGCTCAAGGATGCAGAGGCCCGCCGGCGGCGTTGCCGCCAGCAGACCGGCTAAGGTGCGGTTGTCCATCGGACTCCCTCCTCTAGTTCCGGGCGTCGGGGAAGGCGCCCTTGGTGCCCACCCGCCGCTGGAACTCGTAGATGGTGTCGTCTCCGCGCTTGGTCTCCTTGACCGAGGCGTTGGCGATCTCCCCGTAGAAGTCGCTCAGGGTTGCCTTGACCTGGTCGACGCTCATCTGGGGGTCCGGGTCGGGGAACTCGCGGTCGTCGTATACGAAAATCCTTGCCATCGTTTTTCTCCTTTGTGATTGCTCTGTCTTGCTGCGTTGCCATTTGCGGGGAGGCCGCCGCTCGGTTAGCGACGACCTCTCCCGTGCCTAGCGGTCTAGCGTCCTGCGCCGACCGGCTCTTCCTCTCGCTCCATCTCCACCGCCCACTCGAACAGGGACAGTGACGGGGCCTGGGTCTTGCCTCCCCGGCCCCTGGGCTTGACCGGCTCCTCGGCCATGAACTCCGCCCAGGAGACCAGCGACTGCTGCGGCTCCGGGGCCTCCTCGGGGTGGCCGTTTCCGTTGCCGTTTGCGTGGCGGCCGTTGCCCACGACCAGCTCGACCGTCGGCCCGATGGCCTCGTGATGGCCGTTTCCGTTGGCCCCGTTGCCGTTGACCGCGACGGCCTCCGGCTCCAAGTCCACCGCCTTCCAGTCGTCGTCCACCAGGTATTCCTCGGCGGTGGCCTCGGCGTCCCTGGCCTGGGCGAAGACCGACTCCACCGTCTCCGCCTCGTCCTCCTCCTCGTCGCCGCTGACGATCCTGCGGGCCAACGCCATCATCAGGTCGTCCCCGTCGTCTCCGTAGGCGGCCAGCCCGTCCTCCGGCAGCTCTCCCTCGACGGCGAGGGAGCTTTGCAGCTTCTTCGCCACCAGCTTCAGCGCGTCGGCCTGGAGGGTGTTCCGGTAGGCCATGAACACCACCTTCACCGGTCGGGTCTGCCCGATGCGCCACGACCTCCGCGACGCCTGCCTCATCACGTAAACGCTGTAATCAGTTTCGAACCAGACCAAGGTCTGGAAGTCGATGAGGTCGAGGCCGGTCTGCACCAGCCTGGGATGGCAGATCATCACGTCGATGCCCTGCTTGACCCTGTCCGCCACCCACGCCTCCCTCTTGTCCGGCGCCACCGCGTCCGCCTTCATCACCGCCACCCGGAACCCGTGTCGGGTGAGGATGTCGTCCATCCGCTCGGTGATGTCCCGGGTGCCGGTGTGGGTGGCGTAGACCAGCACCCTGCGGCCCTCCATCCGCTCCGCCGCCACCAAGTCCACCAGGGCCTTTTCCTTCGGGTAGAGCTTCTCTTCCGACAGCGGCGGGACCTGCACGATCACGTCCCCGCTCCGGGGGTCGAAGACCGTCTCCCCCTTGGTGCAGCCCTCGGGGTAGGCCAGGAGGGTTTGCAGGTAGGTCGCCAGGAGCCGCTTCGAGCCGGCCTTGAGAGCCTCAGCCAGCTTCTTGCGCAACTCCTCGTACACGGTGGTGTAGGCGCTGCGCTGGGAGTAGCCCGTCGCGTCCTGCTCCGAGTCCATCGAGGAGAGCAGGATCTGCTCGTCGTAGGGGGGCAGCCCCGACGCCACGTCGGACAGGCGCAGGAACACCGTGTTGCCGATGATGTGGAAGAGCGCCGAGGGCACGAGGCCCGGCCGCTCCCTGACCACCTTGCGGAACTTGCGCCGCCTGCTGTTGCGCCCGTCCTCCACCGCGTCGTCGTCGTCCTTGCCGACGGTGACCTCCTCGAAGCCGTACCGCTGTATCCAGCGGTGCTCGTCGGAGCGCTCGAACTCCGTCCTGAGGTCCGGGCTGAACCGGTAGAGCAGGTGGAAGAGCGTCGAGCTGTAGCCGCCCATCAGCGTCCCGGACAGGCTGAGGGACTTGCCGCAGGCGTCGGCGAGGACCCCGGCGGCGATGCCCTGGGCCGAGCCCCGCCCCTTGTACTCATGGACCTCGTCCCCGATAAGCAGGTCGAAGAAGCCCTTCATCCGGTGCTTGACGTAGTCGGCCAACGGGTAGCGGGCCGGCCCGGACTTGTCGGCCTGCCACAGGGGGCCGCCGCAGCCGGCGCAGGTGTGCTTGCGGCGGCTCAGGTCGGCGTCCGTCAGGGGCACGCCGTCCTTGTCCACGACCTGCGCCGTGCAGTCGGGGCAGCAGGGGACCCGGAAGGGCTCCCCCGTCTCCTCGTCCCGCAGGAGCCTCCCTCTGGACGATGCCCACCGCTGGTTCACGGCGGGCATCCAGCGGTAGGAGAGCTTGGCCTTCTCCCGGCTCATCACCGCGAAGAGGGGGCCGGAGCCGGTGGAGAGGCGCAGCCGCTCCAGGTCGGTGATGGACCTGACGATGACGGCGCGTGCGCCGGGCACCGTCATCTCCACCTCCCGCTTCCACTTGGGCACCAGGTGCGGCGGGCAGAGGATCAGCATCCTCTGGAAGCCCGCCATGTGCGCTGCGGCGGCGGCGATGAAGGTCTTGCCCGTGCCCATCTCGCCGACGACGGTGGTGCCCCGGTGGGCTTCGAGGGAGAGGGCCGCGCCCTTGATGGCGTCCTCCTGCGCCCCCAGGGGCTTGCGGAGCAGGCGGGGCAGCTTGTGCCCGTTCTCCGAGGGCCGGTAGAGGGGCGGGTAGGACTCCACCACCCGCCGGGCGATGGCCTCCTTGAATGTGTCGATGAACGCTCCGAGGTTCATGTCTTTCTCCTTCCTTGATGTGAGTGCTTGGGGTTGGCCGACAGGCGAGGCCCGCAGCTAGAGCGGGGCCAAGTGGATGCGGCTGAGTCCAGCCGTCTATGCCGCCTTCGGGAGGGTCTCCCGCCGCTGCACGTCGTCGTAGCAGCGGCCTCGCAGGTGGTAGGACTTCACCGGGGTCGAGACCGCCCGTCCGCCGATGATGTCCACCGAGGCGGTCTGCATGGCGGGTTCGCCGGGGACGATGGGCTGCCCGCACCGGGCGCAGGCGTCGAGGGTCATGGTCGTCTGCATACTTCAACCTTCCTTTCCTTATGAGTGGGTGTTCCTGAATCGTTCCGGTAAAGCGAAGGCCCCGCAGGTCGAAGGGACCAACGGGGCCTCGTGGTGCGGCTTTGGTAAGCCGTCTATGCGGCGATGTCGGTGATCTCGCCGCCGTGCAGGTCCAGGGCGACCACGGTGGTCTTGAGCTTCTCCCGGTGGACCTCCTTCTCCGGGCTGTCCTCCACCATGACCATCTCCTTCGAGGTGCGGCCCTTGACCAGGATGCGCCGCCCGTCGGCCTCCAGGCAGAGGTTGTCGAGGAAGCCCGCCGCCACCAGCATCGCCATGTGCCCCCGTCGCAGGGGCATCAGGGGGCGGGTTCTGCTGTCCCTGGCGGGCCAGAGGGTGTCGGTGATCTCCGTGCTGGCCCACAGCCCCGACCGCCGCGCCTCGGCGGCCGCCGCGACGGGGTCGACGGTTCGGGTGGTGAACAGGATGTCCCCGCTGGGCGTGGTCTCCGGGCTGTAGTCCGTGTAGGGACGGGAGCGCAGCGGCTCCGGCTCCCCCACCGCCCACTCCATCACCATGCGCTCGGCGTGGACGTCGGGAACGGGGTCGGCCTTCCGGTAGCCCATCAGGACCACCTGGTCGAAGACCTCCCGTTCCGGGTCGGGGAAGGCCCAGCAGCGCATCCGCCCATAGTGGGTGGACAGGTAGCGGGCCGAGACCGCGAGGCGCTGCCTGGGGACGATGAAGACCAGCAGGCCGCTCTCGGCCAGGTAGCGGGTCGTGTGGGTGAGGAAGGCGTGCTCCGTCCGCTTGTCTTCCGAGTCATGGTCATACGGTGGATTCAACAGCAGCAGCCCGAAGGCCCCGTTCGCTATCGAGGTGGCGAACAGGTCGGAGGCCAGGGCGTGGTCGAGCCGCTCCTCCGCCTCCTGCGCCCGGTCCCGGTGCAGCTCGACGCCGTAGGTCTCGATGGTGATGGCGTTGGGCCTGTCGAGGCGCTGGGCCAGCTGCGCCAACGCCTCCCCTGCCCCGCAGCAGGGGTCGAGGATGCGCAGCGTGTCCCGGCCCCGGTTGTAGGCGCCGGAGGGGGTGTGAATCAGCTCCGCGATCAGGTCGACGACCCTGGGCGGCGTGGGGTAGAACCCTCCCTTGGCTTGTGCAGCGAGTCTCATGTGACTTCTCCTTTCGTGTCTGGTGTCGTGCGCCGCCTTCAGGCGGCGATTGCCATGTCTTTGCGTTCGGTGACCAGCCCCACCACCTCGCCGACGCCCACGTTGCGCTGGTAGCAGAGCACCTGGTGGGTGTTCATGCTCTCGGCGCACGCGACGCAGAAGGCGGTGATGAGCTCGGCGTGGCTGGCGACGACCATCCGCCGCACCAGCACGGAGCCGCCCTGGGGCAGCGTGTGGCGGTAGAGCATCGTCGTGGGGTCGCGCTTCTCAGCGTCCGTGGCGGGCCGGTAGAAATGGGGCTGGCCTGAGCTAGTTAGGTGCTTGGTGTGGTCGTGCTTGCAATACCTACAAGTCGTCCCGTCGGGCGAGAACCGCCGCCAGGCGCTCCCGTTCCGTTGCTGCCTGCGCTTGTTCCTGCGGGTCGCCGGCTTCAGCATCCTATCCATTGGTCTCTCCTTCCTCCCTGGGCAGGGTGAGCCAGCCCGATGCCACGGCGCCGGAGAGGTCTTCGCGGAGCTGGCCGGCCTTGGGGGAGCAGCGGTAGGCGGAGACGCCGACCGATTGCAGGGGCACGATCTCCCCGTTGTCCAGGCCCCGCCGCCAGAGCCAGTCGGCCCAGGAGCCGTGCAGGGGCAGCGAGCTGCGCTTGTCGAGGAAGCGGTGGTGGAGCGCCGGGGCGTCCTCTTCCGTCTGCGCCAGCAGCAGGAAGCTGTCTTTCTCGAATCCGTACTCGGCGGTCTTGGTGTAGACCAGGGCGTGCCAGCCGCCGGAGACCGGCAGGCGGGCGATCTTGGTCGTCCACGTTCCTATCGTCTCGTGGGGAACGACGCACCGCTTGTATCCCCCGCTGAGCGCCATGCCGTCCGCGCCGCGGATGATGTGGGCAACGTCCGGCGGCTGCTTGAGCAGGGAGGCCCAGATGGCCTTGAGGGCCGTCTGGGAGCCGACCATCGAGACGAACCAGAGGCCGTCGGTCGCATCGTCGCGGGCGAAGGCGTCGGCGGTGGCCGAGAACCCCCCGGCCGAGATGGTGTAGAGGTCTTCGGGGTCGATGGTGTGGGTTGCGAGCATGGGATGTCTCCTTCTTGCTTGTGCGTTTCGTGGATGCGCGGGGGAGGGTTCCCCCGCGTGAGAGCCGGACGGCGAAGGCCGCCCGGTCTTGAGGGCCGTCAGGACATGAGGAGCGTCAAGACATGAGGCCCCGTTCCTTGAGGCTGACGAACCGCTCGCCGCCGATGACGACGTGGTCGAGCAGCTCGATGTCCAGCAGCTTGCCCGCCTGGACCAGCTCGCGGGTGAGGGCCGCGTCCTCGGGGCTGGGCGTGGGATCGCCGGACGGGTGATTGTGGCTGACGATGATGCAGGGGACGGCCTCCATGACCGCCGGGCGGAAGACCTCGGCGGTCCGGACGATGGCCGATGAGACGTTGCCCTGGTAGATGACCCGCTGGCCCACGACGTGGTTCTTGGTGTCGAGCAGCAGCACCCGCAGCTGCTCCTGGGCGAGGGGGGCCATCTCCGGCCCGAGCAGCCTGCGCACGTCGTCGGGGCAGGAGATGATGGGCAGGTCTCCCGTGGGGCGCTCCGGCTGGGTCTCGACCTGGTAGCGCATGGCGATCTCGCCCAGCAGGTTCAGGTTGCTGCGCAGCGCCTCAAGCAGCGCGGCGTCCTTGGTGGGGGTCTTCCTGGTCATGTCGGCCTCCTTCGTTATCGGTTGGAACAAGAAGCGGGGCCGCCCCAGTAGATGGAAGCGGCCCCGTGTGCGCCTTCGGGAAGGCGTCGCTATGCGGTTGTGGATCGACCGGCTAGAAGGGAGAGGCGGCGACCGGCTCCTCGATGTCCGCGGCCTCGCCGTTGTCCTTCCCGCCGTTGCCGTTGCCGCCCCTGGAGTCGAGGAACACGACCTCGGAGGCGTGAATCTCGGTGCGGTAGCGCCGCTGCCCGTCGTCGCCCTCCCAGGTGTTCTGGACCAGGCGTCCGGCCACGTAGATGCGGTCGCCCTTGCCGATGTACTGGTTCACCGCCTCGGCCTGCTTGCTCCAGCAGACGACCGAGTGCCAGTCGGCCTCGACTTCCCCGTCCTGGCGGCGGCGCTCGGTCGCCAGCCGCAGTTGGGTGACGGCGGTGCCGCCCGTCGTGTACTTCATCTCGGGGTCCGTCCCCACTCTGCCCAGTAGCTCTACCTTGTTGATGGTGCGTGCCATTTCGATTCCTCCTGCATGGTGTGGCGCAGCAATGCCGCGCCCGGTTGAGTGAGAGCGGGGCCGTCCCGATAGATGGGAGCGGCCCCGTGGTGCGCCTTCGGGAAGGCGCCGCTCTGTGGTTGTGGAGTGCCCGGCTAGAAGGGAGAGGCGCCGACCGGCTGCTCGATGCCCGCTGCGTCGCCGTTGCCATTCCCGCCGTTGCCGCCCTTGGAGTCCAGGAAGACGACCTCGGAGGCGTGTATCTCGGTGCGGTAGCGGCGCTGGCCGTCGTCGCCCTCCCAGGTGTTCTGGGCCAGGCGGCCCGCGACGTAGATGCGGTCGCCCTTGCCGACGTACTGGTTCACCGCCTCGGCGGTCTTGCTCCAGCAGACGACGTTGTGCCAGTCGGCCTCGACCTCCCCGTCCTGGCGGCGGCGCTCGGTGGCCAGCCGCAGCTGGGCGACAGCCGTGCCGTTCGGCGTGTAGCGCATCTCAATGTCCGTCCCGACCCTGCCCAAAAGCTCTACCTTGTTGATGGTGCGTGCCATTTCGATTCCTCCTGCATGTCGTGGCGCGGACGTTGCCGCGCCCGGTTGAATGTGAGCGGGGCCGTCCCGATAGAGGGAAGCGGCCCCGTGGTGCGCTCCGGCTGGGGAGCGTCTAGCTGACCCGCAGGTACTCGGAGACGTTCTCGGTGACGATCTCGGCGCGGGTCTCCGGGTCCAGCAGGTTGTTGAGCCGCTTGTAGTCCACCGAGTAGCGGCGGGACGTCACCATGCCCACGGAACGGGTCTTCGCCCGCCCTTGGAGCTTGGCCTTGTCCACCCCCTGCTGGCCCAGCCAGGTACCGAGCTTCTCCACCACCCACTTCTTCTCGTCCTCGAACTCCCGGATCGTGTCCTGTATCTCCTCGTACTCGTGAAGCGCGTTCCGCGCCTCCTCGTCGGTCACCGGCTCCTTTGGCTCGGCGTCCTCGGCGGGTTCGGGTTCCCCTTCGGCCTCCGCCGCCATTCCCGGCAGGCAGACGTTCAGGAAGGGACAGGACTTGCACTGCCAGTCCGTGACGGAGTAGTCCCGTTCCGGCAGGACGTCGGGGTCCGGCCCGTTGAGGACGAGGTGAGCGGCCAGCTGTCCGAGCCACTCGGAGGCCCGTTCCAGGGCCTGTCCCACCCGCTCGGCGGGGATGACCTCGTAGTCCCACTGCCTGCTGCCGGTGTCCATCGTGGCGATCACCGCGTCCCGCAGCTCCCCGAAGGTCCCCAGCGTGTAGAAGGCTGCCTGGGCCACCGACGCCGGGTGGCTGCGCTCCGCGCCCAACGTCCGCCACCGCTTGAACGCCTCCGGCCCCCTGGTCTTGACCTCGACGACCGCCTCGCCGCCGAACAGGGGCAGCACCCCCGTGGCGTCGGGGTGGCCCGTCACCACCATGTTGGGGCCGACCCGCACCGACACCTGCGGCGGGTCCTGGGGGTCGGCGGGAGTCACCTCCCAACCGGCCCGCTCCATCGCCCGCAGCACCACCGGCTCCAGGGCGTTGCCCGCCTCCAGCACCGTCAGCGTTTCCTCGGTCTTGGGGTTGGTGACCTCGTAGCCCGTCGCCTCGTACCAGAGGGCGCGGCGGCAGTTGCCCGCCGCCGATGCCCGTATCTCAAGCTGCCCGTCCCCGTCGAAGCGGGCGTTGGGGCGGGAGTAGACGTCCGCCTTGTTGTGGTCAATCGTCGTCGTCATGTCGTGTCCTTTCTTTGTCGGTTTCCTGTAGATGAGAAGCGGGGCCGCCCCCGTGTGGAGACAGCCCCGTCGTTGCGCCCTGCGTCGGTTGTCCGCGCCGCTTCAGGCGGCCTTGGCTGCTTCTGCGTCCTGCACCCCCTCCCTTGCTTTCAGGTGTTGCTTCAGCACGTGGGCGATGCCGTCGCCGATGCCGAGCACCGCCATGCTTCCGCCGTCGGGCAGGCGGTTGAAGAAGGGCTGCATCTCCTGTATGCCCCGGCACTGGTCGATGATTTCGCCCAGTGGAGTGCCCCGCCGCAGGTGCAGCGAGATGAGGCGGCAGGCCAGCTCGGTGACGCCGTGCTGGAACGAGCCGCCCTTGCCCAGCCAGCCGAAGACCTCGAAGGGCTCGCCGTCCTCGTCCGTCGAGACGGTGACGTAGAGGTTGCCCATCTCGGTGCTGAGCTTGGTGGTGGTGCTGGGAAGGCTGCGGGGCCTGGCCCTGGTCGTCATGGTCATGGCCTGCCCCCTTCCGCCCGGCAGAGCGGGAGCGTCCGGCTGCACTCGACAGCCTCCAGCTTCCCGTAGGCCCGCGCCATCTCGGCGTCGCCCACGAAGGACTTGGCCTCGATGCGGGTGTCGAAGCGCCCGAAGGGGTCGGTCCCGTAGCCGCCCCAGTAGGCGATGGCGTGGTAGTGGGGCCCCGGAGCGGCGGCCCGCAGGTGGGGCAGCGCCGGGGCGTAGCGGTCGAAGTAGCCCGCCACCTTGAGGGCAAGCTCCCGCTCCCGGTCGCCGCCCAGGCCCAGCAGCGTCCTGACGATGACTTCCTCGCAGTCCTCCTCCGCGAAGGTCGGGGTCAGCATTGCGCCCCGGACGCAGCCGGGCAGCGAGGCCCACCGCTCCCGGCTGAGCTTCAGCCCGCCGTGGCTGGGCGTCGTGATTCGCCAGACGCCCTCGGCCAGCTCTTCGATGACCTGTGTCCAACCCCAGGGTGTGTGCATCGTCGTCTGCATCGTCGTTGTCATGGCTCGTAGCCTCCTTGTCCTGTAATGAGAAGCGGGGCCGCCCCCGAGAGACGACCCCGCTCGATTCCCGAGTGTCCCGATGGGCAGGCTGGACTTAGGCCGCCTTCGCCTGCTGCGTCTCCTGGAGCTTCTTTGCGGCGGCCTCCACCAGCGGGGCCAGCTCCGCGGCCGTCAGGGCGTCCAGGTCCTTGCCCGTCTTGTTCTTGACGGCGGTCCGCACCCCGTCCTCGTCGAAGCCCTGCTCGACGGCGATCTCGATGAGCCGCTGGCGCAGGTCCGGCGCGCTCGCCGGGGCCGGCACGTTGTCAGGGCCGGACGCAGTCCTTGCCGGGGCGGGAGCGCGCTGGGGCCGGGTGTTGCCGCCGCCGCTCCTGCCCGTCTGCCTCGCAGCCGGACGGCGGCCGTTGGCTTCCTCCACCGGCTGGTCACCGTAGAAGCCGTTGCCGAACTGGACGCCGAAGCTCCTGAGTGCCCGCTTCATGCCGTCGGTCACCGCGCCCTTGATGGCGGTCTCGTGACCGTCGGCGTTGTCCTCGGCCACGGCGTTGAACCCGATGTCGGTGCGGGGAAGGGCGCCTGCGACGGTGACCCGGACCGGGGCGCTGTAGACGGAGGTGGTCTTCACCTCTCCGGTCTTCGCATCGACGTTCTCGAACTGGCGCAGGGTCACGTCGCTCACCAGCTCGTAGCCCCACCCGCCGAAGCCGAAGATGCGGTTGGCCTGGTCGATGACGACGTGGCCTTCCAGGTAGTCGTAGGTGCGCCCGGCGCGGCCCTTGCGCTGCGAGACCAGCGCGGGGTCCAGGGGCTGTCCCAGGGCGCCCGTGACGGCGGGCAAGAGCCCGTCCCAGAGCAGCTCGTGGTGCGTCGCGTCGAGCGCGGCGTCGTGTCCGTTGCCGTTGACGTGGACGAGGCCGTTGCCGGTCCCGTTGCCGTGTCCGTTGTTGCTTCCGTTCCTGTTGACCATGTCTGTTCTCCTTCTGTGTGGTGTTGTTCCTGTAGCGAATGGCCGATGGGCGGGTTCCGCCTACGGGAACCCGTGCGCGGGCAAGGCCCGTCGTGCATTGGGCATAGGTCCTCCTGGGCGGTGCGAGTGGGGATGGGGAAAGCGGGAGCAGGTCCCGTAGGTAGGGAGCGGAGCGAGGCAAGCTCCGTCAGGGGAGGGGTATGGAGAGCGGGGAAGCCCGTAGGGGAGCGGCGGGGAGCCGCTAGCGGGCGGAGCGTGCCGCCCGTGCAAGCAGGCGCAGGAAGAGGGCACGCCCGTGGGGATGCGCCGCAAGCTGGCCCACGTCGCCGACGCCCTGGGGAAGGGTGACGGCGGCGGCCCGGCGTCCAAGCAAGCCCGCAAGCCGCTCGGCGGCCTCAAGGCCCGCGTCGTCGTTGTCGAAGGCGAGGAAGACGCGGGGGCAGCCCCGCAGGGCATCGGCGACCCGCTCCACGCCCTGCGTGCCCAAGGCGGCGCAGGCGGGGACGCCCCACCCGGCAAGGGCAAGCCAGTCGAAGACCCCCTCGGCGACGACCGCCCAAGGAGGCGCGACCCCGAGACACCCAAGCCCAAGCACCGGCTTGGGACCGGGCAGCGCCTGGAACCGGGGCGTCCGGTCGGGATCCACGGCCCTCCCGACAAGCCAGCGGACAAGGCCGCCGGAGGCGTCGGGAACGACCACCATGCCGGCGAACCGCTCGGCGCCCCGCTCCATGAACAGCCCGCAGTCCCTGAGCCGGTCGGCGGCGAAGCCCACCGGCTCAAGGGACTCCCGCAGCCCGCTGCCCGGCGCGTAGCCGAGGCCAAGACGAGCTGCGGCGTCAAGACCGACGCCCCGCGAGGCCAGGTACTCCCTGGCAACGGGGCTGCGCCGGAGCTGCCCGGCGTAGAACCGCGCCGCCGCCGTCAGCAGCGACGGGTCCCTGGGAGGCAAGGGAGCCGCCCTGGGACGCCCGGCCGGAACCGGGGCAATGACGGCGGGGTACGCGCCCCCGCCAAGCCGCTCGATCGCCTCCGGCAGGCTCAGGTTCTCTGCCCGCCGGATGAAGTCCAGCACGTCGCCCCCCGCACCGCAGCCGAAGCAGTAGAACCGCTCCGTGTCGCCGTAGACCGTGAAGCTGCCCTCGGCCTCGTCGTGGAAGGGGCAGACGCCCTGGCGGACCCTGCCCCTTCCCCTCAGCCTGACCCCCGACGCCTCCACCGCGTCGCCCAGGGGGTGACGGGCCTTCAGTGCCGCGATGTCCACGTTGGCCGTGACCATCACGCGCCTCCGAACAGGGGCCGGAGCCCCCGGAGGCTGCGCCCCGAGACGACCTTGCCGGGACGCCAGCGCATCCCCAGGACCGCCGCGACCTCCAGCGAGCCGTCGCCAATGGGCACCAGGGCAGCGGCCCTGCCGGCGCCCTGGCTGTAGACCAGGACGTTCCCGCCCCCAGACCGCCGCTTCACCAGGTCCGTCCACTCGGCGTAGGCCCACCGCGCCTCCTTCGCTTCCGCCCTGGCTGTGTCCGCGCCGGCGAGGACCGCCAGGGCGCCCTCGAGATCCCCCGCCTGCCTGAGCCGCCGCGCCTCGTGGACGCTGCGGGCCACGCTGGGGGTTGCCGTCTGCACAGCCGCCTCCGGCTCGGGCTCATCCCTGAACATCGCCGCCATGAGCCGGTCGACCAGATCTTCCAGGCTTGGCCGCGGCCTTGTCCCAGTCCCACCAATCGTCGTTGCTTGCGTCGTCATCGTGTCCTCCTTCGTTTTGTGTTGTTGCTCTTGCCGTCCGTTGCCGTTGTGCCTGTTGCGCCCGTCCCGTCCGCGGCCTGCCACCGGGCCTGATGAACCGCCTGAGCAGCAGCGCACCGAGGCCGAGACCGACCGCGTTCAGGAAGACCAGCTCGCCGTCCGTCGTCAGAAGCGGACCGAGCAGCAGCGCCGCGACCACGACCGCTATCGTCAGCCGCTTGCGCCGCCCCAGGATTCCGCCCGCCTTGACTGCGAGTCCCGCGACCCTTGAAACCAGTTCCTTGACGTGCATTCACGCCTCCTTTCCGTTGTTGACCCACGCCGGCATCCGTGGCGCAGGTCATTGGTGATGGGTTGCCGAGTGACGCACTCCGTCCACGGTCGGATGCCGGACGCGGGAGACGGAGCGGGGTTGAAGAAGACGCAGCTCGACCAGGGTCAAATCAGGGACTCGACTCGGGGGAGCTGCTGCTACGTGGGGATGAAGAAGACGCAGCCCGGCCCAGGTGATCCGTTGCGCATCGACCTGGGAGACTGCGGAGAGATGAAGGACGGCCAGTCTACGAAGAGTTCATCGCAGACCGGCGCGAGGGGAGAAGCTGCGGCCAGTTCCACAGGAACCATGCCGCAGACGTGAGGAACCGGCCGGGGCACAGGGCGCACGCCGACCAGGGTGTCCGAGGGGCCGAAGCGACAGAGCCGTTCCAACCGCTGCGAATGTGTCCTCCGGGGCGAACCGTCGGGAGAGCGAGGCTCAATCCGTTCGATCCGATCCCCTGGGTGGCTGTTCGGAGAGCGAGGCTCGATCCTATGCAGCCGGTCCCGGATTCGGGGGACGGGAATCCTCCAGATTTCTAGGCACGAAACACTGGAAAAGCCAGAAACTGCCCCAATTATCCCCCCAACACCCGACCGGATGGAAGGGTTTCGACGGGGTCTTGGGCCATCTCGACGGAAATCACTCGCCCTGATGTAGCCCTGACGTAGCGCCGATGTTGCAACCCCGCAAAACCTTCGCCGGCGCCGCCTACTTCCACCACAGTCCCAGGGTGCAGACCCGCCGCACCCACCGCCACAGCCTGCGCCTTGCCAACGCCCGCCGGGTGTCATGGAGCGCCGTCCAGCGCCAGCTGGTCTGCCCCTTGCGCCCGAAGCCCCGCAGCGGCTGGGTCTCCGGGGGCAGCGTCAGCCCGTGCTCCTCCAGCATCGCCAGCTCCAGCGTCAGCTGCCGCTCCTCGGCCACCAGCCACGACAGGCTCCTCCCTTGGTTCGGGTGGCCGGCCCGCAGCGCCCGCCACTCCTCCACCAGCGGCCACGCCGCGCCGTAGACCTCGACGTCGTCCTCGGCCGGCTCCACGGTCACGATCTCCGGGTCCAGCCGCCGCAGCTTCGCCCGCCTCGACGAACGCAGCCCGGCCACCGGCGGGGCGGCCTTGGTCGCCGACCAGCCCGCCCCGCCGTCATCGCCCGTCCCCTGGGCGGCCCTGGTCTCCGCCCGGCCCGCCCCCTCCCCATGCTCCCCGTCCCGCGCCTGGGTCTGAGCCTGCTCTCCGTCCTGGGCCTCTCCGCCCGGCGCCCCAGCCCGGAGCCCGTCGAGGCCGTCCCGCAGCTCCTTCATGCCACCCTCCAGACCCGCCACGCGCTCCTCCAACGCCTCAAAACGCTCCTGTTGACGGGCGGCGTCCTCGGGGTCGTCCACCGTCCCCAGCAGCCGCTCCAACGCATCCTTCACGCGGCCCGTGACCTGCTCCGACTCCTCGGCCCGCACCAGGGTCTTGTAGTTGACCCCCAGCAACTCGGCGGCCTCCATCCGGCCCTCCTGCCGCACCAGCTCCCGCAGCATGGCGTTCAGCCGCGCCCGCCGCAGAAGCTCCACGTCCACGTTGCCGCCAGCCTGGGTCTCATCCGCTCGGGTCTCCTCCGCTTGCGCCTCATCCATCTGTGGCCTGTTCACGTGCGTCTCGTTCATGGTCATACCTCCTTCGCTTCAGATGTCCTGTAGGGGGCGTCCTGTAGGGGGTTCCACCGCTCAACCAGCCTCCGCCCACCACATCGCTCGCTCCGATGTTGCAGCCGACCACTTCCCATTGGGGGAACTCCACCGGAACCAGCCCATTCACCAAAGTGCTCGCAGACACGGCCCCATTTCCCTCGTTTCATGCCCATTTCACGTGCAAAACCGCCCCCGGCTTCCCATATGGGAACTGACGCAAATCCCTGTACACGGGTATTACATCAAAACCGGCCCTTTTTAATGCAGGCCCCGTGGGGGGGCCTCGCGCGCTTGCCCCCCTCACGGGCCATGATGTTTCGCCCCTCGTCTCCTCAGACTCCACGGCAGGCAACCGACCAACCCGAGAACGAGGAGGCCACAACGTGGGAGTCCCATCGACGATTCGGAAGACCTCTGGTAGGGCCAGGAGGCTGATGCCCCTGGCCGCAGCGCTGCTCCTGGCGGCGCTTGCAGCGATCCCGTCCAGCGGCGTAGCCCTGGCCCAGGCCCCGCCCGACGCCATCATCCTGGTCAACGCCGGCCGGGAGTTCGTGGAGCGCAAGGGCGGCGGCGAGTTCGTCGCCCGCCCCGTCTTCGACCGGCAGATCGCGACCCTCTTCTACGCCGTCCGCGACGCCGACACCGGTGACTGGATATCCGCCGTGTACCAGGTGAAGGGCGGGGAGAAGAAGCGCAGCGACGGCTGGGAGTACAGCTTCGAGTACCCGGCCCTGGACGAGCAGCCCCGCCTCGACCCCGACCGCGCCTACCTGCTGGTGATGCTGGCGGGCACGCAGGACGGGCTGCGAGGCGACTTCTACGCGGTCGTCCCCTTCCACGAGCCGGGCCGCATCTGGGACAAGATTCTCTCCGCCCTCAGCCCGGCGCGCTGGGCGAAAGCCTTCGCCGGCTGGGTGATCGAGGGCGTCCACGGGACCCTCTGCGGCGTGGTCGAGCGGGCATCCGGCGAGGACGCCGACAACTGCAGGGGAGGGTAGCCGGTCATGACCGACATCATCACCGGCACCCCTCCCGATCTCACCTACGGACACTGGCTCGTGCAGGAGGCGTGGATGGTCGTGTGGGCCATCACCTCCGGCGCCCTCGTCGTCATCCTCGGCTGGATGGGGCTGAGCTTCATCATGGCCGAGCACCTGGGCAGCCGACAAGCGAGCTGGCGCGAGATGGTCCCCCGCCTGGTGCTCGGCTTGGTGGCCGCCGCCTCTTCGCTGTGGTGGTGCGCCCTGGTCCTGGACGTTGCCGACGCCGTGTCCGGCTTCATCGCCGCGTCCCTGGACGTGACCGCCGGAGACATGCTGCGCTCGACGCTGAGCACCCTCATGACGTCGGTGCAGGCCGGGAGCGTGGGCATGGCCCTGCTGCTGGCGGCCCTCTACCTGGTCTACGGTTTCTTCGTCCTCTACGTCATCGTGCAGATGGTGCTGCGCCTGGCCCTCATCGACATCCTGCTGGCCCTGGCGCCGATTGCCTTGGGGCTGTGAATCCTGCCCCACACGGCGGGCTGGGGCCGCCACTGGCTCCGGCTCTTCATGACGACGGTGTTCCAGCAAGCGGTGCAGTTGATCGCCCTAGCCCTGGGCTTCGGCTTCCTCAACGAGTTCGCGGCCATCGCCGCCTTCGAGCCCGTGCAGGACCTGATCTGGAAACTCCTGATGTCCCTGGCCTTCATCTACATGACGACCCGGGTGCCGTCGATGCTGGGCAACACCGGGACCTTCGACGCATGGCTTAGCACCATGTATTTCGGCATGAACCTGCCCGGCTCGATGGTGCGGTCCGCCCGGACCCTCGGGCTGCTCGCGGGCGGGGCCGCCGGAGGACCGGGTGGCATGGCCGTCGGTGCGATGGCGGCCAACGCGGGCCTGTCGGCAGTGGCGGGCGGCCTCAGCTCCGCCGCTTCCCTGGCGACTCCCTCCGGGGGCGGTGACGGCGGCGGGGAAGCGCCAAGGAGCAGCGGCGAGTAACGACGACCCAGCAGGCGCGGGCGCGGTCCGCGCCAGTCGAGAACGCGAAGGAGGTGGCTGCAATGTGCAAGTAGGCGGGCGAGAGACCGGAACCGATAGAGACGAGCGAGAGACTCCGGCAACGGAGACAGAGAGGAGACAAGACCTATGGAAGCACTGACTCAGACCATATCGAACCTGGTGGGCATCCTGCTGGGCATCGTGGGCGTCGTCGGCGTGGGCTTCTTCATCTACGGGGCCTACCTGTACCTGACGGCGTCGGGAGCGCCCCACCAGATGGAGCGCGGCAAGAGCGCCATGATGACCGCCCTGGCGGGCATCGTCCTGGCGATGGTGGCCTACGGAGTCGTCGAGTTGGTGATGAACGCCGTGGTGGGAACGCCGGTGGAAATCGACCTGCCCAACCCGGCCACGCCCACCCCCACCCCCACCGGCTAGGCGGACGAAAGAACGAGGAAGGAGAAGAGCCATGAGAGAACACGAGGTTCCGACCCACGTGCAGGCCGAGGACAAGGTCCTGCTGGGGTTCACCTTCCCGCAGATCGTGGCGATGATGGCGGTGTGCGCCCTGTCCTACGGCGCATACCGCTACGCCCCCGTCGGGTCGTCCGAGGTGAGGATGGCCATCGCCGTCCTCCTGGGCCTGGCGGGGCTCGCCGCGGTCGTCGGGAAGATCGGCGGCCGGCGGCTGCCCCTGGTGGCCGCCGACCTGCTGAAGTACCGGCTGGGGGCCAGGCTCTACGCCGGGCCGCCGTCCCAGCTGGCGCGGAGCGAGCCGCCCCCGCCGGCGCAGCCGGTGAAGACCGGCCCCGGCCCGCTGTCGCTGATGGCGAAGAAGGCGAGGCGCGCCCTTGGCGGCCTTCGCCGGAAGCGCGGGAGCCGGGAGCGCAAGGGTGGACGGATGCCCTTCCGCCCCCATCGCTGGTTCGGCAAGCCCAAGCGGACGGAGGCGGACCGGGACAACGTCAACGGGAACGGCAACGGGGCCGGAGGCCGCAAGACCCGGCGAGGGAAGAAGCCCCCGAAGGGCATTCTGGCCGTCGCGGCCGCCGTCGTCCTGGCGGCGGCGGTCGCCACCGTCCCCCAGGCCGCCCTGGCCGACGGCCCCGAAGACGGCGAGGGTTGGAGTTCCGACGAGATCGAGTTCCAGCCCCCGCAGGCGGTCGAAGGGCGGCGGCTCTTCGTCGAGGGATTGTCCGTAACCGGCGACCGGGCCGCCGTCACCCTGCGGGCGGCGACGGACCTGGACATCCGGGTGCGGGCCTTCGGCGGGCCGCAGGGCGCCTCGCTGCGGTTCTGGGGATCGGCCAGCCTGACCGAGGGGGAGCGCATCGACTACTCCCTGCCCCTGAACGGCCCCGCGCCGTCCCTCACCTTCTCGTGGGTGGACACGCTGGGACAGGCGGGGGCCGTCACCGTCGAAGGCGGGCAGATCCCGTACCCGCTTCCTTCAGTCGAGGGGGAGCTCTGCGACCTGCGCATGACTTCCCTCGGCTGGACGGCGGGCGCCGTCAGCGGCGTCATCGAGTCCGACTGCGTGGCCGCCGTCGAGGAGCCGGTCGAGCTTCAGACGGTGGCGGGACACGAGAGCGTCACCGTGACGGCGCTCATGGACGCCCAGGTGACTGCCGTCGCCGGGACCGTGACGGTCGCGGGCGGCGGCGCCCAGGCCAGCGCCGCCTTCACCCACAACGGCGAGACCCCCTTCAGGCTGCCCGTCGGAACGGGCGAGGCCGTCCACAACGTGACCATCAGCGCCAGCCTGGAAGCGACCCTTCGGATCCCCATGCCGCCGCTGACGCAGCTGACCCACCACCCGGCCCGGGTCGAACAGGTCACCAAGACCGTGCACCTCCTGCGCCCGGGTGACAGCGACTCCGACAGTGACACGGCGACGGTCACCTGCGATGACGGCGCCACGTCGTCCGCCACCGCGACGGCGTACGCCTACGTCCCCAGCGCCACCATCGCCAAGGAGGTGACGGTGGACGTCCAGCACAAGGAGCACGTCAAGGCCGAGGTGGTGGAGCGGTCGCCCATCACGAGGACGAGGGCCGAGAGCCTGGCCCTGGCCTCCGGCGTCGGGGCCGACACGCCCTTCGAGACGCTCACGCTGCCGGAGCCGGAGCCCGTCGACCCGCCCGCCGAACAGACGCCCGCGGACCGCGACCTGAGCGACTGGTTCGAGGCGCTGGGATGGGAGTGGCCGTGGTGAGGCGCGCACTGACCCTGCTGCCGCTCGCCGGCGCGGCCCTCGTCTTCATGGGGGCCGCGGCGGCGGAGCACGACACCATGATCGAGCAGTTCGACCGCGTGCTCACCGCAATGGCCTTCGCCGCCGCCGGTCTCGCCGTCTTCGCCATCGCCTGGGCGGGCTTCGTCCTGATGGCCGAGGGCGCGGAAGAGCGGGGCGGCGGACGCGCCAAGACCGCCGTCATCATGGCGGTGGTGGGCCTGGTCCTGGTGCTGTCGGCCAAGGGCGTCGCCTCCCTGCTGCGCAGCGGCATCGTCTCGTTCCCAACCCCCTAGACCAGAGAAGGAGGCCCCATTGAAGAAGCTGCTTGAACGAATCACGAGACGCGGAGGGGAGAGGCCGCCCCAGGCGGCCGCCGCTCCGCAGGAGACGCCGGAAGGGGGACTTCCGGCAGGCTCCCAACCCACGGAGACCCAAGAGGCCGCCCCCAAGCCGCCGAGCCCGCTGTCCTACTGCTTCATGCTCTCCCACCTGGAGGACGACGGGCCGGTGCGCCTAGACGGGGTGAAGCTCGGCGTCTGCGAGGTGATGGGCCTTGAGTTGGACGAGCCGAAGCTGGGGGCCTTCGCCGGGGCGCTCAACGCCCTGGACTTCCCGGCGCAGCTGCTGGTGCGCCAGCACCCGCCGCGCCTGGAACGCCTCCGGGAGAACCTGCAAGAGGCCGAGCCGGAGGACCTGCCCCCGCAGACGAGGGCAGCCTCGGAGTCCCTTCGGGGACTGCTCACGAACCTGGAGACCCGCGACGGCATCCTGGACCGGCGCTTCTACGCCGTCTGCGAGTTCGAGCGGGCCGACGAGCTGCGCGGGCTGCTGGCGAGGGCCGGACTCTCGGTCCACCCGCTCCGGGGCCGCCAGCTGCGGATGTTCCTGGTGTCCGCCGCCCTCGGCGGCTCCCCCGCCGAGTTTGACGAAGAGACGCCCGTGTCGGTGGAGATCAACCGGCGCGACATGCGCGTCGGGGGGAGCCTCGTTCGCTCGCTGCACCTGGGCAAGTGGCCCCGGTCGCTGGCCCCCGGCTTTCTGCAAAGCCTCATGTCGGCGGGAGCGCCGATGGACCTGGCCATCCACCTGGGGCCGATTCCCGCTGAGCAGGCCGCGAGGACCCTGGAGTGGCAGAAGGTGCGCTTCGAGTCGGCCCAATCCCTCTCCTTCAAGCGGGGCCGCACCATGTCCCCGGAGGCGGAGATCGCCCTCGAAGACGTGACCCGGCTCAGGGACGAGGTGCAGCGGGGACGGGAGCGGCTCTTCCACTCCTCCCTGTCCATCACCCTGCACGCCAGGGACGAGAAATCCCTCAAGGAGATGACCCAGCGGGCCAAGGCCCACTTCGCCGCCACGTTGGGCAAGCTCGACGACCTGGCCTTCCGCCAGCGCGAGGGGCTGCTCTCCTCCCTGCCCCTGGGCCTGAACGCCGTCGCCGAGTGGCGGACGCTGGACACGTCCAGCCTGGCGCGTCTCTTTCCCTTCTCGCCCCCCGACCTGGACACCAGGAGCGGCACCCTCTACGGCATCGACATGCGGGCCTGCGCTCCGGTGGTCTACGACCCCTGGGACGGCACCCATCTCAACGCGAACACCGCCGTCCTCGCCCGCTCCGGCAGCGGCAAGAGTTTTGCCACCAAGCTGGGGATGCTCAGGGGTTTGACCAGGGGCATCACCGCCTACGTCATCGACCCCGAGGGCGAGTACGCGGACATGGCCCGCGCCGCGGGCGGGCGGGTGCTCTCCCCCGGCGTGCCCGGCCAGGGCATGAACCCCTTCGTCATCGACAAGGGCGACTCGGAGGAGCTGCTCCAGCGCATCGGCAGCCTGCGCCGCCTCATCGAGGTGATGGTCGGCGAGAGTCTCGGGGCGGAGCGCCGCGCCTCCCTCGACCACGCCCTGGCGGGCTACTACGCCCAGTCCAGGGAGCGCACCGGCTTCAAGGACTTCTACCAGTATCTGCAGGGAGACGAAGCGGGCGGTCAGGACATGGCCCGGCTGCTCCGGCCCTTCGCCACCGGCAGCCTGCGCAACCTGCTCTCCGACGAGGGCGACGACCTGCTGTCCAACGAGGCCCTGATCACCGTCTTCGACCTGCGGCTCCTCGAACCCGAGCTGCGGCCCGCCGCCGCGATGGTCTGCACCGAGACGGTGTGGGCCGCCGCCGCCCAGGACCCCAAGCCCCGACTGCTGGTGGTCGACGAGGTGTGGTCGATCATGCAGCACCCCGAAGGAGCGGCCTTCATGGTCTCGATGGCAAAGCGGGCGCGCAAGCACCGGCTGGGGTTGCAGTTCATCACCCAGGACGTCCAGGACCTGCTCAGCGAGGACACCTCCCGCGCCATCACCGGGCACAGCGGACGCGCTCTGCTTCAGAACGCCGCCTTCAAGCTGCTGCTCCAGCAGGACGCCGCAGCCATAAGCACGGTGGGCGACGCCTTCGACCTGCCCCAAGACCTCCAACGCTGGCTGCTGTCATGCCCCAGGGGAGACGGGCTGCTCCTTGCCAAGGGAAACCGCTTCCCGGTCCGCATCGAGGCCACGCCGGAGGAGACGGCAGTCATCGAATGGCGGCCCGGAGCGCACCGCCAGACCGGCCCAACGACCACGCAATGACGCCGATAGAGAAAGGGAGCAACCCCATGAAGCTGAACCCGATCAGGTGGCTAACCGACAACGACCCGAAGCGGCCCCCGGCGCTGCTGGCGGTGACGCCGCCAAGGACCGGGGAACGCACCCTGCTGGGAGTCGAGAACATGCTCGGCTCCATCGCCGTCCCCGAACCCTTCTCCCTGGAGCTGGCCGGGGACATGGACGGCGTGACCCTCCTGGCCCGCTGCCTCCACGACCAGGTGGTGCGCGGCCAGATCGCCGCCCGCTACCCCCAGGCGCAGATACAGGAGATCCCCGCAGAGGACGACCCCCTGCGCCTGGGCGACTACGAGCAGGCGTGGAGCATGACGCTCCGGGCCGACGGCCCCGAGTACGTGCCCCTCCGCGTCTTCCGGGACGACGATCTCCTCGACCCCGGCTCCGACCCCCTCATCGCCCTCATGGGCGCGCTGTCCAACCTGAACGAGGGGGAGCGCGTCGTGGCCCGGCTCATGCTGCGCTCCCTGGGACCCGAGTGGTCGCAGGCCCATCTGGAGAAGGCCCACAAGCGGCCCGTGGAGGACCGCCGGGACCCCGCCTACACCTACCAGACCAAGCCTCTCCAGTTGGACGGCGTGACGATGGCCGTCCTGGGCGTCGCGGCGTTGGCCGCCGTGAAAGGCTACCTGTGGGTGCAGGCCGGGGAGGCATGGAAGGCCGTGCTGATGGGCGTGTGCGTCACCGCCGCCCTGGCCGCCGGAGGCTGGCTCTGGCACCGCGTCCAGAAGGCCCGCAAGCGCGTCTACGACCCGCTCCTCATCAAGGAGAAGGTCTCCCGCATCGCCTTCGACGCCGAGCTGCAGGTGACGGCGTTCCTGCCAAAGAACACGCGGCCCCAGCGGGCGAATGAGCTGCTGGAGCCGGTGGCGGCGGCCTACCGCCACTACGACAACCCCGCGGGGGCGCGCTTCGACGTGAGCCGGGTGCGCCCCACCGTCCCCGACCCGGCGATGCTGCACCCGACCGGCCCCGGACTCTTCGGCAAACGCAGCGTCGTGGGCGTGCGCGAGGCGGCCTGCCTCTGGCACCCGCCGGGCGCCAGGGACGAGACGCCCCTGGTGGCCCGCTCCGGGGCCAAGGTGCTGCTGCCCACGGCCCGCAGCGTCCGGGGCGGCGCCCACGTCGGCGACACCGCCACCGGCACGCCCCGGAAGATCCACTTCCCCGACGACCTCCTCCGGCGGCACCACCTCTACGTGGCCCGCACCCGCATGGGCAAGTCCACCCTCATGCACCACATCGTCGCCCACAAGATGCGGGAGAAGGCCGAGGGCAGGGACGGGGACGCCATCGTCGTCGTCGATCCCCACGCCGACCTGGTGGGCGGCCTGCTGGAGCACGTTCCAGAGTCCCTCATCGAGAGCGTGCGGCTCATCGACCTGGCCGACGAGCGGGGAGCGCCCGGGATCAACCTGCTGGACACCCGCATCTTCTCCGACCGCGACCGCACCGCCGACTCGGTGGTGCGCGTGGCCAAGGGCCTCTGGGACCAGTGGGGGCCGAGGATGCAGTCCATCCTCGAACAGACCGTCAAGAGCCTCCACGAGGCCAACGAGCAGATGGACGAGGGAGAGCAGTACACCATCCTCGACGGGCTGCGCCTCCTCGCCGACGAGGAGTTCCGCGGCAAGGTGCTGGAGAAGGTCAACGACCCCTACCTGATGGAGTGGTGGGGAAGGGACTTCGGGAAGTGGCGCCACGAGACCCGCGCCGACGCCCTGGCCCCGGTCCAGACCCGCCTCTCCTACTACGCATCCTCCAAGCGGGCCAGGGCCGTCCTCGGCCAGTCCCGCTCCACCATCGACCTGAGAAAGATCATCCAGGAGGGCGGTGTGCTCCTGGTCTCCACCGCCCAGGGGGTCGTCGGCCGCGACGTGGCCGCCCTGGTGGGCGCGTCCCTCCTCAACCTGGTGGACGCCGTGATACGGGAGCAGGGGAGCCTGCCCTTCGAGCGGCGGCGGGGCGCGCTGGTGGTCGTGGACGAGATGCAGTCGATGCCCGGCGTGGACTACGAGTCGATGCTCAGCGAGCTGGGGAAGTTCGGGGCGTCCTTCGTGCTGGCCACCCAGAGCCTCGCCAAGCTGGACGACCTCTCCCGCACCATGCGGGACACCCTGCTCGCCAACGTCGGCTGCCTGGCAGTCTTCCAGGTCTCCGGGTCCGACGCCCGCCAGCTGGTCTGGGAGCTGGGCAAGGAGCGGGTGACCGAGGACGACATCACGTCGCTCCCCGTGCACCAGTGCTACGTCCGCGCAACCGTGGGAACGGAGCGGATGGAAGCCTTCTCGATGAAGGTCAGGAAGCCGGAGCCGGGAGACGCCGCGGCCGCCGAGCGCATCCGCGCCGAGGCGGAGCGCTACCTCACGGCGGCCAGCGACATGGCCGAGCGGGAGGCGGGGCTCCAGGACCTCGTGGAGAAGTACCGCCAGGAGCTGGAGAGGCTCAGGACCGGTGAGGCCCCCCCGGTGAAGAAGAGCCCCGACTCCCACGAGCGGCGCACGCAGCGCACCAAGCGCGACCAGAACGCCGGCGACACGCCGCCCGAGGCGACGGGCGGGGAGCTGAGGGAATGAGGCGGCTCACCGGAGCAAAGGCCGAGCTGCTCAGACGCCTCGCCGCCATGCCATTCCTCGACCGGCTGGAGATGGTCGCCGTCTCCGGCTGGTCCAGGGGCGCGGTCTACGAGGCCGTCAGGAAGCTGGAGGACGCCGGGCTGATCGCCTCCGTCCCCCACGGGACCGAGCTGGTTCCCCCGACGCGCAGGTTCCACCTCACCGCCGCTGGGCTGCGCCGGCTGGCGCAGGACGAGGGCGCGGCCCTGGACGACCTGCTCCGCGACCGCCCCCTGTCGGCCCGCTGGCGGCGCGTCCTCCTGGAGCGCCTCGACGCCCTCGCCGTCATCTACCGCCTGGCTTCGGGCGTCTCCAACCTCGCGTACCCCGTCCGCTTCCGCTGGTACCGCGCCATGCCGCTGGACGCCGCCCTCACCCTGCCCGGCGGCAGGACCGTCGGCATTGTCCGGCAGGGCCTCACCTCCGACAGGACGGGCTTCTCCAAACGGCTCTGGCGGCTCACCCAGGGGCCGCGCCCCGGCGCCGTGCTCCTGCTGATGCCTGACGAGGCGCGGCTGCGCCACGCCCGAAGGCTGCTCGCCCAGAGCCCCGTCGCGGCGCTCTTCGCCCTGGAGAGCGAGACGGTGGCCGCCGCCCCCGATGACCCGGTGTGGCGGCTGCGCTCCGTCAACGCCTCCGTCAGCCTGCGGGCCGCCATCGACCGGCTGCCTCCCGGCGGCTCGCTTCCCGCCGAGCGGCCCCTGGCGCGGATCTCCATGCCCGAAGACATCGACGAGAACGGGACCGGACGAGGCGTCCCCGAGCACATGCTCCCGGCCCTGCTCAAGCCCGCCGAGAAGCGCGCCCTCGACCTGCTCTCCGACTGGCCCTGGTTGACCCTCGATGACCTGGCCGGGCTGCTGAGCGTCACCTACCAGCGGGCCTCCCAGCTCACGTCGGCCCTCGAAGGCTTCGGCCTGGTCGTCCGGATTCCCGCGGCGCCCCGGCGACTGGCCATGACCGACCTGGGGCTGGCGGTGCTGGCCCGCAGGGACCGCTCCTCCGTCGGCGGGGCCAGGAAGCGGTGGAGCGCTGCGCCCACGGACGCCGGAGACTGGCGCAACGTCTCCGGCAGGCGAAGCCGCCAGCTGCTGCGCGACATGCAGCACACCGCGGCCGTCCACGCCTTCATCGCGCCACTGGCGACACAGGCCCGCGGCCTGGGCTGGGAGATCGCCCAGCTCGACCCGCCCATCCGCGCCTCCCGCTACTTCCGGCACCTGGGCGGGATGCGCTCGGTACAGCCCGACGCCTTCGGCGTCCTGCGGAAGGGCGACGCCGTCTGGCCCTTCTTCCTGGAGTGGGAGCGCAGGGCCGTCCGCCCCGTGACGATGGCCGCCCGGCTCGCCCCCTACCTGCGCTACTACTCCTCCCACCGCCCCATCGACGACCACGGCGAGAAGCCCGCCGTCCTGGTGGTCTTTCACGAAGAGCTGGCCGTCACCCACTTCCTGCGCGTGGCGGTCGAGGAGATGGTCAGGACGAGGACCGCCCTTCCCCTGCTGGTCTCCCACCGGGGAATCCTGGAGCGGGTGGGACCGCTGGGACGGGCCTGGCTCGCCCCGGGCGAAGGCTGGGAGCCGGACTTCCCGCTGCCCCAGGCCGCCACAATCCAATCCAAGACGGGAGGCCACAAGCCATGAGGCTGTACTACATCGACGAGTCCGAGGGTCCCCGCTACTACGTCCGGACCGCCCTGGGCGTGGACGCCGAGCGGTGGAACGACCTTCACCAACGCGTCCAAGACTGGCGGCTCGATCTGCGGGAACGCTACGCCGTCCCGATCGACCGGGAGCTGCACGCCTGCGACCTGCTGGCCGGACGGGGGAAGCTGGCCCACCAGGGCAGCACCGACTACAGGCTCACCCCGGAGCAGGGGGCCGAAATCTTCACAAACGGGCTGCGCGTCATCGAGGACGCCGCCCGGACCGTAGGCGGCGTCGAGGTGGTCAACGTCTGCCTGCGCAAGCCCGACGTCAAGGGCTACGAGCGGGCCAGCCTCGACCGGCTCCTCAACCGCATCAACTCCTCCGTCGCGGCGGCGAACCGCCACGCCTTCCTCATCTTCGACGAGGGCCGCGAGGAGATGGTAACCCGCCTCTACAGCAGGCTCAGGAGCCGCAACCCAGTCCCCAGCAGGTACGAGGTATGGGAGGACGGCGAACGGACCAGGGACATGCCCATAGAGAACGTCATCGGCGGCCCCGCCTTCCGCAACTCCCACGCCGACTGTCTGCTCCAGATGGCCGACCTCATCGCCCACGCCCTCCTCAAGCAGGAGGAGGAACTGTCGCCCAGGGTCGAACGCCAGGGCACCGCACGGGCCTTCGGCATCCTCGACCGCGCCCTCAACCGCAGGGCGTCGAGGCGAGACCCCCAGGGCGTCGTCAGGCGGTGAGTGCGGCTGACCAAACCTGTGGTATAGGCAAGCCATCATGAAGTGGGATGCCCACTTGATCGGGCTATAATGATAGTCAGGAAACCCACGTTAGCTTTGAGACTGATCTTCAGCTAGCTTCGAGTGCGCGACCCACCACTTGCATCAATGACACTAGCAGTAGGAGTAACCGATGAACATCTGGGGATATAGGTTCGCTGAGGTAGACCACTTTATCGGGTATTGCAGGGATTTAAATATCAAGACCAACCAACGCGAGTTGGAGCACTATGAAAGGATCGGAGCTATGCTGCCGGTCGTCAGAGTGGTGTATCCAGATGAGTATGTCATCCAGAGAGACCAAAGCCAGTGGAATGGTGTGATCAATGGGGACACAATCGCCCAATGGCCCGCCCTGGCCCGATTGTCAGAAAGGGTCGGGCTGTTTCCAATTGGCTACGAAGGCTTGACCGACGAAGAGTTGATTCACTGCTATGATCGTGAAATGGAAGCAGGAGACAATCTCTATTTGAAGCAGCCTGCCTCAGACGATTTCCAGCCCTGGTCGGAATACAGGGTGACAGTCCCTGATGGACGTGGAAATGATATCAAGAGACCCACTGCGAAGCATTACTATAGCTATTGGCAAGTCCATCAACTGTTTTGGATTCAGCAATACCAGGACCTGTACAAGAACGCCCGCCTGATTGAGCGCATACCGGAAGACGATCCAGAGAGGAGGTTCCGGCCATGGGCGCCGAAGAACGAGCGCCTTGTCGACTTCGATGATAAGCGGCGTAGCTTTAATGCGCTGTCATTCTGGGTCACGGTCTATGGCCAAGAGCGTAGCCGCACCTTCGCCGGCATCGCAGAGACAAATGGCATCAGGAGACTCGACGATGTTCAAGCCAACGCCCACAGGACGAGGCTTGCCACCCTTGCGGGGCAGGTCACTGAACGCTTCCAACTGACACCCGAGGGCTTTTATAGCTTTCTGCACAAGCTCATTGCACTCATGGAAGACTATGAGCGCAAGGAACGCTACAAGCTGGCCGAAGCGTTGAAGAGGGACATTTTCGCTTGGGAGGATCTCCTCATGCTCACCACGGGGGAAACGCGGGACGAGGTAGCGGAAGAACTTGGGAGAGTGAGTATCTATGACAAGCGGACATTCCGCAACTTGGACATTGCGACCAAAGAGCATGAATACGCCCTTGACTTTCTTAATCATGCTTCAAAGGGCTGTGCCAATGATTTGGGGCATTTGGGAGACTCTCAGTGGTCGTTTACAGACGCAGACGCTCATGACCTGCTTGACTACTGCGAGCAAGCAGGGCTAGGTCTCTTCATGACTGCGTTGAGTGGAATGGTGGCGATAGGCGACGAAGAGTATCGACGGAACTTCAGACGAGTACAGAAGTACACTAACCTGAAGAACGTTCTCAATTCGTACGAGTACATGTTGAAGACTATCGCGCAACAGGCCGGTGTCATCGTCGGCAAGGAAACCCTGACTCCGCTTGTTGATAAGGTTATGGTCAATGAGGCGTGGTACAAGCTATTCGACGCTAAGAAGCAGCAAGGTATACTCAACGGGCAAAACACCCAAGAATTCCTAACGAACTTGGGGGCACTGCTGACTGATAACCAGTTGAATGGTTCACCACAGGGGTATTGGGCGCGAAAATTTCTTGTAATGTGTCTCGCCAGGAACGTGACGGTACATTCATTTCCCAACGAAGACAGTTACTACGGCGACTTATTCGGTCCCATGTTGGACGCGGCAATTATTGCCACCTTCTACACATGGCGACTTGCGAAAACGAAAGGGTGGACGTAGCCGCGCCTTCGTGGCCAAGTGAGGACCCCGGCCCATCCTCGGCCCACCAGTGGCACACGCTGCAAGGGGTGAAGATCCCAATAGCAGGGACAGCAGGAAAGTCAAGAGGGCCGGGCGATTCAACCCGCCCGGCCCTCTTCGTGTCTATTGGAGCCGTCCCGCTGGCTGCGGCGGACTTCCGTCAGCCCTTCCCCACGTCGGCTTCCGCCGTCTCCGCCCCGGCGGGGCCGTCGACCAGCTTCAGGTCCTTGAGTCCCACGCTGTAACGCTTGCCGTCGACTTCAACGGTGCCAACGGTAAACTGCACCAGCGTGCCTATCTTCCCGTTGATCTCCGCCCGCAATCCACCCTCGGCGATGCGGACCGTTCCTCCCTCCCAGAGCCCCCTGGCAATGGCGCGCCGGTCCGCTTCAGGCTCCCCACCGAACTCCATCCATAGCTCCAGTCCATCGACCGCGCCTTCCGACGTCTCGACGGGCCGTTCAATCGCCCGGACACGCCGAACCGTGCCCGGCTTCAGCAGCTTGACGACCTCGCCGTCGCTCACCGCCACGTCCATGAGCGCCGGGGCCTCGCCCTCGCTCAGCCACGCCCAACAACGACCCCGCCACTCGACCCTGACGCTGTTGTCTTCTTCGAACCGCGTCTGCGGCACGAGGGGCCGGTCGGCCACCACCTCGATATCCAATACCGCATTCTCTCCGTCTACAGCCATTGTCGCCTCCTGTGAAGAGTTGTCTCCCGGCGAATCCTCGCGGTCTTTGGCCGCCCGCCTTCGCCGCCAGTAATCCTTCATGTAGCAGCCGGGCCTGCACCAGCCCGCCTCACCGGCGCCGCGCCGGTACAGGCGGTAGTAGACCCGCCCGTACTCCCGGCAGACCTTCTTCCTGTACCTGGTCACTCCGCACCGTCGCAGCCGTATAGGATCAACTTGAAGCCGCCGGGAACGCCGCTCGCCAGCTCAAGGATGGCCCAGAGGTAGGCCCCCGAAGGCGGTCCTCCCCTGCGCCACTTCAAGAGGCCGCGCTGCGTGACGCCGAGAAGCTCGGCGAACTCCTGCCACGACAGACCGGTCATCTCCTTCAGCTGCTCCAGCCGCTCCCCGAAGTCCTCCGGAAAGGGCTGCGGGCGGTAGTCCAGGGTCCGATTCCGTTCCTCAATAGCCATAGTCCTTCCTCCGCCCTTTGAATATCACGATGACGTCCGTTCCGCCTCCGCCGAGGCTGATGACGGCCAGACGCCTCATTGCCGGAGAGCCTCTAGGTCAACGCCCACGGGCAAGTCGCGCTCGGGGCACATCAGGATTCCGTCCCGGAGTCCCATCGCCCCGGCCAGGGTCAGCAGCAGGAAGAGATGGGCGGGGCTGGGAGCCACGCCCTTCTCCCGCCACTGCCACAACCGATAGGGTCTGACCCCCAGCAGACGGGCCAGCGTCTTCCAGCTCAGCCCGCTCGCCTCCTTGAACAGCTTCAGCCGTTCAGGGAAGTCCTTGGGGAAGTCGAACTCGACGGGACGGTAGACCCGCTGCTGCACTCCCACGCCCTAGCCCTCCTTGCCGTTCAGGCCGAATCCGACGGCTAGGGGAGGCTGGTAGACCCCACCGGGCGGGATGAAGTGCACCCCCAGGAGCGTGTAGAGGCCGCCGGGGATGCGGGCCGCCAGTAGGACGAGGGCGCAAAACCCGTCCCCGCTGGGCTTGGTGCCCTTGCGCCAACGCTGAAGCTGGCGCGGGTCCACGCCCAGGCACGCGGCCAGAGCCTCCCAGGAGAGGCCGGTGACCTCCTTGAAGGCGTCGAGCCGCTCGGTGAAGTCCTCCGGTATGAGGCCGTCGTCGAGGATTAGATGGGAGGGGAGGAGACCGCTCTTCACGACACGGCCTCCAGGATGAAGAGATCCTCGAAGCGGGTGATGCCCAGGGCCTCCATGAGGCGCTTGCGCATGTCCGCCGAGGGGCAGCGCGTCCCGCTCATCAGCTGGGACAGGTAGCCAGACGAGGTGCCCACTCTTGTCGCCAGCTCGTTCTGGGTCATGTTGAGCCGGTTGAGCAGCTCCCACACGGCGTGGGGGTTGAGCTTGACCCGCGATGAGGGTTGTCTGCGCTTCACGCCGCGCCCTCCTCTTGGGTCGTCTCCCGGACAGCAGGCGGCGGACCGTTGACGGCGGAATCGTCCCGATCCCCGGCTGCGCCGTTGGCGTACAGCTCGGGGTTGGCCAGGTAGTGGCGCGCGATGATGCGGGCCAGTATCCGCAGGCCCTCGATGCGCTGCCGCTCCTGTTTCGGGGTAAGCCTTCGCTGCTGCTTGCTACTCACGCCAACCGTCTCCCTTGGGAGTGCGCCGCGCCGTGAAGGGTTGGCCTGCGGGCGCGTCCGAGATGTACACTCACTCAAACGTCCGAATATCCGTGCTGTCCGCAGTAGTGTATCCATATACTGTACGGCAAGACAATGACTGAAAGGCACCTTCAGAGGCTTTACAGGGTTATATTGACAAATTGCTCGCTCTGATATAACAATATAACAGCTACAACGTAGCTCAGATGTAGCAGGAGAAATGTACGCTGTGCTGTCCGCACCCACGGCGACGAGGGGAGAGCATCATGGACGGGCTTGACGACTACCGGCCGGGCGACGACCCGCAGGAACTGGAGGGCAACGAGGAGATCGGGCCACTGCTCAAGCGGCTGCGCGGAAATCTCAGCCTCCGGGACGTGAACCAGCGCACCGGCATCTCCAGCTCGTACCTCTCCCAGATCGAGCGGGGCGAGCGAATGCCGGGCCGCAACATGGTCGGCAAGCTGGCCGCCGTCTACAACGTGGACCCCGACGAGCTGATGAAGCGGGCCGGGCACACCGGCCAGCCCGACCCCAACAGCAACGAGGTCCTGGAGGTGGAGCGGGCCTACCGCTACGTCCTGGCCGACCCCCAGTTCCGGGTGGGCACCAGGCCCGACGGCCCCCTTTCCCTGAGCTCCAAGCGGTTCATCGTCGAGATGTACGAGCGATTCACGGGCAAGAGGTTGCTGGAATGAACGGGACGCGGGAAGACTTCTGCCGCGGGCTGCTGGACGACGACTCTCCCCAATACACCCTGGACCCGGAGCGGCTGGCCGCCCGCTTCGTGCGCTACTTCCGCGTGTCGGGCCGTCCCACCATGCCGGAGTTGACCGGCCTGATGGAAGAGGCCGGGTTCGGCACGGTCGAGGGCAGGCACCTGGACAGCATGAAGGGCGTCCACGTCAGCGCGCCGGGGGGCGGCTACAACATCTACTACCGCCAGGACCTGTGGGACGGCGCGGCGGAGCACACCATGCTCCACGAAGCCTACGAGATCATCCACGAGACCCTCTGCGACATGGAGTCCAACTCCCCGCCGGAGCGGAAGGTGTGCCGGGAGGCCGACCGGTTCGCTGCGGCGGCGCTGATGCAGCCGCAGGCGTTCTCCCTGGCGGCCGAGCGGTCGGGGCTGGACGTGCTCGCCTTGCAGCGAACGTACCGCTGCTCCTACGCCTCGGTGACCCTGCGGCTGGCCGAGGTCATGGAGGACCGCCCCCTGATGACGGTCCTCTACGAGCGGGAGGAGAAGGGAGACCCCGCAGGCTGGGCCGAGCCGCCCGTGCTGTCGGCGACGGTGGTGCGGCGCACGCGGGGATTCGGGAGTCCTGCCACCTTCCCCATCTGCGGCGAGCGGGGCGGCGTTCCGCGGCGGGGCAAGCCCCTTTCCCCCGGCTCCCTGGCGGAGCGGGCCGTTCGCTACGGCAGCACCCAGTACGCCCACGAGGGCGGCTACGCCGCCATAGCCCGGCCCGTTCTCTGGAAGGGGCGGCTCGCGAAGGTCGTGGTCGTCGCCGTGCCCGACAGCGACCGGGCCGTCCTCGGCCCCCAGCTGGTCGCATCCGACCTCCCGGCGCGCAGGCGGCAGCCGGTGGCGGCGGGTCCCAGGTAGTTGAGTGTGAATGCTATTCAAACGAATAGACGAACGGGAGTGATGTAAGTGAAGTGGAGCCTACAACTCAAGCAGGTACTCGCCATGCCTCGTGATCTTTGCGGCTCTTGATTAGGGTCAGATAGATATCGGACACCAGCGAGAGAGATGAAAGGGAGGTATGCTGGTGTCAAGATGAGCGTATATGGGGCCATACTGCCGGGAGCGGCGAGATTGGCACGGCTCCCGGCGGAGCCCTCAACGGAAGCCAAGCGCCGATGGAAAGTAGTGCGATGGTGTGAGGAACATGAAGGGAAGATGCGTCTGACAGCCCGTCATTTTGGGTACAGCCCTGACACCATAAGTCGGTGGGTGCGAGCCTACCACACTGGTGGATTGAGAGGGTTGGAACCGAAGAGCAGGAGACCCAGGAGGGTGAGACAGCCACAGGCTTCGTTGGAGGTGGTAGAGAGGGTCCGGGCCGTCAGGGAGCGTTATCCCCGCTGGGGGCGGGAGAAGCTACGGGTACTATTGTCTGAGGAGGGAATAACCATCTCGGCCAAGAGCATAGACAGGGTGATAGGTCGTCTCAAGGCGCGTGGGGTACTCCGTGAAGCAGTACAACCCCGCAAGGCCGTCAGGTGGCAACACAAGAGGCTACGACGGCCCAAGGAGTTAGTAGTGGACAGTCCCGGAGCGCTGGTGCAAATGGACAGCAAGCATGTGGCCCTGGGCAATGGAAAGATGGTGTACCAGTTTGGGGCTGTGGACTACTTCACCCGCAAGAGGGTGGTGGCCTTGGCGCCGCGGCTTACCAGCCACCATGGCGCAGAGTTCTTGAGGCAGGTGGTGACCCAGTTCCCCTTCCATGTCCAAGCCATACAGTCGGACGGGGGAAGCGAGTTCCTGAAGGAGTTCGGAGCTGCGATCGCAGAACTCCAGTTGACCCACTACTTCAACCGGCCCAACTACCCTCAGGGCAACGGGCGCATTGAGCGAAGCTTCCGCACCGACGAGGAGGAGTTCTACCAGGTGGAGGATCTCCCCGCTGACCTGGGCGGGCTACAACAGGCCCTCCTGGCCTGGAATCGCACCTACGAAACGGTGCGTCCCCATCAAGCCCTTGGTTACAAGACCCCGGACCAGTTCTATCACCACTGGCTCAACACTAATGCAACGGGAAAGGAGGCCTTGTCCGATATCTCCTGACCCTATACACTCTGCTGCTGAATTTATATCTACGCTCAAAAACTCGCAGATGCGTCGAGTGTGGAGAAAGGTAGTGAGAGTACGTCGCCCCTCTTGGACAGAACTCCGCCAGCGAGCTGGGATCACCTTCTGGGTTAGCACCCTAGGCTTTGTTCTATTCACCGCATTCATTTGGTCCTACGACCCTATTGGCGGTGTGTACAACAAGGCACTGCTAAATCTGGCTTACACAGTGGTTCCTTTATCAACATTCTTGGAACAAGAGGACGCAAGAGCTAGTCGTCGACTCGATCGGTGGCACCGTCAGCGAGTTGCTGCGGGAGGCCATCCGCCTGTACATGGAGGAACGCGAGTGGCGCAGACGGGAGCGGCTGGAACGGTTGAAAGCCGGCCAGGCCGAACAGGAAGAGACAAGGAGGACAGACCGATGAACGAGCGATTTGATATGACCCCCGTGGCCCTCTACGCCAGGGTCTCCAGCGACCGCCAGGACGTGGACCTGTCGGTGTCGGCCCAGCTACGGGCGCTCCGGGACTACGCCCAGAAGCACGGCTACCTGGTCGCCCGTGAGTACGTGGACGAGGCCGAGAGCGGGCGCATCGCCGACCGGCCCCAGTTCCAAAAGATGCTGAACGAGGCCAGCAAGCCCGAGGCCCCCTTCCAGGAGATCCTCGTCTGGAAGTTCTCCCGCTTCACCCGCAAGCGCGAGCACGCCGTTGCCTTCAAGGCCATGCTCCGGCGCAGGGGCGTCCGCGTGGTGTCCATTACCGAGCAGGCCGACGACACCCCCACCGGCAAGCTCCTTGAGGCCATCATCGAGAGCGTGGACGAATTTTACTCGGAGAATCTTGCCCAAGAGGTTACGCGGGGGATGCGCGAGGCCGCGTCCAGGGGCTTCTGGGTCACCAGCTACGCCCCCTACGGCTACAAGAGGGTCTACGTCCAGGACGGGCCGAAGAAGCGGCCCACGCTGGAGCTGAATCCCCCCGCTGACGCCGTGGTCCGCCGCATCTTCGACCTGGTGCTCCAGGGCAAGAGCATCCTCGACGTGACCAAGACCCTCAACGCCGAGGGCATCCCCACCACCAACGGAAAGAAGTGGCTGAAGACCACCATCCACACCATGCTCGCCAACGAGGCGTATACGGGAGCCGTGGTCTGGGGAATCAAGGCCAAGGACAAGGCCGAGCCGGTGCGGGTGGAGGACGCACATCCCGCCATAGTCAGCAAGCGGGAGTTTCGCCAGGCCAAGAAGCTGCTCGGGTCCCGCGCCCCCAAGCAGGTGAACCCCCGCCGGGCTTCCAGCCCCTACCTGCTCAGCGGCCTGCTCAAGTGCGAGACCTGCGGCAAGGCCATGACCGCCGCCGAGGCCAAGAGCGGCAAGTACACCTACTACGTCTGCCACTCCCTCCTCAAGCGGGGCAGTGGGACCTGCAAGACCCCCCGGCTCAACGCCAAGACCTTCGAGAAGCTCATCGTCGATGAGATTCGGGCCAACATCCTCACCGAGTCCAACATCCGCGACCTGGTGAAGCTGCTGGACGAGGAGATGGACGGGGTGGCCAGCGAGCAGCGGGAGCGGCTGGAGAGCATCGAGGAAGAGCTTGAGGAGGTCAAGCGGCGGCTGGGCCGCATCTGGCAGGTCATCGAGACCACCGACATCGAGATGGCCGACGCCTCCGAGCGCATCAAGGAGCACCGGGACCGCAAGGAGAAGCTGGAGGTCGCCGCAGAGGAGGCGAGAAGGCTGCTCAAGGACCGGCGGCAGTTCCTGGACAGCGCCGACACCATCGCCACCTTCGCCGAGGACATGAGCGCGTTCCTCAAGACCAGCGAGCTGACTCAGACCAGGGCGTTCGTCCACTCCTTCGTCAAGGAGATCGAGGTCAAGCCCGGCAAGGCCGCCATCGTCTACTCCATACCCACGCCGGAGGACTCTCCCATAGGTGGAGCGGACGCCGCAGAGATCGCCCTAACTGGGCGAGTTCGCAGTTCGGTACGTGATGGTGGGCCGGACTGGACGAAATCGAGAACCGAGGCCGCCTCACTGGTCACCCCGTCCGACGGCATGGGGATGGTGTACGTGAGCACGACCTCGTCTCCCGAGATCTCGATGCCCTTCACGAAGTTACGGATGAGGGCCTTCCGCTCCGGGAACGTCCCCTCTTGCAGGAACGTGCGGAAGTCGGCGACGTACCCCCTGATCTCCGCCGTCGTGGGCAACTCCACCCTCCGCTGCTCCAACTGATTCGCGGCCTCCTCCCGCGCCGCCGACAGCTGGTCCTGGCGGGAGCGCAGGGACAGGATGCGGGGCGACAACGCCTCTATGGTCAGCTGCTTCGTCTCCAGGGCCTCGTACAGCCGCTCCAGCCTGCTCCCCACATCGGTAAGCTCTGCGTCGATCGCCTTCAGCCTGCCACCCAACTCCCCGGCCATTGCGTCAATCTCCTCGGCCACCAAGGTCACCAGTTCGGTGACGGTCTCGTCGGTCAGGATGCGGTCCCTGACCTTCCGGACGATGAACTCCTCCACCCTTGGCGCGTTCAGGTAGCGGGCCGTGCAGGCCCCGGCCCCCTCCCGGTACAGGGTGCCGCAGATGTAGTAGGCGAACTGACCGCTCTTGGCTCCCTGGCCGGCGTAGGGCTTGCCGCACACCCCGCAGCGCAGCAGCCCGCTCAGCAGGAACTTGCTGCCCACCCGTCCCGGCCGCTGCACCACCGGCGCCCGCTCCTTCATGCCCCGACGGACGGCCTCGAACATCTCCTTGGACACCAGCGCGGGCCAGGCCCCTTCCACCCGCACGGGGTCGGCGGCCTGCTCTCCCTTGGTGGTCCGGCCCCAGACGGCGGCGCCGGTGTAGGCCTCGTTGGTCAGCAGGTAGTGGAGGCCGCCCTTGTACCAGCGGTTTCCCCTATTGGTGACGCCCCGGCCGTTCAGCTCCTGGCATATCTCCTTCAGGCCGTTGCCCCGTAGGGAACTCTCGAACATCTCCCGCACGATGGGGGCGGTGTCCGGGTCAACCTCCAAGGTGGGACGCTCCTTCGCCCCGTCGGCGACCTTGACCCGCTTGTAGCCGAAGGGGGCCTTCGGGCCGAGGAAGAAGCCGCGGGACGCAGCCTCCCGCATCCCCCGCGTAACCTCCTGGGCCAAGTTCTCGCTGTAGAACTCGTCCACGCTCTCGATGATGGCCTCCATGAGCTTGCCGGTGGGCGAGTCGTCGGCGTGCTCGGTGATGGACACCACCCGGACGCCCTTGCGCCGGAGCATGGCCTTGAAGGCGACTGCGTGTTCGCGCTTGCGGGTGAAGCGGGAGAACTTCCAGACCAGGATGACCTGGAAGGGCGCCTTCGGCTGGCCGCCCTCCTCGATCATCTCCCGGAACTGGGGCCTATCCGCCACACGGCCGCTCTCGGCCTCGTCGACGTACTCGCGGGCCACGACGTAGCCGTTGGCTTTGGCGTAGTCCCGGAGCGCCCTCAGCTGGGCTGCGACCGAGAGGTCCACGTCCTGCCGGTCGCTGGACACCCGCGCATAGAGCGCCGCCGGCGTCAAGGGTTGATGCTGCTTCATGGTCTCTTCCTTTGCTCTTGCTTCTTCGGGTTCCGCTCAAGTCGGTGAGCTGCGATTCTGCTAACCGCCCACCAACTCGATGCGGTCGCCGTAACGGCGAAAGTCTGCGGTGTTGAACGTCAGCAGCCTGCGCTCTCCATGCGCCAGCATCGTTGCGACGATGTTGGCGTCGTGGATCTGCCGTCCTCCTACGGAGACTGCGCGACACAGCGCCATCAACGACGCAGTCACCGCTGGGCCATCTTCAAGTATCTCGAAGCCGCTCATCAACGCCTCGATGTCAGCGAGCGCTTCCTCCCGTGTGATGGCGATGGGCCAAGTCTGCGGGCGGGTGACCACCGCCAGGTACTCGCGTAAGACCTGACGGCTGATCCGCATCGGTTCTCGGTCCTGCAAGGCGCGCCTCAGTCGTGACCTGGCGATGTCGTGGTCGGGGGCTTCAAGGATGCGGGCCTTCACGAGGACGTTGGTGTCTACGAACATCAGGCTGGCTACACCCGCTCCTCGTACAGGTCCTCCCGTCTGAGGCTGAGGCCCTCCGGCCACGCCCCCGCACGGTGGACGGGCCACGCCTCGTCGAGATTAAACCCGAGAACGGCCTCCGGGCGCTTCTGCCTGAGCAGCAGCGTCTCAGCGTCCATGTCGACTTCCGCCGTCTCCCATCCGGCGACACTCCAGGCCAGAGACTGGCTATGACCGTTGCCGCTGCTCTGGTTTCCCCACCAAGGCCGGTGAAGACGCGCCGACGCGGGCAGCTCGAAGCCTATGATCGACTCGATCTCGCCGAAGGAGGTCCTCCACTCCTGAGCCCGAAGGCCGCACAGATGCGCATACAGCCCCTGATACTTGCCCCGCACCACCATCTCCCGGTACTTCTGGTCCCGGTCTATCGCCATGCCGAGCCTCCATCGCTTCGCGCTCGATCTGATCGTTCATCCTATTATAGTTAGTTAGTTGTTCCGGCGCAAGACACGTACAAGCCCACAAGCACTCTCGGCAGGGCGAAACCCGTCCCGCCGTCGCCCGGCCGCATTGTCCGGTACGCCGCAATACGTAAGCTCCTGCGGCATAGTGAGGGAAAGGCCCACATTTCTCAAAATGGCCGTCACGTATTTGTCATTGACAATCAACTCAACGATGGCCTACGTTTCAGGAGAGGTGACGGAAATGCTGTTCCGCGAGCGTCTGCGATCACTGCGGAAGGAAGCCCAGATGAGCCAGCGGGATCTGGCGGAAAGAATCGGAGTGGACTTCACATACCTCAGCAAGATTGAGAATGGACGCGTCGATCCGCCCAGTGAATCCGTCATCAAGAACATTGCCCGCGAGTTGGCCGTCGTGCTTGAGCGGGACGAGACAGAGCTGGGCGACGAGTTGATTACCTCGGCCGGCAAGATTCCTTCAGACCTGGCGGCGACGCTGTCCAGGAACCCGGGTGCCGTCCAGTTGCTCAGGTCAATCGGCGACGACGTCCGCTCGGCTGCAGACTGGCAGAGACTCTTGCAGGGACGGCGGTCCCGGCAGCGATGACGACCCCGTTCCTATCCGACCTCCAGATCGAAGAGATGGCGTACCGCCTCTTGGGCCGCTATGAATCCTTCCGTGGACTGATCGCCAGCCCTCCAGTACCGATAGAGCGCATCGTGGAGGATGTGCTCGACCTCAACATCGTATGGGACACCGTCCCCGAGCGACAAAACCAATCCATCCTAGCCACCCTTGATCCATGCTCCAAGACAGTGCTCTTCAATGAGAGCCGGCGAAGCCTCATCGACGGGACGCCAGGCCTCTATTACACGGTCTTGGCGCACGAGGCGGGGCACTGGGTGGCACACGTTGACCAAGCGCTTCTGGCTCAACAACCCTTGCCCGAGTTCGACTACCACTTCAACTGCCTCTTCCACTACTCCAGAACGAGCCAGGAACCACGGGAGGCCGAGGCTCACAAGTTCATGGGGTTCCTGCTGATGCCCTCACAGCTGCTCTCAGAGGTGACCACAGATGTAGACCTACTGAGCTGGCCCGCCCTCTACGGACTGCGTGACCTCTTCCAGGTGACCATCACCGCGCTACGGATAAGGCTAGAGCAGCTGAATCGACTCTACGTCGCCGAGGATGGGCAGATTCACCCGTCGCGCCAGGAGTACGACGGCCAGATGCGACTGGTGCCGTGAAGAACTTGTTGCGGCCCGATGTTGAGTTGAGATACAATGCATCTATCTGCTGGCCTGTATAGAGAAGGCACGAACGCCCATGAACCGGAACGGCACATTCCACATCCTGGCCCTCGACGGCGGCGGTGCGAGGGGCATCTATCCTGCTCAGTTGCTTGCGAGCATCGAGCAGGCCCTCGGCGCTCCCGTGAAGGAGAGCTTCGACCTCATCGCAGGCACCAGCACCGGATCGATCATCGCAGGCGCGGCCGCGGTGGGCATCCCCATGACCCAGGTCGTCGACCTCTTCCACTCGGAGGCGGCGCGCATCTTCCGGAAGAGACGGTTGGGCTCCTTCCACGTCAGAAGCAAGTACGCGCTGCACCCTCTCGAGCAAGTGGTCCGGAACCGCGTCTCGCGCGTGACGCTGGGGGAAATCACCACTCCGCTGATGATCACGAGCTCCGATATCTCCACCGGCGGCGTGCATGTCTTCAAGTCCCGCTACCTGAAGGACCTCGGAGAGCCCTATGTCAGGGACGCGGACATCATTCTGGGCGACGCCATTGTCGCGTCCTGTGCGGCCCCCACCTACTTCGACCCCGTGCCGGTCGGTGACCTTCTCCTGGCCGACGGCGGCCTGTGGGCGAACAATCCGTCCATGATAGCCCTCACCGAAGCCGCCTCCAAGTTCGGGCAGCGCGTTGAGCAGGTGCACATTCTCTCCATCGGTACCGGCCACTCGGTGAACCTCTATCGCAAGCGCAAGCGTTGGGGACTCATGACCGGCTGGGGACACCGCAAGCTGGTTGCCTACGTGCTCGGGCTGCAATCTCAGGCGTCAGCGAATATGGCGCAGCTGCTCCTGGCGGACAGGTATCTGAGACTGGACCCGGAGATCGAGGCGTGGGACCTAGACGATACCGAGCACCTCGACAACCTCAGCGCCCTGGCGGCAAGGGACTTCACCTACCACAGCCAGGCCATCCTGAAGAATCTGAGGAGGACGTGACGGTGAACCGGGCCACGTCCTCTAGCACGCCCTCACCGTAGGGCCACCCAGCACAAGCCTTAGGCCAAAGGAGCGCACGATGACCAAGAACGACCAGGAATTCCGGGACTTCCTCAGGGATGAAGTCAATCTCAACCAGGCGCGACTTGACCGACTGGAGACCGCCGTCGGAGCGGTGGACACTTACCTCAAGGAACATCTGCCCGGCTATCAGAAAATGGAGCCGCAGGGTTCCTACGCGATCGGGACGCTCATCAAGCCGGTCGACGACAACGACGAGTACGACGCCGACATCCAGGTTGTGATGAACCCCAACCCGTCCTGGCGGGCCAAGGACTACCTGGACGCTGTCCACGGCACGCTCCGCAGCAACGAGACCTACGCCGACAAACTCCGGCTCAAGACCCGCTGCGTCACCGTCGACTACGCCGGTTACTTTCATTTGGATGTAGTACCCCGAGTTACCTTTGGCGGGAAGCACTACGTATGCAACCGCACGACCGATCGGTTCGAGGAAACTGACGGAACCGGGTACAGAGACTGGTTCAATGAGAAGAACCGCATCACCGGGGGCAACCTGAAGCGGGTGGTCAGGTTGCTCAAGTACCTCCGCGACCACAAGAACAACTACACCGTCAAGTCGATTCTGCTGACCACTCTCGCCGGCAATGCCATTTACGCGTCCGACAAGGGAACCGAGGGTGTCGGCACGGTGGCCGACACCTTGGTTACCATCCTGTCTAGGATGGATAACTACCTCCAGCAGCATCCGAACATGCCCTCGATCAGGAATCCCGTCCTGCCGACGGAGACGTTCAACCGGCACTGGGACCAGGCCAAGTACGCCAACTTCAGGAGCAAGGTCCACTCCCACACAGAAACCGCACGGCGAACAGCCCGAGAACCGTCCAGCGAGGAGGCCATCAAGGGCTGGCAAGCACTGTTCGGCGAGGGTTTCGGAAGAGGCTCCCGTGGCGGCGGCAGCGGGAATGGCCGTCAGGGAGGCAGTGCGAATCGCCCGCCCGGTGGGCCGTCGACCCGTGCAGGTGGCAGTACAGCCGGAGGAATACCGGTGGCCCAGAGGCCAAGAGAGGCAGACAGGTTCGGATAGGCCATGACTATGGAGCAGTACTTCCACCTCGAATCGTTCGAGCGGTTCAGCGCGGAACTCGCGGCCGGTGGGTTTGAGCTCATCGCCGGTTCCAACCCGCCCCGATGGACCGGAGGGATCCATCCCGCCTTCAAGGCGCTCACCGACGCCGAAACGATGGATATCGTCATCGCGCCAGGATGGCCGTTCCAGCCACCCGCGCTCTTTGTCCAAGGGCTTAACACCAACCATTCAACCCCTGGCGGCTTTGTGTGCATGTGGCGCGAGGGAGATTTCAGCCGCAGGTGGACGACAGTTGAGGGATTGTTCTCCAGAATCGTGGAGTGGTGCGGGAATGCAGAGCACGGCTGGGAGGACGACCAGCTCGCCCAAGACGCCTTCTTGAACTTCTCGCCCAACAATGCTCTCGTGGCGACCTTCAACCTGCCGCAGCTTGGCATCAGCGCCGGTAGCTGGGGCGAATGCCACGCGGTGGTCAACCCGAGTCCATTGCGCGTTGACATCTCGCCTGGGCGAAGAAGCGGGGCCAACCAGCTGCGCGGGCTGTGGTTTCATGTAGGCGAACTGAGCACGCCACCGCCGCGGCGCTTCTCCGAGGTCCCGCCCCGCTTATCGAGGCCGCAGAGGAGGAATCTGAAGAAGGCGTTGGGCGAACGGGGACGGCCCGAACCCCTCCTCCCCAGCGGAGGAAGGGACTTCATCCTCTTCTGCTGGGAGCGCCACGCCCAGACCGACCTGTTGGTGATGGCATGCAAGGGAACGGGAAACGAGGTGGATGCAATCGCCGTGCAGGCAGGGCCCAATGACGAAGACAGCCTCATCCTGCGCGCGGGACCCGACGCCACGGCGTTGCGTACCCGCAAGGTCGCCCTGTTCGGAGCCGGAGCCTTGGGTGGCCACACCGCGACGCTGCTCGCGGAGAGCGGTGTAGGCTTCCTGGATATCGTCGACTCTGACGTGCTGCTGCCGGGCAACGTGGTGCGGCACGTGGCTGGCCACAACCTCGTCGGAGCTTCCAAGGCGCATGCGGTCCAGGCCGCCATCGCGAATCACGCTCCGTGGACGGAGGCCACCGGCTTCACGGAGCACCCTCGCACCCCGAGCCAGATGAGTGAACGCGTAGGCAGCGCCGACATCGTCATCGACACCACAGGCAACGAGGCCCTGGTTCTCTCGCTGGCTACGCTGCTCGAGGGCACGCGAACACCGTTGATCTCGGGAGCACTCTACAGAGGCGGCCGCATCGGTCGGGTGCAGCGGCAGGCGTTGCCGAGCGATACGCCAATCCACCAACGCGGCGACCTGACGCGATACCCTCCCATACCTGCAGGCGACGGGTGGGAGGACTTCGCCACATCTCAGCTGGGTTGCTCGGCACCCGTCAACAACGCTCCGCCCACAGCGGTATCGGCATGTGCCTCTCTCATCGTGCAGTCGGCGATAGATGCGCTGACGGGCCGCTTTGAACTTGCCGATGAGGTGTTGGATGTCTACCGGGCCATTCCCTCTCCGCCCTTCGACCGCACCGGGCGTGTTGTCCTCAATACTGCTTAGTGTTCCGCGGAGAGGACGGGAGGCTAGTCGGTGAACAGCAAAGAGGATCTGAACTCGTCATCGCAGAAGCCACGCGGCCAAGCCCGCCAGCGCTAGGACCGCCACCACGATGGCAATCACAGAGCTATTGCCTTAGGGTTATTCCAGCCTTGCGCATCGGCCAATCCGGTGGACCCCTACCTGACCAGTCTCCACGTAGCCAGAACGCTGATGACTAGCAGCGCGAACAACGTGACCGCGACCAGGGCGAGCCGGAAAGCCACTCGCCTCGTCCTCCCGTGCGCGGCGCGCTCCTTGCGATACGCTGCCGTCAACTCCTCGTATGCGTCTCTGCTGGCGGTTGCGGCCTCCCGAGCCTCATCCCGTTCCTGCTCCAGCTTCCAGGCGGCGCTCTCCCAGTCCAGCGCTGTCTGTCGAAGCTCCTCGGCCCTGTCCAAGGCCCGATGCAGCAGCTCCTCGTCGCTCAGGTACTCCGGCCCGTGCATCCGCACGTAAACCCGGCGGCCCTCTCTGGCAACCTCGACCCCTCCCTTCCTGATCATCCGGTCCAGGGTCGAGAGGGATATCTCCAACTCCTGCGCCGCCTCCGCTTTCGAGACCCAGCGGACGGGCTCATCCATCGCGCCTTGGCGTGAAGGTTGCGCACGCCGCGAACGCGAGCGTTGATGTCGAGTAGCCTTTGGAGGACGGCGATGTCGCTGACGCCTTCAGCAAAGTCGGCGAGGTTGAACCGGGTGATGACCTGGACGTTGACGGGCTGGCGAGACAATAGACCCTCAAGGGCGCCCACTTTGATGAACGGGCAGATGATACGAAGTTCACTGGCGTCGGCGCGCGCAGCCTCAGCCAGTTCCCTACGCCATCCTTCATCCACCAGCCGTATCGTCATGCGGCCTCCGACCTCGCCTTGCCCAGCGCCATAAGATTCAGGGTCACGAACCCCACGGCTCGACTCCGACGGCGCCGACTACCTGCGGTAGTAGGTTACGCGGCCGGGTTCTTGCGGGGCCTGCCGCGGCGCGGGGCATCTGGCGCCCAGAAGTAGATGGTGCCGGCGGTACGGCGGACCTGCAGTTCCGTCCCCAGCGCTTCAGCCGCTGCAGCAAGCCTCCGCCTGATCGCCTGAGTCGTCTCGCCCTCTCCGGGCTCAAGCTTACCCGCTAGTCCGGGGGATACGCTCCGGATGTACCCGATGTATTCTTGAAGCAGCGCGGCGCGCTGCCCGGTTGCGCTGTTCGCGCGGGCTTCGTTCATCGGAAGGATGTCAAACGTGGGCATTCGATTCTCCTCGTACGAGCGGAGCTGATTGGCGGCTGCTCCCTGAGCGGGCAGGATAGCACCGCATCGGCAACTTCGTCCTACCTCCGATTCTCGACATGGCCCCAGCACGCTGCCTACGGGGATCAGGCGCTGTTCTCCTCCATGGACCAGCACGTGCCGTTCTCGAGCCTCAATCCTGTCCAGCCCACCTCTATTGGAGGTGAAGCCTGGGACTCGGAGTTGTTCCTCAATGAACCTCAACCCATTGCCGTTGATATGTCAGCGGGTCATTCTCATCGGCTGCAACCGAGGGGATGGGCTTGCCGTTTAAACATGCCTCAACGAGCCACTCACGAGTGGTGGGCATGACGATGCCCAAGTTTGCATCAATGTCAAAACGAACAAGTTTCCAGAGAGCTTCCTCATCTCCAAAGTCAAGATAAACGGGTACGGTGGATTTTGTCCAGTTGTGCAATAGCCTACTCGTGCCCCACCACTTCAAGTGGTAAGCGAGAGGAACAAAACTGGCGGGTGCCGCAGTTGAGAGCCCCATCCTGAAATAATCCAGATCCAGCGATCCCCTGTCGCCGTCCACAATCCATATCATGTTCCCGTAGAATGTCTCACGACTCTCCACCTCCATTTGTTCAATGGGGGAGTGTTGGAATTCAATCACTAGACCGAAGGGAGTCTTGACATCCGCTATGTGTTTCTCGCCACTGGCTTGGTCGATATGCATGAATTCCTGCCAATCCGTCGGAAATTGATCCTTCCAACTTCTATGCCATTCAGTCTCTGATTCCCACCAAGGATCACAACTAGCTTTACTCTTATGTGCCCAGTGCCACATCTTTACTTGGCCACACTTAGCTATCATTTCACTGCCGCAGTAGGCGCACCTTGCCCTGAGAAGCGGAGATGGTTCCGCTCTCTGACCATCGATTAACGCGAGTTTCATGTAGACCTCAGATAGATTAGGTTTCTGCGCTGTTGCCTTCCCTCGATGCTGCTAGTGGTTGGGCCAGTCCGCAGTCGGAGTGACCGGAAGCCGGAGACCCAAGGAAGCGTACCACCTTCAGCACGGTGATGAACTCCGAGTTGCCCTGGGCGGACAGTCCTTGGTGCAAGCACGCGCGGGAATCCCTAGCTCGTCAGTTCGAACTTCTTTGGGGAAGTCCGAAAACCGTGACCCGCTCAGGGTTACGCCTCCTACCGCACGAGAGACGATGCTGACGGCCCCTGTTGCGAGCAGGGCCCGTCCGTGCCTCTGGGTGCGTGTGTCCGCCAAGCGGCAAGCTGGTCTGCCCCCCAACGACCGCATGGGCGTTCGAAACTCTCCACGCCCGCCATTGGGGTCGGAGTAGGATAGTCTGGAAGGCTTGACAGCGCAGGGGCGCTCACAGCCAACGCCTTGCTACCACAGCCCGTAGCTCTGCGCTCTTATCTCCGCCAGGCTGGAAGCCGTAGGCTTCGAGAAACACGGCGGTCATGTCGTGTCGAGGGTAGCCGAGAGCTTCGAGCGCGCCATAGAGCGCCCTTTGGTCGTGGCCCGTGTAGAAGAACGAGTCGCAGGCAGCTCCGCATCCACACCAGAACGAGGGGAGCCGCCACAGGCGTAGATGCCGGCTTTCGAGCGCGTCCCTCGACTCCACGGCGACGAAGCAGTCGCTGAGATTCAGGTCCACGCAGAACCTCGTCGTCAGCCGCTGCTCCCAGACGCTGGGCGTCAGGACCAGGACGGTGTCGGGCCGGCGCGTGTAGTCGTACTCCGCTATGGCCCTCAACCGGTCGTAGAGTGACCGGCGACGCAGGGCCAGACCCTGGCGCACTACGCCGAAGCTGCGGCCGGCGTGGAGGGTGATGGTGGCGTCGAAGCGGCCCCGGCGGTGGAACTCCACGCGAGACCGGAGCGCCTCGATGCCAGGAGACATCGAGGCGGCAAGGCGGTAGACGGCGGCCACCGCGTCCATCCGGCGGATAATCAGCGTGAGCCACTCCCTAGACGCCGGGTAGGCGCGGACGAAGTCCGAGGGCGTGTCGAAGCCCAGAACGCCTGCGGCCTCGACGATGCCCTTGGCTGTCAGGTAGTGCCGGCGGCTCGAAGGCAGGTGCGCGGTCCCGTGGCTCACCCTCCCGACGACGCCGTCGGCCAGCAGGCCGGCCAGGGCTCGGTGGACGGTCGCGTGGGCTTCGCCGAGGACGCACGCCAGCTCCGCGGTGTCGATGAACGGCATCCGGCTGAGGTGGTGGAGCAGTTGTCGGTCTGAGAGCGCCATGGGTCGAGCGTAGCAAATGAGGGGCATCTGCGCAGCCGTCACATGGCAGTGTCGGTGTACGGGAGGGCAGCAGTCGCTACCTTCCTGGGCTGAGTCCGTGGTAGAGGTAGCCAAAGCAACTCAAGGCCGCCTGGCTTGCCACTCGGCAGGCGGCCGCAAGCCCCAGCAGCCAATCTAACCAGCCGTAGTCATAGTCTCTGGCAACAGGTCCGCCGCAATCTCCTCGAACTGCTCCAAGGCGGCGCGGAGATCTTCCACAATCTCCACTGCGATCAGGTCCGGCGGGGGGAGATTGGCCGAGTCTTCCGTGCTGTCGTCACGAAGCCAGAAGATGTCTAGGCTCGCTTTATCCCGCTTCACTAAGTCCCCGTAGCTGAAGCGGCGGAAGCGTTCGGTCTCCTGGCGCTCGTGACGAGCCTCTTGGTTGTAGCAGGTTACGAAGTCGTCAAGGTCGGCACGGCTCAGCGGGTTGGTCTTGAGGGTAAAGCGCCGGTTGGTGCGCAGGTCGTATATCCACAGGTCGCGGGTCCACGGGGTCTCCCTGGCGGGCTTGCGGTCGAAGAAGAGCACGTTGGCCTTGACCCCCTGGGCATAGAAGACCCCGGTAGGCAGACGCAGCAGGGTGTGTGCGTCGCACTCGCCAAGCAGGTGTCGCCGCACCGTCTCCCCTGCGCCACCCTCGAACAGCACGTTGTCTGGCACCACGATGGCCGCTCGCCCGTGAATCTTCAGTAGGGACCGCACGTGTTGCAGGAAGTTGAGCTGCTTGTTGCTGGTCGTGGTCCAGAAGTCGGGACGCTCTACGATAAGGCTCTCCCGCTCTGGTTCTCCCTCGCTGTTGACAAAAGTGAGGCTGGACTTGCGTCCGAAAGGCGGATTGGTCAACACCATGTCGAACCTACTGCTCGGGAGACTGCGGAGGCTGTCATCGACCACGATGTTCGTCTCATCCCCGCCGATGCCGTGAAGGTACAGGTTCATGACGCCGAGCCGGGCGGCGCTGTCCACGATCTCCCATCCGTGGAGAGCGTTGCTCTTCAGGTGTTCCTTCTGACCTTGGTTCATGTCAATGTTGTGCCTGACTATGTAGTCGTGAGTCGTCAGCAGGAAGCCCCCGGTACCGCAAGCGGGGTCGCAGATGGTGGAGCCGGGCTCCGGGCGCATGACGTCTACGATGGCCTGAATCAGGGGGCGAGGAGTGAAGTACTGTCCTGCGCCGGTCTTCACATCTTGCGCGTTCCGCTCCAGCAGCGACTCATAGGCGTCGCCCTTCACGTCGGCGCTCAGGGACAGCCAATTCTCGCTGTTGATGAGCTCCCGAACCAGCCGGGTGAGCATGGCCGGCTCCTGAATCTTGTTCTGGGCCTTGCGGAATATGACGCCGAGCGTGCCGGGCTGGCGGGCCAGGGTTTCGAGTATGTGGCGGTAGTGGGTCTCCAACTCGTCGCCGTCCCGCGCCATCAGGCTGGGCCAGCCGTAGCCTTCAGGGATGGGTGGTGGCTGATAGTCCGGCAGTAGGGTGTAGGGCGGGCGGCTCCGCTCGTCCATCATCTTGAGGAAGATGAGGTAGGTAAGCTGCTCCAGGTAGTCGCCGTAGGACAGCCCGGCGTCCCGCAGAATGTTGCAGTAGTTCCACAGCTTTTGGCCGACGGCGGCGGAGGTGGTCATGGATTCCCCTCTCGGAGCGCGAGTTGCCTTGCGGAGAGCGACTTACCCCGGCGTGGTCTGGTCTGACGGCTGTTCTTGGCATCGGCATGAGATGCCTCACGCTCTACTCGGATGCGCTCCAGCAGCGCCGAAGCAGGCTCGTCGCTGGGGTCTTGAGGGACGAGTTTACCGATGAACGCCTGTTTGAGGATGCTCTGCCGCAATCGCTCGGCCCGCTTCAGGCTAGCCTCCACCGCGCCTTCGGCCTGCTGCACAACCGATAGGCGACGTTCAACATCGGCGATGATGCGGCGCTGCTCGGCCAAAGGTGGGAGGGGGAACGCGATCTCTTGGACGCGTGACTTGTTCAGTGCAGGTTGGTTGTTGCCCGATCCGATTTGTCGCGTAGCTTCATACTGACTCCAAAGGTAGTAAAAGACATACTCAGGAGGAAACCCGGGCTCAGAAACCCTGATCGCGGCGGAGTTCTGACTATTGCAAGCTGGTATGTCCAGTATTGAAACCTGTCCTCTTGTTTTGCCCTCTCCTATCATGCCCAATAGGACGGTGCCCTCTGGATGTACATATAAGCTGCTGTTTCTTAGTCCTTCCTCTGTTATGTACTCTCGTGTGCACTTAATTCTGCTAAATGCCACCTCGCTGCTACTCACCCAGGCAATGTCTCCATTCCAGTATTCTAATTTGGCTCTCTTGGGCGTGGACCCAATATAAACGTCAAAGCTCTGGCCCATGCTGCTCCACACCCACCCCTCCGGCAACTCCGGCAGGTCGGAGGTGTCCGGCGCGACAGGCTCCACGTACTTGCCGCGACGCTTCTCTTGGGCCTCCCACCGGGCGCGGCGTTCGGCCAGGATGCGCTCCAGGAGTAGGTCGGTGTGCTCGTAATCGCGGCCCTCGGACCGGGCAAGCTCCGCCTCGGTGGGGACTAGCTTGCCTTCACAGGCGGCCTTGAGGACGCTGGCCCGGTACCGTTTCAGGTTGGCCTGGACCCGCTTCAGCGCAGCAACAGAGGCGTCCAGCCGGGTGAACTGCTTCTCGATCTCCGCCACGATGCGGTGTTGTTCTGAGAGGGGGGGCAGGGGAAAGGTGTAGCCAGCAAGTTGGCCAAAATCGACCCGCGGTCTGTCGCCAGTGTTGAGCCGAGTAGCATAATGGACAAACTCCGCTTGGTTCAGGAAATACTTGAGGTAAGCATTGTTAAGGTAGGGATGCTCTTGAAATACAATGAACTCACCTGAAGCAAGCCCCTCGAATCCTGCCCTGTACACCTTGTTCAGATAGGGACGGAGCCTGCCGTACAGAACATCCCCATGAGCAAAATACGAGCCAGCACTCTTGACGTCGCTCGTGTAGCCCGTCCCCAGCATCTTCGTAGAGTGCGCCTCAATGTGCTCTAGGCCAACAAACGGCGCACCTGGCATATCATTAGGCTTGACCTTTAAACCGCGTAGATATGTGACCGATTGGAGTGTGGTCCAAGTCCACCCGTTTGGTTTCATTTGAGGTCTCTTTGCACCTTCCAGTGATGACCCCAGACACCAATCAGTATGCCGATCAGCAATATCATTATTGCTACAACATAAGTTAACGGCATCACGAGAATTCTGTTGATTGCCCGTTCATCAAGTCGACTCTCGATTTCAGACATTCGACTCTTGATATCATCATCTGACTTCGACAATTCAGTATCAACCATCTTGAGTTCCATCAGTCTCAGATCGGCTGCGCTCATCCTTTCATCAAGATCTGAAAGCCGTTGAGTCACGTCGGCCTCTACACTCTGTTGCTGTTGTACCTGTCTGGAGACTTGAGCTTGCATCACACGTATATCTTGCTCAAGCGTATCGACCCTGTCATCTGAGGCCCAGCAGCCCGCGGTTACTAACAAGAGGATTGTGGCTGCGAATGACAGTAGCAGTCTGTTTTTGTTGTTCATCCGCTTGACCTCCTACCGGCCAATGATCCGCAGGTACTCGTCGTGGTCGCCGATCCAGAACCAGATGAAGTCTCCGCCGTCCTGGATTGCCACTGCTCTATAGGATGCGCTTACTCGCGCTGACCAGTAGCGTCCGACGTTTCTGAACCGCAACGAAGGGTGTCTGGGATTCGCCTTCAAGAGATCGAAGTTGCGGCGAGCCGTTTCTTGCACCGGGTCGGGCAACTCTTGGAGGTGTCGCCAGAAACGCGGGGCCGTCCTGTGCACCTAAAAGTCCTTGAGTTGGCCATCGGCCTTGGCCTCCAAGGCCTCAGCCGCCAGCGCGTCCAGCCTGCCCGCGCGCACGTCCTCCTCGAACTCTCGCTCCCATCGCTCCCAGTCTTCGTCCAGCAGCCAGCGACGCAGTTCGGTGTATTCGGCCTCGGATAGGCCCAGGATGGCCTTTTGCAGTTCCACTACGTTCGTCATTATGTGCTCTCCTTGTCCTATTGGGATTGTGCCACTAGGGGCTAGCGCTACCCTACCAGAGCCTCGTTCAGCTCCCCAAGAAGTCCCTCCAACTCCTCTCCAAACAGCTCGTATACCTTGCCGAGGCCGCCCTGCTGGTTGAAGGGGGCGTACTGGAAGTCGCCCATCGCCATGCTGACGCTGCCCGCGATGTGGTCCCGGATGGCCTCCAGCCAGCGTACCTGCTCCTCAGTGAAGGCGCGACCGGCCGTCTCCTGCATCGCCAGCCAGCCCCCTGAAGCGCTCACGCACGCCTTCGGCGAAGGGCGCCAGCTCGTCGGCGCCGCCTATGGCGTAGCGCACCACGGACACGATGTCGGCCAGGGTCCGTTGGCCTGAGCCGCGCACCTTTGACTTGTCCAACTGCCGATGGGCCTCCCACAGCCGCTCGGTCGTCCAAGAGCGCGGCGGCGATACCAGGGCGTCGGCCAGGGCCTTGATGTCGGCGTAGGTCAGCCGTTGCCTATAGGGACTCCCGTAGAGCGCCTGCAGGGCCGTGATCTCGTCCCGGTGTTCCTCAATGTACTCCCGGAAGGACCGCACGATTGCCTTTGCCTGGTCGTCGGAGAAACCGGCCTCAATGAGGCTGTCGGCGCTCACCGTGTCGATGGTCTGCTCGTAGGAGCGATGGATGTCCACCAACCGCTGCCGCAGGTCTGGGTTTGCAGCGAACGGACGGGCGGCGTCCTCAAGCAGTTGACGCCGGGCCTCGGCAACCGCCGATTCTGGCGGGTCGTCCTGTCCCGTTGTCTGCCGGGCGGCAGCCAGGGCGGCGTCAGGGTCCGCGGCGTTGACCAGACCAGAGACGAGAGTCTGGAGCGGCACGCCCTGAGAGGCGGCTTCGATACTGTCGCGGTCCTTGGGAGCAAGATGGCGGTCCAGTCGTGCGAGGCGACTGGCGAGAGACGAGAGGGCCTCTGGGTCCCGGTCGCCCATGCTTACCAGGTCCAGCAGCTTGTCGAAGGGCACGGTGGGCTTTCTGTCCAGGGAGTAGGAGTCGGACAGCTCGGTCTCGGTCACGCCCACCGCATCGACGATCACGAAGCGGTCCTTGTTGCGGGCGTCCGGGGTCACCGCGTTGAAGTCGGTGGCGGAGATAGTGCGCACGCCGCGCCCCTTCATCTGCTCGAAGAAATTGCGGCTCCGCACGTTGCGCATGAAGAAGACGACCTCCACTGGCTTGATGTCGGTGCCTGTGGCGATCATGTCCACTGTCACGACTATGCGCGGGTTATAGCTGTTGCGGAAGGCGGCCAGCAGGTCTTCCGGCTTCACCCCGGTGGTCTTGTAGGTGATCTTCTGGCAGAAGTCGTTGCCCTTGTCGAACACCTGCCGCACGATACGCACGATGTCGTCGGCGTGGCTGTCGTCCTTGGCGAAGATGATGGTCTTAGGCACGTCCCGACGGGTGGGGAATATCTCCGTGAACAGCCGGTCCCGAAAAGTCTGGATGACCGTGCGAATCTGGTCTTCCGCCACCACGTCGCGGTCAAGCTGGTTGGGGGCGTATAGGCCAAGTCGTCCTCCAACTGCTCCCACCGGACCTTCCGTGTCAGACGGTCCCGCCGGTCGACGTGGAACCCGGCCTCCACCTTCGACCCCTGCTCGGTTATATCAGTGCGAATCCTGTAGGTGTCGAAGTCCACGTTCACCCCGTCGGCCACCGCCTGCTGGTGGTTGTACTCCATGACCAGGTTCTGCTGGAAGAAGCCGAAGGTCTGCTTGGATGGAGTGGCCGTCAGACCTATGAGGAAGCCGTCGAAGTACTCCAGCACCTGTCGCCACAGGTTGTATATCGAGCGGTGGCACTCGTCGGTGATGATGACGTCGAAGGTCTCAATGGGAACGTCTGGGTTGTACTCGATAGGCGCAGGCTCACGCTGAAGCGCGGCCGTGTCGAAGCCGGAGAGCTCCTCCAGTTCTGGGGCCAGTTCCTCACCTTTCAGGATGGAGTAGACCCGCTGGATGGTGGAGATGCAGACCCGGCTCACGGGGTCGATGCGCCCGGATTGAAGGAGTTGGACGTTGTACAGCTCGGTGAACTTGCGCCCTTCGTCCGGGGTGGTGAAACCTTGGAACTCGCGCAGCGTCTGGCGTCCGAGATTGCTGCGGTCCACTAGGAACAGCACTCGCCTCGCCCCGGCGTGCTTGATCAAGCGGTACACCTGGTTGCAGGCCATGAAGGTCTTGCCGCTTCCGGTGGCCATCTGCACCAGCGCCCGCGGCCGCCCTGCGGCGAAGGACTCCTCCAAGTTCCTGATGGCCTGCTCCTGCACCGGCCACAGTCCTGATGCATTCAGAGGCGGCATGGCCTTGAGTCTCTGGCGCAGGTTATGCCCCGCCAGGTAGTCACGGCCATCTTCAGCTATTCGCCGTGTGTCGGCATCTGGCGTTTCCGAGACGCCGATCCACTTGGCGAGTGTCTGGGGAGAATGGAACGAGAAGACCCGACGGCTTCGCGGCTCCGGGTCGAGCCTGTTGGTGAACTGCGTCTCCGCGCCGGTGCTCTCGTACAGGAAAGGGAGAGGCCGCAGGTGGGCGGGAAGGTTGTCGGGCAGGCCGGTGCTGTACTTCTCGGACTGGACTTCGACGCCGGTAAGGGTGGAACCTTCGGGCTTGGCCTCGACGACGCCCGCCGCCTTCTGGTTGACGTAGAGCAGGTAGTCGGCGGTGCCGTGGCCGGACTTCAAGGGAAACTCGCGCACAGCTACTCCGCTGCTGGCGTACAGGTTGATGGAGTCGGCGTTCTGCACCGACCATCCTGCCTGCTCAAGCAGCCGGTCTATGTTTACGCGGGCCTCTTGTTCGGGAATCATGCCTCTCCAACGGACGACGCCTCGCCGCCGACCATACAGCAGTCATTGGCAGAAGAAGTCAAGTCTATGTCAAGAATCGGCTACCATCGTGCTCACGGGTTCGGCCAACCATGCCGGCATCACGGCGCGGGTGGCCGCCAACTCCTCCAAGTCTCTGGATGAGAGCCTCTTTTCAATTGCTCCCAGATTCTCCTCGACCTCCTCGGGACCGAGCCAGGCTAGGGCGCGGACAGCATCGCCGGCTGGCCTGTGCGGCGCCACTAGTTGCCACCGTGGGGCATGGCGCATTCCACCACTAGCCCGCCGAGCTTGAGCTTGCGGTCGGGTCCGGATGTCAGGTGAACCTACCGTACCGGCACCTGTGTGGTGAGTCCGAGAGCGTTCGCTGCCATCCCCCACAAGGTACAATCGTCTCCCCCCAGAGCCCGGACAGGGACGCAAGCACTTTCTCGATGGTGGGCGGCCGAGGACCGAATCGGGTCTGGGATGGGTCACACGTAGACGCCGTGGCAGACTCGCATGGGCTCCTCCTTTCGGGCAACAAGTGCGTGGTTGGGTCTAGGAAGCACGGCTGGGGGCTACGCGACCTCGTTGCGGGGCCTGCCGCGGCGCGGGGCCTCCGACGCCCAGAAGTAGACGGTGGTGGGCGGCGGACCTCCACTTCCTTCCCCAGCGCTTCCGCCGCCGAGTCAAGCCTGCCGGATTGCCCTGCGTCGTCTCGCTCCCCCCGGCTCCAGCATCCCCGCTTGTCTGGGCGCTACGCGCTGGATACACCCGACGTACTCCGGAAACAGCGCATGGCGGCGACCATCCCCTTCGGCGAACCAGCACCACATGGAGGCATCCGATGTTTCTGCCCGCAAGCGCAGCCTGATCAATCAGGGAGGGTGATGCTCTTACACCGCTTGACGAGACATGACCAATCCAATCGAATGAAGATCCGCATTGAACCCTGCCCAGGGTGGCCGGATGATCCTGAATAGCTGGCCTAATCACCTTGAATTTCTCTCAACTTCCTGGCCTCAAGATCATGATTATTCACACTTGGCCTGTCGGGTCAGCGCCGCCATGACACGGTGAACTGCCTCGGTGTGCTCGATGGTGCGGGCCAGGGGACGGCTGCGCGCTCCTGGCACGCTCCGCCAACCCGAGGGGGCCTGTCCGTCAACGGGTTCGACGCTCCATCGCCGAATGGCCCTGGACACGGAGGCCCGGTCCCTGCGGGCCAGGAGCGCCACCCCCCGGCGGCTCAGGGCCTGCCTCCGGCGTCCGCCCAGGTGTAAGCGGGAAACCAGACCGAGCCGGTCCAGCAGCCGCTTGTCGGCAGGCTTGAGCACGGCGGGAAGCAGGTGGTCGGGAATGATCCCCAGCTCCTCGCGAATGGAAAGTTGCCCAGGTAGGGACAGCCGAGTCAGCGACGGCTCAGTGGGCAGCCGACCGCCCGGTTTCATGTGGGCCAGGGCCTCGCTCAGGGACAGGACGGCTGGCGTGGCCGTGAGACGCCATCCCGGTCCGCGAGCGCCTCTTGCCGTGTCCTATCCTGCCATCTCGCTCGCCACAGCCACTGCAGGCCGCCATCGGTGCCCCCAAAGCGCCAGCAGACCGCCCGCCAACCTCCCGTCTACCCGAATTCGAGGCCGGATCATCGCCTGTAACTCCCTTACCCCCTTCCACGGTCCTCGCGCCGTCCATCGGTGGATTCGGGCTAAGGCCGCGCCGTGTCCTTTGCCGGAACGTCCGGTTCCGAGGGCGATTCCGGGGCGGTGGTGTAGTGGGGCGGGTCTGCGACCAGGCTCCGCAGGCGCGCCGTGAATACCTCCACCTGCCCCTTCTTCCGGGAATGGTGGCGGCTCATGTCGTCCAATTCGTTAATCACGTGGCCGGCGTATTCCGGTGTAGCTTCGATGCGGAGTTTACCGCCGTCACGGGATACACTGGCTATTCCATGGAGCGGCAACTGGGAGACGTGCTTGTCGTCCCTACTGTTGGACACAAACAGAAGCCGGCGGTTGGTGGCGGCAATGATGCCGGAGTGTCCTTTCTCCCATTGCAATTCCGGACTGTAGGTGCCCCAGAGCAGGCCCTCGAGGTGTTCGTCGTTATTGAGAATCTCGGCCAGTTTATTGCGCTCGTTTCTGTGGTTGTCCCGGTGCCCCCATATCGGGTGATACAGCCTCCAGGCAGCGTCAATCCTGGGTTGCCCGGAAACCTGCCGTGGCGCAGCCGCGGGTTCCCGCATAATGTTGACGAAAGGCGAGGCGTCGGCCTCCCGCCGGAAGTGGGCTGCGTATACTTGGCCTCTCTGGTCAACGAACCTGACCTCTTGACCTTCCGTGTGTTCCGTGCATTCCACTGCCAGGATTGTCCCGGGGGGGCAGCTTGCGATTACTTCCTCCTCCCGCTTATGAAGGAGCAAATCGGTGTCCACAGCGAGCGTAATGAGCAGTATACGGCGCCCGGTGTCCACAGCGAGCGCCGGCCGGCCATCCCATGACGTAGACCAATACTCCGGTTCACCCCCGCCTCCCATGTAATGTCTGGAGGGCTTATGGTAGACCGTTTCCGGTCCCGCTGAGCAGTGCGCCCAGTGGCGGACCTGTTCTCCAAGCGCCAGGACATGGGAAAATGCCGCCGCGACCGACTCTTCGTCGCTCAGCAGATGGCCTCTTACAAACCGGGAGAAATCAGTGGCCTCAAATTGCAAGTCCAGGTCAAAGACTGCTCCCGACTCGCTGCCCGTAGCATTGCCACTTCCCTGCCCTCTGAGCCTAACCCTGCCGGGTTCCGGTTCCGTGATTTCGTCAATTTCCAGGTAAGTCAGACCAAAGCGGTTCTTGGACAACCGGCCCCGTTTCAGCAAGATTACCCGGCGCCCGGTAGCGACCACGACCCCCCGGTCATGGCGGGAGCCCCACGCTACATTCTTTGTCTCAAAGCCGCACGAGTGCAGTAGCTCGACGTCTTCGCCGGGTTCCAGCAGATCGTAGAGCATCTTGCGCTCGCCCTGGTAGTCTTTCCGGCCCCAGCCCGGTTGCAGGGCTTGCCACTGGTCGTCGATGCTTCGGATTTTCTCGCGTGTCGGCATGTATCTCCTCCGTACTGCCAATGTTGCCAGGGCAACCTTGGCGGCTCCGCTACCCCCTGTCCCCGCACACCTCATCCCTAGCCGCCTTCAGGTCATCCATTGGGGCAGCTTGGCTCACGTAGATGTACTGTTTCTTAGCATCATCCAGATTCCGGGCAGTGGTGTCAATAATCAGTATCTTTAGGACAGATAATCAGAGTCATTATGACACTCTGAGCGCCCGGTGTCAGACCATTGGTGCACTTCACCTGGAGGTGCAGCGATGGCCTATAAGGAGGTGTTCAGAGTGGAAATAGCAGAAGTCATACGCCGCTGGCAGGCGGGAGAGAGTCTCCGCCATGTGGCCGCGGGCACTGGGTCGTCGAAAGACACCGTAGCCAAGTACATCTCGGCGGCTGAGGAATTGGGGATAGCCCGTGATGGGCCAGCTCCTGGGGAGGAGCAGCTCAGCCAACAGGCGACAATCAGCCGTTCGGGGCCGCGCCAGGCTGGGGCGCCCACCGAGGAGTTGCCGGAACAGCGGGCCGGACCTTCCCCGCCTTGAAGCTGACCCCGGCGGGGCTGTCGTAGCCCTGGTAGGCCGAGGCCGCGTTGCGCCGCAGCTCCCTGGCCCGGCTCTCGGTGCCGTGCTGCTACAGGACGGCGGTGACCTCTAGATCGGCCTCGTAGGCGATTCGGGAGACCTTCTCCTTGATGAGCAGCGGGTCCTGGTGCTTGCCCCCGGAGCGGGCCTTCTTGATGCGCCACCAGCCCCAGCCCACCAGGGAAGCCAGCGACACCCTTCAACGTTGGCTGAAGGTCTGGCGGTCAAGGGCGTCAGCATGCACCGAAGCGGTCAAACCGCCGTCGACCGGGAGGCCGACGAAGGGAGAGGCTGATACCCGTTTCTCGGCAGCACCATGCGCCATAGCCAACACGCGCTGGGAGCGCCTACCGGGCGATATGCTGTCCGTCCCCGGCTGAGGGCGCGTGACTTCAGCAGTAGGGCAGGCCGCCAAGGCCAGAAGAGCTGCTCAACTGGTCTTCCAGGCTGCTCGGCACGCACCCGCTCAACTGGTTGCCGACGAGGACCAGCTCCCTCAGGTTGGAGAGGCTGCCCAACTCCGGCGGTATCTCCCCGCTCAACTCGTTGTTGCCGAGGTACAGCAATTCAAGTTTGGAGAGGCTGCCCAGCTCCGCCGGTATCTCCCCGCTCAACTCGTTGCCGCCGAGGTACAGCTCTGTCAGTTTGGAAAGGCTGCCCAACCACGCCGGTATCTCCCCGCTCAAGTCGTTGCTGCCGAGGCGCAGATATGACAGGTTGGAGAGGCTGCCCAGCTCCGCCGGTATCTCCCCGCTCAAGGCGTTGTCGCCGAGGCCCAGCACTTCAAGTTTGGAGAGGCCGCCCAGCTCCGGCGGTATCTCCCCCCTCAAGTCGTTGTAGCCGAGCTCCAGCGCTGTCAGGTTGGAGAGGCTGCCCAACTCCACCGGTATCCCCCCGTTGAAGGAGTTGCCGTAGAAGATCAGTATCTCCAGGTTGGAGAGGCTGCCCAGCTCCGCCGGTATCTCCCCGCTCAACCCGTGCTGGTGGAGCACCAGCGCTGCCACGCGCCCGTCGTTGTTGGTGGTGACGCTGGACCATTCGCCGAGGGGAGCGTCGCTCAGCCAGTTGACGCTCCAGTTCTCACCGTCCGTTGCGTTGTAGAGGGCAACCAGGGATTCCCGGTCCGTTTTGACGGAGCCGGAGGCCGCGGGCCGCGCAGTCGCAGTCGCAGTCGCAGGTTCGGGCGCATCTGTGGCAGTCGGCGCGGCCCCTGACCCTGTGGCGGTAGGCGTCTGTGCGGGGGAGACCGGCGTCTCCGTTGGGGTGGACGCGGTCCGGTCGGGGCCTGTCACGCCGGACGGCTCATCGGAGCCGCAGGCCGCGAGCGCCGCCGTAAGGGCCAGCGCAAGGACAACACTCAACAGGGTCACGTATCTTGTCGTTCGTGTCCTGGTAATGTTCTTTCTCTCCCGGTCTTGACCGGCGCCCTATATCCACAGATTCGCGCAGATAGTAGAGCGGAGTTGCTATGGGTGTCAATGCTGGGACACCCGTTTCGTCACTCCCAAATGTGTGTTGGTATGTCGGCTTCCGCGGGGATGAGCGGGCGCCCCATGCGCAATAGCCCACACAACCCGGGAATACCAAAAGCGGTGTTCCTCACGTGTGTTGGGTGTGGCGCACGACACCGCCCATCCTGAGCCTGTCTGTTTCAAACCAGCAGAGGGTCGGGAAGCCGGTCTGGTGAAGGCCGGTCTGAACCAATCTGGGATAGGTGTGGCGGCCGGAGCGGCAGCGGGGCCGTTGGAAGCGTGGAGGCAGGCTAGGAAGGCACGTTACTGCAGGCTTCGTCGCGGCTCGCCTTCAGGTCTTCGATCGGAGCGACGGAACTCACATAGATGAACTGCGCCTTGGCCTCGTCCATATCGTTGGCGGTGGGGAACGTCATGAGCATGCTTGCCTCGAAGACTTCAGTGTTCCCCTGGGCCCAGCAGTCCCAGGTCTGATTGAGGATGTCCTCCTTGCTCTCGCCGCCTCCGCAGGCGGCCAAGAGTAGGATGGACGCCAAGATACACATAAGTGGAATGGCGATAAACAGAAAGGGTTGGGAGTAGATTCTCAATGTTCGGTCCTAGTAGTAGTTGGCCTGCCGCCGGAAGGTCCTGCCACAGGCTTCGGCCTGCGCCCATCTATGTCACGGAAGGATGTGGAGGGAGCCGGAAGCGGCTGTGGGGCTAGGCCAGAAGGACAATCAGGGGGCGACGCTTGCACTAACCTGCCGTGGACGGCGGCCCCAAGCGCGGTCAGCGCAGCGGCGGCAGGGGTCGCCGGGACGCCATCGCCGTTTACCTCCAATCGGAACAAATAGAATACACCTCTTACCGCTCAGGGAGCGAAATCAGCCCAGCTCATCGGCCTTGACATTACCCGACAGCGCGGCCTTTAGTCAATATGATTGAGGGATTAGGTTCTGATTGGGTGAGCACGGACTGGACTTATCTTCGCCGGGTCGCAGTTGTTGTCGGGAAGTAGTGTCCCAGGAGGTGGTGTAAGAGACAGCAGGGCCTGGCAAGACAAGGGCCACCGCGTCACCCTCATCAACGACAAAGATGAAGGAGGTGACGGCGATGGCCAAGGACAGGATGGACGTGTTGGAGCTGTTGCGCGAGGAGGCGCCTGACGCAGACTTCGACTTCCTGCGCGAGGGGCTGCGGGTGCTGATCCAGGCAGTGATGGAGGCCGAGGTGGCCACCAAGACCGGGGCCAAGACCGGCTCCGCCGCCCTGAACCGTGCATAGGTGACGTCCCGTTCGGCCGTGGCGGCGTTCACCCGTTCGCGGAGGCCGCTGTTCTCCGGGTAGGCGTCCTTGCTCAGTTCGACTAGGTAGCTGTAGACCCTGATGTGCGGCACCCAGCAGCCGTCCGTGTCGGCCAGGGCCGCCACTCCCGCTACGGCATCAGCGTCTACTCCGACGACGGCATGCAGGACATCGTCGTCGAGGAGCACTACCGGCCGGGACGCGAGGACCTCATCGAGTTCTACGACGCCATCGTTCACGACAAGCCCGTGTTCCACGATGGACGTTGGGGCTTGGCTACGCTCGAGATCGCCCTCGGCATCATCCAGTCGTCCGACGAGCGCCGCGAGGTCCGGCTCAACCACCAAGTCAGGATGGCGGACGCTTACGATGCTGCTCCGGCTATAGTTGGAATTGACACCTAATCAGGCGCGGCATAGCATCCCGCCTACTTGGTTGGCGCCGAAAATGACGAGAAGAACGAGGGGCGACGAACGAGGGATGACCGCATGCTGACGAAAGAGGACAACGGCCGCTTTACGCGCGTGGGGCCGGGCACTCCGATGGGCGAGCTGATGCGCCGGTACTGGCACCCCGTCGCCGCGACCTCCGAGATGACGTCAGACGAGCCCACCAAGGCCGTCCGCCTGCTCGGCGAAGACCTCGTGCTGTACGTCACGCGCAACGGCAAGTTCGGGCTCATCGAGAAGAACTGCGCCCACCGCGGCGTGAACCTGCTCTACGGCATCCCCGAGGTCGACAGCATCCGCTGCTGCTACCACGGGTGGGTCTACAACTTCGACGGCCAGTGCATCGAGCAGCCCGGAGAGCCTACGGGCAGCACCTACAAGGACAAGATCAAGCTGACCGCGTACCCGGTCGAGGAGTTCGCAGGGCTGATCTGGGCCTATATAGGGCCGTAGCCCGCCCCGCTCGTGCCCCACTGGGACCTGATGTCTTGGGAAAACGTCACGCGCACCATCTCCGCAGTCACGTTGCCTTGCAACTGGCTCCAGTGCGTGGACAACGCGCTCGACCCCGCCCACTTCGAGCACCTGCACGGCTACTACGGCAGTTGGATCAACTCGCAGAAGGGCCGCGGCGAGGAGTGGGCGGAGAACCTCCCGCAGCGGTCGAAGCACCACCTCAAGCTCGGTTTCGAGCGCTTCGAGTATGGCATCGTCAAGCGGCGCGTCACGCAGGGCATCGACGAGACCCACGTCGACTGGGCCATCGGTCACCCTCTCGTGTTCCCCTACACCCTCAAGGTCGGCGGCGGCGGACGGTCGCACCGGTTCCTCATCCGCGTGCCGATTGACGACGAGCACACCTGGTACGTGCGCTACGCCGCCCAGGTGCCGGCGGACGGCACGATGGCGCCGGTCCAGGAGTCCATCCCGCTCGATGTGACCCCGCTCTACGACGAACGGGGGCGGCTCGTGAGCCAGGACGTGACGGGCCAGGACCAGATGACGTGGGTCGCTCAGGGGCCGCGCATGGACCGCACGCGCGAGAACCTGGGAGTCACGGACGCCGGCCTCATCTTCTTCCGCAAGCTGATGGACGAGCAGATCAAGATCGTCGAAGACGGCGGCGACCCCATCAACACGTTCCGCGACCCCGAGCAGAACCGTTGCCTCCTGCTGCCCAACGAGGCCGCGCCGTTCCCCGGCTTCGAGGAGCCGGGTGGCCCATGGGCGGGAGTCACCCCGCGCACGCCAGACCTTGAGGTCTCGCTGCGCTAGGCGGTCCCACTGCTGCCCCCACGGAAAAGGAGGACGGGAAATGAATGGACAAGTATTGGATTACTCCGCTCAAACCAACTCGGGACTAATCACGGGGGATGACGGAAACCGATATAGCTTCGTCGGGGCGGAATGGAAAGACCAGGCCATTCCCAACCGGGGAATGCGTGTGGATTTCGAGGCGCAGGGCAGCGATGCTGTGGCCATCTACCGTGCTGCGTCGGCCCCCGGCGCCGGCGGGATTGGCGGCGCTCTTGAGGGCGTGATGGGCTCCGAGAAGAACAGGGTGGTTGCCGGGCTGCTGGCGATATTCCTTGGCTGGACTGGCGTCCACAAGTTCTACCTGGGCTTCAAGAAGCCCGCAATAATACAGCTGGTAGTTGGCGCCGGCGGCTTCGTCCTGGCTGTGGTTGTAGGCAGTATATTCATAGCTCTGGGGATGTTCGGCATTGGCTTCGTCATTGGAACATTGATGGCCGTGGTTGGCTACGCTGGTCTGATGGCGGCTGGGGTACTTGGACTGGTGGAAGGCATAATCTACCTGACCAAGTCCGATGAAGACTTCCAGAGTATCTACGTTACCGGCAAGAAAGAGTGGCTCTAGTCGAACGCTAGCGGGCAACTGACGCCGCAGGGCGCGAGGCCCCGGGATGACAGCAGTCTTCGAGGCGGACGAAGTCCAGTTCAGCTACGGGCCGCTCAACGTCCTCAATGGACTCACCCTCTCGGTGAGCGGTCGGAGAACTTCGGCGTCCTCGGCGCAAACGGCGTCGGCAAGACAACCCTGATGCGGCTGCTCATCGGCCTCCAGAAGCCGTCCCTCCGGCTCGGTCCGCGTGTTCGGCGAACCCCCATCCTCTCGCGTCACGGGCCGCATCGGTTACATGCCGCAGTTGAGCGCGCTGTACCAGGAGCTGTCCATCCGCCAAAACGTGGACTTCTTTGCCCGGATGTACGGCATGTCACGGTCCGCCGAAAGGCGGGAAGCCGTCGACAGCGCCATCGAATGGGTCGATTTGAGCGAGCGCCAGAAGGACCCGCTCACGCGCCTCAGCGGCGGTATGCGCCAGCGTGTCAGCCTCGCCATCGCACTCGTGCACAAGCCCGAACTCCTGGTGCTGGACGAGCCCACGGTCGGACTCGACCCTGAGCTCCGGGCCACGTTCTGGGAGCAGTTCCGCAGCATGGCGTCCTCCGGCGCCACGCTGGTCATCTCCAGCCATACGATGGACGCCGCCGCGCACTGCCACCGGCTCGCCTTCATCCAGGGAGGGCGCGTCGTGGCTCTGGGGACTCCCGACGAGCTGAGGAAGGCCGTAGGGAGGGACGACGCCACCCTCGAGGACGCGTTCCTTCACTTCGTCAGGCAGGGCGGGTCATCGTGAGCGTCGACCGCACCCTCGCCATAGCATCGAGGATCATCAGCCAGGTCTCGCGTGACCACCGCTCCGTGGCGCTGATCATAGTCGCTCCGGTCATCGTGATGTCGCTCGTCGGGTTCTCCTTCTCTGACCAGCGGGAGATCCTCAACCGCATTGCCCCGGGCCTTATCGGCGCATTCGCACTCTTCTTCGTCTTCCTCCTCACCGGCGTGAGCTTTCTGCGAGAGAGGTCCCAGGGCACCCTCGAGAGGCTACTGACCACCCCCGTTGGCCGGGCGGACATCTTGGCGGGTTACCTGCTCGGGTTCCTGCTGTTCGCGGGCATACAGTCCCTGGTCATCCTCCTCTGCACGATCTTCGCCCTCCAAGTCGACTACGAAGGCTCGCTATGGCAGATCTTCGTGCTCTTGGTGGTCGTCACCATCGTCGCGGTGAACCTGGGCATATTCATCTCCACCTTTGCGCGGAACGAGTTCCAAGTGGTCCAGTTCATCCCGATCATCCTGCTGCCGCAGATATTCCTGTCGGGCCCCGTGCTGCCATTCGAGCAGCTGCCCGGCTACTTCCAGGCAATCGGCAGGGTCCTGCCGCTCACCTATGCCGTGGAAGGCCTGAAGGCCCTGATGCTCGAGGGGCATGGCAACGAGTACGACTTGCTCATAAGCCGTGTTCGCTACGTGCCAGCGGACGGTCGCGCGATTCTGAGCTGTGGCGGGTGAGGGTGTCGTCTATCCGCTGGGCGACGTCCCTGGCGCCGTGCGGTCCCTAGGCGGTGTCGTATGGACACGCTACGAGAGCACTAACCTGAACCTCAGGATAAAGGTTCTTGATTTTGTCCAGTTTGGTGGGCCAGATAAGACTGAATTGCGAACTTTTCGCTGGGAGGTCCTAATATAAGGAATCGCTTGGGCCACCCCGAATAGGCCACATGAGCCTCCAGCCTCTCAGGGTTGGAGGCTCGTCCAGTGCCCAAGCATTCTCCAACCTGACTCTCATTATCGCCGCTGCCCCCTCGCGAAGACAAGGCGGGTCAGGGTTGACATCGTGCTCCACCATCTTGGCCTTGTCCCCCTCTCGACTCCCGATCTTGCTGGCCAACGCCCGCAGGTCGTCGCCTCCGCAGGCGTCAAAGTCTTCCTGCGGTAACTTGCCCTCAACCGCTAACGAGCTTTACAGCTTCAAAAACCATGTCCTGACAACGCTCTTTCACATAGCTCTCTGAAGGAAGCTCGTCTAATTCGACGGCACTCCTGTTTCAGCAAGTCTATGTACGCATGTGTCCAGGCATTCGAGAAATCTGTATCGCTGAGAGCTTCCAGCAATACATTGCCATGGGACCAACTGATTTGCAGACCCGCTGGGTGACTGGCAGTGAAATCTGAGAAGATTTCCGTCTCTTGCCCTGCGGAGTCCAGTGCCACGCTTTGGGGAGCAGCGACAACAACCAGTCGCAAGGAAACAGGGACTAACCCCCAGTCACCGTGACTCCCTGTACCTTCGTCCCGGATGTTGCCTTGGATGTCTGCCCCTCGTCGGCGTAAGCGCTCTACCCCAGAAGTAATTCTGTAGGCCTCCAGCAACGCCTCAACTATTGCAGGCAGGAATACCGGGTACGGAGTTAGTCCTTTCACTAGGTTGCTACCGTGAAGATTACTCGACTGCGGAAGCATGGTAATGGGTTCTGCGAAGTACCTGACGTCCACATACACTCCATCTCGCTGACCGTATGTATGGAGTAGAGCGACAAGATTTGTTCGATTGTGGGTGCCTCTTGCCCATGTTCTAGAATGGCAGCAACTATTTCTGACTGGCGGAACAAACGCTCTGTTTCAATCTTGTACTCGTTGTTGAGATCGTCGTAAAGGACCTTGAGAGAGTGCATGTGAGCTGGATTCTCCGAGCGAATCCCAAAGGACTTCAACGCTTGCTCTGCCGACGTCACTAGCAATAGAAGCGCCGGCATGACCTCCTTGAGGTTGTTCGGAAACCGGCCGCTGGGCAAGAGAGTCCAGAACTGGCGAAGGTACTCTCGTGCCATTTCTGCCATGAGGTCGGGATCACCAAACTGGTCAACAACGCTACCGTCTTGGATGCGGCCTTCTGAGGTCGGTATGAACACGCGATCTTGAAGCCGAGTCACGCCGTGCATACCTAGAAACGTTTTCCCGAGCCAATTCAAAGATGTAAGTTCTACTGTCTCGCTCTTGCCGCCACTCCTTAGTGAAGCCCTAGGCGAATAATTGTCAAAGTTCTGGATTTCGGTTTTTACCTCGCTACCGCAATTCTGGCAAAAGTACGGAGTCTCGGCTTGGACAAGTGAGTTAAGCCACGGCAGGCCGAGTCGAAAGACTCTTGTTGGCTGCGGCACCAACTCCTGCTCACCACATCTCGGACATTTCCCGCGCATCAGGTCATTGCCTCACGAGGTCTCTCTGGCTTTCCCATATGTTACGCGACAATTAAGCATGCTGCCTTGGTGAATCCCACGGTAGTGACCCAGATGCCGGGCTGGCCGCAGTCCCGCGCCTGCCTCGTCCTCGCCGCCCTTGACACAAGATCTGACGGACTCGCCCGCGGCGCCCGCGCCACGAGGTCTGCCTTGCTTGGCTTCGGCCAGCACCCGCTGGAACTCGAGGCGCTTCTTGGACCAGCCCTGGCCCACCTCCTAGTAGCGCGTGACGATGGTCAGCCCCTTGCGCTCGCAGTAGGCCTCCATCTCGATGGTCTGCTCGGAAAGGGAGGTCTTGTCGTCCTCGGCCTGGCTCTTGTCCGAAACGCGGGCGTAGATGGCCGCCCGCCGGCCCTGTAGGCATAATTGCTTCGCTTTCGGCATGGTCGCCTCCTTCTTCTCACCGGTTGAATAGCACAAGACACGCCTCCTGCCGGGAGCGGGTCTGCGAGCGGTAGAATGCGCACCGCATCACCTGCTTCCTCAGGTGGAGCCACGGCCCGGGGTGTTGGCGCACTGCCCGGCCAACCTCTGCCTAAGATGGCGGCGGAAGGAGAACGGATGGGATCAAGGAAGTCGGGCCACCCCTCGGAGGACGTTTACACAGCAGCCAAGGCGTGGGTCGATTCCGCGCTACGGACCGACGACTCGCTCTTTACGCCGGGCGAACCCATCTGGTCGAGCCGGTGGCTAGGGGAACTTCGTGACCGCTTCCAGGGATACGGAAGCGCCCGCGGCAACTTCTATTCGTGGCTGAGACCACGACTTGCAGGAAGCCCGCCAGAGGTCTACCAGCTAATGGGGGAGGCGCTCTACGTATTCTTTCTGATCACCCATGACCCGGCGACCAAACAGCAGCAAATCGAGACAGTGTTGGGATGGTCGCCGTCGCCAGTCCATATTCCACCTGAAGTGACTGCTGGTCTTCAACCTGGCCTAATCAGTGGTGGGAGGGGGTTCTTTTCAGCCCGACCATCCTACATCGGGTTTCTCATCGAGTTCGTCGAGCAATGGAAAGATCAAGAACTCAGTGAGCGCAACGACCTACTCCATAACCCCTGGGGATTTAGCGATTTCGTTCAGTCGCTCAAGCTCCCAGGCGCACCGGCGCAGCGGGAGGCTTTGCTCCATCTTGTCTTTCCTGATACATTCGAAGCAATAGTTTCGATGAATCATAAGCACAAGATTGCCGAGACGTTTGTGGATCGCGTTACGCAACCGGCGGATGATGTCAATCGCAAGCTTGCGCAAATCCGCAACAGCTTCGAAGCCGAATTAGGAAGAGACTTCGACTTCTACGAACAGGATATCCGGGAGCAATGGGGTGGTTCCAGACCAGCCTCAACGCGTAAGCGGGATGAGCCAGTGAATCAACCTGACCAACCTGAAGCTCAGGAATACACGGTCGCCAGCATCGAGGCTGATGGCTGCTTCATCCAAAGGTCCATGTTGGAAACGATGTTAAATCGGCTAAGGACGAAGAAGAATCTAATCCTACAGGGCCCCCCGGGTACGGGTAAGACATGGTTAGCAAAGAAGTTGGCCTTCGCGTTGATTGGATCCACAGACGAAAGCAAAGTTAGGCGTTTTCAATTCCACCCGAATGTTTCATATGAAGACTTCATACGGGGTTTCCGACCGCAGGAAGGTAGACTGGCCCTCATTGACGGTCCCTTTCTCGAAGCTGTCAGCACTGCTGTAGGGAATCAGTCCAAGGACTACGTCATGGTGATCGAAGAAATCAACCGCGGCAATCCCGCCCAGATATTCGGTGAGATGCTGACTCTCCTGGAGGCCGACAAGCGCGATCCCACGGATGCTTTGGAATTGTCATACAGGAAGTTTGAGGATGAGCGTGTCTACATCCCGCCAAACCTGTACGTGATCGGCACGATGAACGTGGCGGACCGCTCTATCGCCTTAGTCGACCTGGCGCTTCGGCGCCGGTTCGCCTTCATCGCCTTGGAACCGACCTTCGGAGATGCGTGGGGGCGTTGGGTCCACGAGCAGTCCGGCATCTCCCTCGACTTTCTTAGAACCATCGAGCAACGTCTGACTGCTCTAAATGGGCAAATCGCCGCCGACCGTAGCCTCGGTCCGCAATTCCGCATCGGTCACAGCTATGTGACGCCCACGCCCGGAAGGCGCATTGAGAATTCGGTCGAGTGGTTTACCCAGGTGGTTGAAACCGAGATCGGCCCGCTGTTGGAAGAGTACTGGTTCGACGACGGGTCGAAGTCCAAGGACGCGACGCTACAGTTGCTGAGAGACCTGTCATAGCGATGGAGAGGGTCGACGCCACAATGAGTCGCGCCAGCGCGTACTCCGATGAGGCATCGGTCGGTGCCATCGGGCGCATCCCAATCAGGAACATCTGGCTGCTGATGCTGTACGCGTCCGATCTGTACCGCGAACTACCTCGTACGCGGAGCGTGGGAGTGGAAGACAATCCAGACAAGTTGCCCGATCTGGCGGCGGAGTTACTCACTAGGGCGGTAGAGCGCCGGATGCGACGCAACCTCAATTTCGGCTATCGACGCCGACACGCCGACATGAACCGTGTGCGAGGGCGGATCGACCTCCTCAGAACCGAACGGAGACAACTGCTTGAGCGTAGCAGGGTCGCCTGCTCTTTCGAGGAACTGACGGTCGACACCCCCCGCAACCAGTTCGTCAAGGCGGCCCTAAACCTTCTTCGCAGGATTGTGAGCGACCCGCAACTGGCTCATAGGTGCCGAATAGCGGCGGCCACTATGGAGCGTGCCGGTGTGTCGGGAGACCCTGCCTCCAGCAACTACCGACGGCCGCAGACGCCGTTGCCGCGCCTCGACAGGCTAAGTGCAGACGATCGGCAGATGTTGGCTGCGTCCTATCTGGCCTTCGACCTCAGGTTCCCTACTGAAGATATGGGTATGTCCCACCTCACCACACCCGAGAGAGACGAGTACTGGGCACGGAAGCTGTTCGAGCGGGCTGTCGCGGGCTTCTATGACGTCGTGTTGTCTCCGCAGGGCTGGCTCGTCTCCTCTCAACGACGCATTCGCTGGCCTGTTGATGCTGGGACCCCTGGCATTTACGAGCTTCTGCCGTCGATGCAGACCGACATTGAGCTTGAACGGCCGCTCCCCAATGGCCAGCGCATCGGCCGACAAAGGATCATTATCGACACCAAGTTTACGTCCATACTCACTTCCAGCCTGTATCGGGATCAGATTCTCAAGAGTGGGTACATATACCAGATGTACGCCTACCTAAGATCCCAAGAGCATGAGGCCGACCCTAGTAGCCTAGACTCAACCGGAATCATGCTCCACCCATCCGTGGGCGGCCACCTTGACGATTCTGCTGTAATCCAAGGCCACAGAATACGCTTCGCCACGGTGAATCTCGCTGCGGACAGTCAGACGATTAGGCACCAGTTGCTCCGCCTAGTGGATGCTGCGCCGTCCCATCGAATAGTCTGAGAGTTGCTGGACGACGACCCAAGATCTCGCACCAAGGAGGGGCGAAGGCGAACTCTGGAAGAGGATCAGCGAGGCGGGGCTGGGGCGAGGTCGCTCCATGGGACGGCCATGAGGGCAATCGGAGCAAGAACCGCGCGGCCAGCGCGGTTCTGCGTCCACCTGAAGAGCACGCCCATGTAGTCGGCGAAAACGTGGCAGTCGCCAGCCGGCGGCACCGGGACTAGACTCCGATGGCATGGCGATACGACCGAGGCGAGACGTGCCAGCGTGATGGCGGTCTTCTGTTGCAAGAACAACCAGCAAGGATAGTCCAGGGAGCCAGAAGGATAGGAACGAGAGTGTGCCGGCATGACCGCGGTCGCCTTACAGACAGCGTAGGGAGGGCATGCCAGGAGGGAATTGAGGACGCCACATGGGCAAGCTGTCAAGGGCGTTCGCAAAACGTACCACTGCGGCGGAAGAATCGTGTACCACCGGCGTGATGATCGAGGGCCGTATGGCAGGTGGAGTGGGGACTGTTTGGGAGCGAGAGAGGACAGTGCAGGGGTAACCTAAGCGTCGTCCAGCTCGTCTGGTGGCGGCGGTGCGGCGGTTTCCCTGCTGCGCTTGAGGCGGTAGCTGTCGCCGTTCATCTCCAGGATGTGGACGTGATGGGTGAGCCGGTCCAGCAGGGCGCCGGTCAGGCGTTCCGAGCCGAAGACCTCGGTCCACTCGTCGAAGGGCAGGTTGGTGGTGACCATGACGGAGCCCCGCTCGTAGCGCTGGCTGAAGACCTCGAAGAGGAGTTCTGCGCCGGTGGGGGACAGGGGCACGAAGCCCTGTTCGTCGATGATCAGCAGGCTGAGGCGGGACAGCTGCCGCTGCAGGTTGAGCAGCCGTTTCTCGTCCCGGGCCTCCATCAGCTCGTGGACCAGGGCGGCGGCCGTGGTGAAGCCCACGGACATTCCCCGCTGGCAGGCGGCGAGGCCAAGGCCCAGGGCGACGTGGGTCTTGCCGGTGCCGCTGTTGCCGACGGCGATGACGTTCTCCCGGCGCTGGATGTATTCGCAGCGGGCCAACTCCATCACCAGTTGTTTGTTCACCGAGGGGATGGCCGTAAAGTCGAAGGTGTCCAGGCTCTTGACGGCGGGGAAGCGGGCGGCGCGGATCCGGCGCTGCACCATGCGCTGGTGACGGTCGATGAGTTCCAGCTCGGCCAGGCGCAGCAGGTACTGGGGGTGGTCCACGCCCTCGGCGGCGCACTGGGCAGCCATCTTCCCGTACTCCCTCAGGAAGCTGGGCAGCTTCAGTTCCTTCAGGTGGTGTTCCAGGAGCAGGGTGGACCGCTGGTTCACGCCGCCCTCCCTGGCAGCAGGGCCATGTAGTCCCCGGCGGAGGTGGTGTTCACGCTCACCCTGGGCAGGTAGGGATACAGATCCAGGTCGAGACGGGGCGGCCGTCCCTCCAGCCGGCAGAGCACCAGGTGCTTCACGGCGTCGAAGCTCAGCGCCCCCAGACGGAGGGAGTCCTGCACTGCGGCGTGCACCTCTTCCTGCCTGAAGCTCTCTAGGAGCCGCAGCACCTGGACGAACTCCCGCTTGCCCCTTGGTCCCATCCTGGACTCCAGGAGGCGGCGCAGCGTGGCAAACTCCCCGGGCAGGTCCCACCCCCGCAGGGGCGCCGCCTGGTCCAGGGCGCCCGTCTTCCGCTCCAAGAGCGGCAGGTAGTGGATGGGGTCGAAGACGAAGTCGTCCCGCTGGTAGGAGCGGGGGTGTCGGGCGATGACCTCCGACCCGCAACTGATGACCACCCGGTCCACGTAGCCTTTTATCAGAACGTCGCGGTGACCGTAGGCCACCGGGGCCGAGTAGTCGGTGGTCCGGTACCGCACCAGGGATAGGGAACTGACCCGGCCCGCCCGCTGGTCGCAGGCGTCGTAAGGCGCGGCCGGCAGGGGCAGCAGGGCCTCCAGGTCCCGCTCCATCCGCTGGCCGATACTCTCCGTGTGGCCCCGGAGCAGGGCGTCCATGCGCGCCAGGCAGCGCCGCTCCAGGTGGGCGTTCAGCGCCTCGAAGCTCTCGAAGGACGGGATGGGCACCAGAAAGTTGCGGCGCACGTAGCCCACCATGCCCTCCACCTTCCCCTTGTCGTTGCCCTTCCCGGGCCTGCCGAACCGGCCCTCGAACAGGTAGTGGGACTGGAGCTCGGTGAAGGCCCGGGTGCGCTTTCGCCGGCCGTCCCCCAGGATCCTGGCCACCGCCAGCCTGGTGTTGTCGTAGAGGATGCTCTGGGGCGCCCCGCCCAGGAATGAAAACGCCGAGACATGGCCGTCCAGGAAGGCCTCGGTGGTCTCCGCGGGGTAGGCCTTGATGAAGCAGCCGTCGCTGTGGGGCAGGTCCAGGACGAAGTAGTGGGCCTTCTGCTCCACCCCGCCGATGATCACCCGGGCCTCACCGAAGTCGCACTGGGCATGGCCCGGGGCATGGGACAGCGGCACGAACATCTCCTTGGTCCGGCGGCGGCGCTCCCTGACGTAGTCCTTGACGATGGTGTACTGGCCCGCAAACCCGTGCTCGTCGCGCAGCCGCTCGAAGATGCGCTTGGCGGTGTGGCGCTGCTTCCGGGGAACACCGAGGTCGCCCTCGAGGATGCGGTCGATGACGCCGGTGTAGGGCTCAAGCTTGGGCCTTCGGGGAGGAGTCTGCCGCCGGTAGCCCGGCGGCATCGAATAGGCCAGCATCTTGCGCACCGTATCCCGGTGCAGACCGAACACTCGGGCAGCCTCCCGCGTGCTCATCCCGTCCACCATGCAGGCCCGGCGCACTCGAACGTACAGCTCCACTTGGTACATCCTTCACACATTCCATCGAGTTGCCTCGAACTCTATGGAAGGCGGCGGGTGGTACGGTTTTGCAGCGCCACTCTCGAACGCTCACCCCCGCCTCGCCGGTACAGTATCCCTCCGCCCTTTACAACCGGAACAGCTAGACGCGGAGATCGCCGCGCTGTCGGTTCCCCCGCACACGCGGGGATAGACCAGTGGAGTTTCTGCCCGACGCGCTAGAGTTCGGGGTTCCCCCGCACACGCGGGGATAGACCCCCGGAGCGGCGCGGCAACGGCATCATGACCGCGGTTCCCCCGCACACGCGGGGATAGACCTAAGGAAGGGGGGGAGGGTCAAGCGTACCGGGGGGTTCCCCCGCACACGCGGGGATAGACCCTTTTTTCGGTCTTCTCTCTGATAGCGTAGGAAGGTTCCCCCGCACACGCGGGGATAGACCGGTGGATATCTGGCTGGTACCAGACGGCCAAGAGGTTCCCCCGCACACGCGGGGATAGACCTTATGCAAGTGCAAACATTTTCCATATCACTAGGTTCCCCCGCACACGCGGGGATAGACCTCTATAATATATAGCAATTTGGGCGCTAGAGGGGGTTCCCCCGCACACGCGGGGATAGACCGGCCGCTAGACATTCGGATACTTTGCTAGGGTTCCCCCGCACACGCGGGGATAGACCGCTACTTTGCTAGTAACATTCGAGTTTTCTAGAGGTTCCCCCGCACACGCGGGGATAGACCGGGGCAGTACCTCGACTACCTGGAGGCCACCAAGGTTCCCCCGCACACGCGGGGATAGACCCTGGTCGCGCAACGGGAAGACCGTCTTCATGGTGGTTCCCCCGCACACGCGGGGATAGACCTCCCTCGCAGACCCTCGCAGACCCTCGCAGACGGGGAGGGGACGGTTCCCCCGCACACGCGGGGATAGACCCGATGCGATGGGGGCCATGAACAGACCGCCCCAGGTTCCCCCGCACACGCGGGGATAGACCCTGAGACGATAGCCCGCGCTTCGTGCAGTAGTGGGTTCCCCCGCACACGCGGGGATAGACCTCATGTCGGCCTGGCCAAGGCGCGAGAACCTCAGGTTCCCCCGCACACGCGGGGATAGACCGATCGGGGTTCATCTCTCCTAGCCCCTTATACCGGTTCCCCCGCACACGCGGGGATAGAGTAACCACTCGCCAGCAAATGCGCTTGCATTCGCCGGTTCCCCCGCACACTGTCAATGACGGTTTACTTTTGACCCCGGTGTGACGGTTTAGAATTGACCCACCCCGCCGCTATGTCCAGCGATTCTGTCAGTTGTCGTCTGCCCGTCCGGCGTTGTGCTGAGCACGTGATGCGAGATGAACAGGCCCGCTTGGCGCTTCTCCTTGAGACGATAGCTCTCCCCCCTGATGTTGAGGATGTGGCTGTGGTGGAGCAGCCGGTCAAGGACGGCTGAGGCGATGACGGTGTCACCCAGCAGCTCACCCCACTCGCCGAAGCCCTTGTTCGAGGTCAGGATGATGCTCCCGCGTTCGTAACGGGCTGAGACCAGCGTGAAGAAAGCAGTCGCTGCGTCTCTGTCGTAGGGCCAGATGCCGAACTCGTCCACGACGAGGACCTTGGGAGCGAGGTAGACACGCATGCGCCGCCCGAGGTTCTGCTCGGCCTGGGCCTTCCTGAGGTCTTCCATCAGGTCGTAGGCGCGAACGAAGTAAGCGCCATAGCCGTGCCCGATCGCCCTGAGCGCCAATGCAACGGCCAAGTGGGTCTTGCCCACGCCGGGCGGTCCGAGCAGCAGGATGTTGGTGGCTTCGGCGACGAAGGCGAGGTTGGCCAACTCCTTGACCTGGCGCTCGTCGACGGAGGGTTGGAAGTCGAACTGCTCGATGGAGCGCTGGAAGGACAGATGCGCGAGCTTGGTCCTCGTGGTGAGGTAGCGCTCGCGGCGAGCGTTGACCTCCACGCCCAGCAGCTCGGCGAGCATCTCCGGGTAGGTCAACTGCTTGCCGGCCGCCGCGTCCAGAGCGTTATCGAGCGCTTCGGCAGCCTGCTTGAGCCCCAGGCTCTCCAGGTGCTGACGGGTCTGCTCCAAGGCGATCATCGCACACCTCCCAGCGCAGCCAGCTCGTAGACGTCCAGGGAGCGCCGCTCCATGTCGCCGACCGTCACCTGGACTGCCACGGCCTCCTGCTGTGGACGGCCGTCTCCCCTGGGCAACCCTTCCCACTGGCCGGGCGCGGTGAAGCGCTGACCGGGTGTTCGGCACGAGGATGCACCGCCAAGCGCTGGTCGCCCGTCCAGATCTCCACCGTCCCCGAGCGCTGTCCCACCTGGACCGTCGCTCCCGCCCACCGCCAGGGCACACCGTAGCGGGAGCCCTCCCAGTGCACGTAGCCGTCATGCGCCACCCTGCGGTCGTCCCTGAGATACGGCGCCAGCGTCGAACGCTCCGGCAACCCTCCGAGGTGGACCCGCTCCTCGACCAGCATCTCCCAGGGACGCCGACCTGTCGTCCCGTGCACGCGCCGGTTGGCTACACTGTCGCACCACTCGAGGGTCTGCCGGTTCAGGTCCGCGTCGTCCGTGAAACGGATGCTGGGCCACAGGTTGCCGCGCACATACTTGACCCCGCTCTCCACCTTCCCCTTCGTCTGCGCCCGATACGGCTGGCACACCCGCAGCTCGAATCCGATGCGCAGCGACAGGTCCAGCATCCGCCGGTTCCACTCCGGACGCCCGTCCGCATCCCGGCCCAGCACCACCACCTTGGCGTTGTCATACAGGCACCGCCGCGGCGCCCCGCCGAAGTATTCGAACGCGTTGACGTGGCACTGCATGAAGCTCGCCACGTCCGCACGCCGGACGAACTCGACGTAGATCGCTCGCGACCAGCCCAGCACCATCACGAACGCCCAGAGCCGGCGCCTGCGGCCGTCGGTGCCGACATAGCTGAAACTCCCCCAGTCCACCTGCGCCTGCTCCCCGGGCTCCGTCTCGAACCGCATCGTCGCCCGGGGCTCGCGCCGAGGGCGCCGCAGCCGCACATACTCCACCAAGATCGTGTAGCCGCCTTCGTAGCCCAGCGACCGCAACTCCCGGTGCAGCACGACGCAGTTGTCCAGACCCTCCCCCAACCGACGGTCGATGTAGCCGGTGTAGGCGTCCAGCTTGGACGCCCGCGGCGGTCGCTGCTTCGCCTGCGGCACTCCCGGCGACCTCAGATACTTGCGCACCGAGTTCCGGGAGACGCCCACCTCCCGTGTGATCCCGCGGATCGAATGCCCCTGACCCCTCATCTCGTACAGGTCTTTCATCGTCCCACCTTTCAGCAACGTTCTCCTCCCCGTCAGTCTGCAGGGAGGATGCTCTTGCTCAGGGGTGGGTCAATTCCATTCCGTCATCACGGGGTCATTTTCAAACCGTCACTAACAAAGGTTCTTGATTTTGCCCAGTCTAGCAGGCTGCTGAAAAACCACGAACCGAACAGTGGCGACTGAGGGTGCCGAGGGCCGATCCTAGGGGCACTCGAGACGGAGGTGGAGCGTATGCGTGGACGGCAGGAGCCCCAGGTGACGATGTTGGCCTTCGTGGACATGGAGGAGCGCGTGCCAGCCGATCACCCGCTCCGCACCATCAAGGTCCTGGCCGATGAGGCCCTGGCCCGGCTATCGCCCGAGTTCGACCGGATGTATGCCGAGGTGGGGCGGCCGTCGATTCCTCCCGAGCGCCTGTTGAAGGCGTCGCTGCTGATTGCGTTGTTCTCGGTGAGGAGCGAGCGCGCCTTCTGCGAGGAGTTGGACTACAACTTGCTGTTCCGCTGGTTCTTGGGCATGCAACTGCTGGAGCGCAGCTTCGACGCCGCGGTGTTCACGAAGAACCGGCTGCGGCTGCTGGAGCACCAAGTAGGCCAGCAGTTGTTCGACGAGGTGGTCTTGGCGGCGGACCGGCGAAGCCTGCTGTCGGACGAGCACTTCACGGTGGACGGCACGCTGATCGAGGCGGCAGCGAGCCTCAAGAGCTTCAAGCCGCGAGGCGCCGATCCTTCCCCAGATGACGGCGACCGGGGCAACCCCTCGGTGGACTTTCATGGGGACCGGCGCGCCAACGCCACGCACCAGAGCGCGACGGACCCCGAGGCGAGACTCTTTCGGAAGGGCAAGGGAAAGGAGGCCAGGCTGGTGTTCATGGCCCATGCGCTGATGGAGAACCGCAACGGCCTGCTGGTGGACTTCCTGGTGAGCGAAGCCACGGGGACGGCGGAGCGGGATGCGGTCCCGGTGCTGCTGGCCGGGGCGCGCGAACGCGGTTTCCATCCCCGGACGCTCGGAGGGGACAAGGGCTACGACACGCGGGGTTGCGTGGGGGCCATGCGCACCCGCGGGGTGACCCCGCACGTGGCGCAAAACACGAGCGGGCGCTCCAGCGCTATCGATGGACGCACGACCCGGCATCGCGGCTATGCGCTCAGTCAGCGTCTGAGGAAGCGGGTCGAGGAGATCTTCGGGTGGATGAAGACGGTGGGCGGGTTCCGGAGGACGCGCTACCGAGGTCTGGACCGCACGGGCCTTGCCGGCTACCTCGTGGGGACAGCCTACAATCTGGTGCGGATGGCGAGGCTGATGACTGCTGAGACGCCAGTCCCACAGGCTATGCAGGCCGCGTAAGCAGGGGCCGCGAGGCCGCTCCTCACGTCACAGGCCCCGAGGCTAAAGGCCCTCCACACGCGGTCAGACCGCCCGGCAACGCGTCACTCAGCGACATGGCGGACATGCCAGCAGCCCTCACATCGCCACGAAACCCTTTCTTCCGCAGCCTGCTAGTGGGTCAGTGCTATAAAGTAAGCGGGCACTGCCTGGATCCCATGCTAAATAGGAGTGCTAACAGGTTAGCAACCGCGAGTATGTTCAGTTGGGATACTCTTACTGTCTGCCCTTGTACGCGCCCATCCCACCGTCCTCGCCTCCGCACCCAACGCAGACCAAGAGACCGACCAACACCCAAAGCAACATCCCGGAATCGTGTCATGGCAAGCATCCTAGCGATGCCATCCCTCCAAGCACAAGGGAAACGCGAGGCGGGCTCTGTTCGGTTTCGCTGAGAGGCCTACTTTCGTGCGGCCCAGCCTGTGCAATACCCTCTGAATGAGCTTCAAGTGCTCTACCCGCGCGGTCAAAGCATCATGGCGGGTCGTTAGCCAGCAGTCCGTCTGGCATGGCCCGGACTACCATCTCCTGTGTCGCCTTGGTGCCGAACTTGTCCCGGATGCCATACAGGGATGAGGGATCATGCCGATAGGACGGCTGGTGAAGCTGTGCGAGGCGTCGAGCGCGTACCGCGTGGCGACCGCAGCGGCACGCTGCAGGAGAAGCGACAGGTCCAGCCCGCGGCAGTGGCAGCGCACCCGGGGAGGTTTATGCCTGAATTGCTAGTGAAGATACAGACTATGATGGAATGCTTTGTGTATTTGGAATCGGCGCACACCACCTCTATCGTGAACAAACCGATTTGCTTGGCGCATCATGATCTCGCCCTGAGTTGGGGTTGTGGCATATCGGTAACTGTAGTCATCCACAGAAATACCGAGGAATTGACTTTCAACGAGGAAGCGAATAGCTTCGTCGATGTTTTGCACAACCACGCCTGCTTTCAATAGGATTCCACGCAAAGTGTCATAGCTCAATTCACTCCTGACTCCTAAGAACTCGAGCAGAAGATCCTCAACGTTTGGTATGTACGAGCACCACTCCGCAGCTAGAGATCTAAAGGCGTAGTCTGAATAGTCTTTTGCTGCTTGCGTCAGATCCTTTGTCTCTATAGCCCCAGCCTTTCTACGATCCGCATAGTATAGGACTCGAGAGAAAAAATAGATTAGGTCACGCGGTCTGTATAAGACTGATCTCATGATGAATTCCTTCAGGGCATCATAAGGAAATCCTTCATGAAGAATATCCGGCCAATACAACCGTTGGTCAGGAATGCTTGCGTCGATTCGACGGGCTATCAAGTCAAGCAAACTATCAATGTCTTCCCATTCCAATGTATCATACGGGATTCGGTCCTGTTCTTGAGCTACATTCAACATCGAACCGAATATGTCGGATCGTATGAAGATCATCAATGACATCGGCTTGCCGTTATGTCGAATGAGGTACTGATCCCATTCACGCCATAGTTCACGAGATGCTTCTACAAAACTCAGCAAGAGTTCAGCATATTCAGCTCGTTCCTGACTTGACTTCCATTTGGGCACAATGTCATCAATCACCAAAGAAAGCTGCCAGTCTTCCGCAGTGAGAAACCCGCAGACGAGATTGCGTAAATCCCTTAGTTGAGTGCTCTGTAACTGGCCTAGCAAATGGGCCTCTGGAACTGTAGCATTCTCGTCTAGGGCACTGTATTGTTGTTGAGCCAAGAGGGCGATACGTGACGCGAATGAGTATTCAACCAACCCTGGAAAGTCCTCTATCGCATCTCTTATACGAGCCTCAGGTGCAGACCAAGGAGCATCGATTCGTCGAGCTTCAAGGCCCTCCCATATTGCAGCTAGGGCCTCAGTTCCGAGCGCGTATCGCCACAGTGCATTGACGACGACTCCACCTGTAGTGAGATTAGTCTTCTTGACAACTTCTAAGACTTGTCTGAGTTCGTAACCTTTCGGCCTAATGACCCGAACCGCAACCCTTTCTCGTTGGCGGAGTCTGTCGCTGGAGACGTGAGCTAAGGCGGATTTACCTGTGCCCTTTCTGCCGACAACAATGTGGAATCCCCCTCTCATGAGGGACGCTGAATGCGAAGATTCCACGAAGTAGCTATTTAGATCTGGCAGTTCATCTTCTGCGACGTATTCTCCCACTCGAATTCTGCTAGGCAGGAGCTCACGTTCACCTGGCATCGGAGTTAGAGCGGAGGACTCTTTCTTTTCGATTTCTGCAATGGCCGTTTCTATTTGGTTAGCGAATGTAGTAGCAATCGACGCAGCTTGGCCGGCGCTGTGATATCGATGCAGGAGGTCCGCGTAGTCCATGGGAGCAGTTTCCCACCCCTGTCCTAGGATTAGGAGCCGACGACCAGATGCTGCCGCTATTCCAGCTACTAAGGCGCACTTGGATTGGTGATAGCGGAGGCCTTCATCATCAGAAGAGGGACCAAGGTCAATAATCACCGCATAGGAAGCCTTGAGTTTGTCTATATACCAGGTGATGGGACGTAAAGATAGTTCGCCCGGATCGTCGGTAACAGTGCTAAACCTTGGCCGAATCAGCGCATCCGTTATTCGTAGACTAGATTCGTCGTTAGTTGGACTCTGGAGATAGAGTATATTAGTGCTGGTCCCGTCAGTTTGTTTAGCCAATTGCTCTGGGATGATTAGGTTCGCTTTTCGCTGCCAGGGCTTCTTTTTGGTAATTTTAGTGAATATGTCTTTACTATTTCTGTATCGAGAATGACCGATGGTACTCAAAGACCTGAAATCCGAATACATTCTGATTTCTTGTTCTTTGTCCTCTATCAATGGCCAGACTGATTTTCCGCACCCAATCGCAAATCCAAATTCGAATAGAACATTGAAGTTCAATCCGCTGATGTCGGCTACAATGCAGGAGGACTTTCTAATTCCCTCGCATATCGCGCAGAATATTAGTTGCCCTTCTATGCTTAAGTCTGACCAATCTATGGCGGAGTCACTGCCTCTTAGAGTTCGAAACTTATCGATAGCTCCTTGTATGGCATCGACTCTTCGTTGGGGCTGTGAGGGATATGCGAAGAAGGCATCTGCTTGAGGAAGCTGACCTTCTTGAACTGTAGCGCAAGGCTGGCCGTGATATGGGCAGTGGGCTTCCATGTTTGACCTGTTTGACTAGGGGGCTTGAGTGTGTTGGGTACTGATAATACCTCAGAATGGCCCATTGAAGGCAACTTCCGCTGTGAACGACCGCCCACTTCGCTCTGGCGCTCCTTCCGATGGCGCAGTGGGTACCCAACCTCGGTGCCCACTGCTACGCCCTCTGCTAGCGCCAACTGAGGACTCAGAGCCCCGTACCGACATCGCTCGGCAAGGCGTCGTCGCGGTGCACGAGGATTGACGGATCTGCCGGTCCGACGGCTGATGGAGGTCCACGAGGCATCCGGGGCCGTTCGCCGCCTACCCCAAGGCAACCGGCTTCGACGTGGTCGCCCTGCAGAAGCGGTACGGCCGCGCCTACGCCTCGGCGACGCTGTACTCCCGTCTCTCGTGGACAAACCCGTCCGGTGATCCACCGGCGTATCAGGCGTGCCCCTCTTGGGGGGTCTATGACCTCCCAACAGGGGCCTGTTTTCTAGATTCCACAGTACGTCTGGTCCGATTAGCAGGCTGCTGAAAACGTGGATGCGCACGGTGGCGGGTGAGGGTGGGGCGGGTGAAGATAGGAGCACTCGAGACGGAGGTGGAGCGTATGAGTGGACGGCAGGAGCCGCAGGTGACGATGTTGGCCTTCGTGGACATGGAGGAGCGCGTGCCAGCCGATCACCCGCTCCGCACCATCAAGGCCCTGGCCGATGAGGCCCTGGCCCGGCTGTCGCCCGAGTTCGACCGGATGTACCCCGACGTGGGGCGGCCGTCCATCCCACCCGAGCGCCTGTTGAAGGCATCCCTGCTGATTGCGCTCTACTCGGTGAGGAGCGAGCGCGCCTTCTGTGAGGAGTTGGACTACAACCTGTTGTTCCGCTGGTTCTTGGGCATGCAACTGATGGAGCGCAGCTTCGACGCCACGGTGTTCACGAAGAACCGGCTGCGGCTGCTGGAGCACCAAGTAGGCCAGCAGTTGTTCGACGAGGTGGTCTTGGCGGCGGACCGGCGAAGCCTGCTGTCGGACGAGCACTTCACCGTGGACGGCACGCTAATCGAGGCGGCAGCGAGCCTCAAGAGTTTCAAGCCGCGAGACGCAGCCCCGCCCCCGGACGACGGCGACCGGGGCAACCCCTCGGTGGACTTTCATGGGGACCGGCGCGCCAACGCCACGCACCAGAGCGCGACGGACCCCGAGCGAGACTCTTTCGGAAGGGCAAGGGAAAGGAGGCCAGGCTGGTGTTCATGGCCCATGCGCTGATGGAGAACCGCAACGGCCTGCTGGTGGACTTCCTGGTGAGCGAAGCCACGGGGACGGCGGAGCGGGATGCGGTCCCGGTGCTGCTGGCCGGGGCGCGCGAACGCGGTTTCCATCCCCGGACGCTCGGAGGGGACAAGGGCTACGACCCGCGGGGTTGCGTGGGGGCCATGCGCACCCGCGGGGTGACCCCGCACGTGGCGCAAAACACGAGCGGGCGCTCCAGCGCTATCGATGGACGCACGACCCGGCATCGCGGCTATGCGCTCAGTCAGCGTCTGAGGAAGCGGGTCGAGGAGATCTTCGGGTGGATGAAGACGGCGGGCGGGTTCCGGAGGACGCGCTACCGAGGTCTGGACCGCACGGGCCTTGCCGGCTACCTCGTGGGGACAGCCTACAATCTGGTGCGGATGGCGAGGCTGATGACTGCTGAGACGCCAGCTCCCCAAGCGATGCAGGCCGCGTAAGCAGGGGCCGCGAGGCCGCTCCTCACGTCACAAGCCCCGAGGCCAAAGGCCCTCCACCGGCGGTCAGACCGCCCGGCAACGCGTCACTCAGCGACATGGCGGACATGCCAGCAGCCCTCACATTGCCACGAAACCCTTTCTTCCGCAGCCTGTTAGAGCGCCACCTCCCAGAAAAAAGTTCGCAGTACAGTACCGCTAGGTTCACCACGAACCTATTAGGGAAGGGGCCGATGCCTGGATTCCCGCCTCCGCGCCGGTATCTGGTGGGCCGCCTGGGAGGCTTTCCCTTTGTTTGCATCCCGGACGCCCTTCTCTTCTTGGTAATGGGCACCGGCTTCTCGGGAGAGCTCTTGGCCCCAACTGAAGAGTTCTCGTTCCTCTTTGCGATAGCTGTCCCATGGGTCGGGCTGAGCGCGTTGACGGTTATCGTGGCGTCATCAGAGCGGCGGCTCTTTCGGTTGGGGGCTATTCCTGTCGCTATCGCCCGACCGGTAATCCTGATTTACCTGACGGATTCCTCTGAGGTAGGTCTTGGCAGCATCGTCTTTGCCGGCATTCTGGCGATCTCGGCGCTATTCTTTATAGGGCTCGCCGTGTGGGCCGTGTTTACGCAAGCCGATCAGTGTCTGTTGCGACGCCTAGGGTGGTTCCCTGAGTTTTGCATCCCGGACGGCGCTATCTTCCTGGCGATCGGCGTCGGCTTCTCGCTTGAACTCTTGGCCCCAACCGAATCGTTCTCGTTCTTCTTCTCTATGACTGTCTTGTGGGTTGGATTGGGCGTATTGACGGCTATGACGGCCTCATCAGAGCAGTGGCTGTTGAAGCTGGCGGCTATTCCCCTCGCTGTCTCCAGACCAGCGAGCTTGGTTTGTCTGGCGAGTTTCTCTGGTGAAGGTGTGGCCGATCGGTATCTTGTCGGCAGCAATGCGGTCATGCTTGCGATATCAGCGCTGCTTTTCTTGGCCCTAGCCGTGTGGGCGGCGGTTTGCGATCGCCCAGAGAAGCCCGGGCCAATCAGCGCCTGAGATCATCAGGAAGCGTAGCATCGACACGGCCTGTCTAGCGCGCTGACGTAAAGGCCGAGGACGTCGTTGCCTTCGTTAAAGGGACCCGAGGCACACCCAGCCGCCGTTCGAATGCCGGTCTGTCTTTGGCCAACGTCCCGTCCTCATCGTCCTTGCCAGTTCGTTGCCCCGCCATCCTCCTCACCACGAGCGGCACAGACACTCCGGCTATCGCGACCTCTTGTAGAAGGGAAGGGCCACGATCTGCGCCGGAATCTGCCGCCCGCGAACGTCTACGGCGATGGGGGTTCCGGGCTCGGTGGCCTCCCTCGGAAGATAGCCGAGACCTACGTTGGCGCCAAGGGAAGGCGAGTAGCCGCCGCTGGTCACGTGGCCGATGACGGTCTCCTCGCTGAGGATTTCGGCGTGGGCGCGAGGCACGGCGCCGCGGCCCTCGGTGCGGAACCCGACGAGCTTGCGCTCCGCGCCCCCCGAGGCGGCCTTGCGGACGGCCTCGGCGCCGCAGAAATCGCCGTCGAAATGCACGAAACGACCGAGGCCTGCTTCTATAGGGTTGACGCTTTCGTCCATGTCGGAGCCGTGGAGGAGCAGTCCGGCCTCCAGCCGGAGCGTGTCGCGCGCGCCGAGGCCGCAGGGGGCGGCCCCTTTCTCGATGAGGAGGCCCCAGAGCTCGCGAGCAACCTCGGAGGCGGGCATGATCTCGACGCCGTCCTCGCCGGTGTACCCGGTGCGGGCGATCAGCGCGGGCGCTCCGAGAATCTCGGTCTCCAGCACGCGGAAAGGCCGAACGGTTGAGGGGTCGAACGCAGAGACCTCGGAGGCGATGCGCGTACCCTCCGGCCCTTGGAGGGCAATCATGGCGATGTCGGCGGTGCGGTCGGCGAGGGCGGCGTTGGGGAAGCGTTCGGAGCGCCAATGCTCCAGCCACGCGAACACCCTTGGCGCGTTTGCTGCGTTGGCGACAATCATAAACCGCTCCTCGTCAAGCCGGTAGACGATGGCGTCGTCGATGATCCCGCCGTCCTCGTTGCAGAGCAGGCCGTAGCGGGCGCGGGCTAGGGGCATGGCCTCGCCGATGTCGGCGGTGTGGACCCAATCGAGGAGGGCGCGGGCGTCGGCCCCATCGACGGAGAAGCGGCCCATGTGGGAGACATCGAAGATGCCGGCGGCGGAGCGCACGGCGCGCGCCTCGGCGAGGATGCCCTCGTACTGAACGGGCATGTCGTAACCGGCGAACGGGACCATCCGCCCGCCGAGGGCCACGTGGTCGGAATGGAGGACGGTGTTCCGGAGGGCATAGCTATTCGTCATAGGGAAATCGTATCGCAGGGCGTAGTTACGTTGCGAGGGGAAAGGGCTGGATTCCCGCCTGCGCGGGAATGACGGAGTAGGGGGCGCAGCTACGTTGCGAGGGGAATGGGGTTAAGATACGGCCACTCGATAAGAGGAGGACAAGTTGATGCCCAACATGGAGTTCGGCGTCTGGGACCAGATGCAAACCTACGAGGTCTTTCAGGCCCAGACCGCGGCGGACGTTTACGAGGCCCACATCCGCCAAGGCCAGCTGATGGAGCGCTCAGGCTTTGGCTACTACTGGACGCTGGAGCATCAGGGCTCCTACGTGGGGGCGGTGACGTCTCCGCAGATATTCCTGACAGCCCTCGCGCGGCACACGGAGTCCATCAGGCTGGGCACGATGATCTGGCAGCTGCCGTTCCACCACCCGATCAGGCTGGCGCAGGACGTTGCGATGCTCGACCACCTGTCGGGCGGGCGCGCCGAGCTGGGCACGGGAATCGGCGTCCACGAGCATGAGTTCATCCGCTGGGGGATGAGCTTCTACGACCGGCAGGAGATGGGCGAGGAGTCGCTGGACATCATCGAACTGGCGTGGCGCGGGGATGGGACAGTCACGTACGAGGGAAAGTTCTGGCAGATCAAGGAGGCGCTCGTCCAGCCTATGCCCTTCCAGAAGCCGCACCCGCCGATATGGGCGGCGGTCCACAGCCCGAAGGCGATCGACTTCGCGGCGAAGCGCGGCTACGACATGGCGCAGAACATCGACACGGACGAGTCGATGACCAAGAAGTTCGCGGACTGGCGCGAGGCGTGGAAGGGGTACGGCCACGCGGGGCCCATGCCGCGCCAGTTCCTTATGCGCGTCGTTCACGTCGCGGAGACGGACGAAAAGGCGCACGAGCAGGCCCGGGAGTACCTGATGGAGGCGAACACGCTGGGCCGGGAGCTGGTGGCCGCGAGCCAGGTGGGCTTCGGCTCCCACCCGCGCGGGATGGGGTCCGAGGACAGCGAGGACATCCGTGAGCGAGGTCGGATATTCCGGGAGTGCTCCAAGTCGTACGATTTCTGGCTGGACAACGGCCTCGCGCTGGTGGGCTCGCCGGACACGGTGGTTAAGAAGATAGCGGAGGGTCGCGAGAAGATCGGCTACGACCACTTCGCGGGCAAGTTCCACATCGGCCGAATGCCGCACCCAATGGTGGAGTCGTCGATCAGGCTTTTCGGGGAGGAAGTGATTCCGGCGTTTGCGTAGGGAGGGTAGGATAGAGGGGCTGGCGTGGGACCGCCGCACGAGAGGAATGACATGCCGGACGCCGAGATTGTCTTTCAGGTGAAGGAATCTCCGGAGGGAGGATACGAGGCTCGCGCCGTGGGCTACAGCATCTTCACCGAGGCCGACGACTGGGATGGTCTCAAGGACATGATGCGGGACGCCGTGCTCTGCCACTTCGAGGACGGAGAAGCCCCCCGGACGATTCGCGTTCACCTAGTGCAGCACGAGGTCATACCTGTGTGAGACTGCCCCGCAGTCTGTCCGGGGCAGAGCTGGCCTCCCTGCTGCGGAGGCGCTACGGGTATAGCATCACGCGGTAGGGGGCAGGGGGGAGGGGACTGCGTCGCTGTCGCGTCGCTGCGAGGTTCCCCTCCTTCGCGGGAGTGACGGGGAGCCCCCTCTCTAACTCTCCCCCGCAGACGGGAGAGAGAACCAGAGACTTTCCGTAGGCAGGGGAGAGGACTTCCGAAAGCAATCTCTCACGGGGGCTGACGCCACACACCACACCCTACGAAAAGGGCGAGTGGGGTCGATACCTGGATCCCCGCCTTCGCGGGAATGACGGAAGGGCATTGCGTGGCTGCAGTGCCTACAGAGTTGCGCCTTTGAGCGCGTTGGATAGAGATAACGAATCCTTGGAGTGTGTGAGGGATGCCGTCACTGGAATTTGGGGCGTGGGGCTCGGTCAAGATTAGCGACATCAAGCGGCTGGGGTCGGCGGCGGCGGCTTACGACGAGCATATCCGTCAGGCCCGCATGATGGACGAGCTGGGCTACCGCTACTACTGGATCATCGAGCACCAGGCTTCCTACATCGGCGCAATCACGGCGCCGACGGTGTTCCTTACGGCGGTCGCGGCGGCGACGGAGCGCATCCACGTCGGCGCGATGATCTGGCAGCTGCCGTTCCACAATCCGATGCGGCTGGCGCAAGAGGTGGCGACGCTCGACCATCTATCCAAGGGGCGGGTGGAGTTCGGCTCAGGGCTGGGCACGCACGAGCACGAGTTCATCCGCTGGGGCATCAACTACTACGACCGCCATGCCGCGAGCGAAGAGGCGATGAAGGTCATCGAGGACGCGTGGACGAAGCCGGAGGTCACGCATAGCGGCCGGTTCTGGCAGTACGACGAGATGCTGCCGATGCCGAAGCCGTACCAGCAGCCGCATCCGCCCATCTGGATCGCTTGCCACAGCATGCGCGCCTTCGAGTGGGCGGCGGAGCGCAACAACGACGTGGCGACGAACATTTCGACCGACGACGAGCTGGTTGAGAAGCTCGAGCACTACCGGCGCATCTGGAGCGAATGCGGGCATCCCGGCCCTATGCCGAGGCAAATGCTCGTGCGTGTCGTCCACGTTGCGGAGACCGATGAGAAAGCCCGCGCCGAGGCGGAGCCGTACCTGCTGGAGTACTACGGCATCGACCGGGAGCACGTGGTCAACACGCGCATCGGATTCGGGAGCGACCCTCGCGGCAAGGGGACTGACAACACCCGCTATACACGAGCGAACGGCAAGATATTCGCCCAAGCGCGGCAGTCCTACGACTTTTGGGTCGAGAATGGCCTGGCGCTCATCGGCAGTCCGGAGACGGTCGCGCGGAAGATCGGGGAGACGCAGGAGCGGCTCGGCTTCACGGTATGGGCAGGCAGTCACCACGTCGGCAGGATGCCGACCGACCTCGTCGATAACTCGATCAGGCTGTTCGGGGAGCAGGTGATTCCGGCTTTCGACGCGCCATCGGAGCCGGTGTCGCCCGTCAGCACGGTGCTGCAGCGTCAGGGTCCGTCCGGTCAGGCGGGGCCGTGGGCCGGCTAGGGGGGCCTCTCTCACTCTCCCCCGTAGACGAGACCTTTGCGTAATCCTGTTTCTGGCGGGCGCCACTCTTCCCACCCACCCCCCGTCACGTTGTGGGGGACACCCCCACGCCCCCGGCAGAGGGGCGTCGCCCCTCTGCGCTCCCCAGTATTCCAAGTCGGTCCATGGTCCGACAGGCTCACCACGAACCAGTTTGAGATTATGCAAAGGTCGCAGACGGGGGAGAGGACTCGGGACTCCCTGCAGGCGTGAAGTTCACGCAGGCGGGGTTGCTGAAGGCTAGGCGCTGCGCCATGACGCGGGCGGCCTCGGGGTTGTTGTCGATTAGGTAGTAGCGCCGACCCAGGCGCGCCGCCGCCTCGCCCGTCGTGCCTGAGCCCGCGAAGAAGTCGAGGACGAGGTCGCCGGGGCCCGAGTGGACGCTGACGATGCGCTCGAGGACGGCGAGGGGCTTCTGCGTTGGGTAGCCCGTTTTCTCACGCCCGTTCGTGGGGACGATGGTCCGCCACCAGACATCGGTGGGCGTCTTGCCGCGCTTCGCCTTCTCGGAGCCTACGAGGCCGGGGGCCATGTAGGGGATGCGGTCGATGGCTTCGTAGTTGAACGTGTAGCGACTTGGGTCCTTCACGTACCAGAGGATGTTGTCGTGCTTCGCCGGCCACCGGCTCTTTGGCCGGGCTCCGTAGTCGTAGGCCCAGATAATCTCGTTCATAAAGCAGTCGCGCCCGAAGATCTCGTCCAGTAAGACCTTGCAGTAGTGGACCTCCCGGTAGTCGACGTGCAGGAAGAAGGACCCGGTCGGAGCGAGGACGCGGCGCGCTTCGGCGAGGCGAGGCTCCAGAAACCCTAGGAAGTCGTCGAAGGCATCGGGGAACGACGATGCGCCGAGGCTGACGGTGCGGTACCGCCGTCCCTGAAACCCCACGCGATCCCCGTTCTGCTCGTCCCGGACGGTCCGCAGCCGCTCGCGGGCCTGGACTTTTCCTGTGTTGAAGGGGGGGTCGATGTAGATGAGGGCAGCGGCCCCGTCGTCGATGGTGGGCAGCGCGTCGAGGTTGTCGCCGAGGACGATGGTGTTCATGGGGGCTAGCCGATCACCGAGAAGCGGCCGTGCACGAGGCCGCGGCCTGTGGCGGCGAGGGCGAAGGATGGGCCGTGGCCGGACTTCAAGGCTAGGTCGGCGAGCACGTGGAGGGTGTCGGCGAGGGCTTGGCGCGGAGGGCGGGCCTCGATGCCGAGGGCGGATGCGAGATCCAGAGTGTGGACGACCAGCTCGATCGTGCGTCCGGGGAGGTAGTCGATGAGCCTGATGCCACCGATGAGGGTGCCGAGGGGGTGGTCGTCGGGAAGGGAGTCGACGAGCCCAAGGACTCTGTCGCGCAGGTCGGCGACGGCGCGGGCCGGGTCGGGTCCGAGCTCCTTGCCGGTCTGATGCCCGCGCTCGGCGATGCGCTCGTTTGTCCCCTCACCGGTGAAGGCGCGTTGGTAGTAGTCGACGGAGTCCTCGATGTCGATGGACGTGGGCGGGACTTTCGAGAACTGCTCGACGATGAGGAGGGCGCGGCTAGCGTGGCCGACGAGGCTGCGGACGCTCCAGACTCCGAGAGCGGGCGCGTCCCATTGGTCGTTGGGGACGCGGCGAACGGTCTCGACGAAGAAGTCGGCCGCTTCGCGGTAGCCCTGACGGCCCATGGCTAGCCGAGGACGGAGAAGCGGTCGGGGAGGACGCCCCGTCCGGTGGCGGCGAGGGCGAGGCTCCCGCCGTGGCCCGAATCGAGGGCGAGCTCGGCGAGGAGGTGCAGCGCGACGCCGAGGGCCTCGCGCGGAGGCTCGGCTTCGATTCCGAGGGCGTTGGAGAGGTCGAGGGTGTGTACGACGAGCTCGAGCACGCGGGTCTCTAGATAGTCGCCGAGCCTGATGCCGCCGTTGGTGTAGGCGATGATGGTGCCTTCGTCCGTTTCGGCAACGAGCCGCTCGACGCGCTCCCGGTCCGCCGTCAGGCGGGACAGTGGGTCCTCTCCGAGGGCTTCGCCCGCCTCGCGGCCGCGGTCAGCAATCATGTCGTCGACGCCCTCGACGGTCAGGGAGAGGTGGTAGTGGTGGGCGGCCGATTCGACGTCGATTGTGTCGGAGCGCTGGGAGCCGAACTCCTCGACGATGAAGATGGAGCGTCCCGTGTGGCCGACGAGGTCGCGGACGCTCCAGACGCCCAAGGCCGGCTCGTTCCACTGGTTGGGTCCGATGCGAGCGACGGTGTCCATGAAGAAGCCGACGGCTTGCAGGTACGCCTGCTTGGTCACCGGCTAGCTCCGGAGGGCCTTTGCGGCTTCGACCATGTGCTGGAGGGAGGGCACGACCTCTTTCCAGCGCCGGGTCTTGAGGCCGCAGTCGGGGTTTACCCAAATCTGCTCAGGGGAGAGAACGGCCACCGCCCTGTCGAGGAGGTCCCTCATCTCGCCGGTGTCAGCCACTCGAGGGGAGTGGATGTCGTACACGCCGGGCCCGATTTCGTTGGGGTAGGCTCGGCTGCTGAACGTGTCGAGGAGGGCGCCGTCGCTGCGCGAGTTCTCCATGGAGATGACGTCGGCGTCCATTGCGGCGACCGAATCGATGATGTCGTCGTAGGCCGCGTAGCACATGTGGGTGTGCATCTGGGTGCGGTCGTCGACGCCGCTGGTTGCAAGGCGGAAGGCTTCGACAGCCCATTCGAGGTATTCGTCCCAGTCCTGGCGCCGTAGGGGCAGGCCCTCCCGCATGGCGGGCTCGTCCACCTGAATGATGCGTATCCCGGCCTTCTCGAGGTCGGCGACCTCGTCGCGGATGGCGAGGGCGAGCTGGCGGCAGGTCTCGCTGCGGGGCTGGTCGTCGCGGACGAACGACCATTGGAGCATGGTGACGGGGCCGGTGAGCATGCCCTTCACGGGCAGGGATGTGAGGGACTGGGCGTAGGCAATCCAGTCGACGGTCATGGGCTTGGGGCGGCTGACGTCGCCGAAGATGATGGGCGGCTTGACGGCGCGGGAGCCGTAGCTCTGCACCCACCCGTTACTGGTCGAGATATAGCCCGATAGCTGTTCGCCGAAGTACTCGACCATGTCGTTGCGCTCAGGCTCGCCATGGACGAGCACGTCGAGGCCCGTCTTCTCCTGGAAGCGAATGGCCTGCTCGATCTCTCCCTGTAGGAACTGCTCGTACTCGGCGTCGGTGAGCTCGCCCTTGTTGTGGGCGGCGCGCGCCTTGCGGATTTCAGTGGTCTGCGGGAAGGAGCCGATGGTCGTGGTGGGGTAGGAGGGGAGACGCAGCGCCTGTTGCTGGACCTTCCGCCGCTCCGAGTAGGGGTTCGCGCGCTCCGCCATCTCGGGCGTCACGGCTGCGCCGCGCTTCTTGACGGCGGGGCTGTGGATGCGCCGTGAGGCGCGACGGCTCGCCATGGCCTTCGCGTTAGCCTCGAGCTTGGCGGCGACCTCGTCGGCCTGGTTGTTCAGCGCTTTCGTGATGATCGCGATCTCGTCGATCTTCTGCTTGGCGAAGGCCATCCAGGATTTCATCTCTTTGTCGAGCTTCGTGTCGGAATCGAGGTCGACGGGAGAGTGGATGAGCGAGCAGGACGGGGCGATAAGAACGCGCTCGCCGCCGATGGCGGAGGTCGCGGTGCGTGCGGTTGCGATGGCCGCTTCGAGGTCCGTCTTCCAGATGTTCCGCCCATCGACGAGGCCGAGGGAAACGAACATGCCCTCCGGCAGCTTGGCCAAGACATTTTCCATGTCGACGCGGCCCCGGACGAGGTCCAGGTGTAGACCCTTCACCGGCAGCGCGAGGGCCGTCCTCAGGTTCTCACGGAGGTCGCTGAAGTAGACGGAGACGAGGAGGCTGAGCTTGGGGGCAGTCGCCGCCATCCGGGCGTAGGCGCGGCCGAAGGCAGAGCGTTGCTTGTCGTCAAGGGTGAGCCCGAGGGCTGGCTCGTCGAGCTGCACCCACGAGGCACCGGCCAGGGTGAGCTTCTTGAGGACGTTCTCATAGACATCGACCAGATCGTCGAGGAGCGTTAGCGGGTCGAATTCGGGGATGGAGGACTTGGAGAGTAGGAGGTAGGTGACGGGGCCGAGGAGGACGGGCCGTGTGCGGATGCCCAGCTCCTTCGCTTCGATGAACTCGTCGACAGGTTTGGTGGAGCGGAGAGTGAAGCGCTGGCCTTTGTCGATTTCAGGGACGATGTAGTGGTAATTGGTGTCGAACCACTTGGTCATCTCCATGGCCGAAACGCCGGGCGCATCGCCAATTGCGGCGACACCACGGGCCATGGCGAAGTAGGAGTCGAGGTCGATCGGCCCGTCAATCTGGCCGTAGCGTTCGGGTATGGCGCCGACCATGGCGGTGATGTCGAGGACGTGGTCGTAGAGGGAGAAGTCGTTGGAGGGAATGTGGGCGATGCCGGCCTGCTTCTGGGCCAGCCAGTTGGAGCGCCGTATGTCGGCGGCCCGTGTAAGCAGCTCTTCCTGGCCAATCTTGCCGGACCAATAGGCCTCCACGGTCCACTTGAGCTCGCGATTGGGGCCGATGCGCGGGAAACCAAGGTTCGTCGCGGTAGCCAAGACTCTCTCCTCTCAGGGTGTAGGAAGGCTCCCCAGTGGGGAAGGAGGCCGTGGTTGGCAGAGGTGCGTCAGGGGGCGCATTCATTCTACCGCGAGGAGGGTGGCAGTCTCAATGCCGAATGTCCGTGCAGCAGGCAACGGCCTTGTTCCTTTGAAATCCGCGCCAGCGGCAAACGGGGCCCGAACCCGGCTTCCTTGGCTGCGGGGCAGGGTGAGGGTGGGGTATTCCCCACAGCCAGAAGAGGGGTTGGGGGGCGCAGCGCGTGATACTATTTGACCGTGGCGAATGCACCCCGCAACTACTGGATGGTTGTCGTCCGGCCCGAGTACTACGACGTCTGCGCCGAGAAGAAATTCTCGGTTCTCGGCATGGGCAAGCAGCAGCGGAAGCGCGTGCAGCGGATGGAGCTCGGCGATCGGGTGCTCTTCTACGTCGTTGAGCGGATGGTCTTCGGCGCGGTGGCCACGGTCTCCGGCCCTTACTTCGAGGACGCGACGCCGGTCTGGCCGTCAATCGACCCGGAGGAGACCTACGCGTGGCGGGTGAAGATCAAGCCGGACGTGGTCTTGAATGAAGAGCACGAGATCGACGCCAGGCTCATAGCGCCTCGGATGGAGTACGTAAAGAAGTGGGCGCCGGAGGAGTGGCCTCTCGCGTTCCAAGGCCTCCTTCACCTGGTGCCTAAGAAGGACTTTCAGCTCATCGAGAAAGAGATGCGGCGGGGCAGGAGGCGGCCGGAGATCGCCCTCGAACCGGATCCCCGCCACGGCCCGCTTGCCCGGGAAGCGCAGCACACCGGGAAGGCCTGAGGAGCCCCATGGCAGTTGAGATTGACTTGGCCGGCCAGAGCGCCGTCGTTTTTGGAGTCGCCAATCATCGGAGCATTGCGTGGGCGATAGCGCAGCACCTGCACGCCGCCGGCGCGGAGCTGACCGTGACATATCAGAATGAGCGCATGGGGCGCTCCGTACTGGACCTGGTGAAGGAGATGGAGCGCACGAAAGCCGTGGAGTGCGATGTGCTGGACGAGGCGTCGGTCGTGTCCGCGATCGACGCCTCCACCGCGGACGCGCCCCTCTGCGCCGCGGTGCACAGCGTGGCGTTCGCCAATCGGGAGGACCTGGAGGGGGCTTTCTCGGCGACGGGCGTCGACGGCTTCCGGACGGCGTTGGAAGTGAGCGCGTACTCGCTGCTGCCTGTCGCGCGCGCGGCCGCTGCGAAGATGGGCGACGGTGGCAGCATCCTCACGCTTACGTTCCACGCGGCGGACAAGGTGTACCCCGGCTATAACGTGATGGGCGTTGCGAAGGCGGCGCTGGAGAACGAGGTCAAACAGCTCGCCGCGGAGTACGGCCCCCGAGGCATACGGGTCAACGCCATCTCAGCGGGGCCGCTGAACACGCTGGCGGCCCGCGGCATCTCCGGCTTCACGGACATGCACGATGTCCACGCGCAGCGTTCGCCGCTGAAGCGCAACATCAAGCAGGAAGAGGTCGGCGCGGCCGCGCTGTTCCTCTCGAGCCCGCTCGCCTCCGGCATCACGGGCCACGTCCTCTACGTGGACGCGGGCTATAACGTGATGGGGGTCTAGCTACCTCCGCTCAGGCTGGATTGCTTCCAGCGCCGCAAACTCCTCGTCGTAGAGCCGGTTGAGCTCCGCGACTTCATCCTCAGTTAAGGGCAGCACATCGGATGCGGCGGCGAACTCGGTCAGCTGGTCGCTGCGGACGATGTTGGGCAGGACCGAGGCGATGCCCGGCTCGGTGAGGCAGAACCGGATGGCGGCCTGGGCGAGGGTGCGTCCCGTGTCGCCGCCGGCGATGAACAGCACCTGTTCGCGCTTCTGAAACGCCTTGTCCAGCCATTCGCGATGGCGATGCGCGCGGTGGTCGCCCGGCTCGAACTCGACGCGGGCCTTGTCGGCGAAATCGTCGGTGAGTATCTCAGAGGCGTGGGGCACGCGGGCAAGGAGGCCGGTCCCGTGCTCATTGGCCGTCGGGAAGAAGTAGCGCGCGGGTTGTTGCTCGATGATCGAGTAAATGATCTGCATACTGGAGACGCGCCGCTCGGACATGGAGGCGTCGCCCTCGTCGCGCCAGCCGATGTCCGGGCCGAGAGCCGTGCCGAACCAGCGCACCTTTCCCTCGCGGACGAGGTCCCCAAGCAGGTCAAACAGCTCGTCGTCCCGGATGGCAGCGAGCCGCGGGTTGTGCATCTGGTAGAGGTCGGCGTAGTCAGTTCCGAGGCGCCGCAGGCTCTTCTCGACGGCGGCGCGCACGAACTCCCGGTCCCAGCACTGGGGGCGCTCCTTGTGTGGACCGAGCCGGGGCGCGTCGAGGTCGTAGCCGAACTTCGTGCCGATAACGATCGAGGAGCGGTTCTTGGGGAAGGCCTCGCGGAGGAGCTCCTCGCCGTAGCCTTCGCCGTAGGTGTCGGCGGTGTCGAAGAAGTTGACGCCCAGCTCCTTGGCCTCGCGCAGGAGTCTGATGGCGTCCGGCCTGTCAATCTTGCCCCACCACCCGGTGCTCACGCTCCAGACGCCGAACCCAACCTCCGACACGTTCAAGTCTGTCTGGCCGAGCTGTCGGTACTTCACCAGTCCTCCTAAAGGGGGCGTGCCCCCGCCTCAGTCCTCCGCCGCAGACGACCCTCTCTCAGTCTCCCCCGCAGACGGGAGAGAGGTCTCGGGAGGTGGAGTTAATCAGCTTCTTGATGGGGGTTTTTACTCGTAATGGTTGAAAAAATTGTGTCACGAGAGGGGGTTTTCTGTTTCTTGGTCGGGGGTATTTAGCAGGCCACGGCCAGCTTCCCGCGATCAAGGCGCCGACAGAAATGAAAAAACACATTAACCAGCACGTTCCTAAAGGGGGCGTTCTAGGGGCGCCGGAGTTGGCGGAGCGACAGGGCTGGGATGTCGGAGCGGGGCGAGGGCATGATGAGGATTCTAGGATACGCGCCGAGGGCGGGTGGGGTAAGGGGCAAATGTCGCGGCCCTCTCCCGCAGAGGGCACCTTCTCGGTCTCCCCCGCAGACGGGGGGAGGAGACTTTGGAGCGACGACGGGGGGATTCTACCAAGCGACGGGGGCTACAATCTCGCTCGTCCGTCGTGACAAGGAGGCGCCGCCATGCCCGGTCCGCTCGAAGGGACTAGGCGGGGGGCATCTGTTGTAGCCTGTCGTAGCATGCTGGCGATAGGTGCACTCGAATGTCTACTGTAGTCGGGAACGGAGCAGGCCGTACTGGAATACTGACGCCGCTCACCGCAGGCATTGCGATAGCGACAGCAACATTCCTGATGCTTGCGGCCATCGGATGCGGAGAGGGTACTGGCGGGAGCGGCGAATCTGTCCCTTCGTCCGAGGCCGCCACGCCCACGCCGGAGTCTTTAGCCCCCACGCCTACGCCGCCAGCTTCCCCTGCTATCAATGTGCAGTTCTTTGGCGCCGACGACCTGTCCGGCGAAAGCAAATCGTCGCTTGCGGACCTCATTGCCGATATTCAGGCGGGCGTGGTGCAGATAACCACCGGCAGCGCCAGCGGCTCCGGGTTCATTGTCGACGCGGACGGACTGGTCGTGACCAACGCGCATGTAGTAGGAAGCGCCGCTAGGGTGAGCGTCTGGCTGACCAACGGACGCCGTTATAACGGCGACGTGCTGGAGCAGGACACAACCGCCGACCTAGCGCTGGTGCGGATAGACGGCAGCGGGCGTTTCGACTCCATCGCGGTTGGGAATCCGGGTAGCGTTCGGGTAGGCGACGAGGTGCTTGCGCTCGGTTTCCCGCTGCCAGACAGAATCGGCAGCAGCTTGACCGTAACCCGGGGCATTATCTCTTCCGCCAGAAAGACGGGAGGCGTCGACCTGTGGCAGACAGATGCGGCGATAAATCCGGGCAACAGCGGCGGTCCGCTTGTCGACAGTGACGGGAGGGTGATTGGCGTCAACACATCGAGAATCGAGGAGACCGACAGCGGTAGGCCCGTGCAGAGCATCGGTTTTGCCGTTTCCGTGGTTGAACTTGAACGTAGGCTGGGTGCGCTGAGTGGACGCGGAATCACTGACCGGGGCACGCCTACGCCACCGCCGACGCCCACACTTATGCCAACGCCAGGTCCGACACCCACGCCCACGCTAACACCCACACCTGAGCCGACGCCCACGTCCACGCCGACGCTGCCGCCCACGACTATTGACGAATACATGAGTGATGTCCTCGCAATCAAGCCATGGGAGGTCTCTGATTCCAGCTTAGAGACAGCACGCAATATGAGAATCAAGAATATCTTGGCTCAAGCGGTCGTGTTAGGTCTCCCGTCGGCGGAGTGGCTAGGCTACTTGGCGGAAAACCCTGAGCCATGGGACAGAACTGGATGGGAAGCTGCAATCATTCTGCTCTGGTACGACAGAGACGAACGTACTATAGAGGCGGTTGGAAACAATTTGGCTGATGTATTGACAGCTGTGAAGACATCCGAAAATCCTTACACTGGAGAATATGCAGAGATAGTAGCACGAGAAACCATCCTAAGAGACGCTTCCGAAAACCACGAAAACTATAACAAGGCCGAAGCGGCCGAACGACTTTTAAGGCCAACCACAGAGTAAGAATGAAACTGGTCTCTCTACGGCTCCATTGAAGTGAGCACTCCAATTCTCATCGCTTGACATGTGACCGAAGCACCCATACGCCTTGGCCCCAGTCCACCCATTGACTCTGCGGATGGGGGTCGCGGTGGCGAAAGCGGCCTCCCTCGTCGATGAATACGGAAAAAGCGTTCTTCACGCCCCGTCGCTCCACATATTCCCGGACCCGTTGCACGTCCTTCTCTACACTGCCTTCTCCAGTCCAGAAGGCGACCGAGGGATCAAGTTTGGATGGCCAAATATCTCCGCCGCGATCGGCCCTACGCGCATGCGACGGCTCGTACTTGAACTCGGCAGCTACCGCTACAGCGTCTCCGTCAAGGATTGCCAAATCGGCGCGGATGCCCGTTGAGATAGTGTGGTTATTGAATACATGGTACGTCAGGCCGGCCCTTGCGACCTCGTTCAGCATGTGCATTTGTAGCGTCCAAACTATGTCGCGTTGGGCGAAGAACCGGAAATCGGCGTAGCTACGTTGCAGCCGTCGCAACGCATCCTCAAATAGCTCAGCAGCTTCCATGTTCTGGTGAGATTTCCTCGACAGGGCTGGTGACGGGGGCATTCTACCAAGCGGCTGGGGCTACAATCAAGCGGCTGGGGCTACAATCCTGCTCGTCCGCCGCTACAAGGAGGCGCAGCCATGCCTGGTCCGCTCGAAGGGATACGAGTCGTCGATCTCACCCGCATCCTCGCCGGCCCCTACTGCACGATGGTCCTCGCCGATCTGGGCGCGGACGTGGTGAAGGTCGAGCAGCCCGGCGGGGACCAAGCGCGCCGCAATGGGCCGTTCTTCGAGGGGCAGGACGGCAACCCGCGCAGCACCTACTTCACGAGCGTGAACCGCGGCAAGCGCAGCATCGTCATCGATCTCAAGAACCCCGCCGGTAAGGACGCGTTCCTGCGCCTCGTGGACGGCGCGGACGTGGTCGTTGAGAACTTCAGGCCCGGCACGATGTCCAACCTGGGCCTGGACTACGCGACGCTCAACGCCCGCAACCCAAGGTTGATCATGGCGTCGGTGTCCGGCTTCGGTCAGACGGGGCCGTACGCCAAGCGCGCGGCCCTGGACGTGATCGTGCAGGCGATGGGCGGGATGCTCAGCATCACGGGAGAGGAGGGGGGCGCGCCGGTCAGGCCCGGCGTGAGCATGGGGGACATCACCGCCGCCCTGTTCACGACCATCGGCGTGCTGTCGGCGGTCGTCGAGCGCGACCGCTCGGGCTTGGGCCAGCACGTCGACATGTCGATGCTCGATTGTCAGGCGGCCATCCTGGAGAACCCGCTGATGCGCTACATGGCCCTCGGCGAGATGCCGGAGCGCCTCGGCACACGCCACCCGGTCGTCGCGCCAGTGCAGGCGCTGCGGACGAAGGACGGCTACGTCGCCGTCGCGGTGTCCGACGGCCCAAGCGGCCACTGGGGCCGGTTTGCGGAACTGATCGGCAAGCCGGAGCTGGCGGCGGATGAGCGCTTTGCGTCGGGCTGGCTGAGGCGCGTGAACTACGACGAACTCAGGCCTCACCTGGAGTCGGCGCTGGGCCGGCGGACGACCGGTGAATGGGTCGACACGCTTGGCCCCGCGGGCATCGCCGTTGGGCCCGTGCAAGACGTCTCACAGGTGGCGGTCGATCCGCAGCTGAACTCGCGCGGTATGTTCGTCAAGGCCGAGACGCCGTCAGCCGGCCCGGCGACGTTCACGAACACGCCGGTCAAGCACTCGCGGACTCCCGGCGGGGTGCGGACCGGAGCGCCAGAGCTCGGCGAGCATACGGACGCTATCCTGGCCGAGGCTGGGGTCGCTCCCGACGAGGCCGTCGCTCTGCGCGAGTCGGGGGCCGTGGCGTAGGGGTGCGCGAGGCATTTGGCGCGACGGAGCGATAACTGACATTCCACGTCCAACGAGCCGCGCTGGCCTTCGGCTTCCGTGGCGCGTGGCGCAGCCTAGCCATTCGTCGGCGCTTCCGGCGTCGCATCCGCCAGCCAGGCGAGCTCCGCGGGAAGCGCTGCCCGCACGTCCAGCAGCGCCTCTATCCCGGAGGCCTCCGCAGCTTCCAACAGACCGCCCGCCAGGGCCCTCCCCGCCGCTTTCTCGGACACGCCCAGTTCGCGGGCCGCCTGTCGGGCCGCCTCCAAGGCCTGGGTCGCCGCCTCGCCCGGGTTGCTTCCCGACTCTAAAGCACCCTGCACAACGCCGTAGCCCGCGCCCCGCAGCGCCACCAGGAACGGCACCTGCCGGCGCGTCAGCGTCCGGAGTGTTCCCAGGACGGCGCCGCGGGCGGCCCTCCCCATCTGGTCCGCGATGTCGTCGCCCGCCTGCACCGCGCCGCGTGTCGCGTGTCGCGCCAGCTCGAGCCCCTGTCCCGTCAGGCCGCCCATCTCGTCGACGGCGTCATCCAGGACATCACCCACCACCTGCGCCACCTCGCGCGCCAGCACCCGGCTCTTACCCACGGACGCCACTGCAGCCTGCGTTGAAGCCGCGATCTGGTACGCCGCCACCCCCAACGCCACATCCGCGCCCGGCAGTCGTTTGAGGTAGCCGTATGACAGTGACGTCAAGGGCCCGAGGACGGGCATCGAGGTCAGGGCTCGTCTGGCGGGCGTTGAGTGGGCCAACAGTTCCGCCAGCGCAACCTCCCGAGGCAGCTCTCCCCGCTCTTGCACGGCGACCAAGAGATTCAGCGAGAGCAGGCCGAAGATAAAGGCAATGAGGAAGAGGAAGTCGAAGCCCACCAATTGCAGGGCCGGTATTTCCACGGCCCCGGTCTCGGAAATCCACGTGAAATCGAAACGCAACGTCTTTGTGGCAAAGAAGTCCGCGAGGCTCCCGCCTATCACTGGGCCAATTCCCATACTGGCATATGCTGCAATTCCCGCAACGCCAAGGAACGCAGTGGCCTTGTTTTCCGGCGCAACTTTGAGCGCCAACGTATTCAAAGTGAGCAGAATCCCGCCCCGTGCGATGCCCACAAACGCGTTGAGGATGATGAGAAGCGGCATGGTAAAGACGTGCTTTTCCGTATGCGCCACGAAAATCCAACCCAAGAATACGAGTAGGAACAGCGACGCCGATAGCGACATTACGGTCTTACTGCCGACGCGGTCCGCCATCGGCCCCCAGACGCGGAGGAAGAGCGCGTGCGTTATGTTGCTCAACACCACGAGCGACATGACGACCGGCAGCGAGAGTTCCAAGTCCGTGAGCATGTAGACGAGGAAGAAGGGGATGGCGATGTTTGACGCCACGCCCCAGACGCAGAGGAACCGCAGCAACTGCGAGAAGTTCTTGTCCCGCAGCGGCTCCGTTAGAATGGCGACCGGCGACCGCTTTGATTCCTGCGCCGCCGGGATCAGGGGTTCCTTGGCCCTTGCCGCCATGATTGGGCCAAACAGGCCGAGGGTGAGGGCTCCGCCAATGAAGAAGAACGAGTAGCCAAAGGCCTCTTGCCCGCTCGGCGCCTGGCTTTCCCACCAATTGATGAAGAAGCTCGAGCCCAGTCCCAATACCGCCAACACCGCCGTGCTGGCCGCCAGCCGCCGTCCATAGTAGCCGCCCATCAGCTTCTGCGGCACCAGGTCGTGCATCCAGCTCATCCACGCCGTTATCCACATGGGCGCGAACAGACCGCGAAGCGCCAGCAGGAAGATCACCGTCGTCACGGCAAGGGCACTGGGGACGTCTATGAAGAAGGGCACTGCAGCTACGGGGATCATTAGCAACTGGGCAAGCAACCATGCCGGCAGTCCGATGGCCTTCCTGGCCCGAAACCGCTCAATGAGGAGGATGGCAGGCAGCTGCACCACCAGCGATGCAAAGGGCATCGCCGAGACGATGCCCACCTGCAGGTTGTTTGCCCCCAGCGCCAGCGCGTAGGCGGCCAGGTAGCCCATAACCTGGATGGTCGCCAACGTTTCGCTGGTGATGCCCTCCCAGATCATCATGCGCAGGCTGAAGCGCACTTCGGCACTGGTCAGCGTGGGGCTTGGACGCAGGAAACCAAACATGGTAGGCGGCCTTGTATCTAGAGTGGCGGTGGGGTCGCGACGGTCCGTCTCCACTCAATCGTAGCCCTCCCTGTCCGGGAGTTCATCGTGCTAACCGTGCTCTTCACGTGCCGTTCTCCTGGCATCAGGGTTGAATTGCAGTGGGATGCGGAGAGGCTGAAGGCCCTCATCGCCCGTGGCGCCAGGACGCGCGCAAGCAGGGGCGACGATTGCAAGCACATGGTCGGACCGGCGCCTGTTCGGGGCTCGCCCAGTTCCCTAGGCGACGGTTTGACCCGAAAGGGATGATGGGAGCATGCTTCCGGCGTCACAGTGGCGCATATGGGGAGCACATTTGGGGAGGTAGCCATGGATCTGGACCACACAGTCGTCCCGGTTCGGGACAAGGAAGAGGCGAGCAAGCTCATGGCGCGCGTGATGGGCTGGGAGTTTCTGGGCGTGCGCGGCTCTCAAGGACACGTTCGGGTGAACGACACACTGGTGATGCGGTTCGACGACAAGGGGTCGGACAGCGAGCACAGAAGCCATCATTTCGCGTTTTGCGTCGGGGCCGGAGAGTTCGACGGGATCCTGGAGCGCATCGTCGGTGAGGGACTGAAGTACGGCACGAGCACCCGTGACATGAACATGCAGACGAACGAGCTGAACGGTGGCCGCCGGACCTTTTTCAACGACCCCAACGGGCACAGCTTCGAGCTGATGACCGCCGCGTCGCCGCCGAGTCTCGACTGAACGGGCACATCAGTCCTTTTAAGGGAGTACAGGAAGAGAGGGGCAGCATGGCGACAAATATCTCGGACATCGACGCGCTCAAGACGTATCTGGAGGAGAAGCACCTCACCTTGGTGATGGACCGGCAACAGGAAGCCCAGCGGGCAAAGGTGCTGATGCCGTATCAGTGGAAGTGGGAGGATATCGAGCCCGCCGTTGTGGCGTCGGGCGAGCTGGTGCGCCTGGCTGAGAATTTCGAGGACAAGGCCGGCGTTCTTCGGCGCGACACGCATTTCCATAACCCCCGGAACTCGCCGAACGCGAATTTCCCGCTGCGCTTGGGCATCCAGTACGTCGGTCCCGGCGAGCAGGCGATCTCCCACCGCCACAGCGCCCAAGCCACCCGGTTCGTCATCAAGGGCGCGCCGGACTCCTACACGCTGGTGAACGGGGAGCCGTTCCCGCTGAACGATGGGGACCTCGTCATCACGCCCCACCTCAACTTCCACGGCCACATCAACAACTCGGATACGCACGTGCTGTGGCTCGACGGCCTGCACGGCGCGGGGGTCGGAGCGACGTTCACCGAGGAGTGGCCGGAGGTCAAGGAGGACCTGGAGACCGACCGGGTCAGCGAGTCGCAGCTGATCTGGGGGAGCAATCTTGGCATCCCTGGTCCCGGCGGAGAGGCGCGGCCCTACCGCGAGATCGTCCATCCGGCGGGGCCTCAGGTCAAGAACGACGAATCCCACGTGCATCCGGCCGGGTTCCGGTACGCCTGGGACCAGACCTCGGCGGCGCTAGGCAGGATGAAGCAGAAGGAGGGTGAGCCTGACCCCTTCGACTGCTACACCCTGACGTACAGGAACCCGCTGACCGGCGGTCCTACTCTCCCCACCGCGGCCTGGGAGATGACGATGCTGACCCCCAACTTCAAAGGGCGCGACCACCGGCACAACAGCTCGGTGATCTACTACTGCTTCGAGGGCAACGGGGTGCTGGTCGTCGAAGGCGAGCGGTTCGAGTGGTCGAAGGGCGACTTCATCGAGCTTCCGGCTTGGATGGCCCACCACCACGAGAACCCGAACTGGGAAGACGCGTTCATCGCCGGGTGGACTGATTGGCCCCTCCAACGGCTCACGGGCAACTTCTACTACGAGGAGCTCTAGGCGGGGACACGGGGCCGGCCGTCGAGCGCGTTGCCCCGCGCACGAGGTAGTCCTATAGTCCGCGTAACGTAAATCGGATGGTGAGGAGTTGATCGATGTCATACGTAGCAACTGATCTGCACGGGATATGCGGCATGATGCCGGCGTTCGCCACCGCCGATGCCGGCGACATGACGGCGACGTCGACCGTCGACGTGGACAACCTCCAGGCGGGCCTCGACCGGGCCATCAAGGACGGCGTGCACATGTTCGCCACCACGGGGACGTTCGGCCAGGTCTGGAACCTGCTTGAGGACGAGTGGCGCACGCTGGTCACCGCGAGCATCGAGGCGGTGGACGACCGCGTCCCGCTGATGCTCGGCGTGACGGCGGCGAACCCGCGCCTCGTTGTCCAGAAGATGAACTTCGTGCGCAAAGCGGGCGGGCAGGGCGTCTTGTTGGGAGTGCCGTACTACTACAAGCTGCCGACCCGCGACGTGGTGGCCTTCTACCAGCGGATCGCGGAACTGTTCCCGGACCTGTCCATCATGATCTATCACAACCCCACGAACCACCGCGTGCACATCCCCGTGGCGGCGTTCAAGGAGCTCGTCAAGCTCCCGAATATCGTGGCGATGAAGGACAGCCACCGCAACCCGACGGAGTTCCAGCGGCTGCACGACATCATCCACGGCAAGATCGCCCACTTCTGCAACCAGACGCAGCTCTACCCCTATTACATGATGGGCGCGTCCGGCTGCTGGTCGCACTCGATCTGGTCGGGGCCGTGGCCTGTTCTCGCGGCCTACAACGCCGTTGCCGACGGCGATAACCAGAGGGCGGCGGCGATCCTCGCCGACATGAGCGCGGGCAGGGGCGGCGGCGACGGCGACGCTGGTCGCGCAGGCCACGAGTCGTACGAGTACGCCGGGTACATCAACATGGGCGCGCCGCGGCCGCCTTTCTCGTGGATATGCGAGGACCCGGAGGAAGGCCCGAAGAACGAGGCCAAGGCGCGCAAGCAGGCCGAGCACTGGCTGGCGCTCTGCGAGAAGTACCGCCCCGAGGTGGAGGCGAAGCGAGCGGTGAGCGTCTAGGCCCCACCGCCCCCATTCGCGGACAGCTAGACAGCCCCGCGGTACGAGTGCAAGCTCAGACCGCGGGGCTGTTCGCGTTCACCGTTCCTCTTGGTCCCTGCCGAGCGATGGGCTGGCGGCCTAGCGGCGCTTTCGACTAGCGTGTCCGGACGAACTTTTGGAGCCGTGCGCCCTCGAGGACCTCGGAGACATACATGGCGCCCTGGGAGTCCACGTAGATGCCGTGCGGCGCCGTGAATTTCCCTGGGTCGTGGCTAGCCTCTCCTCCCCACCGCCAGAGCACGTTCCCCTGGAGGTCAAGGATGCTCACTCGGGCACCGAGCTCGGCCACGTACATGACGTCTTCTTTGTCGATGTAAATCTTGCAGGGCTGCAGGAAGCCCGGCCAGGTGTCGAGGTGCTCACCATTGGGGGTGAAGATCTGGATGCGGTTGTTGGCCCGGTCGCAGACGTAGACCTTGCCCTTGTGCTCCCAGACAGCGTGAACCAGACTGAACTGGCCCGGACCATCGCCCGGCTCGCCCCACGAAAACAGCAGAGCTCCATCCGCACTGTATTTGTGGACGCGGGAGTTCCGATAGCCGTCCGAAACATAGAACTCCCCATTGGGAGACAGACCTACGTTGGTTGGGTGGTGGAACGGAGGCCCTGCATACTTTACGGTCGGGCTCTCTTCGGTATAGCCCGTGTCGGACGGCTTCCCACGATTCCCCAGGGTGAATACATGCCGCCCGTCCCCGGTGAACTTGAGAACTAGCTGGGGCCCGCGGTCGGTCAGATAGACCATGTCATCGGGGCCGATGCAGATGCCGTGGGCGTCCTCGAAGATGCCGTAGCCCCACGAGTGCAGCAACTTGCCGGAGCTGTCGTAGATCCGGTAGGGCGGATTGACGCCGCGGGTGAAGACGTGGACGCGGTCCTGCGAATCGACCGCAACGTCGCCCACCAGACCCCAGATCCAGTTCGGCTTGAGCTCTCCCCAGTCCGGGACCAACTCATAGGTACGCTCGCCTGCATCGATGCTGACCATTGGCTCCTCCACCGAGACATCTGCCGCAAGTATACGGGCTGCTCGACGCCTGCGAGAAGCAGGAGGTCCGGAAGGGCCGAGCCCTCCTGTCACCTACACCATTTCCTGGGATTCAACTTGACATAGTACGTGTCCGCTCCTAGTATCCAGTTGAGTCTGCGGGATGGTCATTGGCGGCGCAGCCTTCCGCAATAGCCTTCTCTGGCCTGAAGGTTTAAGCCCTAGGTTCAAGGTACAGCCGACACCAAGAAAACAGAGGAGGACCGGTGCTCCAGGTTGCGGATTTAGAGGTGACCTACGAGACCGACGCGGGAACAGTTCGCGCGGTCAAGAGCATCAATTTCACTGTACCAGAGGGCGAGTTCTATTCGTTGCTCGGCCCAAGTGGGTGTGGAAAGACATCGACACTTAGGGCCGTTGCGGGACTAGAAACTCCGATGGGCGGGCGCATCACGATAGGCGGCCAAGTCGTTTTCGATGCGAAGGCCGGCATCCGTCTCCCAACAAACAAACGGGACATCGGCATGGTGTTCCAGTCCTACGCTATCTGGCCGCATCTGACTGTCGCCCAGAACGTTGAATTCCCGTTGGTTCACGGACGGAATAAGGCGCCAAGAAGTGAGGTAAAGGGCCATGTCCACCGAGCGCTGTCGCTTGTTCATCTCGAGGACCTAGCCGATCGGCCCGCTCCGCAGTTGTCCGGCGGACAGCAACAAAGGGTTGCACTGGCCCGGGCGTTGGTGCATGAGCCGAAAGTCCTATTGCTGGACGAACCGCTGTCGAATCTCGATGCCAAGCTGCGTGATGAGATGCGGGGGGAGCTGAAAGAGTTGGTCGGTCGCTTGGGAACCACGACCTTATACGTGACCCACGACCAAGTAGAGGGATTAACGCTGTCCGACAAATTAGCGGTGATGAACGAGGGGCTCATCGAGCAGGAAGGCAACCCTCGCGAAGTTTATCTCAGCCCTGCAACACCCTTCGTGGCGGGATTCGTGGGCCGGGCCAACGTCGTACCTACGTCGTCTGTCGGAGATGCCGGCGACGGTTTGTACTCCGCTGAGACGGCGATGGGTCGGCTCCTGTGTTTCGGGAGTGGGCGGTTTGGTCCCAGCACTGAAGCGCTGGTAGTGTTCCGCCCAGAAAGCGTGGTGGTCTCTCGGCACTTGGGAGCAGGCACACCTAACACCGTGAGTGGGACTGTCACCGATGTGACGTTTGCCGGTGAGCTGGTGGACTACAAGGTTGCGGTCCATGGATTTGAACTCACGGTTCATGGCGACGCCTATGATTCCTTCATCGAGGGAGAAGAGGTATTCCTCCATGTTCTCCCTCAACGCTGCCTCCTCGTGCCACAGAAGCGGGGAGAATCCGGGGATTCGGAGAGCGGCGAAACGGCACATTCGGCCCTAGCCTCAGCGCCGTAGGCGCCTGGTCTGAAAGAAGTATTGCGATGGTCCAGCCTTCAACGAAGGCGGTTCGAAAGGGAGGTTCTATGAAGGCTACGTCGTTGCTCACTAGATGGTTCGTTAGCTTCGGACTGCTTATCTTGGTAGGCCTGTTGGCAGCCGCTTGCGGCTCTGACCCGACAGCGACACCTACGCCACGGCCGACACCAACACCGCAGCCGCAGGCTACGCCAACGCCCGAAATCAGCGCCGCTCGCGCCGACTTCTTGGCTTTGGTTGAACGGGCGCGCGCATCGAACCACGTCGTGAGGGTGGCCCTCGCGGGCAAGCCGCCCGAGATGATCCGGGCGTGGGAGGCGGCGTTCGAAGAGCGGTTCGGTTTCTCTCTGATCTTGGAGAACGAGCCCGGTAATGCCTCACGCGATATGCCCGTGAAGGTTGAGAGGGCGGCGGAATCGGGCCAAGGCGCCGTCGATGCGAACCTCTTCGGCGACATTAAGACTGTGTACCCGCTCTACGAGAAGGACCTACTGGCCCTTCCACCGTGGGAAGCTCTCTACACAGAGTGGCCGGTCCTGGAGAAGCTTCGAAACGAGGTCCCCGAATGGGGCGGCGGTCCTGCCGGGACGACGATTCGCGACTATTGTGTGCAGAACGCGCACGCGATATGGACGGTCAACTACAGCACCCAGCGGGTGACGCCGGAAGAGCTTGCAGACCTCACCTGGGATGATCTGACCACAGAGGAATGGCGAGGACGCGTAGGCCTCGACGGCCGGGCACTCGGCGTCTACCTATTCCCGCTCGCTCCCGGATGGACCCCAGAGCGGATGGAGGCCTGGGCCCACAATATGGGCGCCAACGGGGCGAAGTTCACCTCGGGCGGCAGCACTGGTCAGAACCAGGCGCTACTGCAGGGTGAGGTAGACATCGTCCTGGCTTCACCGCCGATGGCGGATATCACCGCAGGGGCGCCGGTCGCGTTCACCACGGCGGAGTTCCTCGTAGGAGCCAACCCCCGTGGGTCATGCTTGCCGAAGTTCACGGTCAACGACCCGGATATGGCTACGCTCTATTGGGCATGGAACATCGTCGAAGGCTCTGTATTGGAAGGTCAGACCACGGGCGTTGGAGGGTGGCTACACCCGGAGCTCGCCGATGACTTCCCGCTGATGCGCCAACTGAAAGCCCAAGGGGTAACCCCTGACAAATTCGTCAAACCATCCTCGCTCGAAGAGTCAGAGATGATTGAGACGTGGCGCCAGATGGCTATCGACGCCATGCTGGAAGGAGCTCGAACGGACACGATGGTTCCCGTGCCCTAGGTTCCGCTGAAGGAAGGTCCAACCCGTGAGGGCTGGGGCAAACTGCCCCAGCCCTCACTCGGACGGCGCCGTGAGACGATGGCACAAGCAACCGTACTCCAACCGAAGAGGTTCCCCCGACTTGCGGCCCTCACCGATAGTAGGGTCGTGGCGCCGCTCATTGCGGTGCTGATTCTGCTTGCGCTGATTGCCGCCCCAATGATAGTGATGATCCTGGCTTCGTTCCGCCCGGCGGGCGTTTACCCGTTGGACGCGGGTCCGTGGACGCTCAGCAACTACACGGAGCCGTTCCTCGATCCGAATACCATTTACATGTTGATGAACACCGGCATTTTCGCCGGCGGCGTTCTCCTCTTCGGACTCCCACTAGCTGCATCGATGGCGTTCTTGACCGAGCGGACCGACATGCCCTACCGCCACTGGGTCTATGTCTTGATGTTCATCCCGATGAGCACGCCTGTGTTCGCGACGGCGCTAGGGTGGATACTGCTGCTTGGTCCGAGGGCCGGCACTCTTAATGTTTGGTTCCGAGCGGTAGTAGGCAGCGACGCGAGCGAAGGGCCCTTCAACATCTTCAGCATGTGGGGCTTAGTGTTCGCCGGCGCCATTGGGCTGGCGCCATCGATGTGGGTCTTCCTTATCACGGTGTTCAGGAATATGGACCCAGCACTAGAAGAAGCGGCGGCGGCATCAGGGGCTGGTCGGTTTCGCACGTTTCGCGTCATCACCGCGCCGATTCTCCGACCAGGAATCCTCGCGGTGGCGGTCTACTTCTTCATTGTCGCCATCGAGGCCTTAGAGCTCCCCCTGGCGCTAGGTCTGACGGGGGGCATCGAGGTGCTTGGCACCCGCATATTCAAGCTCGTAAACACGACGACCACCGGTGAGGTGCAGTACGGGCTTACGGCGACCCTGGGCATGCTGATGTTGATCGTAGGCATCGCCGGGATCACCATGTACCTCTATCTCGTCAGGCATGCGAACCGATATAGCGTTATGACCGGTAAAGGCTATCGCCCTCGGATTATCAAACTCGGTCGTTGGAGATACGCAGCGTTAGCGGTGTTTGGCGTCTTTCTGATCATCAAGGTGATTCTGCCGTTCTCGATTCTGCTGTACACCAGCTTCCTGAGGTTCTATCAGCCATTTGTCGCTGAAAACTTTGAGTATATGGTTTGGACGCTGGATCACTACAAGGGGTTGTTCGACTATCGGTTTGTCGGCAAGTTCTTTGTGAACACTGTGTTGGTCTCCGTGGCGTCAGCGACTGCGACCATGGTGCTGGTAAGCTTCGTGGCATGGCTCGTTGTCAGGATGCCCGGACGTCTGACTAACTTCGTCAACGGGCTAGCCTTCATGCCTCTGGCGATACCAGGCACGATTTCGACAGTCGCACTGTTGTTGTTGTTCATTGGAACTCCCGTCTATGGCACCCTGGCTCTCCTTACCTTCGCCTACGTCTTCCGCTTTACAGCGTTTGGAACCCGTTTGATGCATGCCGCGCAACTTCAAGTCCACCGCGAGCTGGAGGAAGTCGCGCTGACTAGTGGGGCGAGCCGGTTACAGTCGTTCGTCTTTATAAACCTCAGGTTACTCTTGCCGGCATTCATCAATGGCTGGCTGTATGTGTTGGTGCACGCCGCGAAGGACTTCTCCGTGCCGTTGCTTCTCGCGAGCAGCGGGTCCCTGCTGTTCGCCAATGTGATCTTTGGGCGCTGGGAGGGAGGCTTCTTCCCAAGCGCGGCGGCGATGATGGTCGTGCTTGTAGCTGCGAACCTGTTCGTGGTCGGGTTGGGACGCCGGTGGCTGCTCAAGGCCGTTGGCTCTGAGCATTAAGGGGCACCTGGCAGCCGGAAGCGCGCCAGGTATCTAGGATCGTATCGCATTAGCCGGCCTCCCCCGGGGAACTACCGCACGGATAGCGGCGCAACTGCTGAGGCGCGTCCCCAGAGATCCAGTGAGCCTGCTCGGGTGTCCCCCGGTTGGCTCGGCGCCCATTGCGGTGCGCCCGCCCAGACCCTCACCGGTCTTATTCACCACCTCGGCCGGAGAAGCCCACGCTGGATCAGGGAGGGTAGAGGGCAAGCCATCGCCAGCCCTCACTCCGACCCATAGTCTCGCGCTTGTTCTCGGTATGACGGGCGGGAAGTCATGACGAATTGACCGCATACATCTAAATGTTGTATCCGGGAATCGTCTCAGCGCCGTCTCTATAGTTACGATTGACAGGCGTCAAGCACCTGCATATGCTTCTTCCGGTTGCCTAAACCAGCCTTGGGTCGGAGGTGGGCACGGACACTTCCGAAATGTCGAGTCGAAATCTGGGAGGAGTCAAATAAATGGCTGTGATTGATGCTGACACGCACGTGGACGAATGTGAAGAGACCTGGCAGTACATGCCCGTCGAAGATATGCGGTACAAGCCGGTCACGCTCGTTCCCACCGATGACATGGATGCAAGTGCTCCCGCCCCTGGTTACACGAGGCACTGGCTTATCGGCGGCAATCTGTCGATCCGTCGAATTCGCGATGATCGGCGGACCGGCACGACCATCGATGCTCGCGAGTTAAGAAATATTGAAACTCGTCTACGGCACATGGACGACATGGGCGTGGACATTCATGTCATGTACCCCACATTGTTCCTAACCTACCTGACGAGCGATCCGCAGGTGCAGGTCGCCGTTTGCAAGAGTTACAACCGTTGGATGGCCGATAGGTCTTCTCAAAGCAAGGGACGCCTCCAATGGGTGGCAGTCCTGCCGATGCTGGACATGGAAGCCGCCGTAGAAGAGCTTCGTTGGGCGAGCGAGCACGGCGCCTGTGGGGTCTTCAAATTGGCGACAGAATTAGGCAGGCGAGTGACCGACCCCTATTTCTATCCTCTCTATCAAGAGGCCAATGACCTTGGTCTTCCACTCTGTATTCACACTGGCTCAGGGGACCCGCCTCAGGGCGGCAACAGTGTGGGGTTCATTGGCGGCGACGGGCTCGGAAGCACCAACGTCGTAGATGCGTTCCACGCAATCATCTTCTCTGGCCTCGCCGGCAAGTTTCCCAAGTTGAAGTTTGGCTTCATCGAAGCGGGATCATCCTGGATCCCGTTTGTCCTTGATAGACTCAGCGCCCGTCGGGAGCGTATGGCTTGGGCATTCAAATCGTTCAACTACTCGGACGACCTAAGCGAGATCCTCCGGGAACACCGCCTCTATGTGACCTGCCAATCGCAGGAGGACATTCCGTATCTCCTCCAGTTTGGAACCGAAGACCACTTGATGATTGGCACCGATTACTCTCATGCGGACCAGTCGGCTGAGATTGAGGCCATAGACATCCTGCGGCGCAGGGCTGATGAGGGAGAGTTCAGCCAGACTGCGAAGCGTAAGATCCTAGAGGACAACCCGAAGGCTTTCTACGGTCTGTGACCATTTAGCGGCTGGGCGTCGATGGGGCCGCTGAGCATGCGGAGATAGTTGTCTTCACTGGGCTGGCGCGTCAGCGGCGAGGGGTTATTCGGCTACGACGGCCATCACGAAGCCGTCGTAGCCCTTGGCGCCGACCGTCTGGACGGCGGTGGCTTCGAGCCGGGGATGCTCGGCGATGAGGTCGAGGAAGCGCTGCACGCCTTGCACCTTCGGGTCGTCGCTGTGAGCGTCCGCCACGGCGCCTCCGCGGACAACGTTGTCGCCGATGATTACGGTTCCCGGACGCGACAGCTTCAGCACCAAGTGGAGGTAGGCCGGGTTGTTGGGCTTGTCGGCGTCGATGAACACGAAGTCGAAAGGCGAGACTCCCTCTTCGGCGAGCTGGGATAGGGTCGCGAGCGCAGGCCCAATTCTCACCTCAACAATGCCGCTCAAGCCGGCGCGTTCAATGTTTGTTTGCGCCACGGCCGCGTGGTCCGGGCTGACTTCGAGGGTTACGAGCTTGCCGTGGGGCGGCAGCGCGCGTGCGAGCCAGATGGTGCTGTAGCCGCCGAGGGTACCCAACTCCAGGATGCGCTGGGCTCCGGAGACCCGCGCCAGCAGGTGAATCAGCTTGCCCTGGCTGGGCGACACAGCCTCGGCTGGCAGCCCCGCGGCTGTGCTGTCCCGCAGCGCAAGGTCGAGCGCCTCGTCCGGCCCCCCGAGCAAGCTGTCGAGGCGCCGGTCTACGGCGGTCCAGCGCTCTTGGGTCATGCCGTTCTCCGGTCGGCGGCCAGGGGAAGCGACGAGGCGTCGATGCGGCCGCCGAGCATGCGGAGATAGTTCGCGGTGGTCTTGGCGGCGACGGTCTCGATGTCCGTCCGCTGGAGCTCGGCGAGCTTTTCGGCCACCTGGGGGAGATGCCATGGCTCCGTGCGGCGCACCGGATTCTTCTTGAAGGGCTGTGGGTAGGAGTCGGTCTCGATAACGATGCGGTCGAGTGGGATGCTTGGGACGGCCGCCTGCAGCTCGGGCAGGCGCAGCAGCGGCTTGGCCAGAGAGACGTAGAAGCCCAGGTCGAGAACGCGCTCGGCGAGGCGGGCGCCACCCTGGAAGTAGTGCCACGCGCCACCGACCTCGGCGGCGCCCTCCTCGGCGAGCAGCCGCAGCGTGTCCTCGTCGGCTTCGCGGGAGTGGACCACGAGCGGTAGTCCAAGCTCGCGGGCGAGCCTGATTTGCTTGCGGAAGGCGTCCTGTTGGAGGTCATGCGGAGGGGAGTTCGGCATGTAATCGAGGCCGGTCTCGCTCCACTCAACGACTTTGGGGTGGCTTGCCAGCCGCCGCAGCTCGTCGGTCGTCGCGTCATCGACCCATCCGACGAGGTCTGCGGGATGGAGACCGACGCCCCCATGGACGACGGGGTGGGAATCCGCCAGCAGGAGCACGCGTCGACACGAGTCGAGGGTTGTGCCGGCCGAGATCAACAGTCCAACGTTGGCCTCATGGGCGCGGGTGAGGAGAGAGGGGATGTCTTCGGGCGGGAACTGGTCGATATGGGTGTGACCGTCGACCAGTGGGTGATCACTCCGTGGGGTTTCGGCGAGGGCAGCCTCCATTATTGGATTCTAGCCGACGCGCGCTCCCCCTCCTACCCTCTCTTCCTCTACCTCAGCGCCTCTCCATGGATGGCCCCTCTCCATCGTCCCACCTGCGTTTGCCAGGGGCAAATGGCCCCTCGGTGATAGCCGCGCTCGACGGAATCAGTCGAAAGCAGTACCCCTAAGCGGGGGCGAAGGGGAGGGCTTGCTGGTATCATATTTGCATTGGCTTGTGGGAGCCTCTGGAAGTGCGCCAGCCCCATGGGCCTCGGCCGGAGCAGCCTCCATCGGCGGCTCCGAACCGACATTGTAGGTACAGGTGACGTGAACGTGTCCCTGACGTATTTAATACAGACGGTCGTCCGGCTGGCCCGCAATAAGTGGGCGCAGATCATCCTGGGAGGCGTGGCCAGCTCGGGGTTCGCATACCTCGTGGGCCGGACCCTCGCGTTGCAGGATGTAGCCGACACTTTCCGAAACTTTCCAGTGGGCGTAGCCCTTCTAGCCTTGGCTCCGTTGACGGCGGCGATATTGCTGCGAGCCGCGCGGTGGTACGTTCTGCTGCCCGGAGAGCCAGCCACGTTTGGCCAGATTGTCCTGACGCAAAACACGGGCATCGGCTTGAACAATCTTTCGCCAATACGGATGGTCAGCGAGCCCGTGCAGCTGGCGCTTATCACCAGGCGGTATAAGGTCCCGTTCCCGACCGCGTTTACGACGCTGGTCGGGGGCAACGTGCTCGATATCTTCACGTCGGCGTTGCTGATGGGGCTGGGCGTCCTGCTTGTTCCGAGTCTCCGCGAGGGCAAGATCAGTATCCAGCTGCTGGGCGCGTTCATCATGTTCGTCGTCAGCATGTTGGTCTTCGTTGCCGTCGCCCGCGGTGTGCAGAGCATTCCGCTGGCCAACCGGGTCCGGTTCTTCCAGCAGATCACCGTCGCGTTGGGGACGCTCAAGGAAAAGCCTGCGCGGCTGTGGGCGTCTTTCGCCGCGACCACCTTCCACTGGCTGGCTCTCGGTCTCGCGGGCTGGATCGTGGCGCAGGGACTCGGCATCGAGGCGCCGCCGTTGACGATGGTGACGGTCCTAGTGGCGGCGACCTTCTTCACCTCGGCGGCCCCGTCGGCGCCCGCGGGGGTAGGGGTCTACCACTTCGCGGTAGTCACCATGCTGACAGGGCTCGGGGCTGACCCTGCCGCAGCCTTCAGCTTCGCGGTGGTCATGCATCTGATGGTCGTTGCTCCACCGTCGGTGATTGCGCTGGTCATGGCGGGCCGGGTGGGACTCGGGGCCCTACGGAGCGTCGACGTGAGCGTGGAGCCTAAGTACTGGCCCGTACCCTCAGGCGCCGCTCCCGACGCAAGAGAAATCTAGCGTTGCTGAGAGCCCCGCGTGCAGCGGCGGGGTTGCTCCCCGTCTTTGCGCTTCTCGTCGCGTGCGTCGGCGGAACCCCGGCGCCCACACCGACTCAGTCGCCGACGTCAACACCAACGCCGACAATCTCCCCGACCCTCGCGCCGACGCCAACACCGCAGACCACCTCAACGGTCACGCCAACGCCAACGCTCGCGCCCACCTCGATACCGCCGACCGCCCCGGCCCCGACGCCCACCGTCGCATCGCCACGGACGCCGCCTCAGGGGACGTTCCGTGTGGCCGTGACGGGAGCGCTGCCGCACCGGGACATGCATAGGGTCGTCTCCGAGTGGGCGACGCTTTACGGGCCGGGGACAAGCTATGGACGGCTGATGAAATTCAGCCTTGGCTCTGCGGGAGCTCCATCGCTCGCGGTCGAGTGCGACCTCTGCGAGTCCTGGCGCATCGTGGACGAGCTGACGTTCGAGTTCGACATCGACCCCGCAGCGGCCTGGCAGCCGGGCGAGAATTTCGAGCCGAGGCCGGTCACGCCCCAGGATGTCGTTTTCAGCATGAACCGGCTGCGTACTCCCGGTTTCCCGCACACGGTCCTGCTCGATTCCGTCGATAGGGTGGAACCTGTTGGCGAGCGGACCGTTCGCTTCAGGCTGCGGTTCCCTGACCCCGACCTGCCGCTCGCACTCGCGAGCCCCTACGCCGTAATCATGGCGCCCGGCGCCCTGAACCGCGTCGACGCGCGCACGGGGCGGGTCATCGGTTCCGGGCCGTGGCTCTTCCAGCAGGGCGCGTCAGGACAAGCGACGCTCACCGCTTGGGATGGTCATCCCGTGGGGACGACGGTGGAGCGCGTCGAATTCCTGCTGGCAGCCAACCAAGACCTGGCTGTCAGGTTGCTGAGGCTGGGCCGCGCCGACGCCGCCCACGTTCCCAACGCTGCATGGCCGGAGCTCGAGGCGGAGGGCTTCCGGTCGGTGGTCGTCGAGCGGCAGGGCAGGGGTGTGCTGTTCGGCATGAACTCAAGGCGTGCGCCCTTCGACGACCTGGGCCTACGCCAGGCGGTCCTGGCAGGGCTCGACCTGCAAGCCGCACTCGATGAGACGTTTGGCATCGGCTCGGTGGGCACCGGCGTGCCGCTGTTGGACGGGACGTGGCGGCTCGATGCTGAGGATGCCAGCCCCTTCTTCGGCCCGTCGGCGCCGTTCGCGGGCCCCGAGCCCGCGCCGCCCTTTACGCTAACCGTCGCGAACTTTGGCGAGACGCACGCCGTGCACGGCGAGGCGCTGGCGCAACAGCTGCGCAACGCAGGTTTCGACGTGGAGGCGGAAGTGGTCACGCGCGCCGTCTACCTCCGCCGTGTCTGGGAGGAGCGGGATTTCGACGCTTTCGTCGGTCCCATGCCGCCGACCGACATGCCCAACGACTTTCTGCTGGGTCTTGCCCATTCGCGAGGTAGCACGAACGTGACAGGCGGCGACAATGAGCTGGACGAACTCATCGAGGCCATCGCCGTCGAGCTGGACCCCGCCACGCGGGCTGACCTCGTCCGGTCGGCGCAACGGCTGCTCATGGAGCGGGGCTACTTCGTCATGGCGGCTTCGTCCGCGGAGCGGTGGGCGTTCGACGCCCGGGTCGAGGGCTTCGTCCCGGATATGCCGATGGGCACGGGCGATCTGTGGGCCCACGTGGGAATCGCCGCCGACCCGGAGGACGCCGACGCCTCGGACAGATGAGGCCCTGGGCCTATATACTGTTCGCGAGGCGCATCGTCCCGCGCCTGCCCGCATCCTACTGATAGAGTCTGACCGGTAGAGAGCGAGAGTTTGTCCTTGGCGCGAGGCGCGGCAAGCTCGCCGGCAACGGAGAGGAACGGAGGTCTCGATGGCAAAGCCACAGCAGATTAGCGACGCCGACTTCTCGACGAGCGTGCTGGAAAGCGACCAGCCCGTGCTCGTCGACTTCTGGGCCGACTGGTGCGGTCCCTGCAAGATGATTGCCCCTGTGGTCGAGGAGCTCGCCGAGGAGTACGACGGCAAGTTCTCGTTCACCAAAGTGGACGTTGACGCGAACCCGCAGACCGCGATGCAGTTCGGCATCCGCAGCATTCCGACGCTCCTGCTGTTCAAGGATGGCAAGGTTGCCGATCAGATCATCGGCGCGGTGCCGAAGGCGGTCCTCAAGAAGAAGATCGACAAGGTGCTTGACGAGGCGTAACCAGCTTCTCGGCGAGCGAACGGCTATGAAGACGGCGCCCTTTCACTTGGAGGGCGCCGTTTCGTTCGCGAAGCGCCGGCCGGGCATATACTGGCCTCTCGCGCCCGTCATCGTATGCACGTTGAGCGGGTAAGCGGGTCCATGGCGTCGATGGGAGTGGATGGGTCCCGGTGGGTCTCGCGGTCTTCAAAACCGTTGCCGGGCTAGCTTCCTAGTCCGGGGTGGGTTCGACTCCCACGCACTCCCGCCAATGAGGGTTGGGCCTCACATCCCTGACATGCGAGAAGGGCCAGCGTCGCCGGCCCTTCTCTGTTCTCTGTCGCGTGACGGCTTAGCCGCCTTCCGAGGTTTCCGGGCGCTCGGGGTACTCGAAGAAGCCGGCGCAGTAGGTCGTGGGACGCGGGTCGTCCGGGTTCGCGGCGTAGTCTGGAGCGCCGCGCGGGTAGGCCTCGACTCGCGAACGGCCGCTGGGGTCGCACATGGCGACGGGCGCTGACGCCAAGGGCGTGAAGTCGGCGTCGGTAACGGTCAGGCCGATGACTCCCTCGGAGAGGACACGCTCGAAGCGTCCCATGTCGAAGCTCGCGGCGAAGTTGCCGGTCTCGTCAATCATCTCAATCGGCGGGTTGACGTTCTCCGTGATGTCGTTGACGACACCGCCGGTGAAGCCTCGGCCGATGCTGGTCTGGAGGAGCACGTGCACCTCTTGCCCCGGCTCGAAACCGGCGCCCATGATGGCGAAGCTGCTACCGCTGTGCAGCTCGCCGACACCGGGCCAGACAATTACGCTTGGCGCTATGTCGGTGTCTTGTCCTCGGGCCTCTTGAGGAGAGAACGGCGCGACCCCCAGCGCCCAGGCGAGAAGGAATGCGAACCCCAATGCCGCGACGGCGGCTGCGCTGGTGGTCTGTCGGACTGTGATTCGGCGCATATGACTGGCCTCCTAGTTTATCGATATCGGCGCGTTATCCCCGGCCTAGGACCGCGTCGTATATGACGCGGTCCGGCCAGATGACATGCATAAACTGATCAAGGACTCCGAAAACGACTATGGCGACAATCAGCCCCGGGACCAGGGCCCATAGTCTTCGGCGGCCCCGCCATTTTAGCGTCGAGAAGCCGAAGAGCACGGCGAACCCAACGGTGGAGTACTGGAGCCCCACTATCGCCCCGGCGACGACCATGGCGGCGAGCCATAGCGCTATGACGAGGAACGCCCGGAAGGCTACCTGGCCCGTGCCGGTGCGCATGCCGAGGTCCATGATGTCCACCCGCTCCCGCGCGAAGACGTTCATGCGGAGCATTTCGTACAGGACCAGCGGAAGGAGAGCGATGCTGAGGTAGAGGGGGAGGAACTTCGCGGCCCCGGTACGCAATGCGGAGACATCGACCAAGAAGGCGATCACGAGGGCGAGGAGGGCCAGCGGGAACGCGGACGCCCAAGTCCATTTGAAGCGGGGCCGACCGAACAACCTTGCCGCCCAGCCCTGCGCCGCCGACCCTTCGCCTGAGCCGCCGCGTATCGGCGCGGGGCCTCCCGGATCAGAGTCCACGGTGGAAGCGATCTGCGCGACGGTAGTCCCCATGGACATCGCCTTGGTCAGGTAGATGACGCTTGCGACCGCAAGGAGGAATAGGATGACCGAGATTGGCCGTGTGAGCATCCCCACAGGACCGAATATGCCCAACGCGGCCCAGAGGTTCCGCTCGATGATTGGACCCAGGATGAAGCCGAGGATGAACGGGGGCCGGGGCCAGCCGAGCCATTTCATCGTGAGGCCAAGACCCCCAGCGGCAAGGAGCACGAGGATGTCGCCCCATGCAGTCGTCGTCTGGAACGCGGCGATGAACACCAGAGGGAACAAGGCCGCCGCCAGCAAGGGGTAGGGCACCAGTGTGACTTTGGCGATCTGGCCGGTCGCCACCAGGCCGAGCATCGTAATCAGTAGATTGCCCAGCGCCAGGGTGACGACGATGGCGACCATGATGTCCAGGTGCTGGTCCAGCATTCCCAGACCTGGTTCGATGCCGTAGAAGAGCAGCCCAACGAGGACGATGGCCCACGACGCCCCGCCAGGAATACTGAACGCGAGCGTTGGGATAGCCTGCCCGCCCTCCTTCGAGTTCTGGGCCGCTTCGGCGAAGAGGACGCCGTCCAGCGAACCTTTGCCGAACTGGGACTTGTCCTTCGTCAAGGCCATGCCGAACGCGTACGAGAGCCAGTCGATCACGGCGCTCCCGATTCCGGGGATGGCGCCCATAAAGACGCCGAAGATGCTTTGGCGGATGGCCATCCGCCACTTGCTTGCGCCATACCGGGCGCCGGCCATGACTTCCCGGGTCGAGACCGATCCCGGAGTGGCGACCGGACGGCCGGTCATCGTCAGGTCGATCAGCTCCGGGAGGGCGAAGAACCCGATAAGCGTCGGGATGAGGGGGAGGCCGTCGAGGAGGTAGACCTGTTCGAAGGTGAGCCGAGGGAGGCCTTGGATGTCGTCGGTGCCGATGGTGCTGATCAGTATGCCGAGCACGCCGGAGATGACGCCCTTGAGCATGGCTCCGCGGCTCAGAACGGAAACCATAAGGACGCCGAACATCGCCATGGCTGCGATCTCGGGGAATGAGAACCTGACGAGGATCGGGCGCATAAACGGAATGGTGGCCAGGAGCGCGACCGCGCCGATCACGCCGCCCATGGCGGACACGGCGTAGATCGCCCCCAGGGTGTGGGCGGCCTGTCCTCGCATCGCCAGCTGGTGGCCCTCCAAGAACGTGACTTGTGTCGCGGCGCCCGGATAACCGAGCAGGACCGCCGGCACCGAGTCGAGGGTGTTGTTCAGCCCGCCGAGGGCGGCGAGGAAGATGATGCCGGCAGTGGGGTTATCGCCGAAATTGAAGAGGAGGAACGGGATCGCGATTGCCGCGATGGTGGTGCTTCCGAGGCCGGGGATGAGGCCAATGGTGCCCAGCAGCAAGACCGCCAGCAGGAGCATCGTCCAGTAGAGCGGGTCTCCGAGGAAACCCAGGGCGGCAATGTATTCACCCACTCCGCATCACTCCTTGCGCGTGCCTTGCGCGTGCGCGCTCCCCCGAAGGGGGCAGGGACACGTCCGACCGCTCTTCGGGGCGGTCGGACGTGCACACATGGCCAGTGCTATGGAAGGAACTGCTCGTACGTCGTTTTGATTTCTTCAGCGTTCGCGGCCCAGTTCTCCAGGGCGGTGTCTACGACTTCAGGGGCGAGCCTCCCGCCTTGGTCCACGGGGAGGCCGACGAGCCGCTCGTAGATCTCCTGGTACTCGGGGTCGTTGAACATGTCGTCGAACGCCTTCCGCAGCACGGCGAGGATGGCGGGGTCGATTGACTTGGGGGTGAAGAGGCCGCGATAGAAGGCGGTGTCCTCTAGGTTCATGCCAGCCCAGATCGACTGCTGTTCGTCCGTCAGCAACTCGGTGATGTGCGGGAGGTCGTCGGGAACGTCTATCTCGCCGTTGTTGTCGAAGACGTCCGCGGAGCCCAGCATGGCGAAGGGTTCGACTGTGCCGTCGGCGAACCAGCCGGGGCGCGAGCCCGGAGTGCGATACCAAGCGCTGCCGGAGATGTAGCTCTGCGCATCGCCGCGGTCGAAGGTCGTCAGGAAGTCGGCAAATCCGGAACCGATGCCGTAGAGCGGCCTCATGGGCAGGTCAAGCCAACCGGCGAGGGCAAGGGCCTTCGCCGTTCCCGTCTCGGACTCCGTGTTCAGGCCGACGGTGAACTCCTCCGAGCCGCCGGACGCCTCTTGGATACGGTTATAGGGGGCGTCGCCGGAGATCACCCACATGGTCGTGCGCTGCATGATCCCGCCGACCGACGTGTAGTCGCGGAAGTCATACCGCACTCCGGGACGCAGGATCTGGGAGATGGGGTTGGCGCCGGTGTTGGCAAAGAGCCAGAGCCCGTCGTCCTGCGCGTTCTCGTGCCACCAGTTGCCGCCGACGGTGCCTTGGGCGCCGTCCTTGTTGAGCACGATGGACTTCGGGTTGCCGGGGATGTACCGCGGCAGAATCCGCGAGACAGCGCGCCCGTGGGCGTCAATGCTGTTGCCAGGGTCCCAAGCCACCACGACGCGGACGGTCTTGCCGGAGAAGTAGGCTTCCGCGTCGAACGACGTGTCGGGCGTCGCCGTGGGGGCGGGAGTCGGCGTGGCGGTGGCCGGCGCCATGGCCGTCGGGGTGGAGTCTGCAGCCACCGGCGCTGACGTGGGGGTGGGCGCCGACGTGGGGGTCGGGTCGGACCCGCAGGCGGCTAGCGCTAGCGCAAGCCCAGCGGTGAGAACCAATCCCACAAGGAGTCGCATCATTCCGTTTCGTTGTCCCATGAGTCTCTCCTGCTTCCGAGTTTCGACCACCCAGCAGCGACGCGCGCTATCATCGGCATCTGGCGACTAGCCGTCAAGTAAATTACGCTCACTGGCCCCGATAGGTTTTCTCGGCCGCCTCTCGTCCCCTAAGAAGACTTTTGCACAACTTCCCCACCCCGTCCGCGCCGCAGAGGTGAAAAGTTGTCGGGCGAGATTTTCGTTACGAGTAAAAAGTTGCCGGTTTGCACATTGACTTACGAGTAAAAACTTCCCGGAAATGCATGGTGAAACGGTGGGTGGACAAGGCTTTTTCGTGGTCGTGGCCTGCTCCGTGGGTCAAAAAAATTGCCGGTTTTGATTTTGTTTGTAGTCCATCTTTTGGCGCTCCCCGGGGGCCGGGGCCCGTGGTTGGGGCCCTGTGACTGGAGGTCTGGCGGCCCTTCATCGTAGCGGGCACAGGGGGAACCGAGCAATGGGCAGATGTCCCCGACCAAGACCCACCGATCGTCTCTCGGAGGGGGGCCGGCGGGCTTGCTACGCAAAGGTCGCCTAAGCGGCAGGTCGCGCCTGTCACCTACGCCAGATTAACGGTCACGCTCTTGCGCTGGGTAAAGCTGTCCAGCATGCCTTCGAGCGAGAACTCGCGTCCTATGCCGCTCATCTTGAAGCCGCCGTAGGAGTGTCCGGGGAGCTGGCCCAGGCCGCGGTTGACCTGCACCAGCCTGAGTCGATCCGGTGGGCGGTGGTCAGCGCCTGTTTGAGGTCCCGGCACCAGACGTAGGCGGCCAGGCCATAGTGGCTGTCGTTCGCCATCTGAATGACTTCCTCTTCATCGGACCAGGGCACGACGACGAGGACGGGGCCGAATATCTCCTCGCGCGCCACGCGCCAATCGTTGTTGGCGCGCGTGATGACGGTCGGCGTGACGTAGTAGCCCTCGGCGGGGGGGCCGTCTAGCGGGGGCATGCCGCCCAGCAGCACTTGCGCCCCGGCCTGGCCCACACCGTCCTCGATGTAGCCGCACACCTGGTTGAACTGCTTCTCGTTGATGATAGAGCCCATGTCGGTCGACTCGTCCAGCGGGTCGCCGACCTTCAGCGTTTGGAGCTTCGCGACCAGCTTGTCGAGGAAGGAGTCGTGGATGCTCTCATGGAGGAAGAGGCGGGAGCCGGCGGTGCATGACTGGCCCTGCCGCGTGAAACGCATACCCGATACGACGCCCTGAACGACGGTATCGTTGTCCGAGCCCGGGAACACGATGGCGGGGCTCTTGCCGCCCAACTCCAGAGAGACGGGGACGATGCGGTCGGCGGCGGCGTGCATGATCAGCTTGCCCACCTCGGTCGAGCCGGTGAAGGAGAGCTTGCGCACCAGCGGGTGCACGGCGAGGGCCGCGCCAGCCTCCTCTCCGTATCCAGTGAGGACGTTCAGCACGCCGGGCGGCAAGACCTCGTTGCATATCTTGCCCATGCGCAGGACGGCGAGGGGCGCGTCCTCGGCGGCTTTCAGCACGAGGGTGTTGCCCGCCGTTATGGACATGGCGATCTTGAGCGCGCTGAGGAGAACGGGGGAGTTCCAGGGCACGATGCCGCCGACCACCCCGATGGGCTCGCGCCGGTTGTAGACGAGCAGGTCCTCGCCGAGGGGGACCGTCTCTCCCTTCAGCTCGCCCGCCACTCCGCCGAAATAGCGGAACACGTCGGCCGCGCCTTTCGCCTCGGGCCGCGATTGCGTGGCGATCGCATTGCCGGTCTCCGTCGCGATGAGGGCGGCAATCTCCTCGGCGGCTGCTTCCATCGCATCGGCGATGCGGAGCATCATGCGGCCTCTCTCGCGCGGGGCAACGCGGCGCCAGCTCTGGAAGGCGCGGTGCGCTGTCTGTACGGCGTGGTCGACGTCCTCCGCGAGGGCTCGCGGCGTCTCGGTGATGGGCCGGTTGCGAAACGCGGGGTTTCCAACGGTTATCACGCCGCCAGCCTTCGCAACGGTCTCCTCGCCGCCGACCAGCATGGGCGAGAGTTTCACCTGTTCAGCCTGCATCGTCATTTGTCCAACTCCGGTTGGGTTATTCGTTCGTCGCTTCCAACAGTTTGGCGACCGCCGAGAAATCGAGGCGCCCGTAGCCCCGGCGGCTCGTCGCGGCGTATTGCTCGTGGGCCGTCGCAGTGAGCGCCAAGGGCAGCTTCTCCTGGCTCGCCGCGGCGAGGGCGAGGCCCAGGTCCTTGTACATCAGGTCCGTCATGAAGCCGGGGGCAAAGCCGTCGTTCACCGGACTCTCCGGCACGACCCCGGGGGCGGGACACCGGGTCTGGAGCGTCCAGCAGTTGCCCGACGCTTTGGACATCACGTCGAAGAGCACTTTGGGGTCCGCGCCCTTCGCCATGCCGAGGGCGAACGCCTCCGTGACGGCAATCATCGAGACGCCCGCAGCCAGGTTGTTGGCGAGCTTGACCGTCTCACCCATGCCGACGTCGCCACAGTGGATGATGTTCGCACCCATGTGGCCGAGCAAGCCGCGATGTTTCTCCAAGACTGCCGCATCCCCGCCGACCATGATCGTGAGCGTACCGGTTGCCGCCCAGGCGGACGACCCGCTGACCGGCGCGTCGAGCATGTCGCCGCCCGCGTCCGCGACGGCGTCCGCAATCCGGCGGGTGGTGTCCGGGTCGATGGTGCTCATGTCGATGACAGTCGCGCCCTTGGCCAAGCCGGCGATGTAGCCGTCCGGGCCGAAAGCGGCGGCCATCGAGTGCTGCGACGCAGGCAGCATGGAGATGATTACGTCCGACGCCTCCGCGACTTCCCTCGCGGACCCGGCGGCCAGAGCGCCCTGGCTTACGAGCGTCTCCACGACGACGCCGTCGATGTCATAGACAGTGAGCCGGCAGCCAGCCTTGACGAGGTTGGAGGCCATAGGCCGCCCCATCGTGCCCAGCCCGATGAAACCGACATTTTCAGACATCAAGCGCTCCTATCGGCCGACGGCCCGTGTTGCTGAAGGTCGTAAGCGCGCCCTTGGCGCAGGGGGCGCGCCAAGGGCGTTGAACTCGATCGAGCAGCCGTCGCAATCCGCAGACGGGGCTATCAGGCCCCCGCGGGCACGGCGGCCATGTTGTAGAACTCCGCGCAGTTGTCCCAGAGGATGCGGCGCTTCTCTTCGTCGGAGAGGGGCAGCTCCAGGAAGCTGTCCACGGCGTGGGGATACTTGGAGTCGCCGTGCGGGTAGTCAGTTGAGAAGACGATGCGTTCGCTGCCGAACATGTCAATCATGTAGCGCGCCGGCAGCTCATCGGGTTCGACAGAGACCCAGCACTGGCGGTTGAAGTAGGCGCTGGGCGGCTCGGTGAGGTCGGGCATGAAGATGTCGCCCTCGCGCTCGTAGCCCTCGTCCATGCGCCAAACGAGCCACGGCGCCCACGAGCAGTTTGCTTCCAGGAAGGCGACCTTGAGCTTTGGATGGCGGGCGAGAATGCCGCCCGCGGCGAAGCTGCCCAAGCCGAGCATCTGCTCGAACGGCTGAGCGTAGATGCGGCGCAGCCCGAAGTTGGGGTCGAACTGCTCCGCGCTCTGGTGGGAGCGCGACCCGGAGGCCTCATGGAACCCGAGGGGGATGCCAAGCTCCTCCAGGGCGTTCCACAGGGGCTCGTAGTAAGGGTCGTGCCATGTCTTGCCATTGACGATGTTCGAGCGGACGAACACCGCCTTGAAGCCGAGGTCGTGCACCACCCGGTGCGCCTCCTCTACGGCGTCGTTCACGTCGTAGACGGAGATCATGCCCGCGCCGATGAGGCGATTCGTGTCGGGCTGGCAGAAGTCATAGAGCCAGTCGTTGTAAGCCCTTGCGATGGCCGCGGCGAACTTCGTGTCGAGGTCCGGCAGCGTCAGGACGCTCAACCCCCGGCTTGGGAAGAGCACGGCCACGTCCAAGCCCTCGATGTCCATCGCCTCGAGCTGCACCTGCGAGGACCAGCCGCGCGCAGAATGGTCGCGGTAGAGGGCCTGGTTGCGCTCGTAGTTGTGGCCCCGGTGGGGCGTGCCGGTGGTGCGCAGGGCGTTTGCCTCGCCGTCGGGGAAGAACAGGCTGAGGTCGCGCACGTTCTCCGAGGGTCTCGCTCGAGGGGCCATGGACAGGTACTGGGGGTCGATGTAGCGCTCCCAGAGGTCCCGAGGCTCCATGATGTGCATGTCGCTATCGAAGATGCTGAAACCGTTCTTCGCCATCCGCCACCTCCCGGCAAGAGCCGTACGATAACCGGGCTGGGGTCGCTAGACCCATCGCCCAGATTCGAAAATGCTGGCTGTGAGCATACTAGGATGCGCCACAACTCGCGACGCCGCGCTGCAGGGGCGAAGTCTCTCACACTCAAGCGGGGTGCCTAGTCGGGATGGTCGAGGATGTAGCCGCGGCCGAGCACGGTTCGGATGCCGGGGTGGCCTATCCGGTTCAGCTTGCGGCGGAGACGGTAGACGCAGACGTCGACGCGGCGCTCGTTGCCGTCGGCCCGGCGCCAACAGCCGTTCATGATCTCATCGCGGGATAGGACGCGGCTGCGGTTCCGGACCAAGATGGTGAGGAGGTCCATCTCCCGATGGGTCAGTTTAGCGGCCTCCGCCTTGTAGGAGACCGCGCAGGAGTCCGGGTCCAAGCGTAGCTGATCTATAGAGGCGTCCATAAATCGGTTTTCCAGTAGGCAGGTCTTCCAGCCGGGGGTCTTCTTTCCCCGCTCCGGTCTGGCCCGCTCCAACCTGGCGCTTCATGACAATTCGTCTGTACGGGGGGAGGCGACCTGCTTGTCGAGGGCTCTCGCTAACGGTAGCGGCCGGGTGTGTCGGCCCGGTTACGAAGATGTTTCGCGGATGTTACGTTTCTCGTCGAGGCGCTCCTGTCTGATGCTGAAAAGCGTTACACAAAAGCAACAAGCTTGTAATGCCGCCGCAACATATGCCGTCTAGCGTGTGATTGATTTCACACGCAGAGGTGTCGCGATGCTAAGACGGTTAAGTCGCAAGAGTCTCGTGGTAGTGCTGGGGGTCATGATTTTCCTGACCAGCTTCAGCGTCGCCCTCGCCGCCGACCCCGGCGGGGCCGCAACCTTAGAGGGCGACTCCAGCGCTCCGGTTAACTACGCCTGGGTGCTGGTGTGCGGAGCGCTCGTCTTCTTCATGCAGGCGGGGTTCGCATTCCTGGGGGCCGGACTCATCCGGGCGAAGAACACGGTCAACTATCTGACCAAGAGCTTTATGGACTTTGCCATGGCCTCCCTGTCCTTCTGGGCATTCGGCTTCGCGCTGATGTTCGGGGGCTCGTTGGCGGGAGGGCTTTTCGGAGGCGATGGCTTCTTCCTGGTAGGGGACGCTTACGACGTGGACACTGCCCTCCTATGGGCCTTCCAGATGATGTTCGCGGGGACGGCGGCGACGATAGTCGCGGGGGCTGTGGCGGAGCGGATGAAGGTCACTGCTTACCTGGCCTACGCATTCCTCATCGTCGCCATCATCTACCCGATCTACGGCCACTGGGTCTGGGGCGGCGGCTGGCTGAGCGCGCTGGACACGCCAGCAGTCGACTTCGCGGGCTCCGGCGTGGTGCACGCAATCGGCGGCCTGGCGGCGCTGGCCGGCGCAATCTTGGTTGGTCCGCGCATCGGGCGTTTCAATGCGGACGGGAGCGCGAACGAGATCCCCGGCCACAACATGGTCTACGTGGTCATCGGCACGTTCATCCTGTTCTTCGGATGGTTCGGGTTCAACACGGGCAGCACGCTTGCCGCGACGGAGCTGCGGATCTCAGTCATCTTCACCAACACGCTGCTGGCGGGCGCCGCGGGCGCAGTCACGGCGATGTACTACGGGTTCGTCCGCACGGGCAAAGTGGACATCGGCAAATCGACGAACGGCGCGCTGGCGGGACTCGTCGCCATCACTGCGCCGTGCGCGTGGGTCGCTCCGTGGGCGGCGGTGGTCATTGGCCTCCTTGGCGCCTTTGTGATGCTGGGCGCCACGAACCTGCTGCTGAAGTTCAAGGTCGACGACGTTGTCGGCGCGTTCCCGGTCCACGGCGCGACCGGCATCTGGGGCGTGCTGGCTGTCGGGATATTCGCCGACGGCACCTACGGCAACTACACCACTGACGCTCCGTACATCACTGGTCTCATCTACGGCGACGCCACGCAACTGCTGTCGCAGCTGATCTCGGCAGGCGCGGTGATCGTGTGGGGCTTCGGCGGCGCGCTGGTAGTGTTCACGCTCATCAAGTACACCATGGGTCTCCGGGCCTCCCGTGAAGAGGAACTCGAGGGGCTCGATGTCCCTGAGCACGGAACGTCGGCCTACCCGGCCGACACCACGGCCGGAGCCTCTGCGTAGGCGGGATAGTCAGACAACGCTTGGGGAGAGGGCCGGACGCGGCACCCGGTCCCTCTCCCACAGGCGCTCGAACGAAGGCGCGCCGCCGGTAAAGCCCCAGCCTGGAGCACCCGGCGGCGCGCCTTCGTTCGAGCTCAGACGATCCCCCTTCGGGACTTCTCTGCGGACGTGGGAGGGACGCGACGGTGTAACGGAGATGTAACACCCTCGCAACAGATGCGTAATCGGCCTGCAACATATGCCTTGCAGAATGGGCTCATCGAAATCACTTGCGGTCCTCAGCGAGGCCGCACCACATTGAGGGAGGCAGAGAGTTATGGAAGCAATCTTCGCAGGGGTAGCGTTCGGCGGACTCTTCACCATGTGGGTAGTGCTCCCGTCCTTCATCCGCCGCCGCACGAGCAGGGCCCAAGACTAAAAGACCCCGCCTCGATCTAACCAAGCAGAGTCCAAGGAGCCCGCCAACGGCGGGCTCCTTTCTTTGTCTGCGCGCGGCCTGCCTCCTCGGGTCTAGGCGGAGGCGGCCTGGCCACAGGCTATAGGAGGCGCCGCGGAGCTTTGTTCACGATGTCGTAACAAGCGCGCAACGCTCCTGTAACGGGCCTGACACACCTGCCCGGTATCGTTGTGCTTGAAGCGATATCCGCAGAGGCAGGTTGACCGATGAAAGAAGTAGTAGCAGTAATCCGGCCCAACAAGTGGCAGGTCTCGGTCGATGCAGCGTTTGCCGTGGGAGCGGACTCCTACCTCCACATCCGTGTGATGGGGAGGGGGCGCCAGCGCGGCCTGCGCTACATGCGTCCGGTCAACGGCGAGGACGACGGCGTGATGCAGTTCCTGCCCAAGCGCATGCTGACCTGGCTGGTCCCTGACGAGATGGCCGCGCCCCTGGTCCACGCGCTCATCGCAGTCAATAAGTCGGACAACTACGGCGACGGCAAAGTGTTCGTGTGCTCGGTGGAGGAGCTGGCCGTGCCGTCGGAGTCCGAGGCCGCACTGGCCGGGGCGGTCTAGTCATGGTGAAACGCCCCTACGTCAACTACCCAAAGTTCAAGGACCAGTTCGCGGCGATGGACTTCGAGGCCGAGCCCATGCCGGTCCTCTCGCTCTTCCCGATGCCCGAGCCGCAGGCTTTGGAGGACTGGGAGATGAGCCTGACGGACATCACGGGAAGGACGGCGGTAGTCCGCTGGGAAGACCTGAAGCGTCTGCCGAAGGTCCAGGAGCCGACGCCTCTCGTTTGCCAGATTTTCAACTGGTCCGAAACGCCCGAGGTGACGGGAGTCCGTCTGCAAACCGTGCTGGAATCGGCGGGGCTCGACACATCGTCGGCGGGTTACCTTTCGTTCTACTCGGCGGATGGGATGTACTTCGAGAGCCTGCCCAAGTCCTTGGCCCGCGACCCTCGGATGCTGTTGGTCTACGGGATATGCGGCGGGCCGCTCCCACACGAGCTGGGCGGGCCGGTCAGGCTTTGGGCGCCGTTTCTGCAGGGCTACAAGAGCGTGAAGTGGGTGCGCCAAGTGCGGTGTTTCGTCCGCGATCCGCAGGGCATCAAGCGCCTGCTTGGTCAGAGCAAGACCGCAGTCCTTGGCGCGCCGGGCCAGGAGAAGGCGAGTGTCGTCGTTGCCAAAGTCGGCAGTGGCGAGGCCTCTGCCGACATCTAGATCGCGACAGTCCACCAATCCCCCTCTTGCCGCGATGGGCCCGGAGGCTACCCAATGAGCATAGGCATCGACCCGCAGACGCAGAAAGCGACGAACATTCGTCTGTTCAGCTTCGCGCGCCCCCACATGCGAACGTTTCACACGGCGTGGTTCGCATTCTTTCTAGCGTTCTTCGGGTGGTTCGGCATCGCGCCCATGATGGCCATCGTCCGGGACGACCTCGGCCTGACCAAGACGCAGGTCGGCAATACGGTCATCGCCTCGGTTGCGGCCACGATTGTGGCGCGCCTGTTCGTGGGCTGGCTGTGCGACCGCATAGGCCCGCGGACCACCTACTCCGGCTTGCTGATGCTGGGGTCGATCCCCGTGATGACGATAGGGTTCGCGAACAGCTACGAGACTTTCCTCTTGTTCCGGCTGGCCATCGGAGTTATCGGCGCGTCCTTCGTCATCACCCAATACCACACGTCGGTCATGTTCGCGCCCAATGTCGTCGGCACGGCGAACGCGACGACCGCCGGCTGGGGAAACCTCGGCGGCGGCGTGACGCAGATGGCGATGCCCTTAGTGCTTGCACTGCTCGTGGGTCTGGGGGCGGCGGAGTTTCTGGGCTGGCGCCTAGCGATGGTGTTCCCCGGAGTCGCTCTGTTCGCGATGGGAATCGCCTACTACCGGCTCACCCAGGACTCGCCTAAAGGGCCGCACCAAGTCCCGGATTCGGTCGACGGAAAGGGCAGGGGGGCATTCATGGAAGCCGCGCGGGACCATCGCGTCTGGGCGCTCTTCCTCATCTACGGCGCGTGTTTCGGCGTCGAACTGACGATGCACAACATTGCGGCTCTCTACTACCACGACCGGTTCGGGCTTGGGATCGCGGCGGCAGGGCTCATCGCGGGGCTCTTTGGGCTCATGAACATCTTCGCCCGAACTCTCGGCGGGGTATTCGGGGACATGGCAGGGATACGCTTCGGACTCAAGGGGCGGACGATGTTCTTGGGCGGAACGCTCTTGCTGGAAGGCATCGCGCTGGCGGTGTTCTCGCAGATGGCCGTTCTACCCGTCGCGATTATGACCATGCTGGTGTTCAGCCTGTTCGTACAGATGTCCGAGGGAGCGACTTTCTCGGTGGTCCCGTTCATGAACCGGAGGGCATTGGGCGCGGTCGCGGGGATTGTGGGCGCGGGTGGGAACGCCGGAGCGGTCGCCGCCGGGTTCCTGTTCAGGATGGAGTCGCTTTCCACGGAGCAGGCGCTGCTCATCCTTGGGGCGGTTGTCGCGGGGACGTCAACGCTGGTCTTCGTCGTGCGGTTCTCGCCGCAGAGCGAGGCCGAGGAGCGCGAGGCGATGGAGCGTGCCCTGGGACGCGGCTACGCCTCGCTTGCACCCGCATACGCCAAACGCGTGCCCATGGCGCTGTTCAGTGAGTCGTAGCGTTCGGCTCAAGCTCGGAGGGGCGAGGGGTATCTGAGGAGGAACGGATGACGGAGCAACGCGGGAACCCGGTGGAGCGTCTCAAGGCCGAGAAGAACGGCCTCGACATTCTCGACGACATCGAAGATCTGGCGGCCCAGCATGGTGGTTGGGAGACCATGGAGCATGGCGACCGCGAGCGCCTGAAGTGGATCGGCACGTTCTTCCGCAAACCGACGCCGGGCCGGTTCATGATGCGGTTGCGGATAACGAACGGCCAGCTATCGTCGGCCCAGCTCCGGGCTCTGGCGGGCATCTCGCAGCGCTTGGGCAACGGCGTGATGGACATCACGACGCGCCAGCAGATCGAGCTCCGGGCTGTGCAGATACGCGACGTTCCCGAAATATTGGAAGCGTTACGCGGCATCGACCTCAGCTCCCTCCAGACGGGCATGGACAACATCCGCGGCGTAAACACCTGCGCTCTCTCAGGCGTGACGCCCCACGAGCTTTTCGACGCTGCGCCCTACGGCGAAGAGTTCACGCAGACCTTTCTCGGCAACCGCGAATACACGGACCTGCCTCGCAAGCTCAACGTCGCCATCAAGGGGTGCCTGGAGAACTGCACTCACAGCGAAACTCAAGACATTGCCATGACTCCCGCCATAGCCCCGGACGGCGCTTACGGATTCAACGTCGCGGTCGGGGGCAAGATGGGCTCCGGCGGCATGACGGCCGCTCAACCCCTCGACGTATTCATCGACCCCCGCGAGGCTGCGCCGCTGGCGTCGGTAATCACGCTGCTGTTCAGGGACGAGGGCGCGCGGGAGCAACGCACCAAGACGCGGCTCGCGTTCCTGGTGCAGGAGTGGGGCGTCGATCTCTTCCGGCAGCGAGTGGAGGAGCGATGGGGCGCTCCACTCCGCCCCGCAGGCCGCGATGCGCGAGTGCAGGGAGCAAAAGGGGCAGACCACCTAGGCGTGCTCCCACAACGTCAGCCCGGCCTGAGGTCAGTGGGCCTGTGCGTGCCGACGGGCCGCGCGCAGGCCGGAGAGATGGCGGAGCTCGCTCGGCTGGCGGAGGCTTACGGGTCAGGGGAGATACGGCTGACGACGGGACAGAACGCAATTATCTTGGGTGTGCCGGAGGCCAGCGTCGCGGCGCTACTTGCGGAGCCCTTGCTTAGCAAGTTTTCGCCGGACCCCCACGCCTTCACCCGGGGTCTGGTGAGCTGCACCGGCAAAGACTATTGCAACCTGGCCCTGATCGAGACCAAGACTCTCGGAAAGGGCTTGGCCGAACGGCTCGCGGAGCGGTTCCCGGACGCAGCGCGGATGACGATGCACTGGTCCGGCTGCCCGGCGGGGTGCGGCAACCACCTTGCGGCGGATATCGGCTTTCAGGGCGCGAAGGTGCGAGTGGACGGCGAGATTGTCGATGCCGTCAGCATCTTTGTTGGCGGTCGCACCGGAGCGGGCGCGCGGCCCGGCGAGAAGGTCATGGAACTCGTGCCGGTGGATATGCTCGACGACCTGCTGCCAGTCGTCATTAACAACATTGAGACGCTGAAGAAGATCGAGCGAGAGCAACCGGCGGAGGACCGTGTGCTCATGGTCCCGGTCGGTAAGCAGCGGACGAAGTGCAAGGAGAAACGGACATGAAGATGGTGCGCGCAGTGATACGGCCCGAAAAGGAAGTGGCGGTCGCGTCCGCCTTGGCGCAAGGCGGCTTTCCTGCGATGACGAAGTGGGACGTGCTCGGCCGCGGCAAGCAGCAAGGCGTGCAGGTCGGGGGGCAATTCTACGACGAGCTGGCCAAGTCGATGCTGATGGTCGTCGTCGAGGACGATCAGGTGGAAGCGGTGGCGGAAGTCATCCAGACCGCCGCGTCCACCGGCTTCCCTGATGATGGCAGAACGTTCGTCTCCGATGTCGAGGCGGCCTACACGCTAAGGACAGGGCAAAGCGGCCTGTAGCAACCAGGCAGTCCCTACCGGGGAGCGGCTCACGCGCCGCCCCCCGGCAGCCGTGAGGGCGCACGTTGCCAAGCGGGCGGCGCCCCCAATACCATGCTGCGGATGGTTGAATTCGGCGTATCCCTCCCCACTATTGGTATGGACGATCCCTCCGCCGTTCGGCTCGTAGCCGAACAGGCTGAGGCAGCCGGGCTCGATTCGGTCTGGGCGGCCGATCACATCGTGCTCCCGACGAGTCACACCTCTACCTACCCCTACAGCGCCGACGGCGAGTTCCTCATAGCGCCCGGCTTGCCCTTCCTCGACCAGTTCACGACCCTCGCGTACGTCGCCGGATTCACGAAGCGGGTGAAACTCGGCACGGCGGTCACTCTGCTTCCGCTCCGCCATCCCCTTGGCGTCGCCAAGACCGTCGCGACGCTGGACGTGCTGTCCGGCGGGCGGACAGTCCTCGGCGTGGCGGCCGGGTGGCTGCGCGAGGAGTTTGACGCGCTCGGTCTCGATTTCGAGAGCCGCGGCAGGACGCTGGACGAGAGCCTCGACGTTCTGAAAGCCGCGTGGACCGGCGAAATAGCACGGTTCGAGGGGCAGTCCTTCCAGATACACGATGTGGAGTCCCACCCGCGCCCGGCACAGAGGCCACACCCGCCGATATGGGTGGGAGGGCACACGAAACCTGTCATGCGCCGTGCAGCGAAGCACGGCGCGGCCTGGTTCCCCCCGTTGTTTGGGACGACGCCCGCATCCCTCGCCGAGGCCCACCGCTGGATCAACGAGGACGCGGAGGCGCAGGGACGGGGCCGTGACGCCGTCTCGCTCTCGCTGCGCGTTCTCGTCGACCTTCGTGACGAGCCGGACGCGGCGGGTGCGGAGAAGCGCAATGCCCTCGCGGGCGAGCCCGAGCGGATCGCCGCTACGCTTGCGGGGTACCTGGAGGCCGGCGTGAGCCACTTCGTGTTCCTACCGCAAGCGCGGAGCCTCGCCGACGTGCAGCGCACGATCGAGCTCCTAGCGTCGCGCGTCGTTCCGCAACTGCGCGCCGACGGGGCCGGGCGATGACGGAGTCCGGGCGTCAGGCCGGCTACCAGACCGGCGTTATCGAGGTCGCGCCGGGCGCGTACGCTTTCATCCAGGAGGGCGGCGCTACGGACGCCGGGTTCCTCGTCGAGGAGGAGGGCGTTGTTATCATCGACACGCTCATGACGCGGACGCTGGCCGAGCGGCTGCTGGCCGAGGCGCGGCGCGTGACGGACAAGCCGGTGCGGTATGTTGTGAATACGCACTGGCACGGCGACCACCTCTTCGGCAACGCGCTGATGCCGGAGGCGCCAATCATCGCGCACGACACCTGCCGCGAAGACCTGTTCACGGAGTGGACTCCGCACCGGCAGTTCCTGCGCGACCTCTACCCCGCGATGTACTCGGAGTGGCCGGACCTTCCCCAGACGCCGCCCAACCTGACCTTCAGCGACTCACTGACGCTCCACCTCGGCCCGCGCCCCATCGAGCTGCGTTTCTTCGGCAGGGCGCACACGCGCGGCGACGTGGCGGTGCACCTGCCGACGGAGGGCGTCCTCTTTGCGGGCGACCTCTCGTTCCACAAGTACATCCCGAATGCGCGGGACGGGTTTCCGCAGGCGTGGGTGAGCGCCGCCCGGGGGGTGGAGCAGGTCGATTGCGGGGTGGTCGTGCCAGGTCACGGCCCGCTCGGAACGCGCGCCGACCTTGCCGAGATGCGCGAGTGCCTAGAGATGATCATTCAGCAGGGCCGGCGTTCCTTCGAGTCGGGCCTCTCGGCCGATGACGCGAGGGCGGCGTTGGACCTGGGCCCGTTCTCGGACTGGGGCCGCCAAGAGGACCGCCTGCCGACGCTGATGTCGCGGCTCTACAGTGAGCTTCGCGGAGAGCTCGGCTGACGTTTGGGGCGCAGTCGAGCGCCCAGGTTGCTTCTGGGAAGAAAGGTGGCGAGTAGATGGACTCGTTCGTGGTCATGGTGGACGCCGGGTATCTCTACGCCGAGGGAGGCAAGCTGTGTATTGGCACCGCCAACCGCTCGCAGCTCCATTTGGACTTCGCGGCGGCGGTGAAGGGTCTCGCCGAGCTGGGCAGGGAGCACAGCGGCTTCCGGCACCTGAGGACCTATTGGTACGACGCCGCAACGAACGCGCAGCCGACTCCGGCCCACTATGCGGTCGGGTTCCTGGCGGGCGTGAAGTTGAGGCTTGGACGTCTCACCGCGGTGGGCCAGAAAGGCGTCGACTCGCGCATCGTCAGGGACCTCATCGTACTGTCGCGGGACCGAGCGGTGTCGACGGCGTATGTGCTGAGCGGGGATGAAGACATCAGGGAAGGGGTGGCGGAGGCGCAGGACCAAGGGGTTTCCGTCGTCCTGGTCGGGGTGCCGCCGGTCGACGGACCTGGGAACCAGGCGCTGGCCCTCATCAGCGAAGCCGACGACCACCTGCTCCTCGACAAGTCCGCCCTGCAGACGTGGTTCAGCCTCCGCGAGACCGGCTGGACGATGGATGGGGAGACCCCCGATGAGGAGGCCGCCCGGAATCTCGGGGTACAGTTCGGCGCAGAGTGGAGGGAGGCGGCCGATCCGGAAGCGGTGCAGGCGCTGCTTTGGAACCGTCCTCAACTGCCCAATGACCTGGACCGGCGTCTGCTGGATGACGCGCAGGGGCGGTTCGGCGACCTGTTCGAGAGGCCGCACCTGCGGAGGAGCCTGCGAGACGGCTTCTGGCAGGGTATCGACCGAAGCCGGGGGATCACTCCCGATTGATCATCATCGTGGCCGCGCGCTCGAAGTACTCGGCCATCTCGGCCTCGTCTTCGGGGGAGATGTCCATGGACGCGACCGCCGCAAGCATATGTCCGACCCAGGCGTCGCGCTCGGCCCGGCCGATGGCGAACGGGAAGTGGCGCTGGCGCAAGCGAGGATGGCCGCGCACTTGGGAGTAGAGCGTGGGGCCGCCCCAGTACTGCACGAGGAACGCGGCGAGGTAGGTCTTGCCCGGCTCCAACTCGTCCGGGTAGACGGGCCGCAGCAGCGGGTCGCTCTCCACCCTTTCGTAGAAGCGGTCGACCAGCTCGATGAAGAACGGCCCTCCACCGACGCGGTCGAACATCGTGGTCTCGAGATTTGACTCAGTCACAGCGTGACGATGTGCCGCGCCTTAGCGGTTGAGGTCCATGGGCTGGGAGCATTCGCCGGTTGACTCGTCGATGTGTTCGAGGCGGCGTCCTCTGCTCCTCATCAGCACGAGCTCGACCGCGCCCTCCCCCTCGGCGGCTTGCCGGTGGACGTTGTACGGGCCGTCGTACAGATAGCCGAACTCGCCCGGCATGATGTGATGGTCCTGGACTATCTCCAGCGTCGCCTTGTCCGTCGAGCCGTCGTCGACGCGGCGCCAGGAAGTGTAGCGCTCGCTCCCCTCGAGGATGCCTATGACGACCCACCCCTCGTGGCTGTGGATGGCGGTTGGGGTGTTGGGCGGGTACTGGGCGAGCAGTAGACGGAAGAGGCCGTCCGGGTCGTCGTAGAGCTTCTGGCCCGGCAGGCCGGAGCTGATTACCGCAGGCTCGCCGATGCTCCAGAAGTAGTCTCGGCTGTTCTCCTCTCCGAAGCGCTGCAGGAGATGGCCGAGCCGGAGGACCGACTCCATCCTTGGACTATTCAGGGGGCTGTTCGGGGGGCTGTTCAGATCGAGCGTCCGCCGGACATCGCGCCCGAACTCTTCGACTGCGTAGCGGCTGACGGTGGTCACGTGGCTTCCTCGGCGTAGGTTGTTGGGCTCATGGTAGGACGGGGAGGGCGGGGGGTAAAGCGCGGACTAGGGAAGGTCTGGGTATGTCCCGTGGATACGGCAGAGTCACGTAGTCCGCTCCATGTTCTCCCCCGCGCTACGCGCGGCCCCTCCCGTCTGCGACGCGTGATGCGAAATGGCACGGTGGGAGCAGTTGGGGGCGGCGCCTGGTGGGGCGGGAATCGGCTCCGGTCCGGCGCATCGCACGACCGCTGGGGCTAGTCTTGTCCGAAGATGTCTCACCCATCTCACTCGTAACTTTCCCCGGCCTACGAGTGCGCGGGCTCCTCATCGAAAAAAAGTGTGCCATTTCGTGCCATTTACTTCTGAGTACCCTCTCTCTAACTCTCTCCCGCAGGCGGGGGAGAGGACCAGAGCAGACCCCTTCCTCTGTCCTCCCCCGCAGACGAGACCTTTGCGCAGCTCCCGCTCCACCAGCGGAAAAAGTGGGGGAGTTGCGCTGTTGTTACGAGTAAGAAGTTCCCGACCCGTTCATCCCCTTACGAGTAAAAACTTCCCGAAAAAACATGGGAAATCGGGGGTTTCGGGGGGTGTTTTCATGGCCGTGGCCTGCTTCCTGGGTCTGGAACTTACTTCCTGACCGAGATATTTTTTGTTTCATGCGTCCGGCCCCCTCTCTCGCTCCCCCGCAGGCGAGACCTGTGCGTGATTCTTCCCGCCCTCCCGCCCGTCATGTTTGTGGGCGACACCCCCACGCCCCCGGCAGAGGGCAGAGCCCTCTGGACTCCCTCGTATTCCAGGCCGGTCCATGGGTCCAACAGGCTCACCTCGAACTTGTTCGTGGTTATGCAAGGGTCTCGTAGACGGGGGAGGAGGACCAGAGCAGACCCCTCCTCGGTCCCGCCATACGCCCTGTCTGCACTCCCGCGCACCCTGGATTCCCGCTTTGGCGGGAACGACGGAACTTTCGCGGGAACGACGGAAGGGGTTATGCGCGTAAACCAGTGTAGGGAGAGCAGGGGCGTTCGGGGAAGGGGCAAATGTCAGTCGCCCGCCGCATCAGCAGAGTAGTGTCCCAGGAGGTGGTGTAAGAGACAGGAGGGCCTGGCAAGACAAGGGCCACCGCGTCACCCTCATCAATGACAAAGATGAAGGAGGTGAACGCGATGGCCAAGGAGAGGATGGACGTGCTGGAGCTGCTGCGCAAGGAGGCGGCTGACGCGGACTTGGACTTCTTGCGGGAAGGGCTGCGGGTGTTGATGCAGGCGGTGATGGAGGCTGAAGTGGTGAGGAAGACGGGCGCGGGCTTGGGTGAGCGCAGCCCGGACCGGCTCACGCACCGCAACGGGTACCGGTCTCGGCCGTGGGACACGCGGGTGGGCACACTGGAGCTGCAGATTCCCAAAGTGCGGGAGGGCAGCTACTTCCCCTCGCTGCTCGAGCCGCGCCGGCGCAGTGAGCGCGCCCTGCTCGCGGTCGTGCAGCAGGCCTATGTAGAGGGCGTTTCCACCCGCCGTGTCGAGGACCTGGTGCAAGCCCTCGGCTGCGAGGGCATCTCGAAGAGCCAGGTCTCGCGTATCTGCCAGGAGCTCGATGGGGTGGTGGGCCCGTTCCTCGGCAGGCCGCTGGACGGCGGGCCGTATCCCTACCTGTGGCTGGACGCGCTGACCCAGAAGGTGCGCGAGGACGGCCGGATCGTCAACGTCAGTGTCGTGGTGGCGACCGCGGTCAACGGCGAGGGGAAGCGCGAGGTGCTCGGCATCGACGTCGGGACGAGCGAGGACGGCGCCTTCTGGCTGGCGTTCCTGCGCTCGCTGGTGGCCCGGGGTCTGGGTGGGGTGGAGCTGGTGACCTCCGATGCGCACCAGGGCTTGAAGGACGCTATCGCGACCGTCTTCGCCGGGGCCTCGTGGCAGCGCTGCCGCACCCACTTCATGACGAACCTGCTCTCCAAGGTCCCTCGCCGCGCCCAACCGTGGGTGGCGACGATGGTCCGGACGATCTATCAGCAGCCCTCGGCGGAAGACGTCCACGGTCAACACGCCCGCATGGTAGGCATGCTCGATGAGCGTTTCCCGCAGGCGGCGGCGCTGTTGGCGGATGCAGGCCCCGACATCTTGGCCTTCACCGCCTTCCCCGTGGCCCACTGGCAGCAGGTCTGGTCGAACAACCCGCAGGAGCGGCTCAACAAGGAGATCCGGCGCCGCACGGACGTGGTGGGCATCTTCCCCAACCGGGCCGCGGTCCAACGGCTCATCGGCGCGGTGCTCGCCGAGCAGCACGACGAGTGGCAGGTCGCCCGCCGCTACCTGTCCACGCCGGTCGTCGACGAGGGGGCTCAGCACACGAGGGAGGACCCGATGCTGCTGCCTGCGGGAGCAGCATAAGCAGAACACGAGGGTGGTGCTCTTACACCACTTGCAGGGACATGACCATCAGCAGTTTGCGCATCACGCGTCGCAGACGGGAGGGGGTTGGGGGCATCGCCCACTCGTTCAGAGGCGCCTAATCTCCTCAGGACTCGCACCGAGGAGGGTGTGGAGAAAGTGCATTGCGACTTGGCGAGCGGAGGAAGCCCCGCGGTTCCCTAGACCGCTCGGCGCATGACGTGGCGGCGCAGGCCCGCGCGGGCGACCTCTTGAAACCCGTGGGCCGCGAAGACGGGGACGAAGCCGCAGAAGAGGTAGCTCGGTGAGTCGAAGTCCACAGGGTAGGCCTCGACGACCGAGGCGCCGTTCTCTCGCGCGCTGCGCACGGCCTCCTCGATGAGCAAGCTCATCAGGCCGTGCCGCCGCAGGCTGCTCTTGACGTAGAAGCATGTGATCGACCATACGGAGTCTGAGTCAGGGTCGGAGTTAGGGTCCTCGTTCTCTGTGTGCGAGGGAGGCCGGGAAGGGGCCGGCTCGGGGCCGCCGAGATGGACGAAGGTCGCACGGGGGGCGGTGGAGCACCACGCGACGGGCTCGCCGTCCCGGTACGCAAGCAGCCCGACGCGGACGCCGCTCTCGATCTTCCGGAAGATCGCCTGCTTCATGTCCGCTCGGGCGTGGGGCATCTTGCCGTACTCGTCTGCTCTGAACATCCTGCACCAGCACCACTTGGGCCCGCCGCGCGACTCGAACAGGCGCTCGAAGTCGGGCCAGCGTTGGGCGTCGACCTCGTGAACCTCGATATGGGTAGTCGGCTCGCTCGGCTTGGTCATGGCGGAACGATATACTCTGTTGCGCTAGGAGGACGCAATGCTGAACGGACAGAGAATCTTCGACGCCGATACGCACATCCACCCGTCGGTGGAGTCCCTGGAGCGCTACGTCGATCCCGAGTTCCGGGCCCGGCTGCCCGAGCTCGAAAAGTATACGGTCGGCGCGCGGTCGGACCAGACGACGACGCCGCGCGAGGACCCGTCACGGCGCCACTATGCGGTGAGCCTCAGCCCCTACAAGCGTCATCTCGGCGACGCGGCCCCGCGCGAAATGCCCAAGGACGCGCACTCGCGATTGCACTTCGGGGAGTACACGGGGGCCAAGCTGCCGGGCGTCGGCGTCATCGACGACGCTTTCGAGCAGCGGGTCGCCGACATGGACGAGGAGGGGACCGACGTCCACATGATGGTCCCCGACACCGCCATCGGCGTTGCACTGCTGGGTGACCCCACGCTGGAGATGGGGCTGGTCCGCGCCTACCACCGCATGGCGCACGACATAGCCACAACCTATCCCGGACGGTTCAAGGCGCTCATGGCCGTCTCCGGCACGGACATCGAGGGATCCGTCGCGGAGATCGAGCGATGGGGGAAGGAGCGCTGGTCGGCGGGAGTCCTGCCCTTCCCGGGCGTTGGCGAGCCGATGGACCACCCGCGCATGGAGCCGATATGGGCCGCGGCGGCCAGCCACGACCTCGGCGCCGTCCATCACAGCATGACGTGGGTGCCGCCCTACTTCCCCGGCTACAAGGATATGGATGACAACCGGTTCCTGGCGCGCCTCTGCTCGCACCCGTGGGGCGCGATGAAGATGGTGGCGTCGTTCATCGGCGGCGGCATCATGGACCGCTATCCCATCAAGCTCGGCGTGCTGGAATCGGGCGTGGGCTGGCTGCCGTTCTGGACTCGGCGGATGGACGTGAACGCCGCCTACGTCGGCTTCACCGCCGACCTCCAGCACAAGATGAGCGACTACGTCACCGGCGGCCGCTTCTTCGCCAGCATCGACATGACGGATGAGGAGGACATCGTCCGCATGGTGCTGGACTTCCTCGGCGACGACATCGTGATGTACGCGTCGGACTATCCCCACGCCGAGTGCAAATTCCCGGACTCGCCCTCCATCGTGCGGCAGTGGGAGAGCCTCGGCCCGGACACCATGAAGAAGTTCATGTGGGATAACGCGGTGCGGTTCTTTGGGGAGCCGTAGGGGGGGTGGTGGCCTGTCCAGCGAAGGCTTATGGCGCGGGCGGCGGCTGCGCGGGCGGGCCGTCGGGGTGATCGTAGGCGCCAACGTCGATATAGAACTGGCGCAACTGGTGAGCGTCGGTGACCAGCATAGGTAGGGTGGGGTCTGTGCCGATGCGCCCGCCGTTTGCGTCGACGCGGGCTTGGTTGGCCGCGGTCATCGCTTGCGTAAACGCGGGCAACTCCAATTCGAGATCGGAGCGGTAGGGGTAGACAGCGACCGCCACTCCGCCCTCCCGCCGCTGCACGTCCCAAGCTCCGATGTACTGCCACACTTCGACAGACTGGTCAACCGGCAGCCCAAGGAATAGTATCTCCTCCCTGCCGGGGAGGACGGCGCCGAAGTCAGCTTCCATGTTCTGGTTTTCTTGGTCGATGAGCGCCTGCGCAGTTGTCCCTTCGCGTGTTGCTTCTTCGGCAAAGTGGCTGTCCGGGAAAAAGCCCCACTGGAACAACAAGACCGACAGGAGGGGTGGTCCCTGACCAATGATATAGGCGCTCACGCGCACGTCGGCGTAGCATTTGAAGGCACGGTAGCCCTCCCCTCCCCCGGGGAGAAGGCTCTCATACAAATCAGGATCCAAGTAGTCCGGCGGGCGGAAGCCGCGGTCGGCAGTGCAGCGTACCGTCCCGGGGAGATACGTGCCCCGCAGCACGAGGTGGGTCACGAAGCCTGGACCGAACCCATCAAGCATTTCGCGCATGAACCCAGATGTATCGAATACTTCATCGTCAGGGCCAGGCGTGGGCGTCGGGTCGGGAGCGCCCTCCCAGATGGGCCGTGCGTACGGGTCACATGGGTCCACGGAAGAGCCCGACACCGGAGTGCAAGGGGGTATCTCCTCCGTAAGGTATTGGGAATTGGGAGATGAGTCGCAGGCGGCGAGCTCGAGCACGACGAGCAGGACGGCAGTCGGCAAGATGCGAGGGAGCGCCATGCTTGATATACGCTCTCCAAGGCAAGCCGGTTTCATGGCTTGGCGCTCCCCTTTCTTCATCGTGGCTGATAGAGCGCCTGTGGGCCAGCCTGGATGCCGGCGCTCGCGGGGATGGCGGGGCGTTTGCGGCGGGCTTGTGGTTCGACGGGCTCACCACGAACCAATTTCCCTTCCCCTACTTACCCCATCGCCACGAACCGGTCTCTCTCCCGTCTGATACTACCTGCCCTGTTTGCACTCCCCCGCGCACCCTGGATTCCCGCCTGCGCGGGAATGACGGAGGGGGGGCTAGATGGCGTAGAGCTCCTTGGGGTTGTCCCAGAGGACGCGGGCGCGGCTGGCGGCCGGCATGCGGTCGTCGTTCTCGAACGTTCTGAGGGCGTAGATCTCGGTGGCGGAGTCGGCGTGGCCGTAGTCCGTGCCGATGACGAGGCGGTCGTCGCCGACGTAGCGGTAGACCTGCTCGATGTCGTCGTTCAGCTGGAGCGTGACCCATATGTTGTTCTCGGCGAGGGGCTGGGCGCTCAGCTGTCCGCCCCGGCGCTCCATGCGGCGGGCGAGGTCGTTCAGCATGTAGGGGAGCCAGTCGGCGCTGAACTCGATGATGCCCCATTTGGTGTTGGGGAAGCGCTCCGGCAGGCCGGTTATCAGCAGCGTGTGGAAGGCGGAGAGGCCGCTGAACTTGTTGCGCTCGAAGGCGGTGAGCGGGCCGCCGAAGATGGCGTCGAGCTCGAAGCTGCCGGTGCCGGAGTGGGGGCAGATGGGCATGTCCAGCTCCCCGGCCCACTCGTAGAGGGGATAGAGGTAGGGGTCGTGGATTAGGCGGTTGCCGACCTCAACGCCGCGCAGGTTGACGGCGACGGCGCCGTTGTCCCTGGCGAACCGGAGCTGCCGCTCCGCCTCGTCCAGGGCGAGGACGGGAACCACCGCCGCCCAATGGAAGCGGCCCTTGCCCTCTGCGTACACGTCGGCCATCCAGCGGTTGTAGCTCCGGCAGAGGGCGACCTCTTCAGCGGGGTTGGTGGTGATCGGCCCCGTCCACATGGAAGGGAAGAGCACCTGCACGTCGGTGCCCAGCTCGTCCATGTGGGCGACGCGCGCCTGCACGTCCAGCATGTACTTGGACTCGATGGGCAGCGGGACGTTGCCTATGAAGAGGCCGAACTCGCCGCGAGGCCCGCCGCCCGGCCAGGCGGTGCGGATGGCGCGACCGCCAATGACCCAGTACTTCACCACCTCGCCGTTCTCCAGGGTCTGGTACGCGGACCCCGGCTTGTACCGGCGCTCGCCGGGGTCCATGTACTCCCATGTCTCGTCGATCTCGATGACGTGGGCGTCGGCGTCGATGATTCCCATGGGGCGCTCCTTGTCTGTGAGGCCCGGCGTACTGAGGTACTAGACCGGCAGCACCGGCTCCGTCGTATCCGGCAGCGGGACTTCGAACGCGTTGAGGAATCCCGCGTTCGTCACGTACTGACCCATCAACGCTATGAGGTCGACCGTGTTCTGCATGCCGAACTGCGCGACCGCCGCCTCGAACGTCGCGTCCGATACGCTGTGGGTCGTCAGGAACGCGGTCACGAATCCTACGACCGCCGACTCATCGTCGCCCATCGCGGGGAGCGGTTGGCGGTCGCGGATGGCCTCGATGAGGGCGTCGCTGACGCCGGCCTTGCGCGCCATGCCCGCGTGCGCGTTCCAGACGTACCCGCAGTCCATGTGCCGGGCGGTGGCGAGGACCGCGAGCTCCTGGACGTTCTGGGGCAGCTTCAGCTCCCAGCGCACGTAGTTGCTCAGGGGGCGGCGTCGCAGCGCCATCTCCGGGCTCATGGCCGCGACCATGCCGGGGCCGATGGGCACGGTATCGTTACTGACGGCAATCAACTCGTCGAACGCGGGGCGCAGCTCCTCGGGAACCGACTCACGGTTGACCTCAGGTAGTCGGGGCATGGCTACTGGCCCTCCTTGCTTGTTTTGCTGTCTTGCTTGCGCGCCTGCTCTGCCTCGTGGAGCGCCGCGTGAGCCCTCAGCGTGCTCGGGCGGACGTCGCGCCCACGCTCCGCGCTCAGTTCTATGCTTTTCAGCCATTTGACGTTCGCGCAGGCATCGACGTCGGCCGTTCCGCAGGCGGCGGGGTTTGGTATGAGGAAGCGGACGGGCCCGCCCTTCTCCTCCGGTAGCGGCCCGCCGCCGAGCGCGTAGAGGATGAGGGCTTGGTCGGCGACCGCCGCCAGCGGAATGCTGGCCGCGAAGTCGCCCTCGGCCTCCAGCGTGATGAATCCTGCGTCGGCCCTGGCGCCCGCCGCGTCGAGCACTGACGAGAAGCGCACCGCGGACCCCTCACGGCCCGGCGCCAGGGCCGATACGTCCTCGACCTGCCCCGGCAGCGCGGCGAGCCCCTCGTAGCCGAGCTCGAGCGGCTGGTCCACCAATCCTGTCACCTTGATTTCGTTGGCCATTGCGCTCCACTGGCGGGGACTCGAACCAGGTGAGGGCCCTTGGGTGCTATTGCCTGCCCCGGAGCGCAAGTCGACTGCCCACGAGTATCGAACCTTTCCGTTGGGATTGCCTCCCGTCCATGGATGTCAATGAGAATGCCGAAGCTGACGTGGCGTTCGGGGACCCGGTGACGGCGACAGACCCTGACAGCGACACCATGCTGACCTACTCGCTCTCCGGCGCAGACGCCGCCTCGTTCGGAATCGTCGAGTCCTCCGGCCAGCTCAAGACGAAGGGCCCGCTGAACTACGAAGGGCCGCAGAACGTCTATGACGTCATCGTCATCGCCAGTGATGGTTCGTTGACCGCCCGCGTTGACGTGAGCATCGCGGTCAACGACGTGAAGGAGGCGCCGGGGACTCCTGATGCGCCGACGGTCGAGGCTGCAGCGACCGACGGGCACACGGAGCTGGACGTGACCTGGGCGGCGCCGTCAAACACTGGGCCTGCGATCGCGGACTACGACGTCCAGTACCGCGTTGCCGACAGTGGCGACGACTTCTCCGACGCTTCCTATGACGGAGTTGGCGTGAGCACCACCATCACGGACCTCGACTCCGACACTACTTACGAGGTGCAGGTGCGGGCAACCAACGATGAGGGCATAGGGTTGTGGTCAATGTCCGGCGAGGGAACCACCAGCGCGGCCCCCAATAGTGCGCCTGCCTTTACGGAGGGCGTCAGCGCGACGCGAACCGTTGACGAGAACACGGCGGCGGACGTTGCTATCGGCGCCCCGGTGACGGCCACGGACGTCGATGGCGACGACACGCTGAGCTACTCGCTCGGGGGCGCCGACGCCGCCTCGTTCACCCTCGTCGAGTCCTCCGGCCAACTCAAGACCAAGGCCTCGCTCGACTATGAAACGAAGTCCAGCTATTCGGTGGAGGTGCGCGCCGACGACGGGTTCGTGGTCGAGAGCATCGCAGTGACGATCAACGTCAATGACATGAATGAGGCGCCGGTCTTTCCTGATGGGGCTCCGTCCCTCGATGTCAATGAGAATGCCGAAGCTGACGTGGCGTTCGGGGACCCGATGACGGCGACAGACCCCGACAGCGGCGCCATGCTGACCTACTCGCTCTCGGGTACCGACGCTGCGTCGTTCGCCGTCGTTGACTCCACAGGTCAGCTCAAGACGAAAGAGGAGCTGAATTACGAAGGGCCACAGAACGTCTATGACGTCATCGTCATCGCCAGTGATGGTTCGTTGACCGCCCGCGTTGACGTGAGCATCGCGGTGAACGACGTGAAGGAGCCGCCGGGAGCTCCGGATGCGTCGGTGGTCGAGGCTGCGACGACCGACGGACACACGTCGCGGGACGTGACGTGGACAGCGCCATCGAACACCGGCCCTGCGATCACGGACTACGACGTGCAGTATCGCGAGTCGGGCAGCGGGGACGACTTCACCGATGCTTCCTATGATGGCGTGGCTGTCAGCACCACCATCACCGAACTCAATGCGAATACAACCTACGAGGTGCAAGTAAGAGCGACCAACGACGAGGGCACGGGACCGTGGTCAATGTCTGGCGAGGGGACCACCAGCGCGGCGCCCAACAATGCGCCTGCCTTTACGGCGGGAGCCACCACCACCCGCGCCGTTGACGAGAACGCGGCAGCGGATGTTGCATTCGACGACCCGGTAGTGGCCACGGACGATGACAGCGGCGACATGTTGAGCTATTCGCTCTCGGGTACCGACGCTGCGTCGTTCGCCGTCGTTGACTCCTCTGGCCAGCTCAAGACGAAGGCCGCGCTCGATTATGAGGCGAAGTCCAGCTACTCCGTGACGTTGACCGCTCGCGACGGCAGCGGCGGCATGGACAGCATCGCGGTGACGGTCAACGTCAACGACGTGAAGGAGCCGCCGGGGACTCCGGATGCGCCGATGGTCGAGGTGGCATCGACCGACGGACACACGTTGCTGGACGTGACGTGGACAGCGCCATCGAATACCGGCCCTGCGATCACGGACTACGACGTGCAGTACCGCGTTGCCGACAGTGGCGACGACTTCGCCGATGCTTCCTATGACGGCGTTAGCGTCAGCACCACCATCACGGACCTCGACTCCGACACTACTTACGAGGTGCAGGTGCGGGCAACCAACGATGAGGGCATAGGGTTGTGGTCAATGTCTGGCGAAGGGATCACCAGCGCGGCGCCCAATAGTGCCCCTACGTTTGCGGAGGGCGTCAGCGCGACGCGAACCGTTGACGAGAACACGGCGGCGGACGTTGCTATCGGGGACCCAGTGACGGCCACGGACGTCGATGGCGACGACACGCTGAGCTACTCGCTCGCGGGCACGGACGCCGCCTCGTTCGCCATCGTCGAGTCCTCCGGCCAACTCAAGACCAAGGCGTCGCTCGACTACGAAACGAAGGCCAGCTATTCGGTGGAGGTGCGCGCCGACGACGGGTCTGTGGTCGAGAGTATCGCGGTGGCGGTCAACGTCAACGACGTGAAGGAGCCGCCGGGAGTTCCCGATGCGACGACGGTCGAGGCTGCGACGACCGACGGACACACCTCGCTGGACGTGACCTGGACGGCGCCGTCGAACACCGGCCCAACGATCACGGATTACGACGTCCAGTACCGCGTTGCCGACAGTGGCGGCGACTTCTCCGATGCTTCCTATGACGGAGTTGGCGTGAGCACCACCATCACGGATCTCGACTCCGACACTACTTACGAGGTGCAGGTGCGGGCAACCAACGATGAGGGCATAGGGTTGTGGTCAACGTCCGGCGAAGGGACCACCGGCGCGGCCCCCAATAATGCGCCTGTCTTTACAGAGGGAGACAGCGCCTCTCGCGACTTAGACGAGAACACGGCGGCGGATGTTGCTATCGGCGACCCGGTGGTGGCCACGGACGATGACAGCGGCGACATGTTGAGCTACTCGCTGGCGGGTATCGATGCCGCCTCCTTTGCCGTCGTTGACTCCTCTGGCCAGCTCAAGACGAAGGCCGCGCTGAACTATGAGGCGAAGGCTAGCTATTCCGTAACCCTGACCGTCCGCGACGGCAGCGGCGGCATGGACAGCATCGCGGTGAGCATCGCGGTGAACGACGTCAAGGAGGCGTCGGGCACTCCGGATGCGCCAACGGTCGAGGCTGCATCGACCGACGGACACACGGCCTTGGACGTGACCTGGACGGCGCCGTCGAATGCCGGCCCTCCGATCACCGACTACGACGTCCAGTACCGCGTGGCCGACAGCGGCGACGACTTCACCGACGCTTCCCACGACGGCGTTGGCGTCAGCGCCGCCATCACGGGCCTTAGCCCAAACACAACCTACGAGGTGCAAGTAAGAGCGACCAACGACGAGGGCACGGGACCGTGGTCAATGTCCGGCGAGGGGAACACCAGCAGCGCGCCCAATAATGCGCCTGTCTTTACAGAGGGAGACAGCGCCTCTCGCGACGTAGAAGAGAACACGGCGGCGGACGTTCCATTCGGCAACCCGGTGGCGGCCACGGACGATGACAGTAGCGACACGCTGAGCTACTCACTCGGGGGCGCCGACCTATCGTTGGCGCACCTCGACCACGCTATCTCTGCGATGAGCCTGTCCCTTCCCCACATGTCAGTCCTTCAGTCTCACGTAGACGAGCAACGGTCCGCCTTCGGTCTTCGATTCTCGCATTTCGAATTCTTAGGGGCAGGGGCGCAAGGTACGTTACCAACTGTTAGACCAGGCCATGTACAAATCACTGCATGTACCCCCAAAGCGATTGCGCAGACTGTCGTCAAAATCCTTTCCTGATTCAACATCCCGTACTATCGAATTCAGGCTCTGTATCCCGTAACCCGCTTCAAGTGATTGGATAAGCGCCACGAGGTGCTGTAAAGAAGGTCGATTTGAGCACGGGTACCACCTGATGTGTAACCACAAAACTCTGCGACCGACAACAAATCCGCATGGCCGATCCAAACCGCCCATCGATTCACTGCCCTCTTCAAGAATTGACGGCGTCCTTCATTTTCGTACCACTGCGCCATCCCTTCGTGGAACCACCGTGGGATTGACCTGTAGTAGCCCTTCCCTAAGCTCTGGCACCAGATGGCGTACACCATTTCATGTAGCGGGGTACGAGACGGAGGTGATTCCTCCAACAGATTTGAGGCTTCTTCAAGTGGAACACCAATTTCTACTCCGTCTTCCCGGCAGATTGCATATCCGCCAGACCAATCAAAACTAAACGTTGACACATACTCCTGATACTCTCTTATGTCACGGAAGAGGTACAATGATATGCGAGGGCTAGAACTGGGGACAGACCATCGGCCGACAATGTGGCGGCGGGCTCTTTCAAACTCGGCCAACGTTCTTTCCACTTTGGCGGGATGCACGCCTGCCCCATAGATTGGAACGAATGACTGGAGAGCAGCCTCCGCGTCGCCAGGCCGTGCCATGCGCTCGATGATTGAGGGACCCATAACTAGTCCAACCAAGAGCAACAGGCCGCCAGCCACAAGAAGAACGGCGATGCGAGGGTGGCGCTTATGCCAATCGAAAGACTGTTTTGGATTGATGGGCTTCATCAACTTCAACCCAAGTGCAATGGCGAGTGCGATGAGTGGTGCAACAACCGTCGTCATCGTCCCAAACCGTGGCCCCAGTGACACATTCTCCACAACAAAGAATCGAACAAAGGCAGTAATCCAGGCCCACATGAACAAAAGGAGTACGGCTGCCCATGACAACCTGACGACGAAGAGGAATTTCGCTATCATTGGCATTAGATGAGTAATTGTGCACCGTGTTGTGCCTAACTGACTCTAAGAACCCTTCTATCGGGGTGCGGACGCGGCTCCTTTGCAACATAGTTGCTAAGGCGGCCCTGTGGCGTTGGCGACAGTCTTGTGGATTAGAAACCTTAGGGTTCATACTGTGATGCGATCCAGCCACTTGGTCACCGCCAGAACTCGGTCATCGACCCAGCGGAGAAGGCGAATGTTGGCTGCCACCGATCCTGAGAGCTGTCGTTGTCGTTCCGCTTCTTCGTGGAGGCCCGTGAGGCAGACACGATGATCACCCGCGCTTTCGGCGGCTTCAGTGGCACAGTGCGGGCCTGTAGCGTCATTGCGGTGTTCGAGGTAGTGGGTACTGAGCACGTACTGGAGCGGACCAGGATCTCCGAAGCCACCCGAGCCCACGCTGAAGCTGACGTATTGGGCAAGAATGCTTGCTGCAACGTTCACCGAGAGCGGTGCTACGTTCGGATTGACTGGCACACGACTTACCCCGGCACCCTCGATGTAGGCAGGATCATTAAGCAGTCCTTGCCGTTCGAGGGCAACCAAGCCGAGGTCGAGCTGACGATTGCAGCTCATACACGGCCTTCCCGGCCTGACAACGTGGGAGCGCCAGGTGGCATTTCGCATCTCATCACCATCCAAGGTATCGACGGCAATGCCGCCATCGATAACCGGAATGAGGTCCGAGTAGGCCAAAGAGTTGAGAACAGCTCGTGGCCAAGGTCGGTCAACGCAGGAGAAGATTAGGTCGTGATCGAGCGCGAGCTGCAGTCCGTCCGGCTCGCAGATGGACCGGTCGGAAACCTCGATACTGCATCTAGCTGCAGTGGCTGCCTCCTTTGCTTCGCGGCCAGCAACGTGGACCTTGGGCCGCTTCAGACGCACGTCACGGCATGCTGCGCCAATGAGACGGTCTAGGTTGTGGACTTCGACCACGTCGAAGTCCATCACAGTCAGGTCGCACAGCCCTGATGCCGCGAGACGCACAAAGACATCAAGCCCGACGCTACCGGCCCCCACTACGAGGACTCTCCGCCGTACGAGGTCGGCTTGTTGTTGGTTGCCCCAGGCGCTCACAGTCCTAGCTTGACGACCACTGAACTGCGGCGGTGGTTGGACTGCGTCGTTCCAAGAGACCACGAACTTGTCGCCGATGACGCGGACGTTCGTGGAGTGAGTGCAGTCGACCGCTCGGCCAACTCCAATGTCCCAGTGACGAGCTGACCATGTACGGGTTCGTGTAGCAAGGGTCATGCCAACCAGAGGGAGCCCGGTCATTTCACGGACGAGGTTCGCATAGCTGGCCTCGCAGTCACGATCCGGCCCACTCATTGGCTGCCACTGGCTGGCCCCGGGATGGCTGTGGAGCAGAACCAGACCGCAGTCATCTTCCTGGGCCGCTTCAGCGGCCCGCAAGATGTAGTCGGCGGTAACAGTTGCATTTCCGTGGACGAGTCGCTCCCCAGGCTCAGGCGGGACCACCGCGCGAATCAGGGCGCTGAAACGGGTGAGACCGGTCGAGGGCCGGTATGTCGCAAGACAAAGGTCTTCTTGACCATCGTTGCGCACCAATTGCCGAACGAGCGCACCCTCTACGACCGCTGTCATTGCGACGGAAGTCGTATGACGTGTCATGGGGTCGCCTCGCTCAGTACCGCACGGACATGGCTAGCCCACGCGACGCTAGGGGGAGCATCGCCCCAACCCGTTATCTGACGGCTGTGCATTAGCCACCCAGTCCTCGTAGAGGGCTTGCTGTTGGTCTGCGAGAACCTGACGCCAGTCGGGAAGTGCAGCCAGTGCGGCGGCACCTGTGGCCACGGCTGGAGTTCGCCAATGCCGACACCTGTCTCCACCTGCCTTCCAGCGTATGAACCGTCCACTGGTATCACTTTGTAAATGACCAGCTCCGCCTCAAGCGTCGCCTCGAAGCCGAGTTCTGTCATGTCCTGGATAAACGCTTCGACGCCCATCAGCACTAGGCGACCGGAGCGCTCTGGCGGATCGACATGAATCGTGCGTCCTTGACGATGGAGACAATCGCGTCATCGGCAAATCGCTTCGTCTGGGGGTGCTCCTTTCCCACGAGCTCCCCCAAGTCGAAGGTGGAAGGGTCCAGCCCAGCCAGGCTAAGAAGCGCCGAGGCATGCTGGCTGGGGTCGTCGGTCGTAAAGGATTGCCCGTCGATGGTGAATGGGATGCGGCGCTGGATCGGTTTGACGTTGGAAGACTCGGTCATGGTTGCTCCTTCAAGGTGGACTAGTCCTTATGTCGGACTTTCTTGCCGCAGCGAAAATCCAAGCGCCGACTTTCAATCTCGATGCCGTTTGCGACAATAGAGTGAAATGGGATCGAACTCACAGGCATTCGAATCCGAGCACCCGCTCTTGGCAGACAGGGACCGCCTCGAGAGAATCCTCGACATCATGCACGCCAAGATTCAAAAGACCCTCTTCCCATGGAATCCTGCAAGACGCCCAAGGGCTGAGGCGGGGCAATCCGACAGCCCCGGTGGCGTAGAACGGATTCTGCAGGGAACAGGAGTCAGTACGGACGACGTTCTCTCCGAAGCACTCATCGGGCTCATCCAGTACCAGCCAGAGGGCCTAGAGGGCACATGGGAGGGCTTGGCAGTCAGAATCGCCGAACACAAGGCAGTCGACGCGTTGAGGGCTTCCGAGAAGGGCCTGCGTGGTACTGATCATCGGTCCGAACTGCACTTGGTGCCGGGCGATCTTGAACGGGAAGGCCCAGACGGTGAGACGCAGTCGGCGCTTTTCGAATCGCTCGAGAGCAATTGGGCTTACCCCGAGGCCGAGTTCTTCGTGCTACAAGACGTGCTCAAGCTACGCGACCTCGTCCGAGAGGTCCTCGATGACCGGGACCAAAAGATTTTCTTTGCGATTCACTTCGGCGGCTACAGCCGCAAGGAGGTCGGTGACCGGCTTGGCTTGACCAGTCAGCGGGTTGGCCAGATCTACAATGCCGCCCTCCGCCAACTCGAAACGCACGCCGAATACCCCTTCAAACCACCCATTCAAGTTGGACAACTAGCAAAAGGGAGGAACTGATGACTAGCGAGCCTGACGACCTCAGCAAGTTCCGAGACGCCTTCTTGGATTACCTTGAGGGCCACCGCGAAGAGCCCCCTGCACTCGAAGGCCTGCCGGGAGAACAACGCCCAGGAGCTGAAGCCTTCGTCAAGTCAATTATGGCAGCGCGGGGCGTAGATCCCTTCGCTTCTAGGCCGTCGATCGAGCTACTCTTAGCCTCTCGATCTTCGAACGGCGACCGCACTAGTGATCTCGGCGAGTCGCTCCAAGACCATCTGCGCATGACGGTTGATCCCAGAGCCTTAGCCGTGCCCGACGCCGCTTCGGCTGCGGTTGGACTTGCTTCGGTGTTAGTGATTCATGCCCGGGGCATGCGCATCCGCGTGGTGCCGGAAACGACATCAGCGAATCTCGAAGGCGCCCTCACCAACAGAGCCGAAGCTATCGCTAAGGTGTTCAGCGCCTTCCCGGACACGCACGCGGTGCTCTACGTCACCACAGGGCAAGAACCCCTCGCGGTGGTAGTGGACTGCGGTGACGTCCACGGAGCCATTGAAACACCTTCGGGCGAAAGGCGGGCTCCTCGCTTGCGGCGACCGATCGCCGACGCTGGAAAGGCATGCGAAGTGTGGATTCGGGGCATGATTCCAGAGTTCGAGCCCTTGAGCATTGACCTGCTCAAAACCACAACTTCACCCGAGTCGGCCCTGAACCCATACTATTTGGCAAGCAAGGTAGTGGACGAAGTGTGCACAGCCGGCGCCCGAGCCCAGATAGAGGCCAAGCGGGCGACTTGGCGAGACTTCGGAGAAGATGAGGCGCAACGTCTGGCTACCATTGTTCAGGCGGCTCAACTCGGAGAGCTGTCTGAGGAAGCCTACAACTCTCACTTGGATAAACTCGTCGGGATGGCCGCATGATTCATCGACTCCGCCTCCGCAACTGGCGGTCCTACGAAAGTCTCGACCTCCGGCTCGACCCTGGCACGACCTTCGTCGTCGCCCCCAACGGGGTGGGGAAGACATCGCTCGTGTACGGCCTCGCTTGGGCTGTTTTCGGGCAGCACAGTGGCGTCGACCCAAAGCACTGCATACGAGCTGGCACTGATACTGCAGAAGTCCAGGTCGAGTTCGACCTCCCTAACGGACGCCGACTCAGCATCATTCGGACCGCAAAGCGGCGTGGTGTCCCAACGGCTACCTATGAGATGGATGGTGCGAGGCTAGCCGAGAGTTCGGCCCTGACCGAAATGGAGCAGGCAATAGGGATAGATCTCCCCGTAGCCGGTCGTCTATCGATGATGTTGGGTGGAGGCCACATTGCAGCTAGCGGCACTCTCAACCTCGAGAGCCACCTCCATCATGCTTTCGGCGTTGCCCACCTCCTTAGTGCGGCCGAAACTGCCCAGTCTGTTGCCAAAGAAGCCGAGAAGGCCCGAGCGGCACTCCGGTCAACGACCAAGCAGCGGATAGACAATCGCGCCGTGTTGGAGAGTGAGGTCGCCGGACTCGAAGCAGAGATCACACATCTTACCCAGCGGGGAGCCGAACTCCAGAGAGTGCGGGGCGCTGCTGCTGCGCAATCGTCGTTGGTCGAACGCCACCTCGCGCTCGCGGGTCAACTGGAACGGTATGAACAGCAACGCTCCGGCCTAATGGGCATAATCGAGGATATGCTCGGTCGGCCAGTCGCTCCCGACAGCAACGAGTCGGTTGGCTCCGAATTGCATACCGAGTTGGAGACGTCCGAACGAGCATTTGCCGACCTGACTGAAAGCGCTGTCACGGCACGCTCTGTCATCGCCGCTGCTGAACAAGCAGTCAGTTTGCTCGGCGGAGGTGACGCGGTCTGCTCCACTTGCATGCGCCCTCTTCCTCCTCATGAACGCGCCTCCGCGATATCTGTCCACAGGACACAACGGGAAGATGCACAAGCAGAGGCAAGGCGGCTTGAAGTGGCTCGCGGGGCAATGCAGACGTACGCCCAGGCAGTCTCTCGGCTGCTCGCTCAACTCGAGTCGCTACAGCCTCCTAGCATCCTCGCAGAGGATGCCAATGTCCCCACTCGAGCCGAAGCTCACGCCTTTTACCAACGGGCAAGTGCTGCCCTTGACGAGCACAACCAGCAGCTTGGCGGAGAGCAGTCTCGGCTGGAGTCGCTAAAGGCTCAGATTGCCTCGGATGACCAGATTCAACAGGAGGAGAGGAATCTCCGGTTAGCATATCGACGGGAAGCCGCTGCCCTTGCTGGTGCGAAGGTGCTGCGAGAGGCTGCAGATTACGTTATCAAGTCTCGTATCGAGCCGATGGCCAGCGAAGTGCGAGGGCGCTGGAAGCATCTGTTCACCAATAATGGCCTCACGTTCCGGGCCGACGGGTCAATCACACGGGTTCGGGACGGTGAGGAACTAGGATGGGACACCCTTAGCGGTGGGGAAAGGACGTGGGCCAGAATCGTCACCCACCTAATCGTCATGGCTACTACGACCTCCCTTCCGTTCGCGTGGTTCGACGAACCGCTCGAACACCTCGACCCCCAACTGCGTCACGCTGTAGCAGCAACCCTAGCCACAGCCACCCGGGGAGGCTCTCCCCGTCAACTCGTAGTGACCACCTACGAACACGGCATCGCCCAACAGTTAGCCGACGATACGGAGGGTGCTTCGATAATCGCCATCCGGGAGTCTGGCGCCTCCTTGAGCGCGCTTGAGCGCCAGCGTTGACGTGGATGCCCGAGCGGCGAGAGTTTCCGAGTTTGCCGACGGAGCGGATGTGGGGGCTGCATGGCCGGGCAGGCTGATGGCCGGGCCCGCCCCCTGACTAGCATTAGCTAGCTCTGAGCGGCCGGGTAAAAGGAGAGGAAGCAGTGCTGACCTGACAACCCCGCTGGAGGAGAAGGGCGATTGATCCTAGAACTCAATCGTTCGCCTGTATGGCAATGACGCCCCCGAGATCCGGCGGCCCGATTTACCACATTTTGGGTTACGAATGTACCGGAGATTGTTAAGAAGGTTCCGGTATAGTGCTAAGCCTAGGAGGGAGGTTGACTTGATCGATCTAAGCAGCCAGGGCCAACTCAAAGAAGCCATAGCAGACTGCATCGATGCCGACCGAGGCGTACTGGATACGCTGCGGGCCGAGATACGCTCCCTCCGAGCCGCCACGCGGCAAATCCAGCCTAGGGCCACGATGTCAATCTCGCTGGTTGGGACCGATGGCGGAAACAACCAGTTGCACTTTGATCCGTTCATGGTCCAGCTGGTGCGCGTAGTCGATAGCAGCAACAATGAGTACTGCCTGGAAGCGTTATCGCCCACCACTCCGATTCACGACCTGGACGGACGCCAGTTCGACAGCGACGGTTCTCCCCGCACGGCCCTCGGGGAGATGATGGCATTCCTGGGGGTTAGGAGCCTTCCCGCGCTCTCCCATATGATCCGGCCTACTGACGGCGGACGCCCCGTCTCCCCAAGCTGGGTGCAGGTGTACCGGGAATTGGTGGAGTGGGCCACACTCTTTGCCATACTAGAGAAAGACTTCGGCACCGATACGCTGATCGTCTGCGACGGTCTGCTCCGGAGCAAGGTGTTCGCAGGAGACCTCTATGGCCGTCTGCTTGATGGAATCCGACAGCGCATAGACGCCCGATGGAACAGCAGCCGTCGGCGGCTGTACTTGGCGGGGGTGTCGAAGCACAGCAAGGTGCTTACAAGGTACCGGCTTGCCATGGCGCTCGAGGGCGTGCTTCAAACCGACTACCCGGCCTACGTGGAGGTGCCCCGCGAGATTGAGGAGCGGGCATACGTCTGGTCCGAGTTCGCCCGGGGGGACGATCAGGTCACGCCAGACGGAGAAATCAACAAGTTCGTGGGCGGAAAGATGTTCCTCGTTAAGTTTGGAAGCAACCGCCGAGACCCCATCTGGCCCATCGACATATTCTTGCCCCAAATTGGCCATTCTCAGATTATCCTAGGTTCCATGCTGGCCGACGCCGTCAACGGGTTTCCCGTGCCTCATTATCCAATGTGCCTGCAGAAGGCCCACGAAAATGCCGCCCTCGTCGATTTCGACCGGGATATTCTCCAAGACTACATCTACGAGGGGGTGCGGGAGTCCTTGGGTGCAGACGCCGGTGTGCTTGACGCGTTCCAGCTCCAGGATTCCGACCCAGCTCAAAGAAGGTATGGATGACAGACAACCTCGCAGAGCTCCGCCTGTTTCCGAAGGACGAAGTGGTCGGCGTCTTCCGGGGATTTCAGCAAGGCGGCCTGGAATTTCATGCCGACTTGGTCTTGCCTTACCGGAACGAATTCCAAAACATTCCCATGCACGGTCAGTTCTTGTTGGTCCAATTGGAGACGCCTGACGAAGCCGTGCTGGGCCGTATCACATCGTTTTCGTCGGATGGCAAGCTGGCAGCCGGCGCTGGCGAAGAGTTCAATATTCGCGCTGTCATGGAGGACAGGCCAATCCCGGAGGACCTGCGGGAGCAGTACCTCAAGTACCGTGTGAACATTCGCGTGCTGGGGGTGCTGCGCAAGAACGGTTACCGGCTGACCTTTGTGCCGTCCCATCGTCGGTTGCCGCATTTGGGCAGCAAGGTGGCATTCCCCTCTGGCCCCGTGCTCAGGGAAATTGCTGGACACAATATCGAAGGCGCGGCAATCGGGCGGCTGGCCTATGGCGAGTACATCTACGCCGCAGGCGACGCGGAATTTCAACCCCAGGAATGGATGCAGGTCGTATCACCCAGTGTCATGATCCATTTCCCGGTGGAATCCTTGGTGTCGCGCCGGAGCTTCGTTTTCGCCCGTGCCGGGTTCGGAAAGTCGAATCTGAATAAGCTGCTCTTCAGCAAGCTCTATGAGAGCACTCCCTACGTAACCAAACGGGGTGACAGGCAGGTACCGGTCGGCACCATCATTTTCGATCCGGACGGCGAATACTTTTGGCCAGACGATCGAGGCCGCCCCGGTCTCTGCGACGTGCCGCACCTCGAAGACAAGTTGGTCGTCTTTACGGAACGCCGGAACCCCAGTCCTTTCTATCAGGCGTTCGTCGCCGGAGGAATCAAGCTCGACATACGACGCTTGAGGCCGAGCGACGTCATCGGCATCGCCCTTAGTCCCGATCGCCAAGAGCAGCAAAACGTTCGCAAGCTACGGGGACTCCCGCAACACCGTTGGGAACGTCTAGTGGACTTGATTGACGCTGACGGGAACAATGCCGATATGGCCGAGATATGCCAGCTGCTAGATCTGGACCAGCAACGGCAGGAGTTTGAGGCCCTCGCCGCGCGCGCCAACGTGACCGCCGTCGTCAGGGCCTTACATGACAAGAGCAGTCAGCTGATGGACAGGTTGCTGTACGCGCTTTCGGAAGGGAAACTATGCGTAATCGACGTCTCCCAGATGCGGGGCAGTCAGTCACTGATGCTGTCGGGGTTGATCCTCCGGCGGATTTTCGATCGCAACCAGGAGGAGTTCACCGCAGCCGAGCCCAAGACCATTCCGACCATCGCAGTGATTGAGGAAGCCCAATCGGTGCTCAACCAGAACTCCACAGCGTCGGAGCCGTACTTGGACTGGGTGAAGGAAGGCAGGAAATACGATCTGGGAGCGCTCTTGATCACCCAACAACCCGGCAGCATTCCCGCCGACCTTCTGAGCCAGGGCGACAACTGGTTCGTATTCCACCTCCTCTCGGCCAACGATCTTACGACGCTTAAGCGGGCCAACGCTCACTTCAGCGACGACATGCTAGGCTCGCTCCTCAACGAGCCCATTCCGGGGCAGGGGGTCTTCTGGAGTTCCGTGGGAGGAAAGCCCTACCCACTCAGCATCCGGGTGCTCTCTTTCGAGGAGATGTATCCAATGCGGGATACGAGCTATAGCGCCGTGGCTGGTCAAACCTACGCCGACACCATTGCCGGACTGAGCGTCAATGGCGGATCGGAAAGGTCCCTGGATCAGGCGCCCCTTGACGACGAAGTCGAAGTCGTCGACGTGAAGGCGCATGTGGAACAGCGCACGATTGAGCTTCTCCATGATGACCCCCGTCTCATGGGATGGCTTAGGTCAGAGAGAGGGGTTGCCTGGGGAACCGTCAAGGCAAAGCTCTTGGATGGCATCCCGGAACACTTTGATGATCGGGACCAGTTTGCCTTTCGCTTAGTACGAAAGGCGATGGATCAAACGTGTGGCAACGGAGGATGGGAAACCTATAAGAACGAAGAAGGTAAGACTTATATCAAGCAGAAGTCCGCAGAGTGATTCCGACAAGTAAGCGAGCCGTCGCCTTGAACGGTATTTGCCCCTACTTCACCATGTTCCCACTCGCCTTCCCCCTAGACATCCTCAGAAGGCGCGCCCGACCTGAGGATGGAGTGCTTGACCCATTTTGCGGCAGGGGGACCACCAACTTTGCCGCTCGCCTGCTCGGACTTGATTCCTTGGGGTTGGACTCTAGCTCTATCGCTGTAGCAATCACCGCTTCCAAGTTGGTCTCGACGACTGCCGACGACATCCTTTGCGAAGCACGCCGGATTCTGTCGTCCAACGCGGAACCCCAGGTTCCAGAGGGAGAGTTTTGGAAGTGGGCGTATAACCCCGAAGTGTTGCAGGCGCTGTGCCGATATCGTGAAAGCCTCTTGGCAGACTGCTCCGCGCCGCCGCAGATAGCGTTGCGCGGCATCATCCTGGGCGCCCTTCATGGACCCAGGCAGAAGAAGGCGGCAACGTATCTCTCTAACCAGTGCCCGCGCACTTACGCGCCAAAGCCGGGTTACGCGACGCGCTTTTGGAAGGACCGGGGTCTTGTCCCTGAATACCGAAACATCCTAGATGTCATCGAGCGTCGCGCTCGAAGGTTCTACGCAGAGCAACTGCTGGAGGCAGGGGCCGTGCGTTTGGCGGATAGCCGGTCTTCGAACTCCGTCGTTCCACCTGACTCCGGCGCCCTCTACGATTGGGTGATTACCTCTCCTCCCTACTACGGCATGCGCACCTATGTTCCAGACCAATGGCTTAGGAATTGGTTTCTCGGCGGCCCAGCTACCGTCGACTATGGCAAGGGAAGCCAAATTGTGCATTCGAGCCCCGAAGGGTTCGCCTCTGATTTGCGAACGGTCTGGAACAACGTAGCGGCAGTTACACGTTCGACAGCGAAGCTCGTGGTGCGGTTCGGCGGCATCTCTGATCGTCGCGTCGAACCTCTCGATCTTCTCAAGGAGAGCTTCAGCGACTCGAACTGGCGAGTTACTACTGTCCGCCAGGCAGGCTCTGCCCGCGCGGGAAAGCGTCAAGCGGATACTTTCCTTCGCAGTCGAACCCAACCGACTGCTGAGTACGATGTGTGGCTAAGGAAGAAGTGATAGGCGTTCGCGCCCACCCAGCCCATTGATTCGTATTGGAGGATATGGCGCCGACGGATGTGGTTTGGTCACGCCCAAGATGGGCGCAGGGTTGAGCGCGACGGCCTTGCCCTGACTTGCTTGGTGCTTCGGGGAGAAGCGTCTGCGAGACCTCCAGGGGCGCTAGACTCCCATCACTCGTCCCTTAATGGGCGCAGCGCCTGTCGTATGTGAGAGGATGCCGACCCTGAGCAAAGGAGCGCGCATGCGATCCGACGCCTTGTTCGTCTGCCTCCAGTAACCAGCATTTTGAGGAGAGTGTCGGAATGCCCGCCTCAACCCACACGCTGACGCTGCCTGGCGCCATGCTCGAACGCGGGTTCTGGCTCTACGTGTGGAGAATCGCGTCCCCTGTCGGCGAATTGCTGTACGTTGGTCGCACGGGGGACAACTCATCGGCGAACGCATCGCCGCCATTCACACGCATGGGGCAGCACTTGGGGAACAACAGTAACCAGAACCCAGTTCGTCGGCTCCTAGAAGAGCGCGAGGTGTTCCCTGAGGAGTGTGCCTCGTTCGATTTCATCGCCCATGGCCCGCTGTTCCCTGAGTCCCAGGACTGGCCGGGGCATGTTAAGCGGCGAGATGTCGTTGCGGCTTTGGAGAAGGCGCTCGCCGACGCCTTGGAGCGCGCCGGGTACGACGTCCTCAACAGAGTCAGCGCTAGGCACGACCTCGATGCCGGGCTCTGGGCTAAAGTGAGCGAGGCGTTCGCTGTCTACTTCCCACGATTGAGCCAGGCCCGATGAGCAACTCAGCGGGTGGCGTGAATGGAGAACTTCATGGGGGAACGTCCCGGCGACGGCGTGTACTCGTCTGGAGCAGGCGAGACGGACAGGAGATGAAGAAGCGGCCATCCTCTAGGTGAGTTCAGTCGTGAAGGAGGCCCAAGTGCGGGTAGTTGCGCAGTCCACTCTGCTTAGTCTCATTAGCGAGGACTCGAACCACGTTAGGGGCTTAGGGCGCCGTGCCGACCTCAGAACCCAGGTCCACAGCCCACGAGTACCGAAGCCTTTCATCGCCATTGCCCAACCAGCATGCAAGAAGCTGGTAAGGCAATAGCATGCTCCCTGTTCACTAGTCCTTGCGGGGGCTCCCGCGCCGACGACTGTAAAGGGCGGAGTAATACTGTACCGGCGAGGTGTCGTTGTTCAGGATAAATGTCCGTTTAGGTGGCCAGCATAAATGTCACTCGGTTAGGCTGCGATGGTATCAGGCGAATGGCGTCGCGGGCGCCGCGCGGGATTGCCGCGTCGGAGGACTCGGCGTGTCCATGTATTTCTTGATGGTGGCCCTGTGGATTCCCAACTCCCGTTCGATCGCTCGCAGCGACATCCCCTTGCCCCTGGCCTTCTGAATCGCTTTCCATCTCTCCCTCTGAAGGAACGTCGGCTTGCGCGCGGAGGCGGCTTGGGGCTTGCCGGCTGTGGCTGCGCTGCCGGTGATGGCCCCTTGATCCTGCTCATCCTCTGCCCTTGAGTCCAGGGGTTTGAGAGCCGCGGTCCAACGTTCGTCCAGGCCGTTGGCGCCGGAGGGGGCGACAGGAACAGTTGCGGAAAGGCTGTGGCCGTTTCGGAGAAATACCGGACTGGGCGGCGCCTCTTGGGCAGGGACGATGCACCCTTCATGCCGCACCGACAACCGGCCGTCCAGTCCTTCCAGGATCTCCACGGCCGCCCCGGCATAGCTGGGGTGTTCCGTCCCTGGCAGCAACTGGAGGGTGTGCAGCTGGAACCGCACCGTGTTGTCCCTGGCCACTCTCCTCCGATGCTTGAAGCACAGGACCTGTTCGAGGAACAGCTCCGGGTTGAGAGGCCCGAATGCAGACTCAGCGTGTTGCGGGGGAACCCCGAATCGCTGGTTGAACCGTGGCAGGAACTGCTCCAGCACCCTGTTGGCTTCCCCGATGCTGCCGGCGCCGGCCAGCCGGAGTTCAGTTACCAGCCGGTCCTGGAACGTTCCCGCCGTTCGCTCCACGCGGCCTTTGGCCTGGGGCGACAGGGCGAAAATCATCTGAATCTCCAGTTCCTCCATGGCCCGGCTGAACTGGGTCGGCATCCCAGGGAGGCCGGAGCCGGGTGTATGCCTGAACACCCCGTGCCGGTCGGTGTACAAGGCGAGGGGAATGCCGCAGCGCCGGAGCAGGCCCTGCATCAGCAGGAAGTAACTATTGGTGTCCTCATGTTCGCAAAACAGGGCGTTGACCACGCAGCTTGTGGCATCGTCCACCGCGATCAGTATCGTGAACTGCGGTCCGTCTTCGCCCAGCCACCGGTGGTGACTGCCGTCCAACTGGACCAGCATTCCCTCCCGAGGCATGCGCTGACGGCGCACCCGGTGCTTGGGCGGACGCCTTCGCCGTGGACTGCTTAGCCCGGCGTTGACCAGGATGCGCCGCAGGGTGGTCCTGCCGATATCGATGCCCTCTCGCTCGCTCAGCAACTCGCTGAGATGGGTGTGGTTGGCCCCTGCGTACCGGGTACGAGCCAAACGAACTACACCGGCCACCACGGCATCGGGCGTTGCGTTGGCTGGCCTGCGGCCCCGGTGGCCATGAGCGACGGCGGCAACGCCCTTCTCTCGATAAGCCGCCAGGATGCGCCTGGTGTGGCGAGTGGTGACACCCATCAGCGTGGCTGCCTCGTCCAGTGCCATATGCTCAGCGAGCAAACCGTTCAGGACCTGAAGTCTTGTCTGTTCCTTTTGAGTCAAAGTCACATTCTCCATGATGTCAATGACGGTTTACTTTTGACCCCGGTGTGACGGTTTAGAATTGACCCACCCCGCCGCTATGTCCAGCGATTCTGTCAGTTGTCGTCTGCCCGTCCGGCGTTGTGCTGAGCACGTGATGCGAGATGAACAGGCCCGCTTGGCGCTTCTCCTTGAGCCGGTAGCTCTCTCCCCGGATGTTGAGGATGTGGCTGTGGTGGAGCAGCCGGTCAAGGACGGCTGAGGCGATGACGGTGTCGCCCAGCAGCTCACCCCACTCGCCGAAGCCCTTGTTCGAGGTCAGGATGATGCTCCCGCGTTCGTAGCGGGCTGAGACCAGCGTGAAGAAAGCAGTCGCTGCGTCTCTGTCGTAGGGCCAGATGCCGAACTCGTCGACGACGAGGACCTTGGGAGCGAGGTAGACACGCATGCGCCGCCCGAGGTTCTGCTCGGCCTGGGCCCTCCTGAGGTCTTCCATCAGGTCGTAGGCGCGGACGAAGTAAGCGCCATAGCCGTGCCCGATCGCCTTGAGCGCCAATGCGACGGCCAAGTGGGTCTTGCCCACGCCGGGCGGTCCGAGCAGCAGGATGTTGGTGGCTTCGGCGACGAAGGCGAGGTTGGCCAACTCCTTGACCTGGCGCTCGTCGACGGAGGGCTGGAAGTCGAAGTCGAACTGCTCCAAGGTGCGCTGGAAGGGCAGATGCGCGAGCTTGGTCCTCGTGGTGAGGTAGCGCTCGCGGCGAGCGTTGACCTCCACGCCCAGCAGCTCGGCGAGCATCTCCGGGTAGGTCAACTGCTTGCCGGCCGCCGCGTCCAGAGCGTTATCGAGCGCTTCGGCAGCCTGCTTGAGCCCCAGGCTCTCCAGGTGCTGACGGGTCTGCTCCAAGGCGATCATCGCACACCTCCCAGCGCAGCCAGCTCGTAGACGTCCAGGGAGCGCCGCTCCACGTCGCCGACCGTCACCTGGACTGCCACGGCCTCCTGCTGTGGACGGCCGTCTCCCCTGGGCAACCCTTCCCACTGGCCGGGCGCGGTGAAGCGCTGGCCGGGGTGTTCGGCACGAGGATGCACCGCCAAGCGCTGGTCGCCCGTCCAGATCTCCACCGTCCCCGAGCGCTGTCCCACCTGGACCGTCGCTCCCGCCCACCGCCAGGGCACACCGTAGCGGGAGCCCTCCCAGTGCACGTAGCCGTCGTGCGCCACCCTGCGGTCGTCCCTGAGATACGGCGCCAATCCCGGCAACCCTCCGAGGTGGACCCGCTCCTCGACCAGCATCTCCCAGGGATGCCGGCCTGTCGTCCCGTGCACGCGCCGGTTGGCCACACTGTCGCACCACTCGAGGGTCTGCCGGTTCAGGTCCGCGTCATCCGTGAAGCGGATGCTGGGCCACAGGTTGCCGCGCACATACTTGACCCCGCTCTCCACCTTCCCCTTCGTCTGCGCCCGATACGGCTGGCACACCCGCAGCTCGAATCCGATGCGCAGCGACAGGTCCAGCATCCGCCGGTTCCACTCCGGACGCCCGTCCGCATCCCGGCCCAGCACCACCACCTTCGCGTTGTCATACAGGCGCCGCCGCGGCACGCCGCCGAAGTATTCGAACGCGTTGACGTGGCACTGCATGAAGCTCGCCACGTCCGCACGCCGGACGAACTCGACGTAGATCGCTCGCGACCAGCCCAGCACCATCACGAACGCCCAGAGCCGGCGCTTGCGGCCGTCTGCTCCGACATAGCTGAAACTCCCCCACCTGCGCCTGCTCGCCGGGCTCCGTCTCGAACCGCATCGTCGCGCGGGGCTGTCGACGACGGCGTGGCGACACGTAGGCCTTCAGGATCGAATACCCCCCGTCGTAGCCCCGTTCACGCAGCTCCCGGTGCAGCACGACGCAGTTGTCCAGACCCTGCCCCAACCGGCGATCGATGTAGCCGGTGTAGGCGTCCAGCTTGGACGCCCGCGGCGGTCGTTGCTTCGCCTGCGGCACTCCCGGCGACCTCAGATACTTGCGCACCGAGTTCCGGGAGACGCCCAACTCCCGTGTGATCCCGCGGATCGAATGCCCCCTGACCCCTCATCTCGTACAGGTCTTTCATCGTCCCACCTTTCAGCAACGTTCTCCTCCCCTTCAGTCTGCAGGGAGGATGCTCTTGCTCAGGGGTGGGTCAATTCCATTCCGTCATCACGGGGTCATTTTCAAACCGTCACTAACAATGATGTGCATTTGACATTTCTGCTGGCCAGTTAGCGAGGACGCTTTCGGTGGACATCAACAGGCGATGGTGGGTCAACTTTATCCCGGCGTTGACAGAGGTGGCAGAGGAGGAGACCGACGATGGCCAGTTCATCCTCTGGCCCTGTATCTTCGCCAGATGCCAGCGGGAGCTGGGGGCCAAGTGATCCTGGCGCGAGGCGTGGCCTCGATGGTCGTGGACGTAATAGGGGGTGACCGCTCCCTAGGCCGATGAGTTCAGGCTGGCCTATCTTGGGCTAAAGGCGGCCGATCCAGGCAAAGCGTAGCAGGGGCCTACCTCCATTCTGCATTAGCCCAATATACCGAGTTGTTCTAGTTCGGCGTGAGTCTGGGCAACATAGCTTTCATTAAATTTTGGTTTGAGTGCTCTGACTATCTTGAGGATTTCATAACTCGGTAAATCCGGTTGAAGGCATTTCACATAGTGGATTGTCGCCAATAGCTCTAGCTCAGGAGTCGTGCGAGGCGCGAAGATTGCGACCACTTGGTCAATCGACTCTCCATAGCGCTCAATCATATCACTCCATTCTTCTCTGGGTTCATCAGCTGGAATGATGTGGAATCCGTACCCTTGAGAGTCGCGTTCGATTTTGACGTATCCGGCTAACTTGAGCCAAGTAGTATCTGTTTCCAAATCTTCGGAGAATGGTCCATAATGATGCATTCTGAACGACAATTTGGTAGGAACATCTGTTGTCTCTTGCAAGAAATACATCATCTTCTGTAGGCGTATCTTACCTACGTCTTTGAGTCGGGTTATCAGGTTGTGCGTAACTGCTAATTGAAGCTCTTGACTATTCACTGCCCTTAATGTGGTATGTAGATTCATGATAATTATGTGAATGGCGTGTCCGGGAGGAGTTGTACCACAAACGGGAGGTCGTAGTATAGGCTCCTTTGGCGAGGGGTCACGGATTGTAGCGAGGGCCAGTGGTTAGAGCCCTGTTGGAGGTTTGGCCGTCGTCCGGCCCCCGTGGAGCAGGCGTCCCTGGCCCTCGTCGGCCTTACGGGTGAGTCAAGGACGCAGACGGGGCTTTTGCCGGACATCCCGAAAGGACAGGGAGCACCGCGTGCTGAGGAGATGGGCGAGAGTTCCGGGCGGGGACGAACGGTGGGAGCGTCCTCCACCGGATCGCCGCCATCGCCCCCTGGCACCCGGTGCCAGGGGTTCTCCAGTTGGTCACTGTCCTGCTCGCTGCTGAACGGTGGTATGCGCGTGTCAGCGGGTCGGGGAGCCACCAGAGGTGACGCACCATTGATCCTCGACGCAGGCCCACCACCGAGCTGGTGACCCTGGTGGCGCAGGAGATTGACGCAATGGCCGGGGAGTTGGGTGGCAGGCTGAAGGCGATTGACGCAGAGCTTTCCGACGGGGGAGCAGGCTGGAGCGGCTGTACGAGGTCCTGGAGACGAAACAGTCGACCATCGAGGCGTTGTCGCCCCGCATCCTGTCCCTGCGCTCCCGCCAGGAACAGCTGCCGGCGGCGCGGGAGGAGGGCGCGCGGATCAGTTGGAACAGCGGAGGGTGGGGTTGCCCACCAAGGCGGAGATCAGGGAGTAAGTAGCCGACTTCCGCACCTTCCTGCAAGAGGGGACGTTCCCGGAGCGGAAGTCTCTCAATCCGCAACTTTGTGAAGGGCATCGAGATTCCGGGAGACGAGGCCGTGCTCACGTACACCGTCCCCATGCCGTCGGACGGGGTGACCACCGGGGCGGCCTCGGTTCTCGATTCTGTCCAGTCCGACCCACTGGCGCGGACTGGAACCACGTGAGGGCTCTTAGGTGCTGTTGCCCGCCCCAGGGCGCAAGTCTACTGCCCACGAGTATCGAATCTTTCCGTTGGGATTGCGTCCCGTCCATGGACATGGATGAGAACGCGGCGGCGGGCGTCGCTTTGGGTGATCCGGTAGCGGTGCGTTGGAGTGGCCCCATAAGGGGCTACCCTGAGCCTCGACAGCCGCCTCATCCAGAGGAGCCGCCTGCTCCACCACCGCCGCAGGGGATGGGCGAGCAGCCGAAGAACCGGTCACGCACGTACTTTATGGGCGCAGTAGTGACAACTAAAGTAACAACTGTTCCGCATCACCCGCCATTTTAGGAGTACGTGAAAAGTTTATTGGCTCCCCTTTTTGGCGCCCCTGCAGAACCGCGGCTAGCGACAAGGAATCGCGCACGTGTGTATATTGGCCCCCTCATCCACAGTGTGTAGTGGGTTCTGACTCTCTCCGAGGGAAACCCCACCGAGCCGATGCCGTGGGATGGATCGTGGGATAATGGCCCATTGAGGCCCTATACCACGGCTAAACAAGCCTTAGTGCGGCGGACGGTGTGTCCGGCGCGGACGGCGGCGTAGCCCAGGGCCTGTGCGAGGAAGCTCTTGCCAACTCCGGCGGGGCCGACGAGCAGGACGTGCTCGTTGCGGGCCAGGAACTGCAGGGAGAAGGCGGCGTCAAGGAGCCGGCGGTCCAGGGTGATCGACGCAGTCCAGTCGAAGTCCTCGAGGCGGGAGACCCGCTCGAAGCCAGCGCTGTGCAGTCGGAGCTCGATGCGCCGGTGGTCGCGGCGGCCGATCTCGTCGGCGAGGATGATCTCCAGGAATGAGGCATAGTCCAACTGGTCCCTTCTGGCCAAGGCGATGCGCTCGGGCAGGGTGGCCGCCATGGGCCCCAGCTGGAGCCGTTTGAGCAGGGGCATGAGTTCAGTTACACGGGTCATGGCTGATCTCCTGGTGATGACTGGTAGGTGAGGGCAAAGACTGAGCCGGGCCGGGTGAAGCGACCCGCAGGCAATGGCGGGGGATGCTCCTGCACCTCGCTCTGCTCCAAGGCTTCCACCAGGATGCGCTCCACGCGGCGCACGTCGATGAGGTCGACGGTCAGGGCCTTGCGGCATGCGTCGTCGAGCCGTTGGGGCGTATAGCGCTGGCCGAGGCGTATGAGCTTGTGGCCTTGGCGCACCTTGGCCCAAGGCAGAGGACCGTCGAAGAGGCGCTCGACGAAGTCAGCCACCGCCGGTCCGTGCTCGGCCGCGCTGCGCTTGATGCTCTCAGGCGCCCGCAGGGTGTAGGCGGTGAGCTCCGGCGGATAGTCCTCTGAGTCGGTGGAGCGGCCACCGCGGGGCTGGCGGGGATGGAGCTTGATCAGCCTTCCCCGGTGGTAGATGCGCACCAGTTTGCTGCCCAGCCCGATCTCCACCTGCTGGCCCGGCGGGCAAAGGGCAGCCGGGACTGAGTAAAGGGCATATTGGCAAGCCACGTGGTGATCGGCATGCACCTTGGCCATGCGCCAGTGAGTGACCTCGTAGGGCTCGCCATCCCAGGGAGCCAGGGCGTGCCGCTCCTCATCCTGGAAGACGACCAGGGGCGGCTGCCGGGTGGCGCCATGCACGCGATGCCCAGCCACATCACGACACCAACGTGCCGCTTCCTCCCTCAGGTGGGAGAAGCTGCTGAAGCTGCCGCCCTTGAAGAAGCGCTCCCGCACGTATTGGACGCTTCGCTCCACCTTGGGCTTGTCCTTGGGGTGACGCACGCGGGCCGGATCGGCGATGAAGCCGCGGTGCTGTGAATACTCCAGGAAACCCCGGGTGAGCCGGGGATGCAGAGCGTCGGCGCCCGCGACCGCGGCGGGGAAGTTGTCGATGACGAGATAGTTGGGGAATACCGCCGAAGAAAGCCCAGGCCGCCTCCAGTCCGTCGACGACGTCTTCCAGCTTCTGGTTGAAGGTGGGCCACACGAAACAGTGCCGGGAGTAGGCCAGCACCACGATCAGCGCCCACACCGTGCGGTGGCGGCCGGTCGCGGGGTCCGGCGCCAATCCCAAGCGTCCGAAGTCCAGCTCCGCCACTTCCCCCGGCGCACTCTGCTCCATCCGAACCGTCGTGCGACTCCGACTCTGCCAGTTGCGCCGCTGGATGAAGCGCCGCAGCGACGTGTAGGAAACCCGGCAGCCCTGTTCCGCCAACAACTCCTGGATGCGGGTCAACTGCAAGCGGTCGACGGTGAGCCACTGATAGATCTGGTCTGCCCAGGGAACCAGCTTGTCCTCGGCTGGCGTGGCCACCGCCCGCGGACCGGAACGACCGATCGCCGCCAGCCGATCCAGTTGCAGATCGGTGGGAGCCGGTCCCTCGCAAGACACGCCCAGCCGCTCCGCCGCGGCGATGTATCGTCCGACGGTCTCCCGGGACAGCCCGGTCCCCAATGCTATGTGCCGCTGGCTGCTCCCCGCCTGCCAGCGGCGGATGACTTCAGATATCTCCACTCTCAGCACCTCCTTATAGGCCATCTGCTGCACCTCGTCATGAAGTGCGGCTATGGTCTCTGATTCGGCGCCCAGGGTGGCTGGATGATCCTGAATAGCTGGCCTAATGACCTTGAATTTCTCTCAACTTCCTGGCCTCAAGATCATGATTATTCACAGATGCGGCCGCCTGCTCCTCCATGTAGGAGCGGATGGCGACGCGGGCCAGGATGCGCAGCCCCTTCAGGACGGCCCTGCGATGTTCAGGCGTATAGGACGGCATGGAGCGCTCCAGAGCGTCTTCAAGCTCCTGTCCTCCGGGCCTCCGCCGTCTGTTGTCTTCGGTCTTTCCGGTGGTATCTTTCACGGTGCGTAGTCGCAGCGGCGAATCGGTTGGGCCGCTGGCCTCTCGTTGCAGTTCTGTGAAGGGCCGCCCGCGCCGACGGAAAGGGGCGAGCGCGGGCGACGCGTCAGCTCCGGCCCCGCCGCGCCGCCGTTGCGCCGTGCGCCCGGCGGGGCCTCCGGTCTAGCTCTCCTCCCCGAAGAAGGTCATCTGGAAGCCCTCGCCCAGGAGGATCTCCCAGACCTCCGGGTATCCCGGAGGCGAAGCGGGCTATGGAGAGCATGGCTCCCCCGCAGGGCTCGACGCTCTTCTTGCGCCACATGCGCAGCTGCTTGGGGTCCACGCCGAGGGCCTTGGCGAAGCCGCGCCAGGAGAGGCCGCTGGCCTCCTTCAGGCGTTCGAGGCGCTGGCCGAAGTCCTCCGGCAGGACGCCGCTCTCCAGGGGCTGGGTCCCGTCCGCTTCGTCGTTGTCGTGCCCGTCGAAACGGGTCGAGTCGTCAGTCTTGTTCATCTCTCTCCTCCAATCTGAATAGGTCTTGGAACTCGGTTACTTCCAGGGCCTTGAGCATCCGGCGGCGGATGCGACCGGAGGGCGAGCGCCCCTTGTTGACCAGCATCGACACGTAGCCGGGGCTGACCCCAATCTCCCTGGCGAGCCAGTTCTGGGAGCGGTGCAGCAGAGCCAGACGCTTCCAGACGGCCGCCGTGTCGAGCCGGACGACGATCCGTCCTCTGCGCCTCCGGGGGCCTTCCTGCTTATGTGTATCCTGTTTGGAACCACTTGAACGTTGGTTCGGCGACCACGAGAAGAGCAGGGCTTTCGTCAGTAGGGTCTGCGATACCAGAAACTATCTCACCCATTATGATGAGGCCACTACCGGGAATAGAGCAACTGGCTCAGACGAAATGTTTGACCTGTATGGGAAGTTAGAGGCCCTGTTCCAACTACATCTGCTGAGTCTGATCGACCTTGAGGACGCGTCTATTGACTCCATCATTCGAGAAAATCGCGGCCTTCGTAGAAGATTAGGGGTCCAAGTTAGCTAACTCTAGTCCCCAGGTGGATAACCATCGTTGCCATGGCAGCCCCTCTCCTGGATACCCCTGTCTCCAGCCTCGTTGCGCGAAGGCCGGGCGAGAGCAGGTGAGACAGGCATGGCGGCTGGCACGGAAGCACCAAATTAAGAGGGTGCAAGAACGGAAAGTCCGTTTTCTTAAACAATCGCCAAAACGAAGTTGACTGAGTACTAGATTATGACCAGATTGCTGTTACTGACTGTCTCGCCTGCTGTGGGCGTAGTCTTGACCCTACTGGTGGGCTGTCTGCTGTACGTTTACAGGAGGAGAGTGGCGGTGTCGGTGGAGTTGGTCACGGATACTAGAGTGAGCCCGCTTTCGGTTGATGTTGTTGTCACCAACCATGGCAGGTCGCCGGTGGTGATTACTGATCTGGACGTTCACATACCAGCCGAAAGCGTTTGGGACGGCATCCTAGCAGACACGGCGGATGGTGTGCCTGCCCTGAAAATGAGCCGCTTCTTGAAGCTTCGGCGTAGACTGCGGACTCGTGGCAGCAGGAACGATGCACTTGCTTTGGCTGCTAGAGCAGCTCTCCCGCATGGGTCCTTGACAAGCAAAGTCATCGGGCTACACGAGACAGTTAGAGTGGAACCGCAGGAAAAGGTGGCCCGGCCATTCCCTCCCAACGACCGAAAGGATTCGCCGTCGTATATGCCGCAAGCGGGGGAATTGTCGAACCCCATCACCTTCGTCCCCTCATGCAAAGTAGCTAATCACAAGCCGCTGGTTTGGGGGCCGCCCACCACCATAGGGAATATAGTCACAGAGTCGGGGGATCTCCCTATGGTGATCGGAATGAACTGGAGATGAGGGCCTCCGCCCAATCTTCGGGTTTCGACGGGTAGCGCTGGGCTCTTTGCCGCGGCTCGCTTCGGCTGGTCCGGAGGCCCACTCCGAAAGCCGCCCCACAGGACTCACCCGCGGTGCTGACTCTGAGAGCGGAACCTATGGGTGCAAAGCCCCCTCCAGAACCCTGAGCCGCTCCACCTCAGCCACGCTCATCCCTGGAACGTCTTCTTCCTTGAGCCACTTGTAATAGACCCCGGGGTTGATTCCCTCTCGCCTGCACAAGGCGCTGACTGATATATCCCGCGGATCCCCTCTATGACGATCCGTACCTTCTCCTCAGGTGTGTACTTGCGACGTGTAACGTTTCTGGTCCGTCGGACCACCTGCCTGGCGTTCTCGTCGGCTTGATCGTAGCTTCGACTGACTTCCTGCATCCTGGCTCCTTTCACTTCCGTGAATCTACTCTCCTACCTGAGCCAGGACAATCGCCTTAATTGGCGCTTCTCAATTCCCCATCAGCTGTCCCACATGTGCTGACGATACACATCGCGAATCCCTTTGACGGGGCGAACAGCAGTGCTACAATGGCCTCATGATAATAGAACATAGGGACACCCGCCATGCCCTCCACAATTGAATGGACGGACGAGACCTGGAATCCGGTAACCGGCTGCTCCCGCGTGTCGCCGGGGTGCGACAACTGTTACATGTTCGCGCTTTACCCCAGGCTTCGGGCGATGGCCGTGCCCGGATACGATACCGCTCCAGACAGTGTGCAGATGCTCCCCGAACGGCTGGAGGCCCCGCTGTCGTGGCGCCGCCCCCGGCGCGTGTTCGTTAACAGCATGTCGGACATGTTTCACCCGCACGTCGAGTACGACTTCATCGCGGACGTTTTCGACGTGATGAGAGAGGCGGACCAGCACGTGTTCCAGGTGCTGACCAAGCGCCCCGGCCGGGCGGCGGGCTGGTGGGAGAAGCACGGCCAGAGCAGATTCGAGGAGTGGCCGGCGAACGTCTGGATGGGGACGTCGGTGGAGAGCCAGAAGTACGCGCCCCGGCTGTCCGTGCTGCGACGGATCCCCGCAGCAGTACGCTTCGTGTCGGCAGAGCCCCTGCTGGAGAGGGTCGACCTGACCCAATGGCTTGAGAACGGCACGCTCCACTGGGTAATTGCCGGCGGCGAGAGTGGGCCTAGGGCGCGGTCGATGGATGTCGACTGGGTGCGCGACCTGCGAGACAAGCAACTGGGTGGAAGGCGAGGCAAGCGGTCTGGTGGTGAGGCTGTAGTAGACGGGGCAAAGTGGGTCGAAATGCCCACAGGCAATGGACACAGGTAGGAATGCCTCCCAAGACGACTCTCTGGCCTCTTGAACGTCATACAGTAGGAAAGCACATGGTCTTGCGCCACTACATGGAAGCGTGGCTACCGATCATGCTGAGCAGTAATGAGAGGGTGCTCTTCATCGACGCCTTCGCAGGTCCTGGCCGGTACATGGGTGGAGAAGAGGGTTCGCCCCTGATTGCGCTTGAAGCGCTTCGCAATCATGCGGCCCAGCAGATGATGACCGGCCAAATCAACTACATGTTCATTGAGAAAGTTTCTGAGCGAGCAGAGCACCTTAAGCACGTCGTCGAAACGATGCGGAGCGAGTTCCCAACGAACTGCCAGGCCGAGGTATTTCAAGGTACATTTACCGACAAAATGACCGAGGTCCTTGACGCTGTAGACTCGTACAACAGTCAGCTAGCACCGGCACTAGTAATGGTCGATCCCTTCGGGGTCTCCGACACCCCAATGAGCCTCATTCAACGTATATTGGAGAACCCAAAATCCGAAGTCTATATTTCCTTCATGTATAGGGACATCAATAGGTTCAAGGCCACCCCAGAGTTTTCATCTCCATTGGACGATTTGTTCGGCTGTGCAGAATGGATGGACGGGATATCGATAGCCGGGATTGATGAGACAAAGGACTTCTTCTATGGACTGTACAAGAAACAACTAAAGAAAGCAGGAGCTAAGCATGTTCTCCACTTTGACCTCTATGAGGGTAACAGCTTGGTGTACGCGCTGTTCTTCGCTACCAAGAATGACCTAGGTTGCGACAGAATGAAACAAGCTATGTGGAAAGTGGCACGGTTTGGTGGATACAGTTTCAAGGGAAATACGCTAGGTCAACGGTCGTTCGGAGAACAGGCAGTGAATTTCAGCGAATTGGATAGTGCCCTAATTGACGAAGTTGGCCTGAATCAACAGGTGACATTCGAGTCCCTTGAGCAGTTCGTCCACTCAGATAGAATACTGTTCCATTCAGCCCATCTGAAACGCCGTCTTGCGAACATGGAGCGGGAGTCTTCACTTATTGTTGACAAGAGCACGAGGAAGAAACGAGGCGCTTTCCCTCCGGGCACACTTCTTCGCTTCGTGGAGCCTCCACCAGCGGCTCCCATACAGGGGAAGCTGGAGCTATGAACAGCAAGTGTATCCTAGCAGGGTGTTGAAGAAGGCTGTTTTCGGTGGTGGACAAGTCCCGGATGAGATCTCTGGCGGTCGATGTGGTCGTTGATCTGAGTCAGTGACAGCGTGCGGTGTCCCCGAGCATCCCTGACGAGGACCGTACCGACGCTGTTACGGCCCTGTTCAGGCCGGGCTCTGTACCAGTCTGGATAGGCGGACGAGGTTGTATCCGGCTATCGTTAACTCCGCCCACATCTGGTTGCGATCCACTCCCCGGTACCTCAACTTTCGACCGCCTCCGACCGTCTTCACCCAGCCAAACACCTCCTCAACGCGTTTGCGCACACGCTGACTCGCTTCCCTTTCTACGCTTCGGCGGATACCCGTAGGCAAGGGTTACACCGTCCTACTGTCCAAGCGTGAGTCGCCCAATGCTTTCTGCGCTGCTGCCCGCAGCCTCCAGCGCGTCGGCAAGGCTATTCAGTTCTCGCGGGTGAAGGCCCATCCTTCCGTTGCTCCACACCCTGCACTCCAAGCCGTCTATGACCTGCTTACCATCCGGGAATTCTCGCCCGCCGTCCCGATAGAAGAGGAGCGTGTTTCCTCCGTACATCCAGTCAGCCGTCAGGTTCGTAGGATGCGACTGCTTGAAGCCCTCGTACACCTTCAGATCCTCGCCCTTCGCATCCATACCAGCCTTCTGTGGGACCGAGACGACAACTAGGCCAAGGGAAGACGGAATCAGCCCCCACTCTCCGTGATTGTCATTGCCTGATTCGCGGACGCCTTCCAAGACCTCTCCACCCAAGCGCCTTAGCCGGTTAGGTCCAGAGAAGAACCAGTACGTGTCGATCAAGGCTCGCACCACGTCAGGCAGGAAGATCGGGTAGGGAGTGTGGCCCTTGACCAGATTGGAGCCGCTATGAAGCTTGGTGGTGGGCTCCGCGTAGTAACGGACGTCCATGTAGACGCTGCTCTCCCCGCCATAGGTTTGGGAATACAGTTGTAAGATGTGCGTGACCTTGGGGCTGTCAGCGCCGAGGTTGGATAAGACGAAGTTGGATTCCGCCCCGGCGAAACGCCGTTCTACTTCTTGCTTGTGATCGGGGTCGAGTTCCTCATAGAGGTCCACCAAGGAGTGGCTGGCCTTCAGCGGCTTCTCGGAGCGTATCCAGAAAGCCTTGACAGCCAATTCGGTCGCAGTGACGAGGAGGAGCAACGCCGGCATGACCAGGTTCCCAGGCAACCTGCCAGTGGGCATGAGGGTCCGAAACTGTCGGAGGTACTCTTCCGCGAACTCTGCCATCAAATCGGGGTCGCCGTATCTGTCTACCATTGTGGCGTCTTGGACATTCCCTTCAGAAGTGGGGAATAAGACATTCTCCCCTTCCCGAAAGACGGCAGGGTACCCGATGGAAATGAATTCTCTGCCAGAGGTACGATGAGCGACTTGGGGGTGTTTGTTCTTTACCACGTCCACGTCAGAGGGCGGACGTAGGGAAATAGACCGATGGCCGTCGCCAAGATTGAAGAGGGTTGAACTCCACTGCCTTACTTCTCCGCAGGCCGTGCAAGCGTACTCGACCTCCCTCTGCAATAACGACGACAGCCAGGGTACGGCAAGTCGGAAAATACTGTCCGATTCGACTCTAAACTCCTGGTCTCCACACCTATGACACTTGGCTCGAATAGCCATACGTCACCTATCTCTTTGACAGTTAGCTGCCTGGAGCCTCACCGCGCTGTCTCCAAGCACTCATTAATCATCCGCCCGCACACGGAGTACGACGCCGCTTAAGCCAAGCTGGGCGAGGAAGCTTACGCTCATGGGGGCTACTTGAGGAACGTGGCCGACGCATCAAGACGCCGACCGTACGCAGTGCTGCCCATCAGGTGACGGTCGCCTGGCATCCGGCGATGTTGCAAACCGGACGGTCGTGGACTCGCTACGCCTTCGCCTGGATGAGAACACGCCCGCCGTTCTCGACGTCGATGCTCAGGTTGTGCCTATCTAACAGCAACATACCCACGAGTGGGGTGGTGTCCGCTTCGTCGATCAGAACATCTCGCGGCTGGCCTTCCCAAAGTACCGTGACATCGTAGGCGTCAAATGACACCTCGCTGCCGTCGGCCAAGGTCGCCTCGCTGGTGCCCATGAAGACCAATCCCAACTCCGCAACGAGTGAGGGAGGCAGTGTCACGAATCCAGTGAAGCCGGTGTCTATCACTGCCTCGACCTCCTGCGCCTGTCCCGCCGGGCCGCGCAGGGAGAGAGTTATGACGGCTTCGTAGGCGGAGTTCACCACGCCCTCTATCACTCAGCTCTCCGCCAGGGTCTGCCCCCGAAGTGATGCAACGCCCGATACCCGACCCGAAGCAGCCACACGTCGATAGCCTCGGGATGCTGCGCTCGGAGACGCCTCGCTGCGGCGAGAACGTCATTGGAGATGGCCCAGCTTCCGCTGTCCACGTCAACGGCGACGTACTCTCCATCGTGGTCGGCCTCGACCTGGGGCCGGATGTCTCGCTCGTAGATCGCTTTCCCAAGGCGGGCCGTCTCCTCCCGGGAACGTCGGACAGGCGTCGTCATCTCTTATCACCTACCTCTGAAGGCACTCTTCTTCACATGATATTCTATGACAATCGGCAGATTCAGGACAATAGCGAAGGCCCCGCGCACAGGGCCTCGAATAGGAGGCACATCGAGAGGGCGCGGACCGGGGCTTCCCGTTGGCGCGTCGGCTGGACCGGCACTCGGCCTGCGTTCCTCCGACCCTACGCGTCACACCACAGGAATCGCGAGTCCTTTATGCGTCGACAGGCTACCGAGCCACATCTCAAAGATGGTGGTATCTACCGTACGCGGTGGTGGGCCTAAGTGGACGGTAGACAGAACCATCTTCGAGATGTGGCTGGGGGCTCTGTAGTCCTTGACACCGCGATCCCTATAGAGAGTTCGAGCCTCTTCGGGTGGGCCTAAGTTGACGGTAGGCAGAACCATCTTTGAGATGTGGCTGGCACTGTGAGCGCATGCAACCTTCCCTCAGACCTTCAGGAGGGCAAATCGGGGTCTTTCAGGATCACATGGCGAGCCAATCGACGTCCCATATTCACCGTGGGGCCGAGTGTGGCCACGCCTGCCGCCTTCAAAATGTCTGTGATGTTTTCTCGATGTAGGAGGTCGGCGTACTTGATGCCGAACAACATCAGGTAGGTCATCTTCTCTCCAGATGGAGCGCTACTGGCTAGTCTCCGCAGCTCCTGAGCCAACTCTTCATCACTCTTGGACATAGTCCTCCTTCCAATGTCTTGGCGTCACTCCTAAATTCGGCCTCAATGCTTCTTCATCAAGTTCTAAGGGCCATTGCAATCATATCATGTAGTTGCGATAATCGAATAGGCAATCCATTCCACTGTCGGTGACGACGATATGGGACGTGAGCCACGAAGGAGAGACTAATGGCCAAGACAGCGAGGTTCGACGGTGGGGCCTTCTTCGCCGCTCTGGACGCAGAGAGGCAAGCCCGCCATTGCACCTGGAAGCAGGTGGCGGAGGAGTGCGGAATCAGCGCATCCACCTTGAGCCGCATGTCCCAAGGCAAGCATCCTGACGCGAACGGCCTCGCAGCGTTGGCGGCGTGGTCAGGGCTGGACTTAGACAGGTTCGTCAGAAGCGCCGCCGCCAAGGAGGAGCCGGAGCCTCTGGCCGTCATATCGTCCTGCCTCCGCTCCGACCCGCGCCTGAACGAGGAAGCGGCCGTTGCCCTTGACCAGATGGTGAAGGCAGCTTACAGGAGCATGGCGAGCTAGTGGACTACCCTCAACATCAGCAGCTTCATATGGGGCATTGCAGACGACGTGCTCCGGGATGTCTACGTCCGTGGCAAGTACCGCGACGTCATCTTGCCCATGACGGTCATTCGCCGACTTGATGCCGTGCTGGAACCGGCCAAGGATGCCGTGCTCAACATGAAGAAGCAGTTGGATGCCGCCGGCATCACCAACCAGGACCAAGCCTTGCGCCAAGCCTCGGGCGAGGCCTTCTACAACACATCGTCCTTCCGACTGCGTGACCTCACCTCCATCGGCCAGCAGCAGCGGCTCCGAGCCAACTTCGAGGCGTACCTCGACGGCTTCTCGCCCAACGTCCAGGAGGTGCTGGACAAGTTCAAGTTCCGCAACCAGATACCTACCCTGGTAGAAGCCGACGCGCTGGGGTTCCTGATAGCGAAATTCCTCGATAGCTTGATCAACCTCAGCCCCAAGCCTGTCCTGAACGGCGACGGCTCGGTGCGGCTGGAGGGTCTGGACAACCACAGCATGGGCACGGTCTTCGAGGAGCTCATTCGGCGCTTCAACGAGGAGAACAATGAGGAGGCCGGGGAGCACTTCACCCCAAGGGACGTGGTGCAGCTAATGTCGCGCCTGGTCTTCCTACCCGTCGCCGACCAAGTGCGGTCCGGCACCTACCTGGTCTACGATGGCGCCTGCGGCACCGGCGGGATGCTGACGGTTGCCGAGGAAACGCTGACGCAGTTGGCTGGCGAGCAAGGCAAGGAAGTGTCCGTCCACCTGTACGGACAGGAAGTCAACCCCGAGACCTACGCTATCAGCAAGGCCGACTTGATCCTGAAGGGCGAGGGCGTCGAGGCCGACAACATGCAGTTCGGCTCTACCCTATCTGCCGATGGCTTCCCCGCCCGCGAATTCGACTTCATGCTCTCCAATCCGCCCTACGGCAAGAGCTGGAAGACTGACCTGGAGCGCATGGGCGGCAAGTCCGACATCATTGACTCGCGCTTCGTGGTGAAGCACGGCGGCGACCCGGACTACTCTCTCATCACCCGCTCCAGCGACGGCCAAATGATGTTTCTGGCAAACATGCTCAGCAAGATGAAGCACGGCACCCCATTGGGCAGCCGCATCGCCGAGGTGCACAACGGCAGCTCCCTCTTCACCGGCGACGCCGGGCAGGGCGAGAGCAACATCCGCCGCTGGATCATCGAGAACGACTGGCTGGAAGCCATAGTCGCCCTGCCGCTCAATATGTTCTACAACACCGGCATCGCCACGTACATCTGGGCGCTCAGCAACCGCAAGCCGGAACACCGCCGGGGTAAGGTGCAACTCATAGACGCAACGCAGTGGTCCCGCCCGCTGCGCAAGAACCTGGGCAGCAAGAACTGCGAGCTGTCCGACGACGACATCAGCCGCATCTGCGACGCCTTCCTCGGCTTCGAGGAGACGGAGCAGTCCAAGATATTCCCCAACGAGGCCTTCGGCTACCGGAAGGTCACCGTCGAGCGCCCGTTGCGGCTCACCGTCGATCTGTCGCCGGACCATCGCCAGCGATTCCGAGCCGCCTGTCGTGACGCAAATGAAGAGCCGCTCGCCAACGTCATTGAACGGGTGGCGGCAGCGCTGGGCGTTGGACCACACCCCGACTTCAACCGATTCATGGAAGTCGTTGCGGCGGATGCCTCCGCGCATGGCTTCAAGATGACGGCCAAGCGAAAGAACCTGTTGCAGCAGGCTTTGGCAGCCCGCGAAGAGGCCGCCGCCCCCGTCATCAAGAAGACCCACAAGCCGGGCGCGGTGGAACCGGACCCGATCCGCGGAATGAACGAAGCCGCAGTGGACGGTCATAGCGCCGTAGTGGAGTATGAGCCGGATACCGACCTGCGGGACACAGAGCAGGTGCCGCTCCTCCACGAAGGCGGCATTGAGGCTTTCATCCGCCGCGAGGTGCTGCCCTACGCCCCGGACGCCTGGTACGACGCGGCCAGCGTGAAGGTTGGCTACGAGATCAGCTTCACCCGCCACTTCTACAAACCGCAGCCCCTGCGCCCCCTGGAGGAGATACGGGCTGATATAGCGGCGCTGGAGCGGGAGACCGAGGGGCTGTTGAGTGGGATAATCGGAGCCGAGAAGCGAGGCTAGTAATGGCACGAGCGGATTTGATATTAGACCTCGTCAAAGCCGGTGCGCAAGGCGACCAGGCTAAGTTCCAGAGAACCGTTGAAGCACTGGCAGCGGATGAGCGTTCGAAGAGTCATACGATTCTGGCCGACAGATTGCTTGCGCAACTTCGTGCAAGTGACAACGGTCGCTATACGTCGCCCACACCTCCGACTGCCAATTCACTTTCCGGACCACTTGTAGCCGAGATTATTCCACAGCGGCGGCTTGATGACTTGATACTGCCAATAGAGGTCACCGAAGTCATACGCGATCTTATAGAGGAACAGCATCGAGCAGATCTGCTCCGGGCACATAACCTTGAGCCACGCAATCGTGTGCTGTTGGCAGGACCGCCTGGAAATGGCAAGACATCCCTGGCAGAGGCAGTAGCTGATGCCCTGAACGCTCCGCTTGTATTGGCTCGTTATGAAGGAATCATCGGAAGCTATCTCGGAGAAACAGCGCAACGTATTGGCCAAGTCTTCGAGTATGCCAGATCCCGACGATGTGTATTGTTCTTCGACGAGTTCGACACGGTGGGCAAAGAGCGAGGCGACCGCCACGAGACGGGAGAAGTCAAACGTGTCGTGAGCTCGCTACTGCTCCAAATCGACGCGCTGCCAAGTTACGTCGTTGTTGTGACGGCGAGTAACCATCCTGAACTCCTTGACCGTGCAGTGTGGCGCCGGTTCCAGGTTCGCTTGGAATTACCGATGCCGCAGCAGAGTCAAATTGAAGAGTGGTTCAAGAGATTCGAGACTCGTACAGAGTGTGGGCTGACCCTTTCACCACGCAGTCTTGCAATGAGGCTAAAAGGGCTGAGTTTCGCTGAGGTCGAAGACTTTGGGATGGATGTCCTACGAAGAGTGTTACTAGACAAACCGAACGCCAACGTCAAGAGAATCACTGACCAGCGGCTGCGTCACTGGAGCAAGCGATTCAATGTCAACCAATCAGACGACTATGAGGAGCGCGATTAACTATGCCAGAGCATCCTCTCCTCGTCTTTCCCGAGCCAACCCATGCAGAGCGATCCGGACGTGGTGGGGGTGGTGGTCGTCCGCGTATTCCAGAGGCTGGTCGACAAGCCCAACGATTGGCTCCACAATTTAGCCGACTTCAAGACGCTATGGAGCAGAGGCGAGTCTCTCTACAGAATACCACTCTCGGCATCCAGCCAGAGCAGGTCCTAGTCCTAGAGACTGTCGGTACTATCAATGATTTCATCAACGCCGTAAGAAAAATTGATGGACTGGAATGGTTGGGAGAATTCGAGAGCGATCCAATCGATCCTGAGTACGGATTTGAAGATGCGAAAGACCCACAGAAGCAGTTGGCAGGCCAATTGTTCTTAGTAATGACGGATCAGGAAGCTCTGCGACAGATGCAGAGGTATTTTAGTCTATGGCAGGAGAACCAAGACCTTAGCTTTCCTTCCGGACTCGCGCCACTCAAGCACGCCTTCGCTCGCCTACACACCATCCGGCATTGGGATGTAGAGGACCGTCTCAGAGAAACAGGGGTCCTTGCCGACTGGGAAGACCGGCTAGAATCTGGAGAGGAGACTATACCCTTTGAAGCTGAACTGTGGTTCAGAAATGACTCCTCTCAGCGGACACAGGCCGAGTCGTATCTTCGTAGCGTCATATCCTCTCTGGATGGTGAAGTGATCCAGCAATGCATCATCACTGAAGTTGCCTATCATGCCATTTTGGGAAACGTACCTAGGATTCACATACAGAGTTTGATACAAGACCCAGACACACGAGCGAACGCCAGGCTACTCATATGTGACCAGATAATGCACATTCGCCCTGTGGGACAGTGCGCTGTGCTCGTACCGGAGAATATGGACGAAGTGGATGCTCTGGGAGAAGGAGCCCCTCCGGATAGTCCATTAGGTGATCCAATTGTAGCGCTGTTCGACGGCCTGCCGCTAACACGACACCAACTACTCGACGACCGAGTCGACCTTGATGACCCAGACGACTACGAAAGCGCCTACCAGGCCAGCGAACGGTTTCATGGAACTATGATGGCCTCGCTTATCTGCCATGGGGACCTAGAAGAGCGCGGTAGTCCGGTAGAACGACGTATCTACGCTCGACCGATCATGAAACCTCGACGCGGCTTTGGAGGTCAATTCCAAGAATCAATACCGCAGGATGTACTGCCGGTCGATCTGATACATCGCGCGGTACGGCGTCTGTACGAACCCGAGGGCGACCAACCACCTGCAGCACCGCAAGTACGGGTAATCAATCTCTCTGTGTGCGATGTGGCTCGACCATTTAATCGTGAGATTAGCCCGATGGCCCGCCTGCTGGATTGGCTGGCCTCGAAGTACAACGTCCTATTTATAGTCAGCGCGGGCAACCACGCAAATCCTATCCAGTTGAACATCGCAAGAGCTGCGCTTCCTACGCTGACTCCAGATGAACTCCAGAAGTCAGTGATCGAAGCGACGGCAGAAGACACCCGGAATCGCCGACTATTATCACCAGCAGAGACATTCAATGGCCTGACGGTTGCGGCGACTCACCAGGACGCCTCATCCATCGCCTTGAACTTCCTACTTGATCCATTCACCTATGATGGCCTTCCCAGTGTCATAAACGCGCATGGACCTGGGTACCGGAGGACCATTAAACCGGAGGTGCTTCTGCCCGGCGGCCGTCAGTTTCTGTCCGAGAAGCTAGGTAATAGTCATCCAACGGCAATCCTGGAAGTAGCTCGTCACATCAGTCCACCTGGTCAACGTGTTGCTACTCCTGGGATACAGGGCCGCTTAGACAGCAGTTGCCACACACGAGGTACAAGTAACGCTGCTGCTCTGGCTTCCCGTAGCACTATGCTAATGTATGACGTCATCGAACAGTTGCGACTAGACTCTCCAGGAACACTGCCCCAGGATCATGACGCTGTCTTGCTAAAAGCACTCCTTGTTCACGGTTCAGACTGGGCGAACGCTTGGGGTCTATATCAGCAGGTCCTAAAGAATGGCCACAATAGTAAGACTTTCAGAGAATATGTTGGACGTTTTCTTGGATATGGATCAGCTAACATTGCCAGAGTTCTAGCCTGCACAGATCAACGTGTTACGATCCTGGGAGTTGGGGCGCTTGGAGACGGGGATGCTGACGAGTTCACCCTCCCTTTACCACCCAGCCTTTCCGCCGTAACTGATACACGTCGCCTCACCGTTACTCTGGCCTGGCTGACACCTGTGAGCAGTACCCGCCAGAGCTATCGCATCGCTCACCTTTGGTTTAGTCCAACCGAACGGAATACGATTACCCCGCGTCGGTTGTACGCAGACTACAGAGCTGTCTAAAGAGGAACCGTCCAGCATAAAGTCCTGGAAGGGAGCAATGCTACAGCCTTTCAAGACGGAGACGCCGTTGTAATCAAAGTAAACTGTCGCGCTGATGCCGGGGTAATAACCCAACCAATACGGTACGGTTTGGCGGTGACCCTAGAAGTCGCGGAGGATTTGAACATTCCGATTTATGAAGAAATACGAGATCGTCTAGCCATCCCTACTCCCATCCCCGTACCCGTACAAAATGCGAGCCCCGCATGATTAGCGAGATCTACCCCTACCCCGCCTACAAGCCCTCCGGCGTCCCCTGGCTCGGCGACGTGCCGGTGCATTGGGAGATGCGACGGCTGCGGACCGTTGCCGGCATGCGTGTCAGCAACGTGGACAAGCAAACTAGGGAAGACGAGATACCCGTTCGCCTCTGCAACTACGTCGATGTCTATAAGAATGACCGCGTCACTCCGGCCATGCCTTTCATGACTGCAACTGCCTCGCAGGACGAGATCGAGCGATTCCGGCTAGAACCAGACGACGTGCTCATCACAAAAGACTCCGAGGCTTGGGACGACATTGGCGTTCCAGCTTTGGTGAGGGAAACGGCCGATGACCTTCTTTCTGGCTACCACTTGGCCTTGCTGCGCCCCTTCAACGAGGTACTAGGGCCATATCTGGCCCGGGCTTTGCAGAGCAAGGCAATTGCCTATCAGTTTCACGTGCGGGCGAATGGAGTAACACGGTACGGCCTTACTCACGGGGGCATCCAATCCGTTCAAGTCCCCCTCCCGCCTCTCCCCGAGCAAGCCGCCATTGTCCGCTATCTCAGCCATGTGGACCGGCGCATCCGGCGGTACGTGAACGCGAAGCGGAAGCTCATTGCCCTGCTGGAGGAGGAGAAGCAGGCGGTCATCAACCGGGCCGTCACCCGGGGCCTCGGCCCCAACGTCCGCCTCAAGCCCTGCGACGTCGAGTGGCTCGGTGACGTGCCAGAGCACTGGGAGGTGCGACGGCTGCGGACCGTTGCCGACATGCGTGTCAGCAACGTGGACAAGCACACTAGAGAAGATGAGGTTCCCGTTCGCCTCTGCAATTACGTCGATGTCTACAAGAACGACCGTATCACGTCGGCCATGCCTTTTATGGCAGCGACGGCCTCGCGGGACGAGATTGAGCGATTCCGGCTAGAGTCAGGTGATGTCCTCATCACCAAAGACTCCGAGACGTGGGACGACATTGGGGTCCCGGCCCTGGTAGCGGAGTCGGCCCATGACCTTCTCTCTGGCTACCATCTGGCCTTGCTCCGGCCAACGAATGAGATACTAGGGTCATATCTGGCCCGAACCTTGCAGAGCAAGGGGGTGGCCTACCAGTTTCACGTAAGGGCGAATGGCGTGACGCGATACGGCCTCACTCACAACAGCATTCAATCGGTTTGCCTACCACTGCCACCCCTCCCCGAACAAACCGCCATCGTCGAATACCTTGACAAGGCAACCGCCGAAATCAATGCTGCGATCGCCCGCGCCCGCCGGCAGATGGAGCTGGTGCAGGAGTACCGCACCCGGCTCATCGCGGATGTAGTGACCGGCAAGTTGGACGTGCGCGAGGCTGCTGCTCAACTGCCGGATGAGGCCGACGACCCAGACCCGATAGGAGAGAGTGGGTCGCTGGCAGACGGCCTGCCCGGAGACCTTTACGACATCGACGAGTCGGTAGAAGATTCAGCAATGGAAGAGGAGGTGACAACATGACGGACTGGAGCAAGTGCCAGGCGGTCGAGAGCGTACCCGGCAAGGTAAGCGGGGCCTGGGTATTCAAGGACACCCGGCTGCCGCTGTACGTGCTCTTTGAGAATCTCGCAGAGGGCGCGACGATCTACGATTTCATTGAGTGGTTCGGCGGGGTGGAAGAATCGGAGGTGAAGACGGTTCTGGAACACATCGCAAAAGACCTCCGCAGCAAGGTTGCGTATGCGGATCCTGTTCGATAACGGAACACCCCGCCAGTTGCGCCGCCGGCTCTTCGGCCATGACGTCGAAGAGGCTAGGGAGCACGGCTGGGATGCTTTGTCCAACGGTGACTTGCTGGATCGGGCTGAAGAAGCTGAGTACGACGTCCTGATAACTACCGATCAGAACATGCGGCGCCAGCAAAACATGGCAAACAGGCGCATGGCTATCGTCGTATTGATGGACACCGGATGGCCGCGCATCGCGCGGCGGACCGAGGCTGTTCGCGAGGCCTTGGTAGGAATACAGCCTGGTGAGGTGCGGGAAGTCCCCATACCGTTGAGAGGCGAGACATAGCGTGACCACAGACACCAGCGAGAAGGAACTGGAGAGTCTCATTTGCGAGGCCCTGACGGGCGCTGCCTGCGACCCGCCGCAGGGCGGCATGGTGCGCGAGCGGCCGGCAGGCTACGGCGCAGGTTGGATATGCGGCGACCCGCAGGACTACGACCGGGAGTTCTGCCTAGACCTCGCCCAGCTCTCGGCCTTCCTGCGAGCGACGCAGCCCGAGGCCGCAGACTCGCTTGGTCTGGACGAGGACGGCGCAGCGCGGCGCAGGTTCTTGGCCCGCCTGCAAGGGGAGATAACAAGGCGCGGCACCATCGACGTTCTGCGCAAGGGTATCAAGCACGGCCCGCACCAGTTCGACCTGATGTACGGCACGCCGTCGCCGGGGAACGAGAAGGCGGCGGCCTTATACGGGCAGAACCGCTTCAGTGTGACCAGGCAACTCCGCTACAGCAAAGACAACGCGCAGCTTGCCCTGGACCTGTGCCTGTTCATCAACGGCCTCCCTGTTGCCACCTTCGAGCTGAAGAACAGCCTAACCAAGCAGACTGTGGATGACGCCGTAGAGCAGTACAAGCGGGACCGCAATCCGAGAGAGAAGCTCTTCGAGCTTGGCCGTTGCCTCGCCCACTTCGCCGTCGACGACCACGAGGTGCAGTTCTGCACGCATCTCAAGGGCAAGGCGTCATGGTTCCTGCCCTTCAACAAAGGGTGGAACGACGGCGCGGGCAACCCGCCGAACCCCAACGGCCTCAAGACCGATTACCTCTGGAAGGAGGTCCTCACCCGCGACGGGCTGACCGACATCATCGAGAACTACGCCCAGATCTTGGAGAGCAAGGATGACAAGACGGGCCGCAAGACGCGGGATCAAATATGGCCTCGCTATCACCAGCTGGACGTGGTGCGGAGGCTGTTGGCCGATGCATCCAGTAGGGGACCAGGCCCGAAGTATCTGATTCAGCACTCGGCGGGCAGCGGCAAGTCCAACTCCATCGCATGGCTGGCCCACCAGCTGATAGGAATGGAGCGGGACGATGCGCCCGTCTTCGACACCGTGATCGTCGTCACGGACCGCAGGGTGCTGGACAAGCAGATACGGGACACCATCAAGCAGTTCGCCCAGGTCGGCTCCGTCGTGGGTCATGCCGAAACCTCCGGCCACCTGCGGCGACTGCTCCAAGAGGGCAAACGCATCGTCATCACCACGGTGCAGAAGTTCCCGTTCATCCTGGACGCCATCGGCAACGAGCACCGCGGACGCAAGTTCGCCATCATCATCGACGAGGCTCATTCGAGCCAGGGCGGGCGGACGTCGGCGTCGGTGTCCATGGCCTTGGGAGAAGCAGGCGCCGAGGCAGAGGACGAGACCACCGAGGACAAGATCAACCGGCTGATGGAGTCTAGGAAGCTCCTTGTCAACGCCAGCTACTTCGCCTTCACCGCTACCCCTAAGAACAAGACCCTGGAGATATTCGGCATGCCCGTTCCCGAAGGCGGAAATACGAGGCATGTGCCCTTCCACCCCTACACCATGAAGCAGGCCATCCAGGAGCGGTTCATCATCGACGTGCTGAAAGACTACACGCCGGTTAACAGCTACTACCGGTTGGTGAAGACGGTGGAGGGCGATCCGGAGTTCGACACCAAACGGGCCGGGAAGAAGCTACGCCGATACGTGGAGGACCATGACCACGCCATCCGTCTGAAGGCGGAGATCATGGTAGACCACTTCCACGAGCAGGTGGCCGGCCTGCATAAGATAGGCGGGCAGGCGCGGGCCATGGTGGTGACGAGCAGCATCCAACGGGCCGTCACCTACTTCTACGCCATCAGGGACTACCTGGCTGAGCGCAAGAGTCCATACAAGGCCATCGCCGCCTTCTCCGGCGAGCACGAGTACGATGGCGCGAGAGTCACCGAAGCGTCTCTCAACGGCTTCTCGTCCAACCTGATCACCGACAAGATTCGGGAGGACCCGTACCGCTTCCTGGTCTGCGCCGACAAGTTCCAGACCGGCTACGACGAGCCGCTGCTGCACACGATGTACGTGGACAAGCCACTGTCGGGCGTGAAGGCGGTGCAGACTCTCTCCCGCCTCAACCGGGCGCATCCCAAGAAGCACGATGCCTTCGTGCTAGACTTCGCCAACGACGCCGACACCATCCAGACCGCCTTCGCCCCCTACTACCGGACCACGATTCTGGCGGAGGAGACCGACCCCGACAGGCTGCACGACCTCAAGGCGGCCCTTGACGGCTACCAGGTCTACGGCCCGGCGCAGGTGGACGAGCTGGCAGAGCTGTTCCTGGCCAAGGCCAGCCGCGACCGGCTCGACCCCATCCTCGACGCCTGCGTCGCCGTCTACCGGGAGCAACTGGACGAGGACGGGCAGGTGGACTTCAAGGGCAAGGCGAAGGGCTTCCTACGCGCCTATGGATTCCTAGGCACCATCTTGCCCTACACCATCGCCGAGTGGGAGAAGCTCTCCATCTTCCTTACCTTCCTCGTTCCTAAGCTGCCCGCCCCTGTAGAGGATGACCTGTCCAAGGGCATTCTCGAAGCCATCGACATGGACAGCTACCGGGTGGAGAAGCAGGCGGTGCAGGACATTCAGCTCCCCGACGAGGACGCCGAGATCGGGCCAGTCCCAACCGAGGGTGGACGACAGAAGCCGGAGCCGGATATGGACCGCCTTTCCAACATCGTCAGGGACTTCAACGACAGGTTCGGCAACATCGAGTGGAAGGACCAGGACAAGATTGAGAAGGTGATTGCTGAGGAGTTGCCCGCGAAGGTAGCGGGCGACAGGGCCTACCAGAACGCAATGGCGAACTCCGACCGGCAGAACGCCCGGATTGAGCACGACAAAGCCCTGGAACGGGCCATGACGGAGCTTCTCGCCGACCACACCGAGCTGTTCAAGCAGTTCAGCGACAACGATTCGTTTCGCCGGTGGCTCTCCGAGATGGTCTTCGCCGCGACTTATTTGACGCCCGCCACACCTGCCGGCACATCGGAGATAAAGGTTAGTCAATAGTTGGGAGTCACCGCAAGCTTGGGGTGACTCCTCGATGCCTTTCCTTCTTGGTGCTCCGCACTGACTAACGTCGTCCCTACGGCTTCGTGATCTCGTGGCCTTCCCCATACCACAAAACTGCGTTCTACATAATGGCTTGCAAGGCATTACATGCGAGCAATTTACCGTTCAGAATGGGATGGTGGGACATTTTTTGCCGAGCGGAGCTGCCGATTGGTTGTCACGAACCCACAAGCACGAAAACTGAACTGCGCAGCACAGGCCGGGCCGGACCTGGATAGGGCGGTCCGTGCCTACGTGCGCACCTACGCCGTGCTGCATGGGAGGCCCAAGGCGGCCGAGGCCTTCGGCGTGTCCCGCCACACCCTCTGGCGGTTCCTCGAACGGGGCCACAAGGGGCGCGCCATACCCCGTGCGGTGTTGGAGCGCGTGGGAGGCAGCGCACAGGCGCTGGACGACGCCAAGGAGAGGTTGATACGCGCAGCACGAGCCAGGCGGCTGCATGGTGGCGTCACGGTCGCCGAGTCGGCCGCCCTGCCACATTCCCTGCGCCAGGGCCTTGAGGAGGCGCTCCTGCTGCTCTGCGCCGCGCCCCTGGCCGCCGTGGACGAGCTGTCCCGCTTCGGCCGCGTTCCCGCCTCCACGCTCCGAGACCGGTTGAAGAAGCTGACGGAGCGGGGCCTCGTGGACTCCGTGCCCCACCACCTGGGCTGCCTGGGGCCGCACCCCAAGCGCCGCTACTTCCCCACGGGGCAGGGCATCGTCGCCGGAGGGAGAATCGAGCACGGCACGGAGCGCTTCCTCAGCGAGTATCCGGTGTCGAAGCAGTGGTTTCGGCTGCTGGCCGAGCGCCTGGACGCCGTGGCCGTGCTGTACCGCGTCGCCGACATGATCGCCGACGCCGACCCGCACCGGAGGCCGGTGCGCGCGGACCACTACCGCCAGGGTCCCTACGACATGCTGCTCACCCTGTCCGGGGGCCGCTCCATCGGCATCATCCGCCAGGGACCGACGCTGCCCACGTCCAACCTGCGCTACCGCCTCAGGAGCGTCGAGCGGATGCGCAGCAGCGACCGGCCCTTCGTCACCCTCGTCCTGACCCACGCGGACCAGTCCACCCGCAGGGCCATTCGCTCCCTGGGCGACCCGTCGGAGCACCGCAGTACCTTCGTTGCGACGGAAGGGGAGCTTCTGGCAGGAGACCACACGGGCGCCGTCTGGCAGCAGTGCGGGAGCGGCTTGGACCACGACCCGCCTGTGCGCATCGACGCCGACGCTTCCCTGTCGGGCATCCTGGCCTGGATGGATCGCCTGCTGGAATCGTCCCACTCCTTCCTTCGGGACAGGCCGAAGGCAAATCCCGACGCCCTGTATCCCTCCGGCGTGCAGGCGACCATGCCGGAGCCCACCGAGCAACTCAGGGATGCCCTCTCGGTGCAGCTGACCCGTGCCGAGAAAGACATTCTCGACCTGCTGTCCGCCTGGCCTCTATGCACCCGTGAGCAGCTGGCAGGGCTGATGGGCGGCGTCACCCTGCGCCGGGTCAACCAGGTGCTTCGTTCCCTCCGTGGACACGGCCTGGTGCGGGAAGATGCATCCCTACACATGCTCACCGACGAGGGGCTGACGTACCTGGCCCGCAGGGACCGGGCCGCCGTGGGACTCACTCTCGACCGCTGGAGCCCTGAACCCGCCTCCTCCAACCCTTCGGTTTACGCAGGGACCGCGCTGCGCGCCATGGCGTCCCAGATGCGCCACCACGCCGGGGTCACGGGCTTCGCATCTGCCCTCTCCTCCGAGGTCGCCCGCTCCCCGGACTACGACCTGTTCGACCTGCTGCCCACCCACCGCTCCAGCATCGGCTACCGCTACGACTGGACCACCTACGTCATCCATCCCGACGCCTCCTTCACCCTGGAGCACAAAGGCCGGTGCTGTCCCTTCCTGCTGGAGTTCGAGCGCCGGGCCACCACGCCGAAGCGCATCCCCAAACGCCTGAAGTCCTACCGCCGCTACTTCCTGAGTCGATGGGCCGAGCGCGACCACGAGAGGCACCCACCCCGCGTCCTCTTCGTCTTCGAGTCCCCCGGCAGCGAGTCCGCCTTTCTCGACATTGCCGACAGGATGCAGGAGATACCCATCGTCACCTCCAACACGGACATCCTCGCCGAACATGGCATCCTGGGCGACGCATGGATGCTTCCGCCGCCCCATTCCCTGGACAGACGCCCGCTGTCCCTGATGTATCAGGTTGCACAATGACCACTGTCGTCGTTCCCGACACTTCCTGTAGGGGTTGTCCCAGCATGGCTGCTGGGACCATTGTCCGCCCACCTGCAACCGCTCATGCCTCTTACGCCCTCCCGAGTACAATTCGTTGCAGAACTGACAGGTCAGGCTTCGTCGTTGACCCGGCCCCGACGCCCATCCCTATGAATCCGCCAGCTACGATTCCCAGCTACAGCCGCCCTACCACCGAGTCCGCCACTCGTACCCTGAAGCCCTCGCACCATGCCCCCAACAGCTCCCAAAAGTACAATTTGTTGCAGACCGCGGGCGCCCTCTGCGCTGCACCGATGCCGAGGCCCGTCGAAGGATTCGCGTCGTCCGACAGGACCCATACACCCTCAATCTGTGTGACGTGTCAGCGCATCACGACCCCGACCAGGGATGCGTCAACGTCTTCGAAGAGATCGAGGAGGGCCGCAGACAGCCCCGTGGCTGGACGTCATGCACACCCACGTCAATCGCCTTTTTCTCCCTGTTTTCCCACCGCCCCGCCATTTTGTCACCGCGTCTGCACCCCCACGTCAATCGCGTTTTGTCGATTCAGACCGAACTCCGCTGTTTCAACAAAGTGTTCACAGATTGCGTCCCGCAGTAGGGCGGTTTACGCCTGTAGCAGCTACGAAATCACGACTTTCTCAGTGTCTTCGTCAAACTCAAACTGCTGTACACCCCCTGGACTTGGTAAACGCCCTCCATTTCGTAGAAGCTTGGAAGGTATAGCCCGCGCGGTATACCTCGCAGGGCAGGGTTGAAGATCGGTTGCCCGGTGGTGTAGAGTAAGACGCAGTACGGTAAGAATTGGCGAAGCAAGAACCCCATGCCCACCAAATCCAGAAACACCGACACCATCACCTTCTCATTGCCCCCGGAGATGGCCGAACATCTGCGGCAGGTGGTGAAGGAGGATGAGCGCACCGTGAGCGAGCTGCTGCGGGAGGCTATCCGGCTGTACATGGAGGAGCGGGAGTGGCGCATAGAAGAACGGAAGCAGCGGCGACGATCACGCCAAGCTGAACAGGGATGAACGAGGAGGAAACCATGCAAGACAGACTATACGCATCGACCCCCGTGGCCCTCTACGCCAGGGTGTCAAGCGAAAGGCAGGACGTGGACCTGTCCGTGGCCGCCCAGCTGCGGGCGCTCAGGGACTACGCCGACAAGAACGGCTACCTCGTCGCCCGCGAGTACGTGGACGAGGCCGAGAGTGGCCGCATCGCCGACCGTCCGGAGTTCAGGAAGATGCTGGACGAGGCGGCCCAGCCGGAGGCCCCTTTCAGAGAGATTTTGGTCTGGAAATTCAGTCGCTTCACCCGGAAGCGGGAGCACGCCGTGGCCTTCAAGTCCATGCTCAGGCGCAAGGGGGTACGCGTCGTCTCAATCACCGAGCACGCAGACGACTCCCCCACGGGCAAGCTCATGGAGGCCATCATCGAGTCCGTTGACGAGTTCTACTCGGAAAATCTTGCCGAGGAGGTTCGGCGGGGAATGCGGGAAGCAGCCTCCAGAGGCTTCTGGGTCGCCAGCCGGGCGCCCTACGGCTATGCCAGGGTCATGGTGCAGGACGGGGCCAAGAAGCGACCCACCCTCGAACCCGATCCCTCGACCGCTCCCGTTGTGCAGCGCATCTTCTCTATGGCCGAGGCGGGCAAGGGCATCCTGGACATCACGCAGACCCTCAACTCCGAGGGCATCGCCAACCCCACGGGCAGGCTCTGGTCCAAGAACGGCGTCCACATCATCCTCCGCAACGAAGCCTACACCGGCACCCTTCTCTGGGGCGTCGGCGGGAAGGACAAGGCCGAGCCGGTGCGGGTGGACAAGGCGTTCTCCGCCATAATCTCCAAGGCGCAGTTCAAGCGGGTCAACAGGCGGATGCGCTCCCGAGCCCCCAGGAGGAACCACCCCCGCAGGGTCGGAAGCACCTACCTGCTCAGCGGATTGGTCAGGTGCCGGACGTGCAACGGGGCGCTCAGCGGCCAGGATGCCAAGAGCGGCAGGTACGCCTACTACGTCTGCCAGTCGATCATGAAGCGGGGCAAGGACGCCTGCACGACTCCCAGGCTGAACGCCAGGAGCTTCGAGGAGATGGTGGTGGGGAAGATTCGGGAGAACGTGCTCACCGAGTCCAACATCAGGGAGCTGGTGAAGCTGGTGGACGAGGAGATGGACGGCATCGCCCACGAGCAGCGGCAGAAGCTGGAGACTGTCGAGTCGGAGCTTGCGGACGTGAAGCGCAGGCTGGAGCGGCTCTACGACCTGGCGGAGACCACGGACCTGGACATCGAGGACTTCAAGCCCCGCATCCGAGACCACCGGGAGCGGCAGGAGAAGCTGGAGGCGTCGGCTGTTGAGGCACGTGCGATGCTCTCACAGCGCAGGGAGGTCCTGGACGACGTGGAGACCATCACGGCCTACGCCCAGGACATGAGCGTGTTCCTGAATGAGAGCGAGTTGACGGAGCGCCGGGCCTTCATAGAGAGCTTCGTCAAGGAGATCGTGGTGCAGCCCGGCAATGCCCTGCTGCGCTACAGCATCCCCATGCCGGAGGATTCGCCGATAGGGGAAAGGGACGCCGAAGAGGTGGCTCTCCACGCCCCGGTTCTGTCTACCGTCAAGTCTGGTGGGTTAGGGAGGACAGACCTGCCAATGACGATGCTATCCTCTTCGCTGGCAAGAGAGGGCGGCTGCCCGAGGCGGCCAGTCATACTAGGAGGTAAGCGGGATGCCCACGTTTGGCACTGTTCCGATAGGCGAAGCGCGCGCGAACACCGTGACGGGCCAGCGCGCGACGCTGCTTCAGGAGTACGTCGAGTACATCCAGCACGTAGGCCCCGGACAAGCGGGGAAGCTGGAGCCCGGAGAGGGCGAGACGACCCAGGCGATCCGGCGCAGGCTCGCCGCAGCAGCCGAAACGCTGGGGAAAGCATTGGAGGTCCGCCGCACCGCCGCCGCCGTCTACTTCTGGCCGTCGGAGGGCCGGCGTCGCGGCAGGCCCCGCAAGAACCCGTTCGAATAGTCCCTCCTCTGAGAGGCCTAACCCATCGCCTAGTGGCGGCGGGGTGCCGGACGCTCGCAGGGGCGAGCGGAGGCCCAGCAGTTCTTGCTGCGCCCCCAGGTGGGAAACACCAGCGACTACTCCCGGTAGTTACGCCGCAGTTCGGACACGTACCGGCGGGCGAGGCCGTCCGCGTTGTCGTCGAGCCAGTCGCTCAGCCTGGTCGTGCCGGTCGGCGCAGCCTCGGACATCAGCAGGCTGGCCATGAGTCCGAAACCTCGTCGCGGGTGAGCGCCACGTCGCACATCAGCAGGCCGACCAGCCGGGTCAGGGCGAGGCCCACCAGACTGGACAGAATCGAGAATCGTGCGGGCGATGCACCGGAGGAGTCTGACGTACGATAGGTTAGTGGCGTAGGTAGAGAGGATGAGGCGAAGGCGTGGGTGATCCGACTCAAAGCGACCCGCGTCTTCGTCGTCGAGTAAGTCCTCGGCGGCGGCGTCAACAGGGAACCTTTGAAAGGAGCAGAACGCACATGGCTCGACAATTACCACCGGAAGCCTTCTCGGCCGCATTACCGTGGGAGGCAACGACCTAGACAGGAGGTTCAGGGCAGGGATGATCGTGGTGAAGACCACAAGGACCACTGACCCGAATGTCCCGATAGGGTTGACCCAAACGGAGACGCTGGAATTGGCGGGCGCCTTGTTGGAGGCGGTCAAGGACGCGATCAATGACTGAGAAGTCCAAGGGAGCCTCACGACAACAGGAGCGATACCCGTTGGACGATCTGGCCCAACTGGCCTTGGCCCCGCTTATGGTCGGCGGGGGGTTGTACAGCCCCGAGGTCCTCGATGGCGCACGGCTCCAAAAGTTCGTCCGGACACGCTAGTCGAAAGCGCCGCTAGGCCGCCAGCCCATCGCTCGGCAGGGACCAAGAGGAACGGTGAACGCGAACAGCCCCGCGGTCTGAGCTTGCACTCGTACCGCGGGGCTGTCTAGCTGTCCGCGAATGGGGGCGGTGGGGCCTAGACGCTCACCGCTCGCTTCGCCTCCACCTCGGGGCGGTACTTCTCGCAGAGCGCCAGCCAGTGCTCGGCCTGCTTGCGCGCCTTGGCCTCGTTCTTCGGGCCTTCCTCCGGGTCCTCGCATATCCACGAGAAAGGCGGCCGCGGCGCGCCCATGTTGATGTACCCGGCGTACTCGTACGACTCGTGGCCTGCGCGACCAGCGTCGCCGTCGCCGCCGCCCCTGCCCGCGCTCATGTCGGCGAGGATCGCCGCCGCCCTCTGGTTATCGCCGTCGGCAACGGCGTTGTAGGCCGCGAGAACAGGCCACGGCCCCGACCAGATCGAGTGCGACCAGCAGCCGGACGCGCCCATCATGTAATAGGGGTAGAGCTGCGTCTGGTTGCAGAAGTGGGCGATCTTGCCGTGGATGATGTCGTGCAGCCGCTGGAACTCCGTCGGGTTGCGGTGGCTGTCCTTCATCGCCACGATATTCGGGAGCTTGACGAGCTCCTTGAACGCCGCCACGGGGATGTGCACGCGGTGGTTCGTGGGGTTGTGATAGATCATGATGGACAGGTCCGGGAACAGTTCCGCGATCCGCTGGTAGAAGGCCACCACGTCGCGGGTCGGCAGCTTGTAGTAGTACGGCACTCCCAACAAGACGCCCTGCCCGCCCGCTTTGCGCACGAAGTTCATCTTCTGGACAACGAGGCGCGGGTTCGCCGCCGTCACGCCGAGCATCAGCGGGACGCGGTCGTCCACCGCCTCGATGCTCGCGGTGACCAGCGTGCGCCACTCGTCCTCAAGCAGGTTCCAGACCTGGCCGAACGTCCCCGTGGTGGCGAACATGTGCACGCCGTCCTTGATGGCCCGGTCGAGGCCCGCCTGGAGGTTGTCCACGTCGACGGTCGACGTCGCCGTCATGTCGCCGGCATCGGCGGTGGCGAACGCCGGCATCATGCCGCATATCCCGTGCAGATCAGTTGCTACGTATGACATCGATCAACTCCTCACCATCCGATTTACGTTACGCGGACTATAGGACTACCTCGTGCGCGGGGCAACGCGCTCGACGGCCGGCCCCGTGTCCCCGCCTAGAGCTCCTCGTAGTAGAAGTTGCCCGTGAGCCGTTGGAGGGGCCAATCAGTCCACCCGGCGATGAACGCGTCTTCCCAGTTCGGGTTCTCGTGGTGGTGGGCCATCCAAGCCGGAAGCTCGATGAAGTCGCCCTTCGACCACTCGAACCGCTCGCCTTCGACGACCAGCACCCCGTTGCCCTCGAAGCAGTAGTAGATCACCGAGCTGTTGTGCCGGTGGTCGCGCCCTTTGAAGTTGGGGGTCAGCATCGTCATCTCCCAGGCCGCGGTGGGGAGAGTAGGACCGCCGGTCAGCGGGTTCCTGTACGTCAGGGTGTAGCAGTCGAAGGGGTCAGGCTCACCCTCCTTCTGCTTCATCCTGCCTAGCGCCGCCGAGGTCTGGTCCCAGGCGTACCGGAACCCGGCCGGATGCACGTGGGATTCGTCGTTCTTGACCTGAGGCCCCGCCGGATGGACGATCTCGCGGTAGGGCCGCGCCTCTCCGCCGGGACCAGGGATGCCAAGATTGCTCCCCCAGATCAGCTGCGACTCGCTGACCCGGTCGGTCTCCAGGTCCTCCTTGACCTCCGGCCACTCCTCGGTGAACGTCGCTCCGACCCCCGCGCCGTGCAGGCCGTCGAGCCACAGCACGTGCGTATCCGAGTTGTTGATGTGGCCGTGGAAGTTGAGGTGGGGCGTGATGACGAGGTCCCCATCGTTCAGCGGGAACGGCTCCCCGTTCACCAGCGTGTAGGAGTCCGGCGCGCCCTTGATGACGAACCGGGTGGCTTGGGCGCTGTGGCGGTGGGAGATCGCCTGCTCGCCGGGACCGACGTACTGGATGCCCAAGCGCAGCGGGAAATTCGCGTTCGGCGAGTTCCGGGGGTTATGGAAATGCGTGTCGCGCCGAAGAACGCCGGCCTTGTCCTCGAAATTCTCAGCCAGGCGCACCAGCTCGCCCGACGCCACAACGGCGGGCTCGATATCCTCCCACTTCCACTGATACGGCATCAGCACCTTTGCCCGCTGGGCTTCCTGTTGCCGGTCCATCACCAAGGTGAGGTGCTTCTCCTCCAGATACGTCTTGAGCGCGTCGATGTCCGAGATATTTGTCGCCATGCTGCCCCTCTCTTCCTGTACTCCCTTAAAAGGACTGATGTGCCCGTTCAGTCGAGACTCGGCGGCGACGCGGCGGTCATCAGCTCGAAGCTGTGCCCGTTGGGGTCGTTGAAAAAGGTCCGGCGGCCACCGTTCAGCTCGTTCGTCTGCATGTTCATGTCACGGGTGCTCGTGCCGTACTTCAGTCCCTCACCGACGATGCGCTCCAGGATCCCGTCGAACTCTCCGGCCCCGACGCAAAACGCGAAGTGATGGCTTCTGTGCTCGCTGTCCGACCCCTTGTCGTCGAACCGCATCACCAGTGTGTCGTTCACCCGAACGTGTCCTTGAGAGCCGCGCACGCCCAGAAACTCCCAGCCCATCACGCGCGCCATGAGCTTGCTCGCCTCTTCCTTGTCCCGAACCGGGACGACTGTGTGGTCCAGATCCATGGCTACCTCCCCAAATGTGCTCCCCATATGCGCCACTGTGACGCCGGAAGCATGCTCCCATCATCCCTTTCGGGTCAAACCGTCGCCTAGGCAACCGGGAGCCCTGATCGAGCCGATGAGCCGGAGCAGCCGCCCTGGCGTCCCCTCGCGCGTATACTGCCGCCAACGCCAACCCCCGCTGGTGGGCATGACTCACGACCGCGCTTCGCTAGGAGATCAAAATGGCCAACCCGAAGCTTCGCCTGGGCTTCCGAGAGCCCGAGATCGACACCAACCGGCCGTTTGTCGATGGCACGGTGCAGGTCGAGGGATTCGATATCGAGACCTCCAACTATCGCGGTTGGGAGCACATCGACGCGTGGGACGCCAGCCTCGGCGGGCTCATGCAGACCAAGGGGAAGGGCGACCACCCGTTCGTGTCGATTCCCGCATTCCCCAACCGCAAGTTTCGCTTGTCCTACATCTTCGTGAACGGCAGGGCGGGGATAGAGTCCCCGAAGGACTTGGAGGGCAAGCGTGTCTACGTCAGCGGCACCGCCGGCATCTGGGCACGGGGTGCTCTGCTGAACCACTACGGGGTCGATTTCACCAAGGTCCACTGGGTGATGGGAGGCGCTTCAGCGAAGAGCTGGGGCCCCGGGATCGAGGTCGAGAGCCTGACAGGGATCACAGGACCCCTCGACGTGAAACTCGACACCATGCTGGTTGAGGGGGATCTGGACGCGGTCATCGAACCGAACGTGTTGCCATCGATCAGCCGAAGGGACCCGCGAGTCCATCGGCTCTTTCCTGACTATAGGACGGAGGAGAAGGACTACTGGAAGCGGACGGGCATCTTCCCAATCAGCCACGTTGTCTCTCTAACACAGGAGTTCGTCGACCACCATCCAGAAGCGCCGGTGGCCCTGTTGGAAGCCTATCGTCACGCCCGCGACGTCGCCTTTGACCGGCTCTACGGGACGGATCCGGAAATCCTGGTGGTCTCGTGGGTTGCCTCTTTCATCGATGATCAACGGGCGCTCATGGGAGACGATTACTGGGCCTACAACATCCAAAACAACGCGCGTGCTCTGGAAGCGATGATGCTGTTCGCCCATCAGATGGGCGTCACTCCCACCCAGCTCGACTACTTGAGCTTCTTCGACCAAGAGGCCGCCGCGCTCCCGGGCTCCTAGGCGTGCTGGCAGCATTGCGAATTCTGTTCACCTTCCGCCATGAGGTCGCCGCGTTGATATTGAAGTTCGCTGGCCTCTGTCCATCTTCCGCCATGAGGCGTCGCGTTGACAGCGAAGTTCGCTGGTCTTAGCATCGCCCACGACCGACCGACTGAAGGAGGCGACCATGCTTGCCATTCGCTCGGAAGAAAAGGGTCAGCATGATAGAAAGGGTTGGCCGAGCCAAGTGACTCGGGGAACGATGCGTCTGGCCATTAGCGCATCCCTACTCTTCCTCTTGCTGGCCGCTGCCTGCGGTAGCGAGGATCCCACGGCCACGCCGGTCCCGGAGCCGCCACCGGGGGACCTGACCTTCGAGCAGGAGTGGGCGCAGCTCATCGCCGCCGCCCAAGAAGAGGGCGAGCTGCTGATGTCGGTCGGTCCTTTGGGTGAGTACCGCGATCTGCTGGACCTTTTCCAAGACACATTCGGCATCGAGTTCAAGGCCCAGACGGGAAGGGGAGCCTACCTGGCAGACCGGATTCTGGCGGAGCGGCAAGCCGGAAAGAAGCTGGTCGACATCGGCTTGATCAGCGTCGCTTCAACCGCCCGGAGACTCGTGCCCGCGGGGTCGACCATCTCTATCCCACCTTTGCTGATTGACCCAGCGGTGGCGGACGAGTCGCTCTGGCACGACGGTCAGTTCTGGTTCGCTGACTGGTTCGTCGAAGGAGCCGGAGACCACTCGTTCATCTATACGGCGCGCGTGAACGACGGATACCGGTTCTGGTACAACACCGACAAGGTCAGTGAAGAGGAGGCAAACGCCGTAAAGGACCTGTGGGAATTCGTAGAAGACCCGAAGTGGAGAGGCCTGCTTGGCGACCGGTCCTGGCATGACCCAGGTCGGCTCGGCGCAATGATTCGGGCCTATTACATGCCGGAGCTAGGACCAGAGTGGATCACGGCTTACTTCAACCAGGGGTTGGTGACATTCACGGACGACGACAGGCTCGTGAACGACTGGGTGGCGCAAGGGGTATACCCGATCCAGGTAGCCACGAGCGGCGGGTCTCCATCAGGTGACTTGCTGGAGTTGCAGGAGGCGGGTCTCCCACTCAACTCGCGAGACGTGCCGTCGGAAACGGGCTGGATGGAAGCCCGCGGGTCGGGTTGCTGCATCGTGGCCTTCGAAGGTGGTCCCAACCCGAACGCACAGAAGCTATTCGTGAACTGGTGGCTCTCTCAGGACGTGCAGACGCGCATCAATGCGATCGAGCCCGGTATCACGCGGGCGTCGCTCAGGAACGACGTCCCGATCGGCAACGTCGACTCGTCCTATGCGCGGACGCCCGGAAAGAGCTACGTGTTCCGGGACGGCGATCCCAAGTACAGCGGCGAGGAACAGGAGGCCGCACGACAATTCATCGTCAACACGTTCCTCGAGGAGTCGGGCTGGGCAGGAGAGGCGCGTAACTGACCGGGACGGTGGAAGAGTCAGCCGATCCTGGGCACGCAAAGGAGCACGATGGAGATCAAGTTCGGACTGATCAGCGCGGACTCCCACGCGGCCTTCGACCGTGACGACTTCACGTCACGGATGTCTGTCAGCAAGTGGGGAGACCGCATCCCGCACGTCGCGGAGTATGAGCACGATGGGAAACGCGTTGACGGCTGGGCAATCTACGACAACCCTCCGCGGGGCCAGGTGTGCAACTGCCCCGCTGCGATGGGCGACCCGTTCCCGCACTGGCCCGAGCGGTGGGAGGAAGTGCCCAAGATGGCCTACGACCCCCACGAACGGCTCAAGGCCCTTGATATAGACAGGGTTGACGCAGAGGTGCTCTTCCCCAACCCGCCGGGAGGCAGCTACTACCAACATGGGGACGTAGAGTACGAGTTGGATGCCGTACGGGCTTACAACGACATCCTCTCCGACTGGGTGCGGGTAAGCGACCGGTACCTGCCGCTCGCGGCCCTCCCGTTCTTGAGCAGCCCGCAGACCATGGCGGGCGAGATTCAACGGGCGGTGGAGGATGGCCACCGCGGGATCAACTTCCCCGGACGGACGCCGGGGGCGCTTCCCCACCTCACCGACCCCCATTGGGACCCGGTCTGGGATGTTTGCCAGGAGTTGGGCATGCCGGTCCACTTCCACGGCTCGGCGGGAATCAACGCGGGGAGGAGCTCCAAGGAGTGGAGCGGCTACTCGCCGCGTCAGGCCCACTCTGCGTCCACCAGCACGTCGGCGGTCACGCCCGCGCAGATCATGCCGCAGCTTATCTTTTCGGGGGTGACAGAGCGCTTCCCCCGCCTCAAGATTGCGTTTGCGGAGGCCGGAATCGGCGGGCTCAACTACGTGGTGGCGGCATGCGACCACGAATGGGAGCGCCGCCATCTATGGACCGAGGGCATGAGCACCCGTCCCAGCGACATCGTGCACCGGCAGGTCTACGTGAACTTCTGGTTCGAGTCGGAGGGCATCAAGCTCCGCGATGAGATTGGCGTTGCCAACCTCATGTGGGAGGCGGACTACCCGCATGTGGCCTCGTACTACCCCAACTCCTGGGATGCGGTCGAGAAGGTGCTCGTGGGGGTGCCAGAGGACGACCGGCGGAAGCTGCTCTACGAGAACGCCCTTCGTGTGTACCAAATCAAGGAAACGGTCCCCGCATAGGTGACCATTGCTGGGAGGTTCCTTTGGCGCCGAGATGCCCGCTGATCAGCACGGACGACCATGTCCAAGAGCCACCGGACCTCTGGACCGCCCGGCTCTCCAAGAACCAATGGGGTGACCGCGTTCCACACTTGGCGCGGACTCCCGAGGGCACGGAACGGTGGATGGTCGATGGGCGGGTGCTCCTTGGCGGGCATGCTGCCCGGGCGGGCGCCCTGATGCCCGACCGCAACACCGAGCCAGCCCGATGGGACGAGGTCCCTCAAGCCGCGTACGAGCCGTCAGAGCGGCTCAAAGTCATGGACGCTGCGGGCGTCGACTACTCGGTGCTCTTCCCGACCGTGGCAGGGATGGCCGGAGAGGCGTTCGGGAGGTTGCAGGACTCCGAGTTGGAGCTCGCCTGCGTGCAGGCCTACAACGACTGGCTGATCGAGGAGTGGGCGGGCGCCAGCGACCGTTTTATCCCGCAGTGCATCGTCCCCATCTGGCCGCCCGAGGCCACGGTGGCGGAGATTCGCCGGGCCGTCGAGATGGGACACCGCGGCGTTGTCTTCCCCGCGGTACCGATGGATCTGCGCGACGTCCCCCACGTTGCCGGCCCCGAGTACGATGTGGTATGGGCCGTCTGCGAGGAGTTGGACGTGCCCCTGTGCCTCCATTCTGGATCGGCGCCCGGGCTGCAATACCCTGGATCCTCGGCGATGGCGCCCATCCTGGCAGAAGCGCTCGACGCGGTGACGAAGCCCGTCTCCAGCGTGTTCGTCCTTTCCCTGCTCCTGTTCTCGCGGATGCTACTCCGGCACCCGAAGCTGCGCGTGGTCTTGGCGGAGAGCGCGTTGAGCTGGGGCATGCTCTACCTGGAGTGGGCCGACCATCAGTTCGAGCACGATGGCCTTGAACGTGAGGGATACGAGCTGACCCCCTCTCAGATGTTCCATCGCCAGTGCTACTTGACCTCGTGGTTCGACGCGGTGGCCGCGTTCGCCCCGTATGTCGGAATGGACCGCGTTCTGTGGTCCACCAATCTCCCGCTGACGACGTCCACGTGGCCGGGGACGCAGGAGACCATCGAGCGCTGCTTCCGCGGCGTCTCCGAGGAGGACAAGAAGCAGATTCTGTGGAACAGTGCGGCGAGCATTTATCGGCTCTAAGGGGGGCCCCGCCCCGGCGGACGCTCGTCGTGGAGGAAGTGGTCGGTTGCTGGTGGGGGGCCGTTGGCTGCGATGGCCTGAAGCTCAGGCGGGACCCGGTCAGCCGGTCTACTGCTTGGACGGCGCAGTCTAGGAGATCAGCGATGGTGGACAGAGCTGTTGGGCGCGTCGGCCTGGCTCATAGCCGCCCACGATTCCGGCCCGGCACGGGCCACTTCGTCATGGCGGTCGTGCTGCTTCTGCTGGGCTTCTACCTGATCTGGCCGATCCTTATCCTGCTGCTCAATAGCTTCAACGCCGTCGATGACATGTTCGTCGAGCCGCGCCGCTGGGGTCTGGACCACTGGCGAGCAGCGTACGACGAGCCCAGCCGATTGCTACGGCCCATACTGAACTCGCTGCTCATCTGGGGTCTGACGGTCCTGATCAGTTTTCCCATTGGGATAGCCATCTCGTGGGTGCTTGCGCGGACGAGGGTCCCCTTCAGCCACACGCTGGAATTCATGTTCTGGATCGCCTACATGGTGCCGGGACTTCCCGTAACCATTGCGTGGATGACGCTGTTGGACCCGTCCATCGGTTTCATCAACCAGGCGCTCGTCAAGCTCCCGTTCATCGAGCAGGGACCGTTCAACATCTTCAGTGTCCCCGGCATCGTGTGGGTCGGCCTGATGGGCAACGGCATCGCCGTCAAGGTCATGCTGCTCACGCCAGCTTTCCGGAACATGGACGCGGCTATGGAGGAGGCCGCGCGCATTGGCGGCGCCAACAACATCCGCACCATGCTTCGCGTCACGCTGCCCTTGATGATCTCCCCCATCACGCTCATCTTTGCTTTGCAGCTGCTCCGCGTCTTCCAGTCCTTCGAGACCGAGTGGCTCCTCGGGCTGCCCATCGGGTTCTTCGTCTACTCCACCAAGATCTTTGCGCTCGTGCGCACCGAGATTCCCAACTATGGTGAGGCGACCGCGCTGGCGAGCCTGACGTTGATTGTCATTGCTTTCATCATTCCGCTCCAGCGCTGGATCCTGCAGCGGCGCCGGTATACGACTATCACGGGGAGCTTCAGGGCCGGTCTCATCGACTTGGGCCCCTGGAACCAGATCTTGTTCGTCCTCATCGGCACGCTGCTGCTGCTGCTCACGATCATGCCTGTCGCAGTGCTGTTCGTCGCGGGCCTCATGAATAGGATCGGATACTTCCAGCTGGGCTTCACCCTAGACCACTGGACGTTGGTGCTGGGCGACAAGGCGTTCCTATCAGCGCTCAGGACCACCCTTATGCTCGGCTTCATGGCCGCCGTTGGGAGTCCGCTCCTCTTCTCGCTTCTCGCTTACATTATGGTGCGAACGCGCCTGCCCGGACGTACGGCGCTGGACATGATCATCTGGGGTTCCGGAGCGATCCCGGGCATACTCTCCGGGCTGGGACTGCTGTTGGTGGTGCTTGGCACCCCCGGGCTGAGCCTGCTCTACGGCACCATCTGGATCCTGTTCCTCGTCGTGATCATTTCGGGGAATACCACGGGCGTGAACATCATGAAGGGCGTGTTTGTCCAGGTTGGGCAGGACATGGAAGACGCCGCGCGGGTTGCCGGGGCTGGGTGGGTCCGGACGTACTTCAAGATTTGGATCCCGCTGATTATGCCTATGCTTGTTCTCTTGGCGGTGATGAATTTCACCGCGGCCGCCACGGCGACCAGCTCGGTCATTCTGCTCGCCTCCCGAGATACCTGGACGCTCTCCATCCTTGCGCTGATTCAGGCGGGACAAGGCGGCGAGGGGCGCGAGGTTGCGAGCATCATCAGCATCTTCATCGTCATAATCTCAGTGACCGGGGCGCTCGTGGTGAGGACGATAGGCCTACGCCTCGGCGTGCGGCACAGCATGCGGGCGGGCGGCGATGCGCGCGGGGCCCCGGCGCCCGTCATCGTTCCCGCTGGACGGTCGATGTGACATCACAGAGGGGGTAACTAAATTGAAGAGCTTAACTCGACGCGGAACGATAGTCTGGATCATATTGTTGCTTGCCGCCTTGGGCGTGGTCGGCGCTTGCTCCTCGACGCCGACTGCGACTCCGACGCCGACCGTTCCGCCCACAGCGACGCCGTTCCCCCTAGGGGAGCTTAGGGTCGACCCGTCCGTTCTCCTATGGCCTGACGGGCAGGCGGGTGACAACGGGATCTGGGTCTATGCATCGGGTCTCCAGCCGGGCCAGTGGTTCGAGCTGTCCTTCGATGTCCGCGGCAAGACGGCCACTCCCACGCTCGCCGGCCTCGCTCTGTCCCAGGCCGACGAGACGGGATCGTTCGCCGGCGCTCTGGTGGTCGATGGCCGGGAGGGACGGGATTTCTTGAGCACCGGGATGACAGCAACCTCCGGGCCGATTACCGTTGAACTCTCCGATCTGGATACGGGGCAAATCATAGCGACCTTTGACTGGGTTCTTTGCGGCCTCGATCGGGATGCCGCGTACTGCGAGGGTGCAGGAGAGCTACTACCGCTGCCGGAATCAGAATGACCAGCGCAGCGGGTCGCATCCCCAGACCGTCCAGCCCATAACACGCCGATTGGGCATGTTCCTGCGCATATGGCTCCCATGCGTCGCACTGATGACTGGGTGGAGTGCAGCCTGGGCGCTCGCCTGGCAGAACCTTCTCTTCGACGCCTTCGCCAGGAGTTCCAGCGCGGGCGTCACTGTGTTCGCGAACACGGACGGCCGTGCCCTGGAGATCTGGATCACGGCCGGCATCGGGTTTGTGCTCGGAACTGCCGGGCTCGCGCTCCTGGCAAGCACCAGTCAGGTCTTTCCGGCCCGTGAGCCACTGCTCGCCAGCCGCCTATGGCGCATCGGTGGCATAGCGCTCACCCTTGCCGGTCTTTCCTTGCTCATCCTGTTCCCATCGACCGTAAGCGTCGTCATCGATGAGCCTGCGGAGCGCGTCGCCGTGGAGACGCGCTGGCTGTATTGGAAGACGGCCGAAGCGCTTGCTGCAGACGACGTTGAAAGGGTTTCGTTCAGGGACTACCGGCTCTCTGTGGGTCCCAGTCCTGAACACTGCAAGGTCCAGACGGGCCTCAGCATTGTCGACCACAACAGGAAGGCGCTCGCGGTGCCGGCCGGCTTCGATCATGAGGCGGTGGCGAATGGCATCGCCGACACGCTCGGCATCCGGCTCGAGGGCATCGGCGTGCGGGAATGCTGATGCGAGAGCCAAATGCCCAGGATTATTACGATGAGGAAGCCGCGCCTTTGCCAATAGAAACGCTCGCCTCACTACTAGGGCAGTCCGCGTACCGCGAGACCGGTTTCTGGTGCGGTAGGTGGCAGCTCCGACTTCGTCACCCTCACCGTCACCACTGACGACGGCATCGGTTAGGCTGGTTTTGTCCCGGCCATGATTACGCCTAGCCTCAGGGCCGTGCCGGACAGGCTGTGTGAGCGGGCGGTGGGCCATGATCCGCTGGAGGCGGAGGCCGTGGCGGCACGGCTGTTGTGCCTGGGCGGAGCGGGGTTCCCGCGGGGCCCGTGACGCGCCGTCGCCGCCATCGAAGTTGCGCTGCGGGACATCAATAGGAATGCTCCGGGAGAGCGGTCTAGGACAGGGAGAGCCGTTTGCGTTTGACCTACAGGCTCTCGGCCGCAGCCGTTCGGGCAGACGATTCACTTAGCAACCCTCGTTATCGGTCAGGATGCGCTGGGCCGCGATGCCCTGGCTTTTAGAAGTGGGCCAGCGCCCGGAGAGGAAGGCGTTGGCAGTCGCGCTGCGCTCGTTCGGAAGGGCCTCGGCGTAGGAGACGCAGTGGGGGTGATTGTCGACGGCCACATGCCGACCATTCGGGAACGGCTGGGCCATGTGGTGATCGCGCAGGTGAATCCTCCGGCGGAGGGGAGATTTGCTGGTCTGATTTTGCTCAGACCGCAGTGTGTAGATCGGCGCGTTCTCAGTGCCAGTGACCTCGTACACCCTGCGCGGTGAAGGCAAGAGCTTCGCACCTCGGTTTCACTGAGAACAGGGGACTCAGCAGCTTCGGCGTGGGCTACCTCCACGTCGCCCCGTCGACGACTTCTTGGGTTACGCCTACGTGGAGTCCTTGCCCAACGAGCGTGGCGCCACGGCAGCCGAGTCCCTCGGCAGGGCGTTGGGCACTCCCATCGCCAGGAATCAAGACGGAGCGCATCCTCACGGACGCGCATGCCAAGCCAGTGGGCAATTGCTTCTTTGCTACCTTGCCGTTTTTCATTGGCTGAGCCATTCTTTCCACCATGGGGATGTTCCGTTCGAGCAAGCAGACCATCATGAAGCAGGTCGCGAATCGTTACGGCGGCACGTTCGTAAAGACCCTTGAGGGCCATATGGTCGTAGTCAGCAGCATGTCCCACTGGAAGGTTATCTTCGACAACGGCTCGCCTGACGGCCCCCCAATACCGTTGCTCGGTGCGCGCCCAGCTACGCGCATCGGCATCCCCTTCGTGTCCTGCGACGGTTTTGCATGGGAGCTGAAGAGGCGTCGCATGCTGGGTGATGCCATCTACAAGGAGCGCCAACGGCTGGCTCGCAATCACGAACACACATGGGAGGAGGCGTTCGAAAGAGTCAGGCCGCAGTTGACAACGCCCGACCTCGTCCTTGGGTACGGGGACTTCGACTACGAATTCAGCATTGAAACGAGCGACTCGGACAAGATGCGCCGACTCTTGGCGGACGCCACATATCGACAGTACATCCAAGAGCAGCCTACCGTATTCCTTGCCGCCGCGCGGGAGGATGAATGGCTGGCATCGATTGTGGAAAAGGTTACCCAGGACATTGGAATCCTCTACGTCCACCACTCCGAGCTGCTGAAGAAGGAGAATCACATCCAGAATCTGTACGATCTCTTGAGCAAGACGATCGAGCGCCTGGTTGCCATCGGCTCCGCTGACCCCGTTCGTCCCAACCTCCTTGGGGTTTCGGGACAGCTACAAATCGAGGCCCCCTGAGGGCTCCCCTCCTCCCGCCTGCCATCACAACGCAAGCTCAGGCTGGGATTCGTAGGGATAGGGATTGGAGCGACCGCCATTTTCCCACAGGCTGACGCGATGGCGGACCGCATCCAATCGGCCGCTGGCGCGGATATCAATCCGCGCGTTCGTGACGCGTTTCAGGCGCGTTACCCTCAGGCCAAGCTGTACGACACCTCAGAAGGCCTGCTCGCCGACCCTGACGTCGAGGCAGTGTGGATTGCGACGCCCAATCGGTTCCCACGCCGAGCAGATAAACCAGGCCGCCCAGAATGGCAAGCATATCGTCGTCGAGAAGCCCATGGCGTTGAACCTGGCGGACGCTGAGCGGATGATTGAAGCGGCGGAGAAGAACGGCGTTAGTCTGTGTGCGGGCACACGCAAGGCTTCACGGCTCAGCTACTATGGGAGCAACGTGTGTGGCGGTGGATGATGAAGGGAAGGGGGGGAGGCTCTGCCAGTGATATGGGAAGTCCCTGATGCTTGTCAATGACGGTTTACTTTTGACCCCGGTGTGACGGTTTAGAATTGACCCACCCCGCCGCTATGTCCAGCGATTCTGTCAGTTGTCGTCTGCCCGTCCGGCGTTGTGCTGAGCACGTGATGCGAGATGAACAGGCCCGCTTGGCGCTTCTCCTTGAGACGATAGCTCTCCCCCCTGATGTTGAGGATGTGGCTGTGGTGGAGCAGCCGGTCAAGGACGGCTGAGGCGATGACGGTGTCGCCCAGCAGCTCACCCCACTCGCCGAAGCCCTTGTTCGAGGTCAGGATGATGCTCCCGCGTTCGTAGCGGGCTGAGACCAGCGTGAAGAAAGCAGTCGCTGCGTCTCTGTCATAGGGCCAGATGCCGAACTCGTCCACGACGAGGACCTTGGGAGCGAGGTAGACACGCATGCGCCGCCCGAGGTTCTGCTCGGCCTGGGCCTTCCTGAGGTCTTCCATCAGGTCGTAGGCGCGAACGAAGTAAGCGCCATAGCCGTGCCCGATCGCCTTGAGCGCCAATGCGACGGCCAAGTGGGTCTTGCCCACGCCGGGCGGTCCGAGCAGCAGGATGTTGGTGGCTTCGGCCACGAAGGCGAGGTTGGCCAACTCCTTGACCTGGCGCTCGTCGACGGAGGGTTGGAAGTCGAACTGCTCGATGGAGCGCTGGAAGGACAGATGCGCGAGCTTGGTCCTCGTGGTGAGGTAGCGCTCGCGGCGAGCGTTGACCTCCACGCCCAGCAGCTCGGCGAGCATCTCCGGGTAGGTCAACTGCTTGCCGGCCGCCGCGTCCAGAGCGTTATCGAGCGCTTCGGCAGCCTGCTTGAGCCCCAGGCTCTCCAGGTGCTGACGGGTCTGCTCCAAGGCGATCATCGCACACCTCCCAGCGCAGCCAGCTCGTAGACGTCCAGGGAGCGCCGCTCCACGTCGCCGACCGTCACCTGGACTGCCACGGCCTCCTGCTGTGGACGGCCGTCTCCCCTGGGCAACCCTTCCCACTGGCCGGGCGCGGTGAAGCGCTGACCGGGGTGTTCGGCACGAGGATGCACCGCCAAGCGCTGGTCGCCCGTCCAGATCTCCACCGTCCCCGAGCGCTGTCCCACCTGGACCGTCGCTCCCGCCCACCGCCAGGGCACACCGTAGCGGGAGCCCTCCCAGTGCACGTAGCCGTCATGCGCCACCCTGCGGTCGTCCCTGAGATACGGCGCCAGCGTCGAACGCTCCGGCAACCCTCCGAGGTGGACCCGCTCCTCGACCAGCATCTCCCAGGGACGCCGGCCTGTCGTCCCGTGCACGCGCCGGTTGGCTACACGGTCGCACCACTCGAGGGTCTGCCGGTTCAGGTCCGCGTCATCCGTGAAGCGGATGCTGGGCCACAGGTTGCCGCGCACATACTTGACCCCGCTCTCCACCTTCCCCTTCGTCTGCGCCCGATACGGCTGGCACACCCGCAGCTCGAATCCGATGCGCAGCGACAGGTCCAGCATCCGCCGGTTCCACTCCGGACGCCCGTCCGCATCCCGGCCCAGCACCACCACCTTGGCGTTGTCATACAGGCGCCGCCGCGGCGCCCCGCCGAAGTATTCGAACGCGTTGACGTGGCACTGCATGAAGCTCGCCACGTCCGCACGCCGGACGAACTCGACGTAGATCGCTCGCGACCAGCCCAGCACCATCACGAACGCCCAGAGCCGGCGCCTGCGGCCGTCTGTGCCGACATAGCTGAAACTCCCCCAGTCCACCTGCGCCTGCTCCCCGGGCTCCGTCTCGAACCGCATCGTCGCGCGGGGCTGTCGACGACGGCGTGGCGACACGTAGGCCTTCAGGATCGAATACCCCCCGTCGTAGCCCCGTTCACGCAGCTCCCGGTGCAGCACGACGCAGTTGTCCAGACCCTGCCCCAACCGGCGATCGATGTAGCCGGTGTAGGCGTCCAGCTTGGGCGCCCGCGGCGGTCGTTGCTTCGCCTGCGGCACTCCCGGCGACCTCAGATACTTGCGCACCGAGTTCCGGGAGACGCCCAACTCCCGTGTGATCCCGCGGATCGAATGCCCCCTGACCCCTCATCTCGTACAGGTCTTTCATCGTCCCACCTTTCAGCAACGTTCTCCTCCCCTTCAGTCTGCAGGGAGGATGCTCTTGCTCAGGGGTGGGTCAATTCCATTCCGTTATCACGGGGTCATTTTCAAACCGTCACTAACATGCTCTCTGGGAGCAGATTCACATGGTCATTGTGGAAACGTGACCTGCCCCAGTCTTTCCAGTCTTTGTACCACCCGTTTTGTTAGACCCACTAAGATGAGGCAGGACCCCTGAAGTCTTGGAAGAGGGGTCAAGCCACGTTCTGCTCTGTCCGCGTCCGTTAGGTAACGGCCTGCTTCCCGCAGTGGTACTTTAGCGCCGATATGGCCCGTCAGGCCCTGTCTAGGCTCGGTTCGTGTCCAATCCGTGTCCCAGGGCGGGGCGCTGGGGCGCGGCCCGGCGAGTGGATGCTGCGCGTCTTCCAAGGCGTCCGCACCGAGCGCCACCTGCTGCGTCCCTTTACACGCTTGCCTGTCACGCTGTTCGCACGTGCTTCGCCTATCGGAACAGTACCAAACGTGGGCATCCCGTTTACCTCCTTGGGTAGGACGCAATAGCAACAGAAAGATTCGGTATTCGTGGGCTGTAGACCTGAGTTCCGTGGTAGGCAACGGCACCTAGCTGTAGTTCCCCACGGACATAGTCTACAGCCGGGAGGCGGGAGTTGGCCCCGCCGATGCCGCCGAGGGACGCCCGTGACCGTAGTACGCTAGCAAGCCAGGCAGGGAGTTGAGCCGCTCTGCGTCGGAGTAGTACGGTCGTTGGGAGGCCGCTCTGCCTGCAGCTTCTCCGATACCCAATGGCATGCCATACGATCGGTAAGCGTACGGGGCCAACAGCGCCCTGGGTGGTAGTGAGGACCGAGCCTACTCGTCGATTCAAATGGACCACCTTGCAGGCGTCGGATATGGCCCGTCGGGTGTCGCCGCAACCACCCCGATGCGCCGTCCCTCGCGTGTAAGCACCTAGAGGTGGCGAGCATTGAATGGCGGAGGGTCGTTGAATTGCCGGGACGTGCTGTTCTTGGACGGGCTACCAGAATTCGGCCATAGCGTGCTGGAAGTGCTCCGTCCACCCGTTGAGTACAAGGTCGTCACGGTAGGTCGGGCGCACGGCTGGTCACTCAGCCCGCGAACTTCATGCTGGTTGGGCAATAGCAACAAACAACTGCGGTACTCGCGGGCCGTCGACTTGCACAACACGGGAGACGGCTACGCTCAGGATGCGAAGACCACGACTTAGGGTGTGATCAGTTGCGAGCCCTCGGTTAGAGTCAGGGGTGTCTCACACAGGCCGTTGGGATGCACGGAACGGAGCGGGGCGACGGGCCACTGTCTAACTGGCCGAGAGAACAGATGGCCCCAGCATTAAGGAAGGCCCTACCGAACGGGCGAGGGGGTGGGGCTGGTATGCTGTTCACGTCTATTGAATCTCTGATCCTAAGGATCGAGAGAATAGCGAAGACCCAGACAGCCACAGCTCAGATGGGGAGGTCGAGCTCCTCGAATACCGCGATGGTCGACTGCGGCTTCGCCTCAGGGCAATCCCAGAGCGGGTGAGCCGAAATGCTATCGCGCAGCCTTCCCCTGTAGTTCGGGCGTGCCTCGAACCTGCCATTCCGCACGTCGTCCGTACCTGCTGGCGAGGGCCATCGACGACAAGAAGCGGGATATCGAGCTACCCTCGGTCCAGATCGACTAGGACAACGGAGAGGCCGGGGATCTCCCGGTGCCTCACGATGTCAACGTCTACGCCTCGGTTGACCCCTTCATAGCCAGCGGCAGCCCAGCAGCCATGAAGTAGTTCGCTGGAACCACTCCGAGGCCCGCCTCGTTGCTGACGATGACCAGGAGGCATCGCCCTGCTGGTACAGCTCCAGTAACCGTCGAGCCTCAGTCGGGATGTCGTGGCTAACGCTGCTCAGGAGCAGGTTGCTGACCCAGAGCGTCAGGCAGTCGAGCAGTATCGTGTCATAGCGGTGCAGCACCGACGCCAGCGCGGCTACGGGGTCGATGGGCTCTTCGAGGACGTCCCACTCTGAGGGACGGCTCTGCCTGTGCGCCCGAATGCGGGACTCCATTTCTGGGTCCCCCGCCTCGACCGTTGCCACGAAGAGCACGCGCTGGCCGCTCTCTGCCAGCCGTTGAGCGCAGCTGCTCTTCCCGGCCCGAACGCCGCCCAGGATCAGTGTGAGCCGCTTGCTCATGCCTTACACCTCCGCGCGGCCAGAGGCATAGGGAATGTCGTTCCAAAGTTCGAGGACGCGCCCGCCGGAGTTGTTCCGGACGACGGAGAGGCTGCCGCAGTCGACCCGGAACCGCCAGACCAGTCGTCCGGCAGGCCCAACAGGCAGACGAGGAGCGCGCGTATCGAGCCTCCGTGCGCCACGATTAGCACGTTCTCCGCGAGCTTATGGCGCGCTACCGCAGGTTCGTAGAACCGGCGCACCGGGTGCAGCAGCTGAGGGGTGTCCTCCCCGCTGGGAGCAGCGAACGCATCGGCATCCAGCGCCATCTGCCTGGCGTACGCCTCAGCGTCCCGCGCCTCGGCTTCCTCCGCCGTCATCCCATCCCACTCGCCGTAGGAAAACTCGCGGAGGTTGGGGCGGCCTCGATGGGGATGCCACGACCTTCCACGATGGCCTGTGCGCTCTCGACGGCACGTGACAGGTCGCTTGCGTAGACCGCCGAGAACCTGCACTCCGCGAGCCTGTTCGCGAGCACATACCTCTGTTGCCTGCCCTGTTCGTTCAGCCCTACGTCCGTGTGGCCGTGGATGCGTCCGTCTCTATTCCACGCCGTTTTGCCGTGCCGCACCAGGCACCAGCGGCCCATATCCCGATTCCGTGTCACTGCATCCCCCACAGCGGCGTTCGGAACAGCCCCGCAGCCAGGTGGAACAGGACGATGCCTCCGAGCAGGACGATCACTTCTCCCACCTCTTTCACTGCCCCGTACGTGTCGCCGGTCATGCCTCCCAGCAACCCCGTGACCCACCGACCCATCGCCAGCCCTACAACGACAGCCGCGCCCAGTAGTACCAACCCGGCGAACCCGAGCAGCAGCCCGCCTGCTGCGATGGCTGTGAACACGATCTGCCATCTGCTACGTCCGTCTGCGAATGCCGTACCGAGCCCTTGTTCTCTCGCGAGTAGCCGCCGAACAGTCCATCGCAGGAGTCGAGGAACCCTTCGGTATGGATTGCCCGTGTCAGAATCAATGACACGACTACCAGCAGCGCGCTTACAGCCAGAGGGGGCAGCGCCCATCTGTCTTGCTGCGACGTCGAGCCCCACCAGGATGCCGCCGAGCGCCAGCCCAACTCACGGTCGGTTGCGCCAGACTCTCGGACATCAGCCAGCCGCAAGCCGCTCAATCCGTCTCCCCGGCTGCACTGCCGGAGACCCCGGCCTCGGCGAAGGTCGCCATCTCTGTCAGACACGCTGCTGCGGACTCGATTAGGCCCATTGCCAGCACAGCTCCCGTGCCCTCGCCCAGTCTCATGCTGAGATCCAGGAGCGGTTGCAGCCCCATGTGCGCCAGTGCGATGCGGTGTCTTGACGGAGAGATGCGATGCGACGATGTAACCGCCAACGGCGGGATAGAGGCTGTGTGCGATGAGTCCTGCGACGGTTGAGACGAACCCGTTCAGCACCAACGCCCGGCGGGCGAGCGCGCCTCCCAGCACCACGCCCGCGAACACGCCGATCTCGAACCCGCCGACATTCGCGAGCACATCCAGTCCGTCGTTGGGGTCGGGCCGGTCCACCTCCAGAGCGCGCTCCACGATTGCAACTTTGTGCGCCATCTCCTGTTCGTTCCGCCCCGTTCCCCTGCCGGTCGTCTCGTTCGGCGGACTTCCGGCCAGGGCAGCGGTGATGGCGCTCGATGCCGTGGTGTTGCCGATGCCCATCTCGCCGGCGCCGATGATGTCGCCCCCGCCCTGTGCAGCCTCCAGCGCGAGGCCGATCCCCGCGCTGACACACCGCTCGGCTTGCTCCCGCGACATGGCCGGACCCTGTGTCATGTCGGCCGTGCCGCGCCCTGCGCCGACCACTCGGAGGTCGGGGCGCCCGGGCGTGCCATGACCTTGATTGCCGCTCCGCCTACGAGGAAGTTCAGCACCATCTGTACGCGAAGAGCGGCAGCGCGAGAAAGAAGAGGCTCGCCATCCCCGTGCGATGGCCGCGACTGCGCTCACCGCTCCCCCGGCCGACACTCCGATGATGCCGGGGGTCGGCCATGGGGTTACGGAACAGACCCTGCCTCGTTGCTCCGGCAACTCCCAGAGCAACGCCGACCGAAGCGCCAACCAGTATGAGTGGAAGCCTGACCTGCTCAATGACGAGCTGCTCGGTGCGGCCGAACCCGGCGACGTCAAGCCCGAAGAACGACAACATGATCGAGGCAACGTGGCTGACAGGTACATGGACGGGGCCAAGACTGAGTGAGACGGCAGCACTTACCACGGTCAGCAACATCAGCACGCATGCGCCAATTGCCAGTCGACTGGTGACCGCCATCCGGCGGTAAATCACGCAACGTCGTGAGCCCAACGACCCTCAAATCAAAACCTCCGGCGGCTCCCCGCTGGAGGTCAGGCTTCACACTGCCGAATCTCGTGTCCGGCGGCCGAGGGCCCCTCTCAAGAGCGGAGAGTGGTCACCTCTCGTTCAGGCAGGTCTCCTGGCTACGCGGGTGAGGTCATCCGCCGAATCCCTCCCCATCGGTCTCCGACAGTGGGCCCCGGCTTAAGGCTCCCGCTTACAGTGGCGCTACCGCGGCGGATTCTCACCGCCTTCCCTATTCTCCCGGGATGGGCACCTGAACGAGCAGCGACGCATTGACTCAATGAAAGTGTTACCCAGCGGGAGTCGTTGCCTCATAAGATTGTTACCCAGAATCTTGGAGGTGTCGAATGGCTGGCGGCATGAGCACGATGGCCAGGGAAGAGTTGATCAGGACTATTCGTAGTCGGTACCGGGAATCGACGAAGATGGAGAAGAGCCGAATCCTTGACGAGCTCGCAGCGGTGGTAGGGCGCCATCGGAAGCATGCGATCAGGTTGCTGGGGCTGGCCGCAGATGGAGGAACGGAGCCAACTGTGGCGAAGGGCCGGCGTATCTATGATGAGGCCGTCCGCGAAGCCCTGATCATTGTCTGGGAGGCATCGGACCGCATCTGCGGGAAGCGATTGAAGGCGGTCCTCCCCAGCCTCATTGAGGCGATGGAGCGGCATGGGCGCCTGGACCTCGACTCCCATGTCCGTCAGCGTCTCGTCTCGGCCAGCCCGGCGACCATAGACCGGCTCCTCAAGCCCATCAGGGAGACGGCCGGCGGCCGGCGCAAGCGGCCGGTCAGAAGGAAGAAGGCGAGCCGGCAAGTTCCTGTGCGGACGTTCGCTGACTGGAACGCGCCTCCCCCAGGATTCCTCGAGATCGACCTGGTCGCACACTGCGGCGGGACACTCTCGGGGGCCTTCGTCCACAGCCTGGTCGCCACGGATGTGTGCTCGGGGTGGACCGAAGCGGCCCCGCTCCTGGCGCGTGAGCAGTCGCTCGTGGTCGAGGGTCTGCATATCATCGGCCGGCAGCTCCCTGTCCCCCTCCTAGGGATCGACTCGGACAACGACAGCGTCTTCATCAACGAGACGCTTGTGCAACACTGTGCAGACAGTGGGATTGAGTTCACCCGTTCCCGGGCATACCGAAAGAACGACCAGGCTTGGATCGAGCAGAAGAACGGGGCCGTCATTCGCCGATTCGTCGGGTATGACCGCTGCACAGGCCACATCGCCGGTCAAACCCTGGCCCACCTGTATGGAGCGCTTCGCCTGTTCGTGAACTACTTCCAGCCCTCGTTCAAGCTGGTCGAGAAGACGAAGGACGGCGCCCGGGTGACGAAACGCTACGATAAGCCAGCCACGCCCGGTGATCGGCTGTTGGAGCACGGCTCGGTTGGCGTCGAGGTCAAAGACAGGCTGCGAGAGAATCGCGCGAGGTTGGACCCCGTCGTCCTCTTGCACACCATCCGACAGGCGCAATCAGCCTTGGTCGCCGTCACCTCTCCTGAAGGTCAGGCGGCCCCGAATCGTGAGAGTCTGGAGCAGTTCCTCTCACAGTTGCCTGATCTGTGGCGTCTGGGTGAGGTCCGCCCGACGCATGCGCAGCGAGATGCGCGTCCCCGGACCTGGCGGACCCGGAAGGACCCCTTTGAAGGCGTGTGGTCTGACGTCCTGCTCTGGCTGCAGCAGGAACCGGGCGCTACCGCCAAAGCCCTCCTTGAACGCCTGCGGCCTCTCTACCCTGGACGCTTCACCGACGGTCAGCTCCGGACGCTGCAACGCAGGGTTCGCCAATGGCGGGGAGTCATGGCCAAAGAGCTCATCTATGCCTCTGCTGACCAGCCAATGCCGTGGGACGCTGCAACAAGGGAGATCGCTCCGGTTGGCGTTGACTCCAGAGGCTCAGATTTCGGTAACATTCCCCGATGAGGCAACACGCGTACGTCGGCAGACGTCGACGGTAGACCATAGTCTGCGGTAGAGAAAAATCAGGAATAGGGCTGCGGGCTGTGAGCAGAACGGTTAGAGGTCAGGTCCGACTTAGCGCCACTCGCGGGCAGTTGGTTCCAGAATGCGTAGCGATTGGCCATCCAGCCTCGTTCATGCTGGTTGGGAAATGGCAACGAAACGATTCGGTACTCGTGGGTGGGGGTCCGGATAGAACCGGGGACGGTGACACCCAGGCTGCCGGTTGTCCCTGACTCTCCTGTGCTATTCTGCCTACGGGTGACGACCCGCCGTAGATTTGCTCTTGCCTTGCATCCCGCCCTCCCTGTCTTCTTCGAGCATGCGTGGGCGGTCTTGGCCGTCATGCCCATGAGGCCGATGCGCCATTATTCGTGACCATTCCGGGAAGCAGGTCAACGGGAAGCGAACCCAATCGTAGGTAGAGTGGGTCAAGAGTGAGGTCGAACCCCCGCCATGCGTGACGGTCCAACGTTTCGCGTCAACGGTGTTGGACGCCCGTGCGCAGTCCAAATCTCCGTGCGGCCAGTGCGGCTACGAGCGTGAGGCCAATCAGGACGATGCTGACGATCCCTGCCTCCTCCAGCAGTTTGACGTCATCGGCAGTCATCATCTGCAGCGCTAGGATCGACATAGTTGTCGTATCCCTGTCCGCTATCAGGATAATGTTGGAGGTCGCTTGGACAGAGGCAACGAAGTTGATTACCCCTATCAAGACCATGGTGGGCATGATCAGCGGCAGCCATATCTTGAAGTATGTTCTCATCCAACTGGCGCCCGAGGCACGGGCCGCCTCCTCCATGTCCACGCCAATCTGAAGGTATGCCCCCTTGGCGAGCTGCGTGCTTAGGAGTTGGCTCTGAAGGATAGTAACGATAAGCAACGCCCAGATGGTCCCGAACAGCCACTCGAGACCAGGGGTACGGAGAAACGCCCACATCAGTCCGAGGCTAGCGAGAATGCCGGGGATAGCCGAGGAGGTCCACAGCAGGCTGTCCAGCACACCCCTCCCACGCCACCGCGTACGCGCCAAGATGTATCCGACCACAGAGAACAGTAGTGGCGCGACGATCGCCGTGGTTGTGCTCAATATCATTGTCGTCCTCAGGGCCTCAATGAAGAACCGGTTGCCCAGCACCACTCGCCAGTGGTTCAACGTGAACATTGGGTCAATCTCAAAAAAACCGACCCGGGTCATGAAGCTGCCACCGACGAGGGTGAGCACCGGCACGATGGTCAAGAGCGCCGCGATACCCGCTACGAAAGCCAGCACCAGGGGTCCCCACTTCCCCAGTCTGATGAGCCCTGGTTTGAATCCGCTTGAAACTGTTGTGTACTGCCGTCTGTTCGTTACCCAATGCTGCAACGGGATGATTACCGCGATCAATATGAGAGTTAAACTTGCCAATGCGGTCGCCTGGCCAGTCTCAGGCGGTTCGGCCCGAATCATGCCGAATATCTTTGTTGAGTAGACGAAGAAACGGCCAGGAGACCCCAGTATCTGCTCAATCTCAAAGGATTGAAAAAGTCTCAACGTCCCGAGCATAAAGACGATAACCATCACCGGGGCCATGATAGGGAAGGTGACGCGCATCATCGTGCGGAGGTTGGATGCACCGGACACCCGCCCTGCCTCCTCCAGCGCCATGTTCATGTTCCTAAACGCCGGGGTGAGCAACATCACTTTGATAGAGATGTTGTTGGCCATGAGGTGAGCTAAGACGATCCCCTGGAAGCTGTAGATGTTAAATAAAGGGCCGTCTACGAACGGAAGGTACTCCCATGCACGGTTAAGCAGGCCATTCCAAGGGTCGAGCAGGAATGTCCAGCCTATCGTTGTAGACAGAGGTGGAAGCATAAACGAAACCCAGAAAAGAAACTCTAGCGCGTGACTGAACCTGATGTCGGTTCGAGCGAGTATCCAGGCAATGAGCACCGCCACCGGGAAACCGATAGCCGTATAAGTAAAGAATACTAAGATGGTGTTGCGAAGCGCTTCCCAGATTCCCGGTTCGGAGAAGGCCGCACGCCAATTGTCCAAGGAGTATTCAGGGGTTTGGGCAATTGCGGCAATGTTGAAACTGTTAACGAAGATCAGTGTGATCGGGTAGAGGATGTAAAACCCGAATGACAAAATCAGGGCAGCAACAATAAACGTACCTGCAGCCGGTATAGCGAATCGTTTCTTACGGATTATGAAGGCCTGCTCTGCAAGCACTACGCAACTCGCTTAGAGGAGAAAACGTTGGAGTGTACTAATGACTGCCAGGCACCTCTAGACGGGGATGAATCCTCTCTATGCAGGATCCATCCCCGTCGACTACTCAATGATGTGACCCGTGCAATTCTATCCGCCCATCTGCGCAATGAGTTCCGTCACGAATTCTTGTGCCGCAGCTAGGTCGGCGTTGTAGGTGGCCGAGAACTGGAAAAGGAAGTAGTCCACTCCTTCTTGCCTTAGGTTGCTCGGTAGAACACTATCCTTGGAGATATCCGTTCGGACAGAGTCCATCTTAACCAGATCCTGCACGAGCGTCTGGCCTTCCTTGGAGAGGAACCAGTTGATGTAGAGCTGGCGTGCGGCCGGGTGCGGCGCACCCTCAAGAGCACCGATGAAGTATGGGCTAGCGCTTCCCCATGTCCCTTCCACTGGGACGGTCGGGAAGATGTCCTCAACAGGTAGGCCTTGCTCCTTCAGCAGGGTAACCTCGGTAGAACAGCCGAACAAGCAGACGGCAAAGTCGTCGCCCCGGGAAAGGAGCTCCGCCGCCTGACGCAGATCCGAGGAGAGGACTACGTCCATCTCGGTGAACAATCGGGTCAGGAAGTCAGGTCCAATCTGCTCATTAGTGTACATGAACGTGAGCGGGGTCCCGCCTTGCCCTTGCCGCGGGTCGTTGATAAGAATCTTGCCCTTATACTTTGGATCCAAGATGTCGTAATAGGAGTCAATCTCAGCTGGGTCGAAGTTATTGGTGTTGTACACGAAGTCAGCGGTCCGCGCGTTGACAGCAAAAGCAATCAACAATTCTCGGTTTTCGGTGTCCGAGTATAGCCATTCGCCAGTGAGCAGGTCAGTGGCATCTTTGACATCAGGAAGAATCAACATGGGCGGAATAGGTTCCAACGCGCCGCCATCGATGAGCCTACTCCCCGAAACCGGTCCGTTGATCCAAAGATCCAAGGTATTTTGGCCTGCTTCGCGTTCGGCTAGCAGGCGTGTAACCCCCTGTGAAGGAGAGCCGCCGCTAGCGACTACCTCAATCCCGTACTGTGCTGTGAATGCGTCGTTTATCTCATCTATTGATGTCGTCACATTACAGCACGCGAACATGTCAATCCGTCCCTCATCTTGCGCCGCTGTCACCAGGGCTTCCCACTCGGCCTCAAAGGCGCTCATAGCTGGCGTGGGTATTGCCGTGGGCGTAGCGACTGCAGTAGGTGTGGGAACTGGCGTTGGCGTGGCAGTCGGGTCGTCGCCTCCACATGCCGCGAGGAGCGCGGCGAGCGTCATCAGCAGGACAGCCAGCGGAAAGGCCAGTCTCAGTGGGGCGCGGTGACCCTTGGCTGCATTCACACGCTTGAACAAGTTCATTTCAAATCTCCCGTAATTGAAGTCAATCCTGGCTCACACACCTGAGGTTATAGCGTATGGCCGCCTACTACTCCACATCAAGGTGGAAAAAGTCAATGGCGTTACCGGCAAGCAATTTGTAGCGTTCGTCGTCCGGAACGCCGACAAAGGTTTCATCAATCATCTTCCTCGACTCTGGCCAATCACCTGTCGCATGGGCGAAGTCGCTACCCCACAATAGCGTGTCAACGCCGATATCATGCCGCATGCGGACGCCGTATGGATCCTTCATGAATCCCCATAGATTCTGCTCACGAAGGTATTCGCTTGGCCGGCGCTTCATGGGTTTTATGTCATATAAGCGCTCTGCCCAGTGCCGGTTTCGTTCGTAGTTATCGTCGACCTGATCAAAGCTGTATGGAAGCCACCCAGCTTGCGACTCTGCCCAATAGACCTTGAGCTTCGGGAAGCGGTCAAAGACTCCCGCGTAGGCCATCTGCAATGGGGCCATCGGCATGTCGCCAGAGAATCGCATCATCAGGCTCACGGGATCGCGTCCGGGGACGGCGTCTGCGCCGGAATTACCGTAGTCAAATACAGGCCCTTCTTTGAGAAACCTGGTGGTGCCTCCGTTAGTGTGCTGAGTGATGGGCATTTTGAAGTCCAGGGCGGCTGCCCAGAACCGGTCATCCTCCGCCTTGGGGTACCCTTTTCCGTTGGGGAACCTGTAGATGCAGACTCCCTTAAATCCTGCGTTTGCGCAGTACTCCAACTCGGCTATGGCATCATCCACGCCTGTGTTGGGAATCAATCCCATTGCAATCAGCCTGTTCGGAGCGACAATGCAGTACTCTTCGGCCAGCCAAGTGTTGTAGGCATGAATGCACGCTAGGTAGGGCTCGTTATCTCTGATTCCTCGCCAGGAATTCAGATATGAAGGGTGCGTGTACATGATCTCGGCGCCAACGCCGTCCTGATCCTGCTCCTCCAGCCGCCTCTCGGGCGTCCCAGTGCCAGGTCCCTCATAAGTAATCCCGCTGACATCGTGCTTCGCGTAGTTCGTACCGGTTCCTGTTATCTGCAAGCCAGGGCTGTGGGGAGGGCTTCCTTCCACGATGAAGGCGTCGTTGCCATTCGGGAGTTGTATCAGACGAGGAGCGCGATCCCTCCAACGCTCTGGGACTCGATCCCTCCAACGCTCTGGGACGATGTCTAAGTGGGAGTCGCCGGATATCATCTTGTAGTCTTGTGCCATGATTCACTCCTTTGTCAGCAGTTCTGGAGCAGAATAGCTTAGCCGTTACCGGGCTTCTTCTCGATACAACTGTAACGCTTCAAGGGTGGGGCGATCATTGATTGAAAAGAGAATTGCAGGGTCTGTCGACGTATTGCAGTGATGGTGCCATTCAAATGGAGACACTGAGAAACAGTCCCTTCGATCCCACTTTAGATTCACTCCCCCAACCGAGGTGACGCCTTGGCCCTGCACAACGTGGTACATCGTGGAGCCCGTGTGGCGATGAGAACGCGTCTCCTCGCCGGGGCGAAGCATCTGGATACACGCGCTCATAGTCGGCACAGTATGCCCGCCGGTGATGGGGTTCGTGTATTCCAAGAGGACACCGTCATGCGGGTTGTGCTCGCCAGCCTCCGCCATCTTATTCAACGCCTGGAATGTCTCATCCCATTTGTAACGGATAGGCGGGATGGGGTACATCCCGGCGGCGCTGCTGTTGATCGCGGTATCGGGACGCACCATGCCGAACTTGCGGCTATAGTACCCCTCGGACTTGGTCGTAGGCTGCACGCCGCCTTCACCCCACATGTCGCGCAAGAAGGCGCCTAGGTACATCACGAGATTGCGGTCCTGGGCGTCGATCCAGATGGATGGTTCCTCGCTGTAATTGGTGGATCCGTGCCAAGACCAATTCGGCTGCACCAGCAGATCACCAGGCGCCATGAGTAGCTGTTCGCCGTCGGATGTGGTGTAGGCGCCATGGCCGTCCACCACAAACCTCATCTGGGTCGGGGTGTGCCGGTGAGAGTTGACGGTCTCCCCGGGATTCAGCATCTGAAACGCCATAGAAAGCCCCCTGCTCATGCCTCCGGCCGCAGGATTGGACAACCCAACTACGCGTTGATCGGTATCTTCCGGCAGGCGCACAATTGTGCGGGCCTCCTCCAAGGGACCTTGGATATCGGCCCATCGCCACAGAGATGCCGGGAGGTCTACTGGACGCACTCCTTCTCGTTGCCAGTAGCCGCTGAGGCCAAACTGAGCGAATCGCTCGTGGAGGCCGTCAAAGCGGGCCTGACCCCCCCAATCCTCAGTCATTACTGACCTCCCACGGACAAATAGGAGTCGGTGGCAACCTGCGCGAGGACTCAAATTTAGGTTGGCCGGCTCGTCACAAAGCCGGACCCACCTATGGCGGGGCAAGATTAGGTTTGCCAGCCCCCTTTGTCAACGGTGTGCATTCCTTCAGACTTGAGGCAGACAGGCGGATGAGGAAAGGTGCATCCTTCGGGTGAGTAGGTCCTGAAGGAAGGCCCCTATGAGCGCGCCGGTGGCCCAGCGGCTGTGCGACCCGCGCCGGTGGGGGAAGCTCCGTCTGAGCGGATTCACGGCCACCGAAGTCGCCGCGCTCTTGGAGCGCCGTTATCCTCTGGAGAAGGCTGACCAGTCTCGACCTCCACGGTCGGCCGGATCCTCGGCAAGGCAGCGAGCGCGACACGCCTCCTGGAAGCGCTGTAGGCGTGGCTGCTGTTCCCCCTCAAGACGGTCCGGTGGGTGGAGGACCGGAGTTCCAGGGTGAGTCCGAGCAGGCCTGCTCCGGGCGCGGCATCCGGCTGTTCGTCCTGCCGCCGCACTCGCCCAAGCTCAATGGCTACGTGGAGCGTGCGCACCGCACGCTGCGGCGGCGGGAGCGCTGCTACACTCACGGAACGCTCGCACCAGTCCCTTGGCTGGTAGAGCCCGAGGGACTGTCTTCTGCAACACCACCCGGGGGTGCTCAAGGCCCTCGCCGTCTCCTATATTGTGAGTGCGCACACGGGTTTGACATTGCAGTTTCAGGGCACTAGAGTCCCAGACAATTGTCCCAATCGGGGCAAGGGCTTGCACGGGAGGCGCGATGCGATCCTCTCCCACAATAATCCCAGGAGGCGGGGACTCTTCAGCGCCAGTCGCGGGCCGGCAGGATAAGGCGTACAGGGCTCAAGGACCACAATACTAAGGAGGTTTGAGATGCTGACTCCACAGGACCTACATGGTGTGATGGCGATGATGCCGTCTTTCGCGTCTCCGGATGCCGGCGATCTCAACGCCACGTCGACTGTCGACGTGGACAACCTTCAGGCTGGCATTGACCGCATCATCAAGGACGGAGTAGATGTCATCACCACCACAGGAAGCTTTGGTGAGTGCTACAACCTGTTCTTCGACGAATGGAAGACCCTTGCGGTAGCAGCTGTAGAAGCAACCGAAAAGAGAGTTCCTCTGATGATTGGGACCACCAGTCCCAATCCCCGCGAGGTCGTCCAGAAGCTCAAGTTTCTCCAAGAGATCGGCGCAGACGGCACCCTGCTTGGAGTCCCCTATTACGATGAGCAGAGCCAGCAGTACATCGGCGAGTTCTACACCCAGGTCGCCGACATGTTCCCTAACCTCGGGTTCATGATTTACCACAACCCCGTGAACCACAAAGTGCATATCGGAGTGAACACCTTCAAGAAGATTGTGGAGAGTCCCAACATTATTGGGATGAAGGACAGCCACCACGAGACACGCCAGTTCATTCAGCTTCAGAAGATCGTCAAAGACAAGATAAGCATCTTCGTGAACCAGGGCCAACTCTTCCCCTTCGCTCGTCTTGGAGCAGCGGGGTGCTGGTCGATCGACGCTTGGCTCGGCCCATGGCCGGTCCTCCACCTGCGAAACCTTATCGAACGCGGCGAGGACGAGGCAGCGCAGGCGCTCATCGGGGAGATTATGGGCGACGGCGGCGGCGGGAGGCCCGACCCGAGCGAGGGCAGCGCGGGCTTCCTGAACCACGAGTTGGCCGGTTACATCAACCCTGGCCCAACTCGTACACCCATCCTCAAGCACACGGAAGCTCTGATCGAGCGAACCCAGAAGAGAGTCAACCGCTGGAAGGCGCTCTGTGACAAGTACCGCCCTCTAGTTGAGGCTGAGCAGATGGCAGCGGTTTAATCTCCTGCCGGACTCGCGCGGATAGCTGTAGCGCGGGCATGGACGAAACCGCCTTGCCCGCGCTACGTCAAGGGGGAAGCATGGCATCGTCAGTGGAGCGATCCCAGGAACAGCGTCTGCAAGACTTGAACGACAAGCTCATCCAGATGGGCCTCCGTGGCTATTGGATGATGGACTTGAGTCCTCGTGCCGAAGAGCAACCCTCCCTCTTGAAGTGGGATGACATCTATCCCCTTCTAATGGAAGCTGGCGAAGTGGTGACTATCGGCCCAGAGGTCGAACGCCGCAACCTTGGCGGGTACCAGGTGGTGATGCCTGGCGAGACCGCACTCGCTCACCGGCACACGCAATCGGCTATGCGGTTCGTCATGCAGGGCACGGGTGAGGCTTCCACGACCACCAATGGTGAGCAGGCGTTCATGAATCCAGGTGACCTGTTGGTCCAGCCTGGTTGGGGCTGGCATGATCACACGAACCCTGGCACCGAACCCGTGATATGGATGGATATCCTTGATATAGCTATGGTCCAGTTACTTGGCCCTCGGCTCCGAGAATACTGGGCCGAGGGTTACGCGCAGCCGGTCACACACACGCAAGGTTACGCCGGTCGACGCTACGGCAACCTTCGTCCGCCAGGGGCCGTTCCGACCTCAGAACCTGCGCCTATGGCCTATCCGTGGGCAGACACGTATGCCGCGCTAATGGAGTCCGCCAAGTGCGAGGAAGCCGACGAGTACGACGGCGTCATCCTTGAATACACGAACCCCACCACCGGCGGCCCCGTGGTCCCAACGACTACTGCGAAGATTCAGATGCTTCGCCCTGGCGAAGAAACCGGCGTGCACCGCCACATGGGACACTTTCGCTATAGTGTGGTTCAGGGCCAAGGCGAGACCGTGGTCGATTTGACCGATTCTCGGACTGTCGAGTGGGGGCCTAAAGACTCGTTTACTCTTCCATCCTGGCGATGGCACAAGCTGCGGAACGTCTCGAAAACAGAGCCTGCAATCCTGTTCAGCATTAGCGACGTGGCCGCCTATAAGGCGTTCGGGTTCTATCGCGAGGAGCGTCGCTGACCAGTTTGGGGGGAGCCTGTCTCGTGCACCTCATCTCATGCTGGTAGTTTTCTGCCAACCAGCAAGGAGTTCGTGATTCTTGGATGCGCCATCGTTCTGGACGGTCGTGATGAAGCGTGCCGACGGGGTTCTCATCCCGGCAGTTGAGGGGCTGACACGCGAGGAATTGCGCGCTCAGCCAGCGGGCCTAGGAACCAACCCGATTGGCTGGCTGACCTGGCACCTAGCGAAAGTCCAAGACGACTACTTGGCGTTAATCAGCGGCAGTCCGACCGTGTGGGAGCGGGACGGTTGGAACAGCCGTTTTCCCAACGCAGAGCATGCTCTTCACATTACCACCGAGGAGGTCGGCGGCTTCGACCCTGTGGATGCTTCCACGCTGCTGGAGTACCACATTGCCGTGAGGAAACGCGGCAGTGAGGTTATGGACAGCCTCTCGCCAGACGAATTCGAGACCACTCGCGATCCGATCTACCCGAACGGTAGGCGAATGGCCGTCGCAGACATTCTGGCAATGGTGGTCAGCGACACAATCCAGCACGTCGGGCAAGTCGCCTACCTCCGCGGTATCTTGCGGGAAGCTGGCTGGTATGCGAGCCGCCGTCCCGTCAACTAGTCACGGCATCAGGCATATGACGCGTGAGCAACACTGCTAACCCGACCTGGTTCTTCACTGAGACCTCCAGTTGGGATCGGGAGTGAAAGCTGACCTTCGGACGCTGTCCACGGAAGTCATGGAAGAGGCAGCTGTCCTGATAATCCGCCGGGGTCGGGTGTTCCTGTGGGGCCAAATCCTCGGTGAGCGCCACTAGACTCTTCGGAACTGCTGGTAGGATATGCCGCGCATGTCCGCCTCCCCGTTCGTGCTGCGGCTAGCGTAACCAAACGCCTCCATCCGCATCTTCGCGTCCATGCCTCTCAGACGTTTTTCGTCACCTGGTACGACCGCCCCTGGGGAGAGGAGAGAGGCACTGCCGGATATTTACGGATAACGCCGCAATCTCTTGACAGGTCTTCGGGTCAGGCCTATAACGCATATGTTCCATACTCGGCTACCTCCAAATCGACAGTGGTGGGTCCGGGCTGAGTAGTGTCCCGGGAGGCGATGTATGGCCAGGGCCTATCGGTTCATCTCAGCGGATGGACACTTCGAGTCACCACCGGAGATGTGGACTCACCGAGTGCCCGCCGAATACCGGGACCGCGCGCCGCGTCGCATCAAGCTGCCGGACGGGCGCGATGCCGTCATAACCGAGGGTCATCCCCTCACCTACGGCGGCACGAGTTGGTACGCCGGTGGGCCTCCCGAGCAGTTCGATCCAACCAGCGTGAGCTATGATAACACGCCTGGAACCGGCGGGCCAGAGCAGCGACTGCGAGAGATGGACGAGGATGGCCTCGATGCGGAAGTGCTATTCGCCCTCGGAGTCCGGAACAGGGGCATACGGGACAAGAAGGCGTTTCTTGCCATCGTCAAAGGCTTCAACGACTACTTCGCCGAAGAGTACTGCGTCGTAGATCCGGAGCGCCTCATCGGCGTCGCGGTTCTCCCCAATATCGGCGCTGATGACGACATAGCAGAAATGGAACGATGCGCCCGGATGGGGCTGAAGGCAGTATGGCTTTCTACCTACCCAAGTGGCGGGACCTATCCCAGCGATGAGGATGATCGGTTCTGGGCAGCTGCGGTGGACATGGGTATGCCGCTTATCGTGCACACGGCCTTTCCGGCCAAGGTCGGAGCGCGTGAGGTGGCCTTGCTCAAATACCCACGGGAGCCAGAAGGGGAAGGCAAACCGCCGACAGACTTGGTGCAGCGCCTCGCACGGCAGGGCCCTTATCACTCAGGGGCCTTGGAAGCTGCCCAGATGGTCATCTCGGGTTTGTTTGAGCGGTTCCCGAAGCTCAGAATCTACTGGGCGGAGAACAATGTCGGTTGGCTCCCTTACTACTACGAGCAGATCGATCACGAGTACGAGGTTAACCGATTCTGGGCAGAGCGGTTCCTTGGGCTGAAGCTGCTAAAGAACAGGCCCAGCGATTACCTGCGAGAGCATGCCTATTGGGGGTTCTTCGAGGACCGTGCCGGGGTCAAGCAGCGACACGAGGTTGGCATAGACCGGATGCTCTGGTCCACCGACTTCCCTCACTTAGTCACTCGCTGGCCGAACTCCCGTGAGTACTTCGAGATGCAGACCGATGGCGTGCCAGAGGATGAGAAGTATTTGTTGGCGGCTGGCAACGCCGTCCGGTTCTTCGGACTCGACTAGGCCCAAGTTTCCGCCGGCGAGTGCGATAGGCGGAGCGAAGTCTAGGACAGGCGCTCCAGCTCGGTGACCAAGGGAGGTAGCCATGAAGAGCATTGCTGTCCGAGCGCTTGTGACATGGAAGGTCCTGCTATACGGACTGTTGACAGTGGCTCTCTTGGGGCTTCTTGGCGCCTGCAGTTCAGACGACCCTGCTCCCGCGGCAACTCCTACTCCACTCCCTCAGGCTACGCCCACCTCCACTCCGCCTCCTCAGACTACGTCCACTGCTGACGGTTCAATGCAGGGCAATCAGCCGACTGCGATGCCGACCGCGATGCCGACTGCAATACCGACCGCGACTCCGACTGGGCCACAGCCAACGGCCCCCGCTGTGACCTATGAGGACAAAACGGTTCGCCTCGTAATCAACTGGCCTGCAGGCAGCAGTGCCGACATTTTCGGTCGTCTCATATCACGTCATCTTGGCAGGTTCCTGCCGGGTGATCCGAGAATCGTCGTCGTCAACCGTGCAGGCGCGAGTGGGCTCGTAGGAGCAATGGCCCTCTACAACGCTCGGCCTGACGGCACAACTCTCGGCGTCTTCACCGCGGTGAACGCGGGCAACCAAATGACTAGGCCCGGTTGGGACTACGACATACGGGAAGCCAACGTTCTGATTGGTTTCCAGGGTCAGACCTCCATTTGGTTCGTCCGCGATAATGTTCCCTACGACCGCCTTCAGGATGCGGTTGGCCAAGGCTCTGCAGGTGGACCCACCTTTACTTATGGCACGAGTGACATATGCACGATGGGCACTGCTAGAGAGCGGGCCGTGAAGGAGTGGCTCGACCTACCGATAGAAATCAAGTACGGGTTCGATGGCAACCGAGCAGCTAAGTGGCTGTCGCTGGAACGCGGCGACTACCAGTCCGGCAGCAGCAGTGGCTGGTACACATTGCCGATCGACCGCCCGGGATGGCTGACAAGCGGCTTCATCAAGCCCTTTGCATACGTCAACCCGGAAGGGACGGCCGTTTTCGAAGCAAACTCAGAGTTGGACTTGCCGTCAGACCTAATGTATATCACCGAGCTGCTAGCTCCAGAACAACAGCAGCTCTACCGACGCCTCTCTGCCGACTCTCTAGGTCCCCAGCATCGCTCCGTCCATGCCCCTCCGGGCACTCCGCCAGAATACGTTGCGTTCCTAAGGAATGTGCTTTTCGACATGTTCCATGACGAGCAGTTCCTTCACAATCTCGTCACACTGCGCGGCGATGAGGAACCGCTGGACGTTCGGCGCGGGGAAGAAATGCAAGAACTCGTAGCAGATGCCTTGAGTGATGTGAGAGGTACGCTGATCGAGGCTCAGCGTTACCTGCCCGAATGCGAACTCAACATACCCGAAAGCTAGAACAGCCATAGGCATGGGCGACTACATCGCCAACCTAAGCTTTCTGGCTGACCCTCTGTACTGGGTGGTGGTGGTGGCGGCAGTCCTGATAGTGGGCGCGCTGGGAGTCATTCCCGGTGTCGGCGGCCCGACCATCATGGCTATAGTGCTGCCCATCCTACTGTTTAGTGACGTGGATAGGGTTGTAGGGATTACTTTTCTAGCAGCGATGGCTGGGCTGGGCAATACCCTGGACTCCATCCCAGCAGTACTCCTGGGGTATCCGGGAGCTGCCACACAGGTAACGTTCCTTGAGGGCCACCAGTTGGCAATGCGAGGGCAGGGAGCCCGGACCCTCGGCGCGATTTATAGCGTCTCAGCTCTCGGAGGCGTTGTCGGCGCACTAAGCCTGCTGGCGGTCCTGCCCATCCTCCGGCCGATCATGCTTCGGTTCTCCTTCCCAGAGATATCAGTGATGGCGCTCTTTGGCGTGCTAATGGTGGCGATCCTGAGTCGCGGAGCCATGATCAAAGGACTCATTGCTGCGGCTCTTGGTCTCTTCCTCGGCTCCGTTGGAACGTCATCAATCGCCGGCGACGCTCGCTTCAGCCTTGGTGCACTCTACTTGTTCGATGGGCTCCCATTGATTCCACTCACCCTTGGCATCTTCGCGTTGCCGGAACTCATTGATCTCACTATGAGGGGTCGACCTGTCTCCCCGCCCGGTTCGATTTCCACACGAGACGTTTTCAATGGGGCTCTTTACGGCATCCGACGTTGGCGGATGGTTATCCGCCAAAGCCTGTTCGGCGTGTTCGTCGGAGCCGTGCCCGGCATAGGCAGTGCGGTGATCGATTGGCTTTCATATGCTTTTGGGATGGCGTTTACCAAAGACAAGTCGAACTTCGGGAAAGGTGACTTGGATGGAGTTCTGTTCGCGGAGTCTGCGCAGAATTCAAAGGAGGCAGGGCAGGCTATCCCCTCAATTGCCTTCGGTATTCCAGGTGGGCTTTCGTGGGCAATCATCCTAGTGGCAATGGCCGCTTTTGGCGTGGCACCAGGCCCTGGCATGCTTGATGCGGGTCAGAATCTCGATGTAACCATGGCGCTGATCGTTACTCTGGCCATTGGCAACCTGATGATAACCATGCTCGGGTTGGTCGCAACCGGACAATTGGCCAAGCTAACACTTATCCCCTACCCATTGCTCGCAGCAGCACTAATCCCCCTTATGTTCTCGGCAGCTTATCAGACCAACAACAGTTGGGGCGACATTCTGGTTGTCCTCGCCACTGGCGCCCTTGGCCTCACCATGAAGTGGTGGGCATGGCCGCGCCCACCGCTCATTCTGGGGTTCGTTCTAGGACCGATTGTTGAGGACAACCTCTGGAAATCGGTTCAGGCCTATGGGTTGGATATGGTAACTCGACCGCTCTTCATCATATTGCTGATCTTTGTGGTTGGGACTATCACCGCGCTGCTTGTCGCAATGCGCAAGACAACGTTTGACGAGAATCTACTAGACACCGGCAAGGTCGACCGACCTGGCTCTGAGCAGGTCCCATTGTCGTCACCGAGCCTCATCGGTAGTTCTGGAACGACACCGACGCATCGGGCCCGACCGAGTCGCACATGGGCGCCACGGTTCAGATTTCAGTGGCGCTTGGAGACGGTTTTCCCGTTGCTGCTGCTGGCCGTCTCAATCTGGTCCTTCATGGAAACCCGAAGCTTTGCCATGGCCGCTAGCCGCTTCTTGCCCACGTGGGTGTCCCTGGCGTTGATAACCCTCTTGGCAGTCTACCTGCTACAAGAGCTTACGGAGCGGCAGGCGCAGCCTGGAATCATGGACATCGGTATGAGGTCCGGCACCGATCGTACTGCCGCATTGCGGCTACTCATCGTCTCCGGATGGCTCGGCGCGTTCTTCGCAGCGGTGCTCGTGGTAGGAGTGCCGCTTGGGTCTGTTCTTTTCGCCGCCGTATTTGGTCTAGCAAACGTCCGGTTTCGGGGACGTCGCCAGCTGTGGAGTCTGGTCCCAGCTGCTCTATTGGCTTTGCTAATGTTTGGCTTTTTCGGACCAGTCTTCTATGTCGAGTGGCCTCAATCTCTAGTGTTCGGGAGTTTCTAGCCCGAACAGCGTTAGCTCCTCTCCAATCATGGGAAGCAAATTCTCAATTAGTGATGTCAAACGCACAGGCGGGGAGATGTACGTGCCGCTGTCCTGTCTCCCTGCGCGGCATTCTCCGCCAGCGGGATGGCACCAGAAGCGACAGGCGCTTACGTAGCCCTTCTAGCGCGGCACGTGGTACCAGCGTTCAGGAGCAAGGCCGGGCCGGTCATGGGTGTTGATTCGCCCTTCCTCCCTATTGCTGCTGGTCGTAGCGCTCACAGCGTGTGACCCCGCCACCGCGATACCCGAGATTGTCCCGACCGACACTCCCTCGGCCCCTGAATCGGCTCCCACCGTCGCTGCCACTTCCCCGGCCGTCCCGCCGTCCTCGACTACACCCCCAGCCTCACCGACCTTACCCACCGCCACGCTGGCTACGGTGGCCACGCCGACGCCTGAACCAAGGGCGACAACGGAGACCACGGCTACTTCCGGGACTTGGCGGGGCCTTACAGTCGCCCCTGAGCATCGCTGTTCGCCGTACGACTCCGACGACTACCCCTATTCGCAGTCCGTCGAGCCGCGCATCGTCGCGAGCATGGCGGCGTCATCTACGGCCCGTATACCGGAACATGGTTCGAGAGCACATCCCAGACCGACATCGAGCACATCGTCGCGCGCTCCGAGGCCCACGACAGCGGCCTCTGCGCGGTGGATACCGCAGCGAAGCGGCGGTTCGCCTCCGACCTGCTGAACCTGACGCTGGCCAGCCCAGCGGTGAACCGCTCGCAGAAGAGCGGCAAGGACGCGGCGGAGTGGCTACCCGACCTGAATCAGTGCTGGTTCGCGAACCGCGTGGTCGAGGTGCGCCAGCAGTACAGCCTCACCGTCGATCAGCGCGAACGCGATATGCTGGAGAGCATCCTGTCGGGATGCAGGTCAACCGCGATGGTGGTGCACCAATCCCGTCTGGCCCAGACTGCGACCCCGGTCCCCGCTCTAGGAGGCGGACGGACCGGCGATGCACTCCAACAGTACGACGACAACGGGAACGGTCGCATCACCTGCGCGGAGGCGCGGAATCACGGCGTCGCTCCCGTCCGGCGCGGTCACCCCGCGTACCCCTACATGAATGACGGGGACGACGACGGCGTGGTCTGTGAGTGAGCGGGGCGGACCCAGCTAGCACCAGTCGTGCGCGGCCAGCCGGAGCGCCCGTTGAATTTGTTGAATCTTACGTGCAGCTGGTGAACGAAGACCTAAGGTCCTTGAAAACCATTTGGCGACTTCGTCGACTGCCTCCCACGAGTTCATGGTAGCCCTCGCGCTTTCGCCACGGTCATCAATACGCGGTTGGCACGAAAGAGTCCGCCGATCGTCTCGTTCCCGCGCAGGCGGGAACCCGGTGGCAAGTCAGCGAAAGGAGGCCGAGCAGCTCTGTTGGCATCATCCTGCTCGTACTGTCGTCCATGAGAGAACGCATTCTGGAAAACCGTTTTCGCCACGCTTGGTCTTTCCTGGTGACACCACTCGTCCTGAGTAGCGATATTCACCCTTCGCTTCTAAGGCAGCGACTACAAATCCACTTACGAAGACAATCTCGTTCTCGTCCAACTCTTCGATTGGAGGAAGATTGATGACTTCTCCCACCTCCTGCGAACAAATCTCGAATCCACCCCTATCGGTACCTATATCTTGAGGCATGGTCCTTACTCTAACCAGGTCGGGATAAATGGCGACCCCGGAATGGTCTTCGACAGTGGGAGATATAGTCCTTTTGCTCTCATCACGAAACAACAAAATGGCTGGATGTTTTGTTCCTATTCTAATTTTGACCAATTGTTCATGCTTGTTCGCCATGTTCATCACGCACTCCTTGTACGAGGCTTTGCTCTAACAAATCTCGTTGCTCCTAAATCATGCCCCCCGCTCAAAAAAGGCTTAGTCAACAATAAGATTGCTAATGTCTTCTACACCGGATTGCTCCACAATGTTGTCCGTCAAAATCAAAACGTGTCCGTTGATATGAGAGCGATAGCGCGCCAGTGTGGAAACCGCGGCAAATTCGACCTTGACGGCGAATTGGATGGAATAATCCTCGTTAAATGCAACTGCAATTACAAAATCAAAGCCCCGTTGTTCAAGGTTTCTGATGGGGCTAAACTGAACCGACCTAGTTGCTGAGCGGCGGCCCTTGATTTGATAGCGGATGCCGTCAGGCCCAGTAGCATCAAAGGCTTTCTGTGAGTTTGGCTGCGGCTCCAAGCCCAAGTGTTTACAGACTAACCACTCCGTGTAGTCGCCAATGGGGTTGTTATTCGTTTGGACCACGCCCCGATACCGTAATTCGGTAATGACGGCGTTATGGGTCTGGAGGAGTTCGACTTCGGACATGGTTTGCAATTCTTCCATAAGCCTCTCCTTTTCCACCTGCGGCGTTCCGCCGATTCCGAGTATTGGACGGTTCAGGCGGGGCCTGTCGGCGGATTGCAACCATGCGACAACAGTCCCAACATTACCCCTTCCTGCCAGCAGAGCGTCCGCAATCCTCCTCAAGCTAGGCGGCCAGTACATTGGAAAACACCGGTCGCGTAATTAAACGAGGTGCTGACCGAGGTGTCTATCGTAACATCTCCGTCCTCATACATTCGACCTATGAGTTGGGGATCTCGGTTGTGTTTGGCCCTGATAGTTTTAGGGCAAGAGAGCGGTTGCTCTAATAGTGGTGTGGCAACAGGGCTATTGGAGCGAAACCTCTCGTGCGACTTGATTGAGCACGTATAACGTCTCCAATCAAACGACACCACGTCCCAGACCGACATCGAGCACATCGCCGCACGCTCCAAGGCCCACGACAGCGGCCTCTGCGCAGCGGATGCCGCCGCGAAGCGGCGGTTCGCTTCCGACCTGCTGAACCTGACGCTGGCCAGCCCTGCGGTGAACCGTTCGCAGAAGAGCGGCAAGGGCGCGGCGGAATGGCTCCCCGATCTGAACCACTGCTGGTTCGCGAGCCGCGTAGTCAAGGTGCGTCAGCGATACTCCCTCACCATCGATCAACGCGAGCGCGACGTGCTGGAGAGCATCCTGTCGGGCTGCGCATCGACCGCAATGACGGTACAGCAGGGTCGTCCGGTCCAGACGGTGACGCCCGTTCCCACTGCGGGAGGCGGGCAGACCGGCGATGCCCTTCAACGCTACGATGACAACGGGAACGGCCGCATCACCTGCGCGGAGGCGCGGAGTCACGGCATCGCCCCCGTCCGGCGCGGTCATCCCGCGTACCCCTACATGCATGATGGGAACGACGACGGGGTGGTCTGTGAGTGAAGTGCGGCGGACCCAGCTAGCGCCAGTCGTGCGCGGCCGGCAGCGGAGCCCGCGTCGCCAGGCGCTCCAACCGGGAGACGATGACGTTCGTGATCCCGTCCCAGCGCGAGACCGCGCCATGGGCAACGACCAACCGGCTCTCCAACTCCCGCTTATACCGGGCGAACACCCGCGGCCACAGGATGAGCTGGGCATCCCCTGTCTCATCCTCCACGGTCACGAACACCGTGCCCGACTTGCCCCTCGGGTGTTGCCTCGCCACTGGCCAGCCCGCCACGAGGACCTCCTCGCCTTCGCACGCCGTCTCGACGGCTGCGGCGGGCAGCACCTCCGGGCGCAGCCGAGGTCTCACGAACTCCATGACGTGCCCCTTCGGGTAGACGCCCATGACCCGGTATTCGCCCATCATCTTCTCCTCGTCTGAGAAGTCGGCGAAGGCTGGCGCCCCGCCGTCCGCGGCCAGCGCGAACGCCCTCTGGCCGTTCTTCGCTGGGCGTATGCCAAGCCCGCAGTCCCACAGGGCCTCTCTCCGGTTGGGCGTCACGCCGTCGAAGGCCCCCGCCATCGCCAGCGAGAGCGCCGCCTGCGATTTCAGCCCCGTGCGCCGCACGAGGTCGGCTGCGCTCCGATAGCGACCGTGCTGCTCGCGCTCCCGCACCAGCACTCCCGCGGACTCCTCCCCGATGTCCTTCACGGACCGGAGGCCCAGCAGGACGGCGTCGCCGGAGGGGATGCACCGCGCCCCGCTGCGGTTCACGCAGGGGTTCAGGAAGGGGATGCCGAAGCGCCTGGCGTCCTCCTTGAGGGTCTCGATGGGGTAGAAGCCCATCGGCTGGTTGTTCATCAGCGCCGTGAAGAACTCCACGGGGTGGTGGCGCTTCAACCATGCCGCCTGGTACGCGGTGACGGCGAAGGCGTGGGAGTGGGACTCCGGGAACATGTAGTGGCCGTTGATCTTGGCGAATATCTTCCTGGCGGTCTCTTCGGGGACGCCGTTCCCGGCCGCTCCCTGCCGGAACCGCTCCCAGTGCATGGCGACCAGGTGCTCGTTGTTGGGACGTGCGAACGCCCTGCGCGCCTCGTCGGCCTCGGCGGCGGTCATCCCCGCCACGTCCACGAGCAGCTGGACCACCTGCTCCTGCCAGACGATGACGCCGTACCCCCGCTCCAGGGCGCGCTTCTCCAGCGGGTGGTCGTAGTCCCAGGGGACGCCGTGCCGGTAGCGCTCCACGAACCGGCTCACCGCGCTGCCCTGGACGCCGACGCCCGGCCGGATGAGGGCGACCTGGTAGGCGAGGTCGAGGAGGTTGCGGGAGCGGAGGCGCTGCCCCATCTTGAGCTGGGCAGGGGACTGGAGCAGGAATATGCCCTTCGACCTGCCCTCGTTGATCATGTCGTACACGTGGTGGTCTTCGGGGTCGATTTTGCTCAGGTCGGGCCTCCGCCCCTCTCGCCCCTCGATCAGGTCGAGGGCCTCCTCGATCTGGTCGAGCACGGGGAGGGAGAGGAGGTCGATCTTGGCGAAGTTGGCGTCGGCCACGCTGTCCTTGTTCCAGTCCATGATGAAGCGCCCGTCGATCGCGCCTGCGCGGACCGGCACCATCTCCGGGATGGGAGAGTCGCTGAGGACCATGCCGCCGACGTGCTGTCCCAGGCTTCGAGGCGCGTGCATCAGCTGGGGGGCAAGCTCGACGAGGTCGCGCCAGCCCGGAGCATCCACCCGGTCGCGGAAGGCGGGCAGGCTGAGCATCTCGTCGCGGAGGTCGGCGCCGTCTTGGGAGTGGAGCTGCCGCGAGAGGAGCCGCAGGTCGTCCTTCGGCAGGCCCAGGGCCTTGCCCAGGTCCTGGATAACGCCCTTCACCGAGTAGGTGGCGATGGCGCCCGTGAGGACGGCGAACTCCTGCCCGAAGCGCTCGTGCACCCGCCGGACCAGCTCGTCCCGTATCGCCCGCGGGAAGTCGAGGTCGATGTCGGGGAGCATGGTCATGTCCTCGGAGATGAACCGCTCCAGGGTCAGGTCCCACCGGAGGGGGTCGACGTGGCTGATGCCGATGAGGTAGCCCGCCAGCAGGGCAACCGAGGAGCCCCGGCCCCTGCCCGGCGGACGCTCCTCCAGGGGCGTTTCCGGGGGCGCCAACCCCTTCTCCTCCGTGATCGCCTGGGCGAGCAGCGCGATCTCCCGGTAGAGGAGCAGGAACCCCGCGAGCCGGTGTCTGCGTATCAGCCGGAACTCCTCTTCGAGACGTTCCCTGACCTGCGTCGACACGGCCCCGTAGCGCCGCTGGGCCGCCTCCATGCAGAGCCGCCAGAGGTAGCCCTCAGCGGTATACCCCTCTGGCACGCTGGGGTCGGGAAGGGTGTAGCCGAGGTCGGAACCGAGGTTGAAGGCGCACCGCTCCGCGATCCGCAGGGTGTTGGCGGCGGCATCGGGGCGCTCCCGGAAGAGCCTCTGCATCTGGGCGGAAGGCTTCAGGCGCAGGTGGTGGTTGGGTCTGATGAAGGGGAGCGCCCGGTCGATGGTGGTGTTCCGCCTCACGGCCGCCAGCGCGTGTTGCAACCGGTAGCGCCCCCGAGCGTGGTAGTGGACATCGTTGGTGGTGACGACCGGCGCGTGCATATCGTCGGCCAGCCGGACCAGCTCGCGGTTTCGCCTCGTGTCCCCCTGGAGGAAGTTCTGCTGCAGCTCCACGTAGACCGAGTCGGGGCCGCACCACGATCGGTAGCCGGCGAGCAGATCGCGGGCGTCCGTATGCCTCCCCCCCAGCGCCAGCTTCGCCAGCGGCCCGTCCCTGCCGCCCGTGAGGAGCACCACGCCGCCGGCATGGTCGGGAAGATGCGCGGGGTCGAGCCGGGGCGCCCTGCGGTCGACGGCGTTGGCCAGGGTGAACAGCCGGGAGATGTTGGCATAGCCCTCCCGCGTCTTCGCCAGCAGGACCAGGCGGGAACCGTCCGTCAGGGTCAGCTCCCCGCCGGTGATGGGCTGGACGCCGAGACTGCCCGCCAGGCGGGCGAACTCCAACGCCCCGCACAGGTTGGCGTCGGTCAGGGCGAGGGATTCGTACCCGTATTCCTTCGCCTGCGCCAGCAGTTCATGGGCGTGGGACGCCCCCTCCCCGAAGGAGTAGAAGCTCTTGGCGTGCAACTCGACATAACCGGTTGTCATGACGGCGCTCAGGCCTAGGAGTCCTGCTGATACCAGCAGAGCCCCCGCTGGTCCCGGAACAAGGTGGACTGCCCCCCGTCCTCCCAGCTCACCCGGTAGTAGGCGCGGGTCAGGGGCTTCGGGAGCCACCAGAGGTCGAAACACCACCGGTCCTCGATGCGGGCGACCTCGCGCCACTGCTTCCCCAGGCGCGCGGCAACCGGTTGGTGGTCCGGCCCCTCCCTGACCGTCACGAGCGAGGGCGTGGCGAGCGGCCTGATGGCGTCCGCGCCCGCGGGGTCGATGGGCATCTGCAGGGCGCGCATCTCCGGCACCGGATGCCAGGGGGCGACGGACGCCACCCGGTGGAGGACATGGCCGCCGCCCGCGTGGGCCTGCAGCTGCCGCTCCGTCTCGACCAGACGGCGCTCCCGGTCCTTCCGGAGGTCGGGGAAGAGCCCCATCTGTGCCCCCGACTCGCCCGCCAGGCCGGCGAGGGTCAGGGACGCCTCCTCGACGGGGGCTTGGGGGTGGTCCGCCTGCAGCTGCCCCCTGATGACGGTGGAGGCCCGCTCCCAGTCTCCGATACCCTGCTTGAAGTGGAACGTCTTCCGCCAGGGGGAGGCCCGGTCGAGGATGCATTCCAGGGCGGCCCTGCCCGCATATCTGCCCCGCATCAGGGGCCGGGAGTAGGCCCGCTTCAGGAGGGCGTCCACCGCCGCCGTCAGGAACTCCATGGAGCTGGACGAGAATGGAAGGGAGACGCGCTCAATGACGGCCTCCTCATAGGCAAGGGAGACGAGGGGGCTTTCGTCGACGCCGTGGGAGAGGTCCCATGCCCTTCCACCCGCCCGTCCGAACTGGTCGAGCAGGAGGTCCCGCTTCATCGAGGCCACGTCTCCCAAGGCGTGGAGGCCGAAACGGCGCATGGCGGTCTTCACGTCCGAAGAGACGGGCAGGAGATCGATGGGGTGGGGCGCAAGGAAGGCGGCTGCGTCCGATGGGACCCAGGCCGCGCCCAGCGCCTTGCTCGTTCGGGCTGCGACGGAGGCGGGGAACTTGGCGTCGGCCGCGCCGACCCGCGGGGCAAGGTATCGGGGAACGGCCTCCAGCAGGGCGGCGACAACCCGGTCCTCGCCGCCGTAGAGGGCTTCGAGGCCGTCCAGGCGTGCGTAGGCCTCCCCCAGCTCCGCCCCTTCCACGCGGTCGCTGACTCCCTGTAGGGCCGTGAGCGCCTGGCGGAACACTCGCTGGTAGGAGGGCTCGTCCGCTTCGAGGACGGCCATGTCCGCGTGCCGGGACAGCGCCTCCTCCAGCGTCATGCCCGCATGGACATGGGGAACCGCGGGGAGGGCGTCGACCACCACGGGGCGGCCCGTCGACCGCTCGACGATGATGGCAAGTCTGTCCCTCAGGCCCGGCTGCCGCAGCAGTTCGACCTTGGCCCGCAGATGGGTAATGAGCACACAGGCAACCCGCAAGAGGCGCGCCTCCTCTCTGACGGATTCGGGCTGGAAGCCCGCAGGCTGCCGATGGTAGCGAACATGTGTTCGCCACTCAACGGCCGCTTGTCCCAACCCGTGCGTCCGAGGGACCGGAGGAAGATGGCGCCGCTGGCGACGGTGTTATGCTGCGCCCTCAGAGGGCGGCTGCCCCGATGCGGCCCGCTTGCACTAGGAGGTGGACGGGATGCCCACGTTCGACACTGTTCCGATAGGCGAGGCGCGCGCGAATACCGTGACGGGCCAGCGCGCTGCGCTGCTGCAGGAGTACGTCGGGTTCATCCAGGGCGTGCCCCCTGGGCAAGCGGGGAAGCTGGCGCCCGGAGAAGGCGAGACGACCCAGGCCGTCCGGCGGCGGCTCAACGCGGCGGCGGAAACGTTGGGCGTGAGCATCGAGGTCCGACGTACCGCCGGAGCCGTCTACTTCTGGGCGTCGGAGGGCCGGCGGCGCGGCAGGCCCCGCAAGGACTCAGGCGAGTAGGCGCGGCAGGAGCGCATACGGCGGGAGAACCTGCGCCTGCTCCGACGCATCCTCACCCTCGGACTCTGGTGGAAGTAGCTGCTGCCGATGTGCTGCCCCATGGAGCAAGCAATGTAGAGCGTGCCAGTTACTGCTTCAGGCGTGTACGGCGAGCGTCACAGGGGGAGCGCTTGGCCAGCCTCCCGCAGACGGCGGCGGCGGCGCTGCGCGTCGGGCATCGCTTTGGACACGAGGGCCCAGAAGTCCGTCGAGTGGGTCTTTACTGTCAGGTGGGCCAGTTCATGGACGACGACGTACTCCATGAGCGCGGGCGGGAGCATCATGGCACGCCAGTTGAACCGCAGCGCGCCGTCGGGAGCGCAGCTGCCCCAGCGCTGGCGCTGGTTGCGGATGAGCACTCGCGGCATCTCTCCCGCGCCTAGCCGCAGCCGCCAGCGCTCAACGCTGGCGGGCAAGCGCTCGGCAGCGCGGGCCCGGTACCACGCGACGATGGCGCGGCGGATAGGCTCGTAGCGCGCTTCGTCGTCAAGGCCCTGCGGCACGGCGACCCGGAACCGCCAGTGGTCGAAGCGGACCTGGGGCAAGCGCACGTCCGCGGACTCAAAGAGCACCCGGACATTGCGCCCCAAGTACGGCAGCGTCTCGCCGCTGACGAAGCGCTTCGGCACGGCCTCCAACAGCGCTCCCGATGCGTGGCCGAGAATCCAGGGCGCACGCTTGCGCACGATGGCTTGCAGCTCGCTGTCCAGCGTAGTAGAGGGCGCGGCGACCTGCACGCCGCCGCCGTCCACCGTAATCTGGACCGTCTTCTGGCGCCGGTCGCTGCGACGCACCTCATACTCGATGGTCGTGTCCCCGAAGCGGACGCGGTCTCGGTCGGTCACTGCCCGCTCCTCCGACGGGCCAGCTCGACGATCTGCTCCGCCAGCTCATCGAGACGCTCCTCCGAGTAGTCGCCGGCCTCTCGCAGTTGGCGCTTGATGTCCCGGCGCATCTCGCGCTGCACCTCAAGGTTCGACTGCCAATCGACCACCGCCTTATGCCCGTCGAGCGACTCCTCGACCGCGAGCGCGACGTGCTTGACCTCCTCGTCGAAGCGCTCCCGGTACGAGTCCGGGCCTTCGCGCACAGCGTCGGTGGGGGCTGGTCCTTCGGAATGGCCGTCGAGCAGCTCGTAGATGGCGAAGGACACCGGCGTGAGACCGTGCTCGGCGGCGATGTCGGCCTCGCTCTGAATCTCGAAGCGCAGGGCCGCGTACCGCCGGCACGCCTCGGCCGAGTCGATGAGCCGGTTGCGCAGGTCTTCGATGATGTGGGCGAGCCGCTCGGATAGTTTCTCGAAGAAGACGGGGTTGTCGGCGAGGCGCTCGTGGATCTGCGCCCGGATGGCATGCTCCATGAGCGAGGCCCGGGCCTCCTCGTGGGGCAGCGCCGCGATCTTCTGCTCGAAGTCCTGGTCGAGTATGGACACCGGCTTCATCAGCTCCCGCGCCTGGGCCCCGATGCGCTGGTCCACCAGTCTCTTCACCTTCGCCCCGATCTCCGTCCAGTTCGCGTCCTCGCGGAGGAACTGCGCACGCACGTAGGCGCGCACTTCCGTCAGCCGCGCCAGACGGTCCACGTAGGGAAGCGCGCGCTGGTCGGGCAGGAACCGGTCCATAAGGCGAGAGAATTGGCGATAGTCCGCGTTGAACCCCTCGAACAGGTCGGCCTTGAAGCCGCCCTCCGTCGAGGCGTCCGGGGCAAAGACGGCGACGCACGCCCACGTGTCGCTCAGATCCCGGCCCTTGAAGTGGGACTCCGCGTGGACAGCGGCCGACTCGATGACCTGCGCCGGGTCCTCGTCCAGCTCCGTCATCGCGCCCTGCACGTCCGGCCACTCGAACGTCGAAAGCGCCTGCTCCAGGTCACGGGAGACGCCGTGGTAGTCCACGACGAGGCCGTACGCTTTCTCGGTGGGAACGCCGTCCCACTCGTGGGAGAAGCGCCGGTTCACGCGGGCGATGGCCTGGAGCAGCCCGTGCTCGCGCAGCGAACGGTCGAGGTACAGCACCTGCTCGACCGGCGCGTCGAACCCCGTCAGCAGCATGTCGACCACGACTAGCGCCTCCGGCTCCCCATCCGGATCGACGAACGCGTTGATGGTCTGGTCCTGGTCGAGCTCGCGCGCGGCGTCGAACTCCGGGCCGTCGTTGGGAGTCGTCGTGACGATGGGGTAAGCCCGGACGCCGAAGTCGTTCAGACGCTCGGCGTAGCGCAGCGCGGCGGCGCGGGTCGGGGCGACGACCTGCGCCTTGAAGCCGTTGGGGCGCACTTTCTCCTCGAAGTGGCCGGCGATGTCCAGGGCGATCATCTCGATGCGCCGCTCCGCCCCGGCGGTCGCGGCCCGGTTCGACGTCGAGTCGGAGTCCGAAACCGTATCGAACGCTCTGGCAGACCAATGGGTGTCCCTCAACGGCGAGCAACGGCTGGTCGTGTTGCGGAAGTTCATCAAGCGCTCTCAGTCCAACCCGGTCTACTTTGACGCTCTCGGGTGCATCGGGGAGAAGCTTGATGAACGGGGCAAGTCCATCCCCAGCCCGCTCGCCTGGTGGCGGGCCGAGGTTGCCAGCAGGCGCCGGCGGTCTCCCGGCCGGAAGCCTATCCCGCCCCGCCGCCCCGTCACACCGGCCCGGCTCGTGCGCGCTGTCGATTTTCAGCTCACCATTGCGGTCCTGGACTGGGTTGGCATAAAGCCGAGGGGCGCTCCCTCCGGCTGCGACATCGTGGCAGAGGTGCTGGGGCAGATTGATGAAGCAAGTGGCAACAAGAAGATGCCCCATGACGAAGGGACCATCAGGCGCATCTGGGACGAGCGCCCCGGGAAAGGGCCCTTCGAGCCCCAGTTGCGGAAACAGATGAAGGCCATCGCCGAACGCAACGGGCCCTTCCATCCCCACTGAGGCCTGAGCGAGGATCAGGCGACGGACCCTCCCGTCCCCTCTCTCGGGGAGAGGTCCCTTCCCGCAGTTCCCAACCACCAGTCGTTCCTGCCCCTAGTCGTGGACCTGTCGGAGCAACGGAAATCCCCCTGCGGGAAGTGGTTGCCTCGTGTGTCGGGGCAATTCTGACACCACGTACTTAAAGAGCCTGTATCGGTCCCACCGCCGTCCTACGCTTCCCCTATGGGAGACAGCGAGCGCCAGCGGAGACCGAAGCACCCCGGCAGGACCGGACCGGAACTGCGCGTGACGAGGGTGAACTTCAACCCCGGCCCCGACGCCGAGGACCGGCTGCGCCGCCTCTTCACCATGCTGGTCAAACTGGCCGTCATGGACGACCGACCACCGCCTCGGACGGACTCATCGACGGATGACGAAGGCCAAGCGGATGGCTGATGCGTTTCCCCACTCTCCGATCGTCATCAGCCTTGGCGGAGGCTTGCGGTCGTCCGTCACCATGGCGGCCCGGCGCGGCCGGGCCACTGGAGCGCTCCGCCTGCCCCCTATCCCTTCCCGTCCGGGCGAACAACGCGGGGGCGAGGCGGCGTCCGACGGGAGTGACAACACCCCTTTGACTGTCCCCGCCGACAGGGATACGCTCTCAAGCAGAGGTTGGCCCGGCGGTGCGCGAACACCCCGGGCCGTGGCGCCACCTGCGGTAACAGGTGATGCGATGCGCATTCTACCGCTCGCAGACCCGCTCCCGGCAGGAGGCGGGTCTTTTTGATTTCTGCGGACACGAACGAGAGGAGGCAGTTATGCCGAAAGCAAAGCCACAGCAGCTACAGGGCCAGCGGGCGGCCATCTACGCCCGCGTCTCGAGCAGTAGTCAAGCCGAAGAAGATAAGACCTCCCTCTCCGAGCAGGCCGTCGAGATGGAGGCCTACTGCGAGCGCAAGGGACTGACCATCACCGCGCGCTACACGGAGGTCGGGAAGGGCTGGTCCAAGAAACGCCCCGATTTCCAGCGGATGCTGGCCGAGGCCAAGCAAGGACGGTTCGACACCATCGTCTGCTGGAAGTCCGACCGCCTGAGCCGGGGCATGCAACGGGCAAATGTCACAATGGCGACGTGAGCAGATGGCGTCCAAGGCAAATGTATGCGACGTTATGACCGCAGCAGGGTCTCCGTCGAGGAACGCAGCGCTCAGACTACCGTGACGGGATGGGGCACGGCCGCCCAAAACTCGTAGCCGCGCTCGTTCCACTTCATCGCGTCGGGTGTCGGCTGCGTGCGCCCAGTGCTGTCCGTGGCTCGTATGGTGATGGTGTGCTCTCCCGGCGTGGCGTCCCACATGAACTCCCACCGGCAACCGGCCATGGGGATGTTCGGCTCCCGGATAGCGGCCTCTGCCCAGGTGCCACCGGCATCCAGGCTATATTCGACGCGGCTGATGCTGCCGTATCCCGACCAGGCGAACCCCCGGATGGCTTGATGGCCTGCCGAGAGGACTGCGGGCCACGCAAGGGCGATGCCGGAGCGGACCGGAGTGGTCTTCAGAATGGGGCCCAGGGCCGGCGGCTCAGGGGCGAAGTCCTGCCCCGCCAGGACGTACTCCTCCGTGTTCCGCATGACATAGACAGGCTCTTCTGACACAAAGATCTTCCCAACCCATTTGATGCTGTTGATGCCGACCCATCCTGGAACGACGACCCGGGCTGGAAAGCCGTGATCCGGGGGCAGAAGGTCGCCGTTCATCGCGTAGGCGACGATGGTGTCGGGTTGCATGGCCTTGGACACGGGCATGGGCCGCTCAACGGCTGCCTGATCCAGCCCTGTCGGCATCACGTCAACGGCTGATGGCTTGATGCGGGCGCGCTCCAAGATCTCGTGAAGGGGCGTCCCTGTCCACTCGGCGACAGCGTAGGACCCGTAGCGCCAGGGCCGTCCTCTGGCGACTTTCCCCTGGTGCTCCTGAAAGAAGATGCGCCCGTTGCCGGCGCACTCGATGAAGCGGGTCACCGTTGCCGACGGCAGACGGAGAAGCTCGTCGTAGCTCAGGCTCAAGGGTTTTCCACCCCCGGCCCTTCAACGCTGAGCCGCCAGGTCTTGGCCTCGATGATGGGCGTCGGGCCGTGGTTCCGGATGTAGAAGAGGGATGCGGGAGTCAGATACCCGCGTCCGTACAGGTTCTCCCACCGCGTCTCCACGCAGACGTCGTGATGGAAGAACAGTTCCGGCGGCGTGGGCTTGACGTGCGTGCCCTCCGGAGTGGGTTTCGAGGTCATCCGCTCCTCCTTGTTTCGGTCATGGCAAGGGGCATGAAAAAGCCCCGCAGCCTGGAGTGTGCTGCAGGGCAGAAGTTTCCAGAGTGGAGCGTACAACACGCCCCTGTCTCGCAGGCGGAACACGTACAACAAGCGTATGGGCAGATCACTTGGACTCTCTTAACCGTTGAGGACTGAGATTTCGTGGGCACCGTCATCGACGTGGCGCGTGGCGTGTCAATCCCCTGTGCCGGTCCACTATCCATGGGACAGCATACCCTGATCGCGCTTGTAGCCGAGATAGTGCTCGGACAGGAAGTTGATCGGCTTCTTCGCCTCGGTTACATGCTCGCCCAGGGTCTGGAAGACCTCGCCCATCTCGTCGCCGGAGCGGTATTGGGCGGCCAGCGCGTACATCTGGGCCGCGACATTTTCGTACTCCTCAGTCCCCAACCGGCGGCGTGTCGCCGATTGCGCTCGCAGCGCGCCCGAGCCGGGGTAACGGTGGGCGGTTGCCGCGAAGTCCGGGAACATGCCAAGGATGAAGAGGCAGAGGTCGGCGGTCCGCCGGTACACGGGCAGCCGTTCCTGCTCGTCCGTCTCACGCGCGAGGCGGAGCATGCTATGGATGTCGAGGTCGCTGTAGCGCACCTTGCGGACGACGCCGCGCCGCACCCATACGCGCTCGGTGTGGCTATGCACCTTTGTGAAGGAGGCGAGGAGCGTGGCCAGGTAGTGGAGTATCGAAGGCTTCTCGGTCAGCTCGACCACCGCCGCGGTGTCGAACACCGGCGCCCGGTCGGACCCGGTGCGCTCGACGGTGTAGGGAGCGTTCCTCAGATCGCCAACTGCCCGCCTTAACAGGACCTCGAAGAAGAGCCGGGGGGAGGCGACGGTCATGGTCTCCTCATGGGACGTGACCGCTTCGAACGTGCGGGGGTCGCCAAGCGCTTTCGCCCGGTACTCTTCGTCCTCATTGAGCAGCAGCGAAAGCTCGCCGTCCTCGGGAGCGTCGGGGCCGAGGACATCCCGCAGGAACGCGAGGTCCGCTGGAGTCAGACGGCGTTGAAAGTCCGATGTCTGCATGGCTCTCTCCTGTGCCGCGCGGCTATCATACGCCTATCGTAGGCTTGGTTTAGCGTTCGAGTGAAAGGGAGATTGCATGCCTTCTGTCGAGGTTTTGCTTCATGGAGAGTCCATCAACACCAATTACGGGTCGCTGGGCTTCTGCAGCACACTCTTGGTGCGAGGGGAGCACAACATCATCGTGGACACCGGGCACGTCGGCAGGCGGCGGTTCCTGCTTGCCGCTCTCGCCGAGCGGGGCCTGACTCCGGCGGACGTCGATGTCACGGTGATGACTCACGCCCACTGGGACCACGCTCAGAACTACGACGTTTTCCCCGAGGCCGAGGTGCTCATCCACGAATGGGAGCGCAAGTACATCCGCAACCCCCACCCCAACGATTGGGCGACTCCCCGCTGGACAAGCGCGATGCTGGACTCCGTCGGCAACGTGAAAGAGGTGGAGGACGGCTATGAGATAGAGCCGGGCGTGCGCGTTCTCCATACGCCGGGCCACTCCGCCGGGACGATGGCGCTGATCGTCGATACCGCCGAGGGCCCGGTTGCCGTCGCGGGCGACGGCATAGCGCATGCCGGGGTCGCTCTGACAAAAATAAACGCCAACATCTTCTGGAGCGAGGAGGACTCGCGCCGGAGCATCGAGCGTGTGCTGGAGACAGCCGAGATCATCTACCCGGGCCACGACCGGCCCTTCCGAATGCTGAAGGACGGCGGCGTCGAGCATCTGGCGACGCGCCAGCTCGCTTTCTTCGGCGTGAACCTGGAGGACCCCACGGTGTCGGTGACGGCGGAAGGGCGCCCCCCGTTCGTCATGCCGGATATCGGGGAGCAGACCCTCGATCGTCTGGCGTAGCGGGCGCCTGGGGTAGCGGTACTGTGTACGTAGTCGTAGGCCTGCACACGATCAGACCGGAGCACATCGACGAGTACGTCGAGCAGGTGACCGTCCACGCCGCCAACAGCAGGGCGGAGCCGGGCTGCGTTCGCTACGAGGTGCTTCGCGACCTTGACGCTCCCAACGTGTTCGCCCTGATCGAAGTATTCGAAGACGAGGCTGCGTTCGAGAGCCACCGCGCCGCGCCTCACTACGAGCGGTGGATGACGATGTCGGCCGGGTGGCGCGTGAACCAGGCGCGAGTCCGGCATGTCATGGACTTCGTCTCTCCACCCGGCGAGCCACAGTGGTGAGGGGTTTTGCTGCAAGTCCTCTGTGGCCCGCAAGTGCTACCATGCGCCCTGGCAACGAGTATCTCGAGGTAACGCAATGACAGTCACAAGGCCAACCAGCACCGAAAGCGGCCGCGCCGGCTCCGCTGACTTCCAGGCCATCCTTTCCCGCATTGCCGATGCGTCCGAGACCATCGACCGTGAGCGGCAGATGCCTGAGGACCTGATCGACGCAATGGTGGAACAGGGCCTCTTCCGGCTCCTAGTCCCCCGGTCCGTCGGCGGGGGCGAGATCGACTTCCTCGATTACCTGGCCATGGCGCAAGCCGTCGCTGCAGCGGACGGCAGCATGGGATGGTGCTTCAGCCAGAACAACATCCTGGGGACGATGGCTTCGCTGATGCCCGAGTCCCTGGCGCAGGAGATATGGAGCGACCCTCGATCGATTCTGTGCAACGGTCCCCCACAGCACACCGACATCGTCGAGGTGGACGGCGGCTACTCGCTGACGGGGCGGTGGAACTTCAGCAGCGGCTCGCGGCATGCGACCTGGGCTGTCGCCGCCGCCCGGGTCGGCGGCGTCGGGACGCTGACCCTTGTCTTCCCCAAGGAGGAGGCCGTCTTCATCGACACGTGGCAGGTGAGCGGCCTTCGCGGCACCGGCAGCTTCAGCTTCGAGGTGAAGGACCTCTTTGTCCCCAAGGGCCATACCTTCATCGAGTCCCGAGACCCCCACGAGGGCGGGCCCTTGTACCTCATCCCCAGAAGCCTGTTCTTCGGCGCCTCCTTCGGGTCCGTGGCTCTGGGAGTGGCTCGCTCAGCCCTCGACGCGGCGATCGAAGTCGCCACCAGGAAGACGCCCCAGGAACAGACGTTGTTGCGAGACCAGCAGTCCATTCAAAGAGCCATCGGGCGGGCGGAAGCGCTCTGGGGGGCCGCCCACGCCTTTCTGATGGAGAAGGCGACACTCCTTTGGCGGAGCGCGGTCGAGCTCGGCTCGCTATCCCTGGAGGACCGCATCCCGCTGCGGCTGGCGGGCACTCATGCCATCAGACAGGCTGCTGAGGTGACCGACATCGCATATTCGGTCTTCGGAGCAAACGCAATCTTTGAGTCCACTCCCGTCCAGCGGAGATTCCAGGACGCCCATGCGATCACCCAACAGATTCAAGGACGCATGGACCACTACGATACCGCGGGCCAATTCTTCCTGGGACTGGAGCCGCAGGGGAGGTTCTTCTAGCAGGCGCTGAGACGTTTGGGGTTCTAGTCGATCAATTCGATATCCAGATATCGCAGGAGGGCGATGGACTCCGGAACAGAGAACCTTGCCTGGGTGATCGTGTTCAACTTGAGATCGATTTCGTAGTTGGTTGCGTGCTGAAAGTTGGCGCGCGTTAGATTGTCCAATCTGAAGATCGCGCCGGACAGGTCGGTCCCCGTGAAGTCAGACTCGGACAGATCAGCCTCCGAGAACTCCACGCCGCGTGCCTGGCTCCTGATCAATTGCAGACGGCGGAGCGTTAGCCCCATGAACACCGAATAATGACGATGCACTCGGAGAACCGCACCGGGCTCTCTCCGCCAATCTGAGCCCAACTTGCCCTCGTCCAATCAACTCCTGTGATCTTGGTCCTTTGAAACTCGCAGTTCCAGAACCTCGTTGAGGTTAGATCAGTAAGACTCAGGTCGGAATCACGGAACACGCAATTGGTGAACCGGCATCCCCGTAATTGTGCTTCACGTATTTCGCACTGCTCAAAGACGCACTCCGAGAATTGACTATCAGTAATCTTTGAGCCGGATGCCGCCAAGCCCACGAACGTCTGATCGTAGTAGTGGTGGTTGGATTGCACCATGCTTGGCATAGAGCGTCATACTATCTCAGCGGCCGAACTGGGGCAGGTAGGCGGCGCCTTCGAGTGCCGTTGCTCTGAGCCTGGAAGGGAGCGCGCCCCACGACGGGTGGGCAGGCGCTATACTCCTCGCCCATGGGAGACTCGTTGACAGGCAAGACGGCCGTCGTCACCGGCGCGGGCGGGGGGATCGGGAGCGGCATTGCTCGTTTCCTCGCCGCGGAGGGCGCATCAGTTGTCATCAACGACCCGGGCCGAGCGCTCGATGGCTCCGGCGCGGCGCGGGCGCCCGCCGACGATGTCGTCGCGGCAATCGAGGCTGCCGGCGGCAGGGCCGTAGCGTCCTACGATTCGGTCACGGAGTTCGAGGCGGGCGAACGTCTCGTGCAGATGGCCGTCGACTCGTTCGGCGGGTTGGACATCGTGGTGACCGCCCACGGCATCCTACGCGACCGCATGGTCTTCAACATGTCGGAGCAGGAGTGGGATGAGGTCATAGACGTTCATCTGACCGGAACGTTCAATGTCGTGCGGCACGCTTGTACGTACATGCGGCCCCGGCGCTCTGGGCGCATCGTGACCGTCAGCTCGACTTCCGGGCTGGTGGGCAATCCGGGACAGGCCAACTACGGCGCGGCGAAAGCCGGCATTGGCGGGCTGACCAAGGTCGTGGCGCGCGACATGGGACGGTACGGCGTCACGTGCAACTGCATCGTCCCCGTGGCCTCCACGCGCATGACCCAGAGCGTCAGCGACGAGGCGCGGTCGCGCCGGTCCGAGCGCGGCATCACGCGGGCGGCGCTCGGCTCGCAGGGCGTGACTCACGACCCGGGGGCCATCGCCCCGTTCGTCGCATACCTATCCGGAGACTTTGCGGGGAGCGTCAACGGCCAGTTCTTCTACGTCTACGGGAACTCGGTGGCCCTGATGTCTCAGCCCCGGCTGGAGCGGAGCATCGTGCGCGATGATGGAATCTTCACCGTTGAGGAGCTTCGGGAGCTCATGCCGAGCGAGCTCGTAAAAGGGCTCACCAATCCCGCCCCCGCGAGGCCGCGCGATGGTTGAGCAGCTCCTCGACGGCAAGGTAGCGCTCGTCACCGGCGGCGGCCGCGGCGTCGGCAAGGGGGTCGCCAAACTGCTGGCGGCCTACGGCGCAAGCGTAGTCGTGAACGACCTAGGCGTATCGCTGGCGGGCGCAGAGCCGTCGTCGGGACCGGCGGACGAGGTGGTCGGCGAGATTGGCGAGGGCGGCGGCAAGGCGGTCGCGAGCTACGAGTCGATTGCAGACTTCGACGGCGCCGGGCGCGTCGTGCGGGCGGTCATCGACGAGTTTGGGCGCATCGACATCCTGGTGAATCCTGCGGGCATCCTGCGGGACCGGATGGTCTTCAACATGTCCAAGGAGGAGTGGGACGCGGTCATCGCTGTCCACCTCAAAGGACACTACAACCTGATACGGCACGTGAGCCCGCTGATGCGGGCCCAGCGCTCCGGCCGCATCGTGGCCTTCTCCTCGACCTCCGGCCTGTGGGGCAACTCCGGCCAGGCAAACTACGGCGCCGCGAAAGACGGCATCGCCGGGCTCGTGCGGGTTGTGGCTCGCGACCTAGGGCAGTACGGGATCACCTGCAACGCGATTTCGCCCTCCGCCGAGACGCGGATGACGCAGTCGGTCCCGGACGCAGCGCGCGAGCTGCGGGCGCAATCGGGCATCGCGTCCGCGTCGTTCACCGCTATCGCGCCGAGGCCCCGTCCTCCGGAGGCCATCGCGCCGGTGGTCGTTTGGCTGTGTACGGACGAAGCGTCGGACGTGAACGGCCAGGTGTTCTACGTGAGCGGCGGACTCGTAGGGCTGATGTCGCATCCAACGCCGGGCCGCGCTATCACCAAGGCCGGGGCGGACCGTTGGACGGTCGAGGAGCTAGCGCAAGTCTTCCCAAGCTCCCTCGGCATGGACCTGCCGAACCCGGCCCCGCCGCGGGAGGGCTAGGCGCCGCGCGACAGGGAGGAATCGGGAAGTCCGGGAGGAAGAGCAATGGCGCAAGGTCCAGGTACGCGGTTCAGGGAGTTGCTGGCCGCCGAGGAGGTCTTGCTCATCCCCGGCGGTTTCAGCCCGCTCATGGCGCGGATGTGCGAGAGTCTCGGCTTCGAGGCGTTCTTCATGGCCGGCTCGCAGACCAACGCCTACGTATACGGCCTGCCGGACGTGGGCCTCATCGGAATGCGCGAGATGGTGGACGCGGCGCGGCGCATCACGGCGGTGTCGGATCTCTGCGTGTTCATGGACGGCGACACCGGCTGGGGGAACGTGCTGAACGTCTATCGGACTGTGCGGGAGGCGGCGCAGGCCGGCGTGGCGTGCGTTTCCATCGAAGACCAGGAAGCGCCGAAGAAGTCGGGCACGTCCGCGGGACGGCGGTGCATCCCCCAAGACGAGGCGGTCGGGAAGATCAAGGCCGCGGTCGAAGCGCGGGACGAGATTGGCTCGGACCTCATCATCTGCGCCCGGTGCGACCTCATCGGGGCGGAGGGCAGCGACTTCGAAGAAGCGGTCGAGCGGTGCGTCGCCTACGTAGAGGACGGCGGCGCGGACGTCATATGGATAAACACGGTGGATACGAAAGAGCACATGGCCGAGGCGTGCGCGCGCATCCCCGGCCCTACGATTCCGCACTACGGAGGCGACCCGCCGTTCCCTTCCATCGAGGAGATGCAGGGCTATGGCGCGGCGGCGATGCTTTTCCCTGCGCTCACGACCAGCATCGGCCTGCAGGCGCAATGGGAGTTCCTCAACGACTTCAAGCGCCGAGGCGTCGACGCGCAACGCGATTGGGGTGTACGCGCCCGCGAGTCGGAGTACGGCGCCTTCTCCTACCAACCGCTGCTCACTCCTTCGCCGTCCCGTGTGCAAGACCTGGAGTCGCGGCTTCTGCCGCAGGAGCAGCAGCGCGACTACGAGGGCACCTGGGGGCACGGGACTGTCCAGTAGCCGCGTCCGCGACGGCGTCATGGACTTCAGCGATTCCGGCCTCCGCCGGCGCAACCACTTCTAGTCGGGGCCTCCGCGGCTACCGGTAGACGGCGCTGACGTGATCGCGGAGGGCGGGCATGACTCGTTGGGCGATGCGCTCCATGTTGCCGATGGTCTGTTCATGGGGCATGGAGCCGAACTGGGGCAGGAGGACGAGCGTCCCGATGCCCGACTCGTCAACGCACTCCCGCAGCCGTCGCGTCACCGTCTCGGCGGAGCCGATGATGATCTGGGAATTGTCGTTCAACTGCTCGATGGTCGTGCGTTGGGTCCCGATGGCTGAGAAGGCTCGGAGGACAGCCTTGGCGGAGCCTTCGCTGAGGTAGCCGGGCGGGAAGAAGACCGGCAGCGGCCGGCGCACGAGCTGATTGAAGAGGTACTCCGCGTGGGGTCTCGCCTCGGCGATGGCGTCCTGGTCGGTCTCGCCGACGTAGACCGGGAGCGCCCACCCCATCTGTTCGGGTTCGGCGTCGTAGCCGAAGCTCTGGGCGGCCTCCCGGTACTGGCCCATGAACCGTGCCACGTTACGGAATGGCGTGAAGGTGACGATGAAGGTGTAGCGGCGCTCGGCCGCCCACCCGACGGTCTCGCCGCTGCCCTGGGAGGGGATCCAGATTGGCGGATGGGGCTGTTGGAGCGGCCGGGGCCAAGGGTTCACGTACTCGAACCGGTAGTGCTTGCCCTCCCACCGGAAAGGGCCGGGCTTGGTCCAAGACTCGACGATGAGGTCATGGGCCTCGCGGAAGCGCTCCAGGCTGTTGGCGGGATTCATGGTGAAGTTGTGGTACTCAGGACCGATGCCCCGGACGAACCCGCAGATCATGCGCCCGCCGCTTATGACGTCCATCATCGCGACTTCCTCGGCGACACGGAGCGGATGGTCGCGCAGGGGCGTGGCGTTGCCGAGGATTGCGATCTTGGCCTTCCGAGTCCTCGCCACGAGATAGGAGGCGATGACGTCGGGGGACGGCATGAGACCGTAGGCGGTCTGGTGGTGCTCGTTGACCGCGATGGCGTCGAAGCCGAGCTCCTCGGCGTACACGAGTTGGTCCAGGTATTGCTCGTAGAGCTCGGCGCCCCGTTGGGGGTCGTAGTTGGCGTTGGAATAGGTCACCCACGCCGAGCGTTCGGACTCGAAGGACTCGTCGAGGTGGGGCCAGGGCATGAGGTGGAAATAGACGAACTGCACAGCCTTTACTCTTCCTGAAGCCCCGGTTGGCCGTAGAGGTAATTCCGGACCAGCTTGCCGGTATCGAGGGGATCCTCGTAGACGGGGAAGTGGCCGGCGTTCGGGATGACCTGGAACCGTCCGTACATAATGCCGTTCGCAATCGCCTCGCCGTGGGCTTGCGACAAGAAGCGATCGCGCCCGCCCCAGACGACGAGGGTTGGGATGCCCACGCGGTGCAGCCGGTGCATGAGATTCGGCGAGAAGTAGCGGGGTTGCCAGACGAGGCGCGCGGTCATGCTCTCATTCCTGATTGCCGTGTCTTCGTCCACCTGCGGCGCGCAGTCGAGGTCTTCGAAGAAGAGGGGGGCGCGCTCGTCCGGCGTGAGGACGAAATAGTCGACGGGAGGGTCGCCGGGGATGTCGACGCCGGGGGCGCCAATGAGGACGAGCGCGGAGGCGGGCGCGCCGCGTATGACGGCTTCGAGGGCGAGCCATCCGCCGAGACCCGCGCCGACGAGGGCGAGGGGACCCTCCAAGACGAATAGGTCTACGAGGTCGGCGACGATGAAGGCGTAGTCCTCGATGGTCTCGGCCCACTCCGGGCGTTCGGAGTCGCCGAAGCCGGGCAGCTCGATGGAGGTGACTTCGAACATATCGGCGAGGACATCGAGGAAGGGCGTCCACGCCGAGCTGAGCTCATCGTGAATATAGAGAACACCGGGGCCGCGTCCGTGCCGGAAGCCCGAGAGGGTCACGTGGGGGAGTTCGAGGATGAAGCTGCCCGAGATCATCCCTGGCCCTCCCACGCATACAGCCCCCTCTCAGTCTCCCCCGTCTGCCGGTCCCCTCTCAGTCTCCCCCGCAGACTGGGGAGAGGTGGGGAGTTTCCGCCGGCGCGGGAGTGGCGGATATCAGCCCTGCCCAACGGAGAGCTCCAAGTGGTTGCCGTTGGGGTCGTCGACGTATAGCGAGTACCCGGCGCCGTCACGGTGCTCCCGAACGTGGTCCACGACGAAACCGCGTCCTTCGAGGTCGCGCGTCAGCTCGGCGGGGTCGTCCGGGCCGTCGATGGCGAAGGTGTGGTGGGGAACGCCGGGGCTGTCGCCAGCCGACGCGTCGAACAGGCCGAGGGCGAAGTCGCCAACGCGGAGCCTGACGACATCTACTCCACGCACCTGATGCCTCGTCGTGACCTCGGCGCCGAACATCTCCTGATAGAAGCGCACCGAGTCTTCGAGGTTGGCTGCGTTCATGTTCCACGAGCGCATGGTCTTGGCCTTCATAGGGGCTCTCCTTTGCGTGACGCCTACAGCGGTGAATCGACGGGGCCCATGGGGACCTCGATGAGGGTTGGGAGGTCGGCGGCGATGGCCTCGCGGAGGGCGGTCTCCAGAGCGGGGGCATTCTCGACCTTCACGCCGCGCGCGCCGTAGGCCTCGGCGAGCTTCACGAAGTCGGGGTTGTGGAGCTGGGAGCCGACGACGCGCCCGTCGAACCGTTGCACCTGGTCGCGCATGACGTTGCCGTAGGCGTTGTCGTTGAAGACGACGACGACGGCGTTGATGCCGTATTGGACGGCGGTGGCGAGCTCCTGGGAGTTGAACAGGAAACCGCCGTCGCCGGAGACGCAGACGACCGCCTTGTCGGGCTGGGCGACCTTCGCGCCGAGGGCGGTGGGCCATGCGAAGCCGAGGTTGCCGAAGTAGGAGGAGTTCAGGTAGGTGCCGGGCTTCTCGACGGGGTAGAAGAGGCGGCTGTAGTACCCGATCTGGGTCATGCCCGCCACGAGGATGCCGTCCTCGGGGAGGGCGCCGCGGACGGCCTTCATGTAGGAGTCGAGAGGCTCGATGCGCATCGCGGGGCCGAAGCGGGCGGCGCGGAGCTTGTCGAGCATCTCGCGCTTGCTGGGGGCGGGGAGCATGGCGCTTTCGAGGGCGCCGGCCAGCTTTTCCAGCGAGCCCTTCGCATCGCCGGTCACGCCGACGGTCCCGGGGAAGTTGCGCCCGATCTCCTCGGGGTCGACGTCGATCTGCACGACCTGGGCGTCGTGGGTGAGCATGGCGGTGGCGAACCGCGTGCCGACGGCGAGGAAAACGTCGTGGTGGTGGAGGTGGTCGCGGAAGTCATCGGCGCGGGACTTGAGCGTCCCCATGCTGAGGTAGTGGGAGTCGGGAATCGCGCCCTTGCCCTCGTGAGTGGTCATCACAGGGGCTTGGAGGTGCTCGGCGACGCGCAAGAGTGCGTCGGACGCGCCGGAGGAGATCACGCCTCCGCCGGCCCAGACCAGGGGATTCTTGGCGCTGGCCAGTACGGCGGCGGCGCGCTCTATCTCAGCGTCGGAGGCCGCTTCGCGCTGATAGTCGCCGGGTTCGAGGAGCTCGATGTCGGCAACCTCGGCGAGGGTCTCCGGCGGGATCTCGATCTCGACGGGGCGGGGCCTGCCGGTGCGCAGCTGGCGGAAGGCCTCGTGGACGACGCCGGGGACTTCGGCGGCCTCCATGATGCGGTAGGCGGCCTTGGTCACCGGCTTGATGGCCTCCATCTGGTCGTTGACCTCGTGGAGGATGCCGCGGTCGAGGCCGATGAGGTCCTTCTGGACCTGGCCGGAGAGGACGAGGATGGGGGAGGAGGCGGCGTAGGCGGTGCCGATGGCGGCGGAGGCGTTGAGCAGGCCGGGTCCGGGCACGACCATCGCCATGCCGGTCCCGCCCCCGGCGCGGGTGAAGCCGTCGGCCATATAGGCCGTGGCTTGCTCGTGGCGGACGGTGATGAAGCGCATGCCGGGCTGGTCATAGAGGGGGTCGATGGCGTGATACATCTGCACGCCGGGCAGCCCGAACACCACGCGGACGCCCTCGCGGTAGAGGGAGCGTATGAGGGCTTGGCCTGCGGTCATCTGCGGCATGTGGGGACTCCTTGGAACGTCTGGGGTGTACAGCCTAGCAGGACGGCCCGTCGGCGCAAGCGGCCCGCTGGCCTCTTGGGGAAGTTCCCCGTTTGCGTGAAAAAAGTTCCCCAGCTCATTTTCGTTACGAGTGAAAAAGTTCCCCGTTTTGCATGGCGCCAAGCGTGAAACTTCCCCAAAAACGCAGGATGAACCGGGGGTTTTGGAGGGATTTTTCATGGCCGTGGCCTGCTTCCTGGGCCCCGAAAGTTCCCCATTCGAGAAATTGTTGTTTTTACACGAGGCGAGCGGGGTCGGAGGCGTAGCGGGCAGGGGACAGGCGGCGGCGGGGAGGCGAATCTTGTCTTGGGGGGAGAGCATGGGGAGCCTTAATTTTACGAGGAATTGGGGGTTTGGCGTAAGGGGCAAGTGTCGCGGTGTGGGGGAGGGAACGGGGCCTGCGGAGAGAGTGGATGGGGGCGCTGATTGGCGGGCCTCGTGGTTCGACGGGCTCACCACGAACCTATGGTTGGGGGGCGGCGAACCTATGGGGGAGGGCGAACCTATGGCGGGCGGCGAACCTATGGCTGGCGGTGCGGTGGGCTGCGAGGTTCTCGCCTTCGCGGGAATCTCTCATGTGGGCCTGTCGGCCCACACCACAACCGACGAAAGTAGGGGCTTGGAGGACGGAGGGAGGGATCGCGGTGCTGTCGCCCCGCTACGAGGTTCCCGCCTGCGCGGGAATGACGGAAGGGAGCGTGGACGCCTATTTTCGAAGCAATGACGGGAGGGGGAACGGAGCGTCTACTTTCGAAGCTATGGCGGGAGGGAATCAGACGGGTTGGTAGGGCCGGACGTTGATCTCGCTCTCCCGCGCGCGCATCCGTGAGGCGTCTCGCCATGCTTGCATTCGCAGGAGCATGTCCATGTTTACGCCAAAGGCCTTCTCAACGCGCAGCGCCATCTCTGGCGATAGCGCGGCATTGCCGTTCAGCAGGTCCGATAGCGTCGCCCGGCGGACGCCGAGAATCGCGGCCGCCTTCGTGACGCTCAGGCCCAACTCCTCTATGACCTCGGTGCGAATGAAGTCGCCCGGATGGGAGGGAGTCATGCTCACCTTGATGCCGTTGACAGTCATCAGTGGTAGTCCTCCAAGTTCAGGCGGTCGATGTAGCCGTCGTCCTCTTCAAAGGTAATCCGCCAGTTGCCGGATACCGAGACGCTCCATTCGTTCCACCGATTGCCTGAGAGCCGGTGGACACGCCAGCCGGGAGCCGCGCCTGCGATGAAGCTGTCAATATGCTCGGCAATAATCAGCACAGTCAGCACGTTGCGCACCCTGTCGACTAGCTCCCGCTGGAGGAATCGAGGATTGTCGTCCTCGAGCAGCAGACGCAATCCCCTATGGCGAACAGAGCGGATTATCACTAGCGCAAGCGTACGGCGTCACAGTACGTTGCGCAAGTCCGCCGGGGGCGGCGAGGTTCCCGCCTGCGCGGGAATGGCGGGGGAAAGGAGTCTCCCCCGCGCTTCGCTTCACTTGCGCGTCCCTCCCGTCTGCGGGAGAGACATTTCCGTGCTCCCCCCTGGCTCTGGCAGAGAGTTAGAAGTGCAGGGAGAGCCACGACATCTGCCCCTTACCTCACCCGCCCTCTGCCGCTTACCATGGCTCTCCGGCGAGGGCTTCGGGGCCATGCCCCCAGAGGAGAGGGGACTCATCCGGCAAGGTTTCTCGCTGGAGGTCATCTCTTGCGAGTTCACGGCTGAGCAGGTGGCGGGGCGTACCGCCCCATGAATGGAGGCCCCTAGGATGAGTCCCCTAAGGCTTGGGTTGGTATGGCTCTGCTCGCCAGCTTTGTGCTGGTAGCGGGCGGTATCGGTTGTCAGACGACCCCGGAAGAGGGGGCGTTGAGCCGCGTGGAGCGCCTTGATGCCATAGCGACATTGTTCAGAGCCTCCTGGCCCTACGTGGCGTATCCAGGCAGTTGGGCTGATGACCTCTACAACTCCCACGAGGAGTTAGAGCGTGAGTGGTGGGGTAGCGACCTGCACGGGCACATCAGTCTGGACGAACTCCATGTCGTTCGCGGAAGGGTCGAAGATTGGCGCGACCGGTACCAGGAGTGGGTTGAGGGAGCGGCGGCACGACTGAGTGGACTCTCAGAATCGGACCCCCACTACGAAATGGTGCAAGCCGTCCACTCGCGTGGCGCTCGCATCCTGGCGCACGTGGACGCGATCCTCAGCAGTCCATAGGCCACGGCCTACTAAACAGCCCCGATCAAGAATGCGAAGCTCCCCCTTCCAACGGCATACGCGCTTCGCCCTTACGAGCGGAAGCCCAATCAAGAAGTCGTTTTACTGTCACAAACGGGGGCGCGGCCTGTCGGCCGCTCTGGGTTCCCGCGTCCGCGGGAATGACGGGTGGGCGGGAATGGCGGTACTAGCTCTGTTCGGGGGGGAGGCCCAGGAGGCGGGCCATTCGGAGCTTGTGATGGGTCGGGCTTCCGAGGTAGAGGCCGTAGAAGCGGGAGCGTTTGGTGTGGTGGGTGAGGCCGTAGTCGAGGTCCATGCCGATGCCCGCGTGGACGTAGTGGGAGTTCTCGCAGGCGCGGGGAAAGGACTCGCTCGCGATGGCCTTGGCCATGGAGACGGACACCGCCGCGTCGGGCTTGGCCTCGTCTAGCTTCCAGAGGGCCTCGTAGGCGCTCCAGCGGATGGCGTCGGCGTCGTTGAGGGCGGCGACGACAAGGTCCTGCACCCGCTGGAACGTGCCGATGGGGACGCCGAAGGCGATGCGCGTCTTGGAGTATTCGATGGCCATGTCGGCGACGCGTTGGGCACCGCCGAGCATGTAGGCGCAGAGGAGGGCCGCCGCTTTGTCCATCGCCTGCTCGATGGCGGGCCAAGCGTCGCCGCCGCTTCCGACGACTGCCGAGCGGTCGACTTGCACTCCAGCGAGATCGAGCTCGCACACCGGCTCGCCTAGCCAGCCGGACTGGCGGCGGACGGTCAGGCCGGGCGCGCCCGCCGGGACGCGGAAGACGGCGAGGGCATTGGCTTCGACGGACTCAGGGCCAGCGGATTGGGCTGCGAGGTTCCCGCCTTCGCGGGAATGACGGGGGGATTGGGCTGCGGGGTTCCCGCCTTCGCGGGAATGACGGGGGGATTGGGCTGCGGGGTTCCCGCCTTCGCGGGAATGACGGGGGGATTGGGACTCAGGGTGAGGGGATTGGGCTGCGGGGTTCCCGCCTTCGCGGAAATGACGGATAAGAGGGGTGTTGGCGACGATGAGGAGCTCGTCCGCGACGTGGGCGTAGGGGACGAAGGTCTTGACGCCGCTGAGAGTGAATCCGTCGTTCGAGGGGTTGGCCACGGCGCCTACGTTGGACGATTCCCAGCCGTAGTCCGGCTCGGTGAGGGCGACGACGGCGAGGCGTTCTCCGGCGGCGATGCCCCTGAGCAGCGCGTCATCCGCCCCCAGCTCCGCGAGCAGGTAAGCGGCGAAGGCGTTGGCCAAGAGCGGGCTGGGCGCGGCGCCCTCGCCGAGCGCCTCGAACACGACGGCGTAGTCCATGAGCGTTGAGGCCGAGCCTCCGTGGGCCTCGGCTACGGCCATGCCGGGCAGGCCGATCTCGGTCATCTGCCTCCACAGGTCGGGCGAGAAGCCGGAAGGGCTGTCGTCGATCTGGCGGACGCGCGACTTGGGGACCTCGTTGGCGACGAACGTCCGGGCGACGTCGAGGAGCATGCGCTGAGTCTCGGTGTAGGCGAGGTCCATGCTAGCCGGTGTGCTCCGTGGCGGTGGATGGGGTGGGCGCGGCTCGCTCGCGCGTGCGGCTGATGCCAAGCCTTCGGGCCATGATGAGGCGCATGATCTCGGGCGTTCCGCCGGGGTGCGTCCAAGCGAGGTTACGCCGCTGGCGGACTTCGGCGGCGCCCTCGGACTCCGCGCCGGGGTCGGTCCAGTCGAGCAACGCCTGGGGGCCCATGATCTCGCGCTCGCGGTTGGCGTTGCGGACCTTGAACTCCTTGCGCCAGAGGGCGCTTTGGGAGCCGTGGTAGGTCATCTCCTGCTTGGTGACGTACATCCAGAAGTTGCGGGCGGCGAGGAGCCGGTTGATGTTGCTCTCGATGTAACAGTCCATCGCGGCGATGCGGACGAGGGGGTCGTCGGCGAGAGGTCTGCCGTTGCGCTTGGCGGAGCGGACGTGCTCAAAGAGCTCGTCGATGTCGATGTCGGGGGTGAAGGGGGCGCCGCGTCCGCCGTGTTCTTGTTCAAGGGTGGTGGCCGAGACCTGCCAGCCCTCGGTCTCGCCGCCGATGAGGTGGGTGGCGGGGACGCGAGCGTTGTCAAAGTAGATGAACTTCTGTCCAGGACCGTTGAGGAGAACCATCTGATCGATGGTCACGCCGGTGGTGGGGACCGGGATAAGGAAGTAGCCGAGATTCTGATGTCGCTCGCCGCCGGGGACCGTCACGAACGGGCCGAAGAGAAGGTCGGGGGTGCGCAGGCCGGTGATGAAGAGCTTGTGGCCGTTCAGCACCCAATCGTCGCCGTCGCGGACGGCGGGACTCGTGATGGACGCAAGGTCGGAGCCGGCGTGGGACTCGCTGAATGTCTGGTAGGCGATGGTCTCGCCGTTGAGCAGGCCGGGGAGGAACGTTCGCTTCTGCTCCTCCGTGCCCCATACGAGGATGGAGGGCAGGACGAGGCCGTTTGAGAAGTGGGGCGGGATGCGTCGGAGCGTGAGCTCCTCGGAGATGACCATCTCGTGGTCGCCGGTGAGTCCGCCGCCGCCGTACTCCTTGGGGTAGGTAGGGTAAAGCCAGCCCATCTTGCCGAGTCCCTTGTGGACCTCGCGGAAGTAGGCGTAGGTCTCGTCGTCGATGGACTCGGGGTCGCGGGGGGCGTGGCGATCCGGGGCGACGTTGGCGTCGAGCCAATCGCGCACTTCGCGCCGGAAGCGCTGCTGCTCATCGCTGTAGACGTATTCGAAGTCCACTTGCCCCCTCCCTGCCTCCCCCGCGGCCCCCTCTCAGCCTCCCGCAGACGGGGAGAGGTTCGGGAGTCTCCCGCAGACGGGGAGGAGGTAAAACAGTCCTCCCCCCGCAGCGGAAGTGAGGCTAAGGGACAACCCCCGCAGCAGGGAGAGGAAATCAGGCCTCCCTCTGTTTGCAGAGAGAGGGGTCTGACGTCCCCGCGCCACTCGCCAGGCGCGTTAGGCGGCGTCGGAGCATATGATACTACGCGATGTTCTACTTGTCGGCGGCGTAAGGAGACGACAATGTCCAGATTGCCCCAGGTTACGCGAGAGAGCCTATCGCCCGAGGACCAGGTCCACTTCGACTACGTCGCGGGGAGCCGCGGCGAGGTGCGGGGGCCGTTCCTCATTCTGCTGAATAGTCCCGACGTGGCGGAGCGCATCGCCCGCGTCGGCACGTACATCAGGTTCGAGAACACGCTCGACCCAGCGCTGCGGGAGCTGGCCATCCTGACGGTCGCACGGGAGTGGAACTGCCAGTACGAGTGGACGGCCCACCAGCCGATTGCGGAGGGCGAGGGCGCGCGTCCCGAGGCCATCGCGGCGATCCGCGACCGCACGGCGCCCGCGGGACTGACCGACGACGAGGCGATGGTGTTCAACTACGTGAGCGCGCTGCTGGAGAGGGGTCGCATTCCGGACGAGGTGTTCCAGAAGGCGCAGGATACGCTGGGCACGCGGACGGTGACGGACCTGACGGCGACGGCCGGGTACTACTCGATGCTGGCGTGCGCGCTGAACGCGGCGCAGGTCGTGCCGGAGGAGGGTCGTCCCCGGCTGCTGCCGGACGCGGAGTATTAGGGAAGAGGGCTGGGAGCACGATGCGCGCCCAGCCCCCTCGCTTCGCTCTCTAGCCGCGGTTGCTAGCGACGACCTCTTCGGCGTGGCTGTCCCAGCTGGAGAGGACGCTTTGGATGTCGTTCTTGACCTGGTCGCTCTCGCCGGCTTGGGCGGTGAAGTATTTGGAGATGCGGCTGACCTCCTGGAGGGAGGGCCAGCGCTCCAGGGGCAGCTCGATGCTCTCGTTCTTCTTAGGGTCGCGGATGACGTTCATGGGGTCGCCGCCGTCCTCGACGATCTGCATCTGATCGCTGAGCTGCTTGCGGAGCATGATGATGCCGCGGTCGGACTCGCCGAGCTTCTCCTGGACACGGTCGGCGTTGGGGCCCTGGGTGATCCAAGCGACGAAGTCCTGGTGGTTGACGAGGTCGGGGATGAGGGCGCCGGTCTCGTCGTAGAGGGGCACGATGAAGTGGGGAATCTTCTCTTGCTTGGGGAGGGTCGTGCCGGGCGCGGCCTTGTAGAAGAACCAGGTGATGTGCAGCGTGGCCTCGTCATCGACGGGGGTGCGGTACTGGAAGTTGCACTTCACGCCGTCGCCGACGAAGAGGATGTTGGGGAAGAGGGCAGGGTGCCCGACCTTCCAGTCGTGGTCGTCTTCGCTGGTGCCCTCGACGACGCGGCGCTTGATGATGCCGTGCTCGAACTCGCTGAAGCCGATCTTCTTGTGGTTGCGGGGGACGATGGGGCTGATGTCGGACTCGCCGCCGAGCTTGACGGCCTTCTCTCGCTGCTGAACGACCCCCCAGTAGCCGTGCAGCCACTCCAAGTGGACGGGGTCGTGGGAGTTCTCCTGGCACTGAAGCCAGTTGCAGGGTAGCTCGGCGATGCCGATGTCCGAGTAGCCGTTCTCCCAGGTGTAGGGCTCCCACATGGGGATGAGGGGAGCAGGGTCCGGCCCCATGTAGGCCCAGAGCATGCCCGCGAGCTCGCGCACCGGGTAGCCGGCAATCTTGACCTTCTCCTTGAAGCGTCCGTCCGGGTGGACGGTCTCCTCGAAGGGCTGCTCGATGCACTGGCCGGTCTCGTCCATCATCCAGCCGTGGTACATGCAGCGGAGGCCGTGCTCCTCGGGTATGCCGTAGGAGAGGTCGACGCGTCGATGGGGGCAGAAGCGGTCGATGAGTCCGAGCGTGCCGGACTTGTCGCGGTAGAGGACGAGGTCTTCGCCGAGGATGCGGACGGGCTTGGTCGGCTTGTCGTCGAGCTCAGTGGCGGCGGCGAAGGGGTGCCAGTAACGGCGCATGAGGTCGCCCCCCGGCGTACCCGCCCCGACTTGGGTTAGGCGTTGGTTGTCTTGTACGGAGAGCATGGGGCATTTCCTCCAGTATTGACTATGGCAAGGCTGGTTGTGGGCGGATTGTAGCACCGGAAGGCGGGGCAAGGCTCGCTGCCGGCGGGGCTCGCCCCGGTCGCGGGCGCAAGTCGGCTTCGGCGACGACTCCCTGCCACACGACTATGCGGAGGCTACGTCGGACCTCTTGGCTAGTCAGCGCCCGACTTGGGTGGGGAAGGCGAACATCTAGGGCGGGCTACAGTATCAGGCTGATGGAGGCGCTCGCGATGCCGAGAAACAGCAGGAAGCCGAACACGTCCGTGAAGGTGGTGACGACCACTGCCGAAGCGACCGCCGGGTCCAAGCCCACTCGCCGCAGGAACAAGGGCACGCCTGCGCCGACCACGCCTGCGATGGCCATGTTGCCGAGCATCGCGACTCCCAACACGAGCCCCACGCCGAGGTTCTGCTTCCATATGACAGCGATAACCGCGACCAGAACGCCCAGCCAGACGCCGTGAAGGACGCCCAGGATGGCCTCCCTCGCCAGAAGCCGCCGCGCCCCGACGCCGACGAGCTCGCCGAGCGCGATCGCCCGAACGATGAGGGTGAGGGTCTGTGTGCCGCCGATGCCGCCCTGTCCAGCGACCACTGGCAGGAACGCGGCGAGCACGACTACCTGAGCGAGGGTCGACTCGAAAAGCGCGATGGTAGCCGCGGCGAGGAACGTTGTGCCCAGATTTATCGTGAGCCAGGGAAGACGCGTCCGGATCGAGCTGGATAGCGGGCCGCCCACGGTCTCACCGGCAACGCTCGCCACCCTTTGCATCTGGCGCGTGTCCTGCTCGACCGCGGCGCTCAAGAGGGATTCGGCCAGAATCACGCCAATCAACCTGTCGCCGTCGACGACGGGGAGCTGGGTAAGGTTGTAGTGGCGCTGTAGCCGAGCGCACTCCTCCGCAGGAGTGTCAACGGTTGCTGTCGCCACGATAGGCGAAGCTATCGTACGGGCTGGCGTGTCGTTATCCGCCAGGGCCAGGTCGACCATGCTTATCTGGCCTGCGAGGCCGCCGTCCTCTCCGACCACGAAGACATGCGTGAGCTTGTGTCCAACCTCGTCGAGCGCCCTGAGGCTGTCTCGCGCCGCCTTGACCAGGCCGTCGACCCCGACGGCAGCAAACTGCGCGACCATGAGCGCTTCCGCCGTGTCTGGCTTAAGGGTAGGGAGCTCCGTGTCCGCCGGGGGATGCTCCAGGGCCTCGGCAACTTCATGGGCCCGCAGGATGGGAAGGTGTTGCAGCGTCGCCAGCGCCTGACGCGGGTCGACTTGGTTGATGACGAACGCGAGCGCCCGGGAGCCAATCCGGATTCCAACTCGACCGGCCTCGACCGGATTCATCTGCCGCAGCATCCACGCGACGGTCTCCGGCGACATGACGCGGACCATGGCGTCCCGGCTGGCGCGGGGCAGTCCGGCCAAGATGCTGCCCATGTCGGCCGGGTGCAGATTGCGGAGAAGCTCCCAGGCTGAACTCTCTTCTCCGGCCTTGATCAGCTTTTGGACCTCGCCGGCAATCTCCTCTGCTTCGTCCAGGGAGATTGCCTGTTGTTCAACGTCCCCATCGAGGCCCAGCCCACCCTCAGCGCTCCTCGGGTCCATCTCCATAAGCCAACTCCTCCCCGCCGCAGCGTTGATTTCGCCGCGGGCTCCGAGCGTCCGCGCAAAGTCAGGCCAAGGTCATACGTGCTGTTCTCGTTATCCGGCCTTTAACCCTGCACGGCAGCAAGAGGCCCGCCGGGTATACGGACCACGGTCATGACCCCTGACACCGGCCTGGCTTCAGGCCAGGGTTAGATCGCGGCCCTGCCCCCATGAATCGATATTTTCAATGAGAATGGGATCGAGGTCGTCAGCAGGCGCGAAGCCAAAGATGCGGGAATAGAAGTAGAACTCAGCGGCGAGGGCCTGCTTGATGGTCTCGGCTTTGCGGAAACCGTGATGCTCGCCTTCGAAGGCCAAGTAGGCCGTCGGCACTCCGTTCTCACGCAGGGCCTTGAACATCTCCTCCGATTGAACAGCCGGAACGATTCGCGACGATCTCATTGAGCGGCTGCGAGATATGCATGGACACCGACGGGTGCCTCTACGCCATCGACTACGTGAACGCCGACCCTGACATGAACCCCCGCTCGTACTACAGCAACGGCGCGCACCGGACTTTGTCACGCGCGCCAACTCGTCCAGCGCGCTAGCGGGCGGATGGCCCACCGACATGGTTAACCAGCCGCCTCCGCCACGTAGAGACCCCAGCCGAGCTCCTGCCGGTCTACGGCCTCCACCATCTTGCCGTACGCGAACGACAAGGCGGCCAGCTTTTCCTCAAGCTCGCCGTTGGCGTGTTCCCTGGCCTTGGCTTGGAGCATCTGGTAACTGCGTTTCAGGTACGCTGAGAGGTCCTCGGCTTCCAGGATGGTGAAGCCGGTTTCTCTCAGGTAGTCCTGATAGCCGGTGAAGCTGAAAGGCGTGTCAAAGAGAAGCCGATCATAGACATACCGGCGGGACTCGGCGCTCACCTCCGGCTTGGGCTTCAGCAGATCGTCCAAGACCAGCAGTCCGTCGTCCTGCAGTACACGGCGGACCCCCTGGATGGCCGCCTCCTTGTCAGGGATATGGTAGATGGTGGCCTGGCTCCATACATGGGTGAACTCGCCGTCCGCAAAGGGCATCTCAGTGGCGGAGCCGTGCTGGAAGCGCAGCAGCCGTTGCAGATCCCTCGGCTCCTCGGCTGCCATCCCCTGTGCGTTGGCGATGCGGACGCCGCTCAGGTCGATGCCTGTGACCCGGCACCCGTACGTGCTGGCCAGCCACAGAGACGTGTTGCCGTTACCGCACCCCAGGTCCAATACGTGGGCGTCGGCGGTGATCCGGGCCTTCGCCGCCATCACCGCGTCGAGACGAGCGCAGGCCTTCAAGAAGTCCCCGTCCGTGGTCTCGTCGAAGTAGCCCCAGTGCAGGCTGCCCTCCGCGTCCCAGAAGGAGCGGTAGATGGCGTCTTCGATATCGTAGAACTGCTCGGTCTCGGCTTCGCTAAACCCGCTGTTCATACTTACTCGCCCTGAGGTAGTCCAGGAACCGGTTGTCCTCGTCCACGAGGATCTGTTTGGGCTCCAAGGGCTCGTCGGTGAGCTCATAGGCCAGAATCACGACACAGTCGCCCGGCTCGCACAGGCGCGCGCCCGGGCCCTGCACCGCGATGGTCCCAGAGCCGTATGGCGCCGGCAGGACGTAGGTTTCCCAGCGGTTGCCGTTGTTGACATTGCAGATGGCGACCTGCTCGTACTCCCACAGGCCGCACTTCTCCATGAGCGCCCGGTCGATCTCCACGCTACCCACGTAGTCTAGTCCTGTGCCGGTGACATACCCTCGGTGAATCTTGGATTTCAAGACTGTGCGCACAGCATCCTCCTAGGAATTCGGATTGATCGAAGCCTAGGGAAGACGGCAGAGCAACCAATCAGGGAGAGATGGTGCGCAGCCCCAGGTCAGCAATCGCAAGTCGCGGAGCGGTCTTTCAGGCTCTTCCGAGTGCAAGAACGTAGCCGCCGCTGCTAGTTGCGCTGACGGCGTACGGCACTACAGGACCGACGCTCCGGTGGTTTAGCTGTAGCCGCATAGTAGGGGCATGGTTGGGGTGTGTCAACGGAGACCGGTACTTGCCGCACACGTAGGGGGACAATGGTGAGCCAAGGATCAGACAGGCGGGTCGAACGTGCCGAAGACGGCCCGGAGGGCGTCGCAGGTCTCGCCTAGGGTGGCGTAGCTCTCGACGCATTCGAGGATGGGGGGAAGGAGATTGGCGTCGGTCCAGGCGGCGTTGGTCAGGCGTCGGAGGGCGGCGTCTACGGCGGTGGCGTCGCGCTCGTTGCGGACGCGGTCGAGGCGGTCGAGCTGGCGTTGGGCGGCGTCGGAGGGGATGGCCTGGAGCTGGATGCGCTCCTCAGCATCGGACTCGAAAGCGTTGACGCCGACGATGACGCGCTCGCCGCTTTCGACGAGCTTCAGGTGGCGGTAGGCGACGTCCTCGATCTCGCCGCGCTGGAAGCCGGCCTCGATGGCGGCGACGGCGCCGCCCATCTCGTCGATGCGGCGGAGGTAGTCGCCGGCGGCGGCCTCAATGACGTCGGTCAGGCGCTCAACGTAGTAGGAGCCGGCGAGGGGGTCGATAGTGTCGGCGACGCCGGACTCGTGGGCGAGGACCTGCTGGGTGCGGAGCGCAAGGGCGGCGGAGTCTTCGGTGGGCAGCCCGAGGGCCTCGTCCTTCGAGTTCACGTGCAGCGATTGGGTCCCGCCAAGGACAGCCGAAAGGGCTTGGATGGTGGTCCGGATGACGTTCACGTCGGGCTGCTGGGCTTGGAGCGTGACGCCCGCGGTCTGGGTGTGGAATCGGAGCATCCACGACCGAGGGTCCTTCGCGCCGAAGCGGTCGCGCATGATGCGGGCCCACATGCGTCGGGCGGCGCGGAACTTGGCGGCCTCTTCGAACAGGTTGTTGTGCGCGGCGAAGAAGAACGAGAGCCTTCCGGCGAAGTCGTCGACGCCGAGGCCCGCGTCGATGGCAGCTTGGACGTAGGCGATGCCGTTGGCGAGGGTGAAGGCGAGCTCTTGGGGAGCGGTCGCGCCGGCCTCGCGCATGTGGTAGCCGCTGATGCTGATGGTGTTCCAGCGGGGGGTCTCCGCCGAGCAGAAGGCGAACATGTCGGCGACGAGGCGGAGGGAGGGCGCAGGGGGGAAGATGTGGGTGCCGCGCGAGATGTACTCCTTGAGCACGTCGTTCTGCGTCGTGCCGCCGACCTGGTCAAAGGGGACGCCCTGCTTGCGCGCGACCGCGAGGTAGAGGGCGAGGAGCATTGGCGCGGTGGCGTTGATGGTCATCGAGGTCGTTATCTCGGCGAGGGGGAGGCCGTTGAGAAGAACCTCCATGTCGGCGAGGCTGGAGATGGGGACGCCGACCTTGCCTATCTCAGCGCGGGCGAGCTCGTGGTCGGCGTCGTAGCCGGTCTGCGTGGGGAGGTCGAAGGCGACGGACAGGCCGGTCTGTCCCTGGGAGAGGAGGAAGCGGTAGCGGGCGTTCGAGTCCTCGGGGGTTGAGAAGCCGGCGTACTGGCGCATGGTCCAGAGCCGTCCGCGGTACATGGAGGGCTGGACGCCACGGGTGAAGGGGTACTCGCCGGGGAAGCCGACGGGGTCTTCTCGTTCCTGGGGAGGCGGGGCGTCGGCGGGGCCGTACAGAGGGGTGACGTCGAGGTCGGACTCGGTCGCGAAGGAGGGCTTGCGCTCGGGCACGCGGCGCACCGCAGGCTCGTAAGTGTCGCGCCGCCAGCGCTCGTAGGCGTCGTTGGTCATGGGGGGAGTTTACAGGGTGGCGAGAGGGGGTGGTGTAGGATGGCGCGAACCTCGTCCCGCCTGGGAGGACACCGCCGTGCTGGATGACTTGGTGCAGACGATTGAGATGCTGAAGGCGCGGATCAAGGAACACGGTCCCCACATTGGGGCCTATGAGAGCAGGACGCGCGTCGCCCTGATTGACCCGATGCTGTGCGCTCTTGGGTGGGACGTGTCAGACCCAGACATTGTCCAGATAGAACCTCGAACAGTGAACGGTTGGGCGGACTACGCACTACTGGGCGGCAACCGGAAACCCGTCATTTTCGTAGAGGCCAAGAAGCTCGCCGACAAAGACTCTCCTATCACCCAGATGGTCAGCTATGCCGTCAGCGAGAATATCGAGAACAATACTAACGTTCGCTATTGTGCGTCGACCAACGGCGATTACTGGGCGGTTTATGACATCATCGCACAGACGTCGATAATGCAAACATCAATCTCTCGGGATGACACGGCTAAGTGCGCGCTAAAGTTCCTAGGCCTCTGGCGGCGCAGCTTGCAGGATAGCAGTTTCGATGCTGCCGTCGAACCTGTCGTTGTTGTGAAGCCAACTCCCATGCCGCCAGTCGAATCACCGCCAGAACCATTGGCGTCCTCTCCCGATTCTCCTGCCTTTCCTCCCCCCGGGCATAACGCGTTGACTGCCCTCGACAAAGTCGCCAATCCTACCGGTCAGCATGTTCCCAAGGCCATTAGATTTCCCAATGGTGAGGAGAGGCCGCTGACATATTGGCGGGACGTTCTAGTTGAGACGACATTATGGCTATACGAAACGGGAACACTGACCGCGAAGGACTGCCCAATTCCAATGGGACCGAGGCGCAATCTCTTGAGTGTCGATGGGAGACACAGGAACGGCGATTCATTCAGAAGCCCAGTTCGGATAGGGAATTCGGGCATTGTAGTGGAGTGCTACCTTAGTGCGAGGAGCATCGTCGATCTTGCCCTGAGAATGTTACGGGATTTTGGGCAAGACCCTTCGCAGGTGCATCCGAGGCTTCCGTAGGCTCATGGGGGAAGCGGAGCAGATTTGCTCCGTATCTCCAAGTAGGTTGGAACCTCGGCAGTTCCGTGAAATCACGGCGACTTGAGCCGGAGCGTATAGTCCGCCGACCCTGTCCAGGCTTTGAGCAGCTAGTGTCTATCAACATCCGGCGGCTGTTTGCCGTTCTGCTTATCCCAATCTTCGTTGGGTTGTTTTTGGCGTCGATTCTCGTTCTGCGGGTGAACTCGACGGTGTTCGAGCCGGAGTTCTACAGCGGCGTCCTCGAAGAGGCGGGCACGATTGATTTCGTGTACGAGGTGGGGATACCGGAGGTCATGCGCGAGGCGGAGGAGTCGGGGGGATTCTCGTTCGAGGACGACTTGCCGCTGGGTATCGGGCTCACGCCGGAGACGGCCCCGGGACTTGTGGAGGAGGCGCTGACGCGCGAGTGGGTTACGGAGAACGTGGACCGGGCAATCGCAGAGGTGGTCCCGTACTTCGGCGGGGATACGGACTCGTTCGAGGTCACGATACCCGTCAACGAGCGCGTCGACGACGCGGAGGCCGTCGCGCGACGGCTGCTGCGCGAGGCGGAGCTGCACGCGTTCCTCATCGAGGAGGTCGTGAGGCCGGCCGCGGAGGCGGAGTCCGACGGTCTGCTGGCCAATCCGCCATACGGCATCGAGGTCTCGGTGGAGGACGTCGTTGATGGCTTCCGGACGGTCGTGCCGGACGTGTGCCTGACGGAGCAAGTGGAGGCTGCGCTGGACGAAGCGACGCCTTATCTGGTCGGACGTGAGGAGTCTTTCGAGGTCAAGGTTTTCCTGCAAGACAGGGGCGACGTCGCCGTTGAGGTTATCGAGGGCTGGCTGCTCCGCAGCCTGGAGGACGGCGCCGCCCACGAGCATCTGCTGGAGGAACGGATCGCGCCCGTGGTGCGCGAGGCTCTGGGCCAGTCCGTCGTGTTTCCATGGGGCGTGCAGGTCACGGACGCGGAGATAACCGACGCCATCGGCCGCGTGCTGCCGCCTGAGTGGGTTGCGAAGCAGGTGTCGCAGGGCGTCAACACAATCGGGCCGTATCTGACGGGGCGCACCGATGGGTTCGTGCTCGTCATCCCTCTCGACGACCGTCTCGATGTTGCGAAGGTTGTCTTGGCGGACGCGGTGGACGCCAAGATCGAGGTGGTCTACGAGCAGGCGCCCGTCTGCACGGCGGCGCAGCTGCAGGACAGCGGCCTAGTGCTGAGCGAGACCCCGCCGTGCCGTCCGCCTCTCCTGTCGTACGACGCTTTCAAGGAAGTAGCGGGGTTGGACGTGGGCGAGCAGACGGAGCGCCGCGTCATCGACCCGCTGCCAGCCGAGATCAGGCTAAACGAGGATGACCTGTTCGGAGACGCCGTGGATCTCGACCTGGACCGGGCGCGCGAGTTGATGCGGGACGGGTACACGTTCTCCGACGCAGACCTGCTGGACCTGCTGGAGCGGGAGGCCGGTCAGGAAGCGGCGGAGCTTTTCATGGACGTGCGGATGCGCCTGCGCGACGGATTCACGTTCGACGATGGCGATGTCAGCGACCTAGTGGACGCCGAGGGGTTCGACCAAGCGCGGGGCTACGTGAGGGCAGGACGGGGCTTGTCAGTGCTTCTGCTGGTCGCCATCCTCCTGGTCGGCGCCGCCATCGGACTGCTGGGGAGTAAGCGTTGGCAGGGCCGGCTGGGGTGGGCAGGCGCGGCGCTGCTCGCCGCGGGAGTCTTGAGCGGCGTGGCCATGTTCGTGGCGGACGCAGGCCTGTCGGCGCTCGTCCCTGAGCAGGCGACGCTCGTGGAGCAGGGCATGCCGGAGCTCATGGCGGCGGAGCTGTCGGAGACGGCGCGCGCCGCGGTTAATGCGTTCGTAGGCCCGGCCGTATGGCAGTCGCTGTTCGCTGCAGTGGTGGGGCTCGCGCTGGTCGTTTTTGGCGTCGTCAGCGGTCGGCGAGGGTGGTCGTAGTAGGGGTTGGGGGCGGAGCGCGCTCCGTGATATGACGGCTCAGAGTAAGTCCGCGAACTCCTCCGGCGAGAGGCCGACGTCTTTCAGGATTTGTGCGAGCGTGGCCCGCTTGACAGGATTCTGCCGAGGGATTACGGCTGCCTTTCTCCGCTCTTGGCTATACATGAATACATGCTGGCCCTGCCTCTTACGACGAATCCTGCCCTCTCCAACGAACGGATTACTCGCTGGTGGGAGACGTCAGGGAGGCGGTTCAACAGCTAACAACAATGGTGCGGAGCAGGTTCCCTTTCGCCCTTTCCTCACGCTCAACTTGCTCCCATCCTTCGAACCAGCATTGGATGGCGTCGCGGATGTTGTCGAGCGCTTCCTCCTCCGTCTCGCCCTGAGAGGCGCAGCCGGGCATGCCAAGCACGAAAACGACGAATCCGCCTTCTTCCGCCGGTTCCAACACGACTTGGTACGTGTGTTCCATGGCGCCTCCCTTATCCTTGTATGGCGGCATTCTACTATGCTCCCGCTTCTTCCTTGCCGTGCTCGCCCCTCCGCATCGGCTAGAATCGCTGGGGCCGCTATCGCCGGCCAGGTGTGCTAGCGCATGACGGAACGCATCGTTTCGGGAAAGGCCCGCGAGGAGGACCTCGGAGCAGAGGGCGGTCTCCGTCCACGCCGCCTCGATGAGTACATCGGCCAGCTGAAGGTCAAGGAGAACCTGACCATCGCGATGGACGCCGCCAAGCAGCGCGGCGAGGCACTGGACCACGTGCTGCTGTACGGTCCGCCGGGTCTTGGCAAGACGACGCTCGCCAGCATCATCGCGGCGGAGATGGGGGCGCACATCCGCGTCACGGCCGGCCCGGCAATCGAGCGCCCAGGCGATATGGCGTCGCTCCTCACGCAGGTGAAGGCGGGCGACGTGCTGTTCATCGACGAGGTGCACCGGCTCGGGAAGATCGTCGAGGAGATCCTGTACCCGGCCATGGAGGACTATTCGCTCTCCTGGGTGATGGGGAAGGGGCTGCAGGCGCAGAGCATCAACCTCAAGATCGAGCCGTTCACTCTCGTGGGCGCGACGACGCGGTACTCGATGCTCAGCGCTCCGCTGCGGGACCGATTCGGCTCGGTATACCGGCTCGACTACTACGACCTGCCGGCGATGAAGTCGATCGTTGCGCGGTCGGCGGGAATCATGGGGCTGGGCATCGACGAGGGGGGCATCGAGGAGACGGCGCGCCGTGCGCGTGGGACGCCTCGCGTGGCGAACCGGCTCCTCCGGCGCGTGCGGGACTACGCGCAGGTGCGCGCCGACGGCAACGTAACGCAGGCCGTAGCCTCCGAGGCGTTGGCGCTCCTCGAAGTGGACGTCTTGGGGCTCGACGAGGTCGACCACCGCTTGCTGGACACCATCGCCGGGAAGTACGACGGCGGACCTGTGGGCATCGATACGCTGGCGGCGTCGATAGGCGAGGAGTCGGACACGCTGATGGACGTGTATGAGCCGTACCTGATGCAGCTGGGTTTCCTGAACCGGACTCCCCGCGGGAGGACGCTGACGCGGGCTGCTTACGCACACCTCGGCGTTACGCCGCCGGCGAGGCTGGCGGCGAACCAGGCGGCGATGTGGGACGATCAGCGGCAGTGAGGCGTCTGCGCGCGGCGTTGGCCGTAGTGTTCCTACTCGCGGCGGTTTCCTGTTCCAGTCAGCCGACGCCCACTCTGGCCCCGACGCCGACCGCTTCGCCCACCCCGACAGTGGCGCCAACGCCGACCGTGCCCGCGCCGGCCACGCCAGCCGCGACTGCGGCGGCCACGCCAGCCGCGACTGCAGCGGCCACGCCAACCGTGTCTGCGACGGCCACGCCAGCCGCGACTGCGACAGCCACGCCGACCGCGACTGCGGCGCCAACGCCTACCGTGCCCACGACGCCCACGCCGACCATGCCCGCGACGCCCACGCCAACTCCGTTAGCAACGCCTACGCCGACTGTCGGCTCAGGGCTCCGAGAGGTCGTGGTGGCCATCGACGGGGCGACGTTCATCGTCGAGGTGGCGGATACGCCGGCGTCGCGCAGGTTAGGGCTCGGCGGAAGAGAGTCGCTGGGGGCGCACCGAGGGATGTGGTTCGATCTTGCGCAGACGCGGGAGGCGTCGTTCTGGATGCGCGGGATGCGCATTCCAATCGACATCGTATGGGTGACGGAGGAGCTGGTCGTGGCCGGCGTCGCGGCCGACCTTCCACCGCCAAGCCCGGGGATGTCCGACGCTGATCTGCCGCGCTACTCGTCCGGCGCGCCGGTGCGCTACGTGCTGGAAATCAACGCGGGGCTCGCGGCGGAGCTGGGCATTGGGCCTGGGGACCGGGTGACGGTTGGGGGGCAGTAGCTGCGGTAGACTCGCGCTAACTGAACGAGGAGGGCGGCAATGATTTTCGAGATGCGTACGTACGAGGCAATGCCCGGCAAGCTGCGAGCGGTGGTCGACCGGTTCGGCAACACCACTCACGCGCTGTTCCTGCAGTACGGCTTCCGGCCGGTGGCGTACTGGACAGAGGCAATCGGCAATAACCGGAAGCTCCACTACATGCTCGCGTGGGAGAACGACGCAGAGCGTTTGGCGAAGTGGGCCGAGTTCCGGGAGGACCCGGAGCGCATACGGGCGTTCGCCGAGACGGAGAAGGACGGTCCAATCGTCGCAGGCATCGACAACGCGATCTGGACGCTCACGTCGTTCTCGCCGGACCCGACGCCCAAGCCGTAGCGGGGCAGCGCCCGGTACAATGGGAGAGTCCACGCGCTGCCCCGTGGTGCAGTGGTAGCACAGCAGACTTTGGATCTGTTGACCTAGGTTCGAATCCTAGCGGGGCAGCCATGCCGCCCAACGCCATCTCTAAAACAGCTCCTTCCTTCCTGCCCCGCTGGTGGGGGAGAGGGCTCGAAAGCAATGGGAGGGCTTGGGGGAGGGATAAGGGCGGCGGCGTAAGTCCGCAGGCCCTCGACCAACGTATATAGATGGGGAGTTCAGGTAAGGGAGCATAGATGCGCGTTGTCTTTACGTTGGTCCTCGTTCTGCTGAGCGTGATTGTTGTCACCAGCGCTTTCTCAGCGGCGATGGTTGAGCCAGCCAACGCAAACACGAACCTGGAGCAGGACAGGGCCACACTGCTGTCGATACGGGACGCCCTCGCGGGGACGGCAACGCTGAACTGGAGCGAGGATGTTTCGATAGAGGACTGGGACGGCGTAGCAGTCGGCGGCGACCCACAGCGTGTGACGGGACTGTCCCTGGCGGAGGAGTCGCTGACCGGCGTACTCCCACCTGCGCTGGGGGAGCTGGCGGGCCTGCAAGAACTGGACCTGTCCAGGAACGAGCTGACCGGGTCAATCCCGCCGGAGCTGGGCGGCCTTACGCGCCTGACGTTTCTCTCCTTGGCAGGCAACCGGTTTACGGGCGCGATTCCACCTGAGCTAGGCGGACTGGCGAGCCTGAACAAGTTGTGGTTGGGCGGCAACCAGCTCACAGGGAGCATCCCGTCAGAACTGGGGAGCCTGGCGGACCTGACGAGTCTGTCTCTGTACCGCAACCGGCTCACGGGGGCTATCCCGTCCGAGCTTGGCGGGCTGTCGGGCCTGAAGGGGCTGTACCTGTTCAGCAATCAGCTCGTGGGAGCGATTCCGTCTGAGCTGGGGAACCTGACGAGTCTGGAAGCGTTGGACCTGCGTTTCAATGAGTTCACGGGCGACATCCCCGCCGAGCTAGGGCGTCTGACGAGCCTGGAGCGTCTGGGGTTGGGACCCAACCCCTTCTCCGCGACGACCTGTATGCCTGCCTCCTTCCGCAATATCCCTACGCTGCAGCTGGGCGACCTCGACGTGCCGTTCTGTGAGGCGCCGTCCGGCGGCGACACAACCCCGGGACCTACCGGCGGTACGGATACGAGCCCTGCGGTGGATACGGACGCCGGCCTCGAGCAGGACCAGGCGACGCTGCTGTCGATACGGGACGCCCTGGCGGGGACGGCTGCGCTGAAATGGAGTGAGGATCTCCCGATTGAGGACTGGGAGGGGGTGACGGTCGGGGGGCAGCCGCTGCGCGTGACAGGATTGTCTGTCTCGGCCAGGTCGCTGAACGGGGAGATTTCGCCGGAGCTGGGTGAGCTGACGAACCTGACGTGGCTGTGGCTGTGGGGCAATCAGCTCACAGGGGAGATTCCGGCTGAGCTGGGTCGTCTGACGGAACTGTCGGGCCTGAACCTGAGCGGCAATGAGCTCACGGGCGCGATCCCGCCGGAGCTGGGGGACCTAACGAACCTGGTAGTGCTGTGGCTGTCCGACAATCAGCTCACGGGCGCGATCCCGCCGGAGCTGGAGAACCTGACGAACTTGAGCAACCTTTGGCTGCGCGGCAATCAGCTCAGTGGCGAGATCCCACCGGAGCTTGGTGGCCTCACGAACCTGACAGGGTTGTACCTACATGACAATCAGCTCAGTGGGGCTATCCCGTCTGAGCTAGGCGAGCTGACGAACCTGGAAGTCCTGCAACTGTCCAGCAATCAATTCGCTGGCGAGATTCCGTCGGAGCTGGGCGGTCTCGCGAACCTAGAGAGGCTGTACCTGTCCGGCAATCAACTCAGCGGAACGATTCCGTCGGAGCTGGGCGCCCTGACGAACCTGTCGTGGCTGTACTTATCCGGCAATCAGATCAGCGGCGAGATGCCACCTGAGATCGGCAGCCTGGCGAACCTGAAAGTGCTAGAGATGTCCGGCAACGAGCTGATAGGGGCGATTCCGCCTGAGCTGGGCGGGCTGGTAAGCCTGGAAGGGCTGGACTTGTCCAGCAACGAGCTCACCGGGGCGATTCCGGCTGAGCTAGGCGGACTGACGGATCTGAAGGGACTGAGCCTGCGCGGCAATCAACTCACGGGGACGATTCCCGCTGAGCTTAGCGGCTTGATGAAACTGATACGGCTGGAACTGCTCAGCAACCAGCTCAGCGGGGCGATTCCGCCTGAGCTGGGGCGTTTGGCGAACTTGGAAGGGCTGAACTTGTCCGGCAATGAGCTCAGCGGGGTGATTCCGCCTGAACTGCGCGCCCTGACGAACCTAAGACGGCTGTACTTAGGCAGCAACCGGCTCACGGGGGAAATCCCCGCAGAGTTGAGTGGCTTGGCGCAGCTGCAAGAGCTGTACCTACACAACAATCAATTCACTGGGGGGATTCCGCCCGAGCTGGGCGGACTGACGAACCTGAGGGGACTGGGCTTGTCCAGCAATGCGCTCACCGGGGCGATCCCACCTGAGCTAAGCGGGCTGACGAACCTGAGATGGCTGTTCTTAGGCAGCAACCAGCTCTCGGGGGCCATTCCCGCTGAGCTTGGGGGCCTGACGCAACTGTGGCGGCTGGAACTGTCCAACAACGAACTGACCGGCCCAATCCCGCCGGGGCTGGGGAACCTGGCCAATCTGACAGTGTTGAGTATTAGGGGCAACCAACTGACCGGGGCAATCCCACCCGAATTGGGCGGCCTCAACAGCCTCACTGGGCTTGACCTTAGGTACAACCAGTTTCGCGGAGAGATACCGACGGCGCTCGAGAGCCTAGCCAATCTCACGACGCTGAACCTCAGAGGCAACGGTCTAAGCGGAGAGATTCCATCTGCACTCGGCAGTCTCTCCAACCTGACAGGACTCTACCTTGACGGCAACCAACTGACCGGTGCGATCCCGTCCGAATTGGGCAGCCTCAACAACCTGGCTGAGCTATACCTCAATGGGAACGAGCTGAGTGGGGAGATACCCCCTGAGCTGGGTGGCCTCGCCAACCTAACGACCTTGCGCCTAGAGGCGAACCAGTTGAGTGGAGAGATTCCTCCCGCACTGGGTAGCCTCGCCAACCTAAAAGTGCTGAGCCTCGCGGCGAACCAGTTGGACGGCGATATACCGAGCGAGTTGGGCAGCCTCGCTCGGCTGGCGGTATTGAGGCTTTGGGGCAACGAGCTAAGTGGAGCGGTACCGCCCGAATTGGGCAGCCTCGCCGACCTGACAGAGCTGTCTCTTGGGTCCAACGAGCTAAGCGGGGAGATGCCCACCGAACTGGGCGGCCTCGCCCAATTGACACTGCTGTCCCTGGGGGGAAACGAGTTGAGCGGGGAGATACCCGCTGCACTTGGCGGCCTCACCAATCTGAAGGGACTCGCTCTACAGCAGAACAACTTCAGCGGAGAGATACCGGCCGGATTGGGCAGCCTTGCCAATCTGACATCGCTTTCCCTGGCGGGGAACGAGTTGAGCGGCGGGATACCATCCTGGTTGGGCGATCTTGCGAACCTGGAGTTCCTGTTTCTTCTGCAGAACCAGCTCACCGGGGCAGTCCCGCCTGAACTGGGCAGGCTCGCCAACCTGAGGAGCCTCTCCCTCTTGTCGAACGAGTTGGACGGGGAGATACCAGCCGAGTTGGGCAACCTTGCCAGCCTGGAGTGGCTGCTTCTTTCGGGAAACCAGCTCACGGGCGAGATTCCATCGGCCCTCGGAGGCCTGGTGGACCTGAAGCGCCTTGAACTCGGCCGCAATCAACTTACCGGCGAGATTCCATCTGAGCTTGGCGGCCTTGTGAAGCTGGAAGAGTTGTATCTGGGCGGCAATCAGCTCGCGGGCGCGGTCCCGTCTGAGTTGGGCGACTTGACGAACCTGGCGTGGCTGGCGTTGGGAGGCAATCAGCTCACGGGCTCCATTCCCACGGAGTTGGGAGCGCTGACCAATCTGGTAGGGCTGGAGCTGGACGACAATCAGCTTACAGGCGCTATTCCGTCTGAGCTGGGGAGCCTGACGAACCTGGCGTGGCTGGCGTTGGGAGGCAATCAGCTCACGGGCGCCATTCCAACTGAACTTGGGAGGCTGACCAATCTGGTAGGGCTGGAGCTGGACCAGAACCAACTGAGCGGGACGATTCCGTCGGAGTTGGGAAGCCTGGCGAACTTGGAGGAGTTGCGTCTGTCCAGCAATCAGCTCACGGGCGCTATCCCAGCCGAACTGGGGGCCCTAATGAAGCTGAAGGTGTTGGAGCTTTACAACAACCAACTCACGGGCGGCATCCCTTCCGAGCTTGGCGGGCTGGCGAACCTGGAACGATTGTGGCTGTACGACAATCAGCTCACCGGGACCATTCCGTCTGAGTTGGGGAACCTGGCGAACCTACGGCGATTGAGGCTGGACGGCAATGAGCTCACGGGGGCCATCCCATCAGAGCTGGGGGGCCTGACGAATCTCACGATACTAGGATTGCAGGACAACCAACTCACAGGCGAGATTCCGTCCGAGCTAGGTAGGCTGACGAACCTGGCAACGCTGGAATTGCAGGACAACCAACTCACAGGCGCGATTCCGCCTGAGCTGGGGAGTCTGACGAACTTGATTGGTCTGTGGCTGCGCGGCAATCAACTCACGGGGACCATCCCGGTTGAGTTGGGCGCCCTGACGAGCCTGGTGATATTGCACCTGAGCGGAAACCAGCTTGTGGGAGAGATTCCGTCTGAACTGGGCAACCTGGCCAACCTGGGTGAACTCTGGGTGCAAGAAAATCAGCTCACGGGCATGATTCCTCCCGAGCTAGGCGAGCTATCGGACCTCCAGATGCTGGACATGGGGGACAATCAGCTTACCGGTGGGATTCCGTCCGAACTGGGCCAACTGACGAACCTGAGGGGTCTGAGGCTGGGCGGCAACCAGTTGACCGGCGAGATTCCACCGGAGCTTGGCGACCTTACGAATCTGGACGAACTGGAGCTTGGGCCTAACCTCTTCTCCGCGACCGCGTGTCTGCCCGCCTCCTTCCGCAACATCGCAGAGCTGATTCTGGGCGGGCTCGATATCCCGTTCTGCGATGAACCGGCCGTGGTTGGCTGACAAGATGGCGGGGGAACGCTCCTTCTCTGCCTCGCAGGGCGTACTCCTGACGGTTCGCCGTGGTTGACGCAGCATGTGTCCCATGCGCGAGAATGCGGGCGTCCTCCCCGATATACGAACGGACGATAAGAGAGGGTAGGGATGCTGACGCAAGAGCAGAATGATCGGTTGACGAGGGTTGGGCCGGGGACACCCATGGGTGAGTTGATGCGCCGTTACTGGCAACCCATCGCGGCGAGCTCGGAGCTAGACGCCGAGAATCCCACCAAGGAAGTGCGATTGCTTGGCGAAGACCTGGTGCTCTTCCGGTCCGCCAAAGGCGTCGTCGGCGCCGTGGAGCCTTCGTGCGCTCATCGGAAGGCCAACCTGTCCTACGGCATCCCGGAGGAGAACGGCCTCCGGTGCGCGTATCACGGCTGGATATTCGACGAGAACGGCCAATGCGTGGACCAGCCGTCGGAGCCGGAGGGGTCGAAGTTCAAGGAGAAGGTGCGCATCAAGGCCTACCAGGCGCAGGAGCTGGCGGGCGTGGTCTGGGTCTACATGGGCCCGCAGCCCGCGCCGCTGCTGCCCCGGTACGACATGCTGGTGTGGCCCGGCATGCGGACAACGTGGTCCGTCGAGCTGCCGTGCAACTGGCTGCAGTGCATGGAGAACTCGGTCGACCCGCTGCACTTCCAGTGGCTGCACCGCTACTGGGGCGGCTGGCAGATGAACAAGCTGATGTCCGCTGAGGAGCGCAACGCCTGGAACCGGCAGGTCGGCGGGCGCGGGGCGGACCACCGCAAGATAGGGTTCGAGATTACGGACTACGGCATCATCAAGCGGCGGCTGGTCGGCAACGAGACGGAGGAGGGCGACCACTGGCGGATGGGCCACCCCGTCTTCTTCCCGCACATCCTGCGCATCGGGCAGGACCTCCAATGCCGGGTGCCCATCGACGACACGCACACGCTGCACTTCATGCTGGAATGGCGGGCGCTCCGTCCGGGCGAGGCCCCAAACGAGCACGTGCCCTATGAGCGCATCGAGGCGTTCGACGAGCAGGGGAAGATCAGGCGCGACTTCATCATCGGGCAGGACCAGGTCTCCTGGATCATCCAGGGCGGCATCATGGACCGCACGACCGAGCGATTGGGAGTCGGGGACGTCGGCATCATCATGTACCGGCGTCTGCTCGAACAGCAGATGGCCATCGTCGCCGACGGCGGGGACCCGATGAACACGTACCGGGACCCAGCGGAGAACGAGATTCTGATCGCGCCCTGCGAGAGCTTTGACTACCCCGGCTACGAGGGGGTCCCGCGCGGGCCGTTCCAGGACATCGTCGTGAACAATACCGTCGAGGCGGTGCTGTCCGGCGAGGGCGAGACGCTCGAAGAGTTCTCGGAGGCCGAGACGGTTCCGGATACGCCAGGCCAGTTCTCGCTGCTAACCCCTCGCCTCAAGCACGATATCCACGGGAGTTAGGCCCCCTCCCGACCTCTCCCCGCAGGCGTGACTTTTGCGTAACCCTATTTTCTGGCGGGCGTAACTTTCCCCACCCACCCGCCCGTCATGTTGTGGGGGACACCCCCACGCCCCCGTCAGAGGGGCGTCGCCCCTCTGCGCTCCCCCGTATTCCAAAGCCGGTTCATGGTCCGACAGGCTCACCACGAACCAGTTGAGGTTGCGCAAGGGTTTCGCAGACGGGAGGGAACTAGGCAGTCCTCCTCCAGAAGGGAGAGCAAACCAGAGGCCCTCATCCGGGGTGAGCGGCGCGCCAGGCGGCTGCGACTATTCGGATGTCGTTGTACTCGCACTTCTCGCCGAGGAGCTCCCGGAGGTCCCTTAGGGAGAGCAGTCCATGCTCGCCAATGGTCGCCTCGATGGCTTGCCGCCACTCGCCGGGAACCAGCCGGTCGATATCCAAGGGGACTCCCCATTCGATCGCTTCCGCCAGGTGAGTCTGGATTGTTGATAGCGCGAGACCCCGCGCCGCTGCGGCCTCCCGCGGGCTCATGCCTTCGTTGACGAGCTCCGCGCTCTGGCGGGCCGACGGCCCTAAGGGACGTGCGATGCGGCGAGATTGTGGCGGCGGCGCGTCGAGCGAGACCGGCTCCGCGCCGGTCTCGCTCACGTATTCGCTGATTGCGGAGGCGAACGGCGCGCCGAAGTCTTGCAGCTTCCGCGCCCCGACGCCCTGCACCCGCGTGAGGGAGTCCAGGGTCGTGGGAAGCTGCGCGGCCATCTGACGAAGCGTGGAATCGTGGAAGACTACGTAGGGAGGGACCGATCGCTCGTCGGCCAGCCGCTTCCGGAGCTCGCGAAGCCTTTCGAAGAGGTCCGGGTTCTGCGTTGCGCCCGAAACAGCGGCGGCAGGCCTGGAGGCCCGGCTAGGCACAGCTCCGTTCGGCAAAGGAAGCGCTACCGTTCGGCCCCGAAAGAGGACCTCCTCACCGAGGGGGGCGACTTTGACGGCGTCGAACTGCTCGGCATCCGCGCGGGCGTAGCCGGCGCGCAGCACCTCCTCGGCGATGATGCGCCACTCTCTCCGCGAGTGGTCTCGTCCGACGCCGAAGGTGGGCAGTTTGTCGTGGCCGAGTTGGACGATGCGCCGGTCCCGTGACCCGGTTAGGACGCGGATGAGGTGCGTCAGGCCGAACCGCTCGCCGGTCCGTTTGGCGCAGGACAGGAGCATCTGCGTGGCGATGGTGCAGTCCACTTCCTGTAAAGGGCTATCGCAAGCGTCGCAGCAACGGCCCGGCTGTGGCTCGACATCTTCGTCGAAGTAGGCGAGCAGCTGCTTCCTGCGGCAAGTCCTGGCTTCGGCCCAATCCACCATCGCGCGGAGCTGGTCCCTCGCAACCTGCTGCTCGGCGGCCGACTCCTTCTGGCGAATGAAGTACTCATGCTTGGTCATGGCCCCGTGGCTGTAGAAGAGGATGCAGTCGCTGGGGTCCCCGTCCCGTCCGGCCCGGCCGCTCTCCTGGTAGTACCCCTCTAGGTTCTTTGGCAGGTCGTAGTGGATGACGAAGCGGACATCCGGCTTGTCGATGCCCATGCCGAAAGCGATGGTGGCGACCACGATTCGAGTGTCGTCTCGCGTGAAGTCGTCTTGAGTCCGCCTCCGAACGTCGTTGGGCAGGCCTGCGTGGTAAGGGGCGGCGCTGAAGCCGTCCCCCTCCAGTCTGGCGGCCAGGCTTTCGGCGCCGGCGCGGCTCAGGCAGTAGATGATGCCGGACTGGTCCATCCGCTCTCGGAGGTAGGCGTAGAGCTGCTCGTAGGCGTCCAACTTGGGCCGGACCTCGTAGTACAGGTTCGGGCGGTTGAAGCTGCGGCGGAAGCTGCCCGCTTCCCGCAGGCTTAGCTGAGCGACGATGTCGGCCTGGACCCGGGGTGTGGCCGTCGCGGTGAATGCCGCGAACGTGGATGAGGGGAAAAGCTCGCGCAAGCGCCGGAGCTCCCGGTACTCGGGACGAAAGTCGTGCCCCCACTCGGAGATGCAGTGCGCCTCGTCGATGGCGAAGACCGCCGGCGGGGCTGTCGAAAGAAGCCCAAGCATCGCCGGAGTCATCAGCCCCTCGGGCGCCGCGTACAGCAGCTTCACCTCGCCTCGGGCGACGGCCGCGCGCCGTTGGGCTGCCTCGGACGGGTCCAGCGAACTGTTGAGATAGGTCGCCGGGACGCCCATCACCCGAAGACGGTCCACCTGGTCCTTCATCAGGGCGATGAGCGGAGAGACGACGACGGTCATGCCGTCCAGCAAGAGGGCCGGCAACTGGTAGCAGAGGGACTTGCCGCCGCCCGTGGGCATCAGGACGAACACGTCGTGTCCTTGGAGGATGGAGCGGACGACGTCCTCTTGCAGCGGGCGGAACTCGGAGTGGCCGAAGACGGACTTGAGCTTTGCCGACGTTTCGATGTCGGCGGGTGTAGTCGTCATGGGGCGATGCTAGGCGCCCCCTCGGCCGATGCGCAAGGCGCTGTTGACACTGCCCAAGAAGCCGATCAACGCGCCCAGCCCTACAGGCTGAGAATGCTGGGCGCGAAGAGGTCCTCGAGCTTCGGCTTCTCCGTGATCAGATGCTGCTCGTGGAGGAAGTCGATGAGAGTGGTCAGCATGGGCCTGTTGGCTTCGACGCCGTAGGCGAACGGCTCGCCGTCCAGCATCTTGCGCGTCTGCGCCATGTACTCCCGGCCGAACACCATCGTGGAGGGGATACGCTCGTTGGCGGTCTCCTCGGCGTGGCGCTTCGCCTTGAGGAAGGCGTCGTACAGATTGAATGCGGCCCAGGGGTACTTGTCGTAGGTCGACTTCCTGATCGTGTACATCTGGGTCGCCGGGATGAAACCGTATTTCTGATAGAACCGGCTTCCTTCCTCGATCAGGCTTGGGAAGAGGGGCTTGACCTTGCTCCAGTCGCCGCTGCCGCGTATCTGCGAGGAGCGGTCGATGATGTTGCCCTGGGCGCCGGCGCCCGCCCCCATGCCCGAGACGGCGTCGATCTGATTGCTGACGATCATGGACGCGAGGCTTTCCGTCTCGGGAATGCGCGCGAACGAGATGCCCTCCGCGGGCTGGAAGCCGGTGACGCCACCGTGGCTCATCTCCTCGCTTCGCTCCATGAGCCAGTTGATGTCGTATTGAGAGACGCCGAAGTCGTGCTCCAAAACGCCCCGCAGCCAGACCGACGCGGTCATCTGATATTCGGGAACGCCGACGCGCTTGCCCTTGAGGTCGGCGGGCGTCTGGATGCCGGAGTCCGTGTGATGGCGGATCTCGGCGTGCATGAAGCGCCGCGACGCGAAAACCGGAAGCGCGATGGCGTCGTAGCCCTTGGTCTTGGCGATGATGTATGACGCCACCGAGAGGGCGGAGACGTCGAACTCGTTGAAGCTGAACTGGCGCCAGTAACCGGTGGAGCCGTCGGCGCGGGTTGCGGCGAGCTGTATGCCCTCCGGCTTGACGTCGCCGTCGAATAACGGATTGACGATATCGGCGGGGCTCCCAATCATACTCATCTGAACGTCCGGCATAGATGCTCCTCCACAGTCATGCGCCAGGGTCATGCGCCAAGGGTGCGCTGATTATTGTCCATCGCGCCGCGGACGGGAAGCCGCGACCCCTCTCCGGCGCTTCGCACGACCGCGAGGGCTGTCTTGTCCGAAGATGTCCCGCAGAGAAGATCTTTGCGTAACTCCCGGTCCGTCCGCGGAACAGGTGGGGAAGTTGCGCTGTTGTTACGAGTAAGAGGTTCCCCACCCGTTCATCCCCTTACGAGTGAGAACTTCCCCGAAGAACATGGAAAATCGGGGGTTTCGGGGGGTGTTTTCATGGCCGTGGCCTGCTTCACGGGCCTTGGAACTACTACCCCACCCATGACGTTTTCTATTTCATGCCCCCCGCCCCCTCTCAGTCTCCCCTGCAGGCAGACGGGGGAGGAGGTTAGGAATTTCTCCCGGACGCGCAAACCAGTGTAGGGAGGGCAGGGATGTTTGGGGAAGGGGCAAATGTCGCTGCGCGCCGGCGACGTGTGCTACGCAAGGGTCTCGTAGACGGGGGAGGGGCGCGGAGGGCTGCGAGGTTCCCGCCTGCGCGGGAATGACGGGAGGGAAGCCCCCTCTGGTTCTCTCCCCTCGCAGACGGGGAGAGAACCAGACACTCCCCGCAGACAGGGGAGGGGACTTGCGGCTTAGGCGAGGTCTGGGGGGACGGGCACTTGGCGCTCCAACAGGACCTCGCGCCGCTCGCGGGCCGATTGCATCAGCGCAAGCTGGACCTCGAGCGTGGCCATTCCCCAACGGCCGTCGTGGAATATGGGCTTGTCCAGGATGATGCCGTTGTAGGCTTCCTCGAGCGTTGGGTCGGCGCCGCCCTCCTCGACAATGATTGGCTCCTCCCGCAGGCCATCGTCGTTGTAGACGTAGATGCCGTTCGGCGACTGCCGGAGCACTCCTCGCTCACAGGTGACGATGAGGAGGCCGAGGTCGCTCTGGAAGCGCGGCCGGGGCGGCCCTGATTCGCCGGGGGCCACGTCCGCCCTCAGACCTTGCATGCTGGCCGTCCGCATCGCGTCTTTCGCCTGGGCCTGGTCCGATGTTCCCGTGTTGATCGCGTTCCTCACGCGGGCGCGGGCCTCGGCTTGCGCGCCGGCCTCCGTCTCCCAGGGCAACAGCTCGGCCGCAAGGAAGTAGCCGTAGGCGTTGTAGATGATCGTGGCGGGCGTGCCATTCTCGAATTCGAGGTAGGCCGTGTAGTAGCCCGGCGCCCCCATGCGTCCCTGCATCCAGACGCCCGTGGAGCCGCGGACGCTCCGGATGAGCCCTCCGCCCAGGAACCGGAGCGAGTCGATCTGGTGCGGGGCCTGCCGAAAGGCGACGCCTCCGCCCCGCTCGGCATCGACCTCCTCCGGCATGCGCGGGCGGAGCATCCAGTCGGTGAACGACATCACGTTCATCGCTTTCAGCGCGCCGACCTCGCCTGACCGGATGATGCGCCAGATGGTCTGGACCGGCGGGTCGAAGGCGCGGGTGTGGCCCGAGAGCAACTTGACGCCGTTTTTCTCCGCCGCCTCGACCATCTGCGCCGCTTCCTCCAAGGTCAGGGCCATGGGCTTCTCCACGACCACGTGCTTGCCGTGCTCGGCGGCGAGGACCGTGTGAGGACAATGGAAGTGGTTCGGCGTGGCGACCCAGACCGCGTCGACGTTCGGGTCCTCGCATAGCTCTTCGACGCTCGAGTACGCCGTTCCCCCGAACCCCGTTTGGAACGCTTCGCGGGCTTGCGGCCGGATGTCGGCTGCCGCAACGAGCTCGATGTTGGGGTCGTTGCGCATCATGCGGAGCACTCCGCCTCCCGCGTTGCCAATGCCAATGACGCCGAAACGCAGGACCGGCTGGCCGTTCGGTCCATTCGGGGACGAGCTAGATGTAGTCACAATCGCGCCTCCGTTGGTGGGTCGGCCCCGCGTCGTCGTGGGCGTCGGCGGGGCGGAGCACAGGTTAAGCTCCGGCCATGCCGCCCACAAGGGGAGGGTAGGGGGGCGGCCTCGATTCCTCGCCCTGGGGAGACCCTCCCCCCTTCTTCGCAGAGGAAGGAGACCCCTTGCCCCTTCGCCCCGCCGATGCCTACGATGCTCCCCGCTAGCGGCGCGGACGAAGCGATATTCGCAGGGGGTGAGGCATGACGTTGGTGTTGAGCGACGAGGACGTTGCGCGAGTGATGCCGATGGACGTCTGCATCGAGGCGATGGAGACCGCTTACCGCGATCATGCGCGCGGCGCCGTCAACATCCCCCGCATCCGCTACATCAGTCCGACGACTTCGCCTGACACGGTCTATGGCTCGAACATCCACATCGGGACGACTCCGACGTACGACGCGGCGGCCATACGCATCGGCGGGAGCGCTCGGAGCACGAACCCCGGCGCGCAGGGCGAGCGGGCGCCCCGGTACGGCGGCCGCAACTGGGGATTCATCGTGCTCATCGACATGCTGACGGGGCAACCGCTCGCCTTCATCCAAGAGTTCCTCCTGTCGGGCGTCCGGGTCGGGGCTACGTCAGGCGTCGCGGCGAAGTATCTCGCTCCGGCGGACGCGCAGACGGTCTGCATGTTCGGGAGCGGGAAGCTGGCGCGGACGGACCTCGAGGCACTCGTCCAAGTCCGGCCCATCCGCAGGGTGAAGGTGTATAGCCCGACGAAAGAGCACCGAGAGGAGTTCGCCCGGGTGATGGAGCAGCAGCTGGAGATCGAGGTCACGTCCGTCGACGGGCCCCGCGAGGCGATGCAGGGCGCCGAAATCGTCTGCTGCGCGACGAACGCGGGCTACGTGAGCGGCGAGCCGGTGTTCGACGGGGACTGGCTCGAACCTGGTCAGTTCGTGATTTCGCTGCAGAACAGCGACGCCAACTTCAAGAAGTCCGAGGTGGACGAGACGACGTTCGCCCGCAGCAGCTTCATCTGCATCAACGATAGGGATAGCGTGTTCTCGAACGGCCAGCGCGAGCTGCTCGACCCCATCGAGGCCGGGTTGGTGTCGTGGGACCGCATCTGCACGCTGGGGGAGGTCGTGTCGGGAACGAGCTCGCTCGAAGCGAAGCCCGGCGACATCGTCTACTACAAGAACAGCACCGGCATGGGGATACAGATGTCGGCGGCGGGCGCGCTCATCTACCGCAGGGCTGTCGAGGCAGGCATAGGAAACGAGATTCCCACCGAGTGGTTCGGGAGCGACCTCTCGTTCTGGCACAACCGGGGGTTTTATCCGTCGGCTTAGGGGGTGAGTGGCGATAGGACAAGCGCGCAATGCGGGGAGATTCGCGCAGCATTAGGAGGGAACCATGCGCAAGAACGTTCTAATCGTAGTCCTGCTTATCATCGCAGCCGTCGGCTCTGCTGCCATGGTCGCGCAGGCCCAAAGCGGCGGCGAACTGGAAGTCCGCATCGCCGCGAGGCGTCTGGCGGACGGGCGCACGGAATTCGCCCTCCAGCAGCGAGAAGGCGCCAGTTGGAGCGACCGAATCCTCCCGAGCGCCCGCTTCCTCCCCGCGGAGCCGCCAGTTGGCCAATGGTTGGTCAGCACTCCAATCGCAATCGCCGCGCCGTACTACGACAGTTGCGACGATGACCGATACGACGACGATTGCGACAGCGACGACCGGGACGACGACGACCGGAACGACGACGACCGGAACGGCGACGACCGGGACGGCGACGACCGGGACGACGATGACCGGGACGACGACGACCGGGACGACGACGACCGGGACGACGACGACCGGGACGACAACTGAGCCGTCCACCCGGACGGCTCATGGCTACCGCGGGTTGCTCATCCGTGGTTCGACAGGCTCACCACGAACCTAGAGGGGGCGCTAGGAACAAAAGGGAGCAATAGCGAAGTCCCGCCGCCCCTGAAGGTGCGTACAGACAGGGCAGGGTTCGGGCTGATTCCCACCGAGTGGTTCGGGAGCGACCTCTCGTTCTGGCACAACCGGGGTTTTATCCGTCGGCTTAGTATGTCGAGTAAAGTGTACGCTGTGGACAATCCGCCACCAATCGCCCTCGTAAACCCTCGACTCCCGAGGGAGCCCTACCAGCCGCACCAACGAACTTGTAAGTAAGCCCGAGGCGGAGGCCAATGATAATCTTGTTCTGGATGATGATTTTGGTCCCTTTCACCATGATGGAGGTAGCTTTCTACTTGTTGTTTGTCGTGCCGATTGCCAGTGTTGGTGCTGGAATTATTGCCAAATCAAAGGGGTTAAGTGTGCCTTGGTATATGGCGACAGGGGCTGTGCACTCGGCATCGTTATTGGCAGGACTCTCCCTCATCGCTTGATTGTGGCGACTTATGTTGCCCTCTACACTGCTTGGCTGGTGTCGATTGTCGGAATGTTTTCTTTGATAGCTGTGGGCCTTGAATACGATTCAAATGAACCATCAGGCAGAATATTTACTATGATTTTTATTGTAACACTCATTGGTATCGTTGGTTGGTCTGTATCGCTGATAAAGATTTACCCTTACACTATCCAGACGGATAACGTCAAAAAGATGCCGCAATACATCTATCTGCTGCCATTCTCGCTTGCCACGATTATGCTTTTGGTTTGGCGTGGCGTTCTTATCGGATTCAGCTAGCAGGCTACTTTAAGACGTTGATGCGCACAGTGGCGGATGAGGGAGCCGAGGGCCGACTAAAGTGGCGCTTGAGGGGCACCTCGCCCATGATGTACTCGTGGCAACTCGTCACGGTCGGGACCTTGAGAGGGGAGAAGCTGGAGCCGAGGTCGTAGGACGACTTTAGGCGGTCGGCGGGCCACGGGTCGGCGTTGGAGACGTGGACGATAACGGCCATGTCGAGGCCCTCGGTCTCCTCGCCCCCACGCCGTATCCCGGCCAGGCGACTAGCCTACACAGGCCATGGTTCGCTGGACAACACGCAGGGGCAGGTGGCCTAGTGGGCCGGTCTAGATGGGGATTAGCTCGGCCCCCAGAGCGATTTCGGCCATCAGGGCTACGCCGAACGCCATGCTCGCGGCGCCTGCAACGCCGGCTACGGTGTAGTTCAGGGATCGGGCCCGGTTCGTGAGGGCGAAGGGAACGCCGAGGACTATCGTGACAGCGCCCATCGAGACGATGGTCCCGACGCCGAACAGGACAAGGTAGCCGACCCCGACCCAGAGAGCGTCGATCCGGGGGAGCAGGACGAGCATCACCGCGGCGCTACCCGCCAGGCCGTGGACGATGCCTATCCAGTAGGACTTCACGCGGAACGTCGGCCGGCCGGCCTTCCAGAAGCCGTGGGCCGCCTCGGATTCTCGCTCGCGTCCACTGAGGTGGGTCGCGTGGATGTGCATGTGGGGATGGCCGTCTTCCAAGTGTCTGTGGACGTGGAGGCGTCCGCGCCGGAGGTTGTAGAACACCTGGGCGCCGAGGAGCACGAGCATGACGCCGACGCCGAACTCGAACATGGGCGCAACCGCCTCGTAGCGGTCCAGCACAGCTTCCTTCAGTACGAGGATGACGATTCCGAGGACGAGCAGAGGAGTCGTGTGGCCGAGCCCCCAGGACGCGCCGACCCACAGCCCGCGCCAAGGGTTCCTGTGCTCGACGGCAATCGTTGAAACGGCGACGACGTGGTCCGCGTCGGTGGCGTGCTTCAGGCCGAGCAAGAAGCCGAGCGCCAGCGCGGCCCATGCTCCGGATTCAATGTCGATCATCCTCGTTCCTCTCCCCTGTCGGTCAGCCCGTGTCCGCCGGTGGCGCCGGAGTCGTGCCGGTGGCCCTGGGCATGGGCGTGCGTGTGTCCGCTATGCGAGTGGCCGGAGTCTTTCCTGCACGCGGCGCATAGTCCGCTCACCGTGAAGTGCTCGGTATGCAGCTCGAATCCGGTGTCATCCATGAGCTTCTTGCGCAGCTCGTCGAGGTATCCCTGCCCCAGGTGGAACGTCGTGCCGCAGTGCTCGCACACCATGTGCCCGTGCCGCTGGCCGGGGTTGGCGTACTCGTAGTGACTCACGCCTCCGACGCTCACTTCATTGACAAGGTGCAGCCGGCCGAGCAGGCCGACGGTGCGGTAGACGGTGGCGAGGTCGATTTGGGGGTAGTCCTCGTGCAACTTGGCGGCGATCTGGTCTACGGTGACGTGGCCGTCGAGGTCCCGGATGGCGTCCATAACCGCGACGCGCTGGACCGTAAGGCGGCGTCCGGTAGCTTTGATGGCGTCTGCCGTGCTGCGAGGGTCTTGCATCGTGTTGCTTCTGCGAATGTTCGCAGAAGCAACGTGGGGCCGTCAAGGGGAGTGTCGGGCGGCGCGCTCCGCAGCGCATCAGGTTGATAACCGACCTGCTTTTCGGTAGTGTCCCACGGCGTCTGTCGGCGCCGACGCCGGTAGATGTTGGGCCCGACCCCGTCGAGAGCGGGGAGGCCGACTGCTTATACGCCTACCCCAATCGGGTTGGCATCACCTTCCCCGACGGGCCTGAGGCCATCCCGCTCAGACGCTTGCGAAAGTCGATACTCACGATTACTCAATGATTCAGGTCGAGAACGTATCCAAGCGCTACGGCGAAACGGAGGCGGTGCGAGACGCCAGCTTCCAGGTCGACGTGGGCGAGGTCGTGGGGTTTGTCGGGCCGAATGGCGCGGGCAAGACCACCACTATGAAGATTCTCGCCTGCCTCCTTCCGCCGACGGCAGGCGCGGCCCGAATCGCGGGATTTGATACGGTCGACAACTCGGCCGATGCGCGAAGGCGGCTCGGCTATCTGCCGGAGTCGGCGCCGCTGTACACGGACATGACCGTCCGGCAGTACCTCTCCTATATGGCGGCGCTGCGGGACGTGCCCCGATCACGCCGCGGGAGGCGCGTGTCCGAAGTGATCGAAGCGGTCGGAACGGAAGAGTATGCGGACAAGCGCATAGGGACGCTCTCCAAGGGCTTTCGCCAGCGTGTCGGGATAGCGCAAGCAATCCTTCACGAACCATCCGCGGTCATCCTCGATGAGCCTACGAACGGTCTGGACCCGGCGCAGCGGATCGAAATGCGCTCGTTGATTGCTGACCTCGGCAAAGAGCACGCGGTCCTGCTGAGCAGTCACATCCTCTCGGAAGTGGCGCTGGTCTGCGACAGGATGGTCGTCATCGACCGCGGGCGGGTCGTCGCCGACGGAACGTTGTCTGAGATCACCGGCGTCGCCGGGCTCCCGTCGGGGTCGACTACGGAGAACGTGTTCCTAGCGCTGACCGGAACGGGCGAGCACCCGGAGTCCTCATGAAGACCCTCGTCATAGCGCGTCGAGAGGCCCGCGCTTACCTGGCGTCGCCAGGCGCATACATCATCATCGCCGTCTTTGCGGCCATCACGGGCTACCTGTTCGTCGACGGCGTCTCCGTGCCCTTTCCGGAGGCGACGGTCCACCGCTACGCGGGGGCGGTCATCTTCAGTCTCGTGTTCCTCGGACCGGCGCTCACCATGCGGCTGCTCGCGGAAGAGCGGAGGCTGGGCACTCTCGACCTCCTCCTATCGTCGCCGGTGAGCGACTGGCAGGTGGTCGCGGGCAAGTACCTAGGCGCCATGGCGCTGTACGTGCTGATGCTGCTCGCCACGCTGTTCTACGCGGCGCTCCTGTACTGGCTGGGAACGCCGGACTCCGGCCCGGTGGCGACGGCGTACCTGGGCCTATTCCTCTACGGGGCGGCGACGCTCGCGGTGGGCCTCTGGGCATCGTCGCTGACAGCCAACCAAGCGGTTGCGGCAGTCGTTGGCGTGGGCGTCCTCGTGCTGCTCTCGATTACCCAGCTGGCCGCGGCCTCGACCGGCGGATGGGCGTCAACGCTATTGGAGGAGACCTCCATGGTGACGCATTTCGCCGATCTGCGGCGAGGAGTCTTGGACCTCTCCGACATCGTCTACTACCTCAGCGTCATAGTGCTGTTTCTGTTTCTCTCGGTGCGGTCAATCGAGAGCAGGCGGTGGGTGTGACGCGGGCGATGTCCGGCGAATGATATGACGCCGCACAGACCACTGTTCAAGGCGCTAACGACACTCCTCGACACGGCTCCGTTCGCCGTAGCCGCCGCCGGAATCGGCCTAACCGCGCTGGTCGCCGGAGTCTTGGCCGTTCTGTTGGTCCCGGAGCTCGAGTCCACCGGCGCTTGGCTCGCGTGGGCGGGCCTCGGACTCTTGCTGCTGGCGCTCTTGGACGCGCTTCGCCGTTCGAGCTCCCCCACGGCGAAGCGACGGCGAAAGTACGGACTCAACGTCGCGCTCATGCTTGGGACTCTCGTCGCGATTCTGGGAGTGGCCAACTTTCTGGCGCTGCAATCCGACGTGCGAGTCGATACGACCTTCTCCCGGCAATTCACGCTTGCCGATCAGACGAAGACTGTGCTCGACGGTCTGGAGCAGGAGGTCGAGGCGACCGCGTTCTTCGTCGACCGGTTCGAGAGTACGAATCCGGTGCAGAGCGCATTGCGCACCAGGACGGACCACCTCTTACGCGAGTTCGAGCGCATGGCGCCGGGACGATTCTCGTACCGTTTTTCCGACCCTGAGACCAACCCCGTCTTGGCAAGCGAGAAGGGAATCAACCGGTACCCGGGCGTGGTGTTCGAGGCGAAAGACGGAGGCGCACGTTATTTCGTGCCCGCCTCCAGCAACGTTGAACAGGCATTCCTTACCGCGCTCCTCGTGGCGAGCGGCGCCGACCAGAAGACGGTCTATGTTCTGACGGGGCACGGCGAACTGGCCATCGATGACGCCGCGGTCGCCAGCAACCGGGGTTTTGCCTTGGCGGCTGAAGGACTGCGCAACGACAGCTACCGAGTGGCGCCGCTCAATCTACAGGAGGAGGGAGCGGCGCCAGAGGACGCGGCTGCCCTCATCGTTCCATCCCCGATGACCGCTCTCACCCTCGAAGAACGGCAGGCGCTCTCTTCCTACTTGAAGGGGGGCGGCGGAATCCTGGCACTGCTGGAGCCGGAAGCTGACGAGTCTTGGCGTTCATGGGCCGGGGACTGGGGAGTGAGCGTCGCAGCAGGGTATGTGCTCGACCCGGGGAGCCACGTCGCCGGAACGCCAGGCATTCCGCTCATTGCGCCGACGCAATACGCTGCGCCCTACGTAACCGGGCAGCTCGACGCGACGCTCTTTCCTGGGCTTGCGCCTGTGGGACTGACGACGGACCCGCAGCTGATGCCGACGCTAATCGACTTGGACTTCGTCGCAGTGACGACGCCGGCGTCTTTCGCGTCCAGGGAGCTATCGGCTACCGCGGCGGGGACCGACGATCGGACCGGCCCCTTCCTCGTGGGAGTAATCATGAGGATGGCGGGCCCGCTGTCCGAACCGCTGCCGAGCGCGGCGGACGCCAACGTCGGAACCCTGAGCGTGTTTGGCGATGGGGAGTTCGCCTCCAACCGGTTCTTCCCCGCTCTTTCGAACGGCGACCTTTTCCTTAATGTGGTGAACGAGCTGGCGGGAGACGTTCCATTGGTCCCTGTTCGCGCCAAGCCTCTCGAATACCGCGTGCTGGTTCTCACGAACCAACAGCTCACCTTGGTGCAGTTGCTCGGTTGGCTTGCGCTGCCGGCTCTTGCGCTGATTGTGGCGGCAGTCGTCTGGGTCCGAACACGCTAGAGCTGCTTCCATGAGCGGCAAGGAAACTGTGCTTCTTGGCCTCGCCTTAGTGATCGTGCTAGTCGGAGCTTTCGCGTACTTGCGGTTGAGCAGCGGCTCCCCTGAGGGTGTGGCCCCGCCCTTCTTTTACGAGATCGAGGCATCGGACATCGTCAGCGTGAAAGTGGAACGAGCGGGTCTGACGGAGTCTTTCGTTTGGGACGAGCAAGCCGAATACTGGCGATTCGACGACGAGACCGAAGAGCAAGTCGACGAGGAGCGTTGGGGCGGCATGCCGGTACTCTTGGCGGGCCCGCGAGTCGAGCGCACGCTGCCCGGAGGCTTGAATCTAGAAGAGCTGGGGCTCGAACCTCCGATAACGATTGTCTCCATAGGCCTCGAACCAAGCGGCGAGTTCGAGGTCCTCATTGGGCGGCCTACGCCAAACGGGGGCGCGCACTACGTGAAGCAGGCCGGTAATGACGCTGTTTTCTTGGTCGACGCAACGTGGGGAGACGTGATTTCGCGGCTGGCGACGGACCCTCCAAGGCTGCCGGCAGTCGACCCTGGCGAATCGTAGCTCGGGACAGCGCCATCGAGCGCGCCTTGCTTGACTGATATCTGCCGTGAGCGTATATACTCGCCCGTCTAGCCCGCGCCGGGAGCCCGCGCCGGGAGGAGGCTTCGTATGGCCATCGTCGACTCAGACGCTCACGTAATCGAGAGCGAACGGACATGGGAGTTCATGGGGGACGATGAGCAGGATTTTCGTCCGTTCGTAGTTGTTCCCAAAACCGGCGAAGCTAACCTGGCCGGGGGATTCACTGGCCGCCGCTCCATTGTCACCGAGTATTGGGTTATCGAAGGGCGCGCCGTACAGAAACGGTCTAATTTCCGCTCGGTCGAGGTCCCTGAGGAGGCTGCGGAGGCAGCCGACATCGAGCAGCGGCTCGCGCACATGGACGAGCTCGGCGTAGATGTCCACGTCCTCTACCCAACGGTGTTCCTCCGGCCCCTTACGCGGCGCCCCGAGGTGGAAGTCGCCCTCTACCGGAGCTACAACCGCTGGATGGACGAGATCCACACCCGCGGCGAGGGACGGCTCCGTTGGGCGGCGATGCTTCTCTACATGAGCCGCGACGTCGCCATCGAGGAGATGCACTGGGCCAAGGACCACGGGGCCTGCGGCTTCTTCATGCACAGCGTCGAAGGCGACCGGCGGCTCTCGGATGTCTACTTCGACCCCATCTATACCGAGGCGTCGGCGCTTGGGCTGCCGATGTGCGTCCACGCGACCTCCGGCAACTTCTCGCAGTTCGATCTGTTTCAGACGGACGCCGGCTTCTCCACCTTCAAGCTGCCGGTCGTGGGAGCGTTTCACGACCTGCTCATGAAGGGGACGCCTTCACGTTTTCCCGATCTGCGATGGGCGTTCGTGGAAGTCTCGGCGGAGTGGGTGCCGTACGCGCTCAATGACATGATGCTGAGGTTCAAGAAGGCCGGGCGGAATTGGCTCGCTCAGGACATGCTCCGCGAGAACAACATGTACGTGGCATGTCAGACCGCCGACGATCTCGACTGGATATTGGATACGGTCGGCGACGACAACATTGTTATCGGCTCGGACTACGGTCACAACGACACCTCGTCCGAGCTCGAAGCCCTGAAAGTGCTAAAGGAAAGTGGGAAAGCGCCGGCCTCCTCGGTCGATAAGATCCTGGATGCGCTAAGCCGCGCGCTGTACGCCCTCTAGATTACGGTTGGGTCCCCGGGAGGAGACTTTATGCAAGCAGCAGACCGCGCAGTAGTTAGATGGCTCAATTGGAAGCTCATGGCCTTCGTGGTCTTGCTCGTTGCGGCGTTCTTCGTCGTAGCGTGTTCCAGCGACGAGCCGACAGCCACGCCTACCTCGGCGCCCGCCGTGGGGTCGGACCCGACGGCCACGCCGGTTCCGGCCACGCCCACGCCGTCGGTCTCGAGCAAGGCTGGAGGCATCGGCAAGTTCGCGGTGCGCCGCGACCCGCCGGCGAACTTCGACATGATGGCGACGACTATCTGGTACGACCTGAACCAGATGGGGGCGCCCGTCTGGGGCAGCGGCAACCTCGTCCGGCCGTGCTTGGACGACGTGTACGCAGTCTGTCCGGCTCTGGCGACCGAGTGGGAGAACAACGCCGACTTCACGGAGTGGACCTTCACCCTCCGAGAGGGAGTGCAATGGCACGACGGCACGCCGCTCACCGCGGAGGACCTCAAGTTCTGGCTCGACCTCGTGTTCGAGGGCTACGGCGAGCGAGCCCCCGCGTGGTACGGCAACAGGATGGGCGAGTACGAGGCAACGACCATCGTCGACGCCACCACGCTCAAGATAACGCTCAAGGAGGGGAACGCCCTCTTCCTCGACGTTCTCTTCACGCCGTACTTCACCATCGGGCACCCCCGCCACCTGACGCTGCCTGAACTCGAGGCGGGCAACCTGGAGGTTGCGCCGCTCGACGTGGACTTGATGGGCTTGGGCCCGTTCACCTTCGAGGGCTACGACAAGGGCAGCATCATGCGCGTCCGCGCGAATCCCGACTACTGGGAGACGGACGATGACGGTTTCCCGCTGCCCTACATGGAGGGCATGGACTTCGCAATCATGACCAGCCCGGACGTGATGGACGCCGCAATCCGGACCGGCCAGCTCGACGGCGGCTCGCCGGGGTTCGGCTACATCCTGACCAAGCCGCGCTACGAGCAGTACGTTGAGGACATTGGCGACGACTTCTACGTGGTCAGGGTGCCGTCCGGCTTCGGCACCGGCAGCGGCGGCGGTCTCGCCTGGAACCTGCTGAAAGAGGGTCCCTGGCAGGATGTCCGCGTCCGCAAGGCGGCTTCGCTGTGGATTGACCGTCAGCAGTCCATCGAGGCAGTGTCCGGCGGGTTCGGTCTGGTCGGCGGTCTCCTCAACCCCGCCAACCCGTTCTCCAGCCCCGACGTTCTGACGTGGCCGGGCTGGAACCCCGACACCAGGGAGGCTGACCGCGCCGAGGCTCTGCGTCTCATGGAAGAGGCGGGATACGCGGACGGGTTCGAGGTCAATTACAACTGTCTGTCCACCGGGTCGTGGCCGAACCGCTGCGAGTTCCTGAAGGCGCAGCTGGCAGGGCTGAACATCAACCTGGAGCTCGAGCTGATGGACGCTCCCGCATGGACGGCCGCGGGCCAGACGCTCGAATACGGCGCAGTGCAGAGCGCTGCGGGCATCTCCAGCCACCTGCCTGAGCCGAACGAGCCGGCCTTCCTGCCCTACAGCGAGAGCAAGGGCGCCATCGCCAAACACGAGGACCCGAACGTGCAGGGCTACTTCGACCGGCTGAAGGCGACCAACGACTTCGACGAGCGCGTCGCTATCTGGCAAGAGTTTGAGAAGTACTGGCTCTTGGAGCAGTACTACGGCGTGCCGATAGCGGGCAACCTGGCCCACATTCCCTACCGCTCTTGGGTGAAGGGCCGTCTCCATCCCCCCGAGCAGATCATGGCCTACTTGGACTTCGCCTCGGTCTGGCTCGACAAGTAACGAGCAGAACGCCCTCGGGCCGCGCATACCGCAGGCCCGAGGGCGTCGCCGCTCTCTGAAAACGCATGACGCGATACATTGGCCGCCGGCTACTGCTTTACTTCCCGACGCTTCTGCTGGCGTCGCTGCTCATCTTCGGCATCATGCGCGTGCTGCCGGGTGACGTGGCGCTCGTCATTTTGGGGGGCGATCAGACTACCCCGAGGGCGCTCGCCCAGGCTGCGGACCTCCGTGAGCGACTCGGCCTGAACGACCCAATCGTGGTCCAGTACTTCCGCTGGGTCTGGAGCATGATCAACGGCGAGTTCGGCGGAGCGTCAATCGTCAGCCGTGAACCAATCTCGGAAATCATTGCCCGTCGGCTCCCCATAACCTTGGAGCTCGCAGCGTGGACAACGCTCATTGCATGGGTTGTGTCCATCCCCGCTGGAGTCATCGCGGCCGTTTACCAGAACCGCCGGCCGGACTACCTGTTGCGCTTCGTGACGCTGGCAGGCACCGCGCTTCCGAATTTCTGGATTGCGTTGATGCTCATTCTCGTCATGCTGCTCGTTTTCTCGTGGACGCCGCCCATCTTCTACAGGGACCTTTGGGAAAACCCTTATGAACATATGCTGAAGATGGTCTGGCCGGCGTTAATCCTCGCCTGGGGCTATAGCTCGTACCTGACGCGAGTCACCCGCTCCACCATGCTCGAGGTGCTGAGGCAGGACTACGTCCGGACCGCCCGCAGCCGAGGGCTGCGGGAGAGCGCAGTGGTCCTGCGCCACGCGCTCCCCAACGCCATGATTCCCGTCCTCACGCTCGGCGGCCTACAGCTTGCCACTCTGCTGTCCGGCACCGTCATCCTCGAAACGGTGTTCTCGTTGCCCGGAATGGGACAGGGCATCGTCCAGGCGGCGACCGAGCGGGACTACCCGGTGATTCAGAGCCTCGTCATGCTCCTCGTGACCTTGATGCTCACGCTGAACGTCGTTATCGACATCGTTTATGCAAAAATAGACCCGCGAATCAGCTACGCCTGATCGGATGTGGGGAGAGGGCATTTCATGATCCAGACTGGGGTTGCGGAAAGGGTCAAGGGCTCCTTTGCAGGCGCGGAGCGCGGGGTCGCCTATCGCGTCCGGCGGCAGATAGCCTCCTTTGCTCGCCACTACCCCTTGGGGTTCGCGGGCGGCGCGGTGTTGGCGGTGATGGGCATTGTGTCAGTCCTGGCGCCGGTGATCGCCCCCTACGACCCGGTGTTTCAAGACATACCCAACCGGCTACTCGCCCCGTCCGGCCAGTTCTGGCTCGGCACGGACATCTTCGGGCAGGACGTGCTGTCGCGAGTCCTCTACGGGGGCCGGATATCGCTCTACGTCGGGTTTGCGTCCGTTGGTCTGGCCACGGTGGTCGGCATGCCGGTTGGCATTGCGTCGGGGTACTTGGGCGGCGCGGTGGACCTGGTGCTTCAGCGGGCCGTGGACATGCTGCTTGGTTTCCCTGGACTGGTCCTCGCTATGGTCATGGTCGTCGCGATGGGCGCCTCGCTCAACAACGTGATCCTCGCGATCGCGGTCGTGTTTGCCCCGCGCGTGGTCCGGCTAGCCCGCTCGTCGGCGCTGTCCATCAAAGAAGAGCCCTATGTGCTCGCGGCGCAGTCCATCGGCGCGAGCCACATCCGCATCATGCTGCGGCACATCCTGCCGAACGCGCTCGCTCCGGTGTTCGTGCTGGCGACGGGATACCTGGGGACGGCGATTGTGGTCGAGGCCAGCCTCAGCTACCTCGGCCTTGGCGTTCCGCCTCCCGATCCGTCCTGGGGCAACATGATTTACGCCGGTTCGAGGGGCAACCTCGAGGCGGCCCCATGGATGTCCGTATTCCCCGGGCTGGCCTTGGCCTTGGTCGTGTTCAGCTTCTCATTCTTGGGCGACGCGCTTCGCGACGCGTTCGACCCCCGGCTGCGTGGAACGTAACGGCTCCACAGGCGCGCGCCGTGGCAGAGTCGCGCTCGCAGCGGCGCTCCTTGGCGTCGCCGTCGTGGGGCTGGTGTTAGGTCTGAGCTACTACCGAGAGGTGGCCGCGCCATCAAGGGAATGGGTGGCGAGGATAGAGGGAAAGACGATTTTGACGACTGGGCAACTGGCAAGGGCCATCGTCGTACGAGAGCTGGCGTCGGGCAACCCGAGCCCCGAGTCGGAGTTCGGCCGGGCGCCGTTCGTCTTGGCGGACGAGAGAGTCGAGCTGGAGTTGATGCGGACGGCGGCGCCCGGATTTGCAGTCGATTCCGTCGCCGCTCTGGACGCGGAGCTGCGCGAGCGTTTCCAGCCGCGCAGGCTAACTGGAGATACGGCGCCGGACGACGAAATCGACAGACTCTACCGCGAGTCGTACCTCCGCTTCCTCACCGAGCGGGGTGTCTCCGACGACGAGTACCGAGTGTCCATCGAAGCTGGCCTGCTGAGGGAACGCTTCGTGGAAACAATGGGGAGCATCGAGGCATTGGAAGAGTGGTTAGCCGATCAGCGCGCCGAGCGCTCGGCTGAAGTCCGGGTAGGATCGAGCCAATACGCATGGGTCTTGGACGAGGTGCGAGCGTCCCGGCCCATTACTGGTCTGGAGTAGAACTCACACGATGAGCACAGTCCTTGAGATTGAGGACCTACGGACCTACTTCGACACCGACGGCGGTGTGGTGAAGGCGGTCGACGGCGTCTCGTACACGGTCGAAGCAGGGGAGACCCTTGGCTTGGTGGGCGAGAGCGGGTGTGGGAAGAGCGTCACGGCGCTCTCTGTCATGCGCCTCATTCCCACGCCGCCTGGACGCATCGTGAGCGGGCGGGTCCTGTACAAGGACGAAAACCTGCTCGACCTCAGCCTCGACGAGATGCGGCGCATCCGCGGCCGCGAAATAGGCATGATCTTCCAAGAGCCCATGACGTCGTTGAACCCCGTGCTCTCCATCGGGAGGCAGCTAACCGAACCCCTCATCTCCGAGCTGGGGCTCAGCAAGTACGATGCGGACGCACGGGCGCGCGAGCTCCTCGCCTCCGTTGAGATTTCGGACGCCGAGCGGCGCTTAGACCAATACCCCCATCACTTCAGCGGGGGCATGCGCCAGCGGGTCATGATCGCCATGGCCCTCAGCTGCAATCCGGCCGTTCTCATAGCCGACGAGCCAACAACGGCGCTGGACGTAACGGTGCAAGCCCAGATTCTGGAGCTGATGAAGCGGCTGACCGAAGAGCGCGGCGTCGCCCTGGTGATCATCACCCACAATCTCGGCGTCGTCGCTCGCTACGCGGACCGCGTCAACGTTATGTACGCCGGCAAGATTGTCGAGCGAGCGACTGCGGAAGAGGTCTATGGCGACCCCCGCCATCCATACACCCTTGGTCTGATGACATCCGTGCCCCGGCTGGACCTTCCCGTCAGCGAACGACTCGTACAGGTGGAAGGGCAGCCTCCCAACCTGGCGGACCTCCCCGCAGGCTGCGCTTTCCAGCCGCGATGCCCCTTCGCGCTGGAGAAATGCGAAGAGGAGATTCCAGACTTGGTCCAGCCGGTCAACATGCACTACTCGGCCTGCTTCGTCGCCGACAAGCTGGGCTCCGAGGCTAAGGCGGCCTGGGAATGATCGAGAGCACGGACCGCCCAAGCTCGCCGGGGTTTGACGAGTCGGCGCCCCCCATCCTGGAAGTCAGCGACCTGCGGATGCATTTCCCCGTCACCGCAGGGGTCGTGTTCCGGAAGACGATTGGGATGGTGAAGGCAGTGGACGGGGTGACCTTCTCGATCCGCCCCGGTGAGACGCTTGGTCTGGTAGGGGAATCCGGCTGCGGCAAGACCACCCTCGGTCGGACCATTCTCAGGTTCTACAAGCCAACCTCCGGGGGGCTCCGCTTCCGAGACGAGGACCTTACAACCGTGCGCGGCGGACGTATGCGCGAGCTGCGTAAAGAGATGCAGATGGTCTTCCAAGACCCCTATAGCTCTCTCAACCCGCGCATGACCGCCGGGCAGATTATCGGAGAGCCCCTGAATATCCATGGCCTGGCGTCGAGCCGGCAGCAGGCGCGAGACCGCGTTGCTGAGATACTCAGTCTCGTTGGACTTGACCCTCGCATGGCTTCCCGTTACCCCCACGAATTCAGCGGCGGCCAGCGTCAGCGGATCGGCATCGGGCGCGCTCTTGCCGTCGACCCCACTCTGATTGTTTGCGACGAGGCAGTCTCGGCTCTCGACGTGTCCATCCAGGCGCAGATCATCAACCTGCTCAAGGACCTGCAGCGTCAGCTGGGGTTGACCTACTTGTTCATCGCCCACGACCTCGCCGTTGTGCGGCATGTCGCCGACCGCATCGCAGTGATGTACCTCGGCAAAATCGTAGAGATTGCTCCACGGGACGATATCTACGCCAATCCCCTCCACCCCTATACCCAAGCGCTGCTCTCCTCCGTGCCCGTGCCCGACCCGAAGGTCGAAGCGGCGCGGCAGCGGCGGATCATCATCGGCGAGGTCCCGAGTCCGCTCAATCCGCCGACAGGATGCGTCTTCCACCCGCGTTGTCCGATTGCGCAAGATGACTGTTCGGTGGATGTGCCGGAGTTGAGAGAGTTGCGTCCGGGGCATTGGGTAGCCTGCCCCAAGGTCTGATGACCCCTTAGCGGCGCTTCCGGGCCTGGGGAATTCGGCTTCGATACGCCCAGACCAGCGTCGGCTTTGTCAAGCCCTTCCGCCCAGGATGGGTTCCGTGCTATAAAGAGATGTTGGATTTCTCGTATCCGGCGCGATCGAGTGAAGGTTTCCACTACACAGCGCGAACCGCGTGAAGCCGTCCTAACCGTCGAGTTGGACAACGACGATGTCGAGCCGTACCTCGAACAGGCGTATCGGCAGGCGGTGCGTCGCCTTGCGATACCAGGGTTTCGGAAGGGTAAGGCGCCTCGTCGCATTGTCGAGCAGATGTACGGACGCGGCTATCTGCTGAACGAGGCGCTGGACACGCTCATCCAGGAATTCACCTCCAAGGCCGTCGAGGATGAGGGACTCGAGCTCGGCGGCATTCCGTCGGTCTCCCTCGACGATTTCGACCCTCCTGCGTTTACCGCGACCGTTCCGCTCCAGCCCGAGGTTGACCTCGGGGACTTCGAGTCGCTCCGCGTCCCGATCGACGACGTGGAGATCGAGGAAGGGCAAGTCGACGGAGTCCTCGAGCAGATTAGAACTGAGCTGGCCGTTTGGGAGCCGGTTGAAGACAAAGTCCAAATGGACGACCTCATCAACCTGACCATCGTCGGCTGGGTTGACGATGAGGCGGAGCGCCGCGATGTCGTCCGCAGCGAGGAGACGGACTATATCCCGCGTCCGAACACCACGTTCCCCGTGCCGGGTCTCGACGAGGCCCTGGTCGGCTTGCCGGTCGGCGAGGAGAGCGCGTTCGACATTGAGATTGCGGAAGACTTCGCCAATCCCGATTTGGCGGGCAAGACGGCCCATTTCCAGACGACGGTCCACTCCGTCAAGCGCAAGAACCTCGCGGAGCTTGACGACGAGTTCGCGAAGGGCGTCGGCGAAGGTTACGAATCGATTGAGGACCTACGGGGCAAGATTCGTGCGGACTTGGTCGAGCGCGCCCAGCGCGCCGCACAGGCAAAGCATCAGGACGAGATTCTCGCAAAAGTGGTCGAGGGCGCATCCATCGAGATATCCCCTCTCATCGTCGAGCACGAGGTCGAGCACTACGTCCATGACCGGCAGGAGAGCATCCAGACCGGCCGGATGAACTTCGAGGACTACCAGGAGTTCCTGTCTTGGCAGGGCCTGTCCGACGAGGAGGTTCACGAGCAGGCTCGGCCGAAGGTGGAGGAGCGGCTGAAGCGCGCTCATGTCCTTCGGGCGGTGGCCACGAGGCAGGCGGTGGAAGCCAGCGATGAGGATGTCGACGGAGAGATCGATTCCATAGCGAGCGGGTCCGGCGAATCGGCTGACGAGGTGCGGCAATTGTTCGAGGACCCGGAGCGGAGAGAGTCGATCAGACGTGTCTTGGTCAACCGCAAGACATTGGAGCACTTGAGCGAGATAGCGCTGCGCGACGGGGCCGAGCCGGCCCCCGAGGAGGCGCCGACCGAGCCCGTGAGCGACACAGACGCCAACGATGCCTCTGCAAGCAGGGGCGAGCAGAACCCGGGAGGCAGCTAGATGCAGGACTGGCCGATTCATGGCCCGCTGAGCGCGGGTCTCATACCCCCACCGCAGAACATCATCCCGATGGTGATTGAGACCGGCGCACGCGGCGAGCGCGCCTACGATATCTTTTCGATGCTCTTGAAGGAGCGCATCATCTACTTGGGCACTCCTATCAACGACCAAGTGTCGAACCTGATCGTCGCCCAGCTCCTGTACCTGGAGCGCGAGGACCCGGACAAGGACATCAACCTGTACGTGAACAGCCCGGGGGGACAGATTACCTCGGGGCTTGCTATCTACGACACGATGCAGCTGATCAAGCCTGACGTCTCGACGATCTGCGTTGGGATGGCGGCCAGCATGGGCACGGTGCTCCTCTGCGCCGGCGCCGCGGGGAAGCGTTTCGCGCTTCCCAACTCGACGATCCACATGCATCAGGCGCTGGGCGGCGCTCACGGCCAGGCTTCCGACATCGAGATTGCGGCCCGCGAGATACTGCGGATGCAGGACAAGATCCGCACGATCCTCTCGTCGCACACCGGTCAGCCATACGAAAAGATCGCGCGCGACAGCGACAGGGACTTCTACCTGCCGGCGGAGGAAGCGAAAGAATACGGTCTTGTAGATGAGGTGTTGGGAACGCCTCTGGGTTCCATGAATGGCGCTGGCCCCAAATAGGACGGTCTACACCGATGCCGAACAACTCCGGACCCATAACGACTCGCGGGGAGCACGTCTGCAGCTTCTGTGGGAAGCCTCAAGGCAACGTTAAGCGGCTGATCGCCGGCCCCGGTCGAGTATTCATCTGCGACGAGTGTGTCCGCCTCTGCCAGCAGATTATCGCCGAGGAGGGCGCCCAATCTCCCGCTACAGGCCAGGGCGCCCCGCGGGGCCTCCCGCCGAAAGAGATGGCGGAGCGATTGGACGAGTACGTCATCGGTCAGGACAGGGCCAAGCGCGTGCTCAGCGTCGCGGTCTACAACCACTACAAGCGCGTCTGGTCCAACTCCGTCTCCCATGAAGTGGAGATACAGAAGAGCAACATCCTCCTTGTTGGCCCGACGGGCTCCGGCAAGACCCTCCTGGCACAGACCCTAGCAAAGATCCTCGACGTTCCCTTCGCCATTGCAGACGCCACCTCCCTGACGGAGGCGGGCTATGTCGGCGAGGATGTCGAGAACATCCTGCTCCGGCTCATTCAGGCCGCGGACTACGACGTGGCCAAGGCGGAGCACGGGATCATCTACATCGACGAGATCGACAAGTTGGCGCGGAAGGGCGCGAACCCCTCCATCACGCGCGACGTTTCTGGGGAGGGCGTGCAGCAAGCTCTGCTGAAGCTCATCGAAGGCTCGGTCGCCAACGTTCCGCCCCAAGGCGGGCGGAAGCACCCGCAGCAGGAGTTCCTCCAGCTCAACACGGCGAACATTCTGTTCATCTGCGGCGGCGCTTTCGACGGACTGGAGCAGATTATCGCGCGCCGCGTCATGTCCGATCATCGCATCGGCTTCCATTCCGATAAGACAGGAACGGGCACCGAGGACGAGATTCGTGAAGCCGTCGAGCCGGAGGACCTGCTGGAGTACGGGTTCATCCCGGAGCTCATCGGGAGGCTGCCGGTCGCGGTAGGCTTGCAACGCTTGGACAAGGATTCCTTGGTGCAGGTGCTCACGGCCCCGAAGAATGCGGTGATTAAGCAGTTCGAGCACCTCTTTGCTTTGGACGGCGTGGAGCTTTCGTTCACCCAGGAGTCATTGGAAGCCGCCGCGGAGCAGGCGATGGGGCGTCAGACCGGTGCTCGCGGGCTGCGGACGATCATCGAGGAGGCGTTGCTCGACGTGATGTTCGAACTCCCGTCCCTCGACCACGTCGAGAAGTGCATGATCGATGCGGACGGCGAGGGCAAGGTCGGCCCTCCGGTCCTCCTGTCGGAGACGGGGCAAGTTATCGAGTTGCGTCCCCCCGAGCCGAAGAGCGCCTAGGGCGCGTGGCTACCCGGCGGTCTAGGAGCGCTGGTCGGTCGTCGTTTGGAGGATGTCCACCGGCTACACCGACACGATGCTCAGATCTTGCAGTCGCTCGAAGTGCCTGCGGTTGTTGGTGAGCAGCGTGAGGTGGTGACGGATTGCGGTCGACCCAATCAAGAGGTCAAAGTCGGGGACGGGGGTTCCGGCGCTTCTTAGTCGGCTGCGTTCCTTGGCGAATATGCGGCAGATTGCTTCGTCCAAGTCCACTATGTGAACACGGTCGATGAAAGTCCGTAAGGCCTGTTCACTTCGTTCAGGGTTAGTAGCGCCGAACACCCCATCATAGAGTTCAGCCAAGGACACGATACTCACGCCGAGGCCGGCTGGGGCCAACTCCTCCATGCGGTGGACTACTCGGTCGACTTGATGCAGGTGGTCAATAATCCAATCCGTGTCTACCAGGTACTGCACTACGAGTCCGGCTCTTGCCGGGAGCCGGTCCGCCTGGCTTCGTAGATTGTCCGCTTAAGTTCCTCCGGGTCGTGCATGCCCACCCAGCCGCCGGCGGACGCTTTGAGCCCCTCGGCGACGTGGCCCGGCGGCGCGATTTCTTCAATGGACACCACCACGTCCACGCCTTCTTCGAGGTCGAGCCTCTCCAGCGGCCTGAGCACGCCTTCTGAGAATCGGGCCTTCACCTTCGTAATCATGTCGAGTCCTTTCGCGCTTGCCTCTGACTCACTCTGTGGGCGATTCGGGGTGGCTCGCTGTTCAGGTTATCAGGCGCGATAGAGAGCTTGCATGGGAACGGGCGCATCGCAGCTCTTGGCCTCGTCACAAGCCATGAGGTCGGCTGCTGTGCCATCTCTCGGCGAGGCCACAAGTTGGCGTTGCCCGCCGCTCGGCCAGGCCTGACTATGTAGCAGGACTGGCTCCCGCGGTAGGACTCGAACCTACGACCAGTCGGTTAACAGCCGACCGCTCTACCACTGAGCTACGCGGGAGCGAGGAGCGCGCCCCCTTTCCGATTATCCCTTAGTCCTAGCGAACCAACGGGGCGCTCGCCTATTGTAACAAGCGATGGCCGCCGACGCCTCCCCGCTGGGGTATCCTTGCGCCGCCTGATTTTCGGAGGCGTCATGGAACTCACCCTTCTCGGCACGGGCTATCCCCATCCGAACCCCCTGCGCGCAGGGCCGAGCAACCACCTCGCCATTGGCGGGGCGTCGGTCATGGTGGACTGCGGCAATGGCGCGGTGGCGCGTATGACGGCGGCGGGGCTCGACGCGAAGGATGTGGACTGCCTGTTCATAACCCACATGCACTCGGACCACACCGTCGACCTGGCCCACGTGCTCCTGACCGGCTGGATCCGGTACCGCTCCAAACCCCTGACCATCGTCGGGCCGCCGCAGACCAGGGAGTTCGTCGCGCGGGTCATCCACGCCTACGAGTTCGACATCAAGCTGCGGAAGCTCCATGAGCGGGTAGGGGACGACATTATGAACGTCCGCGTCGCCGAGGTTTCCGGGGGCGAGGGCTTCGAGGGCGACGGTTGGAAGGCGACCGCGGTCGAGGTCGACCACGGCTATGTAAAGCCCGCTCTCGGGTTCCTGCTTGAGGACGACGGAGGCAAACTGATGATTTCGGGCGATACGACCGGGTGTGACGCCGTCCGGGACGCCGCTAACGGAGCAGACCTGCTATTACACGAGCTGATGCGGGCTAATCCGGAGGCTGACCCTCATGGAGACGACCTAGAACGGCTCCCCGAGATTCGTCGCCGCGTCGTCAAGTCTCATACCTGTCCGCACATGCTCGGCCCAATCGCAGAGGAGGCAGGCGCCCTCAAGGTCGTAGCCACGCATCTGCCGCACGTCACGGACGAGGGGTGGATTCGTGAGGCCATGGGCGCCGATTACAAGGGCCAGCTGGTTATTGGCGAGGACCTGATGACGTTCAAGATCGGGGCGTAAGGGCCCCATGCCTTCTCGCGTCATCGTCGTCGGCTCCTGCATGATGGACCTAGTCTCGCGCGTCGCCGAGGCGCCGGCGAGGGGCGAGACGGTCCTGGGCGCGGACTTCATCACGACCCCCGGCGGGAAGGGGCTGAACCAAGCCATCGCGGCGGCGCGCATGGGCGCGGGCGTCAGTCTGGTCAGCCGGGTAGGGGACGACCCCTTTGGGCGGCAGTTCCTCGACCTGTGCGACGCCGAGGGTATCGATCGGACGCATCTCTCGACGGACTCGGAGATTGGCTCTGGCGTAAGCCTCATCATCGTCGACTCGACGGGCGACAACCGCATCGTGGCCAATCCTCGGGCCAACGCCGCGCTCGGCCCGGCGCACGTGGACCCTGCATTTTCCGGGGGGCCGCCTGACGCGCTGCTCATGTGTCACGAAACGCCGGACGCTCCCTTGATTCGCGGGGCCGAGCTGGCCCGCGGTGCGGGCGCCGTGGTCGTGTTCAACGCCGCTCCGGCAAGCCCCGTCCCCGCCGAGCTCATGGCGCTGGTTGACGTGGTGGTCGTCAACGAGTCCGAGGCCGCGGCCCTGACCGGGGTTGCGCCGGTCACGCCCGCGGACGCCCTGGACGCTGCCCGTGCGCTGACTGGCCTGGGGCCCGCGACCGCCATCGTCACTCTGGGGAGCGGGGGCGCCGTGTTTCAGTCCGCGGGCGAGGCTGGCCACGTCGAGGCCTTCTCGTCGGTTGCGGTCGACGCCACCGGGGCGGGAGACGCGTTCTGCGGCGCGCTGACCGTCGGCCTCTGCGAGGGGCTGGGCATCGCGGGGGCGGTCAGGCTGGCCAACGCGGCCGGCGCTCTGGCGGTCCGCGTGTTGGGAGCGGCCGTCTCCCTGCCGCGCCGCACGGACGTGATGGAGCTCGCGGGGGTAAGGCTGTAGGCTGCGGGATCCCCACCCTGGGCTTATCACTCACCCCAGCCCTTGCAGTGGGAGAGGAGGATGGCTCACCCTTTCCGGCCCAGGGACAGGGAGAGGTGGCGCGGGGGCGTATAATGAGGAACGCAAAACAAATCTTAGGCAGCAGTTGCCTGACGGAGGCTATGCATGGCGATACGCATCAACGACACGGCGCCCGACTTCACCGCCGAGACCAATGAGGGGACGATTTCGTTTCACGAGTGGCTTGGCGACGGTTGGGGAATGCTCTTCTCGCACCCCAAGGACTTCACGCCCGTCTGCGCCACGGAGCTCGGCCAGGTGGCCAAGATGGGCGACCAGTTCGCAGCTCGCGGTTGCAAGGTCATCGGCCTTAGCGTCGACAAGGTCGAGGACCACCAGCGATGGGCCGAGGACATCGCCGAACTGGCCGGCACGCCTTTGAACTTCCCCATCATCTCCGACGACCATCTCGCCGTCGCCAAGCTCTATGACATGCTCCCCGGGGAGGCGGGGGACTCGTCCGAGGGCAGGACCGCCGCGGACAACATGACCGTCCGCACCGTCTTCCTGGTGGGGCCTGACAAGAAGGTGAAGATGAGCATGACCTACCCGATGAGCACGGGCCGCAACTTCGACGAGCTCCTCCGGGTCATCGACTCCGCCCAGCTCACCGCGAACCACAAGGTCGCGACCCCCGCCAACTGGCGGAAGGGCGAGGACGTGGTCATCCTTCCGGCAGTCGACAACGAGGCCGCGAAGGAGCTTTTCCCGGGCGGCTGGGAGACAGTGAAGCCCTACCTGCGGAAGGTCGCGGACCCCAGCTAGTAAGGTCGTCCTTAGACCTAAGCCACCAGAAAGGCCCCCCGGTACGTCGGGGGGCCTTTGTTGATGCTATGTGTGGCGCGAGGGCGGACTCGCGCTCCAACGTAGTGAGATGTTTGAGCTCTGGCGACCCGGACGGGATTCGAACCCGTGATCTCCTCCTTGACAGGGAGGTGTGTTAAGCCAGGCTACACCACCGGGCCGCGGTGACTTGCCCCGGCAACGCCGGGGCACGCTAGAACGATCAACCTATGCCATGATAACCCACTATCACCAGGTCGCCTTCGACCATGACCGGGGTTATCCGCTCGCCGCCCGTGAGCTTCTCCAGCTCTTCGACGTGCTCCGGATGCTCTTCCAAATCAATCCGGCGGTACTCGACGCCGTCCTTGTCGAGGTCGTACAGAAGAGCGTCCGAGTACGTGCACTCGGGCCTCGTGTAAACGATAAGCGCAGGATCGCTAGCCATTGCGCCCATCATACCAGCGCGCCGCTCGGCAGGCCAGAGGCCGCGCCGCCCTGCTACAGTAGAGGCGATCCGCGCATCGCCTCTACTCCCCGCGCCCCAGTCCGCTCGTGGCGAGTCGAGGCGAATCGAGTCCCAATCGAGTCCCAAATCTAAGGACTGCCCTCATGCCCATGATGCCCGCCGCCATCCTCCGTGGTCTCCGCGACATCGTCTGTGACGAGGTCCCGATTCCGGACCCTGGTCCGGACAAGGTCCTCGTGAAGATGCAGATGGCCTCGATTTGCGGCACGGACCTCCACTACGTGTACCACGGCTGGCCGCGTAACGAGTACCCGATGGCCCCCGGCGAGCCTGGCCACGAGGGCGTGGGCGTCGTTGTAGACCCAGGCCCGACTGCTCTCCCCGAGGGAGCCCTCGTCCTCACCGTGCCCAACATATGGGAGGCGCGCAACTTCGCGGGCTACCAAGCCGTATCGCCCCACTTCATCGTCGAGCTCCCGGACGACCGTCCGCCCGCCGAGCTGATGATGGCCCAACAGCTGGGGACTGTGATCTTTGCCGCGCGCAAACTGCCGGACATGACCGGCAAGTCCGCCGTGGTGATAGGGCAGGGGAGCGCCGGACTCTTCCACGACTTCTACCTCCGCCGCCTCGGCGCATCGCGCATCATCGCCATCGAGCCCAACCGTGACCGCCGAGAGGCCGGACGCGCTCTCGATGTCGACGAAGCGATCGACGTAACGGGGCAGCCGGCGGTGGACGCCGTCCTCGAGCTGACCGGCGGCAAGGGCGTCGAGGTCGTGGTCGACGCCGTGGGCGGACATGAGACGCTCAATCAGGCGGTGCGAATGGTCCAGCCCGAGGGCCACGTCCACGTATTCGGATTGCCCACCGGCTTCGACCTCGCGCCGTTCGACCTCAGCACATACTTCCTGAAGCGCTTGGACATGTGCACGATTTTCGGGGCGCAGGACGAGCCAGGCCTCCGCTCGTTCAGGCAGGCCCTCGACCTCATTGCCCGAGGCGAGATTGACATGGCGCCCTACGTCGCCCACGTCTTACCCATCGAGCGGGTCATGGATGCTTTCGAGCTGGCCCATGAGCCACGCGACGGAGCCCTCAAAGTCTCCCTGACGATGTGATTGACGCCTCGCTCCTGAGAGAGCCGCTGGAAGTCCCATGGACGCTGGCGAGCGGGCCGCCGCCATGGAGAATGCTTGACACAGCCGAGCGCGTCGCGGTAATCTCTGCCCCGCATCTTGTGGGCGCGTATGCGTCATGCGGCGGGCATTCTCGCCCGTATCGTTCCCGCGAGCGCAGGTCAAGGAGGAAGCTGTGATTCGTACGCATTCGTTATTGTCACGACGGTGGGCAGTCGTCTGGATCGCTGCCGCTCTGATCGGTGGACTGGCCCTTACCGCGGCCCTGTCCGGCGTTGAGAGCGCGCGCGCTGATGAGCACGTCGCCGGCACGGAGAAGCTGGTCGTCACCCCGTCAGAGGCTGATTTCGTGCCTGGCACGCGCAGCTCTTCAACAACTGTTTGGGTTTATGGCTCCGGCTTCACGCCCGGCGCGAGCGTTCTCGTTCTGATTGCGGACCAACGCGGCGTCGCAACGGACATCGGAGCGCTCTCCGGCGTTGACGTCGTTGCTAACGAGGATGGCGCCTTCGGGTTCCCTTGGACCTTCGCACGCTTCACTCGAAACGGCGTCGGCGGCGAGGGAATGATGTCCGTGCGCGTGGTTGACGCCGGGACATTCGACGACCTGGCGACTGCGCCTCTCGCGCTCTGCAACCTCAGCGCTCGCGGTGAGGAAGAGGAAGTCCCGAATTACTGTTCGGCCTAGCCATGAGTGGACTCAATAGACCACAGACTAGGAGGACTCAGTGACGCGAATGCAGCTATCAATCAAGAGACGAGCGGCGCCTCTGTGGATTGTCGCCGGTCTCGTCCTTGGGCTCGGCCTCGCCCTCGCGCTCTCGGGTATCCAGAGTGCAGGCGCCACAGGTCACATCACTGGCAAGGAGCACATCGTGCTCTCGGTCAATGAGGTGGACTTCGAGCCTGGCAGGAGCCGCTCCGGCGAAGAGGTCTGGATCAGGGGCTCCGGCTTCACCAAATGGCGTGAGATTACCCTTCTCGTCTCGGACAGCCAAGGCGTTCTCTACGAGATCAGCAATTGCGCCACAGACAGCATTGGCCTTTGCAACCCACGCTCGCGACGTGACGGCGGCGGCGTTCCTTGGCCATTGACCGTCAACGAAGAGGGCGCCTTCGCTAGCAGCTGGCGGTTGGGCCGGTTCACCCGGAACAACGTCGGCGGCGAAGCCATGGCGACAATCTGGGCCGTGGACACCGGAACATACGAGTTTCTTGCAAGCGCGCCTCTGGCGCTCTGCAACCTCAGCAATCGTGAGGAAGGCGAAGAAGTCCCGGACTTCTGCTCGGCCTAAGCGCGAGTCACACAGGAGGAAATCGTGACTAGTACTGTTGCAAACCACCCCCGAGCAGTGGTCCTCGCGCTCATAGCGGCGGGACTCATACTCGGACTCATAACGGGCTTCACCTTCTTATCCCCGAAGGCGGCGTCCGCGGACGGGCACATCAGCGGACTTGAGGACGTGGTCGTCGATAACATAGTGGTCGATCACGAGCTTGGGCGGCGCACTTCTCGCCAGGCCGTGCGGGTCTGGGGCTCCGGCTTCGCTCCCGGCCAAGAGGTGATTCTCTTGGTCAACGACGGGCCCGGCACCCCGTCCGACATCACCGGCTTCACGAGCAACGTCGTCTCGGAAAGCGGGACCATCGTGGCCAACGAGCGCGGCGCTTGGACCACCGTATGGGCGCTAGGCCGCTTCACCCGCCAGCGCTCCGGCATTGGCCCCGGCGACGGCGATGTCGAGCGGATGCGCGCGCTCAGCGTGGTGGACCCGTCCACGTTCGATGAGATTACGAGCACCCCGCTTGCGTTCTGCCGCGTCACCGATCGGGCGAACGCTCAGGCCGAGATTGATGGAATGCAGGCCGAGCTTGATGGTCTCCAAGCGGAGATTGATGCGCTCACAAACCTCGAGCGGCCCGAGGGCGTCAGCGATGCGATCTGGGCAGTCATTGAAGTGCTGCAATCCTACGTGCTCAGCTCGGGTGTTCTGGAAGCCCAGGTAGCCGAGATTGCTGCAGCGATTGAGGCCGCCACCGAGGCGTTCCCCGCGGCCCCGCAGCACTGCGGCGCATAGCAGCCGCAAACAGCGAGATAGCTCAAAGACCACCCGGCAACCGCCGGGTGGTCTTCTGTTTAACGAGACTGCAACCTTCTGCGGGAGAGAGCACTCCTCAATCCCTCCTGGCAGGCGAACGAAGCCAGACCAATTCTCCGGTCGTAGTCCTTTCCCTGCCTGCTCCGGCTTCCTCGCCCGTCTGCTCCGGTCTCTCGCCCGTCTGCGGGAGAGAGTTAGAGAGAGGATGCCCGCGTCTGCCCGCCAGCCCGCCCATTCCGTCGTTCCCGCACAGGCGGGAATCCAGGGTGCGCGGGCAGTGCGGAACAGGAAAGTAGTAATAAGAACGCCCGCTGGATTCAGTTAAGTAGGGTCTCGTCGGTGGGGGAGCGCAGAGGGGCGCCGCCCCTCTGCCGGGGGCGTGGGGGTGTCCCCAACAAGCATGACGGGTGGGCGGGAAGAGTTACGCTCGCCGGATAATAGGGTTACGCAAAGGCTCTCGTAGACGGAAGAGGGATTGTCCTTAGTCCCCTCTCCCGTCGGCGGGAGAGGGCTAGGGAGAAGAGGACTCCGGTAGAATCCCCCAATCCCACGACGGAGACTCAAATGGAGCCATACCGAGGCATAGACCTCCTCGACATCGAATCCCAGCTCACCGCAGACGAACGGCAGGTGCGCGACGCCGTCAGGTCCTTCGTGGAAGCCGAAGCGCTTCCGGCTGTCGTTCCCCACTTCCGCGAGGGGACGTTCCCGATGGGGCTGATCCCGCGCATGGGCGAGCTCGGCATCTTCGGCGCGCACATCGAGGGCTACGGCTGCGCGGGCCTCGGCCCCATCGCTTACGGCCTCATCATGCAAGAGCTTGAGCGCGCCGACTCCGGCTACCGCTCCTTCGCGTCGGTCCAGTCCTCCCTTGCCATGACCGCCATCCACCTCTTCGGGACCGAGGAGCAGCGCGAGCGTTGCCTACCCGAGATGGCCGCGGGCCGACTCCTCGGCGCCTTCGCTCTGACGGAGGCGGACCACGGCAGCGACCCCAGCGGCATGGAGACGCGCGCCGTCAAGGTCGGCGATGGCTACAAGATTAACGGCGCCAAGATGTGGATCACCAACGCCGGCATAGCCGACGTGGTGGTCGTTTGGGCCAAGCTGGACGATACAGTCCGCGGTTTCCTTGTCCCCGCCTCGCTGCCCGGCGTCGCCCGCGAGGACATCCACAACAAGTTGTCCATGCGCATGAGCGTTACGAGCGGCATCTCCTTCGACCAAGTCCTCGTCGGCGATGACGCGCTGCTTCCCGGCACGCGCGGGCTGGCCTCGGCCCTCGAATGCCTGAACGCGGCCCGCTACAGCATCATCTGGGGCGTGTGCGGCGCCGCCGCCGACGCCCTGCACACCGCCATCGAGTACACCAAGGCTCGCGAGCAGTTTGGGCGCCCCCTGGCGTCGTTCCAACTCGTCCAGGAGAAGCTGGCGGACATGGCAACGGCCCTCTCCAAGGCCCAGCTGCTCGCTCTGCAGATTGGAAGGCTCAAGGCCGAGGGCAAACTGCACTGGTCCCACGTCAGCATGGGCAAGTACAGCAACACCAAGGTGGCCCTGGACATCGCCCGCACTTGCCGTGACCTCCTCGGCGCCGCCGGAATCACCGACGACTTCTCTCCCATGCGCCACGCCATGAACCTGGAGACCGTCCACACCTACGAGGGCACTCAGCACATGCACCAGCTCATCCTGGGCAGGCGCATCACCGGCCTCAACGCGATCTCGTAAGGGGCTGGTCCTCTCTCCCGCTTGCGGGGGAGAGTTAGAGAGGGAGCCGCCCTCCCCCCCCCCGTCATTCCCGCGAAGGCGGGAATCCAGTGTGGGGGAGAGTGCAGACAGGCAGCAGCTGTGCGAAGGTATCGAGGAGGAACAAGGGGCGCTCAGGTGCTTGTGCGCAGCTTGTGGCGCTTGCGATAGGTCTCGCTCGGTGGCGGTTCTAGGGTTTTTGGGAGCTCTCGTTGGGCGCTGCGAAGCAATGCCACCAACTCCTCAGCGGAAGCGAGGCTCTCCGCAATGTCTTCCAGCTCGAACGTGTCCTCGTAGAAGTTTTGGTGCATGATTTGCGCAGCTTTGAACTTCTCCGGTATCGCGGGATTGGCAAGCTGCCGCCCTATATATCCGGCAATCACATTGGCGTCAGTGTGCGTGCGGAAGGGCCACTTGCGTTCCTTTGCGATGACTTTGAGCGCATGGGAGACCGCGCCCCAGATCTTCTCCGACGCCTGGAGTCGGTCGCCCTCCCGCAGCATCTCCTCGGCGTGGGCGAGGAGGCGGTCTCTGTGGATAGCGTGGCTCTCTATCTCAGGCTGAGGCTCCGGCCGCGTAGTCGTCATGGAGACAGCCTACTACTCCGTCGCGCGGGCCTTCAATGAAACGGCAGCAGGGGCTGCCCCCCTTCCCCGCGTCGTTCCGTGAGCGGATAATCAACAGAGTCAGTGGGGGTGTTATGAAAGCGATTCGTTTCCACGAGTTCGGCGGGCCCGAGGTGTTGAAACTCGAAGAGGTCCCCGACCCTAAGCCCGGCGATGGCGACGTGCTCGTCAGCCTCGTGGCGTCGGGCGTGAACCCATCCGAAGTCTCGCGGCGCGCTGGTCGCATGGGCCAGACCGCCGACTTCCCTGCGCTGCTCGGCATTGAGGGGGCGGGCACGGTCGCCGAGGTGGGCAAGGACGTCGCGTCGGTGAAGGTGGGCGACCGCGTGGTCGTTCGGCAGCCGCCCTACTCCTACGCCGAGCTCGTCGTCGTCCCCGAGCGCTCCGTCTTCGTCGTGCCGGACAACATCGGCTTGGTGGAAGCCTCGACCATCGCAATCATCTATACGACGGCGTGGGCCGCGCTCTGTGTGCGGGGCGGCGCGAAAGCCGGCGACACCATCCTCGTGCAGGCTGCAGCGTCCGGCGTCGGAATCGCCGCCATCCAGCTCGCCAAGCAGATCGGCGCGACAGTCATCGCGACCGCCAGCAGCGCCGAGAAGCTCGACTGGGCCAAGCAGTACGGGCTCGACCACGGGATCAACTACGCTGAGCAGGACTTTGTCGAGGAAGCCAAGCGGCTCACGGACGGGCGCGGCGTCGACGTGATTGTCGATGGCGTGGGCGGCGACGTGCTCGCCAAGGGCATCAATGCGCTGGCCCGCTTCGGCCGCCTGACGGTGTTCGGCGGCGCAGGGGGGCGCGAGACTGCGTTCCCCGTCGCCTCTCTCTACCGCAACGCCGTGTCGGTGATCGGCGCGGGCGGCTCGCTCACGCCGCCGGAGGACTTCCGGCAGATACTGTCGTGGTTCGGCGAGGGCAAGCTGCATCCGACCGTCGACCGCACCTGGCCTCTCGCCGAAGCCGTCGAGGCCCATCGCTATCAGGAATCGCGCCAGATCAAAGGCAAGTCGGCGCTCATCATCCGCGAGGAGTAGATCCCCTCCCCCGTCCGCGGGGAGAGTCCAAGATCCTCCCCCTTGTCTGCGGGGGAGAGTTAGAGAGGGGGCAACCTCCTCTCCAGTCCAAGGGAGGACTGAGAATGCAAACGTCCGAGTGGGTGCGAATCGACGTTGGCGGGAAGCAGGCGGACGCCTACGTTGCGCTGCCGGACGGCGATGGACCGCATCCGGGCGTCGTCGTGGCGATGCACGTCTTCGGCGTAGACCGGTTTGTGCAAGGCAAGTGCGACGAACTGGCGGAGGCCGGCTATGCCGCCATCGCTCCGTACCTCTTCCACCGCTCCGACGTCAGTAACGACGAGCTCGTTTCCTACGCGTTCGAGGACCCAAAGCGCCGCGAGGTCGCCATGCCCCTTAAGGATGCCTTCCGTGACGACGAGCTGGTCGACGACATGCTCGCCGCCCGCGGCTATCTCGACGGCCTCCCCAACGTATCCGGCCCATTCGGCGTTACCGGCTTCTGCATAGGCGGGCGCATCGCCTACATGCTGGCCGTCCGCACTAAGGAGTTCGCAGCCTGCGCCGACTTCTACGGCGTGGACGTCGACCTGCCGTGGGGTGACGGCCCCGTCCCGCTGGACCTCACCGCGGACCTCGACTGCGCTCTCGTAGGCTTCTTCGGCGACTTGGACGCCAACCCTGCTCCGCCCGACGTGGACAAGCTGGCGGCGGATCTCACCGCCCTAGGCAAGCCCTATGTCTTCCACCGCTACCCCGACACTCAGCACGCCTTCAATGACCCGTACAACCCGGTCCGCTACAACCCTGCCGTCGCCGCTGACTCTTGGGCGAAGCTCACCGCCTTCTTTGACGGCGCACTGAAGGCGCAGGCCCCGGTGTCATGACCGCGGTCGTTGGCATATTCGACCGGCGCGAGGCCGCCGTCGCAGCCGAGGAGTTACTTCAAGGGGCAGGCTTCGGCGAGCATTTCGGCGTCACCCGCGCGCTGCCCGACGATGATTACGTGATGCCTAGGCTCGCGCGGCGCGGCGAGACAATGCTGCGGGCCGCGATCAAGTGGGGCATTCTCGGTTCGCTCATCGTCGAAGTCCCGTCGGTCATCGCCATATTGGTCTTCCCGCTCGACCTGAACGTGAAGGTCCTGCTTGCGGCGACGGTCTGGAAGTTCGGCGCGGCATTCGGCTCTTGGATAGGCGCTATGGCCGCTACGGAGAACGGTCTGGACGACGAGGTCGCCGCCGAATACGAATACCACTTGGCTTGCGGCAACTCGCTGATCGCCGTGGATGTCCGAGACCGCCTGCGCCCCGGCATTCGCGGCATCCTTATCGAGAGCGGCGCTTTGAGCGTCCGGAACGTTCGAGGCGCGTTCGTCCTCAAACGTCCGCCCCAGCCCGTCAAGACGGCAGTCCCCTAACCCAGACGCTTCGACATCGGCACGTGGTCGATGCCCGCCTTGACGAATGGCTCCGTAACGAGACCCTTCCGTGAATCTCGCACTGGTTCGTGGTGGGCCTGTCAGACCATGGATCGGCCTGGCATGCGGGGGAGTGCAGAGGGCAGCCCTCTGCCGGGGGCGTGGGGGTGTCCCCCACAAACATGATGGGTGGGAGGGCGGAAGAATCACGCAAGGGTCTCCGTAACGCGAAACACAGCTGGCTAACCCAAACGCTTCGACATCGGAACGTGGTCGATGCCCGCCTCGACGAACGGCGGTCCCGTGACCTCGTAGCCGAGCTTGCCGTACAGCGACTGCACGTAGCTCTGGGAGTGTAGGCTCACCTCGTCGACGCCCAGTTTCCGGGCCTCCGTCTCCAACGCGGCTAGCATTAGCCCCGCGATGCCGCGCCGACGGCGCGGAGGCAGCACGGCCACGCGCCCGATCCGCGTCTCGTCGTCTCGTGTCAGGCGGGCCGTACCGACGATTTCGCCGTCGCAGCTCGCCACGACGTGGATGGCTGTCGCGTCTGAATCGTCCTGCTCGATCTCGGCCGGTACGCCCTGCTCGACGATGAAGACCTCGCGGCGCACCGCGAGCGCCGCCTGCCAGTCCTCGTCTCCGGCGACGATATGCACCTCGATTCGCTCCGGCCCGGCCATGCCGCGATTATAGGCGCATCTCTCCTTTCTCCGACTTCTCTACTCCTGCTGAGGCCTTCGCATAACGCGCCCTGCCGTGGAGCAGCGACACTTGCCCATTGCCACATCCCCTTCAGGCCCCCTACTATGGAGGGCCGCTATCCCCCTGCCCGGACGAGCCAAATCCCCAACCCCGCGCTGGCCAAATAGGAACGCAAACAAGATTTCGAAACCAACAACTTTTTTGAGCCGGGAAGCAGGCCACGGCCACGAAAAAAACTGGTGAAACACCCGTCTCGCAGGGCAAATCCAACAACTTTTTACTCGTAATCGACTGTACAGCCCAACAACTTCTTACTCGTAACGAAAAGTTCGCCCGACAACTTTTTACTCGTACCCAAAGATTGCAGCCCGACAACTTTCACCCTAGAGGCGTCTCCTATGAAGCTTTCCACCGACCGCATCCTCACAACTCACGTCGGCAGTCTCCCGCGCCCCGACGATGTCGCCGAGCTGTTGCTCGAGAAGGAGCGCGGCGAGCCCTACGACGAGGACGAGCTCGACGCTCGCGTGGCGAGAGGCGTCGCGGCGATTGTCGCCAAACAGAAGGAGGCGGGCGTCGATATTGTCAGCGATGGCGAGATGAGCAAGGTGGCCTACTCCACCTACGCCAAGGACCGCCTTACGGGATTCGAGGGCGACAGCGAGCGCAGGCTTAACTTGGATGTCGCGCCGTACCCGATCTTTCGGGAGAAGATGGCGCGCATGACCGGCGCCCAGCCCATGCGCCGGCCTCAATGCGTGGCGCCGATCGAGGTGAAGGACCGCGAGCCGTTGAGGAAGGACCTCGCGAACTACAAGGCCGCCCTGAATGGCGCGGGCGTGACCGACGCTTTCATAACCTCCTCCTCCCCCGGCGTGGCCTCCGTGTTCATGCCCAACGCCTACTATCCCACCCACGAGCGCTACATTGACGCGCTCGGCGAGGCGATGAAGGAGGAGTACGAGGCCATCGTCGAGGCGGGGTTCGTCCTGCAGGTGGACTGTCCGGACCTGGCCATGGCCTTCCACACGGGCTTCCAGGACCTAGACGAGGAAGCGTTCCTGAAGCGGGCCGAGCATCATGTCGACGTGCTCAACGGCGCGTTGGCGAACGTCCCCGCTGAGTCCGTCCGCATGCATATCTGCTGGGGCAACTACGAAGGCCCCCACGACCACGACATCCCCGTCGCCAAGATCATGCCCATCGTGCTGCGAGCGAAGCCGTCGGCCATCTCGTTTGAGGCGTCCAATCCCCGGCACTCCCACGAGTGGGTGGACTGGCGGGACGCCCGGGTCCCCGACGATAAGGTGCTCATCCCCGGCGTGCTGGACTCGACGAGCAATTTCATTGAGCACCCGGAACTCGTTGCCCAGCGCATCGAGACCTTCGCGGGCATCGTGGGACGCGAGCGCGTGCTCGCGGGCTCGGACTGCGGCTTCGGCACCTTCGCCGGTTTCGGAAAGATGGACCCGGAGATCGTCTTCGCCAAGCTCCGCGCGCAAGCCGAGGGGGCCGCTATCGCCAGCGGGCGTCTGTGGGGCTAGTGGCCTGTCGCGGTACGACTACCGGGTCGCCTTCAGGAGGACGATGCGGTCCGTCTGCGGCGTGACCTCGACGCTCTTGAATCCTGCCTCCTTCAGCCATTGCACGTGGGTGTCGACGCCGCCGGCTTGGGCCGCATAGTCCAGGTTTGCGAACACTCCGCCATCGGCGGTTAGGTCGGCGATGTCCTTGTAGATGCTCGAAATCAGGTCGTCGTCGTACATGTTGTGAATCGCTATCGCCGACACCACAAAGTCGAACGGCCCGCCCAGCCCCGAGCTCCAGTCGCGCTGCGAGAAGTCGCTGTTCACGTAGGACGTGCGATCCGAGTAGTCCGCGAGCCGCTCTTTGGCGTGCTCGAACATCGGCGCGGAAACGTCCTGGAGCGTGACCCTGGCCTTCGGGTACTTCGAGAGTAGATGCTTGGAAAGCAGTCCATACCCCGCTCCAACGTCCAGCACCTGGAGCGGCTGGTCGAGGGGGAACGACGCCGCATTCACCGTCGCTTCGATCATCGGGCCGCGCTCGTCCTGCCTGCCGTCGTCCCGGGCGACCCAATTGTTTACGAACTCCTGCTCCTGCCACTGCTCAGGCACGTCGTGCGTCTGGGCGTGGCTAGAGGGTTGGTGTCGGTTGGTCATAGCTGCGTCTCCTCTTGCCTAGCCGAGCGGATGGGCTCCTTCGAGTATCGAATCTATCGTATGGCGCAGCGGCTCGATGAGCCGTGGCCCTAGCTGCGTCACGATTCTCGCAGATGTGAAGGAGCCAAGCCTAGCGGCGTCCACCGGGTTCATGCCTTGCGTCAGGCCAAAGAGCGCTCCCGCCGCGAATGCGTCCCCTGCGCCCGTCGTATCCACGACGGGCACAGTGTGCCCCTTAACCTTCGTGATAGTCCCCGAGTCGTAGACCATCGCCCCGTCGCCGCCGCAGGTCATGAATACGAGGGGCGCATCCTCCCCTGCCGCGCGCAGCCGCTCTTCGCGCGAGCCTCCGCCGGTGTAGATCTCCGCCTCGTGCTCGTTGCAGAACAGGATGTCCACGTAGCGCTTCGCCGCCTGCTTGAACGGGTCTAGGAAATGCGTGGCCATGGCGGGGTCCGACAGACTGAGCGACACTTTCACGCCGGCCGCCGCCGCCATGCGCATCGTCAGTTCCGCCGCTTCCGCCCCCGTTGGCGAGCCGAGGAGGTATCCCTCCACGTAGGCGATGTGGCTGGCCGCTAGCCGGTCGGTGTCGATATCGGCGCTCACCAGACGCGACGACGCTCCGAGGCTCGTCTGCATCGACCGCTCGCCGTCCGGCGTCACGAGAATGAGGCATGATCCCGTCGCCTCGCCTTCGACGGGATCGACCTCGAAATCGACGCCCGCCTCGGCCATGCTCTCGCGGTAGAGCGCGCCCTGCATGTCGTTGCCGATCTTGCCAACGAAGAACGCGCGCCCGCCGAACTGCGCGACTCCGACCATCGTGTTCGCCGCCGACCCTCCTGCCGCGTTGTGCAACGGTCGTCCGTCGAGCCCGTCGAGCAGCCACGCCTGCGTGTCCGTCGAGACCAGGGTCATGATTCCCTTGTCCACGCCGTGACTGGTTAGGAGCAGGTCCTCGACCTGCGCTTCAGTGTCGACTATCGCGTGGCCGACGCCGTAGACGTCATATCGGTATGCCATGGAGTCGTTCCGTTGTCTTCCGCTATGAAAGGCCCTAGCGTTTCAACGCTGGGAGCGCGATGGCGCAAGCTACACCGGCCTAGGCAGGCCGTCAACGCATAGCCCTTTGCAGCCTCGTTGACACTGCAGCGTGAGTACCCTACACTTGCGTAGCCCGCTCATGCCCCTGCTGGTTCGGCGGTGCCCCGCCGACGATGAGGCGCTGGGGCGAGCGGATACGAGAGAACTAACTTTAGTATGTACGGCGAACGCCGACCGGAATTCGATCCGGACCAAGTATTGCGTAACCTCAGGTCAAATTGGGGCAACATGCGCGGTCGCCTGCCCGGCGGCGGGCTCTTCATCTTTGGCGTCATTGCTCTTCTGTTGATTGCCTGGCTAGCCACCGGTGTCTACACCGTTCAGCCCGGCGAGCAGGCAGCTGTCCGCCTCTTCGGCCAGTTCCAAGGCACCGAGGGTCCAGGCCTGAAGTGGTACTTCCCGGCGCCCATCGGCACCCGCAATGTCGAGAACGTTCTTGAGACCAAGACCATGGAGCTCGGCTTCCGCAGCGAGCCGGCCCGCGACGTGCCGCAGGAGTCCGTCATGATTACGGGCGACCTGAACATCGTCGACGCGACGCTGGTTGTTCAGTACAACATCTCGAACTTGGAGCAGTTCCTCTTCCAGATCGACGACCCCGGTGACGCCGACCGCGATCCCCGCGAAGGTAGGCCCGACGGTCGCACGCTCAAGGACGCGACCGAGGCTGCCCTCCGGCAGGTCGTGGGCCAGCGCTCCGTCGACGACATCCTTACCGTCGGCAAGGAGGCCGTGCAGCAGGACACGCAGACCCTCCTGCAGGAGTTGATGGACGGCTACGAATCCGGCATCCAGATACTGGAGGTCGCTCTTCAAGAGGTCACGCCTCCCGACGCTGTTCGCGCCGCTTTCGACGACGTGGTCGCCGCCCGCTCCGACCAAGAGACGCGAGTCAACCGGGCGAGCGCTTACGAGCAGGACCAGGTGCCGAGGGCCCAAGGCGCGGCGCAGCAGACCATCCAGGCTGCAGAAGCATTCAAGGAGGCCCGCATCGCCCGGGCCCGTGGTGAGGCGGCCGAGTTCCTCGCCATCCTTGCCGAATACTCCCAGTCGGAGCAGGTCACGCGGACACGGCTCTTCCTCGAAACGATGGAGGACATCCTTCCCGGCGTCTCCATATTTATCGTTGACCAGGGGACCGGCGGCGTGCTGCCCTTCCTGCCGCTCACCGGCGGCGTTCCTAGCATCCCCGGCGTCCTTGAAGCAACAGGAGGCACACCGTAATGCGCCTCCTAATCCCGCTGATTATTCTCATCGTCGCCGCGGTCATCGTTGTGCCGCAGGCCTTATACACCGTCGACGAGACACAGTACGTTATCGTCACCCGGTTCGGCGAGATTCAGTCCGAGCAGCTTGAGCCGGGGCTGAAGTTCAAGGCGCCCTTCATTGACACCGCGAATGCTCTCGATAAGCGCTTGCTCCGCGTCGACGTGCCCCCCTCCGCTTTCCCTGACATCGAAAGTCAATTCCTCGACGTCGACGCCTATGTCAGGTATCGCATTACCGACCCGATTACCTTCCGGGAGGTGCTGACGAGCGAGGTGTCCGCGGGCGCCCGCATCAGCAACCTTGTTGTCGCTGCCCTCCGCGAAGAGGTCGGCCAGCGGCAGCGCGAAGAGATTATCGGGGGGCGCCCCTTCTCCCTGCCCGATGGCACCCAGCGCGTCGAGCCAATCGTCGAGAACGGCGTCGCGGCCCGCGAACAGCTCACCCGGAATGTGCGGCAGATTGTCGACGCACGCGCCAAGGAACAGGCGTTCGGCGTCGAAATCGTGGACGTGCGTATCAAGCGCGCCGACTTCCCGGACTCCATTGTCGAGACGGTGTTCACCCGTATGCGCTCCGAGCGCGAGATTCAGGCCAACGCCCTTCGCGCTCAGGGTGAGGAGGAGTTCCTCACCAAGACCGCCGATGTGGACCGGCAGGTTGAGGTCATCTCCGCCGAGGCTGACGAGGCTTCCAACCGACTGCGTGGTGAGGGCGAAGCAGAGGCGATTAGCATCCTCGCCGAGGCCCTTGAACAGGACCCGGACTTCTTCGCCTTCCGGCGCAGCCTTGAGGCCTACCGCGAGTTCCTTGGCGGGAACACGACGCTGGTGCTGCCGGCGGACTCGGACCTCTTCCAGTTCCTGCAGACGCCTCGAGGCAACAGCGCCGCAGAATCCGAGGATGTCGGCGCCCTGTTCTCCCAGATCTTCCAGATGCTTCCGGACGGCCTCCTGAGCGGCGATCTGGACGCTGGCGCCTCGGTCGGCAACTAGGACCTATCCTCCCTCTTCGCCTATCATCCCGCGAACGCCGGGATTCAGGCGTCCGGCCCGTCACGCCCGTTGTGGCCTGGTAGAATCGAGTCGTGGACTCTTCCCGCATCCGCAACTTCTGCATCATCGCGCACATCGACCACGGCAAGTCAACGCTGGCTGACCGGATACTCGAGATTACCGGCGCCGTCTCGGCTCGCGAGATGCAGGACCAGCTGCTCGACTCCATGGACCTCGAGCGCGAGCGGGGCATCACCATCAAGGCCCAGGCCGTTCGCATGAGCCTGACCTATGGAGGGCAGGAGTACGAGATCAACCTGATCGACACTCCCGGCCACGTCGATTTCTCGTATGAGGTGTCGCGCTCTCTAGCCGCCTGCGAGGGCGCGCTGCTCGTCGTCGACGCCTCCCAGGGTATCCAGGCCCAGACCCTCGCGAACGTGTACCTCGCGCTTGAGCACGACCTCGCCATCATTCCCGTCGTGAACAAGATTGACCTCCCTGCGGCCGAGCCGGAGCGCGTAATCGAGGAGCTCGGCGTGGCCTTCGGGTTCACCCCCGACGAAGTGCTCCGGGTCTCGGCCAAGGAAGGCCACGGCGTGCGCGAGCTCCTCGAAGCCGTCGTCAGCCGAGTCCCCCCGCCGGAGGCCCACTCAGGCAAACCGCTGCGCGCGCTCGTATTCGATTCGAAGTACGACTCCTACAAAGGCGTGATGGCCTACGTCCGCATCGTGGACGGCGAGGTCAAGGGGTCGGACCGGGTGCGCATGATGGCGACGGGCATCGAGGCCGAACTCTTGGAAGTCGGCGTGTTCAAGCCGACCATGGCCAAGATCCCCAGCCTCACCGCCGGCGAGGTGGGCTATCTGGCCACCGGCCTCAAGAGTGTCGGCGAGTGTAGGGTGGGGGACACCATCACGCTCGCCCGTCGAGGCGCCGACCAACCGCTCCCCGGCTACGGCGAGCAGAAGCCGATGGTTTTCGCCGGCCTCTACCCCTCCGAGGGCAGCGAGTTCCACGAGCTGCGCGAGGCCCTCGAACGCCTGCAGATGAATGACGCCGCGCTCGTGTACGAGCCGGAGAACTCCCTCGCGCTCGGCCCCGGCTTCCGCTGCGGCTTCCTCGGCCTGCTGCACATGGAGATCGTGCAGGAGCGGCTCGAACGCGAGTACGGCATGGACCTAGTGGTGACCGCTCCGAGCGTCGTCTACAGGGTCACGATGAACGACGGCTCCGTGCGCGAGGTTTCGCGGCCGACAGACCTGCCCACAGGCGGCGAGTCAGAGAAGGTGGAGGAGCCGTGGCTGGAGATATCGCTCCTCACCCCGTCGCGCTTTATCGGCCCCATGATGGAGCTCATCAATGCGAAGCGCGGCGAGTTCAAGCGCACCGAGTACCTCGACACCGCTGTCGCGCGCCCCACAGGGGCCGACTCGCCTCCCTCGTCTGACCCGCGCGTGGTGTTGGAGGCGTTCGTTCCGATGGCCGAGGTGCTCGTCGACTTCTACGACCAGGTCAAGACGCGCAGCCGCGGCTACGCCTCCCTCGACTACTCCTTCAGCGGCTACCGCGTCGCGCCCCTCGTTAGGCTCGATATCCTCGTCAATCAAGTGCTCGTCGACGCCCTCTCCCTGATTACCCACCGCGATCGCGCCTACCACCAGGGCCGCATGCTCGTCCAGCAGCTCCGCCAGCTGATTCCCCGCCAGCTGTTCGAAGTGCCCATTCAGGCCGCGGTCGGTAGCAAGGTCATCGCGCGTGAGACTGTCCACGCCCTCCGAAAGAACGTGCTCGCGAAATGCTACGGCGGCGACGTGACCCGCAAGCGCAAGCTGCTCGAGAAGCAAGCCGAGGGCAAGAAGCGTATGAAGCGCGTCGGCCGTGTCGAGGTTCCCCAAGAGGCTTTCCTCGCCGTCCTCAAGATGGATAGGTAGGCGAGCGAGCTAACAACCCGTGGACGGGGTCGGTCTGCGGGCTCCGTGATTCGACAGGCTCGCCACGAACCGGCGGAGGCTCATCACGGACCGTCAGGCCTTCCCCTTCCGGGGAGGACAAGTGGTCCTCCCCGCACACGCGCGCTTCCGGGCTGCTCAGGTACGCCGCCAGGTTCCGCGGCGCGTAGGACGTGTCCGCCTCGAAGCGGTCGCGGGCCGTCCGGTGCACGGACTGCGTCGCGTCCCCGCCGATCACCCGTAGATGGGCCGGCGACAGCTTGAAGAGTCCTTTCCTCGAATCGCGTAGCGCGCCCATAGAATGGGGGTGGACCGACCGGCGCGCGCACGCTTCATCGAACGCTAGGCCGACTGCCGAGGCTTTCTCCACCATCCATGTGAACGGCCCGTCCGCGAGTGAGCGGTCGCCGTAACTGCCGCCGATGTCGCCGTGTACGCCCGCGAACCACGCCTGCTCAACCGTCTGTCCGGCTTTGGGTTTGGCCTTCCAAAGCGATGCTCTGAACGGGCGCCGCTTCTCATCGATGGCGAGCGCATGATAGCCGTGCTTTACACCTCTGCTCAGCTCGATATCGTGGAACTGATGGCGGGCCGCCGTCAACCTTCCCAGTCCTCGCAGCGGGATGCCGAGCGCCCCGACCGTGTCCCAGACGCCGATGAATGTAATGACGACCTCGTGGGAATGCGCGGCCCGAAACGCGATTGCCTCCTCCGAGCTCGGCGGGGCGTCCGCGCGACGGTAGAGTCGGTACGCGTCCTGGAAACGGTCGGCCTCGGTCTTCCGTAGCAAGCCGGCGTTGCGGGCCAGCCCGGCTAGGCTGCGCACCGTGTAGGCTCCCCGGCTGAACCCGAACAGGTATATCTCGTCTCCCGCCTCGTAGTTGTGCATGAGGAAGCGATAGCCGTCGCCCACGTTCTTCTCGATGCCCTTTCCGGTCACGCCGCCGAGCAACCGGGTCAGCCAGCCGCCGTCCGTCCCAATTCCCGCGTCGTAGAACACCACCTGCGCCGCGCCGTCGGAGGCCGTCGGCAGCACTGCGCGGGCAATGCCCGTGACGTTCGTGGGCGCTGGCTGGCCTGGCGTGTTCCAAGTCCCGTCCGAACAGATAACGATGCGTTTCATGCGCGTTCCACCTCCTAGGCGACAGCCTAGACAGGGGTGCAGCAACGGCGCAATGGGTACTTGTCAGAATGATGTGGAATAAGTGACAGCGCGGTCGGCACGCCTGACACACCCTACAGTCGCGCCGCCAGTTCCCGGAGCCACGTCCGAACGTCGTCGGCGTACTCCGGCCTCCGGAGCGCTATCTCCACCGACGTTTGCAGGAGCCCCAGCGGCGTGCCCGCGTCGAAGCGGTCTCCTTCGAACCGGTAGGCGTGGACCGGCTCGCGTTGCGCCAGGAGGTCGACGCCGTCGGTCAGCTGAAGCTCGCCGATGGCGCCTGCGGTGATCGACTCCAGGCAGCCGAAGATTGCCGGCGAGAAGACGTACGGACCAACTATCGCCAGGTTCGAGGGGGCCTCGTCCCGCGGCGGCTTCTCCACGCACCGTGTGAGGCGCGTCGCTCGGGCGGAGGCTGCCGCGCCCTCGACGACTCCATAGCGGGACACGTCCTCCCACGGTGCTTCGATAACCCCCAGGACGCTTCCCAGCTGGTCGTATGCATCGAGCATCTGCCGCGTGACCGATGGCTCGCCTAGGAGTATCTCGTCGGGCAGGTAGACGATGAACGGCTCGTTGCCGACCGCCTCCTTCGCCGTCAGCACCGCGTGGCCGAGCCCTAAGGGCTCCTTCTGCCGCACTGTTATGATCTCCGCCATCCGCGACACCCGCTCCACCGGGTCGAGCTTCGCGTTCCCTCTATCGCGAAGCGTCCGCTCCAGCTCGGGGGCCAAGTCGAAATAGTCCTCCATCGCCGTCTTGCCGCGCGAGGTCACGAGCACCACTCGCTCGATCCCCGCCTCGACTGCCTGCTCGACGGCGTACTGGATGACGGGGCGGTCGACGAGCGGCAGCATCTCCTTCGGCACGGACTTGGAGATGGGCAGGAAACGGGTCCCAACCCCTGCGGCGGTGATGACGGCGGTGCGGACGCTCATGGCAGGTAGAGGATAGCAGGGGTTTGGGTGGAATCGGGAGCCTCCCACGCTGCTGGGAGGGCCGAGGGGAGTCCCGCGACGTTGACCCCCAGCCTCTCGACGCCTACGATGGCATACGGCCGTGCTAGACGGGGAGTTAGCGGTGCCCTGCACCCGAAATCCGCTATAGCGGGGTTGAACTCCTCCCCTGAGGGCCGGTCCCGCCGCCTCTGGTCCGGAAACGGGTGTTGAGAGCCGGGCCCTGCGCGACGGTGTCCCGTGAACCGCGTCAGGTCCGGAAGGAAGCAGCGCTAAGCGGAGTGCTCCGAGCGCCGCAGACTAGCCTGGTTCGAGTCCGAATCCTATGGTCATGCGTCGGGTTCCCGGTTCGAGGGGGGGGTGCACGGCCGCTCCTCTCATCCTCATCGCCGGTGGGCAACGCCGGGGGGCGCGAGCGCCCTTGGCGCGTTCCCTGTCGAGGTCTTCCTTGCTCATGCGCCCCCCGAAGAAGAGCCTGGGCCAGCATTTTCTGACCGACCGCAACATCCTCGCTGCGGTCGCGGACGCCGTGGCCGTCGGACCGGACGACGCCGTCATCGAGGTGGGGCCTGGCCGCGGATCACTAACCGCCGTCGTGGCCGAGCGTGCCCACGAGGTTATCGCCGTTGAGCTCGACGCGGAGCTTGCCCGCGGTTTGGCGGCCTCGGCCCCCCCGAACGTCCGCGTCGTCAAGGCCGACGCCCGCGTCACGGCGCCTTCTGTGCTCCTGGAAGGCTGCCGTCGCTACAAGCTCCTCGGCAACTTGCCATACTATGCGGCGATGCCCATTCTGCGCGCTTTCCTCGAATCAGACTGCCGCCCGATGGCCGCCGCCATCCTCGTCCAGCGCGAGGTCGCGGAGCAGTTGTGCGCTGCGCCAGGCGCCATGTCCCTTGCCTCCCTTGGGGCGCAGCTGTTCGGCAAACCGCGCATTGTCCGCACCGTCCGTCCCGGTTCCTTCAATCCCCCGCCCAAAGTGACTTCTGCCGTCGTCGCCATTGATGTCTATGACCAGCTCGCCGAGGGTATCGACGACGCGTCCCGCTTCTTCATACTCGCCCGCGCCGCGTTCAGCGCCCCTCGCAAACAGCTGCGGAATGCTCTCGCAGGAGGACTCGCCATTCCCCCCGGTGACGCCGAGACGCTCCTCGCCGCTGCCGCCGTCGACCCTAAGCGCCGCGCCGAGACCCTATCCATGGCCGAGTGGGCCGCGCTCTACCGCGCGTGGGCCTCATGAGCGGAGTGACGATCAACGGCGAGGGCCGCCTCAGCATGGACCCGCCATGCGAGCAGTGCGGCGCGACGCGCGTCCGCGAGGTCCCGTATTCCGAGCGTGGCCAGCCCCTTCTCCCCAACGAGCTCGACTCCCTGGCATGGACCGACTACCTCTGCGACTGCGGGCTGGTGCGCCTACGTATCGGCAAGCGTCCTGAGTAGGAGGCGCCGCGGGGGACTACTCCTCGCCTTCTTCATCCGCTAGCTCGTCCTGCTCCTCATCATCGTCTGGTTCCATCGCATACGTCTCACCATACATGTCGCTGAAGTCAACGTGCCATCGTTCCTTTGCCCAGTTAAGCAACTTGGCGCGACGTTCGTCTATGGCATCTATGGTCCAGTCGTTCCACTCCGTGAGTTCACGCTCTTCAAGCAGAAGCGACTTCGCATAGCAACGCCCCTCGGAGTCGATTGCACCTTTCTTGTCAGGGAACGACTTATTGCTCAGGTAAGGATTGTCCTTGGTCAGCGTTAGATTCCCGATGTCATGCTTGTACTCTTGGTGAGTAGCCGCATCGAAACGTTCCTGCCAGTAATGTTGATTGTCGATAGATTGAGGGAGTACATGCTCAATGGAGTTCTCTCTCTCGATGTCAGCCCAAGGAATCTTAGGGGATGCACCTTTGTTTGATGCGAGGTGTCCTTCATATTCGTACAAGAAATATTTGAGTCCTGTCCATCCGTACAGACTGTTTAGATTCCCTGGGTTTGTGAAATCGTTGAACATCTGATTTACGCGCCAGTTGCCATAGTGGCGCTTGATTTCTTGAAGCGCATCAGGGAAGTCCATTCCATGCGCCACATCGAACGCGAGATGAAACATGGCTGACTCTCTGTAGTTGGAATTGGCTCCTGAGACCCTATAGACGCGGAATGCGAATGTTTCACAGAGTTTGAGAATTTCAAGGTATCTCTCTGGTGCTGATGGCCATCGCTTTCTAACAGCCATCAGTAGAGGTAGAAATGTAGCGGTAGTCCCAACCCTCCCCAGTTTCATATTCCAGAGAACAATATCTTCCCTAGCGCGAGCCCCGGATGAGAACGACAGAAAAGCAACATCTCTGCCTGGCCTGAGTGCGTCGCAATAGGAAGTGCAGCAGTCTCGAAGCCTCTGCACGTACTGATGTAAATCGCTCAGCAACTGGGTATGATCTCCCTTCCTTAGGTCGAATCTCCCTCGGATGCTCTTGCTCCCATCCCACTTCCTCGATTGTGGGTCATACTGCATGAGCCAGTGAGCGCGGAGCAATTGATTCTCGTTTGCAGGCAAACCAAGTCTGGCAGCCATGAGTTGCTTCAATATTTCGGCCCAGGCATTGTTTACTGATTTCACGAGTTCATTTTTGCTCGTTTGTTCTACATCTATGGACGAAGCGGCATAGAGCAAGTAATTCTTAACCTTTTCCAAATCGGTCAACTGTTTCCCGCGATCGTTCATCACTTCAAAAATGACGCCGACCTCAGCCTCGTCCTCTACCTCGTAGAGATTGAAATGCAGCCGTGTAGTTACTTTGCTATGCAACTCACGTAGCCAATGTTCGCGGTCTACCTTAGTTCCCTCTGCTTCATTCAAGTACTCGGCGATTTGTTTCTTGGCGTCCAAAAGCCGTTGTGCTGACGTTACCGGCGCTCCAGAGACTCCGGGAATCTTAGGCAAGATGCTAAATTTAAAGAAGTTATCAGTGTCCTCGTTGAGAGACAACTTGTAAAGGGATAATTTATCGATGTCAGGGGTTTCAATGTACCTGCTTTGGATGCCCTGTGCGAGGCTGGCGCTGTTCGGATTTTCTCCCAGGGCTTTGGATATCTCGTTGAGTAGTAAGACGGTGGTTGTCAACCGTTGTTGCCCATCTACTATGTCGGTCTCGACGTAACTGTTCCCGGCGCCATCCATCCTTTCCTTGGCGTTGGGCCGCTGGAAGAGGACGACCGTGCCTGTGTAGTGATGACGGGAGGGAGTGAGCAGCGCCAGGTCATCTAAGAACTCTCCGACCTGGCGTCCCTCCCATGCATAGCCGCGCTGGTAGTCGGTAACCTTGAAAATCCGGTTATGGAAGAGGTCTTGAAGGGAGAGAGTGTCTTTCACGGGACGGCTCCAGCGGGAGGGGAATGTTCGCGCTACCTTACCATGGAGTAGCGTGGCTAACGTATCGTAAGAGTTAGGCTGCAGGCCAACGGCCGCGCCGTCAGCCATCCCGCGAGGTGAGGTTATGTTGGGCCGTCCTGTGGCAGCCGTTTTCGGTCTGGGTTCGCTTGCGATGTTGGTCCAGTTCGTCGGCAGTCCGCTCTACGCCGATTGGGTGGATGTCGGAGCCATCTGGGACATGCTCAGCTGGGTCATAGCGGTGGTTTCTCTGTTGGCTCTGGTCGTGGACCTACCGGCTGAAGACCGAGGCCTCGGCCTCCAAGAGCGGCTCTGCGGAGGAGATATTCTCCACTATCGCCTTCTATGCCACAGTCTTCCTGGTCATCGTGTTCTTCCGGAATTGGACCAGCAGCCTCATGCACTTGGAGGCGGACGAGGCGACCCGGCGCGTCTGGTGGGTGGCCATAGACGCGCTCTTCATCGTCATACCGGGGTGCCTCGCCATTCGCCTTTGGCGAAACCACGCCTGAACGCTTGCCTGTCCAGGCGACGCCTGTACCCTACAAGTATCCCTGCTCCTCGTAATACCGTTTTGCGCCGGGGTGCAGAGGCGCGCCTACGATGTTCTCGTCCCACTGGCGGTTGATCGGCCCTGTTAGCGATGACCAGTACGTCGGCCTGATCATCGGTAGACCGCCGGCCTCGCCGTGGTCGTAGTCGATTTGGATGGACGTTAGCTCGATGTCCCGCTTCTTATCGTCGATTGCCTTCGCCAGCAGGTAGGCCAGCTCGTCGTTGAGGTCTGCGCGGCACGTGAGAACGATGTGCGAGTCGTCCAGCGCGGTGAGCGTCCTGTCGACGCCGGGCACGAACCCGGCGGGCGTCACCTGACGGCGCAAGCCCTTCGCCTCCAGCCGCTGCATGACCTCCTCGCTGACGCCGAGGAAGCGGTACCCGCGCGATCCCACCCAAGGCCACGCAGAGAAGTCGTAGGCGCTGCCGTCGCCCCAGAACGCGTCGAGCTTGCCGGCGTCGTAGCGGGCCTTGGCATCGCGCGCGGTGTGCTCCATCCGCCCCACCGAGCCGCCCCACCGTTCGATGTCTGCGTAGCTGAACCCGTACTCCTGCAGCACCACTTCCGCGCCGCTGCCGGCCATGTGCAGCACGGGCTTCTCCGCCACGATCTGCTCGAAGGACTCGATGCCGGTCCACGGCGCCATGGCGAACAGGAAGCGGTCCTCTTGTGGGAGCCACGCGATGGTCCGCAGCCAGTCGTCAGGCTGGTCGCCGGCGTAGATGCCCTTGCCGGAGTAGCGGTGCTCATTGACCACCCACTTGGAGAAGACGACGTCCACGCCGCCGTTGGCCAGCGCGCCCATGCCGCCGGGTCCCAGGATGTGCACCGATGCATTGACGCGCTTCAGCTCCGAGAGTCCCCGGCCTATCGCCTGCGTAAACCGGAACTGCGTTGACCACGATGCACCGAACCTGATGCTGGGTACAGACTGCTCACTCGTCATGCTGCCTCCTCGCTTCTACGGGCACGCTCTCCGCGCCCACGGACTGACCGCCTCCGAGCCGTACGCAGGATAGCGCGTCCGGGCCCTAGGCCGTTTGCCCGAAACCTACCGAAAGTCTTCTCCCGTCTGCGAGACCTTTGCGCAACTTTCCTGGCTCCATCGGTAGTGTCGGGAAGCTGGGGTTTCGCTACGAGTAAAAAGTTTCCGACCCGTTCATCCCCTTACGAGTAAAAACTTCCCGGAAAACATGGGAAATCGAGGGTTTCGGAGGGTGTTTTCATGGCCGTGGCCTGCTCCGCGGGTCTTGGAACTACTTCCTGACTGAATACTTTGTAAATTATGCCCTCTTCCTCGGTCATGCCGCTGTCTGTGAAGGAAGAGAGAAGCAATCCCGCGCCCGCGGTTGGACCCTCCGGTCCGAGGCATGAGAGGCTCCATCGAACGACGTCACATCGTAGGACGCGCAAGGGGGACCAGGCAATGGGCAAATGTCACGGTGCGTCGGGGACGCGTGTCACGCAAAGGTCTCATTTAGGCGGGGGCAGGGAGGGAGCGGCGCCAGAGAGGGCCTAGGCTGCGGTCTGCTCGACCGGCTCCGGCTCACGGACGGACGGCGCGGCGGGCAGGGTCTCGTCCCACTCCATGCCGCCGCGCTTCCACTCATAGGCCCAGCCAGCCATCATCGCCGCTGAGAAGAAGAGGACCGCGCCGAAAGCCGACCAGCCAAGCGCCCCGGCTTGGCTCGCCCACGGGAAGAGGAAGACCACCTCTACGTCGAACAGCAGGAAGAGAAGCGCGAACCGGTAGTAGCGCACGTTGAAGCGCTGCCAGCGTCCGCCCTCGGGCTCCATCCCGCACTCGTACGGCGAGTACTTGAGCGGGTTCTGCCGGAACGGCCGGACGTTGATCTTGGAGCTGAGCTGGGATATCAGCAGCACGCCGGCCGGAAGCGCCACCGCCACGACCGTCAGCATCAGAATGAGCCCGTATTGCCGCAGATAGTCTTCCATCACCGTCATGCTATGGAGGGCGGGTTGGAGCGTCAAGTGGTCCGCAAACTGCTACGCTGCTCTTCACCATGATTAGGATTGGAATCATCCTCGCCGCCGCCCTGGCTGCCGCATGCGGTGGCCCTGAGCCGTCGCCGATCGACAGTGCGTCGAGCGCCGAGGAGATTCTCGCGGAGGCAGAGGCGGCGATGGCGCAGGTCGAGTCCTTCGCCTCCGTCTACGAATGGACCATAGGCGGCACTGAAACCGTGACCACTGAGAACGAATTCCAGGATGAGCGGAACTACCGCAAGACTAGGAGCGTGTCTACCGAGGGGGTCCTGTTCATTGGGCCATCGGAAGTCGCGGTGGTGGATGGCGAGACCTTCTGGAACAGCGCCGACACTTGGTCGGATTCTCCGCCGGCCTACGCTTTCCCCTCCGACCTAGGCGACATCGAACGCCTCGACGATACGATGTTGGAGGGCGCACGTGTCCACCATCTCCGCGGTTCTCGACCGCCCAGTGGGCTGACCGAGAGCGGTGTAACGACGTCGGACTGGACGTTCGACATGCTCATCGACGCCGACACGCTCCTGCTGGTCCGCTCCGAGGGCAGGACAACCCTTACGTTCCCACCGCAGGGGGCCTCAACCGAGGAACAGTCTTTCGAGGGCTTCTCTGTAGCCGCCTATGGCCGCTTCGGAGAGGATTTCAACATTGTCCCCCCCGGCCCGACACCCACGCCAATTCCTGACCCAACGCCTACGCCCAGGCCCAGCCCCACGCCTCCGCAGTAGGACGACCGCTCTGTAGGTGCGGAGCGTCGCCCTGCTTTGGTATCCTGACGTGTGGCGGGGAGGGATCGCATAGTGGCCTAGTGCGCCCGCCTGCTAAGCGGGTTGGGGGTGATGAGCTCCCTCGCGGGTTCGAATCCCGCTCCCTCCGCCACTGCTAGTCGCCGACGAACAGCCATGGGAATGTTCACGGCACGAGTCACCTTGCAAGGCCCGGATGGACAGGCGCCCATGGACGCCCTGCTTAAGTAGAGAACGCCCCATGACCTCCTACTACATATGGACCGTCGGATGCCAGATGAACAAGGCCGACTCCGAGCGCATGGGCTCCGGCCTCGAACAGCTTGGCCTCGAATGGACTGGCAACCCCAAGACCGCCGACGTCATCGTTCTCAATAGCTGCGTCGTCCGGCAACAGGCCGAGGACCGCGTCGTCGGGATGCTCACCTCCCTCAAACCCTGGAAGCAGCGCTTTCCCGAAAAGACCCTCGCTCTGATGGGCTGCATGGTCGGCCCCAAGACCGACGACCTCCGCAAGCGGTACCCCTACGTCGACGTCTTCATGCAGCCCCAGAAGTTCGAGCCTCTCATCGAAATGGTCGGCGACAAGCTCGGCGTCGACCCCGACGGCTGCGTGGGGCCCCTCGTCCCTGGCCACCCCTCAGTCACTACCCACGTTCCCATCATCCACGGCTGCGATAAGTTCTGCACTTTCTGCATCATCCCCTACCGCCGTGGGCGCGAGATCTCCCGGCCTGTCGAGGAGGTCGTCGAGGAGTGCCGCATGCTCGTTGCGCGCGGCGTGAAAGAGGTCACCCTCCTCGGCCAGAATGTCGACTCCTACGGCCACGACCTGCCAGATCAGACCGACCTCGCCGACCTCCTCGAGGCTGTCCACGATGGCGTGTCCGACCTCGCGCGCATTCGCTTCCTCACCTCCCACCCGAACGACATGAGCGACCGCATCATCGAGGCAGTCGCGGGCCTGCCTCGCGTCATGGAGAACATCAACCTGCCTTTTCAGGCCGGAAACGATGAGGTGCTCGCGAATATGCGGCGCGGCTACACGAACGCCCAATACAGGGAGATCGTCGCCCGCGTGCGCGAGACCATCCCCGGCGTCGCCATGGTCACAGACCTCATCGTCGGCTTCCCCGGCGAGACCGAGGCCCAGTTCGAGGACTCCCTGGCGATGGTCCAAGACCTCCGTTTCGACAAGGTCCACGGCGCCATGTACTCGACTCGTCCCAACACCTACGCCGAGCGCAAGCTCCCCGACGACGTGCCCCACGAGGAAAAGCGCCGCCGCCTCCACGCCATCGAGTCCGCCCAGGAAGCCATCCTTACCCAGCTCAACAACGCCTACTTCGGCACGACCCAGCAGGTCCTCGTCGACGGCCGCAACAAAGGCCGCTGGCAAGCCCGCACTCGCACCGACAAGCTTGTCTTCTTCGATGATTCGGACGAAGGGCCAAGCGCAACTCTCGGCGACGTGATGAACGTCCGCATCACGCGCACGACGCCGTGGTCCTTGCAAGGCCGAGCGCGCATTCCTTCCGCCGGCGGGGCAGGGCAAGGGTAGGGAGAACGTCCCGTCCTTCCCCATCGGCGCCCTGACCCGTCATACCCGTGCTGTCCCACTCGTTACTCCCGTGGTCCTCTGACGTTGGAGGAGTCCTGGGCGCCGCTAGGGGAGGGCAGGGTTGCGCGCTCTATGAGAACCCCAAACGGAATGTTAATATCCTGAGCATCCTGGCCCCCCGGGAGGAACATCATGGCGGAGCGCGGCGATGCAGGCGCGGCAGCGTACGCGAAGACGATCAAGGACCCAAAGCCCCTGGACCCGGCCTTTGCCGCCGAGCGGCTGAAAGAGGTCAAGCGCGTTTTCGACGAGCTGGGCGTCTTCTTCTGGCTGGGCTCGGGCACGTGCCTTGGCGCCGTCCGCGAGGGGCGCTTCATACCCTGGGACGACGAGATGGACACGGCCGCGGTCATCGGGATGCACGGCCTCACGGTCGAGACGCTCGACCTCGTCGCCGAGGCGTTCAGAGAGCGCGGCTTCCACTGTCCTGTTAAACACAACTCCCGTTACTCCAGCGTCAACTTCATAAAGGACGGCGTCAGGGTGGACTGGACCTGCCACCACATCGTCGACGGCAAGGCCTACGAGTTCCCTGGGGTCGAGTTGCCCCTGAGCATCTTCGAGCACCCGAGAGAGATTGAGTTTATCGGCGAGACATTCCGGATTCCGGACCCGCCCGAGGAATACCTGCGGTTGAAGTACGGCCCGGAGTGGCGAACGCCGAAAGGGCCTGGCTTCGAGGCGGACGTCGTCATGAAGATCGAAGACGGCACACTGCTCAGCCGGGCCCGCAGAGTCCAGCGCGCCATCACGATGGGCCGGCTGCCGCGCCCCACCACTAGCTTGCGGGTCTTCAATCGCGGGGGGGAGGCGGTCAGCGGCGCGGAAGTCATCGTCGCAGGAATAGGCCGTACGAGGACCGACGCCCAAGGCCGGGCTAGGTTCTTCGTGCCGGACGAGTCCTACTACTCCGTCGTCGTCGCATATCCCGGCCATCGGGAGATCCTCTACGAGGAGGTCCTGGCGCCGGGCGGCCGCTACGTATACCGCCCCGGCCCCATCGTGACGCCGGAGGAGCATTACAAAGCGGGCGTGCGCGCGCTGGCGCTGGTTAAGGAATGAGCGGCGTCTGCGCAGCGGTAGTGGGAGAGCACCGTTGAGGCGAGAGGATGATGGGTGAGCGGAAGGCTATGGACGACGCCGGGGAAGCAGCCTATCTGAAAACCCTGGCCTCCCCGACGCCGTTGGACCCCGAGATGGCGGCCGGGCGCTTGGTGGAGGTGAAGCGGGTCTTCGACGAGCAGGGCGTTACGTTCTGGCTGCGCTCCGGCACCTGCCTCGGCGTCGTTCGTGAAGGTCGGTTCATCCCATGGGACGACGAAATGGACACCGCGTCCGTTATCGGTATGCACGGCCTCACCGTCGAGACCGTGGATCGTGTGATTGACGCTTTCAGGGCCCGCGGCTTCGTCGCTCAGGTGCTGCGGAATGCGCGCTACATCGCCATCTCCCTCGTGAAGGACGGGATCAGGACCGACTGGACCTGCCACCGCACTGTCAACGGGAGGGCCTATGAGTTCCCCGGCATTGAGCTCCCCTTGCGCCTCTTCGACAGCCTCAAAGAGGTCGAGTTCATTGGCGAACGCTTTCTCATTCCGAACCCGCCGGAGGAGTATCTGCAGGCCAAATACGGCCCCGAGTGGCGGACTCCGAAGGGCCCCGGGTTCGAGGCGGACGTCGTGCGTCAGATCCCGGACGGCTCAATGATCAGCCGGAGGGTCCGCCTGCTGTGGAAGCTCAGCCGTGGCAGGCTCCCCCGCTCGTGCGTCCGCCTCCGGGTGTACGACCGCGTTGGCGCGCTCGTGCGCGGCGCGCAGGTGGCCGTCATCGGCGTGGGTCGTACGCTAACGAACGCTCGAGGGCTGGCCCGCATCCCCATTCCGGCTGACGACTACTACGCGGTGACGGTCGCGTATCCCGGTCATAGCGAGATTCTCTACACGGAGATGCTGGCTCCGGGAGCAAGCTATACGTACCGCCCCGGCCCCATCGTGCCGCCGGAGGAGTACTACAAGGCCGGCGTCCGCTCGATGGCGTTGGTCAGGGAATAGCCCTTCTCAGACGGGGAGCTGGTCGGCGTCCGGGGCCGCAACGACGCCGAATGCGGTGTTAATCGCCGAGATGTACTGGTACTGACCGACGGTGGCGGCGAGCTCGACGAGCCATCGGACGCCTTTGCGGCCCTCCAGCGCGTCGAAGAGGTCTTGCTCGACCCTGTTGTTCCGCAGGAGTTGCCGTACGAACTCGATGATGTCGCGCTCGTCCTCTTCGAGGCCGCTGGTGTCCTGCCGGTGCCTGACGGCTTCGATAGCCTCTTCCCGCATGTCGGCGGCGCGTCCGGCTCTGACGTGTGCGGCCCACTCGTAGGTCGCGTCCTTCTCCCTGGCGACGGCGATGATGGCCAGCTCGCGCTCAACCGAGCTAAGGGTCGAGCCCAGCCTGACCTGCGCGCCGGCCTCCATGACTTTCTGGGCGAGGCCGGGGCTGTGCATGAGGACGGCGAAAGGCCCGCGCACCCCGTGAAGCGTCTCGACGATTGCGTCGAACTCGGCGTGCCGGTCCTCGGGAATCTGGGCCTTGTCGGTGATCATCTCGATGCGTGGCATGACTTCTCCTAGCGGCATCGACGCCCAATCCGTTCGCCTGGGCCTATTGAGGGCTCCGACGAACGGATTGGGTGGAGTGTCCTTTGCGGGACGGGGAGGCGGGGAGGGCGGCTTGCCCCTACCGGTCTGCCCCGCGAGCGCCGATCACCGCGCCTTCCTCTTCATCGGCGCTGTACCCCCACTTGAAGCCGGGGTTCTGGTACGCCTCCTCGGGCATGAGGCTTTCGAGCCCGCGGAGGCCCAGCTCGTGCTCGAACTTCTCGCGGATCCAGGGCTCCTCGCGCGGGTACTCGATCTGGTCACGCCGCCGGTCCTCCACCTGCTCGCTGTGCCCGGAGAACTGGGGCAGAGGCGCCAGCGCCAGGTAGCGCGCGGGCTCGATGCTCACGTTGAAGTGCTGGTGGAACCAGCGGTCGGGCGGCGTGAACATGCTGCCTTCGTGCCAAGGGGCGATTATCTTCTCGCCGCCCTCGGGCCACAGGATTGAGTAGCCTTCGCCGCCGGGGATCACGATGACCCGGCCTGGCCCGTGCCGGTGCCCCTTCTTGTAGGTGCCCGGCGGGAACACGGACATGTGCCCGCCCATCTGCGAGTTCGGGAACGAAACGTCCACGACGTGGCCGCCTCCCCCACGCTGGCGGTGGGGGACAAGGTCGTTCCACCCGCCCATGTCCGTGAAGAAGTTGCCGTACCACGTCGCCCCGCGGCCCATGCCCGGCGCCCGCTTGGCGACCGCATACAGCTCGTCCTCGCTTGGCCTGAGCAGCTCGGGGTGGCCGTAGGGGTTGTTGAAGAAGAAGTCCGGGTCCGGCTCCAACGACATTGCGACCGGCAAGTAGTTGTTGTGCAGTATCCGCAGCGGCTGATCGCCTCGCGCGTTCGCGAACTGCCGGTGCGCCCCTCGCGGGAGGAGGAACAGGCTGCGCGGCCCGAACTCGAAGCTGTGCTTGTCCACGCCCTCCGTCCAGACTGTCGCGATACCGTGCCCCGAGAGCGCGTAGACGACCTCGTCGAGCGCGAACTTCATCGGCGGCGTGGTCGCCCCGGGCGGCAGCTCGGTCAGCCTCGCCTCGGCGACGCCCTCCATGCCCGACACCTGGATGAACGCGGCGTTGCACTCGCGCTCGTGCCACGGAGCGACTTCCACGGTGCGGAGGTCCTCGATGAAATAGCCGCGGTGGATTGGCACGCCCTGCGCCTCCATCCACCGGTCGTAGACGAAACGGCCGTCGCGGCTGCCGCCTCGCGCGACACTGTCCTGTACGTTGATTTGCTCAGTCATTCGTCCCCTCCTACATGGCTCTCCGACGACCCAAATGCTACTCCATATCTCGCTCTCGCGCTTAAGGGTTGTGGGGTTCTCTCTTGGAAGGGGAGTGAGCGCATAGCCGACGAGTCCTTGTATAGCAGGCGTAGCGCTTGACGCTAATAGCGTTATGCGCTACTATGGGCTTGTGATTATCGGCTACCGGGACAGGGACACGCAGGCGGTCGCTGAACGAAGGCGCGTTGGCAGGCTACCCGAAGACATCCAACGGCGAGCCCAGCGGAAGCTGATGGTCCTGAACAACGCCAGGGATTTGAATGATTTGAGAGTCCCGCCGGGAAACCGCTTGGAGGCGCTATCGGGAGGTCGGCGGGGGGAGCACAGCATCCGCATCAACGATCAGTGGCGCATCTGCTTCGTGTGGAGCGGCGGAAACGCCGATCGAGTGGAGATAGTGGACTATCACTGAACGCCGAGCGCTGGACGCTAACCGGGGAAGAGACAGAGAACGTGGGGGAGAAGAACGAGATGGATACGACTAGGACAATCGAGCCGGACGTGGAGCGGCTGCCCCCTATCCACCCGGGAGAGGTGCTCAACGAGGAGTTCCTTCTCCCGATGAAGGTCACCCAGTACGCGCTGGCCAAGGCGATCGGCGTGGACCCTCGCCGGATCCACGCCATCGTCCACGGTGAGCGGTCCATCACGGCTGAGACGGCCCTGCTCCTCTCCCGCTTCTTCGGGAACTCTCCGCAGTTCTGGATGGGCCTGCAAAGCCAGTACGACCTGGAGGTCGCCGAGGACCGCCTCTCCCAAAGAGGAACGTGGCGAGGATACGCTCCCGAGCATGGCCTACCGGCCAGTGCTCGAATGGCTGCCGAGCGGCCTGCGGGCAGTTACGGGGAGGGCCAGCCTCGCGGGGACGCATGATTGCGCCGCTCGGCGTAGAATCCACCTGCTCCTAACCCCCCGGAGGTGTGAGATGGCCGATGTCTTTGGTTACCCAGGGTTCCAGTACGAATATGTCCCGGATTGGGCCAAGCAGCCGGACGGCTACTCGCTCCACGAGTGTCCCGGCGTCGCCGTCGACTCCAAGGACAACGTCTTTCTGCTGACGCGCGGCGAGCACCCCCTGATGCAGTTCGACAAGGATGGCAACTTCATCAAGTCCTTTGGCGAGGGCTATTTTTCGAAGAACCGCACCCATGGGCTCTACATTGCCCACGACGACTCCTTGCTCGTCGCCGACGACGGGATCCACACCATCCAGCAGTTCAGCCCGGACGGCGAGCGCATCACCGAGCTCGGCAACCGCGACAACCCCGCCACCAAGTGGAGCGGCGAGCCCTTTAACCGCCCTACTTCCGCCGCCATTCGCCCCTCCAACGGCGACTGGTACGTCTCGGACGGCTACGGCAACGCCCGCATCCACGTCTACAGCCCCGCCGGCGAGTACAAGTTTTCCTGGGGTAGCCCCGGCATCGACGCCGGCGAGTTCATGCGCCCCCACAATATCGCCTTCGACAACAACGACCGCGTCTACGTCGTCGACCGCGAGGCGCACCGCGTCCAGATATTCGACGGCGACGGCAACTTCATCACCATGTGGAACAACATCCACCGCCCCGACGCTATGGTGCTCTGGCAGGACCACATCTACATCGGCGAGCTCAACGGCGTCGGCGGCTTCGACTCCCCCAACATGGGCCACCGTGTCGAAGTTTTCGACCTCGACGGCAAGCTCGTCTCGCGGTTTGGCGCGGCCGACGAGGGCGAGGGCGCAGGCAAGTTCATGGCCCCCCACGGCATCGCCGTCGACTCCGAAGGCAGCCTCTACGTTGCTGAGGTTTCCTACACCATCGTCGGCAGCCATCTCGACCCGCCTCGTGAGCTGCAGAGCATTTCGAAGTACAAGCGCCGCTGGTAGGCCCGCTCGCCGATGGTGACCGACCGTCAGTCGGCCCCGGCCAAGATCAACCTCACCTTGGAGGTCCTTGGGCGGCGGGGCGACGGTTACCACGAGGTGCGCACGGTCCTCCAAGCGATTGACCTCGCCGACGACCTGGAGCTGGCGGCGCCTCCGCCCGCGCCCAGCTCTGCGCCCCTTGGTGGGAAGCAGGGGCTCACGTTCGATGTCGAGCCCAAGGGCGCGGCGCCGGAGGAGGCCAACCTCGTGCTCGACGCCGCGCGCCTCTTGGACGTCGAGACGCGCGGCGACATGGCCATCCGCCTCGTCAAACGCATCCCCACCGCCGCGGGCCTCGGGGGCGGTAGCAGCGACGCCGCTGCCGCTCTGCTCGGCCTTCGCCGGTTCCACGGCCTCGACCTCAGCGACGAAATGCTGTTGGCGCTCGCAGCCAAGCTCGGAAGCGACGTCCCTTTCTTCCTCTCCGGCGGGACGGCCCTCGCAACCGGCCGCGGTGAGCAGCTATCGCCCTTGCCCTCGCCCGTCGAACGCTGCGCCGTCGTCGTCGCGCCTAATGCGCCTGAGCTCGTCAACAAGACGGCTCGGATGTACGGCCTCCTCGGCCCCGAGCACTATTCCGATGGCGCCGCCACTGCCGAGGCTGCCCGTCGGCTCCGCGAGGGAGCGCCCCTCGACGGCGCGCTCTACAACGTCTTCGACGCCGTCGCCTCCCGCGCCCACGACTCTTACGACGCGATGCGCGAGCGCTTCCTTGCCGCGGGCGCCCGGCAGCCGACGCTATGCGGTTCCGGCCCCGCGATGTTCGCTCTCGCCCATGACGAAGCCGAGGCCGCCGAAATCGTCGCGCGCATGGAAACCCAAGGCTACAAGGCATTCGCAACGCGCCTGCTGCCCCCGACCGCGAACCCCGCATAACCCATCCGCTACTCCCGCCTACACGGGAATCTCGCTGTCCTCTGTACCTCTGTAGGGGTATCCCCTATGGCGCCCAGCGTCATACTCGTGGGTAGGTGGGAAGAGTTACACCCGCCAGCTAATAGGGTTACGCAAGGGTCTCGTCCGCGGAGGAGGCCTAGGAAGGGACGGCCTTTGTAGGGCGAGCGGCGTCGGGTGTAGCCTTCCACTCACAACATTCCCTCCTCTCCCGTCTGCGCGGGGGAGACGCGGGGGAGACGCGGGGGAGAATTGAGAAGGAGGACGAATGGCGACAGTCGAGCATCTACAGCCGGAGGGCATGTCTCCCAACGGCAACCGCTATACCCATGTGGTCAAAGTCGGCCCGTGGATATTCATCGCTGGCCAGACCGCATCCGATACTGACGGAAACGTCGTCGGCGTCGGCGACCCCAGGGCGCAGGTCGGGCAGGTGATGAAGAACCTGAGGACAGCGGTCGAGTCCGTCGGCGGGCGGTTCGAGGACATCGTCAAGACGACCGTTTACGTCGTCGGCGAGGAGAATCTCGACGCCGTCCGCGAAGAGCGTGCCGTCTACCGGCCCGAGAAGCCCCCCACAAGCACCCTGGTGGTGGTCTCGCGGCTTGCGCGGCCCGAGTTCATCGTCGAGATAGAGGCTGTCGCCTACGTGGAGTAGCATAAAGCGGGCAACCAACGACCCAGCAACTAGCTAAGAGGAGAGAGCAATGCCAGGACTGAATCTGCATCCGTCCATGACCGTCGAGACCATCCAGATAGCCGGACACAACGGTGACACGATCGACGCCTACGTGGCCAAGCCTGCCGGCGACGGCCCCTTCGCGTCCGTCATCGTCGCCCACCACATGCCCGGCTGGGACGAGTGGTGCATCGAGGTCACGCGCCGCTTCGCCCACCACGGCTACCTAGCGATTTGCCCGAACCTCCACGACCGCATGGGGCCCGGCACCGCATCTGAGATGTCCGCCCGTATCCGAGACGACGGCGGCCAGCGCGACGCGCTCGTCGTTGGCGACCTCCAGGGTGCCCTCGACTACGTCCGCGGGCTCGACGACACGACAGGCAAAGTCGGCATCATCGGCTTCTGCTCGGGCGGGCGCGTCTCCTACATGGCCGCCGCCAAGCTCGACCTGGACGCCGCCGTGGACTGCTGGGGCGGCAACGTCATCCCCACGCCGGACCGCATCAACGAGAACCAGCCCGTCCCCGTCATCGACATGACGCCCGAGATTAGCTGTCCTATCCTGGGCCTGTTCGGGAACGACGATGGCAACCCGGACATCGAGCAGGTGAACGCGATCGAGGCCGAGCTGAAGAAGCACGGCAAGGAGTACGACTTCCACCGCTACGACGGCGCGGGCCACGCCTTCTTCAACTGGGCCGGAGCCTCCCACCGCCCCGAGCAAGCCGCCGACGGCTGGAAGAAGGTCTACGCCTTCTACGAGCAGCACCTCGGGTAGACGCTTCGATTAACTGCGCCAGAGAGGCCCGGGCCATCCGGGCCTCTCTGGCGTTCGCGTCCATATCGACGTCCTGGGGTAACGCTCGGACACCGCAATTGGCAAACGGACAAGGAGATTTTGCCCTTGGTCAAGGTAGTGTGCTGGAATATCGGCCGTAACCAGATGGCATGGGCCGAACTACTGCGGATGCGTGATGAGGATGGTGTAGACGTCGCCTTGTTGCAGGAAGTGAATTCGAACAGTGTGCCGGATGCTGTGGAGATTGGCCCGTATCACTCATGGCTCAATGACAGCTACGACCGCTGGCCGATGGTTGTGAAACTATCAGACAAAGTCAAGATCGATTGGTTCAAGCCGGTTACGATCCTTGCGGGTACAGTTGATGACACTGAGATCGCGGTCAGCGACATTCGTACACTCGCGGCAGCACGACTGACGCCCCTCCTCAGCGGGCAGGCATTCATCGCGTTCTCAATGTACGCTCGCTGGCTTAGTCCACATCCACTGGCAGTGAAGGCGGCCGACCACAGGGAAAACGGAATGAGGCAGATACGTATCTATTCGGATGCGTCAGCGCACCGCGTCATATCGGATCTTTCCGCGTTCGTTGGTCATACCAATCCCTCGACCCACCGCATATTAGCGGCGGGCGACCTAAATGCCATCTATGGCGCTACGGTGGATAACAAACTGGAGGACCGCAGTCGGATGCTCACAGTGTTCGACCGAATGGATGCGCTCGGCCTCAAATTCATCGGGCCTCAATGGTCGGATGTGTGTGAGCAGGCTGATAGGCGGGCGAAACCGGTTCCGCAGGGATTGCCGGAGGACACTGGAAATGTCCCCACGTATTACACAACAAAGCGGACACCGGCAACGGCTGAGAACCAACTTGATTACGTCTTCGCCTCGAAGGGGTTCGACAAGAGCGTGACTGCCTACGCGATGAATGACTCTGCAAACTGGGGGCCGAGCGATCACTGCCGGATATGGATCGAGGTGCAGTAGGCCCCCGACATCGTCCCGTTGCGGCCTACGCTCCGGCGCGTCGGACACCCGCCCCATGCTACGATACGCTTACGCTAGGACCGATAGGAGAGTTCCGAGATGGCGCAAGCCGCCGAGACCGCGCAGTCGCGTCCCTCTCCGCTGAACATAACGGCCAAGGCCCGCAAGCGGCTAACCCCGTTCCGCGAGCGGACGTTCCGCGCCATGTACGAGGCCGCCCTCGCGGACGGCGGCGCCGACATCATCGAGAGCGCAGAGATCATCCTCGATGAGTCGGATGTCGACCCAGACAGGGAGACGGCGCTCTGTCTCGTCTGCTGGGTGGACGGCTCGCATAAGGATGCGATGAAGATATTTCACCGGATGGCGGAGCGGGCGACAAGTTTGTGGGCGTCGTTGGCGGAAGCGGAGCGCAAGGACTGGGTTCGCTGGATAACTTACGACGCGAACCCCATCGCCATGATCGAGAACTCCGTTGCGCCCTCTTGATTTCTATGACTTGGGCGTCCGGCAGATAGCGGCGGAGAGCGAGGCGGAGCAGCGGACGGCGGTTAGCCGACTCTACTACGGGTTGCACCACGAGGCAGCTTGCCGTTACTTCCGTGAGAACCCGGACGCTCCGCCAATCCCGAGGAACCGGCGGCATCCCGCGTTGCGAGAACGCTTTATACGCTCAGGAGCTCTACAGGGGCATACCATTGAGGAGCTTCTTGGGAAGCTCGCCACGATGCGCGGTGAGTGCGATTACCGGATTGGCTCACCGCTTGAGTACGAGGGGAGAACGGTAATCCTCACCGGCTTGCTCGATAAGGCGCTCGCCGCAGCCGCCGACTTGCGTGCGGCCCTCGACGCCTACTCCCCCGGCGAGTCTCCCGATGGAGCAGAGTACCGGGTCACGGGCGTCTGATCTCGCCCTGCCCCCTGTGCGTACTCGTCGTAGATGCTGTCGAACTAACCCCCAAGGCGCAAGGGCTCTTCGAGCACGTCGAGGATGGCTTTCGCGCAGTAGACGCGGTTGCGCCGCGCTTCCCCAGCTTGGGCGACGGCGCCTGCTTCCGCCAGCCGGTCGATGGCCCGCTGCGCTGTCGTGAACGCGACGTTCAGCCTGGCGGCCACGCCGCCGACCGTCCAGAAGGGGTTCTCCGCGAAGAGGTCGAGGGCTCTCTCCGGGAGCCGGGACTGCCCGTGGGCCAGTTCCTCCTTCCAGCGCGAGAACAGCCCGTCGATACGTTGGACCCGGTCCACGGCGTCGTCGGACTGGAGAGCGACGCCTTTCAGGAAGTAGGTCAGCCACTCCTCCCACTCGCCCCGCTCCGTCACGCCGAGGAGGCGCGCGTAGTACTCCTCGCGGGTGGCCTCGAAGTAGGCGCTCAGATAGAGCAGGGGCGACGGTAGGACGCCCCGGTCTACTAGCAGCAGCGTGATGAGCAGGCGTCCGACCCGGCCGTTGCCGTCGAGGAACGGGTGTACTGCCTCGAAGTGGGCGTGGGCGACCGCGGCGTGCGCCAGCGGGGGTAGGGCGTCGTCATGTAGGAACCGCTCCCAGGCGCCCAGGCACGTCATCAGCTCCGAGGGCGGCGGCGGGACGTAGGTCGCATCGTTCAGCGCGCATCCGGGCGGTCCGATCCAGTTCTGGCTGCTGCGGAACTCCCCGGGCGTGGCCGCGTCGCCCCGAACGCCGCGCATGAGGATCTCGTGCATCTCGCGCACGAGGCGCAGCGACAGGGGCAGCGTTCCCAAGCGTTCCAGGCTGTATTCCAGAGCGGCTACGTAGTTGCCCACCTCGCGCAGGTCGGCGGGGTTCCGCTCGACGGCTGCGCCCGCCTCGGCGGCCAGCAATTCTCCAAGGGTCGCCTGGGTCCCCTCGATACGGCTTGAGAGTACGGCTTCCTTTCGGACGAAGGGCCGGATCAGGATGTGCGGATTGGGCAGGCGCCGCCCTTCCCCCGCAAGCCTGCCGATAGCCCGGTCGGCAGACGAGAGGCTGACGGCGAGGTCGGCGTCCCAAGTCAGGGGTGGCGGGGGCGGGGCGGGCACGTAGGCGCGATACCCGTCGGGACAGTCCACCAAACGGCCATGAGGTTGACGACCCAGTTCAGATGCCACGTGATTCCTTATTAGCGGAGGCGAGAGTAGCCGAGGCTCTTATTATCGCATAAGTCAATCATCGAAAACAATCATAACCCCAGTTGCCCCTTATTAGCGGCGGCGAGAATAGCCAGTCACTTTATTCTCGTGCAGAATGCTTTATGATAATAAACGTGGCCATGCTTGCCCTTTATTAGCGGCGGCGAGAATAGCCTGGCGCCTTATTGGCGATGAATCCGCTCTATGAAAATAACATGGTCGGCGGCCGCCGCCCCGGGCGGAGGGAGCGCGCCATCTCCGAGGGAGACCCCGCCTGCGGCTAGGAGTGACCGGGAGAGAACAAAGGCGAATGCAAGCCGCAGCCCTACGCGTACTCGTCGTAGATGCTGTCGAACTTGCCGAGCTTGAAGCGGGCCATGTTGCGGCAGACGGCGCGGACGCGCTCCTGCTCCTCATCTGTCACGGCGAGCTGGGCTATCGCGTTGGCCGCGCGCTCCGTGTGCTCCACGTCCGCCCCCTTATGCACGACGAAGAACTCCATCGCCTCGTCTGGAATCCCGTAGTCGCGCAGGTGGGCGTCGAACTCCGTCGAATAGCGCTGGACCATCGTCTCGTTGGAGAGGGCGTTGGCGCGCATCTGCGCCGGCGTCGCGAGGTACATGTCGTGGAGGCAGGCGGCCGTGTGCGCGAGGCACCCGTAGGCGGGTAGGGCGTTCTCGAAGTCGGCGTCGGTCAGGTCGAGCGCGAACCCGAACTTCTTGCACATGTCCGGGTGGGTGAGCTCCTCGTTCAGCCCGCCCGCGTAGACGCGGAAGAGGTCGTTCGTCGACGCGGCCTGCACTGCGAGGAGCGCAAAGCCCTTCAGGATGCCCATGTTGTGCCGGTAGTGCTGGATGGCGAAACCCTGCATCCGCCGTTTCGTGAGCGTCCCTGCGCGCAGGTCGACGAAATAACGGCTCTCCAGCAGCCGCGCGACGCCCGGCTCGATGATGTCGCTGATCACCTCGTCGACGAATCTGCCTGCGGGAGCGTCGGTGCTCATGGCCTGCCTCCGTGCCGGACTGCTGTGGGACGCTCGCATTCTCAGAGCGGCGACGGGGCTGGTCAAGCGGCGCCGCTGCCCTTGCGACGCCGCTCGCGCTCCCTTACCGTGCATTCGATGACTGAGTCCCCCTATCGCATGCGTCTGCTGCGCGCCCATCCGCTCGACGCGCCCGTCGTCGCGCTCGCCGCGCAGACGACGGGGCCCGACCCCGAGCACAGCCGGCTCACCGCCGTGGGCGCGGTGAAATTCCACGGCGACCGCGTCCTTGGCTCCTTCTTCGCCGATGACGCCGAGGGCGTGGCCCAGCTCGCCGAATTCGTCGGCGACTCTCCCATCGCCGCCCACGGCCTCGCGGCGACCCTCGGCTTCGTGGCTGGCGCGGGCGGATCGCTCGGCGACGCGCTGTGGGACACGCAGGAGCTGGCCGAGCTCATCATCCCCGCGAGCGCCGACGACTCCATAGCCCAGCTAGCGGATCGTCTGGGCGTGCCTCCCTCTTCCCAGCCCTCCCGCTCGCTTGCCCTGGCGGACGCCGAGACGACGCGCGCCGTGTACCGGGCCTTGGTCGAGCGCGCCCGGGGCCTTCCGGCGAGCGTGCTCCGCCGCCTCTCCGACCTGCTGCTGCGCGCCCAGAGCCCGCTGGCGGACCTCGTCGCTGCCCTGGCCGAGTCCCCCGCTGCCGCCGACCCAGGGCCGATCGGCGGGATGGACCAGAAAGAGATAGCGAGCCGCCTCGAAAGGCCGCGCACGCTCGGGCAGCCCAAGCCGCCGCAGCTCGTCGACCCGAACGAGATCAGCCGCCTACTGGCACAGGACGGCCCCTTCGCTCGGCAGTTCCCCCGCTACGAGGCCCGGCTCGAACAGATTGCGATGTCCAGGGCCGTCGCAGAGGCCTTCGGCTCGCGCGCCGACGCCGGCGAGCCCCATCACCTCGTCGTCGAGGGCGGTACCGGCATCGGCAAGTCCGTCGCCTATCTGCTGCCCGCCGTCCTCTTCGCCGCCCGCAACAACGTCCGTGTCGTCATCTCCACGAACACCATCAACCTCCAGGAGCAACTCGTGGGGAAGGACATCCCCGACCTGCTGACGGTGCTGGAGGACGTCCCCGGCCTGGACCTCGCGAAGTTCCGATACGCCCAGATGAAGGGCAAGGCCAACTACCTCTGCCTGCGCCGCTGGGAGGCGCTCGCCAACTCCGAGGCGGGCTCCCCCGACGACGCCCGGACCATGGCCAAGACCCTCGCCTGGCTGCGCGAGACCCGCACCGGCGACCGCTCCGAGCTGCGCCTCTCCGCCCGCGAGCTCGGCTCATGGGACCGGATCAACGCCAGCGGGTTCGGCGCCTGCCCCGGCGCTCGCGAGGGCGCGTGCTTCTACCGCCACGCCCGCGACGAGGCCTCCGCCGCGCACCTCGTCGTCGTGAACCACTCGCTGCTGCTCTCCGACATGCAAGTCGGCGGCTCCCTGCTCCCGGAGTACGACTACCTGATCGTCGACGAGGCCCATAACCTCGAGTCCGAGGCCACGCGCCAGTTCGGCTTCCGCGTCGCCCAGTCGACTGTGGAGGAGATCGTCGAACGCCTCGGCGCCCTCATCCATAGCCTCGGCAACGTCGTCCGGGTGAGCGGTCTCGCGTCCGAGCGCAAGGAGATCGTTCAGCGCCGCATGGAAGAGGCGCAGACGCCGCTCTTCCGCGTCAGGGACGAATGGGCGCAGCTCGTCGCCGGGCTAGCGGCGTTCGTCAGGGACCAGCGCGCCGCCGAGTCCGACGAGGGCGAGGTGCGCATAACGACGGCCCAGCGCGCTCAGCCCGCGTGGTCCGAGCTGGAAATCGCCTGGGACGCCTTTGAGCGAAGCGCGTCCGACGCCAATCAGCGGGCCGGCGCGCTGTGGGGGGAAATGGAGGAGCTGCCCGGCGAGACCGTGCCGGGGCTCGACCAGCTCAAGGGCGACCTGGCCGAATGGCTCGTCGACCAGTCCGAGGCGCGCGCCAAGGTCCAAGGGTTCGTGGCCGACCCCGACCAGGAGACCGTCTACTGGATTGGCCGCGGCGCCAATCTCTCGCTGAACGGCGCCCCCCTCGACGTGGGGCCTCGCCTGCACGAGGAGCTGTTCGACCCCAAGCAGACCGTCATCCTGACGAGCGCCACCCTCGCCGTAAGCGGCAAGTTCGAGCATATCCGCGCCCGCTTGGGTATCGAGGAGCCCAAGGAGGTCTGCCTCGGCTCTCCCTTCGACTACGAGAAGGCGGCCCTCCTCTGCCTGCCCACCGACGTCCCCCAGCCTAATGCCGACGGTTACGGCGACGCCGTCGCGCACGTCATCGACCGCCTCACGGAGATTGCCGGCGGCAGGACGATGGCGCTCTTTACCTCCCACGCGAGCGTCCGCGCGGCGGCGGCGAAGCTGCGGCGGACGCTGCCGGAGCGCGGGATCGACGTGCTGGCCCAGGGCGTCGACGGCGCGCCTCAACAGCTCCTTGGACGCTTCCAGCGGCGCCCGCAGGCCGTATTGCTGGGCACGGCGTCGTTCTGGGAAGGCGTCGACGTGGGAAACGAGACCCTCAAAGTGCTGGTCGTCGCGCGGCTGCCGTTCAACGTGCCGACCGACCCGATCTTCGCCGCCAGGTCCGCCCAGTACGAGCAGTCCTTCATGGAATACGCCGTGCCCCAGGCCGTGCTCCGGTTCCGCCAGGGCTTCGGACGGCTCATCCGCAGCAAGGGCGACCGGGGCGTCGTGGTCGTCCTGGACAGCCGCATCGCCTCGAAGGGCTACGGCCGCTCCTTCCTCGGCTCGATACCTCCCGCCACGACGCTCCGAGGCCCGTTCGACCGGCTCGCGCCGTCGGTTGGCGAGTGGCTCGCCCAACAACCATGACTGCCCCGCTCGTCCTTCCGGTCCAAGGCCCGCTGGACCTAGCTAGCTCGCTCGCCTCGGGCCAGAGCTTTCGCTGGCGCATCGACGACCAAGGACGCTGGACCGGCGTCCTTGGCCGCAACATCGTTCGCCTCACCCCCGTTCCCGTCCCCTCTCCCGCCGCTCCCGCCCCCCCTTCCGTCATTTCCGCGGAGGCGGGGGCCGCCCTCCTGATCGAGAGCGCCCCGACCCCGTCCGGCGAGATGGCCGAGGCCGTTGCCGCCTACCTCCGCCTCGACGACGACCTCGCCGCCATCCAGGACCGCATCGGTTGGGACGAGCGCGTCCGCTCCGGCATTGACGCCTACCCCGGCATGCGCGTCCTCAGACAGGAGCCTTGGGAGGCCCTCGCCTCCTTCATCCTCTCCTCGACGTCCAACATCCCGCGTATCAGCCGCACCGTCGAGCTGCTGTCGGAGACCTTCGGCGACCCCGTGGAGCTGAACGGCGCCGTGCGCCACACCTTCCCCGCTCCCGCCCGTCTCGCCGAGGCTGGCGAAGCGCGGCTGCGCGAGCTTGGCTGCGGCTTTCGCGCGCCCTACCTCTCAGGCGCTGCTGCGGCCGTCGCGTCCGGCGACCTGCCCCTCGCCAGCCTGCGCTCCGCCCCATACGAGGACGCCCTGGCGTCCCTCGTCGCCCTGCACGGCGTCGGGGAAAAGATCGCCGACTGCGTCATGCTCTTCTCGCTGGACAAGATGCAGGCGTTCCCCAACGACCGCTGGGTGGTGAAGGCCCTGCACGAGTGGTACAGCCTCCCCGCGAACGCAAAGTACGGCGCGATGCGCGAGTGGGCGTGGGAGCGTTTCGGGAACGACGCCGGCTACGCCAACCAGTACCTCTTCTGGAACGTCCGCCAGTCCACACGCCCGCTCCGCTCCACCGCCACGATATGAGTCATCTTCTCGTCATTGCCTCGAAAATACCCCTCCCGTCTGTGGGAGGGGTCGTGCGTAGCGCGGGGGAGGCGAGGCGGCGGCGCGCAGACTTCCCTCCTTACCCCCACCCCTTCCGTCATTCCCGCGCAGGCGGGAACCTCGTAGCGGGGCGACAGCACCGCGATTCCTCCCCGCCCGCTACTTCGTCGGTGGTGGTGTGGGGCGTCAGCCCAAGATGAGGGATTCCCGCGAACGCGGGAATCCAGGTGCGCCTCAGCGCACATGGCGGGGCCTGGGCGGAAGCGTCCCCAAAGCAGATGGTAGACTCACCGTATGGAGAAAGACGCTCCCCGAAAGTCGGTCGAAGAAAAGTTGCGCGCCATCGAAGAAGCGTCACGGCACAATCACCCGACTGCGGACATCGACATCATGCTCCGCGAGATTGAAGAAGGGCGGATGCTCGGTGAACGCGACAACGACATCCCCTGACCTCACCGGCAAGGTCGCCCTCGTGACCGGCGGCAGCCGCGGCATCGGACGCCAGCTCGCCATCGCGATGGCCCGCTGCGGCGCGACCGTCGTCATCTCCGCGCGCAACCTCGACTCCTCCCCCGGCCAGGGCGGCACGCTGCGCGGGACCGCTGAGGCCATCGAGGCCGAGGGCGGCGCGGTTATCGCCATCCCCGCGTCGATCACGACTCCCGAGGGCGCCGAGGCGCTGATTGCCCAGACCGTCGCCCAGGCCGGACGCATCGACGTCCTCGTCAACAACGCCGCCATATTCCCCAGCGAAATGATCGCGGACACGTCGCCCGAGGACTGGGAGTACGCCGTCGCCGTCAACCTCAACAGCGTCTTCTACCTGACGCGCTACGCGCTGCCGGTGATGGCGGGGCAGGGGGGCGGCAGGATCGTCAACGTGTCCACCGACATGGTGGTGCGCTACAGACCCGGACGGGTCGCCTACAGCGCGACCAAGGCCGCCGTGGACCTCTTATCCCTCGGTCTGGCGGAGGAGACCCGCGCCCAGAACATCGAAGTGAACGTCTGGACGCCCGGCCACGTTCGCACCGACATGGCCGGCCCCGGTGCCCCCGACGCCGTAGAGAGCGTCGAGGAGTCCTTCATGTGGATGCTGGCCCAACCCCCGCTGGCCCTAACCGGCCGCATCCTCCGCAAGATCGAGTTCGGCGAAACATGGGGGCCGGGGATTTGATGAAGCAAGTACTACCTCAAGTTGTCTTATCAACTTATAAGTCAGCTGTCTAATTCCTCAACTCTTGTAAGCACTAAAGGAACCGAAGTATCGCCTTACCTGCAGGGAAAGAGTGCGGTCTGCTGCGTGTGTCTTCTTTGACCTCTACCTCTCCCGCATTCTCCATGGGTACAAGCGCATGCTTTCTGAGTTGTCCCGAATGAAAACTAACTGCGTCGGATTTTACGAAATCTTCTACCGTTTTTATCTGCTGCCATCCCTTCCCTCCGAATTGGTGTTTAATGGATTCCGGAGCAGGCTCCAATCTACGACGTCTCCTCCTAAGATTTGCTGCCCGATGTGGTTGCTCCTGAATCTGAAATCTCCCATTGGTGCTACTTTCCATATAGCCTGTTTCATTTTATCGCAACCTTCAAGGTGTTTAGTCCCAAAGAATATTGCGTATACCAGTCGGCCTTCTTCAAACAACTCAAAGTGGAGTACATACTGGGCTCCATTGGCCTTGAGTCGGTTCTCGTACAGGTCAAAGAGAAAGTCCTTTTTCTCAGGACTGTCGACCATGTGTTTTGCTTGCCGCCATTCGATGCAACCGAACATGTCATCCAAGTGCGACTCAAAACTGTCATGGCTAATGTGCCTATTTATCGCATCGTACATGAAGGAAATGTAGACTTCAGATTGCGGGTTGTTCAGGATGCGTCTTATGATGTCCATAGGCGTATCTGAGACTCCAAACGGATCAATCATAACGAATGCTGGTGCTAAGCGTTGCCTTTGCTGCTCAATTAGATCGAGAGTGCCCGACAGCGTCTCGTCGAATTGAGAGTTTATGACTTCATACCTACAGTTCGTGGGTAAAGAGTCATCAAAATCTCTGAGCACTTCTACTAAGTGTTCATAGCGCGTAGTATCCTTTTCTATGAATAAGTATCTCACTTCGTTTCTTATTTCAGCTCTATGGTTGGCTAGGGCACGGATGGCTACTACAGGTGATCCTTCCTCACCTTTCTCGTACATGCCAGGGCCAGCAAAGGCATCAATGATTAGCACCCGTCCGTTCCATTTGGTCATTATAGGCAACCATGCATCCAAGTAAGACCGGAGCACTAGGTGCTTGCCAATTGTATGGGAGTCAAGTTTCCATAAGGTCGTCTTCGGAGGCATATTGATTATCAGCTCCTAGGGGACTTACATGCTAATGACGCTAAGTACTGTGTTCAGGGAGACTTGTTACCCAGGGATAGCAGCAGGCATCCCGTCCCACACGACGCCATCAAGTTCCCGCCCAGCCTTCTTCTTGCCGACGCGCTTGCCGTCGGCGTTGAACGCGCCCCACTGCTTGAAGAAGAAGCCGACATTCGCCGCCGTGCACTGGTCGCGGATTGAGCGGAACCACTCCGGTCTCGGACGCCGCGAGCCGGGACCGCTCTCGCCGCCCGCGATCACCCAATGGATGCCGGAGAGGTCCATCCCGTTGAGCGGACCGAGCAGCGGCTCGCACGAGAGGAAGCGCACCGCGGCTGGCACGTCGCGCAGGGCGTCTATCCGGCGCGTCCAGTACCTGTTCTCGACTGACACGCCCAGCCAGACGTTGGACGGGACTTCGCGGCCCTCGAAGTATCGCTTCATGCGTTCGGCCCGCTTCGTGAGCACCTGGAACGTGTGCTGCCCAGCTTCCTCCATCACCTCGAACACCTGCCCGATGTACTCATCCGGCACCCCCTCGTGGAAGAGGTCGGACATCGAGTTGACGAAGATGCGGCGCGGCTTCTCCCATTCCAGCGGCTGGAGCAGTCGCTCCGGACGCAGTTGTAGATCGAACCCGCGCTCGTACGGATGCCCCGGCACACCACGGAACCGGTTGGCGAAGCGCATCGCATAGCAGTGCGCGCACCCCGGCGAGATCTGCGTGCAGCCGGTCACGGGGTTCCACGTCGCCTCAGTCCACTCGATCTTGGAGTTGTCGCTCATGCCGCAAGCATTATGCCGCCTGCGAGCCACAACGCGCACCTAGCGTTTGTCAGTCACACCCTCCTGCCCCCTAGCGCCCCGCCCCTCCGTCATTCCCGTGCGCCCCGTCATTCCCGCGCAGGCGGGAACCTCGCAGCCCTTTCCCTCGTAAGGGCGTCCCTCGCGGGCGCCCTGCCCCCGGCAAGACCGCCCCCTTCGCTCCTCTATCAGAATTGTGACACTTGGCCGTTGCGCAAACGAACTCCCCTCCATATCCTGTCTCCGAAGGGCCCTGACCTCGCCCGCGGCATGGCCGGGCGCAGGTCAGGGCCCTAGAGGAAGAATGGGACCGAATGAGACCAAATGAGACCGCTAGAAAACACGGCAGCTCCCTCTTCCATCTGTGGACGACGGCTGGGGAGGGGCGTGAATTACAGAAACATCACGGGTGGGGAAGCAGTTCCAAGACCCATGAAGCAGGCCACGGCCATGAAAACGCCCCTCGAAACATCTGATTCCCCATGTTTTTCGGGGAAGTTCTCACTCCTGGGGGAATGTGCGGGTGGGGAACTTCTCACTCGTAACGCCGGCGCCCAAGAATACAGCTGGGGAACTTCTCACGCCGTAGCGCGGATGAGCCCGCCGCTCCAGCCGCCCTCAGCGCGCGCTCTGCCGCGGCCTGCGCGCCAGGAGGAGCAGCGTGCCGCCGCCGGCGCTCAGGCCGGCGCTGATGGTGTAGATCAGCGAGTAGCTGCCGGTGGCGTCGTAGGACCAGGCGGCGGCCAGCGGGCCGAGGGAGTTGCTCAGCATGTGCACCGGCGAGACCATCCCCCGTATCCCGCCGAGGGAGTCGCGGCCGAAGTAGTCGGCCCAGACCACGTTCATTACCGTGAACAGCACTCCCGTCGAGATCCCGAACGCCACGCCGAAGGCGTAGGCCGTCAGCGCGTTGTCCGCGAAGAGGAAGAGCACGATGCTCAGGGACATCGCGTAGTAGCTCGCGGCCATCAGCCTCTGCACCGGCACCCGCTCGGCGATGAACCCCGCGCCGACGGAGATGGGCATGGAGACGAGCGGCGACAGCGACAGCGAGATGACCGCGGCGCTGCTCGACACGCCGATGTCCGTCAGATAGCTGAACCAGTGAAAGTGAATGCTGGTGGTGACGAAGCTCTGGACGCTGGTGGCCCCCGTGATCAGGTAGAAGGCGGGCGTGCGCAACGCGGCGCGGCGGTTGAACGAGACCTCCCGCGCCTCCTCGCGCAACCGCGCCGCCCTCACGTTCGGGGCGTCCCGGTCGCGCAGGTCGACGCCGTCCGGCAGCAGCCCCATGTCCTCGGGGCGGCGGCGCAGCAAGAGCAGCGTCGGCAGGAGCGACGACGCCCAGACGGCGATGCCCATCGCGACCCACGCGGTGCGCCACGTGCCGAACTGCAGGATGCGCTCCACCATCACCGGGAACCCGATCTGGCCGAAGCGCTGGCCCAGGTTCGCGAATGCCACCGCCCTCCCGCGCATTCGGACGAACCACTTGGGGATGACGACCCCGACCACCATGAAGAAGGTCGAAGCGATCACCGTGCGCCCGACGATCTGCAGCGCGAAGTGGTGCCACAGCTCTTGGATGGTCCCCATCAGCACGAACGTCAGCCCCATGAGGATGATGGCAGTGGCCATCACCCACCGGGCCCCGTACCGGTCCATTATCGGCCCCACCAGCAGCGCCGCGATTCCGCCGAGGAACGAGCCGATGGACATCGGCATCGTGTAGATGGCGCGGCTCCACCCGAACTCCTCGGTCATGGGGCCTTGAAACACCCCGAGGACGGGGTTGGTCTCGACCCCTCCCGCGAACGAGATGACCGAAATGACGATGACGATGGTCCAGCCATAGAACCACCGTCCCCGCTTGGTCGGGCGAGGACTTTCCGAGAACAGGTCGTGCGCCGCCATCAGGGGGTCGCCATCAAGGGACTTCCATCAGGGGACGGCTATGACGAACTTGCCGAAGTGCTCCGAGCGCTCCATCTCGTCGTGCGCCGAGGCCGTTTCCGAGAGCGGGACCACCTTGTGGATGGCCGACCCGATCTTTCCTCTATCGGCGGCGTCCACGATTTGCCGGAGGTCGTCGTTCGAGCCCATGAAGACCCCGAAGAGCTTGAGCTCTTTGCTGAAGAGCTGTCCGAGGTGCAATTGAGACTGGTAACCCGCCGTCACTCCGCAGATTCCATACCGGCCGCCGCGGGCCAGCGATGCGTAGGCGGCCTCGAAGAACGCGGCGCCCGTGCTGTCGACGACCAGGTCCACCCCCCGCCCGCCGGTGAGGTCCTTCACCCGGCTCGCCAAGTCCTCGCTTTTGTAGTTGATTGCGTAGTCGGCGCCAAGCTCCCTGGACTTCCTGATCTTCTCGCCGGTGCTCGTGACTGCGATGCAGGAGCCGCCCACGACGCCCTTGATGAGCTGTATCGCCGCTGTCCCGATGCCGCTGGAGGAGGAGAGGACCATCGCTATCTCGTTCCCTTGGAGCTGCCCCTCGCGCACGACCATGCCCCAAGTCGGCAGATAGACCGTGGGCAGCGCGGCGGCCTGCTCATCCGTGAGAGAGTCCGGGATCGGCACGGCGTTGTCCGCCGGGACGGCGGTGAACTCGGCGTTCGAGCCCTGCCTGTGCGTGCCCAGCATCCGGGGCGGGTTGTTCTCGCACAGCGGGTTCACCAGGACGCGCTGGCCGGTGGAGAGGTCCGTGACGCCCTCTCCCAGCTCCACGACCTCGCCGACGCAGTCGCCGCCGAGGATGCGCGGCATCTGCTCCGGCGCCACCCTCGTCCCCCGCGTTCCTGCCCGCGTGTACAGGTCCAGCCGGTTGAGCGAGGATGCGCGGACCCGAATCACGACTTCCCCAGGGCCGGCGGTGGGCTCGGGCATGTCTCCGTACTCGATGACCGACGGGTCTCCGTGCTCCCGGATGAATGCTGCCTTCAACGCTTCTCCTCCTGTAGCCGTTTGAGAACGAACAGGACTGCTTCCGCCCGGCCCGTTATGAGGCGGTCCATCAGCACGTGCCGCAGCGCCTGTGTCATCTCGCCCACCGCTGGGCCTGGCTCAACGCCGAGGGCCATCAGATCCTCGCCGTCGAGGAGAGGCCGTTGCCGTGACGCCGCCAGGTGCCGGTCCAGGTTGTGGCGCGCCATCTGGTTCGCGGTCGCGGCTGCCACTGCTTGGACCGCCCGGCGGGGCGCGCCGGCGACTACCGCGTCGATCTCGCTCCCCAGCCTGGCCACGGTCAACTGGCTCTCGCTCTCCCGCAACCGAGCGACTGCGTCGATGACGCGCGCCTGCTGTTTCGTGGCCGCGATACGCTTGCACAAGGCCGCGATGCGCTCGCCGGGTAGAGCGTACACGAGCGCTCCTAGCAGCGCCAGACCGGACAGCCCGCGCCCCATCGCTTGGAGAACCGCGTCGCGCGCCTCCGGTCCATCGAGCCCGATATCGATGGCCGGTAGGACTCCGAGCTGCATCGTAGTGATCAGCGCGCGGCCCGGCTCGGGTTCCGAGAGCAGCCGCTCGATCTCCCTCCGTATTCGCGCCCCGGAGATCGTATGGAGGTAGGCGAGGTCCCCTTCGAGCCATGCGAGAGTCGCGGTTTCGATGTCGAAGCCCAGCCTGACGGAGTAGCGGGCCGCCCGCAGCATCCGAGTGGCGTCGTCCTGAAACGAGCGTTCGTGGAGCGCTCGCACCACCCCCGCCGCCAGGTCTCGCGCGCCATCCCGAGTGTCCAGCAGCAAGCCGAATCGTTCTGGATGGAGCGACGCGGCCATCGCGTTGATCGAGAAGTCCCGGCGCGCCAGGTCCGCCTGCATGTCGCTAGGAGAGACCGTCGGCAGCGCGCCGGGGCTCGCGTAGCGCTCGCTGCGGGCTGTCGCCAGGTCGATGGTCCGCCCCTTGGTCCGCAGCTTCAGAGTGCCGAACTGGGACCGCGCGCCGACGCTTCCCCCAACCGCGCTCGCGAGAGCTGGGCCGAGTTCGCTGGCCGCCCGCTCGCTCGTAACGTCCAGATCGACGACCGGCCGCCCCATCATCGCGTCCCGCACGGAGCCGCCGACGAGCCAAAGCTCGGCGCCTGCCGCCGCCGCCGCTTCGCCAAGCCGCTGCGCCAGCTCCAAGTCGCGCTCCCCCAGCGCAGTTTCGAGAGGTACGATTGCCACGATGCGCAGGGTATCACCCTCCTCGGCGCTCACCGAGAGGGGTGGCCGTGCTATGGGGCCTCGGCGACCTCGACAGCAAACGTTGCCTGCTCCGAGGTCTTGAGGGCTAGGGGCGTGACGATCAGCGTCGCTGGCTCTTCGATGCGGAACCTCACGCTCCCGTCTTCGTCCGGCGCCAAGGGGGTGACGACTGCCCCGTCGCCTGTTCCTTGGACGAGGCGTAGGGCGAACTCCTGGGCGACGCCCTGGCCGTCTGCCCGTGTGAAACCGTTGGCGGTCCAGTCGCCGCTCGACTCGGCGTCGTCGAAGAAGCCGGTCTCGGGGATGGCGATGTCGTCGACGCACCAGCCCGGGGAATGAATGGCCTCGTCCGTAACGTACTCGAACCGCAGCAGCGCCTCCTGCCCTGCGAAGGGCGAAAGGTCTATGCGCTCCAAGCGCCACCCTCCGGAGCTTCCGGTGTAGGACGGGCCGAACGCAGTCCTGAGCGGATTGTCCGTTGAGGTCCCGGTCCCCTCCAGCGCCGTCCACGTCTCGCCGTCGTCCGTCGAAACGACGACGTAGCCATGGTCCCACTTCTCCTCGATGTCCCACCATGCCCGGAACTCCAGCGTGGCCGAGTCGAGGCCGGTGAGGTCGAGGGGCCGAGTGAGCATCGTGTTGATGGCCTCGCCGCGGTTGCTCCACCAGCATGCCTCGCCGCTGTACGCGGGCACGGGCAGGATGGGGGTGCGGGGGGCGGCCTCGAACGCGATGTCCCATGGGGCGCTGGGCCGTAGCTCCATGTACCAAGCGGCGAGCTGATGCGCCGCCCCCGCCACGACGCCAGGCTCGTCGATCACGCGCCTCACCGCCGCGCGCCCCGTCGAATGCGCGTAGCCGTAAGGAGGGGCCGACGCCCCCACGATGTTCGCGGCGAGCCAGTCGGCGTAGAGGTCGATGAACGACAGGCCGGAGACTGCCTCGACCCCTGCGGCCCCACTCAGGGGCTCGGCTACGAGGCGGGCCGTCCAGCCAGCGCCGAACCGGTCGGCCATATAGGCGGCGAACAGCGACCCGGCGGCGTAGTTCGGAAGCGAGTCGTTCGGCACGCTCGGCCAGTCGCTCAGCGAGACCTCCGGTTGGCGCAGGTAGGGGAAGAACGGCAGCGACGGGTACCCCAGCGACCGGGACGCTAGCTCGGACAGCCCTTCTTGCACCCAGACGTCCTCGGTCGGATTGACGCTCCAGTGGATGAGGTGCTGTAGCTCATGAGCGAGAGTGCCTAGGTACCTCTCCTCTCCTATCCGCTCGAGGAAGCTCATGTACAGGCCGATGCGTTCGTTGCTGCCGGGGCTCACCGAGCGAGGCAGCGCGTCGAGGCTCGTGAAGTACCCCCCGACGCCGGGGAAGTTGCCGTGGACGATCGCGATTCTTCCTGGCAGGACCATCCCAGGCGCGATGAGGTCGACTACGCCCGGCAGCACACGCGCCTCGAACTCCCGCGCAGCATCCAGCACGTCCTCTAGGGCGACGGTGGAGTCCGATGGGAAGTACCACATCGCGTTGTCGCTTACGTGCAAGACAGTCGCCTGGAGTTCGAACAGCTCGAGGCCCGGCAGGTCGAGACCCCAGAACGTCCTGCTCATCCCGACCTCCTCGTTGGCATAGAGAACGTTGGTGGGAAGGGGTGCCGCCTCGACGTCGAGCAAGCGCCGCGCGAGGTCGAACGAGTCCCGTGCGGGAGCGTCGGGGATACCGGCGGGCGGCGCTGGCGTTGGGGTTGGGGTTGGCGCGGCAGGCTCGGCTCGGGTCACCGTGGGCGTCGGCGTGGCAGCGCCTGTGCAGCCGACGAGGGCGAGTCCGAACAGGGCGGCGGTGGCCAGGGCTCGGAGCACGGCTAGTTGTAGTGGTTCATGGCGTACTCGATTCCTTCGCGCAGCCAGGCTTCCGCGGCGTCGGCGGCGCGTTCGAGGGACTCCCGCAGCAGCGGCGACTCATCGTCTTCGAACTTCGTCAGCACATGGCCGACCGTATCGGCCTTGGGCCGTCCGATGCCGATTCGGAGGCGGGAGTAGGCGTTGGTCCCGAGGGAGTCGTTGATTGAGTTGAGGCCGTTGTGTCTACCCGAGCCGCCAGCCGCACGGAGCCGGATGCCGCCGACCGCTAGATCGAGGTCGTCGAGAACGATGAGCAGGGAGCCGGGGCTGATTCGGTGGCGGTCCAGCACGTACTTCACCGCCTCGCCGGAACGATTCACGAAGGTCCTCGGCTTCACTAACACGACCCGTCGACCGTCTAGCCACCCTTCGCCCAAGACCGCTGTCTTGCGTTTGTCGTCGAGCTTAATGCCGAGCCTGGACGCTAGCAGGTCGATGCACATGAACCCCGCGTTGTGCCTCGTATCCGCGTACCGAGGGCCCGGGTTGCCGAGGCCTATCACCGCGAGGGACCGCCCGCCGCCGTCGTGCTGGCGTTCTTTCCGAAACCAGTCCAGCAGACCGCTACTCATCGCCGCTCGCCCCGCCCGCCAATTCCACGAGTCCTTCCTTCGAAAGTATCTCAACGCCCAAGCGCACCGCATCATCGCGCTTCGTGCCGGAGTCCTCTCCCACGACCACGAAGTTGGTCTTACCGCTGACGCTCCCGCTGACCTGTCCGCCTCGGTCCTTGATGAACGATTCGGCCTGGGATCGCGTGAAGCCTTCGAGGCGGCCGGTGACGACGAAACGCATGCCCTCGAATACCTGGGGGGTGTCCTCTTGATTGGTGTCCGCGTCCGATTCTAGGCGTACGCCAGCCTCCCCGAGATTGGCGACGATTCTCTGGTTCCCCTCGTTCCGGAAGTGGCTGACGATAGCCGTCGCTACGATGGGGCCGATTCCAGGCACGGCTTCCAGCTCCTCCTGGCTGGCCGCCATGAGCCGGCGGACGCTCCCGAACCGCCGGGCGAGCAGCTCGGCAGTCTCGCCTCCGACGTGCAGAATGCCCAGCCCGGAGATGACGGCGGGCAGGGGGCGTTCCTTGCTCGCGGCGATGGCCGAAACAAGGTTGTCTGCCGACTTCTCCCCCATCCGCTCCAGCTCCGCCAACTGTTCCCTGCCGAGTCGGTAGAGGTCTGGGGAGTCGTGAATGAGGCCGATGTCGAGGAACTGCGCCACGAGCTTCTCTCCGAGGCCGTCGATGTCCATGGCGGCTCCCGATACGAAGTGCTTGATGCGCTCGTACTGCTGCGCGGGGCACTGCGCGTTGACGCACCGGTGCGCTGCCTCGCCTTCCTCGCGAACGATTGCCGTTTGGCATTCCGGGCACAGGCGGGGCATCTCGAATGGTGTTTCGCTGCCCGTCCGGCGCTCGGTTACGGGGCCGATGACCTGCGGTATCACTTCGCCCGCGCGCTCCACGAAGACGTAGTCGCCGATGCGGATGTCCTTCCGGCGGATGTCGTCCTCGTTATGCAGCGTCGCCTGGCGGACCGTAACGCCGCTGACCTGCACCGGCTCGAGGACGGCGTACGGGTTCAAGCTGCCGGTGCGCCCAACGTTGATACCGATGTCGAGCAGCCGCGTAATCGCCTTCTCGGCGGGGAACTTGTACGCGACCGCCCACCGGGGCTCGCGTCCCACGAATCCGAGGTGCCGCTGGTACGCGATGGAGTCAATCTTCACGACGACGCCGTCGGTCTGATAGTTCTTGGCGTCGCGCTCCTCGACCCACCGCCGGTGGTAGGCAATGACGCCGTCCAGCGAATCGGTCTGCTCGATCTCCGGGTTGATGCGGAAGCCGAGGCTGCGGAGCCATTGCATCGCCTCCCAGTGCGTTGCCGGCGTCTCGACTCCTTCTACCCAACCCAGCTGATAGATCCAGACGGCGAGTCGGCGTCCGGCGGTGACGGAGGGGTCTAGCTGACGCAGCGAGCCGGCAGCGGCGTTGCGGGGGTTCGCGAACATCTGCTCGCCCCGCTCGGTACGCTTCTCGTTGAGTCTCGCGAACGAGTCCCTTGGGAAGTACACCTCGCCGCGCACTTCCATGCGTGGGGGCACGGACTCTATCGACTGCAGGACGAGGGGCACGGAGCGCACGGTCCGCACGTTCGGGGTCACGTCCTCGCCCCGCGCGCCGTCGCCGCGGGTCGCCCCCCGCACGAGCCGTCCATGCTCGTAGGTGAGCGCGATGGCCAGGCCGTCGATTTTGGGCTCGCAGACCATCGCGAAATCATCGCGTTCGAGGATGCCCGCGGCGCGACGTCGCCATGCGACGAGCTCGTCGTCGTCGAACGCGTTGCCGAGGCTGAGCATGGGCTGTGGGTGTTCGACCTCCTTGAACTCGGGTGACGGCGCTGCTCCGACCCGTTGCGTCGGCGAGTCCGAGCTTGCGAGGTCCGGGCTGGCCTCTTCCAGCGCCCGCAGCTCGCGCATAAGGAGGTCGTAGTCGGCGTCCGTAATCAGGGGACTGTCGAGCACGAAGTACTGGTAGTTGTGCAGGTTGAGCTGGTCGCGTAGCTCTTGGGCCCGCTTGGTCGCGGCGGCGTCCGCCATTGCCATTCCGCCTCTCGTTGGGATAGCCCGCCTTCAGTTGAGGCAACCCGAAAAGTATATGGCCTACCGGGGCGTGTGCGTGAGCGTATTATGCTCGTGCCTCATCATGGAATCGCCAACTGTCGAAGCCCCCAGAATCCCCAGGCTCTGGCCGTTCAAGCGCGTCTACTATGGCTGGGCCATCCTCTGGGCGTCGACGGTCGCAGCGTTCGGCATGGCGCCGATGTTCGGGCCGGTGTTGGGCATCTTCTTCTCGTCCATCGAGGAGGAGCTTGGCTGGGACCGCGCGACCATTTCCCTCGCGTTCACTATCGGCAGCGCGACGGGGTCGCTCTTCCAGATGCTGACCGGTCGCCTGCTGGACCGCTACGGCTCTCGCATGGTAATCGTGGCGGCCGGCGTGATTATTGCCCTGGCGATGATGGGGCTGTCGTGGATGCAGGAGCCATGGCAGTTCTGGCTGGCCTTTGGGGTGGGCAGAGGCTCGGCCCTTGCGGGCATCCAGGTGGGAACGGGCGTTGCCCTGTCCAACTGGTTCCTTCGACGGCGCGGACGGGTCATCGCCATCAGGGGCGTCGGCCAGCGCGCGGGCCAGGCGCTGATGCCGATGGCAATCTTCGCAATCATGGCCATCGCGGGCTGGCGTGAGGCGTTCCTATCGCTGGCGGGCCTGACCGCGGCGCTCATCATCCTACCCTCGCTCCTCTACATGCGACGCCGCCCCGAGGACCTGGGCATGACGATCGAGAACATGAGCGGAGAGGAGCTGGAAGCTGCGCGCGCCGGGGGACGGGGGAATGGAAGGGGCATCGCGCGGCAGATCAGAGACGTCTCGTTCACGCTCGCCGAGGCCAAGCGGACCCGGGCATTCTGGCTGCTCCTCTTCTTCGTGATCGTCGAGCGGTTCGCCCTAGGCTCGATCAACCTGCACATGGTTATAAACTTTGAGGACCGCGGACTGGCGCAGGGTCTCGCTGTTAGCACGCTCTCCATCTTCGCGGCCACCTCCGCGCTGACCGGCTTGCCCTGGGGCTTCGCATTCGAGCACATCCAGGTGCGCTTCGGCGCGATGATGATGAGCGGTTTGTTCGTTCTTTCGATGCTCGTGCTGCTCATCGCGGACAACTATCCGCTCGCGGTGACGTTCGCGCTGCTATTCGGGACGGCCACAGGCGCAGGGAACGTCGTCGAACAGATGCTGTGGGCCGAGTACTTCGGGCGGGAGCATCTGGGGGCGATAAGAGCCTTTGGCGCGCCCTTCCGCATCGTAAGTCCGAGCGGGCCGGTCCTCACAGGCCTGCTCTTCGAGTGGACCGGCTCCTACGCCGTGCCATTCGCCGTCTTCGCGGTCATCTTTTCTGTCATGACCGTCGCGATGTTCTTTGCAACGCCGCCCGAGAAGCCGGGGGCGACTCTTACTCCTGAAAGTCCTCGTCCATGAGGGCGGCTACTTGGCGGCCCATGCGGACCGAGTAGTTCGTGCCGCGGTCCTCTGGGTAGATTTGGGTGGTGTTGGCGAGGTAGAGGTCACGGATTGGCGTGCGGTGGCTGGGTATCGTCTCGGAGTAGCCCCTCGTCACGATAGGCTGGGCGGCGTCCACCTTGTGATGGTGATACTCCGTGACCCACGACTCGTCGAACGCGGGGTTTATCTTCTTTAGGTGCTGGACGTACTCCCGGTAAAGCTCGTCCGGGGTCATCTTGTAGAGCGGGTCGTCGCGCTCCAGGTAGTTGGTCAGGTAGACGATGTGGGCACCGCCGTAGTGCTCCGCGGGAATGAAGTTCGTGTGCTCGATGATTCCCAGAAACGGCAGGGAACGGTCGCCCACGTAGGTCCAGTAGTGGGGACTGAGGGGCCGGTCCAGCACGAGGATGACGAGCACTGCCGACAGATACACCTTGTCGGTGAGCTTGCTCAGGTAGTCCGCCGGCAGCTCCGGCACGAGCCTTGGGAAGATGAACGACGGCACCGTCGCCAGCACCCGGTCGTAGTCCCGGCGCTCCGGCTCGCCTCCGTCGACGGTGACGGTCAGGCCGCGCACACGGCCATCCTCTACAACCACCTCTCGGACGCCCGATGAGACGTGGATCTCGCCGCCCTGCTGCCGGATGCGGTCGGCCAGCACCTCGAATATCTCGCCGAAAGAGCCGGTGGGGTAGGCGAGCTGCTCCTTGAACTTGCCGGTCAGGCCCTTGCCTCGGGATGCAGTGCGCAGGGCGAACTTGTTCCAGAGCCACGCCATGGTGATCTGGTCGTGGTAGCGTCCGAATTTGCCGCGCAGCATCGGCTCGAAGATGGCGCCGTAGACCTTGCGACCGCCATGCGCCAGCAACCATTCCGTTGCCGTGGTTTGCTCCAGCGACGCCCACTCCTTGCGCCGCTGCAAGCCCAGGGTGAGCAGGCCGAGGCGGATGCGGTCGAGGAGCGGCATCGGGCGGAACATGAGCAGATCAACAGGCGAAGTGAATTTCCAAAGGCGACCGTTCGCGTAGTAGCCGACGTTCGAATCGATCCACCTAAGCCGGTGCGTTAGGCCCAGCTCGCCGATGAGGTCAATCATCGAGGTATCGCTGCGAAAAAGGTGGTGGTAGCCGCGCTCCAGCGGCACGCCGTTGACGGGGAACGTCGAGGCTTGACCACCGAGGAATGGCGCACTCTCAAACACCTCGGCGTGATGCCCACGCAGACCGAGCTCGTAGGCCGCCGCAAGGCCCGCCGCGCCGCCTCCGATGACGCCAACCCTCATGAGCGTTCTCCCGCGGCCTTATCGGCGCGCCCGCTTGTCAGCTGGCCCAGCGATACGCTCCGCGCCGCCAAGTGGATGAGCCCCGCAGCGATCACGGGTAGAAGGAGGGCGAGGTGGAGCACGATTGCATAGGCGGACGCGAGCCCGCTGCCCACGCCTAGGAATACGAGCGACAGCGCGGCGAAGAACTCGAACGGCCCTACTGACCCCTGTGACGATGGGATTGACGTGGCGAGGTTCGACATCGACACCACCACCAGCGTCGCCGTCGCCAGCAGCCAGAGGCTCCCGAAATGCTCGTCCAGCCCGAATCCCAGCGCGATGATGAAGTACATCGCGCCCTCGGTCAGCCACACGGGCAGCGACAGCGTGAACACTGCCGCCAGCCGCCCAGGCCGGTGCAGGCCCTCGAAGCCGAGGATGAAGCGCTCGGCGAGGCCCTCCGCAAGCGCTTGGAAGCGACGAGGGAGGCGCTTTGCCAGCCATCCACTAACCGCCAGGAAAGGCGCCGGCCGCAGCGCCGCCAGCACCATCAACGACAGCACGCCGATAAAGGGAGCAAAGACCGCGGCCGCAACAGCCCACGCCGGCAGGTTTACGGCTTCGCTCACCCGGTCGGCCAGTCCCGATAGGGGGAGGAACAACGCGCCCAGGACAAGGAGGAGCAGCAGAGTGAGACCATCGAAGACCCGCTCGACGATGACCGTCGCCAGTCCGGTGGAGCCGCGGACCGGCTCGCGGGTGGAGAGGTAGTAACTGCGCACTAGCTCGCCGACGCGCATCGGCAGCAGGTTGTTCGCCATGTAGCCGACCAGCACCACCGGATACAGCCGCGCCGCTCTCGTCTGCGCGAAGGGCCGCAATAAGAATTGCCACCGGAGCGACCTAAAGTAGAGCGATACGAAGTAGACAGCGATCCCCGGCGCCAGGTAGGCGTAGTTGGCGCCGGAGAGCGCATCGGCCATGTCTCCGAAGTCGACGCGGAGGAACAGCAGGCCAAGGAAGCCGACAGTCACCGCCAACCCGGTCCAGAACCTCGGATTGGTTAGCAAGCCCAGCCTACGTTTCGAGCGGTGGGGTTAGCAGTCATCTCGTTGAGTATATCCGAGCAAGCCCCCTCCCCCTCCCGCTTGCGACGCATGATGCAGGATGACGCGATGGGCGAAGCGGGGGCGGCGCACGACGAGGCCGAATCGGCGCCGATCCAGCGCATGGCACGACCGCTGGAGCTTGTTTTGTCCGAGGATGTCTCATCCATCCACTCGCAACTTCCCGGTTCTACGAATGCGCGGGGGCTGCCTCGTCGAAAAAGAGTGCCATTTCGTGCCATTAAGTGCCATTTACTCCTGGCTGGACCACCCCTAGCCCCTCCTTGGTAAGGAAGGGGCAGGCGTAAAGCAGCCCCAGTCTACGAGTGGGGTGGGGGCGATTGGGGCATGGGAGACAGGGTAGGGGGCGAGGGATCATTTGCGCAACGGGCAAATGTCACAGTGGCGACGTGGGATACTGGGTTCCCGCCTGCGCGGGAATCCCTCATGTTGGCCTGTCGGCCCACACCACAACCAACGAAAGTAGCGGGCGGGGCGGCCCCCTCTCTAACTCTCCCCCGCAGACGGGGGAGAGGACTTTCGAAGCAATGACGGGCGCTGATTGGCGGGTGGGGCGGCCCCCTCTCTCCCGTCTCCCCCGCAGACGGGGGAGAGGCCAGAAGGGGAGGGATCGCTGCGCTGTCGCGCCGCTGCGAGGTTCCCGCCTGCGCGGGAATGACGGAAGGGAGAGCGGGAATGACGGAAAGGGGGCGCGGGAATGTACGGGGCATGATCAGAACCATACGTTCATGTTGGGGGGTTCCATGAAGGCGAGGGCCAGGGCGTCGGCGCGGTCGGGGGAGGGGACGCCTTGGCGGCGGAGCGTCGCTTTGCTTTCGAGGTGGATGCGCCCCGCCGACGAGATGTCGTAGCGCTGGGCGAGGAGCTGGCCCGCTAGCTCGTCGTCGGGCGGGAGGGACATCTGGCCCTCGCGGAGACGGCGGGCCACCTCCCAGAAGACTTCGGCCCGCATGTCGGCGAACTGGGCGGGGCGATAGGCGCTGCCGCCCGCCTCGACGCCGATCACCGGGACGCGGAGCTGCTTCAACCGGTCGCCGACGCCACCGCCGACGCCGGTCTCGTCGACGAAGACAGCGGGGACACGGAGGGTCTCGGCGATCTCGCGGACCTCGTCGGCGAGGCGCATGGTGTCCTTGCGCTCGAAGGAGATGATGCGCTCGACGCGGTCGCCGCGCCGGAGGCAGATGACGGACTTGTCGTTGCCGAAGCGTGCGACGTCGACGCCCATGCGCCAGGGCATGTTGAGGTGGGGGCCGTCGCTGGGCGGGATGAGGGGGGCGGCGCTTCCCCGCGCGTCGCTGCGCTCGCGCTCCCCTCCCGCAGACGGGCGGGGTGTGTGGCCTATCGGCCACTCTGGGTTCCCGCTTTCGCGGGAATGACGGAGAGGAGCACGGGAATGACGGATATCCGCCCCGATTGATTGCCCATCGTGAGTGTCGCCGGACTCGCGGCGCCAGCGTTGGATGGCGGCGTCTACGTGGACGCGGGAGGTGAGGGAGTCTTCGAGGGCGGCGGGGAACTGGCCGAGGACGGAGGCGATGTAGAGGGGCGAGTCCGGGCCCCATTCCCGGCGGCGCTCCTCCACGTCCTCGGGGGTGACGAGTCCGGGCAGGGCATCGAGGCGGTCCTCCTGGACGTTGGGGGAGTCGAAGGCGGAGATGGAGACGCGCTCGTAGAGGGGACTCTTGCCGTGGTGGGAGTCGTAGAACTCGCCGGTGAGGCTGAGGGGATTGCCCAACAGGAGCATCTTCTTGGGGTTGAGTCGTTTGAGGGCCTCGAAGTAGGGCTGCTTGATGCCCTGGGCCTCGGTGACGATGACCATGAGCTCCGGGGAGTGGAAGCCTTGGAGGTTGTGCTGGCTGTTGGAGGTGACGCAGAGGCCGACGCGGTCGGGTCCTGCGCGGTACTCGCCGACGCGGACGGAACCGGCGAGGCGGTGTTTGGCGGCGGCGTGGGCGGCGCGGAGCTCCTCGCAGACGATCTCCTTGACCTGTCGGAGTGTAGGTCCGGTGACGATGACCTTGGCCTTTGGTCGCGTCTCGATCCACCAGAGTATGGCGCGGGCGGCGGCCCAGTCCTTGCCGGATGAGTTGCACCCGACGACGGAGACGCGGCGCTTATCGCTGACGAGGGCATTGAGGAGCTCTTCCTGCTTGGCGTAGGGCGTGCCGGAACCGGAGAGGATGTCTTTGACGAAGCCGAGGGGGTCATCGCGGTAGGGGGAGAGGTCGATGGGGGCGTCCTTGGGGCGTGGGCGTTTGATGGGGTCCTCCTTTCGTGGCGCCCGGAGGAACGCAAAGAGCCGCCGGGCCTTGCTGTGGCGCCGGCGGCTCGTCCGCTCGGGGGTGTTGAGGTGTCGGGTGTATGTTGGGGGTGTGGCGTTATTATGACATAGGGATGTCGGGGGTGTCAAGGGGGTGGGTGATTGGCAGGTGGGGCGCTTCTCCTCCCCCGCGCTTTGCCGCGCTCGCGCGTCCCCTCCCGCAGACGGGAGGGGTGTGTGGCCTACCGGCCACCCTGGGTTCCCGCTTTCGCGGGAATGACGAGTGGGGGGCGCGGGGGTGACGGGTGGTGGGGGCGTTGATTGGCGGGTGGGGCGGCCCCCTCTCTAGCTCTCCCCCGTCTGCGGGGGAGAGGACCGGCAGCCGGGGGAGAGGGGGATGGATCGCGCCGCTGTCGCGCCGCTGCGAGGTTCCCGCCTGCGCGGGAATGACGGAGGGGGGCGGGAATGACGGAAGGGCGGGGATGGCACGGAGGCGCCGCTATTCAGGAGCGCCTCCCCTATGTCTCGGAGGTTGCGCGGAGGTCGGTGCAGCCGGCGGCGTGCTCCGCCAGGGTCCCGTGGACGTAGATTACGCCGCGGGAGCGTTGCATCTCCGTCGCCAGCTCCCGCCAGAGGACGTAGTTGAGTGCGGTGCTCCATCCTTCGCGCGAAACAGCCCCTGATAGGACGTCGGCGGGCCTCAACTGGTCGTAGGCGTAGTTGGGGAACCACCAGAGGTGCCGGAGCTCTCCGACGCGTTCGAATCCCTCGAGGGCGTCGCGGCTTGCGTTTTCGACGGCTTGGCTCATCATTACGATGTCGTAATCGACCGGAGCTTCTGATGACGTGTCGAAGGGCTCGTCATGCAGCGAGCGGTACGTAACTCTTCCATAGTCGCGGAGGTACCACCGCCACTGCCAGGCGAAGTTGTCCGATTCGTCGACGAAGATGCGCAGCCCATTCCGCCCGAGGCCGGACGCTTCGGCGACATTTCCCAAGCACTCCGCCCCGTAGGTGGTCTCCTGTCCCGTCTGCGAGTACACGAGCAGCTCCTGCGGGCGCTCGAAGCCCGCATATGAGTAGCCGGCCCGAACAGCAGTCGCCCCGGTGGCAAGTCCGGCGACGGTGAGCACTCCGAGGGCTGTGGCGGCCAGCACCACCATTGGGGGAATCTGGTCAGCTCCTCTCCGCCGTCGGAGGTTGGTCACGAAACCTAGGACCAGCAGGATGAGGAGAATGGCGGGAAGCGCGCCCAAAGCGATCCATATGCCGGGCCGGTCCGTGAGGTCTTCGAACACCACGAGCCAGACCGCGAGGTAGGTCACGAGCCCTCCGAGGACGGCGCCGAACAGGTAGGGGCCAGGCCAGCGCGGAGACTGGGCGGTAGTCTCCATGAGCATCCCCACGGCGCGCCCCGCGACCACGGCCAAGGGCATCGTTATCCCGACCAAGAGCCACGGCATTCGCTCTCCCGCTATCGTGAATAGGACGAAGGTCAGCGCGGCCCAGGCCACAATGAAAATATCGAAGACGGCGCGGCGTTTGATCAGCAGGTACACGGCCCCGAGCAGAGCGGGAACCAGGACGAAGAACTCGTACGTCCATAGTCCCACGATGTAGTAATACCAAGGCTGGCTCGCCCGTTCCACGGGCTGCTGTGCAATCCAGTAGCCGAGCGACCCCCAGAAGCCGGTGAAGAACCCCTGCCAGTTGGTGAACAGGCTCGTGAATAGCGGCAGCCACACCACCAGGAAGGCGGCTGCCAGCAAAGGCCAGCGCCGCCGGTCCCATAGCAGTCCAACGCCGATCGAGACTCCGATAAACACCAGGGCGATGAACGCGGCGATGAATAGCGCCCCCCCAACCGGCGCGCCGGTCTCCGCGGCCGCGCGAGCCAGGTCTCCGGCCATCACTCGCGGATCGTTCGGGTCCGGATTCACGAGCACGATCCCCAGCAGCCCCTGAACCAGGCCAGTAACCGGCGCCCAGAGCGGCAGCGACAGAGTGCCGAGAACGACGAATAGGTCCCCAGCCGGCCCCACTCGCGATAGGCGGCGTTCGTTGCGCACCCAGTCCCACAGCGGGCGCGCGGCCATGATCAACAGGAATAGCCCGAAGGTCCCGGCAAGCAGGTATGCGCTCTCCTTGCTCGACAAGGCGAACGCCCACAACACGGCCCAGGCGAACAGCAGCGAGGTGCGCGGCCGCTCCATGTACCGGAAGATCACCACCACCAGCGCCAGCGCCCATACCGCCATGTAGATGTCGTTTCGGATGAACCGGCCGAAGTACAGGATAGAAGGGGATATCAGCAGGAATAGGGAGGCGGCGAACACGCCGTAACGGCCCAGCTCGCGCCGAAGAAGATACGGCATCCCCACCAGCGCCACGCCGAAGAGGGACGGCAGCAGCCGCACGGCGAAATCGCTGGAGCCGATGAGAGAGAAGGTGAGCGCCGCGGCGTGGAACAGGAAGGGCCCGTGCGTCAACGGCGTGTGGGAGTAGCCTTCGCCCTCCGCGTAGCGCCACGAGTACCAAGCGTGCAGGATCTCGTCGTAGTGGAGCGAGCGGCCGCCCAAGTCCCACAGCCGAGTCCCGAGGGCGACGGCCATCAACGCAAGGAACGCCCACCCCTCCCACGTCTGGGGTAGGCGCGGCCGCGGGAGCCTGGCCTGCCCAGCAATCTGCCTTATGCGCGCGCCCATGGCCATTAGACCGCGTCCTCTTCCTCGATGCGATACACCCTGATGTCCCCAGGAGCCTCGAACACCACGGAGCCCAGAGACTCGAACTTGGTCATGCCATCGCCCTCATAGACCGCGCGCTCCCGAGGCCCCAAGACGACGTAGTCGATCCCGTACTCACGGATGAGCGCGGCGGCCACGGCCTCGTCGCCGGTCTCGTAGATGGCGCGCACGTCGCGCTGGCGCTTGTCGATGTCCGTGTCGTTGCTCCGCCACTGCCGTTCGTGCCCTGCCCAGCCGATGACGGTGGGGCGTCCGGTCGAGGACGCGACTCTGCCGAGCGCCGGCTCCCAATCGTCGCAGCCAATCGGGCGGCTTCCGCACGGAGCCAGCGCACTCTCGAGCACTACAGCGTCGCGGGCCGTGTTCTCCCGCACCCAGCGGATAAGCTCGTAGTCCCCGGGCTCCGTCCTTTCCAGGTAGGCGAGCCCGTCGAGTTCGAGAGGGCCTTGGTCCGCTACGCGCGTCGTAACGGCGGCGAAGGGATAGTAGCTCACCGCGCCGAACCCAAGGACAACGACCGCCGCCCAAGCCGTGATGCCGAGACGACCTATCAACCTGCGGCGGTCCCATCGCGAACCCACGTACCAGAGTCCAAAGCCTCCAAGCGCCGACATCAGGACCCACGCTTGATAGTAGAGCTTGAACACGGTGTTGGAGCGCCGCAGATCGCCGCCGAATACGTCGGATACATGAAACAGTTCGACGCCCATGACGAGCGCGCCGGCGACTGCCAGCAGCAGGAGCGTCGGCACGAAAGCGTTCCACCCGCTAGCGCCTGCCCTGTCCGCGCCGACTTGGCGGAGGGTCTCGCTATCCCGGTGCGCCAGCGTCCAAGCGCCGTAGAGAGCCAGGCCCACGACCGCGGCCATCGGCAGGACCACGAGCAGCCGATCGAGCGCCAGCAGTTCCCCGTTGACGCCACGCTCGCTGTTCGTGACTCCATCCCAAAGCAACCCTCCGCCGACCACGGCGCTGCCGACGATGAGCGTCAGCCGTGGGTTGTAGGCGAATAGGGCCTCGTCTGCGCGTGGGAGCCGGTAACCAGCCTGATGGAGCGCGAACAGCGAGATCATGATTACGTACACAGGGGGGCCGTAGATTGGTTGGAGCCAGAACATGATTGGCGCGAAAGCGGCGAGGACTGCGACCGAGAAGCGCACGAGCGCCCAGTTGCCGGCCCTGAAGATGTGGCGCGCCAGCGGCACCAGCATGGGGACGACGAGGAAACCGAGAAATCCCCATATCAGAACGAGGTGGAAAGGCCGCGTCGCTATCATCCGCAGGGGAAGAATGCCGTCGACGGCGCTCTCAAAGTTCAACAGGAACGGCGATACCGCCACAAGGCTGGCGGCGCCGAACGCCGCGAGGGCCGCCGCGGCGCGGGCGAGTCTCCATCGTCCCGCCACTTGCCCTGAGAGCGACCACTTGTCCAGCAAGCGGTGGAACACGTACACGCCGCCCTGCCCCCCGCCAGGAGCCCCAAGCGCCACCGTATCTCCGTGTATCGCGACGGCGCTTCCGAGCATGGTGTCGGCCCCGTTGTCCTCGGCCCTGAGTTCGGCATGCAGTTCCCAGCCGTCACGGGTCCGCTCGAAGACGTAGGCCATGCCGGAGTTGGGCGCTCGGCCCTTATTCCGGAGCGTTCCGGCGACGAGATAGGGGCCGTCCAACCCGACGGCCCCGCCGAAGGAGTTGCTGGGCAGTGGCGGGCGCACCACTGCGTCCGCTTCCCATCCGTAGTCGCTCCGGTGGAACGTCGCAACGGCGCCCTCGCAACCAACGGCAAGCCGGTCTCCTCTGAGCGAGACGCTGACGCCGAAGCGCCGCATCTGGACCAGGTCGGCCTCCAGAGTGACGCGAATCCACGCGCCCCCGGCGCGCTCGTAGAGGTGCGCCACGCCGCCATCGTTTGTGGGCATCCCCACAGCCAAGGTATCGCCATCAAGGGCGACTGCCACACTGGCGGGGTACTCGTCCGACTCGAGCGGGAGCGCCGCCTCAAGCGACCACTCCCCAAGGACTTCTCGAAAGACGTAGACCATTTCGCGCGCCGCAACCGCCACCGAGCCGTGAATGGCCGAGACCGAGTGCCCGAAGCCGCGCACGGCGCCGGTCCCCGGCGGTCTCAGCGTCGCGTGGTGCGCCCACCCGTCCTCCCATGGCTGGTACAGATAAACGACTCCAGTCCTGCTCGCGTGCGGCGCCCCCACGGCGATGACGTTATCGGCGGCCGCGACTGATGCGCCGAAGTCGGCGTCAGGCCCAAGGCCGCGCGCCTCGAGGAACTGGCCCTGCCGCCACGCGCCGTTCCTGAACGTGTAGAGCCTGGCCCGTAGGAGGTCCTGGCCGGCCTGAGGGCCGCCGGCGGTGCCCACGACGAGGACGTCCTTGGCGACCGCGACCGAGCGCCCCAGTTGCATGCGGCGCTCATTCCGGGCGGCGTTTAGAAGGATGGCCCCTCCCACGAGCGCCAGTCCCACCGGCAGGTCCCACAGGTTGATAGCCCCGAGCGAGCCGACCCCCAGAACGGTTACGAGAACGAGCGGCCAGTGCCGCTGCGGGGCATCGCCTTGGAGCAGGCCTCGCTGTAGGTACACTTGGACCGCCAGCCCCGCGGCAAGCAGCAGGAACCCGACAGACATCACGTGGGGGTGCATGTCTCCCAGAACGAAGCTGAAGGCAGGGAACTCCGCAATCGCGCCGGGCACCACCCGGGAGGCCCGCCACCACCACCAGCCGGGGTCATCCGGGCGCCACGTTGAGGATGCGCCGGACGCGGTGAGGCCCTCGACGCCGACGAAGTCCCAGAACGCCTCGCCCCCGGCGCCGGCCGCCCTTGCCAGTTCGAGCGTACCGGCGAGGTTGCTCGCGGCCAGCAGAAGGAACGCCGCCGCCAGTCCGGCCAGGACCCTGGCGTCGCGGGAGCCTCTGGCGAGACCCACCAGATTGAACGTAACGCCGAACGCGGCGATGGCTCCGATAGCGGCGGCGGTCGCGAGTCCGAGGTTGTAGGCGACGGAGGTTGCGACTCCCGTCGCCATCGCCGTCGCCCCGATCATCAGATAGCCGAAGTAGTAGTAGGAGACCCGCGCGCCGGCGAGCCACGGGTCGTTGGGAGGGTAGTGGGGGCTAGCCACCGTGGAGTTGAGGAACATCAGGTCCATCGGCTGCTCGGTGTGGACGATGTCCGAGACCGAGGCCCGGAGCAGCATCACGCCGAGAAAGACGGCGATGAACAGCAGTTCCACCGCGATGAGGGCGGGGGCGCTGGCCTTCAGGAAGCGCAGGATATCCCTAAACTGGCCGCGCGCCGCCAGCCACGATATGAATCCCACGACAAGCAGCGCGAAGAGCACAGTCCATCGGGAGTTGGGGACGGTATGGCTCAGCCCAATGAGCCATACGGCGTAGGAGACGCCAAGCAAGCCGATGGGTTTGGCGAAGGTGAAACCGCGGTCGGGCATCCGCGAGAAGACTCGGTACGAGAGCGGCAGCGCGGCCAGCGCAAAGAGTTCGAGTACGAGCAGCCAGGTGAAAGCGGCGGCGAGCATTCTCGGAATCAGCCTAGCGACGGCTCGTCGCCGAACAGCGCGTCAACGAAGTCGTCGGTGTCGAAAAGCGATAGGTCGTCCAGACCTTCGCCTGAGCCGATGAATACGATGGGAAGATGGAGCTCCTGAGCGATGGCCACCGTTATGCCGCCCTTGGCTGTGCCGTCGAGCTTCGCCAGGAAGACGCCGTCCACGCCGACGGCCTCTTGAAAGACTCGCGCCTGTTCGAGTCCGTTACGGCCGGTCGTCGCGTCGAGCACGAGGAGCGTCTGTTGGGGCGCTCCCGGAGCCTGGCGCTCGAAGACCCGGCGGATCTTACGAAGCTCCTCGATCAGCGGGCCCTTGGTATGGAGCCGCCCCGCGGTATCGAAGATGAGGACGTCCACGCCGCGCGCAACCGCCGCCTCATAGGCGTCGAAGGCGACGGCCCCGGGATCGGCCCCTTGCTGGTGCGCGACGACGTCTACGTTCAGGCGCTCGCCCCAGACCTTGATCTGGTCGATAGCCGCCGCGCGGAACGTGTCACCCGCGCCGATGAGCACCGACTTACCCATCTTCCGGTAGTGGGCTGCCATCTTGGCGATGCTCGTCGTCTTCCCAACGCCGTTCACGCCAGCCACCATCAGCACGAAGGGCTTGGCTGCGAGCTCCTCTTGGTCGTACCAGTCCCAGATGCTCGTGTCCCGAGGGTCCAAGAGGACGGCCAGCTCTTCCTTGAACATCTCGACGACATCCGAGGGGTCGCTTACGCCCTCGTCCCGGACCCGCCGCCTGACGCGGTTCACCGTCTCCAACGAGGTATCGACGCCTACGTCCGCCGAGATGAGCGCGTCCTCTAGGTCTCCCCAGAGGTTGTCATCGGAGAGGGCGGCGTTCTGAAACAAGCTCGCCAGCCCGCCGCCCCAGCCGCTGCGTGTCCGGGCTAGCGCGTCGGTCGTTTTGTCCTTGCGGCGGAAGAAGCGGAAAACCAATGTCGGACCGTCCTCGATGGGGCGAGCCTAGAAGCCCGCCAACGGCCTCACGGCGCGCTGGAAGATGCTACCGCGCCCAAGATTCACTCACAAGCGGCATTCGGCGGTCTGCCGCGCCTCCCCCGGCTCCACCTTACGGGTATTACAGAGGGACTACGCGCCATCCAGCCTCGCTATCGCCGCCTCGGCGGCCCGCTGCTCGGCCTCCGACTTGCTCCGTCCTGCTCCTTCGCCCAGCACCTGGTTCTCCACCAGCGCTTGGACGGTGAAGGACTTGGCGTGGGCTGGTCCGGTCTCGTCGATAACCTGGTAGATGGGCAGGGGCAGGCGTTGGCGTTGGAGCCGTTCTTGGAGAGCGCTCTTGGAGTCTCGCGCCGCGCCCTGGGGGCCTATCCTGTCGATTCGATCGTTGAGCCAACGCAGGATGAGGGCGCGCGCCTTCTTCTCGCCGCCGTCGACGAGCACCGCGCCGAGGACTGCTTCCAGCGCGGCCGCCAGGTTTCGCGGACGGCGCCGGCCGCCGCCTGTCTCTTCACCAAGGCCGAGCACGAGGTATGCCCCCAAGTCGAGGCTGTCCGCTATCTCAGCGAGGGTTGTTCCTCGGACCATGGAAGCGCGGGCGCGGGTGAGATCGCCCTCGTCGTAGTGAGGATAGCGGGCGTACAGCTCGCTCGCTACGACCCACCCAAGGAAGGCGTCGCCCAAGTATTCGAGGCGGTCGTAGCTAACGAGGCCACGGTCGGGCTGCTCGTTGAGGTAGGAGCGGTGCGTCACTGCTTCCCGCAGCAGCGCCCGCTCCTTGAATCGCACCCCAAGGGCCCGTTCGAGCGCGGCCCATTCGCTGTCGGACGCTCGGCTAGTCAAAGACTCCCTTGGGCCACGGCGGCTGCGGGCGCTTCACCTCGCCGACGAACATGTCGTTTTGCACCAGGCCGACCAGTGAGTTGAACGCGTTCAGCGCCTGCTCTTTGTTCTGGGGCTTGATGAGCTTCACGAACGCCGAGCCGCCGCCCTCGAAGACGAATGTGGGCGTCCCGAACACGCCGCGCTCCTCGACTGCCTGCTTGTGGCTCGCGGCAATCTCGTCGAGAGTCGAGCGGTCGTCGAGGTCCTTCGCGAACTGCTCGACGTCTAGCCCGGCGTCACCGGCGAGTCTCTTGAGCAGGTCCTTGTCGCCGAGCTCGCTGCGGTCCTCGTGGCGGGCCCGGAGCAACAGGGGCAGGTAGGCGCGGAGCGCGTCCTCGCCCTGGCGTCGCGCGGCCTGGCCTGCGCGCAGCCCCCACAGGCTCCCGTTGAGATTCTCGTCGGGCTCCTCCCACGCCTTGTAGTCGGGGCCAACCTTCTGGTTGACCTGTTCGAGCGAGAAGGGCTTCCACGTGACCTCTATCGGAGCCTCGCCGCCCATGGCTTCTGTCACCTGATCCAGCCAAACGGCTGAATTGAAGACGAACGGTCAACGGAAGTCGTAGTAGATATCTGCCTTCAGCGTAGTCATCGCAACCTCCTGGTTTTCAGGGAACCGGCTGGTTCTCAGGGAACCGGCCCTGATTGTAGTCCCTCCTGCAAGCTCTTGCCTCCACTGAGACCTTTGCTCAAAGCGCCGGGAAGAATTCTCAGCCTCCGAGCTTCTTGGGGTGGAGGGACAAGCCCGGCGCCGGTGGATGGGGCGCTGCGGTCCTAGGCATAACGACACCCCATCGTAGGGGGAGCTAGGGGACTGGGCAATGGGCAAACGTCGCTGTGCGGCGGTGGGGTGTCGTGCCCCCACGGTGTTGCCTCTTGATAGTCTTGCCGGGCCTGGCCAGCAGCCGCCATTCTACTCGGGGGCGGCTATTCGAACGCCCGGTCCCGGTGGCGTTGGTTCCTTGGTATGGTCTGCCCCCGCTTGACGCCCCGTAGCATGCGCTCGTACTCGGAGGTGAATTCCGCGCCGATGATGAGCGTCAGAGCGGAGACATAGGTCCAGACCATCAGCACCACTACGGTGCCCAGCGAGCCATACACCATTTCAAAGTCCGCGAAGTTGTCAATGTAGTAGATAAAGAAGCCTTTGCCGAACTCAAAGGCGATGGCCGCAAGGAGCGCCCCCGGCCAGATGTACCGCCAGTGCGTCACCGTGTTCGGCACAAACTTGTAAATCATAAAGAAGATGGCCAGGCTGAAGAGGAAGGGAAGCAATCTCGCGATAGAGTTCACCGCGTCCTGCTCGAGAATGTGGGCCATTCCACCGTTGTCGCCCGCAAAGTCGTCGATGAACTGCAGTAGCGTCGTGGTGGAAACGGAGAGCACGAAGAGCAGGCCCACGCTGAAGGCCATCGCGATGTGGCGCACCTTGTCGATATAGAAGGGCCGATCCTGGTGCACGTCCCAGGCGCGGTTCACGGCCCTGCTGATTGCCCCAAAGATGGCGCTTGCCGACCAGAACATGCCGAGCACGCCGACGAGTCCGAGGGCGCTCCGTACGCCGCCCGTCGCCTCCAAGTTCTGCCGGAAGGCTTCATCCGATCCGGGTAGATAGGTCTGCAAGAAGTCGAGCAGCGCGCTCTCCACGGTATCCGAGGGCAGCAGCGGGCTGAAGACTGCCAGGATGCCTATCGTCAGCGGAAACAGCGAGAGTATGGAGTAATACGCGACGCCCGCGGCCATGTGCGTGGCGTCATCATTCTTCATCTCCTGCACCGTCCGGTACACCAGCATGAACGGGGGAATCTTGAGGCACGGCGCCATCAAGAACGCGAGGATTCGTGGCATCTACCTTGTACACCTGCATTTGAGATATGTTCTCCTCCGCCGGTTCGCGGAGGAGTGAGTTGAGGCGTTGCGCCTAAGCGCCCCGCCAGAGCCGGCATCCCAGCACGCCCAATACGATGGGCAGCGACGTGTCGACGGCCGCCCAGATCACCCATGCTTGATGGTTGCCGTCTAGACTGTCCGCCCCACCTGCGCGCAACGAGAACCAGTTGTGTAGGAGGAGGACGGTGATAGCCGCGGCGGCGAAGAAGGCGACGTTGGCCCTCATTACCTCACTGGCGTCGCGCCTTTCCTCGAACCCTCTCCCCACGCATTCCACCGTAGCAGCATGGCGGCGAGGGCGACAAGGTTGTTTCCTAGCAACGAAACAATCCTGGGGAGCGCGGACGGCGCCGCGTCTCCTATACTGCGATGCGACATCTCTCTTCACGGAGCTTCCATGGTCGACTTTCGTCCCTTCCGAGCGGTCCGCTATGCCCCCGCCGCCGGCCCGCTTTCCGATCTCATCTGTCCGCCCTACGACGTTATCTCGCCTGAGGCTGAGCAGGAGCTGCTCGCCCGCAGCCCCCATAACATGGTGAGGCTCGAGCTCGCCGAACTGGATGGCCCCCCGCCCGCGCTGCGTTACACGGATGCCGCCGATGCTCTAGCGGCGATGACGGGCTCCGGGGTTCTGACGCGCGACGAGGAGCCCGCCTATTACCTGCTGCGCCAGCGCTTTCCCCTTGCCGGCGCTCAGCGCGAGCGGTTCTCGCTGCTGGGCGCGTTGCGGCTGGAGGAGCTTGGCGGCGGCGTGCTCCCCCACGAGAACACCGCGCCCGGTCCGAAAGAGGACCGGCTCGCCCTCATGCACGCCGCACGCGCGAATTTCAGTCCTCTCATGATGTTGTATCGCGACGAGAGCGGCACGATGCGCCAGACCATCGCCGCTGCCGCGGCGCGCCCTCCTTCGGCAGAGTTCACGGTCGGAGAGGAGGACTATGCGCTCTGGATCGTCTCTGACCCAGCCGCAACCACTGCAGTCGCGACCGCCCTCGCCGACGAGCAGGTCTATGTCGCCGACGGCCACCATCGCTACGAGACGGCCCTCGTCTATCGCGGCGAGGCCGGCGCGGGCGAGGAGGACGCGTCCCGGTTCGTCCTCACTGCGCTGATCGATTTTGACGACTCCGGACTTGTCATCCAGCCCTACTACCGTGTGATCCACGGCGCGAGTCCGGTACAGCTTGCCAAGCTCCGAGAGCTTCTTGTCTTCTACTTCGTCTCCCGTCCTTCGGGGACGCCGCTCGGCGCCGCGGGCGCGCTCGACGCCGTTGTTGCGGCGTTAGGGCAGGGCCAAGCAACTCTCGGCGCGGTTGAGAAGGGCCGTCCGCCGCAGGTGCTGACTCCGGCCAACGACATCATTCCCGAGCCTGACCCTGAAGCCTCGCCCCAGACCCAGGCGCGCTCGGTTGAAGCGTTCGTGATTCAAGAGATGTTGCTGAAGCCTGTCTTCGGCGACGACTTTCCTGATCACGTCGCCTACGTCCACGACGGCGACGAAGCGATGGCGATGGTTGAGCGGGGGGACGGACAGATCGCCCTTTTCGTGAAGGGCCTACCCGCCGACGTTTTCCAGGCAGTCGTCGGCGCGGGAATCAGGCTGCCGAGGAAGAGCACGTACTTCCACCCCAAACTGCCCAGCGGCCTCGTCATCAACCTGCTGGAAGGCGAGCTCTGAGGTGCCTAGCGCGGGTCTTCCTCCTCCGGTGATTGCGGCGGATCGGGGGCTCCGCCGCTGGGGACCGGCCGGTGATGGACGGAGGCGAGTCCTCCGGGGACCGGACGCAGATGCCCGCGGATATCGAGAAGGCCCGCCTTGTCAGTCTTGCTGATCTCGCTGGCCAACTCGGCGCCCCACACCAGTATCACGGAGACGATGTAGAGGAACAGCATCAGGATGACGACGGTGGTCAGGCTGCCGTAGACCACGTCCAGGCTGGATATGTTGGCTAGGTAGTAGGCGAACCCGGTCCTCGTTACCTCGAAGCCAATGCCTGCAATGAGCCCCCCCCAGGCCGCCTCCCGCCATCGCACCCTGGTGTCCGGCACGAACCTGTATAAAACGATGAAAAGCGGCGTGCTCAGAAAGAACGGGACGACGGTGAAGATCGTCTCCCACGGGGCCGGTGAAAACAGGACGTTTGCGCCGGCCAAGACCCGCCCCGCCGTGCCGAAAACCGTAGACGACATGAACAGCAGCGCCGCCAGCACCGCCGCGGTGACCTGGCCGACTTGGTAAAGGACGAAGTGAGGAGGCTCGGAGACCTTCCAGGCCCGGTTGAGCACTCGGTGGACCGCTCCGAAGACTGCCCGCCCCGACCACAGCAGCGCGGCGACGGCCACCACGCCGACTGCTCCATGGGCGTGGGCTATCGCTCGGATGTTGTCCTGGACGAAGTCGGAAGCGCCGGAGCCGGGCAGCTGCTCTTCCAAGAACTCGAGCAGCCGTTGTTGGATCGTGGCGTCATCCAAGATGAAGCTCGCGAGCGCGATGGACGCAAGTGTGAGGGGGAAGAGCGAGAAAACGGCGTAATAGGCTACGCCCGCGGCCATGTGGGAGCCGTCGTCCCGGTTGAAGCTCATAGTCGTGCGGAAAAGGATGTCGGCGATGGTGCGGAGCGCAGGCGGGGCCGGCGTCCTGTAGACGATTCTGCGGGCTCGCTGTTCGAGGGATCGGAGCCAAGAGGGCATAGCACCTACCGTCCGGCGCGAATACTACCGCAGAATCCCCCGATTTCGCGCGCTGCTACCTGACGCTGGCGCGCCAGGCGCTGTCCGCCGTCGCCGCCATGAACAGCTCATGCACCGCCGGGGCTCCCGCGGCGATGCTCCCGCTTTCCGGCGAGATTGGACTGCCATTGAGGTCTGTCACAATTCCCCCGGCCTCGCGGACGAACACGATGGCCGCCGCGATGTCCCACGGCTGGACGTAGTGGTGCGCATACAGTTCGAGACGTCCGCATCCGGCGTAGGCCACGCCCAGCGCGGCCGACCCCATCATGCGTACGGACTGGAACCCTGGCCAAAGGTCTTGGATCGCCGAAAGCAGCAGCTTCCCTTCCGGTCCCTTGTATCCCATGTCGAACCCCATCAACGCCTCCGCCATGTCCGTCTCCGTCGAGACCGACACGGGCGCGCCGTTGATTGTCGCGCCTCGTCCCGCCGCCGCGGCGAGGGTTTCGTTGCGGATTGGGTCCAGCAGCACCCCGACCAGCGGCTCGCCGTCGGCCCACAGCCCCACGCTCACGCAAATGTGCGGGAGCCCGCTCGCGAAGTTACGGGTGCCGTCGATTGGGTCGAGCCACCAGCGGTAGCCTGACTCACCGCCTTGTATCCCCGACTCCTCGGCGACGATGGCGTGCTCGGGAAACGCCGGCCTGAGCACGGCGAGCGCCGCCGCCTCCGCCGCGTGGTCGACCTCCGTCACGCGGTCGTTCCAGGCGCCTTTGGTGGTCATGCCCAAACGCTCGCGAGACCCCGGCCCGATGGTGTCGGGGAGACGCCGCCTTATTTCGGCGGCGGCGGCTTCCGCTGCTAGGACGGCCACCTGCAGCGCATCGCTTCCGTCCGGTGCGACTGGCAAAGCGGGGCGCGCCGCCATCTACCGGAGCCCCATGCGTTCGTAGACCTCTTCGACGGTCGCGCTCGCTACGGCCCGCGCGCGCTTCGCCCCCTCGTGCAGTATTTCGTGCACGCGCTCCGGCGACTCCGATAGCTCGCGGCGCCGTTCCCGGAATTCGCGGAGGTATGCGTTGACCCCGTCGGCGAGGTCTCGCTTGTCGTCGACGCATCCCATGGCGGCGGTGGTGCAGAGCCGGTGTATCTCGTCCGTCTTCGCAGGGTTGAAGATTCTCTGGAGGGAGTAGACGTTGCAGACCTCCGGTCTGCCGGGGTCCGAGCGGCGGGCGCGCTGGGGATCCGTGACCATCGTCATCACGCGCTTTGCCGTCTCCTCTTCGGTCGCCGCGAGCTCGATGTGGTTGTCGAGGCTCTTGCTCATCTTGGTCTGGCCGTCGGCGCCGTAGATCATGGGAGTCTCGGTCAGCAGCGGCAGCGGCTCCGGGAAGGTCTCGCCGTACAGACGGTTGAAGCGCCGCACAATCTCCCGCGATACCTCGAGGTGCGGCGCCTGGTCCACCCCTACTGGGACCTTGTCCGCCTTGTAGACGATGATGTCCGCCGTCTGCAGAACGGGGTACCCCACGAGCCCGAACGACACGTGCTCCTCGTCCTCGCCCATCTGCCGCACGCGCTCCTTGAAGGTCGGGACGCGGAGCAGCCAGCCTAGGGGCGTACTCATGCCCAGCAGCCCGCTCAAGACGAGGTGTTCGGGGACGTGGGACTGCGCGAATATCACGCAGCGCTCGGGGTCGAGGCCCGCGGCGAGCCAGTCCAGCACCATCTCGTGGGTGTCCTTCGCGATGCCGGCCACCTCATCGGCGCCGGAGAGCGTGGTCAGCGCGTGGACATCGGCCACCATGTAGAAGCACTTGTACTCGTCTTGTAGCCGCACCCAGTTCTGGAGCGCGCCGAAGTAGTTGCCTAGGTGAAGCCTGCCTGATGGGCGCATCCCCGAGAGGATCCTACCGTTCGCCATACCCTCGTCTCCTCGCTGCCGATTTGCCGCTGCGCTCGGCCCCCTCCTCGTCCTTCCCCTGCCGCGTGGGAAGGACGTAAGAACGGGAAAGAATCGAGACGCCCCGCCGACCAAGCGGCGGGGCGTCCGTGTCGCTACCCGGCAATGGCCTGCGCCCAAGTCTAGGGAGACGCGCGCAGGCGAGTCAACGGAATGCGCTAGGCTGACTGGCTGGTTGTCGAGCCCGTGTCGCCGCTGCCCTCGTCGCCGGATGATTGATCCGAGCCGCCGCGGCCGAATCTTCCGTGGCCGCGGGAGAAGCCGTGCCGTCCCTTTCCCCAACCGCGGCCCCCAAGCTGCGGTAGGTCGTCAGGCCGGTCGTCGAGCCACGTGCGGTACTCCTCCGCCTGCTCCTCGGTCAGCACGCCGCGTTCGACGAGGCGGTCGATGTGCGCGTCGAGTCGTTCATCGAGCATGTCGGCGCGGGCCTGCTCCATCGCCGCCTCGACGTCCGCTTCCTCCAGATCGAGTATCTCGGCGACGCGGGCCGCGAAGCTCTTGCTGGCCCCGTCGTCGTCCTCGTCGGACGTTTGCGCCAGCACGGCGCCGCCGACGACGGCCAGCGTCAGCAGTCCGACCGCCAGCGCTGCAACCAACGTGCGTTTCCTCATTCTTCACCTCCGTTGCGCTAGGACTTTTTCGTTCTCAGCGGGCCGCTGTCGGTGCCGCCTGCCGCCTTTCTAGCAAGCAGATGTGAAGAGAATTCCAAGGAATCGTGCATGCCGCTTCACGGTCGGGGCATGAGGTGGGAGCGTTAGCCGCCGTGGAGCTCGCGCTCGTCGATGACGCGGCGCGCCTTGAACTGCGTCCGTTCGAGCTCGCAGGGGGCCTTCATCTCGACGTTCGCCCGTATGCCGAGGGTGACGGCGAGGTCGGACTCCAGCTTGCGCTTGAGGGCGTCGACGACGTCAGCGTTCGCTGTCGTCGCGGCGTGCTCCGCGAGGACGGTCAGCTCGTCCATCGTCCGCTCCCGCGACACAACCATCCGGAACTCGCCCGTCAGCCCCGGTACGGCCCGCACGACGTTCTCCACGGCGCTGGGGTAAACGTTCTCGCCGCGCACGGTCACCATGTCGTCGACGCGTCCGTAGATGCCGTAGGGCAGGCTGGGGTAGGTGCGTCCGCAGGGGCAAGGGTCATTCGTCCAGCGCGCCAGGTCCCCGGACCAGAACCGGATGAGCGGCTGAGACGTGCGTTCGAGGTGCGTGTAGACAGGCACGCCCTCGCCCCCGTAGGGAGCGACCTCGCGGGTCGTTGGGTCCACGAGCTGGGTGTAGACCATGTCCTGCCACAGGTGCATGCCGCTCGAATGACGGCATCCCCCGTTGCTCATCCACGGCGACATCTCGCCGGTTGAGCCGCTGTCGACCACGACGGCGCCGTAGGTCTCTTCCAGCGTTCTGCGGGTAGCGGGAATCGACGCGCCCGGCTCGCCGGAAAAGAAGAGGATGCGGAAGCCGAACGCCATCGGGTCCACGCCGTCCTCCCTGGCCGTTTCGGCGAGGTAGAGGGCGTAGGACGGCGTGCCGTAGAAGACGCTGGGCTTGGCCGTGAGGCACCAGCGGACGGCCATACGGGTCTGGCCGGGCGCTCCGGCGCCGAAGGGGAAGCATTTCGCGCCCATCCGCTCCGCGCCGACGAGCATGCCCCACGAGCCCATGTAGAGGCTAAAGGGGGACGCCACGAACACGGTGTCGCTGGGCCTGACGCCGGCTCCCCACTCGACGCGGGCGTGGGCCTCGCCGATGCGCGCCCAGTCGTCCTTGCTGATGGCGATGACCGTCGGTATGCCGGTGGTGCCGGACGAGCCATGCACCCGCAGGATGTTCGACCAGTCGTCGCAGATATTGCTGCCGAAGGGCGGGTTGTCGATGAGGTCCTGGCGCAGGTCCTCTTTCGTGATGATGGGGATGCGGAGTATGTCGTCGATCGTCTTGACCTGCGACGGATGGAAGCCGGCTTCGTCCCATCGCTTACGGTAGAACGGGGACCGTTCGTAGGCCCACGCGGTCTGGCCTTTCAGCTTGGCGGCGATGAGGTCCAGGCGGGACTCCGGGGCCATCGTCTCCAGCCGGGGATCCCAGTACTCCTGAGCGTCGGGGGGCACGTAAGCCGGGTCGTACGTGGGAGGCCAGGCGGACGTCATCGTCCTACTCCTTCTCGGCGAGGGGCTCGGGCCCGGCGAGACGCTCGACGATGAAGGCCTGGATGTCGCGCAGGCTCGACCCGACAGGGAAGACGCCGTCGACGCCGAGCTCGTTCAACGCTTCCACATCTCCGTCCGGCACGGTCCCGCCGAGGAGGATGAGCGCTTCTCCGCGCATCTCGCGCTCGTCGATAACCTTCATCAGCTTGGTCATAAGCGGCTTGTGAGCGCCTGAGAGCAGGGAGATGCCGATCACGTCGGCGTCCTCCGCCTGGGCGCGGTCGACCACTTCTTCGGGCGTCACGCGCATACCCATATAGACGACGTCCATGCCCGCCTTTTCGAGGGCTTTGGCGATGACCTTGACCCCGCGGTCGTGGCCGTCGAGCCCGAGCTTGGCGAGGATGACCTTGGCGGGCTTGGCGTCGGGCATGGCTAGAAGACTCCGGGGTCGTGGTGGTGGCCGAACACGTCTCGCAGGGCGCCCATGATCTCGCCCTCTGTCGCGTCGGCGCGTGATGCGTCGAGGATGAAGGGCATCGTGTTCTCCTCGCCGCGAGCGGCTTGGCGCAGGGCGTCGAGCGCGGCCTCGGTCTTGGAACCGTCGCGCTCGCGTATCACGGTCTCGATGCGCTCGATCTGCCGGGCTTCCTCGTCGTCGTCATGCTCATAGAGCGACGGCGGGGGCGCGGTCTCCTCCTCGTGCTCGTTCAGGCCGAGCACTTGGTACTCGCCGTCCTCGATGCGCATCTGATAGTCGAAGGCTGCCTCGGAGATTTGGCGTTCGATGTAGCCGTTCTCAATGGCCGCGAACATGCCGTCAAGCGGTCCGCCTCCGCCACCCATGTCCTCGATCGTCTGGATGTAGGACAGCGCTTCTTCCTCGATCTCATTGGTCAGCCGTTCGATGAAGAACGAACCGCCCAGCGGGTCGATGGTGTTGGTCACGCCGGTCTCGTTACCGAGGATGCGCTGCGTGTTGAGGGACATCCGCATGGCGTCCTCGGAGGGAATCTCGTGCGCTTCGTCGTAGCCGCTGACGTGGAGGGACTGCGTGCCGCCGAGGATAGCGGCTAGGGCTTGACTCGACCCGCGGATCAGGTTGTTCAGCGCGCCCTCGCGGATGAGGGTCGAGCCCAAGGTCTGCGAGTGGAAGCGGCAGAGCATTGCCCGGGGGTCGGTCGCTCCGTAGCGCTGCTTCATGATGCGGGCCCATAGCCGCCTTGCCGCGCGGAGCTTGGCGACCTCCTCGAAGAAGTCCATGTGGACGCCGAAGAAGAAAGACAGGCGCGGGCCGAACTCGTCCGGCGTCAGGCCGCGCCGCAGGCCGCCTTCGACGTAGGCCATGCCCTGGGCGAGGGTGAAGCCGACCTCTTGGCCCGCGGTCGAGCCCGCCTCTCGCGTGTGGTAGCCGGAGATCGATATCGTGTTCCAGTTTGGCGCGTTGCGGGTGCAGAACTCGACCACGTCCATGGTCATCCGGTACGCGCCTCTGGGGGGCAGGGCGAATGTCTTCTGGCCGTGGAACTCCTTGAGGGAGTCGTTCTGGACAGTGCCCCGCAGCGCGTCCCAAGGCACGCCCACCTTCTCCGCATGGGTCAGCAGGAAGCTGAGCAGGACGATGGCCGGATGGTTGATGGTCAGCGAGATGCTGACCTGGTCGATGGGTATGCCGTCGAACAGGTCGGACATATCGCGGGCGGTGTCGATGGCGACGCCCAGCCTGCCGACCTCGCCCTCCGCAAGGGGGTGGACCGAGTCGTACCCGGTCAGCGTGGGGTGGTCGAAGTCGGTGGACAGTCCGGTCTGGCCGTGGGCGAGTAGGTACTTGTAGCGTTCGTTAGTGGACTTGGCGGTCCCGAACCCGGCGATCTGGCGGCGTGTCCATTGCCGTCCGCGGTACATGGTCGGGTATACGCCCCGGGTGAAGGGGTAGGCGCCGGGGAAGCCCAGATCGGCTGCGTAGTCGAGGTCGGGGGCGTCGGCGGGCGTGTAGAGGCGGTCGATCTCCCTGCCTGAGACGGTGACGAACCGCTCCTTCGACTCAGGCGTGCGTTCGACCGTCCTGCGGAGCTCATCGTGCTCCCAGTCCAGCTCGGCGTCTTGGGCGTGCTTCGTCGATTTCTTGTCGTAAATGGGCATGGGCAGGACAGACTCCACCGGCAGGGCATTCTACGGGCCTGCGTCTCTCTCCTCAATTCTGCCGGCGGACGGGAAGGGGTTGGGCGCCTGCCCGTGCGAAGGGGGGCTGGATGGAAGTTGTCCATTTGCGCGAAAAAAGTTGATCACCACATTTTGCTAGGCGTGAAAAAGTTGTCCAAGTTGTACGGCGAGACCGGGGTTTTGGAGGGTGTTTTCATGGCCGTGGCCTGCTTCCGGGGTCTGAAAAGTTGATCACTCAGAATTTTTTGTTGTTGCGCGAGGCGAGCGGGCTCGTCGGCGTAGTGGGCGGAAGGGAGGATGCCGCATCGGGGGCGCGGGCGCCGGGGGAGGGGGCAATTTTCGGCTTGGGGCAGGTCATGGCGGGGCGTTAATTTTACGAGGGGTGGGGGTCTGGCGTAAGGGGCAAGTGTCGTGGCGGGAGTGAGGCGTCGGTCTACGGGGGGCAGGGACCGCGCCGCTGCCGCGCCGCTATGAGGTTCCCGCCTGCGCGGGAATGACGGAGTCTCCTCCCCCGCCCTTCGCTACGCTTGCGCGTCCCCTCCCGCAGACGGGCGGGGTTTCCTGGGTTCCCGCCTGCGCGGGAATGACGGAGGGGCGGGGAGACGGAGGAGGGCGGAGAGACGGAGGAGGAGGGGGCGGCTCCTTGTATGATGCGGGGCAGTCCGCGCCAATGGAGAGCCCATGTTCCGCACCCTCGCCGGCAAGAGTCCCCAGATAGACCCGACCGCATTCGTGAGCGAGTTCGCCTATATCATCGGCGACGTCCGCATCGGCCCCAAGGCTTCCATCTGGCCGGGGGTTGTGCTCCGCTCCGACCGGGGAACGATGTGGATAGGGGAGGGGACGAATATCCAAGACGGCTCGATCTGCCACGCCGACGGCAACATGACGATCGGCGACTACGTCACGCTGGGCCACGCCGTCGTATGCCACGCGAAATCAGTCGGCGACCACTGCCTGCTCGGCAACAATTGCACGCTGAACGATCAGTCGTCGGTGGGGACGTGGTGCATCCTCGCGGCGGGGGCGGTGCTCATCGAGGGCCGCAGCGTGCCGGACCGGTCTATCGCCGCGGGCGTTCCGGCGAAGGTGCTGGGGCCGCTGCAGGAGAAGCACTACGAGCTGGTCAAGATGAACGCCGACGAGTACGTGAAGCTGGGGCAGCAGTACAAGGCTGAAGGGACGTTGGAGGGGTAGGGGGTTAGGAATTAGAGCGATACGGGTGTGTTGACCGTGGCGGTCCTTGCCACAACTGCGTACTTTAGACCGCTGTAGAGGAGGCTTTGCGGGCCTTTTGCTGGTTGTAATTCTTCATCTCGGCGGCGCGGGGGAGCGTATCAATGACGAGCCATTCGCCCGATTCATCTCGATACTTCCAAGACCTCCAACCGTTTCGTGCGTGTTTCTGTGGAAGATTGCCGAGAACATCGCAGGCGCCGGACGGGGTGCGGACAATCCCATCCTCACACAGTACCCCTCCATCCGGCCGCAGCACTGCATGATGTTCCTTTCCATTGTGCACCCAGCGTATAGGGACATCCTCATCGGATGCGATTGGAGGTCGAGCCTTGACACCAGGGGCTAGCTCCTCATTAGTGAGTTGTTTCCCTCTTTCAGGGATCTCACCTCCGAGTCCCGGCTCGTTTGCTGGGATGGGCGATCCTGATTCCAGGTTCGGCCGCCAGAGCAGCAGCAGCTTGAGGGCGGACTCATGGGACGGGTCGTTGAGGATGGAAATATTGAGTATCCGGCGCTCATCAAGTGACGCCTGCTTGAAAACTTCGTACAACTCCCACTGGTCGCCGTTAGTGAGTCCAGCGTACTTGACGCCTGCCATGTTCGAGTAGTTTGTCATCTGCTCGCGGTATGGTTCGAGACGCTCACCGAGTTTCTTAGCTTCGATGAAGGCGGCGGGAGTTGGTCCCGCATTCCGCAGGCCATAGTCGGCCTTGCGTGTGCCAACAGAGTATTCGGGAACTACGTGGGCGGGGTCGGACGTATCCCACCCAAGCGCAGTAAGTAGCGAGTCTATGAGCGCCATCCGCGTGCGGGTCTCGTTGGCTGCCAGTTCGCTTCGGTGCTTCGATTGGATGCGCTCTTTGAGCGTCTCTATGACTGTTACGAGGTCGTCGAGCATACTTGCGCCTCCCAGGACGGATTATACTGCTTCAATGAGAGCGCATACGCAGTCTGGTGCGGTGGCTGGCCGTTTGGCCAATCAACCCGCGACGTTTCCATGGGCAGTATCCGTTACGTGTCAGGCTGGCGGCCTAACCTGGCGGACTGGGCGCACCTGTAAGCGCAAGTGGACTTTGTGAAGCGGCGCACAGACCTTGAAGCGGGGAGGCCCGCGCGCCTATAATCGGGGGCGGCGTTCACTCGTTCGCCAATCCCAATGCAAGCGTGCGCCGTCTTGAAGGAGGCCCCGATGGCGAATCTTCGCCTGCCTGGGCCGACCCCGGTCCCGCCGGAGGTCTACCAGGCCATGAGTAAGCAGATGATCGACCACCGGGGAGTCGAGTTCGCCGACATGATTGCGCGGCTGACCGCCAACCTGCAGCGCGCCTTCCAGACGAAAAACGGCCTCTACGTTCTCTCTTCCTCGGGCACCGGGGCGATGGAGGCGGCCGTCGTCAACACGCTCTCGCCCGGCCAGCGCGTCCTCGGCGTGACCATCGGGAACTTCGGGGACCGCTTCCTCAAGATTGCTTCCACCTACGGCGCCGACGTCAAACAGCTCAAGTTCCCCGACGGCGACGTCGCGGACCCCAATGAGATACGCCAAGCTCTCGAGGGCGACCCGAGTATCACGGCGGTCCTCGTCACCCACAACGAGACGTCCACCGGCATCACGAACGACCTGGAGACCATTGCGGGCATCGTCAAGGGCGAGTTCGACAAGCTATTGCTCGTCGACGCAATCTCGTCCCTGGGCTCGATCAGGCTCCCTGTCGACGAGTGGGACCTGGACGTGGTGGTCGCCGGTTCGCAGAAGGGGTGGATGTGCCCGCCGGGGCTCTCCATGATCAGCTTCAGCGAGCGCGCATGGAAGGCCGCCGAAACCTCCACGATGCCAAAGTTCTACTTCAGCATGGCCGAGGCGAAGAAGTCGCTGGCTCTCGGTCAGACGCCGTGGACGCCCGCCATTTCGATCATGTTCGGCCTCGACTACGCCGTTCAGCACATGCTGGCGCAGGGCGACATGCAGTCGGTCTATGACTTCCATCAGGAGATGGCGCAGTACACCCGCGACGGCCTGAAGGCGATGGGGCTTGGGCTCGTGGCGAAGGACGAGCGTTTCGCTTCCAACACCGTCACCGCGGCGTGGGTGCCCGAGGGCATCACGGACGAGGCGCTCTTGGCCGCGCTGCGCGACGACTACGACATCATCGCGGCGGAGGGTCGGGGTCTGCTGACCGGGCGCGTCTTCCGCATCGGCCACATGGGCTATGTATCCAAGGAAGACCTCGACGACGTGTTCGCCGCGCTGCGGGAGGCGCTGCCGAAGTTGGGCTACGAGCCCGCCAAAGTCGGTTAGGTTCCTGGGCCGGAGGGGGAGGGATCGCGGCGCTGTCGCGCCGCTACGAGGTTCCCGCCTGCGCGGGAATGACGGAGGGATTCCCCTCTCTAACTCTCCCCCGCAGACGGGGAGAGGATTTCGAAGCTATGACGGGGAGCCTCCTCTTCGGTGCTTCCCGACAGGCGGGAAGATAGAGCAAGAACAACCCTCCTCCGGTGGGGGAGCCGCACGAGAGGCGCAGATGGCAAGGATTCTGGTAGCGGACCCCATAGACGCGCAGGGCGTGGAGCGCCTCACGGACGCGGGGCACCAGGCCGACGTGAAGAGGGGCCTCAGCGAGGACGAGCTCGTCGCCATCGTCGGCGATTACGACGCAATGATCGTCCGCAGCGAGACCAAGGTTACGGCCAGGGTCATCGAGCACGCGACAAAGATGCTCGGCATCGGCCGCGCCGGGGTGGGGGTCGACAACATCGACGTGGACGCCGCGACGCAGCATGGCATCGCCGTCGTCAATTCCCCTACCGGCAACACCATCGCCGCCGCGGAGCACGCGTTCGCGCTCATGATCTCGCTCGCCAGGAACATTCCACAGGCGGACGCCTCGATGCGGCGGGGCGAGTGGACCCGGTCCAAGTTCATGGGCGTGGAGCTACGGGGCAAGACGCTGGGCATCATCGGCCTTGGCCGCGTAGGGTCGGAGGTCGCACACCGGGCGCGGGCGTTCCAGATGCACATCATCGCCCACGACCCCTACGTTTCGCAGGAGCGCGCGCGAAGCTTGGGCGTCGAGACGGTGTCGATGCAGCGGCTTCTCGGCGAGTCGGACTTCATCACTATCCACACCCCGCTCACGGCCGGCACGAAGAGCCTGATCGGCGCGCCGGAGTTCAAGCTGCTGAAGCCGGGCGTGCGCATCATCAATGCGGCGCGCGGCGGCCTCGTCGACGAGGGCCTGCTGCACGAGGCGCTCGTGAGCGGCGCAGTGCGCGGCGCTGCGCTGGACGTGTTTCCAGTCGAGCCTCCGCCGGAGCTGCCCTTCGTCCAGGACGACGCCTCCGTCCTGACGCCGCACCTTGGCGCCTCCACCGAGGAGGCCCAGGTCGAGGTGGCGTTGGAGGTCGTCGATCAGTTGATGGCCATCCTCGATGGCGGGGCGGCGCCGTACACGATCAACATGCCTTTTATCGCTCCCGAGGTCCGTGAAGCGCTCGGTCCGTACGTGGAGGTGGCGACGACGATGGGCCGCATCGCGGTGCAGCTCGCGGAAGGTCAGATTGAGTCGGTGTCGGTTAGGGTCTCGGGCGAGATTGCCGACTACGACACGTCGATTCTCTCAGCCGCCGCCCTCGTGGGGGTGCTCAGGGACGCTACCGACATGCGGGTGAACTTGGTGAACGCGCCCGCGATGGCGAACGAGCGCGGCATCAGGGTCGCGGAGGAGCGGGACCCGGAGGGCGCGGGGCAGTACGTCAATCTGGTCGGCGTCGAAGTGCGAGCGACGGGCGGGGCGAACTACCTGGCGGGAGCGGCGGTCAATGGGAAGGTCCATCTCTTCCGGCTCAACGACTTCTTCCTGGACACGGAGACGAGCGCTCCATACATGGTGTTCACCTCTCACACGGACCAGCCGGGAATGATCGGCAGGGTCGGCACGCTCGCGGGGGAATACGACTCCAACATCTCCTTCATGGAGGTTGGGCGGGAAGCCCCGCGCGGGGCGGCGACGATGATTGTCGGCTTCGACGATCCGGTCCCGGACGAGATGCTCGAGGCCATCAGGAGCGTCGCCGGGGTATCGAGCGTGAAGCTCGTCGAGCAGTCCCCATCGGCCCCCGAACAACCCCGTATGCGCGGGACGTAAGTTGAGGACGGGCGTCACGGGGAATCCCGCCCTCGTTCTTGTCCCTGTTCGGGGGCGCGTGCTACGATGCGGTGCACCGTTCGTTAGGAAAATCACGAACCTGCGCGCCCGATGACGACCACCTCGAGACCGTCCAGCGCTCCCGGCTCCGACTCGTCCGACCTGCTGCGCGAGCGGGTTCGTCGCGCTGTCCGAGAGCAACCCGCAAAGACCGTGACGGTCCTCTCGTCCCTTCTCGCTGCTCAGGACGAGCTGGGGCACCTCCCGTACGAAGCGATAGACGAGGTCGCGCATCACACGGGGGCCAGCGTCAACGAGGTGTGGAGCGTCGCGTCCTTCTATCCGAACTTCCGTTTCACGCCTCCCGCGCGGCACTCCGTTGAGATCTGTTGGGGGCCGACGTGCCATGTGCTGGGCGCGCAGCCGATCCTGCAAGGAGTCGCGCGTCACTTGGGGCTGGAAGGCGAGGGCGATACGGAGGACGGGGCGATTTCGTTCAAGTACAACACGTGCCTTGGCGTGTGCCCGCACGGGCCTGCGATGAGCTTCGACCACGAGCTGGCGGGGCATGTGTCGCTGGACAGCGCGCTGCGCCGCGTCGAAGCGCTCAAGGCGGCAGACGGCCTTCCCGACCTGGCCGGCAGCGCAGGGGAGCCGGTGGCGTGACCGAGGCTTATCAGGCTCTCGTCGAACGCGCCGCCGTTACGTGGGCGGAGTTGCACGCCAAGCCTTGGGTGCGCGTGAGCACGGGACTCCTGGGCATGGCGGCGGGGGCCGGCGAGACCCTCGACGCGCTGCGGCGGAGCATCGCGCAGACGGGAGTCGAGGCGACGGTCTCGGAGGTCGGCACGAGGGGCCTCTGCTATGCGGAGCCGATCGTCGACGTGCATACGCCGGGCGGGCCGCGCGTGCTCTACGGCAACGTGGACGCGGAGCGCGCCGCTGAGATCGTCGAGAAGCACGTTGTGGGCGGCAAGCCCATTCCCGCGCTGGCGCTGGCGTCGGTCGACGCCGACGTGCCGGGCGCGCCGCGATTGGAAGAGCTGGCGATGATGCGCCGCCAGGTGCGCGTCGCACTCCGCAACGCCGGCGAGATCGACCCGGTTGAGGTCGACCACTACATCGCCCGAGGCGGTTTCGCCGGACTCGACAAGGCGCTGTCGGAACTGACGACGGAGCAGACGTTGGAGGAGATCAAGGGCTCCGGCCTGCGGGGCAGGGGGGGCGCGGCCTTCCCAACCGGCGTCAAGTGGGGCTTCTTGTCAGGGAACCCGTCGCCTCAGAAGTACATCCTCTGCAACTGCGAGGAGGGCGACCCCGGCGCGTTCAACGACAAGACGATTCTCGAAACCGACCCGTTCACGCTCATCGAGGGCTGCATCATCGCGGGGTACGCGACGGGCGCCTCGAACGGCATCGTCTTCATCCGTCACGGCCACGATTCGCCCATCGACCGGACGCGGGCAGCCATTGACGCTTGCTACGCGAACGGCCTGCTCGGCGAGCGGATTCTCGGCACCGACTTCTCGTTCGATATGGAGGTCTCGCTGGTCGGCGAGTCCTACGTCGCGGGCGAGGAGACAGCGTTGATGGAGGCGATCGAGGGCAAGCGGTCCATGCCGCGATTCCGTCCCCCCTTCCCGGCGGCGTTCGGCGTGTGGGGTAAGCCTTCCAACATCAACAACATCAAGACGCTCAGCTACGCGCCGGAGATTGTGCGGCGGGGCGCGGAGTGGTTCTCGGGTATCGGCACGGAGAAGAGCTCGGGCACGGCTATTGCGTGCCTGTCCGGGGACATCGCACGCCCTGGCCTCGTAGAGGTGCCGTTCGGCGTAACCGTCCGGCAGATTATCGAGGAGCTGGGCGGCGGCGACCCGAACGGCAAGGCACTCAAGTTCATTCAGACCGGCGGCCCCCTCGGCGGCGTTCTTCCCGCCGACCAGTTCGACATGGTGCTCGATTTCGACGAGATGGTCGCGGCGGGCGCCATGTTCGGCTCGGGCGGGCTGATCGTCTGTAACGAGGAGCGCTCGGTCGTCGACCTGACGCGGACGCTATTGGCGTTCGATCAGATGGAGTCGTGCGGCAAGTGCTTCCCCTGCCGGCTCGGGACGAGCCACCTGCTGGAGATGGTGGAGCGAATCGCGGACGGGCAGGGGCGGTCCACGGACATGGAGCTGATGGAGCGGGTTGGGGTGAACATGCGCTTGGGCTCGCTCTGCGGGCATGGGCAACTGGGGTACAACCCGCTGGCCAGCGCCGTCCGCTTCTTTGGGGACGAGTTCAGGGCGCAACTGCAGGGCGACGGCCCAATACCCATAGGGACGTTCGTTGGTCCGGTGTCAACGCGTCGCGGCGCTCAGATGTCGGGTGATACGCCGACGGCGTCGGTTAAGGCGGACTTCGTAATGCACATCGCGCCGTCAGCGTCGCGCGCCAACGGCAAGGGCGAGGAGTAGCGTCGCATGGCCGACGAAATCACGATCACCATCGACGGGCAGGAGGTGAAAACCACCCCCGGCAAGATGGTGGTGCAAGCGGCCAACGACGCCGGGCTCTACATCCCGTATCTCTGCTACCACCCCGGCATGAAGCCCTACGGCGCTTGCCGGATGTGCGTCGTCGAGGTAGAGGGAGCGCGCGGCACGCCGGCCTCCTGCACGCTGCCGGTGCGCGACGGCATGGTCGTCAACACGAAGGCCGATGACGCGACGAAGGTCCGCAACACAACCCTCGATCTGCTGCTTTCCGAGCACCCCCACGGCTGTCTGACCTGCCACCGCATCGACCTGTGCGGGCCGCAGGACATCTGCCTGCGGCACGTCGATGTCGTGGACCGGTGTGTGACGTGTCCGAAGAATGAGCGCTGCGAGCTGAAGGACACGACGCGCTTCCACGCGCAGGGCCTCGTCTCGCCGCTGACGTACCAGTACCGGAACCTTCAGGTCGAGACGAAGGACCCGTTCTATGACCGCGACTACAACCTCTGCATCGTCTGCGCCCGCTGCACGCGCTCGTGTGACGAGCTGCGCGGCGATGTTGCAATCGGCATGACTGAGCGCGCCGGACAGGTGCTCGTGGGCACGGTGATGGGGGAATCCCTCCTCGAATCGGGCTGTGAGTTCTGCGGCGCGTGCATCGACGTATGCCCCGTGGGCGCGTTAACCGAGACGAGCCACAAATGGGAGCGGGCCGCGCGAGTCGAGCAGTCGGTGTGCGGAGAGTGTCCCGTCGGATGCACGATGACCTACGAGGTCAATGGCTGGGAGCGAATGGTCCGCGCCGTGCCGGAGCTGAACTCGCCGGCCAACTTCGGACAGGCGTGCTTTCAGGGCAAGTTCGGCTTCGAGTACGTCAACGACAAGCGCCGCCTCAAGAAGCCCTTGGTGCGGCAGGACGGCGAGCTCCATGAGGCGACGTGGGACGAGGCGATCGAGGCCGCGGCGCAGGGGCTTGCCTCGCATCGAGGCGAGGACTTTGCGCTCATGGCGAACCCACGCAACACGAACGAGGAGCTCTACGTCGCGCAGAAGTTCGCCCGCGTCGTTATGGGCTCGAACAGCATTGACGTTGCGTCGAACAATAGTCCCGGCATCGTCGAGGGCTTGCAGGACGTGTTCGGCTACTTCGCGGGTACGATGAGCACGTGGGACCTGATGAGCTCGTCTGTGGTGATGGCGGTGAGCGCCAACCTCACGGAGGAGCAGAACGTGCTCGCAGTGCCTATCAAGCGGGCGGTGCGCGCGGGGACACAGCGGCTGATTGTGATCGATGCCCGCGAGGTGGAGCTGACGCGTTACGCTGATGTCTGGCTGCGCCCCTACCCCGGGACGGACCCGGCTCTGCTTGGCGGGCTGCTGCGGGCCGTTATCGACTCCGGTCTGGCGGACCTCGATTTCGTCCATCAGAACGCAGAGGGGTGGGACGTTCTGACCGCGTCCCTCGAACCCTTCACGCTCGATGCGGTGGCGAAGGAGACGGGCGTGCCGGCCGACCGCATTGAAGAGGCGGCGCGCCTCTTTGCGCAGGCCGGCGCGGGCGCGATCCTGCTCGGCGGCGACAACTCGGTGGGCGGCACGCGGCGCACCACATCCCGCATGGTCGCTGCCCTCGCCGTCGCCACCGGCAACGTGGGCAAGCCCGGCGCCGGCGTGATGCCGGTCTACCACGGCGCCAATGAGCAGGGCGCGTGGGACATGGGCGTGTGGTCGAACTCCCTACCGGGCCACCACCTTCTGAGCGAGCAGCCCGCTGTCGAGTCGCTGGGAGAGTCCTGGGGCGCTCAGCTATCCGGCAAGCCCGGCGTCGGCAACCGGCATGTCTTCGACAACGCGCGCGACGGCCAGGTGAAGGCCATGGTCGTCCTCGGCGACCACGTCCACTATGAGGACGGCGGCCTCGGCGACACGCTGGCGGGCTTGGACAAGCTCGATTTCCTTGTCGTCAGCGATGCGTTTATGTCAGCGGCGGCAGAGAGGGCTGACGTAGTCTTCCCGGCCGAGGTGTGGGCTGAAAAGGCGGGCACGTACACGAACATCGAACGCCGCGTCCAGCCGCTGCGCAAGGTCCTCAAGAACAAGCGGACTGAGTCCAGGAGCGACCTCGAAATCATTGCGGGCATCGCGCGCGCCATGGGCGCGGACGGGTTCGACTACGAGGGGCCGGAGCAAGCACTGGAGGAAATCGCGCGGGTGGTCCCGGAGTATGCCGGGATCTCTTACCGGCGGTTGCTGCGCGAGCGAATCGAGGTCGCGACGCCGCCGGACAATGAGCCGCAGCCAACTCAGGTTATGTACACGGGCAACGTCCTTTCCGGGATTCAATGGCCGTGCAAGGACGAGAACGATGCCGGCGCGCCCGTGATGTATGCGAACGGCTTTCGTCACGGCAAGGCGGCGCTTCAACCGGTTGCGTGGCATCCCCGCCCGGCGCGGGACTCGCAGTTTCCGATGATGCTCGCCCACGGACGCGTGCTCATCCAATCGGGGCGCAAGCCGGAAGTGGTCAGCGACGGTAAGCGCAACCGTGTCGAGCGCGAGGAGCTGCTCGTGCTGAACCCGGCTGACGCCGCAGCCGTGGGCCTCGTCGACGGACAGCAGGCGGTCGTGGTCACGGAGCAAGGCTTCGAGAAGCGCGGTATGGTCGCTGCGTCGGATGTCGTCCCAGCAGGCGTCGTGTCCTTGACCACTTTGTTTGGAGAGCTTGCGGTTGAGGTTGACTCCTCGGACCGCCCGGACCCGATGAACCACATCCCCAGACTTAACGCGGCGCCGGCCAAAATAGGCCCCGCGCATCCGGAGCAGGCATGACCCAGCAGCAAGACCGTTTGGCGCATCTGCCACGCGCATACGTGGCCAAGAAGCAGGAGGTGGCGGAGGACCTCTTCCTCCTCTGGCTGCGGCCCGACGAACCCTTCCGGTTCAAGCCGGGCCAGTACATCACCATCGGGACCGGCGGGATCGAGCGTCCCTACTCGATAGCGTCAGCGCCCTACGAGAACCTCATCGAGCTGTTCGTCGAGTACGTTCTGCCTGAGTACGGAGGGAAGCTCACGCCGCTGCTGTGGAACCTCCACGTCGGGGACTCGGTGTCGATGCGGCCCCGCGCGAAGGGCTTGTTCGTCTTTCAGCCGCAGTTCCACCATCACCTGATGCTGGGCACGGTCACGGGCGTCGCGCCCTACGTGAGCATGATCCGACAGGCGCTGAAGGACAACACTCGCGGGCACCACTTCTATGTGATGGAGGGCGCCAGCCACCAGGACGAGTTCGTCTACGACTCTGAACTGAACCGTCTGGCAGAACGCATCCCGGAGATGGTCACGTTCGTGACGACGGTGAGCCGCCCGCAGGCCGAGCGCAACCGCAGCTGGAACGGGCCGACCGGGCGGGTGAACACGCTCGTAGAGGAGTACGTCCAGCGCTGGAGTCTGCCCAAGGAGGACACTGCCGTCTACCTTTGCGGCAACCCCGGCATGATCGAGGACGTGAAGGAGCGCCTCGCGGGGAATGGCTGGAACGTCTACGAAGAGCGGTTCTGGAAGGAAGACGAGGCTTAGGGGACAAGCCCCGCGGGAGGTCGCTGATGGAAGTCAAAGAGTTGGGCCATGTCGTTCTATTCGTTAGCGACGTCGAACGCTCGCGCCATTTCTACACCGATATCCTGGGCTGGCGCGAGCTGCGCCGTGAGGGCGCGCGTCCGGGCACGGCCACGTATTCCACTGGACGAACTCACCACGAGCTGTACCTGATGCAGGTTAGCGAGGATGCGCAGCCCATCCCCCAAGGCCCTCGCTTGGGCCTGTATCACATCGGCGTGAAGATTGGGACGACGGACGAGGAGCTTCAGGCAGCGCTTGCCGAGCTGCATGAAGCGGGAGTGCGTGTGGTCGGCTCGTCGGACCACGGCCATACCCACAGCCTGTACATCCTCGAACCCGACGGCAACGAGGTTGAGCTGTACATCGACGTGCAGCCCGAGACGTGGAGGGAAGACTTCGCGTCGGCCAAGCAACTTGCGCTCTAAGGCCGGCTGCCTCCACTTTCCGTTCCTCGCCCCGCCTGGCTAGAATCTCCGGGTGGCGAGCCCCGTCCGTAAGCAATACCTCGAGATCAAGTCGCGCTACCCCGATGCGCTGCTCTTGTACCGCATGGGCGACTTCTACGAGACGTTCGATGAGGATGCCCGCCTAGCCGCGCGAGACTTGGAGATCGTGCTGACGCAGCGCGACATGGGGGAGGGGGAGGTCGTGCCCCTCGCGGGGATCCCGTTCCATGCGCTGGACGGCTACCTCGCCAAGCTCATTCGCAAGGGTCACCGGGTCGCGATAGCCGAGCAGACCAGTGAGCCCGACGGCAAGCGGCTCGTCGACCGCGGCGTCCTACGCGTAGTAACGCCGGGCACGGTCATCGAGCCGGGACTGCTCGACTCCGGCGCGAACAACTACCTGGCGGCTGTCGCCCTCGGCGGCGGGGAGTCCGGCGTCGCCTACGTCGACATCACGACGGGAGAGTTCGCCGTAACCCAGCTTGCGTCAGGCGCCGTTGCCGAGGAGCTTGCGCGGCTTGCTCCGTCCGAGGTCATCGTGTCCGAGAGCGGGGCGTCCAGCTTGGATGCGCAGTCGGCCCAGTACAGCGTCACCAGGCTGAACGGCGCGAGCTTCGCGCCGAACGCGGCCCGCCGGCGGGTGCTGGACCATTTCGAAGTGCGCTCTCTGGACGCTTTCGGATGCGAGTCGCTGGCCCTGGCGACGAGCGCCGCGGGCGCAATTATCGAGTACCTGGGCAAGACCCACCAGGCTACGCTTCCTCAGTTGACAGGACTGCGGACCTACTCGACAGAGTCGTTCATGACGCTCGATCCGCAGACGCGGCGCAACCTCGAGTTGTTCGAGGGCGGACGTTGGGGAGGGCGCGACCAGTCGCTCCTGAAAGTGCTCGACCTCACGGTAACGTCCATGGGGGCGCGGCTGCTGCGGCGATGGCTTGGCCAGCCGCTGCTTGACATCCCGGCTCTGGAGCAACGACTCGACGCCGTGGCGTGGCTGCACGAGTCCGATGCCCGCCGCCAGCGGGTGCGCGCGCAGCTGGCGGAGGTCTCGGACATCGAGCGGGCGGTCCAGCGCATCGGGGCCGGGGCTGCGTTCCCGCGGGAAGTCGTGGGATTGCGCCACTCGCTGGAGCGCGTTCCTGCGCTCAGGACCCTCGCCGAAGAGGCCGGCGAGGGGTTGGGCTGGCTCGCAGGCGCCCTGGAGCCCTGTGCTCAGATCGTGGATCTGATCAGGATGACGCTCGCCGACGACCCCCAGGGCGACGTGGGGCAGGGCAGGGTGGTCCGAGAGGGCTACTCGGCGGAGATGGACGAAGTGCGCTCCGCGGCCCAGGACGCCCGCTCCTACATCGCGGGGCTCGAACGCAAGGAACGCGAGCGCACCGGCATATCGAATCTGAAGGTCGGGTACAACAAGGTCTTTGGCTACTACCTCGAAGTGTCGAACGCCAATCTAGCCAACGTGCCGGACGACTACGTCCGCCGTCAGACGCTGGTCAACGCGGAGCGCTTCTACACGCCGGAGCTCAAGGAACACGAGAACCGCGTTCTGAATGCGGGCGACCGCCTACAAGAGCTTGAGTCGGCGGTCTTCCGCCAGCTCTGCCGCCAGGTGACGGTCCACGCGGCGCAGGCGTTGGCGACGGCCCAAGGGCTGGCGACGCTCGATGCGCTGCTGTCGCTGGCGGAGGCGGCCGTGCGCTACGGCTACGTTCGACCGACGCTGGACGAGGGCGAGCGGCTCTTGCTGCGCAAGGCGCGTCACCCGGTCGTCGAGCGCTTCCTGCCCAGCGGCTCGTTCGTCCCAAACGACACCGACCTCTCGACCGACAAGGACCAGCTCGTAATTCTCACGGGGCCGAACATGGCCGGTAAGTCGACGTATCTTCGGCAGGTGGCGACGGCGGCGCTGATGGCGCAGATCGGCTCCTTCGTGCCGGCGGACGAGGCGCACGTGGGGCTGGTGGACCGAATCTTCACGCGGGTAGGCCTGCAGGACGACCTCGCCGCGGGGCAGTCCACCTTCATGGTCGAGATGGTCGAGACGGCCGCCATTCTCCACCACGCCACGCGCCGCTCCCTGGTCATCCTGGACGAGATTGGCCGGGGCACGTCGACCTTCGACGGTCTCTCCATCGCCCAAGCGGTCGCCGAGCATATCCACAATGCCCCCATGCTCGGCTGCCGTACGCTGTTCGCGACCCACTACCACGAGCTGACGGCCCTCGCCAACCGGCTGCCGCGCGTCAGCAATCAGAGCGTCGCGGTGTCCGACGAGGGAGGCGAGGTGGTCTTCCTGCATTGCATCACGCAGGGCGGAGCGGACAAGAGCTATGGCGTACACGTAGCGCAGCTCGCGGGCCTTCCGCGGCCCCTTATCGACCGCGCCAAGGAGTTGTTGCTCGAGCATGAGGCGGGCGGACCGACGCGGGCTAGAGGCAAGCGTGCTCTCCCAGGCGCGCCTGCGCAGGGCGAGTTGTCGCTGTTCGGTGGTCTGCCCCCCAAAGCCAGGGCACTCCTCGACGAGCTGCGCGAGCTGGATGTGGACAATCTCACGCCGCGTCAGGCCCTCGACAAGCTTGCCGAGTTGCGGGATCAGGCGGCGGAGGGTTGAGTTGCATCTAGGCGCGCATGTATTCGTGGACGGCAACAACTTGATGGGCTCACGCCCGGACGGGTGGTGGCGCGACCGCGCGGCAGCGGAACGGCGACTGGTCGAGCAGCTGGCGAGCGTCGCCCAAGATCTGGGCGGGCGGTGGACCGTCGTGTTCGACGGCGTGCCGCCACGGGACGAGCTCACACCTCCGGCGCACGCGCTAAGCGTGGAGTACGCCGAACGTCGAGGCCCCGACGCTGCGGACGACCACATCGTTGGTCTCCTTGCCTCGCTGCCCAACGGCGCAGACGCGCTCGTCTACACATCGGACCGAAGGCTGCGCGAGCGGGCGTCCGCGCTGGCTGCGCGAGTGAAGGGCGTGAGCGCGCTGCTCAGGGAGATTGACGGCGGCGGGAAACATTCGCGCGAGGAGCCGCAATGACGAGTTGGGGCGATTTCGAGGCGGCGGACCCCGAGTTCGCGGCGTTAGGGCGGGCCCTGTTCTTGGAGACCCAGCTCACGCTCCTAGGCTCGCTGCGGAAGGACGGCTGGCCGCGCATCAGCCCCGTCGAGCCGCTCTTCTTCTCCGGGGAGCTCTACCTTGGCATGATGTGGCAGTCGCGCAAAGCCCTCGATCTCCTGCGGGATTCTCGCTGCACGGTTATGAACACGGTCCACGACCGCATGATTCCGGACGGCGAGTTCAAGCTATTCGGTCGCGCCGTCGAAGTCACGGACCCCGGCGAGCGCACGGCCTACGAGTCCGCGCTCTACGAGCAATTAGGTTTCTCGCCTACCGATACGGGCGACGAGGACTACCATCTATTCAAGATCGACATCGCCAGCGCGTCCTTCGCCAAGATCCAGAACGACGAGTGGGTGCGGAGGTTCTGGCGGGCGGGGTGACCTCATCTCGTCGGAGTATGGCCTTTGGCCTGCTGAGAGCGGGTGAACCTGGACAGCGGCGTTACAATCATTGCAGAGGTGGGCCATGGTCGATGAGCTGGTGAGGGAGCAAACCGAGACGGCGGCGACGCAAGACCTCGCGGAGCAGTTCGCGCTGCGCCCCGACCTCGACGAGCCGCCCGAGTTCCTCGGCGGCCCATACAACCTGTCGGTCTGGAAGCCTAAGGACGCCGAGCACCGGTACTTTCAGGAGCATGCTCCGAAGGCTGGCGAAGTCGCGCCGGACTTCACCCTCCCGCTGCTGGACGGCGGAGAGACCACTCTTTCGTCGCTGCGCGGGAAGCCGGTGATGATTGAGTTCGGCTCCGTCACCTGACCGCCGTGCGTAGCGGAGTCTCCGCTAATGGAACAGCTGGCCAAGCGGTACGCGAAGGACGCGCACTTCCTGTTCGTCTACGTCCGCGAAGCACACCCTGGCGAGGCCTACCCGCCGCACCAGTACTATGAGCAGAAGACGCTGCACGCGAGGTCGTTCAGGGAGCGTCTGGGCATTGAGCGCACGATCGCAATCGATTCCCTGCAAGGCAAAGTGCACAGGGTGTACGGCGGCGTGTCGAATATGTCTTGGATCATCGACCATACGGGCCGCGTCGCCTACCGGGCGGCTTGGACGGTCGCGGACGACATCGAGTGGGCGCTCACGGAGATTATCGCGTCGCGGGAGCTGAAGCGCAGCGGGAAGTCCGCCGCTACGTTCTACCGCGAGATCGTCGGGCTCCGGCCGCAACGCGCGCCGCTGGAGGGACGGCCGCGCTTCATGGGAGGCGCAGTGGCGGCGCGGCAGTTCGAAGCAGCCAAAGGGCGGACGGACCAGGGCTGATTGGCATATCCTGATAGCGATAGCTCCGCCGGGCGTAGTCACGGCGGCCTGATTCCGGAGGAGGACGTAGCCGATCGTGCCTATTTACGAGTTTGGATGCAATGTGTGCGGGGCCAAGTCGGCGCTCTTCTTTCGGCACATGACGACCGATGCGAAAGGGGAGTGCAGCCGGTGCGGCAGTCCCGACACCCGACGGCTCTTCTCGACCTTCCGCGTTCTCAAGCCCGCTGCCGACCCTAGCAAGCTGAACAAGGCGGAGCTTTTGGATGGCGTCGACTATACGAACCCGGGCTCTATGGCGCAGTTCTTCCGCCGCATGGGCGACTCGTTTGGCGACGCGCCCAACGAGCACATGGAAGAGATAGTCGGAAGACTCGACCACGGCGAGCCGGTGCACGAGGCGCTGGGGCTCGACATGGGCCACGATCACTCCGCCCCCGCTGCCGACGGCGACTGAGCCAGGGGCCTATTCGCCTGTAATGAAAGAGGGGCGGGAGAATATCTCCCGCCCCTCTGCTCGTTCGCGTGTCAGCGTCGGAGCCGTCTACTCGGGGACGTTGGCGAATGCCGGGAAGACCTTCAACGGGTTGGTGTTGATGATCGTGATCTTGTCCTCTTCCGAGAGCGAAGGCAGGTAGTCGATGACCGGGAGCAGGTTGTCGGAGGTGAGGCCGACCCCCGTCTGGGAGGGGTGGTCGCTCTCCTTACGCACGTTGCGGCCAGAGCCGGGGGCTTCGGTGCCGAAGGCTATGTTCGCGGGACCCCACTGCTTGATGGCAAGCTCGAGGTAGTCGATGTCGTACGTGCAGGTGTCGAAGAAGAGGTTGTCCCCCTTCCACTTGCCCCGGTGGCCGGAGGAAGCGATGAAGCGGTCGAGCGCGCCTCCCGCGTGGGCGATGCAGATGCGGAGGCCGGGGAACTTGTCGAAGATGTCGCTGTAGGCAAGGATGCGGGTGGCGAGGAACGTCTCGACGACGAACCCAACCTGGTAGTTGCCTGGGATGTGGCCGATGCGCGGGTCGAGGCAGTTGGTGCCGTGGATGAACACCGGCACGTCCCACTCCTGGCACTTCTCATACACGGGGTGCCAGTAGGGCTCGTGCATGCCGGGGGAGTTGTGGCGGCCGTCAGGGTCCGGGCTCAGGTACGTGCCGACGAACCCGTAGTCCTTCACGTTCATCTCGAACTCGGGGATGCAGTTGCTGAGGTCCGGGGCCTCGGCAATCTGGGGCAGCATGGACGCGCCGAGGAAGCGGGTGGGGTGGTTCTGCACCTGCTTGCGGATGGTGTCGTTGGTGAACTCGCACCACGGGTCGTAGAGGTTGCGGGGCATCCAGCCCATCATCGTGAACGGGCGCGGGCCGATGACCTGCACGTCGATGTTCCGCTCGTCCATGTACTCCGCGTGCATCTTGTTCGTCGCGGCGAATGCTTCGTCGCTGAGGTCGCCGCCAGCGGAGCCGGTCGCCCGCAGCGGGCTTGCGCCTACGTGCCCGGAGGAGAACCCTCCAACGATCCACGAGCGGACCGAGTTCGGCGCCGATACGTGGCCGTGCACATCAAGAACCTTCGTGCCTTTGAACATAGTCTCTCCCTTTTGCGCCTGTCGGGTCTCCGCGGCGCGGTGTGTTGGTATCGAGAAGCGGGAGTCCCGCTTCAGAAGTCGAGTCTATCCTACGAGCTCCCCTGCCTCTGCGGGAAGCTGGTCGAATATCTTCGCGTTCGAGTACTCCTCATGAACCGGCACCTGATGCTGCAGGTCAATCAGTTTGCCGGTCTTGGCCGATTCGATCACTGCGAGGGTGGCTTCGAGGGTCGCCATGCCCCACTCGGGCGTGTGGTAAACGGGCGCGCCATCGACGACCGCCTCGTAGAGCTCCTTGAGCTCGGCGCGGCGGTTCATCGCCCAGCCGTTGGGGGGCTTGAGGTCGACGGTGTGGTGGCCGCTGTTGTCGTAGATGGTGATGCCGTAGGGGGAGCGCGTGATGTCGCCACGGTCGCAGGACACGACGACGAAGCCCGGCTCCGCGGGAACCCAAGGGTCGCCGCCTGGATCGCGGTTCTGGCCCTCGCGCTTGAAGATTTCGACCTCTCTCTCGCCGCCGATGCGGATGGCCTGCTTATCGGACTCTTCGTCGCGGCTGCCGGTGATCATCCCGTTGCGGACGAGCATACGTTCAGGCTCGTCGTAGCGCTGGCGGTCGTGGCCCCAGGGCACCATCTGGGCGCCCATGAAGTAGCCGTGGGCGTTGTGGACGATGGTGGAGAAGGCGCCGTTCTCGAACTCGAAGATTGCCGAGTAATAGCCGGGGATGGGGCGCTCTGGCATCCACTGCCCGACGACGCCCCGCACGTTCTTTATCATGCCGCCGCCCAGGAGACGGACCGTATCTATCTGGTGGGGCCCTTGACGGTAGACGAGCCCGCCGCCCTGCGCTAAGTCCAGCTCCTCGGCGACGCGGGGGCGGAGGAGCCAGTCGGTGTAGGCCATGAAGTTGATGGACCGGACTGCTCCAAGCTGGCCGGACTGGATGATGCTGTACATCTTGCGGAAGGGAGGGATGAACGATCGGGTGTGGCCGGCGATGAGCACGTTGCCGGTACGCTTGGCGGCGTCGCACATGGCCTGGGCCTCAGCGAGATTCAACGCCATTGGCTTCTCGACGACGACGTGCTTGCCGTGCTCGAGGGCGTAGATGGTCATGGGAGCGTGGAAGCGGTTGGGAGTGGAGATCCAGACGGCCTCGACCTCCGGATCCTCGCAGAGCTCTTCGATGCTGGGGTAGACCTTGGCCTCGTAGCGGGCCTGGAAGCGCTCTCTGGTAAGGGGGTTGATGTCGGCGCCGGCGATGAGGTCAATCTCCTCCATCTGCTCGAAAGCCGGCAGCATCTCTGTGCCGCCTACGCCGATGCCGGCCATCGCGACGCCAAGGGTTCTCTTCGCCATCTATATCTCCTCCGCAGAATCCGTGAGGATGGGTGTATCACCGAGTGGCGAGCGTGTCAAACCTGCAGGCGTTAACAACCCTTAGACGAGAGTCTTCTCCATGAATACGAGTTCGTCGCGGATGTAGCCGATGCCGTCGTAGAAACGCTGGACGCCGCTGTTATCCGGCTCGATGGGAGGTTGACCTTCACGCATCCAATCGCCAGGAAGCGCGCTTCGAGCTCGGCCATGAGCATCGTGCCGAGACCATTCCGCTGCTGGTCGGGGGCGACGGCGAGGTGGTTCACCCACCCCCGCCGTCCGTCGTAGCAGCCCAACACCGCGCCCACGACTTGGCCGTCGACCTCGCCAACGATGAACAGTTCAGGGTCGCGTTCGAGCTTCTGCTGGATGCTCTGAGCGTCGTCCGACAGGTGTAGCGTCAGTCCTGCGGCGCGCCAAAGGGCTGCGACCTGCTCGTAGTCGCGCATCTCGAACGTTCTGATGAGTAAGTCGGCCACGGTTAGCATCCTAGGGCCCTACCTGCGAGTTCAGAGAGACTCCCACTCGGCCCTGCTTACGCCAGCTTCCCGCAGAATACTCATTAGGAGAGAGGTGTGGATGGCGCCTCTGTGGGGGTTGGGCAGTGGAACGCGAGTCTGGCCACGCTTCATGAATCCGTGACGTGCGCCAGATCGCGGGCCGGTAGGTTCAGGCTGATGCCGTCCATGGTGGGCAGGTCATCTCCCTCGCGTAAGGCAAGGAGGAGCCAGTCCTCGAAGCCATCATCCAGCGCCTCGTAGCGCGCTTTGCGCATGCTGGCTCGTATGTATGCTGTCAGCATGCCCGTCTCCTTTGAGCGGTACTCCTCGCTGCGATTATGGCATACGCCGCTTGGACCGCGCACAAGACCGTCGCCGCTACTCCCCCCGCGCGGCGAGATCTTCTTCGAGCAGGCGCTCTGCGTAGGCGACGAGGGACTGCTCCCGGTCGGCGGGGGTGGACTTGGCCTCGAAGTACCGGCGCAGCGCGTCGATGGGGCCGAGCCGCTCCGCGTCGTCGGTCGCGAGGCGGGTTCGGCGGTCGCGATGCACCCGCCGCTCGACGCCCGCGATGTGGAAGGCCGACGTTAGCGCCTGGCGCACAGCGGACTCGCGGAACGCAGGCTCCTGCTCCGCGGTCATCTCGACCCGGAGCCGGACGATCGAGCGTTCGAGTCCCTCGCCCGAGTGCTTGCCGACCGCCTCCAGCGCAGCGTCGGTGGGGTCCTCCGCGGCGCGCGTCGGCACGTCGATGGTGAGCATGGGGCGGGTGTCGACGGCCACGAACTCGTAGCTCACGAGCCGTTCGCCCTGGGGCTTGGCGGGGTCGATATCGACGATGACGAAGCCCTTGTCCTCGCGCTCCTCGCTGAAGTCGACACGCTCGATGCTGCCTGCGTAGACGACCGGGGGGTTCTGGGTCAGCGTCTGGTGCTTGTGGATGTTGCCCAAGGCGACATAGTCGAATTGGGGCAGTGCAACGGTTCCCAGGCCGATGACGTGGTCGTTGCCGAGCATCATGGATTGCTCCGAGGCAGTCTTCGCGCCGGAGACGTTGACGTGGGCGCAGAGCACCGCCGGGGTGTTGGGGTCCAGGGCGGCGACCTCCTCCCGGAGGTGGTCGGTGATGCGCGCCTCGACCGCTTGCTTGATCTGTTCGAGGGTGAGCCCGCGCGTCTCCTCGCGGGCCATGAAGTGGCCGATGCGTATCCAAGGCAGAGCCACGACCTGAATGTCGCCTGCGTTCGTATGCACGCGGCGCGTCTCCAAGGTCTGGCTGACGATGACGTTGTCGACGTTCAGCGTGGGGAATATCTCGAGGGCGGAGGCCCGGTTCGCAACATGGGGGAGGTCGTGGTTGCCGACGGTGAGGAACGCAGGGACGCCCGCGGCGGACAGGCGGGCGATGCGGCGCGCGAACTCCCGCTGGTGGGTCTGGGACGGGTCGCGCGACTTGTAGGCGTCGCCGGCGAAGAGGAATAGGTCAACGCCATGGTTGATGGCGTAGTCGACGGCGTAGTCCAAGGCGGTGAGGAAGTCCAGCAGGCGCGTGCTGACGCCGACGTACTGGGACCGCTCTTGGTCGGGGGCGAAGTAGGCCGGCAGCGCGGCGACGTCCTCCTCGGTCGCGGGTCGCCCGTAGGACTCGACGCCTATGTGAATGTCGGAGATGTGGAGAAGGCGCATGGATTTCTCTTAGAAGTGAGACATTTCGGGACATTCTGGGACATTTCACTCGTAAGGGACGGGCGTGCGGAACGTCGGCGACCGCACGCCATCCATGGTAGGAGGAGCGGGGGCGGCGGGGCAATGGGCAGTTGTCAGAGGGGTAATCGGTCGCTGCTAGGGATGGCGTTGGCGGCAGGATGAGGCCACGAACCTGGCCACTGCGCTCAGTTAGGGGTGGGTATGGTCAGGTGCGCGTGCCTCCCGCTCATGTGAACCAATCTACACTCGCGCGCTGCCCATCGACCGCAGCTGCTCCCGCACCGCGTTGTCGAGCTCGGCTATTGGGACGCGGACTTGGGCCATGGTGTCACGGTTGCGGATGGTGACGGCCTGGTCCTCTTCGACGGTCTGGAAGTCGATGGTCACGCAGAGCGGAGTGCCGATCTCGTCCTGGCGGCGGTACCGGCGGCCGATGGACTGGGCGTCGTCGTACTGGCAGCGGAAGGAGCGGAGCATCTGCGCGTATACCTCGTGGGCCGCGGGGGCGAGCTTCTGGTTGCGACTGAGAGGCAGGACCGCGACCTGGAGGGGCGCGATGTCCGGGTGGAAGCGGAGCACGGTGCGCGCCTCCTCCTTGCCGTCTCCGGTCGGGACCATCTCCTCGTCGTAGGCGTCGAACATGAAGGTGAGGGCGGCGCGGTCCACACCGGCGGCGGGCTCAATGACGTAGGGGAAGTAGTGCTCGTTCAGCTCCTGATCAAAGTAAGTCATGGTCTTGCCGGAGGAGGCCTGGTGCTGACTGAGGTCGAAATCGGTGCGGTTGGCGATGCCTTCGAGCTCGCCCCAGCCCCAGGGGAAGCGGTACTCGACATCGGAGGTCGCTTTGGCGTAGTGGGCCAGCTCGTCGGGGTCGTGTGGGCGTAGACGGAGGTTCTCCTCCTTGATGCCGAGGGCCGTATACCAGGCGAACCGCTGCTGGATCCAGTGCTCGTGCCACTCGTCGTCGTCGCCTGGCTTGACGAAGAACTCCATCTCCATCTGCTCGAACTCGCGGGTGCGGAAGATGAAGTTGCCGGGAGTGATCTCGTTGCGGAAGGACTTGCCTATCTGGGCGATGCCGAAGGGCAGCTTCAGGCGTGTCGCGGTCACGACGTTGTCGAAGTTGATGAAGATGCCTTGGGCGGTCTCGGGGCGCAGGTAGACCTGGTTGGCCGAGTCCTCGACGGGGCCGACGAAGGTCTTGAACATGAGGTTGAACATGCGCGGGTCGGAGAGCGTCGCTCCGTCGTCGGGACATCGTGAGGGGTCGTCGAGCTGGTCGGCGCGGTAGCGCTTGCGGCAGTTGGGGCACTCGACGAGGGGGTCGGTGAAGTTGGCGGCGTGACCGCTGGCGATCCAGACCTGCGGGTTCTGAATGATGGCGCTGTCGAGGCCCACCACGTCGGGGCGCTCGTAGACCATCGCCCGCCACCAGGCCTCCTTGACGTTGCGCTTGAGCTCGACGCCGAGGGGGCCGTAGTCCCAGCTGGAGCCGATGCCCCCGTAAATCTCGCTCGACGGAAAAACAAACCCTCGCCGTTTGGCGAGGGAGACGATCTTACTCAGATCCACACCAGTCATGGCGCCTCCATGGCCTGCGCAACTGGCCGTTACGCGGTACGAGTAAGTATAGCCGACGCGCACCGACTCCCGGCGGACGCCCGCGCCCGGCGGACGGGAGAGGAACTGATGGCCTCTCTTCGGATGCAGGGAGGGTTAGGCGGTTGGGACGCTTGGGGCGCTTTGGAGTCGAGCCAGCTCTTCGAGAGGAATGTGGCAGTGGATCTCGTGCGTTGGCGAGTCTGCGCCGGTCTGCACCGGGGGTGGGGATTCGTCGCAGATGGCCCCAATCTTGCGCGGGCAGCGGGCGGCGAAGAAGCAGCCCACGAACTCCTCGTGCTGCGTCGGCACTGCGCCGCTCAGACGGATAGTCGGGGGGATGGCGTCCGGGTCGGGAATGGGCGCCGCGGACAACAAGGCTTCCGTGTACGGGTGCGACGGCGTGGCGAGGACATCCTGAGCAGGGCCCGATTCCGCAACATGGCCCGCGTAGAGCACGACAATCTCGTCGGACACGTAGCGCACGACTCCCAAATCGTGGGAGATGAAAACGAACGATGTTCCCTTCTCGCGCTGGTGGTCCTCCAGCAGATTGAGCACTTGCGCTTGGACGGAGACGTCGAGCGCGGAGACGGGCTCGTCGGCGACGATGAGCTCCGGGTCGCCGGCGAACGCGGCCGCGAGCGCCACTCGCTGCTGCTGCCCCCCGCTCAACTGAAGCGGCTGGCGGTCCATGTAGGAGCCGTCGAGGCCGACGGCCTCCAGCAGCTTGATTGCTCGCTCTTCCCGTTCCCTCGAGTCCAGGTCAGTGAACTTCTGCAGGGGCCGGAGGATGGTGTGACGCACGGGGAGTTGCGGGTTCAAGGAAGAGGTCGGGTTCTGGAAGACCATCCTGAGCGACGCCTTCTGCTCGGCGTTGCGGTCTTCGGCGCCCGGCGGCAGGTCTTCTCCTCTCAGCTCTAAGTCGCCGCTGTCTCGCGGCACGAGGCCAACGATGCTGCGGGCCACGGTGGTCTTGCCTGAGCCGCTCTCGCCAACGATTCCCACGGTGCGTCCGGCCCCGACGTTGAAGTCGATGTTCTCCACCGCTCGGACAGGGGGCTTCACTCGTGGGCCGAAGAAGAGGTATTTCCGCTGCCATCGACCGTAAACGCGATGAAGTCCTTTGACGGTCAGGGTTGACTCGCTAGTGGTCTGCTGCGTCGCCGCCCGCTCTACTTCCTCGCCCCAGAGGTCCGGACTGACGTTGTCGGGGAAGAAGCATCGAGACTCGTGGCCCTCGCCCACGGAGACCGATTCGGGGACCTCGCGGCGGCAGCGGTCCTGGGCCATGGGGCACCGGTCGGCGAACAGGCATGCACCGGAGTCCGCTTGGGCGCCGGCGTAAACGGACCCTTGGATACTCCGTAGCCTGGTGACCGCTCCGGCGTCGGCAATCGACCTGGGGATGCAGCTCAGCAGACCGACGGTGTATGGGTGCCGGGGGTTTTTGAACAGATCGCGGACCGGCGCTTGCTCCACCGTCTGCCCCGCGTACATAACGACGACGCGGTCGGCTACGCGGGCGATGACGCCAAGGTTATGGCTGACGTACAGGATGCCGGCGTTCACCCGGCCTTTGAGGTCTGCGACGAGGTCGAGGATGGTTGCTTCGGTCGTAACGTCCAGCCCGGTAGTCGGCTCGTCCATCAGGAGGAGGTCGGGGTCGCACGCCAAGGCCATGGCGATGACGATGCGCTGCTGTTGACCTCCGCTGAGCTGGTGGGAGTAGCTTTGAGCAATCCGCTCGAAGTCGGGCAGGCCGACGCTCACAATCAGCTCCGCCGCTCGGTTGACAGCCTGCGAAGCGTCGAGGCTCAGGTGCTCGCGGAGGACCTCCTGGATTTGAAGGCCGACCTTCATGGTCGGGTTCAGCGCGAGCGCTGGGTCTTGGTAGACCATTGCGATGCGGTTCCCTCGCAGCTTACGGAGCTCGCCAGACCCAAGCCCTGCCATATCCTGGCCACTGAGGGAAATCGACCCCCCGATCTCTGGCTCGCCGGGCAGGTATCCCATGATGGCAAAGGCCGTCGTCGACTTGCCGCAGCCTGACTCGCCTACGAGGCCGACGACCTCGCCGCGCTTGATCTCAAAGGAGGCGTCCCGGATCGCCTGCACAGACCCAGTGGGTGTGAAGAAGGTGACGGAGAGGCCGTCCACTTTGAGCAATGGCTGGTCCGCAACCGCAGTTTGCATCGGGCTCGTGGCTATCATGCGTCCCTCTGAGGCAGTCCGCGCGCTTGCTTGATGCCGTCCGCCAGCAGATTCACGCCGACGACCAAAGAAGCGACGGCCACGACGGGGGCGAGCGCCACCCAAGGGGCGCTGAACAGGAACTGCCGGCTTTGGCTAATCATCAGACCCCAGTCAGGCGACGGCGGCTGGACGCCCATCCCTAAGAACCCTAGGGAGGAGACGAGCAGGACGGCGTAGCTCAGCCGCACCGACATCTCGACGGCCAGCGTCGGCAGCGTGTTGGGCAGAATCTCTTGGAACACGATGTATGCGGAGCTCTCGCCGCGCAGCTTTGCGTTCTGGACGAACTCTGCCTCCTTGATCGAGAGGGTCACACTGCGCATGACCCGCGCGACGCGCGGCGTGTTCACGATTGCGATGGTCACAATAACGAGAGTCTCGTCCCACAACGAGTCCAGCCATTCCACGGGGGGAGTCCTTGCGCCCAAGGTCGCGATGACCAGCAAGGCCAGCAGCAGCGAGGGGAAGGACATCAAGCCGTCCATCACCCGCATGACGACGTCATCCGCTTTCCCGCCTTTGTAGGCGCTGCTCATGCCAATGGCCGTCCCTGCTCCGACGCCAAGGGCCGCTCCAGCGACAGACATGCCGATGAGCGAGGTCGCTCCTGACATCACGCGGCTGAGCACATCGCGTCCGAACTGATCGCTGCCCAGCCAGAACTCCCAGGAAGGCCCCACGAACTGTTTGAGCTCCCCAGACGCGTAGTAGTTGAAGTCGGTGGCCGAGTAGGGGGCGAGAAACGGTCCTATGAGGGCCAGGACAATATGCACGGCCACGATGGGCAGGCCGACCCGTCCGGTCTTGGTTGCCCAAGCGAGACGAATGAATGCGCCGACGGCGCGGCGGATGCTCGCCCCCGCCGACCTCACCAGGTCGAGAGGACTCGTCTGCCGGACGTTTCCCAAAGTGATAGTAGCCATTAGCTCAGCCTTATCCTGGGGTCAAGCGCCGCGTAGCTCATATCCGCGATGAGGTTGCTGAGCGCGTAGGTCCCCGCCACGAGCAGGGACAACGCCTCCAGCAGCGGGACATCGCGGTTCTGGATGGCCTGGAGGAGCATGAGCCCCAAGCCGGGGTAGGCGAAGACCGCCTCTACGATGATGAGCCCTCCCAGCATCCAGCCGAAGTTCATGGCGATGATGCTGATGGTGGGCAGCATGGCGTTCGGGAGAACATGGCGGCGAATCACCATCCGCATCGGAAGTCCCTTCAGGACCGCTGTGCGGACGTAGGGAGTTTGCATGACCTCTATAACACTCGCGCGAGTCATGCGCATGATGTATCCGAATAGAACAACCGTGAGCGTTAGCGCGGGCATTACCAGGATTTCCGGCCGGGTGAGCGGACTCTCGCCGGGCAGCATGATGCTCGAAGGCGGCAGCAGGTGGAGCGTCGACGATAGCAGCAATATCAACAGCACCCCGGTGACGAACTCTGGCAGTGATATGCCCACGACGCCGATCACGCTCATCACACGGTCGAAGGCCCGGTTTGGGCGCACGCCGGCCCAGACGCCTGCGGCGACCGCTGTCGGAATGCCGAAGACGAGGGCGAATACGGCGAGCATCAGTGAGTGGTTGAGGCGCCGGGGCACAATCTCCATGATGGGGCGCTTGATGACGTACGACTCGCCCAAGTCGCCGGTAAGCGCGTTCCCGATCCAGCTGAAGTAGCGTTCCACGGCAGGCCGGTTCAGGTCCAGCTCCACACGGAGAGCTTCCAGACGTTCGGGCGTCGCGTCCTGTTTGAGCATCATGTTGGCCACGTCGCCGGGCAGGACCTCGGTCACGATAAAGATGGCCGCGGAAACCACCAGCAGGGTGACCGCCATCAGGCTGATGCGTCTTGTCAGGAATCGGACCATGGTTTACGACTCCGGTGGGAACCTCCTGCCGGCTGGTTGTATGCCCAGCCGGCAGGAGGAGCCTCGGCTACTCGTCAATGTACGCGGTGTGCAGGATCATGGTTGCGTCCCACATGGGCAGCAGTCCTTCGACGTTGTTGCGCATGCCCAGAGAGACCGGCCTGAACACTGGGATGATGCGCGGCACTTCATCCACCAAGATGCACTGTATCTTGCCGAATATCTCCTTCTGCGCTTCGAGCTCCGCCTCGCCCAGCGCTTGCTCCAGCAAGGAGTCCAGCTCAGGGTTGCTGTAGTAGGCCTCGTTCCACGGAGCGCCGGTCGGGTAGACAACGCTGATCGCCTCGAATGGAGGCCTTCCGCCCCACCAGACTGTCGTTAAGGGCTTCTGCAGCCAGACGTCCGACCAATAGCCGTCCTCGGGCGTGACCTCGATGTTGACGTTGATTCCCGCCGGGGCGGCGCGTTCCTTGAACACAGTCGACATCTCGACCATCGCCGCGCCAGCGGTGCTCGTGTAGAGCGTCACGTCGATGCCATCCGGGTATCCGGCTTGGGCCAGCAGGCTCTTGGCGAACTCGGGGTCGTAGTCCGGCGGCTTGCAGGACTCGTTGAAAACCGGGTCGACCGGAGTGATTGGGTGGTCGTACGCGACGCTGCCAATGCCGAACTGGGCGCCTTGGAGGATGGCGTTTCGGTCGGTCGCCGCTTGCATGGCCTGGCGCACGAGCTTGTTGTCGAAGGGCGCCTCCCGGACATCCATCGCGATGTTCATGTAGCTGCCGCTTGGCGCGATGATGACCTTGGTGTCGGGGTGCTCGCGGAGGCCGGGGATGCTTGCGATGTCCAAGTCGTAGATTACGTCGATGGTCCCGGCCTTCAGCGCCTCGGCCCGTGTGGTGGGGTCGGGGAGGAAGATGTACTCGAGGCGGTCCACCTTCGGGTGGTCCTCCCACCAGTAGTCCTCGTTTCTCACAAAACTGGCGCGCTCGCCGACGATGAACTCGGTCATGATGAACGGGCCCGTCCCGAAGGTCTCGAGGGGCGCGCGCTCGGTATCCAGGTCGGACGGGGTTATGTAGGCGTGGTACTTCACGAGCGACTCGAGCAGGACCGCGTTGGGCGTGCCGAACTCGAAGCGCACTGTGTAGTCGTCGACGGCCACGATGTCCGTAGGCTCCGCCATGACGCTGGCGAGCGGGGAGTTCACCTCGAACATTCGCTTGAAGGTGAAGATCACGTCCTCAGCCTTGAACTCCTTGCCCGTTTGGACCTCCTCCTCATCGTTGACCGAGTGGAAGTTGACGCCCTCGCGTAGCTCGAAGGTCCATTCGCTGGCGTCATCGTTGGTGGTCCAGCCGGTCGCCAGCATGGGCTGCAGCGATAAGTCGGGGTTGCGGTTCACCAGTACGTCATACGTGGCCTGCGCCGTTACGATGTCCGGTAACCCAAGGAGCAGCGGCGGGTCGAGCGAGTTGTAGTCGGCGAGCATGCCCACGCGTAGGGTCGAGGGTTCTTCGTCATCGCCGCAAGCGCCGATCATGAAGAGCGCCCCGATAGCCAGCGCGATGAGCGCTGCTATGCGCAGCCACCTAGCCCTGCTGATCTCAATGCCGGTTGCTTCTGTCATCTATTGCACCTCATCCATGTCCCAAGCGGAGGTGTCCTCGCATGGGAGCGGTAGTCCTGAGCTTGTTTTTGCCGCCTCCTCGCGAGGCGCGCCAAATCTTCCGCGCCACGCCTTCTGTTTGAGGTGTCAGGGGGGGGGGCGGATGGAGTATCTGGTTCGGGGATACCGAAAAGAAGGGGTAGCTCGCCTGTTGCCGGCCTTTGTTTGGCTACGGAGGGATCGTACCTTTTACCTCGGAGTGGCTTGTAGCCAGCCGAGCGGCGGCGAGTTGTGGTTAGCCTAGGCAGGGTTTCCAAGGGTGTCAACTTCGCGATTCCGTCAGCGTTTGCGGCGATAACGTCATAAACCGGCATTGCAGTGAAGCCTGTGCCGCGATGGGCGTGAGCATGGCCACGGCCTTGCTCCTATCCAATCCTACCGGGTCGGGACAGTCGCGAGCGAGGCGCCGCCAAGGACCCTCTGCTCCCCACCACCATCTAGGGAATGCCGCTTACCAAGCAATGCGGCGTCCGTTTCGGCGTCGCGCCACTAGAATCCCGAATTTCGTCTGAGTGGCGCCAATCCGCGGCCTTATCCGCCATATTTCAAGCCGCGGGCAATCTTGCAGGGATATCTTGGCCCCCTCGTCATACCCGCGAACACGCGTGCCGGCCGGGGCGAGGCTACAGCGCTCCGATGCGGTGCTATAGTTGGCGCATCTCTAGCTCCGGAGCACCGATGAGGCTTGGGCCAACGGCTCGCGGACTCACTACGCTGTACTCGACGACCATCCTGCTTGGCTCCGGTCACGGGATGCTGTTCCCCATCATTCCGCTGATAGCCAGCGAGTTCGGAATCTCCGGCGGCATCAGCGCGCAGACGGTGACGGCGTTCGCCGCGGGCCGTCTCCTCGGCCAGCCCCTCGGCGGCATACTGATAGACCGTTTCGGCACCCGCCCGGCGGTGACGGTCGGGCCCCTGGTGATAGGCGTGTCCGTGCTCATTGGCGCGGTGACGCCGTGGTTCTGGCCGCTGCTGGTCGCATTGTTCATCGCGGGGGCGGCGGACAGCGGGTGGATGCTGGGGCGCGAGGTGGCCGGGGTCGACCTCGTGCGTCCGGAGCAACGGGGCAGACTGATGAGCGGGTTCATGGGGTTCCACGGCGTCGGCATGGGACTCGGCGCGCTGCTGAGCGGCGTGCTCGGAGACGAGATCGGCTTCCGGCCGGTGTTCTACGTCTACACGGGCCTGGCGGCCGGGGTCTTCCTGCTGGGACTGTTCATTCCGAGCGGCCACCGGCATCACCGCCCCCAAGCCGACGTGGCCCCCGCCCTTCAACGCGAAAGCTGGTTCGCCCGGTTGAGGGGCCTGATCCTGCAGATCGACCCCCAGTTGCGGTCGACCTACGTTGTGCTGGTGTTCGCGACGGCGAGCATGATGCTGTACCGCATGGCGTACCAAGGCATCCTGCCGGTCTACTCCGCCGAAATCGGCATGTCGGCGGCGGACATCGGGAGGCTCTTCTTCGTGGTGTCGATGGGGTCGCTGGTGATGATCGTTCCCGCCGGCTTCATCGTGGACAAGGTGGGCAGGAAGTGGGCGACAGTCCCGAGCACGGCGATACCTGGCGTCGCGTTCCTGCTGATTCCGTTCATGGACTCTTTCGGCCCGTTGATGGTGATAGCGGTCCTGATGGGTTTCTCGAATGGCTTGTCGCTCGGCTCCGTGGCGACGTCGACATACGACGTTGCGCCGGAGGCTGTGCGGGCGCGTCTGCAGGCGTTGCGGCGGACGTTTGCGGAGGTCGGGGCGATAACGGGCCCGCTGCTGGGCGGTTACCTGTCGATTCAGTTCGGGGCGGGGGTGGTGTTTCTCGTGTACGCGCCGGCGCTGCTCATCGCGGCCTTCCTGCTCCTGTTCGTCGCCCGCGAGACGCTAGTGAAGCAGCGCACGCCGGCCTCGGCGTAGGGGCGCGTGCCCCTTTTCAGCGGCCTAGCTCATCGGACGCCGTTCTACTACGGGTGGGTGGTCGCGGGGGCGGTGTCCGTCACCATGATGCTGAGCGGCACGCTTGCCGCGCCCATCTTCGGCATATTCATTCCGGCGTGGACCGAGGAGTTCGGGTGGTCGCGCACCGCCATCGCCGGCGCGTTCAGCTTCGCGACGGTGATGGCCGGGCTGGCGGGACCCCTCGTGGGCCGCGCGTTGGACAAGTACGGCGGCCGGCTGGTGATGGGGGGCGGCGCACTGATGATGGGGGCGTCGCTCATCGGCATGGGGTTCGTCGGGAGCCTCGTCGCGCTCTATCTGGTCTTCTCAGTGGGCCGGGCCGCCATGATGAGCATCCAGAACCTGGCGGCCCATACGGTCATAGCGAACTGGTTCATCCGGCGCCGGGCCTTCGCGACCGCGGTCGCCGTGAACGGCAGCAGGATAGGGCTGGGCATTTGGCCAGTGCTCGCCGCGTTGGTGATAGCGAACGTGGGCTGGCGGGAAGCGTTCTGGGCGCTGGGGGCGGTGGTGACCTTGATTGCGGCCGCGCCCCTCTTGACGATTATCGCGCGCAGGCCGGAGGAGATCGGCCTGCACCCCGACGGCCGCCCGCGTCCGGCGCCGGCCCCGGCCGGGTCGCGCATTAGTCCTGCCGAACGCGCCTGGGCCGAGCGCAACTGGACGGCGCGCGAGGCGGTCCGTACGTCATCGTTCTGGTTCCTCATGCTGACGCACATGGGCGTGATGCTCGTCGGCGGAGGGTTCGGCGTACATCGCATTCCCTTCTTCCTGGACAGGGGCCTCGCCGACGCATGGGTTGGGCCGGTGCTGCTGCTTCACGCGATAGGGATGCTCATCGGCGGGTTCCTTGCGGCGTGGCTGATGGGATTCATGCCGCGCCGCGTCGTAATCTCCGTATCGATGGCCGCGGGGGCGGCGGCGATGCTCGTTGCCCTTGTGGTGCCGCCGGACGCGCCTATCGCGGTCTTCACGTTCTTGGAGTCGATGGCGTTCGGGGGCATCTTCGCGATGCTGCCGGTGGTCTACGCAGACTACTTCGGCCGGGAGTCGATAGGGACGATCAGGGGCCTGACGCACCCGATTGTGGTGGGGTCGAATGCGGCGGGCCCGCTGTTCGCCGGCCTGGTGTTCGACGCGACGGGCGGGGAGTACACATGGGCGTTCGTGAGTTTCAGTGTCGTCCTGGGGTTGGGCGCAATCAGCGCGCTCCTGGCCCGTCCGCCGTCGATTGCGGTTGACAGAAGCAACGCCCTTGGGGACACTCCCGCCGACCCATAACGCTTTGGAGGACGACATGGCCGACTACCCTCGCGCAGACTTGCTCGTCGAGACTGACTGGCTCGCCGACCGCCTCGGCGACCCCAACGTCCGGGTGATTGAGATGGCCCAGGAAGGCGGCGACTTCGAAGCAGCGCATATCCCCGGTGCCGCACTCTCGCCCACCTGGCAGATTAAAGGATCAGAGAGCACGCGGCTGGTCGCGCCCCCGGACGAGGCCAAAGCCTGGTTTGAGTCCGTCGGCATCGGCGACGATACGCTGGTGGTCGGCTACGACCGCTTCCACAGTCGCGACGCTGGGCGCTTGTGGTGGGTGCTCAACTACTACGGGCACACGAACGTGAAGGTGCTCAACGGCGGATGGACCAAGTGGGTGGCGGAGAGGAGGGCGGTCGAGTCGGGCCCTTCGACGGTCGCCGCCGGTGGCGTATTCACCCCCAAGGGGCCGGACCACGAGACCGAGTCCACGGTGGAGAAGCTCAAGTCCGCGATCGGACGAGACGACGTCGTTATCTGGGACGTCCGCTCGGACGCCGAGTACAGCGGAGAGAACGCTCGGGGCAATGCCCGCTTCGGTCACGTGCCGGGCGCGGTTCATCTGGAATGGACGCATCTGATGGCCGCCGACGATACGTTCAAGCCCCCGGAGGAACTGGAGGCCCTCACGCGCGGTCTCGGGATAACGCCTGAGAAGACCGTACACATCTACTGACAGGGCGGAGTGCGTGCGGCGCACGCAGCATTCGTCCTGGCGTTGATCGGCCACCCGCCAGCTTGTATGTACGACGGTTCGATGGGCGAATGGGCCAACCGCGACGACACGCCATTGGAGACGTAGCAGGGGAGCGACTGCGGTCGAAACGAACGAGGCCGACGCGCAGGGGGAGCGCCGCGATCGTCGCGGGCGCTCCCTCTGTCTTTAACGGGTGACCGAAGCCGCTACTCGATGGCGAATACGGCTTGCACTTCCACGCTAACCTCTAGCTCACCGGCGAAGAACTGCGTCGGCGGGCCTGCTGAATCCGAGGCCGCCATCGCGAATCGCGCCTCAGCGAAGGGGAAGGAGTCGGCGCCGCCCTCCGATACGGAGACGAGTGTGCCGCGAGTAACCTCCAGCTGCGTGGCATAGAGGTCCGCCTTCTCCACAGCGTCTTGTATCGCGCTGATGCGGGCTTCGCGCTCCAGTGCGGTAGTGTCTTCTATGCGGAAGGCGATGCTGTTTACGCGCGTGAGGTCGCCGCCCGCCCCAACGGCGCGGTCCACGACGTCGCCGGTGGAGTTGAGGTCGCGGAGCGTGACGTTCAGGGTATTCGTTACCTGGAAGCCGAGTAGTTGCTGCTCGCCCTCGCGCAAGTACTGGTAGCGTGGGTTGATGGAGAAGTACGACGTCCGTATGTCATCCTCCGCCACGCCTGCCGCGCGCAGCTCGGTCACGATGGCCGTGAGGGCGCTTGCGGCATCGGCTCGCGCCTCGCTCACACTGTCGCGCAGCGCCTCGACGCCGAGCGAAAGGGCCGCGTTGTCCGGCGTGCCGGAGGCGACTCCGTAGCCGGATGCGCGGATGCCGACCTGTGTCGTGTTGTAGATGGATACGTCTCCGCCGACTGCTGAAGCCGGCAAGGGGGCGTCGCTATCGCCGTTTTCCTCGGAGCCTGAGCAGGCCGCGAACAGTGCGATCGCCGCTAGCGCGCTTGCCAGGAGCAGCAGTCCCCTCGACCGCCGCCGTACTACGTTCGAAATAGTCATTTCATGCCACCTGAGTCCCGCTCCTGGTTCGTTGGCATTGCCCACAGGCGGGAAGGGGAAAGGGCGCCCCGTCACTGGGTAGACGGAACGATACGTGAAAAGTTCCCATCGCTGCTAGATGTCGGTGCGCGAGGCGCGGCGCCTGAGAGCGACGATTCCGAGGGCGAGGAGCACCATGGTAAGTCCTAGGGCCAGCTGCGCCCAGCGAAGGGCCGATGGACCGGTGGCTTCGCCATCGCCGCCGAGCTCGGCTTCGTCGCTGGCCTCGAGGGCGAGCGGCGCCGTAGCCGCCTCGGAAGCCGCATCCGGCGCGGACGCGGCCCGCCCGCTCGCCTGGCGCATGCTCTCGGGAATCGGGTCGGCTGCTCCGACCGGCGCGGCCTCCGACGTGAGGGACTCGCTCTGCATAGCCATGCTATCGGACGCTAGGCCCACCGTCTCCATCGAGTCGGCCGGGTCGGCGGAGAAGCGCTCGGCGTCGCGGCCGACGCCTCCGATGTCCGCGCCGATGAGGGCGATGAGCAAGACGGCCGTGGCTGCTGTTGCGGTCTGCATCCACCGCAGCAGCCCGCGCCCCTCGTTTGCCGTAGCCGGCCTTGGGGCGTAGGGCAGCGCGAAGGACCGGGGCGCCGGAACGTCCGGCTGCGCCTTCAGGAGCGCTGTGACACCCTCGAGCTCGGCGATCTCTCGAGCAAGGGCCGGGTCTGTCCGAGCCGCGTCCGAAAGCTCCCGCTCGCCTGCCGCGTCGAGCGAGCCGTCGAGGCACCGCATGAGCAGCTCCTCGCGTCTGCGCCGATTCTTGCTGAACAGTCCGCCTATCATTCCGCCTCTCCGTTCTGACGGGAATGCTCGCTGGAAAGTTCCACGTGGTCCCGCAGGAGCTCGCGGAGTCGCTGGCGCGCGCGGAACAGCCGCGACTTGACCGTGCCGATATTCACGCCCGTCGCCTGGGACGCTTCCTCGTAGTCCAGGCCTTGCAGGTCCACGAGCGTCACGACGAGGCGCTGGTCGTCGGGCAGGCGGGCGACGGCGTCGCGAACGAGCCGTACGGTCTCGGCGCGCTCGACGGACTCGTCGGGTTGCGGGCCGGGGTCGGGCCAAGGGCCTGCTGGGTCGCCGCCTTCCGTGTACTGCTCCAGCGATGAAGCGCGCCGGTGGGCGGGAGAGCGCAGGACGTCGCGGGCGCGGTTCGCCACAATGGCCAGCAGCCACGCTCGCAGGCTGCCGCCCCGGTAGCGGCTGATGTTCCGGTACGCGGAAAAGAACGCCTCTTGAGTGACATCCTCCGCCGATGCGGGGTCCCGCAGCATCCGGAGCGCGACGTTATAGGCGAGGGACTGGTGGCGCTCGACGATGGCGTTGAACGCGACGAGGTCGCCGTCTTGGGAGCGGGCGACCCATTGCTGTTCGTCGTCGTTTGAAATGGTCTTTTCGGGTTGGTTCCGCAAGAGGCTTCAGCGCCGCTCCGAGGGGGCATTCTATCGCCCGCGAGTATAATGAAAGGGCGCGGCTGTTCCGGGGCCGCCCTCTCCTTATGCAATCCGTCCTCCGCGAAACAATCGAGACGGTCGCCCTGGCGGTCTTCCTCGTCCTTCTGCTCCAATCGGCGGTCCAGAACTACCGGGTCGAGGGTCCGAGCATGCTCCCGCTACTGGAGAACTTCGACCGGGTGCTGGTCAATAAGCTGGCCTACACGGAGGTGGATGCGCAGCGAGCGGCCCGTTGGATTCCGGGACTGGAGGCGGGCGAGAAAGAGTCGTGGCATCCGGTGGGGGGGCCAGGATACGGCGACGTGGTCGTCTTCCGATGGCCGCGGGACGAGCGCCAGAACTTCGTGAAGCGCATCATCGGCCTGCCGGGCGACAACATTCGCATCCAGCGGGGCAACGTCTATCGCAACGGAGCCGTGATCGACGAACCCTACGTCGAGAGGGAGTCTGGGGAAACCATTGCGGAACGGACGGTCCCGGATGGCGAGTATTACGTGATGGGCGATAACCGTCGACAGAGTGATGACTCACGTCACTGGGGGAACGTGCCGGCGGAGAATATCGTCGGCAAGATATGGGTGGCCTACTGGCCGCTCCATCGCTTCAGCGCGCTGTTCGCCCGCCCTCTCCTAACGGGCGCCATCCGCTAAGCTAGTCCCGTGCCCCTGTAGCTCAAATGGCAGAGCGCCGGGCTTTTAACCCGGGCGTTGCAGGTTCGAGTCCTGTCGGGGGCACCATACTCAACCAATACCAAGAGTAAATACTGGTGGCGAAAGGGATCATTATCACTTTCAGTATCATTCAATAGGAGAATCGCGTCGAAGCACGGCGGGCGAGCTCCTCCGCATGTTCAACTGGGATGTGGGCGACGACGCAGCGGGTCGGCATGGGGAACATTCCAACTCGGACAGGCACGGACCCCTAGGGCTGAGAGCGGTTCGAGTTGCCTCGAACTCTATGGAAGGCGGCGGGGGTACGGTTTTGCAGGGTCACTCTCGAACGCTCACCCCCGCCTCGCCGGTACAGTATTACTCCGCCCTTTACACCCTATCGCAGTCATTCAAGTTAGGCGGCAGTGTCGCAGCGGATTCTCGTTCCAGCAGCCGCACTGCGAACTTGCCTTGCCATCGTGGAGTCTATGTTCGTCGATTCACAGGTGTCAAATAACTAGTCATCCAGATGAATGTCTCTCCTGACATACCCGCTACTCTGAGATTCCGCCGCATTGCCCTAAGATTGCTCCCTAATCCGTCACCGGACGCTTCATACCCAGAACCTCCCCGGGGAGTCTGAGGGTTCTCAGGGGTGACGCTTCTCAAGTCAGGCGCCTGCAACACCATCACCTGAACGCCGGGGCAACCTCAGTTCCGAGTAGGCGGACCGACCGTTCGGTAAGCTCTGGAGGAATATGCTCGCCCGCGTTGAGCTCGCCCACGACCTCCTCGATTCCAAGCGCATCTTTCAGCGCCTTGATCTGCTGGATCGCCGTGGTTGGTGAGCCGACGATCGCCCGGCGGCCGACAACGTTCTCCCAGGCGGTGTCCGCGATCTCCTCTGGCGTGATCGCGTTTGACTGCACCACTGGGCTATTGAACTGGCGCATGAAGCTGGGCTCGGCCTCCCTAATGGCCTCCTCGTGAGTCGGAGCGATGTACATGGGCAGCCTCAAGGAGATGCGAGCTGGGCCTTCGTGTCCGCTCTCTTCCCACGCGGCGCGATAGGTTGCGACCTGCTGTTTCACTCGGGGAAGGCCGAACTCGCGCAGGCCGACGAACAGCGAGAATCCCATTCGCGCGACCATCGGGAACGTGTCGTCGTTGGTTGCTGCGATCCATACCGGCGGGTGGGGCTGCTGTACCGGCTTCGGCATGAGTGTGACGTTGTTGTACGAATAGAACTGCCCCTCGTACGAGAAACCGTCTCGTGTCCACAGCCCAATGAGAATATCCATGCATTCGGTGAACCGATCGCGGCTCTCGCTACGCTGCATGTTGTAGCCCAGATAGGCCCGCTCGAAGGAGCTACGCCCCACGCCAACGTCGAGCCGCCCCCCGCTGATGTGGTCGAGCACCGCCGTTTCTTCAGCCGTACGCAGCGGGTTCGCGAGCGGAAGGACGAGCACCGACGTCCCGACGCGCACCCGCTTGGTGCGCGCGGCAATCGCCGCTGCCATCACCAACGGCGAGGAAAGCACCCGCACCGGGTTGAAGTGGAACTCCGAAAGGTGCACAACATCGAGCCCCGCCTCCTCGGCAACCGCAGACTCATGGAGGCCTCTAGCATAGGCGTCCGCGGGAGTTACCCCTTCGATGCGCGAGAACTCTAGGAATATTCCGAAACGCATGGTTATCTCTCACACTGGATTCCACGATTCGCCTGCTGAAGGTGGGCGCCTGCGCCGAGAGTCAGAACTCCCGAACGAGCCGTCCCCGACCTTCGATACGCATCGTCAGCCCGGTTAGCCGTATGCTCGCCCAACCCATCGCCTGCATACTGCTCACCACCGGCGCATCAATGTCCATCTCGAGGGACTCGACGATGCCGACTGTCGGCATCGCGGCCCCGGTGATCCACACGCCGTCGGCCTCGTCGCGGTTCCTTCTATAGAGATCGCGGGCTACCCGGTAAACCGTCGCCAGCGGCAGTGAAGACATGTCGTAGTTGAAGCGGCCACTGGAACCAACGAGGTGATCCAGAATGGAATCCCAGGCAACGACCGTGATGCCGGCGTTGCCCACGTAGGCGGCCAACGCCTCGCTGTCCGGGTCCTTGAACGGGCTGAGCAGCACGACTCGCGACATTCCCAGCTTCTGCATTGCGTCGATGCACGACCCGATGTCGGTTGCTGCCGGGATTTCCGTGATTGCGCCGATACGTTGGACAATGGTCTCGTGGTAAGGCCAGCCACGGTGGACGACGTGTGGTGTGCCCGCTTGAACGAGCGACTCCACGCCGCGTGCGGCGATCTCCTTGGTCGCAGCCTCCAATCGGACGAAAGAGTCGATGCCGGGGCCCCACCCTCCACCGGTGTGCAACGATGTCATCGTGACGCTAACGCCTTCGGGCGCCATCAGGTAGAACTCAAACGAGTTCATTTCATGCACCCCGGACGGCGTTATCATGCCCGCCCTTGCTCGCCAGGCGTAAGGGCCGGATGGGACAGAGACCCAGGCCATTCGTGCCTCCAGTGCTCAACGTGCCGCGTAGCTGTCTTCACAGCCCACGGTCCGTAGGTCTTTGCGTGGAGCTGGGCTAAAACTCCTTGACGAGCCGCCCGAACCCTTCGATTCGCTCCGTCAAACCGGTGAGCCGCATACCGGTCCACGCCATCGCCTGCATGCTCGTCACGACCGGCGCGTTGATATCCGTCTCGAGCGGCTCGATTACGCTGACGCTCGGCATTCCGGCGCCCGTTATCCAGGCTCCGTCTGCCCGGTCACGGTTCTTCCAGTAGAGGGCGCGGGCTACGCGGTACACCATGTCAAGAGGCGTCATCGACAGCACTGCTGGCCGTTTCCCAGTACCCGTGTGGTTCACGATGGAGTCGAAGGCGACGATCTCGATTCCGGCGTTGCCCACGTACGTCGCCAGCGCTTCGTTGTCCGCCACGTCGAATGGACTCAGCATCACGACTCGCGTCATGCCAAGTCGTTGCATGCCCTCGATGCACGCCCCCATGTCGGTCGCCGCGGGGATGTCCGTGACCGCTGCGATACGTTGAACGATCGACTCATGCAAGGGCCAGCCGCGGTGTGCGATATTCGGTACGCCTGCTTGGACTAGCGATCCCACCCCGCGCTCCGCTATCTCCTCGGTCGCTGCCTCCAACCGGACGAACCAATCGGCGTCAGGCCCCCACCCCTCCGGTGCTTGAAGCGATGTCATCGCGACGCTAACGCCCTCAGGCGCCATCAGGTAGAACTCGTACGAGTTCAACTCGTGAACGCTGGAAGGCGTAATCATGCCGACCCTCGCTCGCCAGGCGTAGGGGCCGGAACTCCCCAAACCGAGCGTCATGCGCAACTCCTGGGTCTTCTACGGCCTGGCCATGGAAAAGGAGCCGAGCACCTCCGGTTCGAATCCCTGCTCTCGCGGCATTAGCGCCTCGGCTGCACGGATTCTGTAGACCTCGGGATGCGCCGCTGGATACGGTTCTGTCCCCTCGAGCAGGTCGCGGACCCCTCTGAGCAACAGCCGGCGTACACGGATGATTGCGGTATCGGATGCTCCCAGGTGCTCTTCGGACCGCTCGGTCACGGTGCCCATGCTCTCCTGGACCGCCAGGTCTTGCCATTGAAGAGCGTCGATTCCGGTGTAGGTGTCCGTGGCCTGTCTCTCCCGGTCGATGAGGTAATCGTTTTCGGCGTTTCCGGCGGGAAGGAAGGAGCCGGGAATGGTCGGGCCGCTGAAGTGCTCGCACGCAGCCCTCTCCTGCTCACTCAAAGGCCGGTCGTCTCTCCAGTCCGCTTTGAACACGAACGTCGTCGCATCGTTGATCGGCACCCAGGTCAGGCTGCCTGCCTTGGTTACGGGTCCGGCGGAGCCCGCAGGCTCTTGGCCGATGAGGTTGTAGAACGGGGCCGCCCAGTGAGTTACCCGCCAGTAGAACGTGTCGGGCTCCGCGTCGCGCTGTGCGCCGATCAACAGGCCATAGTCGGTATCGTGGACAAAGAAGCGCGGCGACGAGTCGAACGCGTGGTAACGGTCTCGCATGCGTGGGCTGTTGGCCATGCGTTCGACCCACTCGGGGGTCTGCCGGTGCCGGTCAAGCGTCGAGTGCAGATAATTGGAATGCGCAGAGTCGATGCCGCCTTCGAGGCCTTGCACCCAATTGGCTCGCTCGATCCGTTTGGTGATGTGCCGGTGCCCCGGCGGCACATTCATCCACCCGAGGTCAGGCAAGTCTGGCATCAGCTCCGACGGCCCCATATACGCCCAGACCACGCCGCCCGCCTCTTGGCACGGATAGGCGTCAATCTTGATCTTCTTCTTGAAGTTGGACGCTTCAGGCTCCGAGGGCATGTCCACGCAATTGCCGTCTACGTCGAATTTCCACCCGTGGTAGACGCAGCGCAGACCCTGCTCCTCGTTGCGCCCCCAGAACAGGCTCGCCCGTCGGTGTGGACAGGTCTGTTGAACGAGGCCCACGCGCCCCCTCGTGTCCCGGAAGGCCACGAGGCGTTCATTCAAGAGTTGCACGCGAATGGGCGGACAGTCAGGGGCAGGTAGCTCCTCCGCCAGAAGGAAAGGCATCCAAAACCGGCGTAGGTAGATCCCCATGGGTGTGCCACGACCGACCTGAGTCAGTGTCGCGTTGTCAGCTGCGTTGAGCATGAGCCTCTCCTGTTCTCGGCCTGGACGCCCAAGAGACTAGGTCACTGCCAAGCAAGCGTATGGTGACGCCCTGGGACTGTCAACTGATTCCTACACGCCACCGAAGGTTGACCGTCCTGAAGCGGCAACGTAGCATCGGCTCCACGTCTTGGACTCGTCAGGCGTGTGATGACCTTCGACCGATTCGATTATTCGCCCATTGTCGATAGGCCCAAGCTAATGTGGCCGGGAGGAAAGCGGCTCGCGCTTTGGGTTTCACCGAATATTGAGTATTACGAATACGAGCCCCCCGGCGGCCAGCGGGGCCGTATACCTGCGCCCGACGTGCGCGGGTATAGCTTGCATGCCTACGGCAACCGCATCGCCTTATGGCGCATGTTCGACGTCTTCGACAAGCATGGAATCAAATGCACGGTCTCTCTGAATGAGGCCGTCCTCGAGCACCTCCCGGAGGTGCGGGATGCAATGGTCGAAAGAGACTGGTCGTACATGTCGCACGGGATATACAACACCCGTAACCTCCTGGGCATGTCGGCTGACGAGGAACGAGCATTCTACGTAGATTGCATTGAAACGCTCCGGAAGCACACGGGAAAGCAGCTCAAGGGAGTCTTAGGACCAGGCATGTCGGCCAACGTTGACACCCCCGACTTGATGGCGGAAGCGGGCCTGCTCTACCACGCCAACTGGTTCGAGGACGACCAGCCGTTCCCCCTGAACGTTCGCTCTGGCCGCCTCATCTCCATGCCGTACTCGCTGGAGATGAACGACCAATCAGTTATCACCCGGTGGGGCCACGACGCTCCGTACTACGCGCAGATATGCAAAGACCAGTTCGACGTCCTCTATGAGCAAGCCAAGGACAACGCCCGCGTGATGTGCATCGCGTTGCATCCGTCGGTCATCGGCCAGCCCCACCGGATCCGCTATCTCGACGACGTCTTCACATACATCCTGGGCCACGACGACGTCTGGCTGACGACGGCGGACGAAATCGCCGGCTACTACATGGAGAACCATTACGAACTCATGGTCGAGCACTTGCGCCAGCGGAAAGCGGCGATGGGTAGAGAGCGGAGCTGATGCCTGCCGAGCGCAAGCCGGGGATGGACAATCCCTACCACGGTTTTATTCCCATGCCGGGAAGACCGCGCCTCGCTTGGCCCAACGATGCGCGCATCGCATTCCACGTTATCGTTCACCTAGAGCATTTCGAGTGGGAGCCGCCCGCGGACTCCACCACCTTGATTCAAGACTACGGCGCCGCCCATCATCGCCCGCCGCCTGACATCATCACCTACTCCTACCGCGAGTACGGGAACCGGGTCGGCATATACGGCATCATGCAAGCGCTCGATCGCTACGGCATTCGAGCAACCGCCCCCATCGACGCCATCGTGGCGACGGAATATCCGTTCCTTGTTGAAGAGTGCCGGCGGCGCGGCTGGGAGTTTCTTGGCCACGGCCTCTCTTCCAAGCGCCTCATCACGGCGGACATGACCGAAGAGCAGGAGTTGGCGTACATCCGCGAGAGCTTGGCCGCCGTGGAGCGAGGAACGGGACAGAGGCCCGTCGGCTGGTTCGGCGTGGAGTACTCGGAATCAACGCGGACCCCGGAGCTGCTCGCCTGCGAGGGCATCCAATACGTGTGTGACTGGCCCAATGACGAGCAGCCACAGGCCCTCAGCGTTTCGTCCGGCACACTGCATGTGCTGCCCGTCACGACGGATCTCGACGACGACAAGATCCTTGGCCAGCGCCACGTGCCGGTCATGGACTGGGCCACAATGGTCGAGGAGGCATTCGACGTAGTGTACGACGAGGCCGCCAACTCTGGACGAGTGTTCTCCCTCAACCTCCACCCTTACCTTATGGGCCAGCCGTTCCGATTGGCTTACCTCGACCGCGTCTTGGCGCACATCTGCGCCAGGCCCAACGTGTGGCTGGCGACCGGTTCGGAGATCATCAGCTGGCATACGACCGAAGCGGCGCGAGCGGGTTGATGGAGTAGCGGGATGACGACGACAACACCGCAGGAACACGCCATGATGACCGAGGGCCGAGGGCGCCTCGCAGGAAAGGTCGCCATCGTCACCGGCGCCAACCGTGGGATCGGCCGGGCGACAGCCCGCCTGATGGCTCGTGAGGGCGCCAAGGTCGTAGGCGTCGACATAGACGATTCATTCACCCCGAGGATCGACGAGCTCATCGCGCAGGACGGCGGCCAAGCCACGTTCCTCGCCGCAGACGCGAGCACCAAGGAAGGCTGCGAGGAGATGGTCGGCGCCGCCCTCGAAACCTATGGCGACCTCCACATCCTTTACAACAATGTCGGCGGCGGGTCGGGCAGGTATCCACTTCACGAACTGCCGGAGGACCAGTGGCGCCACTCCGTCGACCTGACGCTCGGCAGCACCTTTCACGGTGTCCGAGCGGCCGTCCCTCATTTCCTTTCTAAGCGCTACGGTGTGATTGTCAACAATTCGTCCACGTTCGGGCTGCTCGCGCGGCCCGAGAGCGCAGCGTACTGTGCAGCCAAAGCTGCCATCGTGAATCTGACTCGGCAGTTGGCGCTTGACTACGGGCCCTACATCCGGGTCAATTGCGTCTGCCCTGGAGCAACGGACACCACCGGCCAGTCGACGCGCACTCCGGAAGAGCGCGCCCGCAGCGCCGCCCTGAACCGAGCGATGAACCGCCTAGCGCAACCCGAGGAAATTGCCTACGCGGTGCTCTTCCTCGCGTCGGACGAATCGTCATTCATCACCGGCCACGCCTTGGTTGTAGACGGTGGTCAGACCATAGACGCATGATAAGTTACGTAGCCCTGCCCCTATGAGGCCCGCTTCGGTTGAGGAGTATCCAAATGGCACAGCAGAGAGAGGCCGAAACGAAACTAGCTCGGAACGTGCGAGCCGGACGGCGCTGGGCGCTGCCCGGCTTGCTGGCGCTTGCTCTAGCGTTGGCGCTTGCCGCCTGTGGCGGCGATGACCCGACGGCAACGCCGGTCCCGGCTAGCCCAACGGCAACGCCGGTCCCGGCCGACCCGACAGCGACACCCACGCCGTTGCCGCCGGGCGTGACGCCTCCACCACCAACTCCTACACCGGTAACGACGACAACGGCGGTAGCGACGGCAACACCGCTGCCGACGCCCATGCCTAGCTTCGACGCGGCCGAGTACTTTGACCGCCAGCTCATCAGGGTCATCGTCGGGTTCAGCCCGGGCGGTGGATACGACACCTTCGCCCGATTGCTCGCAAGGTACTTGGCTGACCACTTCCCGGGCAACCCTAGGTTCACAGTCCAGAACCTCGTAGGCGCGGGAAGCCTGCGAGCGCTGCAGACCGTGGCGGCCGCGGACCCGGACGGGCTGACTGTCCACACGATGAACCCGCGCTTCCTAACCCAGGAGCTTGGTGGCCTAGACGTTGTCGGCTATGACATCGACGATATTGCGTACATCGGATCGCCGAGCGCGAGCAGGAACACTGCGAGCATCTACTCTAGGACCGATGTCGCCACATCGTGGGAAGAGATCCTTGCGTTGGACAGGACCATGACCGCGGGTGAGGTGTCGCCCGGAGGAAGCACTGACCTCGGTCCGCACTTCGTCCGTGCGCTCGGTGGCCCGATCAAGCAGGTCTACGGCTATGGCGGGAGCAGCGAGGCGCTCGCGGCATTCGACCGCAAGGAGTTCGAGATTTCAGGGTACGGCGGCTACTCCGGCGTGAGCAGACTGTACCCCAAGTGGATCGAGGACCGGTTCATCGTCCCGATCGCTTGGTGGGGGGCCCCGCCCGAGGAAGACCCAGTGTACACGGAATACCTCAGGCTGCTCGACGCCCCGGTCCCACCGCACATCTTTGATATCGTTCCGCAGGCAAGCGAAGGCCAGAAAACGGTCTTCAACCTGACCTACTCGATCAACGCCCTGTTCAGCCGTGCGTACGTCACGAATTCGGCCGTTTCCCCTGAGATCCTCGCCGTCTGGCGCCAGGCTTTCAAGGACACACTAGAGGACCCGGCGTTCATCGAAGCTGCCCTCATAGCGAGCTACGAGGCAGGCTACGGAAGCCCGGAGGATATGGAGGCGCAGATCAACGCTGCAAGGCCAGTCCTGCAAGACCAAGCGCTCCGCGACTTCTTTGGAGAGTTGGCCGGTGGGTTCGGGGGAGGATAACGCGCCGATCGGCCGCTACTGCGCTCAGCCACGGAAGGGCGATCGACCGTAAAGGGATGCGTCGTCCAGGAGGTGTGAAATGCCTGTTGACGGCAAGGTCGTGATTATCACGGGTGGAGCCGCTGGCGTCGGCCGCTACGTAGCCGGTACGTTCGCCGCCGCTGGCGCACGCCTGGCGATAGCCGATGTCGCGCCGATGGATGCGGTCGGCCAGGAGTTGAGAGCCGCCGGCGCCGAAGTGCTCACCATACCGACCGACGTGCGGCTCGAAGACGACGTCGAGTCGCTTATGGAGCAGGTCCATAGTCACTACGGTCGGATCGACGTCCTGTTGAACGACGCTGCCGTCGTCACGCACTTTCCGGGTGGTGGGAAACCTGCCTGGCCGCGCATCCGCGACATGGATGAAGACTTCTTCGATCTCGTCCTCAAGACCAATGTAGCTGGTGTCTTTCTGTGCACCAAGCACGCTATTCCATACATGGAGGCTCAGGGGGCCGGTCATATCATCAGCGTGGGCCAAGGAACGCTGAAGCCGTCAACCCGCACTGACAACATCGGCTCGGCCGTCTACTCGATGACCAAAGTAGCCGTGCGGTCGTTCGTGGCGAACATGGCCGCCGAGGAACGAGACTCCAACATCTGCATCGTGAGCATGGGCCCCGGTGGCGGTGGCGCTCCCGGCCTGAGGGGCATCTGGACCGAGGACATCGACGAGCAGTACCGCGCTGGCATGGCCCCGCTAGAGTCAATCGGCAACCGCTACGTACTCGCGGCGGAGGCCCCGATGGAGTTCACGGGGTGCCAGTTGACGGTCACCGACGGGCGCCTGGCGATAGCCGTCGACGGCTAAAGAAATCGCGGCCTCCAATCCGCGCTAGACCGGCTGTCTAGAGCCCGTAGAAGCTGCGGGGATTGTCCACTAGGATCTTGTGAGCCGCCTCCATGGGCATCTCCTCCTGCTCACCTAGGTTCTGGATGAATTCCAATGCGGCGATGACGCCGGACTGATCGTCATGGCTGTAGTCGGTGCCTATCATCAAGCTTTCTTCGGCCCCGAATTTCAATAGGTAGGGAACATCGTCACTGGTCTGACAGGTGACATAGAACCGGTTCGACTTCATAAAGTCGTCGTTCAGATTGAACGGCCTGTCCGCGTAGGTCTTCAGCCGGCCGCTGTACAGATCTTTCGCTCGCAGGTCCGCGATGACGTGGGGAAGCCAAGAGGCCATCGCCTCAATGACGCCGAACCTCAGCTCCGGGAACCTATCGGGAATGCCCTTGGCCGCCAGGTTTGGAAAGACCCCGATCTGCGGCCTAGCGCCAAATCCAGCCCCGGCGCGCGCGAAGAGATTGCCATTGAAATCCTCGCTGCCAACGTGGACGCACATGGGGAGATCCAGGCGTTGGGCCTCTTCGTATAGCGGGAAGAAGAAGGGGTCCTCAACGCCCTTCCCATCGCACTCGATCGCCCGCTTGAATACGCCGCACGCGCCATGTTCCTTTCCCCATCGCAGCTCTTCTATCGCCTGGTCCATCGTGCGGATCGGCGGCATAATCACCCATCTGAGCCTTCCGTTGGCGTCAGCGCACTTGTCGGCCAGCCAACGGTTGTAGCTCCGGTAGATGGCAAGTTCGTTCTCCGGTCGAGGTGAGGGAGCGCCCAGAAGATAGGTGGGGTAGAGTACTTGGACTTCGATCCCTAGCTCGTCCATATGGCGGATACGGCTTGGGACATTGAGAAGCTGGCGTTGCTCTGCCGTGGTGCCGGTCCTCTCATCGTCTCGCCACCGGCGTAGACCTAGGCGCCCATCGACGAGCCAGAACGCGTGAGGACGGCGGTCTCCCGGTATGATGGCTTTCCCCGGATCGAACGTGATCGGCTTGAATTCACGTTCCGCTTCCGACATGTACTCCCAGGTTTCGTCCGTCTCATCAACATGAGCGTCCGCGTCGACCACTCCCTTGGGTAATGGCATGTTCTCCACCCCTTTCCCGAGTAGCTGTCCTGCCCACTCGATACCACCTGGCGCGCCTTGGGGCCCGGAAGTTGGGTGGTATCGCGAACACGGCCTTGGGTGTCTATTCACTTGGTAAGCGATGCAGAGGCCTGGGGGCCCATCAAACGTCCCTGCCCAGGCACGCTGAGCCTACCACGAATCGAGCGAATCGAGCGCGCCCTGAAACGCACCCTACCTTGAGGTTGGTTCTGGACCCGCGGCCACACCTTGCTCCCTATCCCATCGGACGATAGCCCACCGCGAGCTGCGGAACAGGTGTTGAAGTCGGGTTTTCCTATGAAACTACAATACGGTAGTGGGACGCCGAATATGCGGTCGTTGCCGGTACAAGTCCTCGCTCTCGGCTCTCTGGCGGTCCCGACGCTGGCGGTGCTGGCTTGCGGCGGAGACAAGGAGCCTGCCACGCCGACGCCAGCGCTGGCGACGGGGGCCGCCCCTACCGATGCGGCGCAATCGACGCCGACCGCCATTCCCACGCGCCTGCCTCCTTTCGTGATAGGAGTGATGGAATCGGTCACCGGTCCAGGTGAGACCTACGGCACCGTAGCTGTTCAGGCTAAGCAGATGGCCGCGGACGAGATCAACGCCGCGGGCGGAGTGAACGGGCGCAGACTGGAGCTCGTCGTCGAGGACTCCCAGTGCAGCGCAAAGGACGCGGTCGCCGCCTACAACAAGCTGACCGACGCGGACGGCGTGAAGATCATCCTCGGGACGTCGTGTAGCGGGGCCATGCTCGGCGCCGCTCCGCTGGCGGAGGCCGACGGCGTGATCCTGTTCTCCGGGCTGGCGAGCAACCCCGACATCGCCAACGCCGGCGACTACATCTTCCGCACCCAGATCAACGACCTGCAGGTGGGCATCGACACCGGAAACGTCCTGTGGGCCGACGGGGTCCGCAGGCTGGCCACCATTGCCGAGACCACCGATTACGCCGAGGGCGTTAGACGCACCTCGGTCGAGCAGTTCGAGAAACGCGGCGGCGCCGTCGTGGCTGCGGAGCGATACGGCTCGACGTCGCCGACTTCAGGAGCCAGTTGACGAAACTGCTGGACGCCGACCCGGACGCGCTTCACCTAGCGCCCCAGTCCGAGTTCGCGGCGGGGACCGTCATCAAGCAGGCGCGGGAGTTGGGTTACGAGGGCCCGCTCTACGCGGAAACGATATCGGTGGGCACAATCGTCCTCGAAATCGCCGGCGAGGCGGCGACCGGCATGAAGGCCATCACGGCTGACCTGGACCCCGACAACGAGATGCAAGTCCCCTTGGCAAGATGGGCGTGCGGAAGGTCAGGGGCGGTTTCCATGGGGATGACCAGGGCTTGCGGAACTCGCACCTGCTGGCGCGGGCAGCCGGCGTAACAGCTGTCCTGGCTAGGCCCAGCTGCGTAGGTCGACGGACGGGAGCGCCGTGGCCCCCATGAGGAAGGCGTCGATGCCGTGGGCGGCCTGCCGGCCCTCTGCGATTGCCCACACGACGAGCGACTGGCCTCGCGCCATGTCTCCTGCTGCGAACACGCCGGGAACGCTGGTCATCTTGGACACGTCTGTCTTGACGTTGCCTCGTCCGTCGAGCTCAACGCCAAGCTGCTCCAGCATCCCCTCGTGCTGGGGGTGCAGGAAACCCAACGCGAGCAGCACCAGGGACGCTTCCAACTCGAACTCGCTGCCGGGCGTCTCGGTCATCGTGGGTCGGCCCGTCTCATCCGGCGGACCCCATTCGATGCGGGCTGCGTGGAGCCGCTCGACACGACCGTTGCTGCCCGATAGCCGCTTCGTGAGGATGGAGTAGTCGCGGACGCCGCCCTCCTCGTGGGCCGCGGAGCTGCGCAGGATGAGGGGCCACAGGGGCCACGGATTGTTCTTCGACCTCGATGCGGGCGGCTCCGGAAGGATCTCCCATTGCACGACCATCTCCGCGCCCTGGCGGTGGGCGGTGCCCAGGCAGTCGGCGCCGGTGTCGCCGCCGCCCAGGATAATGACCCGCTTGCCCTCGGCTGTGATGCGCTGCTCGGGAGGCACTTCCAGACCGCGGTTGATTCTGTTCTGTTGCGTCAGGTAGTCAACTGCCGGGTGTACGCCCTCGAGCTCCTCGCCCGGGACATTCAGCCTGCGAGCTATCGTCGAGCCCCCAGTCAGACAGACGGCGTCGTATTCGCGCAGCAAGCTATCCGCGGGAACGTCCACGCCAACGTTGCTGCTCGTGCGGAACTCGATTCCCTCCGCGGCCATCAAATCGACGCGTCGATTGACAACGCTCTTGTCCAGCTTGAAGTCGGGGATGCCGAGCGTGAGCAGCCCGCCCACGTACTCGTCACGCTCGAACACGGTGACGAAATGGCCGGCCCGGTTGAGTTGGACGGCGGCGGCTAGGCCGGCAGGACCGGACCCAACGACGGCGACGCGCTTGCCGGTCCGCTTCTCGGGCGGGTGCGGCGCCATCCATCCCTCGTCGAAGCCGCGGTCCACGATAGCCTTCTCGATGTACTCAATCGTGACGGGCTCCTCGTTGATGGAGAGCACGCAGGAGGCCTCACAGGGCGCGGGGCATATCCGGCCCGTGAACTCGGGAAAGTTATTTGTTGCGTGCAGCGCCGCCAGCGCGTCCTGCCAACGCCCCTTGTACACCAGGTCGTTCCAGTCGGGGATGAGATTGCCCAGTGGACAACCCTTGTGGCAGAAAGGAAGCGCGCAGTTCATGCAGCGCGCGGCCTGGACCCGAGACTTGTCGTCGGACCACGCCTCGTAGATCTCGCGGTAGTCCTTCGTTCGCTCTCCGGCGGGCCGGCGCTCAGGAGGCTCGCGCTCGAATTCTAGGAATCCGGTCGCCTTACCCACTGCCAACCGCTTGGAGCGTCGATTGCTTGCCCGCTTCGATCACGCGACGGTAGTCCCTCGGGTAGACCTTGACGAACTTCGTCAGGAATGTGTCCCAGTCGTCCAAGACGCGCGCCGCGTTGGCGCTGCCCGTGTACTTGCGGTGCTTTTGGACCATCGCGCGGAGCTCCTCGATGTCCTCTGGCTCGACCACCGGCTCGAGGTCCACGAGTTCTTGGTTGCAGCGCATATCGAAGTCGCCCGCCTCGTCGAGGACGTACGCGATGCCGCCGCTCATCCCGGCGGCGAAGTTCCGCCCTGTCGGGCCCAGCACTATCACGCGCCCGTTGGTCATGTACTCGCAGCCGTGGTCGCCCACGCCATCGACGACGGCGTGCGCGCCGCTGTTGCGGACACCGAAGCGTTCGCCCGCTAGGCCGCGGATGAACACCTCGCCGCCGGTGGCGCCGTAGAGGGCCACGTTGCCGACGATGATGTTCTCCTCGGCCACGAACGTCGACTGCCGGGGAGGGACCACCACCAGCCGCCCGCCGGAGACGCCCTTGCCGAAATAGTCGTTGGAGTCGCCCTCCAGCGTGAACGCGACGCCCTTGGCGAGGAACGCCCCGAAGCTCTGGCCCGCGGAGCCGGTGAACGTGACGTTGATCGTATCGTCGGGCAACCCGTCCTCGCCGTAGCGCTGGGCTATCTCGCCGCTGAGCATCGTGCCGACGGTCCGGTTGGCGTTGCGGATCGGCGACTCAAAGGTGACCGGCTCGCGGTGCGAGAGCGCCCGTTCCGAATGCGCAATCAGTTCGTGGTCGAGCGCCCGCTCGAGCCCGTGGTCCTGGTCCTCGCAGTGGCAACGGGCGACGGAATCCGGCGCCTCGGGCTTTGCGAGCAGGTCGGTCAGGTCGATGCCCTTCGTCTTCCGCCAATGGTCGATGACGGAGCCGGTCTTGAGCTTGTCGACTCGGCCCACCATCTCGTTGACCGTGCGGAACCCGAGCTGGGCCATGATCTCGCGCAAGTCCTCCGCCACGAAGAAGAAGTAGTTGATGAGGTGCTCGGGTTGGCCCGCGAACCGCTTCCGCAGCTCCGGGTCCTGCGTCGCAACGCCTACCGAGCAGGTGTTGAGGTGACACTTGCGCAACATGATGCAGCCCTGCGTCACGAGGGAGGCGGTCGCGATGCCGAATTCGTCGGCCCCGAGGAGACAGGCGATCGCGACGTCGCGGCCCGTCTTAATCTGGCCGTCGGTCTGCACCACGATTCGGCCGCGGAGGTTGTTCTGGACGAGCACCTGCTGCGTCTCGGCGATGCCAAGCTCCCACGGCAACCCGGCATGTTTGATTGACGACTCGGGCGACGCCCCGGTGCCTCCGGTGTCGCCGCTGATGAGCACGACGTCTCCGTGCGCCTTCGATACTCCCGCGGCGATGGTCCCGACGCCAACCTCGGCCACCAGCTTCACGTGGATGCGGGCCCGCGGGTTGGCGTTCTTCAAGTCGTGAATCAGCTGCGCCAAGTCCTCGATGGAGTAGATGTCGTGGTGGGGCGGAGGCGAGATCAGCTCTACACCCGGCGTGGAGTTGCGTATCCAGCCGATGTACTCGTCCACCTTGTGGCCCGGCAACTGTCCACCCTCGCCCGGCTTGGCCCCCTGCGCGATCTTGATCTGCAGGTCGGAGGCGTTGACCAAGTAGTTCGTGGTGACGCCGAACCGGCCCGACGCCACCTGTTTGATGGCGCTGTGCCGTCGGTCTCCGTTCGAGTCGGGGGTGTAGCGGCGATAGTCCTCGCCTCCCTCGCCGCTGTTGCTGCGTGCGCCTATGCGGTTCATCGCAATCGCGAGTGATTCGTGCGCCTCGCGGCTGATGGAGCCGAGGGAGATTGCGCCCGACGCGAACCGCTTGACAATTTCGACGGCGGGCTCGACCTCGTCAATCGGAATAGGCTGGGGCAGGGTCTCGAAATCGAGCAAGCCGCGCAGCGTGCAGAGGCGGCGCTCGTAGCCGTTGGCGAGCTCCGCGAAATCGCGGTACGCGCGGGCGTCGTTGGTCCTGCTGGCGTATTGCAGCTTCGCGATGGTGTCCGGGTTCCACATGTGGTATTCCCCGTCGCGGCGCCAGTAGTAGAACCCGCCGGGGTCCAGGTCGAGCGCCGCGTCGATCGCGACCTCGGGGAACGCGCGTGCGTGGCGGGCCAGCACATCCGCCTCGATGGCGTCGGTGTCGATGCCGCCGATCCGTGAAGCCGTCCACGTGAAGTACTCGTCCACCAGCCGCTGGCTCAGCCCGACCGCCTCGAAAATCTGAGCCCCGTGGTAGCTGTGTATCGTGGAGATCCCCATCTTGGAGATCACCTTCAGCAGACCCTTGGTTGTCGCCTTGATGTAGTTGTACGCCGCCTCCGCCGCATCGGGGAAGAGGCCCTGACGGCGCATATGCTCCAGTGTTTCCAACGTGAGATACGGGCAGACCGCCCCCGCGCCATAGCCGATCAGCAAGGCCAGGTGGGCCACCTCGCGCGGCTCAGCGCTCTCCACGACGATTCCCACCTTCGTGCGCTCGCCCTCGCGAATGAGGTGGTGATGCACGCCGGCGGTCGCCAGCAGGCTGGGGATAGCCGCGTGATGCGGACCCACGCCCCGGTCGGAGAGGACGAGGATCGTACAGCCCGCTTCGATAGCCTCCGACGCGCCGCGGCGCAGAGCGTCCATCGCGCGGTCCATCGCGCCCGGCCCTTCGTCGGCCGGGAAGAGCAGCGACAGTGTCGCCGCCTTGATGCCGGGCCGGTCGACCGCCTTGATCTTCTCGAGGTCTCGCTCCGTGAGGACAGGGTTGGGCAGCCGGAGTTGACGAGCGTGAAGGGGGGTCTCCTCGAACAGATTGTGCTGAGCGCCGAGGTTGATGCTGACCGACGTCACGAGCTCCTCGCGGATCGCGTCGAGCGGCGGGTTGCTCACCTGGGCGAACAGCTGCTTGAAGTAGGTGAATAGGAGTTGCGGGCGATCGGAGAGCACGGCCAAGGGGGCGTCGTTGCCCATGGAGCCGGTGGGCTCCGCGCCGTTGACCGCCATCGGCTCCAGCAGGATGCGGAGGTCCTCTTGTGTATACCCGAACGCCTGCTGCAGGTCGACCAACGACTCCTCGTCGAGCTCATGGCGACCGTTGCGGCCGGGCTCGGGGTCCGGAAGCGCGTCCAAGTGCACCAGGTTGTCCCGCAGCCACTCGCCATAGGGCTGGCTCGCCGACAACTCCGACTTGATCGTGGCGTCGACGACGATGCCGCCGCGCTCAGGGTCCATCAGGAACATCCGTCCGGGGTGAATGCGCTCCTTGAACAGCACCTTCTCAGGCGGGATGTCGAGAACGCCCACCTCCGAGGCCATGACCAACGTGTCGTCGGTCGTGACGAGGTAGCGGAAGGGACGCAGTCCGTTACGGTCGAGCACCGCGCCAACGCGGTCTCCGTCGGTGAAGGCGATGAGGGCCGGCCCATCCCAGGGCTCGACGAGGCAGGCGTGGTAGTCGTAGAAGTCGCGTTTGTCCTGCGACATCTGGACCTTCGGGCCGGTGGCCTCCGGGATCAGCGCCATCATCGCGTGGTGCAACGGGCGCCCAGTGTGCAGCATGAGCTCGTAGGCGTTGTCGATGCACGCGGTGTCGCTCTGGCCCGGCCAGATGATGGGGAACAGCTTGTCGATATCGTCGCCGAATTCCGGCGAGGCCATGGCGTTCTGGCGCGCCGCCATCCAGTTGATGTTGCCCCGCAGCGTGTTGATTTCGCCGTTGTGGACGATGTAGCGGTAGGGGTGCGCCAGCTTCCATGAGCCCAGGGTGTTGGTGCTGAAGCGCGAGTGCACGAGCGCGAACGAGCTCACCACGAGCGAGTCGGCCAGGTCCTTGTAGAAGCCGCCGAGTTGGGTGCCTATGAGCAAGCCTTTGTAGACGACCAACTTCGAGGACAGGCTGCAGACGTAGAACTCGCCTCCGCCGGAGAGCCCGGCATCGAGGACTTCGCGCTCAGCGACCTTGCGAATGACGAACAGCTTGCGCTCGAACGCCGCGGAGTCCGACCCGGGGCCTATGCCGATGAATACCTGGCGAATCACCGGCTGACACTCCCGGGCGACGTAGCCGATGACGGACGGGTCCACGGGAACGTCGCGCCAGCCGAGGAACCGCTGCCCCTCCTGTTCGGTGGCGCGGACGACGATTGCCTCGCACGCCTCGCGCTCCGCGCTGTCTTGCGGCAGAAACACGATGCCGGTCGCGTAGCCGCCGGGTTCGGGAAGGTCGATCCCCAGCTTCGCCGTTTCGCGGCGCAGGAAGTCGTGCGGCATCTGGAGCAGGATGCCAGCGCCGTCGCCGGTTTCGGGGTCGCTGCCCGCCGCGCCACGGTGCGCGAGGTTGGTCAGCACCTCGAGCCCGTTCCGAACGACCTCATTGGACTTCACGCCGCGGATATTCGCCACGACGCCTACTCCGCAGGCGCTGTGCTCGAACTCGGGACGGTACAACCCAAAGGGCTCGCCTTTCCAAACGTTTGCCACGGATTACTCCTCGGCCCCTCAGCGTGGAATGCAAAAGCGCGCCCCTCCTGCTCTTGACGTGGAAGCCTAGAGGAAGAGAACGCTGCTCGACCTTACAGGTATATGCTCTTCAAGAATAGCAGATTCCGCCTCGTGGTAAAAGGCTATTTTCCCCTCTGTGGAGAGGTCCCCTAGGACTGGAGGGCCTGGATGAGCTGGAGGAGGGCCGCGGTGACCGCGCGGTTGCGGACGAGAGGGCGTCGCGACGGGAACTCGTGGCGGGCGACCGTCACGGAGTCCGGCGTGGCGACGCCGATGTACACGGTGCCCGCCTTGACGCCGTCCTGGTCGCCCGGCCCCGCGACGCCGGTGACGCTGATGGCGCAGTCGGCGCCGTAGGCGAGGCACGCGGCCTCCGCCATGGCCCGCGCCGTTTGGTCGCTGACCGCGCCGTGCTCGCGCAGGACCTCGACGGGCACGCCCGCGGCTACCTTGCCCTCGTTCGTGTAGGTGATGCCCCCGCCCACGAAGTAGTCGGAGGAGCCGGGAATCTCGGTGAGGGCGGCGCCGACCATGCCTCCCGTGCACGATTCGAGCACGGCGACGGTGAACTTCTTCTCCCGGAGCAGCTCGCCGACCCGTTGGGGCGGGTACTCTTCGTCGGAGCCCCAGATGTAGTCGCCGAGAGCCTCCCTGATCATCGCCTCGGCGCGGAGCAGCGTATTGAGCGCCTCGCTCTCGGTGTCGGCCTTTGCAATGGCGCGGACGTAGATGCCGTCCTGCTTCGCGTACACGCCGAAGTCCATGCCGTCGAGGTCGTAGACGTCGCGCACGGCCTCGTCGACGGCGGCCTCGCTCAGGCCGATGGTCTTGAAGGTGCGGGACATGATCTTCTGTCCCGGCAGGCGCTCCTTCAGACGGGGGGCGATCTCCGTGGACCACATGTTGGTCAGCTCGCGGGGCGGGCCGGGCAGGGTGAGCAGGATCTTTGCTCCGGTGTCGATCCACCAGCTCGGCGCGGTGCCCATGGCGTTCCGGATCGCCTTGGCCGACGGGATGATTCCCGCCTGACGGAGGTTCTGCTGGGGCATCGGCTGGGCGCCGCGGCGGGCGAAGTTCTCCTCCAGCCACCGCTTGAGCTCGGGGTCGGTGGTGATCTCCTCGCCGAGCATGTTGGCGATGCCGTCGCGAGTGAGGTCGTCGAGGGTTGGGCCTAGGCCGCCCATCGCGATCACGACGTCGGAGCGGCGCCAGGCGCGGTCGAGGGTGTCGGTGAGCCGGGTGAGGTCGTCGCCGACGATGGTGACGAACTGGAGCTCAAGGCCGAACTCCGGGAGGCGTTGGCCGATCCAGGAGGAGTTGGTGTCCTGGGTCTCGCCCATGAGGAGCTCGGTGCCGACAGCGATAATCTCAGCCTTCATAGCGACCGCGAGTATAGCACCGGCCTGGACGTTCCCTCGTTGTCAACCGTGGACGTTCCCTCGTTGTCAACCGTGGACGCTCCCTCGTTGTCAACCGTGGACGCTCCCTCGCTGTCAACCCTGGACGCTCCCTCGCTGTCAACAGGGTAGGGGGTGGTTGCGGGTTGGCGTAAGGGGCAAGTGTCGCAGCGGCGGCACTCGTCCTTTGTCGCGCTGCCGAGAAAATCCTCTCCACCGTCTGCGGGGGAGAGCTAGAGAGGGGGCCGCCCCACCCGCAAATCAGCGCCCCGCCCCTTCCGTCATTCCCGCGCAGGCGGGAACCTCGTAGCGGGGTGACAGCACCGCGATCCCTCCCCCCGCCCCACCCGTCATTCCCGCGCAAGCGGGAATCCAGGCATCCTCCGCGCCCTTCCACCGTCATTCTCGCCCAGGCGGGCGCTATGCGCTTCGCGGCGCGACAGGCAATCTCCGCACGGCTGCTCCCGCGTGTTCCTCGGCGACGGCGAGGTCGAACTGCGTCTGAAGGTTCAGCCAGAACTGGGGGTCGACGTCGAACCAGTGTCCCAGGCGGAGGGCCGTGTCGTCCGTCACTGAGCGTTTGCCCGCGATGATCTGACTGATGCGGTTGGGCGGGACATTGATTGCGCGTGCGAACGCCGTCGGGCTGACGCCCAGCTCGTCGAGTTCATCCTTCAGCACCTCTCCGGGGTGAACGGCGCGCCTGAACATTCCCATCGCCTCCTCTCTAATGGTAGTCGACAATCTCGACTTCGGTTGGACCAGCGTGACCGCTAGGCCAACTGAAGCAGATACGCCATTGCCGGTTGATGCGGATGGCATACAGTCCTTCCCGATCACCCCTGAGCGCCTCCAGGTGGTTGCAGGGCAATGCTCGCAGAGTATCCAGCGACGGCGCAGCGGGGCGCGACCGCGTAAGGGGCGGGTGTCAGTGGGGCTGCCCGTAAAGGGAGTTCTGTGAATTAGAGCAAAGGAGGAGCTGTTCTACAAACTCCGAGACCATTCGCTGTATAAGCCGATGCACGTTCCTCCCAAGAAGCTTCGTAGGCTATCTTCAAAAGCCACCCCGGCCCCGATGTCTTCAACAATTGCGTTCAAGGTATCGCTCCCGTGACCCGTTGCGAGTGAATGCACGAACTCCCCTGCGGTCGCATAGAACAGCGCAATTTCGGCGCGATTATTGGGTGGTATATAATCGCAAAAACGGTCTGGGTTCATCAAGTCTTGTCGACTGAGCCATACCTTGAAACGATTACTGACTCGCTTGGAATGAGAGGAACTTTCATGCTCGTGAAATTCTGCTATCCCCTCGTGGAACCAACTAGGAATCGAACGATGCGCTCGTTTTCCGATACTCTGGCAGATCATGGCGTGAACCATCTCATGTAATGGGGTATGCGATTCCTCATCGCCTACAAAGATTTCCGGCACTTCCTCAAGAGGAATAAAGATGGTGATTCTCGTCTCCCTACAAGAAAGAGCACCTGCCGACCAATCTGCACCGATTGCAGAATGGTACTCGTTGATGTCTCGAAAAAAATGCAACAATATTGGTAGACTATTCTCAGGTATCGGCCACTGTCCTTCAAGGCGACGGCGAGCCCGTTCAAACTCCGCAAGAGTGTACTCTGTGCTACCGGGTTCAGTAGCTGAATTCCCTACGATCGCAAATACCTGTCTTGCGGATTCAGCATCAATGGCCCTAGATATCCGCTCACAAGCAAATGAACTCATCGTTGGTGATAATATGAGCAAAAAGATGGCAAGACTGCCAACGATAAGCTTCTTCTTGTTGCTCCGACTCCATGAAGGGAAATGTTCGCCCCATCGCTTCAGTGAATCGGAAGCACGGATTATGAGTAGTCTACTGATAATGACTACGCAAATGGAAGCAACTATAGTCACAACTACAGTTAGACCGAAGCGAGGTCCTAGCGAGACCCTATCGAAGGCAATATGACCAATAAGCCCCCAAGTGAAAAATGCGCAAACAATTATGGTGAAAACTGTCGAGAAACCATGGAAGATTAGCCGTGCTATGTTTCTAACCACGAAGGCTCCTTACGCTAGGCGCTTGGGCTATGTATCGTCCTTCAGGGGTGCGGGGGCATTGCGCCAGACCCATGGTAGGGCGGGTAGGGAAGACGGCGTAAGGAGCAAATGTCACGGTCCGTCTACCGCTCTGCCTTCCCCACGGCGTGCGCTGCCCGCGCACCCTGGATTTCCGCCTGCGAGGCAATGACGAACAACCCCGCGACACTATCCCGCTGACCCCCACCCGCCGCGCCTGCTACGATGACCCCTGCAATGGACTTCGAGGGGGCAGAGGCCAAGCAGTGGAGGTGCGGCGAGGTGAAGGAGGAGAGAGAGGAACGATGAAAGTCCTAGGCGTAGGTTTGCTCGCGGTGCTCTGTGTGGCAGTTGGATGCCGCGGCGATCCAGGTCCCACGCCTACGCCCGTCGTGTGCGAGTCAAACATTTCGACATTCGAGAAAAAGGGCATCGTCCACGATGACTATCAGGGCATTTGTGTTGAAGAGGGCGGGTACTATCTGTACTTGACATTGAGAAACAATACGGATGAACCCTTTCGCCTAAGTCTATTGCAAGGGGACAAAGACGCAAAAGTCTTATACGAGGTGGGCAGAAAGTCCCTCGATGATGCCGCGGTATATCTGTTGAAAGTGTGCCCATCCGACTGTGATGCAACCCAGGGGCAGGTGCAGATAGAAGTTGACGCTCCCGATGACCCAGCCGATGTTGAGTGGGCAGTGCGAGTGGAAAAGAAAATAGACTCAACATGAACGGCGGCGCCATTCACTACAGGCCCGCGCTTGCTGCGCCGCTCCCTGCATTCCCGCCCGCGCGGGAACGAGGGAGCGGCCGCCCCCTATGCGGCATTGTGGACGTTGAGGGGGCGTCTTCCTCGCTAGATATCCGCCGTCTGCGAGACCTTTGCGTAACCTCGAACTGGTTCGTGGTGAGCCTGTCGAACCATGGACCGGCCTGGGATACGGGGGAGTGCAGAGGGGCTCCGCCCCTCTGCCGGGGGCGTGGGGGTGTCCCCCACAGCATAACGGGGCGGGTGGGTGGGAAGAGTTACACAAAGGTTCCGTCTGCGGGGGAGAGGACTTTCGGGGTAGTGACGAATGGGAGGGGCTGCGAGGTTCCCGCCCGCGCGGGAACGATGGGTAGGAACGGAACGAGGGGATGGGGGCTCCCAGCCGACGCCGCCAACTCCCCACCACCACTGCGACATTTGCCCCTTACGCCAACCCGTCTCCACCGCGTACCCTGGAATCCCATCATGTCTAACCCCCGCGCTACGCCTGATACCCCCAACGCTGCCGCGCCGCCTATGCCCCAGAAAATCATCTCCCCATCTCCCCGTCTGCTCCTGTCCTCTCCCCGTCTACGGGGGAGAGCTAGAGAGAGGGGGGGCCCTGGAACAAAGCGTTTTCACATTTCTGTCGGCGCCTTGGTCGCGGGAAGCAGGCCGTGGCCTGCTAAACAGCCCCGACCAAGAAACAGAAAGTACCCCTTTCAGCGACACTACTCACCAGTTCTTACGAATGAAAATCCCATCAAGAAGCTGATTTGCTCCCTCGAAACACCCGTTTCTGCCCCGCGCACCGGCAGAGCGGGCGAGGTTCCCGCCTTCGCGGGAATGACGGGTGGGGCGCGGTTGTGAGCGTGGGTGGGGGGTGCTATCCTTACGCCTGCGTCCCGGTGAGCCGGGGCGCTTCTGTGTGTAGGCGGCAACGATGCATCTGGTAATCGACGGTCACAACTGCGAGCGGTCGCAGATCTCCGACCCGGAGGTCGTGCGGCGCTTCTTGGACGAGTTCCCCGACCGCATCTCCATGACCAAGATCACGCCGCCCGCGGTGTACACCTACCAGGGGCCCACTCCCGAGGACTGGGGCGTCTCGGGGTTCGTGATCATCGCGGAGAGCCACATCAGCGTTCACACCTTCCCGGATCGCGGCTACATCAACATCGATGTCTTCTCGTGCAAGGAGTTCGACGCCGATACGGCGCTGCGCGAGGTAACGGAGACGTTTGCGATCGAGGATGCGCAGAGCTGGGTGCTCGACCGCGGACTCGAACATCTGCAGCCCGCCACGGCGAAGCAGGTCGTCGAATCCGAACGGGAAGCCGTTCGCCAGCGCGTCTAGCGCGTAGAGAGGGCGCCTGTGACCTCCGGCGCGTGGCCGACCACACCTCCTACGTTCCTTGCTCTCGACCCGCGCGAGCACACTTTGGAGCGGTCGCGGTGGGCCATCCTGCCCGTGCCCTACGAGGCAACGACGAGCTACCGGAAGGGAACGCAGGCGGGTCCCGCGGCCATCATCCGCGCGTCGGCTGAGATGGAGGACTACGACCCGGAGCTCGCCCACGACCCCTGCGACGCCGGCATCTACACGGCCCCGCCCGTCGAGCCCGCCCTCGCCGGTCCCGACGCGATGGCCCGCCGAGTCGCGGATGCCGTCGGCGCGTATGCGGACGCGGGCAAGCTCGTGGGGATGCTTGGCGGCGAGCACTCCATCTCGTCGGGGGCGGTGGCGGCCCTGGCGGAGCGGCGCCCCGGCCTGAGCGTCCTCGTGTTCGACGCTCAAGCCGACCTTCGCGACGAGTATCAGGGCGCCGCGCACAGCCATGCCTGCGCCACGCGACGGATGCTCGATCACGCGCAGGCGACCATCGTCGGAGTCCGCAGCATGACCGGGGACGAGGCGGCGTTCGCGGCGGAGCGGGGCGTTCCTCTGTTCCTACGGGGCGCGGCGCCGATCACGGACGTGGACGCAATCATCGACACGCTCGCCGAGGACGTTTACGTGTCGTTCGACCTCGACGCCTTCGACCCGTCGTTCATGGCGGCGGTCGGCACGCCTGAGCCGGGGGGCATGGGCTGGTGGGAAGCATTGCGGATACTCCGCGCCGTGGGGGAGCGCCGTCGCATCGTGGGCTTCGACGTCGTCGAGCTCTCGCCCGGCGAGGGTCCTGAGGCGTGCGCGTATACAGCCGCGAAGCTGGCGTACAAGCTCATCGCTTACGCGTCGCTTGGGGCGTAGGCTTTCCCTGGGGGAAGTCTCCGCACCCACCCCTCTTTGGTCCTCCCCCGCAGACGGGAGAGGAAGACAGCCTCCTCAGTCCTCCCGCGCAGATCGGAGAGGAAGATAATTGAGCGCCATGGCGAGCAGGCCCGACCGCACCATCTATATGGACCACGCCGCGACCACGGCCATCGCGCCTGAGGTGGTCGAGGCGATGTGGCCCTATCTGGCGGAGGGATACGGCAACCCGTCGAGCATCTACGCGTTGGGCCAGGAGGCGCGGCGCGCCATCGACGAGGCGCGGGAGCGATGCGCGAAGGCGTTGGGCGCTCGGGCAGGGGAGATCGTCTTCACGAGCGGCGGGACCGAGTCGGACAACGCCGGCATCATGGGCCCGGCCCTTGCGCTGAAGGATCAAGGCCGTCATATCGTGACCACGAAGATCGAGCACCACGCCGTGCTGCACACGGCCGCGCTGCTCGAAACGCTCGGCTGGGAAGCGTCCTACGTCGCGCCCAGCAAGGACGGCGTCGTGCGCGCGGGGGACGTGCTCGACGCCGTGCGGCGGGAGACGACCGCCGTGAGCGTGATGCTCGCGAACAACGAGATCGGGACGGTGCAGCCCGTCGCCGAGATTGCGCGCCTCGTGAAGGAGCGCGCGTCGGCGGAGCGCCGGTCGATTGTCGTCCACACGGACGCGGTGCAGGCTGCGGGAGCGATGCCGGTGGACGTGGACGCGCTCGGCGTCGACCTCCTCTCGCTCTCGGCCCACAAGTTCAACGGCCCCAAGGGAGTCGGGCTGCTGTACGTCCGGCGCGGCACGCCATTCACGCCCACGCAGGTCGGCGGCGGACAGGAGCGCGACCGGCGCGCGGGCACGGAGAATACCGCCGGCATCGTCGGCATGAGCGTTGCGCTGGAGAACGCGGAGCGCCGCCGGGCCCAGAACGCGGCGGCCTGCGCCGGGCTGCGCGACCGCTTGGTCAGCGGCATCCTCGAACGGGTGGAGCGCGTCGAGGTGAACGGAGACCTCGACGCGAGGCTGCCCGGCAACGTGAACGTCTCCTTCCCCGGCGTGGAGGCCGAGCCGCTGCTGATGGGGCTCGACCTCGCGGGCATCGCGGCGTCGAGCGGCAGCGCGTGTACGGCGGGCTCGCTGGAGCCGTCGCACGTTCTGCTGGCGTTGGGGCGATCGACGGAGGCGGCGAGGACGAGCCTCCGGCTCACGGTCGGGTCGGAGAACACCGAGGAAGAGGTGGACTACGTGGTGGAGACGATAGCCCGCTTGGCGCCCAAGCTGCGGGCGCTCTCCCGAAACAGGAGAGGCTAGGCAATCGCGTGAGGCTCCCACCGCCGCTCGAGGAGTTCCTGTACGAGCCGCCGGTCGCGCCGACAATCTGGCCGCGGCGCCTCTTCCATCTGCTGGCCGGCTCGTCCATACCCGTCGTCATCCTCTTTCTGCCGAGGGACGTGGTCGAGTGGGGCTTGATTACGGCGAGCGTGATTGCGGTGTTGTTCGAGCTCGTGCGGAGTCTGGCGCCCTCGATGAACGATCTGGCGGTACGCCGTCTGCCGTTCTTCAAGGACTCGGAGCGCTGGCAGGTGACCGGCGCCACCTACATGACGCTGTCGGCGACGTTCATCGTGTTCGTATTCGACAAGGAGGTCGCGGTGCTCGCCCTGCTGTTCCTGTCCGTGGGCGACCCCTTCGCGGCCCTCATCGGCGTTCGGGACCACCGGACGCGCGTGTTCGGCAAGTCGCTGGCGGGTGCGGTCGCCTTTACGAGCGCCGCCATCGGCGCCGGCCTGCTGGCGTCGCTTCATCCCGACGTTCCGCTGGCGTGGTGGATCGTCCCCGGCGCGGTCGTCGCCGCCGTCGCGGAGCTCGCGCCCCTGCCGGTCGACGACAACATCACCGTGCCGCTGGCGGCGTCGGTGGCGATGGCGCTCCTGGCATTGGCGTAGGGGAGTGTTAGGCTAGACGTCCATGCCCAACCTCCTTATCAACGAGACTTCTCCCTACCTGCTGCAGCACGCTCATAATCCGGTGGACTGGCGGCCGTGGGGCGAGGAAGCGTTCGCGAAGGCCAGGGCGGAGGACAAGCCCGTCCTCGTTTCAATCGGCTACGCGGCGTGTCACTGGTGCCATGTGATGGAGCGCGAGTCCTTCGAGGATGAGACGGTCGCGCAGAAGATGAACAACCTCTTGGTCGCCATCAAAGTCGACCGCGAGGAGCGGCCCGACATCGACGGCATCTACATGGAGGCAATCCAGCGCATGCACGGGCACGGCGGCTGGCCGCTCAACGTGTTCCTCATGCCGGACGGCAGGCCGTTCTACGGGGGGACGTACTTTCCACCGACCGACCGCGGCGGCATGCCCTCTTGGTCCAAGGTGATCGACGCCGTGGCGGACGCCTATCACACGCGCCGGGACGCCGTCCTGGAGAACGCGCGCATCCTGACCGAAGCGCTCAGGACGTCGTCGGAAATGGATGCGCCTGATGAGGCGGTGCGGGAGTCCACGCTTGATCTGGCCTATCGGGGCCTGGCGTCGATGTTCGACCCAGAGCATGGAGGCTTCGGCGGCGCTCCCAAGTTTCCACAGTCGATGCCCCAAGAGTTCCTCCTCCGGTACTACGCCAGGACCGGCGAGGAGCACGCGCGCGAAATGGTGGAGGTCTCGCTTCAGCGGATGGCGAACGGGGGCATCTACGATCACCTCGGCGGCGGGTTCGCCCGCTATTCGACGGACGGTTTCTGGCTCGTGCCGCATTTCGAGAAGATGTTGTACGACAACGGGCTTCTCGCCTCGCTCTACCTTCAGGGGTTCCAAATCACGGGCGACCAACGCTACCGGGTGGTAGTGGAAGAGACGCTGGACTATCTGCTGCGCGATCTCCGGCACGCCGACGGCGGCTTCTTCTCGTCACAGGACGCCGACAGCGAAGGCGTCGAGGGGAAGTACTACGTATGGGCGCGGAGCGAGGTCGAGCGTCTCCTGGGCGATGATGCGGCCTTGTTCATCCGCTACTACGGGGTGACCTCGCACGGCAACTTCGAGGGCCGCAACATACTCAACGTCCCGGACAGCGCCGCCGCCGCGGCGGCCGATCTGGGCGTGAGCGTCGACGAGCTTACCGAGCGCCTCGCGTCGATGCGTCAGACGCTTCTGGAGGAGCGGGCCAAGCGCATTCCTCCCGCGACCGACGATAAGGTGCTGACGGGCTGGAACGGCCTCGCCTTGCGGGCGCTGTCGGAGGCCGCTTTCGTGCTGGACCGGCCCGACTATCGGGAGGCGGCTGAACGCAACGCCGATTTCCTGCTCCGCGAACTGCGCCCGGACGGGCGTCTGTTGCGGACCTGGAAGGACGGTCGGGCGCATCTCACCGGTTATCTGGAAGACTATGCGCTGCTCATCAACGGGCTGCTCTCTCTGCACGCCGCGACCTTCTCGCGCCGGTGGCTCGTGGAAGCCAAGCATCTGGTCGACGAGATGATCGGGCTGTTCTGGGATGCCACAGCAGAGGCGTTCTACGACGTGGGGACAGACCACGAGGAGCTGATCGTCCGACCGCGGGACACGTTCGATAACGCGGTCCCGAGCGGCGGTTCCGCTGCGGCGGAGGCGCTTCAGCGGATGGCCGCGCTCACTGGGGACGAGGAGTACGCCGCAAAGGCAGCGCGACTGCTCAGGGGCGTCGCGCCGCTTGCATCGAGGCATCCAATGGGGTTCGGGAACTGGCTTCGAGCAATCGACCTTCACCTAGCTCCTCCGACGGAGGTGGTCATCGTGGGCGACCCGTCCTCCGAGGCGACCCGAGCGCTTCTCGCCCCGCTGCGCGAACGGTTCATGCCCACGGCGGCGTTCTTGGGCGTGGCCCCGGACGATCCTTACTCGTTCTCGACCCCGCTTATCGAGGGCCGAACGGAGTCCTCCGTTCCGACGGCCTACGTGTGCCACGGGTATGCGTGCGACTTGCCGACGAGCGACCCGAATGTGCTCGCCGGCCAGCTTGGAGGGTGACGGGCTCACACGAACCCGCTCGCCAGACGTGGGCCTCGACCTGCTGCAGGCTGTAGGATTGGGACGCATCGGGCGAGGCTATGCAGCACCATCACGACGAGCCTAGAGTAGCGAATATGGTTGAACGCGGCTTTTGGTTCAGGACGGCCGTTGTGGCCGTGGCGCTCAGCGCCGTCGTTTTCCTTTTCAGCATCCTCGGGCGCATCTGGGGATTCCTAGGGGACCTCCTCCTCATCTTCTTCCTGGCGTATCTGGTTGGTTCGCTGGTGATTCACGTGGTGAACGCCGTTATGCGCGTGCCGCACATGACGCGGCCGGTAGCGATCTTCTTGGTATACGCCGTCTTTCTCCTGCTCGTGGCCGTCTTTGGATTCCTGGTCATACCTTCGATCGTGAACCAGATCACCGAGCTGACGGAGGTCGTTCCCGGATACGTCGATCGGACGCCGGAGCTCATTCAATGGGTTGAGGGGTCTTTGGCCCGCGCCGGCATTGAGTTTGACCTCGAGAACCGGGTGCAGCTCGACTTCCTGAGCGACCTCGCCACCAGCACTGCCCAAGTTGTGGCGGACAACGCGGGCCAGATCCTTCAGAGCGTCGTGACCTTGATCTTTGGGGTCTCGCTGGTGGTCGTGATCTCGTTCTACATCGTGCTCGACGGGGGTCGCCGCCTGCATGAGTCGCTGAAGGTGCTGCCGCCCAGGGCCGAGCAGGAGGCGCGCTTCATCCTTCGTACCATCGACGACACCTTCTACGGGTACGTGCGGGGCATGCTGCTCGTGTCGATGATCTACGGCGTCGGCACCGCGGGAGTCATGATTGGGACGGGCTTGCCGGCGGCCCTGCCGGTGGCGTTGATATCCAGCATCCTGCTGGCGGTGCCATTCGTGGGAGACTGGCTTGCTCTTGCGCTGCCGCTGATCGTGGCCGCCGTGGCGGGCGACTTCCTCACGTTTATCATCGTGCTGGCGGTGCTGCTATTCATACAGCAGGTGATGCTGAACCTGCTGACCCCCAGGATTCTGGGCCGCGCCGTGCGGATGCCCGCCATGCTCGTCGTCATTGCCGTGGTGGTTGGAGCGCGGCTCGCAGGCCTCGCGGGAGCGCTGCTCGGAGTGCCCACGATGGGCGTCATCCATGCCCTGGCGGTCCACTACGGGCTCCGCATCCGGGAGCGGCGTGAGCAGCGGGAGAATGCGGCTCGCGAGGCGGCGGAGCCTGCTGCTGTGGAGGCCGAGGTTGTCGGGGACGAGATGGCGGAAGAGGCCGAGGCCCATCTCCTCGTCGCGGGGGTCTCTCCTTCAACGAATGGAGATGATGAAGAGAGGTCCCGTCTCAGGGCGCAGGGCCCGCGCGCTCGGTTCGAGGGAGGCATGCCCCCCTGCTGACCCTTTGTTCTCAGGGAGAAGGAGAGGGCTCAGGGGGCGAGAGAGGGCAAGCTGACGGGGAGTTGCGGCTGATTGGGGTCGAACTCGACCAGCGCCCAGCCCATGATGTGCCCATCCTTGACCGAGAAGAGGTCCGCCCCGACCGGCAAGGGCTCCCAGCCGCCCGCCTTGTCGTTCGCGTTCTCGTTCCAGACGAATACGCCCCAGAACTCGCTTCCCTCGGGCGCGACGCCTAGGACTTCCTTCACGAAGTGGGCCCGGAACTCGGGATACCAATCGGCTACGATGTCGCCCTCCGCCACCTCTTCGAGCAGCTCGTAGCCGTCGATGCCCTTCGGGACGGTCACGTCCCGGAACCACTGTGGCGAGGCGGCGTCGGCCTCGATCAGCACGCTCGCGGCGATGGCCCCAGGCGTCGAGGTATCGTCGCTGCAGGCGGCGACGGCGACCGCCGCCGCTATCAGCAAGAGCAAGCAAAGCGCGGAGCGCGTGACGCTCGTTAGCGCCATCCAATCCGCTCTCTTGCTCGCTCAGCCCCCTTGACGAACAGAGGGCCGAACACGGGAAAGAACACGAGGTTTGCGCCGAGGTGGACGGCCATGAAGAAGAGCGCGCCAGGGTTGAAGAGCGCGAGGCCCAGCCAGCGCGCGTATTCGCCGCTCCCCGCGACCGTCGCCCAGTAATAACCCGTGTAGGCGTTCGTCGCCAGGTCGTATGCCGGCGTGACGAGGAGCGCGGGGAGAAGGAATGCGAGCGAGACCATGTTGGGCCGGAGGGATATACGCTCCGGGCTGACGAACCGCCGCACGGCGGCCCCGGCCACCGCGTATAGCGCCTCGGACGCCATCAAGGTCATCAGCAGCTGCGCGTGCGCCACGCCCCACGGGTTGATCTGTCCATAGACAAGCCACGCGGCGACGGCAACCGTGATACCTCGTCGCAGGCCAAGCGTGTAGCCCGCCACGAAGACCAGCAGGTCGAAGAGCTTGACGTTCGGCAGGGCCGACAGGGCGTAATTCGACGCCAGGATGAGGGCCACGAAAGCGCCTGGAACCGCCGCCTCTCGCAGAATGACGTCCGGGATCAAGGGCCGACCCAAGACTCCCCTTCGTATGTTGCGGGGGGCGCCCCCGCGCCAAGGCATCTGTGCTTGCTGCATTGTTTCCTCCAACAAAAGACCCCCGTCCGTTGGGACAGGGGTTGCGCTCGCTCCCCGTCCCGTGCGTTCGCGGGCTTGGGACTCTCAGCGCTCCGGACCGGACTCGCCCCCACTTGAGAGGGCCTACCGTTGCGTGCCAGCGCCGGACTTTGACCGGCTTCACGGATGCCTATTCGGCGCGCGCCAAGGGTCTGTATTCGGTTAGGGTGACTATAAGCGGCTGCGGGCCTCTTGGCTAGAGCCAGGCCGACGGCGCTATGCTCCATCCATGGACGCAGGCGATTTTATAGTGCTCGATGTCGAGACCTCGGGCGGCTCGATGAACAACTTCCCGGAAGGCTTTCAACTGCTGCTCACCGGCACGCGTTGCGACATGTCCTACGGCATGTACACGTCTCACCCCGCGAGCCTGGCGCAGCTTCATGCGCTCCTCGCCGGCTTCGACGGCCCGGTCGTCACCTTCAACGGAGCGCACTTCGATATTCCGATGCTCGACCGGTGGATGCGCGACGTGCTGGGCGAGCCGGTCTTCGTGCGGCGGCACTACGACTTGATGGCCGAAATCGTCGTGGCCGCCGGGCGCCGCATCAGCCTGGACCGCCTCTGCCTGTACACCTTCGGCGAGGAGAAGGTGAAATGGGACCATCGGGAGAACGCTCGCGCCTGGCGAGAGGCCCCGCAGCGGCTGATCGACTACAACCGCGTTGACCTCGACCTCACCCACGAGCTATTCATGCGCGTGCTGAGGGGAGAGCACCTCTTCCTCGGCGACGCGTCGGTGCGCTTGCGTGCGCCGGTGTGACCGCTACGCGACGTTGATGATGATGGTCACGACGATTGCGATGACGACCAGTCCGATGATGACTTCTTGGCCATGACGCTCTCCCTCAGTGAAGGTCGATGTTTTGTATCACCCTACAGGGGCCGGTGGAAGTAGATACGGTTACCATGTAAGTTGTCCTATCGGCGAGCGTCCCCCGGAAGACAAGGCTGATCGGCGCGCTGCGCTATAGTGGCCCCGCATCCCGATCGGCCGGAGGGTTCCCCGTATGCCTAAGCACGTCGTCCACATCTCGCCCAACCACATGGACCCCGAGTACGCGATCGAGCGGCGGGAGCTCGGCGACGACGTAGCCCTCCGCTCGTGGAGCGCGACGGAGGACGAGGCGCTCGGCCGGGAGCTGCGGGACGCTGAGGCCATAATGACCTGGCGCGTCCCCTTTCGCGCCCGCGTCATCGAACAGCTCGAGGCCTGCCGCCTCATCATCCGTATCGGCGTTGGGTTCGACATCGTAGACCTGGACGCGGCGAAGGCTCGCGGCATCGCGGTCTGCAACGTGCCCGACTACTGCACCGACGAGGTCGCCGACCACACGATTGGCCTGCTGCTGGCGATCTCGCGCGGCATCGTCCGCTACAACGACAACATGCGCGCGGGGAACGAGCGGTGGGGCTGGTCCGGCGCGGCGCCGCTCTACCGGCTGGCCGGCAAGAGGATTGGGATCATCGGGCTCGGCCGGATAGGGACGGCCGTCGCGCGCAGGGCTGCCGCGCTCGGCCTGGATGTCGCCTTCCACGACCCGTACGTTCCCGACGGGACCGACAAGGCGCTCGGCCTGCGGCGCCTGGAGCTGCCGGAGCTGCTTGCGGGCTCGGACGTCGTCACGTTCCACACGCCGCTGACGGATGAGACGCGGAGGATGGCGAACGCCGGGTTCTTCGCGGCGCTGAAGCCGGGAGCAATCGTGCTCAACACGTCGCGCGGCGCGGTGATCGACGTGGACGCGCTGGAAGCCGCGATGCGGGAGGGTACGGTGGCCGCCGCCGGTCTGGACGTGCTGCCCGTCGAGCCCCCGTCGCCGGAGCCCGGCCTGATTCGCGCCTGGCGGGCAGGGGAGGAGTGGGTGCGCGACCGCTTGGTGTATACGCCCCACTCGGCGTTTTACAGTGAGGAATCAGAGACGGAGATGCGCGTCAAGGCCGCCCGGACGGTGCGCGAGGCGCTCGAGGGGAAGCCCATCCGGAACAGGGTGAACTGAGGGCTATGTCCGCGGCGCCGCCATGGGCCGGGGTCGCTTTCGCCTGCGCTAAGAGGCCGCCCCCTTCGAGGTCGAATGGGGGGCGGCCTCTTTGTGTGCGTTCCGTACGCTAAGCGTGGGCTACTGCGGGCGTCCGGTCATCCCCCACCCGTAGAGTCGACGCTGCGCTGGCCGGCCTTGAGGGAGGCGATGGTCTGTGCTTCCTTCTCTTCGCGGGCGATGGACTTCTCGGTGACCTCGGCGATGCGCGCCTGGGGCACGACCACGACGCCGTCGCGGTCGCCAACGACGAGGTCGCCGGGGAAGACCCAAATCTCGCCGATGCGGATGGGGATGTTGACGGCCCCGTAGGCGTCGAAGTCCTTGGTGGTGCCGCGCATGCAGAGTCCGGCGGAAAAGACGGGGATGCCCTGTCCGCTGGCGTGCAGGTCTTCGAGGAGCTGGCCGTCGCGGACGCAGCCGTCGATGACGAGGCCGGCCATGCCGACCTGTTTGGAGGCGTGAGTCATGATCTCGCCGAAGTAGCCGGCCTCGTGGAAGTGGCCGGTGTCGACCACCATCACGTCGCCGGGCTGGGCGTGGTAGATGCCGCGGTGGAGCCAGAGGTTGTCTTTGGGCGGGGAGAGGACGGTGAGGGCGGTCCCGCAGACGTACCAGCTGGGGGAGACGGGCTTGATGTACGAGGGGAGCGCGCCGATCTGGCCGCCGGCCTCGTGCAGGGTTGCTGTTCCTATGCCTTTCACCGCCTCGATCAGCGCGGCGTCCGGGCGTGTGACTGTCTGCGTCATTGCTTCTCCTAGCGCGCGAGCATCTGCTCGTAGTTGATACCCATCACTTCGACGACCGACTTGCCGGCCATCACGTCCGCCGCCATCGCCTGCTCGCGGGCGACGATGTTCTCCGCCTCCGGGACGACCTCGGTCACGCGGTCCTGCGGGACGACGACCACGCCGCTGTTGTCGGCGATGATGTAGTCGCCCGGCGCGAGGGAGACGCCGCCGATCTCGATGGGCTCGTTCGTCGACTCCTCGACGATGCGGCCCCTCGCCGTCAGGGGAACGGCGGCCCTTGCGAAGAGCGGCAGCCCGAGGCCCTTGGCCTCGTCCACGTCCCGCGACGCGCCGTCGATGATGACGCCAACGACGCCCTTGGTCTTGGCGGCGGTCGAGAGGATGCCCCCCCATCCCGCGACGTCCGTCCTGCCCCGGTGGTCGCAGACGATGATGTCGCCGGGGTCGGCGGCTTCGACGGCGGCCGTGCCCAGGTGGCGGACCGTGGTCTCGTTGCCCTTGGTCTTGAGCTTGAAGGTCACCGCCCTACCGGCGATTCGCCCCGTCTCGTAGAGAGGGAGGATGCCGATAACCGTGCCCTTGATGCCCAGCTTGTCCTGCGCGTCCGAGACGGCGCAGGAGTCGAGCTTGCCTAGCCGCTCGACCCATTCGTCGACTGCCATGATTGCCTCCCGGCCTAGCCTTCCACGTAAGCGGTGAACTGGATCTGCAGCTCCATCCCGCCCGCGAGCGCGTCGTACTGGATGGTGTGGCGCGTGGGGCGGCTCTCCTCGTCCGGGAACATGGCGACCCACTGCTCGTTGATCAGGGGGCGCATGTCGCGGCTCTTCACGTAGACGTTCATGTGCGCGATGTCGTCGGTCGTGCCCCGGCCTCCGCCACGATGCGCCGGACGTGCTCGAAGGCCCACTGGGCCTGCTCAGTCAGGTCGGAGGGCATCTCGTTGGTCTCCGGGTTCAGGCCGCTGACGCCTCCGGACGTAACGAGGGGGCCGGTCTTGGACGCTGGGGGGATGGGCTGTCCGCCGTGCCAGTTGCCCGGGATGTGCAGCACTCTCCTTGCCATGGACTCACCTCTAGAAGGGGATATTGGATGCAGTTGAGTATCGCCCGCGCCTCGGAAGTCCGCAAGCGCGGGGGCGCCCGCCTCCCTTCCGTCATACCCGCCCACCTCCCGTCATACCCGCGCAGGCGGGTATCCAGGCACCGGCCTCCTTCCCCCAGCGCCGCCCCAATAGATTCGTGGTGGCTGCCAACGGGTTTGTGGTCGCTGCCAATAGGTTCGTGGTGAGCCTGTCGAACCACGCCGCCCGCAATCAACGTTCTCCTCCCCTTCCGCTCTAGGTCCCCCCGTCTGCGACGATGATGCCCGGTGAGGCCGGATCGCCTCCGGTGCGGCGCATCGCACGACCGTTGGGGCTTGCTTTGTCCGAAGATGTCTCATCCATCTCACTCGTAACTTCCCTCGGCCTACGAGTGCGCGGGGGCTGCCTCATCAAAAAAGCGTGCCATTTCGTGCCATTAAGTGCCATTTACTCCTGGCGGAACCTTCCCTAGCCCCTCCATGGACGGGAGGCAATCACAACGGAAAGATTCGATACTCGTGGGCAGTAGACCTGAGCCCGTGAAACGGGGTAGATCTCACGCTCCACCATAGCCTTCCGCGCAGCAACGTCTGTTACGCCCGCGACCAGTGGAGCGGAGTTGATCAACGCGTTCGCCATGATTATGGACTCTTCGGTCATGGGCGGCTCACACGTGTTGCCCACCTTGTGCATCTCAAGGGCCTCTGCATAGCTCTTGAAAGTGATAGATTGGGGTATGCCCATGATGTAGGCGGTGTAACGCCAGATGGCGCAGATGCTGTCTTTCTCTTCCTGGGTAAACGAAACGCCCACGGACTCCGCGTGCACTATGGTGCGCGCGGAGAAACAGGCGGCGGCATAGCCTAGGTGCGCCCCATGTAGCGGCACTCCCCACGCTTCCCTGTCCCAATCTTCGCTGGCGTTGAGCAGGTGCCTCATCTGCGCATGGATGAGCCGGATGCGGACGGTCAGCTTCCATCGTCACCCTGCCTTTCCAACCCGCCTGGGAAGAAGATATCCACAAAGTGGCGGTTGTTCTGCTGAAGACGCCTCACGCCGTGTTCGAACACGCGGCCCGTGTGAACGAACGATTTGCTGATGAGCGTCCCGAAGCCGTCGACCAGCACGCCGGCCGCGAACCCGGAGAATCAGGCCGCTGTCCTTCTGGAACTTGCGGACGCCCGGCTTGAAGGCCTCGTAGTCAAGCCAGGGCGGGTCGGGAGGCGGGTAATCGACAAAGAAGTCGCGCAGCACTTTGGGGGCGTGGCGCATCACATCCAGATCCTGGTCTATACCGGCCTGGATGAACCGCGTTACCTCACTCCGGGGCATGTCGGCGAGTTCCTGCGGCATCCCATCCAAGAGAGGATCGCCTACGAGCGTGTGCTTGAGGTAGTTGGCCGCCTGCCTGGGGTACCTGGCAAGCGCCTTTTCGGCGTTGATCCTGTAAGCGGTAGGCAGGACGATGCCGTCGAGGCTATCCCCGCCTTCGGGGGCAGGAGCACGCCTTGCATCAGAGTTCTCCATGGCACCCTCTTTGCTCATGCGGCCCCCTTGCCACCACGCCTACCCCGGGAATCGAATCGGCCAAATCGACACATCCAGACTCAGAGGGGAAGAATAGGTTTCGGTTCGCCATGGGTACAGTCCTCTTTCCTCTGACCAGGGAGTCAACACTGATCCTGCAATGGAGGCCTGGGTACGGCCTCATTCTCCCCTCGTCGCAGCCAGGATTGGCCAACGCCGCAACATCCACCGCACACCACGGCTGCGGTCGCCGTTCGTGGGCGCCTCGGATGGGGACGCATCCGAGTGGACAGCGTCAGGCCCGGCGTCGGCACCGCCGGCCAGACGGTATACCGCCTTGATAAAACTTCCACCAACGACGAAAACCAAATACACGAAGAGGTATGTAGCGTGCCACAGGTACCCCACATTGATGCGTTCCAGTGCTTCCTCCCTCGTGTAGCCCAGCTCGTCGAAGTTGATCTCCCAGGAGCCCAGGAGATTGTGATCCGGCAACACGTTAGGCAGGTAGGGCGACATGTACACGGCCATGACCACAGCTATCCCCAGTGTTGGAGCCACCACCGCCAACGTGAACGTCGCCTGCAGCAGGAAACGCCGCTGGCTTGGGCTGGGGTTCACTGCCGGGTCACGCAGCACCAGCAGCCCGGTGAACAAACTCGCCAGCACCGACATGACCACCACGGACTGTATCCACACTGAAGCGTTGGAAAGCACCAACACCACCAAGTAGGCCACCCCGATGGGCGGCAGCACCGCCCAGGTCGGCCCGATCAGGGGATTGTCGTTCGACCCGTACCGGGAAGCCTGCCATCTCCACAACAACTGGAACATCAGGGAGCACAGCGCGGCCACCGCCAGGCTGAGCAATAGAGACAGCATGAAAGGCACATGGGTGCCGACAAAGTCTCCTCTGGCGTAGAACCTGTAGTGGTCCATCTGGAGCGGCGCAAACTGCAAGGATGGAACCGCCAGGACGAAGAACAACGAAACCCAAAAGAAGTCCCTGAGGCCCGCTTGAGGGTCGGAAAATGCGAGGCCCTGAACCATCACCAGCGCGGTCGTCACGAAGATGTAGGCCACGGGCATCCAATCGCCGTCCCAGCCCAGGGCGGAAAGAGCGTACCCGGCCCCTGTTACGAACAGGGCGAACAGGAGGAACCGGAACGCCAGGATCTGAAATACGATCCGCAGCAGCGAGGATGCACGCTCTTGGGTGTAAGCGCCGCCCTCCAGGGATGCGCCCTCCCCAAGCCCGGGGCGCGAAGCCAGTACATCGGCCGGTTCCGCACCCGTGATGACCAATCCGGCCTCTGCGCCGGCCGTCTTGAAGTCGGGAGCCAGTCCGGCCAGCATGATCAACCCGGCGATTTCCGTGTCGGACAGGTGCAGGGCGCTGCCGAATGTCCTGAGCCGGTGCACAGTGGGGCGTGTGGCCCCCGACTCCCACCGGGAGACAGTGGCGTGGCTGAACCGCTCCGCGTACTCATCGCTGATAGCCGCCATACGCCGGAGCAGCTCTTCCTGGGTCAGGCCGCGGCGGCCATCTTCGGCGGTGAAGGACTCGCGGTAAGCCCTCATAGCGAACCCTGCCTGGGCCGCTCTCGACCGCTGCACATCACGTTCGGAAGTCATCGTTCAAGCACGCCTTGGGCAGGGTAGCCGACGGATCGCTCGTGCGCAGACTGACTCCATTGTCGGCTTCGCGGTGTGCGCGTGGCAACGTATGTGATGGGGTTCCGAGCCATGGAACTGCATTAGCGAGGGGTACCTCAGGGAAGAACAGCGCCGCACTGTTGCATATTGCATCAGGTGCAAATCCGGTGAACAGTACTTCTGCCAACTATCACAGATATTCAGGGCGAACGCCATGCCGGAACGGCGTCACGGTTTCGTAGAACAGCGCACATAACTCTGAGTGCGCTGTGCACACATCCTCCATTGGCGGTGCATATTTGCACACATCGGACGTGTGTTTACGTCCACTTCCGGCGATGCACAGACTTAATAGAAGGCGCCTGCCATGCTGTGGCGCAGATGAAGGGTCTCTCAACCATGCACGCTATGCGCCCAGCGGGCTACCGACACTCCCTCATTTCGATAGCAGCCCTTGCCCTGCTGGCGGGGTTGGATCCAACGCCCGACCCGACGCCCACGGCAACGGCCGTGCCTACAGCTACCCCAACCCCCACACCGGCCCCAACTGCCGCCCCTGTTCCCACGCCCACGCCTACGCCCGAACGGCGACCGCCACGCCAACGGCAACCCCCACACCTACTGCCACCCCCCCCACGGCGACACCGCTCCCGACGGCGACGCCCCCGCCCGAACCAACGGCGGCGTCTGCGCCTGAGCCGACGGCGACCCCGGTGCCCGAGCCGACCGTGACGCCAACGCCGGAGCCCACGGCAACCGCACCGATGACTGTGGTACCGGTCGTGGAGCCGCCTGATGAGGGAAGGAGCCTGTGGTGGCTATGGCTGCTCCTGCTGCTCCTTGCGGTCGCGCTTGCGGCGGGCGGCGTGGCGTACGCCGGCAGGCGGCGCTAGGCAGACCGTCTCTACACCTACATGACGGGAGTGCAGGACAATGCCCTACTTCGATGAGCATCACCTCCGCTCATCAACGCTCACACGGCTAGCGTGGTTTGCCGCGTCCGTAGCCATCATCTTGTTGGCAGCCGTGCCAATCGTCCATCTCGCACGGGCGCAGTCCGCGTCGTCCATATCGATCGAACTGTCGCCGAGCCATTTCGTACCGATGGACACTGCGATCACCGGCACAGTCACCCTGCGCAATCTCGACCCTGGCAGCTACTCCTCCGTTGTATTCCGGGCCGATATCACGCCGTACCACAATGGTGAACGCAGGTGCAACGGCGACGACACCGGCAGAGACATCGAGGTCGCCGTGGACTCGAGCACCGAAACGTTCACGGCGGATATCTACGACGCCTGCCCCAGCGACCACGATAGCTACGGCACCTACACGCTGGATCTGAGCATAGCCAACGGCTCAGTCGAACTGGCCACGGCGCAAACGCAGTTCGGCATGTCCCGCTACCTGGCCATCGGAGAGGCAACGATAACGCCTCCCTCTCCCGACGCCCTCGCATGGATGGACCCGGACCCCAGCACGCTGAACATGCGGGTTCACGGGGAATGGCAGAAGTTCCACTTCCGCAGCGACGTGACCCGATACCTCAACGACCACATGGGTGTATTGATGTTCGGCGACGAATACGGTTATTTTGCCGCCCCAGGTGAACTCAGGCCGGTTACGACTCCGGAAGAAGCCTGCCTGAGGTCTGCGAATGACCACGAACACTGGCGGCGCGCTATCCACCAGTCACTCTGGGTGGTTGCCTGCAAACCCGGTGAGGCGGTCATCCAGTTGAACCACGAAACCGATGCCGTCGCGCCCCTGCACGAATATCGACTCAATATACTCCCCGCCAGCGGCCCGCCTTCAGGTACTGCCACGCCTACCCCCACTCCGACGCCCACGCTTACCCCTACGCCTACACCAACAGCCACTCCTACTCCGACACCGAGACCCGGCCCTACCGATACGCCCACTCCCAGCCCTACTCCCGATACGAGCAACTGCATATCAAGCCTCGGCACGTCCAGCGGGACCATCGCCCGCAGCGGCACGTGGAGCAGCGATTGCGCTTCCGCCAACCGGTCGGGCCGCTACGCGCGCTTCTACTCCTTCTCCCTGGACCAGCAATCGGACCTGCAGATCGACCTCGTCTCATCCACCGACACCTTCCTCTTCCTCCTCGAAGGTTCAGGTACTGAGGGCTCCGTCATGAGACGCAACGACGACGGCGGCGACGGCCTCAACTCCCGCATCTCGCGTTCACTGTCCGTCGGGACCTACACCATCGAGGCCACGACCTACGCGACCGGGGCGACCGGCGCCTTCACCCTCACCCTCCAGGCCAATGGCGGCGGTACCCAGCCCACCAACACACCCACGCCTACTCCGACAGCCACGCTAGGATCCACGCCCACACCCACGCCCACGCCCACTCCGACGGCTACGCCAAGACCCACAGGAGCCTGCGTCAACGGCCTCGGCACGCCCAGCGGGACCATCGCCCGCAGCGGCGCGTGGAGCAGCGATTGCTCATCCGCCAACCGGCCGGGCCGCTACGCGCGCTTCTACTCCTTCTCCCTGGACCAGCAATCGGACCTGCAGATCGACCTCGTCTCATCCACCGACACCTACCTATTCCTCCTTAGAGGTTCAGGCACTGAGGGCTCCGTCATGAGACGCAACGACGACGGCGGCGACGGCCTCAACTCCCGCATCTCGCGTTCACTGCCCGCCGGAACCTACACCATCGAGGCCACGACCTACGCGACCGGCGCGACCGGCGCCTTCACCCTCACCCTCCAGGCGAATGGCGGCGGTACCCAGCCCACCAACACTCCCACGCCGACGCCTTCCCCCACACCTACGCCTACTCCGACACCCACGCCAGGACCCACGCCCACACCGACGCGTACGCCAACGGCGACACCGACGCCCGAAGTCATACCCGGTGCCCCTGCAGCGCCGGATCGACCGTCCCTCCAGTTGATTGTCAGCAGAACGGTGGCCCTAGACTGGAACGACGTGTCCGGTGCACAGTCGTACGAGATCGAATTCTATGTGGACGTTCAGCGCGATTGGGTGCTGCTGTGGCCGAATGCTCCGGTGAGCGGCGTCAGCGTATCGTTCGAGGGGTCGAGCGCCACGGTGAGCAATCTTCCGGCGGACCACCATTGGTACTTCTTCAGGGTGCGCGCCCGTAATTCGGCAGGCGCATCCGACTGGTGTCGCGACAGCTATATCAGTGCGCGGTAACACGGCGTGCAGCCGGAGTAGCCTACCGTTCATAATGACCAAACCTGACAACCTAACGGCTAACGGGCGTCAAATCAGGACCTCGCAGCGTGGTCTAAGCAAGCTCAATGCCGCCCCAGCAAATGGGCGTGCCGTCTGCGCGCGGCCCACACGTGTGTCAAACCGCAGCGCCGGGGGCACCCTCACCTGCAGGTGAGGGCGGACGGCTCCGTCGCCTGCTGGGGCGGAAATGCCTTTGGCCGGGCCGCACCGGCGGAGCGAAATTGACTTCCGTCAGCGCCGGGAACCGCCATAACTTCGGCGCGAGCCTGCAAGGAAGAACCACATCTCGAAGATGGTTCTGTCTATCGTCAAGTTTGGTGGGGCTTATAGGGACGCTCATGTGTGAGCGTCCCTATAAGGTCAAATCTGGTTGGCGTTGAACCAAGCCTTCCACTGCCGAATTGCCATTCCCAAGGGGTAAGCGGGACCGACATCGTGTCCCAAAGGCCGAATGCTACGGCCTCCCCCTGCCAGCCCGTGTATGCGAACCTCATCCCCTCAGCAGTGCATTGATGACCTTTCCGTGTCTATCATATTCTTACCCTACAGTATCAAGCGCCGGAGCTGCTCCTCCTGGGTCAGGCCGCGGTGGCCGTCTTCGGAGGTGAAGGACTCGCGGTAAGCCCTCTTTGCGAACCCTACCTGGGCCGCTCTCGACCGTTGCACATCAGGTTCGGAAGTCATTGTTCAAGCACGCCTTGGGCAGGGTAGTCGACGGATCGCTCGTGCGCAGACTGAAGCCATTGTCGGCTCAGCGGTGCGCGCGTGGCGACGTATGTGATGCGGGTTCCGAGCTATGGAACTGCATTACCGGGGGTACCTCAGGGAAGAACAGTGTCGCACTGTTGCCTATTGCACCTAGTGTAATTCCGGCGAACAGCGTTTCCGACAACTATCGCGGATATTCAGAGCGAACGCCATGCCGGAAACGGCGTCACGGTTTCGTGGAACAGCGCACATGACCCTGAGTACGCCGTGAATATGGCCCTCGTTGACAGGGCTGAAATACGCACATCGGACGTGTGATTACGTCCGATTCTGGCGATGCACAGACTTCATGTTAGGCGCCTGTGATGCTGTGCCACCGAGTGACATCAGCCTGCACAGTGGCAGGCGGCGCTAGGCAGAACGTCTCTACGGTTACGTGACGGGAGTGCGACATCGGCCTAGAGCAGCTTCAGGAAGCTAAAAAGGAAGAACCAATTCACAAGCACGGAGAGCGAGGCACAATGCGATCACGGCACCAGTTTGACACGGGAGTTGATACGGGAAGAAAAGACACCGCTTTGATGAGAGCCGAACCGAGGTGGCCGGGACGTTTGCGTCTTCGACTCCTGGTGGCCGTGCTCATCGCCGCTTTCGCCGCGCTCACGATCTACGCGTATACGGCGAACGTGTCGGTCGTGTCGGCGGCGAGTCCCTGTCCTGCGGTCAACGACTGGTGCACGACGATGACGGTGGCAGACGCCGAGGGTGACGGATTATTACACGGGTATGAATTTGACAAGTTCGGCTCGATCGTCGACGACACGATCCAACCCGGCGGCGAAAACATCAACGTCTGGACCGTGCACACCTTTGCGCACCCGCTCCCGCAACTGACCGATTACATTTACTTCGGCTCTATCCCGAGGGTGCCGCGCGGCACCCAGGTCACCATTGAAGGGCACACGTTCATAGCGGACGCGGAGTCGGATGACGGCGAGTTGGGCGATCGATGGGACTTTCCCTCCGGCGAGTTGCCCGCCAGCCTGGTCTGGTCGGCAGGCCAGGAGGTCACGGTAAGCGTGAAGCTTGCCTCCCCGTGCGACAACCTGGACAAACCTGGTCAACGCCATCGTCGTCAAGAACCTGACCGGTGAGATCACCTAAGCGGGAGACACCAACCTCCACAAGATCAGGCTCGACCCCTACAAGAGCTACCTCATCGAGGCCATCGGAGTGGACGGCAGTGACATGCTCGGCGTCGAGGAACACCCCAACCTCACCCTGGAGGACCCTGAAATCCCCGCCATCTGGAACGCCAGAGGCAGATCCGAGTTGATTACCTACGGTTCCAAGAGTGACGGCAACGCCATCAGGCGCATCTTGCGAACCGACCACCGCACCTACAAGATCGAGGTTTCCTCAGGCAACAACGGCACCGGCACCTACCAGCTCAAGGTCAGGGTCAACAACATCTGCCGGATCAACGACGACGGCGACGTACAGTACCAGTGGGCAGGAGGCCCCGAGGGATACCCCGCCCACTCCGACCTGCCCGCCGGAACGGGCGGACGCCAAGTCCTTTTAGCCGGCACCGAGTACAGCAACTACGTATCGCGGCCGGAACTCCACCACGTTCTCGGCGACAACTGGGGCTCCAACCCCGACGAGGACTGGATCGGGGTAGACCTCCAGTGGGGTAAGGAGTACACCGTCAGACTAAGGACCAAGACCAGCCTGCCGGAGAGGCTGCAAGCCACCCAACTCAAGATCCTGGGCATCAAAGACGCCGACGGGAACGCCATCAGCGGCACCGCCAGCGCGGGAGACGCCGGAAAGAAGGTCTTCGTCACCAACTGGGAGGCGCCCAGCACCGGCCGTCACTACATCGCCGTGGGGACGGAGGGCACCGACCGGACCGGGATCTACTGGATAAGCATCACGAGGAAGGTCTCGAACTGACGACAACCCGCGACAGCAGCGTCTCCGCCACCTTGGACACGACATCGGCAGTCGCCGTTATGACGGCCCTCATCAGGGGCATGTCGTCCTCAACTCCAGGGAAGAATCGCGGGACACGCGGACGTATCTCACCTTCTCGCCGCCCTTGACATGCTCAAGGGTAAGCGCCCGATCGAACAGGTACGCGGTTGCGGGTTACTTGGGCACGCGGTAGACCCTGAAACGCAAAAAAGGCCGCATGCATGGCTGGGCAGGGGGGAGGCCGTCGCTGTTGCGACGACCTCCCCCCGTTGCTGCGGTCAAGCGTCCCGCGCCGACCGGCTCCCTTAGAACAGCCGCAGCGTCTCCGGCTGCTGTTGCTCCGCCTCTCCCTCGGTGGTCCCGGCCTGCGCCGCCCCCTGCTCACGCCGGTTCCGGCGCCTGGCCGGGGGAGCGGGTCTCTCGTGCGCCGGATGCTTGGGCGCCTCCTCCCACTTGGCCCGCGCCCGTTCGATCACCGCCGAGACCTCTTGCGTCAGCCCGGGGACCTCCGAGAGCGGCATGCTGTCATGTAGCGTAGGAACCCGAAGCCTATCCCAGCCCTGGCAGCCTGTGAACCCACCGAGCCCCATCGGCTCCTGTATTGGACGCGGAGGGGCGGAGGGGACCACGGGATTCCGGGGCACCCCTGGTCTGCTTGTCAGTTCACTACGCGGCCCATCCGACTGCGGCGGTCCCTGTCGGGGTTACACTGCTCCACCAAACCGCGCCGTCTCTGGGGGCGTGCCATTATCCAGCCAGCCGATCCTGGCCGACGCAGGGACGGCCCAGAGCGTCGAGCTGGGGAGGGATGCCGAGGAGCGCCGCAGCTCTGCTTGGCGACCATCGCGCCGAGCTGGCGAGACGACTATCAGGACCTAGCCGTGAAACCGCTGCTGAGCGATAGCGTGGGTAGACGAACCTGTGGGAGGTTCGGCGCACCCTGGCGTCTCGCCCGGCCTACATCTCTCTGATTCGAGAAGGGAACCGGCGCCCCGGCCCGCATCCTCAAGCGCCTACCCTCTCCGGCGTCGGAACCCACAACCTGCTCAACACGGCTCTGGCTGACGATTGCGGTAGGATGCGGAGCGACGGGATGCTGCTCGACGACGAGCGATTCGAGGACCGGATGAGTAGATGCACTGAAATCCAACGAAGGGCCGAACCACCGTTGACGCCGAGGTAGGGTGTAGCCCTCAACTTAGACAAGATGACGCCGGAAGAGAAAGCTCGCGAAAACATAGATAGCCTACTCGAGCAGGCGGGGTGGGCGGTCCAGAACGTCGGCTCCATGAATCTGTACGCCAGCCGTGGGGTGGTGGTGCGTGAGTTCCCCCTCAAGGCGGGCCATGGCAGTGCCGACTACCTTCTCTACGTCGACCAAAAGGCCATGGGCGTTATCGAAGCCAAGCCCGAGGGATTCACGTTGACCGGCGTAGAGGCGCAGTCCGAGAAGTACAGCACCGGCATGCCCAACGACCTCCCCGCCTACCAGCGTCCTCTGCCGTTCCTCTTCGAGAGCACGGGAGTAGAGACCCAGTTCACCAATGGCTTGGACCCGGAACCCCGTAGCCGCCAGGTCTTCTCCTTCCATACGCCTGCGGCGCTGGCCGAGTGGGTCGGCGCAGGGGATGGCCATTCCGCGCCTCTGGCCCCTGGCCAAAGAGACGCGGCCGATCCGGCGGGTGGCTACCTGGTCCCGCCTAACCTGCGCCGGAGACTCCGGGCCATGCCGCCTTTGGACACATCGGGACTCTGGCCGGTGCAGGAGCGGGCCATTAGAAACCTGGAGGAGTCCTTGGCTGCTGCGCGCCCGCGCGCCTTGGTGCAGATGGCCACCGGCAGCGGAAAAACCTTCATGGCCTGCAACCAGGTATACCGGCTTGTCAAACACTCCGGCGCTCGCAGGGTGCTGTTCCTGGTGGACCGCGCCAACCTGGGACGCCAGACCCTGCGCGAGTTCCAAGGCTTCGCCACACCGGACGACGGACGCAAGTTCACGGAGCTCTACAACGTCCCGCTCCTGCAGTCCGGCCACGTCGACCCGGTCAGCCGCGTGTGCATATCCACCATCCAGCGGGTCTACTCCATGCTGAAGGGCGAAGAACTCGACCCCGAGATGGAAGAGCTTTCCGGCTTCGACCTCTCCACAACTCAGCGTCAACCGGCACCAGTGGAGTACAACCCCGACATCCCCATCCATACGGGCACCAGTGGGTCCAACTAATCTCTGCGCGGTAAAGTCGTGTATAGGCAGAGGGTTGGCTGCGGTAAGGCCTCAGGGAGACATTCCGGCGAAGTACGTGTGGCTCGCATTGCGAGCCACCGAAGAGGAGCTACGCTCCAAGTCAACAGGCACTACTTTCGAAGCGATCCGGGGCGACAATCTGCGCTCTCACCCCTTCCCCCTCCCGCCCCTCCCAGAACAACACCGCATGGTCGCGGAAATCGAGAAGCAGTTCACCCGACTCGACGCCTCTGTAGCTGCGCTGAAGCGCGCGCGGGCCAACCTCAAGCGGTACCGGGCCAGCGTCCTCAAGGCAGCTTGCGAAGGCAAGCTAGTCCCCACCGAGGCGGAGCTTGCCCGCGCAGAGGGCCGCGACTACGAACCTGCCGCTGCACTCCTAGAACGCATCCTCGCCGAACGCCGAGCCCGTTGGGAGTCTCAGGAGAAGCGCCGGGGCAAGTACAAGGAGCCCGCCGCGCCGGACGCGTCGACCTTCCCGAAGCTACCAGAGGGATGGGTGTGGAGCAGCTTAGATCAAACCGTATGCTCGCTAGAAGGAGGAACTGCTGTTGCTGCAACCAGTGACCCCTCAAATAGGACGGTACTGCGCTCTAGCGCAGTAAGACAAGGGTTCGTTGACGTTGATGATTGCCGATACCTTCCCGATGATGCAAAACAAGGATTTGACTCCTATATCATCACAAGAGACCTGCTCTTTACACGGTTGAGTGGAACTCTAGAGTACGTGGGGAATTGTGCGGTAGTAGCAGAGCTAGACGGACGAAAGCTCGAGTTCCCGGACAGAATATTTCGCGGACGTTGCGTCCCTAGTATGTCACCTCACTTCATCCAATTCACCTTCGCTGATAAGACGCTACGGCAATCTCTCGAAGCGAAGGCTAAGTCAACGGCCGGTCACCAGAGAATCTCATTGTCTGACCTTCGAGAATTCTGCGTTCCCCTCCCACCCCTCGCCGAGCAATATCGTATCGTCGATGAGGTGGAGCGGCGTCTATCCGTCATCCAACAGACGGAGGCCACCGTCGAGGCCAGCATGAAGCGGGCCGAGCGGCTGCGCCAGAGCATCCTCAAGCAGGCTTTCTCCGGCCACCTCGTTCCCCAAGACCCCAACGACGAGCCTGCCTCCCTTCTGCTGGAGCGCATACGCGCCCAGCGTGAGGTCACTCGGACGGTCATGGCAAATAGCCGAAAAACGAGACGGCCAGGCTCCAGACCCAGCCCTGAAAGACAACTCTTGCTCTCGGAAGAAACCCTATGACCACTTCCTCCTCCATCGGCCAGAAACTCTGGAACTACTGCAATGTCCTGCGGGACGCCGGCCTCTCCTACGGTGACTACTTGGAGCAGCTGACCTATCTCATCTTCCTAAAGATGATGCACGAGCGCAGCCGACCGCCCTTTACGCTTCTGCCGGGATACGAGCCGCCGCCCATCCCTCAGGGCGTCGATTGGCCCAGCCTCCTGGAGCGGGACGGCGCTGCTCTGGAGAGCCACTATCGCTATACGCTCGCGACCTTGGGCCGCCAGCCCGGCACAATTGGAGTCATCTTCAGCAAGGCGCAGAACAGGATCCAGGAGCCGGCCATGCTCACCCGGCTCATCAGGGAGCTCATCAACAGCGAGAACTGGCTGTCCCTCAGCGCTGACGTGAAGGGCGATGCTTACGAGTCCCTGTTGGAGCGCAACGCCCAGGACGTGAAGACCGGCGCAGGCCAGTACTTCACTCCCCGCCCCCTCATCCAGGCCATCGTCGACGTCATGCGCCCCGAGCCCGATACGACCATCTGCGATCCTGCTTGCGGCACCGGCGGGTTCCTGCTGGCGGCCCATGACTACATCGTCAGCCACAACCGGAGCATGGACCAGGGCCAGCTGGCGCGCCTGCGCGACGATACTCTCTATGGTTGGGAGATCGTCGATAGCGCGGCCCGCCTCGGCGTCATGAACCTCTATCTCCACGGCATCGGCGGCGATGAGACCAACATCATCGTCGACGACAGCTTGCGCGCCCATCCGGGCATCAACTTCGATATGGTGTTGACCAATCCGCCCTTCGGACGGAAGTCCAGCCTCACCTTTGTCAACACCGAGGGCGAATCGGAGCGGGAGACCCTGGTTGTGGAGCGCCCCGATTTCTGGGCGAGCACGAGCAACAAGCAACTGAACTTCCTGCAGCATGTGCAGACGTTGCTGAAAATCCACGGACGGGCCGCCGTCGTCGTCCCGGACAACGTCCTGTTCGAGGGCGGGGCTGGCGAGACAGTGCGCCGTTGCCTGCTCCACGATTGCGACGTCCACACCTTGCTGAGGCTGCCCACCGGCGTGTTCTACGCGCAAGGGGTCAAGGCCAACGTGCTCTTCTTTGACCGCAAGCCCGCCAGCGAGAACCACTGGACCCAAGACTTATGGATCTACGACCTGCGTACCAACCGGCATTTCACCCTCAAGACCAACCCGCTCAGCCGCGCTGACCTGGACGATTTCGTAGCCTGCTACAGCCCGGAGGACCGCCGCGAGCGCGAGGAGACGGAGCGGTTCCACCGCTTCAGTTACGAGGATCTCCTGAAGCGGGACAAGGCCAACCTGGACATCTTCTGGCTCCGCGACGAAAGCACGGAAGACTCCGCCACCCTCCCGCCGCCCGACCAGATAGCCGAAGAGATCGTAGAAGACCTCCGCGCTGCCCTGGGCCAACTGGAGGAGATGGCCGCAGACCTCTCTACGGAGCCTACCTAACCAGAAGTTGAAAAGGGAGGGCGGTTATGGCAGTCTGGACGCGCGGCGCTGCGAGAGCGACTTCGCTGGAATGACCCTGCGCGACCGTGAGGATCGGCTGTGCGGTGAGGAGACAACAGACCATCGCGCAGGCCACAACCGCTGGACTCCGGAATCAGCAGTTGTGGGAGATACGCTCGCTCGCCAACGGCGGCGAGCTTCAATAGCTGAAAGGTACGTGATATATGACATCTTACCACGTTCTTGTTACGCGCGAATCGACAAGTGAAGAGAAGGTTGAATTAGATCTCTCTCCCGAAGAACTGATGACGCGAATCATTGAACCATACGGAAAAGGACAAGCAATAATCGTCAGGAGCATTTCGATAGCAAGAGATGACATCATTAGTATAACGATAAGAGAGGCAATTGAGTCCACTTTTATTCTTCGAAAGAATATAGAGAATAAGCGTAAAGCCGCATCGGTCGGACAGCTGGCATCAAATGCCAATATAGACAAGATGATCGCAAATAAGGGCAAAGATGTGACGGATGATTTCGTCAGCCATCCTTGCTCTGCGCCCAGTAGTCCAGAAAGCGATTCTTGATGTGGAGATCTTCGCTCAGGTGGCCAAGACGGCTCACCCATCTTCCATCCATTGTCCCTCAGGAGTTCCTCGGCGGGAGGCTCGGTGTCCCGCACCTAGGCGAAGACTGCTCTACCGTCTCGACGTCGTGTCCATTGGCCGCTGGCAATCTTCTTCGCTAGGGCCAGCATTTCCCCGTCGCCTGCTGCTGCCTAGCTCTCGCCCTTGACCGAGCAACTGGATGATTCTTTCCTGTTGCGAAGGCCTGTGCACTTCAGGAGCGTCATTGACGACCGAGTTGACCAGGGTGGAGACTTCGTATGCCTTCATGGCGGCGGATGGATAGGGAGTCAGCAGACCAGCGAGGCCGTCTTCGTCGTGCATCTCATGGTTCAGCCAGAGCGACTCCAAGTCCCTTGGCAGGATAGCAGGGCAATCCGCATCGGCTGCGTACCGGCACTGGTATCCCGCCACTCGTAGAACCCGTCGGCCAACACCAGGCAGCGCCTCCGCCTCAGGGCGGCGCGGAAGCTGGGCCTCTCGACGACCGTCTCCGCCCTAGCGTTGATCATCGGACTGCTCGCAGACGCGCTCCTGGCCCCAGCCGGAATCAGCCCCCAGCGTATGAGCGATGCGCTTCTCCGCTCGCCGCCCGTAACGGCGAGCACCGGCTGAGTGGGCGCGATGTTGTAGCGCGGCGGCTGGGCCAGGCCGTCGGCGTCGAAGTCGAACCGTGCCGCAAGCTCTCCTATCTCCGCTATGAGGCTGAATCGTCCGCACATGTCAGGCTTCGCTCGCAACCGCCTATAGACCAAGTCCTCCGCGATTCAAATCATCCCACTCGTCCAGCAGGGCTGTCACGTCAGCCGCTTTCCTCTTCCCCGACCGCACAGTTAGCTAGCGCCAGTGGTAGGAGCAGACATTGGGACCCGTACGACCGTCACCGCCCCTTATCCCCCAAACCCAGGATTGAATTGGTACAAGCCTGCTTAGGCCGCTGTGTAGGGCGTAGCTCAGCAGCTCAGCAGGCGGAGGTCCTTCACAGCAAAGGGGAGCGTGTACTCCTCCACTCTAGCGTCGGTGAAGGACCTCGCCGGACGTCACACTGACCATGGACTTCCGAGTGAGCGTCGCGGATACTTCGATGAAGCGATAATGAAGGAGTCATCATGGACGATGAGCTGGCGGAGCGACTCGTAGTGGCGACCGAGAGAATTGCGGAGAGCTTGGAGTCCATTGATCACAGACTGCACGCCGAGGGTGAGGACTTAGATGCGCATGTAGGGGGCGTGTGGATGCGGCTAGAATCCATCTACCAGGAATTAATCCCGTACTTCAACTCAATGAGGGCAAGGTAGGCAGCCCTACCTTCCTTACACAATGAGTAGTTGCACCGCAGGGTTTCATTCAGTTCGGCGGGTAAGATGGCTTCGCTGGATTCTCCGCTTCCATTCCTTGAAGGAGCGTGCACCTGGGCTTTCTCTCCCGGCATCACATAGTGTTCAACCTCTTTAGTCTACGGCGACCTCCGTTATTAGGGGAGGCGCGTGCCAACACTGCGGCAGGTGTAACCGCCTCAGTGGGTCCTCCGCGAAACACTAAGGATTCGCCCAGCACGTCCCTCTCATAAGCCCGGAGGTCGCATAACAAGGAATCTCGAAACCCCCTCACATCAGGTGCGGAGGGCCGCCAATCTCCACAGGCCGCCGCCTCCCCGGTAAGGATTCGCCTAGCAACACTGCGGTCCTGCCCGCTTTCCGCCCACGGCCATCGGAACTCCCTCTTCCACCATCGGTGGAAAGTCTTGACTCTCCTAGAAATCGTAGATAAACTCTCATAGCTTACGGGGCGATTGATCTCGACGGCGCTTCGCCGTTCGTGCCCAGTGACGGATCCACATTGCGCAACGCCTCGCTCTTGTCTTCCTACGTTGCTTCGCTGCCTTCGGTTGGAATTGCCCCGTAAGCAAACAACGCCACTTCTGACTTGAGGTCATCAAGCAATCACAGGATGCAAAATGCCCAAGGTCTCCGCTCTGCTCCGACCTCAATGGACACAAATCTCTCAAGAGGACTTCCGTACCAACTACAAGCAACTAGCTTCTCTACACGACCTCGCTGCCTTTTGGGGCATTCCGCCCTCGCAACTCAGCTACTATGCGTACCGGATCGATAAAGAATATGCATATAGGACCTTCAGTGTCCCTCGACGCAACGGCAGGGCAAGACAAATTGAAGCGCCGAACCGAACACTAAAATTCCTTCAACGCCTTATACATGAATCGTTGACCCGCGTATATGGCCCGCATCCCGCTGTTCATGGATTCCGAGCGAAGCGATCAATCGTAACCAATGCGCAGAATCACCTGGGGCGCCGGTACGTCCTCAATATCGACCTAGTAGACTTCTTTCCGAGTATTACCCTCCCAAGAATCCATGGGCGGCTAATTGCACCTCCGTACTCCTTCAACCCAATAGTAGCAAATCTCATTGCTGTCTTGTCCACCAATCGCTATTCACAACTACCTCAAGGAAGTCCATCGTCACCCGTCCTTGCTAACATAGTTGCTTCGGAACTGGATACTGATATAGCTGACCTCTGCGGCACACTTTATTGTTGGTACACCAGATACGCTGATGACATTACTATATCGACATCTCGCAGTGAATTGTCACCTCATATTGCAAGATACCCAAATGCGCGGGGCACAGGCCAGGTAGTAATTGGAGATAGACTGATAAACGTCATCGAAAAACATGGATTCAGGATAAATGATAGAAAAAGCCGGTTACAAAGTCAGTGGACTCGCCAATTGTGCACAGGTTTAGTAGTCAACGGCAATCATGTCGCTCTTCCGAGGTCGTACACACGCCAACTGAGGTCATTGGTCGACCACTGGCTAAAACAGGGTTGGCAAGATGCCGCTGAAGTGTTGCACATAAAAGAGAACCGTCGTTCCTTTCATAACAGACAGGATCTCCGGAATCACGTTCTTGGGAGAATTGGCTATCTCAAGATGGTACGCGGGCAGAATGACCCGCTCGCTGACCGACTTGAACGGATTGTGCTTTCACTACCACCGAGTTATTAAGAGCGCGAGCTTCTCTCAGATGACTCCCGGCTTCAAAAGTTGGTGAAATGATGATTTCAAGAGCAAGCGCAGAACCTATTTACTCCGTGTATACAGCGAAAACTGTCCAGGAGTTCCTAGACTATTTGCTCCCCAGTGCAGCTCATTGGAACTCCGCCAAGCGCGGGGATTTCGCCTACCGTGGACAAGGATCTAGTCGCTGGTTTCTTGTACCGAAGGCATTTCGTGCCGACGAGCTGGTCGCCTATGAACCCGGTCCACCAACTGGTGATTTGGCTCGTGTCATTCCCCAGGCGCGAGCCGAGTTCAACGCCGTGCATCAGTTTGTGAGAGCAGCTGGCACCGCGGGGCTTCAAATTACAGAAGTGGGAGGCCGTTTGCTATTGCAGGAAGAGCCGAGCCATATCTTCAACGATCCCAATTGGGAGTATCGCTGGCCACAGGAGGAGGTTCTGGAGACTCTTGCACTAGCGCAACATCATGGCATACCCACGCGGTTACTTGATTTCACAGAAGATCCTTTGATTGGTGCCTATTTTGCGGCAAGTTCCGCATGGAATCCGCAGAAGGGTGACAGACGGAAGGGGAAGGACAGGGGATATCTAGCGGTGTGGGTAGTTGACCTTAGATTTATTCGAGCCATCAACAGAATTGTTAATCGTTACCCTGAACGCATCGGCGAAATTCGAGTTCCTAGAGCAAACAACTCCTACCTACGCGCCCAGCTCGGTTTCTTTCTCATTGACCGCGGTGCCAACGACGTGATGGCACGAGGCGAGTTGTTGTCCATTGATAATGCAACAGCGGACCGTGCTCGCTTCTGGCACAACGGAAATCGACTTTCTGGGAATCGGGTCAACCGAACATGGTTCAGTGAGCTTCCTGTTAGGCAGATTAGAATACGTACTATCCATACGCGTGAACTTTTGGTCGAACTAGAGAATCGAGGAGTTACAAAAGGGAGCGTTACTCCCAGTTTGGATCGTGTTGTAGAGTCTCTAGCATTTCAGAGAAGCATTCGATAATTCGGCAGTAGCTCAACGCCAGTCGTGCGCGGACGGCAGCGGAGCCCGCGTTGCCAGACGCTCCAACTGCGAGACGATGACGTTCGTAGTCCCGTCCCAGCGCGAGACCGCGCCATGGGCCACGACCAACCGGCTCTCCAACTCCCGCCTGAACCGGGCGAACACCCGCGGCCACAGGATGAGCTGGGCATCCCCCGTCTCATCCTCCACGGTGACGAACACCGTGCCCGACTTGCCCCTCGGGTGTTGCCTCGCCACCGGCCAACCCGCCACGAGGACCTCCTCCCCTTCGGGCGCCGTCTCGAGGGCTGCGGCGGGCAGCACCTCCGGGCGCAGCCGCGGGCGCACGAACTCCATGACGTGCCCCTTCGGGTAGATGCCCATGACCCGGTACTCGCCCATCATCTTCTCCTCCTCGGTGAGGTCGGCGAACGCGGGCGTGTCGCCGCTCTCGGCCAGCGCGAATGCCCTCTGGCCGTTCTTCGCTGGGCGTATGCCAAGCCCCGCATCCCACAGGGCCTCTCTCCGGTTGGGCGTCACTCCGTCGAAGGCCCCCGCCATCACCAGCGAGAGCACCGCCTGGGGTTTCAGTCCCGTGCGCCGCACGAGGTCGGCCGCGCTCCGATAGAGACCGTGCTCCTCGCGCTCCCGCACCAGCGCACTGGCGGACTCCACCCCAACGTCCTTCACGGATCGAAGACCCAGCAGAACGGCGTCGCCGGAGGGTATGCACCGCGCCCCACTGCGGTTCACGCAGGGGTTCAGGAAGGGAATGCCGAAGCGCCGGGCGTCCTCCTTCACGGGGTGGTGGCGCTTCAGCCATGCCGCCTGGTAGGCGGTGACGGCGAAGGCATGGGAGTGGGACTCCGGGAACATGTAGTGGCCGTTGATCTTGGCGAATATCTTCCTGGCGGCCTCCTCGGGGACGCCGTTCCCGGCCGCTCCCTGCCGGAACCGCTCCCAGTGCATGGCGATCAGGTGCTCGTTGTTGGGACGTGCGAAGGCCCTGCGCACCTCGTCGGCCCCGGCGGCGGTCATCCCCGCCACGTCCACGAGCAGCTGGACGACCTGCTCCTGCCAGACGATGACGCCGTACCCCCGCTCCAGGGCGCGCTTCTCCAGAGAATGGTCGTAGTCCCAGGGGACGCCGTGCCGGTAGCGCTCCACGAACCGGCTCACCGCGCTGCCCTGCACGCCGACGCCGGGCCGGATGAGGGCGACCTGATAGGCGAGGTCCAGGAGGTTGCGGGAGCGGAGGCGCTGCCCCATCTTGAGCTGGGCGGGCGACTGGAGCAGGCAGACTCCCTTCGACCTGCCTTCGCTGATCATGTCGAGGAGGTCGATCTTGGCGAAGTTGGCGTCGGCCACGCTGTCCTTGTTCCAGTCCATGATGAAGCGTCCGTCGATGGCCCCTGCGCGGACGGGCACCATCTCCGGGATGGGAGAGTCGCTGAGGACCATGCCGCCGACGTGCTGTCCCAGGCTTCGAGGCGCGTGCATCAGCTGGGGGGCGAGTTCGACGAGGTCGCGCCAGCCCGGAGCACCCACCCGGTCGCGGAAGGCAGGCAGGCAGAGCATCTCGTCGCGGAGGTCGGCTGCATCCAGGGAGCGCACCTGCCGGGAGAGGAGCTTCAGGTCGTCCTTCGGCAGACCCAGCGCCTTGCCGAGGTCCTGGACGACGCCCTTCACCGAGTAGGTGGCGATGGCGCCCGTGAGGACGGCGAACTCCTGCCCGAAGCGCTCGTGCACCCGCCGGACCAGCTCGTCCCGTATCGCCCGCGGGAAGTCGAGGTCGATGTCGGGGAGCATGGTCATGTCCTCGGAGATGAACCGCTCCAGGGTCAGGTCCCACCGGAGGGGGTCGACGTGGCTGATGCCGATGAGGTAGCCCGCCAGCAGGGCGACCGAGGAGCCCCGGCCCCTGCCCGGCGGACGCTCCTCCAGGGGCGTTTCCGGGGGCGCCAGCCCCTTCTCCTCCGTGATCGCCTGGGCGAGCAGCGCGATCTCCCGGTAGAGGAGCAGGAACCCCGCGAGCCGGTGCATGCGTATCAGCCGGAACTCCTCTTCGAGACGTTCCCTGACCTCCGTCGATACGGTCCCGTAGCGCCGCTGGGCCGCCTCCATGCAGAGCCGCCAGAGGTAGCCCTCAGCGGTATACCCCTCTGGCACGCTGGGGTCGGGAAGGGTGTAGCCGAGGTCGGAACCGAGATTGAAGGCGCACCGCTCCGCGATCCGCAGGGTGTTGGCGGCGGCATCGGGGCGCTCCCGGAAGAGCCTCTGCATCTGGGCGGAAGGCTTCAGGCGCAGGTGGTGGTTGGGTCTGATGAAGGGGAGCGCCCGGTCGATGGTGGTGTTCCGCCTCACGGCCGCCAGCGCGTGTTGCAACCGGTAGCGCCCCCGAGCGTGGTAGTGGACATCGTTGGTGGCGACGACCGGCGCGTGCATATCGTCGGCCAGCCGGACCAGCTCGCGGTTTCGCCTCGTGTCCCCCTGGAGGAAGTTCTGCTGCAGTTCGACGTATGTGGATAATCAGGGTCATTAGGCCAGTGCTATTCACGGACATCCGGCCACCCTGAACGCCGGTGGTTAGGGCTTGTATCAGTGAGTCGTTGACGAGTCAACCACCTCCTTTGCCCCCAGGAGCACCCGATGAGGGGAGAGCCTTTGCCGGTAGCTGGGGCCTTCGATGACGATCTGGTAGCTGGCGTTGGCGAGTCGGTCGAGGGCGCTGTTGCCGAGGATGGGATCGTCGAAGAGGCTGAGCCATTCCTCCACGGCCCGGTTGGAGGTGATGACGAAGCTGGAGACGCGGTGTCTGCTGATGATCAGCTCGTAGAGGTCGGTGGACTGTTGGGCGGTGAGCCGGTGGAGGCCGAGGTCGTCGAGGATGAGCAGGTCTGGGGAGAGGAAGGAGCGGAATGTGCGTTCCACGGAGTTGTCGACCCTGGCTTGAGACATGGTCTTGAAGAAGTCGTCGGCATGGATGAAGCGGACGGTGTGTCCGGCGCGGACGGCGGCGTAGCCCAGGGCCTGTGCGAGGAAGCTCTTGCCAACTCCGGCGGGGCCGACGAGCAGGACGTGCTCGTTGCGGGCCAGGAACTGCAGGGAGAAGGCGGCGTCAAGGAGCCGGCGGTCCAGGGTGATCGACGCAGTCCAGTCGAAGTCCTCGAGGCGGGAGACCCGCTCGAAGCCAGCGCTGTGCAGTCGGAGCTCGATGCGCCGGTGGTCGCGGCGGCCGATCTCGTCGGCGAGGATGATCTCCAGGAATGAGGCATAGTCCAACTGGTCCCTTCTGGCCAAGGCGATGCGCTCGGGCAGGGTGGCCGCCATGGGCCCCAGCTGGAGCCGTTTGAGCAGGGGCATGAGTTCAGTTACACGGGTCATGGCTGATCTCTTGGTGATGACTGGTAGGTGAGGGCAAAGACTGAGCCGGGCCGGGTGAAGCGACCCGCAGGCAATGGCGGGGGATGCTCCTGCACCTCGCTCTGCTCCAAGGCTTCCACCAGGATGCGCTCCACGCGGCGCACGTCGATGAGGTCGACGGTCAGGGCCTTACGGCATGCGTCGTCGAGCCGTTGGGGCGTATAGCGCTGGCCGAGGCGTATGAGCTTGTGGCCTTGGCGCACCTTGGCCCAAGGCAGAGGACCGTCGAAGAGGCGCTCGACGAAGTCAGCCACCGCCGGTCCGTGCTCGGCCGCGCTGCGCTTGATGCTCTCAGGCGCCCGCAGGGTGTAGGCGGTGAGCTCCGGCGGATAGTCCTCTGAGTCGGTGGAGCGGCCACCGCGGGGCTGGCGGGGATGGAGCTTGATCAGCCTTCCCCGGTGGTAGATGCGCACCAGTTTGCTGCCCAGCCCGATCTCCACCTGCTGGCCCGGCGGGCAAAGGGCAGCCGGGACTGAGTAAAGGGCATATTGGCAAGCCACGTGGTGATCGGCATGCACCTTGGCCATGCGCCAGTGAGTGACCTCGTAGGGCTCGCCATCCCAGGGAGCCAGGGCGTGCCGCTCCTCATCCTGGAAGACGACCAGGGGCGGCTGCCGGGTGGCGCCATGCACGCGATGCCCAGCCACATCACGACACCAACGTGCCGCTTCCTCCCTCAGGTGGGAGAAGCTGCCGAAGCTGCCGCCCTTGAAGAAGCGCTCCCGCACGTATTGGACGCTTCGCTCCACCTTGGGCTTGTCCTTGGGGTGACGCACGCGGGCCGGATCGGCGATGAAGCCGCGGTGCTGTGAATACTCCAGGAAGCCGCGGGTGAGCCGGGGATGCAGAGCGTCGGCGCCCGCGACCGCGGCGGGGAAGTTGTCGATGACGAGATAGTGGGGGATACCGCCGAAGAAAGCCCAGGCCGCCTCCAGTCCGTCGACGACGTCTTCCAGCTTCTGGTTGAAGGTGGGCCACACGAAACAGTGCCGGGAGTAGGCCAGCACCACGATCAGCGCCCACACCGTGCGGTGGCGGCCGGTCGCGGGGTCCGGCGCCAATCCCAAGCGTCCGAAGTCCAGCTCCGCCACTTCCCCCGGCGCACTCTGCTCCATCCGAACCGTCGTGCGACTCCGACTCTGCCAGTTGCGCCGCTGGATGAAGCGCCGCAGCGACGTGTAGGAAACCCGGCAGCCCTGTTCCGCCAACAACTCCTGGATGCGGGTCAACTGCAAGCGGTCGACGGTGAGCCACTGGTATATCTGGTCGGCCCAGGGGACCAGCTTGTCCTCGGCTGGCGTGGCCACCGCCCGCGGACCGGAACGACCGATCGCCGCCAGCCGATCCAGTTGCAGGTCGGTGGGAGCCGGTCCCTCGCAAGACACACCCAGCCGCTCCGCCGCGGCGATGTATCGTCCGACAGTCTCCCGGGATAGCCCGGTCCCCAATGCTATGTGCCGCTGGCTGCTCCCCGCCTGCCAGCGGCGGATGACTTCAGATATCTCCACTCTCAGCACCTCCTTATAGGCCATCTGCTGCACCTCGTCATGAAGTGCGGCTAGGGTCTCTGATTCGGCGCCCAGGGTGGCTGGATGATCCTGAATAGCTGGCCTAATGACCTTGAATTTCTCTCAACTTCCTGGCCTCAAGATCATGATTATTCACAGACGTAGACCGCATCGGGGCCGCACCACGATCGGTAGCTGCCGAGCAGATCGCGGGCGTCCGTATGCCTCCCCTCCAGCGCCAGCTTCGCCAGCGGCCCGTCCCGGCCTCCCGTGAGGAGCACCACGCCGCCGGCATGGTCGGGAAGATGCGCGGGGTCGAGCCGGGGTGCCCTGCGGTCGACGGCGTTGGCCAGGGTGAACAACCGGGAGATGTTGGCATAGCCCTCCCGCGTCTTCGCCAGCAGGACCAGGCGGGAACCGTCCGTCAGGGTCAGCTCCCCGCCGGTGATGGGCTGCACGCCGAGACTGCCCGCCAGGCGGGCGAACTCCAACGCCCCGCAGAGGTTGGCGTCGGTCAGGGCGAGGGCGTCGTAGCCGTGCGCCTTCGCTTGCGTCAACAGCTCGTGGGCATGGGACGCCCCCTCCCCGAAGGAGTAGAAGCTCTTGGCGTGCAACTCGACATACCCGGCCATGGCGGCGCTCAGGCCTAGGAGTCCTGCTGATACCAGCAGAGCCCCCGCTGGTCCCGGAACAAGGTGGACTGCGCCCCATCCTTCCAGCTCACCCGGTAGTAGGCGCGGGTAAGCCGCTTGGGGAGCCACCAGAGGTCGAAGCACCACCGGTCCTCGATGCGGGCGACCCGGCGCCAATGTTTCCCTAGGCGCACGGCAATTGGTTGTTGGCCCGCCCCCTCTCGAACCGTCACCGGCGTGGGGACGGCAAGCGGCCTGATGGCGTCCGTGCCCGTGGGATCGATCGGTATCTGTAGGACGCGCATCTCCGGCGCCGGATGCCATGGGGCAATGGTGGCCACCCGGTGGAGGACATGGCCGCCGCCCGCACGGGCCTGCAGCTGCCGCTCCGTCTCGGCTAGGCGGCGCTCCCGGTCCTTCCGGAGGTCGGGAAAGAGCCCCATCTGCGCCCCCGACTCGCCCGTCAGGCCGGCGAGGGTCAGAGACGCCTCCTCGACCGGGGCCTGAGGGTGGTCTGCCTGCAGCTGCCCTCTGATGACGGTGGAAGCCCGTTCCCAGTCCCCGACACCCTGCTTGAAGTGGAACGTCTTCCGCCAGGGAGAAGCCCTGTCGAGGACGCACTCCAAGGCCGTTCTGCCCGCATACCGGCCCCGCATCAGGGGCCGGGAGTAGGCCCGCTTCAGGAGAGTGTCCACCACCGTCGTCAGGAACTCCATGGAGCTGGACGAGAATGGAAGGGAGATGCGCTCGACGACGGCCTCCTCATGGGGGAGGGGGACGAAGAGGCTGTCGTCAACTCCGCGGGAGAGGTCCCACGCCTTCCGCCCGCTCGCCCAAACTGGTCGAGGAGGAGGCCGCGCCTCATCGAGGCCACGTCTCCCAAGGCGTGGAGGCCAAAGCGGCGCATGGCGGTCTTCACGTCCGAGGAGACGGGCAGGAGATCGATGGGGTGGGGCGCAAGGAAGGCAGCGGCATCCGGGGGCGCCCATGCTGCGCCCAGCGCCTTGCTCGTTCGGGCTGCGACGGAGGCGGGGAACTTGGCGTCGGCCGCGCCGACCCGCGGGGCAAGGTATCGGGGAACGGCCTCCAGCAGGGCGGCGACAACCCGGTCCTCGTCGCCGTAGAGGGCTTCGAGGCCGTCCAGGCGTGCGTAGGCCTCCCCCAGCTCCGCCCCTTCCACGCGGTCGCTGACTCCCTGTAGGGCCGTGAGCGCCTGGCGGAACACCTGCCGGTAGGAGGGGCTCGTCCGCTTCGAGGACGGCTATGTCCGCGTGCCGGGAGAGCGCCTCCTTCAGCGTCATGCCCGCATGGACATGGGGAATCGCGGGGAGGGCGTCGACCACCACGGGGCCTCCCGTCGAGCGTTCGACGATGATGGCAAGTCTGTCCCTCAGGTCCGGCTGCCGCAGCAGTTCGACCTTGGCCCGCAGATGGGTGATCAGCACACAGGCAACCCGCAAGAGGCGCGCCTCCTCACTGGCGGATTCGGGCTGGAAGCCCGCAGACCGCCGATGGTAGCGAACATGTGTTCGCTACTCAACGGCCGCTTGTCCCAACCCGTGCGTCCGAGGGACCGGAGGAAGATGGAGCCGCTGGCGACGGTGTTATGCTGCGCCCTCTGAGGGCGGCTGCCCCGATGCGGCCGCTTGCACCAGGAGGTAGACGGGATGCCCACGTTCGACACTGTTCCGATAGACGAGGCGCGCGCTAGTACCGTGACAGGCCAGCGCGCGGCGCTGCTGCAGGAGTATGTCGGGTACATTCAGCGCGTGCCCCCTGGGCAAGCGGGGAAGCTGGAGCCCGGAGAGGGCGAGACGACCCAGGCGGTGCGCCGCAGGCTCAACGCGGCGGCGGAAACGTTGGGCGTGAGCATCGAGGTCCGGCGCACCGTTGGGGCCGTCTACTTCTGGCCGTCAGAGGGCCGGCGACGCGGCAGGCCCCGCAAGGACCCGGGCGATTAGTCTGTCGCCAGCTGACCAGCCATGGGTGCTTCTGCCGCGAGCGCATCGGTGACCTCTGCTCCCCCGCCCGAGGGCAGCGGTCGCCTGCCATTCCGCTGTCTCTCGCTGGACCTTGAAGTGGGACGTCGCAACGGCCTCATTCGCGCTTTCGCTGGGGTCCGTTCCGATACAGGGCAGACCCTGACCTTCCCTGCCCCGGGGGGCGCCTTTGCTACGGCTCTGGCCAGGCTGGACGACCTTGCCGACGGCGCTGAATTCCTCTTGGGACACAATCTGATCGCCTACGACCTGCCCCAACTGCAGGCAGTGAGCCCCGACCTGCGGCTATTGCAAAAACGAGCAATCGACACGCTCAGATTGAATCCACTGGCCTTCCCTCGCAACCCCTATCACTACTTGGTCAAGCATTACCAGGACGGACAACTCAGGCGCGGACGCATCAACGATCCCGAACTGGAAGCCAGGGAGACCATCAAGCTCTTGGACGATCAGTTGGAGGCGTTTCGCGATGTGTATCCTGACCTGCTGGCGGCTTGGCATTGGCTGACCACACTGGAGAATGGCGCTGGGTTCGATGCGGTCTTCGCGTCCATAAGGCAATCGGCAAGGCCATCCGAGGCTGAGGCGCAGGATGCGATCCGGGCGCTTCTGGCTGGCGCCTCCTGCGGGACACACGCAGGCGAGGTCGCATCGAGGGCGGACTCACATGGTTGGGCATTGGCCTATGCATTGGCGTGGCTGTCAGTGTCCGGAGGCAACTCGGTACTTTCTCCTTGGGTGCTGCGCAACTTCACCGGGGCCGAGAAGTTGGTGCGCCTGCTGCGCGACAAGCTATGCGCGGACCCCGCCTGCGACTGGTGCGGGGACCGGCACGACGCCCGTAAGGAACTCGCCCGCTGGTTCGGATTCCCCGACTTCCGGCCAAAGCCGTTGGACGACTCTGGACTGCCGATGCAGCAGTCCATCGTGGGAGCGGCGATGGCGGGTGAGCATGTGCTGGGCATACTGCCCACAGGCGCCGGCAAGTCGGTCTGCTATCAGGTTCCCGCCCTGTCCCGCTACGACAAGACCGGCGCGCTGACGGTCGTCATCTCACCGCTGGTCGCCCTCATGGCCGACCAGGTGGCGGGCCTGCGGAAGCGGGGCATCAGCTCGTGTGTAACCATCAACGGGCTTCTGTCGATGCCCGAACGCGCCGATGCGTTGGACCAGGTGCGTCTCGGCGACGCAGGCATCCTGATCATCTCGCCGGAGCAGCTCCGCAGCGTCAGCGTTCGGCGTGCACTCGCCCAACGCGGGATCGGCGCCTGGGTGCTGGACGAGGCGCACTGCCTGTCGAAGTGGGGGCACGACTTCCGGCCCGACTACCGGTATGTAGGGCGCTTCATCCGCGAGAGGGCAGGGAAGGAGCCGGCGCCTCCGATACTGTGCCTCACCGCGACCGCCAAGCCCGAGGTGAAGACCGAGATCGTGGACTATTTCCAGAAGGAGCTCGGCATAGACCTGAAGGTCTTCGATGGGGGCGCCGAGCGCACCAACCTGAGTTTCGACGTAGTGGCGACGAGCAGGGAGGGCAAGTTCGCCCAGATACACGACATATTGTCGTCCGAGTTGCCCACGGACGAACCGGGGGGCGCGATCGTCTACTGCGCGACGCGTCGGCAGGCCGAAGAGGTCGCGCGATTCCTGCAGGCCAAGGGAACGAGGGCGAACCACTTCCATGCAGGACTGTCCCCGGAAACCAAGAAGGATGTGCAACGGAGCTTCATCGATGGAGAACTCCAAGCCATCGCCGCCACTAACGCCTTCGGCATGGGCATCGACAAACCGGATGTCAGGCTGGTGATTCACGCGGACATCCCCGGCTCCCTGGAGAATTACCTGCAGGAAGCGGGCCGCGCGGGACGGGACCGGGAGGCGGCGCGCTGTGTGCTGCTCTACACATCGGACGACGTAGAGCGTCAGTTCGGGATGTCCGCTCGATCCAGGCTTACGAGACAGGAGATCCAAGGCGTCCTCAAGGCGCTCTGGAACCTGGACCGGAAGAAGCGCTTGGACGGCGAGGTCGTAGCGACCGCCGGGGAGATACTCCGCGAGGACGAAGACCGGGCGTTCGAGCGGGATTCCGCCACTGACGACACGCGCGTGCGGACAGCTGTTGCATGGCTGGAGGATGCGGTGCTGCTGAGCAGGGAGGAGAACTTCGTCCAGGTGTTTCCCTCTTCCCTGCGAGTGGCGTCGTTGGACGAGGCCCGCGCCAAGCTCGCAGGCGCCCGTGTCGCCGACCCCCGCCGCCGCCAAGTGCTGAAGATAGTCGAGAAGTTGATCGAAGCCGACCCGGACGATGGCATCTCGACCGACGAATTGATGGGCGCCGCAGGCCTGACCTCGGAGGAGGTGCGGGGCGCGCTCCATGACCTCGAAGCGTTGGGTATCGCCAGTGACGACACAGCGCTGACCGCCTTCGTCCATGCCGGAGTGGAGCATTCATCGCGGAGACGCTTCGCGCAGGCGGAGGCCCTGGAGCATGCTCTGATCGCCCTGTTGCGCGAAACAGCGCCCGACATGGACGTGGGCGACGCCTGGCCGCTGCATCTCCGCCTGGTCTCCCAACGGCTCAAGGACGACGGCCATTCCTACGCCCTGCCGGAACGCCTGTGGCAGATCGTCCACAGCATCGCTGCCGATGGGCAGGGCGAGGACGGCGGCAGGGGAAGCCTCGGCCTGCGGCGACGGGGCCCAGAGATCGTGCAGGTAACGTTGCAGCGCGGGTGGACAGCCTTGGAGAAAACAGCCGAACTCAGGCGCGCAGCCGCCAGGCGCTTGCTGGACCATCTGCTTGCCTGCCTCCCGCGTGGGAGCCAGGGCGTCGACCTGCAGGCTGCGACGACCCAGGGCAAGTTGCTGGCGGCGATCAACTCAGACCTGGTCCTGAAGAGCGAGGTCAGGGACCCTGTAAAGTTGATGGGCCGCGCCCTGCTGTGGCTGCACGAGCAGGAGGTCATTCGGCTGCACAAGGGCTTGGCGGTGTTCCGTCCGGCCATGACAATCCGCCTCGGACGGGAAAGACGGCGCTTCGCTCAGGGCGACTTCGCGCCTCTGAAGTCCCGCTACGACGAGCAGGTGCTGCAGATCCACGTGATGGCGGAGTTCGCGCAGCGGGGCCTTGGGTCCATGGCTGATGCCCTGCGCCTGGCCATGGAGTATTTCCGCCTCCCCAAGAAGGACTTCCTGCAGCGCTGGCTGCCGGGCCGGGAGAGGGAGGCCCTGCTGCAAACCACGCCGGAATCGTGGCGGGCCATCGTTGAGAGCCTCAGGAATCTGGACCAGCGCAAGGTCGTGACAGACGACCGTGAGCAGACGAACGTGCTGGTGCTTGCCGGCCCCGGCTCCGGCAAGACCCGGGTGTTGGTGCACCGGATCGCCTATCTCATACGCGCGAAGCGGGAGAACCCCCGCGGCATCCTGGCGCTGGCTTTCAACCGGCACGCCGCCGTCGAGATACGCCGTCGTCTTGCCGACCTCATCGGCGATGACTCCCGTGGCGTGATGGTGCTTACCTGCCACGCGCTTGCGATGCGACTGGTCGGAGCGAGTTTCACCGGCCGTGCGAATCGACTGCGCGATGAGGAATTTGACGACGTTCTACGGCAGGCCGTCGCCTTGTTGCGAGGCGAGGGATTGCCGCCCGACCAAGCCGATGAGAGCCGGGCGCGGTTGCTGGCGGGCTTCCGCTGGATACTGGTGGACGAATACCAGGACATCAACCCGGCGCGGTACGAACTCATCTCCGCTCTCGCCGGGAGAACCCTCCCCGATGAGGACGACAAGCTGAGCCTCTTTGCGGTTGGCGACGACGATCAGAACATCTATGCCTTCGACGGCGCCTCCTCGGCGTTCATTCACCGCTTCGAGGAGGACTATAGGGCCAAGCCCGCCTTCCTGACGGACAACTACCGCTCCAGCGGGCACATCGTTGCGACGGCGAATGCTGTGATTGGGCCCGCGCGGCAGCGGATGAAGGCCGGGCATCCCATCGGCGTCGACCGGAATCGCGCAAACGACCCGCCCGGCGGCGTGTGGGTGAAACTGGACCCGGTAGCCCGTGGACACGTTCAGCTGCTGCCGGCGGGGGACTCGGCTATCACCCAAGCCCAGGCTGCCGTCGCCGAACTGCAGCGGCTGTCCAGTCTCAGTCAGGACTGGAACTGGTCCGCCTGCGCCGTCGTTGCCCGGGAATGGAGGATCCTGGACCCGGTGCGCTCTCTGTGCGAGGCCGAGGGGATCCCCGTACAGATGGCGAACGAGGATTTCTCGGGGTTCTGGCACCTTCGCGAGACCCGCGCCCTCGTCCTCTGGCTTCGAGGGCGAGACTCGCCCTTAGTGAAGGGTGCAGACCTGAACGACTGGGTCGCCGGCCAGCCCTCCGGGCCCTGGACCGAACTCCTGCAAGAGGCCGTATCGGACTACGCGATCGAGACCGGCGGCTCAGAAGCGCCGGTCGACCATTTCGTCGAATGGCTGGCCGAATGGGGCAGGGAAGCGCGCCGCCGCCAGCGCGGCCTTCTGTTGCTGACCGCCCATCGCGCCAAGGGCTTGGAGTTCGACCATGTCGTGGTGCTGGACGGAGGCTGGGACCGCGTTGGCCAGGACGAGGACAAGGACGCCCCGCGGCGACTGTACTACGTCGCCATGACAAGGGCCCGGCAGACACTGACCTTGGCCACCCTCCCCGGCCCCCACCCCATCCTGGGCGATTTGACGGAGAAGCCCTCCGTATTGTCCCGTCGACCGCTAGTGAACCTGCCGTCGCGGCCGCCGGAGCTTGCCAGGCGCTATCAGCGGCTCAGCCTGCGCGATGTCTTCCTGAGCTTCGCGGGATACCGGAGTCCTCAACACCCCGTGCACCATGCCATCGCCGCGCTTTCGCCGGGGACTCGTTGCAGGTCAGCGTTGAGTCGGACCGTTGGCGGCTTCTCAATCGAGAAGGGGTTGTCGTGGGGCAGCTTGCGGGTGGTTTCGAGCCGCAGCAGAACATGCATTGCGTGGCCGCCACTGTCTTCGCCATCGCCACTTGGGACCGAGAGCGTTCCGAGCCGGAATACCGGGATGCCCTCCGGTGCGACGGCTGGGAAGTGGTGGTAGTTCGAGCCTCTTCGGGTGGGGGCTTATGGGGACGCTCATGCATGAGGGCTCCTATATGGTCAACCGGGTTGCCGTTCCCGCTGGGCAAGTGGCACCCGCATCGTATCCCCAAAGGCCATCTCATGGAGTTCCGGGCCATCTCACCTACCGACCTCACGGTGTCGCCGAGCGCCTCTTTCGGAACTGACGATCTACTGCGGTTACGCTCCTGCGGAAGCTCAACATCTGCCTGCTCACGCCGTAGCGCTCGCAGATATTTGGGTCTGTAACCCGTTGCCGTTGAGCCCTCACGAGTGCTTCCCTCGGCAGCAGCAGCGCCCCGGCAAGCCAGTTCGCCTCCTCTTCGGCAGCGGCGTCATATCCCCGCAGTGCCAACTCCTCACTTCCAACGAAGAACCACGTGATGGGCGTGTGGCCCAGAAGCAAGTGTGCCAGTTCGTGCATCACGTCGCTTGAGTATCGGCCACCACTGTGATTCGGGTTGACGATGATGGCTTCGCGTCCTGATGCGGAAACGGTGATTGCGGACCAAGCATCGGGGTCTTCATGCACTAGTTGCCGGACATCTTCCTGCGGGAGGTCAAGCTCCGTGACAGACCAGATGGAAACGTCTAGATAGGAAGCCAGTTGGTCCGGGCTGAGTGGAGCGGTAGGGTCTAAGTCGAGTTCGATACGCAATGAGTGCGCCATCTCCTCGCATCGCGTCTTAAAGCCGCGCTCCATGTTTGCTCCCGTCCCCCGGCTGGTCCGCAAGCATCCACTGAGCTCTGATGATTGCGTGAGCCAAGGCCGATGCGGTTGCGGGGGCTATCTCACGATTCGCCTTGAGGTGCGCCACGACCATGCCCTGATCCGAGGTTTTTGGCATATGCGCGGAGACTCCGAGAAGGGTACCAGGATCCACTTCAAGCCAACGACACAGCTTCCCAAAGGTCTGTATGTCCGGCATCTTCCCTGCTTCGATCCTAGACAGGGTCGGCGCGCTAGTACCTATGGTCGCCGCTACTGCTCTGAGCCCTTGGGTCCCTCTCTTCTCACGGACGATGGTTCCTAAGTTCTGGAGAGTGACCTTAGCCACGCACACCTCCCGTTATAACATTGAAACCATGTCTTGACAATGAAACAATCCGCCGGCTACAGTGGAGTAGCACACCCGTGAAACACTGTCTTGGCGATGATACTAGGCGTCGACTGGTGACCTGTCAAGGCTTCGTCGGAGCGGGTGTAGACCACTACCATACCCCATGCGGGGGGACGTGAGGGACACGATGGATCTACCCAGCTACTTCAACGACATGCTCTCAGAGATTCGACCTTCGCAGGAACTCCTTGAGGAATGCGCCCGTGCTCACACGGACCTGCGGGAGTTCTTGGTGAGCGATCCCGACCTGAAGGACATCATCGTCACCACGTTCCTCCAGGGAAGCTATCGCAGGAGCACCCTGGTCCGACCGGCAGGGGGCTCCAAGCCCGACGTGGACGTGGTGGTGGTGACCAACCTTGACCCGAACTCCCGGACACCTGCAGAGGTGCAGAATATCTTCTGCAGGGTCCTGGACAAGCATCCCGATTACAGGGGGAACTACCAGCGGCAGGGGCGCTCGATCGGTCTGTCACACGGACCGGTCAACCTCGACGTCGTCATCACGGCGGCCCCTTCGGAAGTCCTCAAGGGCATCTTGAAGTCGGAGTCCTTCGGTGCAGCTCTCACGGTGGAGGCCGGTCCCGCTTGGATGCTCCGCAAGGGCCAGGCACTGGGCGGACAGGACTGGAAGAGCGAACCGCTGCTCATTCCCGACCGCGACGCCAACCGGTGGGAGAAGACGGACCCCATATCCCAGATCGAGTGGACTCACGACAAGAACCAACGAACCCACGGGCACTACGTCAACGTCGTCAAGGCCATCAAGTGGTGGTGGGCACAAAACAGCTCCGGCGGAGAAGGGAACTCCCAAGGGTTACCTCATCGAGCGGCTGGTAGGGCTGCATTGCCCGGACGGAATCGAGAGTGTGGCCTGCGGCGTCACGGACACCCTGGAGGGAATCCGCGATACCTATGCCGTCGACGTGCAGCTCGGCAGGACCCCTTTCATTCCAGACGTAGGCATCCCTACCAACAACGTCTTCAAGCGGATACGGCCGGCATCATTCCAGGCCTTCCACGGGTCGACCAGCACATGCGCCCATCAGGCCCGGGTGGCCCTAGACGACCCCGACAGCAGTACCAGCGCCCACAAATGGGCCGGGATCTTTGGGAGCGTGTTTCCCACGGCTCCCGACGGGGGCAGGAGCAGTACAGGGAAGTCCCCTGACTCCGAGGTGTTCTCGCGTCCCACCCGTCCCGCCGTACCCAGGAAGGGCACCTTCGCCTGACATGACTGAGCGCAGGGCCTCCGAAGCGCTGATTGTTGGCCGACGGGCACTCGAGGGAATACCAGGGTACCGTCTGCTGGACGATCTGGCCTGGTGCGGTGATTCGGGCCAGTGGCTCCTGCGCTGTCGCCTCACCATAGGTGAAATCGCGATGGGAGCAATACCGGCCGCGACAGACTGGTGTGTCCTGATTGAGGATACCTACCCTTCAGGGGACATCGTAATCCTCCCTGCCAGAGATGGCGGAATCACCTCGACGTTTCCACACCAGCGCTACAACGCCCTTTGGGCCGGCGACAGGCCTTGGAGAAAGGGCCGCATATGTGTGACAACTCCAAGCAGAATCCTCGGAAGGCTTTCGCGGAGCGACGAACCAGGCACTCCGGAAGCGCGGCTGAGTTGGCACATAGAACGAGCACTGGTATGGCTGGAATGCGCCTCCGTTGACGAGTTGCGCTTATCCGGAGACCTGTACGAGATACCGGACTTCCCCTTGGGCCAGGACTCTCACTTTGCGTTCTCTGAGGACATCTCGGCGCTAAACCTTCTGACGCAGAGTGGTCATCGAGCCGGGGTCGCCGAGTTAGTCCGATACACGCGTCCGTCGGGGGATACGCTCATCGTGAGGCGTTTCCAATCGAAGCAGGGGCAAGAGCTCCGGAGGATTCCTTGGGGGGCGGCCATCCCGCCGTTAGCTCCTGGTCAGACTGAACGAGCCTTGTGGCTCTTGCTGCAGTCCGAACCTCTCGTCGGGCCCTGGCAGGTGCCGGTGACGTTTGCCGAGCTGCGCGATGCGCTGGCATCGCAGGGTGTCTCTTTCGACGACCTCGTGCTGCCCCTCTGCAATCGGATCCGGAACAGGAGCTCACATCTGCTGCTGGTTGGGTTCCCTATCCCTGAGATCATCGGCGGTCCGGCGACGCAGCTGCACTGGCAGGCCATGCGGTTGCCACGGCTAGCCCAAGGGCCCCGTGCAGGGTTCCGTGCGAACGAGATCGGGTGGCGGGATGCAGACAGGCGAACCACGTTCACGCCTGACAACAGAGCCGACTGGGTGGCTTCAGACAACTGGAGCGAGGCCAACGCGCACGCCCGAGGCCGCTTCGCCGAGCACCTTCTCGCCAAGAAAACACTGCTCATCGGAGCCGGCGCATTGGGATCGGCTGTCGCCGAGATGCTGGTCCGCGGTGGCGCACGGCATATGGTGATATGCGACGGCGATACCTTCGAGCACGGGAACCTGTCGAGGCACACGCTCACCATGAGAGACGAGCACTCTTCCAAGGCCGCTTCACTGGCTGCCCGCCTAACGACGGCCTCCGCCCACGCGAGGGTTGACGCCGTACATGCCGTGTTCCCGGACCTCACCGCCGAGCAGCAAGCCAGCATCTCCGACTGCGACCTCATACTGGACTGTACGGCCGAGGAGGATGTCCTCTCCGGGATCGAGGCGTACGGGTGGGTTGAGGACACGTACATCGTATCGATGGCCTTCGGCTGGCACCTGCATCGGCTGTACGTCGTCGGTGCTCCCGCACGGGAGTTCACCAGGAGCGCCGTAACCGGGTTGCTGGGCCCGCTGGTACAGGAAGACTTGGCGAACCACGGGACCGAAGACCTCCTTCGTGAGGGCCCGGGGTGCTGGCACCCGGTGTTCCCGGGCCGGATCGACGATGCCTGGATGATGGCCGCAATGGGAGTGAAGGAGTTGGAGCGTCTGGTCGAACAAGCTCCCGACGGCGTTCAGGGCGCGATGTACAAGCGGACCGAAGAGGACAGCTTTGAAGGGGTGTCCAGGCAGGTCTTGACCTCATGAGTCCCCTGTACTGGGACGATACCGCGTCCTACCGAGTCGGGCTGGACGAAGATGCCATGGCCTTCATGCTATCCACTTGTGAAGAGGCCGGGCGCGCCGAGACTGGCGGCATACTGGTCGGGACATACTCTGACGATGGAGTCTCGGCAAGAGTCAGCCAGGTACTGGGGCCGCCCGCGGGATCAGAAGCGACCTCCACGAGGTTTGTGCGAAGCAAGACAGGGCTGGCTGAGCTGCTGAAGCAACTCTGGGCTGTCCAACAGCATTACCTTGGAGAGTGGCACTCCCATCCAGGAGGAGCAGGGGTTCCCTCTGCTCAAGACAAGCGACAGATGGTCGCGATCAGCAGGGATTCAGCGTACTCCTGCCCCAATCCAATTCTGATAGTGGTCGGGCGTGCTGCCACCGGGCAGGCCGGCGTCTGGGTGTTTGACACCGGGCGGTTCGTGCGCCTTCGAAGGACAGAGAAGGGGGTACCCTGTTGAGACTTGGACTGCGAACACTGCTCCGTCGCATTGACCGGCACCGCTCGTCCCATGCCGCTCTTGGCAAGGTCGATCCTCGCGGGCCTGTCTTCGTCTCGTACCGGCAAAGCGACGGTTCCGCTCTCGCGACCGAGACCGCGTGGGCATTGCGGGCTGCGGGAGTGCCGGTCTGGCACGACCAAAGCGACCTGCCACCGGGCGATACAGAGCGACGCCTTGCTGAGGCGCTCGAATCCGGCCTCTCAGGAGCCGTGCTGCTGGTGACGCCTGATATCGAGTATTCCCGAGTAGTGCGCGAAATCGAACTCCCGCAACTGCTTGAGCTCGAAAACAACGAGGCATTCACGCTGTCCGTCCTATCGTCGATCGAACGCGAGCCAGGCAAGCTCGACTACGACGCGTCTGACCGACTCCTCGCACAGCCTAGTGGGACGCTGCAGCGGCTCAAGCAGGAGCCGGCATGCACCCAGCGCCAGCGAGCAGATGTCGCGCGTGCGCAGTGCCAGCGACGCATGCAGGCGATCCGGAGGGACGTCGAGGCCGCGGGACGGGTCGTCACCGTCGACGTACAGACCCGCATTCCGCCCTTCGCCACACGGGTCGATGCGGACCTCGTCTTGCGGCTGCGACCGCCGGTCGCCGGCGACCGGCGACCCCATCACCAAGGCCTGCACGACCTCAAGTTGTTCCTCGCCGACCTTCCTCAACTCGTGGCGCTCGCCGGCGCCGAGCACGTGATGGTGCGGGGTGGCGCACACCTCTCCGCCGCCTATGCGCTCGGGGCGGCACTACCCACGACACTCATGGGGCGCGTAGAGGTCGTCGGCACCACCGGCGACGTCTGGGCGCTCACAGGCAACGCGCCGGTACCGGATGGACCCAACCAGCTGCTGAGCGTCGAGCCGGCCTCGCCGGCTTCCGCGTCGGCCGGAACGGTCCTCGTCTACCTGGACCTGCTCCCGACGCGGAATGATTCCGCTTTCGATGACCTCGTGGCCGAGGGTGCTGGCCGGTTCGCCAACGCGTTTCACGTTCGACCGGCTCGGGGCGGCAACCTGAGGCCGGAGGAAGCAGCGGCGATCATCGGTGAAGCATCGCGGGTCATACGGGATCTGGCCGGGCAGTCTCGGACCTCTGAAGTACACCTGCTGCTGCGGTGCCCGTGGACTGCGGCGCTCCTTCTCGGACGCACGCTCAACACCCTCCGTGTCCATCTGTACGAGTGGGAGGACGGCCCGGACGATCACGGCAGCCCCACCACGCCGAGGTACCTACCAAGCCTCGTGGTGCGCTCTGGCGCTGGCGGGAGCCCGATCGAGGACGTTTCCCTGCCGGTCCGTTCGCAACCATAACGAGGAGGAACTCAGTGGCAACGCTGCGAAGCCAATTCGACCAGGCGCTGAAGAATATCGAGATCAACGAGCATAAGGCCGAATAGCCTTATGCCCGCCGACCTTGACGCGGACGGACGGAGGCCCAAGTGGAGACAAATCAGCAAGCCCCTCACATTGCAGGAGTCGGCGTGCCGGTGCGGGTACCCACAAGCCTGCGGAAGCTACCAACGCCTCGTTTACCTTCTAAGGCCCGTGTCGCGGATGTCGGGTTGGTACACCAGTCACTCATTCAACAAGCTGGCATCGCCCCTGGTGTATACACGATGCTGGATGATCAACTTTTTGGTCGGGTCGAAGCTGTATATGATGGCTTAGTTGAAATAATCGTAAACGAACTATCAAGGCTCGACATCGTTGATACTTGTGTGCGCCTGTACGAGAGGGATGAGGAACTCCTAGGTTGGTTTCAAAAACACAAATACAATTCCGCGGCAGACATCATGTCGGATGCCCCTGAGCGTTTCCTGCTAGAGCAGGAGTATTTATGGTATGGCTTCTCCCCCTTTTCTCAAGCGATTCGATGGTTGATCGAGATGGCAGTCAAATACTGTGCGCCCTCCGGTATCAAGGCCGGCGACGCAAAACTTGAATACTTGATTCAATTGGCCCATGCTGTTCAAGAATGGGATGGCGTGTGGGAACATATACACCGTGGGGTTTTACCTCACGAAGTAATAATCGGAAGTGATTTCTCATCAACAATTAGACCTACTACCTGGAGCCACCAGGCCTCGGAGAGATACAGGCGGGCGGTAAGACCTTACACGGCGAAAGCCGAAAAGGAACAGATAGGAATTAACAATGAGCCGAAGCCTAATCCTGTAGGCAGAGAGATTATTGACAAAATCATGGGGAATCCCTTTTGGGAACTCTTGAATGGCCCTTTTGAGATTGAACGTGGTTATAACATGGAGGATTGGAGTCGATTTTTTGCTGGTTTGTTAGATTCTTTCAGTGAACCAGAATACGTCAAAACTATTGGGCATTCCAAATTGTCGTCGCATCTGTCTCGAAAATGGGGGTTCTGTTCAGACAACCTGGACAATCTACTCAACGACTACGGCTTATCAAAGGAAGTCTTGAGTACTATCGCTTTGAATGACCTCCGGCCTGTAGAACGCCCAAGGCGTGATACTCGTTTACTCAGAAGGCCGATTGTGGCACTTGATCATAACAAGTCCTTTCTTTATCTTTGTGGTATCGAAACACTTACTGCGTGGTTCATATTTTTCCTTCAGCGATTGGAATCAGGGCAAATCGGTCCACCCATCGTTAAAAGAAACGGGGCGATACAAAAGGCGATTGGCAGCTGGCAGACCACTTTGGGAAATGAGTTCAGAGACGAACTTGCGGGGAAATGCACGGACGCTGGATTCGTATGCGTTATGGAGAAGGACGGGGTAGGCAACACCAACATTCCTCAAGGTAGCGGCTTTGGATCAGTGGACGTATTTGTAGTCGACTGCCGAACCCGCCGTTTTGTCCTTGCCGAGGTCAAGGCGGGGGCTGACAAGGGCATCAGCCCTGTACTGCTCCGGAATGAGCGAAAGGAGTTTCTCGACACCGTGGATAAACTGGAGAAGCAAGTTGACTGGTTTAGGAAGCGATTGAATGAAATGAAGGTGGAATATGGAATCCCGCCTGGTGAAGATTTTACCGTTGAAGGAGTTGTCGTCGTGAGCTGGCCAAGGCTATGGATGTACACTCACCATGAACCGCTGCCGATCGTCGGTGATATGGAATTCCTCCGAATGCTGAGGCTGGGAGACAAATTCCTCACCATGCCTACTCCTCTTTAACTGTCGGAGGTGCCTAGGTCATACGATCGATAATGTCTCTCTTAGAACATCGTTCAAGGAGCTCGACCACTTCACCAGCAGGAACAGGCGGAGATTGTCGGTCAGGGTCAATGCCCCTCCGGTGAAGGGCTGCACGCCGAGACTGGCCGGCTGCAGGCGCTCCATTCAGCTATTGTGTGCAGAGGATGTCAGGTCAAATCCCAGCCGAGTATGGCGGCTACCTTCCAGATTCCTCACCGTAGGCCGCCTCTTCCAGTATCACGGCCGCCTAGGGGAAGCGCCCATTGATCCATGCCCACGAGGCGGCCGTGTTGTGCATGGATCTCCTCCCGCGAGGGCTGCCGGTAGATCGTCCGGGCCATGGTGGCCACCCGGAGGATCGCGTCGATGACGCCGGTGTAGGGCTCGAGCTTGGGCCTTCGGGGAAGGAGTCTGCCGCCGGCAGCCCGGCGGCATTGAATAGGCCAGCATCTTGCGCACCGTATCCCGGTGCAGACCGAACACTCGGGCAGCCTCCCGCGTGCTCATCCCGTCCACCATGCAGGCCCGGCGCACTCGAACGTAACGTCGACCCTCAGCAGGTCATGGCGCTGCTGGGAGACGCCCCCGGCCTTGTCTCGCCCGAGGAGACCACGGCGCTGATCCAATGCCTGGAAGACGAGACGTTGCTGAGACTGTTCCTGACCGGACTGATCGGCCAGACCGAGCCGCTGAGCGCGGAGTCGTCCGTGTGCGTTCGCAGTGGATTTGCGAACTTCGACGTCCGCTCCGTGATGCTCGCCACGCCTGGGGAGTCCGATGCGGCGGCGGCCATGGCGGGCAGTATGGCGGGCTTCCTTGTGACGCTTTCCTGCCTAAACGACGAGGAATGGCAGGTTGTCGGTCCTTCCGTGGGCATGGGGGCTGAGGACCGGGACGGCCTGCGGTGCGTGCTCGCGGAGCTGGATGGCCCGGAAGGACTGGCGGCGGCGCTGCAGCCCGGCGCAGGCCCTCCCACGGCCTTCTTCGGAGCGTCGGCGGCGTGCAATCTGCAGATGACGCAAGGGGAGTCCGGGACCGTCGCCCCTACCCCAGCGCCGACCGTCACGCCGTCACCCGTCCCGACGACAGCGACGTATGCCTCCTGCGATGAGGCTGTGGCGGCGGGCGAGCCTCGCATTCAGGGCGGCCACGGACCGGGACGTGGATTCCCCCAGGCCAAGGTGCCGAGCGCCCGAGACGGCGATGGCGACGGCGTCGTGTGCGAACGGTTCTTCGGCAGCTTCGTTTATCCCCGCAGCGGGTGGTGAAGTAAGCGACTCCTCTGGATGAAAGGGGTGGGTGAGGCGGCCGACCCTCTTGCACGCAGAGGCGGAGGGGGCTCCAATCGGATGGCACTGGTCTGTCAGCTGCAGGATGATTGGCCCGAGCGCAAGGATGAGGGATTCGCAGGACGGTAAGAGGGGCCTCCCGCGATGAGGGTCAGGGAGTCACCTCGTACTCCACCTCCGCAACTTTGCGTTCACCCTCGTACACGTACACAACATAGCGTCCGGGCGCGGTTCAATGCCGAGGGTGAAGGCCGCGTAATGGCCAAGCTCGGGCGAGAAGGCCACCCCTAGGGGCCTTCTCGCGGACTACCGTCGTTACGTCAACCCGCCCCGCCGGGGGCGTCGGCGGAGATGCCGGGAACCGAACTCACGAGTGAAATACCGCTCCGACGAGATTCATCCCACAATCGCTTCCACCTCAGCTCACGCCGACGAGGGGTCGCGGTCCTCGATGCTGCTCAGACGCGCCGGGAGGACTAGTAGGCGGCGTTGTGGCGGCGGCACCGGCGCCGCCCTATTAGGCGCGTCCCGTTGTGGTCGCGGCGGTGTGGGGGGCGGGGGATTGCGTCGCGGTGGCGGCTCTGAGTGCCGGCGTTCTGGCTCCCTAGGTTTAGGTTGCTGCGCTGAACTCGCCACTAATGACCTTATCAGCCGAGGCTTCGGCGTCATCGCTGAGTTTCCTGTCGAACGGCAGGTCGTGCTGGCTTGCGATACTTGTCAGCCGTTCCGTCAGCAGGGCGATGACCACTTCGTCGTCGTCCCCTCGACGCCATTGACGGCGCCAGTCCTCGCTCAGCGTCTTGTATTGCAGGGCGATCATGCTGGCGGCGGTCGCCTTGACCGCGTAACGCTGAGTCTGTTGCCAGACTCCAACCCCGCCGACGACGCTGATTAGTATCGTCCACACCAAGGCCTCAGTGGGCCCGCTCAGATAGTAGGCTGCGAGTGCACCAACCACTCCTGCCGTGGGAAGTAGGAGAAGCAGGTCAAAGAGCCATTGCCTCTTGTGCAGCTTAATCGAGAGACCGTGGTAATACCGGTAGTAGCGCTCAGCTTCGACAATGCCTAGCCATATCTGCTGATCCATGGCGTGCACCTCATTCTACCGTCAGGCTAGGCGGTCAGCCGCTCGTATGTCAACGGACTTGTCTAGGGGGCGCGACGAGGATGAGACGCTCATTCGCCTCGCGGATGAGTTTGGTTACCGCGGACGAGACACCGTCATCTATGACGATGGGGGACGAGGCTGGCATGTGGTCGCTCCTTTAGCGTTGCTGAGGGGGCCACCTTACCACCGCGACATCAGCGGCTAGATGTAATTCCCAGGGACGTTGTTGACAGCCGGGAGGCGGGAGTAGCCCCGTCGATGCCGCCGTGTGGGCGCCGGTGATTGTAATACGCGAGGAACCCAGGCAACGCGTTGAGCCGCTCGCGGTTGGAGTAGTACGGGCGTTGGTAGGCCCACTCGGCCTGCATGATCTTGTTGAACGCCTCCGCCTTCCCGTTGGCCTGAGGCCGGAAAGGTCGCGTGCGCTTCACCCGTATATTCCTGGCCGCCGCCGTGCGGGTGAAGATGCGGCTTACGTAGCAGGCGCCGTTGTCAGTCAGGATGCGCTCGACGGCGATGTCTTGGCGCTTGAAGTGGGCAAGCGCTCGAACAAGGAAGGCGGCAGCGGTCGCGCCGCGTTCGTCGGGCAGGGCCTCGACGTAGGCGTAGCGGGAGTGGTCGTCCACGGCCACGTGGAGGAAGTCGAAACCGAGGCGGGGGCCGCGCTGAGGGCCACTGTGGGTCTCGCCGAAGCCGGGCAGGATGCGCTTGCCGCCGCCCTGCGGGATGCGGCCGAGCTTCTTGATGTCCAGGTGGACTAGGTCGCCCGGGCGGGCATGCTCGTAGCGGACGACCTCGCGTGTGGTGCGATGGAGCCACGCGAGGCGGTGGAGTCCGGCGCGGCGCAGGACAGCGTAGACGGTGGAGCGGGCAATGCCCAACCGCCACCCGATGCGATGCGGCCCCCAGGCGAGTATGCGTCGAGCAGCGCAGATGGCCACTTCCTGCAGCTGATCGGTCTGGCGGGGGCTGCGCAGGGGACGGCTGGAGCGGTCGTGGAGCGCCTCCAGTCCACCTTCACGGAACCGCCGCACCCACTTGGCGACGGTAGCGCGGGAGACGCGGAACAAGCGGGCCACTTCGGCCTGGGGCCATCCGGACAACACCTGTTCGACCAACTCGGCGCGAGTCACGGGGGTCAGTCGTGCATTACGATGGGTCATGAGGGGCCTCCTGTCACTGCTGGTGTTGGCTTTACACAACAGCAACAGCGAGGCCTCTCACCTGTCAACAACCTCTATGGGAACTACACCTAGGCCAGGGGTGTGCCAGCCCTATGCCAGGCCCCGGACCCGACTGTCGCCGCCTTGGAGCTTGCCGACCGGGGGGGGCATGCGCGCGCCCGAGCGCGGGGCGAGGATCTGGCGGATCTGGCGTCTCATTCCCACAAGATAGGGGTTTGTGGGCTATACCAATTGGCGATCAAGGCACTTTGCGTAGGATTCATTGATCTCCTCGTCGGGCATCCTCCAGATATCCCTGACGGTGCGCTCATCGAAGGCCGGTGTCTTCTCCAGTACTGCCGCTACTACACTGCAGCCGGAGTGTGTCCCACCGGTCGGCGGCATTCCCAGTCGCTCAAGCACTCGGATGGCCTCTTTAATGCGTATGTCGCGAATAATGTAGCCTAGCTTGGTCGGGCGATAGCGAGGTGGGGGGGGCTCGGGAGGGCGCTCGCGAAGCCCCTGATCAGCCTCAAAGCGCCATGCGAGGAGTGGCAAAGGGGGTTCGGTCTTGTACCTAGCGAATTCTCCCCTACGTCCCCGTACGCTCTCACCTCCCAGTGAGTCGCAGACCAGTTCGAGAGCATCCCAAAAGATCGTGCTCTGTTCGGCGCCTCCGATGATGGACAGCAGATCGTCAAGGCTGCGGCAGGATAGCCAATGCTCTGCAATCCGTTGGCTAATCGCATCTGGCTGCAAGTCCCGCTCCCACCGGTCTTTGGTTCTGCTGGAAGCCAGCATGACCCTGGCTACTGCGCAACCTTCGCTGAAGTCGGGGAGCCGTTGCGAATCGGGGATACCTTGGTTGGCCTTACGCGGGTTGGCCTTACGCGGGTTGGCCTCACGCCGCACCTTCCTCTGTGCCAGATTGAGGAAGATCGTGCTGGCGGGGGTGCCCTGCTCTGCTTCGGGGGCCCAGGCTCTCCGTTCCCACTCCGCAGTATCGATCCACCCTTTCTCAAGGCCCGCCAGCAGGGCACTGATGGACCCGAAGAAGTCAAGGTCGGAAACCGTCCCAGCCGGCGCATCGTCCGGCAGTTCTTTGCTGAGCATGGAAACCTGCTGCCCAACCGCATTCCTCAGTTGTTCCAGTAACCTACTCATCAGCGATGTTTCCTTTCAGGAACTCGCCCCAGTCCTCCATCAGCCTGCGCCGCAGCTCAAGGAGGTCGGAGCGAAGGTAGGCTGCCTCGGTGGCGTTGCCCACCGCGTGCGCCAGAGCGCTCTCCACCACATCGTGGCGCGCATCCGCCTGCTCCGCCGCCCAGTCCCTGAAACTGGAGCGCAGACCATGCGGAACGAAGTCGAGCTCCAGTCGCCTCAGCAGCTGGGCGAACGCCACGGGGGAAAGAACTGCTCCGATGTGGGGAGCGAGAAATACGACGCCATCTCCGTCGCTCTGGCTGCGTGCCTCTTTCAGGATAACCAGAGCCCTGCGGGATAGAGGAACACGGTGGAGCCTGCCAGACTTCATTCTCGCCTCGGGGATCGTCCAGGTCGCTTCCCGGAGGTCCACCTCATCCCAGGTCATGCCCCGGACCTCGCCGGAGCGGCAGGCGGTGAGCGCCAACATCTCAAAAGCCAACTTTACCGATGCGTTGGCAGTGGACTCGCGGACGGCACAGAGCGCTGCAGGCAGCCTCTCGTAGGGCAGGGCGCGGTGGTGGTTCTTGCCACGAGGCTGCTTGGCGAGCGCGGCGTTGATGACGTCCCCCGCCGGGTTGTAGTCGATGAACTCCAACGCGGCCGCCCGGTCCATGACGGCGCGGATGCGCTGGCGCACCCGCCGTGCGGTCTCCCGCTTGGAGGTCCAGATGGGGGAGAGCGCATCCACCACGTGCCGGCGGGTGATCTCGTTCACCTTCAAGGCGCCGAGCGCCGGGAATGCATAGGCCGCAAGGGTTGAGCTCCACTGGGCCCGATGCTTGGCGTTCCTCCAGGAGTGCAGGTTGTCGGCAATGTGCTGCCGGGCCAGGGCCTCAAAGGTGGGGATGGCCGAAAGCTTCGCTTCCTCCTGCTTCGCCGCGAGCGGGTTGCCGCCGGACTTCGCCAGGGAGAGATTGTCCTGCGCCTTCTTGCGGGCCTGAGCAAGCGACACTGCGGGATAGGGACCCAGTCCCAGGTCCTTGCGCTTGCCCTCGATGGTGAGCCGTTGTACCCAGGACTTCCCCCTGGAGGGCCAGACCATCAGGTAGAGGGTCTCCCCGGCGGGGTGCCTTCCCGGGGTCTCAGGTTGCGGACCGCTACCGCACTGTCCAATCGCTTGGCCATTTCGCTCCCACAATTCATACCACGTAGAGTGTGGGATGGCCAGAGAACTGATAGGCCTTCCCCGGACACCATGATAGCACGGCTGATAGGGGAATTACAGGCGACAAAGGGCTAAACGAGACTTTGGTAGACCGGCATGGATGGTGTGAGACAGTGGTAACTGGCGGACACACCGTCCGCTTCATCCATGCCGACGACTTCTTCAAGACCATGACTCAAGCCAGGGTCGACAACTCCGTGGAACGCACATTCCGCTCGTTCCTCTCCCCAGACCTGCTCATCCTCGACGACCTCGGGCTCCACCGGCTCACCGCCCAACAGTCCGCCGACCTCTACGAGCTGATCATCAGCAGACACCGCGTCTCCAGCTTCGTCATCACCTCCAACCGGGCCGTGGAGGAATGGCTCAGCCTCTTCGACGATCCCATCCTCGGCAACAGCGCCCCCGACCGGCTCGCCAACGCCAGCTACCCAATCATCATCGAAGGCCAAAGCTACCGCGAGAGGCTCTCTCCGCATCGGGCCTTGTTGGGAGCAAAGGGGGTGTTTGACCTGTCAACTACGACCTGATACAAGTCCAACTCGGTCGTGCCCAGGGTGGCCTAATGACTGTGGCGATGACTGGCCTATAGACCCTGGCGAATGACACTCCTGGCCCTCGGCGTCATCGGGTCGGACGGGGGCGACGGGGGCCTCGGTCTGGGCTCTCCTCTGCTCGGCCAGGCGCCGCGCAGCCACAATCCAGCATCACGGCTCGGCTTACCTGGTCCTGCTCCTGCTCCTGAGGCGTGGGCCGCTAACGTCGGACGCCCGCCGCATGGGTGGCCTGTTGATAGAGGTGGACAAGAGGCGCTCACCCAAGCGTCTCCGGGTGGGCGTGATAGAGGCGGACAGAAGACTTTCACCCCAAGCGTGGGTGGGAGTGGGCAGGGGTGGGAACGGGGGCGTGATAGAGGTGGGCAAGAGGCGTTTCCCCTAAGCGTCTAGAGGGGAGTGACAGAGGCGGACAGGGGGCGCTCACGCAACGCCAGATCGAGCCCTCAGCCAAGGCATGCAGAGGACTTCCAAAATGTGTGTGTGTGAGAGAGGTAAAATGCGGGAACATAATATAGACAGCAGTAAACAATTTCGGAAAAAAGCCCGCCCCCTAGGGGGGGATAGGGCAGAAGGGCGGACTAGTCCCCATTTCCCCCTCAGTTTCTAGACGCTGGCGGCTGGTCCGCATCACTCCCGCCCCCTCAGACCGGCGCAGAGCCGCGTGAACGCCCCGACGTCGCCCTCGACGCGATCTCCGACTCCGCTATCGACAAGCTCAATCAGCCCAGCGAAGGCGAGAAAGCCAAGGACGACGACGCCGAGCAGGCGCACCGCGTCATGGCGCAGCAGGCGCCCAGGCGTGACGCGCCCGTGAGCGCAGAGGTTCTGCGCCTACAGAAGCTGGTAGCGCAGCAGATGCGGCGACGAAGCGCCGGTTCGCTTCCGACCTGCTGAACCTGACGCTCGCTAGCCCCGCGGTGAACCGTTCGCAGAAGGGCGGCAAGGATGCGGCGGAGTGGCTTCCAGACCTGAACCAGTGCTGGTTCGCGAGTCGCGTCGCCGAAGTGCGCCGGCGATACACCCTTACGATTGACGGCCGCGAGGCCGACGTTCTACAAGGCATCCTGTCAAACTGCACGTCGACCGAGATGGTGGTGCTGGAACGCTCGGCCCAAGCCGCAACTCCTACGCCCACACCGGATGGCAGCGGGACCATCGATGGCTCTTGGGCTGTACGACGACAATGGGAACGGCCGCATCACCTGCGCGGAAGCGCGTAATCACGGCATCGCTCCCGTGCGTCGTGGACACCCAGCGTATCCCTACATGAACGACGCGGACGGCGACGGGGTGGTGTGCGAGTAAACGCTAAAGGTCGGGCGATCATGTCCGGGTTGACCTCGACCCTCAGATGGGTGACGGCTGCGGTCATGCTCATAGCCGGGCTGGTCGCGCTGGAGTGGTCGAGGCGCATATGACCACGCATCAGTTCCCGCTCCCCATCACGCTGTTCGTCCTAGGCATCGAAGCCCATACCCCTCTTGTGAGCGGGCAGGGCCCGTGCCTTACACTCGTCCTATGCGGGCGAAGACGATACGGGTGAAGAGCAGGAAGGCGGGTGGCCAGCGCGCCCGGCGGCTCGGGCCGCCGTACGGCAACGCCGCCGCCATGCCCGGTCTCCATGAGTGGGCGATGGGCCGCCGGGGTGAGACGGCCCCCTCCGGCGTCCTCCCGAACGCCCTGAGGCACGCAAGGGAGGCGGCGTCCATGCGAGGCGGCCTCCCGGACCTCAGGGGCCGCCCGACGGAAGGGACGAACACGTTGTCGGAGGGAGGTACCGGCGGGTGAGACTGTGGCCGGAAGAATTTGCCGAGGTGGAACCCAACCTCCAGCGGGCGATCGAATTGCTCCTGCAGCTCATTGAAGAAGTTGTTTGCGGTCCCCAGGGCATCGTGACCGGCGGACCCGGCGTGGAGGAGGCGAAGGCGCGCATTCTCCGGGCCTGGGAGCGGAGGGATAAGAAAGCTGAGGACGCGGCCACTAAGGACTGCATGAGGGCTCAGTTGCGGGAGTCGTGGCAGACATTTCCCGAACGTGAACTGCTCATTGATCTCTACCAGCGGGCCGCCCGACGGAGGGAGGGACGCCGCTCTCCCCGCAGTGAACGCCCGTCTCTTGATGAGGGCCTCCGCGTTGCCAGGGCAATGCTGGCCGACGTCGCGGTCGCGGCCCGGTTCGACGTCGAGTCGGAGTCCGAAACCGTATCGAACGCTCTGGCAGACCAATGGGTGTCCCTCAACGGCGAGCAACGGCTGGTCGTGTTGCGGAAGTTCATCAAGCGCTCTCAGTCCAACCCGGTCTACTTTGACGCTCTCGGGTGCATCGGGGAGAAGCTTGATGAACGGGGCAAGTCCATCCCCAGCCCGCTCGCCTGGTGGCGGGCCGAGGTTGCCAGCAGGCGCCGGCGGTCTCCCGGCCGGAAGCCTATCCCGCCCCGCCGCCCCGTCACACCGGCCCGGCTCGTGCGCGCTGTCGATTTTCAGCTCACCATTGCGGTCCTGGACTGGGTTGGCATAAAGCCGAGGGGCGCTCCCTCCGGCTGCGACATCGTGGCAGAGGTGCTGGGGCAGATTGATGAAGCAAGTGGCAACAAGAAGATGCCCCATGACGAAGGGACCATCAGGCGCATCTGGGACGAGCGCCCCGGGAAAGGGCCCTTCGAGCCCCAGTTGCGGAAACAGATGAAGGCCATCGCCGAACGCAACGGGCCCTTCCATCCCCACTGAGGCCTGAGCGAGGATCAGGCGACGGACCCTCCCGTCCCCTCTCTCGGGGAGAGGTCCCTTCCCGCAGTTCCCAACCACCAGTCGTTCCTGCCCCTAGTCGTGGACCTGTCGGAGCAACGGAAATCCCCCTGCGGGAAGTGGTTGCCTCGTGTGTCGGGGCAATTCTGACACCACGTACTTAAAGAGCCTGTATCGGTCCCACCGCCGTCCTACGCTTCCCCTATGGGAGACAGCGAGCGCCAGCGGAGACCGAAGCACCCCGGCAGGACCGGACCGGAACTGCGCGTGACGAGGGTGAACTTCAACCCCGGCCCCGACGCCGAGGACCGGCTGCGCCGCCTCTTCACCATGCTGGTCAAACTGGCCGTCATGGACGACCGACCACCGCCTCGGACGGACTCATCGACGGATGACGAAGGCCAAGCGGATGGCTGATGCGTTTCCCCACTCTCCGATCGTCATCAGCCTTGGCGGAGGCTTGCGGTCGTCCGTCACCATGGCGGCCCGGCGCGGCCGGGCCACTGGAGCGCTCCGCCTGCCCCCTATCCCTTCCCGTCCGGGCGAACAACGCGGGGGCGAGGCGGCGTCCGACGGGAGTGACAACACCCCTTTGACTGTCCCCGCCGACAGGGATACGCTCTCAAGCAGAGGTTGGCCCGGCGGTGCGCGAACACCCCGGGCCGTGGCGCCACCTGCGGTAACAGGTGATGCGATGCGCATTCTACCGCTCGCAGACCCGCTCCCGGCAGGAGGCGGGTCTTTTTGATTTCTGCGGACACGAACGAGAGGAGGCAGTTATGCCGAAAGCAAAGCCACAGCAGCTACAGGGCCAGCGGGCGGCCATCTACGCCCGCGTCTCGAGCAGTAGTCAAGCCGAAGAAGATAAGACCTCCCTCTCCGAGCAGGCCGTCGAGATGGAGGCCTACTGCGAGCGCAAGGGACTGACCATCACCGCGCGCTACACGGAGGTCGGGAAGGGCTGGTCCAAGAAACGCCCCGATTTCCAGCGGATGCTGGCCGAGGCCAAGCAAGGACGGTTCGACACCATCGTCTGCTGGAAGTCCGACCGCCTGAGCCGGGGCATGTACCCCGCCGCCGCCCTCATGGAGGTCGTCGAGGCCTACCAGATTCGGCTCGAGTCCGTCATGGACGCCATCGACATGAAGACCTTCGGCCTCATGGCGGCGATAGGGAAGATCGAGCTGGACAACTTCCGGGAGCGCTCGGCAATGGGGAAGCGCGGGTCAGCCAAGCAGGGACGGGCGCCGAGCGGCACGCTGCCGTTCGGCTACCGCATCGGCGATGATGGCAAGCCCGAGATTGACGAGGCCGAGGCCGAGACCGTGCGGCGCATCTTCCGCCAGTACGTCCACGAGGGGAAGGGCGTGTCCCCCATCGCCTGGCAGCTGATCGACGAGGGAGTCCCGGCAGGCAAGAACGGCGGACGGTGGCACGAGTCGCACGTCCACCGCATGATAGGGAATGCCGCCTACAAGGGCGTCTGGTGGTACGGCCAGACCCGGAAGGTATCCACAGAAGACGCGTTCAGGGTGTACGAGCAACCCCGGGACACCTGGATAGCCATCCCGGTCCCACCGCTGGTGGACGAGCTGACATGGGAGCGGGCGCAGGTTCTCAAGAAGAAGCGGTTGAGCAGGTCGAAGCGGAACACGAAGGTGTCCTACCTGCTGCAGCACCTTGTCCGGTGCGCCGAGTGCGGCCTGCTCTTCGGCGCAAAGGCTAGGTGGCGCACCAGCAACAGCCGCAACGGTAAGGTCTACCGGTACGACAGGGCCGCTCCCCTCCGGTATTACGCCTGCTATGGGATGCAGAAGCACCGCCTACGCTGCCGGGAGCACCCTTTCATCCGGGCTGACCGGTTGGAGGCGACGGTCTGGACCGAGGTGAAGAGAGTCCTGCAAGACCCCGGCCTCATCGTCGCAGGCATTGAAGCCTTGGACATGCAGGATAGCGCGGGGTTGGCGGAGGAGGCCGCCAAGGCGGAGCGCAAGCTGAAAAGCGTGCAATCGGAGGAGGACCGGGCCATCAGGCTGTATGTGTCGGGGAAGATCACCGAGCCCCAGCTCGACCTACAGCGGAAGTTCTTCACCGAGCGGCTGGAGAGCCTGCAGGCGAAGTTGGACGACTACCGCGCCAGGGAGGCGAGCGGGGCCCAGAAGCGCGCGCTGATGGAGACGGTGCTCGCATGGGCGGGGGAAGTTGGCGAGGGCCTGGACGAGTTGACCCCCGAGCAGCGCAAGGATGTCCTGCAGATGGTCGTGGACGAGATCGTGATCGACCGGGAGAACAACGTGAATGTCACCCTGGCCATCCCCGTTGAGGATGAGTCCGTTGCCATTGCATCCTATCCATCTCCTTGGTAAGGAGGGGAACAGGGCCTAAACCAGTGTCGCGTAACCAGTGTAGGGAGAGCAGGGATGTTCGGGGAAGGGGCAAATGTCAGACTTGCGCCGCTTCAGCAATTCTGCATCACGCGGCGTTTGCGGGGGAGAGCTAGGGAGGGGGGCAAGAGAGAGGAGAGGGACATGGGACTCCCGCCGCCTGGATGCCCAGGCTGGTTAGGCGTTGTGACGTGAAGAGGTGATACTGTGAGCAGTGGATCGGATGGGGGGATAAGCGATGGCGCGCAAGAAGCGTGTGTTCATCAGTTTCGATTATGCAGACCGAGGGCTGAAGAACGCCTTCGTTTATCAGTCTAAGCAGCGCGACATCCAGATTTCGATCGCTGATACATCGCTAGTCGAAGCGGAACCGGAGTCCCAGTGGGTTGCAGAAGCCAATCGCCGAATCCAGAGTTGCGACGTGTTCATGGTCATCATGGGCCCGAACGCCCACCAAGCTCCCGGTGTGCTTCGTGAAGTAAGCATTGCCGTAGGGTTGAACAAGCCTCGGTTCCAGCTCAAGCCAAAGCGCAGGTACGGGTCTTCTGTGAAGAACGCAGGGGCAATAGTGCGGTGGCGTTGGAAGACACTGGAATCGTGGTTCACCATAGACTCCGGTCGGTCGGGCCGGCAGGCGTAGCGTGGACAAGGAAGCCGCCAGGATTGAGCACCTGAAGCTGATTCAGCAGGTAATCGAACGTCTCGCTAGAAGTTCGTTCGTGATCAAAACTGCTGCGTCAACGGTTACCGCAGCCATCGTGGCAGCGACGGTCGCGGCTTCAACTCCGGCAATCGGTTTGGGGGGCGTTGCGTTGCTTAGCCTATGGGGGCTCGATGCCTTCTACCTGTCGAGGGAACGTCGATTCCGGGCCCTCTTCAACCAAGTGCGCACAGGGGCGGCCTCAGAGTTCAGCACCAAATCCTACTTCACGATGACAACCCACCCTGGCCCGTCCGGAAGTGCATGGAGAGCAGCTTGCTCATCGACGCTGGTGACTCTCTACCCGTCTCTTCTTCTGGTAATCGGGGCAGTGGCCGCAGCAACGCAGCTTGACTAATTCCCGCCTTCGAAACTGCACGGCGGCGCCTGCCGCCAATAGTCACTCGCAGACGTGAGTAGGAAGATAGTCCAATCCAATGCCGCTTCGTTTGTGTATACCAAGACTTGCCTCGGAGCCATGCAAGTTGTTCCTCGCCCTGTCCAGCGGCCCCAAGTGTAGCCGTAAGCTACATCTCGTGCCGTCCTGTCGTTATAACCAACAGCGATGAGCATTGAAGCAATCATGTTCGTCGGCGAATCATCACGGACGGAAGCGGCGAGAGATACCAAAGAAAGAAGCCCATCCTCTAGAAGCAAAGATACTTGCTGCGGGTTATCTACTGGGAGACCGAATCCGCCCTGGGGAAAACTTCCGTAGTAGAAATCCCTGCCGTCCGTCGATCTGGTCGAACGGTGCCAACGAACAGAATATTGTGCGTTCAAGTTTCCCGCAATTGTCTCTGAATCAGGGAACGTCATTGGTGTGGGCGTTGCGGTGGGCGCGGGCGTTGGCGTTGGGGTGAAGGTAGGAGTCGGTGTCCAGGTCGGAACGGGTGTGAGGGTAGGCGTTGGCGTTGCGGTAGGGGTGGGCGTGAACGTTGGTGTCGGAGGCACAGGTGTCGGAGTAGGAGTGGGAGTCGGCGTCCACGTCGGGACGGGCGTTGGCGTCCAGGTCGGCTCAGGAGTCCAGGTTGGAACGGGAGTTGGCGTTGGCGGCACTGGGGTAGGCGTGTGGGTAGGGGTTGGAGTAGGGGTGAAGGTAGGCGTGGGGGTAAGGCTTGGCGGGACCGTAGTGGGCGTTGGGCTTGCGCAAGCAGCGGCTACGAGGATGAGAGCCAGGCCCAAGACTCGAAACACAGGAACCCCCTTGCCGCATGAGTTGGTGCTCTGCCACGAGTCCTGACTCACAGACGCTGACAAGGGGGCCTGTAGGCCCCAACGTCATACGGGCAGCATCCGCTAGCCTGGGCAATGAGGCATCCAGGACTCGTGGCGAAGGGGAGTATAGCAGGCCGGGTTAGGATGGCTCGGGACGAACCGGCGCTATGCAGTCGCGGCGGACTCGCGGGCGTTCGCCTCTTAGACGAGCTGGTCCTCTACGGCAAAGTCGATATTGGCTTGGGAGGGAAAGCGAAAGGTGAATTGCGTGTTTCCGTTGGGGTGCGTCACAGCAAAGTCGCCTTTACTAATGATGTCCATGCCAATCAGCACATCACCGCCAGGAATGGATCTCGCTTTCAGAACGCGGTTACGATGAAACGTAACCTGATTTGGCAAGCCGATATTGACTAGATAAACCTCAGCAGGCTCAGGGCCGCTAATGCCATATACCGTGGTTGTGTCTATAGGCGTCAAGTTGCATGCATCCACCACTTGCTGTGTGATGACTGAACTGGTAGCGCCAGTATCCCAAACAGCAGTGAATTGTTTCAGCGTTGGCGAAGGAGTGCTGTTCGCCGGAAGCCAGGCTGCGGATATATCGCACTCGTTGGTCAGTACTCGTGACAGTCCTTGCCTGGAGTACGTTGTGAAACTCTTTGCGACTATGAGAACACTACGCTCGAGTGGAATATCTGCGTGTCCTCGTGAGAGGAAACTTTGTGGACCATGAACGTGCCAAGCTTGTGCGTCTTGGTGGTCTCCCGGAGGGCTTCTATTTCATCGTCATAGGCGCCAAGTAGCTGTTGGCCTTTGAGCACAACGAACTTCCCATCGTATTGCTTTACGATCTCATTCTTGTGGGCTAGATAGTACTCATACTCGGCTTGGAGAGCTACTGTAGCCATCGCCATTCCTCCCTGTACATCCATGTTCGCTCACGTCCCCCACACCGTCAACCTCGTGACTGGCATATGAAACAGGAGAACAGGCCAGAAGCTCGCCCGGGAAGGAGTCGGAGGTGGTGCAGGTTAGGAGGGCTGTGGGTACTTACGACGCAGTCGCCGCCGCCTCGCGGGCATTCGCCTCCTCCACGAGCCGGTGTATTGCCCTGATCTGGCCGCTGAACAGGAACGCGAGGACGGTTACGGCGATGACGGCGGCGCCTCCCAGGGCTATCGCGAAAGGCGTGCTGGTGAACTGGGCGACGAAGCCCGCTTGCAGCGCTCCGAGGGGAGCGAGGCTCCACATGACGCCTCGGAGGCCCATCACGCGCCCGCGGTACTCCGTCGGGACCAGCAGGTTGAGCAGCGTGTTGGAGGCCGTCTGGAACACCGAGTAGAGCCCGCCGCTCGCCGCGGCCATGGCGAGGGCGAGCCAGTACCACTGCATGACCCCGTTGACGCCGAACAGCACCACGGACAAGCCGAGCAGCCCCGCCCCGCCGCCGAGCATGAGCGCCCTGCTCTGGTGCTGTCCGTACGAGGCGGAGAGGAAGATGCCGATGAGGCCTCCGACGCCGCTCGCGGTCTGCAGCAGGCCGAGGCCCTCCGGCCCCAGTCCCAGCACGTCCGTCGCGTAGGCGGGCAGCAGCCATTGATAGGAGAGCCCGAAGTAGCCGATGGAGAAGCTCATCATGAGCAGCAGAAGGAAGATGCGATGCCTCGCAACGAACTTCAGGCCGTCCGCGATGTCGTGCAGCATGGTCTTGCCGGTCGCGCGCCGCATCCCTTTCCGGCAGCTTGATGGTCACGATGGCGATGGCCATGGCGGCGAACCCCGCAGCGATCAGGTAGAAGGCGACAGCAGCCCCGAGACGGAAGTCGCCCGTGACTGCGCCGACGATGGCGATCGGCCCCGCCGCGATCATGGGCGCGAACACCCGCGTTCCGTTCCACACGCTCTGGTTCAGAGCTGTCGCGAACATGAACTGGTTCCGCTCGATGAGGGCGGGCCAGACCACGCGGCGCGCGGGCTGGTCCAGCGACGTGGAGATGCCGATGAGGAACGACGAGAAGACGATGTGCCAGACCTCGACGCGCTCGATCAGCACGAGGGTGGCGAGCGCCGCGATGATGATGGCCGAGGCGCCCTCGCCCAAGAGAATGAGACGCCGCGGATCGATCCGGTCCGCGAGGGCGCCCGCGACGAGGTTGAAGATGATTGCGGGGATGGCCTGGGCAGCCGCCACGAGGCCCAGGGCGACCTCTTCGCCGGTCATGTCGTAGACGAGCCATCCTTGGGCGGTGAGCAGCGCCTGATGCGACGTGACGCTCGCGACGAGGCCCAGCCAGTAGCGGCGGTAGTACCTCGTGCGGAGGACGGAGAGGAACTCGAAGCGTCGGGCCAGAGCGTTGCGCACCGGGTTACGTTACCCTTGTTCGGCCCCCTCCTCAATCCTCCGCTGTCTGCGAGCGGTGTCTGCGAGACCTTTGCCTAGGCAACCTCTGAGCAAATGGCTGATGCCTCCAACCCCCTCCTGCAGGACCCCTCTCCCGTCTGGAGACCTTTGCGTAACACGCGTCGGAGGCGAACGGCGACATTTGTCCATTGCCTGGCTCTTCGCAACTCCCTACAATGACGTGTCATAATGTCGTCATGCCAGGGCCGCAGGCCCCCAACCACCGGCGGTGGAGACTGAGAGGGGGCAGGGCCGCATGAAATAAATAAACATCATCGGTCAGGTTGTAGCCCTAACCCAGGAAGCAGGCCACGGCCATGAAAACGCCCCCCGAAAACCTGACCAGTCCCTGTTTTTCGGTAGGGTTTTTACTCGTAACGAAATGTGCAACCGGTCAACTTTCTACTCGTAACGAAAATGCAAACGGTCAGCTTTAATGTGCAAACGGTCAGCTTTTCGGAAGTGACGGGGGTGTAGGTGGCCATCTTCAGCTCCACGATCCGGCGCGCCCGCTCCGGCTTCTACGGTTGGCGCATCGTCGCCCTCATGCTTGGGCCCCGGTCGGTCGGGAACGGCGTGTACGTCTTCGGCAACACGCTGTTCGTCATCCCCCTCGAAGAGTCGCTGGGGTTGAGCCGCAGCCTGTCGTCGCTGATGTTCGCGATCGGGGGCGTGATTGGCGGGCTGTCGGCGCCCGTCAGCGGAATGCTCATGGACCGGTGGGGCCCGCGGCGGGTGCTGATATGGAGCGTGCTGATCGGCGCGGCGGGCTACGGTCTGTTCGCAGGCTCGCCGAACCTGATGGTCGCCTTCATCATCTTTCTCGGCCCCATCAGCCTCGTCATGCTGAACATCGCGTTCAATGCCTCGTCAGGAATCATCAACAACTGGTTCAACCGCTACAAGTCCACGGCGTTCGCGCTCATGCAAGGAGGCTCGGGGTTGGGGTCGCTTGCGATCATCACGGCGCTGGCGTTCGCCATCGATGCGTGGGGATGGAGGCAGGCGTCGCTCCTCGCGGGCGCAATCATACTGGCGGTGGGGCTTCCCACCGCCCTCGCCACGCGGGATACGCCGGAGGAGATGGGGCTGCACCCGGACGGCGAGGCGCCGGCGAGGTCGGCGGCGGTCCCGCCCGGCGCGTTGGCCGGGCCGTCGGCCGGCGCTGCGCTGCGCACGCCGAGCTTCTGGATGATGGTGGCGACGACCACCCTGTTCGGCGGGGCGATGTCGGCGCTGGGCATCCACTTCGTGCCGGTGATGGTCTGGAAGGGGCTGACCGAGGTGGAGGGAGCGCTGATGCTCACGGTCTGGGCGCTGGGCAGCGTCGTGACGATAGCGGTGGTCGGGGCGCTTGCGGACCGGCTGGGCCGTTTCCGTGTCGGGGGCGGGGCGTGCCTGTTCGTGGGGAGCGGCGTCTTGCTGCTGAACGTCGGCGGCGCCGGGGTGGGGTTGTGGGTCGTGGTCATACTCCTCTCGGCGTCGAGCAGCCTCTACCCGTTGATGTGGTCTATCCTCGGCGAGCTGTTCGGCCGCCGTGCTTACTCCACGATCCGGGGCTACGTGATGGCGGCGCAAGCCGGCGGCTCACTGGGAGCCCCCATCATGGCCGGCGCGGTGTTCGAGGCGACGGGCAGCTACGTGTTCCCGCTGTGGGTCCTCGCCGGCATGTGGGCGGGGGCCGCGCTGCTGATGTTCCTCACCCCACACCGGACCTACGTGAGGCTGACGTAGGACGTCTAGTCCACCGTTCGGCTAGTGGCCGGGCTGGGAGGAGCGCTCCTCGCGGTAGAAGACTTCCTCCGGAAAGATCTCGTCCCAGGGCTGCTTGGCGGGGCTGAGGCCCTGCTCGACCGAGAACTGCTGCGCCATGTCGAACGCCTTGGCGTTGGGCTCGATGCCGTAGGCGAAGGGGTCGGGCCCGAACACGTCGTTGACCTCCTTCTGGAACTGCGCGCCGAACACATAGAGCGTCGGCGGCAGAGAGCGGAGGCGCTCCATGGCGATGCGCTTGGAGGACTCGAACGCCTCCATGAGGCTTACGGCGACCCAAGGGCGCTCTTTGAGGATGCTCTCCCGGATAACAGTGACGTGGTGGGGCGGGAAGACGCCGTGCTTCTTGAAGAAGCGGACCGATTCGGCCTTGGGGTCGGAGAAGAGAGGAGGGAAGTCGGGGCTGTTGCGGAGGTCGCGGCTCTGCTGGCGGTCGATGCCGGAGCCGCGGACCGAGCCGATACCGATGGAGGCGTCGAGCTCGCCGTCCGAGTACATCGAGCTGAAGTCGGTCGTCGCGTGGCGGAGGTCCAACCCCTCGGGGAGGCCGAGGCCCGCGTCCTTGGAGGCGCCGGTGTGGCTGTAGTGCTCGCTGCGCTCCATGAACCAGGTCATGTCCTCGGGCTCGACGCCCCACTCCAGCTTGAGGATGCCGCGTGTCCATAGCCCGACGGACTGCTGGTAGTCGCCGATGCCGAACCGCTTGCCCTTGAGGTCCTCCGGGTGGTCCTGCCGGATGCCGGACGCCTTCCGGATGTAGACGTTGGTGTAGGAGAAGGTCCGGTTGTGGAAGACGGGGAGCATCCGGTAGGGGAAACCGAGGGGCCGCATCCGCAGGTACGACGACATGGACATCTCGGAGACGTCGTAGCGGTGGAACTTGATTTGCTCATAGAACACGCGGGGCACGGCTCCCGGCATGCCCTTGTAGTCGAGTTCGATGCCGTCCGGCTTCACCTCGCCGGAGATCATGGGCATGACGCGGTCGTAGGCAGTGATGGCGAAGGAGAGTTCGAGGTTGGACATGAGGGCGGCCTCCCAGCGGGGTGTGTTCGGTGGGGGGATGATACGCGATGGCGAGGTGGGTGGGGGATGGGGTTGTTTCAGCGGATCCCCGTTGCTAGCATCCCCCGATCTGCCATTATTCGAAGAGAGAGGTCAACCGATGGCCGATGTGCGCTGGCATTTCCGAGAGATGTCTCCCGCGGAGATCAATCAGAATCCGATGGAGAGGGAGCTTTTCGCGGAGGAAAGCCTCAATGAGCGGCTCGTCCGCGAGGCGGTGCAGAACTCGCTCGACGCCGGCATAGCGAGGTTGGATCGCGCTACAAGCGAGCCGGTTCGCGTTCGCTTCTCGCTACGGGGCGTGAACCACCCTCTGGACGCCATCGACGCCTCCGTATACGTGGACGGCCTCGATGAGCATTTGAAAGAAGGGCTCGACTGGAACGACGACTTCCGCCGCCGCATGGCAGTGCGTGGGCTGGCCGACCAAGGGATGCAGTACCTTGTCGTCGAAGATGCTGGAACGGTGGGGCTCGAGGGGAACTGGCGGCAGTATGACGATTCGGCCCAGGAGGGTGCAGACGACAATCACTTCTACTGGTTCTTCCGCAATGTTGGGCGTTCAGGGAAGGGAGACGAGGACGGCGGATCGTGGGGATTGGCGAAGTGGGTGTTCCCGGACGCCTCGCACGCGAGCGCCTACATCGCGGTAACGCGACGGCGATCGGACGGCGAGACGCTGCTGATGGGGCAGTCAGTGCTAACGAAGCACACTATCGACGGACGTAGTTACGCGCCGTACGGCTTTTTCGCCGAACTGGATGAGCGTGGGTTGCCTCTGCCGCTGCGCATGTCGGAACCGGCCCACCGGCCGTTCATCGAGCAATGCATCGCGGATTTCGGCTTATGCATGCGTGACGGTCCCGGCTTGTCTGTGGTCATTCCCTTCCCGCGTGTGAGGGAGGAGCAGCAAATCGGCAGAGAGCAGGTCCTGGCCGCCGTTACCCATAACTACTTCTATCCCATCTTCGCGGGGCGGCTGAAAGTCGTTGTGGATGAGGGAGGGGATGCCAATCCGGTTGAGGTCAACGCGGATACGATAGACGACGTCTTGACACATTTGCCTTTGGAGGGCAGCGGAGAGAGGAGCCAGGAGAGCTACCGGCGGCTTTTCGAGATGTGCCGCGAGGCGGCGCTTGATCCTGATTACGAGCATATTGATCTCAGTGCGCCTCCCCGCAACGTGCAGGGGTATACGCACCGCGCACAGCTCGCCGAGTTGCGTCCTCGGTACGATAACGGCGAGCTGCTCGCGTTCCGCATCGGCATGACCGTTGTGCGCAAGAATGCCAACCGCAAGGAGCAGACCCACTTCCGGCTCTATGTCCAGCACGACGATTCGCTCTCGCATGGGCATGACTACTACGTGCGAGGCATGCTTTCCATACCCGAGAAGGACTTCTTAGGGCATCGCCCTGCGCGGACACTGCTGGTGGTGGACGAGCGCGAGCCGCTAGCGGCGATGCTGCGCGACTCGGAGCCGCCGGCGCATACCTCCTGGCGTCCGCAGGACGAGCGGGTTGCGAAGAGGTGGGTAGGCCCCCATGGCCGCATTAAGCAGGTTCGCGAGGCCCCCCTTGCGCTGCTTAGCATTTGGGAGACGACTCCGGTCGGACTGCGAAAGGACGCGCTTGCTGACATTTTCCCGTCCGGCGGAGGACTCAAGCCGCGCAGAAGCCGGACCGGGGAGCCGCCGGAGAAGCTGACTCCGGTCAAGCCAGACGTGCCGCCTACGCACCCGGACTTCGACCTGCATCAGGTAAGTGGGGGATTCGGCGTGCGATTCGCCCATGGAATTGAGGCGCCTCCACACCGGGTGCGCCTCCGCGCCGCCTACGAGGTGCCGCGCGGCAACGCGATGACCAGCTACAACCCGCACGATTTCCGGCTCCACGGGCCGGGTGCGCTTGAGGTGGACGCCAAGGGCTGCCTGGCCGTCGATGGAGAGAGGGGAAACGAATTGCTTTTAGAGGTCGACGACCCCGTGCTTTTCTCCGTTACTGTCCGCGGGTTCGATACGCACCGCGATCTGCTGGTTGACGTTCAGAGGGCCGCGGCCGAGCGGTCCGGCGACGTGGAGTCGGACGATGATACGTAGGTTTAACTTCACCGAGCGCAAGCGAATCGACCAGCAGCGTGTTGCCGTCAAGATCGAGGAGCGGGACGACGGCGGAACGCCGGCGTTTATTGTGGAGATGAACTTGGAAGGGCTAGAGCTGCCGCCCGACGCGGACGTGATCGTCGAGGCGTACAGCGGACGGGCTGCCATGAGGTTTCCGTGGGGTAAGGTAGGGGCGTTGGCTCCGCCGTTGGATCGCCGTCTGACGGATATGCCGGTGAACCCGTCGTTCCGAGTGAAAGTGGTCGCGCCTGGCGGGTCGGGGGCGCTACTGGCGATGGTGAACCGCGTGAGGCCGCACCGCGAGGAGCATCACGGCTCGCTCGTTTGGCTGAAGGGAGAGGACTTAGGGAAGGAGGTCTGGCGCCTGCAATTTGCTGGGACGGGCGCTCCGACGCTGCTGGTGAACGAAAACATCCACGGCATTGGTGAGGCTGTTCTCCGCGACAATGCTTTTCGAGGTTTGGTGATGCCGGAGGTGCTGCGCTCGATGCTCACGAGGGCGCTCATCGTGGACGAGTACGATCCTGATGACGAAAGCGGCGACTGGAACGAGTTGATGCAGTTCGTGCGCGGGTTCTACGATGAGCCGTTCGTTTCCAATCGAGACGGAGACGAGAGAGAGGCGCGGATGGACTGGGTTGACGCGGCGGCGGCGGCGTTCGTAAGGCGTCATTTTCACGCCAGTGATTTCTATGCGACTGCGTTGGAGCAGAGGTGAAGATGGCATGGGTGAGCTTACCGCGGTTTGCGAACTGACCGAAGGGGGTATGGAGCTTGCGCGGCACCATCTACAGGCGATACGCCAGGTGGGGTGGATGCCGTTGCCCAGCGGATTGTTGACCGATCACAAGTATGCGGAACTCGTGGAACAGGAAGCGTATGTCGAGGCGCGCCCATTCGCGGATCGGAGAGAGGCAGGCCAGTATCTGGCCCAGCAACTCGAACCACTGGCTGCGGCCGGAGTCGTTGACGATCCATATCTCTGGTCGTGGTTAGGTGTGTTCTACCTGGATGAGGTTTCCAGGCACGATATGCACAGCACCCGCAGGGTCAGTGAATACACCGAGGCGGCTTACCTGATTGATCCGGTAAATCGAGACTCCCGTGACCGCTCTCATCACCGATTGTTGATCGCCTACGACGTTTGGACGCGACATGGAGAGGACGCTTGGCTGCTGCTCAATGACCCCGTTAGCACGATGAGTCAATTCACGCTACGGCTGGTGCAGGCCCCGGAAGTGTTCCGTTCCAAAGGGGTTGTGAAACTCGCGCACTTGCTGTACGCCGATAAGGAAACTGGGAGACTGCGCGAGGGCGCGCGGGGCATGAGCAACGCGACTGCTCCGCCGGGTAGCTTACCTCGCTTGCTGGCGGTGCTGAACCACCTTTCGATGACCTACGACGTGTACGGCATGAGCGCCGAAGATTTGCTGCGGTTCGACCGCTTCCGTGCACTCGTCCCGGTGGCCTGAGCGCCTACCCAATCTCCAATGTGTTGAAGACGCCGCGTTGGAGGGCGGCGGTGGAGAGGAGTTGTTCTAGGACTACGTGGGCCTCGGGGCGGCGGAGGTCTAGGGACGAGGCGCCGATGGCTCGATAGAGGACGCCTGAGCCGACCTTCGTGGTGGTCTCGCCGCCGATTTCGGTGGGGAGTTCTATGCCAAGGGCAAGGGCCATCGCCTGCGCTTGCATCTCGCCGACGCCCGAGGCGTGGGTCTTGGTGAGGACGCGGCCGCTATAGAGCAGCGAGTAGCCGTTCTTGTTGCGCCGGATGGCGACGGGCGTCTCCCCGCGCGGACGGTTGATGAGGCGCTCTGCGTAGTCGAGCGCTTTGATCCGTGAGATTGCGATGGCTTCCTTCTCAGTCCTTCCCTGTCTGCGAGGCCTTTGCGTAACTCTTTCCGGCGGGCGTAGCTCTTCCCACCCGCCCGCCCGTTATGCTGTGGGGGACACCCCCACGCTCCCGGCAGAGGGCTTGGCCCTCTGCATTCCATCGCATTCCAGGCCGGTCCATGGTTCGACTGGCTCACCACGAATCAGTCGATGCCGCGCTCGTTCATGTCTGCGAGTCGCTGGTCGGACATGCTGTTGCGTCGAGGTTACGCAAGGGTCTTTTTGCGGAGGAGCGGGGAATAAATTCTCCCCCGCCGTTGCACAAGGGCCTGCGGCGGGGGAGGAGGATGAAGGAGGTTAGACGGCGCACTCGCCTTCGCCGCGCTCCAGCTTGTAGAGGATGGTCTTGCCCCAGTCCACGTAGGTGTCCAGGTTGTCCTTGTTGAGGGCGCCGACTTCGCGGTACTGGTTGGCGAGCTGCTCAAAGGGAGTTGTGCCGACACGGTCGACGAAGTCGTTGAAGGGCTCGCCCTCGTTTCGCTCGCTCTGGTAGTGGGCGATGATGTCGTCCATGAAGGCCGGAACGCGCTTGGCGGGCACCTTGCTCTTGACGCGATGGCCGAAGCGCACGGGGTCCTGGTTGCCGTAGTTGCCGGCGAGGAAGACCTCGTAGGCCGGCGCTTGCTGTCCGCCTTCGCCCTTGGCCGCCGCGCCGTGGAAGCCGATGTTGGCGATGTGGTGACGCGAGCAGCCGTTCGGGCAGCCGCTCACCTTGACGTGCAAGCTGTTCACCAACGGGTCCTCGATCTCCTTCTCGCGGATCGTCTCACGCAGCGCCTCGGCGACGCCCATGGACGAGGTGATGCCCATCTTGCAGCTGTCGGTGCCGGGGCAGGAGACGACGTCGGTAATCTTGTTCGCGCCGTCTTCCGCGAGGCCGATCGCCTTGAGGTCGGACCAGAATGCGTGGAGATGGCCCTCCGGCACCCATCGGTAGAGGAGATTCTGCTCGGTGGTGGTGCGGATGCGCCCGCCGGCGTACTTCCGCGCAATCTCGGCCAGCGCCGGGAACTGAGGCTCGTAGATGTCGCCGAGGGGCAGGGTGACGTAGACGGCGTAGTAGCCGTCCTGCTGTTGCGCGAGGGCGTTGGTGGCCTTCCACTTGAGGAAGGCGGGTTCGGAGTGATTCCCGGTTACAGGGACGAGCGGGAGAGGCTCGTCGATCATTTCGGGCGGGAGCTCCATCCATGGAGTGGGGTCGAAGTCGGCCTTTGCCCAATCGCCCTCCATCTCCTTCTCGACCTCGGCCCTGAAGGCCTCAATGCCGATGCGGTCGACGTAGAACTTGATGCGGGCGCGCATCTTGTTCTTGCGCAGCTCGCTCGTGCGGTGGAAGACGCGGATGGCGGCTTCGGCCACCTTGAGGTACTCGGTGACGGGCACGAAGTCGGAGAGGACCCACGCGATGCGGGGCATGATTGACGTGCCGCCGCCTACGCGCATCTCGAATCCCTTGACGCCGTCCTTCATCTTGGGGATGAAGGCGAGGTCGTGGATGTCGGCGACGACCTCGTCGTCCCCGCCGCTGGAGAAGGAGGTCTTCCACTTGCGGGGAAGAGTCTGGGTGTACTCGTGGCGCACGAAGTAGCGGGCGTAGGCGGTGAGGTAGGGCGCGACGAAGAAGGGCTCCTCAGGCTTCACGCCGGAGAGCGGGTCGCCGGCGACGTTCCGCACCGTGTTGCCGCAGGCCTCGCGGGTGATGAGTCCCGCATCGCCCAGGATGCGCATCACGTGGGGGGTGTCCGCCAGCTTCACGAAGTGCACCTGGAGGTTCTCGCGCGTCGTGATGTGCCCCTTCTTGAGGGGGGCGTACTTGGAGACGAGCTCGCCGAAGGCGTCCATCTGGTCGGCCGTCATGGCGCCGCCGGGGACCTTGATGCGCATCATCTGCACGTCGGGCTGGCGCTGGCCGTACACGCCGCGGACGAGGCGGTACATGATGAACTGATCCTCGCGCCACTCGCCGTTCAGGTAACGGGTGGCCTCGGTCTCGAAGTCATCGACTTCTTCCGGGATATAGGGGAGCACGCCCTTGGAGTAGTCGAACTTCTTCTTCTCTTCAATGGTCTTGACGCCCCTGACAATGGGGACTGGCGCGGTAGTGGTCATCACCTCTCCTCGTGTGGGGAACCCTTTGCTGACAAATTGCGCCCTTCTCAGGACTAGGTCTCGAGAAGGGCGCAGCGTTGGACGACGCGTCAGGCTAGCTGGGCCCTAGGGCCGACAACAAGCGCAGCTTTGACGGCGGGAGTAATTCATGCCTGCGGCATGATAGCACAGGGCGAGGCTACTCCTCAATATTCGCACGCAGGCACGCAGGCAAGGCGGGCGCTGCTTCCGTCCTCCCCCGCCCAGCGGGGGAGGGGATTTCGTTACGCTCAGCTCTCGGCTTTCGCCGACGCGCGTTGGAGTTCAGGAGGCCCGGCTAGGGGGCGACCATGTTTCCGGAGACCTTCTTCTTGTAGGAGTTCCAGACGCCGTCGCGGGGCGGGTTGCCGCCGATGCGGCGCATCAGCTCCTTGAAGTGGGGGTACTCGTTCTGCGGGGGACGGTCGCTCATCTCGTTGACGAGAGCGTCGGGAATGAAGGGATGGTCGGAGCCCTTGGCAAGGAGGCCCCAATAGTTCATGCGCGCCTGCTCTTCGAGCTGGAGCATGCTGACGACGGAGTCTTCGGGCGCCCTGCCGGTCATGGCGGCGCCGTGGCCCTGCATGAGGACGAACTTGTGGCCCCCGAGGGTGTTGGCGAGCTCCGTTCCCTCCTCGTCGCTCCAGACGGTCTTGGTGTGGGGGTAGAGCGGGTGGGGCTGCCCCTGGACCATGGCCGCGCCTTCCTGGGCCATCGGCTTGATCGGCTCGCCGAGGACGGTCATGAGCACGACGTTGCGTGGGTGGACGTGAACGACGGAGTTGACGTCGGGGCGCGCCTTGTAGATGCAGGAGTGAATCTTGACCTCGGAGCACTGGGTGGAGCGGGCTGGGCCGTCGATCTTGTAGCCGTCGAGGTCGCAGACAATCATGTCGTAGTACTGCATCTCCTCGAGGGCGTCGATGGCGTAGCCGCGGCCCTTCACCACGAACTTGTCGGGCTGGTTCGGGACGCGCATGCTGACGTGGCCGAGGGCGGCGGTGACGCCGGTGGCCAGGCCCATGTGGGAAATGATGCGCGTCGCCATGGCGACCTCGTACTTGATTTCGTCGATCTCACGTGACATAGGGACCTCCTAGGGCGGGAACCGCCTGCCGCATTGTCAACGGCTGCGTTGAAAATGCAAGCCCTGGCGGTCTTGGGAGCCAAGAGCGCCGCTGTCGGGTATCATCGGCGCAGCTCCCTTAGCGCTGTCCGATTCGGAGGTACTGAATGTCGCTTCGAGGCAAGGTCGTAGTCATCACGGGAGGGGCCCAGGGAATCGGCCGGTACAACGCCCGGCTGTTCGCCGCCGAGGGCGCGAGGATCGCCATCGCGGACATCGCCCCCATGGATACGGTGGTCAAGGAGGTCAGGGAACTCGAGGCCGAGGTGCTTCCGGTCCCGACCGATCTCCGCGAGGAGGAGCAGGTCGCGGAGCTGATGAAGCAGGTGAAGGACGCCTACGGACAGATCGACGTGTTCATCAACAACGGGGGCATCGTTCCACATTTCCAGTGGGGCCTTCCCCATTGGGACCGCGTCCGCGACATGGACCTCTCGTTCTTCGACAACGTTATGCGGACGAACCTCGGCGGGACCTTCCTCTGCACGAAGCACGTGATCCCGTACATGGAAGAGCAGGGTTCCGGCCACATCATCAACGTCGGGCAGGGTACGCTCGCGCCGGAGGAGCGCACGGACTCCATAGGGTCGTGCATCTACTCGGTGTCCAAGCTGGCGATACGGGCCTTTACGAACAAGGTCGCCATCGAGGAGCAGGACCACAACATCTGCATCGTGAGCATGGGGCCGGGCGGCGGGAGTATGGTTGGCCCGGACGGCCAGCGGCGCCGGGGCATCGCAACCGAGGAAGCGCCGGCGGAAGCGCGAGCGCGCATGGCCAGCGTCCCCGAGGTGGTCGGGACCAAGTACCTGCTCGCGGCGGAGGCCCCGATGGAGCTGAGCGGGCATCAGATAGTTGTTAAGGACGGAGTGCTCGCCATCGCAGAGGACTGAGACCGCCTGGGTCCGGACCCAGGAATTCCGGAGATGCGGAAGGACTCCCGACCGAACGAAACCAGCTGGGGAATCAAGGAGGAGACACGATGGGACGTCGTCAAGTAGTAGACCTGCCAGGTATGGGACACAGAGCGCCGATCTCGTTGGCCGTCAAGATCGACAACATTCTGTATTCGTCGGGGATCAGCGGACGAGACTCGGAGAACGACACGATGCCCGAGGACGCCCCGGCCCAGGCCGCGGCCATGTTCCGCAACATCGAACTGGTCATGGAGGCCGCCGGCGGCTCGCCGAGCGACATCCTCTACATGCATCTGAAGCTTCAGGACCGCTCATTGCGGGAGCACGTCGACCCCCACTGGCTCGCCATGTTCCCTGACCCCGAAGACCGGCCGGCGCGCCACGCGGAGAACGCCGACCTCGGCGGCGGGATGCTCATGCAGTGCCAGATCATGGCCGTCCTGCCCTCGTAAATTCGCATGCCTCAGGGCTTGGCGTGTGGCTTCGGTTCCGACAGTCCCCTAGCCCAAGGGGCCTGTCGGAACGTAGCTTCTATGCGCCTGGTGAGATGTCAGGGGCTTGATGAGGCCTGGCGTTGGACGCCCACCAACCGTTGCTAGTCTCCTTGCTTGGCTAGCGCTTCTGCCAGCTGGCGGAAGATATCTTTGAAGCGATCTGTCGTAGTGGATGACAGATCCACCTTACGATTAGTGACCAAGCACTCCTATATGCAGCGATTGAACTGCTTCTTTGTGTAAGTTCCATCTGGTTCTATAGCATTGACTATCGCCTGTAGCTCATCTTGTGCAAACGCCTTCTCTAGGCTTTTGCCTTTGAGCTCAGGGCAGAGGTCACCTAGCGTGTAGATTCGGTTGCTTATGATTGGCCCAAACATTTCCAAGTAACGTTCCTTTTGCTTTTCTCCCTCGGAGTCGGAATCTAGGAGGACTACAAAGTTTTTCGCCCAGCCTAAGTACAGACGGATAATGCTGTCTAGAGTCCCTGCACCGCCGCCCGGTACTACTGAGGCATCGCCGCTGTTTTTTCCGATGATAATGCCCTTCATGTAGGCAAAGGTATAGAAGTCGTTCTTGCCCTCAACCATGACCATGTCAGAGACCATTTCGAGCTGCGAAGGTTTGTAATCGAGGACATCTAAAATGCGCTGGAAATAACGTGTCTGGTCCGGATGATTACTAACAAATGACCGATAACGTTCGATAGTTATGTTGGTTTGTCGTGCTGTGTACGCAGCAACAGCAGTATCGAAATCGAATCCTGCGTTCCTCACTATATACGTGTTTTCTAGCCATTTCGGGTTAATCATATGATGGCTATGCGTTGTGTATATGATTGTAGAATTTTCCGCCAGTTTCTCCAAGCATTCAAGGAGTTTTGCCTGAGCGCTAGCGTGCAAGTTAGAAGCAGGTTCATCGAAAAGGAACCCGATTCTCTGAGAGTTCAACGCCTTGTATTTTGCAACTAAATAAAAGACAAAGAACCATTTGAAACCAAGAGAACGCTCATCAACATAGTACAGGCTATTGCTGTCTTCAATGTACAGCTCCAAATAGCGGCGATTGCTTTCGTCGGCACCTTCTTTAAATGCCGCTCTTTTCGCCTGAGCAGGCAGATTGAATATTTCATCCCATGACTCAAAAACATCAGATGCAACTTTGCGCCCAAGAGTGAGCAAGAGTTGAGTTAAGGCTGTCTTTTCATGTGCACTTTCGGACGAGATACGCTGGGCTATATGTCGTTCAATGGTGGCCTCATGGTCTACAGATGACAATATCGTTTGCACAAGATTCCTGTAGAAACGTTCTCTGGAATCCTCTGGATTTTTCTCATCCAAGTAAATTCGACGAGGAAAATCGAATAGAAAGTTGGGAAAATACCAAATGCTAGGCATTCGGGAACGAAGAAAGCCTACGGTTTCATCCCATTTCGCGTGATCACTGTTTAGCCTAGTTTCTCTGCGCGCGCCTTTGTACTTGCCGACTGGATTAAATTGCCAAACCCCTCGTCTTTTTTGAAAAACTGAATCCTTAAATTCGTAGGTGTCCGTTACTTCGAAATAGTCATCGATATGTTCAGCGCGAAATCCGTGTTCCGCGAGGTGGTTCTCCAACATTGCTTTATCGGTAGCATCTAATTCCACGCGGGCGCTTATGGTTATTGGCTTATTGAAATTCCCACGATCCCCTATAGGTATTAAGGCATGCTCATCATCACGTTCGAAGTCGAGAAGGTCAAGTGGATCGGAATCTGCGATTCCGAGCTGGAGATAATCTACGGCATCGAGGATGGTCGTTTTTCCGCTCTCGTTCAATCCTACGAGAGTGATAATGCGTCCTTGAGGAGCGTCATCGAGATTCAACTCAAGATGTCTAATGCCTTTGAAATTGGTGATTGCGAACCGCGTGTACCTCATAGCAATCTCTCCTTTGGTTCGTCCTTCCTAGAACAGGTCGAGTCTTTGGGGGCCTCGATGGGTCTGGGATCCCAGGCACCAAGTAGCTCCTCGTCCCAAGTGCATCCGCGTCAACCGAGAGATGAGTGAGCGGGCCAGCGGCCCCATGCGTGCGAAAGTCAGCCCTCCGCGGTCTCCGAGGGTGTCGTCCCGCTCCTGATCGCCAGCGCGGAGACGACGGCGATGGTGAAGAAGAGGGAGTGCTCTTCCAACTCCTCGCGCGCGCCAGCGACTACGTCTAAAGCGGAGAAGACGGCGAATATGAAGGCGCTGAGCACGACGCCGAGCATGGCGAGGTCCCATCCGCGGACCCTGCGTGCAAAGAGCGCAACGGCGAGCAGGATTCCTAGGGCAATCTCCCACAGCCCAGCGAGGACAGTGAGCGTCCGCCACACCGCTTCGGGCATCCCGGCGCCGCCGAGAATCTCCTCGTACTCGGCGAACCAGTCCGCCCCCCGCCACGTGAACAGGACGAAATCGACATTGGTGAGGAACTTGTCCGCGCCGTTGGTGAGCCAGAACAGCGCCCAGAAGAGCACGATGGGCGTCGTGATGGACAAGATGCGCTTGGTTGGCGACTGCGGATGTCTGCCTTGCTCCTTCCGATCCGCTAGAAGAGTTCGCTAGAAGAGGCTGAGGTCCTTGGGGGTCTCGACGGGTTCGGGGACCCAGGTGCGGAGCACCTCCTCGATCATGGGGATGATTGGGCTTTCGCCGCCTTCGCCGGCCCGGTAGCGGCCGTCCGGCTTGATGCCGTGTTTGACGCTCTCCATGGGCAGTTCGATGCGGGTGGCTATGGCAGGGTCGCGGAAGGTGTTGATGGGGTCGCCGCCGTCCTCAACCACCGTCATCTGCTGCTGGAGCATCTTGCGGAAGAGGATGATGCCCACGTCGGACTCGCCGAGCATCTCCTTGTCGCGGCGGGCGATGGCGCCCTGGGTAATCCAGCACATGTAGTCCTGGTTGAAGGTCACGCCGGTGAAGAAGCGGCCGTCCGGCTCGTAGAGGGGCGTGTAGCGGTAGGCGGCGACGTCCTGCTTGGGGGCGTCGTGGCCCGGCGCGGAGCGGTAGACGTAGTAGGAGACGTGGTAGGTAGTCTCGTCGTCGATGGGCACGCGCCACTGGGTGGTGGTCCGCACCTGGTCGCCGACGAACAGGATGTTCGGGAACATGATGGGGTGGCCCTTGGCCCAGTCCTCGCCATCCTCGGGGAAGCCCTGCTGGAGGCGACGTTTGATGATGCCGTACTCGAAGGCGTCGAAGGCGATCTTCATGGTCTTGGGCTGGCTCTCAGGGGGGGCGGCGACGCCGTTGCGAACGTAGTTGCCGAAGTAGAAGTGCAGCCACTCGGTGTGAACGGGGTCGACCGAGTTCTCCTGACATTGGAGCCAGTTGCAGGGGAGCACGCTTATCGCGATGTCGCGCACGGCGTTGTCCCACGTCAACTGCTCCCACCGTGGGATGAGGGGGGCGGGCTGGGGTCCCATGTAGGCGAATAGCAACCCGCCCAGCTCCTCGACGGGGTAGCCCGCAATCTTGACCTTCTCCTTGAAGCGTCCGTCCGGGTGGACGGTCTCCTCGAAGGGCTGCTCGATGCACTGGCCGGTCTCGTCCATCATCCAGCCGTGGTACATGCAGCGGAGGCCGTGCTCCTCCGGGATGCCGTAGGAGAGGTCGACGCGCCGGTGGGGGCAGAAGCGGTCGATGAGGCCGTAGGTCCCGGACTTGTCACGGTAGAGGACGAGGTCTTCGCCGAGTAGCCGGACGGGCTTGGTGGGCTTGTCGACAAGCTCGCCCGTGGCGGCGATGGGATGCCAGTAGCGGCGCATGAGGTCGCCCATGGGCGTGCCGGGGCCGACTTGGGTTAGGCGTTCGTTCTGTTGGGTGGGGATCATGTTGGATTTGCCTCGCTTGTCGTTGGAGTGGTCGTCGCCGTGCCGGATTGTCGCCCCGCGTCCTACAGCCGGTAGAAGCGGCGGGCGTTCTTGTGAAGGATGGCTTCCTTGTCCTCGTCGGTGAGTCCGGGGTTCTCCAAGAGTTCTTGCAGTTCTTCCTTGCAGGAGTCGGTCGTGACTTCGTGGGGGAAGTCGGTGGAGAAGAAGAAGGGCTTGTTGCCGACCTGGCTCACGGCGAAGGCGATGGCGGGCTCCTCTCCCTCGCAGCCGATGAAGAGGCGGTCGTTGTCGATTTGGCGTTGGATGTACCCGTGGACGCTGTCGCCGATCTTCGGGCCCATCATGTCGTCGTCGCGCAGCTGGTACTCCATGTGGGTGGAGTGGGAGCGGTCGAAACGCTCGAGGCACATGACGAACCAACCGATGCCGCCTTCGAGGAAGCCGAAATGGACGTTGGGGAAGCGTTCGAAGACGCCGTTGAAGACCATGCCGGCGAGGGCGATTGCCTGTCCCGCGGGGTGTCCGAGGGCGTGGATGGGGGCGTAGACGTTCATGTGATCGAGGCCGATGCCGCTGTGCGCGCCGCCGTGGACGGCGATGGCGCAGCCGAGGCGGTCCGCCTCCTCGTAGACGGGCCAGTAGAGCTTGGAGCCGAGGTGGTCCGGCAGGCCGAAAGAGGGGAGCATGGCGCCGACGAAGCCGAGGTCCTCGACGCAGCGGCGGAGCTCCTTGACGGCTTCGGCCGGCTCCTGCATGGGGATGAGGCCGACGCCCTTGAAGCGAGCGTCGCGCTTGACGTAGGTCTCGTATAGCCAATCGTTGTAGGCCTGAGCCGCGGCGATAGCCCAGTCGCGGCTGACGATCTTGCCGTAGGAGAGGGCCTGGGTGGGGTAAAGGACGGTGGCATCGATGCCCACGTCGCTGAGGAAGACCTCCCAACCGTCGGGGCCGACGAAGGCGCCCTTGCGGTCGCGTCGTCCGGGGGTCTCGACGAAGTGGCCTGCGTGGAGATGGTCGAGGGGCGGGAAGAGGCTGGCGTTCAGGTTGCGCGCGGGGTTATCGCGAAACTTGGGCGGGAGGAACTCGCCCATCGCCTTCATGTCCTCCATGATGTGCCCGTCGCCGTCAACGATGATCTCGAGGTTGGTGGTCATGGCGTGCGCCTTCCTATGGGCAGGTTGGCGGGATTGTAGCACGGGCGTTCGCTCCCCCGGCGAGGCGTTGGAAGGAGGGCGTTCGTGGAGCAAATCGGCTTCTTGATGGGGTTCTTCACTCGTAAAGTTGGTGATTTGTGTCGCTGAAAGGGGGACTTTCTGTTTCTTGGTCGGGGGTGTTTAGCAGGCCACGGCCTGCTTCCCGCGACCAAGGCGCCGACAGAAATGTGAAAACACATTGTTCCGGCGCCCCTCGCTGACCCTGAGGATTTTCGGAGCACCGGCGGCGCGGCTGGTCATGTCCCTGCAAGTGGTGTAAGAGCGCCACCCTCGTGTTCTGCTTATGCTGCTCCCGCAGGCAGCAGCAACGGGTCCTCCCTCGTGTGCTGAGTCCCCTCGTCGACGACCGGCGTGGACAGGTAGCGGCGGGCGACCTGCCACTCGTCGTGCTGCTCGGCGAGCACCGCGCCGATGAGCCGTTGGACCGCGGCCCGGTTGGGGAAGATGCCCACCACGTCCGTGCGGCGCCGGATCTCCTTGTTGAGCCGCTCCTGCGGGTTGTTCGACCAGACCTGCTGCCAGTGGGCCACGGGGAAGGCGGTGAAGGCCAAGATGTCGGGGCCTGCATCCGCCAACAGCGCCGCCGCCTGCGGGAAACGCTCATCGAGCATGCCTACCATGCGGGCGTGTTGACCGTGGACGTCTTCCGCCGAGGGCTGCTGATAGATCGTCCGGACCATCGTCGCCACCCACGGTTGGGCGCGGCGAGGGACCTTGGAGAGCAGGTTCGTCATGAAGTGGGTGCGGCAGCGCTGCCACGAGGCCCCGGCGAAGACGGTCGCGATAGCGTCCTTCAAGCCCTGGTGCGCATCGGAGGTCACCAGCTCCACCCCACCCAGACCCCGGGCGACCAGCGAGCGCAGGAACGCCAGCCAGAAGGCGCCGTCCTCGCTCGTCCCGACGTCGATGCCGAGCACCTCGCGCTTCCCCTCGCCGTTGACCGCGGTCGCCACCACGACACTGACGTTGACGATCCGGCCGTCCTCGCGCACCTTCTGGGTCAGCGCGTCCAGCCACAGGTAGGGATACGGCCCGCCGTCCAGCGGCCTGCCGAGGAACGGGCCCACCACCCCATCGAGCTCCTGGCAGATACGCGAGACCTGGCTCTTCGAGATGCCCTCGCAGCCGAGGGCTTGCACCAGGTCCTCGACACGGCGGGTGGAAACGCCCTCTACATAGGCCTGCTGCACGACCGCGAGCAGGGCGCGCTCACTGCGCCGGCGCGGCTCGAGCAGGGAGGGGAAGTAGCTGCCCTCCCGCACTTTGGGAATCTGCAGCTCCAGTGTGCCCACCCGCGTGTCCCACGGCCGAGACCGGTACCCGTTGCGGTGCGTGAGCCGGTCCGGGCTGCGCTCACCCAAGCCCGCGCCCGTCTTCCTCACCACTTCAGCCTCCATCACCGCCTGCATCAACACCCGCAGCCCTTCCCGCAAGAAGTCCAAGTCCGCGTCAACCGCCTCCTTGCGCAGCAGCTCCAGCACGTCCATCCTCTCCTTGGCCATCGCGTTCACCTCCTTCATCTTTGTCATTGATGAGGGTGACGCGGTGGCCCTTGTCTTGCCAGGCCCTCCTGTCTCTTACACCACCTCCTGGGACACTACTGAGCGGCATGGTTGGGACGTCGGGGGTGGCGCGGGGTGGGCATGGTTAGGTTAAGGGTATCTTGGGCATGTGGGTTGGGGTAAGGGGCAAGTGTCGCACTCACCCTCCGTGCGCTGCTGCTCGCGGACGGCCCCCTCCTGGCCTCCTCCGCAGACGAGACCTTTCGTAACCCTATTCTCCGGCGGGCGTAACTCTTCCCACCCACCCGCCCGTTATGCTGTGGGGGACACCCCCACGCCCCCGGCAGAGGGGCGAAAGCCCCTCTGCGCTCCCCTGCATTCCAAGCCGTCCATGGCCCGACTGGCTCGCCACGAGCCAGTCGAGGTTGGGCAAATCGAACGGGCGGGGCCGGGCTGGTAGGGGGCCGCCTGCGGGTGGACGACGGGGAGAGGCGTCAGTTGACGCCTGGGAGGTCTCCGGGGGTGAGCTCTACTCCGCTGGCTAGGAACGAGTCGTCGGCAGTATCTCGCTCGTGGAGGAGGGAAATGGGGACGGCCGGCAGGGTGGTGATGTGCGCGCCGGCCCGAACGCCGAGGCGTATCGAGTAGCGCGCCGCCGCGTCGTTGTCAGGCGCCTCGATGATGCTGACGAAGTCGTAGGGTCCGAGGACGCCGTAGAGGCCGAGGCCTTGTACGTCCTGCACGTGGGTCTCGGATGCGGCCTCGACGATAAAGTCGGCGTCGCGCAGGACGGCCTCTTGGCCCTCCCGTGTGAGGGTCATGAGGAGAATGTAATTAGGCATAGCCGTCTCCGTCCGCAGGTTAGGGGGATTCTATCGGGACGGGGCTTGCGCGCGCGAGGGGGCGGAACCGTAGACTGGGGCTACGAGCGCGCCGACTCATGGCGAAGAAAGATGGAATGCCTCGCTCTAGAGGAGCAGACCAACAGCGTGGGGCGGTGCCGGACGCTATCGGTCATGCATAAGATGATTGTCGGAATCGAGGGGTTGTCCATATGAACGTTGCCTCACTGCGCGAGTCCATAGCCTGTATGGAAACGATGACTTATCTCAATGCGGGATGGGCTGGCCCCAGTCCAGCGGGCGTGGTCGATCGGATGCGTGAAGCTGCGGCGCGGGAGAGCGAGGCTGGGCCCGCGGGGCCGGCTGGGCTCGCGTTCGGCAGAGAGATAGAGGAGGAGGCGAGAAGAGAGGCCGCGCTGCTGTTCAACGTGGACCCGGCTGATCTGTTGCTCACGCAGGGAACGACGGCAGGCGTCAACATCGTTCTGCACGGGCTTTCCTGGCAGCCGGGCGACGTATTGCTGACAACCGACTTGGAGCACCCGGGAATCAAGGCGCCGGCCGGGGTGCTCGAGGAGCGAGGAGTCACCGTTAAGCAAGCCCTGATTCCACCGGATGCGTCCGCTGAGCAGTGCATGGAGGCATTGCGCGTTGCGCTAGCTTCCCCCGTCAAGGTGCTGGCGCTCAGTCACATCATGTTTACGACTGGGCTTCGCGTGCCGGCCGAAGAGATCGTGGCGGCGGCCCATGAGGCCGGGGCGCTGGTGTTGCTGGACGGGGCGCAGACGGCGGGCCAGATTGTGCTGGACCTGGCCGCGATGGACATAGATTTCTACGCCTCGTCGGGACAGAAGTGGCTAATGGGGCCGACGGGGAGCGGGTCTCTCTACGTACGGCCAGACCGAAGAGAGTTGCTTACGCCGCTGTTTACTCGACCCGGCCTCGGTGCGCGCCAAGGCCTCGCTGGGTATGCGCTGGCGTCGCAAGGCGTGTCGGCACGAGCCGGATACGCTGAAGCAGTCCGCATCAATCGCGAGCTGGGCCCGGCAATGGTTGAGGCGTACACGAAGGGGTTAGCGGTGATGCTCCGGGCAGGGTTGTCGGAGGTTGCGGGAGTCCGTATCAATGGGCCGGCTGAGGGTGAGACGGCGTGCGCCATCACCGCGATCAGCGTTGAGGGCTGGGAGGCGTCGGAGTTCGTCGAGGCGCTTTGGCAAAGGCACCAGGTGGTCGCGCGGCACGTGCAGTACCCCGCGGGTGTACGGCTGTGCACAGCGGCGTTCAATGACGAGCGCGACGTGGAGCGTGCAATCACGGCAATAGCGGAGCTAGCCGGCCGATAGTCGAATGGTCGGAGGCCGGTGAAACGTGGGGCCTGCCGGAGTGGGCGCGTCACGCTAGGCCGAGCTCTCTTTCGGTTTCGGTGAGGGCGCGGTCGAAGATGCCGACCATGTCGTCGATGTCCGACTCGGTTACGGTGAGGGGCGGGGCGAAGAATACCTGGCGGGTCGCGCGGGTGTAGAGGCCGCTGTCGTACAGCTTCTGGTTGAGGAGCTTGGTCGCGCCGGGGAGGTCGTTCAGGAGCTCTTTGGAGTCCTTGTCGGAGACGAGGTCAACGGCGCACATGAGGCCGAGGCCGCGCACGTCGCCGACGGTTGGGTGCCCGTAAAGGCCTTCGAGGTCTTGCAGAAGGCGCTTGCCCATGCGCTCGGAGTTCCCGATGAGGTCCTCACGCTCCATGATACCGGCGTTTGCGAGTCCGGCTGCGCCGCCCGCGGGATGGCCGCCGTAGGTGATGCCGTGGCGGTAGGTCTTCTCGGGGCCGCCCTTGAACTCCTCGAAGACGGCGTCGCGAACGACGCAAGCGCCGACGGGGAAGTAGCCGCTGGTGATGCCCTTGGCCATGGTCATCATGTCCGGCACGACGCCCCAGTGCTCCATGGCGAACCACTTGCCGGTGCGCCCCCATCCGGTGATTACCTCGTCGGCGATGAGAAGGACGCCGTGGCGGTCGCAGATGTCGCGGAGCATGGGCCAGTACTCGTCGCCGGGGATGGCGACTCCGGCGGAGAAAGAGACGGGCTCGGCGATGACGGCGGCGATGGTCTCGGGGCCTTCCTCGATGATGATGTCCTCGACGGCTTGAGCGCACTGGACCGTGAACTCGGACAGGGATAGGGACTGGTCCTCGCGGCGGTAAAAGGCGGGCTGGGGGGCGACGCGGAAGTTGTCGGGCAGAATCTCGGCGTAGCCGGGGCGGTCCAGATTACCGGAGGTCGAAACGCTCAACGCGCCCCGCGTGGTGCCGTGGTAGGAGCCATCGCGTCCGATGAATTTGCGCCTGGCGGGCTCGCCGCGGTTGTAGTGGTAGCGGTAGGCGATTTTCAACGCCGTCTCGACGGCCTCGGAGCCGCCACTGGTGAAGTGAACGCGATTGAGGTCCCCCGGAGTAAGCGACGCGACCTTCTCTGCGAACCGTATGACCGGCTCGGCGCCGTACTTGAACGTGTTGGCGTAGTGGAGCGCGCCGAGCTGCGCTGCGATGGCGTCGACGATCTCCTTACGTCCGTGGCCAACGTTCACGAGCATGAGGCCGGCAACGCCGTCGTAGCCCCAGTTGCCGTCGGAGTCCTTGATGCGAACGCCTTCGCCCTCGGTCATGACGGTCACGCCGTCCTCGGCGAGCTCGCTCCAGTCCTGAGTGGGCATCCAGAGATGGGCGAGGGCTGCTTCCTGGAGGCTGTTGCGGCGCTGCATGGCGTAACTCCTTATCGTGTGGGGCTGCTATCGAGTGGTGATCGTTGGGCGTCCAAGCTGAGGCCAGCCAGCCGGCGCGCCGGCCTTCTCCAGACGCTCGGCTATGGGCAGGCTCTCGTCCCACAGCGCGGCGACGATGCGCCTGCCGTTGACGTCGTCGGCCTCGTCCGAGGCGAGCCAGACGGCGGGCGCGTCGGACGCACGCCGGAGCCTATCATCGAACAGGGCGGGCCGGAATGTGGGCGTTAGGGCGCGCACCGGCTACTCGAACACGCCGTCATCCGCTAGGGCGCGGTACTCGTCGGGGGGGATGCCTAGGATTTCGCGCATGATTTGCTCGGTGTGCTCGCCGAGGAGGGGGGAGGGGCGGTACTCGGGGGACGCTTCCGATAGGGCGAAGCAGTTGGCGTCCGAGGCGTAGCGGCCCATGTCGGCATGGTCCATGAAGACGAAGTGGCCCCGGCTTTGGTGCTGAGGGTCGGTGAAGAGGTCGCGGGAGTCGCGGACGGCGCCGGCAGGGACTCCCGCGGCCTGGCAGCGGCGCATGATTTCGTCGGGGGAGAGGGCGGACGTCCACGACTCAATCGCGTCGTCGAGCTCGGCCTCGCGCGCTTTGCGGCCTTCGAGGCGGGCGAGCTGGGGGTCGGCGCCGAGGGCGGGACGGCCGATGAGGCCAGCCAGGGCTTGCCACTGCGCGTCGTTCTCGCAGGCGATGGCGCACCAGCGGTCGTCGCCCGCGCATCGGTAAATGGCGTGGGGGGCCATCGTAGAGTCGCGGTTGCCGTCGCGTTGCTGGACTCGTTGGTTGGCGGTGTAGTCGAGAATGGGAGGGCCGGCGAAGTAGAGAGCCGCCTCCAACTGAGAGAGGTCGAGGTGCTGGCCGCGCCCCGTGCGCCGCTTGTGATCGAGCGCGGCGGCGACGGCGGAGAAGGCAATGTGAGGGATGAGGAAGTCAGTATAGGCGCCGTATGGGCTGACGGGCACTCGATCTGGCCAGCCGGTGAAATTGGTGTGGCCAGAGAGCGCGGTGAGCACCGGCCCGAAGCCAGGTTGAGAGTCGTGGGGACCGCCGCGCCCGAGCATGGACGCGCTGAACATCACGACGCCCGGATTCCCTTTGCTGATCTCGTCGTAGCCGAGGCCCCACTTCTCCATGGTGCCTGGCGTGAAGTTCTCGGTGACGACGTCCGCCCACTCCGTCGCGAGGCGGAAGGCCAGCTTCCGAGCCCGCTCGTCGGCCATGTTCAGGCTGAGGCCAAGCTTTCCACTGTTGTAGTTCGCCCAGTAGCCGCTGCGGTTGAGGCCGGGCTTGCCTTCGGCAAAGGGCAGGCCGTGGCGGATGACGTCCGGGCGCAACGATGACTCGACTCGCAGCACTGTCGCGCCGAAGTCGCTGAAATAGCGCGTCGTCATCGGCCCAATGACGACCCAACAGAAGTCCAGGACCCGCAGTCCCTCGAAGGGTCCGCTCATGCGGCTACCCCTGACGCTCGCAGGGCGCGAATTTCGTTCGGCGATGTCCGCCGGCGCTGGCGGCGGCAAGCGGGCGCCGGCGAGCGCCTCGTCGGTATGCTCGCCAAGCCAGGGCGCGCGGCGCAGCTCGATGGGCCGCTCGCTAGACCTGATCCACGGGCCAAGGTTCGTCAGCGCGCCGCCGTCCGGCGCCTCCGTCTCGCGGAAGAAGCCGCGGGCCGCAAGCTGGGGGTACGAGCAGATGTCCGCGGGGTCGTTTACCGGGAAGAGGAGCACGCGGCGCGCGATGGCTTGCTCGGATAGGTAGCGCTTCGTCCGGGGCTTGAAGAAGGCTCCGAGGGTGACGCTCATGGCGTCGAGGACTTCGTCCGGGAGCTGGCCGAAGCCGTAGGCGCCGAAGTCCGTGTCGCGCAGAAGGGGATGGCCTTCGCCATGCTCATCCATCCATGCGCTAAGGGACGCCATCGCGCGTCCGCCGGTCGCGCCGCCGGGCTGGATGTAGTTCACGTAGCCGTCGGCGCACTCGAAGTTCACCCTGAGCGCGCGGCCGTTGCCGATGGGGCGGAAGGGCCCCGAGCGCTGGAGGATGATCTGGTTCATGTCCCAGAACTGGGGGGCGTGGGAGAGGGTGCGAGTCAGGGCCTGCTGGCATGAGACGTCGACGCGCTGGCCACGGCCTGTGCGGAGGCGGTCCGCATGCGCGACCATGGCGCCCGCCGCGCCCGCGGCGGCGCCGAGCGTCCAGAACTGGGGCACGCTGACGCGCAGGGGAGGCCGGTCCGCGTCGCCGGTGAGGTAGGCGAACCCGCTCAGTGCCGCGCCGGTCAGATCGGTGGCGAGGAAATCTCGGTAGGGTCCGTCCTGACCAAAGGGCGTAATGGAGACGTAGACCAGCCTGGGGTTGAGGCGGTGGAGGTCATCGAAGCCGAGCCCGATGGCGTCGAGGTAGCCTGGCCTGAACGATTCGACGAGGAAGTCGGCGGTCGCCACGAGCCGGAGCACCGCAGCCTTTCCTGCCGCAGCCTCGATATCCAGTGCGGCGCTCTTCTTGTTCGCCGCGTAGAGCTGCCAATAGAGGCTGTTCTCGATGCCCGGCTCGTCTTTGTAGAACGGGCCGACGCGCCTGGCGGGGTCTCCGGCGGGAGGCTCAATCTTGATGACTTCCGCGCCGAGGTCGGCGAGCACTCTTCCGCAGAATATGCCCCGGTCGTCGGCGAGGTCGATGACGCGATAGGGAGAGAGCAAGTGAGGCGTCCCCCGGCTAGAGGTCGAGGGCCTTGGCGATCTGACGCCGGTGGAATCGGGGGCTGCCAAGATGGCCGTAGAGCGTGCGCGACATCTTGGTGTGGAGCGTGAGGCCGTACTCGCGCACGATTCCGACGCCCGCGTGAACGTCGTGAGCGGCGTTGCAGGCGAGGTAATACCCCTCGCTCGCCAAAGCGGCGGCCATATGGACACTCGCCTCGGCCGGCCGGCCGGTGTCGAGCTTCCAGAGGGCTTCGTTGGTAGCCCACCGGGCGGCGTCGAGATGGTTGACGATGTCGATGATGTGGTCCTGCACGCGCTGGAAGCGGCCAATGGGCTGCTGGAACTGGCGGCGCGTTTGGCTGTAGGCGAGGCACATCTCAAAGACGCGGTCGAGCCCGCCCACCTGGTAGGCGCTGAGCACGGCGGTGGCCTTAAGCAAGGCGCGGTCGAAAGCACGCGAGCCGTCGGAATCGCCATCGAGCATGGCGTGGTCGTCGACGGGGACGTTGTCGAGCCGTAGCTCGCCGAGGCCGGTAGCCATGCCGGAAACGGGCCTCGCGGAGACGCCGGGCGCGTCGGCCGGGATGATCAAGAGGCTGATGCCCGCGTCGTCACTGGTTCTGGCCGCGACTAGGAAGTGGGTTGCGGCATCGGCGTCCAACACGTTCAGACTCACGCCGCTGAGCTTACCGTCGACGGCGTCGAAATCGACGAGGGCGGGGTCCCAGCCGCAGCCGGGGCCGGTGATCGCGGCAGCAAACGTCTCCCGGCCTTCAGCGATTGCCGGCAGGTGGGCTGCCTTCTGCTCGTCGCTGCCCCCTTCCAAGAGCGCGAGCGCGGCGAGCACCCCGGACGAGAAAGCGGGGCCAGGCACGGGGCCCTTGCCCAGTTCTTCGAATACGACGCCGGCGTCGGAGAACGTCCCGCCAACTCCTCCGTACTCTTCGGGTATGAGGCTCCCGAGGAGGCCGGTGGATGCGATAGCGCTCCAGCGGGAGCCGACGCTGTCCGCGCCCGCATCGAACGCGGCGAGCACGTTCTTGGGGAGGTCGCGACGCAGCAGGTCTTGAACAGTGGCTTGCAGCATGCGCTGCTGCTCGTTTAGGAGGAGGTCCATCGCCGTTAGCGGAGCTTTCCCGGCTCTTCGCGGGCGTCGCGGCCGATGCCCAGGCGGCGCGCGATGATAACGCGCTGAATCTCGGCGGTGCCGCCGGGGTGCTGGTCGACGATTGATGCGCGCTGGTGCGCCTCGATATGGCCGTCCGCTACGGCCCATTCGTCGGGCTCGGCGACCAGCGCCTGCGGCCCCATGATGTCGAGCACGGCGCGGGCTTTCGTGAGCTGGCTGCGCTTCTGGTAAAGGTAGGCTTGGGGGCCCTCGTAGGTGAGCTGCTTGCCCTGGCCGCGCCAGGCGTAGTTCCTGAAATGCAGCAGCCGCGTAACCTCCGAGTCGATGTAGAAGTCGACGAGACGGTCCTGCACGTCCGGGTCGTCCGCGAGGCGCACGCCCCCGCGCGTCGTCGTCCGCGCATACTCGAACACGCGCTCGGTCAGCGGGTCCTCGCGCACCGCGCTGCGCAGCAACCCGTGCTCGATTTCAAGGTGTGTTCCTGCGACCTTCCAGCCGTTGTTCTCGCCGCCGATGAGGTTGAAGGCGGGCACGCGGACGTTGTCGAAGAAGATGGTGTTCTTCACGCCGCTAGCGGCGCCGCGCTCGCCGCCCACGAAGAGCAGGTCCATCGGCTCGACGGTGATTCCGGGCAAGTCCATGGGAATCATGAGCCAGCCGAGGTTGTTGTGGCGGTCGCCGCCGGGATCCGTAACTACGATTGTCCACGAGAACTCGGCGCCGTGGTTGCTTCCCACGAATATCTTCGTGCCGTTGACGACGTACTCGTCGCCGTCGCGGGCGGCGGTGGTCTTGACACTGGCGAGGTCGGAGCCGGACTCGGGCTCGGTGAGCAGCTGCCAGGTGCGGACCTCGCCACGCAGAATCCTGGGGAGGAAGTGGGCCTTCTGGTCGTCGTCGCCCCAAACGAGGATGGCCATGGAGCCGAGCTTGCCGCCCGTGTCGTAGTAGGGGGGCAACGGCAGGTTGTAGGCGTCGAGCTCTTCTTCCAGGATCATGGCCAGCTCCATGGAAAGGCCGCCCCCGCCGTACTCGGCGGGCATGGCGGGGTAGAGCCAACCCTTCGCGCCGAGCCTGCGTCCGAAATCGCGCTGCTGCTCGTACTCGGAGCGCGTCAGCTTGGCGGGGTCGGCGTGGTCGGGTATGCGAGGGACGTTGGCTTCGAGCCAGGACTTGACCTCCTTGCGGAAGGTCTCCTGCTCAGGCGTCCATGCGAGTTCGAAGTCCATGGTGGCGGATGTTACCGGATAGCGGGGCGCCGTGCGTGAGGGTAGCGTGGCCTCCCGGCTTCGCTCACAACGTGATTTTCTTGTACAGCTGGGGGAGGCGGCGGGGGAGCTCGAGGATGTCGGGGAGGACTTCGTAGTTCAGGTCGCCGGTCATGGTGCGGAGGTAGTCGTGGCCGTTACGGTCGACGGTGAGGCAGAAGGGCGTGATGTCGTACTTGCGGGCCTCCATTAGCGCCATGCGGGTGTCCTGGACCGCGTATTCCTTCTCGACGCCCTCGCGAGAGTAGCCGCGGTCTTGGGGACGGCCGTCACTGATGACGAACATGAATTTCGTCTTGGCGTCGATAGCAGCGAGCTTGGTCGTCGCGTGGCGGATGGCGGGGCCCATGCGGGTAGCGTGGAGGGGGGCGACTTTGTCGAGGCGGCGCTTCACGCGGTCGGTAAGGTGCTCCTCCACCTCCTTGATGACGTAGAACTCGACATTCTCTCGGCCGAAGCCGGAGAAGCCGTAGACGCCGTAGCGGTCGCCGATAGTCTCCAAAGCGTTCATGAGGAGGACCATCGACTCCTTCTCCACGTCGATGATGCGCTTGTAGGGGCGTCGGGCTGTCTCGCCGCGGCGGGCGCGCAGCCAGGCGGTGTAGGCGACGGGATCGCCCGGCGCGTTCCAATCGGCGTCTCGGGAGCTTTCCTCCACGGCCTCGGCGGTCGACGCGCTCATATCGAGTAGAAACACCACGCCGACATCGCGCTCGTCTTTGTTGCGGCGCCAGTAGATGCGCTCGTCCGGGGTCATGCGGTTTCGGAGGTCGATCAGCGCTTCGATGCCGGCGTCGATGTCGATGTCCTCGCCCTCCGGAAGACGCTTGACCTTGCGGTACATCTCCGGTCGAACCGATTCGAACTGGCGCTTGATCTGGTCCACGAGTCCGGCGTAGGAGTGCAAGGTGTCGGTGTAGAACCCGGGCTCGCCTGCCACGGCGATGCGCTCCTGCACAATGCACCAGCGGGGGCGGTAATCATTGGCCCGGAAGTCCCATTCGTCGTAGGCAAAGGAGCGGGGCTCGCGTGGTTCGAGCGGGCCGCCGTCCTCATCAACGTGGGGGATCTGGTTGTAGCCGGAACCCGCGGGGTTCTGGGGGGCGTCCGCGCCCATCTCCTTCATCATGTTCGCGGCGACCGTTGTTACTTCGGCGTCGTCGCCCAAGTCGACTTCCGTCGAGTCACGCAGGGCCTGCTCGAGCTCGGCCTGCGAGATGCCCTGAGCGCCCTCGGCGCCTTCGTCGTCGCCAGGTTCCGCTTGACCGCGCATCTGTGCGAGGAGCTGGACCATCTCCGGCTTGAAGTCTCCCCGGTACTCGACGTCCTCGGGGGACTCGTAGTCGTCGCCGGCGGCCTCTTCCTCCATCTGTTCGGCCTCGGCGCGCAGGCGGTCGATGATTTCCTGGAGCTCAGGCTCTTCGTACCGGGCGCGGGTGAGGTCGACCTCTTCCCAATCGTCGAGGGGCACGAGTTCGTTTGGCACTTGGGAGAGGGCGTAGTACATCCGCAGCGCCGCTTCCGAGGAGTCTTCGACGCTGGTGTCGCGGTTCTGGACGGTCTTGAGGAGTCCCGCGAGCTGCTCGGCGTGCCGGACGTATTTCGTGGGCACGCGGGCGTTCGACGTCTGATGCAGGCTGAGACGGATGAGCATCTCGACCAGCGACTGCTGGGCCGGCATCATCTCGATTGGCCCGCGGTTCGCGAGGGCCTCGTCCTGCACCTGGGTATAGTCCTGAGCTAGGCCGCGGTACTGGGTCGTCAGCTGATGGTCGACGCGAGCGTCTTCAACGATCGAGAAGACGTCGGCGGCCATGGCGCGCACAGGAAACAGGTCGAAGAAGGAGGCTATGTCTGTAGAGCCGGGCTCCGCGTTGAGGGCCTCGGCCAGCCCTTCGCGGTAGTCGCTGAAGCTGTTAGAGGGCGCGTGGAAGTCGAACTTGAAGCTCTCGAACTCCAAGTGTCCCACCTGGTGGGTCGTGACGACCTTCAGCCAGGCGAAGTTGCCTTTCTTGGTGTCGCGTAGGTCCACCATTGCCGGGAGGAAGACGCTCTTGCCGTCCGTGGTGGCGAGTTCGACGGAGACCCAGCCGATGTTCCGGTGGGTGATGTCGTCCGCAGGTTGGAGCTCGACTTCGGTTCCGGCCAGGGCATTGGCGTACATGCGGAGCAGGCCATGGACCTTCTCCAGCTCAATGCTGGAAGACAGCTGGTCGATGAGGGTTTCTGCGCGGGCGGACTCCAGCTTGAAGTAGGCGACTCCGCCGTCGGGATTGTCACGCAGGTACTCGACGCCACGGCCGAACCAGGTGTCGAGCTGGGCGGGGCTGATGCGGTCAAGGACCTGGGGAGCAGTGCGGAGGAAGGCGCTGACCGCCTCGGCCGACGTATCGGCAAGGTCTTCCGCGCGCTCCAAGACGATCATCTGCTGGTCTTGGGGGAGTCTCGCGAGGGACTGGGCGCTCTCCACCATGAAACTCGACACGTTGCCGAGTCCCTGGCGGGCGAGCCTCTCCGCCAGTGCGAAGTAGCGGGGCCGGAGGCGACGGTCCAAGCTCGCGCCGACGCGGGTGGCCGCTTCGAACGAGCCGCGCACCTCGCGCCAGCTCGTCTCCGCGAGCACCGTCGCCAGCGATATCAGATCCTCGCGCTCGCTGACGGCAGGGAGCACCCGCTGTCCGAGGACGAGGGCCTCAGCCGCGAGGTCGTAGGAGCGGTTCGCCAGGGTCTGCACTAGCGAGACGAACAACTGCATCTCATGGAAGCTGACTTGCTGGACGAGGTCGTCGCTAACGTCGAAGAACCGGGCTGCGAGGCTGGACGACTTCCACGTGCCCTTCGACAACCCGCGCCCCAGCGCGGCCCACCCGGCGATGTGCCTTGGCGCGAGCGTCGGCAAGACCCGCGGGCTCGCGCGGAAGTAGGACGCCGCTATGACCGGCGCGTCGACAGTAAGCTCAATGCCGCTCTCGACCCAGCGCTCCAGTTGTGGAAAACCGATGACCTGCACGACGGCCGGCGACGCCTTGAAGTACTCGGCTGCGGCCTCCCAAGCGCGGGGGCCCTGCTGAGCGATGCGGACGCCCTCCTGCGCCCAGCGAAGGGCCGGCGCGGGACCGACTACGGCGGCCACGGAATCGACCGCGGCCTCATAGGCGGATATGAGCGCCGAGGGGTGCTTTTTCAGCTCTTCGATGACGTTGTCGTGCTCGTTGGTCACACCCGCTCCTTGTCGCCACGCAGGCCGTTAGCTCGCGTTAGTCCCTGCGCAATCTCCACCAACTGAGTGAGTATCCAAGCGGTTGCTCCGAACACTAAGTGTTCGTTGTGGGCATATGCGACTCGCTCGACAAGCTGGCCGCCGGGGCCCAACCGGGCCTCACGCCGGACCGGGGACTCGCTCAAGAGATAGGTTAGGGGTATCTCGATAACCTCTGCGACTTCCCCTTCATCCACCGTGTACGCGTAGGGGTGGGGAATAACGCCGACGGACGGCCAGACGATGTAGTTCGTACGCGTCATGATGGGGTCCAAGGGGCCAAGCACATCCACGTCGCCTGGGCTGATCCCCATCTCCTCCCAGGTCTCGCGGAGGGCGCAGGCGAGCATGTCCCGATCGGCCGGTTCCAGCTTTCCGCCGGGAAAGGCAATCTCGCCTTGATGGAGCCCGACGTGCTGCGAGCGGACGTTCAGGATCACGTGCCAATCGCCGTCGTGATACTGGAGTGGAACGAGGACGGCCGCCGGGCGGGCTCCGTCCACGGCGTCGAACGAGGGCTCCCGGCCTGCCAAGGCTTGCCGGATGGCCTCGATCAACGCGGACGCCTCCGCTGGGATAGTGGTGGTCTGCAACAGGTCGTTCCCTAGGGGAAGATTGAGGTGACGATCTCCATCACGCTTGCCTGGATGTCGTGGTCGTCGGTGAGGCCCCACACCACGGCAACCTCGCAGGACCGCCGCGGCGATATGCCCTGCTCCATGAGCTTGCCGGCGTAGATGAGCAGGCGCGTGCTGACGCCTTCCTGCAGACCTTGACCGACGAGATTACGAATCTTCTCGCCGAGTAGGGCGAGCTGCTGCGCAGTCACCCGGTCCACGCCGCTCTCGTGCTCGATGATGGGGCCTTCCAAGTCCCTAGGCGGGAAGTCGAACTCGATCGCCACGAACCGCTGGCGGGTCGAGTGCTTCAGGTCCTTCAGGGCGCTCTGGTAGCCCGGGTTGTATGAGATGACGAGGAGGAAGTTCGGGTGAGCTCCCAAGACCTCGCCGATCTTCTCAATGTGCAGCAGTCGCCGGTGGTCGGATAGCGGGTGGATGAGGACGGTGGTGTCCTTCCGCGCTTCGACGACCTCGTCCAGGTAGCAGATGCCGCCGTGCTTGACCGCCCGCGTGAGGGGCCCGTCGATCCAGCGGGTGCCGTCCGGGTCCAGGAGGTAGCGTCCGACGAGGTCGCTGGCGGTGAGGTCTTCGTGGCAGGCGACCGTGACCAGCGGCGATACCTGATGCCCCCGGCCATCGCGTTTCCGGGCGTCGTTGAGGCGCCAGGACATGTATTCGACGAACCGGGTCTTGCCTGAGCCGGTGGGTCCCTTGAGGAGGATAGGAACGCGCTGTGCGTACGCCGCCTCGAAGATGTCGACTTCGTCGGCGACAGGCAGGTAGAACGGCTCCTCCTCGATGAAGTATTCCTCAATGCTGTGTTGCTGATAAAGCTGGCTAGTCTGCTCTGCCATGGATTGCACTGCCCTTAGATAAGATTCTCTCTTCCCACAACTGCCCTATGCGATTGCCGAGGTCGTCGAGCGAGCCTGAGTTGTCGATGAGCGCGTCCGCCCTTGCGAGGAGGACCTCGGTCTGCCCCTGGGCCTCCAGCCTGCGCTGTATGTCGTCCGGCGACAGACCGCGGCCCCTGAGCCGTTCGACGACGGCGACGGGCGATGCGGACACCGCCCATACTTCGTCCGTCAGGTCGTCCCAGCCCGCTTGGTAGAGGAGCGCGGCGTCGAGAACGATGACGCTTTGCCCGGAGTCGCGGTGCTCCCCGATAGCCTGGCTAACCCTTTGACGGATGAGGGGATGGATGGCGGCGTTCAGCCAGGCAAGGGCCTGGGGCTTTGCGAAAACGAGAGCGCCAAGCCGCGCGCGGTCGACTCCGCCGTCGTCGTCTAGGATTTCGCTACTGAAGATCTCGACGATCCGCCTCCAGCCGATGGAGCCCTTTGCGTAAGCCCGGTGTCCCTCGGCGTCGGCATCGATGATAGCTGCGCCTAGTCCTGCAAGGACGTTGGCTGCTTCAGTCTTGCCTGTGCCGATTCCTCCCGTAAGACCAATGACCCGCACAGCAACCCCAAGTTCCGCTTTTGCGTCACGGCCTTGGCGGTCACGGCGCAATGGCTCAGTCTAGCATGCGGCGGGAGGGCGTACCACAGGTTGACTAGGCCCCTGTAGAATTGTTTGGATGTCGGATCTTCCAGACCCAATACCCGTTCCCCCTAGCGGGGCTGAGCTACGCGAGCGCTCCATCGAGCTCTTGGAGTTCCCGAAAGTCCGCGAGGCGCTCGCGGAGCATACCCGGTCTCCTATGTCGCGGGAGCGAGCGCTCGGCTTGAGGCCGTCGTACAACGCGACGGCGGTCGCCGATCTCCAGCAGGAGACGGCGGAGGCCGCGCGGCTCGTTGACGGCGGCGCCGACCTGACGCTCTCTCGTGACCCACGGCCTCTTCTCGAACGAGCTGCAATGCACGGCGTGCTCGCGGGGGACGAGCTGATCGCCGTCGCTGACGCCCTCGATCTGGTCAGGAAAGCGAAGGCGCTGGGAGGGTCGGAGCGGGGTAAGACGCCGCTGCTGCGCAACCTCACGCGGAACATTGCCGACCTGCGTCCGCTCGAACGCGAGATCCGGGGAAAGCTCACGCCCTTCGGCGAGCTGAAGGACGACGCCACCCCGATGCTGCGCCAGTTCCGGCGCGAGAGCCGCGACGCCTACCAGTCGGCGTCCAGCAGCATCCAGGCCGTCATGGACACGGACGCCGCCGCGGAAGCGCTCCAAGACCGGCTTTTCACCGTGCGTGGAGACCGCCTCGTGCTGCCGATCAAGGCCGACTTCAAGGGCAAGATCCCCGGCATCGTCCACGGAGTCTCGGACTCCGGGGCCACTCTCTTCATCGAGCCGCTGGCCAACGTGTCCAAGACGAACCGCTGGCGCGAGGCGGCAGCGGCGGAGCAGGAGGAGGAGGTGCGCATCCTCCGGCAGCTGTCGGCGAGCGTGTCGCGCCGGGCCGTCGAGGCCTCGCGGGCCTTGGAGATCACCGCGCGGCTGGACGCGGCGCTCGCGAAAGCGCGGTACGCCAAGACCTACAACGGCGTGACGCTGTCGGAGCACGCGGACCACGTTGACCTCGTCGAGGGCCGCCACCCCCTGCTGGGGTCCGCCGCTGTGCCGGTGACGCTTGCGCTGCGTTCGCCGGTAAGCGTGCTGATCGTGACCGGGCCCAATACCGGCGGCAAGACCGTGGCGCTGAAGACGCTCGGCCTGATGGCGCTGATGCGGCAGAGCGGCATGATGCCACCGTGCGACCCCGCCACCAAGCTCCCGCTCTTCGATGGCGTGTACGCCGACATCGGCGATCAGCAGAGCATCGAGCGCGCGGTCTCATCGTTCGGCTCGCACGTTACGGCGATCGCCGGCGTTTTGGCCCATGCGACGCCGAACTCGCTGGTGTTGCTGGACGAGCTTGGCGCGTCGACCGACCCCGCGGAGGGTTCGGCGCTGGCGAAGGCGGTCGTCGCACGTCTCGCAGAGCGGGGGGCGCCGACGGTCGTAACGACGCACCATCGTTCGCTGGCCGGGTTCGCTGACGAGCAGGAAGGGGTCGAGAACGCAAACGTCGAGCTCCATCCCGTGACGCTGAGGCCCACCTACAAGCTGACGATGGGCCTGCCGGGCCGCAGCTACGCGATGGACATCGCCGCGCGCATCGGGCTGGACGCAGGGGTCATCGAGACGGCGCACCGCTATCTCGACCCTCGCGACCGCGAGGTGGAGAGTCTCCTCGCGAGCATTCAGCAGGAGCGGTATAGCGCCCGCGAGAAGCTCGATGAGGCAGAGGCTGAGCGCGCCAAGGCCGCGCGGTTGTCGGCCGAGCTCGAGCGAAAGATCGAGGAGTTGGAGTCGGCGCAGGCGACAGTCGTCGAAGAGGTGCGGGCGGAGCTGTTGGCGGAGGCCAAGCGCATTCAAGGGAAGCTGAGGCAGGCCGAGTCAGCTGCGGAATGGCAGACCTTCAGAGGCGAGCCGCCGCCCCCACGCGTCATCGAGCAGGCGTCGGAGGACATCGCCGACGTGCAGCGCTCCATCAGGTCGAAGGTCTGGGGCAAGAGCCCGTCGCCGTCGCGTCGGAAGGCCAAGCTCCGGGTGGGCGAGACGGTCGAGATAGGGTCGTTCGGTTTCACGGGCGTTGTACTCACGGAAGCAGACGCTTCGGAGCGCATCGAGGTGCAGGTCGGCTCGGCGCGTCTGAAGTTGGACGCGTCACGGCTGCGCAGGTCGGGGGAGCCCATCGTAGAGCGGGAAGGTCGTTCGAGCATCAGCCTCGCCTATCCGCAAGCGACGCCCAGGGTGAGCGAGGAGATCGACCTTCGAGGCGCACGCGTCCACGAGGCGCTGGAGGAGCTTGATAGGCGCCTCGACGCGGCGGTGGCCCAGGGGTTGTCGAGCGTGAGAATCGTCCACGGGAAGGGCACGGGCGCGCTGCGCCAGGCAGTTTGGCGTCACTTGGCCGGCAACGGCGTGGTGGGCAACTATGCCTTCGCGCCGAGAGAGCGCGGGGGGGATGGCGCCACTGAGGTGGAGCTGGTCTGACAGGGGGTTGGCATGGAGAAGGTTGCGTGGGTCCTCCTAGCCGGAGGCGCCGCCATTCTGATTGGGTATGCGCTGGATGACCTGGTAAAGGGGCTCGGCGACTTCCTTGGGTACGAGGGCGTGCCTGTGCTGATCCGGGTCGCTGTGCTTGCCATACTGGCGGGCCTGTTGCTGCTTATGGGCGTAGTCGTGCGGGATAGAATCGCCGAGCGGAAGCGTGAACGATTCGAGGAGAACGAGAGATGATTCTTGCTACGACGGACCAGGTGGCCGGCAAGCGGGTAACCGAGGTGAAGGGCTTGGTGCAAGGAAACACCATCCGCGCGAGGCACGTGGGGCGCGACATCATGGCTGGGCTCCGCAACATCGTGGGAGGCGAGATATCCGAATACACCAAGCTGCTGACGGAGTCCCGCGCTCAGGCGACGCAGCGAATGGTCGCGGAGGCCGAGGCGCGGGGAGCGAACGCCGTCGTCGGCATTCGCTTCGTCACCTCCATGGTGATGTCCGGCGCGTCGGAGCTTCTGGCTTACGGCACGGCGGTGGTCGTGGAGGATGAGTAGGGCAGGACGGGAAGAAGTGGCAGGCGCGGGTGTGAGTGGGATGAGCTAGCTTGGTCTTGAGGCGGCGACGCTGCTTGTAGCCAAGCTTGGGGGGCGCGGGACGATGAGCCGTCGTGATCTAGCCCGCGTGATCCCGTCGGTACTCGGCAATCGCGTCTTGGAGCGTGGTCCAGCCGAGTAGGGCGCACTTGATGCGGATGGGGAAGGCGCGCACGCCCCGGAGGGCGACGATTTCGCCGAGGTCCTCCTCCTGCTCCTCGCTCAGCTCTGAGCCCTGCATGACGCCCTTGAACGTGTGGACGAGCGCCTCTGCCTCGTCCAGCGTCATGCCCGCAAGGTGGTCGGTCAGCATGGAGGCCGACGCCTGGCTGATGGAGCAGCCTTGGCCCTCGAACGCCGCCTCGTCGATATGGCCGTCGTCGCCTAGACCAAGGGTAAGGATGACCTGATCGCCGCAGAAGGGATTGAAGCCTTCGGACCTCAGGTCGGGGTGGTCCAGGACGCCCTGATGGCGCGGACGCTTGTAGTGGTCCAGGATGACCTCTTGGTAGAGGTCATCGAGGCCTTCGGGCGCTTGCATCGCTGAAGTACTCCATTGTCTGCTTGAGGCCGGCTATGAGGACGTCGACCTCTTCCTCGGTATTGTAGAGGTAGAAGCTGGCCCGCGCCGTCGCCGGAACGTGGAGCTTGCTGCGGACGAGGGGCATCGCGCAGTGATGGCCCGCCCTGATTGCGACTCCGCAGCTGTCGAGCACCTGGCTGATGTCGTGCGGGTGCACGTCGCTCATGTAGAAGGAGACGACCCCACCCCGCACGGAAAGGTCGGTCGGGCCGTAGGTCTCGACGTCCTCCAGTTCCTTGAAGCGCTCCAGCGCGTAGCGGGTGATGGCGGTCTCGTGCTCGCGCACGTTCTCCATGCCGAGGCCCGTGAGATAGTCGACCGCAGCGCCCAGGGCTATCGCGTCGGCGATGTTGGGCGTGCCGGCCTCGTATTTCATCGGGGCTGCCGCCCAGCTGGCGTCCTCGTAGGTCACCTCGAGGACCATCTCGCCGCCCCGCAGAAATGGCTGGACCTCGTCGATGACGTCCGGCGAGATGTAGAGCGCGCCGATGCCCGTGGGCCCAAGCATCTTGTGGCCGGAGAACGCGAAGAAGTCGCACCCGATGTCTTGTACGTCAACCGGCATGTGGGGGATGCTCTGCGCGCCGTCGACCAGCACGCGCGCACCCGCCTCGTGCGCGGCGGCGGAGACCTGCTTCACGGGCGTAATCGCCCCCAGCACGTTCGACACGTGGGTGAGCGCGACGAGCTTCGCGCTCGGCGCGAGGAGGTCGTCCAGATCGGAGAGGTCGAGCGTGTAGTCGGCGCCGACGGCCATGAGCTTGAGCTCTCCGCCTTTGACCCGTGCGACATGCTGCCAGGGCACTAGGTTGGAGTGGTGTTCCATCTCCGTCGCCACGATTCGGTCGCCCTTGCCGAGGTTGTCCATGGCCCACGTGTGGGCCACGAGATTGATTGCCTCGGTTGTGTTCCGCACGAATACGATGTTCTCGGGCGAGGGAGCGTTGATGAAGCGGGCGACCTTCTCGCGGGCTTCCTCGTAGGCGATTGTCGCTTCCACCGCGAGCGTGTGCGCTCCCCGGTGGACGTTCGCGTTATAGCCCTCGTAGTAATCGACGAGCGCCTTGATCACCGACGCCGGCTTCTGGGACGTAGCGGCGTTGTCGAGATAGACGAGCGGAACGCCGTTGACCTTTCGCTCCAGAATGGGGAAGTCTTCGCGGACACGCTGGATGTCGTACATCACGCGCCCTCGCCCAGGCGCTCGGCGACTGCCGACTCGATGTACTGGCGGACGGCATCGTCCTCGATCGCTTCCGCCACCTCGGCCACGAACCCTTGCACCAAGAGCCGGCGCGCCGCGTCTTCCCCGATGCCCCGGCTCTTGAGGTAGAAGAGCGCCTCTCCGTCGAGCTGCCCGACGGCCGCGCCGTGGGTGCAGACGACATCGTCGGCGAATATCTCCAGCTTGGGCTGGGTGTCAATCTCGGCGCCGTCCGACAATAAGAGGTTCTTGTTCACCTGATGCGCCTCGGTGTGCTGGGCGTCGGGCCGGACGAGCACGCGCCCAACGAACACGCCGTGCGATGCGTCGCCCAAAATGCCCTTGTAGACCTCGTTGGAGGAGGCGCCGGGAACGGCGTGATCGATGAAGGTGTGGTTGTCCACGTGACGGCTGCCGTCGCCGTAGTACAGGCCGAACAGGCCAACGCTCGCGCCGGACTCGGCGAGGGTCGCATTGAGGTCGCGCCGGACGAGTTTGCCCCCAAGGTCGACAGTGACGGACGCTACGCGGCTGTCCCTCGACTGCTGGATTTGGGTCGTCGAGACGTGGTAGCCGGACTCGCTCTCACGCTGCAGCTTGTAGAGGCGCAGGTCCGAGCCGGGCCCCGCGAAGACCTCTGTGACCGCGTTCGTGAGGTACGAGCCGCCATTGAGGCTCTCGAAGCTTTCCAGAACTGTCGCGCTACTGTCGCGCCCGGCGACGACAAGCACGCGGGGGTGCGTCGCCACGTTCTGGGCGCCCGTGGAGATGAATAGCAGATAGATTGGCTCGCGCGCCGATACGCCGTCGGGTATCTGGACGAACGCTCCATCGTGAAGGAACGCGGTGTTGAGCGCCGTGAACCCGCTCTCGGCGGTGGAGGCCAGCTGTCCGAGATGCTCCTGAACGGCTGGCACGTGGTATTCGATGGCGTCGGCCAGCCGGCCGACGATCGGCCCGTCGCCGGGATGGCCGATAACGTCGCTGCGAAGGGCGGCCTCACTCGGCGGCTCTGTGGACAGGCTAGGCTCGTACCTGCCGTCGACGAACACGACTTGATGCACGCGAGGGCAGGGGAGCTCGTAGGCGGCGAGATTGATCGTCGCGCCGGGGTGGCCTTGTGCCAGGGTGAAGGGAGCCTCGGCGATGGGGCGGGGGTTGGTGTACTTCCACGCCTCGTTGCCGCGGCGCGCCGTTGGGAAGCCGAGACGTTCGAAATCGGCGAGGGCGGCCCTCCTGGCGTCTCGGAGCCATGTCGGGTCAATCGACGCGCCGTTGCGCTCGAACGCCTGGGACTGCTCCAGGTAGCGGGCCGTGGACTCGGAGAGCTGGGTCATCGGAGGCTACGCGCTGACGGCGGAATCGAGCCAGTCGTAACCACGGGACTCGATCTCGGCGGCGAGCGACTTGTCGCCCGAGCGCACTATCCGCCCGTCGATGAGGATGTGGATGTAGTCCGGCTCCAGATAGGAGAGCACCCGCTCATAGTGGGTGATGATGACGGTTGATGCGGTGGGCCCCGTTAGCTCCGTGATGCCCGCCGAAACCTCGCGCAGGGCGTCCACGTCGAGCCCGGAGTCGATCTCGTCGAGGATGCGCAGCCGGGGCTCGAGCACGGCCATCTGGAGCACCTCGTTCCGCTTCTTCTCACCGCCCGAGAAGCCCTCGTTCACCGACCGCTTCGTGAGGGCCGGGTCCATATCGACGACCTTCACCTTGGCGCGGATGAGGCGGTCGAACTTGAGCGGATCGAGCTCCTCGCCGCCCTTGCTCTTCATGAGCTCGTTGTAGCCGGCGCGTAGGAAGTGGTCCATCCGCACGCCGGGGATCTCGATGGGGTGCTGGAACGACAGGAACAACCCCTTGCGCGCGCGCTCCTCCGCCGCCAGTGCGAGGAGGTCGGCGCCGTCGAACGTCACGGCGCCCGCCGTGACCTCGTAGCCCGGCCTGCCGGCCAGGACGTAAGCCAATGTGCTCTTTCCGGAGCCGTTCGGCCCCATGATTGCATGTGTTTCGCCGTCGCCGATGGAGAGGTCGATTCCCTTCAGTATCTCGACCCCGCCGACCTCGGCGCGCAGTCCTCGGATTTCCAGCATCAGCCGACCGTCCCTTCGAGGTTCATGTCCAGCAGACGGTTCGCCTCCACGGCGAACTCCAGCGGCAGGCGGCGCACGACCTCGCGCACGAACCCGTTGACGATGACCGACTGCGCGTCCTCGCGGCTCAGTCCGCGCTGCTGGCAGTAGAAGATCTGGTCCTCGCTCACCTTCGTGGTCGACGCCTCATGCTCGACGCTCGCCGACCTATTCTCGACCTCGATGTACGGGACCGTGTGCGCGCCGCACTGATCGCCGATGAGCAGCGAGTCGCATTGGGTGAAGTTGACCGCGCCGCGCGCGTTTGGCAGCACCTTTACGAGGCCGCGGTAGGTGTTGTTCCCGTGGCCGGCGGAGATGCCCTTGGAGATGATCCGGCTCGACGTATTCTTGCCGATGTGGGTCATCTTCGTGCCGGTGTCCGCCTGCTGGCGGCCCTTCGCGAGGGCCACCGAGTAGAACTCGCCGGTGGAGTCGTCGCCCTGCAGCAGCACACTGGGGTACTTCCACGTGATGGCGGAGCCGGTCTCGACCTGCGTCCAGGAAATCTTCGACCTCGCGCCCGCGCACTTGCCGCGCTTGGTGACGAAGTTGAAGATGCCGCCCTTGCCGTTCTCGTCGCCGGGGTACCAGTTCTGGATCGTCGAGTACTTGATCTCGGCATCGTCCATCGCGACGAGCTCGACGACCGCTGCGTGCAGCTGGTTGGTGTCGCGCATCGGCGCCGAGCATCCTTCCAGGTAGCTCACGTATGAGCCCTTGTCGGCGATAATCAGCGTGCGCTCGAACTGTCCGGACCCCTCTGCGTTGATGCGGAAGTAGGTCGATAGCTCGAGGGGGCAGCGAACACCCGGCGGGATGTAGACGAACGAGCCGTCCGAGAAGACCGCCGCGTTGAGCGCCGCGTAGAAATTGTCGGAGTAGGGCACTACGGAGCCGAGGTATTTCCGCACCAGCTCCGGGTAGTCTTTCACCGCTTCCGAGACGGAAGAGAAGATGACGCCGTACTTGGCCAGCGTGTCCTTGGCGGTGGTGGCCACGCTTACGCTGTCGAAGATGGCGTCGACGGCGACGCCGGCCAGCCGCTTCTGTTCTTGCAGCGGAATGCCGAGCTTCTCGTATGTGCGGAGAATCTCCTCGTCGACTTGGTCGAGGCTCTCCAAATCCAGCTTGGGCTTGGGGGCAGCGTAGTAGTAGATGCCCTGGTAGTCGATGGGCGGATGGGAAATGTTCGCCCACGTTGGGGTCTGCTCCTCATCGAGGAGCTTCACGAAGTGGCGGTAGGCCCTGAGCCGCCAATCGAGCAGCCATTCAGGCTCGCCCTTCTTGGCCGATATCCAGCGGACGATGTCCTCGCTGAGACCGGGCGGGGCGGACTCTTCCTCGACGTCGGTCGTCCACCCGTACTTGTACGACTCCTCAGCGATTTCTTCGACGGTGCGATTGGTCATGTAACGTGCAGGGGAAGGGCCCCGGCGACAGCCTTTCAGTAATTGTCGATTGATTAGGTCAACAATAGGCTAGAGCGCGCCACGGCCTATGTCAAGATTGACCGGACCAGCGCAGCCTCCTCTTCAGTTCTTGCCGCCTTCGCGGGAATCCAAGGCGCGCAGAAGTGCAGATGGGGCTGGTTCCCGCCTCGGCGCCCAAGCGCAAGCGTCGCTATTGTGACATATAGTCGTTGTGCAAACGACCATCACTCCCTATCCTGTCTCCCATGCCCAACCACACGGCGTCTCCCATGCCCCGATGCCCCATCGGCCCCTGGGTCTCGTCTGTGGTGAAGGGTTGTGGGGGAGGGAAGTAAAAGAGTTCATCAGTCAGAAAGTAGTTCTAAACCCCAGGAAGCAGGCCACGGCCATGAAAACGCCCTCTGTCAACCCCCCTTTGTCGTCGACTTTCGGATACTTTTTTACTCGTAACCTCATCGATAATCGGGGACTTCCTACCCGTAATCTTCCCGAAAATCAAAGTCGCTTCACCCGCGCGTGGGACTGGGCAGGGGACTACGCAAGGTCTCCCAAACGGGAGACAGGACTTGTCCAGGCAAAACTAGTGGTCGCGCAGGGCTCGCCAGATGCGCTCGGGAGTGAGAGGGAGGTCTTTGACACGAACGCCGGTTGCGTTGAAGAGGGCGTTTGCGACGGCGGGCGCCACGGCGACGATGCCGCCCTCTCCGACGCCCTTCGCTCCGTAGGGGCCGGGGCCGTCGCCGTTCTCGATGAGCACGGTCTCAAAGACCTCCGGCAGGTCGGTGAATATGGGCACTCGGTAGTCGATGAGGTTGGGGTTCAGGAGCTGGCCGTCCTCGTAAAGCATCTCCTCGAAGAGCGTGTGGCCGATGGCCTGCATCGCGGCCCCTTCGTCCTGTCCCTCGACCTGTTTCGGGTTGATGGCCTTGCCGGGGTCGGAAGCCGAATAGTAGCGGAGCAGCCGAAGCTCGCCGGTGGCGGTGTCCACTTCTATTTCTGCCGCGCCGATGCTGACCTCCCAGAAGACCGGGTCCATGCGGAGCCTGCCGCTCGGGTGCTTGGGCGTGACGTATCCCCTGCCAATCAGCTCGCCGCCGGAGCCGCCGAACATGTCCCGGACGAGCGCCGCGAACGTAACCGTCTCGCCCTTGAAGGTCACCTTCTCGTCTTCCGTCTCCAACTGCTCGGGGAAGGTCTCGAAGTACTCGGCTGCCAGCCTGATTACCTGTTCGCGTATATCGACCGCAGCGTCGTGGACCGCCAGGCCCATGAGCGTCGTCGACCTGCTGGAGCCGGTCGAACGGTCGAACGGGACCGCGTCCGTGTCCGACCCGATGACCCGGACCTTCTCGTAGGGGATGCGCAGCTCCTCGGCGGCAATCTGCGCCATCGCGGAGCGGGACCCTTGTCCCATTTCGGCGCTGCCGATGTAGATGGTCGCGCTGCCGTCGGCATGCAGGCGGGCCAAGGACGTTGAGGTAGGGCTGGCCCCCGAGTTGGTGACGCTGCACGCGAATCCGATGCCGCGCTTTACGCCCGGCGGCGTGGGAGCGGGCGTGTACGACGACCAGCCGAACTCTTCGGCGACCAGGCGAAGGGAGGGTTCCAGGCTGCCCTCGATGGGCCGCTTGCCGCGCCGGACCTCTTCACCCTGCGGGACGAGGTTCTTAATGCGCAGCTCGACCGGGTCCATGCCGAGGGCGGCGGCGATGATGTCGATCTGGGACTCGCCCGCCCAAACTGCCTGCGGGCCGCCGATGGACCGGTAGGAGCCTGCGGGCGTGCTATTCGTGAAGACGCCGTAGGACTTTGTGCGGACGTGCGCCAGCTTGTAGGGGCCGGGCATACGGTCGGCGATGCGCTCCGTCACTCGAACGCCGTTGTCGGTGTAGCCGCCCGTGTCCACGTAGGCGACGCACTCACGCGCGACGATCAGTCCGTCCTGCATGACCCCCGTCCGAATCGTCGCCTTGGCCGCGTGGCGGCGAACGGTGCGCATCGCCTCCTCAACGGTCAGCGCCAGCCTCACCGGCCGTCCCGCCTCCCTGCTCAGAGCAGTGACGACCGGCTCTATCTTCGTGTACGACTTGCTGCCGTAGCCGCCGCCAACGAACGGGCAGACGACCTGCACCTGGTCGAGCTGACGCCGGAACAGCCGCGCAATCTCGGCCCTGACGAGGAACGGGTGCTGGGCCGACGTCCAGAGCCGGATGCGGTCCGGCTCGTAGCTGGCGATGCAGGCGTGGGGCTCCATCGCATAGTGGTAGACCATCGGGAAAGTGAAAGTGTCCTCGAATACGTGGTCGCAGCTACGAAACGCCATGTCGACGTCGCCCCACTCGTAGCCGTACTCGTGGCAGAGGTTGGAGTCGTGGATAGCGGCGCTGGAGGGGTCGAGCGCGGTCTCCAATCCCATCACCGTGGGGAGTTCCTCGTACTCCACGTCCACCAACTCGGCCGCCGCCTCGGCTGTGGCCAAGTCGACGGCTGCGATTGCGGCAACCGGCTCTCCTTGGAAGCGCACTTTGTCGATGGCGACGACAGGCCGGTCCTTCTTGTCGGAGCCGAAGTGGGTCTCCATGCCGACCAGCTCTGCGCTGGTGAGCACTGCGTAGACGCCCGGCAACGCGCGGGCCTTGCTCGCGTCCACGCTCAGTATCCGCGCGTGCGGCAGCGGGCTCGTAACGAGCTTGGCGTAGGCCATTCCCGAGATCTGGATGTCCCCGGTGAACTGCGCCCGCCCGGAGAGCTTTTCGTCCGAGTCCACGCGGCGGACCGCTTGGCCAACGGTCCGGAAGTCGCGCGCGGACTGTCCTGTGTTCGGCGAGCTAGTCATCGTCCACCCTCCGCTGCTTGCAGCACAGCTTCGACGATCTTCTTGTATCCAGTGCAGCGGCAGAGGTTGCCGCGCATGTAGTCCTTGATCTCGTCCTCGGAAGCCGCTGGCCGCGCGTCCAGGAGCGACTTCGCGGTGAGCAGCATTCCGGGCGTGCAATACCCGCACTGGAACGCGGCGTTATCGACGAACGCCTCGGTCAGCGGGCGGGCGTCCTCGTCCGCGGCGAGTCCTTCGATAGTCAGGACTGTCTTGTTCCGCGCCTCGAAGGCGGGCACGGTGCAGGAGCTCACGGCCTTGCCGTCGAGCAGGACGGTGCAGGCGCCGCACACTTGCAGGTCGCAGGAACGCTTCGCGCCGCGCATCTCGAACTTGTCGCGGAGCATGTCGATGAGCGCGGTCTGCGGCTCGACGACCGTCTCCACCGGCTTCCCGTTCAGCTCGAATGCGACGTTGACGCCCGGCGTCTGCTCGCTCACCTAACCGCCTCCGTTCTTCGACAGCGCCGCGAGGAGCGCGCGCTCCACGAATACGCTCGTCAGGTGCTCTTTGTACTCCGCCGACCCGTGCAGGTCGGTGACGGCTTCCGCGTCTTCCGCCGCGAGATGGCCGGCTTCTCTGAGCGCTGCCGACCCTTCGGTCAGCGCGCCGACGCTGGCGCCCCTGAGCACGTCCTCGGAGCGGGTGAGCCGCGACGCGACCGGCGAGACGCAGCCGAGGGCAAGCCGAACGTCGGCGAGAACGCCGTCTTGAACGGAGATCGCCGTCGCGACGCCCAAAGTTGGCCTGTGGTGATAGCCGAACTTCATATAGGCCGCGCGCATGCCGCTCGGCGGCAGCGGGATGCGGACGTCAACGAGCAGCTCGTCGTCGGCCAGCGAGGTTTCGTAGGGGCCTGTCTGCAAATCGGCCACGGCTGCTTGGCGTACGCCCGACGGAGCGGCCACCGTGACAGATGCCTCCAAGACCAGCAGTAGGGTGGCGGGGTCCGAGTGCGGTTCGGCGAAACAGAGGTTGCCGGCGAGCGTTCCCACGTTCCGCACACGCACATTCGCGACCCTGTGCTCGACCTCGGCCAGCAGGGGCAGCCGTTCCTGAACGAGCGCGTCGTGCTCGATGTCGCTGTGCGTAGCCGCCGCGCCGATAACGAGCTCGTCGCCTTCCACTGCAATCTGGTCCAGCCCCGGAATGCTCTTCACGTTGACGAGGGAGTCGTATTGGAGCAGGCCCGTTTTCATGGCCAGCAGCAGCTCGGTGCCGCCCGCATAGAGTTTCGCGGCGCCGCCGAGCGCCGTGAGCAGCCCAACAGCTTCTTCAACGGTGGTGGGTTCGTGTAGTTGGAAGGGTTTCATCGCGCCACGCCAGACGCGAGCGATGCTATCCGCGCCGGCAAGCGGGGGCAAGGGAGGAGGGCGCGTGCGTACCTCCGACGGTTGACGCCTAGCCTGTGTCTGCCTACCCTCACGCGCGCCCCTTACTCTGCACGAGAGCGCCTGACATGACCACTGCCACGCCCCCAACCTCCCATACCGTGAAGGCTCACGGCCTCGACCTGCACTACCTCGACTGGGGGGACCCGGACGCGCCGCCGTTGCTGCTGCTTCACGGATTGCAGGACTCTGCCGCGCTCTGGGCCGCTTTTGCCGAGTCGGTCTGCGACGACTTCCACGTGGTCGCGCTAGACCACCGAGGGCACGGCGACAGCCCGCGGGCCGAGACGTACCGCCTCGCCGACTACGTCTCGGAGACGAAGGAGGTCGTTGAGCGCCTTGGGCTGGCCGGGGTCACACTGATTGGCCACTCGGCGGGCAGCAAGAACGCGTGGATGTGCATCGCCGAGCATCCGGGTATTGCATCGAAGCTCGTCATCACGGACATGGACCCGGACTCGTACAACCCTGGCTCGGTCGCCATGATCTCGCGGTACAAGGGCGAGTCCGACGACTACGCCGACTTCGACGCGGTCGTCGAGCGCTTGCGCTCCCGTCAGCCAAACGCGAGCGAGGAGGAGCTGCGGCGGGACGTCGCCGCGCTAGCGAAGCCGACGGACGGCGGCGGCTACACCTGGAAGCGCAGCCGCGACGTGGTGAGTCAGTACGACCGGCCTGACGTGTGGGACCAGCTGCCGCGGGTCGGCGTCCCAACGCTCATCGTTCGGGGAACGGACAGCACGCTGCTCCGGCACGACGTGGCGGTCCGTATGGAGGCGGCGATCCCCGACTGCCGCCTTGTCGAGATTCCGGGCGGGGGGCACTGGGTGCATCTCGAACAACCGGAGGCTTACGCGGCGACCGTGCGGGCGTTCCTGTTGGATTGAGGGTGCTTGCATAATGCTTGCAATGCTGGCATTGTGATTGCATCTTCGCTTAGGGGGGACGGTATGGCGGTGCAGATCACCATCAGGAATGTGAGCGAAGAGGTGCGCAATCAGTTGGCGGCGCGCGCCGCGCTGAAGCATCAGTCTATGCAGCAGTTCCTCCACGAGAGGTTGGAGGAACTCGCGTCGAAGCCTTCCCACGAGATGCTGCTCGACCGGATACGCCAGCGCGTGAATGCGTCAGGCAGAGGAGTCTCCCGAGAGACCATCCTGGCAACGCAGGATGCCGACAAGGCCTATGATCGTCGTTGACGCCTCAGCATTCATATCCGCTGTGACCGGCAGGAATCCTGATGGCGATTGGGTGAACCGACAGCTTCAGAATCGGCGGATACTCAGCACCCAGATGATGCCCGCAGAAGTCTACAACGGTATCAGGCGCATGGAGTTGGCGGGTGAGGTCACGTCGCCAGACGCCATGAGAGCGCGAGATGAATTCTCCGAGTTTAGGCTGGATCTGTTCCCTTTCGCCCCGTTCGCTCAACGGGTGTGGGCGCTGCGAAGCAACCTGACCAGTTACGACGCTTGGTACGTGGCGCTCGCGGAAGCACTCGACTGCCCGCTCGTAACTCTCGATGAACGGCTCGGCCGCGCCGCCGGCCCCGCCTGCACGTTTATTCTCCCTCCGTCCGCCTGACCAGCCTTCGTCTCCCCATGTCGCGCGCCGCTCTGGTAGGCTCTAGCCCATGGAGTTTGGCCTCTACCTGCGGTCTTTCCTGACCGATCGCGCACGTCCGTTGTACGAGCAGATCGACGACCTTGTGGAGATTTGTCACGTTGCCCGAGACGCCGGGTTCTCGGCGGTGACAATGCCGCAGCACTGGGTGTCGCATCCCACGATCTGGCCTCAGCCGTTTCAAGTGCTCGCGCGCCTCGCGCCCGAGACGGGCGACATGCGCCTGCTAACCGGCATCATCCTGCTGCCTCTCCACAATCCGGTGCAGATTGCCGAGGACGCGGCTACGCTCGATCACATATGCCACGGGAGATTCACGCTGGGCGTCGGCATTGGGTACAGAGAGACCGAGCTCGAGGCTGTCGGCGCGACTAGGAAGGACCGAGCGCCTCGCCTCACTGAGTCCATCGAGCTGATGAAGAAGCTGTGGTCCGGCGAGGAGGTCAATCACGAGGGCCGCTACTGGAGCGTCCACGAGGCCCGCATGGGGTTCCTGCCAGTCCAGCAGCCGCATCCTCCTATATGGATAGCTTGCCAGAGCGACGGCGCTGTCCGTCGCTCGGCTCGCATCGCGGACGCTTGCTACATCGCTCCCCAGGTTGGCTTTGACGACCTTCCGGCGCTCATCGGCGTCTATCGAGAGGAGCGCGAGGCGAGCGGCCAACCGGCCGGTCGCGTGACAGTCTCCCGAGGCGTGGCTTTCGCCAAGGACCGTCCGAGCGCTATCGCCGAGGCGCAGGCCGCCGCCGAGTCCTCTTACAGCATGTACAGCACCTGGAACATGCAGGAGGACACGATGGTGAGGATCAATATAGACAGCGATTCAAAGGTCGACGATTGGGCGGTGGCAGGGAATAGCGGCGATTGCCTGGAGCAGTTCGGCCGGCTCGCGGAGCAAGGCGTCAGCTACGTGGGCATGACCTTCTACAACTTGCCGAAGACGCTCGAAGCGCGCAAGGAGTACCTCCTCAGCTTTGCCGAGGACGTTATCCGGAAGTCGGCCTAACGCCATGCAGCCCTTCGAGTATGTTCGTCCGGCCACCGTCGCCGAAGCGACTAAGTTCCTGGCCGAACACGCGGACGAATCCCTCGTCCTCGGCGGGGGCAGCGCCGCGGTCGTGATGCTGGAGCTTGGCGTCGTCCGACCGGAGTACGTCGTTGACTTGGGGGGCGTCGAGGAGCTGAACGGAATCGAGCGGAACGGCAGCCTGCACCTGGGGGCGCTCACGCGAATCCGCACGTTGGAGCTGGACGCCGATATCCGGCGCGACTATGGGCTTCTGGCGGAGGCCGCGTCGCAGGTCGCGAACGTGCGCGTCAGGAACGTCGCGACGGTTGGAGGGGCAGTCGCTTACGGCGAGCCGCAGACGGATACGCCCACGGCTTTGACGGCGCTCGGGGCTACGGTGCGAATCGCCGGACCCGAAGGCAGCCGTGCGGCGCCGATCGAGGAGTTCTACCTAGGACCGTACGAGACGGTGCTGCGTCCGGGGGAGCTGGTGTCGGGGATCGATGCGCCTCGTCCGGCGCCCGGTTCCGGCGGGAGCCATCTCAAGTTCACCGTCGGCTCTCCGGAGAACAAGCCGGTTGCGAATGCATCCGCTTTGGTGACGTTGGATGCCTCTTCCGGAGTGTGCAGCGCGGCTCGCGTTGTTATGGGCGCTACGGGGCCAGTGCCCGTTGTCGCTAAGGCCGTCGCCGGCCTTGTCGGTGATGTCCCGTCCCCGGCGCGGGTGGCGGAGGCCGCCGCCGCCGCCGCCGAGGAGACAGACCCCATCGAAGACCTACGGGGGCCAGTCTGGTACAAGCGTAGGATCACGAAAGTGTTGGTGGAGCGAGCACTGACATGTGCGCTGCAACGGGCCCAAGAGTAACGCGCCTCGTCGGAACCTCGATGCCGACCCTGGAAGCTGCTGAGAAGGCGGCGGGGCGCATTGAGTACATGGGCGACCTCGTCGTGCCAGGCATGGCGCATGCGAAAGTCGTCCGCAGCCCATTGCCCCACGCGCGCATCGTTTCCATCGACGCGTCCGCCGCCCGCGCATTGCCGGGCGTCATCTGCGTCCTGACCCGCGACGAGATTTGGGCCGATCCGGACATCGAGGAGATGTATGGGTTCGTCTACCGGGACGCTCCTCTGGTGGCGATGGACAAGGTCAGACACCACGGCGATATCGTGGCCGTAGTGGTCGCGGAAGACATCCCCACGGCTGAGGCGGGCGTCGAGCAGGTGGACGTCGAGTACGACGAGCTTCCCGCCGTGATGGACGTGAGCGCGGCGCTGGCGGAAGGAGCGTCGCGCGTCCACGAGGAGTTCTTTCCCATCGCGCCGGAGCTGCGCCCGGTGGAAGGCACCAACATCTGCCACCAGGCGACGCTGGCGCACGGCGACGTGGAGCATGGGTTCGCGGAGGCCGACTTCATCTACGAGGACGAGTTCTCAGCGCCGCCGGTCCAGCACTGCGCGCTCGACCTGCATGCGGTGATCTCTCAGGTCGACGATGGAGGTATCACGGTCTGGACCAACTGCCAGTCGCCCTTTCCCCTCAGCCGCGAGCTCGAGCGCATGTTCAAGATGCCTGCGCGGGTCATCGTGCCGTACGTCGGCGGCGGGTTCGGGAGCAAGAGTCGGGACCGTATCGAGTGCGTTATCACGGCGGCGGCGAAGCTTGCCGGCAGGCCGGTGCGCTACGTTTTCACCCAAGAGGAGACGTTCCTGACCTACCTCCGCCCCGCCTATGCCAACCGTATGAGGACCGGCGTGAAGCGCGACGGCACTATTGTGGCGCGGCACAACAGCTTCTACGTGGACGTGGGGGCGTACGCCATCAGTGGCGCCCGCAGCGCGAACAATACCCTCAAGGTGGCGACCGGCCCTTACAAGGTCCCCCACGCGCGCGTCGACTGCTACGCCGTCTACACGAACAAGCCTCCTTCGGCGCCGTACCGCGGCCTGCCGACGACGCAGCACACGATGTCCTACGAGGGGCAGCTCGACCGCATCGCGCGGGACCTCGGCATCGACCGCCTCGAGATACGGCGGAAGAATCTGGTCCGCGACGGCGATATTCACATCACGGGCGACTACTTGCGCTCGGCGCACGCCCACGAGTGCCTCGACAGAGCGGCCGCCGCGATTGGCTGGGGCGAACCGCTCACTCCCTCGCCGGACGGCAAGACGCTGCGCGGGCGCGGGGTCTCCTGCACCATCAAGTACACGCTTACTCCTCCGCGGCAGATGTCCGAGAACAGCGCCGAGATCGTCCTTGGCGAGGATGGCGTCTTCGAGACGCGAATCGGGACGGTGAATATCGGCCAGGGGTCCGACACCGCGATGGCGCAGATAGCGGGTGACGCGCTGGGAGTCGGTCTCGACTCGATACGAATCGTCCACAGCGACACGGGCCGCGTCCCCGTCGACAGCTCGACGACGGCGAGCCGGTCGACGTACCACATGGGCGTCGCGGTCGTTGAAGCCGCGGGGAAGGTCAAGCAGCAGATCGTCGAGGCCGCCTCGCATCTACTCGAACGCGAGGCTTCCGACCTGACGGTCAACGGCGAGGGCGTCGTCGGGCCGGATGGGGACAGCGCCGGCGTTAGCCTGTCGGACCTCGTTCGCCATGTTGGGGCGCCATTGGCCGCAATCGGGGACTGCGTCGTTGGCGGCACGTATCGCGCGCCGGACGGCAAGGATTATCCGATAGCCTCGACATTCTGGACGTTCGCTTCGTGTGCGGCTGAGGTGGAGGTCGACACGGAGACGGGGCAAGTGCGTTTGGTCAAGGCCGGCGCGGCCGCAACCACCGGCACCGCGGTGAACCCGCATTCCATCGAGACGCAGCTCGAGGGCGGAGTCGGCCAGGAGCTCGGGCCTACGCTCTTCGAGCAGATGGTCTGGGATGACGGCGGCCAGCTTATCAACTCCGCGCTCATGGACTATCCGCTCCCCACCATGGAAACGATGCCCAGCTACGCGTCCGAGCTGGTCGATCACCCCTTCGAAGGGGGGCCGTTCGGCGCCAAGGGCATGGGCGAAATCGGCGCCGTTATCCTGCCGGGCGCGGTCGTGAATGCCGTTTACGACGCGACAGGCGTCCTCTTCCACGACATTCCGCTGCTCCCGTACAAGGTGCTCGAAGCGCTGGACGCGGCGGGGAAGGAGTAGGCGTGCGCCTGGAGCTCACAGTGAACGGCGCGGCGTGCAACATGGACGTTCCCCCGTCCACGACGCTGCTCGACCTGCTCCGCGACCGTCTCGGTCTGAAAGGGACCAAGGAGTACTGTCACAGCGGCGTCTGCGGGGCTTGCACCGTTCTCCTCGACGGTCGCGCCGCGAGCTCGTGCAGTCTCTTGGCAGGCCAGGCCGATGGGCATGACGTGGTGACGATAGAGGGCCTCACGCCGGCCGATGGCCTGCACCCGATACAGCAAGCCTTCGTCGACAACTTCGGGCTGCAGTGCGGCTACTGCACGCCGGGGATGATTCTGCTTGCGAAGGCGCTTCTCGACGAGAACCCAAGCCCGAGCCGGGAGGAAATCATCCGGTACATGGGCGGTAATATCTGCCGCTGCACCGGGTATGCCGGCATCCTGCGGTCGGTCGAGGCGGCGGCCAAAGAGCGCAGTTCGTGGAGCTGACCGACCGGTTCGAGGTCAGCGCATCGCCCGCCGAGGCGTGGGCGTTCTTCTGGGACCTGCCCCGTGTCGCGAAGTGCCTGCCTGGCTGCGAGAGCATCGAGGACGCAGGCAAAGGGGCGTATCGCGCCCGCATGACGCAGCGCGTCGGGCCATTCCGCGTGACGCTGGAGATGGAGATGCGCATCGAGGAGGCGGTGGAAGGTCAGCTGGTGGTGGTGAGCGGCAATGGCAAGGACCGCATGGGGAACCGGCTCCACGTCAACCGGCTCGCGCTCGAACTGCGGGAGCCGTCGCCCGGTCAGACCGAGGTCAACTACTCGATGGACTTCAACCTCTACGGCCGTCTCGCGACGCTCGGCAACACGGCGGTGAAGCGCAAGGCGGAAGAGACCCGCGTCGAGTTCAGCCGCCGCATAGCGGAGGAGCTGGGGGGGGTGAGGGGCTAGAGCAGTGTTGGACAGGGCGTCGGTGTGAGAAGGGCTGCAGGGTCCGCCGTACGCTCCATACACGGGGTGGGCTCTACGCTTGGTGAATCGCCGTCCGAAGACTAGTTCGCACCTAGGGAGGCCAGCCTGTGGACATCATGATCCGTCCCGAGACACCTGCCGACTTCCCCGCAGTCCGGGAGGTGCTCAACCTGGCCTTCCCTGACGAGGACGTGGCCGGATTGGCAGAGGCGTTGCGGGAGTCCGCAGAGTACATCCCAGAGCTGGCCCTGATAGCGGTATGTGATGGGGCGGTGATCGGTCACATCATGTTCACTACTTCCCACATCGACGGTGCGGACGAGTCCATTCCCGCCCTGACGTTGGGGCCGCTGGCGGTGCACCCCGCAAGACAGCGGCAGGGAGTTGGGTCACAACTGGTCGAAGAAGGGCTCTCGGTCTGCAGGCGGCTGGGGCATCGAATCGTCGTGCTCATTGGTCATCCGGCGTACTACCCGCGCTTTGGTTTCGTGCAAGCCGGGCCGCTTGGCATCGAGGTCCCCCTCGCTATGTCTGAAGAGGCCCAGATGGTCCTGGCGCTCACTCCGGGAGCCCTGGACGGTGTGGGAGGTCTGGTGCGGTTTTCGCCGGTTGTCTACGACGCCTGATCGCCTCTCCCCTTGTGAGAGGGGGCGAGCCAGCCGAGGGATGCTACGCTTCGCTCAGCATGACGCGCCCCCTGCCCCTCCCCACCCCTCCGTGTGACCTGACGGTCACCTGGATTCCCGCCTGCGCGGGAATGACGAGATGGGGCGGGAGTGACGAGGCGCCGGGCACGCGCCATCCCGCTCCCTCCCGTCCATGCCTGTCGGTTGTTCGGGTACAATCGCGGCAGGACAAGGAGGGCGATATGCCAGTGCAGGACCTGCGTGAGTGGATCGCGCGCATCGAGGAAATGGGCGAGCTGACCCGCATCGAGGGCGCGGACCCCAATCTGGAGATCGGCGGGCTCACCGACCTCTACCAGTGGGACATGGAGAACCCCGCCCTGCTCTTCGAGAAGATCAAGGGCCACCCGGACGGCTACAAGCTCCTCTCCAATGTCCTCACGTCGCTGCCGCGCATCTGCCTGAGCCTCGACCTCCCGACCGAGCTGACTCGCCAGGAGTTCGTCAAGACGTGGCGCGACCGCCTCAAGGAGTTCACGCCCATCGCGCCGAGGCAGGTGGAGGACGGGCCGGTGCTCGACAACCGTCAGGAGGAAGGCGAGGTGGACGTGACGCAGTTCCCCGCGCCGTTCTGGCACTCCGAGGACGGCGGCAATTTCCTCGGCACCGGCAACATCGTCATCATGCGCGACCCGGACACCGGCTGGGTGAACGCGGGCACGTACCGCGTGCAGGTGCACGACAAGAACACGCTCGGCATCATGATCTCGCCCGGCAAGCATGGACGCATGATCCGTGAGAAGTACTGGGAGAAGGGCGAGGCGTGCCCGGTCGCGGTGTCGTTCGGACAGGACCCGCTGCTGCTGCTGCTCGGCGGGCTGGAGGTCGACTACGGCGAGGACGAGTTCGCGGTCGCGGGCGGCATCCGCAACGAGCCGCTGGACGTGATCGCCGCGCCGCTCACCGGCCTGCCCGTCCCCGCGACGTCCGAGATCGTCATCGAGGGCGAGATTCCGCCGGACCAGTTCCACCAGGAAGGCCCGTTCGGCGAGTGGACGGGCTACTACGCCAGCGGCGAGCGCGACATGCCCATCATCAACGTGAAGTCGGTGGTGTGGCGGAACAACCCCATCGTGATGGGTTGCCTGCCGGGCAAGCCGCCGAACGACAATACATACTTCCGCAGTCCGCTGCGCGCCGCGATGCTCTGGAACGAGCTGGAGCGCGCGGGCGTGCCGGGCATCGTCGGCGCGTGGTCGCACGAGGCCGGCGGCGGGCGCTTCCTGAACGTCATCTCCATCAAGCAGATGTACCCCGGCCACGCGAAGCAGGTGGGTCACGCGACGACCGCCGTCCACGCGGGCGCGTACGCCAACCGTTTCGTCATCGTGGTCGACGACGACATCGACCCCACGGACACGAACGAGGTGCTGTGGGCGCTCTGCACGCGCACGGAAGTGACGGAGGACGTCGACATCGTGAAGCGGATGTGGAGCACGTCGCTCGACCCGATGGCGTACGCCGGAGACGAGGGGCCGCGCTACTACAACAACCGCATGATTATCGACGCGTGCCGTCCGTACGACCGCCTGGCGACGTTCCCGCCTGTGGCGCGCGCGACGCAAGAGCAGGCCGCCGACCTCCGCGCCCAGTGGCCGCAGCTCTTCACCGCCGACGGCAAGGTCCGCAAGGACGTGCGGAAGGCGTCGCGGAGTGGGGGCTGACCCCGATAGCTCACAGGGATGCATAGGATGGGCGTTGCGCTTTCAGACGTTGTCATGCTGAGCGGAGCGGAAGCATCTCTCGGGTTGTGTGACACGCAGGGCTTGCGCGAACGTTCTCATGAGGCATTAGGGTGAGGTCAGAGGCTCCTGCCTCGCGTTGACCACTACCCGCAGGTGTACATACACTAGACATGCCTTACGAATGGGACGAGACCAAGCGCCGAATCAACGTCAGTAAGCACAGGACGGACTTCGAGCAGGCAGATGCGTTTGACTGGGACACAGCAAAGCTGGAGCCGGACCCTCACCATGCAGAGGACCGGTACCGCGCCTATGGCTTCATCGGTGACCAGTTGCATCTGTTGGTGTTCACGGTATGAGGAGACGACATCAGGGTCATCAGCATGCGCAAGGCCACCCCTGGGGAGGTAAGACGATATGCCGCCACTTAAGCCTGGAACCATCTGGCCCACGCCGGAAGAGGAAGAGGAGATTCAGAGGGGCATCGCCCTCGACCCCGACGCCTACGAAGCGACGGACGTGGACTTTGCACGAATGCGCCCCGCGATCGAGGTCGTCCCGCACATCGTGAAGGCGTACCGCGAGGGCAGGCTGAAGGTGGCGCCCCACCTCCGCAAGGAGCATCCAAAGACGCGCGTGACGATCCGCCTCGACGCCGACGTCGTGGCGCGCCTCCGCGCCGACGGCCCCGGCTGGCAGACGCGCGCCAACGCCGCCCTCCGCGAGGCCGTGCTGGGGAGGTGAGGGGGCCCTGACATGATTGGTGGGACATTGCCTAACCAGCTCCAATCCAAGAGGCAGTGAGAATATGAGCGAATTCAACGATCGAGTGCGCGATTCCCAATCTCTATCAAAACTAAAGAATGCTCTTGCGATACTAGCCGAATTGAAGTCTCGGGAATGGGAACATCAACGTGCCAGTGACCTTATTGAACGACTAGAGGTTGTAGCAAAAAATATATATCAGAGATTGACTGTTGCAGATCGGGGTCTTGTAGCAGGTGAGACGCTCAATGGAATCGAGAAACCGTCTCGGCGATTTCTCGATGCAATACAAGACATTGCCAATCTTTCATTATCTGATGAGCCGGACTATGATTCAGCCAGTAATTGCGCTGATAATCTCTTAGTCTCTGCATCTTCACTCCCAGTCCTACCTATCCGTACAACTAGCGAAGTGCTAGGGCGTGCCTCCGAACAATTTGATCGTGAAGCCCAGTCTTCCACCGCTTTGTTACTGGAACGGTTGGAGTCTATTCGTTCTGAGACAGACGGTATACGCAATCAACTTGAAGCAGACTGGACTAACTTCCAGAAATCTGTATCTGAGTTTGAATCTAGAGTAAGTGGACGTGTTGCCCAAGTGGAGAACGAAACTGCCTCAATAGCATCTGAAATGAGACGAACCAGTGAGTCGCTACTGTCACAAACGAGAGACTCAGCTGAGCGCCTAGAGCGAGAAGTCACTAGCATCCAGGAGAACTTCAGGAGCTCTGAGCAGGAACGTGCGAATCAGTTCATAGCCTCGCAGAACAGTCGCGGGGAAGCACAGGCTAGTCGTGACGAGGAATATCGCGAATGGTTTGAAGAAAATCAAAGCGAAGTAGCAGGCTTGCAAAAAGAAGCTGAAACCATGCTTGAAGAAATAGCAGGTGCCAGTACAGCAGAACACTACATGAAGTTGCGGAGCGAACAAAACAGGACCGCGAACTTTTGGAGGTGGGTCACCTTAGGGTCGTTCATTTTCTTGATTGCAGCATCAGCATACATCTACTTTGATATACAGGCGATCGAAAGCCTATCTGTCGCGACAGTTATTGCGCGCTATGGTGTTGCCTTCCCATTGCTTGCATTGGCAACTTATGCTCTTCGTCAGTCTGGGCATCATCGAAAGCGAGAAGAAGATACTGCACGAGTATCCCACGAACTGATGCTGTTATGGCCATTTATGAATCGCCTGTCTGAGGAAGAGAGGCAAGCTCAACTTAAGATCATCACTCCGTTGTATTTCAAGGGAGGGCTCACTCCACAAGACGCCGGAGACAAGATTGGTTTTCTCGGCCACATACCTGGGTTCGGAACGGACAGGAATCGTAGCCAACGCCCCGAATAGAAGCCCTGCCGTGTGGCGCGGACGCAGGAATGACGAGGACTGTGGGCGAGCCTAAATATCCGCCGACCTTGGCCGCAGTGATTCCGGGTTGGCGTCCACCCATTTCCAGTAGTGCTCCCACGCTTCGGAGACTTCGCCCTGGGCGCGGCGGTCGAGCGACGGCTGCAGGACGAGGGAGGGCATTGCCTCCGGCGTGCCGATGAGTTGGGCATGCCACGTCATCTCGGCCAGGTGCTCGATCGCGATGGCGTCTATCGTGGCGGTCTCGACGTTCGGACCGGTGAAGACCATGCCGTGGTTCTGCAGGTGACAGGCGTTCGCGCCCTGCATCCGCGCGGCGACGGTCTTGCCCTGTTCTACGCTGCGTATCAGCGCCTTGTCCTCGTCGAACATGACGGGCTCGTGGGCGACGGCGGTGGCGAGCTCGGGGTCGAGGAGCGGGAGGATGGTCGCGCCCGCGACGCCCATCATCGTCGCCCACTTCTGGTGCGTGTGGATGATGGAGCCGACGTCCGGGTGCGTGCGGTAGATCTCGGCGTGGATGGGCCACTCGCTGACCTTCGTGATTTTGCGGTCGCCCGCGCCGACGATGTTGCCGTCGAAGTCCATGACGATGAGGTCCTCGGCGCGGACGCGGTGCATCTGGATGTGGGGCCACGGCTTGATGAAGAAGGTGTCGGTATCGGGGATGCGCGCGCTGGTGTGGCCGCGCGTGGTACCGAGGCCGGTGAGGTAGAGGAGGCGGTGGGAGACCGCGACCGTCTCGCGGAGGGCTGCCAGCGCGTCGTTGTCCATCGGTTCGCCTCCTACACTCTGCGCTTGGCCCAACGTTCTTCTTCCCATGCACCCGCCCGAACGTCTGTGGGGGACACCCCCACAACCCCGGCAGAGGGGCGCGCCCCTCTGCACTCCCTCACACTACGAGCGGCCCCCTGCGCCGCTCACTGGATTCCCGCTTTCGCGGGAATGACGGAGGTGGGCGGGAATGGCAGAGGGATTGGTCATAGCCCCGGGTGGCGGACGTAGGATGCGTCGCGGTGCTCGTCCAGCCACTCCTGGTTGCCCCACTCGCCGCGGGCGACGCCGTCGCGCACGTCCGGGCGGGGCGGCTCCCAGCGCTTCGCGGCGTCGTCGGCGAGGTAGCGCTGCTCGATGGCCTCCGGCGTGCCTATGAGCATCGCGCGCCACGTCAGCTCGGCCTGCTCCTCGGCGTCGGCGGCGGCAAGCATCGACTTCGAGACCGTCGTGCCGACGAACACCATGCCGTGCCCGCGCAGGTGGCAGGCGACGTTCCCGCCGAGCAGTGCCGCGACCGCGGCGCCCTTCTCCGGCGAGTCGACGGCGTCAGGCGGGCCGGTGTAGACCGGCCACCGCTCCGCCGCGACGGACGCCGTCGGCGGGTGGATGACGGGCAGCACGTCGCGTCCGGCGAGGCCGAACACGGTGCACCACTTCTGGTGCGTGTGCGTGACGGCGTTCACCTCGGGCCGCGCCTTGTATATCTCCGTGTGCAGCGCCCACGAGCCGACGCGTCCCGGATAACGCTCGCTTGCCTCGACGACATTGCCGTCGAGGTCGATGAGCATGAGGTCGTCCGCCTCGACGCGCTCGAGGCTGACGGCGGGCGTCGCGCGGATGAGGACGAGGTCGGAGTCCGGCACGCGCGCGCTGACGTGTCCCTGGTAGGAGCCGAGGCCGTAGTGGTGCAGCAGACGGTTCGCGAGAGCGACCTGCTCATGAAGGGCTTTGGTTTGGGCGTCGTCAGGCATGGTGTGGCGGATGCTAACACAGGCGGAAAGTGGGGCTCGCGGTCGCTTGGCGGAGGAAGCGCGGCGCTTCTATGCATGTCAACGCCAAGGGCTCTTTCCGCTCGCTTGCTGGTAACTGTCAGAGTCGAGGAGGCCCATCCCATCCGTCATTGCCTCGAAAATAGGGCTCAGCAGAGGTGATGTAGCCGTCCTCCATCCCCTATTTTCGTCGGTTGTGGTGTGGGACGACAGCTCCACATCAGAGATTCCCGCGTAGGCGGGATCCCAGGTATCGACCCCGCCCCAATCGGTTCGTGGTGAGCCAGTCGAACCACGAGGCCCGCCAATCAACGCCGTGCCCCCTGATCCGGCGGGAAGACTGACACTTGCCCCTTCCCCAACGCCCCCGGACACCTTACAATACGGTGTCGGAATATCGTCATGCCTAGGCAGCAGTATCCCAACCACCCGGCGCCGGACTTGTTCCTGCCCTCCCTCTGCGGAAGGAGTGCGAGAGGGGAGGGCGGGGCTGGACGCCGCTGCGAAAACATTAAAAATCTCGAACTGGGAAGTTCTGAGACCCAGGAAGCAGGCCACGGCCATGAAAACACCCTCCAAAACCCCCGGCTCACCCCGCGTTTTTGGGGAACTTTCACGCCTGGCCCCATGCAAAACGGGAAACTTTTTACTCGTAGCCAAAATGAACTGGGGAACTTTTTCACTCGTAACGAAAATGAGCTGGGGAACTTTTTCACGCAAAACCGGGAACTTCCTGTACCCAGCCTCCACAAGTGAAGGGGCGGGGCGCCGGAGGGCTGCGAGGGAAGCGCGGGTAACTGTTCAGAGTCGAGGAGGCCCATCCCATCCGTCATTCCCGCGAAAGCGGGAATCCATCCCTACGGCGAGTGTCTGGAGCGGCGCATCAGCCGTCGCCAACCAGGTTCCCGGAGATTTCAACCCCCGAAGTCTGAACAGTTACGCTTGCTGGGGCGTGTTGACACCCCTTGTCGGCGCGCCTAGCCTCACGCAGACCACTAGGCACGAGGCGGAGGAGAGGGATGACGACCGACGGCGTACTGCCTGAGGAGCTTGGGGAGCTCTCTCCCGAAGAGCTCTACGCGCTCTACATGGAGAAGCAGGTCAACTTCGGGCGTGCGGCGCTCGCGCTGGACAAGCGGCGCAAGGCGGGCCGCGTCCATGTTCCGGCCGCGGAGGCGAACGTGCAGGGGGCCGGGCCCAACCAGCGCATGATCGTCGGGCCGGAGCTCGGCTTCAACGTCCACAACCTCCACGTCTTCACTTCGGGGCGAGCCGGCGGCTCCGAGCGTTATCACACCCACGGCGACGCGCTGAAGTACTACGTCAAAGGGGCTGGCCAGGAACTCATCGAGGATGTCCGCTTCGACGTTGGGGTCGGCGACTTCTGTCACGTCCCGGCCAACATCTGGCACGGGACCGAGAACCCTCACCCGGAGCCGCTCGTCTTCCTGGCCGCGCAGCAGTTCCCCGGCACCTACCGGCAGGTCGCGACGCCGTTCGTCCACTTCACGGCGCCGAACAAGGCGCCCGAGGTCAGCGACCTCTCCGACGCCGAGCTCTCCAAGCTCGAGCCGTGGCCGCTCTACCTGCGGTACCTCGAAGAGCAGATGGTGTTCGGACGCGTCGCGCTCGAGGTGCAGCGCAGGCGGGAGCAGAAGCGCCTCTATGTCAAAGCCGCCGACGCTCCGATCATGGAATGGGGCCCCGGCAGGCACCACATCATCTCCCCGGAGCTTGGGTTCGACATCTACTCGTTCCAGCTGTTCATGGAGAACGTGCCGGGAAAGACCGACCAGGGCGCCCCGCAAACGTCCGGCGACGCCGTTCGCTACTACATCGCGGGGCAGGGGGTCGAGGTCATCGGCGAGCAGCGGGTCAACGTGGAGGCGGGCGACTTCACATGTATCCCCGCGGGGAGCAGACACGAGACGCTCAACCCGCACGACGAAGACCTGCGGTTCATCTGCTGGCAGCAGATTCCGGGCACCTACGTGCAGCTTCACATTCCGGTATTGCCGGTGGAGTAGCCATGACCACCTATCGCGGTCAGGGCATGGCTCGCATGGAGGACGACCGGCTGCTGCGCGGCGGCGGGCAGTTCGTGGACGACATCCAGCTGGACGGGATGCTCCACGCCGCCGTGCTCCGCAGCACGGAACCGCACGCACGCATCCGCTCCGTGGACGTGGCCGGAGCGCTTGCGAGTTCGGGCGTCGTCGCCGTCTACACCGGGGCAGACCTGGACGGCGTCGTGCCTGACATCGGCGCGATACGGCGCGAGGGCATGGGCGAGACGCCGGTGCCCGAGCACCCCGTGCTGGCGGGCGACCGCGTCTGCTACGTCGGCCAGCCCGTCGCCATCGTCGTGGCGTCGACCAAGGCGGCGGCCTTCGACGCGCGGGACCGCATCGTCGTCGACTACGAGCCGCTCCAGCCCCTGCTCGACCCGCGCATATCGGCGGCGGACGTCAGCCCGCTGCACCCCCACATCGGCACAAACGTCGTGATGCGTACGGAGGCGGGCGCGGGCGACGTCGCCGAGGCGTTCGAGAACGCGGACGAGATCGTTGAGGCGACCTACGAGATACCGCGCCTCGTCGCGATGCCGATGGAGTGCCGGGGCATCGTGGCCGCGCCGGACGCGGAGAGCGGACGGCTCACGGTGTGGACGTCCACGCAGGTGCCGCATCGCGTGAAGACGTACCTCGCAATGCTGCTCCCCGGCGATTTGGACGTGCGCGTCATCACGCCGGACGTAGGCGGCGGTTTCGGGCGGAAGATCGAGGTGTGGCCGGAGGAGGTGGCGACGGCGTACGCGGCGGTGCAGCTCGGCGCGCCGGTCAAGTGGACGGAGCAGCGCTCGGAGAGCACGCTCGCGTCGCACGGTCGCGGCTTCACGGCGGATGTGCAGGCCGCTGTGCGGACAGACGGCAAGGTCCTTGGCGTCCGCATCCGCATGCTGGCGGACATGGGAGCGTACTTCCTTACGTCCAGCGGCGGGCCGCTCGGCAACGCCGTGCAGCGCGTCGCCGGGCCGTACGCCATCCCGGCGATGGACGTGGAATGCCTCGGCGTGACGACCAACCGTCCGCCCACAGGCCCTTACCGTGGCGCGGGCGGACCGGAGGCCGCCGTCCCAATCGAGCGCATCATGGACGACGCCGCACGGCAGCTCGGCATAGACCCCGCGGAGATACGCCGACGCAACTTCATCCCCGCCGACGCCTTCCCCTACGAGACGGCCACCGGCCTCGTCTACGATTCCGGCAACTTCGACGCCGCGTTCGACCGCGCGCTCGACATGGCCGGGTACGGCGCGCTCCGCGAGCGGCAGGCATCCGAGAGCGGCCCGTTCCGCACCGGCGTCGGCGTCGCGACGGTCACCAAGGCGTCAGGCGGCAAGGCCAACGTGCGGAAGAGCCTCACCCGTGTCGAGATGACGCCGGACGGGCGCGTCGTCATCGTCACAGACGTATCCCCGCACGGACAGGGCACGGCCACGTCGTTCTCGCAGATAGCGGCGGACACGCTCGGCGTGCCTCCGGAAGCGGTGGAGTTGCACCACGGCGACACGGACGAACTCGCGTCGGGCGGCGGCACCACGTCGAGCCGGGGTCTCGCGGTGGGCGGCAACGCGGCCTATCTGGCGCTCCTGGAAGTGAAACAACAGCTGGACGCGGCAGGCGGCAAGATCCCCGCGAATGGCATCACCGTGGAACTGGAGTACGAACTGCCCGCCAACCCGTTCGGGTTCGCCGCGCACGTGGCGGTCGTGGAGCTGGATGAAGGCACCGGCGACGTGCGCCTCACGGACTACGCAGCGGTGCACGACTGCGGGCCGATGATTAACCCGGTCATCGTGCGCGGGCAGATACAGGGCGGCATCGCGCAGGGCATCGGGCAGGCGCTGAGCGAGGGCATGCTCTACACGGCGGCGGGCTACCCGCAGACGGCCAGCTTCATGTCGTACGGCATACCCATCGCGGAGTCGTTGCCCGCGTTCCAGCTAGAGAACCAGCAGACGCCGTCGCCGACCAACCCGCTGGGCATCAAGGGCATCGGCGAATTGCCGACGGTGGCTGCGCCCGTGGCGGTGACCAACGCCGTCGTTGACGCCCTCGTACGCGCGGGCGCCGGGTCCGTGGCCGTCGACATGCCGCTGCTCGCCGAGCGCGTCTGGCGCGCGCTGGGGTAGCGAGACGCGCCGCTTGTCAGCCTTGTGACACATGCCCCTTGCGGCTTACATCCCCTAGCTTGCTACCATCTTTTGACATGCCACACACCGAATCCAGCGGAGTAGCCACTTGACTAGCAACACGAATCCACTCCAGGCCGGTCAAACCACGCTGGCCAGTTTGCTGGCAGCCCATGACAGCGGCTCGCTGGAAGGTGAAATAGCAGCTCGTGTCCGCGATTTCATAGTTGCTGCAGGAGTCGCCGAACTAAACGAAATCACCATGGAGGAACACCCGGCCGATCAAGACAATCGCCGCCTTGACATCTACGTACGCAACACCTTCATCGAGGTGAAACGCGATATCACCAGTCACAACGCAATCGATCCCGCACACATAATGCAGCTGGATGGCTATTTGACAGCAACAGCAACAGCAGCAGCCGGCAGGGGCGTACAGAACGGCATCCTGACCGACGGTAAGCGATGGTTGGAACGTAACGTAGGCGAAAGCCACCGGGCCATGGCGATGAGTCGACGCACCGCACTTGTGTTCAATAAGGCAGAGCAGGCCGTACGGCTGCGGGAGTTCCTGACCGGCATTATCGATCGCAACGAAGATAACCTGGCACCCAGCGCAACGAACTTGTCTAAGTACTTTGGGATCGGTTCTCCCCTGTTCCGTACCAGTAACCAACTGCTAGCCCACGCGTACGAGACCCATCGTGGCAGCCCGACCGTAGCCGTCAAACGGCGGCTCTGGCAGGACTTGCTCCAAGTTGCACTGGGCAAAAATGCCGCCACGGCTGACGACACAAGTGATTGGCTGTTCATCCGGCACACCTACATCACCAGCCTCATAGCCACCATCATCCAGCAACAATTGCTAGGAGGAGTAGGGGATTACGCCAACGAAAGACCCGATGAACTATTGAAAGGACACATCCTGGCCGAGCAGTCAGCGCTGCATGGGATCATCGACGCAGATCTGTTCACTTGGCCCACAGAAGTCGGGCAGAACACGTATTTGATGCAAATCGCTAATCAAGTGGAACGCTTCAATTGGACAGACTATCCAAAGGAAATAGCTCCGACGTTATACCAGAACGTGATTCCCCAAGAAGAACGCAAGAAGCTCGGCGAGTACTACACCCCCCGTTGGCTGGCAAAAGCCATTACCGAAGCCGTCGTCGATGACCCTCTAAAGCAGCGGGTCATGGACCCCAGCTGTGGCAGCGGTACGTTCATCGAAACAGCAGTAGAGCGCATCCTCCAAGAGGCAGATGGTCTCACCGCAACCGAAACCCTGAGAAAATTACAGGACAATGTAGTCGGCATCGACATTCACCCTGTCGCCGTGCAATTGGCGAAGGCCACTTGGGTGATGGCCGCCGCCAGCACCATCAGGGCAGCACGGGAGGAAAATCCGGAAGCGCAAGGAATCACCGCGCCTATCTACTTGGGCGACTCTATGCAGTTGCGGTACGAGACCGGCACACCTGTCCGCCAGCCAGACTATTGAGCTGAAGACCGGCGAAACTTTGCCCGGTGCAAGCGAACCCATCACTTTCAGCATTCCGAAGGAACTGGCCAGGCAGCAAGCTGACGTTGACCGGCTAATCACTGAAATGGCCACCGCCGTCGACGAAGGACGGAACGCTGAAAGATTGGCCAACGACTACGCAATGAGCGACGAGTCCCGCAATAGCATCAACGCCGTTGCCGCCGGCATGCGTGCCCTACACGCCGCAGATCGCAACCACGTTTGGGCCTACTACATTCGCAACATGATGCGGCCCGCCGTCATCGCGGAAGAGAAGGTTGATCGCATCATCGGCAACCCGCCGTGGTTGACCTACGGGCAGAGCGTGGATGTCATTCGAGAAGAACTCCGCAGCATGAGCCAGACCCGATACCAAATCTGGGCTGGGGGTGCACAGGCTCCCCACCAGGACCTTGCCACTCTGTTCTATACCCGCTGCGCGGAACTCTATGCCAAGCCTGGTACAGCAATCGGAATGGTGATACCTCACAGCGCGTTGCGCACTGGCCAGCATCTGAAATGGCGCAGTGGCACCTACAGGCGAAAGGGGAAACAGCCCAAGGGGGCAGCAATCGGCATCAGTATGAACTTCCAAACCTGCGAGCCTTGGGACTTGAACGGACTAGAGCCTCCTTTCTTCCCCATGCCCGCCAGTGTTGTCTTTGCCAAGTTCAACGGCGAACACAGCGGGGGAGCATCTGGCTCTGCGTTGGCACCTGGTTCTGTTCAGGTTTGGTCGGGCCAATGGCAGAACACTGCGGGCGAGTATGACGAAACCGGCATCAGTAAAGTGTCGGAAATGCTGCATCACGACGACGGCACGTTCAAATCGCCCTATGCAAAACTATCCAACCAAGGTCCCTCCATCGTTGACCGCCGGCTGTTCTTTGTGGATACTCTGCCGCATACAGCCAGCATACCCGCCGGTAACACCACAAACGTGCGAGCCCGTACAACCACCCAGGACAACATCCTCTACGAAGGCCTACTGGAAAAGCTGACGGGGGTGATTTACAACGATCACCTGTTTGACGTCTACTTAGGCGAATGCATCGCACCTTACACCGCATTGGAGCCGCTAAAGGCTGCTTTGCCAGTCTACCGTTCAAGGATGACGGTTCCGTTGAACCACGACGAATGCGAAGACACACGCGAAGCCAACGGCAAGCACGATGCTTGTCGCCTGGACGTGAACGCCTTGCATCCAACAATGCAACGCCGATGGGAGAACGCTGTGGGAATGTTCCAGATCGCACACGAAGGACAACACATCACCGACCTGTTCAAAAACCTGAACAATCTTAATAAGCTTACTAGCCAATTGGAGTACCTACAGGACGCAATCACTGGTAACGGGAAGTTACGCATCGCATACACTACGTCAGGTGAACCAACAGCGGCGATAATCAGCGACAATCACGCAGTGCTGGACACCAGGCTATATCAGACCATCTGCGACTCAGAGGACGAAGCCTGCTATTTGCTTGCAATCATCAACAGCCAAACACTCTATGACGCTGTCCAATCCATGATGTCCCAAGGGCAGTTCGGAGCTCGAGATCTGCACAAGCACCTCTGGAAGTTACCTATTCCTCGCTATGATTCCAACAATCAATTGCACGTCTGGTTGAGCCAGTTGGGTGAAACTGCTCAGCCGGAGTGCGATGCGATGCTGGCCGAAAGCGACATCCTTGGCAAACCTGCGGGTGGGGCTCAGTCGGAACCTGCCCGCCAGTTACTTCGCCACGGATGGCGACAGAGCAGCACGACCGCGCAATCCATTGAACGCAAGGTGGGCGAACTGCTGAACGACCCAGCACAAGCGGCCCTAGCGGAACGTCAGATGGAAGAAGCTAAGCACGTACCTTAGCAAACTCGCCGAGCGCGTCTGGCGCGCGCTTCCGAGAGAGGGCAGCGAGGTCTAGAGCCCGTCAGCCGCGCCGGAGGTACGACTCCAGCGCCGCGCGGGAGGAGTGCGCGAACCGGTGGCCTAGCTCGGCTTCCAGCTTGGCCGTGCTGACGGTCCACGGCCATCGTATGAAGTCGAGGCCGACTGCGGGCGCGTCGCTCTGCGCTCGCGCCATCCACGCCAGGTTGGTCAGCCCGTAGGCGAGGGGAGCGGGTAGGGAGAGCATTCGCTTGCCCGCCATCGCCACGACTTCCGACCAACGCACGCCTCCCGGCGCAGCGACGTTGTAGACGCCGGGGTGGGACTCCGTCATGAACCGCGCGAGCAGCTTGACGAGGTCGTCCTCGTGGACGAACTGCATCGCCGGGTCCGCGCCTCGTACGCCGATCAGCAGCGGCTTGTCCAGCGCGCCCGTGATGAAATTGCTCGCGTTCGGCCCCATCACGACGCAGCCCCGGAGGATTGAGACCTCACGGTCGTTCCCCTGCTGCTGGAACCGCAGGAAGCGCGCCTCGCACGCCGCCTTGTCTTCCGCGTAGGCGAACCCCTTTGGCGGATGGAGCGCCGCTTCCTCAGTGAACGCATCGGGCGTGAGCGCGTCGGGTTTTCTGGGCCGGGGGCCGTAGACGGTAGCGCTCGACATGAGCACGACGCGCCGCACGTCCGCCGACTCGCACGCTCTGAGCAGGTTGGCTGCGCCGCCGACGTTGACCCCCCAGCCCTCCTCGCGCTTGCGCGTCTGGCGCAGGACGAATGCGAGATGCGCGGCAACCTCGACGCCTGCGTCCTCGAACACGGAGCCGAGGGGAGCGCGGATGTCCTGTTGGACGTGGGTGTAGCGGACGTCCTCGATGGCCGAGGGCCGGATATCCACGCCTAAGATACGGCGGACGCCATCCTTCCGCAGGAGGCGTTCTATGAGGCGTTTACCGATGTACCCGGCTGCGCCGGTGACGGCCACGGTCGAGGGGCATCCACCGCCGATCTGCTGCGCGGTCATCGCGTCAGCCGGGAGCGGCGTTGTCGGTGAATTCGAAGCCCATCTCGCCGAGGCCGGCCACCTCGAACCGCATTCCCACCGTGTGCGGTCCCGCCGCGATTGCGCCCCCGGAGTAGGCCACTATCGTCGTCTTGTTCATCGCGAGGGTGAAGGGCGTATCGCCGGAGACGGCATCGAATGTGGCCTGCTTCCCCTCGATCGCGAACGTCGTCGCGGACATATCGAGCTCGTCGCCGTCGAGCGTGAGGGGCAGCAGACGCTTGGCATACCCCGACCCAAGCTGGTTCCGCAGCTCGAATGCGAACCCGTCCGCCGTCGCCCGCAGGCTCCCCTTCACGTACAGCCGCCGCAGCAGGAATGAGGGCACCTTCATCGAATGCCTCCTCCCTGCTGCTCCGCCTCCCTGCGCATCCTGAACAGCTCCATCTCCGTCGTCACCGCATCCTCCGGGAGCGGTGAGGCGTTGCCGAGCGCATTGGCCACCGCATAGATATGGGCAATGCGCTCGGCGAGCAGACACACGTTCAGTGCCAGCCCGACGCTCCCTCCGACGCCGACCAGCCCGTGGTTGCGGATGAGCGCGGCGTTGCGCTCGCCCAGCGCCGCCACGACAGCGTCGCCGATCTCCTCGGTGCCGGGGAAGGTGTACTCCGACACCTGAATGCTGTCGCCCAGGAGCACAACCATCTCGTCGATCAGCGGCGGGAGCGGTTGCCCTGCCACAGCCAGGGCGCTCGCGTAGACCGAATGGGTGTGCATCACCGCGCGAACGTCGGGCCGCGCTCGGTAGATGGCCACGTGCAGCAGCATCTCCGTGGACGGCAGCCCATCCCCCTCGACCGGCTCGCCGTCGAAATCGACGACGACGACCTGCTCCATCCCCATCGACTCGTAGTCCTTGCCGGCGGTCGTGATGGCGAGCAGCTCGGTATCGCTGGATATGCGCGCGCTGACGTTCCCCGACGACGCCACGACGAGGCCGTTGTGGTGCATCGCCCGCGCCGCGTCGAGCACCTCGCGCCGCTGTTGCTCATAGCGTGTGTCGTCGGCGTTGGTCATCCGTCTAAGGATAGCAGTCAGCAGGGATGGTTCGGTTGAGCCTATCTGGCGGTTTGCGGTGGCCCATCCAATGGTTCAGAGAGGACCGAGGGGAGAGCCCGCAGCCTAGGACGGAGGCTGGCCGGCCTCCTCCGCCTGCCGCGCCCGCACGCGAGGGCCGACGATCCCCATGGCGATGCCGACCGGCGCCATGAAGAGGAAGACCGCGCCGATGACGTAGAACGCCGTCGCCAGCCCGAAAAGGTCGGCGATGCCGCCGACGGCGAAAGGGCCGACGAACGTCGCCAGGTGCCCCGCCGCCTGCGTCTGACCAAAGAACCGCCCTCGCGCCCCGCGCGGCGAGACGTCGATGGAGAAGGCGTGCGTGCCGACCATGACGAGGCTTGCGGCCCCGCCGAGCGCCATCGCCAGAAGCACCATGCCGGCGAGGCCTGGGCCTTGCGCCGTCAATGCTAGGCCGGCTGCCGCCGCGAGCGCGCCGGGCACGAGCACGGCCTGCACCCCCCATCGGTCCGTTGCCCATCCGCCGCCGAACGAGGTCAGCAGCCCGCCGATGCCCATCGACGCGATCACGATGCCCAGCTGTGATTCCGCCAGCCCGAGCGCCTCCTCCACGTAGACCGGCAGTATCAGGTCCTGCACCGTCGAGCGCATCAGGTTCACCGCGAACGTCCCGATCAACACGTACAGAAACCCCGTCGCGGCCAGGGCGGCTATGGCCGACGGCACGCCGCCCAAGCGGACAAAGAGGTTGGGCCTCGCGAGACGCGCCGTTTCTCTGGCGGGCGCTGGCGAGGCGGGCGTGGCGCGTGCCGAAAGCTGTCGCGTTTCGACCATGATGAAGATCATCACCAGGAGGCAGGCCATCTTGCTGAAGCCGTTGATGAAGAACGGCACGCGGATATCGTCGGTCAGGGCCCACGCCGCGCCGCCCACTATCGGCCCGATGATTCCGCCGAACTGCGCGAACCCCTGCTTGCGCCCGCTGATGCGGCCGCGGTCCTGAGGTGTCGAAACGTCCGCCGTGATGGTCTGCTGCGCCGTGCCCCAGATCGACGTGCCGATGCCGGAGCCGAACCGGAAGGCCAAGAGCGAGAAATAGGTCGGCGACAGGCCTTCCAGGAACGAGAACACCATGCGGATGAACACGCCGATGCCCCCGATGCCCCGGCGTCCGAACCTGTCCAGCAGGGGCCCGGTGATGTAACTCACGAAGAACCGCCCTGCGCCGCCTATCGAGACGACCAGCCCTGCCATCGCGAGGTTGTCGTTCAGCTGCAGCGAGAGGATGGGGATGACGGGCACCGCCGCCCAGAGGCCGAGGCTCCACGAGAAGGACATGAAGTACTGCGCCCAGATGACGCGGCGGCGCGGGAAGGCTGCGAGCTGCGGGTCCACCTACAGCTCCCCCGCCAGGGCATCAAGCTTGGCGCCCAGACGCAGCCAGCGCTCGTAGAGCTCATTCGCTTCCAGCGAGCCTTCCCCAGGCTCGACGACCTTACCCTCCGCCGCGAGCGCCGCCGACCGCGCCGCCAGCTCCAAGGGCGGAGTCGTCGCAATCATTGCCGCGCCGGTGGCAGTCGCCTTGCGATGGGCACGCACCGGCTCGCCGAGTACGTCCGCCAGGAGGCCGGGAAAGACGCCGCTCTCCGCCATCCCCCCCGACAATGCGGCCGCGTATTCCTGCTCCGCCATCCCCGTGCCATCCGTCATTCCCGCGAAGGCGGGAACCTCGCCCCCCTCTCCAATCTGTTGGTGGTGGGCCTGCCTGACCACCTCGCGGGCCAAGGACAAGCTCTCGCGGATAGAGAACGCCACGTTCTCCAGCGCTGCGCGGGCGACCGTGCCCGGATCTAGGCCCTCTTGAGTGATGGGGACCGGCGACAGTAGACCCCCCATCGTCATACCGGGGTTCGAAAGGTCGAGCGCCCGTGGGCCGAGGAACGCCGCGACGACGCGCGTGGTCTCCGGCGCATTGGCCGCGAGCGCGTCGAACCGCGCGGGCGTGACGCGTGGTCCGAGCAGGCGGCGGATGATGTCGACGGCGCCCCCCGTGTCGCCGGGGTTCGCCTCGACGACCCACCGCCCGTCTACGGATTGGAGCGTTGTCCACGTTCGCCGCTGGGGGTCGAAGGTCGGGGCCGCCGTCGTCACCTGTGCGGGCGCGCTCCATCCCGCCGGGACCGATGCCGAGCCCGCCGATGCGGCGCCGCTCCCGACCGCCGCGGCTTGCGCGTCCGGCCCCGCGAGGCGCACCTCGACCGTCGTTGGGAGGCCTGTGGCATCAGCGGCGTCGCGGGTCAGATGGCCCGCTGCCGCGCCCAGCGGCAGCAGACAAGGCAGGATGTCCGCTGATACGCCCAGCGTATCGAACAGGCCGGTCGCGGGCGCGCGCGTGGACACGTCGAGCAGGCCAAGCTCGGCCAGCCCCTGGGGCGTCTCGGCCAGCGAGCCGGTCAGCTGGAGCGCAGCCCACGCGTCCAGCCCCGATGCTTTGGCGATGCGGCTCGCCGCGCGCGGACGCTGCGCCCGCCACCAACGGAGCTTGGCGGGAACGAGCATCAGCGACGGCAGATGACCGGCTGTCGCGTGTACGAGCGGGCCGTGCTCCTCGTCTATAGCGCCGCCCTCGAAGACCGCGCGTATATCGTTCTGCGGCCCGGCGCATATCGTCCGCAGCTCCGCGTCGAAGAAACAGACCGCGCATCGCTGGCCGACGACCGCGACCGTCTCGACGTTTCCCGGCCCGACCTCGCGGGCGCCCTTCGCGAGCACGTCGAACAGCCGTCTTCGCAGAAGGCGCGGGTTGAAGCTCCGGTCCAGTCCGCCGGTGCGAACCCCGACGGTGGGGTAGGGGGCCGACGCCACCTCGACCGCCTGCGCCCGACGCGGGCCCGCAACGCTCACGCAGCGCATCCGGCTGCTGCCGAGGTCCAGGACGAGCGTCACGCAGCCCATCACGCCACCAGCGCCAATGAGCCGGCGACGGCCGCGGCGACTCCGGCGAGGGTACGAGGATGGAAGTTTTCGTAGCGACGGTTCACCACGTACCCAAGCGCCAAGGCGAAGATCGTTTGCGACCTGAGCAGCGGTATGACGATGGTGACGGGCGCCAGGCTCAGGGCAAGGAATCGGAACATGTGTCCGAGGAAGATGGTGAGTCCGCCGCTGAGGAACCAGACTTGCGTCCCGCGGTCGAGGTTCAGCGCGCCGGACGCCTGCCCGCTGAACAGCGCGATAGGTGCGAGAATCGCCGCCGCCGCGGCATAGGAGACCAGTCCGCCAAGCACGCCCAATCCGCCGCTGTCTTCGAGGGCGAAGCGGATCAGGATGGGGCTTACGCCGAACATCAGCGTGCCGAGCGCTGCGAAGCCGTAGCCTTCCAAGAGCCGGGCGGGGACCTCGGCGTCCTCGGACGCTCCCGCGGGCGCGCGCTGGGGCTGCGGGCTGCTCGCGGCCAGAGCGGGCCCGACAAAGATGAGCCCTATCCCAACGGCTTTCAGGGGCGTCATCGCCTCGTCGAGGAACGTGAGCGCGAAGAGCACGGAGAGGAGTGCTGTCCCTTGGAGCACCGGAGAGCTTCGGTTCGCCCCGATTGCGGCGTAGGCCCGGAACGTGCAGTACCGCCCGATGAGGAAGTGAATGACGCCGGCAGCCGTCAGGGCCGCGTACCCCCGGCCGGTGATGTCGCCGGTGGAGAAGATCTGACCGCTCACCAGCGCCGCGATGAGGAATAACGGGACTCCGCCGATGACGGTTATCACGAGCCCCTGGCCCGCGGAGCCCGCGACGGTCCCACGCCGCAGAAGGACGGTCGTTACGCCGAACAGCGCGGAGGAGATGAGCGTAAAGACGATGCCGAGCACTTGGGGAGCTTACACCTTCCCGTCACGCCTAGCGGGGAGAGTAAGATATCCCCATGAAGAACGGCTTTCGCATCCTCGATAGCGACATTCACGTCATCGAGCCGGCCTCCCTTTTCGAGGACTTCTTGGACGGTCCGTTCCGGTCGCGTATGCCGGTGATGCGGCGCAGCGACGTGACCGGCGTCGACACCTGGGTCATCAATGACCAAGTCTTCCCCATCTGGAACGAGTGGCCGGACTTCGCTCACGCCAACGCGGCTTTGAAGGAGAAGAAGGAGAAGACGCCGTTCCAGGTCAAAGCGTTCTCCCACGGCTTCGACGCGCGGACCACCTTGGAGGCGATGGACATCGAAGGCGTCGATGTCGCGGCGCTCTTCCGCACGAACGGCGGGACCTGGATCCTCGGCCTCGACGACCTGGACCCGGAGTACGCCGCCGCCCTGTGCCGCGCCTACAACGACTGGATGCACGACTACTGCAAGACCGACACCGAGCGCCTGAAGGGCATCGCGCTCCTCCCGTTGCAGGCCATCGACCTCGCCGTCGACGAGGCGCGGCGGGCCGTCGAGGAGCTGGGGTTCGTCGGCGTGACGGTCCATCCCGAGCCTGTCAATGGACGGCTCTTCTATGACCCGGAGGTCGAGCCTCTATGGAGCGAGATCGAGCGTCTGGGGACGGCGGTCTGCCTGCACGGGACCTCGACCGCGCCGGGACGAGAGGACATCAGCCGTAAGTACCTGCGTCACCCTGCGGCCCGCACGATGACCCACGCCCTCAGCTTCCCCACCCAGATGATGTCCGCGCTCGCCGGCCTGACGGTCACCGGAGTCCTGGAGCGCCATCCCACCCTGCGCGTCGCCTTCTTAGAGGCGAACTGCTCGTGGCTGCCTTGGCTTCTCTACCGCCTCGACGATCAGCAGGAGAAGTACCGGGAGAACCTCCTGCCGCTCAAGCCCAGCGAGTATTTCCTGCGCCAGTGCCTGATCTCCATGGAGGCCGATGAGGCGATGGCCAAGGACGTCATGGCGCGTTACGGCGACGATTTCATGGTCATCTCGACCGACTACCCGCACCCCGACAGTCCCTTCCCCCACGCGATGGACGAGTTCTTCGAGCTCGACCTTCCGGACGAGGCCCGCCGCAAAGTCCTCTGGGACAACTGCGCGAAGCTCTACCGGCTTGACTAGGGGCGCCCACTCCAGACATCGGGGTTCGCCAGACGAAGCGGCTTCTCTCCCCGAGCGAATCGCTCAATATCCTCCGCGGCCATCGTTGAGTGACGTTCGATTGTCTCGCGTGTCGCGCCGCCGATGTGGGGAGTGAGCAGCACGTTGGGCAGACCGAGGAATGGCGAATCGGGTGGGAGGGGATGCGCCTCGTGCACGTCGAGCGCCGCCCCAGCCAGACGGCCCGCCGCGAGCGCCTCGGCGAGCGCTTGCTGATCGACCACGTAGGGCGAGGTCACGTTCACAAGGAACGCGCCGCGCTTCATGGCCGCGATGCGGTCGGCGTTGAGCATTCGGGCGGTCGAGTCGGTGTCCGGCACGTGCAGGGAGACGAAGTCAGCGGCCCTCAGCAGGTCGTCGAGTTCCACCAGCTCTACCTCGTCCGCCTGCGCCACATAGGGGTCATGGGCCAGCGTCCGCATGCCGATTCCCGCCGCGAGGCGCGCGACGGCCCGGCCGATGGCGCCGAGGCCGACGACCCCGAGGGTTGCGCCGGCCAGCTCGCGGCCCTGGAACCGGGTGTAGGCGTCTGTCGGGTCGGACCATCGGCCCTCGCGGACATATCGCTCCGCCTCTGTCGTACGCCGGGCTAGAGCGAACATCTGCCCGATAACCAGCTCGGCCACCGCCTCCGCGTTCCTGCCGGGCGTGTGGACGACAGCCACGCCCTGCTCCGTCGCGGCGTCCATGTCCACTTGGTTGAGCGCGCCGCGGCACACGGCGACGATTCTGAGCCCCGGCGCGGCGGCGAAGAGCTCCTCGAACACGAAATCGGCCTCGACCACGAGCGCGTCGAAGCCTTCAGCCGCCACGCGCGCGCCTAGCTCCTCCGGGTCCCAGAGCGTCTGTGTCTCGGTCCACGGCTCATGGGTCACGGGGCCGAGCGCTTGGAGGCGTGCGATGCCGTCCGGCGAGAAGGGGGCGAGGACGAGCGATTTCATTGCGCGGCGCCCATCATGGCCGGCGGGCTGCCGGCGCGCTCAGCCTCCAAGCTCCTCGATAAGCTCGGCGGTATGGAGGATGCCCAGCCGGAAGTAATCGCGGCGGATGTTCTCGTTGGGCGCGTGGATGCGGTTGCCGGGATAGTCGATGCCGCAGGAGGCGACGGGCACGCCCAGGATGTGCTGGATGGGGTGCTGCGGTCCGGTGCCGGTCATGCTCGGCATGATGTACGGCTCGCTGTCGTATGCGCGCCGCGCCGAATCGACGACCTGCTTGACGAACGGGTCGTCGATCGACGTCCGCGCCGGGTGCTCGGAGCTATGGACCTTAACGTCGATATCGCTGAAGCCGTGCTCGTCGAGGTGCTGCCGCAGGCTCGCGAGTACCTCGTCTGGGTCCTGGTTGGGGACGAGCCGGAAGTCGAGCTTCGCGCGCGCCACGGCGGGAAGGATCGTCTTCGCGCCCTCGCCGGTGTATCCCGCGCCGAAACCGGCAATGTTCGCGGTCGGGTCCATGATGAGCCGCCGCCGGAACTCGTAACCCGACGCCTCCCCCACGGCCATCTCGACTCCCAGGTTGTGCAGGAACTCGCGGGACGTGTCCGGGAGCCCTTCGATTGCAGCGACCTCCTGCTGGAGCGCGGGTCGCACGCGGTCGTAGAAGCCGCGCAGCGCGATGCGCTCGCTGGAGTCCTTGAGGGTGTTGAGCGCCCAGACCAGCCGCCAAGCGGGGTTTGGAACGACGGGCGCGTAGGACGAGTGGGAGTCGGTGCTCGCTGAGCGGCATTCCAACTCGACGTACAGCAGCCCCTTCACCCCGAGCATCACCATGGGACGACCGTCCCAGTTCACGCCGCCGCCCTCCCATATGCAGACGTCCGACGCGATGCGCTCTGCGTTCGCCTCGACGAAGTCTTGGAAGCCGAGGCTCCCGATCTCCTCGGCGCCCTCCAGGCACCAGCGGATGGTGACGGGCAGCTCTCCCTTGGAGTCGCGCAGCGCCCGCACCGCGGCCAGCCTGGCGACGATGGGGCCCTTATCGTCCGAGATGCCGCGCCCGTAGATGTAGCCGTCGCGCTCCGTGGGCTCGAAAGGCGGCGTCTCCCACTCGTCGAGCGGGTCGGGGGGCTGGACGTCGTAGTGGTTATAGAAGAGGAGCGTCTTGTCCGACGCGCCCTTCGCCTCGGCGATGATGCCGGGGTAGTCGGGGTCGGCGGTCGGTACGAGGTCGGCCTCGAACCCGGCGTCGCGGAGCATCCCGACGACCATCTCCCCGCACTCGCGGACCCCCAACCGCTGCGCGCTGACGCTCGGCTGCGCGGCGAGCCGCTTCAGCTCGTCGATGGTTTCTTCGAGGTGGTCGTCGATGTGTTGCCGGGTTGCGTGATCCATTGCTGCTCCGTGGAGGGACCCCCTCCTCAATCCTCCCCTGCAGACGAGGGAGGAGGTTAGTTTGAGGCCTTCTGTCGCTGCTGCCGGCGTTTCTCGGCGCGTGTCTCGTGGACGACCGGCCAGACTGACTCCGCCTCGCAGTCCTCTCCGTCGGCCAGGCTGCGAAGGTCGGTGATGTAGACCTCGCGGGCCGGCTCGCCGGTCGATTGCACGTCGTTCGTGTGCATCCAGCTGTGGACGGCGCGGTGTGCGTCGGCGATGTCTTTGTGTGGGCCTTTGTAGACCGCGACCGCGCACCGGCCGCCGGGCAGCTCGTCCGCCTGCACGCGCTCGTTGCCCTCGACCTCCACGTCCACCGGATAGCCCACTTGGACGTCGACGAGGAAGCTGCCCACCTCGTAGTACACGCCCATGCCGGGTCCTGTAGGCGTCACGCCGACAGAATCGAGGTAGTCGGCCGTCTCCTGCAGCAGCTGGGTGACCTTCGGAGTGACCTTGTCGATGGTCGTCTTGGCGCGTATCGCCGCGATCTTCTGGGGCCTGTATTCGCGTATCTGGATGCCGAAATCCATAACTCCACCCTCCGGTCGCAACTCCTCGCCGTCCTTGCCGTCATTCCCGCGAAGGCGGGAACCTCGCATCCTCCCGTCATTTCCCCTCTATTGCAGGGGAGGAACGAGGAGGGAGGGGCTACCCCCCGCCTCCCGATGCGCCCTCGACGATGCCCGGCGCGGTCATGCGCGCGGGATCGAGGAGGTGTTGCAGCTGTTCGTCGGTCAGTCCGGCCTCGGCCTTCGCGAGCTCGCGGATCGTGACTCCCTGGGCCGCGGCCGCCTTGGCGATGGCAGTCGCCTTGTCGTAGCCGATGGCCGGAGTGAGCCCTGTCGCCATCATCAGGCCCTGCTCGACCATATCCGGTCCTCTGCTCGTCGCCTTGATGCCGCGCAGGCACTGCACCACGAAGTTCTCCGTGGCCGACGCGAGCAACGTGATGGCCTGATGCAGGTTGTAGGCGGCGACGGGCCAGTAGGTGTTGAGCTCCAAGTAGCCGCCCTGGGCCGCGGCGGCGGCGGCGGCGTCATTGCCTATGACCTGGCAGACCACCTGTACGACCGACTCCGGAATCACCGGGTTCACCTTGCCCGGCATGATTGACGAGCCCGGCTGGACCGTCGGCAGATCGAGCTCGGCAATCCCGGCGCGCGGCCCGGACGACAGCCAGCGCAGGTCGTTCGCGATCTTCTGCAGCGAGACCGCGGCCCCTCGGACGGCGCCGCTGGCCGCGAGCATCGTGTCCTGTGTGCCTTGCGCTTGGAAGTGGTGCTCCGTCTCCCTGACCGGCAGACCCAGCTCGTCGGACAGGAAGGCGCAGGTCCGAGCCGCGAACTCCTCGTGGGCGTTGATCCCGGTGCCGACGGCCGTCCCGCCGAGCGCGACCTCGCAGAGCGCGTCCGCGTGCGGCTGCAGCCGGGCGATCGCGAGCTCCATCTGGCTCGCGTATCCGGCGAACTCCTGCCCCAGCCGGATCGGGGTCGCGTCCTGGAGGTGTGTGCGGCCCGTCTTGATGATCTCCCAGAACTCCTCGGACTTGGCGGCGAGGGCCTCTCTCGCCATCTCCAGCGCGGGAACCAGCTCATTCCGGAGGGCGCGCGCGGCCGTCAGATGGCTGGCGGTGGGGATGACGTCGTTTGACGATTGCGCCATGTTGACGTGGTCGTTGGGATGGACGTTCACGCCGGGCGCGAGCTCGCGCGCTCGTCTGGCGATGACTTCGTTGGCGTTCGTGTTCGTCGAGGTGCCCGACCCCGTCTGGAAGAGGTCGACGACAAAATGCTCGTCCCATGCGCCATCGACCACCTCCCCGGCGGCTGCGTTGATGGCGTCGGCGACCTCCTGGTCCAGCAGACCGAGGCCTGCGTTCGTATGGGCTGCGGCGCGCTTGATTCGTCCGAGCATGTGAATGAAATCGGCGGGGTAGCGCATGTCGCTGATGGGGAAGTTGAGGACGGCGCGCTGGGTCGATGCTCCCCAGTACGCGTCCGCGGGAACTTCCATCTCCCCCATGGTGTCTTTCTCTATCCGGCTGGCCTGTTTCTCGGTCATGTGGGCGTTGGGCTCCTGCAACGGTGATAGGCGGCGTCCGCCAGTCCGTCATGTTATCGCCGTCGTCGCGCGGCTGCCAGAGCAGGGCTCCCCACAACTGCCGAAAAGGGAGGGCATAACCTATTCCTACGCTGGGTTACGGGCGGTAGGTTACGATAGTAGAATCCTACGGAAACAGCCCCCGGCGCCCCTGTCGCCGCCTTGGTTTACACAATATGTCTGAACGATCTACCTCCTGGCAGGCGCTCTACGTGGTTTTGATGTCCGCTCTCATCTGGGGGCTGGCTCTGGCGGCCGCCTGGTTTGCCGACCAGACAGGCTCATCGTTGGGCCATGGACCGCTCCCGAGCGGACTCAGTCCTCGCAACGCCTATATCGCAACCCTCGTCACCGTCGCCCTCGGTGCGGGGACTGGCGGCGCCATGCTCATCGGTGTTCGGCAGGCCAAGTACTTCACCCGTCGATTTGCCTGGATGCTGTACTTCCTCGTCGCCGTTCCGATGCTGGTCCTGTTGATTACGCCGATGCAGCGGTTCGGGTCACCGGCCTTCCTGGGCCTTCCCGAATTCCTGATGGGCCCGCCGGCCCGCATGGTGCTGGCGGCCTCACTGGGCGCTCTCTTCATCGGCGCCATCGACCTGCGCCGGCTCTTCCCCGGCTGGGTGAACGAACCGGCGATAAGAGCACAGCCTGCCCGCGTCAGCGCGACCGGCGTCCGCGGTCTGCCTGGTCGGTTCACGCCGAACGCTTGGCGGGCGCTCTCGTTCATGCAGGAAGAGGCCCAACGCTTCGAGCACTCCCACATGGGAACCGAGCACCTTCTCCTTGGCCTGCTGCGCGACCCCCGCTCGCACTCTTCACGCGTAATCATCAACCTCCGAGGGGACCCGGCGTCGATGAAGCGGGATATCGAAAACTCCATCAGCAGACGGGGGACGCTCCTCACGGGCGGATCGGGCATGACCCGCCGCTGCCAGCAAGTCATCGAGCAGGGCGCGCGCATCGCCCGCGCCTCCGGCCAGCGTGTCGTTGGCACGGGGCATCTGTTGCAATCGCTCGCTGAAAAGCCGGAGGACATGGCCAGCCAGTTGCTGGAGAACGCGGGCGTCACGGTCGACCGGATCATCGGCGAGTTGCGTCAGCTTGGTCCGGAGTCGGAGTAGCGCGCGTTCGCGCCGGGGCTGGCGCATAATATCCTGGGGGCCGGTAGCTCAGTTGGTCAGAGCGGGCGACTCATAATCGCCTGGTCGCGGGTTCAAGTCCTGCCCGGCCCACCATTTTTGACGGTAGACAGAACCGAGCTGTTCAGCGCCATCTCCTCGGCGCTCCTTCCCGGTATGGGGCTATCGTCGGGCATGGGGATTGTGTAGCGCAGCAGGGCGTCGCCCGGCATCACGACGATCTCCTTGACGAAGGTCTCGATGAAGGCCCTGCGCTTGGTCAACTCGCTGTCCTTCAGGAACTCGCTCATGTTCTGGGCGTAAGCCGCGATGGTGTTCACGTCGTCCAGGACGGCCCTCCGCTGCGAGAGGATGGCCCTGGCATCGGCCGCCGCGTCCTCCAGGCGCTCCTGCCGCTCACGGTGCTCCTTGATGCGGTCCGAGGCGTCGGCCATGTTGATGTCGGTCGTCTCTACGAAGTGCCAGATGCGGCCTAGCTTCCGCTTCACATCCTCAAGCTCATCCTCGATGGTCTCCAGCCGCTTGCGCTGCTCTTGGGCCACGCCGTCCATCTGCTCGTCGACGACCTTCACCAGGGCGCGGATGTTGCCATCGGTGAGGACGTTGGAGCGAATCTTGCCGACGACCATCTCCTCGAAGCGGCGAGCGTTGAGCCTGGGACTGTCGCAGGCGTCCCTGCCGCGCTTCATGATCGACTGGCAGACGTAGTAGGAGAACTGGCCGCTCTTGGCGTCCTGGCCGCTGAGCGCCCTGTTGCACTTGTGGCACTTGACCAGCCCGCTGAGCAGGTAGGTGCTTCCCACTCTGCGGGGGTGTGCGATCTTCGGTGCGCGGGAGCGCATTAGCCTGTTGACGCGGTGGTACTTGGTCTTGGAGATGATAGCGGGAAAGGCCCCTTCGATACGCACCGGCTCAGCCTTGTCCTTCGCGTTGGCGCCCCAGATCAATGTCCCCGTGTAGACCTCGTTTCTGAGGATGAAGTGGATGCCGTTCTTGGACCAGAGCTTTCCTGCGGGGCTGGCGATGCCCTCGTCGTTGAGGGCGCCGGCGATGTGTAGCATCCCCGTACCGGCCTCGGCCATGTCGAAGATGCGATTGACGACGCGGGCCGCATCCTCGTCGGGTTCCAGTGTGGGACGCTTCTTCGCCCCGTCCTGCACCATGAGCCTGTTGTAGCCGTAGGGCGTCCTGCTGCCGATCCAGAAGCCGCGAGAGGCGGCCTCGCGCATCCCTCTGGTGACCTCCTGGGCCAGATTCTCGCTGTAGAACTCGTCCAAGCTCTCGATGATGGCCTCCATGAGCTTGCCGGTCGGGGTGTCGTCGGCGTGCTCGGTTATGGAGACGACGCGAACTCCCTTGCGCCTGAGCATGGACTTGAAGGCGACGGCGTGTTCGCGCTTGCGGGTGAAGCGGGAGAACTTCCAGACCAGAATCTCCCTGAACGGAGCGTTGGGCCTGGAAGCCTCGTCGATCATCTTGCGGAACTCCGGGCGATCGGCGATGCGTCCGCTCTCGGCCTCGTCCACGTACTCGCGGGCGACGATGTACCCGTTCTTCTGTGCATAGTCCCGGAGCGCCCTGAGTTGGGCGGAGATGGACAGGTCCACGTCCTGGCGGTCGCTGGAGACCCTAGCGTAGAGGGCCACGGGCGTGTAGTCGGTGTTCTGGTTCATGGGTGCGTCCTCCTTGCTCATTCCTGGTCGTTTCTGCGGGCCTTCGCCCGTTGGCGGCGCTCTTGCCGCAGCCACTCCCGCTCCGCCATATACAGGCGAATGGCCTCTCGGAGGAACTCGCTCACGGTGCGACCATCCTCCTTCACCACCTCTTGCACCTGCTCGGCCATCTCCGGGGGGAGGGAGAAGGTGATGACCTTTCTGATCCTGGGCATGTCGTCTCAATCCTAAAAGGTACTAACGGGTCATACCCTAATCATGAACGAATCAACCTGCAGCTGTCAAGAATGCCTGTCTCGGAGAGGCTCTAGGCGGTGACTCTCGAGGTTCTTGGTATTCTCGTCGCTCCGGCTAACACGGATGTGCCCGCAAGCGATTCACGAGGGTGTTGAAGAGGCATAGCAAGCCAGTGCGGGTCTACTCGCTCTTTCGAAAACGTAAGACCGACTCCGTCCTCATTCGAGCCGCCAATTGGTCATTGGCCGTGGCCTGTGGTGGCGGCAAATACCTGTGCTCCCGCGGAATCTCACGTGCATATCGATCTTCAAATCGAAACCCAGCGTCTGACGCGGCTTCGATGACAATTCTTGCCGTGTCAATTTCAGTTCCTCGAAGAACCGAATTGCTGACAACATACACTGCGTATCCACCTCGGCGGAGCACACGATATGCTTGCTTCAGGCAACTCTTCATATCGAAGGTGTAGCGCATGACCATGCGCCCTATGTCTCTTGGCGATTCACCGATAGTCGCCAATTGGACAATTTCGTCCAGCCTGTTAGCTTCTTGTTCTTTCGGTTGTCTCCGAGATCCAACACCGAGCGATCTAACTTCACTAATCTGAGCCGTGGAATAGCCAAGCCAAACAAGGGCGAGTTTATGGCCTCGCAAGTAATCAATTGCGTTCAAATAAGGAGGAGATGTAACCACTGCGTCTACAGATGCTGCCCTAATCCCACGTAGGATCTTCGCATCTCCTTGACGCACTCTTCCACCAGATTCAACAGGTGAGTTCCTCAGAATCTGTAGTAGACGTTCGAAAGACCTCGTGAACGCAAGAAACACGTCAAAGTCGTTTTCAGTTCTCACTCTGTGAGGGCGACTGTGCGACGTGTCCGCCGCGATCGATGCCCCCTTTGATTTGGTGACTATGGTCCGGCTTAGTGCCAGATTAACTAAGTCTCGGCGTTGGCCTCGCAGTTGACGACTAGCGGCGATCAAGGCCCTGAGTTGTTGGCCCTGTCCGTGTAGAAACCAAAAGTCAATGTAATCGACGGTTGGCTGATCCTGGTCGATCCACGGGAGCTCGACGTCAGTGTCAAGTAGGGCTGTGGCCCTTCTAGTTAGTTCCAGGCCCAATCGTGGCTGGATAGATTGCGATATCTTGCTGGTCCACACCCTAGTCATAAGTACCGCCAAGGGGTCAATGTCAAGGCCGATGCCGTTATGCCCCGAGTCAAGGGCCCTGCGCACAACCACGCCGGATCCGCACATCGGATCCAGGACAGTGCTCTTTGGCGGTAGTCCGGCGAGGGCATCCAAAGCGATCTCGGAGGCCATGCGGGCCGGAAACGGGTGCACGGTTCTAGGATAACCCAAAGACTCACTCCTGCTCTTGGCCGAGGATATCCTTGTCAATATTCTTCCTGATTGAGTCAGGAAGCAGTTGCAGTTGCTCAACAAGGGCGTTCCTAATATCTGTAGGGCCGGCGCTAAGATAGACCTGTTTATTGCTATTACGAACAATGGCAGGCAGAAACACGCTTAGGCCGGCGACGGCGTCTCTGACGTGCTTCTCGGATGGAAAGGTCTTGTTAGCGTATTTCGACCTTAATCGATCTGCAATGACAGCCGTTTCCAGCTCATCCGGCCCACTTATACCTATCTCATCGAAGGCCCAAAGTAAATCTCCGATTGGGACATGCGGTGCGGATTCAACGTTGCTGACGACCCCTCCGACCCACTCGTGGACGTCGTCAGGGTCATACAGCTGAAAAAGGTCTCGGAATTCCGCAAAATTCAACGTGCCCGCCCTCGCGGAGAGTATGAGGAGGCTTGCCAAATCCGCTGCTCGCATGGGCGTTACCTGGCTTTCTTTGCACTCGTCTTGCAAGGCTCCACTCTGAAAGTCGGGAGCAACAACTAGGGTAAAGTTTGCGTCATGGTCTCGGCGATGTCTCGCCAGCCTCCCGGGACCAACTTCCTTGTTGGTCACACGTCCATTCTCCTTAGAGGTACTCTTGGCGTAGGTAAAAGTAAATGGCCCCTCATCGTCAGGTAAAAGTATCGCCCACAATGGCTCCTCATCGGGGTCTAGGCGCTTGCGTCATGGTCTCGGCGATGTCTCGCCAGCCTCCCGGGACCAACTTCCTTGTTGGTCACACGCTTAGAGGTATCTTGGCATCGTAGGTAAAAGTAAATGGCCCCTCATCGGGGTCCGCATTGGGGCTCAAGGGAGCTTGAGCAATCCCCTCAGGCTGGCCATTACCCCCGATTGGTATAACGTTGAATCCAATATAGTCCAGAGCATCGCCCACAATCTTCTCAAGTGCTTTCTCGTTGTCAGTAGATTCTAAAAGCATTTTCGCTATCTGGCCGCCAGTCCTGCGATTCAACTGAGCTAGTAGGCGAAGAAATTCATCCCGAAATGCCCGCCCTTCGTCCAAAGCTACAGAATCGACGTCGTGTGCAATCAAATACAGTTCGGTCAGGAAATCCGCAAGGACGAACTCTTGAATGAGCTTTCGCTCCTCAATTGTGCCGCTGCGTTCGATCACATATGGATGGCTATTGTTAACCACAACTTCCCTTGTTTGCAACTCATAACGCGAAAGCGGCAATTGATCTCCAAGAGACTGTTCCCTCACTGACGAGATCAGATTCCCCGGATTGTCTTCAACAGCTCGATTCCATAGCTCCCGGAATTCCTCAACATTGTCGATGTCCCCGCGATTGATGGAGCTTGGCAATCCCCTGTTGGTTGCCAGACGTTCCGCCACGACCTCAGCCAGAGGCCTCATGGGAATGCTCTTCCAAGAACCGTCCAGTATGTCCCCAGCTCTAGGCCATTCAACCATAATGGCCTCTTTCAATGCAGTTCTCGCTCTATTGAAAACAGACATGAGGAAGCGTTTGAAAATTCTCACCTGACGGCTATCCCGCAGGCCGTCCCGTTCCACTCCGAGGTCGCGGTCTAGACCATCCGCCCGTAGAGTAGCTCTGAATTGCGCCCAAGGACCGTGGCTCAAGTTTTCTAACCCGAAATCTGCCTGTTCGAGGTTAATCACTCTTCCAAGGACATTGACGAAGAACCCATTGGAAGGACCTCTATCCTCACTCTTGCCTCCGGTTATCCTTGACTCATAAAGCGTCACCTGTCCGGATATCTTACCCTCAATGCCCTCAATCGTTATGTAGGGATAGTCAGTGTTGTCAAAGTTGGTAATCTTGGCGTTCTCTTGTTGAGGAGAGGAATCAACGTCTTCAAGCCCTACTTCGTCTACCGGTAGGCTTTTCCCAAGTACCCACGTGTCATAAGGATCGATTTCTACTTTAGTTGGTTCCAAGACTTCGTCATTGAGAATAATGGTTATGTCGCTGGTTAGAGGTAGAGCGCTTCTAAGCATCCTTCTTATTCGACCCTTTTGCACGGATCTACCTGCTTCCCTTAGAGAAGTTAAGAGAACCAAAGTCCAAGTGCCTGACGGTTGTATTGGTGGCGGCTCAGGATGATGGAATTCTGCTACAGAATGCCCGGACTCCCTATGAGGTACGCCTTGAGAGATTAACTCTAGAATTGCATCGCTGTCTTGTATGGTCGATAGAACGTCTTGGAGTTCTGCCTCTGAGATTTCCCTTACCGTCAAAGGCACATGGTCAGGCCGCCAAACCCCTTGAAGTTCCTCGATGTCACGATAATTCACCGGCACGGTTCGTATCTTGCCGTCAGCCGCCTTGCAGATGAAAGTAATTTCAGACGCCAGAATATATGTGGCGAGCTTACCTATCCCGAACTTCCCTATCTGGGGGCGCTTGGGATTCGCGACTCTTCTCTTGTGGTCGCTAGTGATTGTCCAAAGTGTCTCAAGTCCGGCCACGTCCATTGAGGTGCCATTGTCAAGAACCCAGATGCAGGCGCTCTCGCCCTTTAGGTCATCTGGGATGGCAATATAGACAGCGGTGGCATCAGCGTCCCAAGAATTGGCCACCAACTCCTCGAAGGTCTTATTTGGAGACGAGTATAAATTCTCGGAAAATAATTCTAGGAAGCGCGGGCCGATTTCGATGGCAAACCGTTTCACCTCGTCCCCAGCAGTACGGACTGCCGTTAGAGTGTGGGAATCGTTGCTCATCTGAAGATTCTCCCCCATCGTGATCTTTAGGTCTGTCACCAGCAGGATAGCTAGGTCGCGGGCGGACAATCTGTATTCTATTTGCTGGATCCTATGACTCTGCTCATAATAGGGTATTGTTAACTCGGGTGAAAGCCCCGACTAGTCACACCCCGCAGTGTCCCTCGCACTCGTTCTCGAAGCCGTCCCGCTGCTCTTCTGTTCCCAAGGCCACATCGTCCCGGGCGACCGCCTGGGTCAAGGGCATCCGGAGGGTGCATGTACGGCTCCTTGGCGTAGGCCAGCCAATCCTGCATCCTGGCGTCGATCTCCTCTGCCTCGGCGAAAGGCTGCGGCCATCGCCGGTTCGTCTCCACGCGCTTCTAATGGGACTGGAAGGTAGTCGAGGCAGACAGAGTGATGGGGGGTGGCCTGCTGTGGCGAGCGGCGCGCGCCTATTGACGGGTAGACAGCACCGAGCCGTTCAGGGCCATGTCCTCGGCGTTCCCGCCGGGTATGCGGCTATCGTCGGGCATGGGGATGGTGTAGCGCAGCAGGGCGTTGCCGGGCATGACGACGATCTCCTTGACGAAGGTCTCGATGAAGGCCCTGCGCTCGGTCATGTTGCTCTCCTCCAGGAACTCGTTCATGTCCTGGGCATAGGCCGTGATGGTCTCCACGTCGTCGAGGACCGCTCTGCGCTGCGAGAGGATGGCCCTCGCCTCGTCAGCCGCGTCCTGCAGACGCTCCTGCCTCTCCCTGTGGTCCCGGATCCGGTACGAAGCGTCGGCTATGTCGATGTCGGATGTCTCGATGACATGCCAAATGCGTCCCAGCTTCCGCTTCAGGTCCTCAAGCTCATTCTCGATGGTCTCCAGCCTCTTGCGCTGCACGCGGGCCACGCGGCCCATCTGCTCGTCGACGACCTTCACAAGAGCACGGACGTTGCCCTCGGTGAGGACGTTGGACCGAATCTTGTCTACGACGAGCTCCTCGAAGCGCCGGGCGTTGAGCCTGGGGGACTCGCAGGCATCCTTGCCGCGCTTCATGATCGACTGGCAGACGTAGTAGGAGAACTGGCCGCTCTTGGCGTCCTGCCCACTGAACGCCCTGCCGCACGCCTTGCACTTGAGCAGTCCGCTGAGCAGGTAGGTGCTTCCGACCCGGCGGGGGTGGGTGACCTGGGGAGCGCGGGAGCGCATGAGACCGTTGACGCGATGGAACTGGGTCTTGGAGACGATGGTGGGGAAGGCCCCTTCGATGCGCACCGGCTCGGCCTTGTCCTTCGCGTTGGCGCCCCAGACCAGAGTCCCCGTGTAGACCTCGTTTCTGAGGATGAAGTGGATGCCGTTCTTGGACCAGAGCTTTCCAGCGGGGCTGGCGATGCCCTCGTCGTTGAGGGCGCCGGCGATGTGCAGCATGCCTGTACCGGCCTCGGCCATATCGAAGATGCGATTGACGACGCGGGAGGCATCGGGGTCGGGTTCCAGTTTGGGCCGCTTCTTCGCCCCGTCCTGCACCATGACTCTGTTGTAGCCGTAGGGCGTCCTGCTGCCGACCCAGAAGCCGCGAGAGGCGGCCTCGCGCATCCCTCTGGTGACCTCCTGGGCCAGATTCTCGCTGTAGAACTCGTCCAAGCTCTCGATGATGGCCTCCATGAGCTTGCCGGTGGGGGTGTCGTCGGCGTGCTCGGTGATGGAGACGACCCTGACGCCCTTGCGGCGGAGCATGGACTTGAAGGCGACGGCGTGCTCCCGCTTGCGGGTGAAGCGGGAGAACTTCCAGACCAGAATCTCCCTGAAGGGAGCGTTGGGTCTGGAAGCCTCGTCGATCATCTTGCGGAACTCCGGGCGATCGGCGATGCGTCCGCTCTCGGCCTCGTCCACGTACTCGCGGGCGACGATGTACCCATTCTTCCGTGCGTAGTCCCTGAGCGCCCTGAGTTGGGCGGAGATGGAGAGGTCCACGTCCTGCCGGTCGCTGGAGACCCTGGCGTAGAGGGCCGCCGGCGTGGGGTCGGTGAGCGTTGCAGGCGTATCCATCATCCCTGCTCCTCGCCGCCGTCGTCCGGCGCGGCGTCGAACCCCGGCGCCTGCCGTTCCATGTGGGCGCGGACGGCGACCTTCGCCAGGATGCGGAACCCCTTCAGGAACGTCTCCCGCTGCTTGGGTGTGTAGGACGGCATCAGGTCGGCCAGGGAGTCATCCGGGACGGACCCGGCGGGTCTCTTTCGTCTGTTGCGTGGGTTCTGTCCGGTTGTATCTTTCATAGTGCGTAGTCGCAGCGGCGAATCGTCGGGCCGCTGGCCTCTCGTTACAGGTCGGTGTATGCGCCGCCGGGAGCGGACGGATGGGGCGCGCTCCCGGCGGCGTCTATGCCGGATCAGGCCCCGCCGCTGCGCCTGCACGGGCGGGGCGAGCCGGTCAGTCCTTGAAGAAGGTCATCTGGAACCCCTCGCCGAAGAGGATGTGCAGTCCTCCGGGGATCCTGCTTGCGAACAGGACGAGGGAGTGGTAGGCGCCCCCGCTCGGCTCGACGCCCTCGTTGTGCCACCGGTACATCTGCTTGTAGTCGATGCCGATAGCCTTGGCGAAGCCGCTCCAGGTGAAGCCGCTGGCCTCCTTGAGGCGTTCGAGCCGGTCGGGGAAGTCGGCCGGCAACAGGCTCACGTAGGGCAGGCGCTCCACGTCGGCCGCGGTCAGTTCCACGCTCCCGTCGAAACGGTAAGAAACGTTAGTGTTGGTGGTCATGTCTCTCCTCCAGTCTGTAAAGCTCGTGAAAGTCCTCAACTCCGAGGGCCTTTTGCATCCGACGTCGGATGCGTCCCGAGGGCGCGCGCCCCTCGTTGACCAGCAAGGAGAGGTATCCGGGGCTTATCCCGATCTCCCTGGCGAGCCAGTTCTGAGAGCGATTGAGCAGTGCCAACCGCTTCCAGAGCGCCGCCGCGTCAAGCCGGACAACGTTCCGTCCTCCGCGCCTCGGGCTTCCCTTGGCTTCATTGGCGTCTTTCGAACGCATGGCTTTGGTTCTCCTCTATTCCGTAGAGATACTCAGTAGAGACAGGAGCGACGCCGCGGCTCACGCTCCCGCCGTTCAGTCCTGGTTCATAGGGGCGGCAGGGCCTGGGGCGACTCCCACTCGCCGGGCGTGCGCCAGGCGCGTCCCAGCGGCCCCAGGGCGTCGATGGCCTCCCTGTGGGACACCCACAGGGGCACGGTGACCCCCTCCGCCCGCATCTCCTCCCGCGCCACGCGAAGGAAGTGGGTCATGGCGATCCCGTCGTCGAAGACGACCAGGACGGCGGGCCGCGTGCCGTGGTCGTCGGTGGGCCGGAGCGATGAGAAGTAGCGCAGATAGGGGGCGAGGCGCTCCGACATGGTGGAGGGGCGCACGGCCCTGCGCTCCCACTCCAGGAAGAAGGGCCAGCGTGTGTCGTCCTTGGTGAGGACGCCGAAGGCGTCGGGGTTGACGGCGCGCATCCCGCCGTCGTGTCTAAAGTGGCGGGAGGCCCTTCTGGGCGGGTCGAGCTGGGCGATCTTCCACCCCAGCAGGGGGGCCTGCACCGTCAGCGCGGCAAGGAAGCCGTGGACGGCGGCGGTGTGCTCGATGTTCCTGAGCAGCTGGCGGCTCCGCCGGCCGGTGAGATTGCGCCACTCGAAGGGGGCGTCGGCGTCCTCCTGGGCGATGCTCCAGCGCCGCTTCGCCACGCCGACGGAGGTGCGGTCCCTGCGGGCCAGGAGCGTCAGCCCCCGGTTGGTCAGGGTCAGGCGCCGGCCCGCGGGGCGGGGCCGGGCCACGAGGCGGAAGCCCTCCAGCGGGTTGACCAGCTGGGAGGCCCGCGGGACCGAGACGCCCAGCAGCCCGGCCAGGTCCGTAAGGGTGATCCAGGGCCAGTCGGACACCAGGTCGAGGGCGCGCTTTTCGGCGGGGTTCAGAAAGACGGGCAGCAGGTGGTCGGCCATGTCCCACGCCGCCCCTTTGTCGGGGATGTCGTCGGGGACCGAGACGCGCTGCGGCTCATCCTCTACGGGAAGCTCGCCGCCGGGGTCGGTCCGGTCGAGGACGTAGCGCAGGTCGACGGAAGCGCCGACCCTGGGCGGGCTCCATATCCGGTCGTCCGCTCCGGCCAGGACTGCCTCGTGCTCCAGGGCGAACAGGGCCGGGACCTCGGTGGTCGAGAGCAGCCTGCGGGCGTGCCTGCGCCGCACGTCGTCGGCCACGAGGACGAGCACTGCTCCGGGCATCGGCTCCTCGCGCAGCCGCCAGAGCCGCTTGGCGAAGCCCGACCGGTCGGCGGTGCGTCCCTGCCTGACGATGCCGACCGTCTTCCCATCGGGAAGCGTCAGGGCGGCGTCCATCCGCACGGACCGGTACCAGCGGAAGCGTATGGGGAAGGCGACGTTGGAGATGAGGCAGGCCAGGTGATAGACGGCGGCCAGGGCGTCGAGGCGCTCCATCAGGCCGCGCCGCCACTGGGCGGAGACGGGACGGGAGCGCACCAGCTCGTCGAGGGGCGTGTCCTCTTCCCCGGCGAGCCTGTGCAGCCCGGCGGCGGTGAGGTGGAACCTCCGGGCGGGGGATAGCAGCTCCGTCCCGTGGAGCACGGAGGCGCAGAACCCGCCGGACTCCAGCTTCTGCACCGCCTCGTAGACCGCGCCCCTGGACCAGCCGGAGACGGCGACCATCTCCTGCCGGTGGAGGAAGGGCATCCACGCCAGGGCGCGGAGCAGGTCGGCTTCGCAACCTTCGGATCTCATTGCTCCGCCTCCTCTTCCCCGGCGGCCCGGCGCTTGTCGGTCTGCTTTCCGCCCTTCGGGTCCTGGTCCTCCTGTTTGGCGGTTTCGAGGTCTTCTATGCCTTTGCGGTAGTCGCCCACCTTCCGGTGGCCGTCGGCGTCGGCGTAGTCGGCCTGCCGGGCCGAGACGGTGTAGGCGGTTGCCGCCTCGCGGATGCGGGCGGCGACGGCGGGGTCTCCCTCCTCCGGCTTTCTGACCATCATGGAGAAGGCGGGCATCCGCTCCTTGCCCACGGTGGCGCGGACGTAGCAGTGGTGGACGGGCAGCGACGTGATGTCGTCCTCGGTCACCCGCTCCTTGCCCAGCTCCCAGACCAAGTGGCGGGCGTCCGATCCGGACACCTGGAAGACGGCGAGGCACCCGACGTTGGCGAGGATGGTGTCGCGCATGGTGCGGGAGAGGTCGTCCAGCTTGGCGAGGCTCTGGGTGGCGAGGACGAATGACGCTCCGAACTTGCCGAGCTCGGAGAGCATGGACTCGTAGTCCACGCCGGGCATCGACTGCATCTCGTCCACGACGACCAGCGCGCCGCGCCTCCGGTGCAAGGGCAGGCTTCCCTGCTCCCGGATCACGGCGTCCACCAGGTTGAGCAATGACGCGCCCACGAGGGCGGCCACGTCCCTGCCCACCGTCCCCTGGGAGGTGGAGACCAGCAGGACTCCGCCGTCCAGGATGGTGCGGCGCAGGTCGATGGTGGAGCGGCGCTGGCCCAGGATGGCCCGCGCCCGCTTCGACGATGCGTAGTAGGAGAGGCGGGTCTGGACGGGGGCGAGGGCCTCGGCCTTGTACTGGGCGTGCCACCTGCCGAAGTCCCTGGCCCACCACTCCAGCAGGTAGGGGTCGGATACCTTCTTCAGCACGTCCTTGCGGAAGAGGTCGTCGGACAGCAGCTTCAGGCCGTCGAGGATGGTGTACTGCGCCTCGGCCTCCACCTGCTCGTTGGCCTCGTGAAGGGTCTTGACGGTCTGTTCGAGGATGGACTGCATCCTCGGCCCCCATTGCTCCCACAATCCCTTCGCCACCCTGACCACCGAGTCGGCGGTTCGGTCCCGGTCGGCGAAGACGCGGGTGTCCAGCAGGTTGATGCCGGGCGAGCGGGACTCGTCGGACAGGTCGATGAGCCGCACCCGGTCTATGAGGGACTCCGGGACGTGTTGGAGGATGCCGGCCGCCAGGTCGGTGTGGGGGTCGATGACGACGATGGCGTCCGGGTCCCTGCCCGCCGCCTTCTCCCGCATCTTGTGCGTGACGAGGTGGTGCATGAGGGTGGATTTGCCCATGCGCGTCCTCGCGACGTAGAGGTGGTGACGCCGGAGCAGGTCTTCGGGGAAGCGGATCTCCCGCTTGGCCCCGGCGGTGGTGTCCCCCACCAGCGCGCCGCCCCGGACCCCCTTGGCCGAGGGGCTGAGCGCCCTCGCGCCGGACCGCTCCACCAGGGGCGTCTCGTCGCCCGCGCCGGGCGGATGCCACAGGCAGGCGACCTCGCGGACTCCCAGGACGCTCCGTTTCCCGAATAGGCCGGGGCCTGCCGGGTGGAGCATCGAAGGGTCCGGCGCTACGGGCCGGACCTTGCCGGCTTTGAAGCGGGCGCCTGCGGGGTTGTCGAAGTGGCGGTAGGCGGCGGCGACCTTCCCGAGAAGCTCCTCGGCGCGCTGCGGCATCGTGCCCGGGGGCAGAATTGCCGTCACCTGCAGCTCGGCGTCGAAGGCGATGCGGGAGACCTTCTCCTTGATGAGGATCGGGTCGTGGACGCGGCTGCCGGCCTTCTTCCATCGCCACCAGGCCCAGCCGCCGACCGCCAGCCCCATGGCCATGCCCGCCCCCAGGAGCGCCGCCTTCCAGATCTCCCCGTCCTGCACCCACAGGTAGCCCTTGAGGACGGCCAGCACGCCGATGCCGAGGACGGCCATCGTGATGCCGTCCAGCTGGAGGGGCCTGGTCTGGAAGGTGTAGGCGGGCTCCCTGGGCTCCATGCCGGGCCGCTTGTGGGCCTTGTCCATGTGGGCCTGGGACCAGTCGGGGCCGAGGGAGCGCAGCATCAAACGGGCCACGACGCGCTCTCCTTCGTAGAGGGCAGAGAGCGCGCCCATCAGGGCGATGAGGGGGTCGGAGCCGGGATCGAGCAGGTCGTCGTCGCGGAAGGTGCGTAGGGGGACGTACTCGGGGCCGTCAGCCCGCAGGGTGACCGACCACGCCTGCTCGCCCTCGCCCGTGCGCAGGGGGTCGTCCTCCTCGTCAACCCTCTGGATGCGTGCCTGGGGGTAGTGGGCGGATAGCTGGCCGCGCACCACCTGGTCGTCGAGGCAGCGGGCCATGAGCGTCACGCCGTCCATGTCCCCTGCCAGCTCCAGGGAGAAGGGTTCCGGCACGGCGATGGACTGGAGCAGGTTCTCGACGCCCAGCAGGGTGCGCTCCCCGGTCCTGGGCGGCGTGACGGCCAGCAGGACGGGGCCTTTCTTTCCTTCGTCGGCTCCAAACAGGATGTTCTTCGGGTTCAGCTTCATGGGGGATAGTCCTTTCTCTAGCGGCGTCCGGGTGTCCACTCGATAACCGCCGTCTCCTCCGGGGTGGCCTCGATGCGCACGGGGAAGCGGTTGCCCTTCGCCAGCAGCAGCCCGTCTCCCCGGGGGCAGGAGAGCAGCCATCGCTGTAGCTCGACGGGAAGGTCGAAGGCGTCGCCGACCGTGCTGATGGCCGCCGCGTCCTGCTGGAGCAGGAGCTTGAAGGCGGCGTTCTGGAGGAGCGCGCGACCGGAGTGGCCGGTGATGGTGCGGGAGGAGTCCTCGGAGAGCAGGTCCTGGACGTCCTGGGTGATGAACTGCAACCCCAGGCGGTGCTTGCGGGCGCGCTTCGCCATGCTGACCATGAAGGCCGCGCCCTCGGGGTGCTGCATGATCGACCACACCTCGTCCACTACTAGCAGGCGGGGCTTGGGGTCCTGCGCCGCAGCGGCCCACACCGTCTCGGTGCAGACCATCGCGGCGGCGGGCCGGAGCTCCGGCTCCAAGAGCCGCAGGTCGAAGACGGTGATCAGGGCCTCGTTGGACAGCAGGTCGTCGCCCTCGTCGGAGAGCAGGTTGCGCAGGCTGCCGGTGGCGAAGGGGCGCAGCAGCCTCGCCATGTCGCCGCCTTCGACCTCGTCTCCTTGCAGGTACTGGTAGAAGTCGCGGAAGCCGGTGCGCTCCCTGGGCTGGGCGTAGTAGCCCGCCAGGGCGTGATCGAGGGCGGCCCGCCGCTCGGCGCTCAACCGCTCCCCCACCATCACCTCGATGAGCCGGCGCAGGCTTCCGATGCGCTGCAACAGCTCCTCACTGTCGCCCCTGTCGATGACGAAGGGGTTCATACCCTGGCCCGGCACGCCTGGGGAGAGCACCCGCCCTCCCGCGGCGCGGGCCATGTCCGCGTACTCGCCCTCGGGGTCGATCACGTAGGCGGTGACGCCCCTGGTCAAACCCCTGAGCATCCCCAGCTTGGTGGCAAAACTCTTGCCGCTGCCGGACCGTGCGAGGACGGCGGTGTTCGCGTTCAGGTGCGTGCCGTCCCAGGGGTCGTAGACCACCGGGGAGCAGGCCCGCATGTCGATGCCGTAGAGGGTGCCGCTCCTGGTGTCCAGGTCCGGCGGTGAGAAGGGGAAGAGCCGGGCCAATGACGACGTGTCCAGCGTCCGCCATACGGCGACGGCGTTCAGGGCCAGGGGGAGTGTCGAAAGCAGCCCCTCGCGCTGGCGGAAGGCCAGGTCGTCCAGCTTGCCCAGGGTGGCGGCGAAGTGGGCCTTCGCCCGCTGGGTCATCTCCTTGAGGGACGCCTCGTCCTTCCCGTGCAGGGTCACGGACAGGGAGGCGTGGAAGAGCCGCTCGCGGCCCCGCTGCACCTCGTCCCGGAGCCGGGTCACGTCCTCCAGGGCGATCTCCGCCTCGGGGGACATGGTGCGGCCCCGCTTGAAGGACAGGCTCTGGGCCGACTCGAAGCGCACCTTCTGCCACTCCAGCGTCCTCGCCGCCTGCTCCGCCGGTATCGGCCCCAGGTGAACGGACAGGTCCATCGGCGCGCCCGCCGCCATGAGGCTTTGCAGGAAGCCGGGTGAGAGCGACCGGGGCCACTTGCCCAGGTGGAGGGAGCGGACGAGGGTTCCGCCGACGCGCATGTCGCGGCGGTTGATCTCCACCTCCACCGGCTCGTCCTCGTCCGTCTCGGCGGGAGCGCCTCCCAGGGCCGAGGCGAGGAGCAGCATCCGCAGCTGCCTGCCCTTCAGCGGGTGCACGGACAGCCCGCCCCGCGCCAGCAGGCCGCGCAGTTCGTCGGCCCGCCCGAACTCGCAGACGGCGTAGAAGCGCCGGTCGAGGATGCCGTCGCGGGCCTCAAGATCGGTGAGCAGCCGCCGGAGGGACTCGGCCGCCGCCTTCGTCTGCAGTGGCAGGTCGGCGGGCTGGGCCTGCTGGAGGTCCTCTCTCAGCCGGCCCAGGCGCGGCGGGTGCTGTCTGACCAGAAGCTGCGCCGGGAAGTCCAGGGCGTTGAGCGCCCCGGCGAAGGCCCCCAGCTTGGGCTCGTCCAGATCAAGGCCCATCACCTCGCAGACGCCGACCTTCACCCTGTCCAGCCTCACCGGGCCGTCGTCGTCCAGGTGCGACAGCATGAAGCAGTAGGACAGCGGGGGCGGCGGCTTGGGTTCGGCGGGAGCGTCCAGCCGTTTCGTCTTTCCAAATGTCAGTTTCAACTCGGCGTTCTCCTTGGCTCTATGGGATGGGGACGATGCCGCTGCTCAGCAACGCGGCGACGCCCTTGGCCGACAGCACCAGCACCAGCCCGACCACCGCCATGACGACGGCGGCTTTGGCGCGTCCCCCGCCCCGCTCCTCGGTTCCCTCGGCCATCAGGACGAAGCCCGCCCAGACGATGGCGAAGAGGCAGAGGCCCGAGGCGGCGTAGGCCATGCCGGTGAGCACCTGGTCAAACTGGCGGAGCATCTCCTGCTCCTCCGCCGAGGCCGCGCCGGTCGATGCCAGCGCGGCCCCGGCCAGCAGGGTTGCCGCAATCGCGGGCCTCACCAGGGCCACTCCCAGCCCAGCGCCTCGAACCAGCGGCGCAGCCCGTCGGCGGGCTCCTGCTCGGCGGGCGGCTCTTCCGGCTCCGGCTCGGGTAGGACCAGGACCTCGAAGGGGTCGTCCGAGCCGACGCTGGACGCCAGGGTCAGGCTTTCCGCCTTCGTCCTCGTGATGGGCGAGCGCTCCACCACCTCGGCCCGCACGCGCTCCTTGTGCTGGACGTCCACCGTCACCTCCGTGGCGATGGTGGCGCTGGGGACGTAGGCATACGCCGTCGCGGTGGCGGACGACGTGGCGCCGTCATCGCAGGTGACCGTCGCGGTGTCACTGTCGGCGTCGCTGTCCCCCGGGCGCAGGAGGTGCACGGTCTTGGCGACGTGTTCGACCCGGGCCGGGTGGTGGGTCAGTTGCATCAGCGGCGGCATCTGAATCCGAAGCGCGGCCTGAAGGTCGGCCTCAATGACCACGCCGTGAACGGCCTCGCCCGTTGGGACGGGGACGGAGAATCGGGTCTCGCCGTTGGGGACGAAGGACGCGCTCGCCCCGGCCCCGCCGACCGAAACCGCGACGGTCCCCGTGATGGCCGTGACCTCTGCGCCCATCAGCGCCGTCTCGGTGACGCTGGCGTGCCCGGCCACCGTCTGAAGCTCGATGGCCTCCTCGACGGCGGACACGCACTCGGACTCGATTGCTCCCTCGACGGCCCCCGGCGTCCACCCCAGGGAAACGAGCCTGACGTTGCACAGCTCGCCCTCGACGGCGGGAAGCGGGTACGGGACCTGGCCGCCCTCGAGGGTGACGGCCCCGGCCTGGCCGAGGCCGTCCTCCCAAGAGAAGGTGAAGGACGGCGCCGGTCCGTGCAGGGGAAGGGAGTAGTCGATCCGCTCCCCCTCGTCCAGGCTGGCCGATGCCCAGAAGCGGAGGACGCTCCCCGTCTGGCCGCCGAAGGCCCGCACCAGGACGTCCAGGGCGGTGGCGGCCCGCAGGGTCACGGCGGCGCGGTCGCCGGTTACGGACAACCCCTCGATGTAGAGCCGCCGCCCCTCGATCGGCTGCGGGGGCTGGAAATCGATCTCGTCGGAGCTCCAGCCCCCCTCCTCGTGGCCGTCGGCCAGGGCCGCCTGCGGGACGGCCACGGCCGCCGCCAGGACGGCCAGGGCTACGACCGGAACCCAGCCCATGCGGGACTTCCGGTTCCTGCTCTCCAGGGTCATGGCCCGGTAGTCGTGGCGCTGGCCGTTCCCGCCGTCCTTCCCCCTGCGCTTGCCGAACCAGCGCATCCGCCCATTGCGGCGCTCACCGTCCTTGCGCCGCCCCTTGCGCAGCTTGCGAAGGCCGCGCCGCGCTTTCCTGACCATCAGTTGCAGCGGGCCGGGGCCGCTCCGTGCCTGCGCAGCCGGCGCGGCCGGCTCGCTTCTCACCAGCTGGGCCACCTGCCCGGCGTAGCGCCGCGCCCCCAGCCGGTACTTCAACAGGTCGGCGGCCACCAGCGGCAGCCGCCGGCCCCCGACCTGCCCCACGATCATCGCGACCCCGGCGAGGCCCAGGACGAGGGCCAGCGCCATCCGCAGCTCGGAGGGGCCGACGGGGGCGTAGCGGTAGGCGCCGTAGGAGATGGCGCACACCGCCGTCACCGCCACGATCTGCGGGAAGGTGAACCACAGCAGGACCTTGTCCTCGGCCTGCACGTGGGTCGGCACTTCGTGTTCTCTCATGTCTCGTTCCTCCCTTCTTCGTCCGCCTAGTTGGTGGGCGTGGGGGTCGGGATCGGCGTAGACGGGGGAGGTAGGTCGACGTCCACCGCCGGGTTCACCACCGCGTCCATCACCAGCTCGACGACGCCGTAGGCGACCAGGGCCAGCACGATGCCCGCGAGGGCGGTCATCATTGCGCTCTTGCCGCGCTCCATCTGGTTGGGCGCTCCGCTGGCGGTGAGGTACATGTACGCGCCGTAGATGAAGAACCCGACGCCCACCGCTCCCACCACGCCCAGCAGGATGCCCACCAGGTTCGAGATGGTCTGTGTCAGCTGTTCCATTCCTTCTTTCTCCTCTCTCGTTTCCGAGTGCTTTGCTCGTCTCCACCGGTCGGGGTCCGTTAGCTCCGTTGCCTGCACATCTCCCGTCCTCCCCTCCTTGACTTATCGACGCGAAATCGGTCGTTCGGTTTCTTGTTCTTCCAGGGCTACTCGCCACTGCTCCTGGGCGCTCCGCCGCCGTCTCCTCCGGCCGAGGGCGTGGCCATTGAGGCCGCCGAGCTCAGGCCGCCGGCGACGGCCGACAGGCCCGCGCTGGCCGCCATCGCCCCCATCGCCGCGCCGCCCGGCCCTCCTGCGGCGCCGCCGGCGAACATCCCGAGCGTCCGGGCCGACCGCATCAGCGACGAGGGCAGGTTCATGCCGAAGTAGAGAGTGCTCATCCAGGCGTCGAAGGTGCCCGCGTTGCCCAGCAGCGCCGGCACCCGGGTCGCCATGTAGACGAAGGACACCGACAGCAGGAGCTTCCAGATCAGGTCCTGCACCGGCTCGAAGGGGGCGATGGCGGCGACCTCGTTGAGGAAGCCGAAGCCCAGGGCCAGGGCGATGAGCTGCACGGCCTGCTGGAACACCGTCGTCATGAAGAGCCGAAGCCAGTGGCGGCCCCAGCCCGCCGTGTGGGGCAGGATCCACAGCCCCAGCGCGATGGGGGCCAGCGCCAGCAGGAGGTCGATGAGGGCCAGGCGCAGCACCATCTGCACGATGACGTAGAGCACGAAGAAGCCGTAGACCAGGTAGAGGACGGCCAGCAGCAGGCCCATGCCCACGCTCCCGGCCTGCACGCCGGTCAGCAGGGTGTTCAGCGTCGAGCGCAGCAGGTCTCCGGCGGTGATGTCGAGGGATGCGGCGACGAAACCGGACACGGCGTCAGCCACGTCGAGGACCAGGGCGCACCACCACAGGGACGACGCGGCTGCCACCAGGCCGAGCACCAGGCGAGGGACCATCTCCCTCCATCCGGCCTGCTGGCGGCCCAGGTGCTCGGCCACGATGAGGCTGAGGCCCATCCAGCCGAGGATCACCACGAGGGCGCCGGAGGTGATGGCCCAGACGACCATCCACGCCTGGCGCACCAGGTCGTTGGCGTAGGTGAGGTCAGCGGGGGTGCCGGTGAGGATGTCGCTCATGGACGGCTACCCGCCCCGGCAGTTGGCGGCGTCCTCGCCGCTGGCTCTTTCAACGACGCCGCAGAGCGTTCCGTGGACTCCCTCGATGACCCAGCCGGCGAAGGCTTTGGCCCAGCGTCCGGGGTCGAGGGCGGACAGAATCCTGTCCCAGATGCGGTCCGGCTCGTAGAAGGGAATGACCCCGTAGAAGTCGCCCCGCTCGCCGCTCACGGACTCCGCCAGCATCACCAGCAGGTAGGCGCGGTCGGCGTCGAGCCGGGGCTGCTCGTCCAGGGCCGGGTACTCGAAGCTGTACTCCCAGCCGTCGCTGCGCTTCCTCTCGCCGCCTTTGACCTGGTACACGGCGGATATCCAGTCGCCGGTGTCGGCGTCCCGGACCGCGTAGAAAAGGGTCGCGATCTGGCGGTCGAAGATGGGACGGGCGATGAACTCGCCGCCGCCCTTGCGCTCCACGAAATCGCGGCTGGCGTTGACGAGGAGTATCTCGTCAGGCGGGGCCTGGGCCAGGACGATTCCACTGGACGGGACCGCCAGGAGCGCCGCCAAAACCAGCGCAGTTACTAGGGGAAACAGCCGCCTGAGCGGCCGGGGTTTCGATTTCAGCGCCAACTCGTTCACCTCTCTGCGGTTTGCTGCGATTCATCGGATCGCGGCACTCGCCAGAGAGTCTGAACAAGCGAATTGCGGGTGAAAACTGCTTGAAAGGTATATCAAAAATGATGCACCTCATAAGGGACTTGGAAACCGGTCTCGCCCGTGCTGTTAATGGGGTGTACAGGAGTTTGACTTCGGTTGCGAAGGGACAACGCGGGTCGTGGGCAAGGTGAAACAGGGGTAAATAACCCCCCTACAGGATGTGACAGTGAACACTTGGAGTTAAGGCGGCGTTCCGGTCTGAAACGATGAAACCCGCTGGATGGCGGGGGGCAGACAGGGCCGGAACAGCGGCGGGTGCGTCGGGAAACGGTGCGTAAAAAGCGACTGATGTGGGGGTGCATGACGCCGGGGGACGGCGGAATCAACAACAAGGCCAAAGCTGGGCCAAAGCTGAGGGCAAGTCTTGGGAAGGAGGAAATCCCATGAAAACGACGGAACACGGCATCGAAGAGAGCAAGGACGTGGAGAATATCCACCACATGCGGCTCATGGCGCTGCTGCAAGAGCTGGTGCGGGAGAAGGGCTACAAGGGCGCGGCGCGGGTGCTGGAGATCGACCCGCAGACGTTGACGGACAGCGCCAAGACCGGGCGGCTCACGCGGCGGGTGCGGGACTCGTTGGAACGGGCGTTGCAGGAGGGGGTCGGCTCGGCGGCGGAGCGGCAGCGCAAGCACAACGAGGAGCTCGAAGGGCGGGTCGAGGGCTTGGCCGGCGAGGTCAAGGGCGTGGCGGGCGCGGTCGAGACGCTGGGCAAGGAGGTGCGCAGGCGTCTGTCGGCCATCGAGGGCGCGGTGGCGGCCCTCGGGCGTGACGACTCCCAGGGGACCGGGGCCGGTCATGCCGGCGCCGGTCCGCAGCCGGAGGGCGCCGGCGAAGCGCAGGCCGGTGGGACGCGGGCGGGCCGGAAGCCTCCGTCGAAGCCGTCGATGCGGCGGGAGCACCCCGACCTGGCGACGCGGGAGCCGGCCCCCGACGACGAGGAGATATTCGGGGAGGCGTGGCCGCTGATCGTCGAGTGGCGGGGGCTGAAGGACGCGCGCCCCAACGACGGCAAGGGCCTTGAGTGGCTGCACACTCAGGAGCGCATCTTGGAGGTCGAGCTGGCGTTGCTCGAAGAGCACGGGATGACGCTGCCGCCGGAGAAGCAGCCGCTGCGGGGCCTCGACCGGAGCGGGCAGACCAACTGGCGCAGGACCGCGCTCTACGACACGCGGAGAGCGCGGGCGAAACAGGAGCTTCTGCGGCGGGTCAGGCGGGTCCTTACCCTGGGGCTATGGTGGCAGTAGCCGGGGGATTGGGGGCTATCGTCTCGGCGTTACCTGCGCGACCGGAGAATCCAGAACAGGTTCAGCGCAACGATGGCCGCGGCAACAAGCCACAAGAGTGTGCCCAGGGTGGGGTTGATCTGAAGTCCCACGCCCAACCCGAGGTAGAACACGACGAACACCAGCAAGAACAGCAGGGCGTGGATGGCGATCCTGACTCTCGCGGCATTCATGGCGCCCCGATGTTACCAAATCCAGGGCGGGCGATGGCAGCACAGCGGTCAGCGCCTGAATGCCTGTGAACGTTTGTTGAAGTTTTCTGTAACTAGATTGAACGATTGGGGCGGTTGGCCCGCGAAAGTCTTCACGTCGGGTTCCGGGCGCGGTAATAATGGTTGCGCTGTTAGGCTTTTTCCAAGGTTTCCTAACCATAGAAACCTGGGTGCGTGATCCCTGTTGCACGGGTAGACCGTAGCGTCTCCCACGAGGGAATGCTGTCGATGCGGAGTTTGACGTTGGTCCTTCGCAAGCAGCGCGGGCCGATCGACGGAGTTGACATTGGTCCTTCGTCCTTGGCCCAGTCCGGCGGTTGAAGTTTGACGTTGGTCCTTCACCCGTCTGGCGCCCGTCCGGCGAGTTGGCGTTGATCGCTTCTGTCGCTGGGCACTGGTCTTGCGGTTGGAGTTGATCGCTTCTTCCGCTGGACGCCTGGGACTGAGCGCGCCTTGCGCTTCGTCCTTAGCAAGCTGGTCGAAGCGCGTCTGTCGCTCCGACCGGCTCCTCATGCCTGCGGCATGGCTGACACACAGCCGGGCCGCAGCTTCGACACGCGCCGGTCTGCGACTGAGAAGCAGGCTGGCCGCTTCACGTCTCGCAGATTTCCCCCAACTCGGACGGTATCCACCCTGGGCGAGCTGCGTCTTCCCTCACTGCGGTTCCCCCTGAGTCGAGTCCCCTGACTTGACCCTGGGCCGAGCTGCGTCTTCTCTCACTCCCCACTCCGTCTCCCGCGTCCGGCATCCGACCGTGGGCGGAGTGCGTCTTTCGTCAACCCCATCACGAACGATCTGCGCCACGGATGCCGGCGTGGGTCAACAACAGGAAGGAGGCGTGAATGCACGTCAAGGACATCCAGGCAAGGGTTCGACAGGTCGGAGGAGTCATGGCCGGCGGCGGCGGCTTCATACGGCGGCACAAGCGGCTGTCGATTGCGGTGGTGGCCGCGCTGCTGCTGGCGGGGCCGCTGGTGACCGGCGACGGCGAACTGGTCTTCCTGAACGCGGTCGGCCTCGGCTTCGGCGCGCTGCTGCTCAGGCGGTTCGTCACGCCCAAAGGCAGGCAGCGGACGGGAGGTGCGCAGCGGGAACAACGGCAACTGGCGGCGAGGGCGCAACAGGCGCGGCAGACGGCACGAGCAACACAACTCGAAGGAGGACGCGATGACGACGCAAGCAACGACGATTGGTGGGACTGGGACAAGGCCACGGGCCAGCCTGGAAGAGCTGGTCGACCGGCTGATGGCGGCGCTGTTCAGGGTTGAGCCGGAGACGGCGGCGCCGGCGCAGAGCATCGCCCGGAGCGTCCACGAGGCGCGGCGGCTCAGGCAGGCGGGGGACGTCGAGGGCGCGCTGGCGGTCTTCGCCGGCGTGGACGCGGCGAAGGCTGAGCCGCACCAGGCGCGGTGGGCCTACGCCGAGTGGACGGACCTGGTGCGGCGGCGGTCCGGCGGCGAGACCGTCCTGGTCTACAGCCAGGGCGCCGGACGGGCCGCCGCGCTGGTTCCCAGGGGCGACGGCTCGCTGGAGGTCGCGGCGGTCCTGGGGCTGTGCTGGGCGCCGGGCAAGCTCGTCTCCCAGCGCAGCCTGCGGGGGCTGAAGCCGCTGAAGGGAGGCGCGTCATGGACGTAGCCGCCGTGGAAATCGCCGCGCTGAAGTTGCGGCACCCCTTGGGCGACACGGTGGAGGCGTCGGGCGTGCGGCTCAGGGGAAGGGGCAGGGTCCGCCAGGGAGTCTGCCCCTTCCACGAGGAGGCGGAGGGAAGCTTCACGGTCTACGCCGACTCGGAGCGGTTCTACTGCTTCGGGTGCGGCGCAGGGGGCGACGTGCTGGACTTCATCCGGCGCGTCGAGCACCTGAGCCTGCCGGAGGCGATCGCGCGGCTGGACGGCAGCCCAGGGCTGGCGCCCAGGGCCGCCAACCGTCCAGCCGGGCCGCGGCGTCCCGGGTCAGCCGCGGTCCCACGCAGGGACCCCGACCTGCTGACGGCGGCGGCCCGGTTCTACGCCGGCCAACTCCGCCGTCACCCCGAGGGGCGGGCGTACCTGGCCTCGCGGGGCGTCGGCCCGGCCGCCGCAGCCCGCCTGGGCCTCGGCTACGCGCCGGGCGGCGGGCTGCGGCAGGCCCTCGAGTCCCTGGGCTTCTCTGAGCAGCGTCTCAGGGACTCCGGGCTGTTCATGGAGCGGGGAGCGGAGCGGTTCGCCGAGATGGTGGTCGTTCCCGACCTCTCCGGCGGGCTTGTCGGCTGGCTCGTGGGCCGGGCCATAGACGCCGACAGGACGCCCCGGTTCCAGGCGTTGCCGGGCCCCAAGCCGGCGCTGGGCCTGGGGCGTCTCGGCCGCGCTCCGCGGTGGGCGGTCGTAACGGAGGGCGTCTTCGACTGGATCGCCCTTGCGGGCTGGGAGTTCCCGGCCTGCGCCGCCCTGGGCACGCAGGGCGTTGAGCGGGTCGCCGACGCCCTCCGGGGCTGCCCCCGCGTCTTCCTGGCCTTCGACGCGGACGACGCGGGCCGGGAGGCGACGGAGCGGCTTCAGACCCTGCTCGGGCGCAGGGCCGCCGCCGTCGTCCTTTCCCCCGGCGTCGGCGACGTGGCCGAGCTTGCGGCGCGGCCTCACGGTCGCGCCGTCTTTCTGCGCCTGCTCTGGCAGGCGGCCCTCTCCGCCCGCTAGCAGCTTCCCGCCGCCTTCCTCCGGGCTTCTCGGCCCGCCATTCACCCGTCCCCACTCTCACCGTACAGGAGGTTCTATGCCCAATGCACGACGGGCGCTGCCCGCAGACGGTTTCCCATAGAGGGGAGTCCGCACCGGCCTTTCGCTACAGGAACGAAACCACAAGACCTCACAACAAGGAGACAGACATGTTCAACAAGAACGGAAGCAACAACGGCCACAGCAACGGGACCGGCAACGGCATCGTCCACATCAACGGCAACGGGCGCCAGCCCGACGCTGCCCCCGTATCGAGTACGGGGCAGGCTATCGTCAGCGAGCACGAGCTGCTCTGGGACGGGCTGCCGCCCGCCGTCGCCAACGTCCTCGGGCAGCCCCTCGACCGCGCGCTGGTCTCCCAGCGCAAGGGCCGCGCCGGGCGCACCTACGACTACATGGAAGGCCACGTCGTCATCGACCAGGCCAACCGGATATTCGGGTTCGGCGGCTGGGGATACGAGCTGGCGGGAGACGTGACCCTGCGGGAGATCGAGACCGTCGACACCAAGACGGGGGAGGTGAAGCGCGCCCACGTCTACAGCGCCCCGGTGCGGGTCACCGTCGCGGGCGCGCCGCCCCGGACCGACATCGGGTTCAACGCCGTGGCCGAGGACAACGCGGACGGTCACGAGACCGCCATCAAGGGCGCGGTGACGGACGGCATGAAGCGGGCGCTCAGGAGCTTCGGCGTCCAGTTCGGCAACGGCTTCTACGGCGACCAGACGGCAGAGGAGGCCGGAGGCCGCCGGACGGCCGCCAGGCAGACGGACAGGAGCGGCGACGGCGCCTCCCGCCCCCAGCGCGCTCCCGCCCCGGCAAAGGCGGCGTCCGGCACGGCGAACGCCCCGGCGCTGCGCAAGCGGCTTATCGAGATCGCCGCCGAGCAGGGCTTCGACGAGGACGGGGTGCGCACCGCCGTCACCGACCGGACGGGCAAGAGCCTCGACGACCTGACGGCCGCGGAGCTGGCCGCGCTGGTGGAGGCCGCCGCCCAGAAGCTCCAGGAGTCGCGGCAGGCGAAGGCGGCCTAGTCCGGCCTGCCCATCGGGACACGCAATCGAGCGGGGTCGTCTCTTCGGGGGCGGCCCCGCTCTCCATTTACAGGACAAGGAGGTTACGAGCCATGACCACGACGATGCACACGCCCTGGGGGCCTCCCCAGGACATCGAGGAACTGGCCGAGGGCGTCTGGCGGGTGTCCACCGCCAGCCACGGCGGGATGAAGCTCAGCCGGGAGCGGTGGAACTCGCTGCCCGCCTGCGTCCGGGACGCCATGTTCACCGCGACCTTCGCCGAGGAGGACTGCGAGGAGCCCATCGTCAGGACGCTCCTGGGCCTGGGCAACGACCGGGAGCGGGACCTTGCCCTCAAGGTGGCGGGCTACTTCGACCGCTACGCTCCTGCGCTGCCCCACCTGCGGGCCGCCGCTCCGGGGCCGCACTACCACGTCATCGCCTACTGGGGCGGCTACGGGACCGACCCCTTCGGGCGCTTCGACACCAGGGAGGAGGCGGACTCCTTCGCCAGCGACCGGGACAAACGGCGGGACTACGGGAGGATGGAGGCCGTCGAGTGCAGCCGGGCGCGCCCGCTCTGCCGGGCGGAAGGGGGCAGGCCGTGACCACGACGACCAGGGCCAGGCCCCGCAGCCTCCCCAGCAGGCCCACCTAAGGGCAAGAGAAGCAGCGGGAGCGAAGGCCGCACAAGCGGCACGGACGCCACCATCGAGGCGGGGCTGTCTCCACAACGGGGCGGCCCCGCTTCCCATTTACAGGAAGCAGGAGGAATCGACATGACGACAGACATTGACCGGGCTGAGGTCTTCTCCCGTCCCGCCGCACGGTTCGACGGGGATGGGCAGCTTGAGGTGCGGGCGTCGGCGTCCCTGGGCTGCCGCCGCGCCCTCTGGTACGCGGCAACGGGCTACGAGCCCACCAACCCGCCGACCGAGGAGTCGCTGACGGCGATGGAGGCGGGCAACGCCCTCGAACCCGTCGTGCTGCGGGCGATGGAGCGGGCCGGCTGGAAGGTCGACCCCGCCGACCCCCAGGACCCGCAGCAGGTGTCGGTGCAGGTCGGCCCGGACCCCGTATCAGGTACGGGGCAGGCCCTGCTGGTGACGGGACACCCCGACGCCACGGGCCGGATGCCACAGCCCCACGGCGAGACCGTCGGCTCTGATCCGACGGCGGAGACGTTCCTCTTCGGGGACGAGCCCGCGGCGCCCGCCCACGGCGACGAGATGGTCGTCGAGGTCAAGACGCGGGGGCCGGAGGCGTTCAAACGCTGGCGCGCCCTGGGCGCGGAGCGCAGCCACCCGGCGTCGGTGGCCCAGGCAGCCTTCTACACGCTGGGGACCTACGGCGACCTGCGGGACGCCGCCATCGCCACGATGGACACGGGCAAGAGGACGTGGGACTACGAGGTCATCCCCGCCGAGCGGCTGGAGCGGGCCTTGCAGGACGCCTGCGAGTGGCTGGGCGAGCTTGCGGCCCACTACGTCCAGAACGGGCCGGACCCCGACGCGCTGCCGGAGCGGGACTTCTCCGCAGCGAGCTGGCAGTGCCGGTCCTGCCCCTTCCTGAACATCTGCCTGCCGGGAATGGCGGCGGAGGCCGAAGGGGAAGCGGAACCCGCAGAGGACGCCGGGCCCGCAGAGCCGGTGACCGACGAGGATGCGCAGAAGGCGCTCCACGAGTACGAGGAGATCCAGGACACGATCCGCGAGTTCGAGGACGAGAAGAAGTGGGTGGTGGAGAAGCTCGGGACCTGGCTGGGCCAGCAGGGAGTGGACAAAGCGAAGCTCGCAGGGCGGGCGAAGACCCGCTCCGTGGGCATGGTGACGTCCCGCCGCTACTCGGTGGACTACAAGCGGCTCAACAACCTGCTGGACCCGGAGACCCGCGCCGAGATCGTCACCGAGAACGTCTCCGAGTACCTGCGGGTCAGCTAGACGCTCCCCAAGGGGCGCACCACGGGGCCGCTTCCCTGCTCCAGGGGACGGCCCCGCTCACATTCAACCGGGCGCGGCAACGTCCGCGTCACACCATGCAGGAGGAACGAAATGGCACGCACCATCAACAAGGTAGAGCTTTTGGGCAGGGTCGGGACGGACATTGAGATGCGCTACACGCCGAACGGTACGGCCGTCGCCCAGCTGCGGCTGGCGACCGAGCGCCGCCGCCAGGACGGGGAGGTCGAGGCCGACTGGCACAACGTCGTCGTCTGGGACAAGACCGCCGAGGCGGTGAACCAGTACGTCGGCAAGGGCGACCGCATCTACGTCGCCGGACGCCTGGTCCAGAACACCTGGGAGGGCGACGACGGGCAGCGGCGCTACCGCACCGAGATTCACGCCTCCGAGGTCGTCTTCCTCGACTCCAGGGGCGGCAACGGCGGGAAGGACAACGGCAACGCCGCGGACATCGAGCAGCCGGTCGCCGCCTCTCCCTTCTAGCCGGGCAACCGCAGAGCGACGCCTTCCCGAAGGCGCAACCACGGGGCCGCTTCCCTCTACAGGAGGCGGCCCCGCCCACATCCAACCGGGCGCGGCATGGCCGCGCCACGACATGCAGGAGGAACCGACATGGCACGCACCATCAACAAGGTAGAGCTTTTGGGCAGAGTCGGGACGGACATTGAGATGCGCTACACCCCGAGCGGCACGGCTGTCGCCCAGCTGCGGCTGGCGACCGAGCGCCGCCGTCAGGACGGGGAGGTCGAGGCCGACTGGCACAACGTCGTCGTCTGGGACAAGACCGCCGAGGCGGTGAACCAGTACGTCGGCAAGGGCGACCGGATCTACGTCGCCGGACGCCTGGTCCAGAACACCTGGGAGGGCGACGACGGGCAGCGGCGCTACCGCACCGAGATTCACGCCTCCGAGGTCGTCTTCCTCGACTCCCGCAACGGCCATGGCAACGGCGGGAAGGACAACGGCGACGCCGCGGACATCGAGCAGCCGGTTGCCGCCTCTCCCTTCTAGCCGGGCAATCCGCAGCCGCAGAGCGACGCCTTCCGAAGGCGCAACCACGGGGCCGCTTCCCACTACAGGAAGGCGGCCCCGCTCTCATTCAACCGGGCGCGGCAAGGGTCGCGCCACACCATGCAGGAGGAACCGAAATGGCACGCACCATCAACAAAGTGGAACTGTTGGGCAGAGTGGGAACGGACCCCGAGATGAAGTACACGTCGAGCGGCACGGCCGTCACCCAGCTGCGGCTGGCCACCGAGCGCCGCCGCCAGGACGGGGAGGTCGAGGCCGACTGGCACTCGGTCGTCTGCTGGAGCAAGCAGGCCGAGGCGGTGAACGAGTACGTCGGCAAGGGCGACCGGATCTACGTCGCCGGACGCCTGGTCCAGAACACCTGGGAGGGCGACGACGGGCAGCGGCGCTACCGCACCGAGGTCCACGCCTCCGAGGTCGTCTTCCTCGACTCCAGGGGCGGCAACGGCGGGAAGGACAACGGCAACGCCTCGGACATCGAGGAGCCGGTCGCCGCTTCTCCCTTCTAGCCGGTCGGTCCACAACCGCAGAGCGACGCCTTCCCGAAGGCGCAACCACGGGGCCGCTCCCATCTACAGGAGCGGCCCCGCTTCCGTTCCAGACCGAATCACCCCAGGCGGAGGTCAACGATGAAGACGAAGCTGCCGAAACAGACCCTCCCGGCCAACGCGGGACAGATGCTGGCGGACGCGCTCCGGCGCCACATGGGCATCCTGAACGAGCTGGCCGTGCGCTACGAGATCGAGACCCAGCCGGAGCGCCCGGCGGGGGCGCTGCCCGTCGTCTCCTGCCCGGAGGACGTGCGGCTGCTGTTGCAGCCGGAGATGGCGGTCCTGGCGCAGGAGCAGATGCGGGTGCTCCTGCTGGACACGAAGAACCGGGTCGTGGGCCAGCGGGTGATCTACCAGGGGAACATCTCGTCGCTCACCATCCGGACGTGCGAGGTGTTCCGCCCCGCCGTCATGGAGGCCGTGCCCAGCGTCATCGTCGCCCACAACCATCCCTCGGGCGACCCCGAACCGAGCGCGGAGGACGCGGCCGTGACGAGGGAGCTGGTTGCGGCGGGCAAGCTCCTGGACATCGCTCTGCTCGACCACATGGTCATCGGCCGCTCAGGGGTGGTCAGCCTCAAGGAGCGCGGCGTCATCCCTGATTAGCCGCGAGACCTCAAGACCGGCGCCCACCTGCGCCCTACACGCGGGGGATCCCCTCCGCGCATCACCGACACACCGGAAAGGAGACATCCCATGCTCGCAACCCACACGTTAAACCCCGAGGACCTGTACACCATCTCGGCCGGGGGTTTCTCGGCCACCGCCGACGCCTTCGCCCGCGACGAGGAGACCAACGGCCTCTGGTTCGTCTCGATGGTCGGCTCCCAGACGGCCGTCAAGGCGATCTGGGCCTCCCTCCTCAAGCAGCCGCCGGACGTCGCCCACATCATCCGGGGCGCCGATGGCATGGCGCTCTCGGGCGGATACAAGCGGTGCGTCATCCCCCCGGAGACCGTGGGGACCTGGACGACGAAGATCGCCCGGCTGCCGGTCTCCGGGGGCTGGCACGCCATGGTCTACACGACCATGGCCGAATTCGGCTGCGACCGCGACGCCTTCCTGCTGCTGGCGCAGACCGATGAGGACGCCCCGGCGCTCCATCACCGCTTCCTCGACAAGCGCAGCCCGCTGCCCCTGCACGGCTCCTGGGCGGACTGGCTCTGGCGGCGGGGCCTGGACGAAGGGGAGATCGTCCCCCTCCAGTCCGTCGGCGTCTCCGCCTATCGGTGCTCCCCCAACGCCGGCAAGCTCCGGGAGGACCTCTCGGGCGCGGTGGCGTCGGGCTGGCTCACCCTGCCCAGGGAGGAGCCGGTAGCGTCGGGAGGCGCGACGTCATGATCGACTACCGCTACGACGCCGGCGGCCGGGAGGCCGCCGGCTACCGGGGCAGGACCGGCGACTGCGTCGTCCGCGCCATCGCCGTCTGCGCCGGCGAGGACTACCGCGCCGTCTACCTCACGATGGCCGAGCACATGAAGCGCAACGGCTACGCCGCAAGCGGCAACGCCTACGCGATACGGGAGCGCAGCCGCAAGGCGCCCCGCCTCAAGGGCCAGATCACCGCCAGGCGCGTCCAGGACCGCGTCCTCGAGAGCTACGGCTTCCGGAAGGTCCGCCTCCCGGCGGGAGCGCGCCCGACGTTCACCGAGGCGCACCGCCGGTTCGGGGACTGCATCGTCGGCACGACGAAACACGTGGCGGCCGTCGTGGACGGGGCGCTGCGCGACACATTCGACGGCCGCACCTACGAGTGGGCCAAGCCCCGGACGGAGTCCGCGTGGGATGTCTTCCGTCCGGCGGGACAGGCCGGCTTTGAGACGCGCGAGCGCAAGGCCCAGTCCGTCTGGGTGAGGACCTCCTGACGGCAAGAGATAGACGAAAGTAGAGAAAGGAGCAACGACATGAGACTCGCTGCACAGGCAAAGGGCGGGTTCTACCCCACGCCGCCCAGGGTCGTCGACCTGATCGCGGAGCTGATCGACACTCCCACCGGCGCCTACGACCGGGGCCGGAACACGCTGCGCATCCTCGACCCCTGCTGCGGGGCGGGGGAGGCGCTGGCGCAGCTGGCCCAGCGGCTGGACAGGCCCAACGCCATCGCCATCGAGACCTACGGCGTCGAGCTGCACCGGGACCGGGCGCAGGAGGCGGAGGGGCGGCTCGGCCGCGCCCTGGCCTCCGACCTGTTCGCCACATCCATAGCGAACGGGGCCTTCGGGCTGCTGCTCCTCAACCCGCCCTACGATTGGGACTCGGCGGACAAGCGGACGGAGCACGCCTTCCTGACCCACTGCACGCGCTACCTGGCCGACGCCGGGCTGCTGGTCTTCATCGTTCCCCGGCAGCGCCTGGCGGTCTCGGCCCGGTATCTCTCCACCCACTACGGGCGGATGCGCTGCTGGGCCTTCCCCGACCCGGAGGGCCAGGTCTTCGACCAGGTGGTCCTGATGGGCTACCGGAAGGCCGACCCCGTTCCCGACGCCCACGCGGAGCGGATGGTGCTGGAGTGGGCGGTGGGGGAGCCGGAGCCGCTGCGCTCCCATCCCTACAGGGAGTACAGCCCGGAGACCACGCCCAGCGGGGACATCCTCTTCACCACCCGCACCGTCGACCCCGTAGCGGCCGCCGCCGAAGCACGGCGGTCGGGGCTGTGGGCCAGCACCGAGATCACCGACACTCTCTGGCCCGCCAGGGACAACCGCAGCCGCCCCCTGATGCCCCTGCGACGGGGCCACATGGCGATGCTGGTGGCGGCGGGTTTCCTCGACAACCTCTGCCTGGAGGCCGACGGGCGGCGCATCCTGGTCAAGGGCCGCACCTCGAAGGAGATGGTCATGGTGGAGGACAGCCCCGAGAAGGAGGTCCACCGGGAGAAGCTCAAGACCACCGTGGTCGCCCTGGACCTGCACGGCGGCGAGATCACCGACATCGCCGCCTAAGACGGCTCAACCCACCGAGCCGCGCCACGAGGCCCCGCCATCCCGCCACCGGGAAGCGCGGGTCCTCGCTTCGTCTGGACGCAACACTCCAATAGAGGAAAGAGAGGAAGCACGATGCAGAAGACCATGGTCCTCGACGCCTGCGCCCGGTGCGGGCAGCCCATAGCCCCCGGCGAACCCGCCATGCAGACCGCCTCGGTGGACATCATCGGCGGACGGGCGGTCTCCACCCCGGTGAAGTCCTACCACCTGAAGGGCCGCTGCTACAACGACGTGCAGCGGCGGGAGCCCCTCCCCAACGCCGCATAGACGGCTCACACCGAGCCGCACAGCGAGGCCCGCCTGCTCCATCGAAGGACGGGGCCTCGCAGCCTTGGAGAATGGAACATCCAGCAGAACGCACACATCGAAGGGTGCCTCACGGCGCTCCCCCGGGGCTTTCCGCCCAGGCACCCACTCACTTAGCGTCCCCCTGGGGAGGTAATGGGCGAGGTGCGCCTTGCGTCAATGGGCCACGTGCGCCCGACGCTTGGAAGGCGGACGCACTGAGGTTCCGTGGGGTGCTCTCAAGAAAGGAGACACCCCATGAACCTCGGAGAGTTCATCGACACCTTCAAGGAGGCCATCGCCCAACGGGTGGTCGAGTCCTACCCGCCCCTCTACCGGCCCTCGGAGAACGGGCACAAGATGCCCCGCCTGCTCCGCAAGCCCCTGGGGGCGCAGGAGGACGCCATACGGGGCGCGGCCCTCTCCCTCGAAGCCCACCGGGGCACCACCGTCGTCGGCGAGATGGGCACGGGCAAGACCTTCATCGCCGCCGCTGCCGCGCACATGGCGGGCTTCAAGCGGGTCCTCGTGCTCTGCCCGCCGCATCTCGTGGCCAAGTGGAAGCGGGAGGTGGAGATGACGGTCCCCGGCGCCCGCGCCGTCATCGTCAGGTCCATCACCGACCTGGAGCGGCTGCGCATCTCCACCGGCTCCGGCCCCCTCTTCGCGGTCATGTCGCGTGAGAAGGCCAAGCTGTCCTACCGCTGGATGTCCGCCGTGCTACAGCGGTGGGCCGTGTCCAAGGGCAAGCTGTTGCGGGACGAGGAGACGGGCGAGCCCTTCCGGGTGCCCTGCTGCCCCGACTGCACGGCGCAGGTCGTGGACAAGGACGGCGTGCCCCTGACGGACGCCGACCTGAACCGCAGGAAGCACACCTGCGCCGGCTGCGGCGGCCCCCTGTGGCAGGCCGACCAGTCCGGCCCTGCCCGCTACCCGTTGGCCGACTACGTGAAGCACCGGATGAAGGGCTTCTTCGACCTGCTCATTGGCGACGAGGTGCATGAGTACAAGGGCCGGGGCTCGGCCCAGGGCATCGCCGCCGGGGTCCTCGCCGATGTCTGCGGCAAGTCCCTCAGCCTGTCCGGGACGCTGATGGGCGGCTACAGCTCGACGCTCTTCCACCTGCTCTACCGGTTCAGCCCGGACCTCAGGACGGAGTTCGAGCGCTCCGACGAGCACCGCTGGATACAGCGGTACGGCTTCGAGGAGGTCACGGTCGGGAAGAACGACGACGACACGGTGGAGGACGGGCGCAACAGCCGCCGCCGCCAGTTCCGCAAGGTGGTCAGGGAGCGTCCGGGCCTCGTGCCCAGCGCCCTCTTCCACATCATCGGCAACACCGTCTTCCTGCGGCTCTCCGACGTGGCGTCGGGGCTGCCCCCCTACGACGAGCAGATCCTGCTCTCCTCGATGGACTCCGAGGAGGACGCGACGGGCTACTCCCAGCGCTCGGCCTACACCACCGTGTACGAGGAGCTCAGAAAGGAGCTGGCGGACGCGCTCAGGAGCGGCTCCAAGCGGCTGCTGGCGACCTACCTGCAAACGCTGCTTGCCTACCCCGAAGGCTGCACCAAGGGGGAGACGGTCTTCGACCCCCGGAGCGGGGAGGTGATCGTGCAGGTCCCGCCCCTGTCGGAAGAGAAGCTCTACCCCAAGGAGAAGGCCCTGGTGGACCTGGTGGCGGCCGAGCGGATGGAGGGACGCAGGGTGCTGGTCTACGCGACGCACACAGGCACACGGGACATCACCGAGCGGATGGAGGACATCCTCACCCGCCACGGGTTCCGGGTGGCGGTGATGAAGGCCGAGGCGGTGGCCCCCGACCGCCGTGAGGAGTGGGTGGCCGAGAAGGTCAAGCAGGGCATCGACGTGATGGTCTGCCATCCCCGGCTGGTGCAGACCGGCCTCGACCTCATCGACTTCCAGACCTTGGTCTGGTTCGAAACTGATTACAGCGTTTACGTGATGAGGCAGGCGTCGCGGCGGTCGTGGCGCATCGGGCAGACCCGCCCGGTGAAGGTGGTGTTCATGGCCTACCGGAACACCCTCCAGGCCGACGCGCTGAAGCTGGTGGCGAAGAAGCTGCAAAGCTCCCTCGCCGTCGAGGGAGAGCTGCCGGAGGACGGGCTTGCCGCCTACGGAGACGACGGGGACGACCTGATGATGGCGTTGGCCCGCAGGATCGTCAGCGGCGACGAGGAGGAAGACGAGGCGGAGACGGTGGAGGCGGTATTCGCCCAGGCCAGGGACGCCGAGAGCGAGGCCGAGGAATACCTGGTGGACGACGACTGGAAGGCGGTGGACTTGGAGCCGGAGGCCGTCGCGGTCAACGGCAACGGGGCCAACGGAAACGGCCATCACGCAGGCGGCATCGGGCCGACGGTCGAGCTGGTCGTGGGCAACGGCGGCCACGCAAACGGCAACGGAAACGGCCACCACGACGAGGCCCCGGAGCCGCAGCAGTCGCTGGTCTCCTGGGCGGAGTTCATGGCCGAAGAGCCGGTCAAGCCCAGGGGCCGGGGCGGCAAGACCCAGGCCCCGTCACTGTCCCTGTTCGAGTGGGCGGTGGAACAGGAGCGGGAGGAGGAGCCGGTCGGCGCGGGACGCTAGACCGCAAGCACGGGGAGGCCGCCGCCCTTGGAGCGACGGCCTCTCCGCACATGGCAATGCAGCGGAAGACAACGAACACAAGGAGATGGACCAATGGCAAGAATCTTTGTCTACGACGACCGCGAGTTCCCAGACCCCGACCCCCAGATGAGCGTCGATCAGGTCAAGGCAACCCTGAGCGACTTCTACGGGGAAATCGCCAACGCCTCGGTGAAGGAGACAACACGGGGCAACGACGCCATCTACGAGTTCCAGCGGCGGGTGGGCACCAAGGGCGCCTTCCCCAACGCTCGGAACTAGAGGAGTGAGCCCGATGGACAACCGGACCATTGCCGGTCTGCTGGCGGCGACCCCGCCGGCGGACCTGAGAATCATCGAGCTCACGGCGGAGCTCACACGGCCCGACGGCGCCTTCGACCTGGACGCCGCGGCCGCCCGGCAGCATGAGGTGGAGCTGGCCTGCGTCCAGGCGCAGGACTACGCCGCGGCCACGGGCCGCTTGGCTGAGGCGCTGCGATGGCAGCTGCGGCCCCGGCGGTCCTGAGCGGCCTGGCGAACCTGCTCCTGCGGCGTCCGCCGTCGCTGCGGGATCTGGTCACGCTGGTCGGCTACGCCGACGACTACGCATGGTTCGCGGGGCTGGCGCGCCGTCTCTTTCCCCAGGAGGCGGAGGCGGCGCTTTCGGCCCCCGACATACGCACGAGGGTGGAGCGCTTCGCCCAGCTCTTCGGGGAGCGGCACTTCCCCCTCTACGCCCCGTTCTTCGAGTTCTACATGGACGAGGGGGACGAACCTCCCTGGACCTGGCTGCGGCGGGGCATCCCCTTCGAGCTGATGGGCTTCGGCTACGACGGCCTCCACGAGATGTGGGACGGATACCGCGAGGGGCTCTCGGCCATGGTCCTCCTGGCCAAGCCCCCCGATTCCCTCTACGAGGAACCCGACGGGCTCCGGGTGGCCTGGCTGGAGTCAGCCGCCGCCCGCATCCCGCAAGAGACATTGGAGAGGATTCCCCAGGGCGGCATACCCCTGGACGACCTTGGCGAGGCGGTCAAGGGGACCGGGTTCGAAGGGGCGGCGTTGGCCGCCTCCTGGGTCTTCGCCGAGACCGGCAACTTCTTCCTGGACGCCTGCTACGACGACGGGATGTACGAGGGGTTCTCCGACCCCTGGGAGGACGAGGTGATCAAGGCGGGCACGGAGGAGTGGCGCAAAGCCGTCGCCCTCATCGACTCGGTGACCCGGTTGACCGACTGGCTGGAGGAGGACCTCCCCGGCCGCTTCGCCGAGATGCTGGACTTCACCCTGGGGCGGCTCCCCAACCAAGAACAGGAGGACAACGATGAGTGTTGAAGTCGATACGACCCAATGGTCCCTGCCGGGACAGGCGGACGTGCCCAGAGACGAGCTCCAGATTCAGCTGGAGGTCTACAAGGAGACCATCCTGCTTCGGGGCTTCGAGGACGACTCCACCTGGGTGCGGACCGTCTCGGCGGACGCGATCGCCAACGTATTCACCCAGCACCTGGGGTCCTCCTCGGGGCTGCTGCCGGAGGAAACCCTCTGGTGGGGCCAGGGCGAGACGGGACAGGTGGTTGCCCTCTGGCGGCCGCCGCAGGTGTGGCCCGCGGCCCTGCAACGGGAGGCGTTCAAGCCCCCCGCACGGCTCCGGCTTCCGATGCCGGGGCTGGTCTTCGTCTGCTCGCCGGGCCGCGCGCCCTGGGTCTACGCCGCAACGAGCCGGCCGGCCGGCCCCGAGCAGCGCCTCTTCCGGGCCCCCGCCTTCAACGTCTTTGGCGACGGTCGGGTCTGTCCCGGAAGCCACCGGTTCCCCGAGGAGGTCGGGCTGATCCCGGAGTCCTTCTTCCAGTCCTACTTCTCGCTTACCGGCGATTCACGGGACCGCTCGAAGAAACACCCCGACAACCTAATCGCACTATGGGAGGAGATAGATGGACAGATTGAGTACCCGGCTGAAGACCTTGTTCCCCAGTGCACGGTGGGCCAGGCGATGGCGGTCTCCGAGGGGAGACGGGGCTACCGCCTCTAGCGCCGGACCGGGGCCGGTGGGCTACTTGGTCAACCACCCCGGCGGCCTCGCCGGCGTCCAGGGCATCGGCTACGACTACGTGCTGGGGTCGGGGGGCGTCTACGTCCAGTCCCGGAGCGCCCACCTGACGGCGCGGGTGCTCGTCGCCCCCGGCCCAGTGCGCGGGCTCGCTCCCGTGGCCGAGAAGGTGCAATTCTCCCACGGCCCCATCCCGGCGCAGCTCTTCGAGGTGGGGCTGCGCTGGTTCCAGGACGCCCCGGACACCGAGCGGTTCTTCGCCGTGCGGTGGGGCGGGGACGCCTACCGGCTGGTGGTACCCCCACAGGCAGGCACCGCAACGAGACTGGCGTATCAGCCCCCCGCCGGGGTGGTCGCCGAGTTCCACTCCCACGGAGGCTCCTGCGCCTTCTTCTCGGCCACCGACGACCGGGACGAGCAGGGCTTCCGCATCTACGGCGTCGTCGGACGCCTCGACGCTCTCCGGCCCGAGCTGCGTCTCCGGGTCGGGGTCTACGGTCACTTCGCCCCGGTGGACTGGCCGCAGGTGTTCGGCGGCACGGAGCCGGAACCGACGCTAGACATCAATCCAACGACAAGGGAGGTGAACTGAAGATGCCCTACTACCTGGACAACGCATTCCTGCTCGACAACCCCTGGATCACCGTGGTCGGCTGCGGCGGGACGGGCGGCTTCGTAGCCGAGGGCCTCTGCCGGCTCTTCCAGGGCAGGCAGGCCACCATCGTCCTGGTCGACCACGACCGGGTGGAGCCCCACAACCTGCTGCGCCAGAACTTCTACGCAGAGGACGTGGGGCGCTTCAAGAGCCAGGCCCTCGCAGACCGGCTGGCGCGGGCCTACCGGCGCCCCATCGGCTACTCGGTCTACCCCTTCCGGGGGGCGGAGGCGGACTCCCGCCCCGATGGGGGTTGCTACCCCGGCCTTCCCTCCTACGGGAACTCCCTGCTCATCGGCTGCGCCGACAACGCCGCAGCTCGGCGGGCGATGGCCGAATCCCTGCCGGGCGACCCGCGCCGGTGGCTCATCGACGCGGGCAACGACACCAACTGGGGCCAAGTCCTCATCGGCAACGTCGCCGACCGGGACTTCGGGGACGAACAAGCCTTCGCGGGCGAGACCTGCCGCCTGCTCCCCGCGCCCACGGTGCAGCGCCCCGACCTGCTGACCGCCGTGTCGACCAGACCGCCGGACGTGGACTGCGCGGCGGCCCTCGACCTCACCGACCAGGACCCGACCATCAACCAGATGATGGCGTCGCTGGTGCTACAGGTGGTCCGCCGCATGGCGGCGGGGACCTGCCCCTTCATGGGCCTCTACCTGGACATGGAGATGGGAACGGTCAATCCGACCTACGCCACCCCGGAGGCGGTGGGGCGGGTGGCGCGGACCGACTCCGAGCCAGCGTCCTAGATCACTGCGTTCACGAATCCCAATCAGAGAACAACAAGGAGAAAGTCATGCTTGACCAACAAGGAAACGCCACGACCGCCGCGACTTGGCAGGACGCCCACAGCGGGCTACGCGGACACCAGCTGATGACCAAGGAGCTCGCCGAGACCATCCCGCCCCTGTACGCCAACGAGAACGTCGACGACCACGACGCCGTCCTCGCCCCAGCCAAGCTGTTCAGCCCCTACAACGGGTGGCGGTGGTACATCACCGAGTGGGACGCCGAGACCGGACTGTGCTTCGGCCTCGTTGAGGGGTTCGAGACCGAGCTTGGCTACTTCGACCTGACGGAACTCTCGGAAGTCACCGTATTCGGCAGTGTCCCCGCCGTGGAGCGCGACCTGTACTGGAAGCCGATGACCCTCGGCGAGATCAGGCGACAGTCGCGGTAGCTTCCTGGTGAACAACGCACATAAACGCAGCCAGAGAACCATCAAGGAGAGGAGCAACCATGCCTGACGACAACGGAACGGAAGCAACCCGCTCGGATGCCCCGAGCGCAGACGAAAGTCTCTTCGGCGAAGCGGCGGAGGACGAAGCTGCGGAGGACACGGAAGCCGCGGTTGCCGATGAGCAGGACGCCGCACAGGACCCGCAGGGCGCTGACGACGCCGAGGCGCAGGACGGTGCGCCGGAGGACCTGAAGGTCGTCGTGTCCATCAAGGGCGGCAGGGCCACCATCGGGGTGCAGCAGCCCTCGTCGGACCCGCACATCGAGACCTTCGACGACCACGACCTATCGGAGCTGACCCAGGAGGCCCTGGCGGTGGTCGAAAGGGCGAGAGCCAAGTGGGAGGACGAACCCAAGTACCCGGCTCACGAGAGACCCGCTCCCGCGGCCAGGCGTCAGCCCCGGCGCGCACAGGGTCCGGCGCAGACCGAGGCCGCCGCGGGAGGGGCAGACCAACAGCAACCCGAGACGCTGCGGTTGTTCTAGGGGCCGGTCGGCGGGGTGCGCTGACCGCAGGGACACGGGGGAGGTCGTCGCACTATCTGCGACGACCTCCCCCGCCCATCGATGTATGCGGCCTTTTTGCATTTCAGGAAAGGGAGAAGAGCCGATGAAGAACCGCGACGATGAGACCATGAAGGTGACGTTGGAGACCAACGGGAGGTACGAAGTGAGGGAGATGCACCTGTTTGACACTGATGCCAGAGAGGAGAAGGCCCTGTGTGGAGTCGACACCTCTGCCGACGAGCGGAGAGGCGTGGACGGCTACCTGGAAGACCGGCTGTATGGCGTTTCGGTTGGCGCCGTCTGCGAGAGGTGCAAGGCCCCGGCGGCGCCCTTCGCCGTGAACCTCATCCGGGACCTGGAGGCCGAGGGCCTGCCGGACGAGGCGGATGAGTATCGCCAGCTTGCCGACACACTCTTGCGAGAGACCGGCCTGGGACCTTGCTCGGGCTAGGAGGCCGGCCCACGCACCCATATGTGCGCCCTTTTTGCGTTTCAGGGCGTGCGGTGACAGCCCCTCGCCGGCGCGCCCCCTTTACTCAGTGAACAGGTGGCCGAGGCCCAGCGAGCCAGCCAGCGCCAGCAGCGCCATCATGTGCTTGACGTTGGGCCGCACCACGCCTTCTGTCCAACGCCATACGGTGGCGCGATAGGTCCCGATGCGACGGGCAATCTCCGACCACGATAGGCCGGACTCCTCCTGGAACCGCACGAGCCGCTGCGGGAAGTCGTCGGGGAAGCCGTAGGTGATTCTCCCGTAGTGAATCCGCTGTCTCGGCATAGCGCCAGTCCTTCTCACGGACGGCTGCAATCCCCCTCCGCGACGGGGATGTCCAAGCCTTCAGCCCTGCGGCGCGCAAGGAAACCTGTTCTCCCACCGCCCCCGAAGCTCGGATGCATATGCGGGCTTCTCTTGTTGCCCGCTATTGGCCCGGACCGCTGACGGCGAACTCCAGCAGGTTGGAGAGCATTCCGCCGTCCTCCGTGCAGATGGCCCCATCGTCGGCGCAGTCCGTGGTGGCCGGCAGGGTGATGGCGACATCGCCGTTGCCGTCCGGCTCGACCGTGATGAGCCACCATGTGTTGGGGGTGTGGCTGTCCCTGTCCATGCGCTGGGCCTTCTTCACCTCGCCCCCAACCACCGTGAACGCATGGTCCCGAAGAGTCTTGTAACTCAGGCCGAATTGCTCGCTGAACCGGATTTCAAAGGGAATTATATACTTGACTAGCCAACACGCCTACGTCTGCTCACTGCGTCCCTGCACGATTTGCACTCACCCTTCGCGTAGATGGGCCGCTCGCGTCGGCAATTGAGGCAAATCCCTACCCGACGCCGCAACTTGTGGTAGCACGTCGCACACTGGCCCCGAGCCTCTATGGGCCGCTCACGTCCACAGGTGCCGCAGATGCTAGTCTCAGCCATGAATGTCAATCCAGTCCTCACGGAATTGGACGTAGGCCAGCACTTGGTGTACCTCGACGAGTGGCACATGAGGCCCGATGCTGAACCGCCGCGCCGATGCTGGCACCCTCCGCTTGATGGTGAACTGCGTCCCACCGCGCTGCCACGTAAACACGTGCTCCCTCGTCTCCCTATCGTAGCCCTCTAGGTTGTTGTTCTTGTTCCACTCCCAGGCGTAGTTGTCCGGCACGAACCGCATTGCGGGTTCCTCGAACAGCACGAACTCCCTCGTCGCCATGTTGCGGATGAGCACGGCGATACGCAGGTCCGCGTGCTCATCCGCCCCCTCGTTGACACGCTTGTTCCATATCGCCAGCACCATTCGCCCCAGGTCGTCTGGGTCGATGCGCTTTATGTCGGTCACGTCGAAGGAGTATGCCGTGTCGTTCCTGCCCGATATCAGCCGCACGATCCGCCTGCTGAACGGCTTCTGGTCCTTGACGGTCTTGACCGACCATGCGCAGCCGTTGTACTCAAGTTCGCCAGGAACGAAGTCGCCAGAGACGACATCCTAGCAGGCTGCGGAAGAAAGGGGTTTCGAGGCGATGTGAGGGCTGCTGGCATGTCCGCCATGCCGCTGAGTGACGCGTTGCCGGGCGGTGTGACCGCGTGTGGAGGGCCTTTGGCCTCGGGGCTTGTGACGTGAGGAGCGGTCTCGCGGCCCCTGTTTACGCGGCCTGCACAGCCTGTGGGACTGGCGTCTCAGCAGTCATCAGCCTCGCCATCCGCACCAGATTGTAGGCTGTCCCCACGAGGTAGCCGGCAAGGCCCGTGCGGTCCAGACCTCGGTAGCGCGTCCTCCGGAACCCGCCCACCGTCTTCATCCACCCGAAGATCTCCCTCAGCGTCAAGGAGCGAGCCAAGGTGGAGACCCTCGCCCAATCGCTGGTGGCCGCCGACTAACCTAGGATGACATTTTCGCTTTTCAGTTAAGGGGACAGAATCGCTGGACAACAACAGATTCCTCAACTTACCGGCCTATAGATCTTGGCGTTTGACATGGAGCGCATGGAGCGGGTGCGCGGGGAGCGGGAAGCCCACGTCGATTATCGGCACATCATCGGATCTCTCGTGCGCAAGCCGGGGGCGTTCGCCCGCTACCGGTCCCGGGAGCAGATGTTTCCCACCATGACCTTCCGCCTGGCCTACGACACGCTGCGGGAGCGGCGGGGCGAAAGGGCCGACGTGGAGTACGTGCGCATCCTGCACCTCGCGGCGACAACGATGGAATCCACGGTGGACAGCGCCTTGGCGTTGCTGCTGGAAGCCGGCGCGCCCTTCGACTACGGCGCGGTGCGGGAGTTGGCGAATCCGGCTCCTCCGGAGGCGCCCATGCTGACTCTGGCCGGAGCGCCGGACCTGAAGGTCTACGACAGCCTGCTGACCGGCAGCAGGCTGCTGGCGGGGGTGCGATGATGGACACCGGCATCATGCAGGAACGCATCGGGGAACTGTGCCGCCAATTCAGGCTGCCCACCATGGAGGCGCAATCGGTGTCCCGCTTCACCGCCGCCGGCCACGGCGGCGCTCTGCCCGTCTTCCTCGAGGTGCTGGAGCAGGAGGCCGAGGACCGGAAGCAGCGGCGCATCAACCGGCTGCGCAAGGAATCCCGGCTGCCCCCCGGCAAGACTTGGGAAACCTTCGAGCACGACCGGATGCCCATGCTGCTGCGGCAACAGATGGACCAACTGGCCCAAGGAGACTTCGTCGAACGCGGCGTCAACGTCCTGGCCTTCGGACTGCCCGGCGCCGGCAAGACCCATGCCCTGTGCGCCATCGGCCACCGTTTGGTGGAGTCAGGCCGCTCCGTCATCTTCGCCCCGGCCTACCGGCTGGTGCAGGACCTGCTGGCAGCCAAGCGCGACTTGGCCCTGCCGCGTCAACTGCGCAAGCTGGACACCTTCGACTTCCTGCTCCTGGATGACCTGGGCTACATGCCCCAGGGCGCCGAGGAATCCGAGGTGCTCTTCACCCTCATCGCCGAACGCTACGAGCGCCGGTCATTGGGCATCACCTCCAACCTGGTCTTCTCCGAGTGGGAGCGCATCTTCGCCAATCCCATGGCCACCGCCGCGGCCATCGACCGGGTCGTCCACCACTCGGTCATCCTGGAATTCGACGTGCCCAGCTACCGCACCGGCGTGGCCCAACAACGCAGTCAACAGGAGGAGCAGAACCGGCAAAACTGATCGACGCCCACCGGCAATACTAGTTGACGCCAATCACCTCCTTCATCCTTGTCGTTGATGAGGGTGACGCGGTGGCCTTTCTCTTGCCAGGCCCCGCTGTCTCTTACACCACTTCCTGGGACACTACTTGGCGTGGACGCCCGGTTCAGCGGAGAGGCGGCTGGCTCCTACGGCCCGCCAGCTGCTTCTACGGGGGACGCCTCGACGCGGAACGGTCGGAACGGCACTTGGCACCGCGTGTCGGTCAAAGAATGGGGGTGACTGTTTCTTTGCCACCTGGGTTCGTCTGGGGAACATGGTGGCGTACACGCGAACACGAGGCTCTGGCGGATGGGGCTCAGGGAGCGCAGATTGACGACCCGATGGCGGAGCGTGGACAGGTGGATGTAGGTGGCTGGAGCTCCGTTTGGGTTCTCCGACTCCTCGACGATAAGCACCCATGCTCGCCTTGAGGATCCAGCGATGCTGTTCATTAACTCCAAACGAAGTCGAAGCACACGAGATGCAGGTCATCTCGCAGAAGTCGAGTTGGGGGGTTGGAGTTGGTGACGTTGCCCCCGGTGCCGACAGAGTCGATGGAGCGCACGTGGCTAATCACCGACTCAATGTCCTGATCTTGCTGGAACCGCTCGTAGGTCCGGCGCAGGTCACGTATGGCAGTGTGCGTCATAGGAGCGCTCAGACGCTGCATGGCATCCCGAACGTCGCTGCGGCTGACCGCCGGGCTGTTCAAGTACCCGCGCAATAGTGTGATGACAGTTTGCTGTAGGGGGTCGAGTATCGTTGGAGCCGCTTCTACCGCCTGCTGCTCCTGAACAGAGTTGAGGATGTCGTCGATCACCTTGTCCTGGATGGCAAAGACGTCGCAGTCGCCTATGACTCGTGGGGTGTCGGGCGCAGAGGCGATTAGATTGGCAATCAGGAACCGATTGTCGAGCACCTGGTCGCGTTGCATGTCGTAGTAGCGCCAGAAGTGACGCCGCCCCTCTCCACGTCCCCCCGGCGCGGTGAAGTAGAAGAACAGCCCCTTCTCGCCGGCCTGAGCGAGACCAGAGTGGATGCCGTCGGGAAGCTCCTCGAGCATCTCCCTTGCGCCCGTGTCGAGCAGGTTCTGCAGCTGGTGCAACAGGAACTCGTTGCTGGCCAGCTCCGCGAACTGTTCCTGTTCTTCGACTACACTGCCGTCCTCGTCCAAAATCCTCCGCAGCGTGTTGAAGTTCCTAGGGTGAACAGTTTCGCCGAGGACTGAAACATCGAGGAACCCGATCCGGTCGATGTCGGTGATCTTGCGGTTGAGGCTTTCTACCAAGCGAAGGAGCCTCTCCAACCCTTCCTCCGGGAACATGTTGTAGACCCAGAGCAGCGGGTGCTTCGATCCTATGCGGTCGATACGGCCTGCCCTCTGGACCATGCGGGTCGGGTTCCAATGCAGGTCGTAGTTGACGAGGATGCCGCAGTCCTGCAGGTTCTGGCCCTCTGACAGGACATCCGTGGAGACCAGGATGTCTATCTCGTGATCGGAGCCCGCGAGCTCGGGCCTGTTGTTCGAGTGGGGGGCGAAGGCTTGAACTAGGCGGACCCGCTCCGCTGGAGACGCGCCGCCGTCCATCCTGCGGATCGTAGGGTCTCCCGCGCTCTTGCGGAAGGCCCCGCCGCCGTCGCCGGCCAACTCTCGGTAGAGGTAGCGGGCGGTGTCCCGGTAGTAGGTGAACACGATGACCTTTTGGCCCTTCAGGTCCTTCGACAGTAAACCCTTGATGGTCTGGAGCTTGGCGTCCTCGTCAGGGGTGATGTTGCTGACAAGCCGCCAGAGCTCCGACAAAGAGTCCACATCGTGTTGGAGCGCTCCGTGAATGCCTCGGAGGTCGTAATGCGCCGTATCGAGCGCCGGTAGGCTAGCAAGCAGTTCACGGGCATCTTCGTTGGCGTCCAACTCGTCAGCTCTGCCTGCGGGGGTTGTCTCTTCCTCCTCATCCTCGCGAGACAGGTAGCGCATGGCCCTTTGGAAAGAGGCGCTGTCGAGGAGCTTGCCCTCCAGAAGATAGCTCTCGAAAGTCCGGGTAAACTCCAGGGCGCGCCTGACGCTGATGCGAAAGGCGTCCACACTAGACTCGAAGCGCTTCAAGTAGCGGCTCCTGAAGATGCCCGCCAAAGCCTCTTCCCGGCCCTGCTCGAACTCGTCCCTCTCGACCCCGGCCCTCTTGTAGGTCTCGAGCTGGTAGGGGGCGAGCTTGAGGTCCTCTATCGCGGCCACCACCCTGTCGTAGATGCCGCCGTAGGTGGACTCCAGGTCGTAGTGGACTGTCTTGAGCCGGCGCTCCGGCCATGAAATTTTCTCGCCATTGATCATGGCCTCGGGGTAAGTCTTGCGGACGAAGGCCCTGGTGCGCCGGATCACCACTTCCTCCAGCAGGTTGAAGAGCGCGACCCCGGTCTCATGGTCGGCCACGTTGCGGCGAGCGTTCAGGAAGAACCGGTACAGGTCGCCGATGCCGGCGCCGGAGAAGTAGCTCCGGTCGCCACGGGTTATCAGGGTGATCTGGTTGTACAGGTCGAAGATGTTGTTGTTGATGGGCGTCGCCGTCAGCATAATCAACTTCTTGCGGCTGCCGTCCCTCCCTCGTCCTCCGTTCGAGCTGATGATCCGCTCCAGGTTCTCGTAGCGTTGCGCGGCGCGGTTCCGGAAGTTGTGAGACTCATCAATGAGAATGACGTCCGCATCGCCCACGCTATAGGGATCAAAGTCAGCCTGCCCGAGTTCCTCCTGGGAGAGGACGACGGCCGCGATCGTCGCCTCTCGGAGTTCGGTCGTCCACATCTGGCGGAGGGACGCTGGACAGACGACCAGCGCCTTCTGCCGCAGGTGATACGCGTAGTCCTCTAAGAGCTTCTTGCCGATCCAGGTCTTCCCCAGTCCTACCGAGTCACCGATGAGCACGCCATCGTAGCGCGCTAGGACTCGGCGCGCTCTCTTGACGGCGTCTTCCTGAAACTCGGCTAACTCAACCGCGGACTTGCCCGGAGCCGGAGCATCCGCTGAGAGGTCGTCCTTGAAGTACTCGAACAATGCCTTCATGTACACCTGATAGGGTGTGTACTCCTTCTGGCCGAATTTGGAGGCGTCCAGCAGCTCAATCAATTCGTCCTTGAAGTCGCGGGAGGCTTCCCAATGCTCTCGGAACCAACGGTCCAGCTCGGCGATGGCCTGGCCCCCGACGCTGCTCATCAACTCCCTGCGCATCTCCATCTCCTGGGTGCCGTCCACAGGAGGGGGGCCAACACGGCCCATCTCATCATCGGTGAGTACGGTCTTATGGGAGAGGTTGAGTTCCGTGTTGGTAGTGAGGCCTGCGCCGGTGAAGTTGCTCGATCCGACGATGGCTGCGACCGGCTGGAAGCGGTCGGCGCCACCCGCGGGCAGGTCGCCGTAGAAGAGGTAGCTCTTGGCGTGGAGGAACCCCTGCTGGTAGGCGCCAACGCCCACCATGTCGCGGCGTAGGAACGCGATGAGATCCTCTACCGCTCGGAGGGTCGCCTCGTCAAAGGGAGAGGCGTTGAGCTCGCGGCTCAGGCGCGAGGCGGCGCGGGGACGAAGTCCTACGGCCTCGCCGTCTTGCGGCTCATCGCCTAGCAGCAGGCGGAAGCTGCCCAGGCGATGCAGACCTTCCCGGAGCAGCGTAAAGCCCCGGACGTTGAAGTAGGCCGTGGCGACGTCTAGAGACTTGCCGGAGTGCTCCGTCAGGATGCCATTGAGCACTTCAGCCATCAGATTGTTCTGGTTGTCTATAACGTAGGGGATACGCATAGCGCCTTACACCGCGGTTTCCACTCGGCGGTTGTTGGGTCAGGTCCTTGCCGATCAATCGGCGAGTTCCTTGACAGAGCTCTCGCGGTCAGACTATCGAACATCATACTCCGACAGCGCAACCAGGACATCCAACTGACATGACGACCGTGCCTGGGGTCATGAGAGTAGTTCTCTCAACTGCTCTGGAGAAAGAACTCTATTTCCCCGGTGCAACATTCTATGGCAGTTGGAGCAGACGGTGACGGCTTCATCCAATGTGGATATCCGTCTGCCTCTAAGGACCGAGAATGGCAACAAATGATGGCATTCTGCAAAATCCTGGCCCCTATCCCCGTAAGTCACAAAGAAGTTAAATCCGCAGACAACACAAGTGTGATTGTCGCGCTCCTTAACAGCTCTGGCGAATCTAGGGTCTCTATAGGCTTGCTCCATCACTATCTCTGTAGGGAATCCCTCTTCGAACGGGTCGAACTGCCTACGGCGCCGGTTTTGAAGGGAATGCTGCGCCTCGTCAGCGGCATCGGTGCCCGAATATGCTAGGACACTTGCGTCGTCGTAAACGAGACTTCCAATCCATGTGGCGGCGCGTGAAGTCCGTCGCGATCCGCGGATGCGCCTAACTAGTGGAGCTGGCAATTGGGAACCGATTTCTTCTCCAGAGAGAACCCGGATGTGAAACTGCCTTCTCTCATCGCGGAGAAAGAGGATGAATTGTTCAGGCTCTCGATTGGGTGCCAGCAAATGTACCGAGTCCTTGAGTAGTCGATACCGCCCCTGAGATGTCGGTCCCTGTGCTGGGATTCGGCATTCACCAGCACGGGCTGACCCTCGAGGGTTCTCATAAAACCGAAGCGAGGAAGTCCTGTATGCACCATAGCGTTGAATCCGGAACTTCCATTCGTTTCCAGTCTTGGTGACGGATGTACCAACGAAGAGTCGTGCTATCTCTTCCGCACTGTGGCCGAATGCGATATGCACTTGTCCGCCCTGTTGCACTCCGTGAATCACCTGAGTGCTGTAGGGGTGCAACCAAATCCACAAGAGAGCCTGAGCAATCATCCCGCCTTCTCTACATCGTATACGTATGTTTGTAGGAGCCCTCGTATCATCTCCTCTGGGATGTTGTACAGCTTGGCAATTCTAGTTTCGGCGTCTTGTCGTATCCGGCTCAACCTATTGCCTTCGTTAAAGGCTATCTCATTGCCTAGTTTAGTCAGAATTGGGTCACATAGAGCAGCGAGCGGGACGGGGAGATGATTGATCTGAGAGATTCTGATGTATGGGAATAGTTCGTCGTCGCTATTGAACATTTGCTGATATGCCGCTCGGAAGATGGCGCTGTTCAAGACGACCGACAGAGCGTAGGGTTCAAACTGCCGAGAAGGATGCGCAACGTATATGGTGTTTAAGGTGAATGCTCCCGATGTATCGACTGCTGCAATGGGGAGCAGTGCGACTCTGCGGAGTAGCAACTTCGGAATGGATCCGTACAGCGAATATTCCTTGAACTTAGATGGCTCAGCCTTGTTAGGCCGGATGTGCGCCGCACTTCTAGCGGAATAGGCATTGAGTGTTTCGCCAAAGATCACGGGATACGTGTCATATGAGGGATTATTCACTATGCTCTTGTCCTTCTTTCCAATTTCTGCTCCTCTCGTCCACGACACGACAGCCCCAAGTGTTACGAGAGTACCGTTGGACTGGCCTTTGGAGAGTGCTGTGATGAGCCTGGGATCGGCGATGTAACTGAAGACCTTGAATGGTAGGTCACGTATCAATGATTTCGATATCTGTTTCCATTCGACTAATGTATTACCGCTACGCCCATCGGAAATCGTAAGTGGTTGACTAGTGGGATGCCTTCTCCAGATGACCGCTACTGCTGCCTCTACTCCGGCATCTTGAAAGCATTGGCCACAGGGGGCGTAGTGGGAAGGGTCAAGGTCGGAGATTAACATGTCGCGGAACTGCTCGTAGCTTTCCGACAGGAAGAATGGTTTGGGTACAATCAATCCGACCGGCCTGTTGGCTTGAAGGAGCGAATGGAGAGCTCGCTCATAGAATAGTACTCCCATATCCCACTGGCCTGTGGCCAGGCGGTATTCTCCTTTTGCAAATCTGTCGAATGCTGGGTCGATTCCTCTCTTCACATTGACATATGGCGGATTCCCCACGACGGCGTCGAAGCCTTGTTCATGTTCCGGCTTCCACCGACCGCGCTGTAGGTCAACGTAGGCTTCCGGGAACTCAAGATTCCAGTGGAAAAAGCGCTTCTCTCTTCCTGTAGCGGCGGCCTTGCTGATGGCACTGCGGTACTCGGGGGACAGGCCGTCGCCGCCGGAGCGTATTTGCTCTACCAAATCAGGGCCGGCGAGCGTCAAATACTCCCTCGCCTTCGAGTTGCCGAAGTGCTGGCTCGCCCAGATGTCGAGAGCGGCCTTGTAAGGGGCCTGCTGTCTCTCGAACTCGTCGAAGAGGTTGTGGCTGCGTTCCGCCTCCGCCACTGTGGCGTCTGGGATGCGGCGCAGTTCTTCAATCATTGCGGTGGCAGAGAGCAATCCCTGGAACGGGCCACCGAACAGGTCGGCCACATGTCCCTTAGTCTGCTTGGCGAGTTCGGCCTGCACCTCCTGCACCGTCGTGCCGATGAGGGAATTGCCGCATTTGAGGTGGTGGTCAAGGAAGGAGAGCGGGGCGCCGATGGTGAAGCAGTCCAGCCAGAGGGACACCTTGGTGAGCTCCACGGCCATAGGGTTGAGATCGACGCCGTAGGCGCAGCGCTTCAGCACGTGTCGTTTCAGCAGGTTGATGTCGTTGAGGCGGCTGGCGTCCACGGTGATCCCCTGCCGCTCCATCTCGGAAACGATGGCTTCGCGGGTGTCATGGAGATAGCGGGTGACGGGGTTCCATGGGAAGGCGCGAAGGAAGCCCTCGCGCTGGCCCAGAATGCGGTCGCAGATGAAGTCCACCGCCTCCACTAGGAAGTGACCGGAGCCCATGGCCGGGTCCAGCACCTTCAGGTCGAAGAGGTCGTCTACAAGGCCCGCGTAGGTGTTGGCGACCTTGGCTGGGTCGTCGGGCCTCATCCCTTGCCTCCTAACAGCCTCTGCATTGGCGGCGGCCTTCCGGTAGGCCGCCTGAGCCTCGCGGAGCTTCGGGCGCAGCTTGTCGAACTTCTCGGCGAGTACAGGGCCGACGGTGTTCTCGACGATGTACTTCACGATATGATCCGGGGTGTAGTAAGAGCCGGAGGCTTTGCGCTCGCGGCGGTCGTTCTCCAGGTAAACGTCGCCAGGCTGGTATACGCGCTCCTGGGCGTTGCGCCCGCGGCCGTCGGTCAGCATCTTCTGCTTGGACGCGACGGCTTCTGCATAGGGGATGACCTCCTCGGTCTTCTGGCCCTTGACTACCGCCATCTTTTCGCTGGCAACCCTCACCTTGAACTCCAGCAGCCCTTCGTAGATGGAACCGAGCTGCCGGACGCCCAAGGACTTGTAGTCGATGAACACCAGGTCGTGGCGCTTATCGTCGAGATCTCGAACGAGCAGGTCTAGGCCCAAGGCCAGGCGCTGGTCGGGTATCTTGTGCGAGGCGAGGAAACGGGCGGTCTCGGCTTCCTGGGAGTGGTCGCCGCCGTCCGGTCTCGTTATGAACAGTCCGCCGTTGTAGAGTGGCACGTTCAAGTCCCGACTCCCTCGGTCGATGACTGAGAACAGGTTCAGAAGCCGATCGTACAAGCGGGTGCTGTCCGGGGAGTTGCCGTAGGCCCTACGGAGCCGGTCCGGGGCCGCATCCACGACGCCCCCGGCCTTTTCTGCGATTTCCGCCTTCAGCTTGGTGAGGCTCTGCTCCCAGTAGCCCCGCGTCTCTTTCACCGGGAACAGGTCGCGGGACTCGGCGTACAGCAGAAACAGCAGGCGGTAGAGCAGGGTGAGGGCCCCGTTGAAGACCTCGCGGCGGAACTCTTCGTCGGGCTCGCGCTTAAGTGAGAGCTGCTCGGCCACGGGCAGCAATGCGATCTGGCGCGGGCCAGCTAGGCCCACTTGGCCCTTGAGGTGTTCGATGAACCCGGCGGCAAAGTGCGGGAACACTTGCTCGAACACCCGTTCCTTCAGGCGTTCGCCCAGCCGCTTTGCGTAGCTCTCGCTCTCCTCCACGAGGTTGTCAAGGAAGCACATCTCGCGGCTTTGGCCGTCCCGTTGGACTTTCTTGGTGACAAAGGCATTCAGCCGGAAGAAGAGCCAAAAGTAACGGAAAGCCTCGTTGGGGTCGGCCATGGCCAAGGTCTCTTCCAAGTCGATCTCGTAGTAATTGGTGGATCGGGAGTGGGTCCTAGCAGAGTAGAGGCGCCATAGCTTGCCATTGGTGACGATGACCCAAGGGGCCTCGCCCGACTCCAACACGGCGACGACCCGCGCGCCAGGGTTCTCGTCGGGCGAACGCGCGTCGCGGGTCTCGTCCCTACCGTCGAGGTACCGGCCCCAGGTATACGCCAGGCACAAGGCGACAGGCTTCTCAGTTTCGTTCGGAGCGTACAGTCTGTAGTCTGGACCTTCGCCGCCAGAAGCCGTGGCCATGCTGAACCCTAGCGCTTCGAGAGCCGGTTCTACGAGAGGCTGCACAGTCGTCCCTGTATTCCCGGCGTTGCTGGGTTGGCGCGCAGAGGCGAGGAAGCCGCGCAGATTGTGATACGCCTCTTCCGGTCGCTCCTTCCACTCGTCGAGTTCCGGCAAACGTTGGTTCAGGTAGTAGTCGGAGAACAGTGCACGGTTGTTGAACAGCGGTTCGGACCACTCGGCCACGGCGTAAGCGGAGAGGAGTTTCTCGTACTGGGCGTCGGAGTCCGCTTCGGTGTAGGTGAACCGCCGGAGGACACGCAACTGGACCTGCGTGGGGTTTCTGCGGTGGACGGTGAGGATGCGGGGCCGCACCACAACTTGCCGCGTCGTCAGGGGCGAAGGGGAGGCGTCGCGCAGGTAGCGTTGGAGTAGGACAAAGTCGACGCGTTCGTAGTCGTCGGTGAGCGCCAGCAGGTAGTTCCCGGCGCGGTTCCTGAGGGCGCGAGCCACTCCGTGGGTGGCTGCTACCGTCACCGAGGTTAGCTCGATCAGGTACACGTCCAAGGGCTCGGCACCGTCGCCGTGCAGGGCGACGCGTTCGATGTGCTTGATCTGGCGCTCCAGCGACGCAGCAGTGATGCCCATCGCGGCCGTGCTCTGAGGTTGCCGACTGTCGGTGCGATAGCCCAGCGCGGCGAAGAAGGCCGCCACCCCGTCGCGCGTGGCCAGCGACTGGACGTCTGATGCAGATATGTTCTTATCGTCGGTCACGTGAGCTCACATCGCTGACAGCCCGGACATTATCCGTGTGTTCCAAGCTGCCAGTACATAGCTGGCATAGGCATGCCCAACGGGCATGAACCCTGTCGGTGTGGCGCATAGGCTTCAGGAATAGAGAACTACTCGCCGGAGTCCTTGCGGGGCCTGCCGCGTCGCCGATTCCCCGACGGCCAGAAGTAGACGGGGCCGGCGGTGCGGCGGACCTCCAAGTCCCTCCCCAGCGTTTCGGCCGCCGCGGCGAGCCTTCGGCTGATCGCTTGGGTCGTCTCGCCCTCTCCGGGCTTCAGCACCCCCGCCTGTCCCGAGGGCACGCGCTGGATACACACGACGTACTCCTGAAGCAGCGCAGCGCGCTGGCCTGTCACGGTATTCGCGCGCGCCTCGCCTATTGGAACAGTGGCGAACGTGGGCATTCCGTCTACCTCCTAACGCGAGCGGCTACAGCGGGCAGCCGCCTTCGGAGACGCAGCATAACACCGCCATGGGCAGCTCCGTCCTACTCCCGCCCACGCTGGGCCATGACGTGCTGCCCACGGCCGCTGTGGAAGGGGCTGGCGAGGGGGAGGAGGCGCTGGTGGCGGGCTGGCCCATCGCCCGGCAGCACCCCCGCGGCGAGGACGGCACGGTTTAGGAACGCCATCCGGCTCGTCGAGCGTGACGGGTGATATCATGTGTGCACGAAGGGCAGGCATCGGCAGTTCCTTCGCCCCGGAGAAGCTGGGTGCGGTAATCATACCCGGAGAGTAAAACGCTAGGACAGGAATGTCGAGAAGACGAAGAAGACGAAGAGATGAAGAGAATACGATCTGGTTGATCGTCTTCGGCTTTATCGCTGTGGCGATAGTAGTGGTATGGATACAGGAGCATTGGCGGATTATCGTGGCGGGCGGGAGTGCATTGACCGCTCTGGTTGGGATAGGGCTCATCGGGTATGGCTACGTCACTCAGGCACGTCTGAGCACACCCAAACTTGAACAGGTTCAATTCCTTCTTGGCTGCCTCCTAGTCCTCATTGGTATCGGTGGATTAGCTGTCTACGGACTCGCCTAACGAGCCACTGATGAATTCTCCATTGGAAATAGCCACAGCAATATCGGCTATCGTTTGCTCGACTCTTGGTTCGGTTTGGATTGCGGTTCAACTATGGCAACAGCTTAGCCGCACTGGTCGATCACGAGTACTCGTGATCGCCTCCTGCATTCTATTCGGGGCAGGGCTCATAGTGTTAGCTGTTGCCACAAACCGCGAAGATATAGATATGTTGCTTCGTTGGGTAGTTCTTTCCGGTGCGGCACTGATGTGTGCAGTAGCTGGAGCTTTCTTCAAAACGGGCTACGATATGGCACATGATGATACGGGCTGACGATGATATGGGCTTAAGGCTCCCTCGTCCCTTGGTGAGCGGCTACCCTCTGTCAGAGGAGCTGGACGCCTGTGACGCCATGGCAGTGAGGCACAACTCGCAGTCAAGGTTGGGGGGCTCCACTGAGCTCGGGTATCTTGCCTGGGCAAGGATGCCACCTCAATCGGCGCCGTGCCTCTCGCGACCTGGTCGATGACCGATGGCCCTAATGCCGCTAGCAGGCTGCGGAAGAAAGGGTTTCGTGGCGATGTGAGGGCTGCTGGCATGTCCGCCATGCCGCTGAGTGACGCGTTGCCGGGCGGTGTGACCGCGTGTGGAGGGCCTTTGGCCTCGGGGCTTGTGACGTGAGGAGCGGTCTCGCGGCCCCTGTTTACGCGGCCTGCACAGCCTGTGGGACTGGCGTCTCAGCAGTCATCAGCCTGGCCATCGGCGCCAGGTTGTAGGCTGTCCCCACGAGGTAGCCGGCAAGGCCCGTGCGGTCCAGACCTCGGTAGCGCGTCCTCTGGAACCCGCCCACCGTCTTCATCCAGCCGAAGATCTCCTCGACCCGCTTCCTCAGACGCTGACTGAGCGCATAGCCGCGATGCCGAGTCGTGCGTCTATCGATAGCGCTGGAGCGCCCGCTCGTGTGTTGCGCCACGTGCGGGGCGACCTCGCGGGCGCGCATGGCCCCCACGCAACCCCTCGTGTCGTAGCCCTTGTCCGCGCCGAGGGTCTGCGGATGGAACCCGCGTTCGCGCGCCTCATCCAAGAGCACGGGGACCGCATCCCGCTCCGCCATCCCCGTGGCATCGCTGACCAGGAAGTCCACCAGCAGGCCGTTGCGGTTCTCCATCAGCGCGTGGGCCATGAACACCAGTTTGGCCTCCTTCCCCTTGCCCTTCCGGAAGAGTCTCGCCTCGGGGTCCGTCGTGCTCTGATGAGTGGCGTTGGCGCGCCGCTCCCCATGAAAGTCCACCGAGGGGTTGCCCCGGTCGCCGTCGTCCGGGGGCGGGGCTGCGTCTCGCGGCTTGAAGCTCTTGAGGCTCGCAGCCGCCTCGATCAGCGTGCCGTCCACGGTGAAGTGCTCGTCTGACAGCAGGCTCTTCGCCGGTCCGCCGCCAAGACCACCTCGTCGAACAACTGCTGGCCTACGTGGCGCCCAGCAGCCGCAGCCGGTTCTTCGTGAACACCGTGGGATCGAAGCTGCGCTCCATCAGTTGCATGCCCAAGAACCAGCGGAACAGCAGGTTGTAGTCCAACTCCTCACAGAAGGCGCGCTCGCTCCTCACCGAGTAGAGCGCAATCAGCAGGGATGCCTTCAACAGGCGCTCGGGCGGAATCGACGGCCGCCCCACGTCGGCATACATCCGGTCGAACTCGGGCGACAGCCGGGCCAGGGCCTCATCGGCCAGGGCCTTGATGGTGCGGAGCGGGTGATCGGCTGGCATGCGCTCCTCCAGGTCCACGAAGGCCAACATCGTCACCTGGGGCTCCTGCCGTCCACGCATACGCTCCACCTCCATCTCGAGTGCTTCTATCTTCCCCCTCCCCGCCCTCAATCTCCACCGTGCACATCGACGTTTTTCAGCAGCCTGCTAGGTTCCGCTCTCCTGACCGGTTCCAACTGGCTCCACTTGAGCACGTACCGATCCTAGCCCAAGCCTTATATGGCCTGACTCAATCATGGACAAAGGATCGAGGAAACGCTTCACAAGCGGGTTCGTACTGCTGACGCGATAGACGCGGCACAGGACGTAGTGCTCTCGCTCTGCCATGGCTTTGGCAAGCTCAGACTCCGGCCAGTCAAAGTTTCCGTCCAAGCCAGACGTTGACTTCACCTCGATCCACAGCGTGCCCCCGTCTTCAGCGATGGAGCGAATGTCGTGGTCCGCGGTCGGGTTGTCGCGTGCGACCCAGGAGACGAGCGACTCAGGAGACCCATGTCCCGATTCGCGGAGCCTCTCGAGTTCATGCCGGTAGACAATCTCCTCCCCTCGTTCACCAAGAAGACGATCCCATTCCGGATCGCGCGGCGACCAACCACCACCGCTCCCACTACCGCCAGTGCCACCTGCCGCAGCAGATATGTATGTACCAGCGAGGGTGACCTCCTGTGCCACTACGTCATCGATGGGCGGAAGGGCCCGGCCTTCGGGCTTCGGTTCAGGGGTGTTGGTTCTGTTGGGAGAGGGAGGCGAGTTTGTCTCGGTCTGGCTGGCTCGCCTCAAAAGGTTCGTCGTCAAGGAGTCTCCAATCTGCTCAGCAATCGATTGACCATCAGGCTCCGGGTGCTCTCCGAGCCCACCGGGTTCACCCTCCACTTCCCAGACTTCAAACGGTACATTCCTCTGCCAAGGTATGCCTCGGAGTGCGAGGAACTCCGCAATCTCTTGGGTCGAGTTGCATTCAAGCAGCCGGTAGATAGCGGAGGCGAGCATTCGAGCGCTACCCGGCGAGCCGGTTACGGCCTCGGCCAGCGCGTACGACACGGTGTCGCGAAAAGCAGTCCGGCTTTGTGTCCAAACGACATTTAGAGTTGCACCATCCCAGAGATGACGGGCCTGAACAGTTGCGCTAACCCCGTCCAGTTGGTATTCGTGTGAGATAGAGTCGACGAAGACTAGGGACTGAACTCTTGGCAACCGCGTAGCTAGGAGAGGCGCTACGGTAAGCCCGGGTCGGTCTGCGGCTTCACGGTTGATCAGTGCTGTAAGGCCTGATCGGAAGTTGCTTGAGTCGAGTTGCCTTCTTGCTTTTGTTGCCCCAACCGTGTTCGGCTCGCCCTGCGGAGTACCGAACTGGGACCGTGAGAGAACGGCTGCCTCGCTAAGCCTCCTTACGCCACATGAACCATAGAAGGGCAGTGCAGCTTGGCTGGAGTCCTCGGCGATTGACACACTTGCGCCAAGTAGCTCCGCCAACTGAGGGTAATCGTCAACGAAAACGTGACTCGGATCATGAAGCCGACCGTCCCGGCCCAGAACAAAGAGCTGACCTGTTAGCTCTTTGCCATCAGGAATGCCATTTGGGATCTCGGCGTAGGCTCGGAGAAGGCGAGATCGGTCGGAGTTCGACACGATTCCGTCCGTTCCGACGGATTTGCTGATCGAGGTGATTACCTGCACCCAGTCCGCTGGAACTGGGCGTGTCCTGCAGCCGAGAGCTCTCAAGGCTTCGACCGCCTTCTCCGACCGCGGCCTTGCAACAGCGACAGCATCGAGGAACAGTTCCGGGTCCCTGGACCTCACTAGCGTCTTCGAAGGAGAGGCATAGCCCCGCTGAGTCCAGACGATGGCCTCGTCAGCGTGCGCCGTGACTGAGCGGCGCTCCCTTCGGAGCGCCTCGACAAGGGCGACGTAGAGCGCCTCAGCTGTGGGGCCGCCGGAATCACGATTCTGTTCAATGACAGCGGCTATATCCGAGGAGCGGGGAAGGACATTGCATCCCATCCGCTCGTATAGTGCCTTATTGGGCCCATCGACATAGGAGACGCGGTCACCAAGCACTTCGAGGACGGCGTGCGTTCTGATGTATAGGTTCTGAGGGGCTGTCAGGATGCCGTTCGAGCTTCTCAGGCACTCAATCTCCCGTAGACGCCGCCACTGGGCCGGCCTAACCAGATGACGCAGCCGAAGTAGGGCAGCCTCAAGCTGAGGGGCCTTGTCAGGATGTGTGCCGACCCACTCGGCAAGGCTGACGAGGTCCTCGCCGTCAGCTTCCGTGCGGAAGGACAGGCGATGGCCTAGTTCGGGATCCTTGGCGTATGACGTGGCGGGAAAGCTGAGGACAGGCGCGAGCGCCCGCGCCCCCTTGGCGCCACGGAATGTGACCCTCCGGGGCTCGACCCAATGCCCGCGATGGTCAAGCAACACAGGCGACCGGCGCAGCGGACCTAGCGTCCTGGCATCGAACCGGCCATGACGGGCGAGGACGACATTCATCAACGCCCGCCGCTCTTCGTCAAAGGCCAGGTCTTCTCGTGCCCGCCGAGCGGTCGATCGAATCCAGTCGGTCATGTCAAACTTCTCCGCCAGGCGGCCAAGAGTCCCGAACCCAGCGAGTTCAGGGTGGAGACGCTGGCTAAGCGGGACGGGGCAAGCTTCCCAACCATCCGAAGGCACGACCTGCAAGGGTTCGGAAAGAGCGTGAAGGCTGCCGTCAGCTGCCAAGGTCGTAGCAGAGTCGAGCAAATCATCCCTGTGGCTGGCCGTAAGCCGAACCTTGTCAAGAGCCTCGGCAAACTTGACCTGCATTGGGAGCTGGCGAATCCGCCGGTCAAAGTCAGTGAAGTACCAGTTGCCCTGGCGTTGCGGACGAGTACGGAGACTGCTTGCGTCTTCCCCTGCGCACCTGAGCCTCACCAGCGAATCGGGGCCAAAGCGCTTTGCGCCACAGTCGGACGAGAACCTGGCTATCCGGTCGTTCGTCGCCAGCTTCGCGTCAAGATAGTCATCAGGCTCAAAGAACCCATCGAACTCAGGCCTGGTAGGTAGAACCAGAGTATCGGCAGCTACGAACGTGACCTTTCCTCTATCTCGCCCGCGAGTCGCCCAGACCTTTCCGCTACGCAGGCAATCGATAACGGCGCCGGCATAGGTCTCAGCCAGCTGATTACCAGAGTCACGCTCTCTAGCCTCAAGGGCTAGGTAAGCGCCTGCGCCGAAACGCTCATACCAGTCTGCCGTTAGAAGCCTGACGGTGAGGTCAACCGACTCTTGAATGAGCCATTCGTTCCACGAGCTAGACGAAGGCGAAACTATGTTCGCGCGGTTGTTGTCCAGATCAAACGGCCCATTCAGGCTCACCAGGTTGCCGGTCCGGGCCAATGGAGCGCCAAGGGGGTAGTACACCAAGCCCGTTGAGTTCGCATCGGGCCGTCCTCTGTCAAGCCTGATAGATACACCGATCCACAACATGTTTCTGCCGCTTCTGAAGTACGCCGGAAAGTCTTTCTGCCGATGCGACGCGGGTATCTGTACTCTTGCCTGGTATTCCAGTTCAATGAAGCTCTTCCTATTACCGGCGCTTTCTTGCACGGCCTGGCGACGAACCAGCCGTACCCCTCTGGCCGGCGTTGGGACTTCCCTAGCATGCTGCTCCCATGAGACCTCCGGTCCATCATCAGTCCTAAGAACGACTCGGCGGAGACTTCGCGACCGACCGGTATGGGCCAGCTTGATCAGTGTCTCCGCCAGCGAAGCGCCTATCTCCTGTACCCATGCGCTTCGTCTGTTGGGAGTGAATGGTTCGAGTGCGCCTGTCTTCGAGCGACGGTAGGGCACTTCGATACGAACTCCACGCGAGGGCGAGTCCTGTGCTTCCCGAGGCGGGTATAGGGCCCCTCGTCGCCAGTGGAGGACGGACCATTTGCCCCCGGAGTACACCCATATCGCATCACCAACAGTGAACAACGACCTAAGACCGAAGTTCTTCGAACCCAGTTGGCTCTTCTTAGGCTCAATGTAGGTTTCGGAGTTGGGAACCCATCCGGTTCCCAACATGACCCGGAGCCGCTCCCATCCGGCCGGGTCGATGGGTGTGCCGTTTCCTGTGATGACCAGCCGCTCGCTTCCAAGATGGACGACGAGGTCGGAGCCTTCTGCGTCGTACTCATTCTGAACCAACTCACGCAAAATATCGGTCGGCGCGTGGCTCCGAGCGAACTGCTCGACCGAGCTCTCCGCTACTTCGAATTTGAGGGGCAGATCCTCTATCGAAATCCCGGCTGCGTTCATGCTTGTCGTACCCTCCAGCTAGACGCTTGGGCCCAGTCGGGCTCTACGTACCCTTCAGCCATTGCTCATAGTCCATCGCTGGAGCAGTGCCCATTCGCTGCAACATGGCCAGTAACCAAAAAACGAAGGAGACTAGGGACAAGTCGGCCTGGCCACTCGTAACCGAGACAGTGCCTCCGCGACGGTCTACGGTGAAAGCCCCGCTCTGAAGCGCGCAGCCGATATTCAGCTGTTGCTCCTCGCCAAGGGTTTCCAATGCCTTGGTGAGCGGCCCTCCGAATGGCGGGCTCCAAGCGCTGATCGCGGTCAGGATGCCTCCGAGGATCGTCGGCGGCTCCTTCGGGGGATACTCTCCACCTGCGTGGACTATGGGAGCGCTTGTGCGCTTCAGACGTCGCGCCGACGCGACCTTTTCTCCCGCGTATTCGACATGCTGTTTACTCAAGTCCTGCTTGATTTCGAAGACGCCATAGACGCTCTCGGCGGGGACGTAGCGCACACCTCCGGCCTCGAAGAGGACCGGCGAGTACTGACGATCAAAGATGATGAGGTCCAGCTGTTGGCTCTCTCTACCGTCAACGTCAATTATGAACCCGCCCTCCACCGCGTACCGGCCTGGCAGGTATGCCTTGAGCAGCTCCCGCCAGTTCTCCTCGGTCGCGCCGCCCATCTCTCCTGCATGCGATATCTGACGACTGCTCAGCAAGCAGGCGACCATCTCGGCCTGCTTGGCTTTGAACAGATGTTGCACCCGGCCTCCTGCATCCATACGCCTTACCAGATGACCTGTCCCCAGTTGGGCTGTCGCAGTGACCAAGCGGCCCGTGTCGCAATCGCCGTCTTCTCACTGGCGCTTAAGTCATCGGAGATAACGTTCTCCGTATTGGCCGGGTCAAGGATGGCGGCTGGTCGAATCTGGCCCGATAGCCACTCAAGCACGGTCAGGAAGTTCACTGCCAGCCCATTCCGCTGCCGGCCGAGCGCCCTGATGACGGCCAGTTCAAGGTAGATCGAAGGGAACTCAAGGCCGTGCAGCCTTCGCCATATCTTCGTGGCACGAATCTCATCGATGCGGCCCGAGCCCCGGACTATCTGAATGTGCCGGTCCACGTTGGTCTTGGTCCAAGTCCCTGTCCTATTGCGGTACAAGCTGTGGTCCTGGCCAGTGCCCGTGTGCCGGCGGGCCGGAACGACATCGACGCTGAGGCCTCTCACCGTCAGGCCGATGGACACATTCTGCCGCCTGGGGCGGAACCCCCATGCAGCTAGCGCCGAGTAGAGGTTGTTGTACAGGTCGCGGAGGGGGCCGCCCATGGATGGCTTGAGGGATACGAACAGGTCTACGTCCGTACCCCCGCGCACGGTAGTCCCTTTCGCGAAAGACCCAGAGTACTGAACTCGCTGCAGATGCGGCCCCGCCCATGCGGCGACACATGGATAGACATCTTGGGCTGCCAACTCGACTTGTTGCCTGTGGCCAGCCGGGATTGCGTACTTGGCCAACACGCTCTGGACGTAATCGTCAGATGTCACCACTGTCCCCGACGGCCAGCAGGATGACCGATGACTGTCATCAGGTCACCTACCTCATGGTTTGGTTGCAGTAGAGTCATGACGTAGGAGGCCCTTAAGGCCCAGCCAGGCCCAGCGTCAGCCAGCTTCCGATTCGCCCTGGGCCGAATCATTACTCCACGGCTGGCTTCTTGGCTGTCCTTGACTAAGAGCGCACTGTGTCATTCCGGGATGCAGGGTACTTGCCTGCCTCGACCGGAGCAAGAACTGCTGTGCCTTCGCTCGTCCCGGACGAGGCGTCCGCTACCCCGCGTCACTCGTGGATGAGTCCAGCATGCACTCGGTCCTGCTGCCCAACGCTGCCGGCCACTCGCCCAAAGTCGTCCGCCATCCGGGTGACGGCGGTGCGGGAGGGAGTCCACGTGGCGGTTTCCGTGGCCCGACGAGGGCGTGGGCGTGCCGGCCGAGCGGTTGCCCCACCTGTTCAAGAAGTTCTCCCGGACTGGCGACGACGAGGGGGAGAAGAGAGCGAGACAGCGGGGGGCGGGGCCTGGGCCTCGCCATCTGCGAGGGGATAGTGGAGACCCACGGGGCCGGATATGGGCCGAGAGCGACGGGGCCGGGCTTGGGCACGCGTTCACCTTCACCCTACCGGTGGTGGAAGAGGCCGCGACCCTTCCTACTCAACTCCTGGAACGCTCCGGTCGGGTGGGACGGCAGCGGACGCGCATCCTGGTGGTGGACGACGACCCGCAGACGCTGCGGTACGTCCGGGACGCGCTCACCGAGGCGGGCTACGCCGTGGTCGCGACCGGCGACCCGGCATCGTGGCGGCGGGCGATGTGCCGGTGATCTTCCTGTCCGCCTACGGCCGCGAAGAGCTCATCGTTCGAGCCTTCGACATGGGGGCGGAGAACTACGTCGTCAAGCTCTTCTCGCCGACGGAGCTGGCGACGAGGATCAGGGCGGCCCTCAGAAGGCGGGCGGTGTCCGAGCAGTCAGAGCTGTATGTGCTGGGCGACCTGACCATTGACCACGCCGAACGCAGGGTGACGCTTGGGGGGCGTCCGGTCGAGCTGATGGCCATCGAGTACCGGTGCTCACCGAGCTTTCGGCCAACGCCGGGCAGGTGCTGATCTACGAGCATCTGCTGCAACGGGTCCGGGGCGCGAACGACGACGGCGACGTGCGGCCCATGCGCATCATCGTAAGCAAGCTCCGTCGCAAGCTGGGCGACGATGCGGACAACCCCACTTACATCTTCACGGAGCCTCGCGTCGGCTACCGGATGCCGAAGGGCGAGACGCGGGAGCGGGAGGCGGAATGAAGTAGGCCGATGTCGCGGCCAAACGCTCGATATGAAGCTTGGGCCGCTGACTCTCAAGAACGAGAAATGGGCGGTGTAGCTAGAGAGGTGGTCCACTGGCCTTGCCGCGTCCCACAGCCTAAGCAGGCGGAGGATGGCCGATGGCACGGGTCCCTTTTGACTCCAACGGTGAGTCGTTACGCGTCGCCCGCGAAACTCACCGTCCAGTCAAGGAATGCCGGGCGGTGTAAGCCCTGACCGGCCCGAACCATCGGACGGGGCGTAGGAGAGTTGGAAGAGGGCGGCGGGGCCACCATCTTTCTCTTGCGTTCCTCCACTCTGTCAAGCGATTCTATTCAGGCCGAGGGCCTCGGCTGCTCACACTGCCCCCAACCACATCTCAAAGATAGTTCTGTCTATCGTCAAAATAGGCCCACTAACGGAGACTCGAACCACACTAAGGGCTTGAGGGACCGAAGCCTGCGGCAGAACTCAGGTCTACCGCCACGAGCACCGAGGCGTTCTTCATGATTGCCTGAGAGAGGAGTATTCGCCTGAGTTCTTGCGGGGCCTGTCCGCGATGCCGACCTTCCGAAGCCCAGAAGTAAACGGCGCCGGAGGTACGGCCAACCTCCAGGCTCACGCCCAACAGTTCCGCTACCGCATTGAGCCTGCGCCGGATCGCCTGGGTCGTCTCGCTCTCTCCAGGCTCCAGCTTGCCCGTTTGTCCAAGGCTACGCGCTGGGTCTGCACCCATCGCCTCCGCTGTTGGAAGTGTCTCAGCGTGAGGGTTGATCGGTTGGAGGAGGTCGTCTGGAGCGAGGTGCCGAGGGTTCTGCAGGCGTGATAACGTGTTTGAGAGTCGACTCCTTGGGAAGGGTTCCTTGGGTCGGATAGCGTGGTAACTATTGTGGGAACGCCCGCAAAAACAGGGCTATTTCGTACCTAAATACGATTCCCCTCGGCTCCACCATTTTTCAGTATCGAGTACCCCCGACGAAATCCACTGCGCGAAGCCCAGACTGGAGTGGAATGCAATGCCCAGCAAAGCGCCAGAGAAGTCCGCGAAGGCTGCAAGACCGCGCAAGGCGGTCGGCCAAGCCACTAGACCATTCGAACGCGTCCAGGAAGATCGACGAGAAGATTGCGGGCTTGGGCGATTGGAGAGGCGAGAGGCTGAGCGAAATCCGCAGGACCCTCCGCGAGGTCGAACCCGAGGTGGTCGAAGAATGGAAGTGGATGGGGTCCCCCGCGTGGTCGCACGGTGGGATATTGGCCGTCGCCAACGCCCACAAGGACAAGGTGAAGCTCACGTTCGCACACGGAGCCGCGCTCCCTGACCCCATGAAACTCTTCAACGCGACCTTGGGCGGGAACACGTGGCGGGCGATAGACCTTCGCGAGGGGGACAGGATAGATGATGCCGCGCTCAGGGCGTTGGTGCGTGAGGCGGTGGCTTACAACACCACGCAGCCCGTAAAGCCGGTCCTCCTTTCGGGCGGGAACCCGCAGATCGCGAAGGGGGACGGCGACGCTCCCGTGCAGGCCTACATCGCGGCCATGCCGGAGTGGAAGAACAACGTTGGGCGCCGCCTCGACGCGCTCATCGTGCGCAACGTGCCTGACGTGCGCAAGGCCGTCAGGTGGAACTCGCCCTTCTATGGCGTCGAGGGCCAAGGTTGGTTCTTGAGTTACCACGTCTTCACCCGGTACATAAAAGTAACGTTTTTCCAAGGCGCGTTGCTGCAACCAGTCCCACCCGGCACGGGCAAGGACAAGGACTCGCGCTGGATAGACATCTACGAGGACGGACTCGACGAGGAGCAGATGGCGACATGGGTACGGCAGGCAGCCGCCCTGCCAGGCTGGCGTGGGTTCTGACAAACCGTGAAGGTCGATCCGTCATTATTCGCATGACTGGACCGAGGGATTCCTCAACCTCTTCATCGGAGCGAAGTGCACGAATGTGAGCCGCGGTACGCGGCGTAGAATTCTCGGCCTGGCCGGGACGACTTCCTTCCGGAAACCACCTATTTCCTGCCTCGTTCTCCAAGTGGCATTTCTCGAGGACATGCCCAGCGCCGAAGCGGTAGCCCGTCGCGACCCGGAGCGTTCCCCACCGGATGCGTTTGCGGTGCGAGGGCGCAACGCCCACATGCACTACCCAAACGGCGTTGCCCGCAGCAAGCTTACGAACGAGTATCTTGCCTCGCAATTGCAGACCGCGAGCACCATGCGGAACTGGCGGACCGTCCTCACACTCCTAGAGGTTCTCGACACGCCGTAGCGTTCGCCGTTTCCATACTGGTCAGAATTGTTCGGCACGTCGAGCTTCCACCCTTGATTGACGCCTATCGGCATTGCCGGACCCGACCTTGGGCGCAATGAGCGATAACGGCGTATAGTGCCGACGAAAGCAGCCGTATTGCAGGCGTGGGCCAGGCGTTGCTGGCCGAGGAGGGACGAGATGGCGAAGCGCGGTTTTCCGGTCGTCGACTGCGACGGCCACATCATTGAGGCTGGCCCGGAGATGCTCGACTTCATGCCGGAGCCTTTCAAGTCGTCCATCCGGGGAGGCCGCAACATCGATCGATTGTTCCCTGGCCTAGACGGGATGCACATGCCGCAGGCCCGACGGTCGGGAGCGGCGGGGCGCGAGCGGGTGAACGCGAGTGAGCACCGCATGGGCTCTGGAGAAGACTGGGTGGCGTTCCTGGAGCGCGCGGACATCGAGAAGGCGGTCATGTTCACCACTGCCGGGCTTGCGGTTGGCATCATCCAGAACCCGGAATACGCGGTTGCGGTGTGCCAGGGGTTCAACGATTACGTTCACGGGAAGTACCGGATCGTTAGCGACCGGCTGCATCCCATGGCGCTGATTCCGATGCAGAACGTGCCCGAGGCAGTGAAGGAACTCCGTCGCGCCGTGGAGGACCTGGGGCTGCCGGGCGCCATGTTGCCCACGCGAGGGCTGCCGCTGAACCTCGGCCACGAGATGTACTGGCCGGTGTACGAGGAGGCCCAGCGCCTCGGCTGCGTGCTTGCGCTCCACGGCGGCTCGAACCTCAACCTGGGCATGGAGGGCTTCATCGACAACGGCGCCTCGCACATCCTTCATCATCCGTTGCCGCTGATTATCAATTTCGTATCGTTCTTCCGTCAGGGCGCCATCGACCGCTTCCCGGACCTCAAGGTGGGGTTCATGGAAGGCGGCGCCGGCTGGCTGGCGTTCGTGCTGGACCGCCTCGCCCGCGAGGACGAGTACCGGCCGCGCGACTCCGACCTGGACGCCGAGGCGTGGGTCAAGAGCGGGCGCGTGCTGATCGGATGCGAGGGCAGCGAGGGAACGCTCGGCCACTTGGTCGAGCGTGTCGGGCCGACTCCGTTCGCCTACGCATCCGACTATCCCCACGAGGTGGATGCGCTCAAGGCCGAGGAGGAAATTGACGAGCTTGCGCACTACCCCGGCCTGACCGATGACGACAAGGCCGCGGTGCTGGGCGGAAATGCCATGCGTTTCTTCAACGTGTAGGAGGAACGTCCGGGCATCCGTAAACCCCCTCCGTAATTCCCGCGAAGGCGGGAATCCAGGTATTGGCCCGTGTCTGCCGCTAGCGACGTTACAGGAGGTGACCGGTGACCCTACTCATCAATACGGACGACGCGCGGCGTGTCCTAGCGATGGACGACTGTCTCGACTACCTAGACACGGCCTATAAGGACCTCGCGAACAAGGAGGCCGTCGTTGCGCCCCCCGGGGGCCGCTGGGACGTTTGGGTGCCCATCGGCGACGAGAAGTTCTACGTCTTCGGATCTCTGCAGGGCGCCAGTCGGCGCCTGGGCGTATTCGCGATCCGATTCAAGTCCGACATCATGCACTTCCCCTGGGAGGCGGAGGGCCAGACGCTCGACAAATACTGCGTTACGCCGGGTAAGTACTGCGGCCTTATTCTGCTATTCAGCGTTTGGAACGCGGAACTGCTGGCCATCCTGAACGACGGCTATATTCAGCACATGCGCGTCGGTGCGACGGCCGGCGTCGCGGCGAATTACATGGCTCGGGAAAATGCGCGGTCAGTCGGCATGTTTGGCTCCGGCGGGATGGCGAGGACCTACCTGGAAGCGTTCGCAAAGGTGCGGAAGATCGACTACTGCCGGGTGTACAGCCCCACGCGCGCCCACCGCGAAGCCTACGCAGCCGAGATGAGCGACAAGCTGGACATCAACGTCGTCGCGGTGGACAGCCCCGATCAGGTCACCGAGGGAGTGGACATCGTAGCGGGGTGCACCGACTCGGCGCAGCCCGTCATCCATCCGCAATACCTCACGCCGGGAATGCACGTGACGCCTGTCTTGCCGAAAGAGCTGCCGCCCGCATCGGTCGAGAAATTCGACGTCGTCGTGCGGCATAACAACGGCGGCGCCGAGGGGTTCTTCGTCGGAGGAGACGAGGACTACGTCGGACTGCCTGAGGGCCACTTCGACAGCTCGTACCGTGGAGTCGACCGCAGCGACGCCCCGACCCTGGCCGACTTGGTGTCCGGAAAGGTCGCCGGACGTTCGAACGACGATCAGTTGACCTGCTACTACAACGTGCCGGGCTCCGGGTTGCAGTTCGCAGCCGTTGCATTCCGGGCATACGAGTTGGCGAAGGCGGCAGGCATCGGCCGAGAGCTGCCGACCGAATGGTTCCTGCAGGACGAGCGAGACTAAGGAGCCCGTCCTGCCTGGAGCCTCAGTCTCTGAGCGTGAGTCGCCGGAGCTTGTGAGTGCTGGTGGCCCGGATGAGGCTGCGTAGCGCTAAGGGTGAGCGAACAACGGAGCGCTGCTGATGGGCGTCTTTGCGTCAGGAGCCGCGGGAATCGTGCTCGCCGCAGACGGCCGTGATCGGTCCCGAGTCGACAATGCTGGCTACGTCAAATGCCTCGGGGATGAGGCCTGCGCCCTTCCAGAAGTCGACGAGCATCCCCATACCCTCGGTGGCGGGGTCGGGGAGGTCCCGGAAGCCTTCATGGGTGACGTCGTAGGTCTCCTCCGCAATCACCTGGGTCGTTTCGCCGTACTCCATATGTACCGCGACGCCGAAGTCGCGGTCCCGCTTATAGCGGCGCTGACCTTCCATGTATCCGCGCAAGAAGCGTTTGACGAGCTCCGGCTGGGTCTCGATGAGCGCTCTAGGGGCCGCGATGCCGCCGATGGCGAAGTTCAAGTCCATTTCCCCGTAGTCGTATAGCCAGGGACACCCGGCGTGCTTCGCCTGAATGGCGGTGGGTGGGGAGAGGGGCGTCGCGGCAATCTCGCCGTTCAGCAGGGCCTGCAGGCGAGACTGACTGCCGCCGGTGGCGCGAAGCTCACTGGGTTGGCCGAGTACGCGGTCCATGGTCAGCTGTCCAAGGAAGTCGGTCAGGTCGCCTGGGTGACTCATGCCCAAGGGCTGGCCGCGGAGCTCATCGAGCGTCATGCCTGGGGCGCCGACGAGGAACTGCTGATTGACGCCGCCGGCTAGGAAGACGAGGTCGGCTCTCCCCGTGGCGGCTGCGATTACCAGCGCGGGAGCCGCGAGGTTCCCGAAGACGATGACGCCCGACGCCAGTCCGGCCACGACCGCATGAGCGTCCCCCATCTTGGACAGGGTGAGGTCGAAGCCCTGATCGAGCATCGCGCCGGATTCCAGCGCGGCGGCTAGGGGGGTGACTCCCTGTCCTTCGCTGGCGTATCCACAGGGGAGGGCGGTGCTCACAGGCCTGCTCCGAATGGCTCGTTGCAATTCCGCCGCAGATGCTTGCTCGTGGTCCTGACGAATGAGGTCGGCATAGACGGAAAGATAGCCCGGCGCGCCTGGTTGCGCAATGACGCGCGCCTCGCAGCCCGTCGCGCGCTATCATGCCCCCATGTTCCTCGCGGCGCGACCGGACGCGGCCAAGCGCCGGAGGGCGGATGCGGCTTGCCAGCCTCGGTGGCTTGACGCGAAGGGAGCAGTCATGGCTTCGAAATGGGCCTCGATCGACGTGGAAGGGAGCCCCATGGAATCGTACGTAGCCGTGCCGAGCGGCGATGGGCCTTTTCCCGGTGTAATCGTCGGGATGCACACCTACGGCGTCGATGAGGGCGTGCGCAAGTTCTGTGACGACCTCGCGTCCGAGGGTTTCGCGGCGATAGCGCCGTATCTCTACCATCGGAACACCGATATGACCGTCCACGAGTTCAGCTCCATCCCGTTCGACGACCCACGCCGACCTGAAGAAGCGAGGCTCAGGGGTCGGGCTACGGGATTTGAGGAGCTTAGGCGGGACACCCTTGCGGCGCTGGCCTACATGCGCGACTTGCCGGAGGTCAGCGAGTCGCCTGTCGGCATCACTGGCTTCTGCTTAGGCGGTCGGCTGTCCCTCTACATGGCGGGCATTAGCGATGAATTCGCGGCATCCTCGATCTTCTACGGGACGGACATGAATCGAGGCAGGAACGGGGACCCTCCGCCGCTCTCGTTTGCAGCGAACATCCGCTGTGCGCTGGCGGGATTCTTTGGCAGCGAGGACCAGAATCCGAGTCCGGCGGACGTGGACGAGGTGGGTGCCGAGCTCGATAGGCTGGGGGTCCAGCACACGTTCTATCGCTTCCAGGGAGCGCCTCACGCCTTCAACGACCCGTTCAACCCGGTCCGCTGGACTCCGGAGCCCGCAGCCGAGGCGTGGAGGCTACTGCTGCAGTTCTTCCGCGGCGCGCTCGCGCCGGCGGCGCCGTCCGCGTGCTGACGGTGAGGGGCTCGAAGTCATGTTAAGAGCATCCGGTGACTCGTACCCGCACGGCGATTCGTTCAGAGATGACCACCTTGCCGAGAGCTTCGCCAAACGTGGCGGGCGAACTGAATCGGAGATCGAGAAAGTGCTAGGCGAGCTGTAACGGCGGCTCGCGGTAGTGGTGAATAGGGAGGAACGATGACAGTCATAGATTGCGACGCTCATGTGGAAGAGGGGCTAGAGACGTGGACTTACCTGGACTCCGCATTCGAGAGGCAGCGGCCGTTCCCCGTACAGTTTCCTGGAGACACGGTGTTCGGCTTTCACAACGCCGCTTGGGTGATTGACTACAAGATCCGCCTGTACGGTGGCACGCCCACGGTGATGGACCGCGCTCAGCAGAAGGGCGCATCCCTTGGGGTGCAAGAGCTCACGGACATAGAAGGGCGCATCGCCGCAATGGCTGAGGCCGGCATCGACAAGCAGATCGTATTCCCGACTGTTTGGCAGGGGCCCGTCGCCGAGAACCCCGAGCTGGAGGCGGCCTTGGCGCGGAGCTGGAACACGTTCATGTCGACCCAGTGCGGCAAGTCGGAAGGGCGGCTTTGGTACGCTGCTGTCATCCCCTACAGAGTCCCTGAAGCCGCGGTTGCCGAGATCAGGCGTGTGAAGCAGATAGGGGGCGCGGCGGGGATATACACCCACGGGATTCCGTGGGATATGCCACTGAGCAATCCTGCGTTCATGCCGATTTACGAGGAGGCCGCGCGGCAAGAGCTTCCGATTCTGCTCCACACGGGCAACACGTCGCCGACGCTACGCCACGTGGTGGAACAGTACCCTCGCCCGGACAGGCAGCAGTTTCCTCAGAACAATCCCTATGGCGCGGGTCTCAACCAGGTGACTTACGGGTTTTCGCAGCTGATGAACTCCGGAGCGATGGACCAGATCCCGAATCTGCGCGTCGTCATTCTGGAGATCGGGTGCGACTGGGCCCCATGGATTATGAAAGGCCTTCGTGGTCGTAATACGACCAGGGTCGATGACTGGCTGGGCGACCCGATCTTCGTCTCGTGCGCCGTGGGCGATGATCTTTCGTATGTGGTGGACCGGCTAGGCGATGACTTTCTCGTCACCGCGAGTGACTTCCCACATGGAGACGCGTTTCGGGAGGACCACCTCGCTGAGGAGCTCGACCGGCGGGGAGACCTGAGCGCCGCCACCATTGACAAGATTCTGTCCGTCAACCCGAAGCGCGCCTTCGCCGCTCTGGGGTGAGTTAGTCTGGGGCTCCCTCCGGCGGACGTAGCAGGCCGGAGGGAAACAGGCCCGAATAGGCGGCTTCGGTCGGTAACGTAGTTAGGTGTGGGACTTGCGGGGAGGGACGGCGCTTGGAGCGAACGACGTCAGATTTGCCGGGTGCGCGTGCGGGACTCGTCGCGGGCGCTGTTGGCGCGCTGCTGATGACCGTCGTGCTGATTGCGCTGCGCCTCACGCTCGACGCAATGGTCATAACCGAGCTCATGGCGGATTGGTTCACGAGGCTGCTGCCGGCTCCGGTCTTCGATTTCTTTATCGAGAAGCTGTTGTTCAATGCGAAGCGGCTGCTTTACGTCCTGGTGTTCCTCGGGCAGATTGGGGTCGGCGGTCTGATTGGCGTGGCCTACGTGGAGTACGTGGAGGACGCGGCGCAGCAGGAGGGCCTCGTCAAGCGCGCCGTCTACCTCGCCCTTGGCGTGTGGGTGGTGCTGGCGCTGGCGCTCACGCCGCTCTTGGGCGGAGGCTTCTTCGGAAGCAACGTTGCGGATGGGCCGCTTACCTACTCGCTAGCGCTGCTGTTCGCCGTTTTCGTATTCGCGCTCACCACGACTCAGATCCTCGCTCTCACCGACCGCGTCGGGGGTATGCGGTACAACGCGGGCCGCCGCGATTTCCTTCAGAAAGCGGGGGTCTTCGCCGTCCTTGCCGTGGTGGGCGGCATCGCGGTGCAGACCGTGCTCACCAATCTCAGCAGGCTGGCCCCCTCCGTGTCGCGTCCCAAGGGCAGGCTTTCGACGCCGGTGACGCCCAATGACGAGTTCTATCTCGTGTCCAAGTCGGCGGTGGTGTCCAACATCGACGTCGGGACATGGACTCTCGGGGTGGAGGGCGACCGCGTCGGCAACCCCATGCAGATCACCTACGACGAGCTGCTCGCGATGCCCGCCATCGAGGAATACGTGACGCTTACGTGCATCAGCAACCCCATAGGCGGAGACTTGATTAGCAACGCGCTGTGGAAGGGCGTGCCGCTCAAGCTCATCTTGGACGAGGCGAAACTGGCCGAGGGGACCGAGCGGATAGCGTTCTATGCCCACGACGGCTACTTCGACAGCTTTCCCCTGGACATCGCCCGCCGTGACGAGGTGATCGTCGCTTACAACATGAACGGCGTACCGCTCCCTGACGGGCATGGGTTTCCCGCCCGGATCATCGTGCCGGGGCTGTACGGCATGGAAAACGTGAAATGGCTGGACAGGATCGAACCCGTCGATGCCGGCTTCCGCGGCTATTGGCAGAGGCGAGGCTGGCAAGACACCGCCGTCATCAAGACGATGTCGCGGTTCGACATTCCCACCGACAACGCTCGCTTGCCGGTGACGGAGGTCGAGGTTGGCGGGGTTGCGTTCGCCGGGACTAGGGGAATCTCCCGTATCGAGGTCAGCCTTGACGACGGCGCGACCTGGCGGGACGCCGAGTTTGAACCCGCGTTGTCTGACTATGCCTGGGTGATATGGCGCGTCGGCTGGCCGAGCCCGATGCCCGGCCGTCCAACCCTAATGGTGCGCGCCACCGACGGCTCCGGAACGCGTCAGGACGAGATTCGCAGGGCCAACTTGCCATCAGGCGCCACCGGCTGGCATCGAATCGACATCGTCCTCACCGAGCCGCCCACGCCGCCCGCCCGTCCAGCCTAGGCGCGCCCAAGCCGCCGCGTCATCGACCGGTTGCGTTCGTAAGTGGTCAGAGTGCGCGGGCGTTGGCGATTTCTTGCTCGTGGATGGGCCGGATCTGGGCCGCCGCGAGCGGAATGACATCGATTGTGTGGCCGTCCAGCGCGATGAATTCGACGGCGTAGCTCTGCGCGTCGGCAGCGGCGTGAACGACGACTCCCACGTCGCCCAATCTCAGCCCATCGGTGGGCAGGTCTTCAGTTAGTACAACCCGCTCGTGCTCCTTGAGAATCACCCTTCGCTACCCCGCCAGCACCCCGCCGTCCACGTAAAGGTCCGCTCCGGTGATGGCCTCCGAGTCCGGGCCGGCAAAGAAGACGCATGCCGCGGCAACGTCTGCGGGCGTGACCTGCCTGCCGATGAGATTGTCGACGCTCGTCGCCCGCGTGGGCGCGCCTGGCTCCGCCTCCGTCAGCACACGGTTGGGCGTGACGGTGTTAACGCGGATGTTGTGCGGAGCCAGCTGCATCGCCAGCGACCTGCTGAGGTGCAGACCGCCCCCCTTGGCGGCGGGGTACGCGGTGGCGTTGGGCCGCCCTTGATGTCCTGAAGTCGAGTTGATGTTGATGATGCGCCCGCCCTGACCCTGCTCCGCCATCCTGACGGCCACGTACTTCGTCACCAGGAACAGGCTCGTCAGCGAGATGCGGATGACCCGATGCCACTCGCTCTCGGGCAGCTCGAGGATGTTCGTTCGATCGACAACGCCGACGTTGTTCACGAGGACGTCCACGCGCCCCCACTCGCCGACCACCTTGGCTACCATCGCTTGGACGTCCTCGCTGTCGGTGACGTCGCACCTGACGGGCAACGCGGCGCCTGGGTGGAGCGCGTTGATCGCCGCCGCCACCGCCTGCGTCCGTTCTTCGAGGATGTCGACGACAGCGACCCTCGCCCCTTCGTCGGCGAACCGTTTGGCTATGCCCTCGCCGATGTTGCGGCCCGAGCCGGTGACGATCGCGGTCTTATTCTCCAGTTGCATGTGGCGCCCCCCTGCAAACGCGTTTTTGGCCGTGCGGCCCAACGAGCATACGCCTGGTCGCTGGAACCGACCCTTCCCGTCTACGGGAGGGGTCGCGCGAAGCGCGGGGGAGGAGGCGGGGCGGACTACGTGACAATGCCCCGCATCCACAGGGACTGATTCAGACCTTCCTTAGAAGAAGTTCGTCAAGTTCTTGGAGAGCAGCACGTTCTGGTCGAGATAGATCTCCCTTCGCGAGATCTTCCACGCTCCGTCCACCCGTCGCAGCGTATCCACCCTACTGCCGAACCAGGTGTTCTCCTCGTCCTCTAAGCGGTTGCGGTGGACCAAGAACCGGGACTTGACGCGTATCTCTCCCGCCCCGACCTGGCCGGGACTCGAGTCCAGCAGACGCACGTTGGACACGAAATGCGAGACGCGCGACAGCGGCTCCTCCGCCCAATGCACGCCCGTCCGTATCTGGGCGACGCGCTTTGTCAGCGTGTTCTTCCCCTCGTCGAACCAGGACATCTCCACCGACTCCCGAGTCAGTGCCTTGTCCATTTCACTGGAAGAGACGTTCCGTTTCATCGGCGCGTGGTAGCGGGCGTCCTCAGTGAACAGGTCGAGCCACTCCTCGTAATGGTGCTCGTCCAGCAGATCGGCTTCCATGTAGAGGAAATTCTCCACCTCTATCCGCAACAGCAATTCCTCGTAGGATGGCAAGCTAGTCATGGCGCCCCCTACTTCCCGTTGCTCGTTACCGATGCGGACATCGTCGGCGCCATCTCGCCCCAGTCCTTGGCCTGCATAACCTCGGCCCAGCGCTGGTAGTACCGGCGGTGGTTCTCGTCGCTGTAGTTGTGCGCGAACAGTCCCGGCAGACCGAACTCCGTCGGCCCATGGAGCGGCGGCTCCGAGATCCTCATCTGGTAGTTCAGGTCTAGCTTCTGCGCGACCGGCCCCTTGCTGGCGATTGTCAGCGCGTACCAGTTCTCCATGTCGTCCTGTTGCGTAACCCCGCCCGGACCGTAGTACAGCTCGTAGTAGGCCGCGAGCTCAGTCTTCACTTCTTGGGGGGCGTCCTTATCCACGAAGAAGTACGTCCATATCTCCGTCATCGCAGGACCCTGCGGGTGCATGATGCGGACCACGCGCCCGAGCCACCCCTCGTTGGGGAAGATTGCCGGCCCCACCGACAGGTGGGCCATAAGACCCAGACGCTTCTTGCGTAGCTCGAACTTCTCCCGCAGGTACTCTCGAACGGCGGGCCTTTCGTTCCATGTCCCCGATTCTTCCCAACCGGGGTCGCTTTCCTTCGGTATCGTTACTCCCATCGTGTGCCCCTCGGGGAACGAGACCGTGTAACGGCTCCGCACCTGCCCGATGGAGAGCGAGCGGTCTTCCCTCGGACGGACCGGGTTGCCCGTGGCCCCGACGCCCAACGCCAGCGCGGTCGACCGGTGCGTTATCCATCCATGCGTCGTGTCCGTGTCCGGGCAGGGCACTTTCCAGTTGCATCCCAGCCGCCACTTGACGACGCCCCCAAGCACCTCCGCGCCGTTGTCCGACCCGTCGGTGTGCAGCAGTCCCGAGGCGAGGTACATGTCCGCCCCGCCGAGGTATTCGTGGAAGCTGGGGGCGGTCTTGTCCCACGTGGCCCAGATAGAGCCGTGGAAAACCTCCACCCGCGCCTGCAGCAGCCCCCACTCGCTCTTGTCCATCTCGTCGTACCCGTTCTCGTGGTACGGCAACGCGACCAGCGCGCCCGTCGAGTCGTACGTCCACCCGTGGAACGAGCACATATGCGTGAACGAGTTCCCCTGTTCGTACCGGCAGACGCGGTTCCCCCGGTGCCGGCACGAGTTCAGGAACACGTGCACCTTCTCGTCTCGCCCGTGGCTCACGATGACCGCTTCTTCTCCCATGCGCCCCAGGATGAAGTCCCCTGGGTTCGGGATTTGGGACTCATGCCCCACGAACAGCCACGAGCGGGCGAACACCTGCTCCATCTCCTGGTCGTAGATGTTCTGGTCCCAGAATATCTCCCGGCTGATCGTGCCTCTCTCCGAGTCCACGAGCCTCTTCATCTCTGACGTGAGCTGGACCATGGAAGACCTCCCGCACATTCCGGCGATTCAAGCTGGCGCTATTCAACCACACGCCCGCAACTATTGAAAGAAGCGCGGCCCTTGGACGGCGCATGCCGCTGATTTCCGTTGGTTCTTAGGGGCCGTCGCCCCTGCTAGAATAGCCCGTGCCAAACGAGGAAGGCGCACATGCTGACAGAGTTCACCACGCTCGCGCAGGTCGGAGACCTTGCTCCCGGCCAGATGCGCACCATCAGGGTAGGGAAGGAGTATGTCCTTCTAGCGCGCGTCGGTGACGAGTATTTCGCGCTCGACGGCTTCTGCTCGCACGCCGATGGCTTCCTCGCGGACGGCTATCTTTACCAGGAGTACTGCGAAGTCGAGTGCCCCATCCACGAGGGCGCTTTCGACCTCCGCACCGGAGAGGTGAGGAACCCGCCTGCGGAAGAGCCGGTGGTCGCCTATGACATCCGCATCGAGGGAGGAGACATCCTCGCAGGCCCCCGCTCCGCCTAGCGCCTGCCCCCGGCCTCCTCTCGTCATTGCTTCGATAGTCCTCTCCCCTGTCTGAGACCTTTGCATAACTGGGAGTCAAGGATGAGCGAGTTTCAGACGCTGCCGTCATCGCCGTCTCTTTGGGTTGGCCTCCTAGGGGCCACCGTGCGCGTCGTGCCTGGCGCTCGGTATAGGACCCGGGTGATTGAGGCTGGCTCAGGTGATCCCCTCATTCTCATACATGGGGTTGGCGGTAGCGCCGAGATATTCGCCAGGAACGTCATGAGCCTGGCCCGCGACTTCCACGTCTACGCCATCGACGCGCTCTACCACGGATATTCGTCGCTGGAGCCCTACGACGCCGAGCATAGGGTCGAGCGTCAGGCGGAGGCGGTGGTGGACTTCATGGACGCCCTCGGCCTGGCTTGGGCCCACATAGAGGGCGAGTCTATGGGCGCCGGCATCGCGTTCTATCTCGGCCTCCATCACCCCGAGCGGTGCGGCAAGCTCGTACTGAACTCGGGTTCGTACTACGTCAACTTTAAGCGCGAGTTCCCCGATTCGCCCGAGGGCAACCTCCTGATGCAGGTCTGCAGGGACTCCGTCACGAACTTCAGCCGCGAAACGGTCCGAAAGCGGATGGAGTACCTCGTCGCCAGCCCCGACCACCTCACGGAGGAGCTGATTGACGTCCAACACCGCATGTACGCGGTCCCGGAGATTCGCAGGTCGATGGCGAGAGTCTATGGAATCGATGCGCCGAGGCCTCGGCTGATGCACTACGAGGAGGAGGTCGCGGCTACCCTAAAGCCGCCGGTCTTGGTGCTTTGGACCGACCGGAATCGTGGCGCCGGTCCGGAGGTCGGCGAGTACCTGGCGAGCGTGATTCCCGGAGCCCAGTACCGCCTGATAGCAAACGCGGCCCACTGGCCCCAGTGGGAGCAACCGGAACAGCACGACGAGGCGGTCAGGGCCTTCTTGAAATCCCCGGCCTGACCGTGGTTCTCTGGCCCATCTGTGGGGATGGTGGCTGGTCGACCTAGGCCTCGGTAGACCTGCTGGCGCGGAGGGAGATTGTGTTACCTGGCCTTCATGGCGTTGCGCTCCTGCGGTAACCGCCGATCAGGGCATGGTTGCCGTCGCGCCAGAAGCACTCAGCCTCGTCGAATCCGGCGGCGCGGAGCCAGTTGAGGTTGTCCAAGAGCGTAGGACGGATTCTCTCTTCTCCCGGGCGCCGGGACCATGAGTTTCGCCGCCCTGCTTCCCCGGCGGATAGCTCTTCGAGTGAGGGCCGGGCCCCGGTCTCGTCGAACCGCCGCCATTGCTCCATCACCAGCCTGGCCCTCGCATTCGCCGCCCGCGCGATGCCCTCCGGCCCTACAAGCTCGAAGTTGAGGAAGGCCCCTCCGGGCTTCACGATCGTGAAAATGTCGGCGTAGATTCGAGCGAGAATCTCCGGGTCGCGAAGGTTGTGGATGGCGATGGCGGAGACCACCCCGTCCGCCGGCTCCTCGATCGCCTGCGCCCAAGCGGGGTCGGCGAGGTTGGCCAATACATAGGAGGTGCGGTCCTCATACTGTTGCAGGCGTTGCCGCGCGTGCTCCAGCATCGGCGCCGAGAAGTCGTGAAGGACCACGTGCGCTTTGGGGAACGTCTCCAGCACCGCCTGGCCTACGGCGCCATAGCCCGCGCCTATGTCGAGCACGCGTATCTCCGCGTCAGGTTCATACGGAAGTAGCGCGGCCATCCGCCGCAGGTGTTCCCGCCTGTCTTCGTCGCGGGTGACATCTCGCTCGATCCAGTAGTCGACGTACTCCTGCGATTGCCAGTCGTGCTCCTGATTGGTGCTGGTCGTCATAGCCTTGCTCCTTGCGTTAGGACTCAGCGCTGGTGAGGGCCGTCCCGTGCCCCCAGGCGAACTTGATCGCGGAAGCTTCTCTCGGCGTATTGAGCGGGGCCGGGAGCCGTTCCGGCCGACGCCGCTCACATATGAAGAACGGCAGGCTGAGGTGAAAGCCTAACAGCAACGCGTCGATAGGGTCGACCGGCGTTCGCCGGATAAGGCCGATGCTGACCAAGATTGAGTAGCAAGCCGGTCCCTCCGTGGCGCGAGGGGAACGGCGGCGGTAGACTCTTCTACGTCACCACTGTCGATGCAACGAGGAGCAGCCATGACAACCGCGCCAGCGCCTGCGTTCACAATCATCGGAAGGCCGATTCCCCGTGTCGAGGGAGTCGACAAGGTCAATGGGGCCGCCGCCTATACCGCCGACGTTGTCCCGCCGGGGACGGTGTGGGCCAAGAACGTCCGGAGCCCGTTCCCTCATGCGCGGATTCTGTCAATCGATGCTTCCCGAGCGCGCGCCATGCCCGGAGTGCTCGCCGTCGTCACTGCGGCCGACATCCCAAACGGCCGCACCGGCCGGAACATCAAAGACATTCCGCTGCTCTGCGACGACAAAGTCCGGTTTGTCGGAGACAAGGTGGCGACTGTCGCGGCGGAGAGCCGTGAGATTGCGGAAGCGGTGGCCCAGTTGGTCGAGGTGGAATATGAGGAGCTGCCCGCTGTCTTCGACTCCGTCGAGGCGATGCAGGCCGGAGCGCCGGTGATTCATGAGCAGACCGCAAGTTATATCGGGTTCCCGGAGGTTCCTTCGGATGTGCCGAACCTCTGCGGCCACGCTGTTTGGGAGACCGGCGACCTCGAACAGGGATTCAAAGATGCCGAGGTGATCATAGAGCGCCGGTTCGTCACGCAGTTGTCGCACCAGGGCTATCTGGAGCCGACAGCCTGGCTCGTGGACATCTCGCCTGAGGCCGACGGACAGCCTGAGCGCGTGGAAGTGTGGGCGTCCAACAAGGTGCCCTACACGACGAGGGCCGAACTGGGCAGGCTGCTCGATCGTCCTGAAGAGGACATCCGGCTTCACCCTGTCGCCATCGGCGCGGACTTCGGCAGCAAGAGCGCCACGGGCGACGCTCCCGTTGCTTACCACTTGTCGCGGATGCTCGGCAGGCCGGTCAAGTCCGTGAACAGCGCGACCGAGGATCTGACTGCCGTATCGCCCAAGCACGCGTTCATCGTCAACCTCCGCACCGGTCTGAAGCGGGACGGAAAGATTGTCGCTCACGACGCCACGGTCATCATGAATCGCGGCGCCTATACCGGCCAGAACTCTTCCGCGAATGGGCTCCTCGGCGGAGCGCAACGGGTGGGTAACTTCTACGACATTCCCAACATGCGCATCGAGGCCTTCGCCGCCTACACCAATCGCGTTCCGTGCGGGTACATGCGGGCGCCCGGCTCGCCCCAGGCGCTCTTTGCCATTGAGGCCCACTTGGACCTCATCGCTGCGGAGCTCGGGATTGATCCCATCGAGATCAGGAAGCGCAATGCGCCGCCCACCGCGCCGAGCGGGGCGCCGCACCTGGCCGCTAGCGTTTTGGATGAGGCCGCCCGCGCCTTTGGCTGGAGCGACCGCACGCGCGCGGGCTCTCGCGAGAGGGGACGCGACAAGCTCGTGGGCCATGGGGTTGGGATGGCGGACCGCGGCCACGGCGCGGGTCGGGCCTCTTCGTTGATACGGGTCAACCCGGACGGCACAATCACCGCCACGACCTCGCTGCCCGACAATGGCACCGGCGGACTCACGGTTGTGGCCGCGGTCGTCGCGGAGAGCTTCGGCGTTCCGCTCCACCGGGTTCGTGTCGTCCGGTCGGACACCGACGCATTTCCCATCGACGTCGAGGCCGGCGGCAGCAAGACGACCAACAGCTCCGGCACGGCCGCGCTGGCGGCTTGTGCCCAGGTGAAGGACCAGCTGGCGCCGTTAGCCGCGCGAGCGCTCGGGAGCGAGCCGGTTGAGTGGCGGCCCGCGCAACTGGCGGAGCATGGCGCCGTCGCGCCGGGAGGCTGGCAGTCTGCGGACGGACGATTCATCTCCGTCGAGAGCTTGGCCGCGGAGCTGATTCGCGAGGACGAACCCCTGGCGGCCGCTACGGTCACGATGCAGGCGCCGCGCACACCCGACCCGGGCGTATGTGTGCAGATGGCGGAGGTCGAAGTCGATAGAGAGACCGGGCAGGTGGTCTTGAAACGCCTCGTCACCGCGCAGGATGTCGGGACGATCATCAACGAGACGGGCCATCAGGGCCAGATCAACGGCGCTGTTGTCCAGGGTGCCGGTTATGCGCTGATGGAAGAGCTCATGGTCGAGGACGGTCACGTGACGACGCCGAACTTTGCCGACTACAAGATGCCCACGGTCCAGGACATACCGGAGCTGGTCACAGTCAATGTCCCTGACTACGGGCAGGCGCTTGGACCCTTCCATGCGAAGTCGATCGGCGAGATTCCAACCATCCCGACAGCCGGAGCCATAGCGAACGCCGTCGCCGACGCTATCGGGGCCCCCATCGTCGAGCTGCCGCTAACAGCTGAACGCGTGCTTCAGGCGCTCTCTGCAAAGGAAAACAGCCAGTCGTAGTCGCATTCAGGAACGAGTCCCGGCGTGCTGATCATCGGCGAGGGCGCTTCGTCGTGGGCACCGAGCCTGAAGTGCGTGTTAGGGTCGTCCAGGTCTCGTGCGATTTGCGAACCAGTCGCCAAGCAAGAGGGACGAGAAGCTCTGCCGCTCCATGACTAGCCCACTGTCGAATGTCGTGGGACCCAGCCGGACACGCCGCGCCTCCGCAAGCTCCGTGAGAAGCTCGGCCGCCTGCGCGGCGTTGGCGTTGCCTTCCATCATCGAGCGGAGACTCGCTAGCGCGGAGGTCAGCCGGTCCGTCCACGCCATGAGCGATACGGGGGCATGCTCGAACGCGATGGCGAGTTCGCTCAGGTCGAGGTCCGCCTCGCCAATGGCGCTCTCGAACCCTGTGCTTTGGAAGCGCCGGACATCCCGCCAGACAACGGCAGTCGAGGCGGCATCCACCGCCGCGCCCGCCGCAAGCCGGGGCAGGTACTCCGTCGCGATGACGAAGCTATCGTGTTCCGCGGCGTCGATGAAGAAGGGCCTTGCGCCCGAGGCGCTCGCAAGTCCGGTGACGGCGTCGATTGCCTCTGAAGATGCGGCTAGGCCAGGGATGATGCAGTAGTCGACGCCCTGAAGCGAGACCTCGTCAGGATTGACCTGCCTGAAGAGGGGATGCCCTCCCACGAAGTGGACGCTTGACGGGAGGAACTCATTCGCCCACTCAAGGACGGGGGTCTTCAGGGAGCAGGTGTCCGTCACGACGCTCTCTGCGGGCGCGAATTGACCGAGGACGCGCAAGACGTCTTGCGCTGCAGCCAGTGGCGTTGCGAGGACGATCAGTTGCGCTCCGGCTACGGCCTGGGCCATATTCGAGCTCACTTCGTCGATACTTCCGGCTTCGGAGGCGCGTCTCGCCGTCGTCTTGTTGGCATCGAAACCGGCGAGCCGTGCGCCTGGCAGCGAGGCCTTTATCGAGCGGCCCAAGGCGACGCCCAGCGGGCCAAGACCGATTATTGCGATGTCCGGCATGCCACACCTCGAGTAATCCGGGCCGGCTGGCTGGGGCTAGGAATTGCTACAAGGGGCCGCGGGTTTCCGAGGCCCTTTCTAGTACCGGCGAAGTGGAGGCCCACGGTCCGGTCTGCTACAGACCGTAGAACGTTCGGGGGTTGTCTTCCAGAATCTTGCGGGCCACCGTTTCGCTGATCCTGCCCTCATTGACCCAGGTCTCAACCTCTTGCAGGGCGGCCAGGTTGGCCGATGGGTCGGAGTGGCTATAGTCGGTCCCAATCATCAGGCTGTCCTCGACCCCGAAGGGTAGGAGGTGTTCGACTCTGTCGATGGCGTCTACCGTGACGAACAGCCGATTCGCTCGGAAGAGGTCTTCTTTCAGCACGGCGCCGAGGCGGCGGCGACGCGTGTCCCCCATCTCCTTCTGTCGCTGCATCGCCCCCAACTGGGCCAGCGCATAGGGTATCCAGGAAGCGCCTGCCTCGATGAAGCCGAAGCGGAGCTTGGGGAACCTGTCGGGGATGCCGGAAACCAGCAGAGACATAAAAGCTTTGATGATGGGGAATCCGCGGTCCCCGTCGCCCCCCGGCAGAGGAGGATTGCCGGTGTGGACGCAGAGGGCCATATCGAGTGCGCCTGCCTCCTCATAGAACGGGAAGAAGTGCGGGTCGTTCGCCTGCTTGCCCAAGTCCTGGCCTCGTTTGAAGATCCCGCACGCGCCGTGTTCCTTGGCCCAGCGCATTTCCTCGATACCCCGCTCTACGTCGAGCCACGGGACAACCGCCGCCCACCGAAGCCGGCCGCCGCTCTGGGCGCACCGTTCGGCAATCCACCGGTTGTACGCGGACGCTAGCGCTGCTTCCGCCTCCGGGTTGCTCGTGCCGTAACGAATGAAGAAAGTGGGGAACAGCACCTGAAGGTCGACTTCCATGCGGTCCATATCGGATAGGCGGCCCTGGATATCTTCCAGCTCTCGGTACTCGCGGAGAGGGTGACGCTCGTCGCGTATCTTGCGGCTTTGGAGTCTGCCCTCTACAAGCCACCAGCGTGCGTCGGAAGCGTCTAGGCCGGCGCGGGCTACCTCATCCTCAGGCGGCTCGACGGTGACCGGCAGGTACTTGGCCAGGTCCCCCTTTAGCGATTGCCACGTGGCTTCCGACTCGTCGACGTGCGTATCGGCATCGATGACCATTGCCTTCATCAGTCAACTCCTGTCTGGGGATGACGCTTGCGCGCACTGCTCAGCCCACGGGGTAGGTCGAGCTCCCGGTCGGATAAGCGCTCAGGACCGACTAGGGTTCGCCATGCGCCCTCAGTCTCTGATGTCCTGAAGGAACATCTCCGTTGGCACCTCTGTGCCGAGGCCGCGCTCTCGCGCGATCTCGTAGATGCGCGGGCAGACGGCGGCGAACTGAAGCGCGCTTCCGCCGACGTTGTAGAAGCACGTTATCTGTTCGTCGGACGTCCTCGCAGGAGTCTGCCCAGCCATTACGTCGGTAAGCAGCGGCAATTCGTTGAACCGCACCGCAGCTGGGTTGCGGAGCGCCCAGGACGCGGTGGCCTGGTCCTCCATCGACGGGTCTGCGTACACGCCAATGGGGCCGCTGAAGTGCCGCACTGCGACGTCGGCTTCCGTCACAACCGCTTGGCCCAACCTGTTTGCGCCGAACGTAGCGACGTGCATGCCTCGTTTGAGCCAGCTGGCGTCTTCGAAGATTGGGGACGACGCGTCGGTGCAGTCCGCGACGATGTCCGCTCCTTCAACCGCTTCGTAGGGGGATTCGACGGCGACGACGGGTATGCCAAGCTCCTGCGTCATCTCGGCGGCGAAGCGCTCCCGGTTGGCGACCGTGGGACTGTAGACGTTGATGCGTTCGATAGGGCGGGCCGCGCAGTACGCGGCGCTGTACGTCCTCGCCATTCCGCCCGAGCCGAGCATGCCGACCACCCGGCTTCCGGCCCGCGATAGGCGCTTGGCTGCGATTCCAGCCGTCGCGCCCACACGGATGTGCTGCAGGATGCCGTCGTTCATGATGGCGACGGGCTCAGCGTTGTCGACGCGCGCGAGCATAATCAGACCGCAGAACGTACCCGGCTCGCGGCAATACTTCTCGGATGTCGTATGACCGTCCGGGTAGGACATCGTGTAGTGGATGTCGAACTTCATCCGAAGCGCGAACATCCCGAACCTGGGCACGACGCCCGCCATCGCGCCCCATGTGAAACGGCGATCGTCCTCAGGGCCGGGCGAGGGCGAGACCACGTCCATGCGCCCGCCCTCAGGGAACTGCGCCGCGCGACCGTCGGCCATGTCCTGATAAGCCTGCTCAATCAGGCTGATGGCCTCCTCAATGCCCAGTAGACCCTCGATGTCCTGATTGCTGAGGAATAGCATTTCGCCCCTCTCAGTGGACGGCGTTGTTGGCCGGGCGCAGCGGGCCTGATGAAGAGGCCGTCTGCCGGTAGGTCACTCCTTGCTTAGCCAGTCGGCATCCCATTGGAAGTCGGGGTCGACGTAAGCCTCGGGCGGCATGAGAGAGGTGAAGCCGTTCTTGGCCAGCTCATCCTCGAACTTCTCCCTGACCCAGGGATCCTCCTCAATAAAGGGGATGTATTGCTTGGGGTCGATGAAGGTGTAGTTCATGATGGGCCGGGGCGGGAAGATGCGCAGTTGCCGGTTCTCGACGCCGCCCGAATTGACATGCTGGTGGTACCACATGTTCGGCGGTACGAATACGGCGCCCTCTTGCCAGGGCGCTACGATGTAGTCGCTGCCGTCCGGCGGCCACATCACGACGAAGCCGGTTGCTTCCTGGACCCCGACGATGGTGACGCCCGGCCCGTGCCGGTGGGCCGCCCGGTAGCGCCTCGACGGCAGCACCATGAGCCCGGGGCGATGGGAGGAGTTGGGGAACACGATTCCGCCGGAGTAGGCCTGTCGGTCCGGGCCGCCGTAGGCGCTTAGCTTGTCCCAGACCGTCAGGTCCGGGAAGAAGTTGCCGTGCCATTCCGTGCGCCCGTCCGCCCGTTCCAGGGCCCTGGCTTCATGGGCGTAGAAGCCGGACTCGTCACCGTACAGCTCAGTGCTGTCAACGAACGGGTTGTCGAAGATGTACTTCACGTTGGCGTTTGTCGTCATGGCCAAGGGGAGGTAGCTGACGTGCATCGTCAGGGCCGACTGGTCTCCCCGCAGGTTGCTGAGCTGGTAGTAGTAGTTCGTAGGGATACGGAAGAGGCTGTGCTTCTGCCATTCGAAGCTCACCTTGGGGTGGCCTTCAGCCCATACGGTGGCGATTCCTTGCCCCTCCATCACGTAGACGACGTCTTCGAGGGCCATGCGGAAGGGAGGGATGGTCTCTCCGGGAGGAATCTCCAGAACGTGGGCCTCGGTGACGCCCTGATGGCCGGCGAGGTTCATGACAGCTGCCGGACACCCTCTGAGGGACCACCAGCCGCGTTCCAAGAGGCGGGCGTCTTGGACGTAATACCCCGTGTGCACTGGGACGTCTTGTTCAGCGAGCCACCGGTCATACGCGGAGTAGGACCGGTCCCTCCCCGTGTTCATTGGCAACGTTGCGTCTGTTGTCATGGCTTCTCCTCCGATGTGCGGAATTGTGGTTTCGTAGTGGCGTGGCGCCGCTTTGGCCCCTTGCCGAGGATGCCTACTTCGCTCCCAGCGCCGCCGCCCACTCGTAGTTGCGGTTTTGGTAGGCGTCGTCAGGCATCAGGGTTTCGAGGCTACGCTTGGCCAGCTCCGCCTCGAACATCTCTCGTATCCAGGGCTCCTCGTCGACGTACTCGATCTGATTTTGTGCTCGGTCCTCGACCTTCTCGTCGTACGCGAACTGCACAGGCGGGTGTAGCGCCAGGTAGCGCGCTGGGATATTCCCCGTGTTGAAGTGCTGGTGGAACCAGCGGTTCGGGGGGATGAAGATGCTCGCCTCATGCCATGGGACGATTACCTTCTCCATCCCCTCTTTCCACATAATGGAATAGCCTTCGCCCGCTGGGATGACGATGGCGAAGCCCGGCCCATGGCGGTGGGCCTTCTTGTACTTCTGCGTCGGGATTACCGACATGTGAGAGAAGTGGGGGGAATGGGGGTACTGCATCGCAACCCCCGCCGCGCCGGCCCCTCGGTTGCCTTGGTGGCGGAGCTTCTCCCAAGCAGCCATGTCCGGGAAGAAGTTGCCCCACCATAGAGTGCTGGAGGTGGAGCTGGGCGCGGACGTGGCCGCGGAGTAGAGGTCCGCCTCGATGCTTTGCTCCTTGATCGGGAGGAAGCTGTCGTTGTTGAAGAACAGCTCAGGGTAGGGGATGCCCGCGAGCGCCGTGGGGAGGAAGTTGTAGTGCAACAGACGCACGGGCTCGGCGCCTTGCGCGTTGCTCAACTGGTGCGTCTGGTTGCGCGGCAGTAGGAAGAGACTGCGGTCGTTCCACTCGAACATCTTGGACGAGCTTCCATCCCAGATGGTGGTGAAGCCGCGGCCTGAGAGGACGTACACCAGCTCATCCAGAGCGAACTTCAAAGGAGGGAGCGATTCGCCTGGCGGGATCTCGGTGATGCGGGTCTCGCCGGTGCCTTCCTGCCCGCTGAGCATGACGAACGCTGCGTAGCAGTTACGCTCCTCCCACCAGCCGAGCTCGACGGTCCGGCCGTCCTCGACATAGTAGCCGCGGTGGATCGGCAGACCGAGCGACCGCGCCCACTGGTAGTGGGGGGCTATCTCGAAACCCTCGTGGTAGTCGATGATCAGTTCGGGTGCCTGTGGGGCCATGGTTACCTCCGCGTTCCGGAATGGAGACCGGCGAGCTTTGCTCGGAACCTAACCCACTCTAGGCCTAATTTCAACCCAGAGGTTGCCTGCGCGGGTTGCTTGCGCGCCTGTGTGCCCGATGCTTTCGGGGTACATGCGCTCCTTACCCAGGTCCGCTTGGCGCGCCTTGGTGCGCCGGGCCCATTACCCTCTTAACCGCATCCCATTGGGAAGCGTATCGTGGGTTGACACTCTCCCAACGGCTACCTAGACTCCCGTGAACCGGTAGGCCACGCGGTTTTCGCGCTATTGCCCCTACCGAACTCTGCAATATGTTGGATAGTTGGGAATCCTCTGAACAAACCTCAACGCGGCCATCTTGATCCGAACTACGCCGCGTCCAGGGACTTTGTCGAGACCATTCTTAGGCATAACGCCAATCCACGGTGAAGCGCCCCGGGATTCCCGGAGTGCTTTGTTGGAGAGTCAACACACTGAATCCGTTCTCTAGTGAGAGGGAGGCCCGGTTATGAGTAAGCGAAGCCGCTTCGCGCGATTCTGGATGGTTATGGTCGCTCTAGGGCTAATGGGCGCGCTCGCCGCGTGCGGGTCGGAAGACCCGACGCCCACGTCCGTCCCTACGGCGACGCCCGTTCCGACGGCAACTCCTACGGCGACGCCCGCGCCCCCCACGGCAACGCCCACGGCGCTCCCGCCGGGCGTCACGCCTCCGCCAACGCCGACGCCGGCCCCCACGGCGACGCCGGCGCCCACGGCGACGCCGGACGAGTCTTTCCCGGCTAAGTGGGAGCAGCTGATCGCCGACGCTCAGGCCGAGGGACAGATCGTCTTCAGCTTGGGCGGGAGCGACTCCCGGCACATCCGGGACACCCTGACTGAGTTCCAGAAGAAGTTTGACATCAGAGTCATCGCTAGCACCGGCAGCGGGAGCTCTAACACGACCCGGATCCTGGCCGAACGCTCCCGGGGGCGTTACACCGTCGACTTCAACTTCGGCGGCACCTCGTCGACCCTGCGAATGGCGGAGGCCGGTGCCCTGACGCCTGCCGTACCCTTGATCATCGACCCCACGATTTTGAACCGGACTCCCGAGACCTGGCATCTCTCCGAGAAGGTGTGGTGGACCGATGTCGAGAACCTCTACTCGATGGCCTCGGAGCTGTTCATCGATAACCTGGAGAACGTCTGGTACAACACCGACCGGCTGACCCCTGAGGAGGCGGCCCAGATAACATCCTACGCGGACCTCACCGACCCGAAGTGGGCGGGGGAGATTTCCATGGCGGGATACGCGACGCAGGGCAGCGGCGTGACCACCCGCGTCCGCATCCACTTGGCTCTCGGCCAAGACTTCTGGGACAAGATAACGAGGAACGCCGCGGTTGATAACCACCTATTGGACTTCTCGGATTACCGGCAGTGCGCTGAGCTGTTGGCTCGCGGCGCCGTGACCTTCGCCTTCGGCTGCGACAGGGAGGTTCGTCCTTTGCACGTGTCCGGTCTGCCGGTGGCGTCGATTACAGACTCAATCGTCATGGATGAGGGATTGGCCGCAGAGGTCCGGGGGACCGGGTCTGTGGTTGACCAGGCTCCCAACCCCAGGGCCGCCCAGCTCTTCTTGAACTGGTGGTACAGCCAGGACGGAATGGAGACGGACGTCAACTTCACGCGCAACCTCGCTCCGAACCCGAAGCTGCGATCGGATGTCGGGCAGGGCAAGGTTCCTGACGCTCTATGGAATAGAGTGGGTCCGCTTCAGGGGTTGGTCGATAGAGGAGCCTTGGCGATTGTCGACCAGGGTAGCCAGGACTTCGAGGTAGCCCGGGGAGAGACGCTCGCTTACATGACCGCGCTCTACGACGAGCTTGGCGTGATCTACACGCCATAGAGGCCGATAATTCTGCTACTGCGGCCGGGGGAAAGCGCCACGAGGCGCTCCCGGCCGCAGTAGCGCGAAACGTGCCGAGTGCGCAGGGCTTTTGCTGAAGCCTGAGCCTGCCCCTCTGGGTAGTCGAGGGACAGTCTGAATAAGTCCCTGCGGATCCGGCACATCCCCTCCCAGTCATTGCCTCGAAAGTAGGCGCCCCATCCCCTTCCGTCATTCCCGCGCAGGCGGGAACCTCGTAGCGGGGCGACAGCACCGCGATCCCTCCCCACGCCCCACCCGTCATTCCCGCGCAGGCGGGAACCTCGCAGCGGGGCGACAGCACCGCGATCCCTCCCCACGCCCCACCCGTCATTCCCGCGAAAGCGGGAATCCAGGTATCGGCGTCCGCCCGCCTATTTCGTTGGTTGTGGTGTGGGGCGTCAGCCCAACATGAGGGATTCCCGCTAAAGCGGGAATCCAGGTATCAGGCGCCCCATCCCCCTTCCGTCATTCCCGCGCAGGCGGGAACCTCGTAGCGGGGCGGTAGCGGCGCGATCCATCCCCCTCTTTCCGTCCGCTCCGGTCCTCTCCACCGTCTGCGGGGGAGAGCTAGAGAGGGGGCCGCCCCACCCGCCAATCAGCGCCCCCGCCCCCTTTCCGTACATTCCCGCGCAGGCGGGAACCTCGCAGCGGCGCGGTAGCGGCGCGATCCATCCCCCTCTCCCCCATTCTCGCCAGGCGGGGACCTCCCACGTCGCCATAGTGACACCTGCCCGTTGCGCAAACGACCCTCGCCCGCTACCCTGCCTCTTATGACCCAACCGCCCGCCCCCAACCCGTCATTCCCCCGCAGGCGGGAACCTCGCTTTCACCTCTCCCTCGCCTGCGGGGGTTCTCCCAATCTCTCCACCGTCTGCGGGGGAGACCGAGAGGGGACCGCCTCGCGCAACAATAAATTCTGAGTGATCAACTTTTCAGACCCCGGAAGCAGGCCACGGCCATGAAAACACCCTCGAAATACCCCGTCCCGCCGTACAAAACGGTGAACTTTTTACGCCTGGCGCCCAGCAAAACGATCAACTTCTCACGCCTGGCAAATGTGAGGTGGACAACTTCTTCACGCCTGGCGAAAATGAGGTGGACAACTTTTTTCAGGCAAACGGACAACTTCTTAGAAGTCCTCCTCCCCTGTCTGCGGGGGGGGGCGAGATGGGGTCGTCTGCGTCACAGACGGGAGGGGGGCTAGACCCTACGCCGGGTAGGAAGGCCCGCTGAGCAGCGCGCCTGTCCCGCTTTACCCCCAAGTATGCACTGAAGGGTTGACACTCTTTCAATGCCTACCTAGACTCGCCGCCAACCGTTTTAGGCTATCGGTTTCGCGCCGTTGAGCCGGCCGAAATCTGGGACCGAAATCTGAAATCGATACGCTGGTGAATCCGTTCTCTAGTGAGAGGGAGGCCCGGATATGAGTAAGCGAAGCGGCTCCGCGCGATTCTGGATGGTTCTGGTCGCTCTAGGGCTAATGGGCGCGCTTGCCGCGTGCGGGTCGGAAGATCCGACGCCCACGTCCGCCCCCACGCCGACGCCCGTTCCGACGGCAACCCCGACGGCAACGCCCGCGCCTCCCACGGCAACGCCCACGGCGCTCCCGCCGGGCGTCACGCCTCCGCCAACGCCGACGGCGGCACCGACGCCGACGCCGGCGCCCACGGCGACGCCTGACGAGTCTTTCCCGGCTAAGTGGGAGCAGTTGATCGCCGACGCTCAGGCAGAGGGACAGCTCGTCCTCAGCTTGGGCGGGACCGACTCCCGGCACCTTCGGGATGTCCTGGGGGAGTTCCAGAAGAAGTTTGATATCAGAGTCATCGCCAGCACCGGCAGCGGGAACTCCAACACCACCCGCATCCTAGCGGAGCGCTCCCGGGGGCGGTACACCGCGGACTTCCAACACGGCGGCGTCTCCTCGACCCGACGAATGATCCAAGCCGGGGCGCTGGTGCCTGTCGAGCCCTTGATCGTAGACCCCACGATTTTGAACCGGACTCCCGAGACCTGGCACCTTTCGCATAAGGTGTGGTGGAGCGACGCCGAGAACCTGTACTCGATGGCCGATGCGATAAGCATCGATAACTTCGACAGACTCTGGTACAACACCGACAGGCTGAGCGCGGAAGAAGCGGCCCAGATTACGTCGTGGCAGGACCTCATCGACCCGAAGTGGGCGGGCGAGATTGTCACGACAGGACTGGCGACCCAGGGGAGCGGCGCCACCGCCCGGGTGCGCGCGCACCTGGGGCTTGGGCCTGAGTGGCTCGAAGCGGTCATGCGGCTTGCCCACGTGGGCAACCACGTCTTGGACTTTTCGGATTACCGGCAGTGCGCGGAACTGCTGGCGCGTGGCGCCGTGACCTTCGCCCTTGGCTGCGACAGGGAGGTCCGGCCGCTTTGGGTAGCTGGCCTGCCCTTAGCGGAGATCACCGCCGACGTTGTCATGCAGGAGGGAATGTCGGCGGAAGTGGGCGGCACCGGTTCGGTGATTGACCAGGCTCCGAATCCCAAGGCGGCCCAGCTTTACATCAACTGGTGGTACAGCCAGGACGGGATGGAGACCGACATCAACTACACCCGCGCCCTCAACCCGAGCCCGAAACTGCGCGCGGACGTGGGCCAGGGCAAGGTCTCCGACCAGGAGTGGGCGAGACTGGCGCAGCTGCAAGATCTGGTCGATCGAGACGCGGTGTTCATCATCGACTCGGGCACCCAGGAGTACTCGGATGTCAGCGACGAATCCCGCAACAACATGATTGCGCTCTACAACGAGCTCGGCATCATCTTCACGCCGTAGAGTGAGATGGGCGGACCCGCAAGGGGTGGCGGAGGAACCCTCAGCCGCCCCTACGGGGCCTCAGGTCCGATTCCGCGCAGGAAAAAGCGCAGGTGCTACGGGGGGAAGCCAATGGCATTGCAGACCGCCACGGTGTCGCACTCCTCTCTCAGAAAATTCCTGAGGGCGGAGTTTGGTACGCTCATAATGCTGCTGGTCGCCCTTTCGCTCGGCCTCTACCTCATCGTGCCGATGCTGATCCTCTACCTGTTCAGCATGAACGCAGCGCCGGATGTGTTCATCGGCCCGTGGCAGTGGGGTCTCGACAACTGGCGGCACGCGTGGGATGGACGGATGCCCGCGGCGCTGTGGAACTCGTTCCTCATCTGGTTCTTCGTGATGATTATCTCGTTCCCGGCGGGGATAGCCATCTCGCTGATACTGGCCCGCACGCGGATTCCCTTCTCGCATGGGCTTGAGTTCCTGTTCTGGATCGCCTTTATGTTCCCCGGCATTGCCAGCACGCTGGGGTGGATGATGATGCTCCAGCCCCAGATTGGCTTCTTCAACGTTTTGCTCGAGACGCTGCCGTTCATCGACAAGGGCCCATTCAACATCTTCAGCCTCGAGGGCATCGTATTTGCCCGGCTGATGGCGGACGGCATCGCCTACAAGGTCATTCTCTTCACGCCGGCGTTCCGCAATATGGACCAAGCGCTCGAGGAGGCGGGCCGCGTCTCCGGCGCGTCGAAGTTCGGCACGCTGGTCAAGGTGACGCTGCCCGTCATGGCGTCGCCGATCATCTTGGTGTTTTCGCTGCAACTCATCCGCATCTTTCAGGGATTCGAAACAGAGCTGCTGCTTGGCCAACGGTGGGGCTTCTATGTCTACTCCACGCTCATCTGGCAGGAGGTGCAAGGGCTCAACTACGGAGGCGCTGTAGTTATAGGGAGCATCACCCTGCTCATCATCGGGATGATCTTCCCCTTGCAGCGGTGGGTCACGCGCAGGCGGCACTACACGACGATAACCGGCAGCTTCAAGCCCGGCCTCATTGATTTGGGACGCTGGAAGTGGCCGTTCTTCATCGCCATCATCTTGCTGCTGACGCTGCTCACGGCCCTCCCCATCCTCGTGCTGGTCGTGGGGAGCTTTATGAGCCACGTCGGCTTCTTCAACGCGACGCCGACATGGACGCTTGACCACTGGGTGCGAGTGTTTACCGACGATGTGTTCTTCAGCGGAACGCGGAATACGCTGATTCTCGCCGTTGTGGCGGGCATCGGAAGCCCACTGCTCTTCTCGGTGATCGCCTACCTCATCGTGCGCAGCAAGTGGCGGCTGAGGTCGACGCTGGACTCCATCATCTGGGTGTCGGCCGCATTCCCTGGCATCCTGTCAGGGTTAGGGCTGCTGATACTATTCCTGAGCGTCCCGGGCCTGACGTGGCTGTACGGCTCACTCTGGGCGCTCGTGCTGGTCGTCATCATCTCCGGCAACACAACGGGCACCAATATCTTCAAGGGCGTACTGGTGCAGCTAGGGGCCGATCTCGAAGAGGCGTCCCGCGTTTCGGGAGCAGGGTGGTTCACCACCTACTTCAAGGTCGTGATACCGGTGCTGATGCCGACGATGGTGCTGATCGGAATGCTCAATTTCATATCCGCGGCAAATACGACGTCCAACATCGTCCTACTTGCCGCCATCGGCACGAAGACGCTCTCGCTCATCGCCTTGGAATGGGGTTCGGCGGACGTTTCCCAGACGGAGTCGGCGGGCATTGTGGCGTTGGTCATTATGGTCCTGACAATGGGGGTGGCCTTGCCGATGCGGGAGTTCGCGAAGCGCATTGGGATTAGGCAGGACATGCGCGCTCGGGCAGGGCTGACAGCGCCGGCTGCGGCTCCCGCCGCGGGGAGGGCATGATGACCGTGAAAGGGTTGGCGGATGGAAGATAGAATGCCCAAGCGGGCGGCACGCGGGGCGCGGGAGTCGGGACTGATGAGCGCCTCATACTCTCCCCGCGGGATGAATGAAATGCAGGAGGCCCCCTATGAGTAAGGAACTGACAGCTTCGTGGTTGCGCCCGAGGAGACTGGTCATCATCTCCGCCGTCATGCTGGCGTTCGCCGTCGCGGGAGTGGCGCTGCAGCCCGTGTTCCCGGTGAGCGGGGCGCCCCAGGCCCAGGCCGAGGATGCGGATGGGCCCGGCGTCGTATTCCAGGTGCATCCCACCTTCATCAAATTCCCCGAGAGCCGCATAAGGGACCACGGGATATGGTTCGTCGCCGCGGGGTTAGAGGACGCCCAGGAAGTCAAGATTCGGATGGTCTGGGGGGCCGCGGAGCTGGAGACCGACATCACTTCCGTCTTGGACGTCGGCTTCGACGAAGAGCTTGGCGGGTTGTTCGCCAACGTCCACGGCGCATTCGTGGTGGCGTTCGAGCGCGGATTCCGGGGGGCTGCGGCCGACTTCTTGTTCTTCGGCGAATGGACCGCGGTATCGTTCCGTCTGCATGATGCAGTGACGGATGAGTTGCTGGCGGTAGCTCCGGCGGTGCTGTGCGCGCCGGACGGTGAGCAGCCGTGGTGCAACTACTCATCGGAACTCGTTCCCATCGAGTAAGTCGCGGCAAAATGAGGCGAGTACCCGCCAGCGACCACGCTGGCGGGTACTTGTGTTGAGATGCTGCCGATACGCGTAAGATGGCCTGAACCGAAGAGGGCCAACTGAGGTCAGCGGGCCGGCAAAGCCGCAGCCTCGTTTTAATCGAGTCCATGAATCACACGACTGTCAGGGCCATACTGCATCGGTACGGCGTTGCGCTGCAGTACCGGGACTTCCGGTGGGTCTGGCTCGGCAGCTTGGGCGGTCAATCGGCTTATTGGGCCCTGATCGTCGCCCGCGGCGCGCTCGTCTTGGAAATGACGGGGTCTTCAGCGCTCGTGGGGGTCACGACGTTTGCGGCCATGGCGCCCCGCTTCATTATGCCGCCGCTGGCGGGGTATATGGCGGACCGGTTCGACCGCAGAGCCGTGCTTGCTACGGCTTACGGGTTTCAGCTCGGACACGCTGTAGTGCTGACGGCGCTTGCATTCGCCGACGTGCTGGTCGTCTGGCACATCGTCGTGCTATCCCTGCTCAACGGCAGCTTTCGCACGTTCCAGATGACGGCGACACAGACATTGATCCCGAACCTCGTGGCGCGGGAGCACTGGCTCAACGCCATCGCCATGAACCAGGTGTCGCTCCAGGGGTCGCGCCTGGTCGGGCCTGGGCTAATCGCACCCGCGTTGCTGCTCTACGGCCCGAGCGCCGCGTTCCTCGCCAGCACCGTGTTCTATATCGTTGGCATCGCAGGCATCCTCGCCATCCGCACACGGTCGACAGGCGAGCTCAGCAGCGGCGCGAGGATAGGAGCTAGCCTGTGGGTGGCTGCGCGCTACGCGTGGTCCGACCCGCAGCTCCGGGCGCTGTTCATTCTCATAGCGCTGCACTGCGCGATGACGATGTCGTTTGAATCGATGCTTCCCGTCCTGGCTAGGGACGTTCTGGGCGACACCGACGCTGGGACCAGCTATCTGATGATGGGTGTCGGCGCTGGCGCGCTAGTGGGCATAATCGGTATCGCAGGGCTGCAGAGCGCATCCGGCCGGGGGAGGCTGCTGCTCATAACGGGCGTGTTCAGTGGGGTCTCCATGGTCGTGTTGGCCGTATCGAGCAGCGCTACCACGGCGCTGCTGGGTACGGCCGTGATGGGCGCTTCTCAGGCGGCTTTCATGGCCGTAGGCAGCGCCATGGTGCAATCCCTTGCGCCTGACGGCATGCGTGGACGGATTACGGGACTTAACCAGATTAACGTCGGCGGAACGATGGCGCTAGTGAACCTCGTGAATGGATTTGCGGCGGACGAGTTCGGCGCTCCGAACGTACTCTGGGTGCTTGGAGCGGGGTTCCTGGCCGTAGTGATTGTTAGCCTGGCGGTCGGCACCGTCAGGGGCATCTACAGGGGCGCAATCGCAGTCCCGGTCCGCGCCGCGTAAGACCCAGGTAGGAGCACAGGAGGCCGCACAGAGTGGCTTGAAGGCTTACCCGCGTCCGACAGCCTTGCTCAGCAGGCCAGTTGCGTCCGTGGGCGGCCCATTTCCGGTCCAGACGACGTACTGGTCGGGACGGACGAGGACTAGCCGTGCTCCGTACTCCGCTCGACCGTCCTCGAAGCTATCGCGCGCCACCTTCAGAGGGATGGAGAGCGAATGTGCTGCTTGTTCGAACGCGTTGACTGCCTCATCGACGTCGCCGAACGCCAGCAGCGTGAAGCCGGCCCCAAGTTCCTCTTGCACTCCGCGACCTGACGACAGGACGCTCGGCGGGAGGTGATGCCCCGGTTGCGCGACGAAAGTATGTCTACCGTGCGCGCTGCATACCCCGCCCGGCGGCCCCCAAACGACCGATGACCCTTCGTAATTCGGCTCGTAGACGCCGACCCGCGATCTCTTCGCCATCTCCTTCCAAGCCTGCTCGAACTCTTCGAGGTCGCGTTCGGGGTCGTAACGTTCGAGGAACTCCCGGTCTGACCTGATACCGGCGGCGATGAAGTCCTCGCCAGTTTCCCAGAAGATGGGACGCCGTTCCTCGCTGTATGAGTCCAATAGATGTTCACCTCCCCAACCGTTCAGTACGGCGCCCAGCTTCCAGCCGAGGTTTACTGCGTCCTCGAGCCCATTGTTCAGGCCGAAGCCGCCGTAGGGCGGGTGGCTGTGTGCCGCGTCGCCGGCGATGAACACTCGCCCGGCTTGGTACTCCTCCGCCACCGCAACCTTGAGGTCCCAGAAGCCGACGTGCTCGAACTCGGCGTTGAACTCGAAGCCGGCCGCGCGATTGAGCAGCGCCTGAAAGTCGTAGTTGTCCGTCGTGGTGCCCACGGGCACCGGAGCGTGGAAGAACCAGCCCTCGCCGACATCGACTCGCCCGAAGAACATCCAATAACCTTGCAGCTCCGGATGCAGCGCGCGATACGTCGTCACCTCTGGGAAGCGCCTGAACGCTTCATGGAGTTCTTTCGACTTGAACACCGCCAGCAACATCGGTTGGTCGAAGTCCGAGCCTCCGCGCCGGATTCCGGCCTGTTCGCGCGCCAGGGAACGTGAGCCGTCGCAGCCGACCACGTAGTCTGCTTCGAGGACGAGCGTTTCGCCGAATGTCTCGGGAGAGGGGGTATCCGCTCCGGTAAAGCCTCCCCAGTCGTACCGCGCTTCACCGTCGCGTCGCGTTTCGGCGACAACGACCCGCACGCCATTTTCGTCTTGCTCTATCTGCTGGGCTGTCCATCCGAAGAAGGCGGCAACGCTCGGCAGCGTCGACATCTTCTTCCGGAGCACGGCCTCCATCTTGTACTGAGGCAGACGGTCGTTCGCCTCGTAGTAGTACGACTGCACCACCTCGCGCCCGGGTGGGACGTACCAGTGCTCGCTCATCAAGTGCTTGTATGCCGTTACTCCGCCGATGGGGTAGTTATTTGGCATGACCCGCGCCGCGCGCAACTCGTCGACGATGCCCCAGAAGTAGAAGTGTTCGAGCGTTCGTTGCGTAAGGTTCTGGCCCTTGGGAATCTGCTGCGGTTCAAGGCGGCGCTCAATCAGCGCGCACTTGATTCCCCGAAGGCCAAGCTCGACCGCAAGGGCGACACCGACCGGACCGCCGCCTACGACTATTACCTGATATCGGTCAGCCACGTTCTGCCCTCTCCCAAACCGTCGGTGGGCCGACGCCTACATTCGGTAGAAGCTCCGCGGGTTATGGCAGAGGATCTTCTCGACCAAATCGGGGTCCATGTCCTCGCGGGACCGGATCTGGTCAACGATTGAGTAGTTCGACGAAGGGTCGGTGTGGCCCCAGTCCGACCCCAGGAGCAGTTGGTCTTCGGGGATGCACCCGGCAAGATACGGGATATCCTCATCCGCCTCGCACGCCACGAACAGCCGGTACTCCTCCAAGACCTTGCCTTCCCAACGGTCGCTGCCGTCCCTCACACGGTGCTTCAGATAGTGAAGCAGGTAAGGAACCCAAGACGCGCTCGCCTCGATGAAGCCGATGCGGAGGTCGGGAAACTTCTCCGGGACGCGGTGGACGACGAGGTCCTGGAAGCCAATGAGCGGCAGCAATCGTTGCTGAGGGAAAGAGTGGACGATTGTTGTGTCGAATGCCTCGGTGAGCGCGGGGTTGCCCGCGCCGGTGTGGATGCAGATAGGCAAACCAAGCCGTTGGGCCTCGTCGTAGATCGGGAAGAAGTAAGGATCAGAGATGGAGCGGCTGCCTTCCATCCCGCGAAAAAGGACACCGACCGCGCCGTTCGCAACACCGTAGTGCAGCTCCTCGATAGCGCTGTCGATGGAATGGAGTGGAGGAACAAGTATCCAGCGCAGGCGGTCATTGGACCTCGACCAAACGTCGGCCATGAATCGGTTATACGCGCGGCATAGTCCAAGCTCCAGCTCGGGGTCATCGGTGAGGTATACGATAAAGAGTGTCGGGTATACCACCTGCACGTCCACACTCATGTCGTCGGCCGCGCTGAGGCGATAGGGCAGGTCTTGGAGCGACTTCCCGCCCCAGAACGGGCTGGCTAAGTCTTCAGTGGCTGCGGGCGGGGCTTGGGCGTTGTGGCCGCCTGGTCCAGCAGGTTGAGGAATCAGCCTCCGACCAATCACCCACCGATTACGCAGACGGCCCGTGGATGGTTCCGGGGATTCTACGAGCACAGGCTTTAGGTGCGAGAGCTCTTCGTCGAAGAACTCCCAGACTGCTTCCGACTCCACTACATGGGTATCTGCATCGATTACGGTAGCCATCATTCGTCCCCTTCTCCGCTCTTCGACTGCTCGGGCCACGTGGGCCACTATAGCGCAGTCCTGCTTGCTGTTGGCGGAACTGGAGTAGTATTCGGAAGAGTGAGGTCTCAAGGTCTAGGAGGACGGCAATTGGCGACTAGGTTCCGGGCAGACCATATCGGCAGCTTCCTTCGTTCGCCTGAGGTCCATCAGGCGCGGCAGGACTTCGCTGAAGGCAAGATTGCACTGGAGGAGCTGCAGGCCGTCGAAGACGCTGCGGTCCTCCGCGTGTTGGAGATACAGCGTGAGTCAGGCATCCCGGTCCTGAGCGACGGCGAGCTTCGGCGGGGCGGTTGGGCCAGCGACTTCAGCGACGCGATCGATGGGTTCGTGCCGGGAGACCCTCCTGTAGACCGCCCGGCCATGGGGGGAGTCGCGGAGCGGGCGGTTGTCCCGTCCGGTTCGACGGGTCGCGTGATCGGCGAGAAGCTCGGTCGGAGGCGGCAGCTGACTGCGCATGAGCGGGGGTTTCTCAAGGCCCATGTGGACGGGGCTCCCTTCAAAGTCACGATGCCTGCCGCTTCGTACATAGTGGCCCGCGGCTACAAGCCGGGCGTCACAGACAGGGCATACCGGGACCGCCAGGCCCTCTTGGACGACGTAGTCGGAATCATTCGAGCGGAGATAGAGGCGCTGCTTGCGGAGGGCGTCCCGTACGTCCAGCTCGACAATCCTCACTATCCCGACTACATCTCGGAAGAACGATGCGAGCAGTGGAGGGCCATCGGCGTCGACCCCGACAAGGCGCTGAGCGAGGACATCGAGGCGGATAACGCTTGTCTGAAGGGACTCCATAGTCCGAATGTGACGCTGGCGATGCACTTTTGTCGAGGCAACTCCGGTGGAGGCGGGTGGCATACGTCAGGCGGCTACGACCGAATCGCTGAGCAGGTATTTGGGCGGCTGGACGTGGACACGTTCCTGCTGGAGTACGACAGTGAACGGGCTGGCACGTTCGACCCACTGCGCTTCATGCCGAAAGGAAGACGATCACGCTCGGGTTGGTGACGACGAAGGCCGCGACACTAGAGTCCGAAGACCTGCTCCTGCGACGCATCGAAGACGCGTCGCGCTTCGTCGCGTTGGAGGACCTCGCTCTCAGCCCACAGTGCGGCTTCGCTTCCACGTTGCAGGGGAATCCCTTGACCGAGGATGACGAGCGCAAGAAACTCAGGCTGGTCGTCGACACTGCCACAAGGGTTTGGGGGCCAGCGCTCGCATAGCAGCCGCTGTTTGGTCGCTTAGTCTGCCCTGTTCCTGCTCGATCCCGCATTGGTACGACGCCGAATTCTCTTTCAAGAAGGCATCCGTGGCATACAAATCTGCGCTTCGTTGGGCTCTTGCCCTGCTCTTTGCCGCGCTCGCGCTCACGGCGCTCGCGTGTTCCAGTGGGACGTTGCCCACGCCCACTTCCACGCCCCGGCCCACGCCGACGCCCGTACCGAGGCCGATGGTCGCGTCCCAGCCCACGACTCTCGAGCAACTCAGGCAGAACGCCGAGCAGTTCGAATACGCCATCGGAAGCCAAGGCGGCGCTCTCACGTTTGCGACCGTTTCCGAGCCGCTTACATTCAACCTCGCTATCTCGGCCGATGCCTCGTCGTCGGGCGTCTTGGGGTATCTCTTCGAGGGCCTGACCGAGACCTCGTGGCTGACGGACGAGGTGGAGCCGGCGCTGGCGGAGTCCTGGGAGCGGTCGGATGACGGCCTGACTTGGACTTTCCACCTTCGCAGGGACGTGACTTGGCACGACGGGGAGCCTTTCACCGCCCACGACGTGGACTTCACCTTCAACCGCATTATCTACAATGACAGTATCTCGGCCAGCAGCCGTGCGTCGTTCACCTTCCGCTTCCTGAACGAGGAGAGCGGCGAATGGGAAGAGGAGCCGATGACGGTCAGGGCGTTGGACGACTACACGTCGAATGCGTCCTCCCTGCCCCGTTCGCCCCGTTCCTTCGCTCCATGGGAACTGCGATCTATCCGAAGCATGTTCTGGAGAAGCACGTGGACGACGGAACCTTCGCTTCGACGTGGGACATCGACACGGACCCGGCGGAGATCATTGGCACCGGCCCCTTCACCATCGGCAGCTACGAGCCCGGCGAGCGGGTGGTCATGCGCCGCAACCCGGACTACTGGCTCAAGGACGATGCTGGCAACAGCTTGCCGTACTTGGACGAAGTCGTTCACGTCATAGTCCCTGACTTGGAGGCGGAGCTCGCGAAGTTTCTGTCGGGCGAGTCGGACTCTCATGGGGTGCTGGGGGAGGAGTTCGCAGACCTCGAGCCGTTGCAGGAGGAAGGGAACTTCACGATATACAAGCGCGGCCCCGCCTTCGGTACGACGTTCGTGGGGTTCAACATGAACCCCGGCATGGACTCGAATGGCGAGCCCTACCTCGCGCCTGAGAAGCTGGAGTGGTTCCGGAACAAGGAGTTCCGTCAGGCCGTGGCGCACGTCATCGACAAGGACACGATCATCGAGGACGTGCAGCATGGCCTGGGCTACCCGCAGTGGTCCTCCATAAGCCCGGCCGCGGGCGACTTCCACAATCCGGACGTCCGAAGGTACGAGTACAACATAGACAAGGCCAATGAAATCCTGGACGGCATCGGCTGGACGGACACCAACGGGGATGGGATACGGGAAGACAGCGATGGCAACGAGATTGAGTTCTCGCTGGTGACGAACAGCGGCAACAGCGTGCGCGAAAGGGTCGGCGCCATAGTCCATCAGGATATGGAGAAGATTGGCATCAAGGTGGACTACCAGCTGGTCGAGTTCGGCGTCCTCGTGTCTAAGCTGACGGAATCCTACGACTGGGAAGCCATGCTCATCGGGTTCACCGGTGGACCCGACCCCTACAGCGGCATCAGCTTCTGGCATAGCGGCGAGGGCCTGCACCTGTGGCATCCCAATCAGCCGGAGCCAGCAACGGAGTGGGAAGCTGAAATAGACAGGCTCTATATCGAAGGCAGCCGTGAACTGGACCACGAGAAGCGCGTTGGGTACTACCACCGCGCCCAAGAGGTTGCCGCCGAGAACGTGCCGGTCATCTACACGACGCTATCCGAGCGGCTGAGCGCGATCCGGGACGTGTTCGGCAACGTCACTCCCACCTTGTATGGGCTCTGGGACACCCGCTACCTGTACCGGACGGACCTCTAGCCTCCGGGCGGCTGTCGCTGGCGCGACGGGGCAGCAGGCGGCATCCGGGCCGCATCGGTGAGGGGAATCCACCAACCGATGCGGCCGCGGAAGCTCCAGCGTTGGCGGTCCTACTCCAGTCCATCAAGCTCGGGTGGCGTCGTCGCCCGCAGCCCGGCTCCTGACCGCTTCTGCACGCTTGCGGTAGCGCTGGAAGAAGCTGTTGTGGTTTACGAAGTAGATGACGCCCCATACCACCGCGATCACCGGGATGAAGACGCCCACCCAGATGGCCCCCAGTATCGCCACCTGAATCACCGCCGTGAGGGCGCGCACCGCCGCCTTGAAAGTACCGAGGACGTTCCAACTCCCGATGAGGAAGCCCTCAGACTCCGTAACCTGCACGGAGAACGTGTCGGAGCCCGACACCCGGCCGGCGTCGCTCATGGCGCTGATTGTGAGCGTGGCGTCGTACGGCGTGGGCCGGTGGTCCGCGAAGGCGTGGGCGACCTCAACGCGGGTGACGTCCTCCTCCACCTTGCCCGTTATGGTGGGTGACCCACCGCCGAAGTCCCAGCGGTACTCGTAGTTCCATAGCTCCTCGTGCCTAGTGAACGATGCGGAGTAGTCCACCCTGGAGCCTTCCTCGGCGGTCTGATCGTCGCCGGCGAAGACCTCGATGGTGGGGACACGGCGAACGGACACGAGCAAGGATGCAGAGCCTTCGGCCAGCCCGCCGTCGCCTGTGCCGGTGAGGTTGATGGTGACGATGTAAGGAGAATCGGCGTCATCGTCGTAGACGTGGTTGACGGTGGCGGTCACGGTGGTCCCGTCGGGCCTGAGGGCGCTGCCGCTGCCCGCGGTGGTCGAGCCGTCGCCGAAGTCCCAGACGAACGAGAAGTCGTCGATGCCGGTTGGGGCGACGAAGGACGCCCGGAAGCGCTCGGGCTGCCCCACGCGGACCGAGCTGTCGGGGCCGGGGTCGACGGCGACTTCAACGGCGGCGAGCTTCAGGGTGACCTCGATCAGGGAGAAGGCGGAAGTCTGGCCGAGGTAGTTGAGCCGTCCCTCGGCCTCCTCGATCCGGAGCTGGAGGTCGGCGAGCTCGCGCTGGACGCTCAAGGCGTCCTCTACGTCATTGGCCCTTTCGAGGAACGAGAGAAGCCGTTGCTCGGTGGCGCGCAGGCTGGTCAGGCGGGACTGGGTGTCGACGTAGTCGTCGGTGACGTCCTGGCTGGAGATTGCGCGCGCCTCGACGTCGAGGGCCAAGGACTCCAGCCGCCGGAGGGTTTCTTCCAAGTACTGGGCCGGCACCCGGATGGCGATGGCGCCCGTGTGTCTGGACGCCCGGTCTGAGCTGACCACCCAACCGCCCAACTCGCCGGCCACGTTGGTGATGCGGTCCACCGTGGAGGCCACGTCGTCGACCACCAACGTCATTTGCGCGGTGTGGACGATGATACGGCCCTCTGGCACGGGGACATCCTCCAAGGCGGCGTCACCGGCGTCTTCGACTGAAGTCATCGAGGACGGCGGCGGGGTAGCGGTAGGGGCCAACGCAGGCGCTGGCGTAGCTTGGGGAAGCGCTGTCGTGCTGTCTGCGCTGTCACGGGAGAAGCCGCCAGGGGTGGGAGTGGGGTCGCTGCTCCCACAGCCGACCAGTAGTGCGAACAGGATGGCCGTTGCGGCGAGGAATCGAACGAACATGGAGCGCCTCCAATAACCGGCAGTCTCTATCTACTACGAACCCGAAGCCCTGACGGTTGCATTGGGCGGCGACGGCAGGCCCCCTTTGCGGCCTCTGTCGCAGACGAGACCTTTGCGTAACTCCCGCTCCATATCGCGGGGAGGTGGGGAAGTTGCGTTGTTGCTACGAGTAAAAAGTTCCTGAATCGTTCACCCCCTTACGAGTAAAAACTTCCCGAAAAAACAGGTGAAATCGGGGGTTTCGGGGGGGTGTTTTCGTGGCCGTGGCCTGCTTCCTGGGTCTTGGAACTACTTCCTGACCGAGATGTTTTTGTAATTCATGCTCCCCGCAGGCCCTCCCCCGCAGACGAGCGAGGGAATCTCCCCGCCGACGCCGAGACCTTTGTGCAATTGAGTGGGCGGGGGCTTCCCATCGATAAAGTGTGCCATTTCGCGCCATTTACTCCTAGTGGGCCCACCCCTAGCCCCTCCTCGGTAAGGAGAGGACAGGCGTAAGGCGGCCCCGGTCTACGAGTGGGGTGAGCGCCGATTTTTTCAGAAACTGTCGGATTTGTCGGTTTTCATGGTGATCTACTCCTGCTCGTGCATTCCACGCCCCACTAATTCCGACAGTAGGTCCGACACTTTCCGACAGGGTCGGCAGGGGCATCGGGACGTGGAGCGTGGGGGTGGTTGGGAGCATCGAAGACAGGGTAGGGGGCAAAGGGTCGTTTGCGCAACGGTCAAATGTCATAGTGGCGACGTGGGAAGGCCGCGGGTTCCCGCCGTCGAGGCAATGACGGGTGGGGTGCGGGAGTGGCGGAGGGGACGTGGGGCGCGCCGATTGGCGAGTGGGGCGGAGGGGGATGGATCGCGCCGCTGTCGCACCGCTGCGAGGTTCCCGCCTGCGCGGGAATGACGGAAGGAAGGGGCGGGGGCGTCCTGGATGCCCGCTTTCGCGGGAAAGACGGAGGGGTTGGGGTGACGGGGGTAGTTGCGGGCGGACGCTTCTTCTCCTCCGCGCGTCGCTGCGCTTGCGCGTCCCCTCCCGCAGAGACGAGCCGGGGGGGCTGGGTTCCCGCGTGCGCGGGAATGACGGGTGGGGGAGCGTTGATTGGCGGGTGGGGCGTTCTTCTCCTCCGCGCGTCGCTGCGCTTGCGCGTCCCATTTCGTCTGCGGGAGGGGGTTTCCTGGGTTCCCGCGTGCGCGGAGTGACGGATACCCGGAGGGTTAGGGTCTCTTAGCGGGGGACGGCCAGCTCTAGGGCGGGGGGCTCGTTCACCTCCGCGTAGAGCCAGTCGTGCATGCGCTCGTACCAGGACTCGCCCTTGGGGAGCGTGCCGATGGCGGAGCGGACGCGGTACCAGTCCGGGTCCTCGACGCACGGGGGCGCGACGTTGTCGTACTGCAGCGCCTTCGCGGCGCCGAGCAGCCGACGGCGCACCTGGATAATCATCCCGTCGGAGCGTCCCAAGTGCTCGATGGTCCGGTTCTGGATGGGGCCCATGCTTTCGGTTATGGCTTGGTCTTGTAGGAAGACGGTGGCGATGCCGGTGAAGCTCCGTGTGCGCTGCGCGTTGCGGTCTATCTCGAAGTCGTTGGAGCGGTTGGCGCGGGGGCGGAAGCGCCCCAGCGGGCCTGCCTCGTCAGGCAGCAGATCGCCCGCGGGATGGGTCGCGTCGCCGAGCACGCCGAACCTCGTGCTCTCCGCGATGTTCTTCGTGGGGTGCCAGGAGACGGTCCACGCCATGGTGTGGTGGTCGTCCATCGGGACCCAGATGTGGCCGGGCACCGTGCCGTCGGGGCTGGCGGGAAAGAGGGCGAATATGGGGAAGAGGAACTGGGTTATGCGCCAGTACGTGGTCTCGGGATTCTCCTCACGGTTCGCGCCGTAGACGACGCCGTACTTGGTGGGGACGACCTCCAGATTCGGATGCTTGTCGCGGTGCCAGGTCCCGGTGGAGCTCGGGTCAGCCGGGTCCAGCCTGCCGTGGAGGAATAGGAGGTGGCTGGTGTCGATGTCGCCTTCCAGGCCCTGCATCCAGTTGCATGAGCGCAGGGCGAGGGCAAAGTTGCGCTGCTCCTCGGGGACGAGCGCCCACTCGAACTGCGGGAGCCCCGGCGGGTCGCCGTCGCCAAGGAACGCCCAGACCACGCCGCCGTGGACCGCGCCGCGGTAAGCCCACGCTCTCGCCTTGTGCTTGAAATTGCTCTCCTCGGGCTCGTTGGGCATGTCCACGCACTGGCCGGAGACATCGAACTTCCAGCCGTGGTACACGCAGCGTATGCCGCTCTGCTCGTTGCGTCCGTAGAAGAGCGACGCTCCTCGATGCGGGCAGGTCTCGGCGAAGACGCCGACATCGCCGTTCGAGTCGCGGAAGAAGATGAGGTCCTCGCCCAGCAGCCGGAACCGCTGGGGGTCGCAGTCGGGCCCGCCCAGCTCCTCGACGGGCATGACGGGGAGCCAGTAGCGGCGCATGAGGTCGCCCATCGGGGTCCCCTTGCCCACGCGAGTCAGCATTTCGTTGTCCGCTGCGCTCAACATGCGAGACCTCCGTTGTGTGGCCTTGGGCTGTGCGACCGATCAAGAACTGTGAAGGGCAGTGTGGCGCCGCCTTCGCTCGGATTCAATAGGCAGAGTACGCGGGCGCGAACGGCAGGGAGGCTAGCCAGGGTTAACTCTGCCGAGGAAGACGTCGGTCAGTATGTTGGTCTCCCTGATGGACTCGGGGGAGCCATTGTGCGCGACATGGCCCTTGTCCAGCACGTAAGCGCGGTCGACGATGCTCAGGACCCCTTTGATGTTGTGCTCGACGATGAGGATGGTGGTCTGGAGCCTCTCGCTGATCTCGGCGATTTTCTGGAACACCTCTGTCACGATGATGGGCGCCAGCCCCAGCGTAGGCTCGTCGAGCAGGAGCAGTTCCGGGGCGGCCATGAGTCCGCGGCCCAAGGCCAGCATCTGCTGCTGTCCGCCGGACATCTGGCTGGCCATGTCGCGGCGTTTCTGGCGCAGGATGGGGAAGAGCTCCATGACCGATTCCAAGCGGCGCTCTTTTTCCGTTCTGTCCTCGAGGTGGAGGCAGCCCATATCGAGGTTCTCTTCGATGGTCAGGTGGGTGAATACCCGCCTGCCCTGGGGCACGAAGGCGATGCCCTCTTTGACAATCTCGTGGGTGGCCGCCGCCAGCGGGCTCTCGCGCCAGTAGATGCTTCCGTCGACCACGGGGGCCAGCCCCATGACGGCCTTGAGGACGGTGGACTTTCCCGCTCCGTTGGGGCCCATGACTGCGACGACTTCGCCCGTCTCGACTCCGACCGACACCTTGTCCAAGGCCACCACGGCCCCGTAACGCACCGATATGTCAACAAGTTCCAGAAGCATGACAGTCACCGCCGCGGCCCGTTGGGAGCGCGCCCGTAGCAGGGGTTAGGTCCCCAGATACGCCTCGATCACCTCTTCGCTGCTCAGCACCTCGTTCACGTCCCCTTCGGCCAGCAGGGTCCCGCTGTCCAGCACGACGATTCGGTCGGGCAACTCTCGGACGATGTCCATGTTGTGGGAGATAAAAATCAGGGTTCGGCCATCGGCCCGCAACTCCCGCATTATCTCCTTGACCGGCTCGATCATGTTCGGAAAGAGCCCGGCGAACGGCTCGTCGAACAGATAGGTGTTGACGTCCAACGCTATGGCCCTGCCGATCTCCAGCAGCTTGCGCTGACCGTAGGACAGGTCCATGGCAAGGGAGCGCCGCTTCTCCCACATGCCGACCCTCTCCAGGACCCGCTGCGCCTTCTCTCGATGGGCGGACTTCGTCCGCTCCAGCATGGCGGGGAAGAGCCGGCGTTCGGTGAGGACGACCATGATGTTGTCCCACACGCTGATCTGGTCGAAGAGCCTCACCTCTTGGAAGGTGCGGGTCAGGCCGTGGCTGGGCGCCTCGTGGGCTTTCACAACCCTAAGGCCGACGCCGTCGATGATGACTATCCCTCCGTCGAGGGGCAACGTTCCGCTCAGGAGGTTGACCAGAGTCGATTTGCCCGAGCCGTTGGGGCCGACGATGCTGGTCGTCTTCCCCCGCGGGATGGAGATGCTGAGCCGGTCGATAGCCTGGACGGCGCCGAAGCGCTTCGAAATGTCGTCCGTCTCCAAGGCGAAGGGTCCGGGGTCGCCGGCGCCGCTCATAGCCTGTACCTCCCCACCAGTCCCTGCGGCCGGAACAGCATCAGCAGCACCAAGAGCACGCCAAGGACGACCTGACGCGCCTGGCCCACGTACTCCGAAGGCAGGAAGGGCAGGAAGCGCATCCCCTCCTCCAACAGCACGAAGGTCATCGCGCCGAGCAGGGAGCCCCAGATCGAGGCTAGCCCTCCGAGAATCACGATGGACACGAGGAGGATCGACTCGAGCAAGATGAAGGAGTTGGGGTCGATGAAGCTGGTCCAACTGCTGAACAGACCACCCGCCAATCCCGCCATCATGGCCGAGACGACCCATACGGCCAGCTTGTAGTGCGTCGCCTGGTAGCCGAAGACCCCGATGGCCTGCTCGTCTTCCCGGATAGCGGTAAGCACTCGTCCGAACGAAGAAGTCACGATGAGCCAGGAGACCAGCGTAACCAGCGCGAGGAAGGCTAGAGCCAGGAACAGGAACTCCCACTCGCCGTCGAACACCCACGCGCCTATCTGGGGTCTGGGGATCTCGTGAATGCCGAAGGCTCCCCTGGTGACGCTTCCCCAGTTCAAGAAGACGTTGAACGAGATGATGGCGAAACCGAAGGAGACGAGGACGAAGATGTCGTCGCGGAACCGGTTGAACACGCCTCCCGCCGCGAGGGCGACGAGTCCGGCTGCCAACACGCTGACCGGGAGCGCGGCGAAGAAGGGCAAGCCGTAGGTGGGGATGGCCTCGGTGCGCAGCAGCTCGTAGGCCTGGTCCGAGCTGAGGATTGCCATCGTATAGGCGCCGATGCCGAAGAAGCCGATGTGTCCCACCGACAGCAGGCCGGTGAACCCGACGACGAGGTTCAGGCTGACGGCCAGTATCGCCCAGATTGCGAAGACGGCGCCCACGGTTACGGCAAACCCGACGCCCTGCCATAGCATGAAAACGATTGCCCAGGTGATGACGAGCAGGTTCGCCCACACCTCTACGTTGCCCTTGCCGGACCGCAAGAGCTCGCGAGGGTTGCGCGCCAATCTGCTCAGACCTTTGTAGACCCGCGACGTCATGCTCTACTTCCTCGGCAACAGACCCTTGGGCCAGAACGCGAGGAAGAGGATCAGGAGTATGAAGGAGATGGCGTCCTTCCACGCGCCGGCCAGGTCCCAGATGCCGAACTGCTCGACCATGCCCAAGGCAAAGCCGCCAACGAGCGCGCCGTAGAGGTTCCCGATGCCTCCGACCACGGAGGATATCCAACCCTTCAGCAACAGTAGCAGGCCCATCCTGGGCTGAATCGCGGTGTCGTGGCCGCTCAGTAGGCCGGCTAAGGCCGCGTACACTGCGCCGATGAAGAACACCACGGCGATGACGACGGTGGTGTTTATCCCAACCACCTTCGCCACCTCTTCGTCGTCGCCGATGGCGCGCACTTCCTTGCCGAAGGTGGTCTTCTTGAGGAGGAGCAGCAAGGCTGCGAAACCGACGAGGGCGACGCCTACCGTGAAGACGTTGAATCCCTTGATGAACGCTCCGCCGATGGTCCAGGGGTCGCTGCCGAAAGCCTGGGGGAGCGGGCGGGGCGCGCTCTGGAAGACGATGCTGGTGAATGCCGTGATGCTCAGCAGGACGCCGAGCGAGGCGACGAGCATGACCAGCGGCGATCTGGCCTGCCGGCGCATCCGCGTGTACAGGCCTCGATAGAGGGCCAGGCCAACCGATCCCGCCAGCAGGCACGACACTCCCCAGCTCAGGTAGAGCTTCGACCCGGGAGCGTCGGCAATGAGGACTCCGCAATACACTCCCAGGACCGCCGCCGCCGGAGCGATGAGGAAGAGCGGCGCGAGGCCGCCGCCCGACGAAAGGCGTCGATAGGCCCGGTGGAGCGTCAGGCCCGCCACCGCTGCAACCAGCATTCCGACCGCCGGACTGAGCACGAGGTTCAGGTTGTCCGAAAAGGAGAGGACAACGCCCATGTAAGCGCCTGCGCACGCAGCGAGGAGAGCTCCGCCGGTGAGCAGAGCGGCCTGATTGAAGCGACGCCGAAGCTTTGGGTAAAGGCTAACGTGGAGGGCCCATGCGGTTACTCCGGCGATCACCGCGGCAAACACGATATTGACGTAGAGGTTGTTGACCTCGTACTGGCCGCCCAGTACCTGCTGAGACCTCAGATAGAAGACGCCGTAGGCGCCCATAGCGGCAGCGGCGCCGTAGTACATGTCGAAGAACCAGACGGTGCTGTAGACGAGGGTGAACCCCATCGCCAGCAGAGCGTACACGGCGCCTACGGATAGGCCGTTGAAGGCGAACTGCAAGGCTTGGTCCGGGGACTGACTGGTCTTCCAGGCGATGTAGCCTGCCACGGCGACGGCCAGCACGATGGCTAGAAGCTGGGAGCCCGAGGATGGGAAGCCTCCCGCTAGCCGGGCCCTGCCACTGAAGCGTCTAAGCAAACCCCCTCCTCAATCCTCCCCCACGACGGGGGGAGGAGGTTAGACAAGCCTTCCCGCCCGGTTTCTTCCCCCACAGACAGGGAGGGCTGGGAGATGAGCGCTACCCGGCCGGGGCGCCGCCCAGGACCTTGTAGCCATAGTTGGCGTCAGTCCTCTCGGCCGCCGGTAGGACCTCTACGACCAGATTGGTGAGGCCGACGACCTCGCCCTGCTCGTCGAAGGTGTAATTTTCTCCGATGGTCCCGCTCCAGGTGATGTCGTATAGGCAGTCTCTGAATCCGTCCGCATCCTGATCGTCGCCGGTCTTCTCCAAGCACTCGGCGGTGATGTAGACATCGTCGTAGGCTGAGCCGATGTACCAAGGCAGGGTGACGTAGTCGTAACGTTCCCTGAAGTTGGAGAGGACTTCCTGGGCCTTGGCGTTGCCCGGATCGAGGTCGGCGATGATGGCCTTCATGCCCGTAGCGGCGTCGCCCGCCACTTCGAGGGCCGTCGCCCCGACCGGCACGACCTCGGTGTAGAGCCGGCCTTCGTAGCCCAGCTCGCGAATCTGTTTGACAACCGTGCCGCCGGAGAACTCGGACTGGGCCGCGATATGGATGGCGTCCGGGTTCGCGCCGAGGAGCTTGGTCAGCTGGCTTCTGAAGTCCGTGGCGTCGGAGGTATATCGCTCCTGGGCCACCACCTGGCCGCCTCGTGTCTCAAATTGCGCGACCGTACTCTGCAGCACGCCCTCGGCGTAGTCGGTCGTTTCGGTGATGGTCGCCAGGGTGCGTACGCCGTCAGCCCACATGACGTTGCCGGTGTCTACGCCGAGCTGGGCGTCGCTCATCGAGGTGCGGAAGATGTAGTCGCCAGCGTTGGCGATGTCCGGGTTGGTAGCCAATCCCGAGAAAAGGACCACCCCATCGTCTTCGGCCAAGGGCGCGGCTCCCAGCATGGCGCCGCTGCAGGAGGTGCCGAGGATGATTTTCACGCCGTCCACGTCGGTGAGCTTGTTGTACGCCGTGATCGAGTCTTGGGCGTTGCACTTCGAGTCTTCGACGACGAGCTCCAGCATCCGGCCGTTTATGCCGCCCGCCTCGTTGATCTCGTCCACGGCCATCTGCTTGGCCTGATTGGCCACGGTTCCGTAGGTCTCTCCGGGGCCCGTCAGGGATTCCATCACTCCTATCTTGAAGGTGTCTTCCTCATCGTCGCCATTGCAAGCTGCCGTCAGCGACGCTACCAGGGCCAACAACATGAGCGGGAGTAGCCAGTTTCGGGGTAGGGCTCGCATGACGTTCACCTCCAAGTAGTGTTCTGCAGATTGGGGCGCCGACAACTAAGAATCTAGTCCGCTCGGGTTTCCGAGTCAAAGTCGTGCAACGCGCGGATTGGACCGGATAAGGCCGGTTGAGCGCCGCCTGGCGTTGAGCATTTTCACTCGCCTGTAGGCGTTGCGGCGCCGCGGCTGCGTAGGCCATAATGGCCGCATTCGCCGCGTGGCGACGACCGGGCCGCGCTGGTCTAAAGGAGAGAGTAATCATCATGCTGAGATTCGCCGAGGAGATCATCTTGCTCCTGCTCAACGACGACGATGGGTCGTTCGCCCATGTGCCTTACTGGTCGCTGAACTATGCGCTCGCCGGGGGCGTGCTGATGGACTTGGCGTTGGAGAACCGCATCGACACAGACTTGGAGAAACTAGTCCTCATCGACGCCACGCCCACCGGCGATAGCTTGCTCGACCCGACGCTGGCCGAAATCGCAGGGGAAGAAGGGCGCGACGCCCGTTTCTGGGTGGAGCGCACAGCGAACCGCGCCGAGGAAATCCGCGAAGGATCGCTCACTCGGCTGGTCGAACAGGGCATCCTCGAACGCCGGGATGACCGCTTCCTGTGGGTCTTCAAGTCCAGGCGCTACCCGGCCGTCCAAGGGGAGGCGGAGCGCGAGGTCAAGCTACGCATCATGGGGGTGCTGTTCAGCGACGAGATCCCGTACCCGCGCGATGTGGTAATCATCTGCCTGGCCGACGCGTGCGGCATCTTCGAGCGACTCTTGTCCAAGCAGGAGTTGGAGAGCGCGTCGGAGCGCATCGAGCAAGTGCGCAAGCTGGATCTCATCGGTCAGGCCATGACCCAGGCGATCCTCGACATCGAGCTATCGGTCGCCGCCTCGGTGCAGCCGCACCTCTACTAGGCTCGCGGCCCCCTCCCGGCTTCCCTCGCAGACAGGGGAGCACTATGAAGGGGACGTTCGGCGTCGCGGAGCCTGCGACGTCGTTCGCGGCATGTGGACAATCGAAACGCAAGGGAGCACTCGACGATGGCTGAGCAGACACCGGCAACCCCCGATTACACGATGGGCTACAGCGAGGAGTTTCTCCAGCTTCTCCACCGTCGCAGCGCGCAGACCCACGCCGCCTATCTGCTTCCACACCTCAAGCACGGGCTCCAAGTTCTCGACTTCGGATGCGGGCCGGGGACCATCTCGGTCGGCCTTGCCAAGGCGGTGGAGCCCGGAGAGTTCCACGTCGGCGACGTGACGGCCCTGCCGTTCGAAGACGACTCGTTCGACGTCGCCCACTGCCACGCGGTGCTCATGCACGTTCCGGACACGAAGGCGGTCCTGGCCGAGGTGAAGCGGGTCCTAAAGCCGGGGGCATCATCGCCAGCCGCGAGATGTTTGTCTCGTCCTCGCTCTTGGAGCCGGGGGCGGAGGAAACCGCCGACGCATGGGCCACGTTCGCGAAACTTCTCGCAGGGAACGGCGGGCATCCCCAGATGGGGAAAGAACTGAAGAAGGCGTTTCTCGATGCCGGGTTCACAGACATTCGGGCGACTGCTTCCTTCGACTTCTTCGGCAGGGACGAGGACGCCGCCTTCCTGCATGCATTCATCATGGACTGGTTCTACTCGCCCTTGGTCATAGCGGCCGCGACGAGTTTCGGGCTGGCGACCAACGAGCAGTTCGACGAATGGCGCCGGACTCTCGACGAGTGGAAGGACGCCCCGGGGGCCTTTGGAGCATTCGCCTTTGGCGAGTGCATCGCCTCCAAGCCGTAGTCCCAGGCCATGCGGCCCTGTCCGTCGATGCGGGGCAGGTGGTCCGCGCGGTATTGGATACTCGGGCGATAGGAGCAGAACATGGAACTGGGCGCCTTCTCGGTCAGTCTGGCCGTACAGGACCTCGAAGCATCGAGGGCCTTCTACGAGCAGTTCGGGTTCGAGGTTATCGGAGGGGATCCTGCACAGAACTGGCAGATCCTCCGGAACGGCGAGCACACCATAGGCCTCTTCCAGGGGATGTTCGATAAGAACATCCTCACCTTCAATCCAGGTTGGGATGATAAGGGTCAGACGCTCGATTCGTTCACGGACGTGCGCGAGCTGCAGCGGCAGCTAAAGGCGCAGGGCGTCCGCCTCGTTAGCGAGGCGGATGAGAACAGCACAGGGCCGGCCAGTTTTGTGGCTTTGGACCCGGACTGCAATCCGATCTTGGTGGACCAGCACGTCTGAGCACAAAGGCCCGAGTCCGTTTGGGCGACATCGCTAAGCGCCGGGCTATAGGCGGACGCCGCCATCGGGTAGGGCGGCCCGAACCGCCCCGTCGCGCTGGAGATAGAACGTCCGCCTTCTCAACTCAGGGCGGTTGCGGATAATCTAGCGGCGACTGCCGGAGGACGCGCGCCTGTTGTCTAAGTCAACGCCCCTCTTGGAGATCCGAAACCTAGCTATGCACTTCGACGGCGTGCGGGCCGTCGACCGGTGTTCGATGGAGGTCTGGGAGAGTTCGATAACCGGTCTTATCGGGCCGAATGGGGCGGGCAAGACCACCCTGTTCAATCTGGTTTCAGGGTTTCACAAGCCGACGTCGGGAGAGGTGCTATTCCGCGGCGAACGGATAGATGGTCTGCCGGCGCACGTCCTCTTCAGGAAGGGCATCGTGCGGACCTTTCAGATTCCGCGCGAGCTCAAGGCGATGAGCGTCATCGAGAACCTCATGATCGTGCCGGCGGACCAGACGGGAGAGCGGATGTTGCCGTCGCTCCTTACGAGGTGGGTGGTCAGGCGGGAGGAGAAGTCGGTCGCAGCGCAGGCGGGGGACGTGCTGGAGTTCGTCGGCCTTGCGGAGGTGGGCGACCTGCCAGCGGGGAGCATCTCCGGCGGGCAGAAGAAGCTGCTCGAGCTGGGCAGGACGCTGATGGCGAAGCCGAGCCTCGTGCTGCTCGACGAGCCCGGCGCCGGAGTGAACCCAGTCCTCATGGAGCGTCTCGTCGGCGGGATCGAGAGGGCGCGCCGCGACCTTGGCGTAACGTTCCTGATAATCGAACACAACATGGACCTGATGATGCGCCTGTGCGACCCGGTCATCGTGATGAGTGAGGGATCGAAACTCACCGAGGGGCCGCCGGCGCAGGTGCGTCAGGACGATCGAGTCATCAGCGCATACCTCGGGGGGTAGGACATTCCACTTATCGAGGCGGCTGGCGTTCGGGCGGGTTACGGCGACATGGAGATACTCCATGGCGTCGACGTGACCGTGGAGCGGGGCGAGATCGTCACGGTCGTCGGCCCGAACGGGTGCGGCAAGTCCACGCTGATGAAGGCTTTCGCGGGCATGGCGCGGGTCATGGCCGGCGAGGTGCTGTTCGACGGAGAGCGCATCAACGGCCTGCGGGCCGATCAGCGCGTCCTCAGGGGCCTCTCCTACGTCCCGCAGACGGACAACGTGTTCCCTTCCCTCACCGTAACCGAGAACCTCGAGATGGGCGGCTTCCTCCGAAGCGGGGACACGCAGCGCCGGACCGACGCGATGTTCGCGTTGTTTCCCGACCTCGCAGAGAAGCGGAGCGCGAAGGCCGGCAGCCTGTCGGGCGGGCAGCGGCAGATGATGGCGATCGCCCGCGCGCTGATGCTCGACCCGAAGCTGCTCCTGCTCGACGAGCCCTCGGCGGGCCTCTCCCCGCTGCTGGTGGAGACAGTGCTTCAGAAGGTGCGCGACATCAACGCGACAGGAGTTGCGATCCTCATGGTGGAGCAGAACGCGAAGAAAGCGCTCTCGATGTCCCACCGGGGCTATGTGTTTGCGATGGGAGAAGTGCGCCTGGAGAAGGGCGGGCCTGAGCTGGCCAACGACCCGCAGGTTGGACGGCTTTACCTGGGGCGGGGGTGAGGCAGTCGAGGTGATGCTGCTAACGAAACGCAGGTTCGAGAGGAGCACGCTGACGCGGGCGAGCCGCGGGGCTCAGGCGGCGCTCGCCATCGTGTTTGTCGCGCTCGCGCTGAATCAGATTGGGCTCGCGGTGAATGGCCTCTTCCTCGGCAGCGTCCTGGCGCTCGGCGCGGTCGGCATCACGCTCGTTTTCGGGGTGTTGCGCTTCGCCAACATCGGTCAGGGGGACATGATGACGCTGGGGGCGTACGTTGCGTTCTTCCTGCTCGTCAGTGTTCTGCCGGAGCATGCGGGGCTGGGGCCATTCACGTTCGGATTCCCGCTGCTGATTGCGATACCGATCAGCATGGCCGCAGTGGCGGCGCTGGCGGTGGGCATGGACGTGCTCGTGTACCGCCGGCTGCGGGTGCGCCGGGCGCATCTCGTGACGATGGAGATAACTTCCCTCGGCATCGCCATCGCCATACGCGGAGTCGTGCAGATGGTCTGGGGCACGCAGGTGCGCTACTACCCGAACGAAGGGCGCTCGCACATATCGCTGTCGTCGGACGTCGGTGGACTGCCAGTGAACTTCGACGCTCTACCAGGGGCCGTCAGCGCACTGCCCGGAGAGATCAGTATCGCGCCAGACCATCTGTTTGTGGCCGGCGCCTCGCTGCTGCTCGTGATTGCGCTGCATCTGCTGCTCACGCGCACGAAGGGCGGAAAGGCGATGCGGGCGACCTCCGACAACCCGGACCTCGCGCGCGCCAGCGGCATAGACACGGACCGCGTGCTGCTGTGGACGTGGGGCATCGCCGGGGCGCTGGCGGGAGCGGCGGGAGTCTTGCTGGTCATCTTCAACGCGACGTCGCAACTGAAACCCTCCAGCGGTTTCCAGCTGCTCGTGCCGTTGTTTGCCGCGGTGGTCGTCGGCGGCATCGGCAACCCGTACGGGGCGTTCTTGGGCGCGCTGCTCATCGGCGTTTCGATGGAAGTGTCCACCGCCTGGGCGCTGACGACGTATAAGCCGGCGATAGCGTTCGCCGTCATGGTGGTCGTGCTGCTGTTCAGGCCGCGCGGGATACTGGGGAGCAAGGACCGATGATCGAGTTCCTCATCGGTTTCGCCATACTCGCCGGCATCTACTCCGTGTTCACGCTGGGGCTCAACGTTCACTGGGGCTACACGGGCCTGTTCAATATCGGAGTGGCGGGGTTCTTCGCCCTCGGCGCGTACACTGCGGCGCTGCTTACGATTCCCCCTCCGCAGTCGGGGCAGGTCGACGATTACCTGTTCGCAGGCGACTTGGCGCGGCGACTCGACTCGCTGCCCGTGATCGGCCCGCTCGACCTGTGGTTCGTCGCGGCGTTGATCGGGGCCTCGCTCGTAGCCGCCGTTGTCGCGCTCGTGGTCGGCGCAATCACCATCCGACTGCGGGAAGACTACCTGGCGATAGCGACGCTGGGGATCGCAGAGAGCGTGCGGCTGGTGTTCCTAAACGAACGCTGGCTGAGCAACGGGAGCAAGGGGCTGTATACGATTCCGCAGGTGTTCGGGGACATCGTCGCGCCCCGGGACTACGAGCGCGTCTACATAGTCGTGGTGGCCGTTGTGCTGGGAGCGCTGTTTCTCGTGGTGCGGTCGCTGGCTCATTCCCCATGGGGCCGAGTGCTGCGCGCCATCCGAGAGGACGAGGTGACGGCGGCTGCTTGTGGGAAGAACGTTTTCCGGTTCAAGCTGCAGGCGTTCGTGCTGGGGGCAGTGATCATGGCCATTGGCGGAGCGCTTTACGCGTTCAATCTTCGGGCCATATCGCCTATCACGTTCATGCCTCTCCTGGGCACGTTCATCATCTGGGCGATGCTGGTGACCGGAGGCAGCGGACGGCTGTACGGCCCCATCGCGGGCGCATTCGTGGTATGGGGGATCTGGAGCGGGTCGCAGTTCCTGCCGGACTTCAACGTGTTGGGAGCGACCATTGCGGTGGGCTCGGCGAACGTGCGGTTGTTCGCCATAGGGGTCCTCATCGTGCTGGCGCTTCTGTACGCCCCGGACGGCATCACGCCGGAGATATCGCGTCTGAGGAGACGGTGGCTCCCTCGTTCGCGGGGGTGAGGCTTCTCCAGTCTCCCCGCAGGTGAGACCTGAGCGTAACCAAGCGTTGGGGCGGAGGAGCCGGAGCGTTTGTGGCGAGCGGCGTGGTTCGATGACGGAGGGCGGAATGGCAGGGGCTCGTCCAAAGACGAGCCCCTGCTGCTGCACTGATTCTTCGCCGGCTGTTAGGAAGTTGGGAGGTCGGCGCCGAAAGTGGTTACTACTCTGTCGGTGACGAGCGCGCCGCCCTGGATTTTCCAGATGCCCATTGCGCCGGCTACGTCGCCGTTCTCGTCGAGGTCCACGGGCCCGGAGGCTCCCTGGTAGTTGATCTGCTGGCCATCGCGCAGCAGCTCGAGAGCGCGTTTGATTTCGTCCGCCCCGGGGCCGACTTCTGTGCCGGGCGGGCCGGAGACGGCGCGCATTGCGTCGCGGATGGCTACGGGATCGTCGGAGCCTGCGGCCTCGACGGCGAGGCCGATAATGACAGCCGCATCGTAGGTCTCGCGGATGAAGGGTAGGGCGGTAACGCCGTACTCGGCGCTGTAGTCGTCGTCGAACTGCTTGGAGGCAGCGCCCTCGACGGCTTCCGGCGCCGTGCCGTACATGCCATCGATGTTTTGGGCCCCGACGGCGGTTATGAGGTCTTCGGACTTGGTGCCGTCGACGAAAAGGAATGTGTCGGCGACGCCGCTCTCGACAGCCTCGCGGACGTAGACCCCCGCGCTGACAGGGTAGCTGACGGCGACGATCACATCGGGGTTGTCGGCGGTGGCCTTGGCGAGCTCGGAGGCGTAGGAAGGCTGGCCGGACTCGTGGGCAACCTTGGTCACCTGCCCGCCCATGGCGGTGAAGGACTCCTCGAACTGGTCGGCTAGTCCCTGTCCATAGGCGTTGTTGATGAACAGCACGCCCGCGCTCTCGTAGCCGAGGCTTTGAGCGAGTTCCGCAAGGATGACGCCTTGGAAGGAGTCGGAGGGGGCAGTGCGAAAGAGGAAGTCATCGTCGTTCAGCGCAGTGATGGAGGGGGCAGTGGCGGACGAGGAAATCTCGGGCACCTGGTTCGGAATGGCGACGGCGTTTGCAACGGCGATGGTGATGCCGCTGGCGAGAGGGCCGACGATGGCGGAGACGCCTTCGACATCGACGAGCTTGCGGGCGGCGTCGACGGCGATAACGTCGCTGGTGCCGCCGTCCTCTGAGATGATTTCAATCTGGCGTCCGCCGAGCACGCCCCCGGCTTCGTTGAGGTGTTTGGCGGCGAGGATTACGGCGTCATCCATGGGCGGGCCGTACTCGGCAAGGTCGCCGGTTAAGTCCATGAGGGAGCCCACCTTCACGGGGCTGTCGTCGTCGTCGCCGCACGCAGCGGCCAGCAAGCCCAGCGCGGCGACTGCTGCTATCAACGTCGTCCCTTTGAGTAGCCTAGTCATGGACCACCTCCTAACGTAGCGAGAGATGAGTACTTCCTTAGCGTGGACGCATCTCCATTATTACGCGTCTCGGCGCCGCGCGTATAGGGGATTTTGGGTCTCTGTGCGCCTTGCGCCGTTGTGGTCGGAATTGGGCGCGATCCGGCGCATCGCACGACCGCTGGGGCTTGTTTTGTCCGGAGATGGCACATCCATGTCACTCGTAGCGTTCCCCGGCCTACGAGCGCGCGGGGGCTGCGTTATCGAAAAAAGGTCTCATTTGGTCTCGTTTACTCCTGAGCACGAGCCCGGCGCCGTCGGCAGCAGAACCCCTGGGTGCAGGGTGTAAAGCAGCCCAGGTCTACGAGTGAACTCCGATTTTCTCAAACAGTCGCATTTCCCTGGTTTTCTTGGTCACTTACTCCTAATTTTGGGGTTTCGGGCGCGACAGCGTGCGACATTCTGCGTCGGTAATGCGACACTTTCTGACATTCACTTTGCGACAATAATGCGACACTTTCCGACGGGGCCAGCGGTCCGACGAGCACACGGCGAACCTCAGGGGGGAGCGGAGCGTGGAGGGCGCCGACGGTTGAGGGCATGGGAGGCAGGATAGGGAGGTGATGTCGTTTGCGCAACAGGTAAATGTCACAATGGCGACGTGAGAGGAGAAGAGGGGGCGCCTGCGCCGTTGCTAGGTCGTGTTACAAATTCAAGAGTGAGATTCGGCCTCGTTTCGCGAGTCGAACCGCGACTACGAGATTGCTGGTGATCGCAACCACGACGACAGGCGCCCAGCCGCCTATCAAGAGGATGGGAAGGATGTGGTAGACGATGACCAGCTCGGCCAGCGTGACAGGAATGGAGACGACGGCGATGGCTGCGGCGAGATGGCGACCGCCGCCGTTTCGGAGCACCAGCACGGGAGCGGCAGCGGCGCCCAACACGATCGCCGTTGCGAACAGAATCAGGACCTCGCCGTTCGGCCCGTCAAGATTGTCGCGTATCAGATCCATCGTTAGTTCAACTGACTGATTGCGTACACGATAATCAATGTCGCAGCTATCCCTGTTCCGGCAAGAGCCCGATCATCCATCTGAGGTTTGTAGACACGCTGCTAGGGGTAGCCGCCGTCCTTGAGGTAGGTCAAGGGGGTGTCGTAGTCGACGCCGCGAGAGCGGAACCAGATGTATACGCCGTTCCAGAAGCGCTCGGGATCCATGTCGATAATCTGGCCGTTTTCGGCGCGGGACATGACGAGGGCTCCCCAAGGCTCGGGGTTGCGCCGTTCGCCGGCGACTTCGTGGTCGCCGTGCATGGTGGGGATGCGGCGCATTTCGGTGAGGAAGTCATGTAGGACGGCGGGGCCAGCGGTCATGGCCTGACGCACCGCGCCAGCGTCGTCCACCACGAGGACGACGTCAAACTCGCCAAAGGAGCGCCATTCCGCGGAAGGTGACATTGGCTAGAAGAACGTTGTGATGACCTTCGAGAGAAGGACATTCTGGTCGAGGAGGATGAGGCGGCGGGCAATCTTCCAGCCGGTGTCGGGGTCGCGGCGGAGCACGTCGTGGCGTGTGCCGACGAATACGTTGACCTCGTCGTGGAGGCGGTTCGTCCAGACGAAGAAATTGCTTCTGACGGGGACCTCGTTTCCTTGGAGCGCGCCAACCTGGATGTTGCTGATGACGTGGCGCACGCGGGAGAAGGGCTCCTCGGCCCAGTGCAAGCCGGTGTTGATCTGCCGCACGCGCCCGGCGAGGGTGCGCTTGCCTTCGTCGAACCACGATATCTCCGCGTCGGAGCTGGAGTTCTCGCGGAATTGCTGGCCGAACTTGACGTTGCGTCGGACGGGCATGTGGTAGTGGATGTCGTCGGCAACGAGCTCGATCCAGTCGTTGAAGCGGCGGTCGTCGAGCAGCTCGGCCTCTCGGTAGAGGAAGCGTTCGATCTCGCGCTCGAACAGAAGGCGTTCGAGGGTGGCCTCCGGCGGGGCGATGGTTACCGGCTGGGCGAGGTTGCCGCTTGCGGCGGGGCCGGCGGCTGCATCGGACGCGGCGGAGCGTTGCACGTCCGGGCTATCGAGGATGCCGACAACGTCGGTGGCGAAGGCCATGTCTTCTGTGCCGATCAGCACCGGATTGGCGGGGGACTCGACGAACCGGACGCGCACCCACCCGCCGTCGCGGGGGTTGGCTGTGACCTCAGCCGTCGCGCCGTCGCGCAACTGCACCAGCTGCCCCACGGGGAGGTTGGTGAGGATGACGGTGTCGTTAACATTGATGAGGTCTTCGCCCTTTTGTTCCTGGTTGCCGGTAGTCATTGCGTTGCTCCTTCCGTGTTGGTTGGTGCGACGGAGGGGAAGTCCCTCCTTCCTGTGGTTTCAGTCCTCGTTTCAGGACTTGATTTCGATGCCGCCAAAGAGACAGGAGCCAGTGATAGTGAGCGTGGCCTTGGGCTCGGCGGGCCAGGCGCGCGGGGTCTCGATGCCGCCGAAGGTCGCAGACGCTCGGACGTCGACGGCCCAGTCGGCGGGGACATAGAGTTCGATGCCGCCGAACAGCGCGTTGACGTTGATCGTGGCCGCCACGTTGGCCAGGGCTGCGCCGCGCAGGTCTATCTCCGCGCCGCCGCAGGTAACTGAGACGCGCCCCCCGTCGAACCGCTGGTTGTCTATACGCCGGTTGGCGCCCGAGAAGAAGCAGGCCATGTTGAGGTCGCCGCCCGCATCGGGCGCATCGCCCGCGCCGCCGGTACGCCAGCGGGAGTGACCAAAGAGGATGCCCGCGCCGGTAAGAATCAGCGCTACCGGCCAGAGCAACCAGACATTGACCTTCAGAATGTCCAAGTTGTTCAGCAGCAGGACGAGCGACATGGCGATGACTATCAGGCCACCCGTTCTACTGCCCTTGGAGAGACTGCCGGCACCGGCGAACAGCAGGAAGAGGGGCCACCACTTGCTGAGCGGGAACTCGAAGCCGGTGACGAGCGGCAGCAGGAAGAGGAAGCCCAGGGCTATGAGGGCTATGCCGACGAACCTGCTATTTGCCGGGGCTGTATGCACTGTTAGCTCCTAGCGCTGTCCGGGATTAGCGCTCGGTGTTCTTCTTGGGATGCACGGGATAGATTTCGTCCCAGCTGCCGGCTTCCATGAACTCGATCCAGCGTCGGAGACGGGCGCGCTGGTTCGCCTCGGCCATGCGGAAGTTGAACGTCATGCCGGGGAAACGCTCGTCGGTGTGTTCGTGGCCCAAGCCCATGGTGAAGTTGTACGGGAGGCGCTGGGCGATGGTGCCGAGGCTGGCGGGGAAGGCGTAGTTCCAGTTCTCCATGTCGTCGGACTCGGTGACGCCGGTGGGGCCCCCGTAGCGCATCATGTAGCGTCGCTGGGCGTCCTTCACAACCTTGGGCGCGTTCTTGTCCACGGGGTACTGCCGCCAGCTCTCGGTGACGCCGACGCCGTGGGGGTGCCAGATGAGGATGCGGTGAGGCTGAATGTTGACGTTGGGCCAGACGAGGGCGGTGCCGCCGTTGCCTGCGTTCAGATGGACGTCCTTGTACTTGGCCTGCTTCTTCTCGCGTTGCTCGCGATAGTAGTCGTCCACCTCGGGGGGCTCCGTCTGCCAGGTGTCCATGTACTCCGGCGTGCCGGGTAACTCGTACATGCAGTTGTGGCCTCCGTGGCCGAGCTCGGGGAGCATCATCTCGTAGGAAGTGGAAGGGAAGGGGGCCCTCATTCCGCTGCGGCTGCCGCCCTGCAGGTCGCCCTGCGGGCCAATGGCCGCGACGTTGACGGAACGGTGTGTCATCGCGCCGTGGGCGCTGTCGCCGTCGAAGCTGAAGCCGGGGAACTTCCAGTTGGTGGGTATGCGCCACTTGGTCGCGGGGTTGAATAGCTCGACGCCGTTGTCCTCGCCGCCGCTGCTCTCGAAGCACCACCGGACGGTGGGAGCGAAGACGCCGAGGTAGTCCTCGAAGGACGGCGCCTTGCGGTCCCACGTGGCCCAGAGGGAGCCGTAGTAGTTGGAGAGCTGAGCGACCTCGTGCAGTCCCCATGAGCTTTTGTCGAGCTCCTCGTGGTACGCCTGCTTATGGTGCGGCACGCCGACGAGCCGTCCGTCGGTGTCGTAGCTCCAGCCGTGGAAGGGGCAGGTGAATACAAGGGTGTTGCCGTCGTCGTAGCGGCAGACTCTCATGCCTCGGTGGCGGCAGGTATTGAGGAAGGCGTGAATCACGTTCTTGCGGTCCCTGACGATGATGATCTCCTCCTCGCCCATGCGGGAGATGACGAAATCGCCGGGATTCGGAACCTGGCTCTCGTGGCCGAGGAAGAGCCAGGCGCGGGCGAAGACCTGCTCCAGCTCTTGCTGGTAGATTGCCTCGTTGACGTATATCTCGCGAGAGATGAGCCCCTCGTCGAGGTCCACGAGGTCACGGAGCGACCGGTCGCCGCGCGAGTGAATGATCGAGACCATGGTTGCCCTCCTGCGCCGCGCTCGTTCTTACGGGGGCGCGCTTTTCCTTAGGCGAGATGCTTCAGACGATATGCTGCCGTGTTCTACAAGCGGGTTGGATTGTAATCAAATGCGCGCGAGGCGCCAGGGGGCGCCTACTCCAGCAGCAGTTTACTGCGCCGGAGGAGATCGGTGAAACCTTCGCCGTGGCGGCGGACGGCCGCGTCGCGGATGAGGGCGGCGGCTTCGCCTGCATCGTCGGTTACAGTGAAGGCGGAGAAGTCCTTGGGGTCGATCATTCCTTCGGCCACGAGCGTCTGCTCCATGAAGTCGAGCATGGGTTTCCAGAAGGCCGCGCCCATGAGGACGATGGGGAAGTCTTCGATCTTGCCGGTCTGTGCGAGGGTGGCGGTCTCGAAGACTTCGTCGAGCGTGCCGAGCCCTCCCGGGAGCACGATGAAGCCGTAGGAGTACTTCACGAGCATCACCTTACGGAGGAAGAAGTAGTTGAACTCCTTGCGGATGTCGAGGTAGGAGTTGACGCCTTCGTCGAGGCTAATCGTGCAGCCGACGGTGCGGCCGCCCGCCTCCTTCGCGCCTCGGCTGACGGCCTCCATGACACCGGGGCCGCCGCCGGTCATCACGGTGAAACCGGCCTCCGCCAGCGCGGCGCCAACTTCCAGGCCCATCCGGTAAAACGGACTCTCCTCCGGGACGCGGGCGGAGCCGAATACGGTTACGCACGGGCCCACGAAATGCAGCGTGCGGAACCCGCCGATCATCTCGCGGAAGACGCGGGCGGCCTGGAGCAGCTCCCGCCTGCGCTGGTCAGGCCCCTGTAGCAGGCGGCCTTCGAGCGCGGATGCCCTTGGCCGGTTTTGTCTTCTCAGCATCTTCACCGCCACCGCCTATGGGCCGTTATGTCCATTCACCATACCCGAACGGCCGTAGTGGACGAGCGTTTCCGGCGGAGCGGGGTATGATTGGCGCATCCTCCGCCGTACGCGAGACGCTCGATGGCCGCGCACGGCGACATCTAGCGGAGGGGACATGTCGGACCTAGAAGGCAAGGTGGTGGCGATCACAGGCGCGGCGCGCGGAATGGGCCGGGCTTTCACGCAAGGGTTTCTGGCGGCAGGGGCGAAGGTCGTCGCGATGGACATGTCTTGGGAGCCGACCGGCTTCTCCGGGGACAAGGACACGGCGTTCCTCGATGGACTGAGGGGCCGGCCGGACGACGTCATCGTGGCCACGGTCGATGTGACGAACGACGCGCAGATCGACGCGGCCTACGAGGAGACGCTGGCCAAGTGGGGGACCTGCGACGCGCTCATCAACGACGCGGCGATGCGCCAACGCATCCTGTTCCCTCCGACGGGCCGGATTACCACGCTGGAGACGAGCGACGAGGACTGGGAGCGGGCGTTCGCGGTCAACGTGCTTGGGGCGCTCAAGGTCACGCGGCGGTTCATCAAACCGATGTTGGAGCAGCGGTCCGGCAGCGTCATTTCCGTGATAAGCAGCGGCGCGTTGAGCCATTCCTATGGAGGGGCCTATCGCGCGCTGCGTCCCAACAGCCGGGAGATGCCGTACCAGTCCACCAAGGCCGCGCTCCTCACCTTAATGTTCTATCTGGCCGACGAGATACGGGAGCAGAAAGTGGCGGTGAACCTGATGATTCCGGGGCACACGCGGACGACGGGGTTCGACGAGCAGAACACCGCGCGCAGGGAGCTTGGCATGGGGAACCGGAACGCGCCGCTGCCGCTGCGGGCCGACCATATGGTGCCGCTGGCGCTCTTCCTTGCTCAGCAGGACGCCGCCAGCGAGGTTACGGGCAAGTGCTTCGACGTTACGACGTGGAATATCGAACACGGGCTCGGCGGTCAGCTGGTTTGGGAGGACCCGGAGGGCACGGCTGTGTCCGAGAGCGCGGAGCTCGCGGCGAGGGCGCGTTCACGGTAGAAATCCCCTCTTGGACTCCCCTACCGGGGGGAGTCCGAGCCATGCCTCCTAGACCGCGAAATCGAAATCGATGGACTCGTCCGCGTAGAACTCGACGCTTGGGGCGGGGGTGAGGCGGCCCTCGAAGGCATCGGAGAAGAACTCGGTTATGAGGCCCCAGGTTGTTTCGGTGGATTTCGGGCGGAAGTCCTTGGGCTTGGTCGTGTTCATCCAGCCGTGGGGAGTGTCCCCAAAGACGTGGATGCGGGCGCGTTTGCCGAGGGATTCGAGCTCGCCCCGGAACCGGCGGATGTTGTCCATCGGCACGAGGGAGTCGTTCTCACCGAACCCGGCTAGGAGGGGGACGTTAACGCGGGGCAGGAACGTGGTCGCGCTCTCTTGGCCTTCGAAGGTGGGCTCGTAGTCTCGGGGGTAGATGCCGCCGTGGAAGAAGGCGATTGCGGTCATGTCCCGGCCGCTCGCGGCGTAGACCATGGGGACTCGTCCGCTCTGGCAGAAGCCCACGATGCCGACCTTGGCGGAGTCGACGAAAGTCTGGGCGCGCATGAATGCGAGGGTCTCGTCGAGGTCGGCGATGTACTCGGCGTCGGGGGGGTCACACCTGGCCTCGGAGCGTTCGATGGGTCCGCGGTCGCCTTCGTAGCGGTGGAAGAAGTCAGGGAAGCAGGCCACGTAGCCGTACTCGGCCATTTGTTTCATCACGTTGAAGTTGTGCTCCACAGGGCCGTAGCGCTCGTGCATCATAACCATGAGGGGCAGGGGCTCGCTGCTCTCAGGTCGAGCGAACCAGACCCGCATGCCGCTTTCGAGGACATTCTCCGAGATATCCATGGGCTCCTCCTAAGACTCGTTGGCCGGAAGGGACGGGGGCGACGGCTAGCCGCTCCGTGGGACAGTCCCGATAGCTTAGGCAGGATGCGCCGACCGCACAACCGGACGGGGTTCAGCCTCGGCGTCAAGATGCGGTAGCATGAGCGCCTATGTTCAAGGGAACCCGCCAAGACCATCAGACGGCTGATCTCCGCCGAGTAGAAGCCCCGCACGTAGAGGGCGGGACGAGCGGCTTGCGCGTGCTGCGGCTGCAGTTCCGGTATCCCAAGGGCGAGAGGCTTGCGGTGGACATCGGCGATTTCAGGGTCGGCCCGGGCGAGTTTGTCGCAGTCATGGGCGAGTCAGGGTCGGGGAAGACCAGCCTGCTGCGTCTCATCGCCGGCCTGGAGGAGCCCAACCAGGGCGAAATCTACATCGGCGGCGTGTACATGAACGACGTCGCTGTCGGACGCAGGCCGGTCCAACTGATCTTCCAAAGCCTGGCCCTATGGCCTCACCTTCGGGTGATGGATGAGCAGGGCTACTCCAATCTGAGCTTCCCCCTCAAGATACGCAGCTGGAGCAAAGAACAGATCGTCGATCGCGTGCGGGGCGTGGCCACCCGCGTCGGGCTCAGGGAGGACCTGTTCCCCCGCAAGCCCAGCGAACTGTCTGGCGGCGAGCGCCAGCGCGTGGCGCTCGCGCGGGCGATGGTGACGGACACCAAGACGTTTCTGATGGACGAGCCGCTCAGCAGCCTCGACCCCATAAGCAGGCCCAGGATGCGCTCCGAGATACGCCGCCTTCACGCGGAGGTCGGCGCCACCACCCTGTACGTGACGCACAGCATCCACGACGCCCGCGACATGGCGGACCGCATCGCGGTGATGCAGGATGGCCGCATCATCACCGCCGGAACGTACCAACAGCTCACCGAGTCCACGGACCCATACGTACGAACGCTGCTTTACTCCTACTAACTCGCCCCTCCGTCATTCCCGCGAAGGCGGGAACCTCGTAGCGGGGCGACAGCACCGCGATCCCTCCCTCCCCCGCCCGCTACTTTTGTTGGTTGTGGTGTGGGCCGATAGGCCAACCTGACGGATTCCCGCGAAGGCGGGAACCTCGCAGCCCCTCCCTCCCCCAGACTATGACACTTGCCCCTTATGCCAACTCCCCCGCCTGCCGTACGCTTACTCCGATGCTCCCTCCGTGGCGGTTCGCTCCGAAACCCTCTCCCGTGTTCTATAACTCGCCGCCGCTCATAGAGAGAGCCAATGCCCAATGTGTAAAAATACGTTCGCACGACATCTTGATCGCGGGAAGCAGGCCATGGCCTGCTAAACGGCCCCGATCAAGAAGGTGAAGGTCCCCTTTCGGGGTCCTAAAACCCTCTATCCGTAGGAGTAAAAATCACTATCAAGAAGCCGAATTGCTCCCTCATCTCGACTTCTTAGAGGCCACGCGATTGCTCCATCAGTCTTGGAAGATGGCGTATGCTGGCGGCGTGAGTCGTTGGCTGGCCGTATGACGCTACTGAGGGAGGCGAACATGCTCTCTACTGAAGACACCAACGTACTGTGCCGGGTAGGCCGGGGCACGCCGATGGGCGAGATGATGCGGCAGTACTGGCTGCCGGTCGGCTACTCCGAAGAGTACGAGGCCGAGGGTCAGCCGCAGCGGGTCCGGCTGCTCGGCGAAGACCTCATCGTTTGGCGGGATGCAAGCGGCACGCCAGCGTTCGTCGAGGCCAATTGTCCGCATCGAGGCGCAGGCCTGTTCTTCGGCCGGGTCGAGGGGCCGGGCCTCAGGTGCGCTTACCACGGGTGGATGTTCGATGCGTCGGGACAATGCATCGACATGCCGAACGAGCCCGCGGAGAGCAATTTCAAAAGCAAGGTGAAGACGAAGGCGTACCGGGGCGCCGACTACGGCGGCGTCACCTGGATATACATGGGGCCCGACCAGGACAACCCGCCGGCGCTCCCGGAGTTCGAGTGGGGCAAGGTCCCGGTCGAAAACGTCAGCCATGCGCAGAAGATCGTCTACGAGTGCAACTGGATGCAGGCGCTGGAGGGCGAGCTTGACTCGACCCACGTCTACTTCCTCCACACGCGGCTGGACCCGGACGAGTCCCCGAAGTACGGGCTGTACCACAACGACAAGCGGGCCAAGTTCCACATCGTGGACAAGGAGTACGGGTTTACCTACGGCGCGGAGCGCGCCGAGCTTGATGGGAACGTGTACTGGCGGACGACGCAGTTCCTGTTCCCGATCTACGGCATGTTCCCGGCGCAGGATGGCGTGGTTCCGCTCTCCATGTACACGCCCATCGACGACTATCACACGTTGCACATGGGGGTGTGGTGGCGTCCCGTGGGCGAGATGCCGGGGCGGGAACGGCCGAGAGGAACGCTGGCCGACGAGCCCGGCGCGCTCTCGCCCGGGGTTGGGCCGATGAAGCCGGAGCAGCACGGCAACTTCTTCGCGAAGTGGTGGCCGCAGGCGGCGCCCGACAGCGATTTCCTGATGAATGAGGACGTGAAGAAGACCAAGAACATGACGGGCATCCCGACGGTCCGCCTACAGGACGCCGCCGTGCTCCATAGCATGGGGCCGATCATGGACCGTACGCGGGAGCACCTCGGCACAACGGACGCCAGCATCATCCGCGCGCGGCGAATGATGATCAGGGCGGCGCGGGCGTTCCATGAGCACGGGGTCCCGCCGCCGGCGGCGCAGCATCCGGAGATGTACAACGTCCGCTCTTGTGCGACCATCCTGCCGCCCGACGCGGACTGGGAGCGGGAGCTCGACGATTGGCATAACTGCCGGACGACGGAGTTTCCGCGCTTGTTGGCCGAGGCGAACCGACCGTTCCAGGAACGCGCGCTGCCCGGCTCGCCGGAATACCGGGCATAGCGGGTAGGGGAGCCCTGGACGAGCAAAAGGTGGTAGCGAGCGAAGGTGATATAGATTAGCGCCGACACGCTTGAGGACTACGGAGGACAACGATGCTGACGCAGGAAGCAAACGACCGTTACACGAGAGTAGGTCCCGGTACGCCCATGGGTGAGCTCATGCGCCGGTACTGGCATCCGATTGCCGCCGTCTCGCAGATGAACGACAAGTGGACGATGAAGGTGCGTCTCCTCGGAGAAGACCTCATCCTCTATAAGGACCGCTCCGGCACGTTTGGGCTGATGGAGCCGCACTGCGCGCACCGCCGCATGAACATGATCTACGGCATCCCCGAGGAGCACGGCCTCCGCTGCCCGTACCACGGCTGGCTGTACGACGAGACGGGCCAGTGCACCGAGCAGCCCTACGAGGAGACGGAGGACCCCGAGGCGCGCTTCAAGGACAAGATCCAGATGAAGGCGTACCCGGTGGAGGTCAAGGCGGGTCTGGTGTTCGCCTACATGGGCCCGCAACCGGCGCCCCTTGTCCCGAACTGGGATGTTTTCGCGATTGACGACGTGATCCGGGACATCGGGGTCGCGGTGCTCACTTGCAACTGGCTCCAGTGCCAGGAGAACTCGTTGGACCCCGTCCACCTCGAATGGCTGCACGGCTACTGGTCGAACTTCATCTCGGAGGTTCGCGACGAGACGGAGCGGCAGCGGACGATCCGCACGCACGAGAAGATTGCGTTCACGGAGTTCGAGTACGGCATCTACAAGCGGCGCGTCATGCAAGGCGGGTCCGAAGAGGACACCTCGTGGCGCGAAGGGCATCCGATTATTTTCCCGTACTACCTGCGGCAGGGCGGGGACGGGTTCGACAGGGAGAAGTGGGGAATGACGGGCCCCGCGGTCCAGATCCGAGTGCCCATCGACGACACCCACACCGCTCACTGGTGGGTGATGTGCCACCAGAAGGAGGAGGGCGCCCCGGAGCAGCGGTTCGAGGATATCCCGTTCTTCCAGCCGCCGGTCATCGAGCTGGACGAGAAGCAACAGCCGCAGTACCTCCTGCTCGACTCGAACTCGGCGCAAGACCTGGCGGCGTGGATAACCCAGGGCGACATCGCCGACCGGACGGGCGAGCATCTGGGGCGCTCGGACAAGGGCATCATCATGTTCCGGCAGATGCTGGAAGACAACATCAAGATCGTTGAGGACGGCGGCGACCCACTCAACACCTTCCGCACGGCGGAGGAGAACCGCTACCACGGCATGGTCACCGAGTACCCCAGGGAGCTTGCCGCAAAGATCAATCCGAACGACGTCGGCGGCACCGGCACCGGCGGCAGCGTGTACGAGCGGCAGGGAATGGCCAGCAAATACAGCCCCATCCTCAACCAACGGGGCGTCGAGGGCGGCGCGGATGCTGCCGAGCGCCGGCGTTTGGTGGGTCAGGGGTAAGTCCGACGCAATTCCGCCACCCAGGCTAGGAGGTCTGCTCATATGTATTCTCGCGTTGTAGCGCCGCTTGATGGTTCGACGCTCGCGCTCCAGGTATTGCCGTATGCGCGGCTCATCGCGGAGTCGACAGGGGCGACGCTGGTCCTCCTGAATTCGGTCAACTCATTCCCTGCGGACCTGATCGGCCTTACGGCCTGGTCCGATACCGACACGCGGGTCATAGGGGCTCCGGGATTGCCCGAGCGCAGCTCGGACGTCGGATCGACGCCGACCCCTGAGCAGTTGGCGGAGCTTCGAGGGAGAGTCCGCGCGGACTCCGAGAGGCAGCTGGAAGAGGCGGCGGGGCCGGCCAAGGCCCAGGGTCTCAAGGTGGATATCGTGCTCAAGGAGGGCGACCCCGCCGAGATGATTGCGGAAGAGGCTGACAAGGACGAGCAGACGCTGATCGCTATGTCGACGCACGGTCGCTCGGGCGTGGGCAGGTGGTTGATGGGTAGCGTAACGGACCGGGTGGTTCGGCACGGGCGTCATGCGACGCTGGTGATTCGCGCCCAGGAGGGGGACGTTACGTCATCTTCCCCGAAACTCCGCAGAGTGCTCCTGCCCGTGGACGGCTCGTCGATCTCAGACTCCGCTTTTCCGCATGGGGTGGAGATGGCTAAGGCTATTGGGTGCGGGATAACGGTGCTCCGTGTGGTCTCGCCTATGGCTTACGGCGAGGCATTTGCGGACTACGTCCCCACGGTCCAGAGCGACGCATTCGTCGCGAGCATCCAAGCTGAGGCCCAGGGCTACGTCGACAGCAAAGTGGCCGAGATCCAGGCGGCCGGCATCGCGGATGTCGAGGGGAAGATTGTCGAGGGCAATCCGGGAAGCGTAATCATCGACGAGGTCGGGGAGGGCGGCGAGCAGCTCGTGGTGATGGCCACGCACGGTCGCTCGGGCGTGGGTCGTTGGCTGATGGGCAGCGTGACGGACCGCGTGATCCGGCACAGCTCCGGGCCGGTGCTAGTGATAAGGCCCTAGTGAGATAGGCACGGAGAAGCAATCTGAAACAGAGGGGTCGCCGCTCCAAGCTCGGCCCCTCTGCTTTTCTCGGCGTTTCATCAAGGCGGTGTACCACCGCTGGGCCCCTGAATTGCGCCGCCAACCTGCTCGTTACGCCCGCAACTCCATTTGCATTGCGTAACTAGATGTCGAGGCGAGGGGTTGGGGCGTCTTCGAAGGCTGGGGAGGGTGGGGTTTCGAGGACTTGCCCGGCGTCGATTCGCATTCGGGTGGCCGCCAGAGCGTCGTCCAAGTCTGCGTTTGTGGGCGTGTAGATGTCTCCGGTTCGCAGGAACAGCAGGCCCGCGAGAGGACGCCGGCCAGTCGCCCTTTGCAGAGCGGAAGCGTAAAGCGCGAGTTGCGGCAGATAGGGCTCGGCCGCTTCGGCCAGGGTCTTGCCATCGACTTGGTCGGTCTTGAAATCGAGCACGCGCCAGTTCCCAGTGGCCTGGTACGCCAGGTCAATCGTTCCGTGCACCGGCACGCCGTCCCAGTCCCACGAGAAGGGCAGCTCGAAGTGCGCGCGGGTGGCCGGGTCGCGCAGGATGGTCGCGAGGGTGCTTGCGTCGAGCAGGTCCAGCATCGCGTCAACTTCAGCGACAATGCGCTCGACCGCTTGCTCGTCCAGTCCGGCATCGAGCCTCCGGGAGAGCTCGGTCAGTGCAGGGCGTCCTCCGGTCGTGAACCAGAGTTCGATGGCCCTATGGGCGAGGCTTCCGCGAACGAGGCCGAGGCCGTCTCCATGACCTGCGAACGCTTGGGGCGCAGCCGGAGGGCGGAGGGCCGTAACTGGCGTGCTCGAGCGCAAGGGGATGACGCGCGGACGGGCGACGAGGGGAGGCATGAAGTCCTCTTCCTCATCAGGCGAGGGCGGCTCGACTGCTCTGGGCGGCGGTCTGCGGGCGTTGTCTCCCCATCCCGCGGTCAGAGGAGCCCGGACCTCCACGCCGTCCCGCGAGGCCGTCCCCAACGCTTCGATGGCCGCGCCGAGCCAGCCATCGCCGCTACGAGACTCGTTCCCACTGACGTAGAGCGCGTCGGCGGCGCGCGTTGCGGCGACGTAGAAGAGACGCTTATGCTCCGCGGCTTCCTCAGCGCGGTCCTTGGCGAAGAGATAGGAATAGAACCCTGGTCGCGGACGAGCGCTCTCTCCGATCTCCCTGGCGAGGGTTGCGGATATGCCCTCGGCGCCGCGCCACCGGACGTAGTCGTAGGTCTCCCTGGACGCCAGGTGGGCTTCTGGCACGAAAACGATCGGGAACTCAATCCCCTTGGCTCCGTGGACCGTCATCAGGCGCACCGCTTTGGACGCGTCCAGGACCGCCTGCCCCTCGCGAGCGTCGAGCTCGTCCCGCCGCCGCCGCACGTAGGTGACGAACTCGTCCAGCGAGTGGTCGGCCAGGGTGCGGGCGAGGCCGACGAACTTGCGTATGTTGGCAAGCGCCTGCTCGCCGCCTTGCAGCGGGGCCCAAGCGGCCTCGAAGCCGGTGAGGGCAAGGGTCTTCTCGATGAGCGCATCCGCCGCGGCAGTGGGCGCATCGCGCCGAAGAGCGTCGAGAACGTCGGCGGCGCGGACGCAGAGCGCGTGTGACTGGTGGAGGACTCCCTCGGGCGGGTTGCGAAGCGCTTCCAACAGGTTGCCGCCCCGGGAGCGGACGGCGAGCAGCGATTGGTCGTCAATCATGAAGAGAGGCGAGCGCAAGGCCCCAATCAGCGCGATGGAATCGTCGGGCTCGGCCAGCCATCCTAGGAGATTGGTGAGGTCTCGGACCTCCTGGCGGGTGAAGAAACCTGCGCCCGCCGGAGTCCGGTAGGGGACCCCATGGCTCTCCAAAGCTATCTCGAAGAGGTGAACGTTGGACAACCGGCGGAGCAGGATAGCCACGTCGGACGCCTGCGCCGGACGAAACTTCTGCTCGTTCCGGTCCCACACGGGAGCGCGGCCATCCAAGAGCGATTTGATTTCCAAGGCGACGGCATCGGCTTCCGTCTGGCGGCGCTCATCCTCTCCCGCCCTGTCGCCGTCGGTCGTCCGGTCGGAAATGGGCATGAGCACGAGGTGGGGGCGGGGAGGCGCGTTCGGCCCGCGTCCGGTCATGGTCTGCATGGGCGCTTCGAAGTCCTCGCGCGGGTTATCGAACACATGGCGGAAGAGGACGTTGAGCGTCTCCACCAGCGAGTCGTGGGCCCGGAACGACTGGCTGAGCGATAGGACTGCGCCGGTCGATTGCATTTCAGCGCGGAGGCGGGTGAAGTGGCGGACATCGCTCCCCCTGAAGCGGTAGATGGCCTGCTTGACGTCGCCGACGAGGAAGCGCTCGGGGCCGGGCGAGGCGGAGGTTTCGTCTCGCGACAGGAGATCGAGCAGAGCGATCTGGGCGGGGTTGGTGTCTTGCAGCTCGTCCACCATCAGATGGTGGAACCCTGCTCGGTAAGAAGCGGCCACCTCTGGATGGGTTTGGAGAAGCTCGGTGGCCTTGAGCTCCAGGTCCAGGTAGTCGAGGGCCGCCAGCTCCTTCTTGCGTGCGGCGTATCGGGAGCATGCGTCATCGAAGAGGAGACGCAGGGAGGCCAGTGCTTCTAGGGCTGGGGCGTCGTGCTCGTTCCACTGGGGGACGTTTCTCAGGCGATTCGCAGTGTCGCGAATGGCCCCCATCGCGGCCTTGACGCTGTCGAGGTCGCCCCAGTTCTTGCGGCTTCCGCCTTGCAGATTTACCCTCGCGCCTGCATCGCTGACGCGGCCCTGCAGTTCCTGCCAGTCACCCTCGTTGAGGTCGCCCAACGCGGAGAGGACAGCCTCCGCGCGGACGTAGATTGCGTCGCTGCCGGTCGCGTTGTCGACGGCGTTTTGGAGCCACTCTGCATGCTCGGCGAGCTGCGGGCGAGCCTCTTCGACGGCCGCTTCGGCCAGAGGGTCGAGCAGCGCCCGGACGTGCGCGGCCCATTCCTCCGGCCCGGCGCCGGGCATGGCGCGGTACGCCTCCGCCACCTCATCCCGCCGCGCAACCATGAGAGGCAGCTGACTGGTGAGCGGGAACACGCCTATCTCGTGCAGCGCCAAGGCGCGGTGGTCGTCGGCGCCGGCGGCGTCCTCGAGGGCGTCGACGCAAGCGGTGAGCAGCTCGGACTCCGCCTCGTCATCGGAGAGGACACGGGCGGCGGGATCGATAGCCGACTCCACCGGGTTGTCCCGCAGCAGTTGGCGGCAGAGCGAATGGATTGTCCCAATGACTGCTTCATCAAGCGAGGCGCGGCGGTCGGCGAGCTCTGGGCGGGTAAGGACTTTGCGGCGGACGCGCTCGCGCATCTCAGTTGCCGCTGCGTCGGTGAACGTTACGGCAGCGATCTGCGGGATACTGCATTCGCCGAGAAGCCCGACGTAGCGGTCGACGAGCACGCGCGTCTTTCCGCTCCCCGCGCCGGCGTCGACGAAGACGTCGCTGCCACGGACAGCGACGACCTCCTGCTGCTGGGGGGTTAGCTCCACTGCTTCCACCGGCTAAATTCGTTCACGCGGCAGATGTGTTGGAACGCGCAGTAGAAGGGACACGGGTTTGTCTGCGGGTTGACTCGGAAGTCGCCTGATTCGACGGCGTCGCGCACGCCCTTGGCGATTTCGACGACGTTCGTCAGCGCTATCCGGCCGTCGTCCGTAGAGGAGTCGAGCTCCCAACGTCGGTGGTTGGGATTGAGCCAGGCGTAGCGAGCGACGACACGCTCGGCCTTGCTCCTCTCGCGTGCCAGGTGGGCGTAGAGCTGGAGCTGGACGCGGCGGCCGTTCATCACTTGAGACTCTGGTATCTCGCGTCCCGATTTATAGTCGACGATGACGACAAGTCTGTCCCCTGCGTCCAGCCGGTCGAGCTTGGCGAAGACGCTCAGCGGTGGGTCGAGGGGGAGGTCGGCCTTGATTTCCTCTTCGGCCCCGACGATCCGAGCGATCCCGTAGCGTTCACTGGCCTTGGCCTCTCTTTCCAAGAGGACCTCCATTTCCTGAAAGGAGGCGCTGGCTTGAAGGCGCCAGAGGGCTACGCGGCCGAAGGCATGCACAGCGGGCGCGGCGTTCCAGATGCCAGGGCCGTTCGTCCGTAGGCGGGCGATTGCTTCCGCAAGAGTATCCGGCGTTAGGGGAAGGCCGCGCTCGATCAAGGGGGCCAAAGCGTCTTGCAGAATGTCGTGGATGACGGTCCCGCGGGTCGCGGCGTCAGCGGAGTCCATCTCTTGGTCCAGCTCCCGGAGGCGCAAGGCGTAGTGGCTGAAGAACTGGAACGAGCAGGTCCGGTAGGACTCGATCCGTGAGGCGCTCCAGACGGCGTCGCCGCCAGTAAGCCGGGGAACGAGCCCCGAGTTGAGGCTTCCTTCGTAGACGCCGGCATTGCCCCAAGAACGCCGGCGCTGCTCGTTGGCCGCGGCCAGCCTGACGACGGCCCATGCTGCCAAGTCCCGAGGGCGACGCCGCTCGTGGGGCCACTCTTGGGCGCAGGCGATGGCGAGCTCGCGGAGCGAGGCAGCCTGCTCGGGCGTTGTGGCCCGTGGCACATCTTGCGTTTGTTTCGCCTGAGTGGAAGCTAGGGAATCGAAGTAATACGAGGCAGCGGCGGGCCGTCCACGGTCGTCTAGGCGGGTCTTCCACACGGCGAGCGCGCTGTCTGCCCGCGTTCGCGCGGATTCCCATAGCTCGTCCTCCGCCAGCCGGGGCGCTGGAGGGAGAGCGAGGCCAGCCCTGTTCAGCGCGTCTCTGGCTCCGTCGTCGAGCAGGGAAATGCCGGTGCGCTGCGCGGGGAACTCTCCCTCGATCAGCCCGCCGAGTGCGACGAACTCGAAACGCAGGCCGTGAAGGGTGTGCATCGGCGCGAGGAGGACGCCGCCAGCTTCCCGCAAGAGCACGGCAGGCGCGTCGGCCTCCCGTTTGAGGCGAGCGAGGAATGCTCCGAATGGCTCGGTTCCACAGCCAAGCGTTTCCTGTGCGGCGGCGACGTCTCTGAGAAAGCCTCGGAGGACGTCGATCTCCGTGTCTACACCGGGTAGATTTCGTGAGGACTGGGGAACGATGCCGTTCGCGCCGAACAGCGCAGCGTCGAGGCGCCGCGCGTGGTCGGCTGCGGAAGCCGGAGGGGACTCGAGCAAGGCGCGCAGCTCTTCGATGGCGCTGGCCATGGCATCGGCGGTCTGATGCAGCATCTCGCGGGCCGGGCCGGGCGTTTCGTCCGCATCGGCCTCCACTCGCAGTGCGCTCACGATGTCCTGCAGCTTGTCTGGTCCGGCCCAGAAATTGTTCTCTCGTCCTTTCCGGGCGAACCTCGCTACGCTTCCGGGGGATAGCCCCCATCGCTGAAGGTCGACGAAACCGCTCGAAAGCACCGCGACGAGATCGCGCAGACGCCAGCCGTCTTGGGCAAGGCGCAGTAGGCGACGGAGCCAGACGCCGAGGGGACGGGCGCTGAGTCGTTCACCGGCGGCGGGGTCGAGCGGCAGGTCGTACTCGGCGAACACTTCCCGCGCCATGCTGAGGTAGGGCGAAGCCTGCCTGAACGAGACAGCGCAGTCGGATGGGCGGAGGGCGGGGTTATCTGTGAGGCGCTGCTTGATCTGCCGGGCGATAGCGCGCAGCTGGTCTTCCCGATCCGCGGTGCCCCTTGCGGTAACGGTCAGTGGGCGAGGCGCGGTGTGGCCGGACATCTCTTGGACCTCGGCATCGGGGAAACGTGCGCGGAGCCGCTCGTAGTCGTGCAGGGCCCGCGCTCCGGAGTTCGGGTCCATGGTGATGACGAGCTCCGAGCGTTCGGCAAGGCCTTCGAGGAGCACAGCCTCCGTTCCCCGGAAAAGGTGGAAGCCGTCGACTACCACCAAGCCGGGCGCGTCAGAGTCAGCATTCAGGGCGCCGGCCGCCGCGAGGGGAGCATGCGCGGGGTGCAGCCAGCCGCGATGTTCGAGCTCGGAGGCGTAGGCAGTGAAGATGGCGCTCAATGCTGTCAGACTGGGCTCGCCGACCCCCCGCGCGGCTTCACTCAGCGCCTGGGGTCCGATTGCCTCCGCCAACAGCTCCCGGACGGCGTCGCTCACGAGACCACCGAACCCTTCGGTCTCCACGATTGGCCTGAAATAGGCGGCAGGCCCGCGTTCGACCTCGCTCCGAGTCACTCGCAAAAGGAGCTCCTCGACGAGCATGTGGGACGGGGTCCGTATGCTGGGAACCAACTGCCGACTGAATTGAGCAATCGTCTCCACCCGGAGCCCTAGAGCCACTCCGCATCGAGTCACGAGCCGCCGGCGAAACTGGTCGCCGTGGCGAAGGGTCGGCGTGAGCACGACCGCCTCCGAGAACGGGTCGGCCTCATACCGAGCGGCCAGCCGGGAGATAACCTCCTCGGTCTTCCCACTGCCGGGTCCGCCGATGATGAGTGTTGGATTGGGCATAATGGAGCTTTGGCCCAAGCGAGACTAAGGGCGCCTGGCCCATCGCGCGAGCGCCTTCTCCGGGAGGGTTATCTCTTCCACAGACGTGTAATAGTAGTCTTGCCAGTCCTCGCTAGGCAGCCCGGTGAATAGCATGAGATTCAGAGGGTATTGTTCACTATCGGTGACGCGACGGAAATCGTCTCGGAACAAGAACGTGGGTTTCCCCAGAGCGATTGCCATACCCAGCTCCACCATCACGCCCTCGTCTGGCGGGACGCCGTTGACCACGGCAAAGATGGCATCCACCGCCACGACGTCCTCGAAATCCTTTTGGCCGATCCGGTACGCCCAGCCTGTTTGCGAGAAATCCACTTGGTTGTTCCGTGCGAACGGCTCCCAGACCTCCAGACCGAGCTCTTCTAAAGCCGCGGCTATCGGCGGCAGGAGCGCCGTCTTCTGCTGGGAGGAGAACCCGTATGGGTTGGCCAGGTAGATGGTCTTCGTCATCCTGCGCGTCCTTGCGATAGCACCAACTGGCGCTTCATCGTCTTCAGCAGCGCCGCTGGTCATAGGCGCCGCGCGAGGCGAGACGCCTCCTAGGCGAGACCCGGTAGTATCTGCGGACCCTTGAATGTTACGCCCGATTGAGCCCCAGCCGCCTTTTGTGTGCTCGGCGGGCCGGGGCCGACAGGGTCACGTAGTTGCCAGGGCCGACCGCCAGCCGCCTGCGCCCCGCTCCGCAGTCGCTTAGTTCTCGTACCAGCCGGAGGCGAACAGCAGACTGTCGTGGGGCGTACCGCCCAGGTGTGCTTTTGCTCCTTGCCGATCTCGGCCTCAGCAAGACGTAGTCGACCCAGCGGCCCTCCCAGTAGCGCCCAAACAGGTCGTCGCGGTAGAAATAGCCCTTTGCGTCCAGGCGGAGGCTGGGGTCCCGGCCGCGGAAGGTCACTAGCGGGGGTGGGCGCGTCCTAGGGCAAGCACCAAGACCGCTCCGATGACGGCCGACAAGCACCAAAGCCGCAACCACCACTCCGTCAACGACGCGAGTCGACATCAGCTATTGCTCGGAGCCGGGAGTGTTGTGGGCTCTACGCCGCCTGCTCAGGATTCTGCTCCTCCAAGGCGGCGTAGAGCGTCCGCGCGACCAGAAGAAGAGCCGCTACGACGGCCACGAAGACTATCGCTGACCCGATGCCACGTTTCGATTTCATAATGCTCCCCTTGAAATACTCCTAGACTAAAGGCGCGCCAGCACTTCGATAGTAGTACCGCAACCCCAAGGGGTTATCAATGACTCCTGCTTGCAGATAACGCCGGTCTCGATTGGCTGGGTCGGGCTTCAAGCAGACGGTCCGGCCAGCTCAGCCTGGAGTGCCCCTAGCCCCTACGCTCGCCAAAGCACTGGTATCCTGTCGCCGTTGCGGCGGACCGCTTCAGCTTCCGTCCAGCGCCATCACCTCGCGAGGTTCCTACGCATGACCACTGCTTCATCCTTCCGATTGCCCACCAACGTCCGCCCCGAGCACTATCGCGTGACGCTGGAGCCAGACCTAGAAGCGTTTACCTTCACCGGACGCGAATCGGTCGAGGTGTCGGTACAGGAGGCGACCGCCGAGATTGTGTTGAATGCTGCGGAGCTCAGCGTGCTATCGGCGAGGGTGGAGTCTCAGCAGGACGGAGAGCTCGTCGCCAACCGGATCGAGTATGACGGGGGGAGGGAGCGCGTCACGCTGGGATTTCCCGGCGACGTGCAAGCAGGGGCGGCTACGCTGCACATCGAATTCACCGGAACCCTGAACGATCAGTTGCGGGGGTTCTACCGCAGCAGCTATACGGCGGCTGATGGCTCAGAGCGATACCTGGCGACGACGCAGTTCGAAGCGACGGACGCCAGGCGAGCGCTTCCCTGTTGGGACGAGCCTTCCGTGAAGGCGTCATTCGAGGTGACGCTGGTGACGCCATCGGATCTCCAAGCGATATCGAACATGCCCATCGCGGGAGAGGAGCCCGCGTCCGGTGGGCGGAAGGCGGTGCGGTTTGAGCCAACGCCTCGGATGTCCACGTATCTCCTCGCGTTCATCGTCGGGGATCTTGCGTGCGTGCAGGACACGGCGGTGGACGGGACGCTGGTCCGGGTCTGGGCAACGCGAGGGAAGGAGCAGCTCGGCAACTTTGCGTTGGAGAGCAGCGTCAACGCTCTCGCCTACATGAACGACTACTTCGGAATCACGTACCCATTGCCGAAGATGGACCATATCGCCGTGCCCGACTTCGCCGCCGGCGCCATGGAGAATTGGGGCGCCATCACCTACCGGGAGACCGCGCTGCTCTACGATCCTCAGGGCTCGGCGGCGCAGGTGAAGCAGCGCATCCTCGAGGTCGTCGCCCACGAGATGGCCCATATGTGGTTCGGCGACCTCGTGACGATGGAGTGGTGGGACGACCTCTGGCTGAACGAGTCGTTCGCGTCATGGATGGGAGATAAGACGGTGGACCACCTCTACCCCGAGTGGCAGATGTGGACGCAGTTCGTTTCCCACGACACGAACGCGGCGCTGGGGCTGGATGGCCTGCGGAATTCGCACCCCATCGAGGCGAACGTAGACGACCCGGCGGAGATACGCGAGCTATTCGACGCCATCAGCTATAGCAAGGGAGGCTCCGTTCTTCGGATGCTGGAGGACTACGTTGGGGCCGAAACCTTCCGGCGCGGCCTCTACGGTTACCTGAGTCAGCACGCCTACGGCAACGCTCGGGGCATGCACCTATGGGAGTCCATCAACGAAGCGGCTATCGCCCACGGCTCCGGTCTCGGCGTACCGGTGACGGAGCTGATGGAGGCTTGGATCAAGCAGGTTGGGTATCCGGTCGTACAGGCGGAGATTGACAGGTCGGACGCCGACGCTCCCGTAACGGTGTCGCAGAGCCGGTTCCTGTACGATCACCTGCTGGAGACAGGCGGCGACTCGACGCTGTGGCCCGTCCCCATCTCCGTGGGCGGCGCCGCTATCCCGGAGCTTTCCAAGAGCGTGCTCTCGGATGCCGCGGGCGTCTTGGATGCGCGGCCGGGCGATGGCTGGCTAAAGCTCAACGCTGGTCAGACCGGCTTCTATCGCGTCTCGTATGGCGAGGCCGAGTGGGTAAGGCTCGGGGAAGCGATAGCGGCGCAGGAGCTGCCGCCGGTCGACCGGCTCGGCTTGCAAAACGACGCCTATGCGTTGGTGAAGTCGGGCCGCATCTCGGCGACCGTGTTTCTTTCACTTGCCGAGTCGTTCGTTGGGGAGACGGACGCCATCGTGTGGGGCGACTTGGCGGCCAACCTGAAAGGGCTGGAAAACCTGCTTGCAGGAACCCCTGAACTTGAGGGCTACCGTCGGTACGCGCGGTCGCTGTTCGCCCGCATCGCCGAGGAAGTGGGGTGGGACGAGCAGTCCGGCGACGGCCATTTGGAGTCGCTGCGCCGCACTATCGTCGTTGGTCAGTTCGGCGGGTACGGCGACGAGGGGACGCTGGCCGAAGCGCTCAGCCGGTTCAACGGTCACGCGTCCGGCGCTGCCCCGCTCCACCCGGACATCCGAAGCATCGTGTTCGGACTTGCGGCGCAGCAGGCGGACGAGGCGGTGTACGACGAGCTATGGCGCTTGTACCGAGAGGCCACTCTCCATGAGGAGAAGGTGCGCATCTTGGGGGCTATGACGCGGACGCGGAGTCGCGAGCTGATGTCTGACCTGCTGGAGCGGTCGATGGGCGACGAGGTGCGTTCGCAGGATACCCCGCTCGTCATCGTGCAGGCGGCCGGGAACACCGAGGGCCGCGATCTCGCTTGGAACTTTCTGAAGGAGCGATGGGACGAGCTCGACCGGCGCTACGGCAAGGGCGGATTCGCAATCATGCGCTTGGTGTCTATCGGCTCAGGGTTCTCCAGCGCCGTGCGTGAGGCTGAGGTGCGGGAGTTCTTCGAGACCCACCCTGCGCCTTCGGCGACCAGGACCATTCAGCAGACGCTGGAGAGCATTCGCCTGAACGCGAGATGGACCGAGCGGAACCTGGATGCCGTCGGCAGCTGGCTGGGGTCGCGCGAGGGCTAGCCGCTAGGCGAGCGGGCAACGGGGTAAGTTCGGCCTCGCCTAGGAGCATAGACCCTAGGCGTCGGTTCAGAACCGGCTCCTTGACGAGGTACTCGTGGTACTGCCCATCTTGGCCTGATCCTCTGCCGAAATAATGCCACTGGGGGAAGTTGAAATCGGCAGTAATGGACCGCGGTATAGGAGCACTGTCTCCAAAACGCTTTCATGTTGGGCACGTTGTAAATGTTGAGCTCGTATCCCCGGGCGGCCAACTGCTCGATGAGCTGGCCTCGAAGGTCCTCTCTCCGTTTGCCCTTCTGCCTGCGGCGCATGATGCGAAATGACAGGGTGGGGGCAGTTGGGGGCGGCGCCCGGTGAGGGCGGAATCGGGCTCGGGTCCGGCGCATCGCACGACCGCAAGGGCTTGTTTTGTCCGAGGATGCCTCATCCATCTCACTCGTAACGTTTCCCGGCCTACGAGTGCGCGGAGGCTCCCTCATCGAAAAAGGTCTCATTTGGTCCCATTTACTCCTGAGCACGAGCCCGGCGCCGTCGGCAGCGGGACCCCCCTGTGAAACCACTCCTAGCCCCTCCACCACCGCTAGCCCCTCGGTAAGGAGGGGGACAGCGCGTAAACCAGTGTAGGGAGAGCGGGGGTGTTCGGGGAAGGGGCAAATGTCAGTCTTCCGCCGCACCAGCAATTCTGCATCACGCGTCGTCTGCGGGGGAGAGTGAGAGAGAGGGGGCGAATGGGCCGCCCCGTTCGTTGTCCGGTAAATCGCTCCTCTGATATATTCACGGGGCTGTTACTTCAGACTCTCGAATAGGTGACGACTAACTTATGGCTGACCACGACGTTCTAGTTGTGGGGGCGGGACTCGCGGGCATGCGGGCTGCCATCGCTGCGCACCGGGCAGGCGCCAACGTGGCGATGATGAGCAAAGTGCATCCGGTCCGCAGCCACTCCAACGCGGCTCAGGGAGGAATCAACGCTGCGCTCCGAGGCACCGATGACTCCGTCGACTCTCACGTGTTCGACACGGTGAAAGGGTCCGACTACCTAGGCGACCAGGACGCCATCGAGTACATGTGCGTCGAGGCTCCGGGCGAGATCATCGAGCTCGAGCACATGGGCGTCATCTTCAACAGGGATGAAGAGGGGCGGCTTGGGACAAGGGCGTTCGGCGGCGCGAGCTATGCCCGGACGTTCTTCGTGGCGGACATCACCGGCCAAGCAATCCTGCACGTCATGTACGAGCAGATCATGAAGGCGGGAGTGCGTTCCTACGAGGAGTGGTTCGTCACCGACCTCATCGTCGAGGACGGGCAGTGTAGGGGGGTGGTGGCGATGGAGATGCTCACGGGCAGGCTCCAAGCCATCTCGGCCAAGGCCGTTATTTTTGCGGCGGGGGGCGTCGGCCGGGCATTCGAGCCGAGCACCAACGCGCTCATTTGCACGGGCGACGGCATGGGGCTCGCCTATAGGGCCGGGGCCACCCTGCTCGATATGGAGATGGTCCAGTATCACCCAACTACCCTCGCGGGCAACGGCGTGCTGCTCACCGAGGCGGCCCGCGGCGAGGGCGCCTACCTGTTGAACTCCAAGGGCGAGCGGTTCATGGAGCACTACGCTCCCAAGATGAAGGAGCTCGCCTCCCGGGATGTGGTGTCCCGCTCCGAGCAGACCGAGATCGAGGAGGGGCGCGGCGTGAACGGCTGCGTGTACCTCGACCTGCGGCACTTGGGGAGAGAGCTTATTCTGACCAAGCTAAAGTACATCCACGAGGTCGCCCGCGACTACGCTGGGGTCGACATGGTGGAGGCGCCCGTGCCGATACGGCCTGGGCAGCACTACATCATGGGCGGGATCAAGACTGACGTGGATACGCGGGCATGGGACGTTACCGGGAGCGCCGGATGGGACGGACCTAGGGGGCTGTTCGCGGCCGGCGAGACGGCTTGCGTCAGCGTTCACGGAGGCAATCGTCTCGGCGCTAATTCGCTTCTGGAGACCGTGGTCTTCGGCAAGCGCGCTGGAGAAATGGCCACCGAGTACGCTCGAGAGACGCCCGATTTCACGCTCTCGGGCGCTCATCTCCAGGAAGCGCAGGCGCGCATCAAGGGAGTCCTGGACAGGCCGGACAACGGTATGATGACTGCGGCCCTCCGCCTGGAGATGGGCAACACGATGAACGAGCACCTAGCCGTCTTCCGCTCTGAAGAGGGCATGCAGGCTGCGCTGAAGAGCGTGCAGTCTCTCAAGGAGCGCTACCGGACGCTGCCGGTCAAACACAAGGGGAGCGTGTACAACACGGACCTCATCTTCCACATGGAGCTCGGCTACATGCTCGACGTGTCCGAGACGATCGTGGCCTCCGGCCTGCTCAGGAAGGAGAGCCGTGGGGCGCACTTCCGCCGCGACATGCGCGAACGGAACGACAAGGACTGGCTGAAGCACACCACCGCCCGCTATGGCGAAGATGGGCCGAAGGTGGACACGCTGCCAGTGACGATGACGCGCTGGGAGCCCCAGGCGAGGGTCTACTAACTTGTCGGGCTCGAACGTTTTCGGCTGGCGTTCGGTTGACGAGGGCGTTTACGGAACTACATCGGGGAGCGGGGCTGCGGCAGGGGATGGTTTGCTCCCTTTGATTCCACAGGCAGCTTAAAGAGGACCAATCAGATGCAGGCAACAGTAAAGGTGCGGCGCTACGACCCGGAGACTTCGGACCAGCCGCGATTTCAGGACTATCAGATTGAGACGCCGGAGCATTTCACGGTGCTGGACACGCTGGTGAAGATCCGTGAAGAGATCGACCCGAGTCTCGCGCTGCGGTGCTCGTGCCGGGCGGCGATATGCGGTTCGTGCGCGATGCGCGTCGACGGTCAGGCGAGGCTTGCCTGCAACACGCGGCTCAACTCGGTGGTCCAGGAGGGCGGCGAGGTCACCGTCGAGCCGATGGGCAATCAGCGGGTCGTGAAGGACTTGGTTATCGATCTGCAGCTCTTCTGGGGCAAGGTGCGGGCAGTGGAGCCCTACCTGCAGCCAGACGTGGAGCCGGAGGAGGAGTTCATCGCCTCCAACGAGTCGATGCTGAACCTCCTCACGCCAATGGGCTGCATCATGTGCGGCGCCTGCGTATCCGACTGCACGGCCCTCGAAGTCGATAAGAACTTCTTAGGGCCTGCCGCCCTGGCCAAGGCCTACCGATTCGTCGCCGATCCTCGCGATGACAAGGGGAAGCAGCGCCTGGACACGTTGAACGAGTTTGGCGGCGTGTGGGACTGCACGCGCTGCTACATGTGCGTAGAGGTCTGTCCCAAAGGCGTTGCGCCGATGGACCGAATCATGGAGCTGCGGGACTCGCTGATGCAGGCCGGCGTCACGAACACGCCTGGGGCGCGCCACGTGGAGTCATTCGCTAAGTCAGTTGCGAGGTCTGGGTGGCTGGACGAGACGATGCTGGCGGTCGATTCGTGGGGCAAGTTCAACGTGCCCAAGCTGGTCGGCGAGGCGCCCCTTGGCTTGCGTGTGTTGCGGCGCGGCAAGTTCCCGCTGCCCGGCCCCTTCCACCACAAGCGGCCCGGACACCAGAACGTTCGCCGGTTGTTCGAGCGTTTGGGCGCCCTCGACAAGTAGCCTGCGCCCACTGTCTGATTACGAGCAAGGAGCAACGATGAAGTACGCCTTCTATCCAGGATGTGTATCTCGCGGCGGAGCGCCGGAGCTGTATGCGTCCACGATGGCCATCGCCGGAAAGCTGGGCATCGAGCTCGAGGAGATTGTGGGCGCGGCCTGCACGGGCGCCGGCGTCCTCCAAGAGAAGGGCCTGAAGCTGGGCGACACCCTGAACGCGCGGACCTTTGCGATGGCGGAGCGGATGGGGCTTACGACAGTCCTCAATATCTGCTCGACCTGCCAGGGCGTTATGGCGCAGGCGAACCACCGCCTGCTCGCCGACCCGGACTATCTGGCCGAAATCAACGAGGAGCTCAAGCCGGAGGGACTCGAATACACCGGCAGGGTGGTGATCAAGCATCTCGCATGGGTAATCGTCGAGGAGGTTGGCATTGACACCCTGAAGAGCCTCGTCACGAACCCGCTACCGAATCTCAGGGTGGCGCCGTTCTATGGGTGCTACATCCTTCGGCCGTCCTGGGCGCTGGGCCTCGACGAGAACCCCGGCCGCGGGCAGTACCTGGAGCAGATTATCGAGGCGTGCGGTGCCGAGCCTGTGAATTTCCCCGGCAGGACCAAGTGTTGCGGCTTCCCAATCATGCTCATCAACGAACGGAACTCAATGGCGATGGTCGCGAACCACACCACGAGCGCCCACGAGCACGGGGCGGATGCAATGGTCACCCCATGCCCGCTCTGCCATCTGAACCTGGACGGTCAGCAGCCCAAGGCGGCGGCGCAACGGGGGCAGAAGATCAACCTGCCGATCCTCCACCTCCCGCAGATGATTGGCCTAGCGATGGGGCTGTCTCCCAAGCGGCTGGGAATGGGCCAGCACATCGTAAGCACCAAGCCGCTCTTGGAGAAGGCCAGCATCAGGGCGTAGGAAAAGTCCCGGACCGCTCTTGGGCGACGTCTGCGTCGTCGTCGCGGGCCTCGTCTGCGCAGTCGGCGCGCCGCGCCACGAATTCCTTGTAGGAGATTCCCATGCGTATCGCCACGTTAGCCGTCGTGCTGCTTCTCGCTGCACTTGTCGCTTGTAGCGGAGAGCAAGGCGCGGCGGGCGTCCAAGGTCCGCAAGGCGAGCAAGGCGTCCAAGGCCCGGTTGGCTCCCAAGGTTCGCAGGGTGAGCAAGGCCAACAGGGAGAGCGGGGTCCGCAAGGCGAGCAAGGCCCGGCGGGCGATCAGGGTCCGCAGGGTGAGCAAGGTCCGGCAGGCGAGGATGGTTTGGCGGGACCCCCAGGCCTGCCGGGAACCCAAGGTCCGCAAGGCGCTCAAGGCCCGCAGGGCGAGCAAGGTCCGGCACGCGTTCCGGCGAAGTCGGACCCTGCCGCGTACACCGTGGCGTTCGTAGAGGCGGGAATCGCCCGCTATGAGCGCGATGGCCTCGACGCGACGCTGGCCTACTACAACGACCCGGCGAACGTGGATGGCCCATGGTACCTGTTCATCGTCGACGCCGAAGGCTACACGATCGGCCATCCGCGCGAGGAAATCAGGGGGCGCGACCCTAGCGAGCGCGTGGATATAACGGGCTATTTCTACGGGATGACCTGTGCGGCGTTCCGGAGGAGGGGGGATGGGTGCAGTATGTGTTCCTGAACCCGGCTACGGGGAACGAGGAGATCAAGCGTACGTGGGCGGTGAAGCTCGATGGGCTGATCTTCGCCTCCGGCTGGTACGAGCGCTTCATCTCTCTCGCACCGGCGAAGTCAGACCCTGCGGCGTATACGGTGGCGTTCGTTGATCGGGCCATGGCCCGCTATGAGCGAGACGGCCTCGACGTGACGCTGGCCTATTACAACGACCCGGCGAACGTGGATGGCCCATGGTACCTGTTCATCGTCGACGCCGAAGGCTACACGATCGGCCATCCGCGCGAGGAAATCAGGGGGCGCGACCCTAGCGAGCGCGTGGATATAACGGGCTATTTCTACGGGGATGACCTGCGCGGCGTTCCGGAGGAGGGGGGATGGGTGCAGTATGTGTTCCTGAACCCGGCTACGGGGAACGAGGAGATCAAGCGTACGTGGGCGGTGAAGCTCGATGGGCTGATCTTCGCCTCCGGCTGGTACGAGCGCCTCATCTCTCTCGCACCGGCGAAGTCGGACCCTGCGGCGTAAACGGTGGCGTTCGTTGATCCGGGCCATAGCCCGGTACCAGCGGGAAAGGCGTGGGTGATTCGCTACGACGGGCTACTGTTTGGGTCGGGGTACTGACGGTCCTTAGCCGCGTAGGCGGATTGCTCTCTGTAGGCGGCGGTTAGACGAGGGGCCGCGCTCTCTGGGCGCGGCCTCTATTGCACGGGGCCGGAACGGGTGGTGGTCAGGAGCTGAAGCCGATGTCGGCCTCGTAGGCGGCCATAATCTCGCCGGCGAGGTCTTGGAGGGACTCGAAGGGGTCGGGGCCGGGAGGGACGTCCTCGTCAGCCTCGCCTTCCGTGAAATCTTCGACGGCCTCCTCTTGAGAACGGTTGAAGGAATTGCGCAGGACGAGAGCGGCTGAGCGCTGGACGCGCGCCAAGATGAGGCCGTACTCGAAGCTCATGCTGAGGGCGTTCTGGGCCATCTCGATATCGGCGTGCCCGCTCTCTCCCTCCTCCAGGGCCTTGAGAAGTTCGTCGATGAAGTCCTCGGGTTCGAGCGGCTCCATCGAGCTCCTGGCGGCTGCAACCCGCTCTTCGAGCGGCCCCCTGCATTCCTCGATGATGTGCTCGACTTGGTCCGGGTGCGTCTGCTCCAACACTGGCTCGATGCGCGCGGGAAAATCGACGCCAACCGCGCATCCGAGCGCGAACGAGCCGATGGTCGCCTCTGAAAGCGGCCCGCCATCGTAGAAGGGCTCGCCGTCGTGCTCATGGGCCGGGAGGCCCTCCAGGTAGAGGGCGACGACCACGTCGGTGAAGGCGATGGGGCCGCCGTCGGCGTCGTCGTGAGGGTCGCGGGATTCCAGGGGGATGATGCGGTCAGACATGGCTTCATTGTAGAGGAGATTGGGGACGTTGGCAGTCCTTCTTCCTTAGGGAGTGGTAGGCTCCCGCTAGCCTAGGTTGGAGATGGAGGGGCGGATGGCTACCGAATCGCTTGCCGGGAAGGTCGCGATTGTCACGGGGGCTGGGAGCAGCCGGGGGATGGGGCGCGTGATGGCGTTGGCGCTAGTCGAGGCAGGCGCTCACGTCGCAATGCTGGACGTCGACGCGGACTCGCTGGAGCGGACCGTGAACGAGGCCCGCGAGCTCGGGGGCGACGACGCGGCGATGCCCATCGTGGCGGACATCAGCGATTGGGGCGATGCGCAGCGCGCCGTCAAGGAGACGATTGAGGGTCTCGGCGGCTTGCACGTCCTGGTCAACCACGCCGGGGTCAACGCCCGCTTGGCCGGTCTGCCTGAAGACGAGCACCCTCCTTTCTGGGAGCTGCCAACTGACGTGTGGTTCCGCACGGTGGCCGTCAACGTGAGCGGGCCGTTCCTGATGGCGCGGGCGGCGGTAGGGCACATGGCGGCGCAGGGCTGGGGCAGGGTGATTGGGGTTACGACGAACCTGGACACGATGATCCGGAGCTTGCCGTACGGGCCGACGAAGGCCGCGCACGAGGCGCTCGTGGCTTGCATGGCCCCCGAGCTGGAAGGCACGGGCGTGACGGTGAACGCGCTGCTGCCCGGCGGCGGGACGAACACGAATTTCGGCGGCACCGGGCCCGGCGACCCGGACAGGCTCGAACCAGAGGTCATGGGCCCGCCGGCGGTTTGGCTGGCGTCCGACGCGTCGGCTCGCGTGAACGGCATGCGCATCGTCGCGATGCACTGGGACGCCGGGCGATCCGCCGAGGAGAACCTGGCTGCAGCAGGCGCGCCTGCCGCGTGGCCGCAACTCGGCCGCCGAGCTCAGACAAGTTAAAGGGTTTCCGGCGCTTAGAGGCCGTAGAACGCCTTAGGGTTGTCGTGGGTCATCTTCACGACGACGGTCGCCGGGATTTCTTCGCGCTCCACGCGTTCTTCGAGCATGCGGCGGAACTCCAACTCGTGGGAGGTGTCCTGATGGGTGTAGTCGGAGCCGATCAAGAGGTTGTCCTCGCCGATGTAGTTGAGGATCATCGTGATGTCCTCGTCGACCTGGCACGCGACGTAGACGCGGTTGCTCTTGAAGATGTCGTCTTCGAGCTTGAACTCCAGCTTGCGGCCCGTCACGTTGCTGGAGAGCTCATGGCGGTCGTAGAGGCGGCGGAGCTGGTAGTCGGCGAAGGGGACCCATGAGGCGCCAGACTCCACGCAGCCGATGCGGAGCGCGGGGAAACGCGCGGGCACGTTGTCTTCGAGCAGCGAGTAGACGCCGTTGATGGCGGGGGCCTTCGAGCGCATGAGGCCGCGCCGCTCGTCCGGGCTGCCGCTGCCGGTGTGGAAGCAGATGGGCATGTCGAGCCGTTCCGCCTCCTCATAGATAGGGAAGAAGTAGGGGTCGTTCGGCTGGAAGCCGACCTCGTCGTCCCCTTTCTTGAAGACGCCGCAAGCCCCGTGGTCCTTGGCGAACCGAAGCTCTTCAATGGAGGCCTCCAGGTCCACCAGCGGGGGCACGCATACCCAGCGCAGCCGGCCCTTGGACTCGGCGCAGCGGTCCGCGAGCCACCGGTTGTAGCTGCGCGCGAGGGCAATCTGGGCTTCGGGCGTCGATGCGGGCACGTGGAGGAAGAACGTGGGATAGATCACCTGGACCTCGGTCCCAAGCTCGTCCATGTGGCGGAGGCGCGTGGCCACGTCGAGGAGCTCGCGGGCTTCGAGCTTCGTTCCACTCTTGGCGTCGTTGCGGACTACGCGGCGCGTGCGAATGCCTTCGACGACCCAGTCCCGCAGCTGTGGGCGGTCCGGGGCGGCGTCAGGGTTGGCGTACAGATCGACGATGGGCTTGAAGCGTTGGTCCTCGGGCGGCATGTACTCCCACGTGGCCTCGGTCTCGTCGACGTGGGTATCGGCATCGATGACGCTGGTCAGCTTCATATCGCGGCTCCTCCTATTCGCTAAGCGGCGGATTCCTCATGGCGCCGATGCTATGCCGGTGGAATGGCGTGCGCAAGGCGCGTCCTCTCGGCCTCCCCCGTGCCTCGCTGCGCTCGCACGTCCCCTCCGGCAGACGGGAGGCGCTTCCCCCGCGCGAAGGGGCCGGATGAGGAAGTTCCCGGTTTGCCTGAAAAAAGTTCCCGGCCGCATTTTCGTTACGAGTGAAAAAGTTCCCAGTTGCATTCTTGCTAGGAGTAAAAAGGTCCCGGTTTGTCTGTTGGCCAGGCGTGGAAGTTCCCGAAAAACGCGGGGTGAGACGGGCGTTTTGAGGGGTGTTTTCATGGCCGTGGCCTGCTTCCTGGGTCTCAGAACTTCCCAGAGCGAGAGAATTCTATTTTCATTCGGCGAGCACCGACAGGGGACGAGGCCCGGCGCCGATGATTCGCGCCGCAGTCGCGGGCGACGGGATTTCGCGGAGGAGGGGCAGCCATTGTCTTTGGGGGAGGGCATGGTGGGAGTTCAGGGTACTAGGTAGGGTGGGTTGGGGTAAGGGGCAAGTGTCGCAGGCGGGCTCCCCACCGTCGCCGGGGCGTTGACGCCGCCCTGGGGTTGGTCGCGCTCTATTTCCTCTTCGCGGCGTACTGCTTCGTCCGGGATTGGAGTTGATTGGGGAGCCGGCGGCCACGACTTTCTGCCGGCCTGGTGAACGACGGCATCAACCAAAATCGGGCGATATGTGTCGTCTAACTCTATTCTCTCGACTGATTCACATGGCTAGGCTGTGGAGAGTTGTTACGAGAATAACAAGGAGATCTTTGCGTAGCTGGCAATGCTCTCAGCAGAGTGCAGCGGGAGGCCTAGTCCGTTCCCCTAACCTGTCAAAGAGCGTTCCACAAACGGAGTAGGCCGGGCTGATGCAGGTCTCCAGAGGGAGGACCATTCTTGGCCTCTATGACCGACGCCGGCAGTACCGCAAACTGAATGGACTCCGCAGCTAACGAGATTGACGTCCGCTGCGTGCGGCAGGTTTAAGCCACCTGCGGCAGCGCGGCCAGGGCCGAGTCCAACACGGCTGAGACATCGCCGGGAACCCAACGCCCGAGATTGTCAGCCCGGAGTCGTTCTTTGTGCGTAAGGGAGCTACCGCCTTCGCGACCTCTCACCGCACGGGACCGCGCCGATGGAGACCGGACCAACGAAGGACATTTGGAGATTCCTCGTATGCGCCCCATATCCCACCCTCGGCTCTTCACGCTGTCAGCAGCCTTCACCGTGTTGGCGCTGACGGCGAGCGTGCTGGGCCAGGCTCACCCCGCCTTCGCCCAGCAGAACAGCGATACCAACACTCCGCCCCATTTCACCATCAGCGCCACCACCATCAACGTATTGTGGTCAGATTACGACGAAGCAGATGTGAACATCGGCAGCCCGTTTGTGGCTACGGACGCCGAAGGAGACGATTTCTCCTACAGCGTCCGAGAGGACAACTCCGACGATTACTTCCAAATCGACACTTCGGGCCAACTGAAGACCACCGATAACGCCTTACCAGACCCGGCCTCATCCGGCGGAAACAAAGATGAATACTCAATAAGCGTAAGAGTCTGCAAATTGGGCACCGTTAACTATCTTCCCTCCCGCTGCGACTACATCGGCGTGACCATCAACGTCATAAAGAGCAAAGCGGCTATCCGATATCCGGTGATCGCAGGGCATGGCGGGTTAGAACACCCTGAGGGCATCGAAGGAGTGACGACCTACACTGCCTTCGCCCCAGAAGACAAGAACGTAGGCTGGGTATTGTCCGGACTGGCTAATGATAACGACGGAGATCTTTTCACTATTGGTCAGTCTGATGGCGTCCTCAGATTCAAGGAGGCGCCGGACTACGACCCCGCAGGCGACAACAGCTATGATTTGACGGTTTCGGCCTACACTGGGAAGAATGAACAGGCCTGGTTTAATGTAAAGGTTACGGTCGTCGGCGATGGCAATTCCCCGCATTTCGATGGGGAGACGGACAGCCGTACAGTCGCCGAAAACACGGCGGCGGGCGTGGACATCGGCGAGCCGCTCACGGCGACGGACAACGACGACAGCACACTGACTTACTCTCTTGACGGCGATGATGCCGCGTCCTTCGACATCGATTCAACATCCGGCCAGCTGCAGACGAAAGCCGCCCTCGACTTTGAGACCAAGGCCAGCTACACCGTGACGGTGTTGGTCAGCGACGGCAAGAATGCCGCCGGAGATGCCGACACGTCCACGGATGACGAGATCACGGTGACCATCAATGTGACCGACGTGAACGAGGCCCCGACCTTCGATGAGGCCATTCCCACGCGCGCCATCGACGAGAACACCGTGGCGGGCGTGGACATCGGCGCGCCGGTCGCGGCTACTGACCCAGACAACGGCGACACGCTGACCTACACCCTTGGGGGGGCCGACGCCGCGTCCCTTGACATCGTGTCAACGTCCGGCCAGCTGCAGACGAAAGCCGCCCTCGACTTTGAGGCGAAGGCCAGCTACACCCTGACGGTGTTGGTCAGCGATGGTAAGGACGCCGAGGGCGCCGCTGACCCGGCCACGGATGACGAGATCACGGTGACCATCAATGTGACCGACGTGAACGAGGCCCCGACCTTCGATGAGGCCATTCCCACGCGCGCCATCGACGAGAACACGGTGGCGGGCGTGGGCATCGGCGCGCCGGTCGCGGCTACTGACCCAGACAACGGCGACACGCTTACCTACACCCTTGGGGGGACCGATGCCGCGTCCTTTGGCATCGTTTCGACGTCCGGGCAGTTGCAGACGAAGGCGGCCCTCGACAAGGAGACCAAGGCCAGCTACACGGTGACGGTGTCGGTCAGCGATGGTAAGAACGCCAGCGGCGCTGTCGATACGACCCCGGACGCCACCATCACGGTGACCATCACCGTGACTGACGTGAATGATGCACCGAGCTTCGATGAGGAGACGGCCACGCGGGCCATCGCGGAGAACACGGGGGCGGGCGTGGACATCGGCTTGCCGCTTACGGCGACGGACGACGATGGCGATGTGCTGGCCTATTACCTGGGCGCGTCCGCCGCCGCCTTCTTTTACATCGTTCCAACGTCCGGCCAGTTGCAGACGAAAGTCCCCCTCAACCACGAGGCAACGGTCAGGTATTCCATGAGGGTGTCGGTCCGCGACAGCAAGGACGCTGACGGAAACGCCGACACCGATGCGGATGACGAGATCACGGTGAACATCACCGTCACCGATGTAAACGAGGCCCCAGAGTTCCCGGCAGCGACGGACAGCCGTACAGTCGCCGAGAACACGGGGGCGGGCGAGGCCATCGGCGCGCCGGTCGCGGCTATTGACCAGGATGGCGACCCGCTGACCTACTCGCTGGACCCGACTGACGCCGCGTCCTTTGACATCGTTCCGACGACCGGTCAGCTGCGGACGAAAGCCGCCCTCAACCACGAGGCCACGGACAGCTACACCGTGACGGTGTCGGTCCGCGACAGCAAAGACGGCAGCGGCGCTGCCGACACCGTCACGGATGACACCATCACGGTGACCATCAACGTCACCGGCGTTAACGAAGCCCCGACCTTCGATGAGGAGATGCCCACACGCGATATCGCCGAGAACACGGAGGCTGGTCAGGACATCGGCGATCCGGTCGCGGCTACTGACCAGGACAACGGGGATACGCTGACCTACACCCTTGGGGGGACCGATGCCGCGTCCTTTGGCATCGTGTCAACGTCCGGGCAGTTGCAGACGAAGGCGGCCCTCGACAAGGAAACCAAGGCCAGCTACACCGTGACGGTGTCGGTCCGCGACAGCAAGGACGCCGACGGCAATTCCGACGGAGTCACAGACGCTACAGTGACGGTGGCCATCACCGTCACGAATGTTAACGAGGCCCCGACATTCGGTGGGGAGAAGTCCACGCGGGCCAACGCCAAGAACACGGTGGAGGACAAGGCCATCCCCACGCGCGCCATCGCCGAGAACACGGCGGCGGACGAGCCCATCGGAGAGCCAATCACGGCCACGGACCCGGAAGGCGATTCGCTGACCTACACCCTTGGGGGAACCGACGCCGCGTCCTTTGGCATCGTTCCGACGTCCGGCCAGTTGTTGACGAAAGTCGCCCTGGACCACGAGACCAAGGCCAGCTACACCGTGACGGTGTCGGTCAGCGACGGTAAGGACGCCAACGGAGATTCCGACCAGGCCGTGGACGACACCACTTCCGTGACCATCACCGTTACCGATGTTAACGAGACTCCAGAGTTTCCGGCAGCGACGGACACGCGCGAAGTCGCCGAGAACACGGTGGCCGGTCAGAACATCGGTGCGGCGGTCGCGGCTACTGACCCGGACGACGGCGACACGCTGACCTACACCCTTGGAGGGACCGACGCCGCGTCCTTTGGCATCGATTCGACGTCCGGTCAACTGCAGACGAAGACGGCCCTCGACAAGGAGGCCAAGGCCAGCTACACGGTGACGGTGTCGGTCAGCGACAGCAAGGACGCCGCCGGAGATGCCGATATGGTCACGGACGACACCATCACCGTGACCATCACCGTGACCGATGTTAACGACGCTTCAGAGTTTCCCGCAGCGTTGGACAGCCGTACAGTCCCGGAGAACACGGTGGCGGGGGTGGACATCGGCTTGCCGGTCGCGGCCACGGACGACGAAGACGACACGCTGACCTACACGCTGGGAGGAACTGACGCCCCCCGTTTCACCATCGATAGCGGAACGGGCCAGATACGGGTAGGTATTGGGACAACGCTGGACCACGAGACCAAGGACAGCTACACCGTGACGGTGTTGGTCAGTGACGGCAAGGACGCCGACGGCAATCCCGACACCGACATGGCCCCGGACGGCACCACTACCGTGACCATCACGGTGACCGACGTGAACGAGGACCCGGAGTTTCCGGCAGCGACGGCCACGCGCACCATTCGCGAGACAACGGTGGTAGGTCGGAACATCGGCGCGCCGGTCGCGGCTACTGACCCGGACGACGGCGACACGCTGATCTACACCCTTGGAGGGACCGACGTCGCGTCATTCGACATCGTTTCGACGTCCGGCCAGTTGCGGACGCAAGTCCCCCTCGACCGCGAGACCAAGGACAGCTACACCGTGACGGTGTCGGTCAGCGACGGCAATCCCGACACGGCCACGGACGCTACAGTGACGGTGACCATCAACGTTACGGCCGCCCCTGCGCCGCCGCCACCGCCACGACCAAGCGGCGGTGGCGGCGGCGGTGGTGGTGGCGCGCCTTCGAACCGGCGCCCTGTGTTCACGGAAGGGGCCCAGACAACCCGCTCGATAGCCGAGAACATGCCCGCCGAGGCGAACATCGGCGATCCTGTTGCGGCCACCGACAGTAACCGCGGCGACACGTTGACCTACTCCTTACGGGGCACTGACGCGGCGTCCTTCGACGTCGACACCGCCACCGGCCAGCTGCTGACCAAAGTCGCCTTGGACTACGAGACCAAGGCGAGCTACTCCGTCATCGTGAGGGTCTCCGACCGCGAGGACCAGGACCACATCACCGTGGCTATCAGCGTGACCAATGAGGACGAGGCCGGGACCGTGGCGCTGTCGTCGCCGGGGCCAGAGGTCGGCGTTGCGCTCACCGCTACCCTCACCGATCCGGACGGCGGCGTCACAGGCGTTACCTGGGTGTGGGCGCGCTCTTCGGACCTGTCCGCCTGGACCGCCATTCGCGGGGCCGCGTCGAACAGCTACACGCCGGTCGACGCCGACAAGGGCGGCTACCTGCGGGTCACGGTGTCCTACGCCGATGGACACGGGCTGGGCAAGAGCGCGCTAGCGACATCCGCCGCCCTCCCATCGAACACAGCTCCCAGGTTCCCCGGTGTGGGCCGCGACGCGAACGGGGGATGGAACGGCGGAATAGAGAGGAACGTGGCGGAGAACACGGCCGAGGGCGAACCCGTAGGCGAGCCGGTGGTGGCCATGGACCCCGAGGACGGCGCGCTGACCTGCGTGCTCGGCGGCGCCGACGCAGCCATGTTCACTATCGAACCGGACACGGGGCAGATCAGGGTCGGCGCCGGGACGGAGCTGGACTACGAGGGGGAGAGGAATATCTACAATGTGGCCGTCATCGCCACGGACTCACTGGGCCTCAGCGCGACCGTCCCCGTGGTCATCAGAGTAACCGACGTGGACTTGGGTCCCTATGACGTGAACAAGAACGAGGTCATAGAAAGAAGCGAGGCCATCGCGGCGGTCGTGGACTACTTCGCCGACCGTATCACCAAGGAAGAGGCGATAGGGGTTGTCCAACTCTACTTCGCCAGCTGATTCGATGGGTTGGGTGAGCGAGGGCGGTAGCGAGAAGGAGAGGGAGTGTTGACCAGGAAAGTGTTGGCGTTGTTGGCGGTAGCCGTGGCTGTTGTCGGAGTCGCGGGTCTGTTGCATTCCGGTCCCGTGGAGGCGACGTCGCACAGCGCCGTCCGGTCCTTCTCCGCGCCGTGGGTCCTTCCGGGCGGCGCGTTGGAGGTCACGATAACCGCCGCCGGGTATGGCGGACTGGGTCAGGTCGTGGAAACGCTGCCTGCTGGGTTCAGCTACCAGGGCTCGGACCTGTCCGAATTCGCGGTGGCAGTCGAGGGGCAGACCATCGCCTTCACGCTGCTGGCGGACGAGCGCTTCACGTATAGGGTCACCGCTCCCAGTGCGACGGGCGTCTACTCCTTCTCCGGGATACTGCGGGACGTGAACAAGGCCGAGGAAGCGGTTGCGGGCGATTCCAGCATCAGGGTCGGCCCTCCTCCGACGCCGACGCCGGAGCCGACGCACACGCCGACGCCGGAGCCGACGCACACGCCGACGCCGGAGCCGACGCACACGCCGACACCGGAGCCCACGCACACGCCGACGCCGGAGCCGACGCCGGAGCCGACCGCCACGCCGACCCCGGCGCCTCCGACCGCCACCCCCACGCCCACCGCGACGCCGGAGCCCACCCCCACGTCGGCTCCTCCGCCTCCGCCTCCGGCGCCGGAACCGGAGGGAGGTCCGCCACTAGGGTGGATCGCTCTGCTAGGCGCAGTGGCCGCCTCGGCGGCAGGCGGCATTACAGTGTACGTCCGCAGACGTCGGCGGTAGGCCGCGGTCCGTGGTAGGGGAGGCGAGGGCGAGGCGTTTCTCGCCCCGCCTCTTCCAGCATGACGACGCCTAGGGAAACGTTCGTCGAGCATGCCCGCCATGCGCGGGTGGACGACCTCCTCAGGCGAGGGCTGCCGGGAGGTCGTCCGGACCATGGTTGCCCCACGGCAGGGAGCGGCGGGGACTTTGAGGTGAGCGAGCCGCTCTGGATTGCGCTCCCCATGCCCGGCGTCGGTCTTGGCTGCAACCTCGGCCTCCATCACCGCCTGCACCGGCGCCCGTAGACCTTCACGCGGTAAGTCGAAGTCGGCGTCCGACGCCTTCTTGCGCAACGGCTCCAACACGTTCATTCTGTTCCTGGCCACCGTGGTCGCCTCCCTTCATCGCGGTTGATGAGGATGACCCGATGGCCAATTCGTTGCATAGCCCTCGTCTTCTCTGTGCACCACTCCCTCGGACACTACCGGGCAGCGGGGAAATCGCACCATTCGAAGATTGACTACAAGCCTCGTGGCGTCACTGCCCGGCGGCCTGGCTCGTCAAGCCAAGCTTCTGCTGTTGTTGTCAGTAGCTTTGGTCGGTTTCTTCCTGTTGCTCGAGTTCGTCGTATCCCTAGTGTCCACGGGTCCCCAAGACATACTGGCTGTCAGTCCGTCACAGGAAACAACATTTGGCGTACCCAACGGTGTCGACCTGCTCGAGTTTCTGATCCTCGCCGTGTCCGTCCTTCTTGCATCGGCTGTGCTGGTTGCGTCCCTCAAGTGGCCCCTACGCAGGACGTCCCTTCGGCCATCGTGGTCCCGCGCGCTTGGCGTGCTGGCTGCGGCCGCCTTAGTCGCGGCCGGAGCGTATCTGGCTTTCTCAGTGGTCTTGGGCAAAGCGGTCTCCTACGATGAGCACTTGGTGCAACGTGCCCATTTGGAGTCGGGTGGTCTGATCCTGCTCGGCGTGTTCTTCTTGTCGCTCACCGTTGCAGGAATGGTCAATTGGAGATTGTTGGCGGTGTCCCTGGCGGTCTGGCTAGGCGCTGCCGGTGTCTTTGGCCTTCTGGACACCGAGCCCATTGACGGACTGCTGCTCTTCCCTCGCACGTCACTCCTGGAGGTGCCCGCCAGCTTTGCAGCGGTCGTGAGGAGCTACCAGCAAGTGGACGGCGCGCTGTCAGGACAGTCCGGTGAATCAGCGCCCACCGGCGACGTCGGCCTCTCAGATGGGTCCCTGGGTCAACCGGCAGACGCCCCTGTGTTCCGGGTGACGGGCGCAGCCCACGAGGTACCTCCGGACAGCCACGGGCGACAGCTATAGTGATGGAACGTGGAGCCAGTGGGACCCCGTCGACGTGCCGCTGGACAAGGGAGCCCCTGTCCCAGATGCGTTAGGACCCCTGATCGAAGAGCTGCGCTTGGGACAACTCACAGCCGCGCGGCTTGACGAAGGCGCCTCTACGCTGCTGCACTTGCCAACGGTGACTCCGCTCCACGAATTCGTCGACCGGATCGTGGCGTCTCCCGCCAAAGGGTCGACAGTTTCGGGGCAGGCGTACTCCCGATATCCAAGAACCTGCAGAGCATCGATACACCCGCGACGTACTATCCATTCAGCGAAACGCTGGCAGTCGAAAGCGGTGTGTCCAGCTACCAATGGGAGTCCACTCTGCCGGTGTTCGCGCTGCGCCACAAGGTCGGGGCTGCTTCGACTGCGGACCAGGGCCTATCTCCAAGCGCCAGATGGACTTCCGCCGCGTGTCCATGAATTGACTGAGCAGATCAGCGAAGCCGAGTCTCCATACTTGAAGGCCCGCCTGCTCCAGGTATATCTGTAGGAGGAATATGCCTTCGGAGTCGCAAGAACGGAGGAGGAGGTCCAGCAGCCGCTGGCCGGTCAGGACCCGGTCGACTGGTTTCTCTTCGACCACCGAGAGGGCGCCAGCGGCGACTTCAGCAGCGCATTTGTAGTGCTTGCCAGGGCAGTGGGCATTCCGGCCAGAGTTGTGTCCGGTTGGGTCATCGTGAGACAGGAGGACACACAGACGGTTTATGGGGGTCAAGCCCACCGGTGGGCGGAGATCGCCCTAGACGGCTTGGGCTGGGTCACCGTTGACCCTACGCCCAGGGACGCTTTCACGGACATCGACGTCAACCATGCGCTGGAGACTGCGTTCGAAGAGATGGCCAGCAGTGCGGCTCCGGCAGTGCGGGCGGCGTCGGCGGATTTGTGGGGCGATCCAAACGACCCGGAAGCGCTGCTCCCGCTGTTCCAGGCGATAGACAACGCCCTGGATACGAGCGCCAAGCATGCCGCGCAAACGACCCTGAGCGCGCTGGTCCTTGACCATTTCATAGGGGTACTGCTGGACCATGAAGCCCCCCCCCACGAGGGCCGTGGCGGCCTACGGCCTGGAGTGTCCCAGGAGGTGGTGTAAGAGACAGGAGGGCCTGGCAAGACAAGGGCCACCGCGTCACCCTCATCAATGACAAAGATGAAGGAGGTGAACGCGATGGCCAAGGAGAGGATGGACGTGCTGGAGCTGCTGCGCAAGGAGGCGGTTGACGCGGACTTGGACTTCTTGCGGGAAGGGCTGCGGGTGTTGATGCAGGCGGTGATGGAGGCTGAAGTGGTGAGGAAGACGGGCGCGGGCTTGGGTGAGCGCAGCCCGGACCGGCTCACGCACCGCAACGGGTACCGGTCTCGGCCGTGGGACACGCGGGTGGGCACACTGGAGCTGCAGATTCCCAAAGTGCGGGAGGGCAGCTACTTCCCCTCGCTGCTCGAGCCGCGCCGGCGCAGTGAGCGCGCCCTGCTCGCGGTCGTGCAGCAGGCCTATGTAGAGGGCGTTTCCACCCGCCGTGTCGAGGACCTGGTGCAAGCCCTCGGCTGCGAGGGCATCTCGAAGAGCCAGGTCTCGCGTATCTGCCAGGAGCTCGATGGGGTGGTGGGCCCGTTCCTCGGCAGGCCGCTGGACGGCGGGCCGTATCCCTACCTGTGGCTGGACGCGCTGACCCAGAAGGTGCGCGAGGACGGCCGGATCGTCAACGTCAGTGTCGTGGTGGCGACCGCGGTCAACGGCGAGGGGAAGCGCGAGGTGCTCGGCATCGACGTCGGGACGAGCGAGGACGGCGCCTTCTGGCTGGCGTTCCTGCGCTCGCTGGTCGCCCGGGGTCTGGGTGGGGTGGAGCTGGTGACCTCCGATGCGCACCAGGGCTTGAAGGACGCCATCGCGACCGTCTTCGCCGGGGCCTCGTGGCAGCGCTGCCGCACCCACTTCATGACGAACCTGCTCTCCAAGGTCCCTCGCCGCGCCCAACCGTGGGTGGCGACGATGGTCCGGACGATCTATCAGCAGCCCTCGGCGGAAGACGTCCACGGCCAACACGCCCGCATGGTGGGCATGCTCGATGAGCGTTTCCCGCAGGCGGCGGCGCTGTTGGCGGATGCAGGCCCCGACATCTTGGCCTTCACCGCCTTCCCCGTGGCCCACTGGCAGCAGGTCTGGTCGAACAACCCGCAGGAGCGGCTCAACAAGGAGATCCGGCGCCCGCACGGACGTGGTGGGCATCTTCCCCAACCGGGCCGCGGTCCAACGGCTCATCGGCGCGGTGCTGGCCGAGCAGCACGACGAGTGGCAGGTCGCCCGCCGCTACCTGTCCACGCCGGTCGTCGACGAGGGGACTCAGCACACGAGGGAGGACCCGATGCTGCTGCCTGCGGGAGCAGCATAAGCAGAACACGAGGGTGGCGCTCTTACACCACTTGCAGGGACATGACCTATTCCAGGCCAATCTATGATCCGACAGGCTCACCACGAACCAGTTCGAGGTTACGCAAAGGTCTCGTCTGCGGGGGAGGCCGGGAGGGAGCGCGCTTGCCCGGCGCTTAGGCCGCTCCTATAATCTCCCTCGGCCCCATCACGGGCCACGCAGTCGGTGGCGCGCGACTCACGGACTTCCCAGAAACCCCAAAGCAGCGCCTGCCCATGCCGTCCGCGCGCGGTCGTGCGTGTCTAAGAAAGGAGCCGGACATTGGCTGACAATGGCGTTATCGAGGCAGCGAAGGAACATTTCGGAGGGCTGGTCCAGGAACAGCTCGAACGCGTCGAACGGTTGAAGCAGTCCCCTGAGGCGGCCGACTACGCGAACATCAGCCCCATCGTCATTGGACTGCTCGGCGGCGACGGCATCGGCCCCACTATCACCTACGAGTCCCAGCGCGTCCTCGAACAGCTCCTCGCCGGCGAGGTCGCTTCCGGCAAGATCCAGTTCCGGAACATCGATGGGCTCACCATCGAGAACCGCGCAGCTAAGCTCCAGTCCATCCCCGATGACGTGCTCGAAGAGATCAAGCAGTGCCACGTTACCCTCAAGGGCCCTACCCACACCCCCGAGAGGGGCGACGGCTGGCCCAACATCGAGAGCGCCAACGTCTCCATGCGCAAGGACCTCGACCTCTTCGCCAACGTCCGCCCTGTGCGCATCCCGGCCGAGGACATCGACTGGACCTTCTTCCGTGAGAACACCGAGGACATGTACGCCCTCGGCTCCAATGGCATCAACATCACTGAAGACCTCGCCATGGACTTCCGCGTCATCACCACCCCGGGCTCCCGACGCATCATCAACGCCGCCTTCGCCCATGCCCAGAAGACCGGCAAGGAGCGAGTCACCATCGTCACCAAGGCCAACATCGTCAAGACCACCGACGGCAAGTTCCTCGATGTCGCCCGTGAGGTCGCCGAGAACTACCCCAACATCTCTTGGGACGCCTGGTACATCGACATCATGACCGCCAAGCTGCTCGATACCGCCCGCCGCAACGAGTTCCAGGTCCTCGCCCTGCCCAATATGTACGGCGACATCCTCACCGACGAGGCTGCGCAGATCCAAGGCGGCGTCGGCACTGCCGGCTCGGCCAACATCGGCACGGCCTACGCCATGTTCGAGGCCATCCACGGCAGCGCTCCCCGCATGGTCACCGAGGGCCGCGCCCAATTCGCCGACCCCAGCTCGATGGTCAGGGCGGGCGCAATGCTCCTCGACCACATCGGCTTCCCGGAGCTCGGCGCAAAGGTCAACATGGCCCTCGACGTCTGCGGCCAGTACGAGAGGAAGGCCATCACCACCGGTCGCAACACCGGCGCAACCACCGGCGAGTTCGGCCAGTACATCGTCGACACCGTCAACGACTCCGGCCTGCAGAGCAAGTGGGAGGGCTACGTCCGAGCCTAGAAAACCGTCCCGTCACTCCCGCGCAGGCGGGAATCCAGGAGTCTTCCCCCTCCCCGGGGGAGGACTGAGGATGGGGCCATCAATCCCGAGCAGGGCGGGAACCTCGCAGCCCGTCGGGAGACAATGGGGCGCGCGGTGAGCCTGTCGAACCACGACTCCGCCGCCAACGCCCCTTCCCGTAAAGGAACAATCGAGGACCGTCTTACCTCCTCCCCCCGTCGGCGAGGGAGGACTGAAGAGGGGGAAGCCCTGCCCGTCATTCCCTGTAGGCAGGAACCCAGGCCATAACACAGGAAGGAACAGGACAGAAGACATGGCACGCAAGAAAGTAACCGTCGTCGGCGCAGGTAACGTCGGCGCCACAACCGCCCAACGCCTCTTTGAGCGCGGATACATGGACATTGTCCTCGTCGACGTCGTCGAGGACATGCCCCAGGGCAAGGCCCTCGACATCGCCGAGTCGGGCCCTGTGCTCGGCGTCGATGCGAGCATCATCGGGTCCAACGGCTACGACGAGTCCGCTGACTCGGACGTCGTCGTCGTCACCGCCGGCATCGCACGCAAGCCGGGCATGAGCCGCGACGACCTCCTCTTCACGAACATGAAGATCATCGGCTCCGTCATTGGCGAAGTGGCGGGGCGCTCCCCCAACGCGACCCTCATCATCGTCTCGAACCCGCTGGACGCGATGGTGCAGCACGCCTACTCCCTCGCCGGTTTCCCCAAGAACCGGGTGGTCGGCATGGCAGGCGTCCTCGACACCGCCCGCTTCCGCACCTTCCTCGCCCAGGAGCTCAACGTATCGGTCAAGGACATCCAGGCCTACGTCCTAGGCGGACACGGCGACCAGATGGTCCCCCTCACCAAGTACACCACTATCGGCGGCGTCCCCATCGGCGACCTGCTGAGCGACGAGGCCCTCGACCGCATTATCAAGCGCACCCAAGGCGGCGGCGGCGAGATCGTCGCACTTCTCAAGACTGGCAGCGCCTTCTACGCGCCTTCCGCCGCGGTCGCCGAGATGGTCGACGCCATCCTGCTCGACCAGAAGCGCCAGCTCCCCTGCGCCGCTCTCCTCGAAGGCGAATACGGCATCGACGGCATCTACATGGGCGTCCCGGTCATCCTCGGGGCGGCCGGCGTGGAGAAGGTCGTCGAGCTAGACCTCACCGCCGAAGAGAAGACCCTCCTCGACAAGTCCGCCGACGCCGTCCGCGAGCTCGTCGAAGTCATGGCCAACGCCCCAACTGCCTAGCGCCCTGCCGCCCGGGGGCGAGGGGGCCGTCATTCCTGTAGATGCCAAATAACTCGTCGACAGACTTGGCCGGAGACGGGCCTGTCTGGAGGCGAAGATGCGCGACAATGACAATGACCGCCTTGGGCAGCCGACCTTCGACATTTCACCTGTCCTTTTGTAGGATGGGCCATGCTTTGGCGAGTCCTACTGCCACGCTCTCCACAAGGACTCCTCGGCTGGAGCTTACCTCCCAATCCCGTAGCAAATAGGAGACTGCGATGCCACCGATCGTCCATGGGATACCGAGGGCTGCGGCCCTCGCTGCGCTAACTCTCGCCCTTGTTATAGCAGCGGCGTGCGGTGGAGACCCGACCCCGACGCCCGCCCCCACGCCTACTGCGGCGGCGACGCCGACAGCCCCGCCGTCGGGCATCACACCGGAGCCGACCGCGGTCCCGACTGCCGGGGCGACTGTGGCTCCAGCGGCCACTCCGACGCCAGCCCCGACGCCGACGCTAGGTCCACCCCATTACGAAGGCAGGACTGTGCGCGTCATCGTCGGCTGGGGCGCGGGTAGCAACTCAGACATCCAAGCCCGCTACATTGTCCAGAGGCTGGGAGACTACATACCGGGCAATCCTCGGTTCGTAATGACGGCGGTTCCGACTCGCTCGGCCTACTTCAACGCGCTGAACCAACTGTTCGATGGTCCAGGCGATGGACTCACCATGGCTTATGGCGTTGGCGGTTCGACTACTGAGGAGCTGGTCTTCCCTGGAGAGGTGAAGTTCAAGGCCAACGAGTTCCAGCGCGTCTTCTCCTTCGATCTGATCCCCTCGATTTGGTACGCCCACAAAGACTCGCCCTACACCAGCATCGACGACATGATTGGAGGGACCACCGAGTTCACCCTCGCTGCAGCAGCCGAGGGCGACTCGCGATGGACCCAGATGGCATTCCTCAAAGAGAAGCTCGATCTCCCGGTTGATATCCTGACCGGCTTCGACGGCAGCACGCCGGGCTCGTTCCTGACCATGGACCGGCACGATGCCGACACCGTCGTTTCAGGTTTCTGGTACCGGTTGGGACTCGATCGCCCGGGCTGGCTGACGGACGGATACGTTACTCCGATGGCGATAATGTCCGATTACTCTGTGGCCATCGCACCGAACTCAGAAGGCCCCCTGCCAGAGGGCATCCAGAACATTCGCGAATACCTCAGTGAAGAGGAATTGCGCGAATACAATGCGCTGCAGGCGGGTGAGGGAGCCCTCCAGCGCACCGCAGTTATGTCCAGGAACACACCTGACGACATTCGCGCAGTAATCTCGAACGCCATGGTTGAAGCGTTCGCGGACGAAGAATTCAGAGGCGGTCTCGAATCACTCCTCGGCAGAGGATTGACGCTCATCGACGGGCCAACGCTCAATGAGTTAGCATCCGCAGTAGATGCCAACTTCCTCGATGAGGTCTATAAGAAGTACTCACCCGTTTACGTGTCTCCGTTCTAGCTGAAGATGCGACGAGAGGACCGGACTGGACAGTCCGGTCCTCTCACGTAGCCCCCGGTTGTCCACCAGTAGCTGCTAAAGGGGTTCATGGATACCCTCGCTCAATCCGGCTCCTACATCGCCGAATTCCTGACGGACCCGACCTTCTGGCTGCTCTTGTTCGCCGCGGTGTTGTTGGCTGGACCGGTGGGGATGATTCCCGGCGTCGGAACGTTGACTGTCGTCGCAATCGCGCTGCCCTTTGTCGTCCTCAACCTCGAACCGGCTCTGGGGATTGTGTTTATCGCTGGCATCCTGTCGCTCAATAACACGATGGATGCTATTCCCGCCGTGCTCCTGGGCTACCCGACAGCGGCGACCCAGGTGACATTCCTGGAAGGCCATCAGCTCGCTCTCCGAGGGGAGGGCGCACGGACTCTCGGGGCCGTCTACGCCGTCTCCGCGATCGGAGGGCTGGTCTCGGCGTTCATCCTTGCGTTAGTCATGCCCGCAATCCGGCCGTTCATCGTGAACTTCTCGTACGCGGAAATCACCGTAATGGCCTTGTTCGGCATCGGAATGGTCTCGGCGCTATCTAGAGGAGCAGTGCTGAAGGGTCTGGTCGCCGCCGTTTTCGGTCTCCTCGTCACCACAATCGGCATCACCGCCTTTTCCATGGTGCCCCGCTTCACATTCGGCGAGATATATCTCAATGAAGGACTGCCGCTCATACCGGTATTGCTCGGAATATTCGCGCTCCCCGAGGTCGTCGATCTCAGCATGACTCGACGGGCTGTCGCCGAGCACGGAGACGTATCAGTGAGGGAAGTGCTCAGCGGCGTTCGTTATGGCCTCAAGCATTGGGTCGTGGCCATCCGGCAAGGCCTTATCGGCGTGACCCTAGGCATTATCCCCGGGGTTGGGTCCGGGGTCATCGATTGGATGTCGTACGCGCTCGGCGTTTCCCTGACCAAAGACAAGTCCCAGTTCGGAAAGGGCAGCTTGGACGGCGTGCTGTTTGCGGAGTCCGCTCAGAACGCCCAGAACGCGGGGCAAGCTGTGCCCACGCTGGCATTCGGCATCCCAGGAAGCGTCGCGTGGGCCCTCATCCTCGCGGGCTTATTGTCCTTCGGCCTCGCTCCCGGCATCTCTATGCTGACGGCGAACCTCAATATCACCATCGGGATCGTGCTCGCCATCGGCATCGGCAACGTGTTGATATCTCTCCTCGCAGTCGTGCTAACCGGACCGATAGCCAAGCTTACACGCATCCCCTATCCATACATCGCTGGACTGCTTTTGCCCCTGATATTCCTCAGCGCCTACCAAGCGAACTTCAGCATGCTCGACATCGTTGTCATGCTGTGCTTCGGAGGACTGGGTATGGCAATGAAGTGGTGGGGTTGGCCACGCCCGCCGTTCATCCTCGCCTTCATCTTGGGCCCGGTCGTCGAGCGCAACGCCTGGCCCGCGTTGCAGATCGGAGACGGACCTCTCGTCTTCCTGACACGCCCCTTCGCGGTTAGCATCCTCGTGCTGGGGGCCGTATTCATAGTGTTCCTCACCTGGGCCCTGCGAGACCGTGAGTCGAAAGCAGCTCAGGTGACCGGCGTTGTACTAGGGTCAGACGGAGTCAACGAGCAAGAGAACTCTAGTTATCGACCACCGCCAACTCGACGCAAACTCCAATTGCGATGGCGATGGGAAAACTTACTGTGGCTCGTCATGCTCGGATGGGTGGCCATAATAGTGTTCCCGGACACATTGGGGTTCAAGGGGCCGACACGGTTCCTGCCCTTCTGGGCCAGCCTAGCCTTCTTCGGGCTGATTGCAGCAGTAATATTCCAGACGCTGTTTCCAAAGGTGCCCACCGACGCAAAGATAATGGACATCGGTATGCGAAGCGGCACCGGCGTAAGCGCGGTCCGCCGGTTGCTGCCACAGGTCGGGTGGCTTCTCGGGTTTGTCTTTGCGGTCGGGATAATAGGCTTCCCCTGGGCTGCGGTGCTGTTCCCGATAGCGTTCATCCCATTCAACACCACTCTAACGAGACGGCAGCTAGGACTAGCAATCATCCCATGCCTGTTGGCCGCGGCGGTAATATTCGGGATAATGGATGCAGTGCTGCACGTGCTGTGGCCGGACCCATTCCTTCGCGACCTGCTCTTTTAGTTGAGGGGGGAGAGGGATAAGGCGGCGCAGCCTAGGACTCGGTCCGGCAGAAAGCGGAAGGAGAAATGATGGCGATCGACTTGGAAACAATCATCGATGCAGACGGTCACCTCTTTGAGAACGCGGAGGGCATCTCGAAGCATATGCCAGGCGGCTACAAAGAAAGAGGGCCCTTCGCGATGAACCGGCTGTTCCCCCCGCTCGACCACATGCACTCTGCGTCAGTGTTTTCAGCTCCTGCAGGGTCTTTTCAACCCACTGGCACAGAAGAATGGAAAACATTCCTCCGCGATGCAGGCATCAGTTCGACGATCCTGTACCCGACCTCCGCCTTGTCCTACGGGAAGATTGTCTCCATCGAATTCGCGATCGCGGTGACGCGCGCGTACAACGACTGGTTGCACGAGACCTACCTCCAGAACGACCCGCGGTTCAAGGGAATGGCCATAATACCGATGCAGGACCCGGCAGCGGCCGTCGCTGAGCTCCGCCGGGCAGTCGTGGAGCTTGGCATGGTCGGAGCGATGCTTCCCGCCACCGGCCTCAAGGCGCACCTAGGGTCGCGCGAGTATTGGCCGATTTACGAGGAAGCCGAGCGCCTCAACTGCTGCATCGGAATCCACGGCGGCTGTCACAGCGGCCTCGGCTTCGACGACTTCAACGTTTACCCGGCAGTCCATGGTCTGGGCCACTCGTTCGGCCAGATGATCTCGTTCTCGGGAATCCTCATGAACGGCATCTACGACCGCTATCCGAATATCCGGATCGGCTTCCTCGAAGGAGGAGTGGCTTGGCTCACGGTCTGCCTCGAACGGTTGAGCGAGTCGTACGAGTCCCACATCCCCTACGACCCGGATGGCATGTACCTCCAGCTGAAAGATGGCGAGAACGTCGCCCAGTACATCCTGCGGCAGATGCAGGCCGGCCGGATATACGTGGGGTGCGAGGGCGGCGAGCACATCCTTCCCTACGCCGTCCAAGTCTGCGGTTCCGAGGCGTTCATGTACTCGTCGGACTTCCCTCACGAAGTGAACAGGGAAACCGTGCGCCATGAGATCGACGAGCTGCTCGAAGCTAACGGCATGAGCGCCGCCGACAAGGAAGCCGTGCTGTCGAAGAACGCCCAACGCTTCTACGGCCTATAGAGAACCGTCAGTTGCCAAAGCAAAGGGAGACCCGACGGCCCGTGCCGTCGGGGTTTCCCTCTGGTGTGCTTCAGAACCGCCGCAACGCCCTCCCCTACGCGCCCAACGAGCCAATCCGAAGGTTACACAAGGCCCAGCCACCGAGGCACCACTGCATCGAACCAGTCGGCATCCAATGCCAAATCATAGACGAGCTTGATTGCTGCATAGACCATCAATGACAAGACCGATGACCACACCCAACCAGCGTTCCCGTAGCGGAAGAGGTAGATGAATATCCCTATGGGTAAGGCAAAGTGGAACCCAAACATCCAGATCGCCAGATAGAGCGCCAGCACCCATCCCCAGATCCGGACGAAACGCCCCGTGATCTCGCGGGGGTCCTGGTCCTCGATGCGGAACGCGGTGTCCATCACCGAAGCGGGAGTTGACTTGATGCGGCGTAGCACGGCCACCAACCGTATGACGCCGAAAGGTATGCCTATGATTACCGCAATACGAGGCAGCAACCTAGCTGCCTCAGGCCAATCGAACGACAGGACAAAGAGATAGCCGAATAGAGCCCCGGCAACAGCCAGCAACAGGAGCTCACCGAGCACCTCCACCGAGAGCCAGTAGTTTCGTAGGTTTAGCCAGCGCACTCTTCCTCCTTAGCCGCGGGATTGGTCTGCATCGTCAAGGCGGCGTCCGCGCTACGACGGGTCCTCGAACGATCTATTCTTCGAAACTATCGTCCTCCTGCTGCAACATGACAGACTGTGCTGACTCACTCGCGGTGGACTGTACCCTCAGCGCAAGAACGATGAGAATAACCATCATGGCAATCAACACCAACGATTGCACTCGAAGGAAAAGTGCAAAACCGTAGGTATTGAAGGTGATCCACATGAACCGCTCCAGCGTGGGGGCTAGCGCCACGGCAATGAGAATCGGCGGACGAGGCCACCCGTACCGCTTCATGAAGACCCCTATCACCGCGAAAGCGAGGACAACTAGAAGGTCCTCAAGAATCCGTGAAGCCTGGAACGCAGCGAGAGTGGTAATACCAATCACCAATGGAGCCAATATGTTCGGCCGCACCGCTGACACCCGAGCGAGGTATGGAGCCATCAGCAACATGATAGGCACAACAATAATATTGGCCAAGATGATGATGTAAACCATCGCTATGGTGAGGTCCAGATGCGTCGAAAGCATCGGAGGCCCAGGAGTGATTCCCGAGAGCACCAGAATGGCGAGCACCAAGACCATGCCGGGAGCGCCCGGGATCCCAAACACGAACGTCGGTATCAGGACCCCCCCGTCACTGGAGTTATTGGCTGCATCTGCGGCGATGATTCCTCGGACGTCGCCCTTCCCAAAGGTCTCCTTAGCGCCTTTCTCGGTCTGCCTTGCTTGGACGTAGGCGATCCAATGTCCCGTGGCTCCGCCGATACCGGGCATCGCGCCGACGAATGTGCCGATGAGACTCGAACGCAGCATGAGCCATTTGTGGCGAAGGGCGATGTTCATTCCCTTCATGACATCTTTGTTCGCTTCCTTCATCATCGTATCCAACCGCTCGCGGGCGACCGGCGTATTTCCGATGACGAGGTCCATGGCTTCAGGAATTGCGAACAGTCCGATAACGATGGGCACGATACCGAAGCCTTCCCAGAGGAAGTCGATCCCCATATCTGCTCGGACGACTCCGCCAACGTTCGTGAATCCTATAGAGGCTATCGCGATGCCGAAGGCGGCAGTTAGCATGCCTTTGACAAATGCTCCAGCGCTGATAATTGCAATCGCGAGGATTCCCATCAACGACAGAAGAAAGAATTCCGACGAGCCGAATAGTTTCAGCAGCTCGCGTCCAACGGGCAACGCAGCGAGCAGCACGAGTCCTCCGAATATCCCACCAACGAGCGTGGTTGTATAGCTCGCGCCAAGGGCTACGCCCGCGAGACCTTTCCTCGCCATAGGGTAGCCATCCAGCACGGTGGCTTGCGCCGAACGGGCACCCGGAATACCCAAGAGAATCGCGGGAACCGGCTCAGTGATATCGCCTGCTGCCATGCTGAAAACCACGATGGACATTGCGATCCAGGGGTCGAGGTAACCAGCAAAACTAAGTACGACAGACGTCGTAGGCAGCCCGCCTGCAGGAATCAGTCCAGAGGCCAGGGCGACAGGCAGAACGATAGCCATCCCGATGAGTGGTCCGGGAGTGAAAAGGTTCTGCGCAGCGCTTACCGCAGCCTCAAAGAACATATCAACTCTCTCCACCTGACAGACGGCGTAGGGGAGCGGAGCTGTTGCCCCGCTCCCCTACGCGCTAGTTGCATCAGTTAATGCCCGACAACCTCAGAACGAGCTGTATTCCTTCAGGGGGGAGTCCCGCAAGGTCTTGTAGAACTTTCCCGAAGTCCTCTGGGGGGCCGAATCCCACGTCATAACCGGCGATGTTCGCAGCTTCGACAAACTCTGGATCGTTGATTAAGTTTTCGTAGGCTTCCTGCCAGGCCTGAACCAGCTCAGGCGGCGTGTCAGGATGCACCACGTACATCCGCAGGAAGTCGTTGAATTTCACCGTGGCGTCGAAAGCGGTCTTCTGCCAGTCTTGGAAGTCGATTCCCGGCAGTTCATAGATGTGGTACGGCTCTGGCGCGCCCAGAGTGTCGAGCCACCCTTGGTCGGGCCGTGTGTTCCACCAGAAGAGTGGAAGCCACCGGTTCTCTTCAACCAGCTCCGGCAGCAGTCTAGGGTCTCTCCGCTGGATACACGTTGAGGCTTCGAGCTCGCCCCGCTCGAAAGCCGCCAACGTTTCAGTGGAGCCCTCGTAACCGGGGATTGTCTTCATCGGCCCATCGACGAGCTCGACGAAGTGCGCGCCCATTGGCACTCTGCCGCCGGTGCCGCCAGCGATTGTCACATTACCGTCAGCCAGCAAGTCCTCCCAGGACGAATACTTGTTCCTGTCTCCACAGATCAAGTATGGGTCGCTGACCCACGTGGGCGACCCTATCAATGGCAGGGTCTCAAGGTGCAACCCTTCAACCTCTTGGCCCAAGAGCACTTGCCTGACCAAATTGATATTCAGCGTCAGAATTGTGAGACCATCGGGTTCAGCCCGTATGAGTTTCTCCCAAGCACGAAGGCCGCCCCCGCCTACCACGTTGCTGATCCGGAAGCTGTCGGGGCCTGGCAGGTGCCGCGGAGCGAAGCGTGCAATTAATCGAGCTAGCAAATCATAGCCGCCGCCAGGCGCGCTGCCGACGAGGACATTGACATCTTTCCCGGCGAAATAATCCGACAGGTCAGGGGCAGTCTCATCCGGCACACCCGCATCGGCCTCACCCGCATCCGTGGCTGCTTCGGTGGGTGTAGGCATCGGCGACTCCGGCTGACTGTCCGTCGCTGGAGCCTGGGCGCCCGAAGTTGAAGACTGGGTGGGGGTCGGCGTAGGTTGGGAAGTTGGCTGACTGTCGACAGCCGCCGCCTGGGTGGGCGTTGGCGTTGGATCCGGCTCATCACTGCCACAGCCGCCGAGCGCAACCATCATCGTTGCCGCCACCAGCATTGTCACTATCCAGAAACGGGACTTCGTCAGTTTCCCCATCTTCTTCTCTCCTTCGGCGCTGGCCGTCTCTTTATCCCTTCGACACTCTGGGGAACAAGTAATCCATCATCATGCGCTTGTGATAGAGAGGGTTTCCCAGATACTGATATAGACTTCTGGATTGAATCATGTGGGCCACCAGTGGATGGGAATAGTCCGTTCCCGGACCAGCGAACACCATATGTGCGTAGTTGCACACCTGGTAGTATGCCTCGCTCGCTACTGCCTTGGCTTCATGGACGCTCGACAGCACCTCGGCACCGGTATCCAGCTTCCACAACGTCTCGTTCGTAATCCACCGAGCTGAATCTAGGTGATTCACGAGGTCCACGACGTGATCTTGAACCCGCTGGAAGCGGCCGATAGGCTGACCGAATACGACACGCGACCGTGTGTATTCGACGGTGAAGTCGAAGACTTCCTGGCACGCGCCAACCTGATACGAACAGAGAACAGGGATGGACTGCATCAAAGCGCGTTCCAGCACGGCCCAGCCTTGGCCGGGCTCTCCAAGGATATTGGACTCAGGCACGCGGACTGAATCAAGACGAACTTCTCCTACCGATGGCGGCATCAGACCTCCGTAGGAGGTCACCGACACGCCGGGCTGGTCCATGTCAATCAGGAGAAGTGACATTCCGCTAGGGTGGTTGACAGCACAAATCAGGACCGTCGCGGCGCCCGCATCGTGGACGAACATCTTGGCGCCGTTGAGCGTTAGCTCTCCTGAGCCGCCCGAAGCTGTCATCTCAACCGAGCCGGGCCCCCAGCTGTAGCCTCTGTCGTTGATGGCGAGCGTAGCTATCTCCTCGCCTTGACAAATAGCCGGCAGCAAACGCTCCTTTTGGTCGTCGCTCCCGCCTTCCAAGATTGCGGCCGCTGCAAAAACGCCAGAAGAGAAGTACGGACCAGGGAGGGGGCCTCGGCCCAGCTCCTCAAAGATCACCGCATAGTCGCTGAAGCTAGCGCCTAGTCCCCCGTAGGCTTCAGGCACGAGCATACCCAACCAACCTAGGTCTGCCGCTGTCCGGTATAGCTCAGGCACATGCCCAACACCGTCTTGAAGCCAGCCTGTTATGTTGGTCGGCGGAGCCTCTCGCTTGATGAAGTCCGCGACGGTCCGCTTGAGCATGGCCTGGTCTTCTGTCAGAGTGAGATTCATGACGCAGTCCCCCTTAAGGCTAGGCTACTGGGCTCCAGGAGTGGTTATCGGCGCCTGCTCAGCTATCGGCCGGCCTAGGCCCATTCGTCTGGCCATGATCAGACGGTCCGTGTCCAGCGTGCCTCCTCCATGGAGCGTGCCGGGGCCCTGCCGCGCGGCATACTCGAAGTCGACCGCTTCTGCTACGTTGAGATCGGAAACGAGAGCATGGTAGCCCAAGATCTGCTGGAGCTTCTCCGCCACCATCAATCGCCTAACCCGCGAGTAGTAGCGCGTTTGCGTGCCCCCATAGCCGTGCGGTTGGCGCGCGTACCGATGCCACCAATTTCGCCTGCCGAACAGCGCATTGACGTGCGAGCCGATGAGGACATCCGCTAGCAGATCGCGAATGTCAGGGTCTTCTATCAGAGGCGCTCCATTGTTTTCGGTCTCCTTGCAGTACTCGATAAGATGCTTGACAAGTCCGTCTTCGCCCAGGCTTCCCCCACCGCTGTGCTCGAGTTCTAAGTGTGTGTTGCCAACCTTCCACCCATTGTTCTCTCCGCCTACTAGAAAGGTCTCGGGCACTCGAACGTTGTCGAAGAAGACGGTGTTCTTTCGACCCATCAAAAGGTTGAGCGGCGTTCGGGAGATGCCTGCCAAGTCGCTCGGTATGTAAATCCAACTCAGATTCTCGTGACGTGCTCCTCCGGGATTGGTGTTCACGAGGGTCCAGAAGAAATCGGGGTAGTGGACCGACCCGACCATGGTCTTCTGACCATTTACCACGTAGACGTCGCCGTCTTTGATCGCTGTCGTCTGGGCGTTGGCTACGTCCGACCCGCCCTGAGGCTCGGTCAGGAGTTGCCAACAACTCACCTCGCCTTTCATCAGCGGTGGGAGGAGGGTCTGCTTTTGCTCCTCTGTCCCCCAGGTGAAGATGCAGGGAACGGCCAATCGGGCTAGCGTGTAGAAGATGTGCTCCAGGGTGAGGCCATACTTTGCGATCTCGGTTTCCAACACCATCTGGTGCTCGACGGTTAACCCCCCTCCGCCGTACTCTTTGGGATAGACGGGAAACATCCATCCCTTAGCTCCCACCTTCCGGGCGAGATTTCGGCGGAAGTTGTATTCCTCTTCGTTCTCCCGGGTTGACCAGTTGGCGGAGAGCTTGAGGTGTAACCCATCCTTCATCGCTTCAGCGAACCATTCTTGCGCTTCCCCCCGGAACACTTCCATCTCTTCGCTGTCTGGCTGCATCGCGAAATCCATGGCCTCACCTCGTCCTGACCGGTTAAATCACGCCTTGCGTTCGAAACTCTTCAATGTCGCTTGCGTCGTACCCGAGACCCTCGAGAATCTCTGATGTGTGCTCTCCTGTAACAGGCGCCGGCCGGTGCACTGCAGTAGGCGTATCTGACAGACGAATGGGGCTGCCTACTATCCGGCTATCGCCCTGCGTGGGATGAGTGACGGCCACAGGGATTCCCATGGAGGCAACCTGAGGGTCTTCAAACACCTCTCCTGGTGTAAGCGCCGGAGCGTTGGGGACCCCATTCTCATCTAGGATCGGAAGCCAATACGCTCGGGGCTGTGTGGCGATCTCCTGTTGAAGGATGCCCTGAATCTCCCAGTGCCTTTCCCAGCGAGCTTTCCGGTCGCCGAGTTCAGAATGTAGGTCTTCTCGGTTCACTGACTTCAGCAAACCGCGCCAGCTCTGCTCGCGGCTGGACAGGTGAATCACCAAGGGCAGACCATCCCTGGCGACGAAGCAGAATATCCGGCCACGAGCGAAGTGGTCCCTCACGGGGGCTGGGCCATCGTTGATCGCGTCCACGATATGCGACTCCGCAAACGACAGGCTCGACCGCAACAGAGATACATCGACGAACTGGCCGCGGCCGGTCCGTTCGCGCGCCATCAGGGCTCCTAGGATGGCGTAAGCGGCAAAGATGCCGGTCGAGTGGTCGACGATGGAGACGCCCACAACCTCGGGATCGCTGAAGTCGGTGACCAGGCTGAGGATGCCGCTCAACCCCTGGGCTAAAGTGTCGAATCCTGGCTTGTTCTTGTAGGGGCCGATCTGACCAAAGCCGGAAACAGAGCAATGGATAAGCCTGGGGTTCACGCTGGACAAGTCCTCGTAGGTCAGTCCGAGACGCTTTTGGGTTGCCGGCCGGAAGTTGTCGATCACGACGTCCGCTTGGGCTGCCAATCGAAGTAGGAGTTCCCTGCCCGCCGTCGTGGCGAGGTCGAGGGTCAGACTCCTTTTGTTGCGATTGAGAGCATTGGCCCTACCCCCGGAGCGCGCCCGACCGGGCCCACGCCCCGTAGCCTTCTGGTCGTCCGAAGGAGGCTCGACCTTGATGATTTCGCAACCCAGGTCTCCGAGAAGGCTGGCCCCGTATGGAGCAGCCACATGACCTGACAAGTCAATTACCTTGATGCCTTCCAGAGCCGATGTCATGACGAAATCTCAGACTACTCCCTTCTTTCGCAGGGAGTCGATTCCGCTTTCGTCATACCCGAGGTTCCGAAGGACCTCGGTCGTGTGCTCTCCCAGGAGGGGAGCAGGGGCTAAGAACGCAGGCGGCGTCTCTGAGAGGTTCACCGCGCTCCCGATTAGCCGGGTCTTCCCATAGGAAGGGTGGTCGATCTCCTTCGGGAACCCAAGGTGCTTGATCTGAGGGTTCTCGAAGACCTCATCGATAGTGTTGATGGGGGCGTTGGGGACGCTGCGCGCATCAAGCTCCGCCAGCCAATGCGCCCTTGGGCGCTGCCGAAAAGTCTCGGCCAAGACATCAACGATTTCCCAGTGGTGCTCAGAACGGTCTCGCCTGGTGGCGTACCTGGGCTCATCTAGCAGGTCTAAGCGCTCGGCGGCGGCGAGGAATGACTCCCAAGCTGTTTGGTGCCCGGACAGGTGGATGACCAAGGGTAGCCCGTCACTCGCCAAGAAACAGTAGATGCGGCCTCGTGGGAAGTTGTCCCGAGACACCGACTCGCCGCCGTTCAAATAGTCGACGACGTGGGACTCGATAAAGGAAAGGGTTACCTGCAACAACGAGGAGTCGACGAACTGACCGCGGCCCGTCTTGTGCCTGGCTAACAATGCCGCCAGTATGCCGTAGGTCGCGAAGATGCCGGTTGAGTGGTCCGTAAGGGAGACCCCGACGACTTTAGGGGTTTCTCGGTCTGTGACGAGATTGAGCATTCCGCTAAGGGCTTGGGCGATGGTGTCGAAACCAGGCTTGTCCCGATATGGACCGCTCTGGCCGTACCCGGAGATGGAGCAGTGGATCAGCCGCGGGTTCCGCTTCGCGAGCCCTTCGTAGTCGAGGCCAAGTCGGGTCCGAGTGGCGGGTCTGAAGTTCTCGATCAGGACATCGGCCTTATCGAGCAACTCCAACAGGATTCTCTTCCCTTCATCCGTCTGCAGGTCGAGAGTGATGCTCTTCTTATTGCGATTGAGCGCCCGAAAACTGGGCCCATAGCCCTCGTACTTCGGATTTCGGCCTCTGTGGGTATCCCCTCCATTGGGCAGCTCAACCTTGATCACCTCGCATCCAAGGTCGCCCAAGAGACTGCCCGCATACGGCGCGGCAACGTGCCCAGCGGCTTCGATAACGATTGTGCCTTCTAAGGCTGTGGCCATACGGGCGAGCACCTCTGTGAGTTGTCGGTTTTAGATACGCGTATCGGTTTATGTGCTACGAAGGACTCTCTGGCTCAAATTTGTACAGGGTGGCGTCTTCCGTGATGTCTTCAAAGACGACACGGACGGGCATGCCGCAGTAAACGTCCTCGGGCGGGCATCCAACGACATTGCTTATCAGCCTCGGCCCCTCCTCCAGCTCAATGATGCCGATTACGTACGGCAAATCAGGCTTGAAGGCCTTGTGGTAGAGGCGATGGTACACGCCGAACGTATGGACTACGCCGCGTCCACTGAGGGGAGCCGGTCCCCAATCGGTGCTGAGGCACTCAGGGCAGACCACGCTGGGTGGGAACCTAAATGCGCTGCAGGAAGCGCACCGCTGGAGGACCAACCTATGCTCTTTGCACGCATCCCAGAAAAATTGGGTGGCTGTAGACGGCGTTGGGATAGGTTTGGAGTAGGCGCTCGTCAACGGTCTCTCCCTAGAATCAATGCGGACTGGCAGACGGTAGCGCCACCGTGACCGGTGACCAGCATTAGCTCAGCGTCCTTAATCTGGCGGTCCGGGCCGTAGTCGTGACGGACCTGCCGCACTCCTTCGACGACCTGGAGCATACCCTCTGCGTGCGCCTCAGACAGTTGCCCTCCTGACGTGTTGGTCGGCAGCCGGCCTTGGAGGGTTAGCGCGCCGCTGGCGGCGAATGGGCCGCCCTCCCCCTTCTGGCAGAAGCCATAGTCCTCCAGCTGGAGCAAGACCATGTGCGTGAAACAATCGTAGATCTGAGCGCCGTCGATGTCGTCCGGACCCACCCCCGCCATTTGATAGGCGGTCTCGCCGGCGCGCTTAGAGCCCGTGTCGACCATGTTATCGCCGTGGTGCCAGCCCCGCAGGTTGTTCCCAAATCCAAATCCGAGCACGCGGGCAGGCGGGCGTCTCAGTGAACGCGCGCGTTCGAGCGACGTGACGATGACCGCCCCGGCGGCATCTGCAAAGATGCTGCAGTCGAAGAAACTGAGCGGGTCGACAATCGGCCGTGCGGCTAGGTAGTTCTCCATCGTTAATGGATCACGGACGAACGCCTCTGGATTCCTGCCCGCATGCTCACGGAAGGCGATTGCTATGGAGCCAAGCTGCTCTTTCGTCGTGCCGAACAGCTGCATGTGCCGGCGGGCCGCCAGGGCGTAGTTGGCGGGTGCTCCGAATAGTCCGAACTCTGGACCGAACTCCTGCCTCGCAAGCGCAGGATCGGTCGTTGCCACGCGCATCCTCGCGGTTTCGTCCCTATGCGTGCGTGACCAAGCGTCCCGACCGTACCCGCACAGGACCGTCGTGCACATCCCCGCGTCGATGGCCATGCAGGCCATGGCGACGTTCAGTATCTGACTCGCGCCGCCGTTGTCCGTGCTCGTACTGAAGTTGACGTTAAGGCCAAGCAGCTGGCCTACCCGCTGGTGATGGACATTGATGTCATCCGGACCTCGGGTGATGATGCCGTCAATCTCGTCCTTGGAGATTCCTGCGTCCTCGATTGCTCGCTTCGCCGCGACGACGAAGAGGTCGAGAGGTCCCATATCCGGCACTTTGCCGAGTGGGCTGTTGCCAACCCCTGCGATTGCGTACTTGCCTTGGAGGTTCGTCGTCATTCAACTCACCAGTCCAGTTGTCGGTTCGGGGACTAGCTGAGGAGCTCATGTAACTCTCCATGAACGCCCGGCAGCGCCTTCTCTCTTCTCCTGCCACGGACAGATAGACGTTCGCGATGATGTTCGCTCCCAGGTGCGATGTCAAGCGTCAAGATCTTTTCGTTGACAACGTCAGCAGCGTTGGTTTGTGCTTCCAAGGAACTTGACGAGAAGAACATGACGCTTACGCGCCCCTCGGACACCGGGGTGAGACAAGTGGCCGTTGAGTATAGAACTATTGTTCTATATCCTCGGTGGCCTCGTGGGCTTCCAGCCCGAATCCGCCAGTGAGGAGGCGCACCTCTTGCGGGTTGCTTGTGTGCTCATCACCCATCTGCGGGCCAAGGTCGAACTGCTGCGGCAGCCGGATTTGAGGGACAGACTTGCCATCATCGTCGAACGCTCGACGGGACGCCCCGTGGTGGTCGACGCCCTTCCCACGGCTCGCCATGTCCATGCAGGCATGGCGCTGAAGGAGGCGCTCTCCCGGCACGCGGACATAGCCGTCCTCGAAGCGGACGAGCCCTCCTACCGGCAGGTGTTCCGCCAGGCGCTCACGGCCCTACAGGGAGTCAGCGACCGCGTGGAAGGGGCGGAGCTGGGGGAGGCCTACGCACGCCTGGACGGCCTCGAAGCCCTCTACGGCGACGAGGACCGGGTTGTCGCCGCCCTGCTGGAGGCCGTTCCCCGATACCTTGCCCCGCGGGTCGGCGCGGCCGACGCCAAGTTCCCCGCCTCCGTCGCAGCCCGAACGAGCAAGGCGCTGGGCGCGGCCTGGGTCCCATCGGACGCAGCCGCCTTCCTTGCGCCCCACCCCATCGATCTCCTGCCCGTCTCCTCGGACGTGAAGACCGCCATGCGCCGCTTTGGCCTCCACGCCTTGGGAGACGTGGCCTCGATGAGGCGCGGCCTCCTCCTCGACCAGTTTGGGCGAGCGGGCGGAAGGGCGTGGGACCTCTCCCGCGGAGTTGACGACAGCCTCTTCGTCCCCCTCCCCCATGAGGAGGCCGTCGTCGAGCGCATCTCCCTTCCCTTCTCGTCCAGCTCCATGGAGTTCCTGACGACGGTGGTGGACACTCTCCTGAAGCGGGCCTACTCCCGGCCCCTGATGCGGGGCCGGTATGCGGGCAGAACGGCCTTGGAGTGCGTCCTCGGCAGGGCTTCTCCCTGGCGGAAGACGTTCCACTTCAAGCAGGGTGTCGGGGACTGGGAACGGGCTTCCACCGTCATCAGAGGGCAGCTGCAGGCAGACCACCCTCAGGCCCCGGTCGAGGAGGCGTCTCTGACCCTCGCCGGCCTGACGGGCGAGTCGGGGGCGCAGATGGGGCTCTTTCCCGACCTCCGGAAGGACCGGGAGCGCCGCCTAGCCGAGACGGAGCGGCAGCTGCAGGCCCGTGCGGGCGGCGGCCATGTCCTCCACCGGGTGGCGTCCGTCGCTCCCTGGCACCCGGCGCCGGAGATGCGCGCCCTGCAGATGCCCATCGACCCCGCGGGCACGGACGCCATCAGGCCGCTTGCCGTCCCCACGCCGGTGACGGTTCGAGAGGGGGCGGGCCAACAACCAATTGCCGCGCGCCTGGGGAAGCAGTGGCGCGAGGTCGCCCGCATCGAGGACCGGTGGTGCTTCGACCTCTGGTGGCTCCCCAAGCGGCTTACCCGCGCCTACTACCGGGTGAGCTGGAAGGATGGGGCGCAGTCCACCTTGTTCCGGGATCAGCGGGGACTCTGCTGGTATCAGCAGGACTCCTAGGCCTGAGCGCCGTCATGACAACCGGATACGCCGAACTGCACGCCAAGAGCTTCTACTCCTTCGGGGAAGGGGCGTCCCATGCCCACGAGCTATTGGCGCAGGCGAAGGAGCACGGTCTCCCGGCCATGGCCTTGACCGACGCCAACCTGTGCGGGGCGTTGGAGTTCGCCCGCCTGGCCGACAGCCTCGGCGTCCAGCCCATCACCGGCGGGGAGCTAACCATGACGGACGGTTCCCGCCTGGTCCTGCTGGCGAAGACGCGGGAGGGATACGCCAACATCTCCCGGTTGTTCACCCTAGCCAACGCCATCGACCGCAAAGCGCCGAGGCTGGACCCCGTGCATCTTCCCGACCATGCCGACGGCGTAGTCCTTCTCACGGGAGGCCGGGACGGTTCCCTCTCGAAGCTCCTCGACGGCAGCCGCCGGGAGGCCCGCCGGCTGCTGGGGGACTACCGGGAGTGGTTCGGCTCCGACTCGGTGTACGTGGAGTTGCAGCAGAACCTCCTCCAGGGGGACACCGAGCGGAACCGGGAATTGGTAGGGACCGCGCGAGAGGCAGGCGCCCCGGTCATCGCGACCAACGACGTCCACTATCACTCCCCTGAGCGTTACCGGCTGCAGCACGCGCTGGCGGCCGCCCGGCGCAATACGACCATCGATCAGGCCCTCCCCTTCATCAGGCCGAACTGCCACCTCTCCCTGAAACCGGCGGCGGAGATGGAGCGGCTATTTCGCCACTGCCCCGAGGCCGTCGCCAACACCCTGCGGGTCGCGGAACAGTGCGCCTTTAACTTGAGCACGGATCTGGGCTACACCCTTCCCGACCCCAGCGTGCCGGCGGGCCACACTCCGGAGAGCTACCTGCGGCGGCTCTGCTCCGAGGCCGCGCTGCGCCGCTACGGATCGGCCTCCCCGCAGGTGGAGGAGCGCCTGGAGGAGGAGTTCCGGCTCATACGCAGGCACCGCTTGGCTGGGTTCCTCCTCCTCTATCGGGAGATCGTTCTCATCGCTCAGGAGATTATGGAGGAGAAGGGCATGACGCGCCCGGAGACCCCCTTGGAGGAGCGGCCGCCGGGGAGGGGCCGGGGCTCGTCGGTGGCGTTGCTCGTGGGCTACCTCACCGGCATCAGCCACATCGACCCGCTGCGGTGGAACCTCACTCTGGAGCGGTTCATCCCCGCGGACATGACCATGCTCCCCGACATCGACCTGGACTTCCCTCGCGCGCTCCGGGACGAGCTCATCGGGCGGGTCCACCGGCGCTTCGGACCGGAGTTCGCCGTCCTCGCCGGGGCGCTCTCCACCTACTCGGTGAAGGGCGTCATCCAAGACCTGGGCAAGGCCCTCGGCCTGCCGAAGGACGACCTGCGGCTGCTCTCGAAGCAGATCAACTCCAGCGGCGGGGCCAAGCTGCGGGAGGAGATGCTGGCCCTTCCCGCCTTCCGGGATAGGGTCGACGCGCCGGGCTGGAGGGACCTCGTCGAGCTGGCGCCCCAGCTAACGGGCGCGCCCAGGAGCTTGGGCCAGCATGTCGGCGGCATGGTCCTCAGCGACGCCCCCATCTCCGGCACGGTCCCCATCCGCGCCGGGGCCATCGACGGACGCTTCATCATGGACTGGAACAAGGACAGCGTCGCCGACGCCAACTTCGCCAAGATCGACCTCCTCTCCCTCCCCGTGCTCGACCAGATCGAAGAGGCCCTCGACCTCATCAAGGAGCGGGAAGGCAGGAGGCCTGACCTGAGCAAAATCGACCCCGAAGACCCCGAGGTGTACGACATGATCAACGCGGGCGGCTCAAAGGGAGTCTTCCTGCTCCAGTCGCCTGCCCAGCTCAAGATGGCCCGGCGCCTCCGCTCTCGCAACCTCCTGGACCTGGCCTACCAGGTCGCCCTCATCCGTCCCGGCGTCAGCGTCCAGGGAAGCGCCGTATCTCAATTCGTGGAGCGGTACCGCCATGGCATCCCCTTCGAGTACGACCATCCCTTGGAGGAGCGCGCCCTTGAGCGGGGCTACGGGATCATCGTCTGGCAAGAGCAGGTGGTCCAGCTCGTCATGGACGTGGCGGGGATGACCGCCGCCCAGGCCGACGAGCTGCGGCGGGCCTTCGCTAGGCTCAACGGAGACCACCTCGTCGCCATGCACCGGGAGCGGTTCCTCGAGGGCGCGCGAAGCAGGGGCGTGCCGGAGGAGGCCGCGCGGAAGATATTCGCCAAGATCAACGGCCACTACATGTTCCCGGAGTCCCACTCCCACGCCTTCGCCGTCACCGCCTACCAGGCCGCCTGGCTGAAGCGTCACTATCCCGTGGAGTTCTTCGTGTCCTTGATGAACAACCAGCCCATGGGCTTCTACCCCGTGGAGACCCTCAAGGAGGACGCTCGGCGCTTCGGTGTCCCCTTCCTGAACCCCTGCGTAAACCGCAGCGGGGTGCGGTGCGTCCCCGACAACAACTTCGCCCTGCTGGGGCTCCATCTCATCAAGGACGTGGGTGGGGAGTCGGCCAAGCTCATCGTGGAGGAGCGGGAGCGCCACGGTCCCTACGTGGGCGCAGAGGACCTGGCGCGCCGGACAGGCCTGGGGCCCCAGGCGATGCTGTCCCTAGTGGACGCAGGGGCCTTCGACGCCGTCATGCCCAACCGCAGGGAGGCCCTGTGGGACGCGGGACTCGCTACCCGCCCCTCGCGGAACGGCCAGCGGGCTTTCCCCCTGTCCATGGGAGAAAGCGCTCCCGAGATGGCCGACTTCACCGACTACGAGCGGATGGCAGGGGAGTTCCGAGCGATGGGCGTCTACCCTAGGGGTCACCTCATGGAGTTCGTCCGGCCCACGCTGGGCCCTGGTGTGCTGACCGCCGCCGCCGTGGAGGACGCCACCGAGGACGAGGAGGTGCTGGTTGCGGGCTGGCCCATCGCCCGGCAGCACCCCCGCGGCGAGGACGGCACGGTGTTCGTGACCATCGAGGACGAGACGGGCGACGTCCAGCTCATCCTCTGGCCCCGCATCTTCGCACGATGCCGCAGGGAGTTGGGGGGCCAGGTCATCCTGGCGCGGGGCGCCGTGTCCCGGTGGGACGGGACGACCAACGTCATCATCTCCAGCGTGGAGCGACTCGGAGTCCGGGTCCCGATGCCCGCCTCCCACGACTGGCGCTGAGCAGCTGTGCAGCCTGGCGCGACAGTTCTCGTCCAGCCTTCTTGGGCGGGCCTCATCGGGCGCTGGGAGCCGGTCTCGGCCTAATAGACGCATCAGCAGGCTGTGCTCTGCCTGACACACCGGCGTAACACATTCGTTACAACTCAGTTACGACTCTGCAACACCTTCGTATGATTCTCGGCTTACAGTCGATGTGCGCACCGAACGAGGAAGCGCAAAGGCAAGCCGCTAGGGTTCCGCCTCACTACCGAGGGTCTGGTCCAAGAACGGCAACCCGGTAAGCCGGGGCACGGAGGGACAAAAGCCCGGGAGATTAACTGCCGGGCTTTCGTGTTTTCGTCGAGATGGCGGCGATAAGAGAGAGACGAGGAGGAGTTCTGCCTTGAAGAGCCGAATGTTCCGCAGCTGATCGTGCTCGCCATAGCAGCCGCGCTGCTAGGTATAGCCATCGCGTGCTCTAGCGACCCGACACCCACGCCGGTGCGTGAGGCAACCGCAACGCCGACCCAAGCACCTGAGGCTAGGACCATCAAGCTCGGGTTCAGTGCTTGGCCTGGTTGGTTCCCATGGCAGGTTGCTGAGGAGGCCGGACTCTTTGAGGAGGCGGGGGTCGACGTGGATCTCATCTGGTTCGAAGGCTACCTCGATTCGATCAACGCCTTTGCCGCAGGTCAGCTCGACGCTAACTCCCAGACGCTGAACGACACCCTGGCCTCGATCGCCGTCGGCGACCCACAGGTGATCGTCCTCGCAAACGACAACTCCACCGGCAACGACCAGATTATCGTCGATGCATCGATCCAGAGCATCGAGGACCTTGCCGGTAAGCGGATCGGCGTCGAGGTTGGAGTCGTCGACCACTTTCTCCTTCTTCTCGGCCTCGACTCGGTTGGGATGACCGAATCAGACGTTGAGATTGTCCCTCTCGAGACCGGCGCAGCCGCGGCGGCTTTTGCTGCCGGGCAGCTCGACGCCGTAGGCGTATTCGCACCGTTCACCACCCAAGCGCTGAAGCGGGAAGGCTCACATGTGCTCTTCACGTCAGCGAAGTTCCCCGGGTCTATCCCAGACCATCTCGTCGTGTCACAGGAACTGATAGACGAGTATCCCGATGGCGTGCAAAGGCTGGTGGACGCCTGGTTCCTCACAATCGATTACATGGAGGCGAACCCGGAGGAGACGATAGCGATCCGGGCGAAGCGAGCCGGAGTCACCGCTGAGGAGTACGCCGAGTACGACGCTGGCACGACGCTGTTCTCCCTTAATGACAACTTGGCGACCTTCTCCGAAGGCTCTGACTACGGCAGCCTGCTCTTCGCCGCCGAAGAGATCGCTGACTTCTTGGTCGCCTCGGAGTTCGTTGAAACCAGGCCTGAGCTGGCTGGCGCCTTCGATACGACGTTCATCGAGGCCGCGGGCCGGTAGGCCACTGGCTCAGGAGCGCCGCACATGTACATGAGTTGGAGCTACGAGGGCCTAGCGCGATGGGAGCAGGGCAAAGCGCCTCGCTTGGGCGGGGACCTAGAGGCCGGGGGCATCGTCCTCCTACCTTCTGGCGACTCCGGAGTGAGATCCCAGCTTCGCTGCGGTGGCCGCTCATAGGCGTGTCGCTGGCCACGCCCCTCGCAATATGGTCATTGCTATATGCGATGCAGGTCGTGAACCCGATCTTCCTACCGTCACCGCTGGCGGTGTTCGAGACTGGTTGGCGGCTGATTACCAGCGGCGATGTGATGTCCGCGGCCGGAGCCAGCATGCAGCGGGTCGCCCTCGGTTTCGGCCTCGCCGTCCTCGTTTCAGTTCCTCTCGGCTTGGCTATGGGCAGCTTCAGGTCGATCCAGTCGCTGTTTGAGCCGATGATCGGCGTCGTCCGCTACATGCCTGCGACGGCCTTCGTACCTCTACTGCTGATCTGGCTTGGCCTCGATGAAGCTCCCAAAGTCGCTCTGATCTTTATCGGGACCGTCTTCTTCAACACTCTCATGACGGCCAACGTCGTCTGGACGGTTCCCCAAGAGCTGATCAAGGTCTCGTACACGCTGGGGGCAGGGACCTTCTCGGTCTTCCGCAAGGTGATTTTCCCCTACGCAGTTCCCGGCATGGTGGACTCGATGCGAGTCAATCTCGCGGCGGCTTGGAACCTCATCGTCGTGGCTGAGCTGCTTGCGGCTACCGAAGGGCTGGGATTCAGGATCGTACGCGCCCAGAAGTTCCTGCAGATAGACAGCATTTTCGTCTACCTGATCGTTATCGGATTGATCGGCGTCACCACGGACCTGGCCTTCCGCGAAATACGCAAGCGCCTGGCCCAGTGGTCGGCAAACTAGGAGAAACCTATGAAGGCTAAACTGGAAATCGAAAACCTCACCAAGGAATTCCCCAGCAGACACGGCCCCACCGTCGCCCTCAGCAACGTCGACCTTACCGTCGGCGAGGGCGAGCTCGTCACCATCGTTGGAGCCTCGGGTTGCGGGAAATCAACCCTGCTGGAAATCATCGCCGGCTTCACGGAGCCTACCTCCGGCCAGGTCCTCCTAGACGGTGAGCCGATCGTCGGCCCAGGGCCGGACCGCGGCCTTGTCTTTCAGTCCTATTCCCTCTATCCTTGGCGTACTGTCCACGACAACGTCGCCTTCGGTCTGGAGCTGGGCGGAATGAGCAGGGTCCAGGTTGAGGACCGCGTCGGCTACTACCTCGACGTGATGAACCTGACCAAATTCGCCCGGCGCCCTACCGAGCCAACTCTCTGGCGGCATGCGGCAGCGGACCGCCACCGCGAGGTTCCTAGCCACCGACCCCGAAGTGTTGCTGCTCGACGAGCCGTTCGGGGCGTTGGATGCCCAAACCAGGTTCGTGATGCAGGTGCTGCATATCTGGGAGGAGACGCACAAGACGATTCTCTTGGTGACACATGACGTCGAAGAGGCCATCTACCTCTCCCAACGCATCTATGCGTTCTCGTCCCACCCCGGCCGCGTGAAGCGGGAGTTGTCAGTGGGCTTAGGCGCGGACCGCGACCGCTCAATTCGGCGCGACTCACTGTTCCTTGACCTCCGCGATGAGGTGCAATCGCTACTCCTCACCGAGTTGGTCGAAGTCTAGGCTCCAACGAGGGAAAGCAGGCGACCCGCATGACTGGACATCACGACTACTGGGGTGAAGTGCCGCTCCACGACCACTACGGCCCAGAGGCAAAGTACGCGGTCGAGTCGGAAGCGCTATTGCCTACGACCAAGTGGGAAGAGGAGATAGCGCGGGGCCTCGAACTCGGCCTGCAGGGCGCTGATTCAATCGTCGACAAGCGGATCCCGACCTTTAGCCGTGGCGAGCTGCCTCACTTCGCCGGCATCAACACCTTCCTCAAAGCCCCCTACGTCGAGGACGTCCGCAAGAGCGGCGAGTACGACGTAGCAGTGCTGGGCGCGCCGTTCGACGGAGGAACAACCTACCGCTCAGGTACGAGGTTCGGGCCTCAGGGCATTCGAAAGATATCGGCCCTCTACGGCCCCTACTCCTTCGAGCTAGGTGTCGACCTCCGTGAGTCCATAACCATCGCCGACATCGGCGACATCTTCACCATCCCCGCCAACATCGAGAAGACGTTTGACCAGATCTCCAAGGGTGTTGGACACGTCTTCGCCAGCGGAGCGTTCCCCGTCGTCTTGGGCGGCGACCACAGCATCGGATACCCGACAGTGAGGGGCGTTGCAGAGCACCTGAATGGCGGGAAACTAGGAATCATCCACTTCGACCGCCACGTCGATACCCAGGAAACCGACCTCGACGAGCGCATGCACACGACGCCCTGGTTCCATGCGACTGACGTCCCCAATGTGCCCGCCAAGAACCTCGTGCAGATAGGCATCGGCGGATGGCAGGCGCCAAGGCCCGGTGTGCGGGTCGGCCGCGAGCGCGGCACGACTGTCATGACAGTCACCGACTGCGTTGAGATGGGCATCGAAGCGGCTGCTGAACGCGCCCTGGAGGTGGCCTGGGACGGCGCCGACGCCGTCTGGCTGTCCTTCGACGTGGACTGCCTCGACGCGGCGTTCGTGCCGGGAACCGGATGGCCTGAACCCGGCGGTTTCCTCCCTCGCGAGGTGCTGAAGTTCATCCACCTGATTTGCGAGAGACCCCTTGCAGGCATCGAGGTCGTCGAGTGCTCGCCGCCCTACGACAACGCCGAAATCACCGCCCTCCTCGCAACCAGAGTCATCTGCGACACCCTTGGCTGCTTGGTGCGCGCCGGCCACCTTCCCAGAGGTGGGGAGTAGCGCATAAGGCCCCGGCGCTGCCCTCGCGCCATCGGTAGGCCGCCTCGGCCGTTGAGGACCGACGCCCGATGCGACTAACCCCCCGAGAGCAGGAATCGCTCCTCGTATCCTTTGCTGGTGAGCTCGCGCGCCGGCGAAAGGCGCGCGGACTCAAACTGAACTACCCCGAGGCGGTTGCCTATATTTCGGCCGAGCTGCTCGAGAGCATCCGCGACGGTAAGACAGTCGCCGAGCTGATGGACAGCGGCGCAAGGATCCTGTCACGAGACGACGTCATGGAAGGCGTGCCCGAGATGCTCCAGCAGGTTGCCGTTGAAGGGACATTCCCGGACGGCACGAAGCTGGTCACGGTGCACGAACCCATCCGCTGAACGACCATGATTCCAGGCGAGCTTTTCCTTGCGAACGGAGACATCGAGCTCAACGCTGGACGACCAGTCGTGACCGTCCGCGTTGACAACGTCGGCGACCGGCCTATTCAAGTTGGCTCGCACACGCATTTCTTCGAGGTCAACCAAGCCCTCAGGTTCGACCGCAACGCCGCCTATGGCTGCCGCCTAAACCTGCTTGCGGGAACTGCCGTCCGCTTCGAGCCTGGCGAGGGCCGCGAGGTCGAGCTCATCCCTCTTGCGGGCGCCCGAGTCGCCTATGGCATGAGCGCCGCGGTCAATGGGGGTCTCGACGAGCGCCCTAGCGGGAATGATTTGGCCGGCGGCGAGGAAGACTCCTCATGAGAGTCCCACGCGACGTATACGCAGCCCTCTATGGCCCAACCGTCGGCGATCGGGTCCGGTTCGCTGACACGTCGTTGCTCCTCGAGGTGGAGGAAGACCTGATCACCTACGGAGATGAGGTTGTCTTCGGCGGAGGGAAGGTGATTCGCGATGGCCAGGGGCAGTCGCAACGGTCCCGCGGTGACGGTGTACCCGACTTGGTCAACACCAACGCAATCGTGCTGGACGTCGCCGGGGTCGTGAAGGGTGACGTAGGCGTCAAAGACGGACGCATCGTGGGGATAGGCAAAGCGGGCAATCCCGATATCCAGGATGGCGTGACGCCTGGCCTGGCGATCGGGGCTTCGACCGAGATACTCGCTGGTGAAGGGAAAATCCTTACCGCTGGCGGCATCGACGCTCACATCCATTTCATCTCACCCCAACAGGCATGGGAGGCGCTCTACAGCGGCATCACCACGATGATTGGCGGTGGCACCGGTCCCACGACCGGGACCAAAGCCACCACGACGACACCTGGAGCATGGGCGCTCCATCGTATGCTTGAGGCAGCGGAGGGGTTCCCTCTGAATTTCGGCTATCTGGGGAAAGGCAACGCTTCCCAGCCCGACCCCCTTCGGGAGCAGTTGCTCGCCGGCGCATGCGGGTTGAAGCTACACGAGGACTGTGGCACAACTCCGTCAACCATCGACACTGCCCTTACTGTCGCGGGAGAGTTCGACGTTCAGGTCGCCATCCACACGGACACACTCAACGAGTCCGGCTTCGTCGAAACGACTATCGACGCCTTCGCCGGCCGGACCATCCATACCTACCATAGCGAGGGCGCTGGCGGCGGGCACGCGCCGGACATCATGCGGGTCGTCGGCTTCCCCAACGTCCTCCCCTCCAGCACTAACCCTACGATGCCTTATACGCGCAACACCCTGGACGAGCACCTCGACATGCTGATGGTCTGCCATCACCTCAACCCTCGGGCCCCCGAGGACGTCGCCTTCGCCGAGTCCCGCATCCGGCCGGAAACGATGGCCGCTGAGGACGTGCTGCACGACATCGGGGCTATATCAATGATGGCGTCGGACTCTCAAGCCATGGGTCGGGTCGGCGAAGTCATCAGCCGGACTTGGCAGACCGCGCACAAGATGAAGGTCGAGCGGGGCCCACTTCCCGAAGACTCTGAACGCAATGACAACACCCGGATCAGGCGCTACCTGGCGAAGTACACCATCAACCCGGCAATCGCTCAGGGAGTATCCGAGCACGTAGGTTCGATCAGCGAAGGCAAGCTTGCCGACCTCGTGCTCTGGGACCCTGCGTTCTTCGGTGTGAAACCTGACACGATCATCAAAGGAGGCATGATTGTAGGGGCCATCATGGGCAACCCCAACGCCTCGATTCCTACCCCTGAGCCCGTAACAGGGTGCCCTGCCCGAGGGGATGAAGCGCAAGCCCCTCCCCGTCCGCCACACCCGGGCCATCGGCAAGGCGGACATGGTGCTGAACGACGCCCTCCCCGAAGTCAGAATCGACCCCGACAAGTACACCGTCACCGTCAACGGCGAGCTTATGAGAAGCGAGCCGGCCGAGATCTTGCCCTTGGCTCAGCGTTACTTCCTCTTCTAGTCATGGACGCCCTCGCATCGCTGCGGCTCCAGCAGCTGTTCGACTCCCAGTTCCCCATTGGCGGGTTTGCTTACTCCAACGGCATCGAGACGTACGCTCAGCGAGGGACGGTTGTCGCAGAATTGCCTGCGCTACTGATGGCGGGGCTCCAAATGGGGTGGGGCCGTGTTGATCTTGCCGCCTCCGTCTTGGCCCACGACGCGGCCCCTGATCAAGAGCAATTGGCGGAGATTGCCGAGTGCGTCAACGCGGTCAAGCTGGTCTCCGGTCCTCGCGAGGCAAGTCTTCAGATGGGGCGGCGTGCCAAGCAAATGGTCCAACGCTTGCATCCAGCATGTTCACTCGACGTGGCCCCCCCGCATCACGCGGTTGTAATGGGGGCCGCAGGCAGCGCGCTCGGCATCCCGAAGCACCAGCTGGCGCTCGCATTGGCCCAGCAAACCCTTACGGGCAGCCTTGCGGCGGCAACTCGTTGCATGCGGCTGAGTCCCGGTCGTGCGCAGCAGATTCTGACCGGCCTTCAACCCTCGCTGATCGAGACCGTTGAGACCGCGCTGTCGGCCAGCCTTGACACCCTTTACTCTTGCACACCGGCATTGGACATCAGGGCGAATCAGCAGGCAACGCTATATTCGCGCCTCTTCCAAAGTCAGTTAGGAGACGCCGTGAGCACTTTCATCGTTGGGATAGGCGGACCCGTGGGCTCTGGCAAGACCGCCCTAATCGATTCCCTGTGCAAGGAGCTGCGGGACGACTACGAGCTTGCGGTGGTGACCAACGACATCTTCACCGAAGAGGACGCTGAGTTTCTGGTGAAGTCCGAGGCCTTGCCCCAAGAACGAATCCGCGCCGTACAGACCGGCGGATGTCCGCACGCCGCGATCAGGGAGGACACGTCGATCAACGAGGAGGCCATCAGCAACATGCTGGAGCGTTTCCCTCAGCTGGACGTGCTGTTCCTCGAGTCCGGCGGGGATAATCTCGCCGCTTCGTTCAGCCCGGACCTGGTTGACGCCACTATCTACGTGATCGATGTCGCTGGTGGCGACAAGGTGCCCCGCAAGGGCGGCCCAGGCGTCACCATGAGCGATCTCTTCGTCATCAACAAGACGGATCTAGCCCCCTACGTGGGGGCGGACCTCTCCATAATGGAGCGCGACACCAGGATGTTTCGCGGCCCAGAGACTTTCGTCTTCACGAACCTGAAGGCAAAGGATGGTGTGGCAAGCGTCGCCCAGTGGCTGCGGGACCAGACCAGCCAGGCCAGGGCGTAAACCTTTGTCGACGGCAAGGCTTCATCTTGCGTTCGCGGAACGAGAAGGCCTGACCATAGTCACGAGGGAACTCGCTCAGGCGCCGTTCAAGCTCCGTTCGACCCGGACCGGGCAGGATGGTTCACTGGTCGTGCAGATAACGATGCTGGGCCCTGGTCTGGTCGCCGGTGACTGCTACGAACAGATCATCGACGTCGGCAAGGGTGCGAAGGCCTTGGTCCTCTTCACCTCTGCGACCAAGTTGCTTGGCTCCGATGACGGATCCTGCGCGACGTAAGACGTCACTATCAATGTCGCCGACGGTGGCCTCCTGGAGTACTACCCCGGCCTAGCAATTCCATTCCCGGATGCGGCCTTCGACCAGCGCGTCCGCGTCCATTTAGAGGGTGACGCCCGCATAGGCATACTCGAGATGTGGGCCACAGGCCGAGTCGAATCAGGCGAAGAGATGCTGTTCGACCGAATCGACTCCCGCACTGACCTGATGGCAAACGGTTCGCTGGCCTATCGCGATGCAATGCTGTGGCGCCCGCGAGAGGTTGACCACCGGGGACCGGGCATGCTCGAAGGACATCGATACGCCGTCTCCGGCTACTGGACCTGGGGCGGACCCGACAGGTATTCCGTAGACGATTCAGGCGTGGAGATCGCAACGGGTGAGCCCGCTGCAGGCGGCCTCTACCTTCGTGGACTCGCGCGCGAAGGCGTCGCCCTACGACGGGAGCTCCTGCAATTCCTGACGCGTCAGCGCTCGCAATCTGGCCTCGCGCCAGTTGATTTCACTCGTTACACGACGATGCTCAGCTAGGGGCGCCGGCCCAGTTGGGGGGCCTGGCGCCTACAGACGCTCTGGCGCAAGAGGATGCGCTACTCACTTCGCCGCCCGAGCGGACGTGCGTGTACCTGTTCAGAGTTGGTGAGGAGGATTGGCTAAAAGTGGTGTTCCTAAGGGCTAGCGCTGACCGAGGCAGTTCGGTGATAGAGATGACATGGATGCCCGCATCGACTTGGACGCCGCCCGCCGCGACGAACTCATCGCCCTCATCGTCCAGCAGCAGACGGTCATTGGGCGCTTGGAACGGCGCATTGCCCAGTTGGAGGACAAAGCCAAACCGGGCGGCCCATCGGGAATGCCCGGCCTCAAGCCACAGTCCAGCCCGAAACCTCCGGCCCCCCAGCAGCCCCGGAAGCCCCGGCCCCATGGCTTCTCCCGTCGACGGATGGCCCCCACCCACCGGGTGGAGCACGTCGTGCCCCGATTGCGGGACCCCGTTGTCCGGCGGCTGGGCCCATCGCACCCGGGAGGTCATCGACCTGCCCCGGGTCCCCGCGCAAGTCACCGAGCACGTCTTCATCGCCCGGGTTTGTCCCCGCTGCCGGCGCAACTGCCTCCCCTCGGCAGAGTTGGACAGGGCTGCCTTGGGGAAGCAGCGCCTGGGAGTCAACCTGGTCAGCCTGATTGCCACCCTGCGGGAGGAGGGGAGGCTGCCCATCCGCAGCATCCAATGGTATCTGCGCACCGTCCATCAGTTGCGCCTCAGCGTGGGAGCCATCGTCGCAGCCACCCAGCGCACGGCGGAGAAGGCCCGGCCCGCAGTGGCGGGCATCTTGGAGCGCATCCGCGGCAGCCCGGTGGTCCACGCCGATGAGACCGGCTGGCGGGAGAACGGCGCCAACGGCTATGTGTGGACGTTCAGCACGCCCACCGACCGCTACTTCCTGCGGCGTGGCCGAGGCAAGTCGGTGGTGGATGAAGTCCTCGGCGACGGGTTCGCGGGGGTGCTGGTCTGCGATTTCTACGCCGCCTACCACCACTACGACGGCCCCAAACAGCGGGGCTGGGTCCATCTGCTGCGGGACATCCACGACCTGCGGGGCCTCTACCCCGATGACGGCCGGCTGGCCCAGTGGGCCGAAGCCGTCCATGGGCTTTACGCTGAGGCCAAAGCCTTCGCCCATCCCAAGGAAAAGCAGCGGCGCGCCGCACAACAGGCCTGGGAACAGCGCCTCCTGGCCCTCTGCCGTCCCTTCCTGGATGACCGCGCGGCAGCCCAGGCCAAGCTGTGCCGTCGCATCGAGCGCCACATCAAGGAACTCCTCGTCTTCGTGGGCGAACCGGCGGCGCCGTCGGACAACAACGCCGCCGAGCGCAGCCTGCGTCACTTGGTCGTGAGCCGCAAGGTCAGCGGGGGGACTCGGTCAGCGCAAGGGACCGACGCCAAGATGACCCTGACTTCGCTCTTCGGCTCCTGGCGGGCCCAAGGCCTGAATCCCCTCGCCGCCTGCCGCCAACTGCTCCTCTCTCCTCAACTCTGAACAGTTACACGTGCGTAGCTAGGCGTGCATCGGCGGTAAAAAACGCCTAGACTCTGTGCAGCTCGGCAACCGCATGAGGAACGGTTCTTCCATGCGTGCGTCGGTTCTACTAAGTATCACTAGGTAGGGTGGCAATGACGGATACTTACATCGGGAAAACGATTTCCGATTTCACGCTTCAGGCCAGCGATGGACAGACGGTCTCCCTTGGCAGTTTTCGCGGACAAAAGGTCCTGCTGTACTTCTTCACGAGTCCGGGCGGCGGCAACTGAACCCGCATGGCTCTTGGGTACCGAGAGCATGTTGCCGAGTTCTCCGAGAAGAACGTCGTACTGTTCGGAATCCATGACGGAAGCTTGGATGCTGCACGCCAGTGGGTCGAGAAAGAGCAGCTCCCGTTCGCGGTTCTGAACGACCCTGATCGACGAGTGGGCGCTGAGCTAGGCATGTCCGCTCTCGATGGAGAGAGGTACGTCAAAGACCCGTCGGACGGGAAAAGGCCCGCAGTTGTCATCGACGAAAACGGTGTGATCTGCGAGTGGGAACCCGACATGAACCACACCGACCAGATTGTAAAGTTGCTGGAGCGTCTGTAGGACAACCTCAACAGTGCGGGATCTTCGACCGTTGCCCGCCCTTGCGCAACCGGCGAAAACAGGGTTCAGCCTGAGCTGTGGCTTAGCGGGCTGATGAAGAACGGGTCAGTGGCGGCGTCAGAGAGACCGCCTGCGGTGCGAGGGCGGGGGGCAGAGACCGTAACTGATGGCCCCTTTGTCGCGAGGTGAGGAACTGCCCAGCGAGGTCGTAGTGCCCGTAGGATTCGCATAGAGATTCGGGTGATACTGACCATCGAACCACCTGCCCCTGTGCAACGCTCGCGCCAAACCACGGACCAGGGACGCCGCCTCTTGCGACCACTCGCCCTTCTTGCTCTAGCGCTTCTTGCACTCGCGCTCACCGCGTGCCAGTCCAGCCCACAGACTGCTACATCCGACTTCGATGCAACGGTCACTGCGACTGTTGAGGTCACCGCGACCGTTGAGGCCACCGCGACTGCTGAGGCACCTTCGGTCCGTTCAAGCGACTATCAGGGCATCTTTGGCCAGTCTCCCATACTCATACCCCCACCCTCTCCCACGCCTACTCCAACAACCGCCCCGGCGACGACACCCGTCCCTAGCCCAACGTTCGCGCCGACTCCGGGACCCACGCCGACGCTCACGCCATACCTCACTCCAACTCCCCGCCCAACGTCCACACCTACGTCCAAGGAGAGGCTCGCCATCGAGCAGTTGTCCCAGATTGTTCCATGGTTCGCAGACCCGCCGGACAACTGGCACGCCGAGGCCGTGACGGCGCTCGCCAAGACGTGGGCTCGGGACCGCCATCTCGGCGACGCGGTTGCCCGGATCCCTTGGGTCAACGATGGCATCCGTGTCGATGAGATACGGACGATGTGGTACGTGAGGGACCGCGCCCTCCACAACCCGGCTTTGGGTTACGCACCAGTCCGCTACTGGCTCGACGTCCGCCCAGGCCGTACCGACGTTCGGATGGCGCACCTCGAGATGCTCGTCCTCATAGCCAAAGCGGCGGACCACAATCCCGATCTGGCGCGGCCCTTGCAGGAGCTCCCTCAAATAGCGGGCAGCGTGCTCGGTGATCCGGAGATGGCCCATTATCTAGTCTGGATCGCAGACCGCAGCGTGGAGTCGGCGTTGACGGCTGCGGCGTTCGCGGACCGCAACGAGAGCGTGGGCCGCCCTCTTCTGTCTTCGCTGTCCACATTAGCGAGAGACCGCAGTACTTCTGAACAATTCGACCGACTGATAGTCGCGCCTTGGTTCGTTGACGGTCTGGACGACGCAGAGGCCGCCTTTGTGGTCGCCCTTCGTGTGGCTTACAGAAACCCAGAACTGTTTGACGACTTGCTAAGGACCGGCGTCACGTACAAGCCCTAGCCCTCGAAACTACCGCGTCCGAGAACTCTAGCTTCCCGCCAGCGTATCCGCGCGTATAGCGTCCTCTTCATCGTGGGCCTGTTGCCGGCCCCGGAACCAGAGCAAGAGCGTCAAGGCCAGAAGGAGGGCTGCGGCCCCTCCCAGTGTCACTATGACAAGAGGCGACCCATCCAACAGGCCCTCATACCCGGCCAACGCTGTGGCAACTAACACCATCAGTCCGGCGAGCAGCAGTCCCGCAACGACCAGTCCAATGAGCATGAGGCTCTCGTATAGCATGACCCGGCGTCTGTCGAGTCGCTCCACCCCCTGCAACAACATCCGGCGTCCCAGCCCCTTTATTTCCACGGTGCGGTGCAGGGCAACCAAGCCGACTAGGCATGCAACGAAGAGCGTCATGTCCCCATATATGGAGCGGTCACTCGCCAGACCAGCCTGCAGATCCAATAGCTCTTGCCATCCGATGCGGTTGTGCGTCCACGCTGGCACGCCAGGGGCAGAGTGGCAGCCAGCGCCATCAGCCAAAAAGCAATGGCGCCCCGGTCCAAGGCCTGAAGTGTCCAGTACGTTGTCAGACCCAAAGATACCGCCAAGACCGGCTGCCAAGGGATGAAGAGAAGCATCAGGCTGTCCGCCCGTTCCACCCATGAAGGCGCCCCCACTTCCAGAATGAAGCCTGTGTCCCAAAGCACATAGACTCCAAGCAGCAGCAAGCCAGACAGAAGCAATGACTCCGCGGCAACGAACCTCACACTCCCACCGCCTCGATTGCGTCTATCGGTAGGTTTCAACATGCCGCACCAACACTGACGTGAATTCCTCTCGGCTGGGCTCCCACTCGATGACTGATGCGCCGGCGTCCCGCAGACCCCTGGCGACGAACCGCGTTTCCCATCTGGCCAGCCCCAGTCCCTGCGATGTCCCTCGGGACTCTTGCGGGTCCACGTGCACAACTCTTACCGGGCTATACCGGCCAGAGAGCGTCCCCAAGGACGCAAGGCGGGTGACCGCCGTCCTGAAGCGGTCGAATGAACCTGCCGCTTCCCCGGGCCTTCGGTAGTGAACGTCCAACCGCGTGATGACGAAGACATTCGGCCTCATCCGAAAGAGGAAGCTCTTGCATCGTTCCACCGCTTGAAGAAGGTCCTCCTCGGGTGGGCCCGGCTTTAGGCGGGTCAACATCTGTATGAGGCGGTTGAACTGACGTTTCCCTGTTTCGGGGGTAAGTAACTCACCTCTGCCGCCATAGCTGCTGTAGGCGTAAGCGCCGAGCGTAGACCCCTGGGCGAGGTAGTATTGGGCCAGCGTGCCGGACGCCTCCGCGGTGTTTTCCAAGGGATTGGACAATGGCGCCCCCACATCCATGTAGTCCGCCATGTCCAGGAAGATCCAAACTCCCTTCTTGGTCTCCGGCTCCACTTCATTGACCAGTGGGAGATTGTCCGCCCCTGCGCCCCGCGCGGTGGCCTTCCAATTGATTCGCTTTAAAGGGTCGCCTGGCTGGTAGGCCCGAAGCTCCCGAAAATCGTCTGTGGACGCCCCCGTCTTGGCGAGGTCACCCAGAAACCGGCCACTTCTACCCATGGCACGGACCGCGTTCAGACGGGTGATGCTGCGGATCCTGGGCGCAACGGATACCTGGAATGAAGGCCCGCAGGAGCCGGACGCTCCCCGGTTGACGCCGAAGGATGCGGGAGGCTCCCAGCCGGTCTCTGGCAAGGTGAACATGCCACGCTTCGAAAACTGACACTCGTATGAGATGTCCGCGGCAATGCTCCCCGGCCATTTCCACACCACGCGCAGGTTGCTCCCACTCACTACCTGGGCTTCCTGAGGCAGTTGGTCGTGCACAAAGATGGGGCCTATGCCCCCGTGGGCCGTCAGCCGTCGCTCCACGCTCAGGGTGTCGCCGACCCAGCACGCGACCTTGGGAAGGCTCTTGGTCACCACTATGCCGGAGGGCGCGGGCAAGGCGGTGGAGAGCAGGGCTGAGACCAGCACGAAGACCGCCCCACTCAGGAGAACCACGTTCCCAAGGGTCAAACCCAGCACCAGGAGGACGAGGGCGACTGCGATCCAACTCAGTTGGGACGGCTGGTGCATCACTTCGGCGAAGCTAGTCCTATCTCGCTGGGCATGGGCGCCTGCGACAGAATCTCCTCAATGACCGAGTCGGCGCGTACGCCCTCCAGCGTGTCTTCAATGTTCAGGATGATCCGATGGGCGAGCACATCCGGGACGAGCATCTTGACGTCGTCGGGCACCACAAAATCCCTGCCGTGAATCAAAGCCATCGCTCGCGATGCCCTGAGCAAGGCCAATCCCCCTCTAGGGCTGACGCCAACCGCCACTCTTGGGTGTTCACGGGAGAGCCTGACCAGCCGCGTGATGTAGTCCACGATGAGCCGGTCAGTGTAGACGCCGGTTTCCAGAAATCGCTGCAGCTCTACGAAGCGGTGCACGTCGACCGCCGGACCTATGTCGGCAGTGGGATCATCTTTCTGCCAATGGATGCGTCTCAGCAGGATGTCGTTCTCCAGGGCGGGGTTGGCCGGATATCCGGTTGAGAGCTTAAGCAGGAAGCGGTCCAATTGGGCTTCCGGCAACGGATACGTGCCCTCTTGCTCGATTGGGTTCTGCGTTGCGATGACCACAAAGGGGAGATCGAGACGCCAAGTCACGCCGTCGATGGTGACTTGGCGCTCCTCCATAGCCTCGAGGAGAGCGGACTGGGTCTTTGGCGGGGCCCGGTTGATCTCATCGGACAGGAGCACGTTGGTGAACACCGGTCCCCGCATCATCTGGAAAGTCCCATCCTTCTGCCGCCACACATTCATTCCCAGGATGTCGGAGGGGAGCAGGTCGGGTGTGAATTGGACACGCTTGGTGTCTCCGCCGATTGCCCGGGCGAATACCTTGGCCAGCAGCGTCTTCCCCAAGCCGGGATAGTCCTCAAACAGCACGTGACCGTTGGCCAACGCCGCCGCTAGGAGCTTTCGCAGGAGCAAGCGATCGCCAACGAAGGCTTCGGCAACGCGGTCGATGATCTGTTGGCAGGAGAGACGGGCCTCCTCCAACTCTTGTTCATTCATGGGCGGCCCACCCTCCGATCTTCAAGAGGACTGCTCTCAACACCATAGCGGACCTCCTTACGAATCATCACGCTCGTATGTGCGCCGCGCACCGGTTGACCCACCGATCACGGACGGCTTCCCGTCGCCCTGGGCTGGGCTATCGAGGGCGCAAGCTCTGAATGCGTTGCATCCCCACAGAGTGACGCAATCGCACTGTTCACTAGATAGAGACGACGCAATGTGGCTCTAAGCCTAGTGCTCGACGGGCCCCATGGCCGGGTGAGCCACTCCGGGACCGGATCTGATGCGTCAACCAGTGAGAACCAGCGGTCAACGGCGTCTTCCAAGTCATCGCCTCTCTGGCAATGAGCGACGATCAAAGTCACGGCTAACGCTTCTGGGTCCGTCCCCCTGTCGATAAACGACGCTGCGATAGCGTACCGGGACTCGTAGAACCCTCCGAAGAAAGGCAAGGAAGATTCGCCGAACTCTCTCGTCCCGGGGCGGTCGAGAAGCGCGGCGCTGGCGACAGGCAGGTGGCCGAGTCCGACCCCGACGACTAATGCAATTGCCGTGGCGACAGCCAGTGCGCTGAGAGCCCTCAATGCATTCGCCGTCCACGAGGGATATCGCTCAGCGACCTCGAGCTTTGCAACATGGCGAAGCACCATTGCCGCGTAGGAGAGGACCACGGCAACGATCAACGCGGCAAACATCCCTGAGATGTCAACCGCAAACGCTGTCGAAAGCACACCGCCGCCGGAGAACAGGACATATACGATGGCCAGCGAAACCAGGTGTCCGACTGGAACTCCCAGAATCCTAGCCACAGCCGGCCAGCGTACTCCAGCGTAGTGGATGACTGCAAAGGGGAGCAGGAGCGCCAGGTAGGGCGCGTCCAGAAAGCCCGAGCCCCCCTCGGAAGGGCCCCTCGATGCGCTCTCTGCTGCTGAGCGTAAGGCCGCCATCGCGCCCAACAGTGCAACAACCCACGCAGCCTCGGCTACATAGAGCGCCGTGCGGAGTCTCGGCAGGGTCATGTCCCTGCAAGTGGTGTAAGAGCGCCACCCTCGTGTTCTGCTTATGCTGCTCCCGCAGGCAGCAGCAACGGGTCCTCCCTCGTGTGCTGAGTCCCCTCGTCGACGACCGGCGTGGACAGGTAGTGGCGGGCGACCTGCCACTCGTCGTGCTGCTCGGCCAGCACCGCGCCGATGAGCCGTTGGACCGCGGCCCGGTTGGGGAAGATGCCCACGACGTCAGTGCGGGCGCCGGATCTCCTTGTTGAGCCGCTCCTGCGGGTTGTTCGACCAGACCTGCTGCCAGTGGGCCACGGGGAAGGCGGTGAAGGCCAAGATGTCGGGGCCTGCATCCGCCAACAGCGCCGCCGCCTGCGGGAAACGCTCATCGAGCATGCCCACCATGCGGGCGTGTTGGCCGTGGACGTCTTCCGCCGAGGGCTGCTGATAGATCGTCCGGACCATCGTCGCCACCCACGGTTGGGCGCGGCGAGGGACCTTGGAGAGCAGGTTCGTCATGAAGTGGGTGCGGCAGCGCTGCCACGAGGCCCCGGCGAAGACGGTCGCGATGGCGTCCTTCAAGCCCTGGTGCGCATCGGAGGTCACCAGCTCCACCCCACCCAGACCCCGGGCGACCAGCGAGCGCAGGAACGCCAGCAAAGGCGCCGTCCTCGCTCGTCCCGACGTCGATGCCGAGCACCTCGCGCTTCCCCTCGCCGTTGACCGCGGTCGCCACCACGACACTGACGTTGACGATCCGGCCGTCCTCGCGCACCTTCTGGGTCAGCGCGTCCAGCCACAGGTAGGGATACGGCCCGCCGTCCAGGGGCCTGCCGAGGAACGGGCCCACCACCCATCGAGCTCCTGGCAGATACGCGAGACCTGGCTCTTCGAGATGCCCTCGCAGCCGAGGGCTTGCACCAGGTCCTCGACACGGCGGGTGGAAACGCCCTCTACATAGGCCTGCTGCACGACCGCGAGCAGGGCGCGCTCACTGCGCCGGCGCGGCTCGAGCAGGGAGGGGAAGTAGCTGCCCTCCCGCACCTTGGGAATCTGCAGCTCCAGTGTGCCCACCCGCGTGTCCCACGGCCGAGACCGGTACCCGTTGCGGTGCGTGAGCCGGTCCGGGCTGCGCTCACCCAAGCCCGCGCCCGTCTTCCTCACCACTTCAGCCTCCATCACCGCCTGCATCAACACCCGCAGCCCTTCCCGCAAGAAGTCCAAGTCCGCGTCAGCCGCCTCCTTGCGCAGCAGCTCCAGCACGTCCATCCTCTCCTTGGCCATCGCGTTCACCTCCTTCATCTTTGTCATTGGTGAGGATGACGCGGTGGTCCTTGTCTTGCCAGGCCCTCCTGTCTCTTACACCACCTCCTGGGACACTACTCTCGGCCAGGCGCCTCGACGGGTTGAATGCCATGGCGCGCCGTATAACCAAGGCGACGTAAGAGACCCCCCACGCGACTCCAAGCCCCAGCAGCACCCACGAACCGTCCAACGCGAACGCGGCGGCGAGGGCGCCATCGTCCGCCAGCAAGGCGTAGGCGGCGCCGAAGGCCGCCAGTCGAGTCCAGGGAACATCGACGATCCCGCTGATGTCGGGGCGGACCTCCGCAACCGCTCGTGCCACGATGAACGGGGCCAGGAGGAAAACGCCCCAGATCGCCAGCGAGTTGAAGCGACTCAGGTAGCGGCTCAGGTGGGCGACGTCTGGACCCCAAGAATGCCTGGAGACCACTCCCGGCAATTCCGGTATAGCTGACAGCAGCCCCAGAGCCAGCGCCGTCCAACCCAGGTCCGCCAGCAGCCGCTGGGCGACGGGGAGCACTTCGGTCAGCCGGAGTACGCGGGTTGCCGCCTCGCCGGCTCGCCGTCGCCGCCATATGACGCGCTCGGCCATATTCGTGCCGCGCAACCAGAGGGTGAGTCTGCTCAAGACCAGTAAGGCCCCGCACAACCCCAGAGGGAGCCCTAGGAAGCGCAGGTCCAGTCCGGCCCACACAAGCGCCGCCAGCGTGCTGGCTGCCAGGAGCGCGGCCGTCAGCGCCGGGCGTCGAGACAAGGCAGTGTTCCTCACCCGCCTAGACCTCCATTATCGCGCGCCACGCGCGGTACATCGCTTCGTAGTGCCGGCGCGCGATCGGGTGCTCGCTGTAGTCCGCCTCCTCGAACCTGGAGATGAGCTCATCGAGCGCTCTTTGTGCAATCGGCAGCCCTTGGGACACCAGCATGACCTCCACCTCGCGCGGCGTCGCCTGTTCCGTTACACCGGTGGCCCTGTCCCTCGCCCACTCGAGGAAGTCGTCGTACAGGCGAACGATCTCCTCCCTGAAGTCCACTATCCGGAGGCTGCGGAACGCGGAGGATGGCTTGTATTTGTCATCGCCCCCGAACTCCACCGATACCGGATACTCACCCGGCTCGCCGCCGCTCCAACTGAAAGTGCATGCCCCGTCCTCATCGGCAACCAGTAGCGACGGATCATCGCCGGCTACGGAGACAGCGACGATAGCTCTGGCAATAGCAGACTCCTCGCCGTCGGTCACACTTAGGGTGATACGCACATCTTCAGCAACACCCCAAACATCCGCGAGGTCCGGAGCCGTCTTATCGAAGACAATCCGGATTTGAACAGGCAGAGGGGCCGGGGCAGCATCGCCTTCGTCCTCCTCAAACCAGTTGACCGTGTCCGGCTGTTCCAGAATCCGCCCGGCAGGCGCGCCCTTCCAGCGCTTGAGCGCCGCCAGCGGCATTACCTTGAACCTTCTGCCGGCGTAGGCGGCCGCCGCGACCAGCGCAAGGAGGCCAGGCGTGACCACCCAAAGGATCCAGTTGAACCCGGCGGGTGTGATGGCGCCCTCCCAGAAATATGGCATGGTGAGCGGAGTGTGGAGGTCATCACCGGCGTAGGTGAACACCACCTGACTGCCGGTCAAGTCCTCCGACTCCGGCACGGTAAGCTCCATGGATGCGATCCCCAACTCGTCCGTCACCGCCTCCACTCCCTGGCTCGACCGCAGGGCCGCCTGCGGTATCCCGGTTCCCGTGTCATCCAGCAGAGCCACCTGGAGCAACGTTGTGCGGGCAGGGCGCACCTTGTCCACCGGAGTCACGATGAGGTTCGCGGCGGACTTGACTACGAGCGGCGTCGTAACGCTGGCATCGAGGGCGGGCGCGGAAATAACCAACTCGATAGTCCCCAATGGCTCGCCCTGGGACACCACGTACGGGTGTGTGAACGTGCCCACGTCGTTGGCGGTGAAGGCCACATCGGGGCCAACCATCAGTTCGGCGCCGGGCACGGGATAGGTTCCCAGCAGAACAGTCCCGTGGAGGACCGCCTCGCCGCCGCGCGCCACAGGTTTCAGGGGTTCCACAACGATTCGGGGGAACCCGACGGCGACATCTAGGGTTGCGCTGCTGGAGGCCAATTGGTCCGTGTCCTCGAACACCGCCTCGATGCTCAACGCGGACTCATGCGGACCCTGCGCTGATCTCTCGTCAAAGGCCGCTTGGACATCCCACGTGAACTTGCCTTCGGCGTCGGTGACCAGGGACAGTGACTCTCCGCCGGCCACCTGCACCACCGCGTTCGGAACTGGGCGTCCGTCGCTTTGACGTAAGGCGCCCGTGAGTTGGAACTCTTCGCCATCCCTTGTGATGGCCGGACCGTCGAGCGTCATGACGGTAGGCCCTAGAACCTCAAAGGCGAACTCGGTCGAGGTTGGTTCAACGAACTCCCCGCTGGCAAATCGACCGGTGAGCGTATGCTGGCCCGTGCTTTCGAAGGAAGGAAGGTGGTACTCGAACGTCCCGTCCTCATTGGTGTTCACCGTGATCAGATGCTCGTCCGCAGCTCCCTCTATGGTCAGCTCCACTTGTCCGGTGGGCGAAAACGTATTCGACGCAAGCCTGCCCCTGAACGTCGCTCCCTCGCCCTGCTCGATCCGGACCGGCCCCTCCAGCGTCAGCGCTACAGAGTGATGAGCTTCAAATCGGTCTGTTCCGAGGGAGGCGAGCCTCGCGCCATTGCCCGGAAACCTTACTCTCACAGTGAACTCCCCGGCAGTCGACATCGTATCGGCAACCTGGAACCTGCCAACCCCGTCCGTGTCGACCGAGTGCTCGGGGCCGCCGACGACCCCAACAAAGAGACTCTCCCCGACGAGAGCACGACCATCGAAGCCACGAAGTTCACCCGTCACCAGGAACTCCTCTCCTATCCCCACGGAAGCGGGCGCCTGGACCACGATTGCCGTTGGCAGGACGACCTGAAAGTCCAGGCGGGCTGTGTTGTCCAATAGGAATTCCTGTCCTTTGACTTCCGTGAGCTGCGGGCAGCCGACATAGCGTCGCGGGCAAGGGCCTACGGCGTCCTCGTCAACGCTGGAATGCCCCCCGAGGAAGCGGCGGAAGCAACCGGACTCGACTGAAGACGGACCGGGACCTCCGAGGACTTCGCCAACGATGCCAAGCGCCGGCTACCGATCGTCATCTTCCGTGAGCTCACCTTCAAACAATCAAGGCCGCGCAAAAGAACAGCGCCCCCAGGAAGTCCCCCAGGGCGCTGCGCCGCATAGAGGGCGGGGGTAGATTAGGCCCACCGCCCCGCGTCATTCTATCGCCCCTTTGAGCCCTCCCGCAAAACTGGTAAGAAACCGGTAGGCAACCCGTCGATGGGCGCGATTTACGCCTAGAATGGCGCTTTGGCTTGGCTTGTCCTTGGATCTCCACTTCCACCCAATGTTGTCCAAGTCGCGAAAAGGACTCGAGGATGGTGAATCCGCCTGATTCGTTAGCCACCACCGAAGACGCCGTGTTCCCATCGATGGTCACCGCCAACCTTCCGCCCACTCCTTGGCCGGTGTCGTCGATGAGCCTCCCCTTGAACACGGCTTGAGCGTTCAGCGCAACTTCTGCCGGACCGGTCAGCTCGATCCTGTTCCCGGAGAAAACCTTGATGTCCGGGTCGCTCCAGGACTCACTGAACTGGTCGTTCCGAACGGCGCGGGCCAGAAGCTGGTATGCGCCCAATTCCATATCCGCGGGGAGCTGTGCCTCTACCTGGAAGCGGCCGAAGCGGGATGTGGTGGTCCCAATCTTCGTGCCGCCATGCTCCTTGGTCTCGTTTATATTTATCTCGACCGTCATCTCGCTGACATTCTGTCCACCGGCAGTGAGCACCGTTCCACCCACCACAAACGGCGTCATACGCCGGATCTCCGCTGGCCAGATGGTGATGTTGGTTTCCGTGTCCTCGGCTCCGGACGGCCGTGACGCCCCTCCGATGCCGCCGCTGCCAGGTCCAGCGCCCGCCGTCCGTGACTGCGCCCCGCCCGACGCCGTTGGCTCAAAACGGACCCAGCCGATTCCCTCCAGCGCGACCTCAGCCCACTGGTGTGCCTGGTCTGTATAGACAATCTGCTCTTCCACCATCGGCGAGATGGCCCATCCCGAGACTACTCTGGCAGGTATGCCCACGGACCGGGCCAAGACAACGAATGCGCTGCTGAACTGTCCGCAGGTGCCCTCTCGGCTGTCGAAAAGGAACCAGTCCACCGGGTCGTGTCCCGCGGCGGGCACCATCTGCACTGGCGCCATCGGCGAAACTGTAGGCGAACTGGGTCTTTAGGTATCGTTCCAGCGCCAAGGCCTTGGCGTACGGAGAATCGTGGAGACGGGTGATGTCCTGGGCCAATTGCCGGATCCGGGCAGGCAGGTCCGAGGGCAACTGGGTATAGGCGGCATCGGCAGTGGCGGCGGCATATTGCTCCCTCGAGAAAGAAGAGACATTGGAAGTCCAGGAATAGCTCGTTGCCGGACTCTCAGAGAAGAACGTAGCGCTGAAGGGGTAGAAGACCCCGTCGAGGTCTGTCTGTTGCAGGTCAAGCGACGTGGGCATGACTCCGTATGGCAACTCTTCGAACTCTCCGGCAGGAAGCATTCGAATCCGGTCCGAAACGACACGATTGGGGTTGTCCCGGAATCCGAATAGCGACTTGGACGCTCGCCTCTCAGGGGGAACCGTGCTGAATTCGCCCGCCAGTGTCAATGACGGTTTACTTTTGACCCCGGTGTGACGGTTTAGAATTGACCCACCCCGCCGCTATGTCCAGCGATTCTGTCAGTTGTCGTCTGCCCGTCCGGCGTTGTGCTGAGCACGTGATGTTTTGGTCATGTCCCTGCAAGTGGTGTAAGAGCGCCACCCTCGTGTTCTGCTTATGCTGCTCCCGCAGGCAGTGGGTGCGGCAGCGCTGCCACGAGGCCCCGGCGAAGACGGTCGCGATAGCGTCCTTCAAGCCCTGGTGCGCATCGGAGGTCACCAGCTCCACCCCACCCAGACCCCGGGCGACCAGCGAGCGCAGGAACGCCAGCCAGAAGGCGCCGTCCTCGCTCGTCCCGACGTCGATGCCGAGCACCTCGCGCTTCCCCTCGCCGTTGACCGCGGTCGCCACCACGACACTGACGTTGACGATCCGGCCGTCCTCGCGCACCTTCTGGGTCAGCGCGTCCAGCCACAGGTAGGGATACGGCCCGCCGTCCAGCGGCCTGCCGAGGAACGGGCCCACCACCCCATCGAGCTCCTGGCAGATACGCGAGACCTGGCTCTTCGAGATGCCCTCGCAGCCGAGGGCTTGCACCAGGTCCTCGACACGGCGGGTGGAAACGCCCTCTACATAGGCCTGCTGCACGACCGCGAGCAGGGCGCGCTCACTGCGCCGGCGCGGCTCGAGCAGGGAGGGGAAGTAGCTGCCCTCCCGCACTTTGGGAATCTGCAGCTCCAGTGTGCCCACCCGCGTGTCCCACGGCCGAGACCGGTACCCGTTGCGGTGCGTGAGCCGGTCCGGGCTGCGCTCACCCAAGCCCGCGCCCGTCTTCCTCACCACTTCAGCCTCCATCACCGCCTGCATCAACACCCGCAGCCCTTCCCGCAAGAAGTCCAAGTCCGCGTCAGCCGCCTCCTTGCGCAGCAGCTCCAGCACGTCCATCCTCTCCTTGGCCATCGCGTTCACCTCCTTCATCTTTGTCATTGATGAGGGTGACGCGGTGGCCCTTGTCTTGCCAGGCCCTCCTGTCTCTTACACCACCTCCTGGGACACTACTCTGGAATACCGGGGAGCGCAGAGAGGCTCGGCCCCTCTGCCGGGGCGTGGGGGTGTACTCCACAGACGGAGTGATTTGGCTGGGTACTACGCGCAAAAGAGGGGGGCCAAGGTCGCTGTCGCCCGGCTGCGAAGTTCCCACCTGCGCGGAATGGCGCCTCCCTGCCTCCGTCTGCGACGCGTGACGCCAAATTGGTGATGTGGCGGAAGACTGAATTTGCCCCTTCCCCGAACACCCCTGCTCTTCCTACACTGGTTTACGTGCTGTCCCCTCCTTGCCAACGAGATGGATAGGATGCAATGGCAACGGACTCATCCTCAACGGGGATGGCCAGGGTGACATTCACGTTGTTCTCCCGGTCAATCACGATCTCGTCCACGACCATCTGCAGGATATCCTTGCGCTGCTCGGGGGTCAGGTCGTCCAAGCCCTCACCAACCTCGCCCGCCCATGCGAGGACGGTCGCCATCAACGCCAGCTTCTGGGCCCCGCTCGCCTCCCTGGCGCGGTAGTCGTCCAGCCTCGCCTGCAGGCTCTCCAGCCGCTCCGTGATGAACTTCCGCTGTAGGTCGAGCTGCGCCTCGGCGATCTTCGCCGACACGTACAGCCTGATGGCCCGGTCCTCCTCCGATTGCACGCTTTTCAGCTCGCGCTCCGCCTTGGCGGCCTCCTCCGCCAACCCCGCGCTATCCTGCATATCCAAGGACTCGATGCCGGCTACGATGAGACCGGGGGCTTGCAGGACCTTCTTCACCTCGCTCCAGACCGTCGCCTCCAACCGGTCAGCCCGGATGAAGGAGTGCTCCCGGCAGCGCAGGCGGTGCTTCTGCATGCCGTAGCAGGCGTAGTACCGGAGGGGAGCGGCCCTGTCGTAGCGGTAGACCTTACCGTTGCGGCTGTTGCTCGTGCGCCAGTTAGCCTTTGCGCCGAAGAGCAGGCCGCACTCGGCGCACCGGACAAGGTGCTGCAGCAGGTAGAACACCTTGGTGTTCCGCTTCGACCTGCTCAACCGTTTCTCCTTGAGGGCCTGCGCTCGCTCCCATGTCTGCTCGTCCACCAGCGGCGGGACCGAGATGGCTATCCATCGTGGTGGCCACCGGGGTCAACCGCGAGGGCAAGCGCGAAGTGCTCGGCATCGACGTGGGGACGAGTGAGGATGGCGCGTTCTGGCTGGCGTTCCTGCGTTCGCTGACGGCGCGAGGCCTCAGCGGGGTCCAGTTGGTGACCTCCGACGCCCATCAGGGGCTGAAGGACGCCATCGCCACGGTCTTCGCTGGCGCCTCGTGGCAGCGCTGCCGCACCCACTTCATGACCAACCTGCTCTCCAAAGTCCCCGCCGCGCCCAGCCCTGGGTCGCGACCATGGTCCGGACGATCTACCAGCAGCCCTCGCCGGAGGAGGTCCACGCGCAACACGCGCGCATGGTGGGCATGCTCGACGAACGCTTCCCCCAAGCCGCCGTGATGCTGGAAGAGGCGGGGCCAGAGGTCCTCGCCTTCACCGCGTTCCCCGTGGTCCATTGGACGCAGGTCTGGTCGAACAATCCCCAGGAGCGCCTCAACAAGGAGATACGGCGGCGCACCGACGTCGTGGGCATCTTCCCGAACCGGGCTGCGGTCCGGCGGCTCATCGGCGCGGTCCTCGCCGAGCAGCACGACGAATGGCAGGTCGCCCGCCGCTACCTGCCCGCTCTTCCCGTCGACGTCGGCGATCAGCACCGCATGGAGACCTCAATGATGCTGCCCGCAGGGGCAGCCTGATCAATCAGCGAGGGTGACTCTCTTACACCACTTGACGGGACACGACCCTTCTGGAGTAGCGGATTCGGGTGCCGCCTCTGCTGCCTCGCGGTACGCGGTCTCTACCTCTTGCTCCGGTCGTACCCAACCCGTGCAGACGATCCGAGCCCTAACAGCGCCTGTGCACTCAGCAGCAAGCCTGCCGGTGTGGCGGCCTCTTGTCCCGCCACCATCGCATCGCGGTATGCGGCCTCTACCTCTTGCTCTGGTCGCCCCCAACTCGCAAGGGCGAGCCCGAAATTGAACAGCGCCCTCGCTGTTTCAACCAACCCCTCCGGCGTTCAGGGTGGCCGGATGTCCGTGAATAGCACTGGCCTAGTGACCCTGATTATCCACAGGACCCCGTGCGAGAGAGGGAAACCTGCGCTTGTACGATGGCGACAAGTCCGATGGCCCGCTGTACGATGTGGGTCTGGATGAGCCGAGTGTCTCGGCATGGGGCGCGGGGTATTCCGCACTCTTCGGCTCAACAGACCTACCCGACTAATGGATACGCTGGCAGCGGCGGCCTGAGCCTCCAGCCTTTGGAATGAAGTTTCAGCAATGAGCAAGCGACCTGATTTTTCCGAGACCTTCTACAAGCATCACGCACAGCGTTACGCAGAAGTAAGCCACGGCTTTCTTCAGTCCATATATAGCAACGTCTCCCATTCGGGGCTCAGCGGCGATACGGACCTGATGGACCGGCTCCAAGAGCTGGTCCCCGCCGGGTCCCGAGGGCTGGACGCCGGTTGCGGCGCAGGCGCTCGCGATGTCTTTTTCTACCGGCGAAAGGGGTATGACATCTACGGGGTTGACGCTATAGAGGAGAACATACAGGAGGCGCGTAGGCTTCACCCCGAGATCGCCCATCGGGTGTCCGTCGCCGACCTCCAAGAGCCTCTCAGCTATCCAGACGCCTCATTCGACTTCATCCTATGCAACGCGGTCATCCAGCACATCGCTCCACACATAGTCTTAGGAGTTACCCTGCCGGAGTTTGCCAGGCTTCTCGAAGCGGGGGGCATTCTGCAGCTTATGTTCAAGACTGGGAGAGGAGTCACGACGGTTTACGACAAGGATTACGGCGCGGATAGGACCTTCCAACTTTACAGCGTGGATGAGGTGATTGGCCTCTTGGCGAACCAAGGCTTGAACGTGATCTCAGCGGAAGGTGAGAAGCTGGGAGGAGTCATGTATTTCACGGACCCCAAGCCCATGGACCATTGCGTTCTATTCGCTCGCAAGGCCGGATGAAGGACGAGGCTCGTTATCTCCGGGACCGGAGGCCCACACGCTAGCGCAGAGATGACCAGTGGACCGTTCCCAAAGGTCTCCAGGAGACTACCCCCTTCTGGTGACCGAGGCCCTTCACAGCAAAGGGGCGTCGAGCAGCGCTTCCGTGATCCGGCGCTCGGCTGAGGCCATAGCCGAGGGGAAGGGGTTTATGAACCAGGTGGTCCGCCTGAGGCTTCACTACGACGATGACCCCGTGGACCTGCCGCACACCGTGATAGTCAAGCTCCCCTCCACAGACCCTGCACTGAGGATGATCGCCGAGAAGCTGGGACAGGACCGGCGTGAAGTCAGGTTTTACCAGGAAGCGCCAACCCCGGCGACATACAAATCCCTCATGATTACTACTCCGCCATAGACTCGGCAACGGGGAACACCATTCTGCTGTTGGAGGACGTCAAAGGCGGCCGCCAGGGCGATAGTGTGGTCGGATGCTCGCTGGCGGAGGCCCATCGCTGCATAGCCAATTGGCCAAGTTCCAGGCCTCTTGGTGGAATAGCCCCCGCTTGGACAGGCTGGACTGGGCGCCGTTGAAGGATGCCGAAGCTGGGGTCTACCAGGAGCTCTACGCTGGCGCGTGGGAGTCCCTCATACGGAAGGTCGGCGACGGAATGCCACGCGGGCTGCGACTACTCGGAGACCGCCTGGGCTCTGAGATACCGAAGATAAAGGCGAAGCTCGCGAAATCTCCTAGGACGATTATTCATGGCGACTACCGCCTCGACAATTGCTTTCTTCTGGCCGATGGGGAGTCGCAATCGCTGGTGGTTTTTGACTGGGAGTTCTGCGCACGCAGCAGGGGCGTCTACGATGTCGCCACGTTCGCCAGCGAGGCGTTCCCTCCGCAGCAGCGCAGGAACGAGGAGCTGAGTCTTCTCCAAACGTACCACTCCACGCTGGCAAGCAACGGCGTAAGCGACTACTCGTTTGAAGAGTGCTTGTCCGATTACCGGCTCTCGATGTTGGATATGGTCGTTTTTTGGGTAGTCACGGGGGGTTACTGCGATTACGGCGGCGAGCGGGCGACCGTGTATTTGCACAACTCCTTGAAGCGTTTCGACGCCGCCATATCCGACCTTGCCTGCACTGAGCTACTTTCGAACTAGCATCATCGGTTTGCGAGCGCCTCGAGTTGGTAGTACAGCATGGGCTTATCCTGAACGCTCACTAGGGGTTTGGGGCATTCGTTGGTGAATGGACGGAATCTCGTGCCCTGTCCCGCCGCGAGGATCACTGCCTGCATGACGTCTACGCCGACTAGCCATTCGTTTTCCTCGGTTGTCCGCGAGGCGATGCGGAAAAACCTGTGGTCGAGTCCTTGCTTTCGACTACAGTCGTTGACGAGCACCCGACGCTCGTCAAACAGGCGAGCGGTGACCTCCGCCCCGCTAAGCTCAGGCGAGGTGCGGCAGAGGACGTAGTTGCCGTGGGTCGGGTACGGATGGAGGAAGGGGACCACTGCGTTCGCGCCAGTCTCCCGCCACATGCGCGATGAACCCGGCGACGCCATGCGAGTCCTCCCGTTTGGATGGCTCACGCTCTCCGCGTGCCCGCGCTATGGCGTATCGCGCACGCGGCAAACGCCAGAGCGGTATATCAGGAGACCACCGGGGCGGGATGACGGTCAAACTATAGTGGAGGCGAATAGGACGAAGCCCCGCGGTCCAGCCACGTGGTGGTCGGCAAGCCGGCGGTGTTAGCCAGGCCGGTAGGCAATGCCCGCGCGCAGAGGCGGGCGGTCTATGCTGGACAGATCAATCATCGAGTGAGACCCTCTCGGACGCGCCGAGCGCCAGTCTACATAGGCAAGGCTGTGCAAGCCCACGCCAACCGGTCCTCTCCTTTGGTAGCGTGGTAGCGGCTGGAGCGTGGATCGCAAGAGGTGGAAAGGACTTGGCGACAGAAAACTGAAGGACTAGTTGCTACACCGAGGTTTTCTACCCACTGCTTGAAGTGAGGACGCTGACAGAGCAGTATAGGCAGACCTACAAGCTCATCGGGCCTCACTGATCACTCTGGTAACCGACCGCCGACACTAGAGGCCTTCTTGCCCGCCAAACCCTGCTCCCGCCCCGCCGAACTAACGTAGCAGGTGGAAAGGATATCAAGAACATACCAGGGGAATCCGGCTCAGCCAGCGCATTAGAATCGGCCAGTCTATCCAGAGCAGACCCCGGCTTGAAACTCGCGTGCCGAAACCTCTGGAAGGTGTTTGGGGATGGAGCCCGGAATCTTGCGGACTCCATCGACCCTGCCCTTTCCAGGGAGGAGGTCTTGGCCCAGACGGGCTGCGTGCTCGCCGTCAGGGACGTCTCCTTCCGTGTACGGGAAGGGGAGACCTTCGTCATCATGGGCCTCTCCGGCAGCGGCAAGTCGACACTCGTCCGCTGTCTCGGTCGTCTCATCGAACCGACTCGCGGCGAGGTCCTCATAGACGCCGAGGACTTGCTCACGATGAACAAGCAGCAGTTGCGGGACATTCGCCGCCACAAGATGGGCATGGTCTTCCAGCACTTCGGCAACTTTCCCCACAAGCGGGTTCTGGACAACGTGGTCTATGGTCTCCAGATTCAGGGCGTTGACAAGGCCACCCAACTCAACCGCGCTGCCGAAGTCATTGAGATGGTGGGGCTCACGGGATGGGAGGGACGGTACCCGCACGAGCTAAGCGGCGGAATGCAGCAGCGTGTTGGGCTGGCCCGCGCCCTTGCAGTCGACCCGGAGATTCTTCTCTTTGATGAGCCGTTCAGCGCTCTCGATCCCCTCATCCGGCGAGACATGCAGGACCAGCTGATTGGGCTTCAGCAGCTGGTCCAGAAGACCATGGTATTCATAACCCACGACTTCCTCGAGGCCCTCAAGGTCGGGGACCGGGTGGCCATCATGAAGGACGGCGAGTTCGTTCAGACAGGCACGCCGGAGGAGCTGGTCTCCAACCCGATCAACGACTACGTGCGGGACTTCACCCGGGATGTGCCCAGATCCAAGGTGCTCACCGCACGTTCTGTCATGACCCCGCCACGAGTGTACGCCACCGCAGACGAAGGCCTAGCGGACCTGATGACCAGGCTGGCGGCCCAGGAATGCGACAGCGCGGTGGTGGTAGACGGGCAGGATCGCTTCATCGGGACTGTGCACTTGGCCGATGTGCCGGCTAGCGGGGTGGCGCACTCCAGCGTGGCCTCCGTCATGTGGGACTCCTGTGCCATCGTGGAGCCGGATACCCGCCTCGAACAGCTGATTCCCCTCGCCGTAGCCAGCGACGCACCCATCGCTGTCCTGGACCACGGCCGGTGCATCGGCACCATCAGCCGTGAGGCGGTAATTGCCGCCCTAGTAGGCGACGATGGAGTAGCGACGTGATCCGCGCGGAGACTCTCCAGATTCGCCCTGTCCGGAACCGCCGGCACCAGGCCATTCTGTGGGCGGTCCTTGCCGGAGCCGCGTACATCCTGGCCTATTCACTGGCGACCACCAATGCTAGCACCGACTTTGGAAACTGGCCGCTGAGCTGGGAGCCTCCCATCCAGGAGCCGATTGACGCCTCCTTTGAATGGTTCGGCGACAACCTCGCCTGGTTCTTCAATCCAATCTCCGAAGTGATAGACGCGGGCCTCGCCGGGTTAGACACGTTCCTCCTTTGGCTCCCCTGGACCGTTGTCGTGGCGGTGGCGGCGATGTTGGGGTTCAGGCTCGGCGGCAGGTGGCTTGGGCTGTTCTGCGGCGCCGCTACCCTGTTCATCAGCTTCAACGGGTACTGGGACTCCGCGATGCTCACTATGAGCGTAGTGGGGGTTTCAGTGATTATAGCTGTAGGGATTGGCGTGCCGATCGGCATATTCGCTGCCTTCAGCAACCGCTTAGAGGCAGTCGTTCGCCCAATTCTCGACACCATGCAGGTCCTGCCTGCCTTCGTATACCTCATCCCAGCCCTGGTCCTATTCGGAGTGAGTGGCGCCCAGGGCGTCTTCCTTACGGTGGTCTACTGCATTCCCCCGGTTATAAGGCTCACCAACCTGGGGATCCGCCAGGTCCCCCAAGCCGCTATGGAGACGGCCTACTCGCACGGATCGACGATGTCTCAGACGCTGTTTCAGGTCCAGCTGCCGCTGGCAAAGAGCTCGATCATGTTGGGCATCAACCAGACCATTATGATGGCAGTTGCAATGGTGATAATAACTGCCCTGGTGGGAGTGGACGGGCTCGGCAGGGACGTATGGCTCTCACTGAGGGAGGTGGACGCGGGGGAGGGACTAGAGAGTGGCATCGCCATCGTGCTTCTGGCCATCATCTTGGACAGGCTCAGCTACGCCCTAGGGAATTCCGGCCCCAACCTAGCTACATCCGTCCAGGCCATCAGTCCAGGAACTGAGGAGACGGCCGGCCGGAGCCTTAAGAACATGGCTGCCCACTACGCCCTTTCCATTTCGGGCGTGGGTCTGATAGCCGTCCTGCTAGTCCTCGGCTCCCTGGTCGGGCCCCTGAGAGACTTCCCGGATGACCTGACCTTCTCGATGGCGGACCCGGTCAACAGTGTTTTCGACTGGATGGCCGTCAACCTCCATTTCATTACAAGTTGGATACGGGACAGCCTGTTCCGGGAACTTGGGTACTCACCCATTTACACGCTGCTCCTTTGGCTCCCCTGGCCGGCGTTGATGGTCATCGCAGCCGGGCTGGCCTACTTAACCGCTGGATTGCGGGTGGCGCTTTTAGCCGTGGCAGGTCTTGCCTTCGCAGGCGTCGGCGGAGTTTGGGATGTGACCATGGACACCCTGAGCCAGGTGCTGACCGCGGGGCTATTTACGGTGTTGGTGGGTATTGGCCTGGGCGTTGCAGCCTCCCAGAGCAGGGCCCTTGAGTCGGCTCTGCGGCCCTTCCTCGACACCATGCAGACCATGCCGATCTTCGTTTACCTGATTCCGGTCATTATGCTCTGGGGTATCGGGCCTTTGGTGGGCATCATAGCCACGGCGGTGTATGCGCTGCCTCCGGTGATCCGCATGACCAGCCTCGGAATCAAGGAAGTGCCAGCACAGGTCATCGAGACGGCCCTGGCCCATGGCTCGACCGGACTTCAGACCATGCTTCAGGTCAAGATACCCCTGGCATTCCCGACGATAATGTTGGGTGTCAACCAGACCATCATCATGGTGTTCGCCATGGTGATCATAGCTGGACTTGTGGGCGGTGGGGGACTGGGACAGGAGGTCTTCATAAATTCCATCTGGCTAAGGATGGGCGACGGCCTGATTGCCGGGATGACCATAGTGTTCATGGCGATGGTGCTTGACCGCATGACCAGGGGCAAACAGGCGCAGCAATACCTCTTACGGCACTGAGATAGCGAGAATCCGGCACACGGCCCGCGAACCCGCACAAGGAAGGATGCATATGGGACAATATGGCATGCTGCAATCTGACAGGATTGTCTAATACATTCCTGACCCTGAAAGGAGAAAGAAATTGAAAACGGTGAAGAATAGGTGGAGCGGTCTTTCTATGATTGTGGCGCTGGCCATGGTCATCACAGTAGGAATGGCCTGTGAACAAGCAGCTGACGAGGGCCTCGATGAGCCGGAGACCAGGGGTACCCTGTATCTCGTCGACCAGGACTGGAACGGTCAGCTTGCCACGACGGCTGTTGCTCAGGTCCTGCTGGAGCAGGAAATGGGCCACTCTGTCGCGACCAAATTTGCGCCCGCCGATTCGGCGCCCCTCTTCATAGGCCTCGAACGGGGCGATTTCCATTTCGTCTGCTGCAACTGGCCTTCCTACAGCGCCGAACTCCTGGACGAATACGTGAACGCTGAAGACGCCGAAGTGGAGCGCATGGGAACGGTGGGCATAGTGGGTGAGACCGGCTGGTATGTTCCTTCCTACGTCATCAATGGCGACGCTGACCGCGGCATCGAAGCAGTGGCGCCCAACCTCCGCACGGTTAGTGACCTGAACCAGTACAAGGATGTCTTCGCCACGAGCGATACCGGCACTAGTGGCAGACTCCTGGAGTTCACTGCTGCGTGGGATACAAGGCCCGAGGAACGACTGGAGGCCTTCGGCGCCGACTTCCAGGTTGTGTTCGCCGGGTCCGAAGGCGCGGCTCTGGCTGAACTCGACGCCGCCTTTCAAAGGGGTGATCCCATCCTCACATACCTATGGGAGCCCCACTGGGCACATGCGAAGTACAACCTGGTGCAGATCGAGATGCCCGAGTGGACTTCGGACTGCTATCCCGAGGGTGACAGTTTCAACTGCGGCTTCCCAACGGACGGCGTAGCAAAGCTGATTTGGCCGGGTCTTCAGGACGAGTTTCCAGAGGCATATGAGTTCCTCTCCAATTTCCAGATGACCAACGAACAGCAGAACGAGATCGTCCTCAACCTCACCGAGAACGACCTGACCGTACGCCAGGCCGCGCAGGAGTGGGTTGACGCCAACGAGTCAGTCTGGGAATCCTGGATTCCATAGATGGAAGTCCCACCTTCGGATATGGGTCCGAAGCAGTTATCAGACGGATCGTAAATTGACGGCCCGGAAAGGGAATTAACCCCTTTCCGGGCCAGATTTATCATGGCTAGAGTAGGCCATCAGCAATGAGCGATAATAGTACAAAAGCGGAGGAAGAGACCGGAGAGGTTTGAGATAGGGCTAGCTCCTTGGAGGAGGTAGAGTACATCAGAAAGAGGAACAGAGATGTCCCAATCAGAGATAGGTAAAGCAATGGCCACTAAGAGGCGCACGGAGTGCCAGACGTGGACCGCCTAGGACTTGGGTCTTAGCGATGTCCGCGAACGAGAGGTCCGCCCGCTGCTCCACGGGGAAGAAGCCTAGGGCGAATGTGGGCTCGCCAATAGGGCGATGACAACCGAACAAGGAAGCCACACGGCTCTTGCATCCCTGCACGCCCCCCTCACAACCTCACCTCCCATCTGAAGGTTCGCAGTGGTCCTCTTGAACTGCTTGTCCGTGGCCTTTTCCTTCTTCAGTCCCCGCTGGTGGTGCTGCTCCGGAAAGCTCACGACCCACCGTCCCTCGTCGGGAAGATAGAACCCTATCCCCTCCCTGTGGCCCAGCGTGACCACGAGATCAACGTCCGCCGGGATCTTGCCCTTCGGCGCCTTTATCGACTTGCGGCCGCTCTTCACGGCCTTCCCAAATCTGGCCCTCATCGCCTTCATTGCATGGTCTCGAAACGACTGCCAGCGTTCCAGCGCAAACCGGTGGGAGCCATCTTCCTGAAGCTGCTCGCCGGATAGGGCGACCACGCGAGGCTTGAGCTTGGACGCCAACCGGATGACCACGTCGACTTCGCTGTCCCCGCCGAGGTTCGTGTCGTTCTTGTAGGAGCCCTGGAGGAATACTCCATACTTGAACTGCGACAGCCCCTTGTAGGCGTCCAGCGCCTCTCGGATGGGTACGTGGGCTTGCTTGAAGGCCGTACCGGCCTGATGATGGCTCCACTTGGAAAGTATCGACTCAGGGATAGGCATGTCGTTCCCCTGATAAGAAGTTCCCCTTACCTTGATGGTCGCCTTCGGCATCCGATAGCCGACGCGGAGCAGCAGCTGGCCCTAAGTCAATACCCACCTAGCGTCCAGCGGCGGCCCAAAGAGGAATCGTTCTCCCTTGGGACTGCCCCGGACGCGGAGGTCTGTCCCCCCCCCCGGCCGCAGCAAGACAGCGTCAACCATCCCGCTCCACGTCGTCCAGCAAGCCGTTCTTCACGGCCCAGACCACCATCTCCTGTTTCGTATCGACTCCCAGTTTGTCCTGAATGCGGTAGACCGCGTTCCTGACGGTCACGACCTTGCTGCCGTTGGCCTTGGCGATCTGGGCGTAGGACTTGCCGCCGGCGAACAACTGCAGCATCTCCTTCTCCCTGTCGGTCAGGGCTTTCAGGGCCCGGCTCGCGGTGAGCCCCCGCTGCTCGCGGATCAGCGCGAAGACCCGCCGGATGGCCTTGTCCGGTATGCGCAGACGGCCCTGGGCCACGTCCCGTATCGCCGCTGCCAGCTCCTCAGGCCCCGAGTCCTTCTGCAGGTAGCCCGTCGCGCCGGCGGCGATCGCATCCACGACCGCATCCTCCGTGGTCGAGGCCGTCAGCATCAGCACCCGCGTGTCCGGCAGCAGTTCCATGATCTCCCGGCAGGCGTCCACGCCGTCCATGTTCGGCATCATCACGTCCATGACGACGACCTCGGGCGCAACGCTCTGCGCCATGCTCACCGCCTCAACCCCGTCCACCGCCAGTCCGACGATGTCGAAGTCCCCCTCACCCTCCAGGGCGTCACGCAGCCCCTCCCGCATGATGGGATGGTCGTCCGCCAGCATCACTTTGATCCGTGTCATCGTAGTCATCTCGGTCTCCTTTATGAACTAGCTGTAGGGCGCCTCGCAGGTCACGGTCGTTCTCCCGTTGACGCCGCCTGTCTCCACGATGAGCCTGCCGCCCAGCCGCTCCGCGTCCGCCCGCATGCCCCTGAATCCCCGTCCTCGCTCAGCGTAGTCGTCGGGCAGGCCGATCCCGTTGTCCGAGACGGACAGCCGGATGCCGTCGGTCTCGAAGTCCAGCCGGACCTCGACCCGGCCGGCCCCGGCATGCAGGAATGCGTTGGTTAGCGCGTTGTGGGCGATGGAGAAGAGGCGGGCCCGGGTCTCCACGGCTAGCGGGGGCTCGGTCCCGGACTGCAGCATCTCGGCGGAGACCGACGCGACCCGCTCGAATGTCTCGATGTGCGACCAGAGCACCCGGCCCAGCTCCCTCCCCTCGAAGAGGCGCCCCTCGTCGATGGGACGCCGCAGCTCCCAGATGGCCGCCTTCGACAGCGATGCGGTGGCGGCCAGCGTGGCGGTCAACTCCTCGTTCGAGTCGCCGGCCTGCTTCATGGCCCGGCGTATTCCCAGGTTGATCATGTACGCGGTCTGCGCGGCGGTGTCGTGGATGGCCTGGGAGAGCTCGATGCGCTCCCGGTGCAGCTCCCTCTCCCGCTCCGCGGACTCCTGCCGCCTAACCCGTTCGAACCGGGCGATGAGGCTGACGGATGCGACGACCGCATACATGGCCATCACCCTGGCGAGCAGCGCCTTCTCCTGCCCGGCGTCGAAGTCGAGGCCGGGGCCCACCGTCAGGCTGACGACGGCATAGATGGCCGCGACCATCGTCGTCCAGGCGAGGCTGAGCCACAGGGACGAGAAGACAACCGCGAACAGCGCCAGGGCGGGATAGTAGGCCACGTAGCTGAAGAGGTGGAAGTCGCCGCCGATGATGACAGCGGCGGCGATCAGCGCGATGTCCATGCCGCTGAGGAAGAGGAGCCAGCGCCACGTCACCACCCGGTCCCTGCGGAGCCGGTAGTGGACGAAGCCGTTGAACGCTATCAGCGGCACGCTCAGGAGCAGGTACTGCTTGTCGGCGGCGAACCAGAGCGCCGGCCGGTAGGCCAGCTCGACCACGGCGACGAGCCAGCGCGCCCAGACCGAGACCCGCGCGGCGTACAGCATCACGTCCGGGTCGACCCGGAGGGACCGGAGAAGCCGCCTGCGGAGGTCGGCGCCGAGCATGGCCGGGCCTCTCGCCTCCGACCGCAACCCGCGTTGCGACGCTGCGGGAATGGAACGCGCTCCGCCCAAACCGTCCTCTGGCATCAGTATAGGTGGACCCCTCTTACGTGCAGGATGAGCGCCATTGCATGACGCGCCCCCAAACGTACCGCGATGATGCGGCGCTGTCGAGACTCAAATGTACCCAATGACGTGTAGGCATTAGTACCTACATAAGGATGCCATACACCCTATGCAACACCACATCTTAATGACTATCTAAACAACCTCAAGAACAGGCGCATACGCATCACCAAATACATGCTTCAACGCCGCCGTTAGTCTACGCAAACATTGCGTCCAAATGCCTATCGGAAAATATTGCAAACGAACCTTGTGCAGTTCCTGTAAACCCTTGTAGGGTGAGTTCAACTTAGTGGGCGTCAATGCAGGCTGGCCACCGTTCTTGACGTCCAAAATCCAGGGCCAATTCCATCTACATTCAGGAGTGACAGCGTGAAGTTCTTGTTTCCATCAGCCGTAATCCGGCGTCGGGCCTCTGACCGGGGTCCTCGCCCCGAAGCAACCCGGTCCTGGCGTTGGGTTTTCCTGTCCGCCATGCTGCTGGCCGCCGCGACCTTCGGCGCCCTCTACGCCGGGGCCGTCCAAGCACAGACTAGCGGGGTGTCGTTCTGCAACGGCTACTTCGGTGACAATGGCTACAGAAGTACCGGAACAACCGCGAGCTCCTACAACTTCTCCGTGAACGAGAACTCTCTTGGGAACACTCTCGTGGGCACACTGGCCGCCTGCGGCGATCACGCCAGGGACTCTCTCACCTATTCCGTGGGCGGAATGAACGTTGCGGAATTCAATGAGGCGTTCGACCTGCAAACGAACAAGGGTAAGATCTCCGTCAAGCCGAATGCTTCCATCGACTACGAGAGAGGCAAGAGGACCTACTGGCTCACTGCCACCGTGACCGACGCGGATGACACCTCCGAAGCCACTATCCCCTTTAGCATCACAGTCCTCAACGTTGACGATCCGGGGACAGTCCTGCCATCAACGACCGATCCCTGGGTGGGCAGGCAGGTGTCATTCAGTCTAAGCGATCCCGACGGCAATCCGCGAATCTACAGGATAGAGTGGTCCAGGGCGGATGATAGGCTCTCTGAGTGGGTCCGCTTCCTGCCCGGCGACCGGGAAAGTGACCAGACTCAGTTTATCTACACTCTCCAGCAAGCGGACCGCTGGAAGCTCATCAAAGTCACCGCGTTTTACGTCGACGACGAATGTATATCCGTCGACTCCTATACGCCTCTGTGCCGCAAGAGTGCGGAGGCGGTGTTCGCCGACATGGTGGCAGACGAGGAAGGCCTGCGCGTTGCAAGGCAGATGGAGAACAGCCCTGCAACCGGGAAGGTCCGAATAACTGGAGGTCGTAGCTTTGGGGTCGAAACACCCCCGATGATCGGTTACCAGCTCTTGGTGCTTACTTCCAGCATTAGGGACGCAGACGGCGTCCCTCCGCGCTATGCCTACCATCCTAAGACCTATCGTTGGTTCCGCGTTGACCCGGAGACCTTAGCCGAAGAGGAAATTTCACATCGTCGGCAACGCTACTCGCCCAGGAAAGCCGATTTTGGCAAGTTCCTCAAGGTGGAGGTGTCCTTTTACGACAATCACGACAATCCAGAGACGTTGACCAGCCCACTCACGGCGCGGGTAGAGCGCGGACCCAATCAACCGGCCATCGGTAACCCTCGCATTCATGGCGAGGCGACTAGGGTGGGCGAGACATTGACCGCATACACATCCGAAATCTACGACGGTAATGGCATTGACCCCTCTGAATTCACCTACCAGTGGATCTCAAACGATGGGACCGGAGACACGGATATCCAGGACGCGACCGGTTCTACCTACATTCTGGTGGACGCAGACGAAGGCAAGACCATCAAACTGCGGGTGAGTTTCACCAACGAATGGCTGTACGCGGAATCGCTGTCCAGCGGGTACACGCCGGCGGTGACGCCACGGGATACGTCGAGCCAGCGGTCCGTGACGGCGCCCGCCATCACGGGATCTCCGGCGCTGAGCGATGCCGGCTCGGACGGCCAGTGGACGCCGGGCGAGGCCGTGCAGGTGACGCTCACCTTCAACGAGGAGGTGAACGTCATCACGACCGGCGGCACACCCTCGATTGGAATCCAACTGGGAGGCACGCTGGACCGCAGCGCGTCCTATGCCAGCGGCAGCGGCACGACGGAGCTCGTATTCAGCTACACGCTGACCGATGACGACGGCAGTCACTCTACAATGTTCGTGCCGGTGGACGGCCTGACGCTCAACGGCGGCACGATCACGAGCGCGTCCACGGGCGGCGCTGCTGCTCTTGGACACAACGGCGCAGCCAAGGCTGCATTCGCAGCGATTGTCATACCCAACAGCGCCGCGACCGGAGCGCCCACGATCACCGGGACGGCTCAGGTCGGGCAGACGCTGACCGCATCAACATCGGACATATCAGACAGCGACGGGCTGGCCGACGCGATCTTCACCTACCAGTGGATCGCTAACGATGGGACCGAAGACACGAATATCCAAGACGCCACCGTTTCTACCTACACTGTGGCGGCCGCAGACGTAGGCAAGACCATCAAGGTGAGGGTCAGCTTCACCGACGACGGGGGGAGCCAGGAGGCGCGTACGAGCGCCGCTACCGTAGCGGTGGTTGCCATACCCAACAGCGCCGCGACCGGAGCGCCCACGATCAGCGGGACGGCGCAGGTCGGACAGACGCTGACCGCTTCAACATCAGGCATTGCAGACAGCGACGGGCTGGCCGACGCGATCTTCACCTACCAGTGGATCGCTAACGATGGGACCGAAGACTCGAATATCCAGAACGCGGCCGTTTCTACCTACACTGTGGCGGCCGCAGACGAAGGCAAGACCATCAAGGTGAGGGTCAGCTTCACCGACGACCGGGGGAACCAGGAGGCGCGTACGAGCGCCGCTACCGTAGCGGTGGCTGCAGCGCCCTCTCCGTTGACGGCCGCCATCCACGATGCGCCTGAGTCACACGACGGACAGGAGGACTTCACCTTTGAGTTGCGGTTTAGCGAGGAGTTCCAGCTCAGCTACTCGACGCTGCGGGACCATGCGTTCACGGTGACGGGCGGCGAGGTGGCCGGGGCCCGGCGGCTGGATAGGAACAGCGGCACCCCCAACATCCGGTGGGAGATCAGCATCAGCCCGGACTCCGGCGCGGATGTCACCGTCGAGCTTCCCGTCACCGAGGATTGCGAGGCGTCAGGAGCCATCTGCACCGATGACGGGAAGATGCTGTCCAGCCCGCTGGAGTTCACCGTCAAGGGGTCACCTTTGACGGTAAGCACCCTGGGCATCTCAACATTCCACAACGGCAGCGACAACTTCAAATTCAGTATCGCCTTCAGCGAGGATCCCCAGACGGACTTCAGTTACAAGACGCTGCGGGACCATGCGTTCACGGTGGAGGGCGGCACGGTGGTCGGGGTACGGCGGCTGGTCAGAGGCAGCAACACCCGGTGGGAGATCACCGTCGAACCGGACTCCAACGCGGACGTCACCGTCGAGCTGCCCGTCACCACGGACTGCGAGGCGCCAGGGGCCATCTGTACCGATGACGGGAAGATGCTGTCCAGCCCGCTGGAGTTCACCGTCAGCGGGCCGGGCCAGTAGGGGGCAACGAGAAGAGCAAGCACTTATGGACGGATGGGCGAGGCGGGGGCTCCGACCGGTACCTGGATCTCCAGGGGGGTATGAGCCATACAGGAATGAGACCCCTGCCCTCCCCTAGGAGAGGGCCTACGGCTGTGCTCAGGGAGTGCCTACGCCATGCCGACAGCGCACACGTTACAGTAGAAGAACCTACGTCATCCCCGACGACTTCCCGGAACGGCTGAGGCGGTTCCAGGAGGAGTCGGGTCTGTCGAGGTCGGAGATTGCCCGCCGTCTGGAGACCTATCGCCACATCGTATGGCGTTGGGCTGAAGGCGGTTCGGCCCAACCACCAGCACCGGAAGGCGCTCGTGGAGCTGGCCGACAGCCTGGGCCTCGGCCATTTGTTCACCCAATAGGGAAGGGCGCGCCGGTGCGGGGCCGGAGTCGGAGGCCCCGAAACACAAAAGTGCCGCATACATGGTTGTGCGCATGGGGAGGCCGCCGCACGTCTCGGCTGGTCTTTTGCGCCACCGGGCCCAAACCATCTGTAGGCATTTGTACCTACGTTGGGAATGCCATACACCCTATTCAACACCACACAACAAATAACTATCTAAACACCTCCAAGAGCAGGCGCATACGAATCACCGAATACACGCTGTAACGCTCCCGTTAAGCCTACGCAAACGTTGCGTACAAATGCCTACCGGAAAATGTGGCAAACGAACCTTGTGCAGCCTCTGGAGCGGCCTTAGGCTGGTATATAGGATCGAAATAGCCCCAGCGGCAGCGCGTTGAGGCTGTTTCTGTATGGCAAGTCAGAGCGAGTGGGCTGCGTTGGAACCGAAGAGATCATGACCGATCCAACAGGCGACGACGACGGGTCCAACACCGGCCACACAGGGCCGCCACCCCGTCATATGTGCATGTTGAGGAGCGTAAATAGCTATGGATAAGTCCGCAACTCCAACCGTCCAAGCGTCCGGCCTATTCCACAGGATGTTTGGCTTTGGAGCAGTGGAAATATGGGCATCCAAGCGCTAGCCAACCCACCGGCGTCACAAGCCAGCCGGGGCAGCTCGACATCCCGGTCGAGGAAATCGTCCGACCGATTCCAGACTCTCAGTGTCGGGCTGGACGTTGGACGGCCATGCCAAAGAGAGGATCCGGCATCGTTTGGGTTCAGGACAACAACGCCATGGCCAGGGTCGCGACCTGGTCAAAGGAGAACTAGGTGAGGACCTTGCGCCGACACTTGTCTTCTTTCACAGCAGACCGGTCGAGGAGCGCAACCACCCTGACCGGACCGCTGCCCATACTGGCGGTCATGGCCCTGCTCGTGGGTCTCGGGTCCCTGGTCCATGCGCAGGAGGGCGACCCGCCGCTGCAGCCGTACGGCGACGGGACGCTCGTCTCGAATCTTGGGCAATCGAACGCGACCAATGCCGATGTTCTCATGGGAGGGCAGATGGCGCAGTCCTTTAACGTCGGTTCACGCGCCGACGGCTCCGGCTACCGGCTCCAGAGCATACGGGTCACATCCGGCGCAGCCGAAATCAATAACATTATTCTTGTTCCGGAAGTGCGGGTCAGCCTGCACAGTGACGGCGGCGCGTCCCCCGGGCCCCGTCTGCGCGCCCTGACCGTGCCGGACGACTTTGCCAGCACTGAAGAGTTAAAGGAGTACACCCTTACAGTCCCGCCGGAGACGGTCATTCCCGGCGGCGCCAGGTACTGGATCGTATTCGAGAACTTGACCCAAACGCTGCTCCTCGGGGCCACAAGTTCCGCGGCCGCTGACCAGGATCCGCCGCCTGCCGCCGGGTGGAGCATACACACCCGGAGAGTTATCAGAACAAGCACCACTGATTGGAACAGGGTAGATCGGTCCATCAAGATGGCCGTGACCGGCTTGGCGGAGAACGCCATCCCAAAGCTCGGCGGCAACGAGGGTTTCGCCGGCGAAGACCGCGCGGGCGTCGGATTATCGGAGGTCGGCGGCTTTCCGCCGGGCAGCTACTGGGGACAGGCGACCTCGTTCACTCCGGGCGGCGACGGCTGGTACGCGCTCAACTCCATCACCTTTGGGGCCACGACAACGGCCGGAGGCGTGTTCCGTGTCGCAATCCACGGCGACGACGGCGACGACGACGGCCCCGCTGCCGACGCCCTGTACGTCGCGCACGTAGAAGAACCGGCCGGTGATAACCGTGTCCTGGAGGATCTCACCGCCACATTCCCGGACAACGCCACACTGGAGCCGGGCCGGAAGTACTGGGCAGTCTTCGACGAGGTCACGGGGGCGGGCTTCTACTCCATTCATCTGGCAGAAAACAGCAATGAGGACGCCGGTTTCGCAGGCTGGGCGATCGGCGACACGAAGTACCAGATGGACTACCTGACCGCGGACGAGTTCTCCTGGTCGGCATCTTCGGCGCTCAAGCCCATTCAGATGGCGTTTCACGGCTACGCGGAGCCGGAGCGCGTGCTGGTGGGCGCCCACGGGCTGGGCGACAGCGCCGAAGACGGACCCTACCTGCGCTTTGGCACAGAGCGCGTCACCAAGACCTGGCTCAGGCTGCCGAAGGACAGGACCTTCGACTTCTGCGAACCGGCATTCGTGGCGGGCAGCGACACCGAGACCTCGTGGCGGCGCTGCGACCTCAGCCCGAGCAGCCACTACAACCACAAATGGGCCGGCGGGCGCGGGTTCACCACCGGTCCCAACCCGACGGGCTATACTATCACCGGCCTCGGTGTGGACATTGACCTTCAGAGTGGGACGCTGGACCCGACCGCCAACATCTACGCCGCCAACGCATTCCACACCGCCGCGGGCGCGCTCGACCCCCAGTCGCCCCTGGCCGGCTACCGGGCGACAGCGGGCGCCGGCAGGTCGCCCGACCGCTTCGCTCCGAGGACCTCCGCCAGCGCAGAGCTTCAGGCTGACCCGGAGCGCGCCTACGTAGCCTACTTCCGGAACGCCCCAGGCGGCTATTTCCAGACGCCCAACGCCGCCGGCGGCCAGGACCCCGGCGCTGAGGCCGGCTGGACCCTTGGCAGATCCTACGGCAGCCGCTTCGTGCGTCCGCTGGGCTTCGGCGGAGACGACTGGAACTTCGGCGAGGGGGACGCCAGGCTGGTCCCGCTCAACGTCTACGGCTGGCCGAACCCGCTGCCGCCCGCCCCGAACCCCGATCCCCCCGCGCCCGCTCCGGCGCTGGTCAGCAACCTGGGCAAGGCGTCGAATGCATCCGGCTTTGCTGTCGCCCGGACAACTGTCCTTGACCGCGAGATCGCGTCGTCATTCACGACCGGCGAACATAATGCAGGCTACGCCCTTCACGGTCTGCAGATAGAGGTTCCCAGTGATCCGGCGGATTTTGTCGGCGGACTCCGGGCCGCGATTCACGCAGACGACGGGGGACAGCCAGGGGCGTCGTCGCTGCTCGAGCTGGGTCTGCAGATCAACCCGCGGTCTGGTCTGCTCACGTTCCATGCCCCGGACGGCATCATCCTCTTCCCGAAGACAACCTTCTGGGTGGTCGTCGACGCTGCGGTTACGGCCACTGATGACAATTCAGTCAATGTCGCCTACACCCGGGAGGAGGGCGAGGACGACTGCGCGGCCAGGGACTGGTCGCTTGGAGCCGGCACCCTTTGGAGGGCTGCGGAGAGCAGCTCTTGGGGGGGGGAATTTTCAACCAGCTCAAGATGGCCGTTCTCGGCGAGCCGGTGTCCAGCGCAACGGCCGAGATCGGCGAGCCCGCCTGCGGCGACCTGCCCGGCGACACCACTACCACCGGGCGCGTGATCGCCGACGGCGACGGCGTGAAGGGCCAGCACCACACAAATGACGGGGCCGACTGGTACGCCGTCGCCCTCGAAGCCGACACCGATTACCTCTTCGTGGCCAGAGGCCCGTGGAGATTTCAGACGTTCGCCCTGAAGATCTACGACAAAGTTGGAACCAAGCTGCACGACGGCTACGTCAGTATTTCACATGACGGCGGGTATTCCACCATATTCACCGACTATGCGAACCACACGCCATACCGGCCAACCACCACCGACACCTATTACGTCTCCATCGCCGCCCCGGGCAATCCCAACCCGGACGGCGTGTACCGCCTCTCCGTGCGCACCGACGACTACCCGCAGGACACCACCACGGAGGCCCTCGCCGAGGTGGGGACGCCCACCAGGGTCTACCTGATGCGCAAGGCCAGGGACGCCGCCGCCGACGAGGTCGTCGACATCGATTGGGTCCGCGTCTCGCTGCTCGCAAACGTGCGATACCACGTCAGCCTCGACGTGGGCGGGTGCTCGCACACCGCCGTGATCGAAGGCATCCACGATGCCGGCGGCACGCCCATCCCCATGACCTCGTCGTCCAAGGCGTGCGCCGCCAGCATGTACTTCACCCCGACGACCGGGGGCGACTACTACATCGCCGTCAGCGGCAAGGGGTCGAAGTTCCCCGGCGTGGAACAATACCCCTTCATTGGCACAACCGCCGTCTTTGAGGTGTCGCAGACGGCCACCTCGAACCAGAGGGCCAACAGCCCGGCCACGGGCGCGCCCGGCATCATTGGGTCGGCGCGGGCCGGCGAGATGCTGATGGCAACCACGGACTTAGTCGAGGACGAGGACGGTCTGACGGGCGCGGTCTTCGCATACCAGTGGGTCCGCGCCGACGCCGACATCGACGGAGCGACAAGCTCCACCTACACCGTGACCGAGGACGACGAAGGCCAGCCCATCCAGGTGCGGGTCACCTTCACCGACGACGCAGGCAACGAGGAGTCACTGACTGGCAACGCCGTGCTGTCCGCCCCGCCGTTGATCATCCCCGATGAGGAAACGCCGTCGAAGTCTACGGCGACGCGTCAAGAGCAGGAGGCTGCGGCGACACCGCTGACCGCCACCATCCACGACGCGCCAGAGTCCCACGACGGACAGGAGGACTTCACCTTCGAGCTGCGCTTCAGCGAGGAGCTCGGGGCGGGCTTCAGCTACGTTACGCTGCAGGACGATCATGCGCTCACGGTGACGGGCGGCGAGGTGGTCAAGGCAAGGAGACTGAACGGGGACAGCGACACCCCCAACACCCGCTGGGAAATCACCGTCGATCCGGACGCCAACGCGAACGTCATCGTCGAGCTGCCAATCACCGAGGACTGCGATGTCCTAGGGGCCATCTGCACTGATAACGGCAGGGCGCTGTCCAGCCCGCTTGAGTTCACCGTCAAGGGACCTCCGCTGACGGTGAGTGTCGAAAGCCTCCCGATGTCCCACAACGGCAGCGACAACTTCAAATTCAGGATCGCCTTCAGCGAGGAGTTGTCGCTCAGCTACTTGACGCTGCGGGACCACCATGTGTTCACGGTGGAGGGAGGCAAGGTGGTCGGGGCACGGCGGCTGGTCAAGGGCAGCAACATCGGCTGGGAGATCACCGTCGAACCGGACTCCAACGCGAACGTTACCGTCGAGCTGCCCGTCACCGAGGACTGCGAGGCGTCGGGGGCCATCTGCACCGATGACGGGAGAATGCTGTCCAGCCCGCTGGAATTCACCGTCAGCGGGCCGGGCCAGTAGAGGGACTAGGGCTGCGCTCGGGAGCGCTTACGCCATGCCTCGACAGCGCGCACACCACAGCAGAAGAACCTACGTCGTCCCCAACGACTTCCCGCATCGGCTCGTGCGGTTCAAGGAGGAGTCCGACCGGTCATGGGCGGAGATTGTCCGCCGCCTGGGGACCTTCGCCACACCGTAGGGCGTTGGTGCACGGCCGGGGTGCGGCCCAACCAACATCACCTGAAGGCGCTGGGTGGAGCTGGCGAATTCGCTGGGCCTCGGCCAGCTGTTCACCGAATAGGGAACGGCGCGCCGGGGAGGGTTATTGCCGTTTCGGAGGCACCAGGAAGACCTCCACGATGCCAGGAAAGGAGAGGTCGTCGCCCCGGCTGAAGCCTGGCATACCAATACATACTTGGAAATGGTGAAAAGGGTCTCAGCATTGAATCCCATAGCAACTCCGCTGTGCTACCCATATGAATCTGTGGGTATATGCGTTTGCCAAACCGGGAGGAAAAACGACCAGGAGAGAAATAACCCGTACACGCACGACAAGATACGTGACCCTGTTGAGCTTTGTCCTGGCCCTGGCCCTTACGGCGGGCGCTCGCGGCCTGCGGCTCTGACGAGCCGTCCGGCGTGACAGGCCCCGCACGGACCGCGTCCCCGCCAACGGAGACGTCGACCTCCCCCGCACCGACGCCTACCACGCCGGGGTCAGGGGACGCGCCCACTGCCACCGATGCGCCTGGACCTGCGGCTGCGACAGCGCCGCCCGCGGCCTCCGGCTCCGCCGAAACGGACCGGGAAGCGCTGGTTGCCCTCTACAACGCAACGAACGGTGAGAACTGGCACTTTAGCGACAACTGGCTGAGCGACGCGCCCATCGGCGTACGGGACCGCGTCACCACCAACGACGACGGGCGCGTTATGCGGCTGAATCTCTTCGAAAACGGCTTGAGCGGGGAGATACCGGCGGAGCTGGGCAGTCTCTCCAACCTGACATGGCTGACCCTCGGCGGCAACGACTTGAGCGGGTGTGTGCCGAGCAGCCTGGAATACCAGTTGTCTTCCTCTCCCCTTGGCGGCCTGCCCATCTGCTGAAGCCACGCGTCCTCAGCCGGGGACGGACAGCAGATCGCCCGGAAGGCGCTCCCAGCACGTGTTGGCTATGGGCATGGCGCTGCCGAGAAATGGGTATCAGCTTCTCCCTTCGTCGGCCTCCCGGTCGACGGCGGTTTGACCGCTCCGGCGCATGCTGACGTCCTTGACCGCCAGACCTTCAGCCAACGTTGAAGGGTGGAGGCCAGGTCCAGAGTTAGCCTCCTCTTATTGGCTTCCATGCCTGCTCTGCAGAGTAGTGTCCCAGGAGGTGGTGTAAGAGACAGGAGGGCCTGGCAAGACAAGGGCCACCGCGTCACCCTCATCAATGACAAAGATGAAGGAGGTGAACGCGATGGCCAAGGAGAGGATGGACGTGCTGGAGCTGCTGCGCAAGGAGGCGGCTGACGCGGACTTGGACTTCTTGCGGGAAGGGCTGCGGGTGTTGATGCAGGCGGTGATGGAGGCTGAAGTGGTGAGGAAGACGGGCGCGGGCCTGGGTGAGCGCAGCCCGGACCGGCTCACCCACCGCAACGGGTACCGGTCTCGGCCGTGGGACACGCGGGTGGGCACACTGGAGCTGCAGATTCCCAAGGTGCGGGAGGGCAGCTACTTTCCCTCGCTGCTCGAGCCGCGCCGGCGCAGTGAGCGCGCCCTGCTCGCGGTCGTGCAGCAGGCCTATGTAGAAGGCGTTTCCACCCGCCGTGTCGAGGACCTGGTGCAAGCCCTCGGTTGCGAGGGCATCTCGAAGAGCCAGGTCTCGCGTGTCTGCCAGGAGCTCGATGGGGTGGGCCCGTTCCTCGGCAGGCCGCTGGACGGCGGGCCGTATCCCTACCTGTGGCTGGACGCGCTGACCCAGAAGGTGCGCGAGGACGGCCGGATCGTCAACGTCAGTGTCGTGGTGGCGACCGCGGTCAACGGCGAGGGGAAGCGCGAGGTGCTCGGCATCGACGTCGGGACGAGCGAGGACGGCGCCTTCTGGCTGGCGTTCCTGCGCTCGCTGGTCGCCCGGGGTCTGGGTGGGGTGGAGCTGGTGACCTCCGATGCGCACCAGGGCTTGAAGGATGCTATCGCGACCGTCTTCGCCGGGGCCTCGTGGCAGCGCTGCCGCACCCACTTCATGACGAACCTGCTCTCCAAGGTCCCTCGCCGCGCCCAACCGTGGGTGGCGACGATGGTCCGGACGATCTATCAGCAGCCCTCGGCGGAAGACGTCCACGGTCAACACGCCCGCATGGTGGGCATGCTCGATGAGCGTTTCCCGCAGGCGGCGGCGCTGTTGGCGGATGCAGGCCCCGACATCTTGGCCTTCACCGCCTTCCCCGTGGCCCACTGGCAGCAGGTCTGGTCGAACAACCCGCAGGAGCGGCTCAACAAGGAGATCCGGCGCCCGCACGGACGTGGTGGGCATCTTCCCCAACCGGGCCGCGGTCCAACGGCTCATCGGCGCGGTGCTGGCCGAGCAGCACGACGAGTGGCAGGTCGCCCGCCGCTACCTGTCCACGCCGGTCGTCGACGAGGGGACTCAGCACACGAGGGAGGACCCGTTGCTGCTGCCTGCGGGAGCAGCATAAGCAGAACACGAGGGTGGCGCTCTTACACCACTTGCAGGGACATGACCGCCTGCCGCTTCCCCAGATGGGCCATCTGACGCAGAAGAGGGCGAGCGAAGAAGAGGAATCAATGCCCCACTGACGGGGACTCGAACCACGTAAGGGCCTTTAGGTGCTGTTGCCCACCCCAGAGCGCAAGCCTACTGCCCACGAGTATCGAATCTTTCCGTTGTGATTGCCTCCCGTCCATAGAGGGGGCTAGGAGGGGTTCCACAGAGGGCTCCCGCTGCCGATGGCGCCGGGCTGATGCTCAGGAGCAAATGGGACTAAATGAGACCAAATGAGACCTTTTTTCGATGGGGCAGCCCCCGAGCACTCGTAGGCCGGGGAGAATTACGAGTGAGGTGGATGAGGCATCTTCGGACCAAAACAAGCCCTTGCAGTCGTGCGTAACTGTTCAGAGTTGAGGAGAGAGGAGCAGTTGGCGGCAGGCGGCGAGGGGATTCAGGCCTTGGGCCCGCCAGGAGCCGAAGAGCGAAGTCAGGGTCATCTTGGCGTCGGTCCCTTGCGCTGACCGAGTCCCCCCGCTGACCTTGCGGCTCACGACCAAGTGACGCAGGCTGCGCTCGGCGGCGTTGTTGTCCGACGGCGCCGCCGGTTCGCCCACGAAGACGAGGAGTTCCTTGATGTGGCGCTCGATGCGACGGCACAGCTTGGCCTGGGCTGCCGCGCGGTCATCCAGGAAGGGACGGCAGAGGGCCAGGAGGCGCTGTTCCCAGGCCTGTTGTGCGGCGCGCCGCTGCTTTTCCTTGGGATGGGCGAAGGCTTTGGCCTCAGCGTAAAGCCCATGGACGGCTTCGGCCCACTGGGCCAGCCGGCCGTCATCGGGGTAGAGGCCCCGCAGGTCGTGGATGTCCCGCAGCAGATGGACCCAGCCCCGCTGTTTGGGGCCGTCGTAGTGGTGGTAGGCGGCGTAGAAATCGCAGACCAGCACCCCCGCGAACCCGTCGCCGAGGACTTCATCCACCACCGACTTGCCTCGGCCACGCCGCAGGAAGTAGCGGTCGGTGGGCGTGCTGAACGTCCACACATAGCCGTTGGCGCCGTTCTCCCGCCAGCCGGTCTCATCGGCGTGGACCACCGGGCTGCCGCGGATGCGCTCCAAGATGCCCGCCACTGCGGGCCGGGCCTTCTCCGCCGTGCGCTGGGTGGCTGCGACGATGGCTCCCACGCTGAGGCGCAACTGATGGACGGTGCGCAGATACCATTGGATGCTGCGGATGGGCAGCCTCCCCTCCTCCCGCAGGGTGGCAATCAGGCTGACCAGGTTGACTCCCAGGCGCTGCTTCCCCAAGGCAGCCCTGTCCAACTCTGCCGAGGGGAGGCAGTTGCGCCGGCAGCGGGGACAAACCCGGGCGATGAAGACGTGCTCGGTGACTTGCGCGGGGACCCGGGGCAGGTCGATGACCTCCCGGGTGCGATGGGCCCAGCCGCCGGACAACGGGGTCCCGCAATCGGGGCACGACGTGCTCCACCCGGTGGGTGGGGGCCATCCGTCGACGGGAGAAGCCATGGGGCCGGGGCTTCCGGGGCTGCTGGGGGGCCGGAGGTTTCGGGCTGGACTGTGGCTTGAGGCCGGGCATTCCCGATGGGCCGCCCGGTTTGGCTTTGTCCTCCAACTGGGCAATGCGCCGTTCCAAGCGCCCAATGACCGTCTGCTGCTGGACGATGAGGGCGATGAGTTCGTCGCGGCGGGCGGCGTCCAAGTCGATGCGGGCATCCATGTCATCTCTATCACCGAACTGCCTCGGTCAGCGCTAGCCCTTAGGAACACCACTTTTAGCCAATCCTCCTCACCAACTCTGAACAGGTACAGTCGTGCGATGCGCCGGACCGGGGCCGGTCCCGGCCTCACCGTGTCATTTCGCATCATGCGTTGCAGACGGGAGAGGGTCTACCCAACGGACGGGGAGAGGGGATTAGCCGCCGGCTTGGGGATTGACGGGGGACTCTTCCATGGGGACGGTGTCCTCGCGGGTGAGCGTGCTGCTGTCCCAGTCGTCGTAGGGAAGCTCCTCGGCGGCGAGGGCGGCTTCCTTCTCATTGCCGGCTTCGACAATCGTTCGGTAGAGGACTTCGTGGCTGACAAGGAATCTCATGGTCGCTGCGCGGCTATCGGCGGGAGTGGGGGATTGCGGCAATCATCGTCGGGCGGGAAGCGGGAACTTCACAACGGGATGTTGCCGTGCTTCTTGGGCGGGAGGGTGTCGCGCTTGTTCTGGAGGGAGTCAAGGGCGTGAATCAGCTTCGGGCGAGTCTCGGCGGGGTCGATGACGTCATCGATAAAGCCTCGCTCGGCTGCGCGGTAGGGGTTCGCGAAATTCGCGCGGTACTCCTCGATGAGCTCGGCGCGGGTGGCCTCGGGGTTCTCGGAATCGGCGAGCCTGCGCCGGTGGATGATGTTGACGGCCGCGTCGGGTCCCATGACTGCGATCTCCGCGGACGGCCAGGCTAGATTGATGTCGGTGCGCAGGTGCTTGCTGCCCATGACGACGTAGGCGCCGCCGTAGGCCTTACGGGTCACCACGGTGATCTTCGGGACGGTCGCCTCGGCGTAGGCATAGAGGAGCTTCGCGCCTTGGCGGATGATGCCGCGGTGCTCCTGGTCCTTGCCGGGCATATAGCCGGGCACGTCGGTGAAGGTGATGATGGGAATGTTGAAGGCGTCGCAGAACCGGACGAACCGGGCAGCCTTTACGGAGGCGTGGATGTCGATGACGCCGGCCAGGTAGGCGGGCTGTTGGGCGACGATTCCGACGCTCCGTCCGTTGAGGCGTCCGAAGCCGATGATCATATTCGGGGCGAAAGCGCTCTGGACGCTGAAGAAATCGCCGTTGTCCACGACGCGTTCGAGCACGTCGAGCATGTCGTAGGAGCGAGTCGACTCCTCCGGGACGATGGTGCGGAGGGCCTCGTCCGCGCGCTCAGGGTCGTCGTCCTGGTCCCCGAGAGGCGGGTCGTCTAGGTTATTGAGGGGGAGGAAGCTGAGGAGTCGCCGGATGGTCTCCATGCATTCCTCTTCGGAGTCGAGGGTGAAGTGGGAGACGCCGGATTGGGTGGCGTGGGCGTCGGCGCCCCCGAGCTCCTCGTGGGATATCTCCTCGCCGGTGACGGCTTTGATGACGTCTGGGCCGGTGATGAACATCTGAGAGACGCCGCGGACCATGAGGGTGAAGTCGGTAATGGCGGGTGAGTAGACGGCGCCGCCGGCGGAGGGGCCGAGGATGGCGGATATCTGGGGCACAACGCCAGACGCGAGGGTATTGCGCATGAAGATCTCGCCGTAGCCGGCGAGGCTGAGAACGCCTTCCTGGATGCGCGCGCCGCCGGAGTCGCCGATGCCAATGATTGGCGCGCCGTTCCGCATGGCGAGATCCATCACCTTGCATATCTTCTCGGCAGTCACCTCGGAGAGGGAGCCACCGAATACGGTGAAATCTTGGGAGTAGACGTAGGCGGTGCGTCCGTTAATCTTGCCGTAGCCGGTGACGACGGAGTCGCCGGAGTATTTCCTTTCCGCGACGCCGAATTCGCTGGAACGGTGGGTGACAAAGGAGTCGAGTTCCTCGAACGTTCCTGGGTCGAGGAGGAGGGCAACGCGCTCGCGCGCGGTCAGCTTGCCCTTGGCATGCTGTTGCTCAATGCGCGCAGAACCACCCGACGACTCGATTTCCAGCTTGCGGAGCTTCAAGTCTTCGAGGCGGTCCTGGGCCTTTTTCTCAACGACCATAGCTCGGCTCGCCTGTGGGGCAGCGCATCGCGAGGCGCGACCCGGGGAGGATATGTCATCCTAGCATCGGCCCACGCGGGAGCCAAGTTGCTGGGGCGGCTCGTTTGTCGCGATGCAGGGATTGCCATGTGGAAATCGCCTGGTTCCGTCACTATAGACTGCATGGTGTGGGGCGCGGGCGTTCTGGTATCCTTTGTCGTGTTTCAGGAGGCTCGGCGAACAGCCGGACTCTCGTGCGATGACTGAGAAATGACTACGAGCGCCTCTTATCAATCCGACGAAGAACTGGTGAAGCGTCTCCAAGTCGTGCTCCGCGACTACGCGGACGCGCGGGATGACGGCAGCTTGGGTGGGGATAGCGTACGCGAGGTGCGGAATATTGCCGCTGCACTTGCGGCGCGCATCTACGACGACCCTCAAAAGTGGGGCATCGCCGATATCAGAGAAGATTTCCGGGACGATGCGGCCGCCGACACGCTGTCGAAGCTGCTCTCTGGGGCCGCCGAGTTCACGGGCAGACAGACCGTCTCCGAATGGTTCAGCCGGGAGGTGGAGTCGAGATTTCACCGGTTGTGGAGCATGGCGGAAAGGGCGCGAGGCGCGAAGAGAGGACACGAGTCCGGCCCCGAGCCGTCCTCGGATGGGGGCGAGACGGCAGCAGATTCCGTATTTGAGGAGAACAGCGAGACCTGGCAAGGGTTCGAGGCTGAATTCCCGCATGACGCTTTTGTGCTGCGCCTCCGTCATATGCTGAGCCGAAGCTTGGAAGAGATGGCGGTGATGCTGGATGCGCCAAACACGCAAGCAATCGCTGTCCGCATCAATCGGAGCCGCGACCGGTTCAGGCTGTTCTGCGAGCAGGGAGGCTTCGGACGCCGCGAGGTCGCCGGCATCATGGCCCAGATCGCACAGGAGCAGGAGCAGTGACCGAGCAGCAGACGAACTCGATTGCCGCCGGCAGGAAGGCGTGGGTGCGCTTCGCGATGGACGTTGGCGAGCGCTGGATCGGCCTTTCCGGCGAGCTGCCGTTCGAGATGAGTCGCTTCGCTTCCTACATTCGTGAGTTGCGCTACCGCTCCGGGCTATCGCTTCCGGCCCTGGCGGACGAGTTGTTGGCGCCATACGAGGACTTGGGGATGCTTGAACAGGGCATGCTCCGGCCCTCGGAAGTCTCAACGGCCACCTGGGTTCGTCTGATGCGCCTATTGGAGGGGCGGGATGTCTTGGCCGATAGTGCGTCCCGTGCGCAGGAGGCGGACGTTCTGGCTGCGGCCGATTCTGACGAGCTTTGGTCAGTGGCCGAGACTTCCACTTCCCAGTCCAACAAGAGCATGCGCGGCATGCAGCCGTTCGGCGTCGCGCGCATCAAGGTCATCGGAGTGGGCGGCGGCGGCTCGAACGCAGTCAACCGCATGTACCGGCAGCGGATCGCGGGGGTGGACTACATCGCGATCAATACCGACGCGCAGCACCTGATCCACCTAGACCTGCCGGAGAAGATCCGCATCGGGGACCGTCTGGCGCGAGGACTCGGGGTCGGAGGCGACCCGAGGCTTGGCCGCGAGTCCGCGGAGGAGTCGCGCGAGGACTTGTACGACTTGCTGAACGGCACTGATATGGTCTTCATCGCCGCGGGCATGGGCGGCGGGACGGGCACCGGAGCCGCCCCCGTCGTGGCGGAGATCGCAAAAGAGGTGGGCGCGCTCACGATCGCGGTTGTTACGAAGCCGTTCCAGTTTGAGGGCCGGCGTCGGGCGCAGCAGGCCGACATGGGCATAGGCGCTCTGCGCGGGAACGTGGACACGTTGGTGCTGATTCCAAACGATAGGCTCAACGCAGTGTCCGACGAGCGAATGACCGCCGAGAACGCGTTCCGGATCGCGGATGACGTGCTCCGGCAAGGCGTGCAGTCGATCGCCGAGCTCGTTACGGTGCCCGGCGAGATAAACCTCGACTTCGCGGACGTGAGGTCGGTGATGCTGGGGGCCGGACCGGCCTGGATGGCGATCGGCCACGGACGGGGAGCGCAGAGGGCGCAGGAAGCCGCAAGAGAGGCGATGGCCAGCCCGCTGCTCGACGCGCCAATCGAGGGCGCGACCCGCGTTCTGCTGAACATCGCGGGCGGAGCCGACCTGACTCTGCAAGAGGTGCAGGAGGCGGCGGACTTCATCGCGCGGCTGGTGGACCCGGAGGCCAACATCATCTTCGGTATGGTCACCGACCCGAAGATGGAGGACGAGGTCCGCGTGACAGTGATTGCCACGGGCTTGCCCGGAGGTGAGGACATCCTCGAACGGTCGCTCGAAGAGGTGCTCGACGAGTCGCTCGAAGAGGAGTTGGCGCCTGTCGCAGACCAGGAGCCGCCGGTGGAGATGCCGGGGTTCCTTCGCAGGCTGGGCTTCGGTCGGCGCGACCGATAGCGGGAAGTCGCTCTGAGATTCGCGCGGGCTGTCGTTCCGCTTCTGATTATCTCGATTGCGGCTCTGGCCGCCGCTTCGCAGTCCCCAAACGCCCTGCTTCCTTCGCTGGAACTGGAGCGAGCGTTTCCCACGCTCAGGTTCGAGCGGCCGGTGCTGCTCACCCATGCAGGCGATGGCTCGGGGCTCGTGTACGTCGTGGAGCAGGCCGGCGTCATCCACCGGCTGGACCCCGCCGAGCCGGAGCGGTCGGAGATATTCCTCGACATCCGCGCCCGCGTAAGCCGGGACAGGAACGAGGAGGGCCTCTTGGGTCTGGCTTTCGCCCCGTCGTTTGGGGAGAACGGTCGCTTCTACGTCTACTACAGCGCGGCGGCCCCTCGCCGGTCCGTTCTGTCACGGTTCGAGGTCGGTGGCGGCGGTCAGGGCGACGCCGGCTCGGAGGCGGTGATTCTGGAAGTAGACCAGCCCTATTCCAACCACAACGGGGGGATGATTGCGTTCGGGCCTGACGGGATGTTGTACGTTGCGTTGGGGGACGGCGGTTCTGGCGGGGACCCCTTAGGGAACGGCCAGAGTCTCGGCACGCTCTTGGGCTCCATACTCCGTATCGACGTGGGGCAGGGAGCTCCCTACGTAACACCAGCCGATAACCCCTTCGTTGGGAGGCCCGAAGCCCGCGGCGAGATATGGGCTTACGGGCTTCGCAATCCGTGGAGGTTCTCCTTCGATACGGAGACGGGCGAGCTGTGGACGGGCGACGTGGGCCAGGACGCCGTGGAGGAGGTCAACATCGTGCGCCGCGGCGCCAACTACGGGTGGAACGTGATGGAGGGCTCCAGCTGCTTCCGCGCCGCGTCGTGCGAGGCCGGCGGTATGGAGGCGCCTGTCGCGGAGTACGACCATAGACTCGGCTGCTCGGTCACGGGCGGGTACGTCTATCGTGGGGAGCGCCTGCTGGAGCTCCAAGGCGTTTACCTGTACGCGGACTTCTGCACCGGCTTCATCTGGGGGCTCCGGCACAACGACGGGCAGGTCACGGAGCAGGGGCAAATTGCCGAGGCCCCATTCCAGATAGCGTCGTTTGGGGAGGACGAGGCCGGCGAGGTCTACATCCTGGGGTTCGACGGAGGCGTCTACACGTTCGCCCCGCCGCCCGGCCAAGCGCCGCCGACCCCTACGCCGACACTCATGCCAGCACCAACGAGCGCGCCGACGTCCGGCCAAGCGCTGCCGACTCTTTCACCGTCGCTCGCGCCAACTCCCACGAGCGCGCCGACGTCCGGCCAAGCGCTGCCGACTCTTTCACCGTCGCTCGCGCCAACTCCCACGAGCGCGCCGACATCCGGCCTCGCTACTCCGTCCGATGAACCCCCGCTCGCGCCGACATCCGCCTCACCTAGCAGAGCGCCTGCCGTCATGCCAACGCCGACGCCGTCGGCGGCTCCTCCCGCCTTCGCCCCGGCGCCCGCGTCCAATGCGTTCGCATGGGTTCTCGTGATGGTGGTAGTGGCGGTTGGGTTGGCTGTTGGAGCCGTCGTCTACGTCGTGCGGAGGTTTGGGGGCCTATCTCGTAGGTAGTCCCCACGTCCGCTTCCCAGAAGCGCGGGCTAGGCGTCCTGGTAGATGCGCGTGTCGGGTTTGAAGGCGGCCCAAGCGAACCAGAAGTGGTCTTGGGCGTTGACGCGCTCCAATTGTCGGCCGGTCATCGGCCCGGCGACCGCAGTCCCAAGGATGCTCCAGGCGCTGCCGGTCTCGTTGTCAACGATGGCGCCGGTCGCGGCGTCGCCTTCCAGCCGGAACGTGAGGGGTTGGCCGTCCAGTTCCGGCCTGAACACGCCAGTCGAGCCGAGGTCCTCGGCCTGGGCGATCTGGGCGGCGCCAAGGGCCGAGTTCGTTCCGAGCTCGAAGAAGACGACGATCTCCTCGCCGCCGACCTCGTAGTGAACGACGCGCTCTTCGCGGAGGAGAGGATAGGGGAAGGCGGCGGCATCCCCGCTAATCTCGACAGCGACTACGCGCTCCTTGGGGAGCAGTCGCGGGTCCGTGTCGGCGGGTCCGCCGGTTTCCGGGTCGATGTACAGGAAAGGCGGGTTGTCGACCCGGTCGTAGCCGACGTATGGATTGCTCCCGTACCGGCGGACGTGGCCGGTCTCCCGCGAGAGGACGTCGCCGTGGGGGTAGGCTTCCATGAACGTGGTCCAAGAGACGATCTGCGTGGGGACGAAGGCGAGCTGCCCGCCGGCAAGGGCGCCTACAAGGCCCTCGCCGGTGAGCTGCTGCCACCAGCTTTCGGTCTGCCGGTCCCACATGATGAGGTCGCTGTTGCGCAGGTTGCCGGAGACGCCGAAGTCGTAGACGACGCCGTCGAGCTCGCGCTCGAACACGACCGCCGAATTGCAGAGCGGGCAGAAGGTGACCGCGACCGGGTCGCCGCCAAGCTGGTCGTTGGCTATCTCGTGCCAGGTGAGGATCTGCAGGGGATAGGCGCGAGCCTCGCCGTTCACCTCCAGCGCGATGACCGGCTCCATGTCCTCTATCCATTCGTCGGCCTCGGCGATGGGGACGGACTTGGGGTCGTCGATGGGCGGGATGCCGTCGCGGGGCACGCCTCCGGAGAAGACTTCGTTGAAAGGGATGGTGTGGAAGCGGAAGTCGGTCTTCCAGACGCGGGTGGAGATGGGGGAGAGCCGGAGGTCCTCGGCGTAGTCAGGGTCGGCGGCGACGAGGTAGGCGTTGACCTCGGCATCCGGCCCGACGGTCGGCGCGGGACGGCTCGTCGGCGCGGGCGCCGCAGGAGGAGCCGTTGGGGTGGGAGCGGCTGTGGGGGCGGAGGTCGGCGTCGGCGTGGGAGTCGGGGTCTCGGGCTGTCGAGGCGTTTCGATAGGGGTAGGGGTCGGTGTTGGGGTGGGCGTGCTTGTGGGGCTGCAGGCAGCTTCTACGAGCGCCATCGCCGTTCCAACCGCCGCCAGCGCAACCCGACTATGTATGTTCAGCAACCCCGCCTCCCTCATCGTTGATTGTTTGGATGCGGAGGGAGGGTTTGGGGATGCGGGGACTCTCCCACCTAGTCCGCTAGGGCCTCCGCCACTTCCGCCTCGCTTAGGCCGTAGACCGACATCGCTTTCTCCGGGGTGATGAGGCCGTCCTGGATGTCGCCTTTGACGAGCTCGTGGTCTCGGTCGTGGGGGTCGAGGACGCCGCCTCCGCCGCCGGTCTCGATGCTGAAGACGTCGCCGGGCTTGAGGCCTATGTTCGACGCGATGCCGGGGTAACGCTCCTCGCGCTCCGTTCCGGGATGCACGACGACGTAGGCGTTGACGCCGTGGCCGCCGCCGTCAGCACCGGAGGCCTCGCGCTTCGCCGCGCCGCCGGAGAGCCGGCTGTTCGAGCGGACCTTGTACTCGCGGACGTAGCCGACCCCCCCGCGGGACTTGCCGTCGCCGCCGGTGTCGGGGATGACCTCGAACTTGGCGACGTCCACGGGGAATTCGGACTCGATAATCTCGACGCTGGTGAAGCGTCCGCCGCTGGCCCTGGCGCCGACGCCGCTGAAGCCGTCGCCGCCGTCCCAAGCGCGGGCGCCCGCGTACATCAGCTCGTACTGCACGTATTGCCGGTCGCTGTCGCCTTGATAGCCGATGACGATGGAGCTCTGGGTGGAGCCGTGGGCGAGAGCGGGCCGACCCGCCGCTTTGGCCATGGCCGACATGATGACGCTCTCCGCGATGGAGACGGTCTTGGAGTAGAAGCCAACGGGCCCAGGGAACTCGGGGGCGATGATGCTGCCCTTCCTGAAGCGGCATTCGATGGCGCTGCCTAGGCCATGGTTGATGGGCAGATACGGGTCGGTCATGGAGATAACGCCGTGGTAGACAAGGCCGCGGATGAACGGCTCGCGCACGTTGATGGGCGCGGCGGCTTGGTCGCCCGTCTGGGTGAAGTCCATAATCAGCCGGTCACCCTCCTTGATGGCGGAGACGTGCAGCCTGATGGGCTTGTCGGGGTTGGAGGGGTCGTCGACCCAAGTCTCGGACTCGTGGACACCGTCGGGCCACTGGGCGATGTAGTCGCGCGCCTGTTGCTCCGTTCGCTCGCCGAGGTCATCGAACATCTGGCGCATCGTGTCGGCCCCGTAGGTCTGGATGGCGTCCTTGACGCGCTCCTCGCCGATGGAGAAGCAGACGCCGGCCTTGGCAGTGAGGTCGCCAATCATCATTTCGGGGACGCGGCTGTTGGCCCGGACGAACGAGGCAGTGTCCTGCACGATTTCGTAGTTGCGCATGTAGCGGACGGGCATGATCTGCAGGCCCTCGCCGAAGATGTCGCGGGAGGTCGCGTTGCGGCTGCCCGCGGCGACGCCGCCGATGTCGGGCGTGTGCCCCATGCTCGCGGCGAAGGCGATGACCTCCCCCTCGTGGAAGATGGGGGTGATGATGACCATGTCGTTGGCGTGGGGGCAGCCGCTGTAGTAGGGGTGGTTGGCGAGGAAGGCGTCGCCCTCCGCCATGTCATCGTGGCTGTAGAACTGCAGCAGTCCTTTGATGGACTCCGGGTAGGCCGCCATGTGCGACGGGTGGTTGGACTGGCCCACCAGCCGTCCCTGGCGGTCGAGCACGCCGCAGCTGAAGTCGTGCGACTCGCGAACGATGGTGGAGAAGCCGGTGCGGAACACCGCCTTCTCCATCTCGCGGACGATGCCGTCGAGCCTGGCCCTGAGGACCTCGTAGGTGATTGGGTCGACGTGCGCCATGGCGTGCTCCTTATGCGATGTCGATGATGATATTCAGGTAGTCGTCGACGAGGGCGCGCTGCCCTGGATAGACGACCGTCGTCGAGTCCAGCTGGTCAACGATCGCGGGGCCGTCGAATCGGTGGCCCGGTTCGAGCAGGTCGCGGTCGTAGATGGGGCAGGGGGCGAGTCCGGCCGAGCTGTCGAAGCAGACCATCCGCTCGCCGCTCCGGGCCGCGTCCGCCGTGGTCTTGGCGGGGTCGCGCTTCTTGAGCGAGGCTTTCGCGACGACCGCGGACGCACGGAGCCGGTAGTTCACGGCCTCGGCATCCTCATCGGGCGCGGCGTGGCCGAACATCTGCTCATGCGTGGCGTCGAAGCGCGTTCGCGCCGCCGAGACGTCCTGCTGGGAGACCCCGCTGTCGGAGCCCAGCGGGATGGTCAACTCGTACCCCTGGCCGAGGTAGCGGATATCGACGCTGAACTCCAGCCGGAGCTGGTCGAGGGAGTAGCCCTCGGCGGTGAACTCGCGCTCCGCCTGGGCGCGCAGGTCGCGCATCAGCTCGCTGAGCTCCTCGGCCTTCAGCTCCGACACCGGCCGGAGGCGCGACCTGACGTAGTCGCGGCGCGGGTCGGCCATGAGTAGGCCGAGCGCGGACGTCACGCCCGGCGCCGGCGGGACGACCACCTTGGGCATCTTGAGGTCAGCCGCCAGCCGTCCCGAAGGCGCGGGGCCGGCGCCGCCAAATGCCACCAGCACGAAGTCCCGCAGGTCGTAGCCCTGCTCCGTGGAGACGGCTCGGATGCCCTCCTCCATCTTTGCGTTGATGATGCGGATGATTCCCTCGGCAGTCTCCAGCGTGCTGAGGCCGAGGCGTTTGCCCATCTCCTCGATGGCCCGCTCCGCCCCGTTCTTGTCGAGGGCGACCCGGCCGGCGAGCTTCGACTCGGCGTTGAGGAAGCCGAGCACGAGGTTGGCGTCGGTGACCGTCGGCCGGGAGCCGCCTTTGCCGTAGGACACGGGCCCGGGGTCTGCTCCGGCGCTCTCAGGCCCAACGCGCAGGCCGCCGCCGGACTCGACCGTCGCGATGGTCCCGCCGCCCGCGCCGATGGTGTTGATCATCAGCATGGGCACGGCCAACTCCCATTCGCCGATACGTCCGGTCGTCGTTTCGAGGACGCGGCCTTTCTGGCCCAGGGCGATGTCCGTGCTGGTGCCGCCCATATCGAGGGAGACGGCGTTGTCGAACCCGGCGGTCAACGCGACCTGCATCCCGGCCAACGCGCCCGCGCAGGGGCCGGAGAGCACCGTGGTGACCGGGGTGACGCTTCCGATGCGTGCGACTCCGCCGTTGCTCTGCATGACGTAAAGCGCGTCGCTCGTGACCTTCCGCTCGCGGATGCGCTGTTCGAGGGCGTCGAGGTACGCGACCATCATCGGGGCGATGTAGGCGTTTGCCACCGTGGTGCTGAGGCGCGGGAATTCCCGCATCTGCGGCAAGACCTTCGACGACAGCGAGACGGTGGCGTTCGGCAGTTCCCGCGCGATGATCTCGGCGATGCGTTCCTCGTGCCGCGAGTTCAGGAACGAGAAAAGGAGGACGACGGCGATCGATTCGATGCCGCGCCGTCCAAGAGAACGGACGGCCTCCAAGGCCGCCGCCTCGTCGAGGGCGGTGACAACCTCACCCTTGTAGTTCACGCGCTCCTTCGCCTCAAGGCGGAACCTCGGCTGCACGGGCGGGTTCTTCTCGACGTACACGCTCGTCGCTTTGCTCGAGTCCTCGCTGGGGGCGAGGTGCCATACGTCATTGATTCCACCGAACCCCTCGGTAACGAAGAGTCCGACGCGGGCGCCAGAGCCGGTCAGCAAGGCGTTCGTGCCGACCGTGGTTCCGTGCGATAGGGAGAGCACCTCAGCGGGGGAAACGCTATCCCCGAACACCTCGGCCAGTCCATCGAGGATGGCCTGTCCGGGGTCCGACGGGGTTGAAGGGAGCTTGGTCACGGATAGCGCGCCCGTGTCCTGGTCGAGCACGACCATGTCGGTGAACGTTCCCCCGGTGTCTACTGCGATAGCCTTCATGCCCCTCCCTGTTCCCTCGGTCCGTTCGCCCCGAGCCTTAGAGGGGCGAAACGCGCGCCATTATAGGCGGCTTTGCCACCTACTGGCCTCTCCTCGATCCTCCCTCGCAGACGAGACCCCTGCACGCCTTCCCGGCTCCATCCGCGCAACGGTGGGGAAGTTCCCCGGTTGTTACGAGTGAGGAGTCCCTGATTTTCGGTAAGGTTACGAGTAAAAAAGTATCCGAAAGTGGATGACATTTGGGGGTTGACAGAGGTTGTTTTCGTGGCCGTGGCCTGCTTCCTGGGTCTCAGAACTACTATCTGACTGAAATGCCTTTTGTTCCCGCCCCCGCAGGCCGCCTCCCTAGCCCTCTTCCGCGAACGGGCGATGGGGTCTCCGGGGACACTACTCCAGCGGCGCGGGCACTCCCCCGTCTGCGACGCATGATGCGAAATGACGCGGTGGGAGCAGTGGGGGCGGCCAGCGAGTGGAGTGACCGCCGATTTTTCAGAAACTGTCGATTTTGTCGGATTTCCATGGCATTTACTCGTGTTTGGGGGATTCGGGCGCGACAGTTCCGCGCCAGTTTACGACAGCGAATGCGACACTTTGCGACAGTAATGCGACACAATCCGACACTTTGCGACAGCTGGCTCGCGGGGCATCGGAGGGGGGAGGGCGCGGGGTGGTTGGGCCATGGAAGACAGGGTAGGGAGGTGAGGTCGTCTGCGCAACGGGCAAATGTCACAGTTTAGACATGGGATATCTAGGTTCCCGCATGACGGGGAGGGGGTTTCCTAGGTTCCCGCCTGCGCGGGGATGTCAAGATACGCGACGGGAGCTTAGGCAGCGCCCAGCCCCATAGCGGAGATGACCTGTGCGGCGGCGGCCTCTTCTTCAAAGGCCCATAGCCGCGACAGTAGGGCGTCAATCTGCTTCTCGGGCAGTGCGCCTGCGGCGAGGGACCGAAATTTGGCCTCGACCTCGCTGTCAGAGAGCGGATTCGCGGCGTTGCCCTTCGCGTTCTCAATCTCCGTCACATACGTTTCGCCGCCTACGACGGCCTCGATGCGCGCCGCTTGGGCGCCGGGGAAGCGACTGCTCATGGCCGGGTCCTCGGTGACTTCGATCCGCGTCATCAGCTCTTGCACTGCGGAGTCGGCGATGCGCTCGTCCGTGAACTGTCGAGTCGTGACCTCGCCGTCGAGGAGCGCGACCGCGACGAGATAGGGGATGGAATGATCGGCCGTCTCGCGGTCGCGCACTCGCCATTTCTCGGGGTCGGCCGAGCTCGTAATCGCCTGCCGGTAGCTGCGCACAGCGATCCTATCGATCCTGTCCGGCTGCGCGCCTCCAAGCTGCTCGCGCAGGCCGAGCGCCGCCCAGACCGCAGCCTGCGCGTTGAACTGCGCGGGGAACGCCTTGATGCTCGACAAGTCGGTGTGGAACGGATGCGAAGGCCCGCCCAGCGAGGGGAGGGGAGTCCGTTCGCCGAGTATCCCGGCAAGCCCGCTGTCGGCGTAGAACGCTTCGTCGGGGCCCGTCATGCCCTTCTCAGCAAGCCTGGCCGCGAACACGCCGGCCTGCGCCGAGTTGGCGGCGGAACCCGCCTTCCACATGGACAACCGACCGTCGCGGGCGATCCGCAACCCAAGGTTCGCGGTGAGCGCGATGGAGATGGCGTGCGCGGTACGCTCGGCGTTCAGTTCAAGGGCCTTCGACGCGCCCGCCGCCGAGCCGATGGCGACGTGCAGGGAGTGGTCGATCAGCTTAGCCGAGGGTTTCTGCACCTCGCCGAGACCGCAGAACACCTCGTACGCGGCGACCATCGCGACGAGGGCGTCCCGCCCGCTCAGCCCGAGCGCGTCAGACAGCGTCAGGGTCGCGGCGATGGTGTCGCTGGGGTGGCCGCCCTCGAACGCGAAGTAGGTGTCGTTGAAGTCGAGGTAGCGGACCATCAGCTCGTTGGTGAACACGGCAAGCTCCGGCGTCGTGCGCTCGCCGGTGAGCCACACGCGCGCCGGCGTCGCGGCGGACGCCTCCCGCGCCAAGGCCCGGCCGAGCGCCACGGGCGGTCCATCCCGTCCGCCGATGGCGCAACCGATGGTGTCGACCAACCGGACCTTCACTCCGTGCGCCGCCCGCGCGGGGATGTCGTCGTAGGTCAGCCCTGCGACGTAGGCGCTGAGGTGCTCGGTCAATGCGTCCATGGCGACGGGCATCGTATCAGGCGGCCTGGGGGATTGGCGGGCGGAGGGGTTTACGCGGGGGGCTTGTGTTGGCGCCGAAGGTGGCGAGCAGGGGACAGGTCTCGTTGCGTACCGTCATGCTCGCGGACTCATGGGTACGCTGCGTACCCTGACGTTAAGGTTGTCGGGGTAGGCGTCGTGGCGGGCTGGCTCAGTCGCCGTTGGGGTAGGCCGCCTACCCGAAGCCTTCGACAAAACGGATACTTTAGTATACGCCCCGACTGTGTTCACCGTACTGAGAAGTACGACATTCGACCAATGGCTTAGGGGGTTGCAGGACAGGCGGGCCGTTGCCGTCGTCTCCCAGCGGTTGGAGCGCGTGGCACAGGGGAACCTTGGGGATGTGCGGTCGGTAGGCGACGGTGTTTCCGAGATGCGGATTCACTACGGGCCAGGGTACCGCCTCTATTTACTGCGCGATGGAGCTGCGGTCGTCGTCCTGCTTTGCGGTGGCGATAAAGGACAGTCAGCGACGGGATATCGCGAATGCCAAGCGTCTAGCGAAAGAGTGGGAGGGATAATATGAAGGAGACCTTTGCCGTCTGGGACGCGTCGGATTACATAGAGACGCCGGAGGACGAGAAGCTGCACCTTGAGGTGTACGCAGAGGAGGACCCTGGCGATGGCAGCATGATCCGCGCCGCACTCCGCGATATAGCCCAGGCCCAGAACATCACCCGCCTGGCCAATAAAGTAGGGCTAACGCGGCGAAGCGTGTACAAGGCGTTGTCCGCCGAGGGTAATCCCTCTATGGCTACGCTGTTGAAGATTGCGAAGGCGCTAGGGCTACGGCTGCGGCTGGAACGAGCGGGGGAGGCATTGGTCGGCGGGGGTCAGGAAGGGGCCTAGGGCTCCTTGTCCCACTGCTCCTTCCCGGAGCTGGCCGAAAGGGGCGGGTCCGGTCGAGCTGGGCCACATTCTCGCCGTAGGTACTCCAATCACAGCCTTCCGCCTCTGCCCTCTACGATATGTCGGCAAGAGGTCGACATTCCGGGCAAAGATACGTGATATTACGAGTGATCATCAAAGTTGGTGCCGAGGGCGAGACTCGAACTCGCACGCTGGGGTTACCAACAGCGGATTTTAAGTCTTGGAAGAGGAGTCAAGCCACGGTCTGCTCTGTCCGCGTCCGTTAGGTAACGGCCTGCTTCCCGCAGTGTGGCACTTTAGCGTCGATATGGCCCGTCAGGCCCTGTCTAGGCTCGTTTCGTGTCCAATCCGTGTCCCAATCCGTGACCAGGGGCTCGCTCGAGCGGGGCGGGGCGCTGGGGCGCGGCCCGTCCCTCGACGGAGACGGTCGCATCTTGTCAAGGATTCGGGTGGTTTGACCTTCTTGGGCCTTGTCCGTGGTCCGACCGTGTTGTTAGCGTCTACGGAACAGAACGGACGTTCCAGACGGAGCATATATCCCGTCCCAGCTCAGGTGCCACCGGCGCCTGACGCATCCGAAGGCGACGCGCATGAGAACGAGCCACGGGCTCACCAAAGAGCAAGACGAGCTGCGGCTGCCGGGCCTGCGAATCCTGGCCCGCTGGATCGTGCGCGCCCACCTTGAGTCTCTCAGGGAGAACGGCGGCGGAGTGGATGGCCCCGGCAGCGAAGACGGCCTGGACCCGTCCCGCGGCCATTGACGGTGACCTCCCCTGGACGGAGGACGGGCATGGCCGGTAGGCGTCCTCTCCGAAAGGTCAGGCTGAACGCCCCCGCCGCGTGGCGGCGGGGAACGGTCCCGGGCTCCACGCATCTCTTCGACCTTCTAGCCCTTGCCGATCAGATGAGGCTTAGGAAGATTCTGATGTGTCCCGAGAGGGACATGCTGGATGATGGGACGGGGTCATGATCGACCTGATAGCCGTGCCTCCAAACGTTGGCAGTGTGCGTTGTCTGGATCAATCGCTAAGCCTTGGGTAACAGTGTCACGAGCAGCAGCAGCCTCGCCTAAGTGGAGCTGGAGCCAGGCCAATCTGGATAGATCAGTAGCATCGAAATCCTTGGAGGATTGCTTTAACACGCCTACAACGTCCTGAATCAGGACTTGCTTCTCTTCTTGAGAAAGCTCCCCTCGCGGCATCAAGCGAAGAATGCCGTTTATTCGATTCGCGGTATTGCTCAATTCGCTTGAAGGTGTGTCATGGTCTCGACAAATCTGAGCTAGGGCGTGCAGCTCACCACTCACGTCGTCGCGATTGCGCCGAATGCTAGCGATACGTCTCCATGCTTGCCATGCTGGCATTTTGGAATGCTCGTTTCCCTCTACATAGCTAAGTAGACAACGTTCCACTTCAGAATCATTCAACCCTAGTTCAGCAATTAAGTTAGCCAAGAGTACAGAACCGTACGAGAATCGACTGGTAATGTAGTCGAGCACCGGTCGAACTTCTGCTAAGTCTCTTTTCTCTTTGGCTATTGCCTCAGCTATATTATTGAATAGACGTTCAATCCGGGTGCCAAGCTCAATCGTGGGCCCACTCGTGCGAGCTCCCAGCAAATGAAGAAACGATGTATCTGCCTGAATGGAAACTCTCCATACAGATACCTTCAGCTTTGGGATGCCGAAAAGGCGCGCCGCAAGCGGCACGCTTATTTCGGCTTCCCCCGTGGAGTCATCAATAGTCTCTTCTACAAAGGAACTTTGCACCAATTCCTCTATTGCTGACTGTACGTTTATTCGCTCACTATTCTCTGGTCGAAGTAACACAGCCTCAATTGCCAGAGCAGGTACGCTTGACCTCCAATTACATAAAGTAAGAAAAACGCGCTGGGCAGCAGGCGATAGTCTATTATAGGATCGCTCAAAGAGGGCAACCAGTGCCTCGTCGTGACCAGCCATTATTCTTTCAGGGTGTGCCATACGAGCACCACTGGCAACCTCACCGAGCATTATCTTTATGATATAGGGGTGGCCGTTGGATTCGTTGATTAGCTCCTCGATATACGTATCCGTGATTGCTCCTTTGATTCCCAAGGAAGCCACGGTCTGCCCAATGAGCTCCTCCGCTTCAGGGGGCGTCATTCCTGACACTGGTACAACGTAGTCGCCAGTGAATCTTCGGTCACGAGAAGTAATCAACACCTTATTGGGACCGCGGACGTAGGTATCCAACCACTTGAATACCTCAACTGGTGAAGTTGTCGTCTCGAAGTTGTCGAACACATACAAAGTAGGGCCTATTGTATCCCCAGCGAGTTGTCTGCCTAAGTAGTCTTCGGGTCTAAAAGCTCTGACATTCATTTCACCGGGAGCAAGAAGTCTCGAGTATTCAGCCGCGAAATCGGCGATAGAAACTCCATGAGGCTGGACTATCTTGGGGCCTGACTGTAATAGATCTACATCGCGAGCGCTGAACCACACTACTACATGATATGGGCAATCACCGGAATTTATTAGCCTTGTGATTACTTGGAGTGCGGTGGATGTCTTTCCAATCCCACCGCTACCAGTCAAAGTCACTACGAAATGTCTGGTAGTGTCTCTAAGTTGTTCTTCTAGCTCTTTTTCTAACAAAGGCCTTGGGACATAGCTACTGACAGGCTCTGGCAGGTTTGTAAATGTCGATCCCTTCGCATCCAATTCGCCCAGGCCTTCGGTCTCGCTTGCTGGCAATTCGCCTGCTGGGGACATATATGGAGTGGAAGGCTTGAAAATACGGTCATTGGTCAAGTATGAGAGCATCTCATAGACACTATCGCGGAAACCGCCATTAGCAAACCAGTAGTCAGATCCCTCAGGGTCGGAATCCAATAGAGCAACATACCGGAATTGTCCTAGTTCGATATGTACGCCGTTAGCGAATGAATAGCCAGCGTTCCGCTTTAGGTTCTCAAGCGTTTCACTAGAGACTCCCCATCCCGTAACTCGGTACTTACCAGAAAGATTGCGATGAAGGTAAGCCCACGGAAGGGAAAACAATGGGAGGTTTGAAGCCATCATAGCGATGGAGCGTGCGAGGCTAGGACATGCCTGCCCAAGGGCGGTGGCTAGAGGTGCGCCGTGGCCCCTGGTTCCGTTCCTGAGCCGAACGAATTCTTTGAACCATGTACGGCCTTGAATCTTGGTTGTGGTGGGTTCCGCGCTGACAAGCTGTACGTACTGAAGGCTCTCTCGCAAATCCTGCAGTGAAGCAGCCTGCCACGTTCCTTCTGACATCCATTGGTTTAGTGCCTGCTGCGTAGGGCGTGCGTCAGCATCCAGGAATTGCGAACTTGGTCCAACCAGAATGTCGTCAAGTATTTTGTCCCATGCGCCTAGGCTGTCTGCACGCACAAGTTCGTATTCGAGGCGATATCTATTCCGTTCTCGGTCGTCCTGTACTGCCGCAGTCAAGCCGGCGACTGCAAGCTTCATCACTGCTTCGCCTGCATACATCAGCGCGTCAAAATAGGCCGCGTCTGACTCTGCTCTCTCGTTTTCGGCTTGACGGAGCATCTTTTCGATGGGTGCAAGCAAAGGACATCTCCTACGGACTATCGAGCCTTGTGCGCACTTTACCACAACCCTCGGCTCCCAATTTGTGACCTAGCAGGCTGCTGAAAAACGTCGATGCACTTTGCGCTGGGCGATGAGAGATTCCGACAGGGGTTCCGCGCTCTTCATCTGGCGTCGGAGATCGAAGACGACGCCGATGACCTTCCCGGCACGTCGGTGGGCGTCGACGATATCCGGGAGGCGTTTCGCTTGGACAGCGGGGCGGAGAACTCGGTCCTAGCCCGCTGGTACAACGGTACGGAGCCCTACGACCTCTCCCGTCTCGACTCCGGCCCTGTCGATCCTGGCCTGATCAGCATCAACGGGTGTATTGACGGGGCGTACATCGTCACTAGCAGGCTGCGGAAGAAAGGGTTTCGTGGCGATGTGAGGGCTGCTGGCATGTCCGCCACTTACCACTGCCTCATACCATCCATGCCGGTCTACCAAAGTCTCGTTTAGCCCTTATTCGCCTGTAAACCCTCTATCAGCCGTGCTATTATGGCGTCCGGGGAAGGCCTATCAGTTCTCTGGCCATCCCACACTCTTCGTGGGATGGATTGTGGGAGAGGAAATGGTCAAGCGATTGGACAGTGCGGTCGCGGTCCGCAACGTGAGGACTGAGGGAAGGCACTCCGCCGGGGAGACCCTCTACCTGATGGTCTGGCCCTCTGCGAGAAAGACCTGGGTACAGCGGCTCACCATCGAGGGCAAGCGCAAGGACCTGGGACTTGGTCCCTATCCCGCAGTGTCGCTTGCTGAGGCGCGCAAGAAGGCGCAGGGCAATCTCTCCCTGGCGAAGTCCGGCGGCAACCCGCTCGCGGCGAAGCAGGAGGAAGCGAAGCTTTCGGCCATCCCCACCTTTGAGGCCTTGGCCCGGCAGCACATCGCCGAGAACCTCAGCTCCTGGAGAAGCTCCAAGCATCGGGCCCAGTGGAGCTCAACCCTTGCGACCTATGCCTTCCCGACGATCGGCGCCTTGAAGGTGAACGAGATCACCCGCCGGCACGTGGTGGATGCGCTCTCCCCCATCTGGACCTCCAAGCGGGAGACCGCACGGCGGGTGCGCCAGCGCATCCGCGCCGTCATGGACCGGGCGGCCGCGTTGGAGTTCATCGACTACAACCCGGCGGGGGACGTCATCAACGCCGCGCTCGCCAAGCAGCCTCGTGTCAAGAACCACCACCGCGCCCTGCCCTACGAGAGGCTGCCTGCAGCGCTCGGCGCCGTCCACGCGTCCACTGCCAACGCATCGGTAAAGTTGGCTTTTGAGATGTTGGCGCTCACCGCCTGCCGCTCCGGCGAGGTCCGGGGCATGACCTGGGATGAGGTGGACCTCCGGGAGGCGATCTGGACGGTTCCCGCTGCGAAGATGAAGGCTGGTAGACCCCACCGGGCGCCCCTGTCACGAAGGGCTCTAGTTATCCTGAAAGAGGCACGTAGCCAGAGCGACGGAGATGGCGTCGTATTTCCCTCTCCCCACACCGGAGCAGTCCTTTCCCCCATGGCGTTCGCCCAGCTGCTGAGGCGGCTGGAGTTCGACTTCGTTCCGCATGGTCTGCGCTCCAGCTTCAGGGACTGGGCGGCAGAGCAGACGGATGCGCGCCACGATGTGGTGGAGAACGCTCTGGCGCACGCGGTGGGCAACGCCACCGAGGCAGCCTACCTTCGCTCCGACCTCCTTGAGCTGCGGCGCAGGCTGATGGAGGAATGGGGCGAGTTCCTAGAAGAGGGCGCGAACTGATGAGCTGGATAAACCGGCAAGAGTTACTGATGAAGGCCAGCATGGGCCATCGCCATCAGACGCAAGTTGATCTGGGCAACTTGGGGAAAATCAGATTCCTCGAGGCGTACATGAACCCAGGGGACGAGCTGCTGGCCCCAGAGAAGCTCGGCAGGCGCATTGACGATGGTCTGGTCGAAAGCATTTGGTTCGAGCTCTTGCGACTTGAAGGTGACGCCACGCGTACCGAAGCGTTCGAGTCGACAATGGACACAATCGAGAAAGGCATCACGGCGCACCCGGCGCTCCGTGCCTTTGGTGTGAGCCTTTGGAAAGAGGAGAAGATCCCCCTCGCTAGCGTGAAGTACCTCGATCTGGCCAGACGGCACGTCAGGTATGGCGCCACGAGAGCCCCCTCCGCCGAAGAGGGTCGCCAGATCGCCCGTGTTCTGCTCGCTCCTTTCATGAATAAAGCATTTTGGGAGACCGACTGGGATAGGAAGATTCTTATCAGCATCAGGACGGACAGTTGGCTGGAAAGCCGCGACCTTCCCGAATTGCAGTTCTACATCCAAGCCTCCGAACTTAGCCCAGTCGCTTGGGACACTCTCAACTTGATCTGCCAGCAATTGGCCGCGAAAGGCGAGGAGGATATTCCCAGGGATCTCTTAATGTGGAACCTCTGGGACCGCTATGGCGCCAGCCAGCGCCCTGCGGACGACAAGGCGGAATCTCATCGTACCCGAGGAAAGGTGGGTTACATCCTGAGGAACAATGAGATTCGGCACATGGCCGATTTGCTGGCCCAAGTGGGTATGCCGGGGAAAGAGGATGAGCCGGAGACTGATCGCTACAAGGCCGTGGCGCAAGGGATCAATCTTGAGCGGCTTACCGTCTCCCGAATCTGCCGGGAGCCCGATACGACAGTTTTCGACTTGAAGGAAAAGGCGATGAAGCGCCTTGAACCATCATTTTACGCATACCTGTATGGTCCTGGCTCCGACTCCGGCCGAGCACGGGCGCTCCGGACCTTCCTGGAGTCGAGACCCTAGTCCCCAGTGAATTGGCAGATTTGCCTCCACTCCTTCCACTCCCTCCACCCTAGACACGACGACGCCCGAATCGGTGGAAGGAACCGCGCTCTTCAGTGGAAGCAACCGCTTCAAACGGTGGAAGCAAACAGGATCCCCTTGGAGTGAGGGTCCAACCCGGTTGAAAGTCGGGGCATCGAGCCAATGAAGGGGCATTCAACCTCCTGACTGTTCATGAAGGGCACGGGGCGATAGCTGCCAGGAGCGGCAAGGGCGTCAAGGCGTGACGGGCGTTCACCTGTCCGTCATGCGAGGCGCTATTCCCGAAGGGCACGGCGGAGCACGTCTTCGAGAGAGCCGCAGGCCGCGGCGTCCAGGAGCGGGTCCGCAGGTGCGATGCATGTTTGAGGGAGTGGGCGCCCGTGGAGCCTGCCGCGGGCGTCGACCCGGCGCGCGCGGTTGACCCTGTCCCGCAGCCAACGCCGCGAGCCGGGGTTGGAGCCGGCCAGTGGGCTGTGGACGACGACGCTCACCCCAACGGAACCTTACGCAGGGTCATCCAGCGAAACGGCGGCAGACCCCATCACCGAGCCCGATCACTAAGCCTCCCCCGAGGTCCCGACGCCCGACCCTATCAGCGAGCCATCCACCGGCACGCTGGAAGACCTTGGCGTAGGCCCGACCCCGACGCGCCCGACGCGCGCGCCAGCGCCGCCCATACCGGAGGGCCAAGACTGCAGGTGCGCGACCAACCGGGCCGTGACGCGCCCTATCCCCGGCGCATCGAGCACGCCGAGGTTGTGGAGTACGGCTACGACCCTGGCAGCGACACCTACAGCGTCGACGTGAAGGAGGCATCGCGCCCTGAGGTCGTGGGCTACGACGACACCCCGCCCGACCCGCTAGAGCGCGAGGTCGGCGGCTGGGAGGTGACTCCGAGCGGCCGGCGCGTCGAATCTGACGAGAACGACGACATGGCGGAGGACCTGCGCGAGGAGGCCCAGGAGGAAGGCGCGCCCGTCACGCGCACGGCCACGACCGCCTACGAGCACGCCTTGGACACGCAGGCGACGCGCACGCGCTCGCACAGCGCAACTCACCACGACCCGCTAGACGTGCCCGACGACGACGCCAACGACAACCCGGAGCCCGGAGCGGAGCCGCGTGAGCGCCCGGCTGTCGCCCTCGACGCCATCTCGGACTCCGCTATCGACAGCCTCGGCAAACCCAGCGAAGGCGAGGGAGCCAAGACCAAGGAAGACCCCGCCGCGCAGGCGCAACGCGTCATGGCGCAGCAGGCACGGAAGCCGCGCCGCGGGACGTCATCGCGGAAGGATGACGGGCTCAAAAAGGGTGGAGGCGGCAAGGCCACCGTGATCATCTCCATGGGGGGGCCGGGCGACCGCCGCATGGGTGGGCTCTAGGTGTAGGTGTAGAGGTGGGCGCGCCCATGTGTGTAGAGAGGTGTAGAGGTAAACGAAGGCGCATTCACCTAAGCGTTCGATGGGTAGGTGTAGGGGTGAACAAGTGGCGCGCCACGCGAGCGCTTGGACGGGGGGCCGGGGGGCCGGGGCGTGGGTGGGTAGAGGTGGGCAAAAGGGGCATTCCCCTAAGCCGTTCGAGGGGTGTGTGTAGAGGTCGACAACGGTCGCGCACGAAGCGCCAAAAAACGAGCCTCAAACCAGAGGTGTTCAGAGGTACAAAATGTGTGTGTGTGTGTATAAGTAAAATGCGGGAACATAATATAGACAGTACTTCTAAATTCTAGAAAAAAAGCCGGCCCCCTAGCAGGCTGCGGAAGAAAGGGTTTCGTGGCGATGTGAGGCTGCTGGCATGTCCGCCATGTCGCTGAGTGACGCGTTGCCGGGCGGTGTGACCGCGTGCGGAGGGCCTTTGGCCTCGGGGCCTGTGACGTGAGGAGCGGCCTCGCGGCCCCTGCTTACGCGGCCTGCATAGCCTGTGGGACTGGCGTCTCAGCAGTCATCAGCCTCGCCATCCGCACCAGATTGTAGGCTGTCCCCACGAGGTAGCCGGCAAGGCCCGTGCGGTCCAGACCTCGGTAGCGCGTCCTCCGGAACCCGCCCACCGTCTTCATCCACCCGAAGATCTCCTCGACCCGCTTCCTCAGACGCTGACTGAGCGCATAGCCGCGATGCCGGGTCGTGCGTCCATCGATAGCGCTGGAGCGCCCGCTCGTGTTTTGCGCCACGTGCGGGGTGACCCCGCGGGCGCGCATGGCCCCCACGCAACCCCGCGTGTCGTAGCCCTTGTCCCCTCCGAGCGTCCGGGGATGGAAACCGCGTTCGCGCGCCCCGGCCAGCAGCACCGGGACCGCATCCCGCTCCGCCGTCCCCGTGGCTTCGCTCACCAGGAAGTCCACCAGCAGGCCGTTGCGGTTCTCCATCAGCGCATGGGCCATGAACACCAGCCTGGCCTCCTTTCCCTTGCCCTTCCGAAAGAGTCTCGCCTCGGGGTCCGTCGCGCTCTGGTGCGTGGCGTTGGCGCGCCGGTCCCCATGAAAGTCCACCGAGGGGTTGCCCCGGTCGCCGTCATCTGGGGGAGGACCGGCGCCTCGCGGCTTGAAGCTCTTGAGGCTCGCTGCCGCCTCGATCAGCGTGCCGTCCACCGTGAAGTGCTCGTCCGACAGCAGGCTTCGCCGGTCCGCCGCCAAGACCACCTCGTCGAACAACTGCTGGCCTACTTGGTGCTCCAGCAGCCGCAGCCGGTTCTTCGTGAACACCGTGGCGTCGAAGCTGCGCTCCAGCAGTTGCATGCCCAAGAACCAGCGGAACAGCAAGTTGTAGTCCAACTCCTCGCAGAAGGCGCGCTCGCTCCTCACCGAGAACAACGCAATCAGCAGCGACGCCTTCAACAGGCGCTCGGGAGGAATCGACGGCCGCCCCACCTCGGCATACATCCGGTCGAACTCGGGCGATAGCCGGGCCAGGGCCTCATCGGCCAGGACCTTGATGGTGCGGAGCGGGTGATCGGCTGGCACGCGCTCCTCCATGTCCACGAAGGCCAACATCGTCACCTGGGGCTCCTGCCGTCCACGCATACGCTCCACCTCCGTCTCGAGTGCCCCTAGGATCGGCCCTCGGCACCCTCAGTCGCCACTGTTCGGTTCGTGGTTTTTCAGCAGCCTGCTAGGTCGTCGATCTTTATCTTCCGAAGTCCGTTGGTATTACGCATGTCTTTCACGTATTTCCGAGCAAACCACGAGGTGGCACGCCGCAATCGGTCTAAACGGAGAAGCGAGAAGCCTGCCAGGGAGCTTTGTGAGACAAGCTCCTTATCCATATTTAAGTCCCTCCGCCCTCCAACCAGAGTCTATCCTCGATTCGGAGGAGGCTGGACCGGGCCCAGGCTCTCCTCGAATCCAAGCGAAATTATAAATGGGCTGATCCCCGAAATCTGGGCCAGGATAGATGTCAGGATTCTGGGGAATTGGGCTTGCTCCATTCTTTGCGGTCAGCCCAGGCCTGAGATGGCCTGGGGACATCATCGCAGTTAGTTTTGTGGGATGATCACACATGTTGAAGGAGGGTTATTCCATGCATAGGTTTGTTCTCGCGTCCTTTCCTGTTTATGTCCGAGGCAGATACTGGTTCGTACAAGGACAGGTAGCGGGTCTCAGCTGACCACGCCGACCCTTTAGACTTCACCACCAGCGGTCAAGTCTTCTGGTCAGGAAAACAGCGACAACTGTGGAAGAGTTCGAGTCACCTCAGTCAGCTCCCGTCCCTGCATGGTAGGAGGTTGAACATCCACCCTCCTCCCTCACCCTTTCACCATCAGAAACCGACTTTTTCAACAAGCCGTTCTCTCCGCCCTTGACAGGCAACAGAATTATCCAATATGTTCCAGAAACGGAAGCTAGGGTTATCGCTTTCCATAGGAAGGAATTAAATGGATGATCGACAATTGTTGGAAGAGTTGTTAAAGCGCCAAGAATCCGATGACCTGGACTTCAAGTCTCAGCAATATAATCTTACCGACGGCCATAGCCGCTCCGAATTCATCAAAGATATTATAGCAATGGCTAACACTCCTCGGAGTGGTTCAGCTTACATTTTGTTGGGAGTTGAGGAACAATCTGGCAAGGTTACTGGGATTCCTGGTGTAACTGATCATCCAGACGAATCGGAATTAGGCAGGATAGTCTCTGGCAAAGTAGACCGCATACCAAGGTTTACATATCGCCAAGTGCAATACGGTGATTTGGAGATTGGTTTAATAGAAATTCCGTGTGACCAGTTGAGCGTCGCAGTACCACGCACTGATGCAGGAGTTTTGCGTCGCAATGCCATTTACATGCGAAGAAATACTCAGAATATTGAAGCCAACCCCGATGACCTCGCTCGTATGTTCCGTTCTACACAAGACGAACCACCACCTGAACCTGTCTCGCACAGTGGAGGTTGGGAGCAAATGTATCGCGCTTGTGATGGATTTGATCCTCTAAGGATCTATATCGCTATTCTCGACAGAGAGTCGGACGTAGATGGTCGAGACTGGGCTGCAATGGCCAGCGTTCGGTGGAACGCAATCATTGACTTTGATACAGGGACCGATACCGACGGGAACTACGCCGTTGCAAAAGCACAGTTCGGTGAACGCCAGGCTCTGTACATCTCAGCTTTGGACGATTCTCCTGCTATCACGGCAAGGTCTACGGCATGGGTTGCAGCAGCCGGCCTGGACTCTGGACCAACGACCAACCCTACAGAAAACTGGCGAGACTGGAATCGGTCCAAAGCACCTCAATTAGAACGGACCATGAATGAATTGGCCAGAATCACAGAACCTGCTCCTGTGACCGTCGTTATATTCGGTGGCGAGCCCAGTCATGTTTCCACTACTTGCGAAATTATCGACAGAGCCTTCACGGACAGAGTTGACTATGTGCTAGCGAATCCCAACCTTGAGCCTTTCGCGAATATTGAAGAGCGCTTTCCCCAGTCCCACGAGTAAACAAGCCTTAGTGCGGCTGCTGGCATGTCCGCCATGTCGCTGAGTGACGCGTTGCCGGGCGGTCTGACCGCCGGTGGAGGGCCCGGCCTCGGGGCCGGTGACGTGAGGAGCGGCCTCGCGGCCCCCTGCTTACGCGGCCAGCATCGCTTGGGGAGCTGGCGTCTCAGCAGTCGTCAGCCTGGCCATCCGCACCAGGTTGTAGGCTGTCCCCACGAGGTAACCAGCATCGGCCAGCACCTTGATGGTGCGGAGCGGGTGATCGGCTGGCACGCGCTCCTCCAGGTCCACGAAGGTCAACATCGTCACCTGCGGCTCCTGCCGTCCACGCATACGCTCCACCTCCGTCCATAGAGCACGATGCGGGCGACCTGCAGCTCTTCCCTTGGCCCCGAGTCTTCGCACGATACCGGCGCATGAGGTGACGGGCCGGTTCTTCGGGGCGGTGGTGAGCGAAGCGAGGCGGCAGCGCCTGCTGTCGGAGGAGCACTTCAGCGTGGACGGGACCCTGTTGGAGGCGTGGGCCTCCCTCAAGAGCGTCCGGCCGAGGGACGAGGAGGTGCGCCTGCGGGGGCAGGCGGGCGGAACCTCTACGCCTATGGGCAGGAGGCAATCGCAACGGAAAGATTCGATACTCGTGGGCAGTAGACTTGCGCTCTGGGGCAGGCAACAGCACCTAAAGGCGCACTGACGCGGTTCGAGTCCCCCAGTGGCCCACCACTACTGAGTTGGCTGTTGAAGGGACGTATCGCTGTTCGCAGTAACGGCAACCGCTTGGGACAAGCCCCCCGACATACACGGAGCGGCCGACTTGGTAACCTTTGCGTTCTAGCGTATCCCCACGTGTTGAGTGAGAGCGAATGATTGATGTGCTGTCTTCGCCAAGGTTGCGGGCGTTTGTGGCGTGTACCCTCTTGGGCGTTCTCGCTGTGTTCTTGCTGGATGGAGGCTGGGCCAGAGCACAAGCTGACGTGCCCGATGCGCCGACGGCGGTCGCCGTGTACAGCATCGAGAGCCAGAAGCTGGAAGTGCGCTGGTCCACGTCCGACGCGGCCTCGACTACTTCGTTCAAGATCCAGTGGAAGTCGGGAAGCGAGGATTTTGACTCGACCCGGCAGCTCACAAGCGATCCGGCAACGAGCATCGAAGTCGACCAGTCGACCTCGGCGGGCGATCGGTACATGGACATCATCGCCGGCCTGACCGACGGCGCCGAATATACGGTGCGGGTGATCGCCGTGAACACTAACGGGGACAGCGACCCTTCCGCCACGGCGACTGGCACGCCAGCTTCCCAGCCCGGCCAGGCGCGGGAGTTCTGGGAAAACGAGGTCGTCAAGATCTTCGAAAGTTCGTCTCCCTGGCTGCGGGAAACCTGGGATTACATCACCACTCAGAACGTTCCTGTGTTCTGGACTCCCGGGCCGAGCGGCGCAGCTTTTATTCTCTGCTCCTCCGTGACCCCGTCGAAATTGAGGGAATGTGATGCGGACGAGGTCCATATCTCCAGGTTCTACATCAACCTGATCTATGGGATCGCTCATGAGTTGGCGCATGTGTACACACTGGCGAACCGCGTGACGGCTACGCCCGGTCCGTTGGGGATTGCTCGCCTTTACTTCCATGTTTTGGCTTATCAGGGCAGCCTGGCGGAACCGTCCTGCGCTCCCATTGAGATATTCGCCGATGCGGTGGTGATTCTCACGATTGGGGACCAGTATCAGAGTTCAGGTTCCTATTGGGCCGGTTGCCCCATCACCAAGGACACCGTGAGCGAGCAAGCCCTCGCCGTCGTCAGGAGTGCGCAATCGGGGCAAATGCCGTCCTGGTTGGCCGATAACTACAACGACTCTGACGGCAACCCTGACCTTGCGCGTGTCTGGCGTGACGTGAAGGCGATAGAGAATGACACGAATGGGCGAGGGTTTCGGGCGACTGTCGTCTTTCAGTTGCGGGACGCATTCGGTGGCTACTGCGACAATCAGCAGGCGACCGATTCGGCGTTCGGCAGCGGGGTCACACGCAATCCCTGGAACGATGGCGGCTGCCTGCCCGACGCGCCGGCGAACGTCTCGGCTACAGGGGTTGGCAGCGGGAAGCTGACCGTGTCCTGGCAGGAGCCGCCAGACGACGGCGGCTCGCCGATAACGGGATACAAGGTCCAATGGAAGTCCGGCTCACAGGAGTACGAATCATCGCGGCAAGCGGTAGTCGCGAATCTCTCAGACCCGCGGCGGACGATCAGTGGGTTGACGAACGATGTCAGCCATTCAATCCGTGTGTTGGCCTATAACCACAACGGTGACGGAGCAGCGACGGAGGTGACGGCAACGCCGACTGCGACCGACACCACCGCTCCAACACTGCTGACGGCGCGGGTAGAACGCACGGTGCTGCGCTTGAACTGGAGCGAGGCGATGGACACGTCTTCAAAGCCGGAAACGTCTGCGTTCACGGTGAACGTCGGTGCCTCCGCTCGCGCGACCGACGAGGTTTCGATCTCAGGCAGTGTCGTCACGCTGATGCTGGAGTCTGCCGTGGATGCGGGCGACGCGGTGACGGTCAGCTACTCGGCGCCGACCGGCAGCACAGCAACAGCACTCAGGGACTCCGCAGGAAACAACGTTGCCAGCTTTTCGAGCCAGCAGGTCCGCAACGATAGGATTCAGATCGTCATCACAGACCCGGGACCGGACAAGACCTACATCTGGGGCAGAGGGTTTGGGGAGCAGGACGCCATCGAGGCGACGGTGACCTTCGGCGAACCCGTGATCGTAAGCGGCGTGCCGGAACTTCCACTGGAGGTTGGTGCCGAGAGGCGACGCGCGGCCTACCACAGCGGCTCGGGCACGACATCCCTGGTGTTTCGGTACGAACTGACCGAAGGCGAGACCGATTCCGACGGCGTCATGGTCCCGAGCAGCGGAGACATCGGCAAATTGACCGGCCCGGGCCTGGTCCGCTACGCCTCCACCAAAGCCATTGCTCCGGCACGACTGTGGGACAGCGTCCGAACCGACTACCTCGTTGACGCTGTGCGCCCAACCCTGGTCCGCGCGAACGCGTTGGCGAATGGGAACGACGTGACGTTGACATGGGACAAGGCGCTGGACGAAGACTCAGCGCCCACCGCCACCGGTACATCTTTCTTCGAGGTCACAGACACGAGCGACGATACGTCTCGTCAGATCACCGCGATCTCGGTCCTGGGCAAGGTGGTGACCTTGACGCTGTCATCGGCCGTTTTGGCGACCGACCGACTTACCGTCTCCTACGAAGATCCATTCGCTAGCACCCCCGAGTCCCTCCTGATGCAGGTGCAGAACGTCCACAAGCCGCTGAAGGACACGCTTGGAAACCACGCCAGAAAGGACAGCGCCGCGAATTCCATTACCCAGAGCGCGAACAGTCCTTCTGAGTTCCCGTCCAGCGAGACCGGGGCCCGCAGCGTGGACGAGAACACACCTGCGGGACGGATCATTGGCACTCCGATCGCGGCTACAGATGCCGACAACGACCGGCGCACGTACTCGATCTCCGGTACCGACGCCGCCTTCTTCGACGTGGTTGCATCGAGCGGTCAACTGCGCACCAAGGCCGCACTGAATCACGAGTCCCGCGACAGTTACTCGTTCACCATGTCGGTTACGGACGGCAAGGACGTTCACGGATACGCGGACACGACGATCGACGCCACCATCACCGTGACAGTCACGGTCGACGACGTAGACGAGCCGGCGGTGATCGGCGGGGTTACCACCATCGCCGACTACGATGAGAACGGCGCCGGCGACGTGGCCGCCTACACCGCCCTCGACCCCGAGGGCGACAGCAACATCACCTGGAGCCTGGGCGGCACGGACCGGGGCGATTTCACCATCACCGACGGCGTCCTCAAATTCGCCAGCGCGCCCGACTACGAGCGCCCGGCGGACTCCGGCGGCAACAACCAATACGAAGTCACCGTCCAGGCCACCGACTCCAGCAACAAGCGTGGAGAGCTGCACGTCGACGTCATCGTCCAGAACGTGGACGAACCTCCCGTGATTACCGGGCCCGACACCGTCGACGACTTCCCCGAGAACTCCGCCAGCAGCAGGCAGGTGGGCCGCTACGCTGCCACCGACCCCGAGGGCGCGACCGTCACCATGAGCCTGACGGCGGGCGGCGCCGACTTTACCTTCGCCAGCAACGGCGTGCTCACATTCAAGGAATCTCCGGACTTCGAGGAGCAGCGAAGCTACAGCGTCACCGTGAGGGCCGAGGCCGGGTCGCACACGGTGGACAAAGTGGTGACCGTCAACATCCAGAACGTCGAGGAGCCGGGCGCCGTATCCCTGTCCACGGTGCAACCTCAGGAAGGCACTTCGCTCACAGCCATGCTGGAGGACGACGACATCCCCACCGGGACCACCTGGCAGTGGCGCCGCACCTCCAGCCGGGGCAGCGCCGGCGCCGCCATCGCCAACGCGGATTCGCGGTCCTACACACCCGCCGCCGACGACGTGGGCAGCTACCTACGGGCCGTCGCCTCCTACGACGACGGCCACGGCACGGGCAAGACCGCTGCCGCCGTCAGCGTCAACCGGGTGCAGGAGGCGCCGCCGGACCCGGAGTCGCCCGTGTTCCCCGCGGACGGCGACTACGAGCGCACCATCCGCGAGAACCTGACGGCTGGAAGGAACCTCGGCGCGCCCGTGGCCGCCACCGACGGCAACAACGACAGGCTCACCTACAGCATCGCCGCCTCCGACGAATTCGAGATCGTCGAGTCCACCGGTCAGCTGCGCACCAAGGCCGAGCTTGACCACGAAGGCAGGGAGCAGCATTTCGTAACGGTCACCGCCACGGACCCGGGCGGACTGACAGACACCGTCTCCGTCACCATCACCGTCGAGGACGTGGACGAAACGCCAGAGGTGAGTGGTCCGATCAGCCTGGAATTCGAGGAGGGTACGAGCACGAGCGCCGCGTTGGCCACTTTCACGTCCACAGACCCGGACCTCAAGGGCATAGACCTGGCTTTGTCGGGCGCCGATGGGGGAGGACTTCACCCTCAGCAACGGAGGCGTCCTCACTTTCAACAAAGTCCCCAACTTCGAGGTGCAGGCCGACTCCAACCGCGACAACCGCTACCAGGTCACCGTAGAGGCCCGGGAGCAGGGGGACGGCGCCAGCGTCGGCCGCCTGAACGTCGCCATTCGCGTCACCAACGTCGACGAACCCGGCATGTTGCACACGAACGCGGAGGAACCGCGCATCGGGCAGACGGTGCGGCTCAACATGGAGGACGAGGACGGTGGGGTAAACGTCACGGAATGGAAGTGGGAAAGGGGCGAACCCAACAACAGCTCCTGCGGCACGGTCGACAGCCCGACGGTCACCGCCTGGGCGACCGTCAGCGGGGCTAGGAGCAGCAGCTACACCCCGGCGGCGGCGGACCAAGGCCACTGCATCAGGGCCACCGCGTTCTACAACGACCGGGCAGGGACAGGGCGGACCGAGCAGTTCCTTACGACCAGTTCTGTAATGATCGGCCCATTCTTCACGCAGGCCCCGCCGACCTACAGGGTGCAGGAGAATACTGCCGAGGGAAGAGGCATCGGACGAGTGCAGGCCCGGCACTCCAATAGCGGCGAGGCGCTGACCTACCGCCTGCGTGGCGCCGATGCCGGCTACTTCACCATCGACAATAACGGCCAACTAAGAATCAGCGCTACACCACTGGACTACGAGACCCAGCCAGGTAAGGAAGCCGTAGTGGAAATCACGGCCGAGGACAGCGACGGCCAAACCGCCACCATCACCGTGACCGATGATTGCACCAGTGGCGGTGAGCCGCCCTGCCAGCCGGGCTACGTTCCCCCGCCACGTCCGCCATCGGGCGGCGGCGGCGGTGGTGGCGGTGGTGGCGGTGGAGCGCCGCAGAACCGGTCGCCTGAGTTCACGGACGGCGCCACGACGGACCGCTCGATAGCCGAGAACACGCCTGCCGGGGCGGACATCGGGGAGCCCGTCGCCGCCAAGGACCGCGAGGACGACACGCTGACCTACTCCCTGCGCGGCGTCGACGCCGAGTCCTTCGACATCGACCCCGCCACCGGCCAGCTGCTGACCAAAGCGCCCTTGGACCACGAGGCCAAGGCCGCCTACTCCGTCATCGTGTCGGTCTCCGACGGCAAGAGTTCATCCGGCAGGGACAGCGACGCGCGGGACGACTCCATCACGGTGACCATCAACGTTGAGAACGTGGACGAGCCGGGCGCGGTCGCCCTGTCGTCCCACCAGCCCCAGGTCGACGTCGCGCTGACCGCCACGCTCACCGACCTCGACGGCGGGCTCGCCCGCGTCGTCTGGCTGTGGGAGCGCTCCGCCGACCAGGCCGACTGGACCGAGATCGACGGGGCCGTGTCCGACTCCTACACCCCGGCCATCGGGGACCTGAGCAGCTACCTGCGGGTCACGGCGTCCTATACCGACGGCCACGGACGGGGCAAGAGAGCGGAGGCCGTCACCGGCGACCCCGTGCTGATCAACACCGTCCCCCGGTTCCCCGGCCTGGATGCCGATGGGGGGATAACGATCGAGGTGGAGGAGGGCTCCGGCGACGCGGAGTCCGGCGGGGCAGGCGAGCCGGTTTCGGCCGCGGACCCCGACGGCGACACGCTGACCTACTCGCTGAACGGCGACGACGCCGGGGCCTTCGAGATCGACGCATCCACGGGGCAGCTATGGAGCAATGCGCCCCTCGACTACGAGACGCAGGCCGTCTACACGGTCGTCGTGTCGGTCCGCGACGGCAGGGACTTCAACGGGGACCCCGACACGGCTGTCGACGCCTCCGTCACGGTGACCATCGCCGTCGTCAACGTGGGCGAGCCGGGGACGCTCGTTCTGCTGTCGTCCCAGCCGCGGGTGGGCGTCCCCCTCGCGGCCCGCCTGACCGACCCCGATGGGGTGGTGGGGGAGGTGGTCTGGAAGTGGGAGCGTTCGCGCGACGGAACCCCGTGGTCGAACTCGTGGAGGACCATCAGTGGGGCCGAGGCGAACGCCTACGCGGCGGTGGACGCCGACCTGGGCTACTACCTGCGGGTCACGGCGTCGTATGCCGACGGCCACGGGCCGGACAAGAGCAGGCAGGCGATCTCGGGCGCTGCCGTCAAGGAGAACACCGGCCCGGTGTTCCCGGACGCCCTCAATGGTCTGTTCGAGCGGAGCGTGGCGGAGAACGCGGGCGAGGGCGAGGCCGTGGGGGCCCCGGTCGCAGCCACGAGCCCGGACGGCGGCGCGCTGACCTACGCCTTCGGCGGTGTCGACGCGGCGCTGTTCGCCATCGATACGGGCACGGGGCAGATCAGGGTCGGGGCTGGGACGGCGCTGGACTACGAGGCGGAGAAGAACGTCTACCAGGTGACCGTCACCGCCGCGGACTCATCGGGCGTCAGCGCGACCGTCGTGGTGACCATCACGGTGACCAACGTGGACCTGCCAGGCATGGCCAGCGACTACGACGCGGACAAGAACGAAGCGATCGACCGCGACGAGGCCATCGCGGCCCTGGCCGATTACTTCAGGGGGGTCATCACCCAGGAAGAGGCGTTGGAAATCCTCCAGCTCTACTTCGCCGGCTGATCCGATGGGCTGGGGAGCGGAGAGCGGTAGCGAGAAGGAGAGGGAGCTTTGACGAGGAAGCCGTTAGCGTTGGCTTTGAGTAGGCGAAGGCCGCGTCCGGGAGTCGGAGGAGTACAGAACTGCCGATGGCAGTGCTATGCTCGCCGTCCAGAGGGCTGGCTGCCCGATGCGGTCACTCGCACCAGGAGGTAGACGGAATGCCCATATTCGGCATTGTTCCGATAGGCGAAGCACGCGCGAACAGCGTAACCGGTAAGCGCGCGGCGCTGCTTCAGGAGTACGTCGGGTATATCCAGGGCGTGCCCTCGGGACAAGCGGGGAAGCTGGGGCCCGGAGAGGACGAGACGACCCAGGCGGTTCGGCGCAGGCTCAACGCGGCGGCGGAAACGTTGGGCGTTAGCATTGAGGTCCGGCGTACCGTCGGGGCCGTCTATTTCTGGGCGTCGGAGGGCAGGCCCCGCAAGGACTCGGACGAGTAGTCATCCTCTTCTAGAAATCCAGTTGCGCCAACTTCGTTCCGCTAGGCAATAGCATCAATGAAACGCTGCGGTACTCAGCTTGGCGTAGCTGACCTAGCCGCGAGTGGGTTACTTGGTCTCACCCCGAAGAAAACCGAGGCGATGTACTCGACGAAGTACTCGACGCCGCCCAGCTCGGCCACGATGGCCGGAGGCAGCACCGCCGACGGGGTTGGACGCGCGGACCGCGCGCAAGCCGGTCAGCATCCGGTGTTGTTCTGCCATAGCGTCGTCCCATCCCTGGGGGCGCGACCCTGCGTCAACCGCGCGGTGCATCTCGGTGACCTGCTTGTTCAGCGACAATTACTTTTGCCGGTCCTGTTGCCTCAGCAAGGAATGTTACCAACAGTGGGAACCTTGTTTCCCGCTCCAACCAAGACCAACTCGGCTCCGTCGCTTCGCTCAGGGGCAGGTCGTCAGAACCGGAATAGACCAGATGCTGGGCCATGACGCCACGCCAGTCCTTCACCCTGCGTTGGAGTGAGCGGGGCTGCTGGATTCCAGCACCAGCGATTCTTAGGCCGGCTTGCTTCAGCGTGCTGTGTTAACCCCTCCCATCAGCAAGGGTTATAATGATCCATGCCTTCGGCTGTTATAATATCGTCTTCCTTAGGGTCAATTTCCCCTGCCCGAGGGAAAGGGTGGATTCTGGCTCGTGAGTCTCTTTGCCAGCATAGTCTTGACTGGTACTTCGATAGCGCCAGTGTTGTTTGTCTATGCGGTGGTAGGGTTTTTCGAGGGGAAATGGCTTCCGTCGGCCGCTCTTGCCTTGACCGGGTTGTTTCTGGTCGTGCTCGGGTTGGCTTTGTTAGTCTTCGTAAAGAAACACATCGAAAGACTGCCGTTTTCATTCTCCAGCGTCGAAGTAGCCGACAGGGAGAGTCTAGGGTTGCTGATTGTTTATCTGGTGCCCTTACTTAGGACATCATTCTCGGATCTTGAATATCTGGTCTTGGTACCTGCCGTTGCAATCTTCTTGGCCTTGGCCCTAACTGGTCACAACTACCATTTCAACCCGTTGCTTAGGCTGTTCCGTTGGAATTTCTACAAGGTGGGTACCTCCGAGGGAGTAACGTACGTCCTGATTACTAGAAGAACCCTGAGGAGTGCTGTTGGCAATGTCATCGTTGGGCAGTTGACTGACTACACCCTAATTGACTTGGAGAGGTGATACCAATGCCCGAGAATCTCTTCGCTGCATGCCGAATCAACGGCGAGCTGGTCGCCAGACGCGTACAGTTGGACGGGACTATTCAGAACGACGTTGAGGAAATGTTTGCCTCCGAGGCAGAGGGCTTCTTTAAAGGAGTGAACGAGGAAGTTCCCTTCGACGGTAGGTGGAAGCCGGACACGAATGAGTTGCTTACTATGGAAGTGACTCCAGAAGCCGAAATGCTCCGGGAGACGCTCAACAGAAATCCAACCGCGGTTGAACCCTTGGATCTTGCCAACTTCGCCGACGCCGGGGTCAAGGCCTTGTTTACTGGTGATGGTACGAATGAGGCTCGACGCGTCTTAGTGCAACAATTCACAGTTGCGCAGGTGCTCGACAGGAGATTCGCGGTTGTGCTCCAGGGAAACTCTTTCCGTCGTCTCACAGCTCCTGCTTTTACTCTGGCGAGTTCACTTACCTCTGTGATAGATGATGGTTTAATCAAGTTCAAGAGTTTTTCAAATCTGCGTGCCATTTTCGACGTGATGGAGATCTATCGCGACGCGACAGATCAGGAGTTGCGGGATTTTGCCGGCCACCCGACACTCCGAGTTGCAGAATTGGAGGACTTCATGCTAACGGCTGATCAGCCCACCCGGAAGCTTATTGGCGCGGTCGTGGCCTCTGGGGTCCTTGATGTTTATACCCCGGCCGAGATTCGGGACGCTGCTGCGGGGACTCAGTTGGACCTAGAGTTCGATGGGGACCGTATAGTCCTACCTACTGAGCGTCGTGAGTTGAAAAGCCTCCTCCAATTCTTAGATGAAAGCCGCTACAACGGCCCTCTCTCGGGACGTACATACGTCACTAACTCTCGGAAGCCTGCTCCTTAGGTCTACTCGGCGGCGGCTACTCGAACGCCTGGACCCGGTGGCGTTGGTTCTTTGGTATAGTCTGCCCCCGCTTGACGCCCCGTAGCATGCGTCGTCGAGGCGTTCCGGGGTGTAACGCTGGCCGAGGCGTATGAGCTTGTGGCCTTGGCGCACCTTGGCCCAAGGCAGAGGACCGTCGAAGAGGCGCTCGACGAAGTCAGCCACCGCAGGACCCTGCTCTGCTGCGCTGCGCTTGATGCTGTCCGGCGCCCGCATGGTGTAGGCGGTGAGCTCCGACGGATAGTCCTCTAAGTCGGTGGAGCGGCCACCGCGAGGCTGGCGGGGGTGGAGCTTGATCAGCCTTCCCCGGTGGTAGATGCGCACCAGTTTGCTGCCCAGCCCGATCTCCACCTGCTGGCCCGGCGGGCAAAGGGCAGCCGGGACTGAGTAAAGGGCATATTGGCAAGCCACGTGGTGATCGGCATGCACCTTGACGGTGCGCCAGTGGGTAATCTCGTAGGGCTCGCCATCCCAGGGAGCGAGGGCGTGCCGCTCCTCATCCTGGAAGACAGCCAGCGGCTGCCGCCGGGTGGCGCCATGCACCCGATGCCCAGCAACATCACGGCGCCAACGTGCCGCTTCCTCCCTCAGGTGGGAGAAGCTGCTGAAGCTGCCGCCCTTGAAGAAGCGCTCCCGCACGTATTGGACGCTTCGCTCCACCTTGGGCTTGTCCTTGGGGTGACGCACGCGGGCCGGATCGGCGATGAAGCCGCGGTGCTGTGAATACTCCAGGAAGCCGCGGGTGAGCCGGGGATGCAGGGCGTCGGCGCCCGCGACTGCGGCGGGGAAGTTGTCGATGACGAGATAGTGGGGAATACCGCCGAAGAAAGCCCAGGCCGCCTCCAGTCCGTCGACGACGTCTTCCAGCTTCTGGTTGAAGGTGGGCCACACGAAACAGTGCCGGGAATAGGCCAGCACCACGATCAGCGCCCACACCGTCCGGTGGCGGCCGGTCTCTGGGTCCGGCGCCAATCCCAAGCGCCCAAAGTCCAGCTCCGCCACTTCCCCCGGCGCACTCTGCTCCATCCGAACCGTCGTGCGACTCCGACTCTGCCAGTTGCGCCGCTGGATGAAGCGCCGCAGCGACGTGTAGGAAACCCGGCAGCCCTGTTCCGCCAACAACTCCTGGATGCGGGTCAACTGCAAGCGGTCGACGGTGAGCCACTGATAGATCTGGTCGGCCCAGGGGACCAGCTTGTCCTCGGCTGGCGTGGCCACCGCCCGTGGACCGGAACGCCCGACCGCCGCCAGCCGACTCACTTGCTCCTCGGTGGGCGCCGGTCCCTCGCAAGACACGCCCAGCCGCTCCGCCGCGGCGATGTATCGTCCGACGGTTTCACGGGACAGTCCCGTCCCCGAGGCTATGTGCCGCTGACTGTTCCCTCTCTGCCAGCGCCGGATAACTTCCACTATGTCCACCCTGGACACCTCCTTGTAAGCCATCGCCGCTCCTCGAAATGAAGTGCGGCCATGCTCTCCGATTTGACGCCCAGGGTGGCCTAAAGACCTTGGCGAACTGGCCTAAAGACCCTGGCGATTCCTCAACTTACCGGCCTATAGATCTTGGCGTTTGACACAACTCCCGTATCACCCTGGCGAACTGGGTGGATTCGGCCAGCACCGGCACCCGACGGGCGTTGTATTTGAAGGCCGCATGGCGGTCGCTGTAGAGGGCCAAGGGGATCCCCCACTGCCGGACCAATCCCTCCAGGAGCACCAGGTAGCCACGGGTGTCCTCGCTGGTGCGGAATACCGCCTGGGCCACGATGCCGGTGGCGTCGTCCACGGCGAGTAGCAGCCCCAGCTTCGGTCCCCGCTCCTCCAGCCACGGGTGTTGGCTGCCGTCGATCTGCACCAGCATGCCTTCTTGGGGCATACGCCTTCGCCGGAAGCGGTGCTGTGGGGAGCGGCGGCTGCGAGGACTGCCCAATCCGGCCTTGACCAATATGTGGCGCACGGTGGGACGGCTCAGGTCAATGCCCTCGCGTTCCCGAAGCAGTTCGGTGAGGTGACTATGGTTGGCGCCGGCATAGTGGTTGCTGGCCAGCTTCACCACGGCAGCCGCGGCAGCTGCGGGGACAGCGTTGTGGGGCCTACGGCCTCTGTTCCCATGGGCCAGAGCGGCGGCGCCGTCCTTGCGGTAAGCGGCTAGGAGACGCTTGGCATGACGTTGGCTGACCCCCATGACTTCGGCAGCCTCGGCAATAGGAAGCTGATATTCCAATACGCTGTTGAGCACCTGGATCCTTGCCTGTTCCTTCTGGTTCAACGTTACATCCCTCATGGGATGACATATTCGCTGAACAGTTAGTAGGGGACAGAATCGTAGAACAGCAACACCCTTTACAGTGGCGATGGCATCCTTCAGCCCTTGGTGGGCAACGGAGGTGACGAGTTGCACGCCACTCAGCCCACGGGCCACCAGTGAGCGCAGGAAGCCCAACCAGAAAGCGCCGTCCTGCACTCGTCCCCACGTCCATCCCGAGAATCTCACGCTTGCCCTCTGTCTTCACCGCGGTGGCCACCACCACGCTCACGTTCACGATCCGTCCCTCCTCGCGCACCTTCTGCGTGAGGGCGTCCAGCCAGAGGTAGGGATACGGGCCTCCGTCCAGCGGGCGACCCAGAAACGGCTCCACCACCTGGTCCAGTTCCTGACAGATACGAGATACCTGGCTCTTGGAGATCCCCTCGCAGCCCAGCGACTTCACGAGTTTCTGCGTCGGCCAGCGCAGGGGTCTCCATCCCCAGCGCAGGTCAACCATTCCCCCTTGACAGCCGGTCACGCTCTATTATACTCGTATATGTCCTACATTTACACAATGTAGTCCTAGAATATCTTGTCGTGTGGTGAGATGAAGCATGGAACGTGCAAAGGAAACTAAAGACGAAAGGTTCAAGCGACTCGCGGAGCAGAGAGTCAATGCAATTCTAGACAAGCTGCGTCTGTTGGGTCAGCTGTCAAACAGGAGCAACTACGGGTACACAGAGGACCAGATAGAGGCGGCATTCAGGGCGATTCATGCGGAACTGAAAGACACGAAAGCAAAGTTCCGCAATGGGTCGAGGGACCAAAGGCGCTTCACTCTGAAGGCCTAAAGGAGGATTCAGCGTGCAACTTGGCTTTAGCGTAGAAACCCTGTGTATGGACCTCCTGCGAGCCGATACAGAAGCTGAGGTTATATCAATCCTCAGCCGGGCCGGGTATTGGGACAATCCGGACGTGTGGGTACCATTTGGGGGCAAGGACAACAACTTTTCCTCTATGGGGAATCAGACTAGTAGACCGGAAGCAGCTTTAGTGGAGAAGCTTGTGAATTCGGTGGATGCCGTTCTGATGGGTGAGTGCTGGCATGCCGGGGTTCGCCCAGACTCCCTGCGGGCGCCACTGACTATTTCCGAAGCCGTGGCTGAGTTCTTTGGTGGAGGGCGCAGCAAAGCTGACACCATGGGTGACATTGCTAAATGGGACAACCAGAAACGCAGAGAGGTCGCCAATCGTATAACGCTCGCTGCCACTGGGGGGCGGCAAAATGTGAGCTTCACCATAGTTGACTCGGGCGAAGGACAAACTCCAAACTCCATGCCCAACACTCTTTTGTCGCTCGACCACGGTAATAAAGTCAATGTCCAATTTGTTCAGGGCAAGTTCAACATGGGTGGAACCGGTGCACTTCGGTTTTGTGGTCATCACAATCTGCAACTGATCGTCAGTCGGCGTAATCCGTCTATCGACGCACCGCAGCCATACGATGCTTCTATCGCTGAATGGGGATTCACCGTTGTCAGGCGGGAAGATCCAACGGGACAGAGGAAGATTTCCATGTACACCTATCTCTCCCCCCTTCCGGAGGGAGTGCTTAGGTTCCGTGCAGAGATGCTGCCCCTCTTCCCCCAGGGCAACAGGGCGTATGTCAGAGATACGGAATGGGGTACCGCCATTAAGTTGTATGAATATCAGATGACCGGAAAGAGTCACATCCTGCGGCGAGATGGACTCTTGCAGAAGCTGGATCTGCTTGTATCCCGGCCAGCATTACCTATCCGACTCCATGAATGCCGCGACTACGCGGGTGGGCCCGGCAGTTATGACACCAACCTAAACGGGATTGCCGTCCGTTTGAGCGATGATCGCAACGAGAATCTGGAGGCTGGGTTCCCAGCGAGTAACCCGGTCACAATCCGCAGTAATCAGCTTCCAACCTCCATCTATGCATTCAAGAGAGGTAAAGCTGACAACTACAAGAATGCCGAAGGCATACTCTTCACGGTTAATGGACAAACACAGGGTCTCCTCCAGCAACACTTCTTCGGTCGGAAGGCTGTGGGCCTTGACCGCCTCCGCGACTCGCTACTGCTGATCGTCGATTGCACCGGCCTTAGCGGCCGTTTGCGCGAGGATCTCTTCATGAACAGCAGGGACCGTATGGAAGAGGGTGAACTGCTGAGAGAAATAGAAGACGAACTAGAGACCTCACTGAAGACACACCAAGGGTTGCGTGACCTACGTCAGCAGCGCCACCAAGAGGATGCCGCTGCGAAGTTGGAGGAATCGAAGCCCTTTCGGCAAACTTTAGAGGCCATAATGCGCAAGTCGCCGGCGATTGCCCGGCTATTCAGTGGCCAGGGTCCCCTGCCCAATCCGTTTCGCCCTGCAGATGTGCCGGGGGCTGAGCAATATGCGGGGAAACCCCACCCTACGATATTCAAATTCAAGGATGTCGACTATGGCAAGGAACTGCTCCGCACCACTCCGAAGAATATGCGGAGTAGGATCTCCTTCACCACTGATGTTGTAAATGACTATTTTCACCGAACGGAGTTGCCAGGCACGTTTGACCTGCGTTGCATCCTAACCCAAGATGCCGGTGTGGACGTTCCGAATCACTCGTTGAACCTCAACAATGGCGTAGCCACTCTAAACTTAAAGCCGCCTGATGGAGCGTCAGAAGGCGAGTCCTTCGTTTACGAATTAGTCGTTCAAGATGCCACGCTGGTATTTCCCTTTACCAACCGCTTTACGGTGAAAGTGGGGCCTCATCAGACTCCCTCTGGAGGGAATGGCCGCCGTCAGCCTCACACTGAACCAGGTTCAGGCAATGGCACAGCCCCGAGCGGGCTGGCCCTACCTCAACCCAACCGTGTGTTCAAGCCCGATTGGTCCAATTATTCCTTCAATGAGTACTCGGCTCTCAAAGTTGTGCATGATCCCCCAGAGAATGGAGCTTCTAATAGCGACGGATACTCCTATTACATAAACATGGACAACATTTATCTACAAAGCGAACTTAAGACGTCGAAAGGAATCCCGGAGCTCGTAAGGGCGCGTTGGGAATTCGGGATGATGCTCATGGCGCTGGCATTGCTGCGTCCTGGGGGAATGGTGGAAGACACTAGAATGCCGGAAGCCGCATACGAGGAAGCGGCGTCCGTAGCTCCGCAAGATGAAGTCTACAAGATCACTGCTGCCATTGCACCGATCTTGCTGCCCCTTATTGAGCATCTGAGCGCGCTTAGAGATGAAGACTTTTCTGAGGCCGACTAGCATCGAGGCCTATGCACAAGGAACACCTCCGAGCTTGCGTCATTGGAGGATCTCCCTTGGGTGTACCATTTTCTGTTGGGAACAGCTCTTTCCTGACGTGAGCTAATAGAGCCGATGCAGCTTTCCGCGAAGCCTGCGGCTTCCATGGCTTCTAGATAGAGGGGCAGCTGTGTTTCCGCTCGGGAGAATGCAATTAATTGCACTACTTTAGTGTCCGAAGAACCGATCGCCCTGATGTTACGGAAGGCAGCCCGAAGCCTCTCAAAGTAGTTTCTTGACCCCAAGGTGGATCGGCTACCCATGGTGTAGTACGCCTCCCCGTGTCCGTCCCGGAGGTCGGCTATCCAGTATGGCGCAGGAGTTTCCCTGCGTCCCTGTATTTGCCACCGATGATATAGCATGTGCACGCCTGGGTACGGCGGCGAAGTCAGAATGAGTTTGGGGCTGACCCCCCGGCGTTGGAGTACCCTTGCTAACATAGGGTTGGCAGCGGAGTACGGCAGCAGACGGCGCTCCGCTGTGATCTTGTTCTTATAGGTGCCACTCTCCTTGGCCGCTGATACTAGAGCACCAAGTCCACCAAGCATGGCGTGGACGCGTTGTTCCAAATTATCTGCAATCTCTGTGTTGGTTGGGATGAGAAGCCTGGAGTCCAACGCCCATTGACCTACTCGTAGGAGCGCACATCGGGCAAATCGGCGACGACGAGCAAGACCAAGACTTGTCGCTAACTTGGTAGCGGTGGAAAAAAAGGAGTAGCTGTTAGGGGGCATATTGCGGACGGGGCTGGGGGCCAAGGGGGGCATGGAGTCCAGTTCTCCAGCAGCATCCTTGACCTTGGCAACCCAGACACGGATGTCGGCGACATCTTGAAGGCTCAGCGGGGTGGTCTTGACCCGGGTCACAAAGTAGGACAGTTCATTTACATCTGACCCAATGGCGCACCGGCCACTTGCTATGGCCTCGACGATCATAGTGCCCCCACCCATGAACGGATCTAGCACATAGTCACCGGGCTCTGTGCAGTGGTCCAAGATGAATCGGACAAAGTGAGGGCTGAATCTAGCGGGGTACTTGTAGAAGTCGTGCGTGAGACCTTGTACCCGATCCGAAGAGCGAAAGGCATCCTCAAAGGCAGTCTCTTCGGGATTGTCGCGACACGTAACATATGTACTGGGGACCACAGCCTCTTCGAGGCGGCTGAGCTCCCTGGCGAGGAAGGACGCAGCTTCGCGGGCCGCCAGGCTGCGGCTCGTCTCCAGCAGGTCGAGGACGCGTCCGGCGGACAACTCCCGAACTGGGCGGGCGTCTTGCGGCCCGGCGATACGGACCTTCGAGTCGTCCTCCAGAGGGGCCAGCAGGACAACCGGGTAGGCTTGGTGGCCTTTCCGTGCTTCCCACAGCCTCCGTAGTTCCACATCGCTCGCTGCATCATCGAACCACAGAAGATGATAGGCAGGCGTCTCCCAGACCGTTGCGGACTGCCCAGCCTGCGACGTCCAGTCGCGCCCAAGGCCGAATGTGGCTTCGAGGCGTACGGATGTCTGACTGGCTGTAGGTGATGTCATCGACCCTCTCTTGATTGTTAGCTCAGGAGCACAGCGTCTTTGACATTATCCAAGTTTCGCTGTAGATTTGCAAGTAGTTGCTTGCTCTCCCAGATGTGACCACTTGGAATGCGTACAATGACTGCTAGCACAAAGCCCAAGCAATCTCTGGTCGGCATCGAGTTGGTCCGGCTGCTCGCCTATGAGGGAAACCGCATCTTCACGACGGAGCGGGCCAGGGAGCTGGCGCCCCGCGTCGGCCTGAAGGACGCCTACCTCTCTGAGGCGCTGTATCACCTCCGTAAGAATAACTGGATCGTGTCGCTGCGGCGAGGACTCTATGCGCTCTCTCCCACGGTCCCTGGAGTTGCGGCTGCCCACGAATTCGAGATAGCCGTGGCCTTGGTCGACCCAGCCATGATTTCCCACTGGTCGGCCCTGCACCATCATGGGTTGACGGAGCAGATACCAAGGGATGTGTTCGTCCTTACGACGACGGATGCCTGGGTCCCCCGACCGAAGAAGGACGGGAGAGAGAGGGCCCGGGGCGGCTTCGTCGTCGGGGATACAACGTACCGGTTCATCCAGGTCAAGCCCAGCCGCTTCTTCGGCGGTGAGAATCTGTGGGTAGGCGAAGCCCATGTGCCCATGTCTGACTTGGAGCGCACGTTGCTGAACTGCCTCTCGATGCCCCAGCACTGTGGGGGATTCGGGGAGGTGCTCTACGCCTTCCAAGTCGCGATGCCTCGACTAGACATCGAACGCATCACAGAGTACGCCATCAGGCTGGGCGTGACCACAGCCAAGCGCCTGGGGTGGGTGCTCGAAGCCCAGGGGGTTCCCCCTTTCGAGTTAGAGGAGTTAGCGGCGTTGCCGATCAAGGGCTACCGCAAGCTTGACCCTACTGGGCCTCGCAAGGGGCCTTGCAACGGCCGTTGGATGGTGCAGGAGAACCTGCCAAGGATGGTTGGGGCATGAGACCACTCCGCACCCGCCTACAGGAAGCGCGCCGACGCCTCGGCATCCCCTGGGAGGCGCTTGAACGCGACTACCTGCTGTCCTGGGTCTTGGCTGGCGTTAGCCGGACGCCCGTGCTCCGCGACACACTAGTCTTCAAGGGAGGCACAGCCCTCCGAAAGTGCTACTTCGGTGACTACCGCTTCTCTGAGGACCTGGACTTCTCAACGCTGAAAGGGATTCCGGCTGGCAACGAGATAGAGGGGTTGATAAGGGAAGTGTGCGGAACCGCCGTGCGACTACTGGACGAATACGCTCCTGTGGAGATCACCTGTGAGCGTTACACGGAGAGGGAACCCCATCCAGGCGGTCAGGAAGCGTTCGCCATCCGAGCGCGGTTTCCGTGGCATAGCCGCCTACAGACCCGCGTCATGGTCGAGGTAACGATGGATGAGAGAGTCCTGCTGCCTGCTGAGCAGCGGCAGGTCATCCACGAGTACGGCGAGCCGCTCGACGCGGAATTGAAGGTATATTCCCTTGAAGAGATCGTTGCCGAAAAGCTGCGAGCGCTCCTGCAACAGGCGGAAATGTTCGAGAGGAGAGGCTGGAGCCGCTCACGCGCCCGCGACTACTACGACCTCTGGCGAATCCTCGGCACTTACAGAGACCAGATGGACCTAGTGAGCTTCGACTCGCTGCTGCGTGAGAAGTGCGCCGTCCGGGCCGTCTCCTTCGCAGGACCTGACGAATTCTTCCACGACCGTATGCTTGCTTTCGTCGAAGAAACTTGGGAGCAGTCGCTCGGCCCGCTCGTGCCGGGCTTACCTATATTCGAGACTGTGATTAGCGAGCTGCGGCCGCAGGTGGCGCAGCTGGTTCGTTCAGGCGGCGCATAGTGTGTTTTGAGGGAGGGGACATACTCACAGGACCAGCCGCTGATTGGCGTCAACTATTATTGCCGGTGGGCGTCGACCAGTTTTGCCGGTTCAGCTCCTCCTGTTGACTGCGTTGTTGGGCCACGCCGGTGCGGTAGCTGGGCACGTCGAATTCCAGGAAGACCGAGTGGTGGACGACCCGGTCGATGGCCGCGGCGGTGGCCATGGGATTGGCGAAGATGCGCTCCCACTCGGAGAAGACCAGGTTGGAGGTGATGCCCAATGACCGGCGCTCGTAGCGTTCGGCGATGAGGGTGAAGAGCACCTCGGATTCCTCGGCGCCCTGGGGCAGGTAGCCCAGGTCATCCAGGAGCAGGAAGTCGAAGGAGTCCAGCTTGCGGAGTTGCCGCGGCAGGGCCAAGTCGCGCTTGGCTGCGAGCAGGTCCTGCACCAGCCGGTAGGCCGGGGCGAAGATGACGGAGCGGCCTGACTCCACCAAGCGATGGCCGATGGCGCACAGGGCATGGGTCTTGCCGGCGCCCGGCAGTCCGAAGGCCAGGACGTTGACGCCGCGGTCGACGAAGTCCCCTTGGGCCAGTTGGTCTATTTGTTGCCGCAGCAGCATGGGCATCCGGTCGTGCTCGAAGGTTTCCCAAGTCTTGCCGGACGGCAGCCGGGATTCCTTGCGCAGCCGGTTGATGCGCCGCTGCTTCCGGTCCTCGGCCTCCTGCTCCAGCACCTCGAGGAAGACGGGCAGAGCGCCGCCGTGGCCGGCGGCGGTGAAGCGGGACACCGATTGCGCCTCCATGGTGGGCAGCCTGAATTGGCGGCACAGTTCCTCGATGCGTTCCTGCATGATGCCGGTGTCCATCACCGCACCCCCGCTAGCAGCCTGCTGCCGGTCAGCAGGCTGTTGTCAACAATGTCGCTGTTCAGGATAAATGTCCGTTTAAGTGGCCGGCATAAATGTCACTTGGTAAGGCTGCCATATCAGGTGATGACGTCGCGGGCGCCGCGCGGGATTGTCGCGTCGGAGGACCCTCCGTGTCCATGTATTTCTTGATGGTGGCCCTGTGGATTCCCAACTCCCGCTCGATTGCTCGCAGCGACATCCCCTTGCCCCTGGCTTTCTGAATCGCTTTCCATCTCTCCCTCTGAAGGAACGTCGGCTTGCGCGCGGAGGCGGCTTTGGGCTTGCCGGTGGTGGCTGCGCTGCCGGTGATGGCCCCTTGATCCTGCTCATCCTCTGCCCTTGAGTCCATGGCCCGGCTGAACTGGGTCGGCATTCCAGGGAGGCCGGAGCCGGGTGTATGCCTGAACACCCCGTGCCGGTCGGTGTACAAGGCGAGGGGAATGCCGCAGCGCCGGAGCAGGCCCTGCATCAGCAGGAAGTAACTGTTGGTGTCCTCATGTTCACAAAACAGGGCGTTGACCACGCAGCTTGTGGCATCGTCCACCGCGATCAGTATCGTGAACTGCGGTCCGTCTTCGCCCAGCCACCGGTGGTGACTGCCGTCCAACTGGACCAGCATTCCCTCCCGAGGCATGCGCTGACGGCGCACCCGGTGCTTGGGCGGACGCCTTCGCCGTGGACTGCTTAGCCCGGCGTTGACCAAGATGCGCCGCAGGGTGGTCCTGCCGATATCGATGCCCTCTCGCTCGCTCAGCAACTCGCTGAGATGGGTGTGGTTGGCCCCTGCGTACCGGGTACGAGCCAAACGAACTACACCGGCCACCACGGCATCGGGCGTTGCGTTGGCTGGCCTGCGGCCCCGGTGGCCATGAGCGACGGCGGCAACGCCCTTCTCTCGATAAGCCGCCAGGATGCGCCTGGTGTGGCGAGTGGTGACACCCATCAGCGTGGCTGCCTGGTCCAGTGCCATATGCTCAGCGAGCAAACCGTTCAGGACCTGAAGTCTTGTCTGTTCCTTTTGAGTCAAAGTCACATTCTCCATAAGTTGAATGTGACATTTCTGCTGGCCAGTTAGCGAGGACGCTTTCGGTGAACATCAACAGCTCACCCCCGCCTCGCCGGTACAGTATTACTCCGCCCTTTACACCTCGGCCTGGGCGTGGGCCCTGCCTCAGCTCAGGCAGGTCTACGAGAAGCGGTGGCATCGCCGGGAATCTCCTACTCGTCGGGCTAGGCGTATCGCTGCGAGGAGCGGCGGCCGCCAATGGTCGGAGGGAGCGGGGGTGATGCGGACCAGCCGCCTACGTCTAGAAACTGAGGGGGAAATACGGACTAGTCCGCCCTTCTGCCCTACCTCCGCCCTAGGGGGCGGACTTTTTTCCGAAATTGGTTACTACTGTCTATATGATATTCCCGCATTTTACCTCTCTCTCTCTCTCATTTTCGAGTCCTCTCTCTACCTTGGCTGGGGGCTCGATCTGGCGTTGCGTGAGCGCCTCTTGTCCACCTCTATCTTTCCCAGCTCTATCTCAGCCACCCGTGCGGCCGGGCGTCCGGCCCTCCCATTGAGATGACCACGGTCGCCTTGCTGGGTCCTTTCTTCAACCAGTCATCCTTTCGTGATGACGACCTGCGCGGTTTCCGTGTCGGCTCTGCGCCGCTGCCTGCTGCTCCATCTGCTGTGCTATCAACTTCTGTAGGCGCAGCACGTCCGCGCTCACGGGCGCGTCATGCCCGGACGCCTGTCGCGCCATGACGCGTTTCGCCATCTCGCTTGTGTCGGGCGCGTCGTCCGTGGGCTTCTTCTTCTCGCCTTCGCCGGGGGCAAGGCTGTCGATGGCGGAGTCGCTCAGCACGTCCAGCGCGGCGGCGGGGCGTTCACGCGGCTCCGCTCCGGGCTCCGGGTTGTCGTTGTCGTCGTCATCGAGCACACCCAGCGGGTCGTGGTCGGTTGCGCTGTGCGTGCGCGTCGCCTGCGTGTCCAGGTCGTGCTCGTACGCGGTCGTGGCCGTGCGCGTGACGGGCGCGCCCTCCTGCTGGGCCTGCTCGCGCAGGTCATCCGCGATGTCGTCGGGGATGTCGGGGTCGTCGTTCTCGTCGGATTCGACGCGCCGGCCGCTTGGCGTCACTTCCCAGCCGCCAACCTCGCGCTCTAGGGGGTCGGGCGGGCTGTCGTCGTAGCCCACGACCTCAGGGCGCGAGGACTCTTGTACGTCGGCGCTGTAGGTGCCGCTGGCGGGGTCGTAGCCGTACTCCACGGTCTCGGCGTGCTCGATGCGCCGGGGATAGGGCGCGTCCGGGCTGGGGCGGTCGCGCACCTGCGTTGGGCGCGTCTGCGTCGGGCCTAAACCTAGGTCTTCCAGCGTGCCGCCCGATGTGGGTCGCTCGCGACCAGCCCAGCACCATCACCGAGGCGCAGCTCGACCTGCAGCGCAAATTCATCACCGAGCGGCTGGAGAGTCTGCGGGCGAGACCGGACGACTACCGGGCTAGGGAGGCGAGCGGAGCGGAGAAGCGCGCCTTGATGGAGACGGTCCTCGCATGGGCGGGGGAGGTTGGCGAGGGCTTGGACGACTTGACCCCCGAGCAGCGCATGGACCAGGGCGCAGCGGGCGATCTCCTCGGCCTGACCGACCAGGATGTAGGTGACGAGGCGGCGGGTATCGCGGGAGACGGCCAGCGCAGGGCCGCCCGCTGGCCACCCTGACGGCACTCCGGTGCGGGGTTCTCGGGCCTCGGCGGACGTTTCGCGCATGATTCCGGGCCGGTCAGCCACCGCGCCCCGACGTGCAGTTGACGTAACGGGAGGAGGGCGCGGCAATGTAAAGCCACCGGGCCGAGGCCCAGGGGACCTGCGCCAAAAGCGGGGTGGCGATCCGCCCAACTGGTTTACGCCTGACTGAGCGTGAAGCCGCGGACACCCCGAAAGCAGGTGTATCAGGCGCACCCCAGCGTGGACCGCTGAGGGAACGGTCGCACCGACCACCCAGGCCGCCGGCCGAAGAGGACGTGGGCCGGTGGCAGGGAAACAGGACGCGTTAACCCCCATGCAGAGCCGCCGCGTCGTCGCTTACATCCCGATTCCACTCGCTGAGGAGCTTGCCGCGGCTCCCTCCATCGCTGCGGCCCCAAAATCGCGTCGCCGTCGCGCACGTCGACCGCCCATGAATAATGGGGGATTGCCCCGCATGGTGTGCTGCCTCAGCTCAGGCGGGTCTACGAGAAGCTGTGGCGTCGCCGGGAATCTCCTACTCGTCGGGATAGGCGTATGGCCGCGAGGAGCGGGGGACGCCAGTGCTCAGATGGGGCAGGGGTGATGCGGGCCAGCATCCAGCGGCGAGAATCCGAGGGGGAAAACCGGACTAGTCCGCCCTTCTGGCCTACCTCCCCCCTAGGGGGCCGACTTTTTTTTGGATTTGTTTATTACTGTCTATATTATGTTCCCGCATTTTCCTCTTACACACACACTTTTTTTGTGCCATTTCTACACATCGCTGAGGTCTCGATTTCGGGCGCCGCGCGAACGTGTCCTGTTCACCTCATACACCCACCCATTGGGCCTAGGGAAGGGCTGCCGTTCACCCTCTGCCCACCCCCACGCCCCCACTCCTGTACACCTTACCCAGTGGGCCTAGGTGAATGGCCTGTCGTTCACCTCTACCCACCCCCGCCCCCCACCCCCGCAAGCGCTCGCGGACGCGCCGCCTGTCCACACCTACACACCTACAGCCCACCCGTGCGGCCGGGCCGTCCGGCCCTCCCATTGAGATGACCACGGTCGCCTTGCTGGGTCCTTTCTTCAACCAGTCATCCTTTCGTGATGACGACCTGCGCGGCTTCCGTGTAGGCGTCTGCGCCGCTGCCTGCTGCTCCACCTGCTGTGCTATCAACTTCTGTAGGCGCAGCACGTCCGCGCTCACGGGCGCGTCATGCCCGGACGCCTGTCGCGCCATGACGCGTTTCGCCATCTCGCTTGTGTCGGGCGCGTCGTCCGTGGGCTTCTTCTTCTCGCCTTCGCCGGGGGCAAGGCTGTCGATGGCGGAGTCGCTCAGCACGTCCAGCGCGGCGGCGGGGCGTTCACGCGGCTCCGCTCCGGGCTCCGGGTTGTCGTTGTCGTCGTCATCGAGCACATCCAGCGGGTCGTGGTCGGTTGCGCTGTGCGTGCGCGTCGCCTGCGTGTCCAGGTCGTGCTCGTACGCGGTCGTGGCCGTGCGCGTGACGGGCGCGCCCTCCTGCTGGGCCTGCTCGCGCAGGTCATCCGCGATGTCGTCGGGGATGTCGGGGTCGTCGTTCTCGTCGGATTCGACGCGCCGGCCGCTTGGCGTCACTTCCCAGCCGCCAACCTCGCGCTCTAGGGGGTCGGGCGGGCTGTCGTCGTAGCCCACGACCTCAGGGCGCGAGGACTCTTGTACGTCGGCGCTGTAGGTGCCGCTGGCGGGGTCGTAGCCGTACTCCACGGTCTCGGCGTGCTCGATGCGCCGGGGATAGGGCGCGTCCGGGCTGGGGCGGTCGCGCACCTGCGTTGGGCGCGTCTGCGTCGGGCCTAAACCTAGGTCTTCCAGCGTGCCGGTGGTCGGTTCGGAGATCGGGTCGGGAGTCGGCTCCTCTAGGGCCGGCTCCGGGATCGGTTCGGTGATTGGCTCGGTGGCGGTTTCGCTAGACGACCCTTGGTAAGGTTCCGTCGGGGTGAGCGTCGTGGTCCGCAGCCCACTGGCCGGTTCCAACGCCGCGCGGGGCTGGGTCTGTGTGACAGGTTCGACCGCGTCGGCGGGGTTGACCCCGCTCTCCACCTAGCCCTTGGTCTGGGCCCGGGTAGGGCCGGCACAGCCGCATCTCGAAACCCGCCCGCAGCGACAGGTCCAGCATCCTGCGGTTCCACTCTGGACGGCCGTCCTCGTCCCGGCCCAGCACCGCCGCGGTAAATGCAATCGACGATCCCGCAGGGAAACAGGCCGTCCCGCCTAGCCGGGTGATGAAAACGCCTGAGGGGTAGGGACGGGAAGGTGCGGATGGGGAGGCGTTTGGTTACGCTTGGCGCAGCACGAACGGGAGGCGGCCATGCGCGGCACATCCGACCAGCAGATCGAGAGTCTGGTAGTGCTCTCCCCCAATGACTTGGTCCCACAGGAACACCCGATCCGGCGGACCAAGCCGCTGGCAGACCGGGTGCTTCAGGAGTTGTCGCCAACCTTCAGCCGCATGTACGCCAAGAGAGGCCGGCCCTCCGTGCCGCCCGAACACCTGTTGAAGGCGAGTTTGCTGATCGCGCTCTACTCCGTGCGCTCGGAGCGCCAGTTCTGCGAACGGCTGACCTACGACATGCTCTTCCGGTGGTCCCTCGACCTGAACATCCACGGCGGTTCCTTCGACCAGTCGACGTTCGCCAAGAACCGGACCCGGCTGCTGGCGCATGAGGTGACGGGCCGGTTCTTCGGGGCGGTGGTGAGCGAAGCGAGGCGGCAGCGCCTGCTGTCGGAGGAGCACTTCAGCGTGAACGGGACCCTGCTGGAGGCGTGGGCTTCCCTCAAGAGCGTCCGGCCCAGGGACGAGGAGGGGGACCCGCCTGCGGGGGCAGGCGGGCGGGTCCCGTGGAAGGACTTCCGGGGCGAGCGGCGTTCCAACGCGACCCATGTATCGACAACGAACCCGGAGGCGCTGTTGGCGCGCAAGAGGGAGGGGCAGGCGGCGAAGCTGTCCTTCACGGGTCACGTGCTCATGGAGGACCGCAATGGGCTGGTGGTGGACGTGGTGCTGTCGCAGGCTACCGGGACGGCTGAAACGGAAGCGGCGCTGACGATGCTGGAGCGGGTCCCCACCGCACGGCGGACCACGGTCGGGGCCGACAAGGGGTACGACACCCGGGAGTTCGTGACCACCTGCCGCTCGTTCCAGATCACGCCTCACGTGGCCATGAAGAAATGGCGCTCGGCCCAGGGCCGGCGGACGAGCCGTCACGCGGGGTACGCGGCGAGTCAGCGGGTGCGGAAGCGGGTTGAGGAGGTGTTCGGCTGGCTGAAGACCGTCGGGGGCGGGAGGAAGCTGCGTTACTGCGGCGTGGCCCGCAACGGCCTCTTGGCGGAGATGGCTCTCGCGGCGTACAACCTCGTGCGCATGGCCAAGCTCATGCCCCCGCCATCATCTCCGAGGCGGTCCCTGCCTGTTGAGGATGAAATGCCCCAACCGGAGGCGCCAGCGGCCCGATCAGGAGCGATCCAGGGCGCCGCTTACTCCGAATCGGCGTCCAATGGCGCCTCAATGCCGACACCGGCCCGCTCCCTATTTCCCAAATATCCCAAACTCGCATTTTTCATCAGCCTGCTAGTGTCCTTTCCTTCACTTGGTGTGTTCTGATGATGCGGACAGCTGTGGGCCTGCCGCGGGGCCCCGGCAATTCATCCAAGGTTCCGCGCGTTCTGGTGGCGCTGCGTACCCGAGGCCATGGCTAAAGGGGCAGCGTGCGTTCTAGGACTCCTCGGGCTGCATGTCGCCGCGCAGCAATGACTCGAATTTGTCCCGTATTATGAAGTAGCGTCGCCCGATTCGAATGGCGGGTATACGCCCGGTAGAGAGCGCCAGGTAGAAGGATCCCCGGCTCCGCAACGTCGGGGGTAGCATCTCGAAGAATTCGCGGCGGCACTCGTCGACTTCAAGCAATTGCCGACGATTCTGGCTTGTCATGACCCCGCTCTCCACCTTGCCCTTGGTCTGGGCCCGGGTAGGGCCGGCACAGCCGCATCTCGAAACCCGCCCGCAGCGACAGGTCCAGCATCCTGCGGTTCCACTCTGGACGGCCGTCCTCGTCCCGGCCCAGCACCGCCGCGGTAAATGCAATCGACGATCCCGCAGGGAAACAGGCCGTCCGGCCTAGTGTCCTTTCCTTCACTTGGTGTGTTCTGATGATGCGGACGGCTGTGGGCATGCCGCGGGGCCCCGGCAATTCAGCCAAGGTTCCGCGCGTTCTGGTGGCGCTGCGTACGAGGCCATGGCTAAAGGGGCCGCGTGCGTTCTAGGACTCCCCGGGCTGCACTTCGCCGCGTAGCCATGACTCGAATTTGTCCCGTACTATAAAGTAGCGTCGCCCGGATCTAATGGCGGGTATACGCCCGGTAGCAAGCGCCAGGTAGAAGGATCCCCGGCTCCGCAACGTCGGCGGTAGCATCTCGAAGAATTCGCGGCGACACTCGTTGACTTCAAGCAATTGCCGACGATTCTGGCTTGTCATAGCTCAGCCTCCCCACCAAAAGAGTCTGTCCTGTAGGATACGAGCGCGCTATAGTATGTCTAGGACAAACTATAGAAAATTATCCGGACAAATGGCAGACCTCCACGAAAAGCAAGCGCGCGTCAAGAACAAGCAAGCGTTAGAGCGAGCCCGTAGGACGATTGCCGTGTACGGGTACAGCCAGGAGTACGCGGCGTACGTGGCCGGAGTTGACGAGCGCACAGTGAGGCGGTGGAAGGAGGCCGGCTTGCTTGACCTTGGCACCGCCGGCAAGGCTAGCGACTCGCGGGAATGGACTGCTCCCGGCCTTCAGGACATAGGGCTCGACCCAGACCTCGCCGCGGCAATCGTGATACTGGTCGGTACTCCGAATGCGAGTGGCCATCAACGCGTTCGGGAGTGGCTATCTAGGTACAGCGCATCGGTTCCCAAGGCCCCACCGGAATGGGCGGCTGCTATCGCCTTCCTTCCGATCCTTGGTAAGGACACCCAGTCCCCGCACTTGGAAGCCCTAGCGGAAGTGATGGACGAGGCCACGCCCTGGGAGAACGAGCGACTACGAAAGCGTTACGGACGCCTTGCCGCCCCTCGGGATTTGGCTGCCCGAGCTGAACTGGCCCATTGGTTGCTTGCCGGGGGGCTCACCGCACCGGGGCGCGGACCGTACGACTCCCCCGCCCTTGCAGCTACCGCGATTCTGGAATTGGTGGGCAGGTTGCCCAACGTAGACAGAGCGATGCGCCGGGGGTGGGGCGCGCCGATAAACGACGTTGCGCAAGAGCTCAGAGAGTGTTCGATGAGCAGGCTCGCACTGTCCTGGTGCAACCTCTTGGATTCGGACGATGCATGGCTGTCAGCACCCGCGATGCTCCAGAGGGACCTTGCGAAGGTCGCTCTGAATCACGCTAGGAGACGAAGGAGGGTATTGGATCATGAAACGAAGAAGGGGGAGCAGCCATGAAAGGCAGCGTCCGGAAGCGGGGCAGCGCGTGGAAGATGACGGTGGATATCGGCAAGGACGCCGAGGGGCGGCGTAGGCAGCACTCCAAGACGTTCAGAACGCGCAGGGAAGCCGAGGCGGCGCTGGGCGCCATCCTAAAGCAGGCGCAAGAGGGCAGCTTGGTTAGGCCGACGCGCAGAACGACTGGCGAATATTTACGGCGGTGGGTCAAGGACTACGCGGAGAGCCACGTTAGGCCCCTAACGTTGCTGCGGTACCGTAGCATCGTGGAGCGTCACCTAGCCCCTGCACTCGGCAACGTGCCGCTGACAAGCCTCCAGCCCAGCCACGTGCAGCAGGCACACAATCTGGCGCTGGCGGCCGGGCTTTCCGCACGGTCGGTAGTCCAGCATCACCGCGTGTTCTCAGAGGCGCTGAAGCATGCCGAGCAATGGGGCATGGTCAGCCGCAACGTCGCCCGCCTGGTGACGCCGCCGCGCCCGACGTATAAAGAGGCGCGTTTCCTCGACGCTGCGGAGGCCATGCGCTTGATCGAATCGGCCAAGTCTACCCCGTACTTCGCGGTTCTAGCCTTGGGGCTTGCAACCGGGCTGCGCAGGGGTGAGCTGCTTGGACTGAAATGGCGCGATATCAACCTCGACAAGGGCAGCGTGCAGGTCAGCCGCACGCTTCAACACATCCCTGGCGCTGGCTTGCAACTCCATGACGTGAAGTCAACGCACTCGCGGCGACAACTGGCCCTCAGCCCCAGTGCCATCCTGGTGCTGCGCGCTCACCGCGACCAGGCTGAGGCGGTCCAGGCAGAGGCAGGCGCCGCGTTGGAGTCTTCCGCGTTCGTCTTCTGTCACCCCACGGGGCGTCCGCTGTCACCCAATACCGTTTCCCACGCCTTCCAGCGCGTCGCCAAGGCCGCGGGCATTGACGGGGCACGGCTCCACTCCCTGCGCCACTCGCACGCGAGCCTACTGCTGGCACAGGGCGCCAATCTGAAAGACATCCAAACTCTGCTGGGGCACTCGACCATAGCCATAACCGGCGACTTGCACGCGCACGTCACGGAGCAGAGGCAGCGAGAGGTTGTGGCCCGACTCGACCAGGCGCTCGATGTCGCCGCTAGCATCCGTGTCCAATCGGGGTTTCGGGGCTGATCGAGCGGGAAGCGCCGAAGGCCGTTGACAAGGCCGTTGTGGTGCCGAGGGCGAGACTCGAACTCGCACGTTGGGGTTACCAACAGCGGATTTTAAGTCCGCGGCGTCTGCCATTCCGCCACCTCGGCCCTCGCCGATTATAAGCCCCGTCCGGCGGCGTGGCGCCCCTAGCGCCACGCGCCGCGCTAAGATGGGGCCATGACCAGCTCCGCCTTCCGAAGTATCCCCAGCGTCGATAGGGTCCTAGCCGAGCCGGCGCTCGCCGGTCTGCTTGCCGGGTATCGCCGCGATATCGTCGTCAGCGCGGTCCGCGAGCGCATCGGGCTGGCCAGGGCCGCTGTCGCACGGGGAGAGGCGCCGCCGACGGCAGCCGACGTCGCGCAGGCTGTCGCAACGGGCATGGAGGCGCAGTGGGCCAGTTGGCCGACGCCCGTCATCAACGCTACCGGCGTCATCCTGCATACCAACCTTGGGCGCGCTCCGCTCTCGGTGGAGAGCCTGCGCGCCGTGGCCGCCGCCGCCGAGGACTACTCGGACCTGGAGCTGGAGCTCGACGAGGGCAAGCGCGGCTCACGGCACACGGCTATCGCGCGTCTGCTCCGCCAGCTCACCGGCGCCGAGGACGCCATGGCGGTCAACAACAACGCCGGGGCGATGCTGCTCGGGCTCGCGGCGGTCGCGGCGGGCAAAGAGGTTATCGTCTCGCGCGGCGAGGCCAGCGAGATAGGCGGCGGCTTCCGCATACCCGACGTTCTTGCTCAGAGTGGGGCCAAGCTCGTCGAGGTCGGCACGGTCAACCGCACCTACGACCGCGACTACGCGAACGCCGTCACCGAGAACACCGCCGCTCTGCTGCTCGTCCACCGCTCCAACTTTCAGGTCATCGGCTTCACTCACGAGCCCGCGCTGGCGGATGTCGCCGCCGTCGGCGCGGCGTACGGCGTTCCCGTGCTGCACGACCTGGGCTCCGGCGCGTTGCTGGACACCGCAGAGTTTGGGATTGGGCATGAGCTCATGCCTCAGGAGAGCCTCGCCGCAGGGTCGGACCTCGTGTTCTTCTCCGGCGACAAACTGCTCGGAGGTCCCCAGGCCGGCCTCGTGGTGGGCAGAGCGGACCTCGTCGCGAAGCTCAAGGCGCACCCCCTCGCGCGCGCCCTCCGCGCCGACAAGCTGACGCTCGCCGCGCTGCACGAGACTCTCATGCACTACGTGCGGGGCGAGGCCAAGGAGAAGACTCCCGTCTGGCGCATGATCGCGGCATCCTGCGAGGAGCTTGATCTCCGGGCGACTGCGCTCGCCAACCTGATCGGCAAGACGGCGATGGTGGTCGACGGCGCCTCAGCGTTGGGCGGCGGGAGCCTTCCGGCGGACGGGTTGCCATCGCGCATCGTGAGCATCGACGCTTCGTCCGTGGGCGGCCCGGACGAGCTGGCGCGGCGTTTGCGGACCGGCTCTCCCGCGGTAATGGCGCGCATCGAGGACGATAGGCTGCTGCTCGACCCGCGGACCGTGTCGCCGGCCCGCGACTCCGATCTGGCCCGCGCGGTCGCGTCGGCGCTCGCGTAGGTAGGCTGCCGTGGCGCGGACCCCTAGAGTTGGAGGCGACGGAAGGACGGGGCCAGGAGGGTGACGACGACCACCGCCACGAGTCCCGTCGCGCCGCCCACCAGCCAGGAGAAGGACACGCCGTAGTAGGTCGCGAGAACTCCGGCAACGACTCCGCCGAGCGGCTGCATGCCGACGTCCAGCATGTAGATGCCCATGACCCGGCCGCGCATGAAGTCGGGGGTTACGCTCTGGAGGATCGTGTTGTTCGTCGTCATCACCATGATGAAGAACATCTGCTGTACGACCAGGGCGAGCCAGGCTAGCTGCCACTGATCGACCTGCGATAGCGCAATCAGCGCCAGCGCGCCGCCAACCACGGCCCCAATGGACACACGCCCCTTGTGGCTGACTGTGTGGAACCTGGCCACAAATATGGCTCCGATGAATCCCCCTACGCCCATGCCGAGGCCCAACAGGCCGAGCAGACCGCCGTCGGGGTCTCCCAGGTCAACCGCCACGAACACCGGCAGCTGCGTTTGAATGAACGCCATCAGGAACATCGTCGGAATGAAGCTCATAAGGACGGCGTAGCGGGGCACCGGCTGACGGGCCACGTAGGCCATTCCTTCCTTGAGGTCGGCCAAAGGGGACTGCTGCTTGCGGCCCTCCCGGCTCTCCGCGTACTCCGCCCTATAGGGGAGCACGAGGAGCACGACGACGCCGTACATCAGGGCCTGCAGCACGAAGTTCACGTCGGGGCCAAAGAACGCGATCATCCCTCCGGCGATACCGGGGCCGATCATTCGCATCGAGTTGAACGCCATGGAGCTCAGTGCGATCGCATTCATCAGACGGTCTCGCGGGACCGAGTTGGCGACGAGCGTCTGCCGCAGCGGGTTCATCAAGCCCCAGCCTGCTCCGGTCAGGAACGAGAAGGCGTATAGGTGCCAAAGCTCCACCACGTCAAAGATGAGGAGGAGGGCGAAACCGAGCGCCAGCGCGGCGAGATACGTCTGGTCGATCAGCAGCATCCTGCGCCGATCGACCATGTCGGCGATGACGCCCGCGATGGGCGCGGCGAGCATGGGCGTGGCCCGTAGACCAAGGACAATCGAGACCTGTAGCGGCGACTTGGTCATCTCGAACGCCAGCCAACCGATGGTTATCTGCTGGATCCAGGTGCCTCCGCTCATAAAGACGGTGCCGAACCAGAGCAGCCGGAAGTTGCGGTAGCTGAGCGCGGAGAACGTCTCCGCCCAAGCGGAACGTGGGGACGGCCGCGCGGCTTCTTCTGTCGGTCCAGATTGACGCATGGGGCTTCTCAGGTTACTCCTTCACCGGCGCATTGCGTGCTAGGTCTCCTCCCTAACCCGTCGCCGCCGGTCCTCTTCCGCGAGCGCAGATGGCAAAAGGGACCAGACGCTGGAGCGTCGATTGTGGGCGTTGGACGCAGGCCGATATGAGGGAATTCCGTGGGAGCGTAGACCGAGGGGCTTAGAGAGGGGCAGACGGGGCGTTAGAGCTCGAGGCGGCGGTAGCGGGGCAGGGCGAGGGACACGAGGGTGATGATGGTCAGGCTCGCTATGCCGCTGATCAGGAACGCGTTATCGACGCCGTAGGCGGTCGCGACGGCGCCTGCGATGAACCCGCCGAACGGCATCATGCCGATCTCCATCTGGTACACCCCCATCACGCGGCCTCGCAGTCTGTCCGGCGTCACCGTATGGATGACGGTCATGTGCGTCGTCATGACCACCTGCACGAACATCTGCTGGAACATCAGCATGACCAGCGCCAGCCAGAGCACCGTGGTCTGGGAGAGGACCAGGATGCACACGCCGGACGCCACGAACGCTGCCGTCGCCACCAACCCCTTCTTGCGGGTGCGGGAGAATACCGCGAGCACGCCGGTCCCCAGGAACCCGCCGACGCCCATCGACATCAGCAGCAGCCCCAGGTACGTTCCGTCGTCGTTGTCGAGTATCTCCGCCGAATAGACGGGGAGCTGGTTGAACACGATGGCCAGCGCGGTGAAGGAGAGGCCGAACGACACGCCCGCCACGATGCGTGTGATCGGATCGTGGATGACGTGCTTGAAGCCCTCCTTCAGGTTTCGGAACGGGGAGCTCTCCAGCGCCGCGCGGTCCGCGGTGTAGTAGGGGGTGTGCAGTTTGCTCAGGAGCAGCAGCGCGAAGAAGAAGAGCACGCTCTGGATGAGGAAGTTGACGTCCGGCCCGAAGAAGGCGATGACGAACCCGCCGATAGCGGGGCCCACCGCGCGCATGGAGTTGAACGCCATCGAGCTCATCGCGACCGCGTGCATCAGCGCCTCGCGGGGCACGGTGTTGGCGACCAGCACCTGCCGCACCGGGTTGTTGCCTGCCCAGAGGAAGCCGAACGCGAGCGCGAACACGTACAGGTGCCACACCTGCTGGAGGTCGAGGAACAACAGCAGCGTGAACCCGAAGACCAGTAGCGTTACGAGGGCTTGATCCACCATGAGCAGCCGCTTGCGGTCGACCCGGTCCGCGATGACGCCGGTGATGGGTGAAAGGAGCAGGGGCAGGGTCCGTATGCCGACGACGCCCGCGACGTGCAGGGGGCTGCGGGTGAGATCGTAGGCCAGCCACCCTAGCGTGACCTGTTGGAACCAAACGCCGCCCGCGACGAGGCCCGTGGTTATCCAGAGGATGCGGAAGTCCGGGTAGCTGAGGGAGTTGAAGGACACCCGAGGTCGCTCGACGCCCGGTAGGGCTGACGCGGGGGCTTCGGGTTCGTTCGCTTTCATAGGTGGGTGGGAGTCCACTATACGCTTGCTTCCCCCGCCATTCCCGCCTCCTTCCGTCGTTCCCCGCCTCCGTCCTCATTGCCGCCCCCTCCGTCGTTCCCGCGAAAGCGGGAATCCAGGTATCGGCCCCCCTTCCCCCGCCGACGCCGCTTCCCCCCGCCGACCGACCCACCTCCCCCGCAAAGTTCCCGGTTTGCGCGAAAAAAGTTCCTCATCTCATTTTCGTTACGAGTGAAGAAGTTCCCCGTTTCATTTTTGCTAGGAGTAAAAAGTTCCCCGTTTTCATGTTGGTCAGGCGTGAAAGTTCCCCGAAATCGGGGAGTGAGACGGGGGTTTTGGAGGGTGTTTTCATGGCCGTGGCCTGCTTCCTGGGTCTCAGAACTTCCCAGTTCGAGATTATTAATGTTTACGCGGCCCCCCTCCTCAATCCTTTCCCGTCCCCTCTCTAGCTCTCCCTCGCCAGACGAGACCCTTGCGTAATCCTATTTCTGGCGGGTGTCACTCTTCCCACCCACCCACCCGTGCACGTTGTGGGGGACACCCCCACACCCCCGGCAGAGGGGCGACGCGCCTCTGCGCTCCCCAGTATTCCAAGCCGGTCCATGGTTCGACAGGCTCACCATGAACCAGTTTGAGATTATGCAAAGGTCTCGCAGACGGGGGAGAGGACCGGAAGGGAGAGGAGGCCGGAGCCCCCTCCTCAATGACTATAATCCGACACTGCATTGTAAAGTATTCGGAGGCGTTGGGGAAGGGGCAAGTGTCAGTCGTAACGGAGGGGGGCTGCCACGGACTTCCCCGCGCGACGCTTCGCTGGCGCACCCCTCCCGCAGACGGGCGGGGAGGGCTCCCCATCTCCTCTTGGCCTCCCCTCATCCCCTCCCCCCCTCCGGCCCGTGCGTGGCCTCCCATGGGAAGAGGCACTAGAATGGCGCGCCGTATGAACATCCTCGTAACAGGCGGGGCCGGGTTTATCGGCTCCCATCTCGTGGACCGGCTTGTCGAGGCGGGCTGCCGGGTTGCTATCGTTGACGATGTCTCGACCGGCAAGCAGGGCAACATCAACGCCGCCGCCGACTTTCACCAGGCCGACATCCGCAGTCCTGAGCTCGCTGCCGCATTCGATGCAGCCTCGCCGGAGGTCGTCTTCCACGTCGCGGCCCACGCCAGCGTGAGTGAGTCGGTGAGAGACCCCCGGCACGACGCGGAGGTGAACGTACTCGGCACGCTGAACGTTCTCGAACAGTGCGCAGCGCATGGCGTTCGGCGGCTGGTGTTCAGCTCGACCGGCGGAGCGCTCTACGGCGAGCCGGAGCGGCTCCCCGCTGACGAGACGCACCCCGTGCGCCCACTCTCTCCCTACGGCGCGTCAAAGGTCGCGGCCGAGGCGTACGTGGCCGCGATGAGCCAGTTCGCGGGGATGCGCTACACGATTCTCCGGTTCGCCAATGTCTATGGTCCTCGTCAGGACCCTCACGGCGAGGCCGGTGTTGTTGCGATCTTTACCGGAGCGATGCTCCAAGGGAGGCAGCCGACCATCTTCGGCGACGGTCTCCATGAGCGCGACTACGTCTACGTCGACGACGTGGCGCGAGCCAACCTGCTCGCGATGGAAATGGACGGCGATGGCTCGTTCAACATCGGCACGGGCGAGGGGAAGACGGTGCGCCAGGTGTTCGACGCGATCGCCGCCGCGACCGGCTACGCCGGCGAGCCCCGGCATGCCCCCGACCGACCCGGCGACGTGCGCCGCATCTACCTGGACGCCACCCTTGCCGAGCGCGAGCTAGGCTGGACTGCGCAAGTCCCGTTCGCCGAGGGCATCGCGCGGACCGTCGCCTTCATGCGCGTGGGCTAGGGGCCGCGGCCTGTCGTGATTCCCGGCCTCAAGAGGCGAGGCAGGGGAAGGAAGGCGTCGCAGCCCGTCAGCGGATGTTGAGCGCAACGCCCTCGGCGAAGCGTTCCCGTGCGCGGTGCAGGCCCCCGACGCTGTCCGCCGGGGGCGGTGCGCCGTCGCCGACCAGCGAACGTAATCGTTGGGCGACCACGGTAGGGGCGAGCGTCATACGGGAGACGCCTGTAAACAGGGTGCTGGGGTTGCAGCGAGGAGTGAGCCTACTCTACAAACTCCGAGACCATTCGTCATATAGATCGCTGCATGTTCCTCCGAAATGGCCTCGTAGGCTGTCTTCAAAGGCTACCCCGGCCCCCACGTCTTCAACAACTGCGTTCAAGGTATCGCTCCCGTGACCCGTTGCGAGTGAACGCACAAGCTCCCCCGCGGTCGCATAGAAGAGCGAGATTTCGGCACGGTCACGGTGAGGAGTGTAGTTGCAGAAGCGGTCTGCCTTCATCAAGTCTTGTCGATTTAGCCACACGTTGAATCTATTGCTGACTCGAGCAGAGCGAGAGGAAGACTCGTGCCCATGAAATTCCGCTATCCCCTCATGGAACCAACTAGGAATTGAACGATGCGCTTGTTTCCCGATGCTTTGGCATATCATGGCATGAACCATCTCATGCAAAGGGGTATGTGATTCTCCGTCTTCCGAAAAGATTTCCGGCACCTCTTCAAGAGGGATAAAGATAGTGATCATCGCCTCTTGACATAAGAGTGCACCTGCCGACCAATCTGGACCGATTGCAGAATGGTACTCGTTGATGTCTCGAAAAAAATGCAACGATATAGGTAAACTGTTCTCAGGTATCGGCCACTGTCCCTCAAGGCGACGGCGAGCCCGTTCAAACTCCGCAAGAGTGTACTCTGTGCTAACGGGTTCAGTAACTGAAGTCCCTACGATCTCAAATACCTGTCTTGCGGATTCGGCATCAATGGCCCTAGATATCCGTTCACAAGCGAATGAACTTACCGTTGGTGATAATATGAGTAACAAGATGGCAAGACTGCCAACGATAAGCTTCTCCTTGTTGCTCCGACTCCATGAGGAGAAATGTTCGCCCCATCGCTTCAGTGAACCGGAAGTGCGGATTATGAGTAGTCTACTGATTATGACTACGCAAATGGAAGGGGATTATATACCAAATTACACGGATTCCCCTGAAAACGCTTGACGGCCCGCCCGTATTCGTGTAGTCTGCTACCATCGGTTAGGAGGTAGTGGACATGACGCAAGCACCCGGAAAGTCGTACCGCAAGGGAATCTCCCTCGTAGAGGCAGTGCGGCGGTTCTCCAATGAGGCCGTTGCCGAATCGTGGTTCATCGAGACGCGTTGGCCCGATGGGGTGCGCTGCCCCTTCTGTGAGTCCGGCGCGCACGTCAAGGAGCGGAAGAACCGGAAGCCCCAGCCATACAACTGCAAGGCGTGCCGCAAGGACTTCTCCGTGAAGACCAACACGCTCATGCACGGCTCCAAGTTACCGCTCGGCACGTGGGCAATCGCCTACTTCCTCTTCTCAACGCACCTCAAGGGCGTCTCCAGCATGAAGTTGCACCGCGACCTGAGCGTCACGCAGAAGACGGCGTGGCACCTGGCGCACCGCATCCGCGAGACGCTGAACGACAGCACAGACCCCTTCGCTGGCCCCGTCGAGGTAGACGAGACGTACATCGGCGGCAAGGAGAAGAACAAGCACGCGGACAAGAAGCTGAACGCCGGGCGCGGCGCGGTCGGCAAGGTTGCTGTCGTTGGCGTGAAGGACAGGCCGACCGGCCAGGTGAAGGCGAAGGTAGTAGAGACAACGAACGCGCCTACGCTGCAAGCGTTCGTACGCGAGTCCACGCAACCGACGGCGCAGGTGTATACGGACGGGGAACGCGCCTACGAGGGGATGCCGAGGGCGCACGAGGCCGTAGCCCACAGCATCGCGGAGTGGGTGCGCGGGATGGCGCACACGAACGGCATCGAGTCCGTGTGGTCGATGCTGAAGCGCGGCTACAACGGCACCTATCACCACTGGAGCGGGAAGCACTGCAATCGCTACGTGCAGGAGTTCACCGGACGGCACAACGCCCGCCCGCTGGACACGGCGGATCAGATGGGCGCGATGGTACGGGGCGCAGAGGGGAAGCGACTTCGCTACGCCGACCTGATAGGTGAACCTGAGACGCGCCAGCCCCGCCTGCTGGGTGGTGCGCTGTGACGGAGCGCAATTTCAAGAATCGCACATTGTGGACGGGCGACAACCTCCACGTCATGCGCGGCCTCAACAGCGAGACGGTTGACCTCATCTATCTTGACCCGCCGTTCAACTCCAATCGCGACTATGCCGCTCCCATCGGCTCGGAAGCGGCGGGCGCGGCCTTCAAAGACACATGGACACTTTCCGACGTTGACCACGCGTGGCACGGGGAAATTGCTGAGGTCAACCCCGGCCTTTACCGCGTTATTGACGCGGCGCGGGAAGCGCATGGCAAAGGGATGCAGTCCTACCTCATTATGATGGCCGTGCGGTTGTTAGAGATGAAGCGAATCTTGAAGCCGACGGGCAGCATTTACTTGCACTGTGACCCCACGGCCAGCCACTACCTGAAGATGGTCATGGACACCATCTTTGGACACGACACCTTCCGCAACGAGATTATCTGGCACTTCCCCGACAACTTCCAAGGCAACGTGAAGAGGTTCGCTTCCAACTCCAATACCATCTTCTTCTACGCGGGGGGGGGGATTCACCTTCAACCCTGTCTTCATCCCCCTGGACAAGCCTAAGAAGCGCGGGGGACGCGTATGGAGCAAGGAGTTAGGGAAGGTGGTAGCAGAGCATGGGCCGGACGGCAAGCCCGTCTATCGCACCTATACGACCAAGAAGTCTGACAACGTGTGGACGATAGGCCAGTCTTCCGTCACGAATTACGGATCAAAGGAGCGCACCGGCTATCCGACGCAGAAGCCTTTGGCCCTGTTGGAGCGCATCATCAAGGCCAGTTCTAACGAGGGCGATGTGGTGCTGGACCCATTCTGCGGCTGCGCAACGGCCCTCGTCGGCGCAGAGAAGTTAGAACGACAGTGGATAGGCATTGACCTCTCCCCCAAGGCCAAGGACCTCATCAAGACACGGATGGGGAAGGAGTTGGGCCTGTTCAGTCTCCAAACGGTCTACCGCGACGACGTGCCATCGCGGACCGACATGGGTAAGTTGCCAGCCTACCAGTCGCACAAGAACACGCTCTATGGGCAGCAGGAAGGTCTATGCGCGGGCTGCAAGGTGCTGTTCCCTATCCGCAACTTCACCGTCGACCACATCGTTGCACAGAGTAAGGGTGGGACTGATCACCTGGACAACCTGCAACTGCTCTGCGGGGCGTGTAACAGCATGAAAGGCACCAAGACGCAGGAAGAGTTCCTCGCGGCACTCAAACAGGCCGGAATCGGGCGATAGGACGGTGAAGGAGGCACAATGACAACGAGGAAGCCGGACAAGCGGATGGGGAGCCTATGGGAGCCTGTAGAGGCCACACCCGAGGAGATAGCGCGGGCGTGTATGCAAGGCCCGCCGAAGGAGACGTGGGATTACCTCACGAAGGCCACGCCGCCGGACGATTCAGAGGAGTCTGTGTAATTTGGTATATAATCCCCAAATGGAAGCAACTATAGTCACAATTACAGCTAGACTAAAACGAGGTCCTAGCGAGACCCGATCGAAGGCAATATAGCCAATAAACCCCCAAGTCAAAAATGTGCAAACAATCATGCTGAAAACGGTCGCCGACCCATGGAAGATTACCCGTGCTATGTTTCTAACCACGAAGCCTCCTTACGCTAGGCGCTTAGCCTATGTATCGTCCTTCAGGGATGCGGGGGCATTGCGCCAGAACCATGGTAGGGCGGGTAGGGAAGACGGCGTAAGGAGTGGATGTCGCAGTCCGTCCACCTCTCTGCCTTCCCCACCGCGTGCGCTGCCCGCGCACTCTGGATTCCCGCCTGCGCGGGAATGACGGATGGGCTGCGACACTACCCCCTAACGTCCCGCCCGCCCCGCCTGCTACGATGACCCCAACCCACGACCCCTAGGACACCCCACGCATGGCTGACTGGAAGAACAAGCTCTACTTCGGCGACAACCTGGGCATCCTGCGCGAGCACGTCGCGGACGAGAGCGTCGACCTCATCGACCCGCCCTTCAACTCCAACGCCACCTACAACGTGCTGTTCAAGGAGGCGAGCGGCGAGGGCTCCGCCGCCCAGATTCACGCCTTCGACGACACCTGGCACTGGAGCATGGAGTCCGAGTACGCCTACCGGGACGTGGTGACCGGCAGCTCGAAGAAGCTGTCGGATCTGTTGCAGGCGATGCGCCAGTTCCTCGGGCAGAACGACATGATGGCCTACCTCACGATGATGGCCCAGCGCATGGTCGAGCTGCACCGCGTCCTGAAGCCGACGGGCAGCATCTACCTCCACTGCGACCCCACGGCTAGCCACTACCTGAGGCTGCTGATGGACTCGGTGTTTGACCCGAGCCGATTCAAAAATGAGATTGTGTGGCGTCGCTACGGTGCTCACAATGACGTTGGACAAGGCTCCCGCCATTTCGGGCGTGTCCACGATGTCATCCTGGTGTACTCCAAGGCTGAGAGTCCTCAGTGGCAGCAGTTGTTCACTGAGTTGGACCAAAGATACGTCGCGCAGTCGTATCGTTACGAAGAGCCCGACACTGGAAGGCGATTTAGGCTTACTCCGCTTACCGGGCCAGGTGGAGCTTCCAAGGGCAATCCTGTCTTTGAATGGAAGGGGCACACCCGAGCGTGGCGGTACAACAAAGAAAAAATGCAGCAATTGGACGTTGAAGGTCTCTTTACTACTCACGGACTGGTTATGTCAGCCAAAAGCTCTATCTGGATGAATCGCAGGGTACCCCCGTTCAAGACCTATGGGTCGATATACCCGCGTTGACTGGCTCTAACAAAGAACGCCTTGGCTACCCCACGCAGAAGCCGGAGGCGCTATTGGAGCGCATCATCCAGGCCAGCAGCAACGAGGGCGACGTAGTGCTCGACCCGTTCTGCGGGTGCGGGACGGCGGTCGCCGTCGCGGAGCGGCTTGGGCGGCGGTGGATCGGCATCGACGTCACGCATCTCGCAATCTCGCTGATGAAGAGCCGTTTGCACGATACGTTCGGGACGCGGCTGTCGGCGTACGACGTGGTCGGCGCGCCGCAGGACATCGAGAGCGCAAAGGCGCTGGCGGCGGAGAGCGGGCACGACGGGCGCTACCAGTTCGAGTACTGGGCGCTGGGGCTGGTCGACGCCCGCCCCGGCAACAACCGTCGCAAGGGCGCCGACGCCGGGGTCGACGGCTACGTCAAAGTCTTCGACGACGATTCCGGCAAGGCCAAAAGCGTGCTCGTGCAGGTGAAGAGCGGCCACGTGCAGCGGAACATCATCGCGACGCTCAAGGGAGACATGGAGCGCGAGCGGGCGGAGATGGGGCTGCTGGTGACGCTGGAGCCGCCGACCGGCCCGATGTTGCAGGAAGCCGCCGCCGCCGGTTTCTACGTGCCTGAGCATTTCCCGGACCGTCAGTACCCGCGCGTGCAGATCGCGACCATCGAGGAGCTGCTGAACAGCAACGGGCCGGACGTGCCGCGCCTGGGCCTCGCGGACGCGCCGACGTTCCGCCGCGCCGCGCGCCACCGGCGGTCGGAGGGCAAGTCTCAGCGGCTGCTGTAGGGGGCCGGCACCCCCTTCTGCGGAGCAGTTCGAGAGCAGCAAGTCATAACCGTGCCACTTGCCCGTTGCGCAGTCGTCGCCTCACCTTCTACCCTGTTCTGAACGGCCCGGCCCCTAGCAGCGGACCCGGCCCGGACGACCAGCCCCATCCAGAGGAGGAATGAGCCTAAATGAGCCCCGCGGCACAGAAATCGTTCTCTCCCAGCGCCAGGCCGCCGCCGTTGACAGTCGGGCCGGGAACCGTGACGATGATGGGAGTTCGGTCCATATCGGGAGAGCATGCGTGAAAGACCTCATCTGGCCGTTCGGCCATGCTGAAGACATCGGATACATCCTCTGGCCGTTGGCGGCAGGCGGGGCCATCGGTCTTGCCTCGCTGCTGATACTGCTCAGTTTCGTCTGGCCATAGTCGTCATGGGCGACCTACAGTTCGCTAACGTCAACGGCGTCCGAACGGCATATGAGACGACGGGCGACGGCTTCCCGCTCATCGCGCTGCACGGCTTTCCGCGAATGCGCCGGACATGGGAGAAGGTCACGCCTGCGCTCGCCGGGCGGTTCACCGTCGTTGCGCCGGACCGCAGGGGGTACGGCGACTCCGAGCGCATCGCCGACCCCGCGGCCTACGGGCTGGCGTCGATGGCCGCTGACGCCGTCGCGTTGATGGACCATCTGGGCCACGAGCGGTTTTTGGTCGTCGGTCACGACAAGGGCGCGCCAACGGCCAGACGGCTCGCCGCCGACCTGCCGGACCGTGTCGTCGGCATGGTGCAGATCGACTCCGGCCCGCAAGGGGTTGGGGCGGAGCGGCGCGACCCAAGCGGGCGGCAGTGGTATTTCGATTTCTTCCGTCAGCGCGACGTGGCCGAGCCCATCGTGAAGGCGATCCCCGAGCTGTTCTTCGGCCTCTTCCTGGACCGCAATCCGCACCTCACGCCGGAGGAGCGCGCCTTCTACGTGGAGATGTTCTCGCGCCCCGGCACGTCGGACGCGGTGATCTGGGACTACCGCCTAGCGCTGGAAGAGGACCCGGACTACTGGCGCGTCGAGGTGGCGGCCGGCCGGAAGCTCGCCGTGCCCGTCCTGTCCATCTGGGGCGCGTCGGGACCGTCCGCCAGAGCGGACGTGCTCGCCGCTTGGCGTGAGGTCGCGGACGACGTTCGCGGCGGGCCGGTCGAGGGAAGCGCTCACTACGTGCAAGAGCAGCAGCCCGAGGCGGTCGTGTCGGCCATCATGGCCTTCGCCGACGAGCTGGGGTTGTAGCTCTCTCCCTCAGCGGTACCTTTCCCTACCGCGCCGTCGCGCCCTCCTCGACTTGGCGGGCCTCGTCGGCCTTGGCGAAGTCTTCTTCGGTGAAGTTGTAGAGGGACGCGCCGCCGTAGAGGATGGCCGCGGCGGTCTCTCTCGATACTCCTCCGAGGAGGTTGTTCGACACGTTTGGGAAGTTGGAGTCGAAGTGGGGGTAGTCCGTGGATATGCACATGCGGTCGGCGCCGATGAGGGAGGCAGTGGCCTCGATCTCCGGCTCGCTCCCCTCGACGGCGGCCCAGCAGTTGCGCCGGAAGTACTCCTTGGGCGTGAGCGAGAGGTAGGGCGCGTGGGTCTGCTGGTACTGCGGGTAGTCCCACTCGATGCGGCTCAGGACTCCCGGCGCCCATGAGTTCTGGGCTTCGAGGAAGCCCACGCGCAGTTTGGGGTGGAACTCGAAGACGCCCCCGATAATCATGGCGATGAGCGCTTGCTGCATCTCTATCCAGTGGCTCGCCACGTGCCGGTAGAAGCGGTTCTCGCCGTAGAGAGTGTTCATGTTGGAGTACCAGGCGCCGGTGCCCTCGTGGAAGCCCCACGTCACGTCGAGCTCCTCGTGCAGGCTGTAGAGGGGGTCCCAGTAGTTCGAGTGCCAGTAGCGTCCGTTCACCAGGTTCGGCCGGATGAAGGAGCCGACCGCGCCGAGCTCGGTTACGCACCGGCGCAGCTCCCTGCACGCGAGTGTGACGTCGTGAAAGGGGAGCATGGCAGCGAACTTCAGCCGGTCGGGGCTGTGCTGGCAGAAGTCGTGTATCCAGTCGTTGTACGCGCGGCAGAGGCCCTCGGAGAGGAGCGGGTCCATGCCGTCGCGCGCGATGAGGCCGAGGCCCATGGTGGGGAAGAGGACGGCGATATCGACGCCTTCCATCTCCATGCCCATCACCTGAGCGACGGGGTCGTAGTTGCGCTCGATGGCGAAGCCAAGGTACGGCGCGGAGCGTGAACCTGAGAGAGGCTGACGCTGATTGGCGGAGACGGAATTGCTGCGTTTCCTGTACTGCTGCAAGTCGTCGTCGCCGGACCGGGACAGGCCGTCGATCGTCACCTGCGCGCCGCCCGCCCGTCCGGGGGCGCTAATGACCCGGTCGCGGAACTGGGGGTCGAGGTAGCGGTCGAACAGGTCGGCCGGCTCCATCACGTGCATATCGCAATCAACGAATCGCAAACCGTCTTTCATTCATTCATCTCCTCGAGGGCAGCCTGAGCCCCCTTCTCAATTCTTCCCCGGAAGCCGGGAGAATGTCTTACGACTATCTTCCTCCGCAGCGGGGGAGGAAGTCTTACGAGCCCGCCCTCACGTTCGCGATGAACTCGCGCACGTGGGGGATCATCGTGTCGGCGGCGAGGAACGCTTGCGCGTGCGTGTGGTCCGGCAGCGAGAGGAACGACGCGTTGGGGGCGAGCGACGCGCAGCGTTTGGCGGGCTCATGGTTGCGCTGGTCCTTCGTGCCGGCGTAGACGAACGTGGGCAGGGTCATGTTGACGATGTCCTCGTCGGGCGCGCCCCAGTCGAGGTTCGCGATCTGCTGGGCGGCGTAGGAGTCCTTATCGTTCGCGAGGAGACGTTCGTGGACGTTGGCGGGAAGCGGCCCCGCGTCCATCTCCATCGCGGCGACGTAGTAGTCCATGCCGACGCGCATGATCTTCGCGCGGGCCTCCCAGCGCACGCGGTCGAACTCGGGGACGTTCTCCGGTATGACGGGGTAGGAGCCGAGGACGAGGGCGTGGAAGCGGTCCGGGCTGAGCATGCCCAGCGCCCAACCGATGCTTGCCCCCATCGAGTAGCCCCAGTAATACGTTTTGTCGATGCCGAGGTCGTCGAGCACGGCGGTGACGTCGGACACTTTCTGGGCGCGCCCGTAGTCCGCGGGGTCTTTCAGCTTGTCGCTTTGGCCGAAGCCGCGAGAGTCGATCAGAACCAGCCGGAACCCACCGGCGAGCTTCGCGGTGTAGCCCGCGTTATGCCAGTTCTTCGTGCTGCCGCCCATGCCGTGCATGAGCACGAGGGGAGGGGCGTCGTTAGGGGCGTCGTAGATCTCGTAATGGATGCGGACGCCGTTGTTGTCAATGGACCTGTCTTCGAACGGCATGGAGTTGCTCCTTGGTCTGCCCGGCGCTCCCTAGCGCGAGTCCTCGACTCTCGCGATGAACTCCCGCACGTAGGGGATGATGACGTCGCTCTCGCCGAATGCGGACGCGTGGGTGTGGCCGTCGAGGGGCAGGAATGTCGCGTTGGGGGCGAGGGACGCGGAGCGCTTGGTAAGCGCGTGGTTGCGCGGCATGGGGTACTCGTCCTCCGTGCCGGAGTAGACCAGCGCGGGCAGGGTCATGTTGACGATGTCCTCGTCGGGCGCGCCCCAGCTGATGTTCGCGATCTGCTGGGCGGCGTAGGCGTCCTTGTCGTTCGCCATGAGGCGGTCCTTCTGCGCCTGCGGCAGCGGCCCCTGCTCCATCTCCATAGCGGCGATGTAGTAGTCCATGCCGAGGCGCATGAGCTTGGCGCGGGCCTCCCAACGCACCCGGTCGATCTCCGGCACGTCGGGGGAGAGCACGGGGTAAGCGCCCAGAATGAGTCCCCGGAAGCGGCCAGGCTGGATCATGCCGCAGGCCCAGCCGACGCTCGCGCCCATGGAGTAACCCCAGTAGTAGGCCGTGTCGATGCCGAGGTCGTCCAGCACGGCGACCACGTCCGACACCTTCTGCGGGCGTCCGTAATCGCTCGCGTCCGGGAGCTTGTCGCTCTTGCCGAACCCGCGCGAGTCGATGAGGACCAGGCTGAGTTCGCCGGAGAGCTTCTCCGGATAGCCGGCGTTGCGCCAGTTCTCCGTGCTGCCGCCCATGCCATGGACGAGCACGACCGGCGGGCCGCTCCCTTCCTCGACCTCGTAATGGATGTTGACCCCGTTGTTGTCCACGAACTTGTCGGTGAATGGCATCTCCCGCTCCTTTCGCAAGCGCGCTAGGTCATAAGACGTGCTAGTGCCTGCCGCCGTCGGCTTCTATCGTTGCGCCGTTCATGTAGCCCGCGGCGTCGGAGACGAGCCAAGCGACGGTTCCGGCGTGCTCGTCGGGGGTGCCGAGGCGGCCCATTGCGCTCCGGGTCGTCGTGGTTGCGCGGACGGTCTCGTTCCACATGGGCCGGTGGGGCGTTTCGATGCCCCCGAGGGCGATGGAGTTCACTCGAACCTCGGGGGCCCACTCGTAGGCCATGGACTTCGACATGTTGATGACGCCCGCCTTGGCCGCGCCGTAGGCCGCCTGCCCGACGCCAGGGTTCACGCCGGCGCCTGACGCGATGTTCACGATTGCGCCCTTGCCCTGGGCCTTCATGATCGGCTGCACCGCTTTCGAGCACATGAACGCGGTCAGGACGTTCACCCGGTAGCACTCGATGAAGTCGTGAGGCTCCAGGCCCATCAGCGGGCCGGACCGGAACGTCTCGCCCCAGCTTCCGCCGACCACGTTGACGAGGATGTCGATGCGTCCGAACTCGTCCATCGTCTTGGCCACGAGGTCGTCCACTTCCTCCTGGTTACGGGCGTCGACGGTGACGCCGAGGGCGCGGCTGCCGATGGCCTTGATCTCGTCGACGACGGGATAGACCGGCGCGTGAGGGCGCTCCCGCCCCACGGTTACGTTCTCCGGCTCGCGCGCGGCGACGACGACGCTGGCGCCCTCGCGGGCGAGGCGCAAGGCGATGGCCTTACCGAATCCCTGCGAGCCGCCGGTGACGATGGCTACTCGGTCGGTCAGATCGAAACTGGGCATGGCGTCCTCCTCCTGTATGGGCGGCAGGATGATACATCCCGTGCCTCCCTCAGTCTCCCCGCGACAGGTGCGGGAGAGGAGGCGCGTGACAAGACCATCACGACAGACAAACCACCAGGTGCTACCCTGCTCCTATGACCACGCCAACGGAAGATCGATTCTCCATCTCCGTCAGACCCCTAACCCGACTCATGACGAAAGAAGACGCACATCTTGATTCTTGGCCCTCAAAAAGCCCCTGAGCCGCGCCACGGCCACGGAGCCAAGATGCGAAATGCACGGGAGATTTCACATCTTGACCATCCTCCTCCACTCCTATTCCACGCCTAATCCAAGATGCGGCCCCCCGGAGCATTTCACACTTGACCCCGTCCCAACCCCACCCGCACTTTCAACATCGGCTTGAGCAAGCGCCATGAGCGACGAACAAGAAGCCGCGGTCCTCGCGGCCAACCAGAACTTCTACGACGCCTTTGGGTCGTTGGACATCGGCCGCATGGAGTCGGTCTGGTCCAGGGGGGACGAGGTCACTTGCGTCCACCCCGGCTGGCCGATCCTCACGGGCTGGTTCGAGGTGATGGGCAGCTGGGAGCGGATCTTCGAGGGCGCTGCGATGATGACGTTCACGATTACGGGCGCCGAGGCCACTGTCGTCGGAGATGCGGCTTGGGTCACCTGCACCGAGAACCTCTCCTCCGTCGTGAACGGCCGGGTCATGGACGCGCGGATCGAGACGACCAACCTGTTCGTGAAGCGCGACGAGCGATGGCTCGTCGTGCATCACCACGGCTCGCCGGTCGGCGGGTAGGGCGCCCGACGATTTGGAGTTCATTCGCCGAGTCAAGGGGGCTTAGCGGTCCGCAATCGTTGGCGCATGCGTTGACGCATCGGCCCGTAAGTGGCAATCTGCGCGGAGCAGAGAGACGAAATAGTTTGAGGAGGACGGCCCATGTTGACCGAAGAGCAGAACGATAGGCTGACGTTAGTGGGCCCGGGCACGCCGATGGGCGAGCTGATGCGACGCTACTGGCAGCCCATAGCGGGGGTGTCGGAGTTCAACGAGAACCCCACCAAGGCGATACGTCTGTTGGGGGAGGACTTGGTCCTCTATAAGGACGAGAGCGGCACGTTCGGCCTTATCGACGCCTCGTGCGCCCACCGGCGCGTTAACATGCTGTGGGGCATCCCCGAGCCGACAGGGCTGCGCTGCCCCTATCACGGCTGGCTGTACGACGAGACGGGCCAATGTCTGGAGATGCCCGCCGAGCCTGCCGACTCCACCTTCCCCCAGCGCGTGCGGATGAAGGCGTACCCGGTACAGACGCTTGGCGGCCTCATTTTCGCGTACCTCGGCCCGCAGCCGGCCCCGCTTCTGCCCCACTACTACCCGTTCGTGGAGGAGGGCAGGGTCAGGAGCATCGGCTGGACGGTCGTCACCTGCAACTGGCTCCAGATCATGGAGAACTCCCTGGACCCCATCCACGGGGAGTACCTCCACGGCTACTTCTCGAAGTACGCCCTCCAGCGGGTCGGCGTGCTGAAGCACCGAGGCGACATCTACGGCAAGCGCGCGCCGGAGCCGAACGAGGACTTCGAGTACTGGCGCAAGGCGGGCCGCACCATGCGGCATGTCTCCGCCTCGTGCAGCAGGTTCGAGCACGGCGTTCTCAAGCATCGCTGGCTGGAGGGCGAGGAGCAGGAGGAGTCGATAGGCTGGAAGTACGGGCACCCGATACTCTTCCCGAACCTCGAGTCGGGCACGGGCGGGCACGATTTCCAGATCCGCGTGCCGATAGACGACACCCACACCTACTACGTCTACTACTACTCGGACTGGCCCCGTGAGGGCGAGAACCCGAACCAGCGAGAGGACGAGATTCCCGTCTACCATGTGCCCATCGCGGGCGTGGACGAGGCGGGCCAACCCATCTGGGGGCAGCTCGACAACAACAGCGGACAGGACCACTTCGCCTGGACGTCGCAGGGCCCGCGCATGCGCCGCAACACGGAGAAGCTGGGGCAGTCGGACATGGGCATCATTCTCTTCCGCCGCATGCTCATGGAGCAGATGCAGCTGGTGGAGGACGGCGGGGAGCCGATGAACGTGTTCAGAGACCCCGCCAAGAACGACATTCTCTGGATGCCGTTCGACCGTATGGACGAAGAGGTCATCGAGGGGAAGCTGGCGACTCCCAAGAACCCGCATCGTAGCGGCGAGGCGATCTCGGCGGGCTCGTCGGGCAAGTTCAACCCGCTGAACCTGGAGTACGCCAAGCGAATCGGCGCACCGCTGCCGCCCCCGTTCCCGCGGTCGGCCAAGACAACGGTCGAGGTATCGCCGGGGTAGAAGAGGGAGTTTCGGAGTAGCAGTATGAACCTACAAGGCATTGAGGCAGGCGCTCGCCTCGTGACAGTCGGCGGAGACGTTGTCGAACTGTTGGAGGTGAGCGCGGACGGCGAAAGCGCGAGCGTGCGCTACGTTGAAGTACTGGGCGGGGCGGAAGCGGCCGTGGGAGAAGAAGCGTCGCTCCCCGCCGAGGACATCGCGACAGTCGACGGCAACCGCTTCGTCGGCCCCGGCCGGACGTCTTCGTACACGGGCGACAGCAGGGCGTAGCTCCGCTGTCGCCATGCGCTGACAGCAACGCGGCGCGTGGCCGAAATGAGCGAGTGGGGACGGACTACCTACGGGGAGCCGTGCGTAGGGGTTCCTGGGCAGTGTCCGCCTACCCCTCGCCAAGGTAGCGTAGGGCGTTCTTCCAGCCGATGAGGTCGCGTTCGGCGGGGCTGAGGCCGAGGGCGTCGAACTCCTCCTCGGGGGAGGGGACTTTCGGCCCCGTGCCCTGCCAGTCGGAGCCAATCATCACCTGGCTCGCGCCCACCTGGTCGATGAGGTAGCGCAGGGGCGCCGTGCCGAACGCCATATCGTCGTAGAACAGCATCGACGCGTAGTCCATGGGCGAGCGCGGCAGCAGCTTGCGGACCGCGTCGCGGCTGTGCCAGTTCTCGTCGCTCCGGGCGAGGAGCTGCATGAGGACGCCGCCTCCGTGGCTGATGCAAACGCGCAGGTCCGGCAGCTCGTCAAGCAGGCCGCTCCAGATGATCGACGCGCCGGCGAGTCCAGACTCGATGGGGAAGCCAAGCGGAGCGTCCGCGACCACCGCGGGGATGTGCGCGAGCCGGTCCGCGAACGTTGGTCTGTTGGCGTGGGGGAACACCGCCAAGCCCAGCGCCGCCGCCTCTCGGAAGAAGGGGCGGAACTCCTCCTCGCCGAGGCTCCGGCCCTCGATATTCGATCGGATCTCGACACCATTCAGGCCGAGCTCTTTGATGACGCGCAGCTCCGCGACAGCTAGCTCGATGTCCTGCATGGGTACCGACCCGAGGCCATAGAAGCGGTCGGGCTCGTCCGCGACCATGCCTGTGATGGTCTCGTTCAGATGCCGCGCCAAGTCGGCCCCATCTTTCGGGTCGAGGTGGTACATGAGCAGCTCGGGCAGGGGAGAGAGCACCTGCTTGTCGGTTCCCTGGCCGGCCATCTCCGCCGCGCGTTTTGGGGCGTCCCAGCAGACGTCGCGCACGGTGCGGTACTCGCGCCCGCTGATCATGATGGTGGAGCGCTCCTCGTCCTCCACGTGCATGGAGGGGAAGGCGTCGCCTGACGCGCGCTCGGGGAGGAAGGGGAAGTCCTTCGGAACGATGTGGGTGTGCATGTCGATAATCATTGGATGGTTGCCCTTGCGCCTGGCGCGCACGGCGTAGCCTACCATCGAGCCCATCCCCTTCGCAGAAGCGCGGGCTTGCTGCGCAAGCTTGCGGGCGGGGGTATGCTGTGGAGGCAAACGCAGCAACGCACCGGGAGGCCAGCTATGCCGCTCCAGCTCGATCACACCATCGTTCCCGCATACGACAAGGTGAAGTCGGCCGAGTTCATCGCGCGCGTCTTCGGCCTGGCGTACGAAGGCCCTTGGGGGCACTTCGCGCCGGTCAAGATCAACGACAAGCTCACGCTCGATTTCGACAACTCAGAGGCGCCGCGCTCGAACCACTACGCCTTCCTCGCCTCCGATGGGGAGTTTGACTCCATTCTGCAGCGGGTGAAGGACGAGGGAATCGCGTACGGGAGCGGACCAGGCTCGCGTACGGACGGCGAGATCAATCACAAGCACCAGGGACGCGGCTTCTACTTCGAATGTGAGAACGGCCACGTCTGGGAAGTCATCACGCACACGTACACGACGCCCAGCTCCGCCGCGCGGTAGCCCCCCCACGGCGATCATTCCCTCAGGAGGCCACCCATTGGACGCCGACGTTCGCAACGCGCTCGATAACGATCGGCTGGTCGACATCACGACGACCGGCCGCAAGACCGGAAACGCGCACCGGAAGGAGGTGCGTCTGCGCTGTCTCGACGGCCAGATCTACCTGTCGAACAACCCGGGGACGCGCGACTGGGCGGCGAACCTGCTCGCCAACCCGGAGTTCACGTACCACCTGAAGCAGAGCGTGGAGCGCGACCTGCGCGTACGCGCCACGCCGGTCCGCGACTACGGACGAGAAGCGGACGATTCTCTCGCGCATCCTGGAGAAGGAAGACGCGCTGGACCAACTCGACGCGCGCCTCGCGGGCAGCTGGCTGTTCCAGGTGGACGTGGTGGAGTAGGGGCGGCAGCGCAGGAGACGGCAGGGGCTAGAGGCCCTTCAGCTCGGGGAAGTAGGTTGCGTAGAAGCCGCTGTCGCGTGTGAGGAAGGTGTCAGCTACGACCAAGGCGTGGGCGCCGATGAGGAAGTCGGGCAGGATGCGCTCTCTCGGGCCTCCAGCTAGCCGGTAGCGCATCCAGCGGCGGCCTGCCTCGTAGGCAATGCCGGTGTTGATGAGGGAGACGGTGATGTTGACGTCCCTCAGGGCTTGGTTGAGCGCGTCACGATTGCCGAAAGCAGGGACGAGTTCCGCGTAGACTATGTCGCACACGAAGACCGCGCCTCGTTCGTAGGCGGCGTGTAGCCACTTCCCGGAACGCGGCCCGTAGTGGTCGTTCCCGAAAAACACGTCGATGAGGACATTCGTGTCAACAGCGGTGATCATGGGGAATCATGGCCGCGGATGTCAGCGATGTACTCGTCAATGCCGACTCCGCCTGGCAGGCTCTTCCCTTTCAGAATCCCATAGATGCGATCCACGGGGTGTACGCCTGTAGTTCGCTTTCGGATGAGCAGCCCGCCGGGGGCCTCGACGACCTCGACCTCCACGTCCTGACTCATGCCGAAGCGGTCTCGCAGGGGCTTGGGGATGGTTATCTGTCCGCGCTCACTGATCTTCATGGCGGCTCCAGATGCTTTTCAGACTGAGAAAATCATACCTGATAGGTATGATTCCCGTACAACGTTCCGTCGGCCTATGGAGTCGGGCGCGCCCTTCAGTCAGGGAGGAAGTCGAGGAGGGCGGCGTTCAGTTCGTCCGGGGCTTCGGTGGGAATGAAGTGCCCACAGTCGAAGACCACCATCTTGGAGCCGGGGATGCCGTCGTGGGTCATCTGACCCATCTCTAAGGCGTTGACCGCGTCGTCTTTGCCCCAGGCCACGAGCGTGGGCACGGGAATGTGTGGGAATCGGCGCACGGTGTTGTAGCGGCTGCGCGTCTCCATGTTGTTCATGTGGTTCAGCACGCGCTGGTAGGCGGCGAGCCGCTCCGGGTCTTGGGTCAGGGCGTACTGGTAGTCGGCGAGCGCTTCCAGGTCGACGTCCGCCTTCACCCGAGCCTGCAGCCCCGACAGGATTTCGTCCCGCGTCGGCGGTTTGAACTCCACCATGCTCCTGAGCTGGCGCGGCATCGCGCCGCCGCTCGCCACGAGCACTAGCTTGTTCAGCCGGTGGGGACTCTCGTATCCGAAGAGCGACGCGATCCAGCCGCCCATGGAGTGCCCGACCAAGTTCGTCCGCTCGAGGCCGAGGACGTCTTGAAACTCGCGGAGGAAGTCGACGAGGTAGGCGAAGGAGTACTCCTGCTGCAGCCAGCCTTCGCCCTTGCCCCAGGCCAACGCGTCGACCGCGATGACCCGCAGCCGCTGGGAGAGCGGGCCGATGTTGAGGAGCCAGTTGTGCGCCCCCTCGGCATACCCGACACCATGCAACAGTATGGTGGGATAGCCCTCGCCCGCATCGATGTAGCGTGTCGTGCCGTGGTTCATCTCCACGTACTTCTCTTCGGCGTTCTCCAACGTTATGTTGGCAATCTGGACTGTCATCGCGCCCTCCTGAGGCCTTGCGGAACTCTCGCTTAGGGGAGTCGTTCTTCTGGAGAAGTCGTCCTACGCTCCGAGCGCGGCGTATCCTCAGAGCGCGTCTTCGCCCTGTCAAGCAACGGTCGGCAGGCGAACGGCATCTTAACTTCAGCCATGTGGTCGTTCATCAGCAACAACTCAGCGGTCATCGCCCTGGTAATCATCGTGGGCGTGATTTTCTACTACGCCTGGACGAACCGGGGGAACCTGAAGGTAGCCATCGCGCTCACGCTCATCGCCCTCGTACTGGGGGCGGGCTACCTGAGCGCCCGCCACGGTCCGAGCGACGTCGCGACCATCGCGGAGGTCGATTCTCTGGTGGGCAGCGGCCAGAGCGTCGTGGTCGAGGTCTACTCCGACAACTGCACGGTCTGTCTTATCAGTAAGCGCAGCGTCGACGGCCTGGAGTCGCGTCTGGAGGGCGAAGCCGAGGTGGTGCGGCTCAACCTGGCAGAGGACGTGGGGAAAGCTGCGGCATGGCGCTACGGGGTCAGCTTGACGCCGACGTTCATCGTCTTCGCCGGCGACGGGAGGGAGCGCTACCGGCAATCCGGCTTCCCGGACATCGATCGGATCGAGGCCGAGGCGCTGAACCCGCTCTAGCCCGGCGGCCCTGCTGTTGCAGTCCCATGCTGTTGTAGGCTAAAGGGGCGAAGCCGCTGGGGAAGTGGCGGAATGGCAGACGCGCATGATTTAGGATCATGTGCCCCTAGGGCATGAGGGTTCGAGTCCCTCCTTCCCCACCACTAACCATTCCAGGCCTGTCTCGTACGGTCTCAGAAACCCCTCGATTTATTCCTGAGTAACCGTTGTCCGGCTCCCAGTCGTGCTCCATGCGTCCCCCAGTGTCCCGCATCAAGTGTGGTAACATATGTGGGAATATTTCATGGCGGGAGACTCATGGAACTATCAGCGACGCGGGTCAAGGCCCTCAAGGAACCGGGGCGATACTCCGACGGCGGGGGCCTGCACCTCTACGTCAACAAGGCGGGAGGCAAGTCATGGGTCCTGCGCATCACCATCGACGGACGCCGACGCGATATCGGACTGGGAGGGTTTCCGTCCGTCAGCCTGGCTCGTGCGCGCGAGAAGGCGACGGACAACCGGGCCGCCGTTGCAGCGGGCCGCGATCCCCTGGCAGCGAAGCACGCGCGGGCGATGCCGACGTTCAGGGAAGCCGCCCAGGCCGTCCATGAGGTGAACACGCCCCGTTGGCGCAACGCCAAACACATCGTCAGCTGGATGCAGATGTTGGAGCGTCACGCCATGCCGGCGCTGGGCAACACCCCGCTCGACCGTCTCGACCGCAGCGACGTGCTACGCGTCCTCAACCCGATATGGACGACCCGGCCGGAGACGGCCCGGCGGGTGCGTCAACGGATGAGGACCGTCTTCCAGTGGGCCATAGCGCACGGTTTCATGGAGGCGAACCTGGCGGGTGAGGCCATCGACGGCGCGTTGCCCCCGATGCCAAAGGTGAAGGCGCACCTCAGGGCGCTGCCCTACCAGGAAGTCGGAGCGGCGCTCGAGACCGTTGAGGCGTCCCAAGCCTCGGTCGCGGCCAAGTTGTGCTTCCGGTTTCTGGTGCTCACGGCAGCGCGCTCCGGTGAGGCGAGGGGCGCCGCCTGGGACGAGATCGACCTCCAGGGCCGGGTATGGCGCTTGCCGTCCGAACGGATGAAAGCAGGCATGGAGCATCGGGTGCCCCTGAGCGGACAGGCGCTCGAGCTACTGGGCAAAGCGTCTGCCTTGGGTAATGAGACCGGCTTGGTGTTCCCGTCCGTGCTGAAGCCGGGGTCGCCGATGTCCGACATGACGCTGACGAAGGTGCTCCGTTCAACGGGCCTGGCGGAACGGGCGACCGTCCACGGGTTCCGCAGCAGCTTCAAGAACTGGACGCTGGAGCAGACGGACACCTCCTGGGCTGTCTCGGAGGCGGCGCTTGCCCATCTGTTGGGCAATGCGACCGAACAGGCCTACGCCAGGTCCGATCTCTTTGAGCGGCGCCGCGCGCTGATGCAGCTGTGGGCGGACTACCTGACCGCCTAGCCTCCGGGGAGGCCGAAACAACGCCAGGCCGCGTCTAGGCTGCGTTGGGCGGGCGGGACGGGCTTCTCGCTATCGGTCGTGACTCCAACCAGCCCGTGATGTCGCTCTCCCTCCACCTGACGGCAGCGGGCCCAACCCGTACGGGCGGCGGGAAGTCTCCGTCCTGCATGAGCCGATAGATCGACGATCGCCCCATGCCCGTGATCTCCTCAACCTGTCGACGCCTCAGCAGTCTGTCGCCCATCGTCGTCACCTCGTCATGTGCTTCTTGTTCGACCAAGGACCATGAGAGTCCCAACAGGAAGAGCGTAGACCGGCGCGCCGCTCAAGAATGGGTCAATAAGTCGGGAGTTTCAGAATTGCCCCGACACAACGAGGCAACCACTCCTCGCAGGGGGGTCCCGTTGTCTCTGGGCAGTCCATGACTGGAGGAACGGCTGGTGGCTGGGAGCTGCGGGAAGCGGCCCCTTCCCGAGAGGGGGACGGGAGGGTGTCCGTCGCCTGAGCCTCGCTCAGGCCTCAGTGGGTATGGAAGGGTCCGGTGCGTTCGGCGATGGCCTTCATCTGTTTCTGCAACTCGGGCTCGAAGCGCCTTTTCCCGGCGCGCTCTTTCCAGATGCCCGCCACGGTGGCTTCAGAAAGAGCGACCTCGTTGCGACCTGCTCCAGCGACCTGCTTCAGCGCCTCTGCCACGATGCGACAGCCGGAGACGGAAGTGCCATTCGGCCTTATGCCAACCCAGCGCAGGACCTCAAGGGTGAACTGAATATCGACGTCGCGTACGAGGTGGGCCGGTCTGACGGGGCAATAGGGCGGGATAGGCTTCCGGTCGGGAGGCCGCCGGAGCCCACTGGCAACCTTGGCCTGCCACCTGGCGAGCGGGCGGGGGATGGACTTACCCCGGCTAGAAAACTTCTTCTCGATGCACTGGAGAGCGTCGAAATAGGCCCGGCTGGCCCCGGCGTAGTCGATGTAGACCCGCAACTCGGCAGGGCGGCGTTTGCCGTCGCGGGACGCCCATTGGTCTGCCAGAACGATCGACACGGTTTCGGACTCCCACTCGACGTCGAACCGGGCCGCGTCCGTGATGTTGGCCAGCATTGCCCTGGCAACCCGGAGGCCCTCCCGATGGGATGGGTGGCGCCTACTGTCGGTTGATCCGCGTCCCTTGCTGCGTCGGGCGGACCGCTCGTAGAGAGCGGCGAGCAGTCCACGTTCGGGAAAGTCTTGCCACCACTTCCGCACCTCAGCTCTCATGCAGTCCACGAAGGCCGCATCCTCAGCTTCCGTATCCCTCAGCTTCACGGCCCGGCTGAGGCGCTCCATCGCCTCCTCTCTGCCGGGTCCGCCGGTCCCGATGGCCTGGGGACCGCGAATAACTTCTTCAATGAGCTGCAGGCGCAATGCGATACCCCACCGGAAATTACGGCTCGCCTCGCGGATTCCTTCCGGCCGCAGTCTCACCCGCCGGTACCTCCCTCCGACAACGTGTTCCTCCCTTCCGTCGGGCGGCCCCTGAGGTCCGGGAGGACGCCGGAGGGGGCCGTCTGACCCCGGTGGCCCATCGCCCACTCATGGAGGCCGGGTACGGCGGCGGCGTTGCCGTACGGCGGCCCGACCCGCCGGGCGCGCTGGCCACCCGCCTTCCGGCTCTTCACCCGTATCGTCTTCGCCCGCATAGAACGAGTGTAAGGCACGGGCCCTGCCCGCTCACAAGGGGGGTATTGCTTCAATGTCTAGGACGAACAGCGTGATGGGGAGCGGGAGCTGATGCGTGGTCATATGCGCCTCGACCACTCCAGCGCGGCCTGCTCGTCGTCGTCGTCCTTGGCTTTCTCGCCTTCGCTGGGCTGATTGAGGTTGTCGATAGCGGAGTCGGAGATCGCGTCGAGGGCGACGTCGGGGCGTTCACGCGGCTCTGCGCCGGTCTGAGGGGGCGGGAGTGATGCGGACCAGCCGCCAGCGTCTAGAAACTGAGGGGGAAATGGGGACTAGTCCGCCCTTCTGCCCTATCCCCCCCTAGGGGGCGGGCTTTTTTCCGAAATTGTTTACTGCTGTCTATATAATGTTCCCGCATTTTACCTCTCTACACACACACATTTTCTTGCCCTACTCAACACACTGGTGATGGCTCGATTTTGGCGGCGCCGTGTGCGCCTCCTGTCCACCCCTACACCTCCACCTCGAACGGCTTAGGGGAATGCCCATTCGTTCACCTCTACCCACCCACGCCCCCCACCCCGACACCTACCCCTTGAACGCTTAGGGGGAAGGTCCTTCTTGACCTCTACCCACCCACGCTCCCACCCCGCCCAAGCTCGCGGGGCGCGCCACGTGTCCACCTCTACACACGTGCGCCGGATTCACCTGCTTTCGGGTTGCCGGCTTCGGTGCCCCAGCCCAGGCGTAACCAGCTGGGCGGATTGCGACCCCCATTGTGGCGCGGGGCCTACTCCTCATCGTCATCGTCATCGTCATCGGGCTCCGGCGACGCGGAGTCCGGCGGGGCAGGCGAGCCGGTTTCGGCCGCGGACCCCGACGGCGACACGCTGACCTACTCGCTGAGCGGCGGCGACGCCGGGTCCTTCGAGATCGACGCATCCACGGGGCAGCTATGGAGCAAGGCCCCCCTCGACTATGAGGCCAAATCGACCTACACGGTCGTTGTGTCGGTGCGCGACGGCAGGGACTTCAACCAGGGCGCCAAGAAACTCTTTACTTACTCCTAAAAAGGCGGGAGATACGGAGGGGGCAATGCCCCTGAACCGGTGAATCCACATTTGAAGTGCAACACCTGCTCCTCGAGCACCTGCACTGACGTCTGGTAACCTAAGCGCTTGCGTGGCGTATTGTTGTACGCTAGCACCACTGCCGCAAACCGCTCCTCCGACACCTCCGCCAGCTTCGTTCCCCGCGGCAGGAACCGCCGCAGCCGACCGATGGCGTTCTCCACGCCCCCTTCTGCCACGGCGAGAACGTGTCGCAGAAGAACGTCTCGATGCCCGGCCGTGAAGCTCGTAGTGACGGGTGAACTCCGTCCCGTTGTCGAAGGTGACCGTCTTACGAAAACTCCGGCGGCAACCACCCCAGCCCCGCGGCGATGAGCTCGGCGATTCGGCTCCGCCTCCTTCGACGGCGCCTGGAGGGGGAAGGACTTGAAGGCCGCTTAGCCGCTATCTATGATGCCAACGCTACGAATAGTGTCCGCCTACGAAGGAGTGCGACATGCTGAGCGCCACCGACAATGAACTGATGACTCGTGTGGGGGCCGGGACTCCAATGGGCAGCCTGCTCCGCGAGTATTGGATCCCTTTCCTCTTCTCCTGGGAAATCGAGGCTGACGGTCCCCCCGAGCGAGTCCGGCTGCTCGGCGAGGACCTGCTGGCGGTGCGCGACTCTTCCGGCAGACCGGGCCTCATTGGCGAGAGCTGCCCCCACCGCGGGGCTTCGCTCTACTTCGGACGCAACGAAAACGACGGCCTCCGGTGCATCTACCACGGGTGGAAGTTCGACGTGACCGGCCAGTGCGTCGACATGCCCAGCGAACCGCTCGACAGCAACTTCCACGGCAAGGTGCGGCAGGCGTCCTACCCGGTCGTCGAGCGGGCGGGCATGATTTGGACCTACATGGGCCCGCGCGACGAGCCTCCTCCCATGCCCTGGCTGGAGTGGCTGGACCTCCCGGAGGACCACATCGTCGCCTCCAAGCGTGTGCAGTACTCCAACTGGGTGCAGGGTATGGAGGGCGACCTCGACCAAAGCCACGTTTCCTTCGTTCACTCGCGGCTTCACCTGGACCCGCTCTCCCCGAGAGCCGGCGTGGACGCCATCCGCCACTACGACACCCACCCGCGCTTCCAAGTGGTAGAGACTGACTATGGCGTTTGCATCGGCTCCGGACGCCAGGCTCCCGGCGGCGAACGCTACTGGCGCATCAGCCAGCACCTCATGCCCTTCCATACGATGACCGGGCCCTACGGGGACAACCCGACGCGGAACTGGCGCGCGTGGGTGCCCATCGACGACCACAACGTCTTCGTTATCGGAGTGACTTTTCATCCGACGAAGCCTTTCCCAGGCCACAAGCGCGAGGAGATGCTGTCGAGGGCGAACGTATGGAACATCTCGCCCGAGAATCGCGCCCCCGTCTCCAGCGCTCCGTTTGGACGCTGGCGTCCCGCGCTATCCCTGGAAAACGACTTCCATCAAGACCGCGAGATGCAGAAGAACGAGACCTTCTCAGGCATCGCTGAGTTCTGGGCCCAGGACGCTGCCCCCCAGCTCAGCATGGGCAGGATATTCGACCGCACCAGGGAGCACCTCGGCACGTCTGACCTGGGCATCATCTCCATGCGACGGCGATTGATCCGCGCGGCCAGGACGTTCGCCGAGTCCGGCGAAACTCCCTACGAAGTGATGACGCCCGAGGTCTACGCGATCAGGTCGGACGCCGTCCTCATCCCCACCGAGGAGTCCTGGTTTGACCAGACGACCGATAGGCGCAAGGTGACCGCCGGCAACCCGGACTGCCCCGCATAGAAAATCGTCATCCCGCGAAGGCGGGAACCTCGTATTTACCCCTCCCCCATCTGCGGGGGGCCGGGAGGGGGCAAAGCCCCCTCCCCGTGGGAAGGAGTCGCCATGAACGGACGTGAGCTCCGGTTCGGCGTGATTGGCCTGGGCCGGGCCGGCAGCGGGATGCTGTCGGCCCTCGCGAGGCACCCCGACATCAGAGTAACTGCCGCAGCCGACCTCCATAAACAGCACCGCGACCGGTTCGAGGCCGACTTCGCCGGCGAGACGTTCTCCGACGCCGAAGCCCTCTGCGAGAGTCCGCACGTGGACGCCGTCTACATCGCCACCCCCCACGAGATGCACGTCGAGCACCTGCAAATGGCCGCGGCGAATGGCAAGCACGCCATCGTCGAGAAACCGATGGCCCTCACCCTGGAGGACTGCGAGACCATGACCGCCACCGCCGAGCAGGCCGGCGTCGTCCTCATCGTAGGACACACGGCCAGCTTCAACCCCACGGTGCGGAAGATGCGCAGACTCGTCGTCGAGGGGGATTTCGGCCGCTTGGGCTTCATCACCGCCACGGCGTACACCGACTTCCTCTACCGTCCGCGCCGCCCCGAAGAGCTGGTCACCGCACTGGGCGGCGGCATCATGTACAACCAGGTCCCGCACCAAGTCGATGCTGCGAGGTTCATCGCCGGCGGCATGGCTCGCAGCGTACGGGCTGCGGCGATGGACCTCGACAACGCGCGCCACACCGAGGGCGGCTATACCGCGTTCCTCGATTTCGAGAATGGCGCCGTAGCCACCCTGTCGTACAGCGGGTACGACCACTTCGATTCCTCCGAACTGGTCAGCGGAAAAGGCCCCAAGGAGGCTGAGCGCTACGGCGCCACGCGCCGGACCCTCCGCGCGGTAGGGTCGTCGGAGGAAGAAACGTCGATGCGCATCAGCACCGGCTACGGCGGCGAGCGGCCCGTCGTGCGCGAGCGCGCCAGCCAAGGGCCGCCTTCCCTGCTCCAAGGCGAGCTCGGCTCATTCCTCGTTACGTGCGAGGGGGCCGACCTCCGGATGCTTCCCGAGGGCGTCGGGGCATACACCACCGAGGGATTCAAGCTGATCGAGCCCGACCCCTGGCGCGGCGTCCAGGGCCGCGGCGCGGTCATCGACGAACTGTACTTCGCCGTCACTGAGGGCCGCCCTCTCGTCCACCACGGACGATGGGCGAAGGCCACCATGGAAATCTGTCTGGCGATGCTCAAGTCCTCCCGCACCCGCCGCGAAGTCATGCTCGACCACCAGACCCCGACCGTCGACACTCCGTAGGCGCGGTCCTCGCATCCCCCTACCGTCTTGAGGGAGGACTGAGGCGCTTCCCTAACCCCCCGTGTGCAATAGCAATCCTCCGTTTGCTAGAATGCGGTGCCGGTGCTTCGTCGCCGCCGATGTGCCGTATGTGGCCATATCGACTAGGAGGTCGCGATGCTATCCAGGGAAGAGAATGAACTGATGTGCCGCGTCGGGGCCGGGACTCCGACCGGAGAGATGCTTCGCCACTACTGGATTCCGGCGCTCATGTCGTCGGAGTTGCCCGAGCGCGATGGTCAGCCGCTCCGGCTGCGCCTGCTCGGCGAGGACCTCGTCGCATTCCGCGACACCGCTGGGAAGGTCGGCATGGTCGATGACCGCTGCCCGCACCGAGGCGCCGGCATGTTCTTCGGCCGCAACGAGGAGTACGGCCTACGCTGCGTCTACCACGGCTGGAAGTTCGACACCACCGGCGCGTGCATAGACATGCCGAACGCTCCTGAAGGCGAAGTCTTCAAGAGCAAGGTCGGCATCAAGGCGTATCTCTGCCAGGAGCGCAACGGCGTCATATGGACGTACATGGGCGCCCAAGAGTCCGCGCCCCCCTTGCCCGACTTCGAATGGAACATGGTGCCTGTGGAGCACCGCCACATCGCCAAGCGGCTGCAGATCAACAACTTCGTGCAGGCCCTCGAAGGCGACATCGACAACTCCCACAACTCCTACCTCCACACCAAGTTCCCCTTCCACATGTCCCAGCCCAACGACAAGACGATGGGCCCCTACTACAAGGAGCTCGACCGCTGTCCCGTGTTCGAGGCCGTCGACACCGACTACGGCGTGCTGATTGGCTGCCACCGCAACGTGGACGACGACCGCTACTACTGGCGTTTGAGCCAGTTCCTCCTGCCCTTCTACACCATGACCGGCCCCTACGGCGAAGACCCGACCAGGGGCTTCCGCGCGTGGATCCCCATCGACGATGAACACACGATGGTCTTCGGCGCCACCTACCACCCCAACCGCCCCCTCACCGAGGACGAGGTCCTCAACCTCGAGAAGCGCCCCGGCGTGTACAACGTCGGCGAAGGCGGGTTCCTCCCCATGGACCCGACCCTCCCAGGCAGCCAGTGGCGCCCGCGTCAGAACATCATGAACGACTTCTGGAACGACTATCACGCGCAGCAGACCGAGCGCTGGTGCGGCATCCCCGGCACCTTCGCCCAGGACTCCGGAATGCAAGAGACGATGGGGCCCATCTACGACAGGACCAAGGAACACCTCGTCTCGACGGACTCCGGAATCATCCACACGCGCTACCGCCTGTTGAACGCCGCCAAGGCTTTCCGGGACACCGGCGAGTTGCCCCCGAACGTCGACGACCCGACGCTGTTCGCAATCCGGTCCGCCGCGACCGTCCTGCCGAAGGCGGAGGACTGGGTCGAGGCGATGAAGCAGCACCAGATCGCCTTCCAGCCGGTGAACCACGCGGGGGCCTAGCGCCCCGTCGGGGTCGCATTTGAGTAGCAGCCGCGCCTCATTGGTGTGCCGCGTTTGTGGCCACGCCAATGAGGCGGATGCCCGGTTTTGCGCCGCATGTCGCGGACGTCTCCTACCTTCCACCGGCCCCTCGCCGGTGGAGCGATGGCGGGCCCGCGCGAGGCTCCGGCGCACGCTCATCCGGACGGCGGCGGCGGGCCTGGCGCTCTTCGCCGTGGCCTGGATGGTCGTCGAGAACATCGGGCTCGCCCGTTTCCTCCCTGACCCCGCATCAGACCTGACCTCGACCCTCGCGATCGGCGATTGGCCGACCGAGGGCGGAAGCCCCTTCCGGGCCGGCGCCGCGCCGACGCCGCCCGCCCCTCTACGCGGAGAAGTGGTCTGGGAAGCAGACCTCGGCGCTCCGCCGGGAGGTGGCGCCATCGTGCTGGACAGCAACGTGTACGCGGGCGCGACCGACGGCTCCATGCATGCCTTCTCCGCCTCGGACGGCGCCCCGCTCTGGAGCCGAGGCCTCGGAGCGCCCATCAGCTCGACCCCCTCCGCCGCGGGAGGCCTCATCTTCGTCGGAATGCTGGACGGACGGCTTGCGGCGCTAGACCGTCGGAACGGCGCCGTTGCGTGGACCTTCCAGACTGCCGGGCCGGTGCTCTCCTCTCCGGCCGTCGTCGACGGCGTGCTCTTCGTAGGCTCCAGCGACCACCGGCTCTACGCGATCGACGCCCTCACCGGCAAGGAACGATGGAGCTTCGCCACGGAGGGGCGCGTCGCTTCCGGGCCTGCGGTGAACGAAAAGATCGCGATAGTCACGTCCCAGGACAACCACATCCACTTCATCGATAAGCGGACCGCCAAACGACGGTTCGACTACCGAATAGCGCTTGCCGGCGGCTCTCCCGCGATCGCGGACGACTCGGTCTACGCCGCCGACATCCGCGGCACGGTCCGGCGTGTGCGCTGGGACAACCGAGAGTGGCCCTTGGAGAAAGCCGTCCGCGCCGTTCGCCGCTGGATGTTCCGCTGGGGAATGGCGAGCGAGCTACCGCCTGAGAAAGGCGTGGTCTGGGTGAGGCAAGAAGCAGGCGAGAGCTTCATCGGGACCCCCGCCGTCGACCACGAGCGAGTGTATGCGAGCACAGTCGTCGGCAAAGTGCTCGCGTACGACCGGCAAGCGGGCGCCGAGCGATGGCGGGCCGACGTCGGCGCGCCGGCCGCAACCTCCCCCGTCGTTCTCGGAGACGAGGTCGTCGTCGGAACGCGAACAGGCCCCCTGGTCTCGCTCGACGCCGCCACGGGCGCGGAGCGGTGGCTTATCGACCTGAGCGACGGCGCGGCCCACGAAATCGCTGCTGGAGCCGGAGCCCTCTACGTCGCGAAATCGAACGGGACCATAGCCGCAATCCGCTGATTCCACTAAGCGGGATTTTCGCAGCTATGCGCCCACATTTTCCTCACCTGAGTTCTCGTTTGACAGGCCGTTAAACCCCTCCCTAGAATGCGCCCCTGTTGGACGCCCAAAACCCTATTCTCCGCAATGGGCGCAAGAGGGAGGATTTCCGATGAGAATCATTCCAGCCGTTTGCTTCCTTATGCTTGCGGTCACACTCGTTGCCGCGGCATGCACGGGCGAAACGGGACCGGCAGGGCAGACTGGCCCCGCGGGACCGGCAGGCGCAGCAGGGCCGGCAGGGCCTGTGGGACCGGCTGGCGCCGATGGCGCTCAAGGCCCCCCCGGCGATCCTGCGCCCGCATCGGCTGCCGGAATCTCTCTCGATAAAGCGGTCTACACCATCGGCTCCGAGAGAACGTTCACCGTGACAGGATGGGGCTTCATCCCAGGAGAAGCAGTCCTCATCACCTTCCACACCGACGCCTACGGCCCTGGGACCATCGGGGGCGCCGACGTGAACGAGTTCGGCACGTTCCAACTAACCCAAGGCGGCCGGTTCAGGATGGACCGCGTCAGCTCGAGTCCCGGAACGTACACCGTCACGGCGGAAGGCCACATGGGCTCCTTAGCAACTGCCCCCATCACTTTCGTTGCCCCTGAACCGGCGGAGTAACTGACGGCAAGTGGACCAGGGAGGACTGACCAATGACGATTAGAAACCGTGCGCTCAAAGCGCTAATGCTTGTTACGAGCATTCTTGTTCTAAGCATGGCGCTGGCCGCTTGCAGCTCGGACGACCCCACTCCGACCCCAACCACGGCTCCGGTGGCGCCCGCCCCCACGGCTACCCCGCTTCCCGATGGAAGCGGCAGTGCTCCCGAGCCCACACCCACGGCGATGGCGATGACCGAGTCGCGCTACGGGGGCATCGCGAACTTCTCCACCCGCGCCGACCCGCCTCGCGGCTGGGACCCCATCCGGTCCGGCAGCATCAGCGTTCTCATGGCGGCGGGCTCCATCTTCGGCATGGGGAACATGATCCGGCAGTGCCCTGACGACGGTGCATCCGTCTGCCCCGGCGTCGCCGACGAGTGGTCAAAGAACGACGACGGCACTGTGTGGACCTTCAAGCTCCGCGACAACGTCTACTGGCACGACGGGACTAAGCTGACCGCTCCCGACGTCAAGTTCTGGCTGGAGCTTGCCTCCTTCGGCGTGAAGGTCGGCGACGACGTGAGGCGCCCCGCCGGCTGGGACTTCATCCCGTGGGTCGAAAGCGTGGACGCGCCCGACGACTCGACCGTCGTCATCACGCTGACGAGTCCGGTGTTCGACTTCGACCAGCTGCTCGCGGTCGACAACCAGATACTGGCGCACCCCCGGCACCTGATGCAGCCGGAGATCGACAAGGGCAACGTCAACGTCTCGCCGCTGGATGTCGGACTCGTAGGACTCGGTCCGTTCTACGTCGAGTCCTACCGACCGGGCAGCGTCGCCAAGATGCGCCGGTTCGACAATTACTACCTCACCGACGAGGGCGGGAACCAGCTTCCTTACCTCGACGGCATCGACTTCTTCATCACGCCGGACCCATCCGGCATGGACACTGCGTTCCGCACCGGGCGTCTCGACGCCACGGCCCGCGGCTCCGGGTTCCAGCTAACCCCAGAGCGGGAGAACGCCATCATCGATACCCTCGGCGCAGACAAGGTGCAGATCCTCGAGATGGCCCAGTCCAGCTTCTGGGCAGTGGCGTTCAACACGCTCCGTGAAGGACCTCTGCAAGACGTGAAGATCCGGCGGGCTATCCACCTCTGGCTCGACCGCGACGAGCTAGTTGAGGTGACGTTCGGCGGCTTTGGAAAGGTCACCGGCATGTTCGACCCCGACACCGCGTGGGCTGTCCCCGGCCTCATGGAGACGCCCGGCTGGAACTCGGCCACCAAGGACGCCGACCGGCAGACGGCCAAGGGCCTTATGGCCGAGGCAGGCTACCCGAACGGTTTCGAGACCGAGTTCATGTGCCGCAGGTTGTGGGGGTTCGTGTGCGAGCCCATCGTCGGACAACTGGAGGCCCTCGGCATCAGCGTAGACCTCCAGCTCGTGGACGACGCAACCCGGGCCTCCAGGACCCTCGAAGGCGCGTACGACATGGTGATGAGCGGGCCGACGGTGGCGTTGCCGAGTCAGTACCTCTCGATCATAGCGAGCCAGGGCTTCCAGGTGGCGGCGGACCCGAAGCACAACGACACCATGGTCGACGACTTCTTCACCCGTTTGGCCGCGGCGGGCAGCATCGAGGAGCGGGTCGAAATCTCCCGTGAGATGGAGCAGTACAGTGCCGTGGAGCAGGTCTACTCGGCCTCGCTATACACGGAGAACGCGCACTCGGTCGCCCGCGAGTATGTCATGGGCATCCAGGTGCCGATCGACAACTACCGGCGGAACTTGGACTTTGCGACGGTCTGGTTGGACAAGTAGGCCAAGCCCCCTCCCACCCCCGCGAAAGGGGGACCCTAGCCCTCCCTCTCACAGACGGGGGGCTGGGGCGCATCCCCTCCCCCGGTCTACGGGGGAGGGCTAGGGAAAGGGAGAGCTTGAGGAGCGCGGGATGCAGAAGTACATAGCGCGGCGGGTGCTGCTCTTCATCCCGACGCTCCTGCTCGCGAGTATCCTCATCTTCGGGATCCTCCGAGTCTTGCCCGGAGACGTCGCCCTCGCCATCCTCGGACAAGAGGCCGTCGAGAGCGGCGGCGGCTACACCGAGACGCAGATCAGGGAGCTCCGCGCCGAGCTGGGTCTGAACGACCCCCTGCCTCTTCAGTACGCCAAATGGGCCTGGTCGATGGTGAACGGCGAGTTCGGCGGAGAGTCGATCCGCTCCACCGAGCCGCTTTCGGAAATCATCGCGCGCCGCCTGCCGGTGACGTTGCAGCTCACCGTGTACACGATGGTGCTGTCCATGCTTGTGGCGCTCCCCCTTGGGATATTCTCCGCCTTATACCAGGATAAGTGGCCGGACTACGTCCTCCGCATGGGGGCCATCTTGGGGCAATCGATGCCCAACTTCTGGATTGCGCTTCTCCTGCTGCTCTTCATGGTCACGCAGATCGGCTGGTCCCCGCCCCTGGGCTACGTGAATGTTTGGGAGAATCCGTTCCACCACTTCCAGCTCATGATTTGGCCCGCTCTGATTCTCGCCTGGCGCTTCAGCGCCTACGTCACCCGCATCACCCGCTCCGGCATGCTCGAAGTGTTGGCCCAGGACTACGTCAGGACGGCGAAGGCGAAAGGGCTGAGCCAGCAGCTGGTCGTGCGGCGCCATAGCCTGCCCAACGTGCTGATTCCCGTTATCACGTTGGGGGGCTTGGAGGTCGGCACCCTGCTCGGCGGCACGGTGATCTTGGAGAACCTGTTCGGCATCCCCGGCGTCGGTCAAGCTATCGTAGAAGCCGCCGTCGGAAGGGACTTCCCCGTGGTGCAGAGCCTGGCGATGATGCTCGTCTTTTTCATGCTCGCGCTCAACCTCGTGGTGGATATCGCTTACTCTTACGTCGACCCGCGCGTACGGTACGCGTAGGCGGACAGGTGAAGGTATAGCCGGAGTGGAACTCGGATCTACAGCCGCAAACCAAACGACCCTCGAGCAGCTTGCGCGCGAGGCAAGGCCCAAGCGCACGTTCGCGCAGAATCTCAAGCGGTTCGCGCGCAGGAAGCCCATCGGCGCCATCAGCGCGGTTGCGCTCATCCTCCTTGCCCTCGTCGCGCTGTTCGCGCCGTGGATCTCGACCCACGACCCGATCCGTTACCAGGTGGCGGCCGAGCGGCTCGAAGGCCCGTCGGCCTCGCACTTCATGGGCACGGACAACCTGGGCCGCGACGTCTTCAGCCGGGTTGTCCACGGAGCGCGCATCTCGCTCCAGGTGGGATTCCTCGCCATCGTGCTCGGCACCGTCACCGGCATGGTCATCGGCGTGCTCTCCGGTTACCTTGGCGGCAAACTCGACCTGGTGGTGCAGCGGCTCGTCGACGTGTTGATGGGATTCCCCTTCATCGTGCTGGCCATGCTGCTCGTTGTCGCGCTGGGCGCGTCGCTGCTCAACGTGGGCATCGCCTTATCGGTCGCCATCGTCCCGCGAGTCGTCCGCCTGTCGCGGTCGAGCACGTTGAGCGTGAAGGAGGAGATGTACGTACTCGCCGCTGTGACGGTCGGCGTGAGCCTGCCCCGGATGGTGTTCCTCCACATCCTTCCGAACACCCTCGGCCCCGTCTTCGTCCTGGCGACGGGCGCCCTTGGCGGCGTGATCGTCGCCGAGGCTGGCCTGGCCTTCTTGGGCCTCGGCGTGCCGCCGCCGTCGCCTAGCTGGGGCGGGATGTTGAACGTCGGCGCGCGCGGCTACATGGAGGCCGCCCCCTGGATGGTCATCTTCCCGGGCATGGCGCTCTCCGTGGTCGTGTTCACGTTCGCGCTGCTGGGCGACGCCCTGCGCGACGTGCTGGACCCGCGCCTCCGGCGGGGCGACTCGTAGGCCAGGCGGAGCATCGCCTTGCTGTGCGCCCTGCACTGAGTAGAAACGTTTGAGACCGAGCGGCGCCTGCCGCTCATGGAGAGTCGTTCGTGGGAACCTTGCTGGAGGTCCGAGACCTCCGTACCGAATTCAACTCCGAAGGCGGCATCGTCAAGGCCGTCGACGGAATCAGCTACGACCTCCAGGAAGGTGAGACCCTGGGCCTCGTCGGCGAAAGCGGCTGCGGCAAAAGCGTCAGCGCCCTCTCGCTGCTCCAGCTCATCCCCAACCCGCCCGGCAGAATCGTAGGCGGCGAGGTCATCTTCGAGGGCCAAGACCTGCTGAAGCTCTCTGAGAGGCAGATGCGGAGCATCCGCGGCAACAAGATCGCCATGATCTTCCAAGAGCCGATGACCTCGCTGAACCCGGTCCTGACCATCGGGCGCCAGCTCACCGAGACCGTCGAGGTTCACATGGGCCTCTCGCCGGAAGCAGCCGTCCGCCGCAGCGTGGAGCTCCTCGGCATGGTCGGCATTCCCGACGCCAAGAGCCGCCTGAGCAACTACCCCCACCAGTTCAGCGGAGGCATGCGCCAGCGAGTAATGATCGCGATCGCCCTCAGCTGCAACCCCCGGCTGCTGCTCGCCGACGAAGCCACCACCGCCCTCGACGTGACCATCCAAGCCCAAATCCTCGAGCTCATCCAGCGGCTGAGCGCCGAAGCGGGCGCGGCCGTCATCATCATCACCCATAACCTCGGGGTGGTCGCCCGCTACGCGGACCGCGTCAACGTGATGTACGCGGGCAAGATTATCGAGCGCGGGACGGCGGACGAGATCTACGAGATGCCGAAGCACCCGTACACGCGCGGCCTATTGGGGTCCGTGCCTAGGCTCGACGTGGACCGCGAAGATAGGCTCGCGTCCATCGAGGGCATGCCGCCCGACCTCGACCGGCTCCCGCCCGGCTGCTCGTTCGTCCCCCGCTGCCCCCATGCGGACGACCACTGCCGCGCCGAGATTCCGCCCCTCTCGTCGAACGACGGCAGCGACCATGTCTACGCGTGTTGGAAAGGACACGAGTTCGGGCCCATGGAGCTCGTGCAGGCGAAAGCATGACCCAGACCTCCCCTGCTCCGACCGCGCCGCCGTCGCCCCAAGACGTCCTCCTCGAAGTCAACGACGTCAAGATGCACTTCCCCGTGGTGGCCGGCGTCATCCTTCAGCGCCAGGTTGGAGAGATCAAGGCCGTCGACGGCGTCAGCTTCACCGTGCAGCGAGGCGAAACATTGGGCCTCGTCGGCGAGAGCGGCTCGGGCAAGACCACCATCGGACGCGTCATCCTCCAGGTCTACCGCGCCACGAGCGGCCAGATCGTGTTCGACGGCATCGACCTTGCAACCCTCAAGGGCGGGGCCATGCGGGCGATGCGCCGCCGCATCCAGGTCGTCTTCCAGGACCCCTACAGCTCCCTCAACCCCCGCATCAAGACCGGCGACATCGTTGGTGAGCCCCTCAAGGTGCATAAGCTGGTCGAGACCAAAGAGGAGTACCAGTCGCGCGTTGCCGACCTCTTCCGCACCGTTGGACTGAACCCCAACATGGCCGACCGCTACCCCCACGAGTTCAGCGGCGGGCAGCGCCAGCGGATCGGCGTCGCCCGCGCCCTTGCCGTGCAGCCCGACTTCATCGTCGCCGACGAGCCCGTCTCCGCCCTCGACGTTTCCATCCAAGCCCAGCTCATCAACCTGCTCGAGGACCTGCAGAAGCAGTTCGGACTCACCTACCTCTTCATCGCGCACGACCTCTCCGTCGTACGCCACATCTCCGACCGCGTCGCCGTCATGTACCTGGGCAAGATCATGGAGGTGGCGGACAGAGTCAGCATCTTCCAAGACCCCCTGCACCCCTACTCCAAAGCGCTCATGTCCGCGGTCCCCATCCCCAATCCGCGCGCCGAGCGCAGCCGCGAGCGGATCATCCTCGAAGGAACGATCCCCAGCCCCCTTCACCCCCCGACAGGGTGCGTCTTCCACACCCGCTGCCCGATGGCCATCGACGAGTGCAAGATCACCGTCCCCCAACTCGAAGAAAAACGCCCCGGCCACGCCGTAGCCTGCATCCGCGTGTAGGCCGCTCCCAATCCTCTTCCGTCATTCCCGCGAACGGAGACCTTCGCGCAAACCTCACACTGGTTCGTGGTGAGCCTGAGGCTGCTGTATTGCGAACCTTTCAGTGGGTAGTGAGGTTGTAGCCTTGCTTGCAACGGAACCCACCCCGGATCCATGAGTCCTGTTGCGATGCGCTTCGACGGCTCAGGCCCAGGCTCGACCCGCCGATTGCACGTGAGCCGGGGCGCTAGCGTGTCACCGGGTAGGTCTAGTGGCTCGGCCGCTACCGCGCCGGCCAGCGGGCGTGTGGCTATCGAGGGTAGCCCGCCCAATCTCCCCGGCGCTTACAGCATCACCTCTCGGCTGATGTACCGGCTCAGCTGTCGAGACCACAGCCCGCGCGCTTCAAGCCGCAGTTGTTCACGCCAGCCCCGATACGATACGCCCCTTCGTCATGATCGTCGGTTTCCCCAGCAAGAATCGCAGACTCCATCGAATCTGCCTGGCATCCAAGGCGGCATCGGGTTGTTGCATCGCGGACATCGTGGCTAGTCCTCCATGTCTGCATCCTCCCTTCCTACAGTGGCGATACTAGATTGCAGCAGCACTTCGTCAAGACCCTCCGAAAAGCTTGGCTAGAATGCGCCCTGAGGAACCCAATACTTCAAAGCCGGTCAGGGCACCAAGCCCCTGGGCCACTAGAGCAAAGCCTAGAAGGGTAAACAGCAACCAGGATTGGTTTCGCGACCTCTCGTACGAATTTTCCAGGATTGCGCCAGCCGTCCTGTTGATGGAGTGCGTACCACCAAGCGTAAGAGTGGACAACAGCGGCGAGTCCCAAGAACACAGCTCCGGTGGCTAGGCTGACATCCGAGCTGCCGGTTAGCAGGAGCACGCCGGGAAGGAAAAACAGCATGCTCGCTACTTGCAGCCCAAAAAACGGCGGGGTGCTCATGTTGTACTTACTCCTTCATCGCCGTCGCTCCTCGCCTTCCGTTAGCCGGTGCACCCCAATTACGCTCTTGCCAATCGTATGAAGAGGCGGGCTCCCCACAGTCAAGCAGCACGCGGCGGAACGGTTGCGTCAGGCCGTCGGCGCAGACAGCGGGACGCCCTCTCTGTCTAGGAACGCGATGGACCGGGAGGGCGTGCCGTCGGAGACGGGCAGGATGGCTACTCAGCGGAGCGGGGCCTGCGGCCGCGCCGCCGGCCGTTGCCGGTCTCGATCCAGAAGTACACCGTGTTCTCCGCCTTGCGGATCGTCAGCGTCTTGCCCAGCGCCAAGGCGGCCGCTCCGAGCCTACGGCGGACCGCATTGGTCGTCTCGCCCATATTGGGTTGCAGCTTCCCCGCGTGGCCGTCGGGCACTCGTTCGATATAGCCCATGTACTCGCGCAGGATCTGCGCCCGCTTTCCGGTGACGCTGCCCGCCTGCGCTTCGCCCAACGTAAGTACATCGAATGTAGGCATCTACTTCCCCTTACAGTGAAACGTGCGTGTTCGCGTCCATTTGGCTATCCGGGTTGTTCTCCGGGGCGGCCTCAGACCCTGAGGCTGGCGAAACGGACTGCGGCATCATAGGCGGGCCTCGCGATGCCGGTCAATCTCCCGTTATCGCCAGTATCAGGCGCGATTCCGGCTTGTAACGCCCACGGCGTTAGATGTCGTATGGAATACAAGAACCAGAGGAGCGGCCTCGCTTGAGCACGCTAATGGTCCCTTCCAGCTCTCACTTCAGAGACGCCACCGCCTCCAACAGAGCATCGACATTGTCTTCCACGACCGAAAGTTCTACAGGGCAACTCCGTCTGTCACCGATAACCCTGATATCTCCGCCGAACTCCTGTTCGACGAAGTCGGCCCACTGTTCGATTGCAGCGCTCCTGCCGGGCAGGTACTTCGCCAGATGCCCATAGCTCGCGAACCGGACTTCCAGCCGCCCGGCGGTTATATGGAACAGACCGACGGTTCTGCCGCTGGCCTTCTGGGAGAACACTCGCACAGAGATTCCGTCTCGACCGTTGGTCCGCCCAAAGAGCTTGCCCGGCTGGACCGGTTCCTCCCCCCAATTCACCATGCCCGCTTTCCCCGTCCCCACCAGTTCCCACAATGTGATGTCGTGGTCTTCCTCCGCGCGTCCGAAGCTGTAGACGGGGGCTCCCGCATTGGCCCGGTAGCCGTCCAGTTGGGCCTGGTCCTTGTCGAGCTCCACCTCGATGTACCCGAGGGTCTCGCCGTTGAGAGACTCTATGGCGAAGTCGGGCCGCCCCCACGGGCGACTGCTTGGCTTGTAGATGATTGCCTCCTCCGAGACCCCCAGCCGCCGCAGCACCTCACTCCGGTACTCGTCCTTGAGGAAGAGTCCGAACAGGACGTGGTTCAAGCGGTTCTCGGCTGAATTGTCGAGGTCGTCGTTCACGAACAGGTCATCTTCCGTCGGCATCTCTCGTCCCTCCGAGACTAGGCATGATCCTCTCTACACCTCGTCCACGAGCGGTTTGCCATTCCAGTGCAGCGGCTTCTCGGTCTCTGCATTGAAGACGCTACCCAACTGGGGCGGGTCAGCGGGGTCGGCTCGCGCTTCGTCGAGCTGACGCTGCGTCAGGCCGGTCGCCGGATTCTCGCCAACGTTACTGAACTGCGCGCTGGCGAGGTTGGCGTCATACAGAACTGCAGAATCTAACCGCGCCTTGCCCAGGTGTGCCCAAGATAGGTCTGCACCCCAGAGGAACGCATCACTAAGATTTGCATTGGAGAGACCAACAACGCAGTCAACAGGAGGAGCTGAACCGGCAAAACTGATCGACGCCCACCGGCAATAATAGTTGACGCCAATCATGCTACTGCCCACCCGCGATGAACGAGGCTGGATGGGCAATCGCTAAGCATGCTGGAACCAACTGCCCGCGAGTGGCGTCAAATCGGGCCTGCTCTCTAACCCGTTGTGCTCCCGCCGAGACGGCCACGGCGCCTATCAGAGCAATCAACCCTAGTGGCGGGCCTTCCTCCGGTTCCAGGGCCGGAGGCGGAGGCGGGGGAGCCGACATGGGGGTGGGTTCCGGCGCCGCGGTGGGCGTGGGGGGTGGCGGTTGGAGGCTCCGGCGTCGCTGTGGCTGTAGGCTCCGGGGTCGGCGTGGCCGTGGGCGCTGGCGTCGGCGTGGCTGCTGGACGTGCTGAGCGACTCCGCCATCGACAGCCTTGCCCCCGGCGAAGGCGAGAAGAAGAAGCCCACGGACGACGCGCCCGACACAAGCGAGATGGCGAAACGCGTCATGGCGCGACAGGCGTCCAGGCGTGACGCGCCCGTAAGCGCGGACGTGCTGCGCCTACAGAAGTTGATAGCGCAGCAGATGGAGCAGGCGGCCCCCAAGCGGAAGCCGCGCAGGTCGTCGTCGTCGCGAAAGGACGATGGGTTGAAGAGCGGTGGAGCCGGGAAGGCCACCGTGGTGATCTCAATGGGACCAGGAGAACGCCGTCTGGGAGGCGAGTGATAGAGGTAAACAGGAGGCGCTCACACAACCCCCGCCTCGCCGGTACAGTATTACTCCGCCCTTTATGTTGATGTTCACCGAAAGCGTCCTCGCTAACTGGCTAGCAGAAATGTCACATTCAACTTATGGAGAATGTGACTTTGACTCAAAAGGAACAGACAAGACTTCAGGTTCTGAACGGTTTGCTCGCTGAGCATATGGCGCTGGACCAGGCAGCCACGCTGATGGGTGTCACCACTCGCCACACCAGGCGCATCCTGGCGGCTTATCGAGAGAAGGGCGTTGCCGCCGTCGCTCATGGCCACCGGGGCCGCAGGCCAGCCAACGCAACGCCCGATGCCGTGGTGGCCGGTGTAGTTCGTTTGGCTCGTACCCCGGTACGCAGGGGCCAACCACACCCATCTCAGCGAGTTGCTGAGCGAGCGAGAGGGCATCGATATCGGCAGGACCACCCTGCGGCGCATCCTGGTCAACGCCGGGCTAAGCAGTCCACGGCGAAGGCGTCCGCCCAAGCACCGGGTGCGCCGTCAGCGCATGCCTCGGGAGGGAATGCTGGTCCAGTTGGACGGCAGTTACCACCGGTGGCTGGGCGAAGACGGACCGCAGTTCACGATACTGATCGCGGTGGACGATGCCACAAGCTGCGTGGTCAACGCCCTGTTTTGTGAACATGAGGACACCACCAGTTACTTCCATCTGATGCAGGGCCTGCTCCGGCGCTGCGGCATTCCCCTCGCCTTGTACACCGACCGGCACGGGGTGTTCAGGCATACACCCGGCTCCGGCCTCCCTGGGATGCCGACCCCGTTCAGCCGGGCCATGGAGGAACTGGAGATTCAGATGATTTTCGCTCTGTCGCCCCAGGCCAAAGGCCGCGTGGAGCGCACGGCGGGAACGTTCCAGGACCGGCTGGTAACTGAACTCCGGCTGGCCGGCGCCAGTAGCATCGGGGAAGCCAACAGGGTGCTGGAGCGGTTCCTGCCACGGTTCAACCAGCGATTCGGGGTTCCCCCGCAACACGCTGAGTCTGCATTCGGGTCTCTCAACCCGGAGCTGTTCCTCGAACAGGTCCTGTGCTTCAAGCATCGGAGGAGAGTGGCCAGGGACAACACGGTGAGGTTCCAGCTGCACACCCTCCAGTTGCTGCCAGGGACGGAACACCCCAGCTATGCCGGGGCGGCCGTGGAGATCCTGGAAGGACTGGACGGCCGGTTGTCGGTGCGGCATGAAGGGTGCATCGTCCCTGCCCAAGAGGCGCCGCCCAGTCCGGTATTTCTCCGAAACGGCCACAGCCTTTCCGCAACTGTTCCTGTCGCCCCCTCCGGCGCCAACGGCCTGGGCGAACGTTGGACCGCGGCTCTCAAACCCCTGGACTCAAGGGCAGAGGATGAGCAGGATCAAGGGGCCATCACCGGCAGCGCAGCCACAGCCGGCAAGCCCCAAGCCGCCTCCGCGCGCAAGCCGACGTTCCTTCAGAGGGAGAGATGGAAAGCGATTCAGAAAGCCAGGCGCAAGGGGATGTCGCTGCGAGCAATCGAGCGGGAGTTGGGAATCCACAGGGCCACCATCAAGAAATACATGGACACGGAGGGTCCTCCGACGCGACAATCCCGCGCGGCGCCCGCGACGTCATCACCTGATATGGCAGCCTTACCAAGTGACATTTATGCCGGCCACTTAAACGGACATTTATCCTGAACAGCGACACAGTGTGACGGTTTAGAATTGACCCACCCCGCCGCTATGTCCAGCGATTCTGCCAGTTGTCGTCTGCCCGTCCGGCGTTGTGCTGAGCACGTGATGCGAGGTGAACAGACCTGCCTGGCGCTTCTCCTTGAGACGATAGCTCTCCCCCCTGATGTTGAGGATATGGCTGTGGTGGAGCAGCCGGTCAAGGACGGCTGAGGCGATGACGGTGTCGCCCAGCAGCTCACCCCACTCGCCGAAGCCCTTGTTCGAGGTCAGGATGATGCTCCCGCGTTCGTAGCGGGCTGAGACCAGCGTGAAGAAAGCAGTCGCTGCGTCTCTGTCGTAGGGCCAGATGCCGAACTCGTCGACGACGAGGACCTTGGGAGCGAGGTAGACACGCATGCGCCGCCCGAGGTTCTGCTCGGCCTGGGCCTTCCTGAGGTCTTCCATCAGGTCGTAGGCGCGGACGAAGTAAGCGCCATAGCCGTGCCCGATCGCCCTGAGCGCCAATGCGACGGCCAAGTGGGTCTTGCCCACGCCGGGCGGTCCGAGCAGCAGGATGTTGGTGGCTTCGGCGACGAAGGCGAGGTTGGCCAACTCCTTGACCTGGCGCTCGTCGACGGAGGGTTGGAAGTCGAACTGCTCGATGGAGCGCTGGAAGGGCAGATGCGCGAGCTTGGTTCTCGTGGTGAGGTAGCGCTCGCGGCGAGCGTTGACCTCCACGCCCAGTAGCTCGGCGAGCATCTCCGGGTAGGTCAACTGCTTGCCGGCCGCCGCGTCCAGAGCGTTATCGAGCGCTTCGGCAGCCTGCTTGAGCCCCAGGCTCTCCAGGTGCTGACGGGTCTGCTCCAAGGCGATCATCGCACACCTCCCAGCGCAGCCAGCTCGTAGACGTCCAGGGAGCGCCGCTCCACGTCGCCGACCGTCACCTGGACTGCCACGGCCTCCTGCTGTGGACGGCCGTCTCCCCTGGGCAACCCTTCCCACTGGCCGGGCGCGGTGAAGCGCTGGCCGGGGTGTTCGGCACGAGGATGCACCGCCAAGCGCTGGTCGCCCGTCCAGATCTCCACCGTCCCCGAGCGCTGTCCCACCTGGACCGTCGCTCCCGCCCACCGCCAGGGCACACCGTAGCGGGAGCCCTCCCAGTGCACGTAGCCGTCATGCGCCACCCGGCGGTCGTCCCTGAGATACGGCGCCAGTCCCGAACGCTCCGGCAACTCTCCGAGGTGGACCCGCTCCTCGACCAGCATCTCCCCGGGACGCCGGCCTGTCGTCCCGTGCACGCGCCGGTTGGCCACACTGTCGCACCACTCGAGGGTCTGCCGGTTCAGGTCCGCGTCGTCCGTGAAACGGATGCTGGGCCACAGGTTGCCGCGCACATACTTGACCCCGCTCTCCACCTTCCCCTTCGTCTGCGCCCGATACGGCTGGCACACCCGCAGCTCGAATCCGATGCGCAGCGACAGGTCCAGCATCCGCCGGTTCCACTCCGGACGCCCGTCCGCATCCCGGCCCAGCACCACCACCTTCGCGTTGTCATACAGGCGCCGCCGCGGCACGCCGCCGATGTATTCGAACGCGTTGACGTGGCACTGCATGAAGCTCGCCACGTCCGCACGCCGGACGAACTCGACGTAGATCGCTCGCGACCAGCCCAGCACCATCACGAACGCCCAGAGCCGGCGCCTGCGGCCGTCGGTGCCGACATAGCTGAAGCTCCCCCAGTCCACCTGCGCCTGCTCGCCGGGCTCCGTCTCGAACCGCATCGTCGCGCGCGGCTCGCGCCGAGGGCGCCGCAGCCGCACATACTCCACCAAGATCGTATAGCCGCCTTCGTAGCCCAGCGACCGCAACTCCCGGTGCAGCACGACGCAGTTGTCCAGACCCTCCCCCAACCGGCGGTCGATGTAGCCGGTGTAGGCGTCCAGCTTGGACGCCCGCGGCGGTCGTTGCTTCGCCTGCGGCACTCCCGGCGACCTCAGATACTTGCGCACCGAGTTCCGGGAGACGCCCAACTCCCGTGTGATCCCGCGGATCGAATGCCCCTGACCCCTCATCTCGTACAGGTCTTTCATCGTCCCACCTTTCAGCAACGTTCTCCTCCCCTTCAGTCTGCAGGGAGGATGCTCTTGCTCAGGGGTGGGTCAATTCCATTCCGTCATCACGGGGTCATTTTCAAACCGTCACTAACATCTTACGCAGGGTCCGGCGCAGGGATCAGAATGGCGTCGGCTGGTTTGTATCCTAAGAAGCTGCCGCCGTACCGTCAAACAGGAGAGCAGGCCCGATTTGACGCCACTCGCGGGCAGTTGGTTCCAGCATGCTTAGCGATTGCCCATCCAGCCTCGTTCATCGCGGGTGGGCAGTAGCAACCTAAAGTTGCGGTTCCTCCGCTGGTGGGGCGGGTTGGACGTAACGGCGGGAGGACGCGCGGGTAAGGCGTGTGGGAGAGGGAAACAGGACACGTGTGCGCGAATCGCGGCCGGGCCCCTCGAAAGGGCTGTACAGAGGCATGGCTAAAGTGAGAGAGAGGAAAAATGCGGGAACATCATATAGGCAGAGAGGTAGTAATCAGGCCAAACCCAACCGCTCTCAGCCCCAGGGGCCTGTGCCTGTCCGTGTTGGATTGTTCCCCATGCCGACCCGCTGCGTTGTCGCCCACATCCCGGTTTGGAACATGTTCCCGCCTGGAGCTTGGCGTCGAGCGCCCGCCATCCGGCGCGTGACGTGGTGACCGTCGCGCTGCTCAGGCCGACATCGCGGAAGATGGTGGCCAAGGGGTACGCCGGCCGCGCGGGTCGCGGCCTCTTGTGTCTCCGGGTGCATCCCGCGGGCGTCGGCGGGTTCGGTCCGACTGGTGCGCACGTAGCCGTAGAGCGTCATGGGCGCAGGATAGCGTTTGTCGCCCCCTGCGGGGCACGCGTCGGCCGCCAACGTCTCGCCCCGAGCGACAAACGTCCGTTTCCCGCGCAAGGGGTGCGCCGCTTGCTTAGTGAGGCTTGCGGGCTAGGTCTCGCCGAGGGACGGTGCCCTCCGCCCGATGATCAGAAACCGCGCCCGCCAGTCATCAGAGAGTCTATGGAAGAGGCGTCGACGCGAACCGCTGCGGGGCTTGTTTCTACGGTCATGGGGCGGTCTCCACCATTCGGCCCGTCAGTCTCACGCCAGATACGTAGAGTCCATTGTGCTTGCGAATCCAGTCGGCTTCTTGCTCGTTGGCCACTGGTCTAAATGGCGTATCGTCGTAGAATCGTGCGCGAGGGTCTGATCATTTTGCACATCCTTGCTATCTGCGCAAAGCAAGAGCACGAGTTTGATCCCACTCCTGACGCTTCTCCTGTACGACAGTAGCGGTCACTGCAAGGTCTGCTAGCTCGCTCCATAGCCAATCTCCGAATTCTAGCGCCCAGAGAGAGGATTCGAATTCATCGACGGTGTAGGTTTCGCCGCCCATAGTCAGTGTGAGGATAGAAGTCTGCTTCTCGAATGCTTGCTGTACTGACAGATTAGCGCCGCCTTGTTTCATGTTGCGCCAGGCGGTCTTGGAGATTGGGTGCCAGCCGTGCAATTCGGCATAGCGTTGTGCATTGCGGAACCGATTTTTGGTTTCGACGCTGCCCCAGATTTTGAGCACTATGCCAGCCGGCAGTCCTAGCAGGATATATAGGAAGGTCATGAAGAACAGCACAGTCCAACCACCTAGGTTACTACCTTCAATGAATATTGCGATGGGCAGCGAGACGATTTCTATGAAAACTGCAGGGATGAGCGATATGAGAAGCCAGAAGCCAACTTTGGACTTGGACATAGTGGGAACTCCCCCTTTGCAAGGGGACATGATGCCCCCATCTTGGTATCGGTTCGAGCCATCGCCGCAGGCACGGTGAGACCTTCCCTGGCAGGGTGGAGGGTACCAGCCCGTGGTGTCTTGTCAATGCGCACCGACTGAGGTCCTGGTCGCATCCCCTCCGTCTACCGTGTCGACCAATTCGGCGATAGGCCCCTCAGGGGTGGTTTCTCGCGAACTACCGCCGTTACGTCAACTGGACGTCGGGGCGCGGTGGCTGACCGGGCCGGAATCATGCGCGCAACGTCAGCCCCCAGACCGCCGTGTGGCCAGCGGGCGGCCCTGTTAACCGCGAGGAACGAGGAGACGTAACGAGAAGAGGACGCGGACGCCCGGAGGACCCGCGCCAAAAGCGGGGTGGCGATCCGCCCAGCTGGTTTACGCCTGGGCTGGGGCGCCGAAGCCGGCAATCCGGAATCAGGTGAATCCGGCGCACCCCAGCGTGGACCGCTGAGGGAACGGTCGCACCGACCACCCAGGCCGCCGGCCGAAGAGGACGCGGGCCGGTGGCAGAGGGAAACAGGACGCGTGAACCCCATGCAGAGCCCGCCGCGTCGTCGCTTACATCCCGATTCCACTCGCTGAGGAGCTTGCCGCGGCTCCTTCCATCGCTGCGGCCCCAAAATCGCGTCGCTGTCGCGCACGTCGACCGCCCATGAGTAATGGGGGATTGCCCCGCATGGTGTGCTGCCTCAGCTCAGGCAGGTCTACGAGAAGCTGTGGCATCGCCGGGAGCCTCCTACTCGACGGGATAGGCGTATCGCTGCGAGGAGCGGCGGCCGCCAATGGTCAGACTGGGTGGGTGTAATGCGGACCAGCTGCCAGCGGCGAGAAACTGAGGGGGAAAATCGGACTAGTCCGCCCTTCTGGCCTCCCCCCCCCCCCAGAGGGCCGACTTTTTTTGGATTTGTTTATTACTGTCTATATTATATTCCCGCATTCTACCTCTCTACACACACACGATTTCTAAGTCTCTCCACACACCTGCTGGGGGCTCGATTTGGGGCCGTGTGTGCGCCTCCTGTCCACCCCTACACCTACCCCTTGAACGGCTTAGGGGAATGCCCATTCGTTCACCTCTACCCACCCACGCCCCCTACCCCGTACACCTAACCCCTTGGGCTTCGGGGAAGGTCCTTTTTTACCTCTACTCACCCACTCCCCCACCCCTACAAGCGCGCGTCCGCGCCTCCTGTCCACCTCTACACATCCACGCCTACACCTCTACACATCTACGCCTACAGCCCACCCATGCGGCGGGTGTCCGGCCCTCCCATTGAGATGATTACCTTCGCTTTGCTGGGGCCTTTCTTCAGCCAGTCATCCTTTCGTGACGATGACGACCTGCGCGGCTTCCGTGTCGGCGCCTGTGCCGCTGCCTGCGCCTCCATCTGCTGCTCTACCAACTTCTGTAGGCGCAGCACCTCCGGGCTCACGGGCGCGTCACGCTTGGACGTCTGCTGTGCCATGACGCGTTGCGCCTGCGCGGCGGCGTCTTCCTTGGCCTTGTCGTCCTTGGGCTTGGCTTTCTCGCCTTCGCCGATGAGGCTGTCGATAGCGGAGTCGCTCAGCACGTCGAGGGCTAGGGCGTGGCGTTCACGCGGCTCCGCGCCGGGCTCCGGGTTGTCGTTGGCGTCGTCATCGGGCACGTCTAGCGGGTCGTGGTGAGTTGCGCTGTGCGAGCGCGTGCGCGTCGCCTGCGTGTCCAAGGCGTGCTCGTAGGCGGTCGTGGCCGTGCGCGTGACGGGCGCACCTTCCTCCTGGGCCTCCTCGCGCAGGTCCTCCGCCATGTCGTCGGGGATGTCGCTGTCGTCGTTCTCGTCGTTCTCGTCAGATTCGACGCGCCGGCCGCTCGGAGTCACCTCCCAGCCGCCGACCTCGCGCTCTAGCGGGGTCGGGCGGGGTGTCGTCGTAGCCCACGACCTCAGGGCGCGATGCCTCCTTCACGTCGACGCTGTAGGTGTCGCTGGCAGGGTCGTAGCCGTACTCCACAACCTCGGCGTGCTCGATGCGCCGGGGATAGGGCGCGTCACGGCTCGGTTGGTCGCGCACCTGCAGCCTTGGCCCTCCGGTATGGGCGGCGCTGGCGGGCGCGTCGGGCGCGTCGGGGTCGGGCCTACGCCAAGGTCTTCCAGCGTGCCGGTGGATGGCTCGCTGATAGGGTCGGGCGTCGGGACCTCGGGGGAGGCTTAGTGATCGGGCTCGGTGATGGGGTCTGCCGCCGTTTCGCTGGATGACCCTGCGTAAGGCTCCGTTGGGGTGAGCGTCGTCGTCCACAGCCCACTGGCCGGCTCCAACCCCGGCTCGCGGCGTTGGCTGCGGGACAGGGTCAACCGCGCGCGCCGGGTCGACGCCCGCGGCAGGCTCCACGGGCGCCCACTCGCTCAAACATGCATCGCACCTGCGGACCCGCTCCTGGACGCCGCAGCCTGCGGACCTCTCGAAGACGTGCGCCGCCGTGCCCTTCGGGAACAGCGCCTCGCATGACGGACAGGTGAACGCCCTTCACGCCTTGACGCCCTTGCCGCTTCTGGCAGCTATCGCCCCGTGCCCTTCATGAACAGTCAGGAGGTTGAATGCCCCTTCATTGGCTCGATGCCCCGACCTTCAACCGGATTGGACCTCACTCCAAGGGGATCCTGTTTGCTTCCACCGTTTGAAGCGGTTGCTTCCACTGAAGAGCACGGTTCCTTCCACCGATTCGGGCGGCGTCGTGTCTAGGGTGGAGGGAGTGGAAGGAGTGGAGGCAAATCTGTCAATTCACTGGGGACTAGGGTCTCGACTCCAGGAAGGTCCGGAGCGCCCGTGCTAGGTCGGAGTCGGAATCAGAATCGTACAGGTATGCGTAAAATGATGGTTCAAGGCGCTTCATCGCCTTTTCCTTCAAGTCGAAAACTGTCGTATAGGGCTTCCGGCAGATTCGGGAGACGGTAAGCCGCGCAAGAATGATCCCTTTCACCACGGCATTGTAGCGATCAGTCTCCGGCTCATCTTCTTTCCCCGGCATACCCACTTGGGCCAGCAAATCGACCATGTGCCGAATCTCATTGTCCCTGAAGAGGTAACCCAACTTTCCTCGGGGACGATGAGATTCGGCCTTGTCGTCCGCAGGGCGCTGGCTGGCGCCATAGCGGTCCCAGAGGTTCCACATTAAGAGCTCCCTGGGAATATCCTCCTCGCCTCTCGCGACCAATTGCTGGCAGATCGCGTTGAGAGTATCCCAAGCAACAGGGCTACGTTCGGCGGCTAGGATGCAGCGCTGCAATTCGGGAAGGTCGCGGCTTCCCAGCCAACTGTCTGTCCTGATGCTGACAAGAATCTTCCTATCCCATAAGGCCCGTTATTCGTAAAACATGCCAGAAAAGCCAGTTGGTGAGGACTCGGTGAGGACAACGAGCGGCCACGGGAGCGGCTAGTTGGCATTCCCCGACCGCTTAGTCGGGTGCTGCTCTAGCCATGCATCGATATCCGACGCGCGCCATCGGACGCTCCGCCCCAGCTTGAGGGGCGGCGGGAACTCGCCAAGTCCCTCGAGGCGGTAGATGGTCGTCCGCGACAGATTCGTTGTCGCCGACACGTCCGCGATTTTCAGTAGTTGCGCTCTCGGCGTCTCCATCTCGTTACCTTCTCGGCTCGGTCGCGCGCTCTGCCTCAGCGCCCGGCCAGCCTCTTGCCGTTGCCGCGTCCTCTCCCGCGTCGGGTGATTCAGTCGAACAGCCGCCAGTGGCGTCCGCAGGGGAGCGCCCAAAGCAAGCTACCTGGCGAGACAGGCTGGCTCACCGTCCTCGAATCCCAGGAGAGGCTTGGCGTCATCGCAATCCGGTAGCCGGACGGCAGCGATGGGCAGCCCTTCCCTGCGCTCGAGGTTCGCGAGTGCGGACGCGATGGCCTCGGGCTGGCCGAGCTGGGCGCAGCTGGCCCTGCTCGGCCAGCGGCCTTGGGTCTGCCCCGGCGCTGTACGTCTCCCAGGCGGCTGCGCTCGTTGCTCCTGCGGGTGTCCCCCCTGAAGAACCGCAGATTGCGTCCAAGACTGAACGTGCGTCGGGCCGTATAAGTGAGCCTGTGGGGCATGCGATGATGCGCCGTGGTGGGCCGAGTCAAGCTTGGCATTGTAGTCACCCTCCAACCTGTCCTTCGGTCGGCGGTCCGCGCCGCGCCTTGCCAGGCTGCGGCGGACATCGCCCGTACGCTAGGGTACAAGTAGGAGTCTCTGCGGCTGCAAGAGGGGTTTCTCGCATACCAAGAGCACAGGGCAAGGCGGGACGAGCGCCCATGAGGTCGTCAGACGGACGCGGGCGCCAGTCAAGCGGGAAGCGATGACGAGGAAGTCGGCCATGGTCGTTCAGGTCCCTCGCCGTCGGCAGCCGATGCGCGGTCGACCAAAGGAAGGGGGAAGCGGGCCTCTCGGCGCCCTTGGCTATGCTTCCCAAAGAGAAAGGGCTTCCTAGCTGGGCTTGAAGGAGCCTTCTTCGGGCGCTGGCGCCGTGCGCCCGCCTAGCGAGGCCATTGCCGGACAGCCTAACCTACCGCCGCGCTTGGGGCGCGGCGGAGCAGCTCCCTTAGGCTTAGAAAATGTCTTGGGGGCTGCGCCACGGCCCTCGCCGCCAAGATCGCCATCCTACTTCCACCCGCGTGCAGTCTCCTCCTATCGCGAGGTATACACGCGACGGAGCGCCTCGTCGGCTGCTTCTTCAGTTAAGAAGACCAAGGTTCTGCTCGCCCTCGTCGCCGTACAGCGAGTAGGGCGCATAGAAGGGGCCGTTCCTCGTGGAGTGCGCCATCATCGTCGACGGGCAGCCCGCGACGCAGCTTGAGGCATACCTGGCGCGGGACGGCCCGTAGCCGCACCGGGGAGGCCGCTGACAGCCTAGAGGTCGAGGAATCCCTCGACCTTGCCTCGTTCAGGCCGCGGGTGGCCGCCACTGCGCGCTGCTCTCGGGGTCGGAGGCGGTGAATTCCGGGGCGCCAATAAACTTCTCACGTACTCCTAAAATGGCGGGTGATACGGAACAGTTGTTACTTTAGTTGTCACTACTGCGCCCATAAAGTACGTGCGTGACCGGTTCTTCGGCTGCTCGCCCATCACCTGCGGCGGTGGTGGCGCAGGCGGCTCCTCTGGATGAGGCGGCTGTCGAGGCTCAGGGTAGCCCCTTATGGAGCCACTCCAACGCACCGCTACCGGATCACCCAAAGCGACGCCCGCCGCCGCGTTCTCATCCATGTCTATGGACGGGAGGCAATCACAACGGAAAGATTCGATACTCGTGGGCAGTAGACTTGCACTCTGGGGCAGGCAATAGCACCTAAGGGCCCTGAAGTAGTCCGAGTCCCCGCGAGTGGGCCAAGCGGTACCGTACTGCGAACCTTCCAGTGGGTGGTGTCCTTTGGCTAACTCATCCCTGAGTCATCGGCCTACCGGCGCGCGGTTGGGAGGTGCCGACTACTCCCAGTCCATCCCTCGACTCCACCCACCCTGGAAGCGGGATAATGTAGTCTACGAGGCCACTCATGGAATACGACTTCTACGACCACCCCATACTCAACTCGCCCTACGAGTATCCGACGATGCACTGGGAGTTGGATGCGGAGGGTCAGCCGACCCAGCAAATCATCGAGAACCGGCGTGGGGCAGAGTTCATCACGCCCATCCCCAAGCCGAAGAAACGCAAGGCCGCAAAGAGCCAGCAGCAGTTCGTCTTTGACGAGGGCAAGGGGTTGTCCACCGAGGAACAGCAGTACGATGTCACTGCGGCGGTGAACGAGATCCGCCGCAACGTCGACCAGTGGCGCACCTTGCCCGACCCCAGGGACTGGGGCGTGACGCGCACAACCGCCAGGCTGCTGCAGCATTGGCGGAGCCATCAGTTCAGCGACATCCGTCCCTTCTTCTGCCAGGTGGAGGCAGTCGAGACCGCCATCTGGCTCACCGAGGTCGCACCCAGGTTGGGTGAGACCGGCAAACGCATTCTGGAACGCCTTGCCAGCGCCAACAACGACGCCAACCCCGAGCTATCTCGCCTGGCCTTGAAGCTGGCCACCGGCGCCGGCAAGACCACGGTCATGGCCATGATCATCGCATGGCAGACCATCAACGCCGTGCGCCAACCCAACAGCAGGCGTTTCACCCGTGGCTTCCTGGTGGTGGCCCCGGGCATCACCATCAAGGACAGGCTACGGGTGCTGCAGCCCAACGACCCCGACAGCTACTACGCCAGCAGGGAATTGGTGCCGAGGGACATGCTCGGAGACCTCAACCACGCGAGCATCGTCATCACGAACTATCACGCGCTCCGGCGGCAGGACCGCGTGGGGCTGTCCAGCGGCGGGCGCGCCCTTCTCCAGGGCAGGGGATCGAATCTGAGCACTCTGGAGACCGAGGGGCAGATGATTCAGCGCGTCATGCCCGGCCTCATGGGGATGAAGAACATCTGGGTGCTGAACGACGAGGGACACCACTGCTACCGCCAAAGGTCGGGCGAGGATGCCGAGGGTGACCTGAAGGGTGACGACAAGAAGGAGGCCGACAAGAACAATGAGGCCGCCCGCGTCTGGATATCCGGACTGGAGATCGTCAAGAACAAGCTCGGCGTCGGGCAGGTCGTGGACCTCTCGGCCACTCCCTTTTTCCTGCGGGGTTCCGGTTACGCCGAGGGAACGCTGTTCCCCTGGACGGTCAGCGACTTCTCCCTCATGGACGCCATCGAGTCAGGCATCGTCAAACTGCCCCGTGTGCCCGTGGCCGACAACATCCCCGGTGGAGAGATGCCCAAGTACCGGGTTCTGTGGGAGACCATACGGAGCGACATGCCCAGGGCGGGACGCAGCAAGACGAAGGGGGAACTCGATCCGCTCGACCTCCCGACGCCGCTTCTGACCGCCTTGGAAGCCCTCTATGGGCACTACGTGAAGGTCTACGAGGCATGGGAACGAGAGAAGGTCCCGGTGCCACCCTGCTTCATAGTGGTCTGCAACAACACCTCCACGTCCAAGTTGGTCTACGACTACATCGCGGGCTTCCACCGCGAGAACGCCGACGGCTCCACGACCTTGGAGTGGGGGCGTCTTCCGCTGTTCCGCAACTTCGACGAGTACGGCAACCCGTATGCGGTCCCGCGCACGGTGCTTATCGACAGCACGCAACTGGAGTCCGGAGAGGCCTTGGACAAGGAGTTCCGCGCCGCGGCCGCCGAGGAGATAGACCGCTTTCGAAGGGAGCGGGTCGACCGCACCGGAGACCTCCGCGATGCTGAGAACGTCACCGACCAAAACCTCCTCCGGGAGGTGATGAACACCGTCGGCAAGGAGGACCGCCTCGGGCAGTCCATCCGCTGCGTCGTGTCCGTCTCGATGCTCACCGAGGGTTGGGACGCCAACACCGTGACGCACGTGCTGGGCGTCCGGGCCTTCGGGACGCAACTCCTCTGCGAGCAGGTGGTCGGCCGCGCCCTGCGCCGCCAGTCTTACGATTTGAACGACGATGGCCTGTTCGACGTGGAATACGCCGACGTGCTCGGCGTGCCGTTCGACTTCACTGCGACACCCGTCGTCGTGAAGCCTGCGCCGCCCCGCCGGACCGTGCAGGTCAGGGCGGTACGGCCCGAACGGGACCATCTCGCAATCGAGTTCCCCAGGGTGTCGGGTTACCGCGTCGACCCACCCAGGGAGGAGCTCTCGGCCACGTTCACCGACGACTCATACCTCGTGCTGACACCCAACGAAATCGGTCCCTCATCCACCTTGAATCAGGGCATCATCGGCGAAGGCGTCGACCTCAACCTCGTTCACACCGGGGACCTCAGGCGCTCCACCCTCCTGTTCCACCTCACCCGGCGCCTGCTCTACACGAAGTGGCGCGACCCCAACGAGGAACCCAGGCTGCACCTGTTCGGCAGGTTGAAGGCGATCATGAGGCAATGGCTGGACGGCTACCTCGTGTGCAAGGGGGGGACCTACCCCGCCCAGCTCATGTATCAGGACCTGGCAGACAGGGCGTGTGAGATCGTCACCGCCGCCATCACCAACAGCCACTCGGCCGATTATCCCGTCAAGGCACTGCTCGACCCCTTCAACCCGTCCAGCTCGACCGCGCACGTGAACTTCACGACATCCAGGGCCAGCCGCTGGGAGACGGACGCCCGCAAGTGCCACGTGAACTGGGCTGTGCTCGACAACAGCGACTGGGAAGCTGAGCTCTGCCGCGTGGTCGAGGCCCATCCCAGGGTCATGGCCTACGTGAAGAACAACGGCCTGGGGTTTGAGGTCCCCTACCGCTCCGGCTCCAACGCCCGCACGTACATCCCGGACTTCATCGTCCGGGTGGACGACGGGCACGGAGAGAGCGACCCACTCAACCTTGTTGTGGAGATCAAGGGCTATCGCAACGAGGATGCCAGGGCGAAGAAGCTCACCATGGACACGTACTGGGTCCCCGGCGTGAACAACCTCGGCCGGTACGGCCGCTGGGCGTTCGCCGAGTTCACGGACGTTTTCGACATCGAGGTCGGGTTCGACAGCCTGGTGCAAGGATACGTTGGGGAGTCGGAGCCGCCCGACTACGGCTCCATGGACTTCAAGGAGTTGCTGGCCGCCGCTCCCCTGGAGGGGGTCGACCTTACGAGGCCGCGAGACCTTCCCCGGGACATCGAGTTCTGATGTTCCTGCTGGATACGAACGTCGTCTCCGAAGTCAGGAAGGGAAGACGGTCCGACTCCAATGTCTCCAACTGGTACGCCGGAGTCGAAGAGTCGGCGCTTTTCATCAGTTCGCTCACCCTCGGCGAGATCCGCAGGGGCATAGAGCTTGCCCGTCAGCGAGGCGACGTTGGCCAGGCGGAGACCCTGGAGGCATGGCTGGAGACGGTTGTCGAGAGGTTCTCGGGCCGTATACTCACCGTCGATGCTGACGTGGCGGATACGTGGGGCCGGATGTCCACCCTCCGGCCGGTTCCCGTCGTTGACGCCCTGCTGGCAGCCACGGCCGGCGTACATGACATGACCCTGGTAACACGAAACATCTCCGACGTTGAGGGATTGGGCGTACACGTGCTCGATCCCTTCAGCCCACCCCAACCCTTACAGGGATAGTCCACCGGAGAGGGAACGAGGCTCATGGCCACAACACGAGGCAACAAGCGCAAGTCGGTCGAGGCTCTGACCCACGGGGAGGCCCGGCGCCGCAACCTGCCCTCCGCCGAGCACCAGCCCCTGATGCGGGAGGAGGAGCAGAGCCCCATTCAGGTCGCCTACGAGCGGCGCAACCGCGACCTCGACCCTCAACTCGTATGGCGGGGCAAGGACGAGCAGGACGAGGCCGGCCTCGTAGTCAACGCGCCGCCCCTCTACATCCAGGAGCGCGTCCACCCCAAGGCGCTTGTCGACGACCTGATGCGCCAGTCCCGCAACGGCCACGAACCCGACGAGTACCAGACTGACATGTTCGCCGACTTCAATGGCCTGCCGTCCGAGGACGCCAGGACCGAGTTCTACCAGCACGACGCCAACTGGTCCAACCGCATGGTCCTCGGCGACAGCCTGCAGGTGATGGCGTCGCTTGCAACGCGCGAGGGACTACGGGGCAAGGTGCAATGCATTTACATCGACCCGCCCTACGGCATCAAGTTCAACTCGAACTTCCAGTGGTCCACCACGAGCCGGGACGTGCGCGATGGGAACCGGGAGCACATCACCCGTGAGGCGGAGCAGGTCAAGGCCTTCCGAGACACGTGGCAGGACGGCATCCACTCCTACCTCACCTACCTGTACGACCGCCTGTCCGTGGCCCGTGACCTACTGGCCGACAGCGGCTCAATCTTCGTGCAAATCGGTGATGAGAATGTCCACCGAGTACGGGCTGTGATGGACGAGGTGCTCGGGGAAGGCAACTTCGTGAGTCTCATACAATTCCGCAAGACTGCCTACCAATCATCAGACTTGCTTGCCAACACCTGCGATTTTATTCTGTGGTACGCGAAGGATGCGCGAGTCTGCAAAGTTCGCCACCTTTGGTTTCAGCGACCGACAGAGATGATTGAGTCAGGCTTCAACTGGTTCCAATATGATATTGGGCGCGTTTCCAGAAAAGAGGAAGACGGGACAGGACTTTCTAGACGATTCCAAGCCTCGAATCTGACGTCTCAGGGGTCTACGGAGACGGGATCGAGTCCTTTTAACTTCCAACACTACGTGTTTCATCTTGGCGGTAACCAGCACTGGAAGACACATACTGTCGGACTTGATCGGCTGCGTAGGGCAGATCGACTATTTGCGACCGGTAGGACCCTCACCTTCAAGCGATTTGTCGACGACTACCGAGTCGCTCCATATAACAACATGTGGACCGACACTATCCAGAGTATTTTCGCGACTCAGAACATATACATCGTGCAGACAAACACCAAGGTTGTGCAGCGTTGTGTCCTCATGACCACAGACCCCGGTGACTTGGTATTGGATCCGACTTGCGGGAGTGGGACCACAGCATACGTGGCGGAAGAATGGGGGAGGCGCTGGATCACGATTGACACCTCACGCGTTGCCCTCGCGTTAGCCCGTGCCCGCATCATGGGCGCGCGGTATCCGTACTATCTGCTGGCCGATAGCAAAGAGGGGCAGGTCAAGCAGGCAGCGGTCGAACGCAGGGCGTCCTCGGAGTCTCCGACCTACGGAAATGTACGCCAGGGATTCGTTTACGAGCGAGTGCCGCATATCACTTTGCGGGCCATCGCCAACAACACGGAGATCGACGTGATTTGGGAGGAGGCGCAGCAGGAGTTGGAGCCGCTGCGGGAGGAACTGAACCGTACCGTCGGTCAGTCGTGGGAGGAATGGGAGATACCCCGCGATGCAAACGCGGAGTGGCCGGAGTTAGCGCGCGAATTACATGCCGCGTGGTGGGAGCGGCGCATCGCCCGCCAGAAGAAGATGGACGCCTCCATCGCCGCCAATGCCGACCACGAGTACCTGTACGACAAGCCCTACGAGGATCGGAGCAAGGTGCGGGTGGCCGGGCCGTTCACGGTCGAGAGCATCTCGCCGCACCGTGTCCTAGGAGTGGACGAGAACGGGGACATGATTGACGCCGTCGCCGAGCCCAGAGCAGGCTACGGCGTCTACGACTTCGGCCATACGATGCTGGAGAACCTGAGGACCTCCGGCGTCCAGCAGGCGCACCGCGAGGACAGGATAGTGTTCACGTCCCTGACCCCATGGCCCGGCGGCCTCGTGTGCGCCGAGGGCGTCTACACCGAGGGCGGCGGGGACGACGGCATCGGGCGGCGCGCCGCCATCTTCATTGGGCCGGAGTTCGGCACAGTGTCCCGGCCCGACCTCGTGGATGCGGCGCGCGAGGCCGCGGACGGCGGGTTCGACGTCCTGATTGCCTGTGCATTCAACTACGAAGCGCACACCACGGAGTTCGAGAACCTGGGCCGCGTCCCGGTGCTGAAGGCGCGCATGAACGCCGACCTCCACATGGCGGACGCACTGAAGAACACGGGGAAGGGCAACCTCTTCGTCATCTTCGGCGAGCCGGACATCGACATCCTCGACGCGGACGACGGCCAGGTGCAGGTGCGAGTCAACGGTGTGGACGTGTTCCACCCCAACACAGGCGAGGTGCGTAGCGACGGGCCGGACGGCATCGCTTGCTGGTTCATCGACACCGACTACAACCAGGAGGCGTTCTTCGTACGGCACGCCTACTTCCCGAGCACGAGCAATGACCCGTACAGATCGCTCAAGACGACGCTGAAGGCGGAGATCGACCAGGAGGCGTGGGAAAGCCTGCGCAAGACCGTCTCCCGCCCATTCCCCAAGCCTGAGTCGGGCCGGATCGCCGTCAAGGTCATCAACCACCTGGGCGACGAAGTACTCAAGGTGTTCAGGGTGGGGTGAGAAGCGGGCTGTGCTCAGAGTTCTATTCTTGGTGTGTCGGGAGCGATGTTCCTGCGTTGAGGCTTCGATAGGGTGTGCATTGTTATGGGCAGTATCGACAACATAGAAAACCTCGTGGGGCCTCCAATAGAGGTGACGGATAGCGTGCTCGAAACGTGCCGAGAAAATGGCCAATTCGGACCATTGACTTTTGAGCTTTACAAGGAAACTGCAGGATTGGTTTGCGTTAGTAGTGGTGCCTACTTCGGGCCTGCTAGACTTGAAATGAAGCTGGACCGGAACCAGGCGATTTGCGTAGGGCTGCTGGTCCGGATATCCAAGTACATGCTTTCAGTTGTCAAATTGTCTGCAGATATCGAGCATGGAGAAGCAGTTGAAGCGTTGAACAGATGCATAATTGAATCAGCAGTCAATCTTCAGTACTTGCTATTCAAGGACGAGGGTGCCATCTACGATAGATTTGTCAAGAACAGCCTTGTAGCCGAGCGGGAATTTTATGACATGATTCAGGAGAACGTTCAATCCAGGGGCGGAGACCAATTGATTATCGAACAAAGTATGCTCAAGTCGATAATGAATATCTGCCAACAGTCGGGAATACTTTTAGAAGACATTGACCCGAAACCAGGTAGTTGGGGAGGCAGTTTCCGGGACAAACTCACCACTCTCGGGTTTGACTGGACTGGATATACAATCTTGGAAAGGATACCATCTCACGCGATTCACGGAGACTGGGTTGATCTGGTCTTGAACCACCTATTGTGGAAGGAGGACGGTTTCGAGCCTAACTTTGACCATCTTACGACCGATGGGAAACTTCTAACGCCGGTAGGTCTCCTCGCAATTGAAGCGGCTCGGAAATACCTGGACAAGTACTTTGCTCGCCATATTGTGAAACCGCTCCACAATAGACTAGAGAGTGTGCAGGCGCGGCTAATGAAGGTCGAGACATCCCGAGAGGACTGGCGGATCGTGGGTTAGAGGCGCGGATCCGCCCAAGGACCGAGAAATGCAGTTCCGAATCGCCGATACGTTCACGGCAAGCCTTGCAAGGCTGACCGGTGAGGAGCAGAAGACCGTCAAGACCACGGCTTTCGACTTGCAGCTAGACCCATCACGTCCAGGCTCGCAACTTCACAGACTTGACGGGGCGCGAGACCCCAACTTCCGGTCAGTCCGAGTCAGCCGCGACATCAGGATCATCGTCCACCAAACTCAAGGCAGCTTCATGCTCTGCTACGTCGACCACCACGATGACGCTTATAGGTGGGCGGAGCGCAGGAGACTGGAGACCCATCCGAGGACTGGCGCTGCCCAACTCGTCGAGGTGCGAGAAACCGTCGAAGAGATTGCCGTTCCTGTCTACGCGGCGATAGCACAGGAAGCGCCGCCAAAGCGGCTACCGTTCGCCGGTCTGCCGGACGACCAGTTGCTGAGCTATGGAGTGCCCGTCGAGTGGCTGCCCGACATCCATGCTGCCGATGAGGACGCTATTCTCGATCTTGCCAGCCACCTGCCGAGTGAGGCCGCCGAAGCGCTACTAGAGTTGGCCACTGGTGGAACGCCTCAGGCGCTCGGCCCAGTTCCAGTGGGCATCGACCCGTTCGAGCACCCAGATGCCCAGCGGCGTTTCCGGATTATGCGGGACTGGGAAGAGTTGGAGCGTGCCCTCGACTTTCCATGGGAGAAGTGGGCTGTCTTTCTCCATCCGGCCCAGCGTGCAATCGTAGAGCGGGACTTTTCAGGTCCGGCCAAGGTGTCGGGCGCGGCAGGCACAGGGAAAACCATAGTTGCGCTTCACCGTGCGGTCCACCTGGCCCGCGCGAACCCCAACGCCAGAGTGCTACTCACCACCTTCTCGCAAGCTCTTGCCAACGCCCTGCGCGACCGCCTCCACGTCCTCGTCAGCTCCGAGCCGCAACTTGCGGAGCGGGTTGAGGTCTACGCCATCGGCACGCTCGCGGAGAGGCTGTACCGGCTCAACGTCGGCGCTCCCTCTTTTGCGTCAGCGGAACAGGTGCGCGCGCTAATCGAGGATGCGGCGGTCGGAGCCGACGACAACAGGTTCTCGCAGGCCTTCATACTGGCCGAATGGGAGCAGGTCGTCGATGCGTGGCAGTTGGATACGTGGGAAGCCTATCGCGACGTTCCCCGGCTCGGCCGCCGGCGTAGCCTGCCCGAAGGCCAGCGGCGCATCCTCTGGTCCGTGTTCGAACAGGTGCGCTCCGGACTCCACGAGCAGAGCCTCATCACCCGGTCGCAGATGTTCGCCGAGCTTGCGGCAACCTTCGGCGCCGATCGCAGGTCACCCTTCGATTTCATCGTCGTGGACGAGTCTCAGGACATCGGCGTCGCGCAGCTTCGATTCCTGGCCGCCCTGGGAGCCGGACGGCTCAACGGCTTGTTCTTCGCCGGAGACCTCGGCCAACGCATCTTCCAGCAGCCGTTCTCATGGCAGGCGCTCGGCGTGGAGGTACGTGGGCGCTCGCGGACGCTGAAGGTTAACTACCGCACGTCGCACCAGATCAGGACGCGCTCCGACCTTCTGCTGGGGGCTGAAATCGCCGACGCCGACGGGAACGCGGAAGAGCGGTCAGGCGCCATTTCGGTGTTCAACGGCCCCGAGCCGGCCATAGTGGTTTCCCAATCAATCGACGAAGAAGGTGACGTGGTCGCCAATTGGCTGACCGAACTGACGGAAAGAGGCCTGGAGCCTCACGAAATCAGCGTTTTTGTCAGGTCCACCGAGCAGATCGACCGGGCATCTATTGCGATTGAGCGGGCCGGGCTAGAGTTCACCGTTCTTGACGATCACGTCCAGACAACCGTGGGCCACGTTTCCGTCGGCACCATGCATTTGGCGAAGGGCTTGGAGTTCCGCGCCGTGGCAGTGATGGCGTGCGACGATGAAGTCATTCCGCGTCAAGAGCGAATCGAGTCGGTCAGTGACGACTCGGACTTGGAAGACGTCTACAACACGGAGCGGCACCTGCTGTATGTCGCCTGTACTCGCGCCAGGGACCACCTTCTCGTGACCGGTGTCGAACCAGCGTCGGAGTTCCTAGACGACCTTCGCGTGTGAGCACCGCTGGCCCTGCGTACTTGCTGACCTACCTATCTTGATGGGAGCTGCGAATGGCGGAGCGTATAAATGCGACAGGCGGCGGTAACGCCGAGGCTGCCAACTGTCCCTGATGCTCCCGTCATGCGCTGCTGGACATCCCCGCATCGACCAACTCCGCGCAGGCTGGGGCAGGCGTGCACTAGAATGGGCATGAGGGGTCTCCTGTCACTGTCGGTTTGGTTTACCAACCGCGGCAGCGAGGCTCTTCTTCATGTCGCATCAGATCGTCCATAACCGAACGCCCTCGTACACGATTGCCAGGAGAAGTGTAGGTATATGGTACCGGCCGTTTTAGCGTGGCTTGACTATTCCGAGGCTGACCAGCGTCGGGCTCGGGAGATTATCGCCATGTTCTCGCAGCAGGAGAGTCGCGACGAACTGGGACTGGGTCGGATTCGGGACGCACTGAGCGACGCGCTCTTTCCAGGAACGTCCGTGCTGCTCACGCGGGCCCGATACTTCCTGTTCGTGCCTTGGTTGTTCCGCCAAGGAGCCAGACACAGATACCAAGGGGCTCGACTCTCTTCGTGGGTGGACCAGCAGGAACGGCTCCTCATCGGCGCGCTGCGGAACGGCGGTGATCTCGATGGATTGATCGGACGCAACGTGGGAGTTGCCGTCCAGAACCTCCCTTCGGGCATTTACTGGAACAGCCTGCGACGCTTCGGCATCTTGAGGCACCCGGGGACGGAAGCGCAGACCGTGGGTCTCCGGCAGATCTCGCGCCCGCTGGGCGAAGAAACCGAGTTTCTTGAACGCTCCGACGCAGTGTGGGTCCCCTCGATTCCGGAGCCTCCCGGCGACTTCTTCAGCCTCAGCCGCTGCGACTTTGCCCTGACTCATGACGAGGCGACATGGCTTGCCGAGCGGATCTTCGACGCTGTACCTGATACCCTGCTCCAATTCCTAGTCGCCAAGGGGAACCGGCCCGAGGTCACCGCCCGGTACGCATGGGAGGATCCCAACGTCGCTGCGGCTACGGGCCGCGTTCGCAACGCTCTCGATGAGGCCCGGCGCTTCGCCGTCGCAATGCATGGGGCTGCTCTGCTCTATAACGTGCTCCTTGCCGAACGTGCCGGGGAACTTGGCCTCTTGGAGCACGATGAGCGCCGGGACCACTACGCGGAACAACTTGAAGAGTGGCGCCGAGAGGTCGAATCGAGCGACTTGGGAGGCTGGGACCTGAACCAACTCTGGACGCTGGTAACAGAGCAGGAAAGGCCCGCCACTTCGCGTACGCGCAGCTTTGTAACTGATTGGGTAGCCCTGACTCTAAGGCGAATCAGCCCCGGCCTCGCAGACGACCCACATGCCCGGGCGCTGATTATGAAGCGGGAGGTCTTTCAAAAGGGAAGTCAGGCGCGGCTCCGCAACGACAGGCTCATGCGGCAGTGGGGTGGGGCCTCCGGGTCCGCCCGCCTCAATTTCCGGTGGCCAATAGTGGCGAGACTCCTAGACGACATTGCCTGCGGTCGGGAGGGCGGCCGTGCTCGCTCCTGACAGTCGCAAGCTTCTGCTCGACGCGCTGAGACCGCCCCCCGGTCACTCCCTGGATCGCGCGGTCGCAACGACGTTTACACTCGATCTCGCGACAGCCTTGATGGTTCCGCTTGCCTTCGCGGGATTTCGGTTCGATGATCAACTGGATCCCATAGAGGTCATGGAGGCCCTGCGCGGGATGGGCGACCGGCTCGATGTCTTCTGCCAGGCAGGGGCCATAAATGCCGGGACGTGGCCGTCCGATCTGCTAGCGCTTCTCGAGAATGTGATCCACCAAGTGAGGAGGCCCCGGCCGGGCCACATCTTCCATCCCAAGGTCTGGGTGCTCCGATTCGTCGACCAGTCGCAGGAGCCTTCCTACCGGTGCCTCGTGCTCTCCCGCAACCTTACCGCTGATCGCAGTTGGGATACGCTCCTCTGGCTCGACGGGTGGCCGCAGAGGCGACGGATAACTGAAAACGCGCCGCTCTCCAGGTTCGTATCCACACTGTCCGAGTTGGCTGTCACTCAGTTGCCGCCCGACCGTGGTGCCGCACTTGCTGCGCTCGCCGAGGAGTTGAGCAGGGTTCAGTGGGATCTGCCGGACGGCGTTCGTGAGGCTCGCTTCCACCCTATAGGACTCCCGCGTTCGCGGCGGTTCCAGGTCGAAGAGCACTTCAGCGGCTATCGGAAGCTTGTAATCTCACCGTTCGTCCGAGACGGCTTGCTCGGGCGTCTCCTCCGGCCGAGGGCCGGGCAGAAGGCAGTGCTCGTCTCACGCGGCGAGGAACTCCACGAGCTTGAGCCAACCGCCCTCGAAAACCTGGATGTCTTTGAGATCGATCCAACGGCGAGTCTCTCCGGGGATGACGTCGATGGGGACCGGAGCCACGGCTTCCTCAATCATCTGCACGCGAAGGTCTTCTTGGTCGAGCGGGCCCGGCTCGCGCATCTCTTCGTGGGCTCGGCGAACGCGACGGACGCGGGATTTGGCGGCAACATCGAGTTCCTCTGCGAGCTCATAGGCCCAGTCGCAAAGTACGGCATCGATGCGCTTGTCGGCGAAGGGGCGCCGTTCCTTGCCATGCTGACGCCGTACGTCGCCTCCGAGACGCCGGAAATCGATGAAGCCAGCAAGGCTGGACGTGCGCTTCAGGATCTGCTCATTGACATTGCGGAGAAGGTTCAATTCCGGACAACTGTGACAAGACAGGCAGATGAATGGGTGCCGCGCGTAACTGCCGATAAGGCACTGCCTGACATCCCTGAAAGCATCTATGTGACCATCGCCCCCCACAACCGCCCAGCGGAGACTCGCCTGTTAAATCCCGCCGAGCCCACCGACTTCGAACTGCCCCCGCGGGAGCTTGCCGATGTCACTCCCTTTCTTCAACTAACAGCGCGCCGGACGGCAAAAGGAGAGGTGGTAGAGCGCTCGGCCGTGATCTGCTCGCGGCTCGACGGTGCTCCAGATGACCGTTTCCAGGAAATCCTGGCCAGGCAGATCGACACACCGGAGAAATTCCTGCGGCTGCTGGCCCTGCTCATCGGCTTTGCCTCGGGTAGTGGCGGAGACTTTGCTGTGGCTGGGGACGGGCCATTGAGTTGGTCACCGGGTGCCGGACCTGGTGTCCTGGAGCTACTTGCCCGTGCCCTGGCTGAGGCGCCAGAGTCAATCGATCACCTCGAGCCAATCGTCGAGCGCCTTCGCCAGTCGCCGAACGGCAGGGTGATCCTCCCTCCTGGCTGGGATGACGTGTGGCTGCCTGCACTCGCGGCGCGACGCGGGATGCTGGAGGTTCATGCGTGACTCAGGTTTCCCGGGCTGGCAATACACCATCGCTGAGCGACTTTCAGATTGCTACGGCTCAGCACGCATTCCGCCGCCTTTTCCGCGACCCGGACTCTACGCGGCGTTTTCTTGTGGCCGATGAGACGGGCCTGGGCAAGACACACGTCGCGAAGGAAGTCATCGCGCTGGCCGTCGAGTACTTGCAGCAGGTCGACCACGTGCGTCGCATCGATATCGTCTACGTGTGCTCGAACGCGGAAATCGCCGCTCAGAACATTCGTAAGCTCAACATCACCGGCTCGGAGAGCCCGAGCTTCGCGACTCGGCTGAGTCTCCTGATTACAAGGCCTGAGCTGCTTAAGCCGACGGTGGACGGCGATGGCAAACCGGCTACCTTTGTCGCATTCACGCCGGCAACATCACTTCAATTCGGATTGCAGATGGGAACGGCAACCGAGCGTGCTGTCCTCTATGCGCTCCTCTCCGATCATATGAACCTTCGGGGGGCGAGGGCGACAGCCGCACAGCGAATCTTCCAGGGAGCTGTAGCCAGCCGGCAGAATTTCCTCAAGTGGTACATCGCCCACGTCGACGCACAGCGCTTCGAGCCCAATATTCGCCAAGAATTCCTAGAGGAGTTCGACCGGAGCTGCACGGGCGCGTCGCTTAGTTCTCTTATTGATGAGGTCGCGGGACGCATGGCTCTGACAGACAGCCAGCGCGAAAGGGCGCGCTCGATCCTGGGGAGTCTGCGCAGAATGCTCTCAAAAACAGCCTTAAGAGCACTCCAGCCGGACCTCGTGATACTCGATGAGTTCCAGCGCTTTCGCGACCTGCTCGATGTGGAGACCGGCGGCGAGGCGGCAGAGCTGGCTAACGATCTCTTCAAGCAACCTGACGCGCATGTGCTGTTGCTCTCGGCCACTCCGTACAAGTCGTTCACTTATGCGGAGGAGGCCGCGTCCGACGCCGGGCACTACGCGGACTTTCTGAAAACGTTGCAGTTCCTCGCCGGTTCCGAAATGCCCGTGGACTCTGTGCGAGCTGATCTCGATGAACTGCGGCAGGCGGCGCTCTCGGGCGAGCCGATGATCGAGATTCGGGATCGCGTTCAGGCCCAGTTGCGGAAGTGGATCGCTCGAACCGAGCGGCCCACAGGCACCCGGCGCACCAACACCGTCGATACTATCCCGGGTCCGTTTCATGTTCAGGCTGAGGACTTCACGGGCTTCGTCTCCCTGCGACAGGTCGCGGACGCGGTCAGGGCGCCGCTTACCGTCGAGTACTGGAAGTCTGCCCCCTACTTTTTCAACTTCCTGAACGGATATCGCGTTGGGGAGCACCTGCGCACCGGCATGAAGGACGCGGATCGCCGGGCTCAGTTGATGCCGCTGTTCCGTGGCGCCCAGCGGATTGCGAAGTCCGACGTGGAGCAGTTCCAGCCTCTGGATTGGGCAAACGCTCGCATGCGCGCCCTCGCTGCGGAGACACTCGATCAGGGTTGGTGGCGATTGCTATGGATGCCCCCGTCCTTACCCTACCATTCGCTTGGCGGCCCTTATGGGTCGGTCGACTCGACTGCGATCACCAAGCATCTGATCTTCTCCAGCTGGGTGGCCGCACCGTCCGCCATCGCCTCACTCCTGAGCTACGAGGTGCAGCGACGGATATTCGCGGGAGAAAGGAAATTCGCGAATACGCCGTCAGCCCGGGCAGCGGTCTCGAGTCGCCTCGACTATCGAATCACGGATGGGAGGCCTGCCTCAATGTCGGTGCTCGCCTTGTTCTGGCCACAGCCGGCACTTGCCTCGCTCACCGACCCGTTGGATGCCGCCCGCGACCACCCGGATTCGCCGACCGTGGATCGTCTGCTCGAATGGGCGCAAAGCCGCGTTGAGGCCCTCATTGGTCCAGACGGCAACACCAACTCTACCTCGAGCGCGGTCTGGTACTGGTTTGCGCCTGTGGGCGCTGAACGGGGCAGTGCTCTCGCGTCTGCATTGGTCGACGCGCAGAGACGGACCGTGGTCGAGGCGCTAGCGGGTGGCTCTCTCGAGCACGAGTCGGCGGACGCGCCACGGGGACTGGACGCGCATGTTGAGTTATTGCTCAGATCCTTAACCCGATGGACGCCGGAGTCGGAGCGACCAGCAGACCTTAGCGCGACCAGTGCGCTTCTCGGTGCAGGAGCCCCCGGGAACATCGCGTGGCGGGCACTCAAACGACTGCAGCGAACCGACGACCGCGTAACCGAGTTGGGCCAGTGGCGTGCGGCAGCAATCCTCGCAACCGGTCTCCGGAGCCTGTTCGCCCGACCCGATGCGATGCTGCTCCTCGATAGCCTGTACGCAAACCCGAGCACACGCGGGGACGATGGGGCGTACTGGCGAATGGTCGCTCGCTATTGCATCGACGGGGGGCTGCAGGCCGTCCTTGACGAGTACATCCACCATCTCGCCGGAGAGTCCGGGGCCAACACGACGACCGATGAGGGGCTCATCTCGCTTGCTACGACCGCACGGCGGGCGATAGCCCTTAGGGAGTCGGTTTACCGAGCTACCGACATCGATAACTTCGATGGCGAGGGAATCGCTTTCCCGAGCCGGTACGCGCTGCGGTTCGGCAGCATGCGCCACAACCAGGATGAAGCCAGACTGCCCGAGGTCAGGGCGGCTTTCAACTCGCCATTCTGGCCGTTCGTTCTCGCTACGACCTCCGTCGGCCAGGAGGGCATCGACTTCCACTGGTGGTGCCATTCGGTGGTCCACTGGAACCTTCCCGCCAATCCAGTAGACTTCGAGCAGCGTGAGGGCCGCGTGGATCGTTACAAGGGACACGCGATCCGCAAGAATGTCGCGGCTGCTCACCGGTCGGCGGCACTGGCTCCGGGAGTCACGGATCCTTGGACCGCGGTCTTCGAAGCCGCCGCAGCAGAAGACAACCACGGTCTTGGAGACCTCACTCCATTCTGGATATACCCGGGCGATGCCCAGCTACAACGGCGCATCATGGCGCTTCCCTTGAGCCGCGATCAGGAGCGATGGGCCCAGTTGCAGGAGTCGCTGGCGCTTTATCGGCTGGCGTTCGGTCAGCCGAGGCAAGAGGACATGCTGGCCGCACTGCAGCGTCGTGGTATCGCCGGGCGGCCGGAGCGGATGGCTGAGCTCCGAATCGATCTGAGGCCGCCACGGGCGTGACCTCCTGAGAGAGAAAGATGCTCAACGGAGGCGCACATTCCTGAGCCAAGCCGAGTTGCATAGCCACTACCGCATCAATGACCGGTCGCTTCCCGCCGCGGTACACGACGCCAGTTGGCATGAGGGTCTCCTGTCACTGTCGGTTTGGTTCACCAACGGCGGCAGCGAGGCTCTTCTTCATGTCGAGAATCCCCGTGGGAACTACACCTAGCCTCAGGAGCTTTGCCGCCTTCATGTCGAAACTATCCCATCGCACGATCCTGTTCGCGCTGGCGGCGCTCGTCGCAGCCTGCTCTAGCCCCATGCCAACCCCGACCCCGACGGCCACACCCGTTCCTCCGGCCCCCACCGCTACGCCGACGCCAGCGCCTACTCCCACGGCGTGACCGTAGGGACCGGAGTCCAAGTCGGCATAGGCGTCCATACGGGCATGGGCGTCCATGTAGGTTCTAGCGTTGGAGCAACTGGGCTGGAGCAAGCCGCAAGGGTAAGTAGCAGCAGGCTCCAGCCCAATCTCGCATTCAACAAAGGGCTACTCGAACTCTAGGCGCAGCGACACGTTGTTCCATGGTCATTGTGCCCTCCCTAGAGTAGACAGTGGACTTGCACCATATTGTTATCTTCGCCGGTTCTCTTGTAGGTGGACCGCGGCGCTGCGAATGTGGCCTGGGACACTTGAAGCGCTTGTATCTTCTGCACATCAAATGCGCGCCACCCTAGCGGACCGCTACGACTCTGCCCGGCGGTTTGGTGCCCATTCACGGTTTCTTTGTCCTGTGAGGATGTCCCATAGATATGCGGCTCAATCTCGCGATGGAGCCCATCGTAGGTGAACGTCAATATCCGCTTCGATCTGATTGCTTCGCAAATCTGACTGGAGAGCTCATGCATGTTTCCATTCCTCCTGCTCACTTCTCGCAGACTATCCCGTCGCCGTCCCGCGCGCTTGGCGCCTTCTGAGCCTACTTCACTAGGCATCGGCTAGCATCTCCGCCGCCGCCCCCGGCGGGGCGGGTTGACGTAACCGGTGAGAGGGCGCGGCCCGGTGCGGGGAGGCTAGCCCTCCCGGCGTGTGACCGTGACCAAGGGGATCGAGACGCTGAAGCGCCAGTAGACAGAATCCGCGAATTCCGCCAGGTCGACAGCGTGCGAGTAGGACTGTTGGCGGTCGATGGGGCTGTTGTCGTAAGCCTCCTCTCCATCGTCGGGGGTATTCGCTCGGTGTCCATCAACGTGCCTCCTTGGGATTGGGTTGGGTGCCTGTTCTTCGGAGCTGGCCTCGGCCGCGCCAAAAGTGGGGTGGCGATCCGCCCAGCTGGTTACGCCTGGGCTGGGGTGCCGAAACCGGCAATCCGGAATCAGGTGGATTCGGCGCGACCCTACCAGCGTCCGCCCCGCAACGGCAGGCCGAGGCGCGCCCGCTCACTCAATCTAGCCGCGGCCTGGTCTGGCGCCTGCCGGCTCCATGACAGCGGCCGAGGCCCCTGCTCCGATGTCGCCGGCGCGGATCGCGGCCCGCGTTACGAGTAAATCGCCCACGTCGACGCCGCTTCGGTTACCGATTCCCTGACAGCACCGCCGTGGGTAGAGCGCCCGGCCACGATGGCCGGGCTAGCCCTTTTTAAGTAGGGCCGACCGCCTAGACCGCTCTCTATGGGAACTACACCTAGGCGGCGACGTGGACCTGCTGGCGGGATGGCGCCGTCGACGGAAGGTCACCGCCTCCCGTCGGGGTTCTCGGCGTAGAAGCGCTCCCGCTCGGGACCCATGTCGGCATTGGCGCTGCCCCATGCCGTTGGCGTGTAGGACGACTCGGGCCTCGGCTGGGGCTCGCGGGCCTCGAACTCCTCCACCGTCATGAGCTGGCGGGGCGGCACGACCTCGGCGCCTTCGATGTACGGGGTGAGGCCGAGGGCTTTGGCGCGCCGGAACGCTTGTCCGCAGCTAGGGCGGCAGAACTGTGGCCTGGTCGGCGGCGAGGACTTCGCCTTGAAATCCTGCCCGCACCGCCAGCAGGTGGCCCATCGCAGAGTTCGCGCTCGCGGCCGTCCACTCAGGCCGCCCGGGTACTTGTGCGGGTTCGCGCGGCGGTCGGCCTCCATGCGGGCCAGCGTGTCCTTCAGCTGCTGGGCGCGAGCTGCAGCTGCAGCTGGGTCGACAGGTTTAGCGACGGGTTGGACGGCCTGGGGCTTCTGCTCCTCGACGTGGGCCTCGACCTTCTGCTCCCGCTGGGCGGCCGTCGCCGCGTTCTGCTTCTTGACCCACGCGCTCCATCGTGGTGTCAGCCGGTTTAGCTCGTGCTGTTGCTCCTCGGTCAGCCGCTCGCCACGTTCCTTCCGCCTACGGCTATAGCAGGGCCAACAGAGCGCTTCGTCCATGCTCCCAATCGGGAGCATGGGGATATCGAACGTTTTGTTGCAGTTGGGGCAGTAGTACATGCCCCTATTGTACGCGGTTAGTCGGGGAGGAGAGCGCGGACAACGGGAGCGCCGAGCGCCGCGTTGCTGGATAGGATGGCAAGTGTAGGGGGGGTGAGCCATGGGAGCGGCTTGGTTTAGTCGAAACCCTTACTATTTCGAATATTAATGTTCCCGCGCTCGTTACCTCTGCCACCACTTCTTGGGGGGGCTTTGCAATCGCCCGTCCTGAGAACCGATTTCGAGCGCGCATTTCCGCGACGTGTCCGCCTCTGTCCACCCCTCTCGATTTCCTTAAGCGGATCGACGGTTTGACGGGCCTCTCCCCGCCACGTCCCCCGCCACTTAATTGGCGTTACGTCAACTGGCGGAACCCATCGACCACAGCGGCGGATAGGCGCGGTCTGCAGCTGTCTGGGTTGACGCGATTCCGCCGCGATCGCACGCGCCTTTAGTAGAGTCCCAGGAAGTGGTGTAAGAGAAGGTCTTGGATAAAGAGAGACCACCGCGTCATCCTCACCAATGAGCAAATCGGTGAAGGAGGTGACGACGATGGTCAAGCAGAGGATGGACCTTCTGGAACTCGTGCGCAATCGGGCAGAGGACGCAGACCTGGACTTCTTGAGGGAGGCGATGGGCGTCCTGGTGCAGGCGATCATGGATGCCGAGGTGGCAGTGCAGATCGGAGCGGAGCACGGCGAGCGCTCACCCGGCCGGCTGACCCAGCGCAACGGCTACCGGCCTCGCCCCTGGGACACGCGGGTGGGCACGCTGGAGCTCCAGATCCCCCGGGTGCGCGAGGGCAGTTACTTTCCGACGCTCCTCGAGCCGCGTCGGCGGAGCGAGCGAGCACTGCTCGCCGTCGTGCAGCCGGCTTATGTGGAGGGCGTCTCCACGCGGAAGGTAGACGCACTCGTGAAGTCGCTGGGCTGCGAGGGGATCTCGAAGAGCCAGGTATCTCGTATCTGTCAGGAACTGGACCAGGTGGTGGAGTCGTTTCTGGGTCGACCGCTGGACGGTGGCCCGTATCCCTACCTCTGGCTGGACGCCCTCACGCAGAAGGTGCGCGAGGAGGGACGGATCGTGAACGTGAGCGTGGTGGTGGCCACCGCGGTGAACACAGAGGGCAAGCGTGAGGTTCTCGGGATGGACGTGGGCACCAGCGAGGACGGCGCTTTCTGGCTGGCCTTCCTGCGCTCACTGGTGGCCCGTGGGCTGAGTGGCGTGCAACTCGTCACCTCCGATGCCCACCAAGGGCTGAAGGACGCCATCGCCACCGTCTTCGGCGAGGCCTGCTGGCAGCGGTGTAGGACCCATTTCATGACCAACCTCCTGAGCAAAGTGCCGAAGCGAGCGCAACCCTGGGTGGCGACGATGATACGCACCATCTACCAACAGCCATCGCCGGAAGAGGTCCACGCCCAGCACCAGCGCGTGGTCGCGCAGCTCGAGGAGCGCTTCCCCGAGGCGGCAGGCCGCTTGGAAGAGGCGGGGCCGGACATCTTGGCCTTCACCGCCTTCCCCGTGGCCCACTGGAAGCAGGTGTGGTCGAACAACCCGCAGGAGCGGCTGAACAAGGAGATCAGGCGCCGCACGGACGTGGTGGGCATCTTCCCGAATCGGGCCGCCGTCCAGCGCCTCGTCGGCGCGGTGTTGGCTGAACAGCACGACGAGTGGCAGGTCGGCCGGCGCTATCTCGCCGCGCCTGTCTTGGACGGTGGGACCGCAGACCGCATCGAGGACCCGATGTTGCTGCCCGCAGGGGCGGCTTGATTAGACCGCGAGGGTGACGCTCTTACACCACTTGACGGGACGTGACCGCGCCTTTCGTCAGCGGCCGACAGCCCGTTCACGCCTAGGGTGCCGGGGCGTGGGATTCGTCACCAAGGGGTCGCACTCCCAGGGTTCCCCCGCACTGTCAACGCCGGGATAAATTTGACCCACTGACCCGCTCCTCGGCCAGCATCTCCCAGGGACGCCGGCCCATCGTCCCGTGCACACGCCGGTTCGCCACGCTGTCGCACCACTCGAGGGTCTGCCGGTTCAAGTCCGCGTCGTCCGTGAAGCGGACGCTGGGCCACAGGTTGCCGCGCACATACTTGACCCCGCTCTCCACCTTGCCCTTCGTCTGTGCCCGATACGGCTGGCACACCCGCAGCTCGAATCCGATGCGCAGCGACAGGTGTGAATAATCATGATCTTGAGGCCAGGAAGTTGAGAGAAATTCAAGGTCATTAGGCCAGCTATTCAGGATCATCCAGCCACCCTGGGCGCCGAATCAGAGACCATAGCCGCACTTCATGACGAGGTGCAGCAGATGGCCTATAAGGAGGTGCTGAGAGTGGAGATATCTGAAGTCATCCGCCGCTGGCAGGCGGGGAGCAGCCAGCGGCACATAGCATTGGGGACCGGGCTGTCCCGGGAGACCGTCGGACGATACATCGCCGCGGCGGAGCGGCTGGGCGTGTCTTGCGAGGGACCGGCGCCCACCGATCTGCAACTGGATCGGCTGGCGGCGATCGGTCGTTCCGGTCCGCGGGCGGTGGCCACGCCAGCCGAGGACAAGCTGGTTCCCTGGGCAGACCAGATCTATCAGTGGCTCACCGTCGACCGGCTGCAGGTGACGCGCATCCTGGAGTTGCTGGCGGAGCGGGATTGTCGGGTTTCCTATGCTTCGCTGCATCGCTTCGTGGCGCATCGCAACTGGCGTCGGCGCAATCCCCGGACCGTTCGGATGGCAGCGAGCGCACCGGGTGAGGTGGCGGAGCTGGACTTCGGACGCTTGGGATTGGCGCCGGACCCAGAGACCGGCCGCCACCGGACGGTGTGGGCGCTGATCGTGGTGCTGGCCTACTCCCGGCACTGTTTCGTGTGGCCCACCTTCAACCAGAAGCTGGAAGACGTCGTCGACGGACTGGAGGCGGCCTGGGCTTTCTTCGGCGGTATTCCCCACTATCTCGTCATCGACAACTTCCCCGCCGCGGTCACGGGCGCCGACGCTCTGCATCCCCGGCTCACCCGGGGTTTCTTGGAGTATTCACAGCACCGCGGCTTCATCGCCGATCCGGCCCGCGTGCGTCACCCCAAGGACAAGCCCAAGGTGGAGCGAAGCGTCCAATACGTGCGGGAGCGCTTCTTCAAGGGCGGCAGCTTCAGCAGCTTCTCCCACCTGAGGGAGGAAGCGGCACGTTGGCGCCGTGATGTTGCTGGGCATCGGGTGCATGGCGCCACCAGGCAGCAGCCCCTGGTCGTCTTCCAGGATGAGGAGCGGCACGCCCTGGCTCCCTGGGATGGCGAGCCCTACGAGGTCACTCACTGGCGCACGGCCAAGGTGCATGCCGATCACCACGTGGCTTGCCAATATGCCCTTTACTCAGTCCCGGCTGCCCTTTGCCCGCCGGGCCAGCAGGTGGAGATCGGGCTGGGCAGCAAACTGGTGCGCATCTACCACCGGGGAAGGCTGATCAAGCTCCATCCCCGCCAGCCCCGCGGTGGCCGCTCCACCGACTCAGAGGACTATCCGCCGGAGTTGACCGCCTACACCCTGCGGGCGCCTGAGAGGATCAAGCGCAGCGCGGCCGAGCACGGACCGGCGGTGGCTGACTTCGTCGAGCGCCTCTTCGACGGTCCTCTGCCTTGGGCCAAGGTGCGCCAAGGCCACAAGCTCATACGCCTCGGCCAGCGCTACACGTCCCAACGGCTCGACGCCGCATGCCGCAAGGCCCTGACCGTCGACCTCATCGACGTGCGCCGCGTGGAGCGCATCCTGGTGGAAGCCTTGGAGCAGAGCGAGGTGCAGGAGCATCCCCCGCCATTGCCTGCGGGTCGCTTCACCCGGCCCGGCTCAGTCTTTGCCCTCACCTACCAGTCATCACCAGGAGATCAGCCATGACCCGTGTAACTGAACTCATGCCCCTGCTCAAACGGCTCCAGCTGGGGCCCATGGCGGCCACCCTGCCTGAGCGCATCGCTTTGGCCAGAAGGGACCAGTTGGACTATGCCTCATTCCTGGAGATCATCCTGGCCGACGAGATCGGTCGCCGCGACCACCGGCGCATCGAGCTCCGACTGCACAGCGCTGGCTTCGAGCGGGTCTCCCGCCTCGAGGACTTCGACTGGACTGCGTCGATCACCCTGGACCGCCGGCTCCTTGACGCCGCCTTCTCCCTGCAGTTCCTGGCCCGCAACGAGCACGTCCTGCTCGTCGGCCCCGCCGGAGTTGGCAAGAGCTTCCTCGCACAGGCCCTGGGCTACGCCGCCGTCCGCGCCGGACACACCGTCCGCTTCATCCATGCTGACGACTTCTTCAAGACCATGTCTCAAGCCAGGGTCGACAACTCCGTGGAACGCACATTCCGCTCCTTCCTCTCCCCAGACCTGCTCATCCTCGACGACCTCGGCCTCCACCGGCTCACCGCCCAACAGTCCACCGACCTCTACGAGCTGATCATCAGCAGACACCGCGTCTCCAGCTTCGTCATCACCTCCAACCGGGCCGTGGAGGAATGGCTCAGCCTCTTCGACGATCCCATCCTCGGCAACAGCGCCCTCGACCGACTCGCCAACGCCAGCTACCAGATCGTCATCGAAGGCCCCAGCTACCGGCAAAGGCTCTCCCCTCATCGGGTGCTCCTGGGGGCAAAGGAGGTGGTTGACTCGTCAACGACTCACTGATACAAGCCCTAACCACCGGCGTTCAGGGTGGCCGGATGTCCGTGAATAGCACTGGCCTAATGACCCTGATTATCCACATTTAGCAATGTCTCTCTTGCACCTCCACGGTTTCTCCGTGGATGATGCGCTGCCTCGGTGGGTCAATTCCATTTCGGCGATTTCGCTCATTTTCCCATCGGCGCTAACAGCACACGCGGGGATAGACCTGTAGCACACGGTCAGCCTGGCGCTTCTCGCGGAGCCGGTATCATGCTGCGATCCCGCGGTTACAGCCGTGCTCCAATCATGGAGATAACGAGGTGCAGCCGGGCCACGTTCTACCGGGCAGGCTCACGAACACAGGGAACCCTCCCCACACCACGCTCACGACAGGGTAACGACAACAGACCACGTTACGAGGAGCCCATGATGGCCGCCGCCCACTGCTCCATGAGCTCACGCCGCTGCTCGAACAGGTCGGAGCGCTGGTAGCTGATCTCCAGCGAAGAGCCCGCGACATGCGACAGCGCCAGCTCCGCGATGACCCGGTCGATACCGGACTCAGCCGCCCACACGCGGAAGCTACTTCTCATGCCGTGCGGCGTCGCCTGGATGCCGTTCTCCCTGAACAGCTTGGAGACCGTAGCGTCGCTCATCACTCGACCTGTCGGCGACGGGAAGACGAGGCCGGAGTCGCCAGTGAACTCCCGAGCACGGTCCAAGACCGCCAACGTCTCCGGCGACAGCGGGACGCGGTGCTCGCGCGCCGATTTCATGCGCGAGGCCGGGATGGTCCACGTCGCAGAGTCCAAGTCAATCTCCGCCCAGCGTGCGCCCCGAACCTCACCGCTCCTGGTAGCCGTCAGCACGAGGAACCGGACGGCCAACTTCGTCGTCTCCGCAGCGTCCGATGCCTCTATCGTCCCCAACGCAGCGTGAACATCGCGCCAGGGGAGAGCGCGCTGATGCGTCACCTTTCTACCCGCCTTTGGCAGTGCCGCGACCACGTCGCGCGCCGGGTTGTCCGTGCGATATCCCATGCTGATGGCCCACTGCATGACCGCGGAGATGTACCCGCGCGTCTTCCGGGCGGTTTCGCGACGGTTCGTCCAGATCGGCAACAACACGTTGAGCAAGTCCGCGCTGGTGATGGTGTCCACGCGAAGATTGCCGATGGCCGGGTGGACGTGCGCATCGAGGCGTGCCCGCCATATCGACCCCGTCCTTGTTCCGTCCTTCCAGTTCTCGGCGTTCATCGAAATCACCTTTTCCGCAGCCTGCCGGAGGCTTGGAATCGCCGCCCTTCGCTTGCGGTCCGCCAACGGATCGACACCGGCGCGAACTGCCTTTGCGTTCTCGATGGCGAGCGCGCGGGCTTCTGCCAGCGGGACGAGCGCAAGCGATCCTAACCCGATATGCGTGGGTCGCCCGTTGATGCGAAGGCGTTGTATCCACGACTTGGTCAGCCCTCCGCTTGCGCTAGGCCTTACCAGCAAGGACAATCCGCAACTGCCACGCCCCCCGTCGGAGTAGCGGCCAGGTTCCCTAACGGTCCGCACGAAGGCTGCCGACAAGGACGATGGGCGGGTTAGTACTCGCTGAATGGTTGTTACCTCAGTTGTACCTTTTGGATACTATACTACGGCGAATCGCAATGGACGTCAACGGACGGGTATGGACTGCTGCACTAGGCCGTCATGCGGTGCAGCGTGAATCGAAGCGGTGCTAGACGGACAGTAACGGACGGACTTATGGAGTCTCCCGGGCGCCACCCTCTAAGCATCCTTCAGTATGGTCTGGCCGGGTTTGGCGGGTCTGACCAACCCGTGACTTGCTTCGAGAGGCTCAGAGGGGAGCGATTCGGGATGAAGTCCCCTTGCAGCAGGGCCCCTCTTACCGGGATGGCGCAATGGCTGCGCGTGCAGTCCGTAGCTGGAGTATCCTATAGGTGTTGACCCACCCCTCGTAACGAAAGCTCATTGCGCTTGGACAGGGAAGAGTGGCGTCCGCCGTGGCGGACGCCGCCGCATGTAAAGCGCCGGATGGTATATGACTGAAGCCCCCCAGACCCACCTACGCAATATTGCCATCGTGGCGCACGTCGACCACGGCAAGACCAGCCTCGTCGACGCGATGCTGCGCTATAGCCGCGTCTTTCGTCCCGACCAGCACGCGCCGGACCTGATCATGGACTCCGACCCCCAGGAACGGGAGCGGGGCATCACCATCTTGGCCAAGAACACCGGGATCAAGTATGGCGACGTGACGGTCAACATCATCGACACGCCGGGCCACGCCGATTTCAGTGGCGAGGTCGAGCGCGTCGTGAACATGGCCGACGGCTGCTTGCTGGTCGTCGACGCCGTCGAGGGGCCGATGCCCCAGACGCGGTATGTTCTCCGCATCGCGCTCCAGCAGGGACTTCGCCCCGTTCTCGTCATTAATAAGGTCGACCGCCCAACCGCGGACCCGGCCGCCGCTCTGTCGGCGGTGCAGGACCTTTTCCTCGAGCTGGCGACCGATCCCGACCAGCTCGACTTCCCGGTGCTCTACACGTCCGCCCGGGAGCAGTACGCGCTCGCCGACGAAGGGGACGCGCGCACGGACATGCGTCCCCTGTTCGACGCCATCGTCGAGCGCGTGCCGCCCCCGCTCGCCGACCCCGAGGCTCCCCTGCAGCTGCTCGTGGCCGCGCTGGACTATGACAACCACCTCGGCCAGATTGCGGTCGGTCGGGTGTCGCGGGGACGTCTCGCCAAGGGCGAGCAGGTCGTGCTGATCGGCCACGGCGACAACGCTCCCGCCTACCGGGTGGAGCGGCTGTTCACGTTCCGCGACCTCGTGCGCCGCGAGATCGAATCGGCCTCCGCCGGCGAGATCGTCGCGTTGTCCGGCTTGCGCGACGTCCGCATCGGCGACACGGTGGCTTCCCCTGCCGCGCCGGAGCCGCTGGAGCGCATGAAGGTCGAGGAGCCGACGGTGCGTATGACCTTCAGCGTCAACACGTCGCCGTTCTCCGGCCGTGAGGGGCAGTACGCCACCTCGCGCATGCTGTGGGACCGGCTCCAGCGCGAGCTTCAAACGAACGTGGCGCTCCGAGTGGAGCGCACGGGGAGCGCGGACGAGTTCCTCGTGAGCGGCCGCGGAGAGCTCCACCTCTCCGTGCTCATCGAGAAGATGCGGCGCGAGGGCGTCGAGTTCCAGGTGTCGCGCCCCGAGGCCGTCACCAAGCTCATCGAAGGCAAGATGCACGAGCCCTACGAGTTGCTCTTCCTCGAAACGCGGGACGACTACATCGGCCCTGTCACGGAGGAGCTGTCCTCCCGGCTCGCCCAGATGGTGGACATGCAGAGCGACGGTTCAGGGAACGTGCGCCTTCAGTTCCGGCTTCCAACGCGCGGCCTGATTGGCTTTCAGAGCTTTTTCCTGAGGGCCACGCGGGGGAACGGCCAAATGAGCACCGAGTTCCTCGGCATGGAGCCCGTGGCGGGAGTGGTGAAGTCCGCCCGCACCGGCGCCGTCGTATCCGCCGAGTCGGGCGTGGCCGTGACTTACGGCCTCCAAAACGCTCAGGAGCGGGGAGAGACGTTCGTCGAACCCCAGACGCCCGTCTATCGAGGCATGATTATCGGCCGCCACAACCGCGAGCGGGACATGGACCTGAACGTTTGCAAAGAGCGCAAGATGACCAACACGCGCTCCGCGACTCAGGAGATCGTCGAGCGCCTCGCGCCCGCGGTGAAGTTCAGCCTGGAAGAGGCGCTGGGCTTCGTCAACGAGGACGAACTCGTCGAGGTCACTCCCAAGAGCATCCGTATGCGCAAGCGCATCCTGAATCCCGACGAGCGCTACCGAGTCCACCGCGCTCGCGCCAGAGCCGCCCCCTAGCCCCCCCTGTCAGGGGAAGGCGGAGAGGGCGGTTTTGCGTTCGGTCAGCTTACGTCAGCGCGACGCCCGCCTCCTCGGCGGCTTTGCGGTAGATCGCTCGCGCCTGCAGGCCCATGGGCGCGTACCTGCCGGTCGGCGCCACCGACACCTGCCCCGTCACGGGGTCAATCATGCCCGGTAGAGGCTCGCGCGGCGGCGTCATCCGAATGCCCGGCGTGTGCTCCTGGAACAGCTCGATGATGTCGTTCTTGGCGGGGTCGCGGAAGACGTTGATTGGCTCATCCCCCGCCGCCACTTTGTCCATCTCATCCATCAGCATCTTCCGGTAGAGGATGATGCCGCGGTCGGACTCGCCGAGCTTCTCCAGCGGGCGCTTGGCGATGGGGCCCTGCGTCACCCACGCCATCTGGTCCTGGCCGATGGTGAAGTCGATCGGGAAGCGCCCGTCTTCCGTTTGCAAGGGCACCTCGTAGTGCGGGATGATGTCCTGCTTGGGCGCGGTCACGCCGGCGGGAGGAGCGTAGATGTTGTAGTGAATGTGCATCGTGTGGGTGTCGTCCACGGGGACGCGCATCTGGAAGCCCGTTCCGACCCGCAGCCAGTTCGGGAACACGATGGGGTGGCCGACCTTCCATTCGGGGTCGTCCTCGGTGGTGTTCGTGTAGGTCCGGCGCTTGATGATGCCGTGCTCGAACGCCTCGAACTTGATTTTGGTGTGCAATGTGGTCGGCAGCTCGTGCTTGAACCCGGCCTCTTTGAGCTGGTGGTTGCCCCAGTAGACGTGGAGCCACTCCAGGTGGACGGGGTCGAGGGAGTTCTCCATGCACTGGAGCCAGTTGCACGGGAGGAGGCAGGTGCCGATGTCCTTGAGGACGCCGTCCCAGACGAAGAGGTCCCATCGCGGGAGCAGCGGCGCGGGTTGCGGGCCCATGTAACCCCAGAGCAGCCCGCCGAGCTCTTCGACGGGGTAGCCCGCGATCTTGACCTTCTCCTTGAAGCGTCCGTCGGGGTGGACCGTCTCCTCGAAGGGCTGCTCGATGCACTGGCCGGTCTCGTCCATCATCCAGCCGTGGTACATGCAGCGCAGGCCGTGCTCCTCGGGTATGCCGTAGGAGAGATCGACGCGGCGGTGGGGGCAGAAGCGTTCGATGAGGCCGAACGTCCCGGACTTGTCCTTGTAAAGGACGAGGTCTTCGCCGAGGAGGCGGACGGGGATCGTGGGCTTATCGTCGAGCTGTACGACGGCGGCGATGGGATGCCAGTAGCGGCGCATCAACTCGCCCATGGGCGTGCCAGGTCCAACCCTCGTGAGGCGGTCGTTTGCTGCTGCGCTCAACATGTCTTACCTCCAGGCGCTAACCGGGTATACGCGCACTCTATAGCTGAAAGGCGAATGGAGCAACGCGCGCGGCGGGGCGTTCGGAACGCATCCTCGCGGCGCGGTCAGAATCCGATGATGTTGCCTTGGTCGTCCACGTCGAGCGTGCGGGGAGTCTTGGGGAGGCCGGGCATGGTCATGATTGACCCGGCGATCGGGTACACGAACCCCGCGCCCGTGGACGCCCGGATGTCGGATATCTCGAAGGTGTAGCCGCTCGGCCTGTTCTTGAGGGAGGGGTCGTGGGAGAGGGAGGCGTGGGTCTTGGCCATGCAGATCGGCAGCTTTCCCAGCCCGTGCTCCTGGAAGCGGTCGGCGCGCCGACCCGCGTCCGGGCTCCATCGCACGTCCGCCGCGCCATAGACGTTCGTGGCGAGGGCGCGCACCTTGTCGCGTATGGGGGCATCGAGGGGGTAGAGGTAGGAGATGCGGGGCGGGGAGCCCTCGGTGGCGCGGACCACCGCCTCCGCGAGGCTGGCCGCGCCCTCGCCGCCCTCCGTGAAACCCGTGCAGGTCACCGCCGCCGCCGCGCCCGCCTCGATGGACACGTCCTGCATGATGACGACCTCTTCGGGGGTGTCCGACGGGAAGCTGTTGATGGCGACGACGACGGGGAGGCCGAAGGACTTGATGACTTTGATCATGTGGACGAGGTTCTCCGCGCCGATGCGGACGGCGAAGGGGTCCGGGCGGTCGAGGGCGGAGGCCGGGGCGCCGCCGTGGGACCTGAGGGCGCGCACCGTTCCGACGAGGACGGCGGCGCTCGGTCGCAGCCCGCTCGTCCGGCACTTGATGTGCATGAACTTCTCGAAGCCCAGGTCGGCGCCGAACCCCGCCTCGGTGATGACGTAGTCGGCGTATCCCAGGGCCATCCGGTCGGCAATCACTGAGCTGCATCCGTGGGCGATGTTTCCGAATGGCCCGGTGTGCACGAAGGCCGGCTGGCCCTCCGTTGTCTGGACGAGGTTCGGCAGCAGCGCGTGCCGTAGCAGCGCCATCAGCGAGCCGACGGCGTCCACGTCGTCCGCCGTCACCCGCTGCCCCCCTCTGCCGTCGGCGACGGTCATGCGGCTGAGGCGGGCGCGGAGGTCGGCCAGGCTTGAGGAGAGCGCGAGAACGACCATGACCTCCGAGGCCGCGACGATGTCGAACCCGGTCTCGTGGAGGGGGGCGTTGGCGGAGCCGCCGAGGCCGGAGAGGATGTTCCGCAGCGCGCGGTCGCTGACATCGAGGACGCGGCGCCAGGTGATGTCCTGGGGGCCCGCGCCGGGGACGAGGCCGCGCTGAATGGCGTTGTCGGCGATGGCGGCGAGGAGGTTATGGGCGGCGCTCACGGCGTGCATGTCGCCCGTGAAGTGGATATTGATTTCGTCCTCGGGGATGACGCGGGACTTGCCGCCCCCGGCGGCGCCGCCTTTGATACCGAAGATAGGCCCGAGGGAAGGCTGGCGGATAGTCGCGACGGCGTTCTTGCCGATCTTCGCAAGCCCCTGGGTGAGGCCGATGGTCGTGGTCGTCTTGCCCTCGCCCGCGGGTGTCGGGTTGACACTGGTGACGACGATAAGCTTGCCGTTCTGCTCGGAGGCGGGCAAGAGCGCGTCGAGCGAGACCTTCGCCTTGGTGTCGCCGAACGGCATGAGGTGCTTCGGAGCGAGCCCAAGAGTCCGAGCTATCTCGTTGATGGGCTTCATCGAGTCCCTCCCCATTGAGGCAAGTCCTTTTACCGCGATACTCGGAGCGCCTCGTAGAGTTTCTCGGCTGTCGCGGGCAGGTCCCGCAGGCGGGCGCCGCTCGCGTCGGCGATGGCGTTGGTGATGGCCGCCGCAGTCGGCGCGTTCGGGCTCTCTCCGATGGCCTTGATGTTGTACGGCCCGACGCCTTGGCCGGGCTCGTCCAGGATGACTGTCGTTAGCTCGGGTATGTCCGCGATGTTCGGGATCTTGTAGTCCGCGAACGATAGGGTCGAGACGAATCCGCCATCGCGGACGAGCTCTTCTTGCAGCCCAAAGCCGACTCCCATGATTGCGCCGCCGTTGATCTGCCCCTGGTGGCCGATGGGGTTGATGATCGTCCCCGTGTCGTGAGCGGTCGTGAGCTTGGTCAGCGTAATCTGGCCGGTCTCGTCGTCCACCTCAACCTCCGCGACCTGGGCGCAGTATCCGGTGACGGGATTCTCGTAGCCGCCCGACGCCGCTGCGCGGCCTACCACCGGGGCGCCGACGCGGGCGATGAGACCGCTCCACGGCTGCGACTCCCCCGTGTCCGTCCGCACGAGCATCTGACCCTGGACCGCGAGCTTCTCCTCGGGCCAGTTCTGCAGCTCGGCGGCGAGCTTGAACAGCTCGCCTTGCGCCTGTCCAACGGCGTCGTGGGTGGCGACGGTCCCGAGGTTCGTGACGCGGCTACCGCCTACGCCTTGGTCCATGTCGAACAGGCCCGTGTCCGCGATCTCGATCCGCACCGCGTCGGCCGGCAGGCCCATGTCCTCGGCGACGACCTGCTGGAGGACGGTATAGGCGCCCGCGCCCTGCTCGAAGAGGGGCGTGGTGATGACGACGGAACCGTCGGCCTCCAGCGTTACCTGAGAGTTGATCTTGCCCCCGCCGGGGGGGCGCTCGCCGATCGACACCCCTCGCCCCACGCCATTGCCTTTGGCGGACGAGTAGCCGGAAGCATCGATGGCCGCCCGGAGCGTGGCGGAGGCGCGGTTCTCCACGAACACGTCGCCGAGCGCGGTCGGCTCGCCGTCGTTCACGAGATTCATGAGCCGAAAGTCGACGGGGTCCATGCCGATGGCCTTCGAGACCTCGTCGATGTGCGACTCCAAGGCGAAGACCGCTTGGGGCTCGCCGGGGCCCCGCATGTGCCCGCACGGCGTGTTGTGGGTGTAGACCATGTCCTCGACGACACGCGCGTTCTTGGTGCGGTAGGGGCCGCCCGCGGCTTTCGCTCCGCCCAAATGCCCCGCCGGCTTGAACCCGGCGTAGGCGCCGCTGTCGAACACGATGCTCACGTCGTGGGCCGTGATAGTCCCGTCCTTCTTCACCCCCGTGCGCATCGTGAGAATCGAGTAGTGGCGGGGGTTGGCCGCGAGGAACTCCTCGCTGTAGTCGAACACCATCCGCACGGGCCTGCCGCCGGTCTCCCTGGACAGCAGGTAGCCCAAGGCCACGTTCATGGGCGAGCCCTTGCCGCCGAAGTCGCCGCCGATAGTAACGGGGTGAAAGACGATGCTCTCGGGCTCGACGCCGAGGGGGCCGGATATCTGGGTGCGCACGGCGTAGGGCGCCTTGCCCGGCGTCCAGACCTCGGCTGTTCCGTCGGGATGCGCCTGCACCGTCGCGTTATGCGCTTCCATGTAGGACTGGTGCTGCGACGGGGTCGTGTACCTGTTCTCGACGACCAGGTCCGCTTCCTTCATACCGGCCTCGACGTCGCCGTTCACCCACTCCCAGTGCACGACGACGTTCGTGGGCTCCGGGATCTCGTAGAGCAGTCCCTTGAACCCGTGCATGTCCGGGTTCACCAGGAGCTCGTTCTTCATCGCCTCTTCGGGGTCGGTGACGGCGGGCAGCTCCTCGTATTCGACCTCGACCAGATTCACCGCGCGCTGTGCGATCTCCTCATCGTCGGCGACGACCGCCGCGACCTGCTCGCCGACGAACTTCACCTCGCCCTGCGCGAGTACGGGGACATCGACGATGCGACGGCCCCAACGCATGTTCGCGGGGAGGTCGGCGCCTGTGAGCACGGCGTGGACGCCCGGCAGCGCCTTGGCCGCCGACGTGTCGATGGACGCAATGCGCGCGTGGGGGTAGGGGCTGCGGACCGTCTTGGCCCAGAGCGTGCCGGGCAGATCAAAGTCCGCTCCGTAGTTTGCCGACCCGGTGACCTTGTCGCGTCCATCGACGCGGGGCACCGGCATACCAACGACACGAGGCGCAGTGGTCATCAACCTCTCCCTGATAGTGGTGTGTTCCTGAGCGCCGCCTAGGATAGCAAGCGAGCGCGCCGCTTGCTTAGAGGGGCGGCGTCAGGCGCGAGGGGAGTCCGATGCCCTCCTCTGGGACGACACGGGGAGGGCTGCAGCCTGGCGTTTGGAGGCGACTGTTCTTGTCCAGGTGAGACATTCTGAGACATCCCTCCTTTGGGTAGGCAGGCCGTTCAGGGGCGGGTCTGCTGCCGAGGGCCGGGTTGCTGCTGACAAGGTAGTGGGCGTATAGCCGACTTCACAACGTGTAAGTGTCACAATAGAGACACGACGAGAGGCTAGACTTAGGTTCAACCCTCAAGAAGCGGAAGCAAGGGCGATTACCCATGAGCAGGAGCGGGGGATGAGGATCACGCTGACGAGTATCCACGTGGACGACCAGGAGAAGGCCGCCGCATTCTACACCGAGGTATTGGGATTCGTGACGAAAGAGGACTTCCCGGTAGGGCAGTTCAAATGGCTGACGGTCGTCTCACCTGAAGAGCCTGACGGTGTCGAACTCCTCCTCGAACCTAACGATAACCCTGCCGCCAGGAGCTACCAGCAGGCGCTCTTCGAGCAGGGCATACCCCATGCAGCGTTCGCCGTCGACGACATCCAGCAAGAGTACGAACGGTTGAACGGGCTGGGCGTCGTGTTTGCGATGGAGCCAGTACAGGAAGGCCCGGTCATCCAGGCCATGCTCGACGATACGTGCGGGAACCTCATACAGATTTACCAGGCGCTGTAGGCGACGGGGGGATAGGTCCGCTAGCGCGACGCGGGCGGATGTCACGGGTGCGACGTGGAACGAACGCCGTGCGGTTTGCGTAATACGCAGCAGGAGGTGTGCGATGCAGCGACACCAGACCGCATCCATAGGCACCTTGGTCCTCGCACTGATGCTGAGCATCCTCTGGTTTGTGGGGAACGCGGGACAGGCACACGCGTGTTCATGCGGACCCCCCGTTTCTCCGCCAATAGCGCTGGAGATGGCCAGCGCGGTCTTCACCGGCAGGATTGTCTCAATCCAACTGAACCCTGATGACCCTTATGAGCATGTCGTTGAATTCAAGGTCAACGCTGTCTGGAAGGGCTCTATTTATGAAACCATGTATGTCACGACATACTTGAAAGGGGCGTCTTGCGGGTATGCTCACTTTGAGGTCGACGGGGAGTACATCGTCTATGCCCACGATAGATATAGACACGGAAATAGAGACGGTTACTCAGTTGGGTTTTGCCTCCGAACTGGCCCTCTCGTACGTGCGGCAGCCGACCTCGAAGAGTTGGGCGAGGGTCGCGCTCCCGAACCTGGGACAATCGCATCGCTACCGGAGGACTTGGTTGGGATTGTGGCCGTTACGTTAACTCCGACAGCGAAGCCTGCGCCCACTTCCACACCGGAGCCTGCGCCTACCCCCACACCGGACCCTGCGCCTACCCCCACACCGGAGCCTGCGCCCACCCCCACACCGGAGCCTACACCGACTCTGGCAGTGACGCCGATGCCGGCGCTGGAGGATGCGGGAGAAGTGGGAGCATGGGTAATCGCTCTGGCGGTTGCGGCGACAGTTGTCGCAATGGGCGGCGTGGCGGCGTGCGGACGGATGCGGCGGCCGTAGACGGGTGGGGCGTTCGCGCAACCTCCACGCGCTCGCTGCGCTCGAGCGTTCCCTCCCGCAGGCTGTAAAGACCGGAGGGGGACAGGCTCACCACGAACCGTTTCCTTACGAGCGGCCGACCACGCGGGCGATCTCCTCCTCCGATACCCCGTAGGCCCGCAGCACGCTTTCGGTGTGCTGGCCGAGGGTGGGGGCGGGGAGGCGGATCTCGCCGGGAGTGGCCGAGAGCTTGACGGGGATGCCCAGGTGGCGGACGAGGCCCGCTATGGGGTGCTCCAGCTCCTGGACCATCCCGCGGGCCAGCACGTGCTCGTCCTGGAAGACCTCCGCCATATCGTAGATGGGGCCCGCGGGCACGCCGGCGCGCTCGAGGATGGCGAGCCACTCGGCGGAGGTCTTCCCGCGCGTCGTGGTCTGGATGGCCTCGGCCAGCTCCTCGTAGTGCCGGACGCGCTCCGGGTTGCTCGCGAAACGCTCGTCGGCGAGCAGGTCTGGACGCTCTAAGGCCGCGCAGAGGCGCTCGTAGTTCGCCTGGTTCGCCACCCCGATGTTGAAATATCCGTCGGCGCTTTCGACGGCCTGGTATGGAGCGACAAGGCGGTGCGCCGAGCCCTTGGGCCCCGGCGTTGCGCCCGACCCCCAGAGCTCCGCCGCCTCCCACACCGTCAGCGCGATTGCCGATTCCAACAGGGACGTGTCGACGACCTGGCCCTCGCCGGTCTTGAGGCGATGGATGTAGGCCGACAGCACGCCGTAGGCCGCGAACATGCCGGCGCTCAGGTCGGCCAGGGGCACGCTGATTTTCACCGGCGGCGAGTCCGGGTAGCCGGTGACGCTCATCATCCCGGACATGCCCTGGGCCACGAGGTCGTAGCCGGGCCGCTGGCTGTAGGGCCCTGTCTGTCCGAATCCCGACACGGACACGTAGATGAGCTCGGGATGGCCCTGTCTTAGGGTGTCGGGGCCGAGGCCAAGCCGGTCCATCGTCCCCGGCTTAAAATTCTCGGCGACGACATCGGCCTGCCTCGCCATGTCTACGAAGACCCGGCGGTCGAGGTCGTGCTTGAAGTCGAGGACGACGCTGCGCTTGTTGCGGTTGATGCCGAGGAAGGCGGCGGACTCGCCGTTGATGAAGGGCGGGCCCATGCGCCGGGAGTCGTCGCCGCCCGGCTTCTCAATCTTGATGACGTCCGCTCCCATGTCGGCCAAGAGCAGCGTGCAGAAGGGGCCGGCCATCACCTGGGTGCAATCGAGGACGGTCATGCCGTCCAGGGGCATGGGCGCCATCGCTAGCGGCCCGTGAAGCGTGGCGGCCGCTTCTCGACGAAGGCGCGGTAGCCTTCCATGCCGTCGTCGGTGTCGAAGATGGAGAGGGGCAGCCGGCGCTCCTCTTCGGTGAGGTCCGCAAGGGCTGGGTTGCGGAGGACGGTCTGGATGATGCGCTTGTGGCCGGACTGGGTGAGCGGAGCGTAGGAGGCCATCTCGCGGGCCAAGCCGTAGGTGTGTTCGACGAGGTCCTCGGCAGGCGCTACCTCGGTGATGAGCCCGATTCGCAACGCTTCCTGATCGTCGATGCGCCGGGCCGTGAGCAGTAGGTTGGCCGCGTGGCCCGGACCGACGAGCTGAACGAGGCGGCGCATCTCGTTATAGCCGACGAGCACGCCAATCTTGGCGACGGGCACCGCGAACACGCTGCCGGCGGCCGCGATGCGGAGGTCCGTCGCCATCGACAACTCGCACCCGCCGCCGACGCAGATGCCGCGGATCATCGATATCGTCGGCTTGGGCATCTGCTCGATGGCGTCGAGCGCCCCCTCGAACGCGGCGGCGTACTCCTTGGCGAGGGCGCTGGTGCTGCGGTGAGCGGGGAAGTCCTTGATGTCGGCGCCCGCCGAGAACGCCCGCTCCCCGGCGCCTCGCAGGATGACGACCTTCACGCCGTCATCGTCCGCCAGCCCCGAGGCGGCGTCCCGCAGCGCGCCCCACATCTCGAAGTCGATAGCGTTGTGCTGGGCCGGCCGGTTGAGGACGATCGTGCCGATGCCGTCCTCGACGCTGACGAGAATCTTGTCGTTCATGGACGGCAAGTATAGCGGGGAGCGGGGGTCAGACGTTGGCCAGGCGCTCCCACGCTTCGCGCGCCGTGAGGATGGGGATAGTGAAAACAGGAGCGAGCGCGAGGAGGTCGGCGTCCCCGGTGACTAGCGCGTCGGCCTGACCTGCCATGGCCAGTTCGAGGAATGGGCGGTAGGACGGGTCGCGGCAATCGGGAACAGGCGTATCACTCGGCACGTCCACGGTTTCGCACCAGGGGAGGTAGTCGGCGATCAGTTCGCGCTGGTAGGTCTCGTTCAGACCGAACCTGCGGTAGGCGAGCACCCGGAGCAGTTCGGCGACCGTGGCGGAACTCGTCAGAGGGATGAGGCATTCGGCTTGCCAAGCTTCCCGCAGCCAAAGCAGCTGCCCACGGTGGAAGCGCAGGGCGGGAAAGACGACGCTGGTGTCGAGCACGAATCGGGGCGGAGGCATCAGCCTCGGCGCGCCCATTCGATGGCATCAGCGATGTCCTGTTCGGTGATGCCCAGACGGTCCATGTGGTCGCGTACGGCGTCGGCGCTGGCCGGGTCCATGCGTTGGACCCAAACCTCCGGGTCGGTGGTGTCCATGGGGACCTGCAACTGCTTCATCTTCTCTATCAGGGCCTCGGCGTCCGCGAGAGAGACTGGTCTGGCTGGAATCACCCGCACGGGGGCGAGCACGATGCAACCGTTCTCTTCGGTGACATCGAAGTAAGTGGCGCCCTCGAACGCGGAGATGATGGCCTTGGGGAGGGTTATCTGGTTCTTGGAGGTGAGCTTGGCGAGCATGACCGCTCCTTGCGGTAAGGATGCAAGGAAATCTTACATCCTTACCAGTAAGGAGCGGTAGCTCCGCTCCAGCAGAGGGGGCGCTCGGCCCTCTACCCCCTATCTACTCCCCTACATGTCCTTGCTCACGAGGTCCGTGTAGTACTTCCACACTCCGCCAGCCAGGATGGGGGGCATGTTGGCCATGGGCACGGCCAGGTGCGGGGCTTGGCGCATCGCGGCTGAGCCGGCGGCGGCCTCGTCCATGTTCTCCGCGGGGATGCCCTTGTAGTCCGGGCCGAACGCCGCAAGCGCGACCCAGTTCAGGCGGGCCTGCTCTTCGAGGTGCAGCATGCTCATCACCGATGCTTCGAGGTTCCTGCCCGCGGTCACGGCGCCGTGTCCCCGCAGGAGCACGACGTTGCTCGCGCCCATCGCGTTCACGACCTGCATGCCGTCTTCCTCGGTGATGATGAGCTTGGAGTGAGGGAAGACGGGGATATCGTTGCGCACGAGCTGATGGCCCTCGTTGGACATGGGCTTCAGCTTCACGTCGTTCAGGCCGAGGACGTTGGTGTAGCGGGGGTGCGTGTGCACTATGGACATCACCTCGGGCCGCTCGCGGAAGATGCAGGAGTGCATCTTCACCTCGTAGCACTGGGACGTGCCCTTGGGGCCGTCGACGAAGTTGCCGTCCATGTCGACGACGATCATCTCCTCGGGCTTGACGACGTGGAGCGCGTCGGTGGCGTAGCCGCGTCCCTTCACCACGAAGAGGTCCGGCTGATTGGGCACACGCAGGCTCGCGTGCCCGAGCGATGCAAGGATGTGGGTGGCAAGGCCCATCTCGGCCAACACACGGTTGGCGATGGCTACTTCTCGCTTGACCTCGTCAATCTCACGTGACATGAGCGTTCCTCCGGCCCGATGGGGGCGAGTCCGCTTCTACCACCGGCGCGCGGGCCAGTCAAATGGAGCGAGAGGACGGCCCCCTTTCCTCAACTCTCGGATGAGAGTGAGGGAGAGGAGGCTGTCAGCGGTCTAACGTAACGGCTACGGCCAGGTGGTCGGAGGCCAGGCTTTCGGGGACGGAGAAGTCGCGGGCTTCGAGGTCGGGGGTGGCCCATACGTAATCGATGCGCTCCCGGGGGCCGTCCGAGGGATACGTGAAACCGTCGCCCGTTGTTCCGGAGGCGACGAAAGCGTCCTCTAGACCGGCATCGGCGAGCAGCCGCATCTCCGGGTCACCGGGGGGTGCGTTCAGGTCAGCCAGCAACACCGTGGTGCGGTTGACGTCGATACCCTCCAGCACCGCCTGCGACTGCGGGACCCTGAGCGCCGAGTCGCCGTCGCCGGAGTGGAAGTGCGTGGCGACCACGTCAAGCGTCTCTCCTCCGCCCACGTCGACCTCGGCGATGACGAACGCCCGGTCGAGAATGAGCGCGTCGTTGTTGGGCATGGCGTAGTTTTCGTATCTACCGATGGGGAACCGGCTCAGAAGCGCGTTACCCCACGCCGAGTCCGCGGCCGGGCCCCAGACGTAGTCCATGTCCAGGCGCTGGGAGAGCCACGTCAGCAAGTCGACGGAGCCGTTCACGACCCAACCCCTCGACACTTCTTGCAGCGCGACGATATCCGGGTCCTCGGCCTCTATGACCTTGGCCATCTCATCCAGGGCATGGCGTCCATGGACATCGAACCCTTGGTGGAGGTTGTAGGTCATCACTCGAACCGGGAAACCGGCGCCCGCGACCGGCGTCACGTCCTTCCAGGCCGCCAGCTGAAGCAAGGGGAGCAGAAGCAGGAGCAGCGCGGGCGCTACCGCCAGCCTCGTTATCGACGTTCCCGGCGCTCCACCGGCGCGGAGGGCGAAGCCGGCGCGGAGAGCGGCCAGACCGACCAACAGAGCGGCCGCCGGACGCACGGCCTCCTTCGGCGCCAAGATGTCGATGTCGTAGCTCGCGTAGTAGACGAACAGCAACCCCAGCATGAGCGCCATGCCGACGCTCATCCAAACCGAGACGCCGCCCGATAGCCGTGCCGTCGTCGGCGCCGTCCCTTTGACGACTGATGCCAAAGCGACCGCAATCACAAGGTGTCCGGCTAGTACGACGATGGCCGCGAGGGCCCCCGACAGTTCGACCGCCGCCATCCCGATCAGCAACGCTCCGAGCAGCGCCAGGATGGGCCAGGGCAGGGGCCCGTCCCGTCGGGACAGCTCGACAGCGACAGCGATTCCTGCGAGGTTGGCTCCGAAAATCCACGCGTACACCGCCGGTTGCGGCCAGCCTATGAGCGCCGACTGTTGGGCGACGTTCTGAAACAGCAGGAGCTCCAGCGCAAGCGCCGGGCCAAAGGCCAGGTAGGGCAAAGCGGAGGCGGGGGCGCCTTGCCCTCCTGCCCTCCTATCCGACGCTTCGCGCCCGTCCGGTGGGAGCCTCCACAGGAGCAGCCCTTGAGCAATCGCCAGGGCTAATACGACAACGTGCGCGCCGCCGCTCGGAGCCCACGAGAGGTCGATGGTCCCGAAGGCTCCTTTGAGCGCGGTATCGACGGACAGGCCCAGCAGGAAAGCGATCGCCGCATGAGCGCCGCTGGCTCGTCCTTCTGTGCGGACCAATCGGAACAGGAGCGGAAGAGACCATAGGAACAGCACGGTCCCGGCGATGGACAGGCCGAGGTCCACGGGAAGAGAAGTGACGGCCTGCTCAGCCAGCCGGACCAGCGCCAGACCGCCGAGGACAACCCGCAAGGCGTTCCGCTTCCCGAGGACGCGGCGCACGACAGGCTCCAGGAATCCGCACAGGAACACGCCGAGGCCCATGACGCCCACGAGCATCGAGCTGACGTCCCGCACCTGCGTCAGGTAGACCGCCATCTCGACGATGAGCACGCGCAAGAGCTGGAGGCCGAACGCCACAGTCAGCGCCCCGAGCAGCAAGGCCGCCAGCGACGCTCGCGCGGGACTGGATATGGCGTTCATACGGCCCACGGCTCACTTCCCATCGAGGGTTGCGGGTACATTACACCCCGCCGGGTGAGGACTGGGGGAGGCAATGTGACTATGGTCATGACCAGGTTAATCGATGTCTGACCGAGTAAGGAGCAGCCATGGAGAAGGATAGCGGCAAGGCGGCAGGCGTGCGGACCATCAAGGCGTCGGAGTTCAAGGCGAAGTGCCTCAAGCTCATGGATGAGGTCGCGGAGAGCGGCGAGGAGATCGTCATCACCAAGAACGGCCGCCCCGTCTCGCGACTGATTCCGTACAGGGAGAAGCCCAAGGCTCCATTCGGGCGCTATCGTGACCAGATTCAGATCCTTGGCGACATCATCTCTCCCATCGATGTGGAATGGGAAGCCGAGGCTAACCCTGACCGAGTGCTGAACCCGTGATGCTGCTCGATACCCAGGTGTTGGTCTGGCTGGCGCTCGATGATCCCAAGCTGGGCCGCCGGACTCGCCGGGCCATAGAACACGCTTGGGCTGCAAACGAGGCCGGTGTATCCGCAATCACGTTCTGGGAAGTCGCCATGCTGCACCAGAAGGGCAGGCTTGCTCTCCTGACTGACATCGGCTCATGGCGTCAATCTCTGTTCCGGGATGGCCTCATCGAAATCCCAGTTGACGGCGAAATCGGAATCCGGGCCAATGAGCTGGCGGACTTTCACGCCGACCCTGCTGACCGCCTCATCGTCGCCACCGCGTTGGGGGGACACCAGCTCGTGACGGCGAACCGCCAGCTCCTCAGCTGGCCCGGCCCGCTGAGCAGGCTGGACGCCGCGGAGTGAGAGGCCCTTTTCGCTAGGCGGAGGCGCGCCATTCGAAGAGTTCGGCGGATACGCTGCCCTCGCTTTACTGCCCATCCTCTTCTTGGCCTTCTCCCCGCTGTGGGGAGAGAGAATGAGCGGGGTTGCGAAGAATGACTCGGGTCCGCGCGGCCAGGTCGTGGAGTCCACGTCTGTCATCACGTGAACCTATCACTACCACCACTAACAATCCGATCAGCATCGCGATTTCTACATTGAACAGGATCGGGAGGGCCATCGCGACGCCTGACGGGCCCGTTCTCACGATCTCCCGCACCAGCGATTGCCACCATCCGATTCGCGTGCCTGCCATGCCGACCACAACCAACTGGTATGCCTTCTTCCCGAACGTTGCGCCAGAGGCTGCCTGCATGAGTGTGCTGTAGATCAACAGGAGAGGGTACAAGAGCAGGAAGAATGCTCTTCCCGCTGGAAGGTCTCTTCCCGTTAGCAGGTTGGTGATGGCTATGGTTGCTCCGATGAGTAGACCAACGATGACGAAATCGATTACCGCTGCCCCGATGCGGACTCCGGGCCCCCCGGTTTGATCGGAGCCGGAGAGAAGCTCCGGATTTAGCCTGGAAGGCGTGACAGCGGCGTAGCCCTCAAGATAACGCTCGACCTTGCCACCGAGCGCCACGGCAGTATTGGCGATATGGTCATGAAGCGCACGTTCGTTATCACCAAGTAGAGGAGGCAGGAAGATAGTGGCGAGTAGGGGGCCAAACAGAAGGAGGTAGCCTAGGATGATGAACGGTGCAGGAAAAATCGCGCCTGGCGGATTCCACCCCTGGCTCACCACCGCAGCCATCCCAGCGATCGGGAAGAAGAACAGTCCCATTACGATGATTAGGATAGAGACGGCCCTGACCGCTTCCCGTATGACTAACCGGAGGCCATATCTGTGGCCGCCCGTATTGAAAATGGAGATTCCTGCGATGCGCTTCCCAAGTGTTTTGCCCCAAAATAGTTGACCTGCAAGGACATGCAGGGCGTGGAAGGTAAGTCCCCATACCAATATCCAGTCCCACCAGTTGCCTTCAAGGCGAGTCGTTATGAGAATCGGCAAGGCAGGTAGGAGCACATAAGCGAGTGCAGAGTCGATAGATAACGCCAGGATTCGTGGGCGGAGTAGGGAAGAATTCAATATGTCCTACTTTCCCTTCGGTTTACCTCTCTCTGTCTGAGCCGCATCAGGCGGACGGCGCGTGCCACTCGAAGAGTTCGGCCCCCGACGCGGCTTGTCGGACTAGGGATCCAACGTCGAGATTCGCCTCTTGGGCCGCTATCTCCTCTGACTTGACGGCCGTCGAGGGGGAGCGCGGGACGAACAAGGTGCAGCAGTCCTCGTCCGGCTGGATAGACGTATCGAATGTGTCGATGGCGCGGGCCTGGTCGATGATCTCCTGCTTGTCCATGCCGATGAGGGGCCGAAGGATGGGCAGCGCCGCAACCTCGCTCACCGTCGCGATGTTCCGCAGCGTCTGCGAGCCGACCTGCCCGACGCTCTCGCCGGTGACGAGCGCGCGGGCGTCCTCCGCTCGGGCGATGGCTTCCGTGATGCGCACCATGAAACGGCGGTAGGCGACGACGCGCAGCGGGCCGGGGACTTCCAGAATGACGGCGCGCTGCACGTCCGCGAACGGCACGAGGTAGAGCTTGGTGTCGTACTGGTAGGCGTTGAGGCGCTCCGCGAGCTCTTTGGCTTTGTCGCGTGACCGGCCCTCGACGAGGGGAAACGAGTGGAAGTGGACGAGGACGGCGCGGCAGCCCCGGCGCATCATGCGCCACGCGGCGACGGGGGAGTCAATGCCGCCGGACATCAAGACGGCGACCTTGCCTGCCGTGCCGACGGGGAGCCCGCCCGCGCCGGGGTAGCCGTCGGCGTAGACGAACGCGTCGCCGCGCTGCAGCTCGACGCGCAGGTTGATGCCGGGATGCGAGAGATCGACCTTGGCGCCGGTGGCCGCGCGGACCTCGTCGCCAAGCTGCACGTTGAGCTCCTGGGAGGTGAGGGGGAAGCTCTTGTCGGCGCGGTTGGCCGATATGCGGAAGGTGGAGAAGGAACGGGAGGCCGCAAGCTCGGCCACGCGCCGCGATATCTCGCCGTACTCGGGCTCGATTCGTAGGGCGAGGCTGAGCTTCACGGCGCCGAACACCTGCTGCGCGCGCCGCCGCACCGTGTCCCAGTCGGCCTCGGGAGCGAGGCGCATGCGCACCATCATCCGCGTTGACCAGACGCGCTCGACGCCCAGCCCGGCCGTGGCCCGTCTGAGGTTGGTTACGAGATGGTCCACGAACATCGGCTGGTTCTTGCCCTTCAGCCCGATTTCGTGGAAACGAACGAGTACGTCGCGCTCTTGCTCCAAGTGGCTGCGCCTCCAAAAGGGCATTGTACCCTCGCAGTCCGGAGGATTGGCGAGCGATGCAGACTTGGCGCGGGGGCGCGGCCTGCCCGATAATCGAGGCGTGGCCACCACCGCTAACCAGGGACTGCCCGTAGACGTCCCGGACTCGCTCACGCAAGAGGACCTGCTCGACATCTACGCGTCGATGCTCCTCGTTCGCGCTCTGGATGAGCGGGTGTGGATGATGAACCGTCAGGGCAAAGCGGCCATCGTAGCGTCGAGCCAGGGGCACGAGGCCGCGCAGCTGGCCACGGTGTGGGCGCTCCGCAAGCACGCCGAAGACTTCTTCTGCTTCACCTACTACCGAGACCTCGCCGTCACGACGGCCCTCGGACTCACGCCTGAGCAGTCGCTGCGGGGGTTCCTCGCCAAGGAGGGCGAGCCGTTGTCCGGCGCGCGCCAGTTTCCCCAGCACGGCGCCGCCCCCGAGCTGCGGTTCGTCAACCCGTCAAACGTCGTCGGCACGCACGTTCCGCAGGCCGTTGGGTGGGCGCTGGCGTCGAAGATTCGCGGCGAGAGTACGGTCGTCACCTGCGCCTTGGGCGATGGGGCCACAAGCCAGGGCGAGGTGCACGAGGCGATGAACTTTGCCTCGGTCCATAAGCTGCCCGTGGTCTTCATCGTCGAGAACAACAAATACGCCATCTCGGTCCCGCAGTCGCGTCAGATGGCCGTGGAACGGGTCTCGGAGCGCGCCGCCGGTTACGCCATGCCGGGCGTGACGGTCGACGGCACGGACGTCGCGGCCTCCTACCGCGCCGTAGCCGACGCCGTGCGTCGTGCCGCCGCGGGGGGCGGGCCGAGCCTCGTCGAGTTCGACGTGGAGCGTTACCTGCCGCACACCAGCGACGACGATGACTCGGTCTACAGAGACCGCGCCGAGATCGAAAAGGCGCGGCTGCGCGACCCCCTCGAGAAACTGCGCGAGCAGCTCGCCTCGACGGGCTTGCTCTCCGACGAGAAGGACGCGGAGCTGCGGAAGGCGGCCGGTGACGAGGTCAACGCGGCTACGGAGGCCGCCGAGGCCGCTCCCTTCCCGGACGCCGCCGACGTGTTCGAGGGCGTGACTGGCTCCTCCTCCCCCTCGGAAGGATTGGGGAGAGGGGCCGGGTAATGGCTACGCTCAACGTCATCGAGGCGGTCCGAGAGGCGATTGTCGAAGAGATGCGCCGGGACTCTTCCGTGTTCGTCATGGGCGAAGACGTTGGTCGGCGGGGCGGCGTTTTCCTGGCGACCAAGGGCCTCATCAAGGAGTTCGGGGAGGAGCGGGTCATCGACACTCCGCTCGCCGAGGCCTCGATTGCGGGCATCGCGTTGGGCGCGGCCATGCACGGAATGCGCCCCATCGCCGAGGTGCAGTTCGCCGATTTCATATGGCCCGCCGTGAACCAGATCATCGGAGAGGCCGCGCGCATTCGCTACGGCACGAAAGGCAAGCTCCACGCGCCGATGGTCGTGCGCTCGCCCTACGGAGGGCACGTCAGGGGCGGGCTGTACCACTCCCAGAGCGTCGAGTCCTACTTCGCCCATACGCCCGGCTTGAAGGTTGTGGTGCCCGCCACTCCGTACGACGCTAAAGGGCTGCTGAAGGCGGCCATCCGCGACGACGACCCCGTCATCGTCCTCGAACACAAACGGACGTACCGCTCGGTGCGCGGCGAGGTCCCGGAAGAGGACTACGTGGTGCCCATCGGCTCGGCGGACATCAAGCGCGAGGGCGCTGACGCCACCGTCATCACCTACGGGCTCACGCTCCACTACTCGCTGCAGGCGGCGGAGGAGCTCGAGGGCGAGGGAGCGAGCGTCGAGGTGGTCGACCTGCGGACCGTCCGCCCCATCGACGTGGAGACGATACTGGCGTCAGTGCGGAAGACGAACCGCGCGTTGGTCGTTCACGAGGACAACGCCGCGGTGAGCGTCGGCTCCGAGGTGAGCGCGCTCATCGCCGAAAACGCATTCGACAGCTTGGACGCGCCGGTGATGCGTTGCACGGGCCCCGAGGTCCCGGCCATGCCCTTTGCGCCAACCCTGGAAGCCGTCTACATGCCGACGTCAGACAAGATCGCGGCCAAGCTGCGGGAGCTGCTCGCTTACTAGCCATGACCACTGTCGTTGAGCTTCCACACGTCGGGGAGTCGGTTACTGAAGGAGTGATCGGCAAGTGGCTGGTCGAGCCCGGCCAGCGCGTCGAGCGGTACGATCCCCTCGTCGAAGTCATAACGGACAAAGTGAGCATGGAAGCACCCTCGCCCTATGCGGGCGTATTCGTGAGGGCGCTGGTCGCCGAGGGCGACACGGTCCCGATGGGACAGCCCATCTGCGAGATGGACGTCGACGGCGAGGCCCCTTCACCGTCATTCCCGCCCCCCTCCGTCATTCCCGCGCAGGCGGGAACCCAGGAGCTCCCCTCCCGTCTGCAGGAGGGGAGCTCGAGCGCAGCGACGCGCGGGGAGGTTAGTGGCCCAACCCTCGAAACGCGGAGCAGCAGGAAATTCGAGTTCGTGGATTCGAACCGCAGCGTCGGTCCCACCGGCTCCGGGGAAGGCGGGCAGGGCAGGCCCGACGCCGTTCAGGACGCTGTTCTGGCCCGCAAGGCTTCCGCCGCCCCGTCGCCGCCCTCGGGCCCCGATCGCCGGCACGTCGTATCGCCTCTCGTTGCCAAGCTCGCCGCTCAGTACGGCATCGACTCGTCGGCGCTCGTTGGGAGCGGCGCGGGGGGCCGCGTTACGAAAGACGACGTGCTGCGAGCGGCGAAGGGCTCAGGCGCAGCGGCGTCCGCCCCGCCTGTCTCGCCGCAGGGCGAGGCGACTTCGACGCTCCCGCTGACGGCCATACGCAAGACCATCGCGGAGCACATGGCGAGGTCGGCGCGGGAGATTCCGGCGGCGTGGTCGATGGTGGAGGCGGATGCCTCCGGCCTCGTCCGCGCGCGGACCGCCCTCCGCGCGGAGTTCGAGCGCTCGCACCGCGTGCCGCTGACCTATCTGCCCTTCGCTGCGAAGGTCGTCGCCGCCGCGCTGCGGGAGCATCCCCGCTTGAACGCGCGTTGGGACGGCGACCACATCACGCTGAATCACCGGGTGCATCTGGGAGTCGCCTCGTCGACCGAGGCCGGCCTCATCGTACCCGTCCTTCGGAACGCCGACGCACAGGGAATCGCGGCCCTTGCCGTGGAGCTCAGCCGGCTCATCGGCGCGGCGCGGACGGGCTCGCTGAAGATCGAGGACGTGCAGGGGGGCACGTTCACGCTCAACAACACGGGGGCGCTGGGCTCCGTCGTCTCCGTTCCCATCATCAACCACCCGCAGGCCGCGATTCTCACCACGGAGGCGATAGTGAAGCGCCCCGTGGTCGTCGTCGACGACGCCATCGCTGTCCGCTCGATGATGAACCTCTGCCTCGCCTTCGACCACCGCGTCTGCGATGGCGCCGAGGCGGGCGCCTTCCTCCGCACGGTCAAGGAAGGGCTGGAAGCAATCGACGAGGGGACGGCCCTCGATTGAAGTCTCCGGGAGTCTTTGGAGGACTATGACTGAGTCCGAGCTGTCGCTCCGGTATGGCATGAACCCGCATCAGACTCCCGCCAAGGCGTTTGTCGAGGAAGGGGGTCTGCCGTTCGAGGTCCGCAACGGGTCGCCGGGGTTCATCAACCTGCTCGACGCGCTGAACTCCTGGCAGCTCGTCCGCGAGCTGAAGAGCGCGACGGGCCAGCCGGCCGCTGCGTCGTTCAAGCACGTCAGTCCCGCTGGAGCTGCCGTTGGCGTGCCGCTGAGCGACGCTCTCGCGCAAGCCTACTTTGTCGCGGACCTGGATCTCTCGCCGCTTGCGACCGCCTATGCGCGGGCGCGGGGCGCCGACCGCGTCTCCTCGTTCGGCGATTGGATCGCCCTCTCTGACGTGGTCGATGAGTCGACGGCGCGCCTCATCCGCCGCGAGGTGTCGGACGGCGTCATCGCGCCAGGCTTCACCGATGAGGCGGTCGAGCTGCTGTCGCAGAAGCAGGGCGGACGCTATTGCATGATGGAGGTCGACGCCTCCTACGAGCCCCCGCCTCGGGAGACGCGCACCGTTTTCGGAGTCCGCATGGAGCAGGGGCGGAACGACGTCGCGGGGTGGGCCGAGCAGCTCGCGAACGTCACGACCGCCGCCAGTGAGCTTCCGGATTCGGCCAAGCGCGACCTGACTGTCGCTTTGGTTACGCTCAAATTCACCCAGTCGAACTCCATGTGCCTGGCGCTCGATGGGCAGGTGATTGGCAATGGGGTAGGGCAGCAGTCGCGCATCCACTGCACCCGGCTTGCGTGCAACAAGGCCGACATCTGGCGCCTCCGCCAGCACCCCGCGACGCTCGCGCTCAAGTTCCGCGAGGGCTTGGGGCGACCGGAGCGCGACAACGCCGTGGACGGCTTCATCCGCGACGACCTCTCGCCTGCGGAGGACGAAATGTGGCGCGGCTCGTTCGCCGAGACGCCGCAGAGGCTCACGCCCGCCCAGAGGCGGGAATGGCTCGATGGCCTGACCGGCGTCGCGATGGGGTCCGATGCCTTCATCCCATTCCGCGACAACATCGACCGCGCGGCCATGAGCGGTGTGCGGTACGTGGTCCAACCCGGCGGGTCGGTCCGCGATGCGGACGTGGCGGCGGCCTGCGACCAATACGGCATCGCCATGGCGGTATCCGGTGTCCGGCTCTTTCACCACTAGAGACCTTTGCGTAACCTCTTCCGTCATTCCCGCGAAGGCGGGAATCCAGGGTGCGCGGGAGTGCAGACAGGGCAGATTGGGAAGAAGAATGCCATCGAGCAGCAATGACGCAAAGGTCACCACTAGCGTGCCGGTCCGCGAGGGCTGGATTCACTGGCTGGGCGAGGGCATCGACTACGCATGGGCGATGGAGCTGCAGCGGGACCTCGCCAAACAGCGCGCCGACGGAGAGATCGGCGAGACGCTCCTCTTCCTAGGGCACGCCCCCGTGTACACGGCGGGCCGCCGCTCGCTCCCCGAGCACATCCTCTCAGAGCTCGACGCCCCGCTCATCGAGACCGACCGGGGCGGGCAGGTGACGTATCACGGTCCAGGGCAGCTCGTCGGCTATCCCATAGTCTCGCTGGCGGACTTGGGCATCGGCCCGAAGCGGTACGTCCTCGCGCTGGAACAGGCGCTGATTGCCGGACTCGCCGAGTCCGGCGTCGAGGCCCACTGCGAAGAGGGCCTGACGGGAGTCTGGACGTCCGCAGGCAAGATTGCGGCGATTGGCGTGCGCGTCTCGCGCGGCGTCGCGACCCACGGCTTCGCGTTGAACATCTACACCGACCTCACGGCCTACGCGTCCATCGTCCCCTGCGGCATCGAAGACCGCCCCATGACGTCGATGTCGGAGCTGCTCAGGGCGCCCCTCGACATGGCCCGGATCGCCCACGCAGTCGCCGAGGCCCTCGGTGCCGAGCTGAACGTCGAGTGGCGCTGGCGCTAGCGCCCCGTCTGCGACATCTTTGCGTAGCTCTCTGTATATTCGTCATTCCCGCGCAGGCGGGAACCTCGTAGCGGGGCGACAGCACCGCGATCCCTCCCTCTGTCCTTCGCCCGCCATCCCAACATGGAGTTACGCAAAGGTTCCGCTGCGGGGCCGATGCTGCGGAGGTCCGTGGCGGAATCAGCCTGCGAAATAGAGCCTGACGACCTCTATCGCCTCTTCCTGAGTGATGCCGCCGCTGAAGTAATCGACCACGGCCGCGAGGGCCTCGTCGCGGTCGATCGCTTCGTTCTTGTCCGCGTCGTAGTCGTTGGCCATCCCCGGCAGGTCCACGTTCGTCACCGTGATGGTCACGGCGACGGTCGCACTTGCGCCGGATGAGTCCGTGGCAATGACGGTCACCTCGTAGACGTTCCTGTCCGCCTCGTAGTCCAGCACCGTCCCGGCCCCAACCCTGATCTGCCCCGTGCCCGCGTCGATGGCGAACAGCGCTGCATCCGCGCCGCCGAGCGTATAGGTCAGCGCGCCGCCGCTGGGACTCGCCGCCGCGACCGGATCGCCCACGACCCCGCCCTCGGCCGTGTTCTCCGCCACGCTCCTCTCGAACACACCGTCCGGGGCGTCGGAGAACACCGGGCCCGTGTTCTCCTCGACTGGGGCGCCCGAGATCGCCTGTCTGGTCTTGTCCGGTCCGTGGCCGTCCTCATACGACGCCGTGACCCGCAGGTAGTAGCCCAGGTCGGCGTCCACCGCCGCGTAGGCGTTCGCCTCGGCCCCACTGATGGTCCTCCACGAGGACGACCACGGGTTTCCGTCGCGGGAACGCTCCCACTTCCAGACCACCTCCCCTACCACCCCGTCCGGGTCGGTAAGGCGGGCGGCGAGGGGGACGCCGATCCGCGGTTGGGACGACAGCAGCGTGAGCGTCCCCGGTTCGCCCACGTTGACGACGGCGATGGTCACCGTCACGGAGGCGTCGACGGCCGTGTCGGGGTCCCCGTTGAAGTCCCTGCCGTCGCGGACCGACACGACCAGGGAGTAGGCGGCCTGCGTCTCGTAGTCGAGGGGAGCATTGCTCCACAGCTGCCCCGTGGACGCGTCGATCTCGAAGGACCCGGCGTCGTCCCCACCCAGCGAGTAGGTCAGCGTATCGCCGTCGGGGTCCGCGGCCGCAACCGGCTCGCCGGCGCCGCCGGACTCGGCGTCGCCGGAGCCCTCCTCCACCTCGATCGCTATCCCCCTGTCGGCGTCCGCGCCAGGGAACCGGGGGACGGTGTTGATCAGCACGGGGTCGCCGGTAACGGCCCCCGCGCTCTTGTCCCGCCCATGGCCGTCCTCATACGACGCCGTGATCCGCAGATAGCTGCTCAGGTCCCCGATGACAGGGGTGTAGACGTCGGACACGGCCCCGTCGATCTCGGCCCAGTCGGCCTGGTCGGAAGAGCGCTCCCACAGCCAAGCGACGCCAACGAGGCCGCCGTCGAGGTCGGTCAGCGTCGCGGTGAGCGCGACCGCGACCTGGGGCTGGTGGGACGACAGAGCGACCGCGCCCGGCTCGTCCACGTTCTCGACATTGATGGTCACGGTGATGGAGTCATCCCGCGCGTCGCTGTCCCTGCCGGATGAGCTCTTGCCGTCGGAGACCGACACGATGACCGAGTAGGCGGCTTGGGCCTCATAGTCCAGGGGGGCTTTCGTGAGCAGCTGGCCGGTGGCGGGGTCGATGTCGAAGGACTCGGCGTCGGTGCCGCGCAGGGAGTAGGTCAGCGTGTCGTCCTCGCGGTCGGTGGCGGCGACGGGCTCGCTGATGTCCGTCCCGGCAGGCGTGTTCTCGGCTATCGAGCGGTCGGTCATGGAGCCGTCGGTGAACTCGGCCGACCGGTTCAGCGGCGCGCCCCCGCCACCTCCGCCGCCTCCGCCCGTTCTCGGTGGAGGTGGTGGCGGCCGGGTTACCCGTGCGATTGCGGTCGCCTCGTTGGACCATTCGGCGTCGCCGTCGATGTTGAAGGCGCGCAACTGGTACGTGTAGGTCATTCCAGTCGTAACCTGACTGTCCCGGTACGTCGTAGCCGCGACGCCGGGGCCGGGACCGACGAGGGCATAGCTCCCGCCGGTCTCCTTGCGCTCCAGCTCGTATCGGGTGATGGGGCTGCCATTGTCGCCAGGCATGCTCCACGTCAGGTCAATGTGTGCGCTCGCTCCCGATGCCCGCAAGTTCGTGATCTTCCGCGGCGGCGCGTACAGCTCCGTCGTGACCGAGTCGTCATTGTCCGCCGGTGTGCGGTCGAGTTGGTCCGCTCTTGCTGTCGCGGTAAATCGAATATCCGCCGAGGCGTTGTCTTGGACATTGACGACGATTTCCCCACTTGCAGTGTTGCCGAGTTCCAGCGTTCCGAATGTACAGGTGACCGTTCGGCCCGACTGCCTGCACTGGCCTGTCGCCGGACTTGTCACCAGATCCGAGACGTAAGATGTTCCCGCGTCCAGCGTTGTGGTGAGAACTGTGTTCGTTGATGCAGACGGCCCGCTGTTGCTGACCGACCAATCGTAGGTCAGCTGCTCTCCTGGAGCGACAGATGTACGGGCGCTCACCGTCGTCAGCAAGTTCCCCAGCGACGCGCCGTCGTCCGTGGTGGTGACCGTGGCTGTCGAATCGCCGAGGGTGAGGTGCGGCTGTCTGGAGCCGACGAAAGCCAGCCTGACGGTGAAACGCTCGAGTGGCTCGTCGACGGTGTCGTGCTCGACGTTGACGGTGAAGTCTGCCGAGGCAACCCAACGAGACTGGCCATTCACCGTTCTCTGAAAGAAGTCATTTCGGTCAAACGTTTCCGTTGCTGTGAGTTGTTCGTAGTCATCGGGCTGCCGCGCCGTTCCGTTGGCGGTGTTCACGGTGAAGTCAAAGGTGAAACCGCTCTCGGGGCGTTTGTCCGTTGCCGTGACCGCCATCGCACTCAGGATCACAGGCGTGGTTGTCCCCGGACTCGTGGGCTCTTCCGCCGTGACCGCCGTTTCTTCCCATCCCAGCGTCACTGGCACATGGTCGTTGTCGGCGATGGTCACCGTCGCAGTGTCGGGATCTCCCTGCAGATGAGGGAGGCTCGGGTTGGAGTAGCTCAGGGTTACCGTGAAGTTCTCGTCCGGCTCATTGACGGTGTCTTCTCTGATGGAAACGCTAACGTCCCGGGTTGCCTGGAAGCGGAACTGGCCCCCCACGTCTGTGCGCGTGAAGTCGCCCTGCCTGAAGCTGAAGCTGTTTGTCAGCCTCCGGTAGTCCGAGCCTTCGGTGGCGGTGCGGCCGGCCGACGTCGCGGACAGGGCGACGGTGATACCGCTCTCCGGCATTTTGTCCGACGTGGTGGTGGCCCGGGCCTGCAGGGTGACCGTTGTCGCGTCCTCGTCAACGCTCACGGACGACTGGTCCCAACTGATGGTGACGGGGACGAAGTCGTTGTCGGTGATCTTTACGCTCGTGGTGGCTGATCCACCCTGTAGGTGAATGGGGCCGGGATTCGCGTAGTCAATGGTTGCTGTGAAATCCTCCTCGTCTTCGTCGGACGTGTCGTCCACAATGGGCGCCTGTACCAGCTTTACGGCCCGATAGCGGCGTTCGCCGTTGACGGTTGCCCGGCTGAAGTCGTTCCGGCTGAAAGTGACGGTATCGTTCACCTGCGTATAGTCGCCGGGCTGGACCGCGCTGCCGTCAGACGTAGAGATGGAGGCCTCGAAGGCGAACCCGTCTTCAGGTTGCTTGTCCACCGTGGTGATGGCGTAGGCGCGCAGTGTGGCGGTCCAGGTGCCCTCAACGACCGTTACGTCCGACTGTTCCCAGCTGAGAGTAACTGGAACGTGTTCGTTGTCCTGGATCGTGACGACTGCCGTAGCAGGGCCTCCCTTGAGATGCGTGAGGCCGGGAGTCGAGTAGGCCAGCGTTACCCTGAGGACTTCGTCCGATTCATCCACGGTGTCGTCTAGGATGACGACGGTGAAATCCCTGGTTGCGCGGTACCGCTGCTGGCCGTTCACGTCGGTCTGGCTGAAGTCGCTCGCGACAAAGGTCGCGGACGCAGGCGGGGCCGTGTGGTCGTCGCCTTTGGTCGTGCTGGTGTCGGTGGTGGTCAGGGTCACATCGAAGGTGAAGTCAGCCTCCGGCGGCGAGTCCAGTGTGGTTGTGAAGACTGCCCTCAAAACGACGCTCCCTGCGTCCTCGGCCACCTCAATAGAGGTCTCTTCCCATTGCAGAGTTATGGGGATGTCGTCCGGCAGCGGTGTGCCTGTCTCTGTGTCAGACCATTCTCCATCCCCCGCGGAGTTGACGGCCCGCACCTGCACGTCGTACTGCGTCGCGTTTGTGAGACTGGAGATGACATATCGAAGGTCGCCGCTTCTCCAGGCGTTGTCCCGCACGGTCCAGTTGGCGTCGTCCGTCTCGTCTTCGCTGGTCTCGATGTAGCGCACGTCGTAGGCGGTGATGACCCCGCCGCCCGTGTTAGCGGGCGCAGTCCAGACGACCGCCAGGGTCCTATCGCCGCGAGTGAGTGAGGTTATGGACGGCGGCGGCGGCGGGGTGTTTGCGGTAATCCTGAGTATCCGGTCACCGGTGCCGCCGTTGGATGTGGTGACGTACAGGGCTCCGTCAGGACCCATCATCGGGGTGCGGAGCCGGCCGAAGACGCCGTCGAACTCGGTTACGACGGCCTGGCTCTCAAAGGGCGCCGTCTGTGTCGAACTCGAAGACGCGCAGCCGTCGGTCCTTCAGCGTTGCCACTGCCAGCCGCCCCTCCCAGATGCCCCATTGGTCGCCCTCGAGGAAGATGGCCCCGCTGGTGGCCAAAGTCGGGGACCCCGACGACCACGTGGCCTCAACGGCGGCGGGGAACTCCGTGAGGTCGGTCATGGGGACCCCTTCGTTGTAGCTGGGCACGGGGTTCCAGCCGTAGTTGCCGCCTGCGGCCAGCAGATTGACCTCATCGTCAACCGATGGGCCGTGCTCCACGGACCACATCTGGCTCGTGCCGGGGCGGAGAGCCAACCCCTGCACGTTACGATGCCCGTAGGTATAGACCCGCTTTGCGTTGGTGTTCTGGTTAGAAGCGAACGGGTTTGCCGGGGCCCCGGCGCCCGTCGATGCGTTGACTCGAAGGACTTTCCCTCCAAGCGAGGTCAGGTCCTGCGGGACCGTCCCAGTTGCGGCGTCGCCGGTCGCGATCCACAGATAGCCATCCGGTCCGAACCGCAGCCGGCAACCGCCGTGACGGCCGTTGGAAGCGGGGATGCCCTCGACGAGGGGATCGGCAACGCGGGTTGCCTCGGTGTACGCGGAGTTGATGGCCCAGGCAATCACCTGCACCTCCGGCCCGGTGTGTCCCTGACACGTGTAGAAGCGTCGGTTGGAAGCGAAATTCGGGTCGACGACGATCCCCATCAACCCGGTCTCTCCCCGGGCGTACAGATCGCTGAAATCGGCGGTGACGGTCTGGACCGTGCCGTCGGAGAGTCGACTGCTCAGCACGCCGCCCCGCTGGGTGAACAGCATCGTCCCATCGGGCGTGAAGGCGAGGTCCCAGGGAATGGTCAGGCCAGAGACGAGCGTCGCGATCGTGAGGTTGGGAGGAGAGGCGGCGGATACACCCGCGTCGGCAGGTGGAATCAGGAGCCCCGCCAAGAGCCCCGCTACAGAAATAGCCCGTCTGTCCACTGAGAGAAGAGGAAGGAGACCCTGGCGCGCCGTGATACGTTCCTCCCGTATCGGGTGGTGGCCCGCACAATCGGACGGGTCCAGCCAAGTATACGCGGTTACTCTCCCGCAGATGTCTGCGGGGAGCGATCGAGGAGGAAGGCGTCGCACTCGTTGCCCGGCGTGCCCTCTATGACACCTGCCCCTTACGCCAACGCCCCTCCCTCGCGTATCGTGGATGCCCCACGGCGATGAGCCGAAAGCATGGCGGCGCCCCCTGCGCCAAGAGGATCGGGCCAAGAGGGTGGGGGAGGGGCGCGAGGCCGGAGGTCCGCTGCGAAAAACAAAAAATTCGGACCAACAACTTTTTACGCCTGGGAAAAATGCAGCCCAACACCTTTTCACGCCTAGCCAAAATGCAACCCAACACCTTTTTCGCACAAACCGACAACTTCCTGCCCCCAGCCCATGGCCCTGCTCTCAGTTGCCCCATAGCGGGACTTGCTTTTTGTTGACAAGTTAGGTTGAGGTTCCTAGAATCCGGGCATCCCAACTCTTCCTAGGCGGCGGCGATGCCTGCCACGCGCGAACTCGTAGAACTGCAGTCCGTCGACAATGAGCTCGGCGTGCGGCGCGCAAGGCTCGATGAGATTGCCAGGCTCCTCGGCGACGATGCAGCGTTGCGGGCGTTGGCCAGGCAGCTCCGCGTCTACCAAGGCGAGATGGACCTGGCCCTCTCCAAGCAGGGAGAGCTCGACGATGCGATAGGCGGCTACTCGACAAGGGTCGAGGCTGCCGAGGCGAAGCTCTACGGCGGCGCCGTAACCAGCTCCCGCGAGCTCCAGGACCTCCAAGCCGATGTGAACATGCTCAAGCGCCATCGCGGCGAGCAAGAGGATGCCCTTCTCGTCGTTCTGGACGAGATCGATGAAGCCAAGCGGAAACGGGACGAGACCGCCGGCAGCCTCGAATCTCAGACGGCGGCCTGGAAGGCCGACCAGCAGTCCATGGCCGAGGAGCGGGCGCGGCTGGAGGAAAAGGCCTTTGAGCTCGAACTGCGCCGCGAAGACCTTGTCTCGCACATACCGCCCCCGGAGGTCGCGCTGTACGACCAAGTGCGCAGGAGCCATCCCAGCCACCCGGTCGCAAGGATGCACAACGGCGCGTGCGACGCCTGCCGCGTAGGCGTGCCGATGCGTATGCAGATGGATGTTCGCGCCGCGTCCCAGCCAAGCAGGTGCCCCAACTGCGGGCGAATACTCCTGCCCGAGTAACCCATGCGAGCGCTAGGCTACTTCACCTTCGACCCCGATACGGGCAAGGGGCCGCTCTCCTACCCGGAGCTGTTCCGGGCGTTCGTCGCCTACTGCGAGGAGGGTCGGCATATTCGGGTGGGCGTCTACGACGACCCGAAAGGCCAGGAGGGCGGGGTCGGTTGGCGGTCGATGCTCGATTTCATCAGCGGCAGCGGCCTTGGCTACCTCGTGGTTGTGCCGGACGCCGGACGTCTCGGCGGCTCGCTGGAGCAGCAGGTCGCCCGCCTGCTGGAGCTCGATGCCCTCTCCTGCCAAGTGGTGTGCGACGACCGCGACTTCCCAGACCCCCTGCAGAATGCCCTTCGGGGGTCGAGCAGCGCCGCGGGAAGGAGCGCGCGCATCCGGCAAGGCATGATGGCGAAGGCGGCGCAAGGACTCGGCCTCGGCAAACCGCCTTACGGCTACCGCATCATCGCCGACGGCACGTTCAGAGTAGTCGCAGAGGAGGCCGACGTCGTTGCCCTGATCTTCAAGCAGTACTTGGAGTCCAACGACGGCGTCCGGGCTGTCGCCTCGATGCTGAACGACCGAGGCCTCCGTACGCGCACGGGACGGCGTTGGAGCATGGTGACGGTGCGCGACATCCTCCGCAACACGGCCTACATCGGCACGTACCGGCGTTTCGGACTCCGCATACCGGGCAGCTACGAGCCCATCGTTACGCCCGGCGAGTTCCGGCAGGCGCAGGAGCGTATGCACGAGCGGAGCCCTGCCAGGCGCAGCCCGCGAGGATCGCCCTTCCTGCTCTCAGGCGTGGTCTTCTGCGGCTACTGCGGCCAGCGCATGATGGGTGTCACTCGCAAACAGGCCTGGCGGCGGAAGGACGGTCAGCGCGCCCGGGCCGAGTACCGCTACTACCAATGCCAGTCGCGCATCAACCGTAACGAGTGCGACTACCACACGACGCGGGCTGACGACATCGAGGAGCAGGTGGCGCGCGCCGTCCGCGAGAAGCTGCTGAGCGGAGAGCGAGGCGATGGGGCCGACAGCGGTTCGTGGATGGCCCATGAAAGGGCCCAGTCCACGGCGCGGCTGCGGGTATTGGACAGGCGCTTCATGGAGGGCGTTCAGCGCGCGGCGAGCGGGGGGCTGACGCTCGGCCAGCTCCGCGCTGGCGTGGACCGTCTGCGGGCGGCCAAACAGGCGCTCAACGACCGGATTGATCAGACCTCTGAAAAGGCTTCGGCCCAAGCCCTCCTCGAAGCGAACGCGGCCCGTTTCATCGACGATTGGGACAGTCTCGCGCAAGACCAGCGCCGCGAGCTGCTCAGGTCGGTGGTCGCGAAAGTGACAGTGAAGGATGGCCGCGCCGAGGTCTCGTTGGCGTAGGGCGAGGCCTATATGGTGGCCTACCATGGCGTCGCGCCTGTCAAACGCTGCTCCATTGCTCCTCCTCCACCCCGCGTACGACGAGGGAAGAGACCAGGTGCGTGGGGCGGCGGCCCACGCGGGGGTATACTGGGAGAGCCAAGAGGGCCGGGTGGTCGCTCCGGTTTTGACTGGAGAGGAAAGTCCGGACTCCATCGGGCAGGGGGCTGGGTAACGCCCAGGCGCCGCGAGGCGACGGAAAGCGCCACAGAGACGACACCGCCGATGGGCCGGAGCTTGCTCTGGCCACAGGCAAGGGTGAAACGGTGCGGTAAGAGCGCACCAGGTTCCGGCGCGAGCCGGGATGCTGGCAAGCCCCTCCCGGAGCAAGGCCAAATAGAGGGATGCCTCCGGTTCTTCGGAGGACGGCGCTCGACCGCGTCCCCGGGTAGGCCGCATGATTCCTTCCGGCAACGGGAGGACCAGATAGATGACCACCGTCCCGGTCCGCCGGGATACAGAATCCGGCTTACAGGCCCTCTTGGCAGGCCTCCTCTCAGCCCCTTCCCGTAGTCGGTGGGGGACATCGCGAATCTTGCCCCAGAGTAAGAGGCCAGGAGATTCGGCCGACAGATTCGTAACAGGGCGGCAACCTGAGCGTAACGGGCGCGCAACATTCCCCTTGTAAGCTGGCGGTGCAGCGCCCACAGGAGGTGACCCGTGGAAGATCAGACTTTGATGACCGATTTCGCCGCGAAGCTGTCCTTCGCCCAGGATCTGTTGCGGAGCAGGCTCGGCGGCGCTGCTCCCGTCCTGGAGGATGACTCTGGCGTTGGAAGCGCGGATGCGGACTCGTCGATGGAGCAGCTCTTTATCGTCGGACAGACGTTGGGGCTGACGGACAAAGAGGTCACGCGCCAGGTAGTGCTGCCTGTCGCGGAGCTCATAAGGCCCGGCCTCGCCCGCTAGGCTGCGCTGCTCTTCTGCTGCGCTACTCCATCTTTGCGTGCATAGCTCCCTCCCTAGGCAAAAGGTTTGGGGAGGGAACTCTTGCCTTGGGGAGGCGCTCCGGGCGTGCGACTCGCTATACTTCCGCACACCCGGAGGCGGCCCATGGCAAAGCAACTGCGAGTCATCGATAGCGATACGCATGTAGACGAGACCGATGCGACATGGGAGTTTGTCGCGCCGGAGGACACGGCCTACAAGCCGGTAACCCAGTTCCCGTCCAACCCGGACCCGGACCGTCCGCCGGTCCGCTATTGGCTCGTGGACGGCAAGCGGAAACACCGGCGCATCCGCGACGATGGCAAGAGCGGGACGCCGCTGGAAGCGCGTGAGCTGCTCGACGTCGAGACCCGGCTCAGGCACATGGATGAGCTGGGAACCGAGACGCAGGTCATCTACCCGTCGCTCTTCCTCGTCGAGCCGGTCGACTCCGCGGAGGCTGAGCTCGTCATCACCCGAAGCTACAATCGCTGGCTGGCTAATCGCTGCGAGCAGTCGCGTGGGCGCTTGCGTTGGGTGTGCGTGCCGCCGGCGCGCAACATGGACGCGGCGTTGGAGGAATTGCGGTTCGCCAAGGACCACGGCGCGTGCGGCGTGCTCAAGAAGGGCGATTTGGAAGCCGGCAAGTGGAGCGTCGATCCCTACTTCTTCCCGCTCTATGAGGAGGCGGAGCGCCTCGACATGCCGGTCTGCTTCCACCTGGGCTCGGGAACGCCCGACTACACCCCGGCCCGCGAGCTCTCCTACGGCTCCTTCATCCGCCTGCGGATGCCCGCCATACACGGGATATACTCGCTCATCCTTCATCGGGTGCCGGAACGCTTCCCCAAGCTCCGGTTTGGCTGTATCGAGTCCGGCGTCTCGTGGGTCCCGTTCGTCGACTACGACCTGCGGCGACGATTGGGCCGCAGCCAGGATTCGAACATCGGCAGCGACTCCGCCTTTCAGCTTCCGGACGATATCTTCAAGGCCAACCGCATCTATATCACCGTCCAGATTGACGAGGACCTCCCCTACGCGATGAAGTACATCAGCGAGGACAATCTGCTCGCGGGCTCGGACTACACCCACCAGGACCAGTCCAAGGAGCTCGAGTTCCAGCAGCTCCTGCAGCAGCGCGCCGACAACGGGGACATCTCCCAAACGGCGGTGGACAAAATCCTGTATGACAACCCCAAGGCCTTCTACGGGCTTTAGGAGCGCCATGGCCGACCACGACTCAGCCGCAAAGCCCGCGCCCGTGCCGGACCCCGAGACGCAGCCCTATTGGGACGCGGCCGCCCGGCACGTCTTGAGTCTGCCGTACTGCCGGAACTGTGATCGCTACGTATTCCCCCCGCGTCCTATCTGCCCGCGTTGCCTCGGGGCGCCCCTCGAATGGGTCGAGCTAAGCGGGCGGGGAACCCTCTACAGCTTCGCCGTCATGTGGGAGAGCTATATGAAGGGATTCGACGCTCCGTACCTCATCGCGCAGGTGGAGCTCGACGAACAGCCAGGGCTCCGGCTGACCACCAATCTCATCGATTGCGGCCCTAGCGGCGTGCGGACCGGCATGCCGGTGAGTGTCGCCTTCGAGGACCGGAGCGACGGACTCGCCGTCCCTCAATTCAGGCCCACGGAGCGGGTCGATGGATAAGGCGCTGCGGAACCGCACGGCCATCGTCGGCGTCGGCTACACGCCGATGGTGCGGAAGTCCGAGAAGAGCCTCGCTGAGGTCGCCGTCGAGGCGGCAGTGAACGCGATAGCCGATGCGGGGCTCACGTCCCAAGACATCGACGGATACGCGGGTACGCCGAAAGCTCCGAACGCTTCGGCGCTACATTGGGACGGCGTCGACGAGATTAGCGAGCGCTACATGGCGAGTGCGCTCGGCTTGACCAACATGCGCTGGGCGTCCGACGCCAATCGGGGCGTCGTAGCGGACGGGATCGTGGCCGGCATACAGGCGCTGGTCACGGGGACGGCCAACTATGTGCTTTGCCTTCGGGCGATGTACGACCGCCCAGGCGTGCGCTATGCCTCCTCGGACCGTGAGGCTGCGGGCGGGCCTGAGCAGTTTAGCGCGCCCTACGGGGTCGGCATCGGTAGCATATCGCTCTGGCTGCAGCGCTACATGTACGACTTCGGCGCGACCCGTGAGGAGCTGTTCGACGTTGTCGGCGCGCTGCGCGAGCACGCCCAGCTCAATCCCCACGCCTATTGGCGGGGCAGGCCGCTCACCCTCTCCGAATACCTGGAGTCGCGCTGGATATACGAACCGATGTGCCTGTACGACTACGACATTCCCGTGACCGGCGCGGGCGCCGTCGTGCTCACGACTGCCGACCGCGCGGCCGCGCTCCCCCACAAGCCGGCGTACGTTGCCGGTTTCGCCAACACGCGTGACCGTGGCGAAGCAATCTTCGAGGAGTCGGGCGTCGGGCGGGAGGCGGTGCAGGCTGCGCAGCTCTACGATGGCTTCAGCCCGGTGGTCTGGATATGGCTGGAGAAGCTCGGCTTCTGCGGGAAGGGCGAGGCCCACGAGTTCACGCGCGGGGGCCGCATAAAGCTCGGCGGCGAGCTTCCAGTCACGACGTTCGGCGGCAGTCAGGGCGAGGGCCGTCTCCATGGCATGGGCCATGTCCGGGAAGGCGCGATGCAGGTCATGGGCCGCGCGGGCGACCGTCAGATTCCTGGTTTGGAGAACTGCCTGGTGGCGCTGGGATTCGACGCCGTCCCCGGTTGGGTGCTGATGCTGAGTAGTGGGTGACTCAAAGGGAGCGTCATGGATGGAGTAAAGAAACTGGCCGGCGTCTATATGGTTGGTCTCGCTGTAGTGGTGGCGGCGTACTTCGCCATCAATCCCCTCCTTCTCGATGCAATCGACGTGCCCGCCGTCTGGTCCGTGCTGGACATTCTGATGGCCATCGGTTTGGCGCTGGCGCTGGTCTTCAACTACGCCGCGAAGAGGGAGGAGAGCGGACGCGATCCGGAGGGCGCTATCACGCGCCATTACTTGGACGTGAATGTCGCCTTTTATCTCACCGCGGCCGTTGCGATTCTCTTCTTGCACAACTGGTTCTCGCTGCTGGCCCTCGGCAATGAGAGCCTGGACGGCAACCATCGGCCTGGGTCATATGGGCATTCGTAGACGTGGCACTGCCGCTCACTCTCGGCGCCACCGGCGTCCGCCTCTGGCGCGAGAAGTCCCGGGGCTGACGTGCCTCCCTTGGACGGCATCCGCGTCTTGGACCTCTCGACCGAGGCAGGCGCGTACTGCACGAAGCTGCTCGCGGACCTCGGCGCCCACGTGGTCAAAGTCGAGCCTTCCGGCGGTTCGCCGGAGCGCTCGGCGGGCCTGAGCTTCCTGCATTTCCATCGCGGCAAGCGCAGGGTGAGTCTCGCCCCCGACTCCGATCAGGGGGGCGCCCACCTCGAACGGCTGGTTGAGTGGGCGGACGTGCTCGTCGAGGACCGTTCGCAAGCGCTCCCCCTCGACGCCGCAGCGCTCCGCGCGCTCAATCCCGCTCTCATCCAAGCGTCGATTTCAGGCTTCGGGAGCGCGGGCCCGAGGGCAAGCTGGAAGTCCTCGGACTTGGTGGCGCAAGCCACGGGCGGGCTGATGTATCGCATGGGCTTCCCGGAGGACCCGCCGAACAGCATGGGTGAGGGGTTCGCCTACCACCAGACGTCGGCCCACGCCGCGGCGGGAGTTCTGATGGCGCTCGCGCAGCGGGACGCCACCGGCGCCGGGCAGATCGTCGACGTCTCGCTGCAAGAGGGTATCGCCCTCATGCAGTACGACGCGATGCCTATGTACGTAGGTAGGCAGACGCTCATCAAGCGCGCGGGCCACGGTCAAGGATCGAGCGGCAAGCGCTACAGGCGCATATGGACGTGCAAGAGCGGCCTCGTGCGCTTTAAGCTCGTAAGCCAGAGCTCGGAGCGCGAGTGGCCGTTGCTGCTCGACTGGCTGGAGAGCCACGGCCAAGGCGCAGGACTGCGGGATGACCGCTGGGCGTCCAACGAGGCCCGGATGGCGGACCTTCTCGAATTGGAGGAGGCGTTCGACCGCTTCTTCCGCACGATGGACTCCCGTGCGCTCATGCGCGAGGCCCAGGACCGCGGCATCATGCTCATGGCCTTCAACAACGTCGGGGAACTGACGAGCGACCCCCAGCTAGCGGGAGAAGGATTCTTCCGTAGGGTCGAGAGCGCCGGCGCGATGCTGACTGACGCCGGTCCGCCTTACCGGTTCGCAGGCGGCCTCGCCGAGGGCAAGGCCGCGCCCGCGCTCGGCGAGCACAATCGGGAGATTCTCGATCAACTCCGTCAGCGGGCGAGGGGAAACGGTCCCGCTGGCCCTGGGAATATCGAAGCGGCCCACGCCCCCCTCGCAGGGTTGCGGGTCGTCGACTTCACGTGGGTCATCGCCGGGCCGCTCCACACCAAGTGGCTCGCGGCCTATGGAGCCGAGGTCATCAAGATCGAGCGGTTCAAGAAGGGCGCCGCGCTAAACCGGGGCAACATGAGCCCCGACTCGGTGATTGGATTCAACAACCTCAACGTTGGTAAGCGCTCGCTGGCCATCGACATGAGCTTCGAAGAGTCGCGCGAGGTCGTCGCCAAGCTGATCACGGTAAGCGACATAGTGATCGACAACTTCGGCCCGGACGTTCTGCCGAACTGGGGTTTTACCCCCGAACGCCTCGCGGAGATCAACTCCCGCATCATCACCATGAGCGTGCCCGCGCTAGGCAAGACAGGCCCGCACCGGCTCTATAAGGGACTCGGCTCCTACTTCCAGGCCCGGGCCGGACTCGACGGCCTCATCGGCTATTCCCATCGCGATATTACGGACGTGGGGTTCGCCTACGCGGATACGACCTGTAACGCGTCCCATGCCCTCATCGCCCTGCTCGCGGCCGTCCACCGGCGCAACGTCGCCGGCAACGGCGAGCACATCGAGCTGCGCCAGCTCGAATCGTCCATCAACTTTCTGGGCCCGGCGCTCTTGGAGACCTCGGCCTCGGGCGCGGAGCCGACCCGCATGGGGAGCCGGTCGGCCCGCCATGCGCCACAAGGGGTCTATCGCTGCGCCGGAGACGATCAATGGTGCGCCCTCACAGTGTTCGACGCCTCCGAATGGTCCGCGCTTTGCCGCCTCATCGGCAGAGAGGACTGGCTCGCGGATGGCGGCATGGCAAGCGCCGCAGGTAGGACGGCCCGCCACGACGAAATCGACGCCGCCATCGAGGCGTGGACTCGCGAACGCTCGCCGGACGACGCGGCTAACGCCTTGCAAGCCGCTGGCGTCGCGGCGGGAGCCGTCCAACACACGGGCGACATCATCGACCGCGACCCCCAGATGGCCGTGCGCGGCTTCTACCAGCGCTTCGCCGATGGCAGCGTCGTCGAGGGCGTTCCCTTCCGGCTCAGCGAAACGCTCCAGAACATCGACCCGCGTCTCCACGACCTCGGAGAGGACACGACCTACGTCCTCTCCCAGATCCTGGGCATGGACGAGCCGGCCGTCGCCCGCCTCTTTGAGATTGGAGCCGTCGGCGGGACGTGACCTCGCTGTGTTAGGACGACACTTCGAGCGGGGTATAGTGTCGGCGTGACCGAACAGACACGCACCCAGGTGGCCATCATCGGCGCGGGGCCCGCCGGCCTGACCCTTGCCCACATCCTTCGCCGGGCCGGTATCGAGTCCATTGTTCTCGAATCGCGCAGCCGCGAGTACGTCGAGGCGCGAGTGCGGGCGGGCGTCTTGGAGCAGGGAACGGTCGAGCTGTTCAGGGAGCTCGGTCTGGCCGGACGCCTGGACCGGGAAGGGCTGGAGCATCGCGGCATCGAACTCCGGTTCGACGGCGTGGGGCATCGCATCGCGTTCGACGAGCTGGTCGGCCGCTCCATCTGGGTGTACGGCCAGCAGGAGGTGGTCAAGGACCTCATCGCAGCCCGAATCGCCGACGGCGACCCCCTGCTATTCGAGGCCGAGGCGCTGTCAGTTGAGAGCGTCGACACTGCGAACCCTGTGGTGCGCTACCGCTTCGGAGGCGTAGAGCGTGAGTTGACCTGCGATTACGTGGCTGGCTGCGACGGCTTCCACGGCGTGTCGCGGCAGGCGATGCCCAAAGGGGTCCTGCGCGAGTACGTTCACGACTACCCCTTTGGTTGGGTGGGCATCCTCGCCGCGGTAGCCCCGTCTACGGAGGAGCTGATCTACGCGTCGCACCCGCATGGGTTCGCGCTGCACAGCCTCCGCTCGCCGGAGCTCAGCCGCCTCTACGTCCAGTGCGACCCTGACGACGTTATCGAGAACTGGCCGGACCGGCGCATCTGGGACGAGATGCACGCCCGCTTCGAGAGCTCCGGGTGGTCGTTGACAGAGGGGCCAGTCATTGAGAAAGGCATTACTCCCATGCGCAGCTACGTCGCGGAGCCGATGCAGCATGGTCGCCTCTACCTGGCCGGGGACGCCGCGCACATCGTTCCGCCTACCGGCGCGAAGGGCCTGAACCTAGCCGTCGCCGATGTCCGTGTCCTTGCTCGCGGACTGCTCGAATACTTCGAGAGTGGAGGCTCGGAAGTCCTGGACGGCTATACCAGCACGTGCCTGGCGCGGGTGTGGAAGGTGATGCACTTCTCCTGGTGGATGACATCGATGTTGCACATCTTCCCAAATGACCAGGATGGCACGCAGCGCCGGCTGCAGCTCGCCCAGCTCGCCTATGTGACCTCCTCGAAAGCTGCATCCACTAGCCTGGCCGAGCAGTACACCGGCCTCCCGTTCGATTCCTGAGCCACGCCTGGTCCTTCCTAACGCCTCGTCCGCGGAGAAGGCTAGGCGGGACCGCGTTGACCCTCGTTGCTCTGCGGAGTAGCGTGCCGTCTGTTTGATGGCGCCACCCCAGCCAGCAGAGAATCTCTCGCTGCGGCGAGAAGACGCCGTGGCCAAGCTGGCGGAGGCGCCGGGCTGAGGAGGAGCACGATGGACTACTTGGACGGGCAGAACAAGCTGATTGCGGCCCCAGAGCCGCGCTGGATCACGAGCCCGAAGCGGGTGCGGGCCTTCTTCGCAGGGGAGCCCGTCGTGGACTCGACCCGCGCCAACCTGTTCAGAGGCGGCGGGCCACCGGTCTACTACTTCCCCAAGGACGACGTGCGGCAGGACCTCGTCGTTGCGGCCGGGCGCACGGAGTCCGATGCCCGCGGCGAGAGGGCGCTCTCCGACGTGAAGGCCGGCGACAGGGTGGCCGAGGACGCGGTGTGGGAGTACACGCAGACGGTCGACGACGCTGCCTTCCTGAAAGGGATGGTCTCGCTGAAGTGGAGTGCGATGGACTCCTGGTTCGAGGAGAACGAGGAGGTGTTCGTACACGCGCGAGACCCCTTCAAGCGTATAGACATCGTGAATTCGGCCCGCCACGTCGAGGTGGTCGCCGGGGGTGAGAAGGTGGCCGACAGCAACTCTCCTGCCATTCTTTTCGAGCCCGGCCACCCGCTGCGTTACTACCTGCCGAAGGCGGACATCCGCATGGACCTGTTGCGCCCGAGCGAGACTGTGTCGCGGTGTCCCTACAAGGGCCAGGCGAACTACTACTCCCTGCAGGCAGGCGGCGCGCTCGTCGAGAACGCGGCGTGGTCTTACCATTACACCACGCCGGAGTCGACCAAGATTGCCGGCCTGGTCTGCTTCTTCAACGAGCGGGTGGACGCCATCGTGGTCGACGGACGGGAGATTGAGAAACCTGCCACGGCGTGGAGGCGGTAGCCGGTATAATTCGGGTGGCGCAGCCTTCCGGCGCCTCTAGGCAATAGCACAGAGGCCCCGTAGTCAGGAGAGGATGGCGAGGAGAACGATGATGACGACGAAGAAAACCGACGCCTACTCGGACGCGGAGTGGCGGGCGCGCACGGACTTGGCGGCCGCTTACCGGCTTACGGACCATTTCGGCATGACGACGCTCGTCTACAACCACATCACATCGCGCGTCCCCGGCACGGACGACCAGTTCCTGATCAACGAGTTTGGCTTTGGCTACGACGAGGTCACTGCCTCGAACCTCGTCAAGATTGACCTGGACGGGAACGTCCTCGAAGAGGGCAGTCACCGGATCAACGTCCCCGGCTACGTCATCCACTCGGCGGTCCATGCCGCTCGGCACGATGTGACCTGTGTCATGCACACCCATACGCCCTATGGCATGGCGGTCTCGGCATTGGAGGAGGGGCTACTGCCGCTCCAGCAGGACACGTACCGCTTCCACGAGCGCGTCGCCTACCACGAGTTCGAGGGGCTGGCCGTCGATACGGACGAGCGTGAGAGGCTCGTGACGGACCTTGGGGACAGGGACGCGATGATCTTGCGCAACCACGGCTTGCTCACCGTCGGCGGCTCTGTCGCTGAGGCGTGGAACACCATGTGGCAGCTCGAGCGCGCCTGCCAGATTCAAGTGCTGGTCCAATCTACCGGGCAGGCCATCCGTCAGGCGCCGCTCTCCGCCATAGAGAAAACCGCCGGACTATTCGATGGCGATGACGGCTCCGTGGTGTGGCCCTGGCTTCTGCGCACTCTCGACCGCAAGGACCCGTCCTACAAGGAGTGATGGCAGGGGGCTAAGCGTTCTCCAGCGCGCTGACGATGGCGTCCCCCACTGCCGAGGTCGACGCGCCGCCTCCGAGGTCGCCGGGAAGCGACTCCCCATCCCGTAGAACGCTCTCTACGGCGGTGTCGATGGCGTCGGCGGCTGCGGTCTCGCCGAGGTGGCGAAGCATCATCGCTGCGGAGAACACTGTCGCGATAGGGTTGGATATGCCCCTGCCAGCGATGTCCGGCGCGCTGCCGTGAACCGGTTCGAACACCGACGGGAACCGGCGCTCCGGGTTGATGTTTCCGCTGGGCGCGAGGCCCATGCTGCCGGTGATCATCGCCCCGATGTCGGTGAGGATGTCCCCGAAGAGATTGCTCGCCACCACCACGTCGAAGGAGTCGGGACGGCGTATGAAGTGCATGCACGCCGCGTCGACGAGCAAAGACTCGGTCTGAATGTCCGGGTACTCCGCCGCGACTTGGTCGAACACCTCATCCCAGAGCACCATGCCGTACCCTTGCGCATTCGACTTCGTGATCGAGGCTAATCGCCGCTTCTTGTCGCGCGACCGCGCCAGCTCGAATGAGTAGCGCACGACCCGCTCGATGCCGTGCCGGGTGAAGACGGCGGTCTGCACCGCGACCTCCTCGGGAAAACCCTTGTACTGGAAGCCGCCGACGTTTGCGTATTCTCCCTCAGTGTTCTCGCGTATGACGACCATGTCGATGTCCCCTGCTTCGCGTCCTCGCAAGGGGGAGACGACCCCGGGGAACAGGATGCTTGGGCGCTGGCACACGTACTGGTCGAAACCGCGCCTCATCGGTAGAAGCAGGCCATTGAGTGTGATGTGGTCTTGGATGTCCGGGTGGCCGACGGCCCCGAAGAAGACCGCGTCGAAACCCGAGAGCTGGTCGAGACCGTTCGGGTCCATCATCCGCCCGTGCTCGAAGTAGTAATCCGAGCCCCAAGGGAACTCTTGGTACGTCAGTTCCACGCCGAACCTGCGTTGCGCGGAGGCGAGGACCTTGATTCCTTCCTCGATGACCTCCGGCCCGATGCCGTCTCCGCGTATGACTGCGATCTTGTGGTTGCCCATTGGACCTCCGTATGGCGCTGTTCGCTGGCGTGAGGCGAGTCCTTCAACGGCGGGAAGGGTAGCGCCTCGCTGATGAGTGGGGAAGTTGTCCGTTTGTGCGAAAAAAGTTGTCCACCGCATTTTTGCCAGGCGTGAAGAAGTTGATCACCTCGGATTTGCCAGGCGTGAGAAGTTGATCGTTTGGCTCGGAGCCAGGAGTAAAAAGTTGTCCAATTTGCACGGTGAGACGGGGTTTTTCGAGGGTGTTCTCATGGCCGTGGCCTGCTTCCTGGGGTTAAAAAGTTGATCACCGAGAAAAATTGTGCGTTGGGGTTATGGCTCTCGTCGGGATCCCTGGTCTGGGGGTTAGGCTTTCTCCTCCGACCGGGGCGGGGCAGCTATTGAAGTTACCATGGTAGGGGGGATGGGGGTATTGGGGGAAGGGGCAAGTGTCGCGACCTGGCGGTCTTCACCACAGCCGCCGAAATGGTGAGGGGGACGCTAGGGGCGTGGCCTGTCGGCCACTCTGGATTCCCGCCTGCGCGGGAATGACGGAGTGGGGCGTTGGAATGACGGGCGGTAGCTCCGCGTTGGGTGGACTGGCCTGGGGATGGGTGGTAAAAGGTTCCCCACGAATCCAAGGCGCCGCTTTCATCGTACTTAAGAGTGATGAGCACACACAGCGGCAGCCTGGCAGTGAGAGGCGTGGTCCTACCTCTTCCCTCCCAATCGGACGCTGATCTCGTTGCGCGGGTTTCCGCGGGAGACGCAAGCGCCCTGGAAGAACTGTATAACCGCTATGGCCAGTCGGTATTCAGCATGGGCTACAGCATTCTGAAGGACTACTCTGCGGCCGAAGACGTGACGCAGGAGATATTCATCTCGTTGTGGTCGCGGGCAGACCGTTTCCGCGCCGAAAAGGGCGTGTTCAGGCACTGGTTCCTGCACCTCGCCCACAACCGGGTGATCGATGAGCTCCGCAGGCTCCGGCGGGTCGCTGTGATGGACGCTGACAGGGTGCCGGAGGACCCGGACTTGAGCCTGGTCTCCTCCGGCGATACGGCTGACGAGGCGATAAACGCCGTACTGTTCGGCGCGGCGAGCGCGGCGCTCAAGGCGCTCCCGGAGGACCAGCGGGTCGCTGTAGTGATGGCGTACCTGGAGGGCGCCACCCAGCAGGAGATCGCCGAGCGGACCGGCGCGCCTGTGGGCACCGTGAAGACGCGCTTGCGTCTGGGACTTATCAAGCTGAGGGAGATGATGACGGGATCGGCAGGGATGAAGGCCTGATGGGAAACGACTCTGACAACGCTATGGACGCCATAGAGGAATTGCTGCCCGGTTACGCGCTGAACGCCCTGGATGAGCAGGATGCGCTCATGGTGGAAGCCGCTCTCGAACGCGAGCCTCGCTACCGCCGGGCCCTCAACGAATATCTCGAAGGCGTTTCGCGGCTTGCCGGGTCGCACGCCGCCGCTGTCCCCAGCGCCGCCATTCGCGAACGGCTCATGTCGCGGGTACGGCACGCTCCGGCTGCGCCGGCTGCTGCGCCCGGTGGTTCCCGTGGCTCCCCCCCTCGCGTGTTCTGGGCCGTCGCCGCCGCGCTCTTCGTTGCGGTCATTGGCCTCACGAGCTTCTCTGCGCTACAGCAGCAGCGAGTTGCCAATCTCGAAGATCGGATCGCGCCTCCGAGAGCAGACGACGGCCGCAGCGAACTGGAAGACCTCAGCAGCTCCATCGTTCATCCGGGAGTCGTCGTGTCGCAGCTCCGGCCTATCCCCTTGACTCCGCCTGCGAGCTCTGCGCCGGGCGAGGGCGAAGACCCTGCAGGCATGATCGCCATCAATGCCGAGGGCGGCGGCGTCCTCGTCACGGTACACCTACAGGCCCTCGATGCCGGTCAGACGTACCAAGCGTGGTGGTGGGACTGGGAGGGCCAACCGTCCAGCGCCGCTGTCTTCGAAGTGGACGAGGGCGGCTACGCTCGCATTGACTTGCAAGGAAACGCCGGACGGATGCAGTCGTTGAGCGTGAACGTCGAGTCCGCCAGCGGGGCGGACGCCCCCAGTTCGGACGTTGTCCTCGTAGGCCGGCTGCCTGACGTAGAACCATCCGGCGAGTAGCTTCGTAGTTAATAGGGAAGCGCCCTCCACTCACTGCTGTGAAGGCGTCTCGCGGCGAACCCCTTGACGTCGCGAGAGGTGGGATGGAGGGGTAGTAAGCGGGGTGGCGGCATCAGGCCGTCGCCCCGCATCCATGTAGGCGGCAAAGCAAGGGCCCGAGGGGATAGCCCCCGGGCCTTTTGCGTTCGGTAAGCTATGCTGCGCTACTTGGTCATCAGCTCGATGCTGTGACCGTTGGGGTCGTCGAAGTACACGCCCCGACCTCCGCGGCGGGTGTTGATTTCCATGTCGTAGCGGTTCTCGGGCTGGGGGCCGCTGCCGTAACGAAGGCCCTCCCCCTTGACCCGGCCGAAGATATCGTCGAACTCCTCATCGCTCACCATGAAGGCGTAGTGGTGGTGGGCGACCTCGCGGCGGTCGTCGAAATCGAAAGAGAGACTGCCAATCTCCACGGGCGCGAAGTGCCCCTGCTCACCCTTGTACTCCACCCCCATCATCCGAGCGAAGAAATTCGCCGAGCCCACCTTGTTGTGCGACGGTACGATTGTGTGGTCTAGGTGCATCTCCCACCTCCAACGGCGCATTTGCAGGGAGCGTACTCCTAGCCGCGAGGGTGGTCAACGAACGTTCAGGGGAAGTACCTGTTCAGAGTTGGTGAGGAGGATTGGCTAAAAGTGGTGTTCCTAAGGGCTAGCGCTGACCGAGGCAGTTCGGTGATAGAGATGACATGGATGCCCGCATCGACTTGGACGCCGCCCGCCGCGACGAACTCATCGCCCTCATCGTCCAGCAGCAGACGGTCATTGGGCGCTTGGAACGGCGCATTGCCCAGTTGGAGGACAAAGTCAAACCGGGCGGCCCATCGGGAATGCCCGGCCTCAAGCCACAGTCCAGCCCGAAACCTCCGGCCCCCCAGCAGCCCCGGAAGCCCCGGCCCCATGGCTTCTCCCGTCGACGGATGGCCCCCACCCACCGGGTGGAGCACGTCGTGCCCCGATTGCGGGACCCCGTTGTCCGGCGGCTGGGCCCATCGCACCCGGGAGGTCATCGACCTGCCCCGGGTCCCCGCGCAAGTCACCGAGCACGTCTTCATCGCCCGGGTTTGTCCCCGCTGCCGGCGCAACTGCCTCCCCTCGGCAGAGTTGGACAGGGCTGCCTTGGGGAAGCAGCGCCTGGGAGTCAACCTGGTCAGCCTGATTGCCACCCTGCGGGAGGAGGGGAGGCTGCCCATCCGCAGCATCCAATGGTATCTGCGCACCGTCCATCAGTTGCGCCTCAGCGTGGGAGCCATCGTCGCAGCCACCCAGCGCACGGCGGAGAAGGCCCGGCCCGCAGTGGCGGGCATCTTGGAGCGCATCCGCGGCAGCCCGGTGGTCCACGCCGATGAGACCGGCTGGCGGGAGAACGGCGCCAACGGCTATGTGTGGACGTTCAGCACGCCCACCGACCGCTACTTCCTGCGGCGTGGCCGAGGCAAGTCGGTGGTGGATGAAGTCCTCGGCGACGGGTTCGCGGGGGTGCTGGTCTGCGATTTCTACGCCGCCTACCACCACTACGACGGCCCCAAACAGCGGTGCTGGGTCCATCTGCTGCGGGACATCCACGACCTGCGGGGCCTCTACCCCGATGACGGCCGGCTGGCCCAGTGGGCCGAAGCCGTCCATGGGCTTTACGCTGAGGCCAAAGCCTTCGCCCATCCCAAGGAAAAGCAGCGGCGCGCCGCACAACAGGCCTGGGAACAGCGCCTCCTGGCCCTCTGCCGTCCCTTCCTGGATGACCGCGCGGCAGCCCAGGCCAAGCTGTGCCGTCGCATCGAGCGCCACATCAAGGAACTCCTCGTCTTCGTGGGCGAACCGGCGGCGCCGTCGGACAACAACGCCGCCGAGCGCAGCCTGCGTCACTTGGTCGTGAGCCGCAAGGTCAGCGGGGGGACTCGGTCAGCGCAAGGGACCGACGCCAAGATGACCCTGACTTCGCTCTTCGGCTCCTGGCGGGCCCAAGGCCTGAATCCCCTCGCCGCCTGCCGCCAACTGCTCCTCTCTCCTCAACTCTGAACAGTTACCAGGGGAACTCCGGCGGCCGGAGGTGCGCCCACGGGCGAGCGGCCTCGAACGCCGCGGAAGCGCGCAGGACCGTCTCCTCGTCGCCGAGGCGTCCGACGAGCATGAGGCCGATGGGCAGGCCCGATCCCGTGAACCCGCACGGGATGCTTGCCGCAGGCCGACCCGTGAGGTTCGCGTGCAGGCAGAATGGGGTGAAGCCCCAAGAGGGGTGGACCTTCCGCCCATCGATGACCTCCGGGTTCCTCTCAATCGGGAACGCGGGAACGGCCATCGTCGGCGTTGCGAGGAGGTCGTACTCCTCGAATAGCGCGTCGAACCAGCGCCGGTGCCATTCCAGGTCACGCAGCGCGCGGGAGTAGCGCTTGGCCGGCCAGGAGCTCGCGTCGGTCAACCACTTCAGCAGTCGTGACGGCAGGAAGTCGCCTTGCCCTGCCTCGATCACCGGCCCGAGCGTCAGAGAGAGGTCTGTCAGCATAATCGTGACGAACGTCCAGATGGCGTCGTCGGTTGCGATGGCGGGCATCGCCTCCTCGACCGCCGCCCCCAACTCCTCGAATAGGGTGACGCCGACCTGCGTCGCCGCGCGCACTTCCGGGTCGACTGGCTGATCGTCCATTGCCGGGCTCCACGCGATTCGGAGACCGGCGACCGATGGGTTCTCCACCGCCGCGGTGAAGTCCGGCGGGTACTCCCGAATCGCCCGTGCGTCGCGGCCATCCGGCCCTGATAGCGCGGTCAGCAGAATTGCGGCGTCGCGGACGCTCGTGGCGAGCGGGCCGTTCTGCACTAGCGGCTCCCAGCCGGGGCGCCGGGAGTAGTCGTGGGGCACGCGTCCGGCGGCCGGCTTGATTCCGTAGATCCCACAGAAGCTGGCTGGAATGCGTATCGAGCCGCCCGCGTCGCTGCCGTTGCAGATGGGCGCGAGCCGGGCCGCCAAGGCCGACGCCGAGCCTCCGCTCGATCCCCCCGACGTCCGGGACGTGTCCCACGGATTCGCGCACGCTCCGGCGGCGGTGCTCTCGGTCGTGCCCTTCCATCCGAAGTCCGGCGTGTTCGTCTTCCCCACGATGATTGCGCCGCTGGCCCTGATGCGCTCGACCGCGATGTCGTCTCGCTCAGGGACGTGGTCCCCGTGGAGGATGGAGCCGTAGGTCGTGCGGATGCCCTTGGTCGCGTCCAGGTCCTTGACCCCGATGGGCACGCCGTGGAGCGGCCCGAGGGGGTCGCCTGCGATGACCGCAGCCTCGGCGCGGTGCGCCTGCGCCATCGCCATCTCCGGCACGGTCGTGATGAACGCGTTCAGCTCGTTGTCGTACCGCGCGATGCGTTCGAGGAAGTGAGCGGTAACTTCGACGGGCGAGACCTGTTTCGTACGGATGAGCGCGGCAAGCTCGGCGGCGGAGCAGCTGGTGAGGTCGGACGCAGGCATGGCCGCTACGTGGCCGTTGCGAACCGCGAGGGCCAGAACTCGCTCAGATCGGTCTCGGACTCTCCCGTGGCTATCAGCTGCGCCATGCTCTTGCCAGTGACCAATGCGAGGGTGACGCCCTTGTACCCGTGGCCTGTCGCGAGGTAGAGCGACTCGCATCCGGGCGCGGGGCCGAGGAGGGGCATCTCATCTTTGCTGTATGGCCGCAGGCAGGCGGTGAGGTCCCGGATCGGCGCGTCGATGACCTGCGGCGCGAGGCGTATCACGGCCTCCATGATGCCGTTCTGCGCCTCCATTGTCGGGTGAGGGTCGAACCCGGCCAGCTCTTGAGTGGTTCCCACGAGCAGGTCGCCTCCCGCCTTGGGCAGCAGATAGCCTGTCTCGTGGAATATTGCGTGCGCTGGCATTTTAACGCCGGCGGGCGGCGAGACGTGGACAATCTGTCCGCGCAACGGAACGACGGGGACCTCCATCCCCAGCCATTCGGCCGCGTGCTGTGACCAGGGGCCGTTCGCCACCACCACGGCCCCGGCGTCGATTCGCTCGCCGTTCGCCAGCGTCACGCCCGCCGCGCGGTCGCCGTCGCGGTGGACTCCCACGGCCTCCGCGGTCCTGATCTCGACCCCATGCCCCTCGGCGGCCTGGGCCAGCGCAATGGCAAAGGGGTACGCCTCCAACTGCTTTTCGATGGTGTAGGCCGCCCCGACGGCGTCCGCGGACAGCCATGTCCCCATGCCGTGAACTGTGGACTCGTCCAGCCACTCGACCTCGACGCCCAGGTCGTGCTGCCAGCCCATCTGTGCCCGCAAGTCCTCCGCCTCGATCTCGTCGAATGCGGGGCGGAGCAGGGGGATGTCGGAGAAAAGGTAATCGACGCCGGACTTGTCAATGAGGGTAGGGGCAATGAGCTCGTGCATGCGGATGCCGTCGAGCAGGAAGCGGGTGAAGCTCTCCGAGTACCGGTGTCGGCCCACGGCGCCCAGCTCGCCCGCGGCCCCGCCGGACGCCCCGCTTGCAACGGCGTCTCGCTCGATGATGAGGCACTTGACGCCGAAGTCCGCTGCGAGGAAGTACGCGATGCCGCATCCGATTACGCCGCCGCCCACGATGACAACGTCCGGCGAGCGCGAAACGGTCATGGGTGTATCTCGGTCCGGCGCGCCGTCGCTTCTCCCTGAAAGAGACCGTCGTAGGGATTGTCCGTCGCGGCGTTGAGGGTCATGAACACCATCTGGACGATGCGCGCGTCTCTGGAGAGCATAAATCCGTGGGAGTTGTAGACGACCACTTGCACCTGAGAGCGGCCCACGTAGCCGGCGTCCCATACTGCGTTGTGCACAGCCACGCCGTTGCGCAGCATGCTCGACCGAGGCTTGGCGAGGGCCATCACGTTGCCGGGCAGGGCGACTGTCTCGTTGAGGCGGGCCAGGTACGCCCCGGGCTTGAGTTCGACGCAGCCTGAGCCGTCGAAATCCAAGTCCCGCGCCGGGGCCAGAACGCGCTCGGCGTTGCTGACGCCAATCTTGCCGGGGCCGGTGAGCTCGGCGATGGAGCGCAGCGTTAGGTCGAAGCCGTTCGGCTGCAGCTGTTCGCTCAGGTTCACGAAATCAGAGACGAGCGGGGACGCGCTTTCGATCATGGCGCGGATCTGCTGGGATGAGAGGACGCCCAATTTTTTCTACCTCGTGTGCTGGTGTTGGGGCGGAATGCGCCGGGCCTTCTCGGACTATAGGGAGCGTGGCCGTGGCCTGTCAAAGGGCAGAGAGCCACGCGGAGACATTGTACGCCACGATGATATTTTATCGTAAGTCTAACGACGCTTTAGGATGCACAATCGATGTATTTCGGCTGAAGCAGCGCCATAAATCTGAAAAGCGTGACTACAACATCGGTGAGTTTCCTATTGACGCGGTCTCGGTCTCGTCTCTAGGATGACCCTCTGGCGCAGGACCGATAAGTCAACCGAGGAGGGGCCACTGTGAAGGGCTACTGTATGAAATGCCGTGCTGAACGTGAAATCGCCGAAGCAACCACTGTCTACATGAAGAACGGGCGGCCCGCCACGGAAGGCAAGTGTCCTGTGTGCACCACACGGATGTACAGGCTTGGCAAAGCTGCCTAGCCTGTATGCAATTGTGATGCAGAGAGAAGCACGATGCACGGAGAAGCGGCCCACACCTGGGCCGCTTCTCCGTTCGTTTGGCGCCCTGCTGCGCCTATAATGCCCCAACCTCAAATGCGGCGTCCCCTCGGCGGCTAGGCCGGGGTTGTCCGCGAGTTGACCATCGCCATGGACTTCGACATCACCTTTCGCGGCGTCATCCTCTTCGGCTTCGAGGTTCGCTTCTACTCAATCTTGATTCTGGCCGGGCTGTCCGCCGGCGTTGTCCTTGCCCAGCGGGAGGCTCGTAGATTGGGGGAGGACCCTACCCACGTCGTCAACTTCGCGGTGCTCGGCTCCTTCTTCGCCCTGATAGGCGCCCGGCTCTACCACGTGATCGACGAGTGGTCGTTCTACTCCCAGGACCCCGGCCAGATATTCGCTCTGCGATCCGGCGGCATCGGCATCTTCGGAGCGATTGCCGGCTCAGCCTTCGCCGTTGTGGCCTACGTGTGGTGGATAAACCGCAACGCCCGCCGCGGCCGCACGCAGCGCCTGAGCGCCTTGCGTTGGCTCGATATCGGCGCCCCCGCCTTCCTGCTGGGACAGGCCATCGGCCGGTGGGGCAACTTCTTCAACCAAGAATTGTTCGGGCCGCCGACTGACTTGCCCTGGGGCATACCCATCGACTCGATCTATCGGCCTATCCAGTCTGTCGGCTATACGCACTTCCACCCACTCTTCCTATATGAGTCGATTCTGAGCTTCTTAGGAGTGGGCGTCCTGCTGTGGGTGGGCCGCCGCTACGGCCACTGGCTTCGCCGTGGCGACCTCCTGTTGCTCTACCTGATTTGGTATCCCCTCGAGCGTTCCGCGCTGGAGTTTCTGCGGTCCGATAACTGGAAGATTGGCCCGATTCCTACCGCGCACGTGGTCTCGGTAGTCCTCGTGACGCTGGCGGTCGCGGCCTTGGTCTGGTGGCGGCGTCCGGCCTATCTGTCATCTGAGGGCGGCCGCTCGGGAGACGAGTCCGGCGACGAGGGTTCAGGGGGGCAATCGCGGTCGTCTCAGCGCCGGGCGCGCCGCCGCGGCGCCTCTTCCGAGGAGGACCCCTCTCCTTCAGAAGAGACATCCCCCTCTTCTTAGCATTCCGTGAGGCGGTTGCCGCCTGCGCGGCCTACTCGACCGTAACGCTCTTCGCCAGGTTGCGCGGCTGGTCTACGTCGTTGCCGAGGAAGTCCGCCATCTCGTAGGCCAGGAGTTGGACCGCCACCGTCGCGACTATCGGCTGGAGCAGATCGGGACACTCCGGAGTCCAGATGACAGCATCCGCGTGGCGCGCGATGCTCCCGTTGCCCGCAGTGGCCACAGCGACGATGCTCCCGCCTCGTGCGCGGACCTGGGACATGTTGAGCAGCACCTTTTCGTAGAGCGCGTTGTCCAGAGCAAGGGCCACCACCGGCGTCTCGGAGTCGATGAGCGCGATGGGGCCGTGCTTGATCTCAGCCGCCGACATCCCTTCCGCATGAATGTAGCTGATTTCCTTCAGCTTCAGCGCCCCCTCGCGGGCGATGGGCTCCAGCAGACCTCGTCCGATGAACAGGAACCGGCGTGACCGGACGTAGCGCGCGGCAATTTCGCGGACGGAGCTTCCGGCGAGTTCGATGGCGTCGCCAAGGAGCGCGGGGAGACGGGATATCTCTTCCACTCGCCGGGCGGCCGCCTCGTCCCCCAGCGCCCCCCGCTGGCGCCCCAGAGCGCAGGCCAACAGGTGCATCGCCGCCATAGAGCTCACCATTGTCTTGGTCGAGGCGACGCCGATTTCGGGACCGGCGTGGGTGAGGATGGAAGCTTCTGCTGCGCGCCACGCCTGGCTCCCCTCGACGTTCGTGACCGCCAACGTGCGCGCGCCCCGGGCCCTTGCCTCGTGCATCGCCTCCAACGTGTCGGCGGTCTCGCCGGACTGGGTGACGGCGACCACTAGCGTGTGTTCGTCGACGATGGCCTCCGGACGCCGGAACTCGGCCGCGTTCTCGGCGGATGCGGGGATGCGCGCCAGCGCCTCCAGGTAGCGCGCGCCGACCTGACTGGCGTAGACGCTCGTGCCCATGCCGAGAAAGACGGCCCGCGTGAAGCTTGTGGCCTCGGCGTCCGAGAATGGAAGTTCATCGAGGACCACGCGCTGGGGAGAGAGGGAGAGGCGGCCCCGCAATGCGCTCATCACGGCCTCGGGCTGCTCCAGTATCTCCTTGAGCATGAAGTGCTTGCGTCCCCCCTTGGCGGTGGCGACGGGACTCATGGCGATGGTGTGGGGCGCGCCGGAGACCGGCTTGCCGTCGAGCGTCATCAGACCACACTCGCCGGGCTGCACGACGGCAAGCTCGCCGGGCCCGAGGAATGAGGCGGTGGACGTGAGGGGAGCGAGGGCGGGTAGGTCGCTTGCGAAGAATGCTTCCCCCTCCCCAATCCCAATCAAGACGCCGCCCGCGTTCCCGACGCGAACCGCGACTAGAGTGTCGGGCGTGCGAGCGTGCATGCAGGCTATTGCGTGAGCGCCGCGCAGCTGTCCGGCGGCGAGCCTCACCGCCTCTTCCAATGAGGCGCCGTCGGCGAGTAGCTCTTGGACGAGGTGCGGGATGACCTCGGTGTCCGTGGTGGACGAGAACTCGTGGCCGTTGGCCGCAAGTCGCGCCCTCAGCTCGACGTAGTTCTCCACGATCCCATTGTGAACGACGACGACCTCGCCCGAGCCGTCGAGATGGGGGTGGGCGTTGGCGTCGGATGGTGGGCCGTGAGTTGCCCAGCGCGTATGTCCTACGCCCTGGCGCCCGCCCAGCGGCTCGCTTTCGACCAACCGGAGAAGATTGTCGAGCTTGCCTGCGGCCTTCCGCACGCCGATGCGCCCGTCGTCGTCAAGGATGGCGACGCCCGCGCTGTCGTACCCGCGATAGGCAAGGCGGCTAAGGCCGTCAAGGACAATCGCGGTGGCGTCTTGGGGGCCGACGTATCCAAAGATGCCGCACATGTCTATAACCTGTGAAGGGGGCTTGCACGCCCTTTCCTCAATCCTATCGCACTGAGGGAGGAGGCCCGCTAAGACCGCTCCCCGCGTCGCGGTCGAGAAGCCAGATGAGCTCTCCCTGCTCTGGGCGGACGAGCGCCGCCGGGAGCGGCGGCGCTTCCGCTTGGGGATGGAGCGCGTGGGCGACGGGCCCTGCCTTGGATTGCCCCTGCGCGAGGAAGACGACGCGCCGCGACGCATTGATGAGCGGCAGCGTGGCGGTGATGCGCCACGCGTTGAGGTGTGCCGCCCACGTTGCCGTGAACAGGCGCGTTTGCTCCACTAGGGCATCGACCCCGGGAAAGAGGCTTGCGGTGTGACCGTCGTCGCCGATGCCCAGAAGCATGAGGTCGGGCCAGGGGTCGTCGATTTCGAAGATGTCGCGCAGACGCCGCTCGGTTATCGCGGCGGACTCGTCCGGCGTGGCGCCGGTGGTTGGGATGGGGATGACGTGGGCGGGGTCGATGGGAACGTGAGAGAGAAGGGTCTCGTGGGCCATGCGCTGGTTGTTGTCCGGATGGTCCGGGGCTGCCCAGCGTTCATCGCCCCAGAACACGAAGGTCGACGCCCAGGGCATACGGCTGGAATAGGGTTCCTTGGCGAGCAGGCGGTAGAGCATCGCGGGGGTAGTCCCGCCGGACAGCCCCAAGACGAACCTCCCGCGCTCGTGCGCCGACTGCAATGCGGTCTCGAGGGTGAGGACGGCGGCGGCTTCCGCGAGCAGAGCGGGTGAGTCGTAGGTCCTGACCTGCGGCATGCGGATTACGGCTGGCGGCGCACGGCGTGGCCGCCGAACCGGTTGCGCATCGCGGCGAGGAGCTTGAACCCGAACTGCCCCTCGTCGCGTGAGCGGAACCGCGCTTGGAGAGCCATCGAGATGACCGGTATGGGAACGGCGAGGTCGACGGACTCCTCAACCGTCCACCGTCCCTCCCCGGAGTCCTCGACCCAAGGCGCGATATCGGATAACTCGCCGTCCTCAGCGAGCGCGTCGGCGGTGAGATCGAGCAGCCACGAGCGCACGACGCTCCCGTGGCGCCAGACCTCGGCGATCTGGGAGAGATCCAGGTCGAATATCTCCTTCGCCTTCATCAGCTCGAACCCCTCGGCGTAAGCCTGCATCAGCCCGTACTCGATGCCGTTGTGTATCATCTTGGTGAAATGGCCGGAGCCAAGTGGGCCGACATGGGCGTAGCCCGTGTCCGCCGAGGGCGCCAGCGTGTGGAAGGCTGGCTCGGCTATCGCGACGGCGTCCGCGTCGCCGCCGACCATCAGGCAGTAGCCCTCGGTGAGTCCCCAGATGCCGCCACTGACTCCCGCGTCGATCATGTGGACGCCTCGGTGCTGCAAGAGAGCGCCGCGCCGCATCGAGTCGTTGTAGTTGGAGTTGCCGCCCTCGATGAGGATGTCCCCGGTCTCCAGCACCTCCGCGAGCGCGGACACCGTGCCCTCCGTCGGGTTGCCGGACGGCACCATCACCCATATGACGCGCGGCTTAGGAAGCGTCTCTACCAGCTGTTCGAGGGACTCAGCGATGTCCAGGCCTCGCTCGCCCGCCGCACTGCGGGTGTCGGGGTCGCGGTCGTAGGCCACCACACGGTGGCCGCCCTCGTGGAGGCGTTGCGCCATATTGTCGCCCATACGCCCCATGCCGACCATTCCGATATCCATCGCTCCTCCGCGCCGGACCAGCCCGGCGTCCTCTTTACTAGTCCGTCCTAGCCGCCTGCTTCCATGAGCTCGCCGCATTTTGCCTCGATGCTGGCAAGCGCGTCTCCGAACGATTTGGCGAACGCGTCGACTCCGTCGGCGAGCAGCTTGGCCGTGACCGCCTCCATGTCCACGCCCGCCTCGGCCAGCGCCTGCAGCGTCTGTTTGGCTTGCTCGCCGGTCCCCACGATGGTGGTCGTGGAGACGCCGTGGTCCAGAACGGCCCGCAACGTGTCGGGAGGCATCGTGTTCACCGAGTTCGCGCCCACGAGGGAGTCGACGTATAGCGTGTCAGGGTAGCTTGGGTTCTTGGTGCTTGTGCTCGCCCACAACGGTCGTTGCACTCGGGCTCCGCGAGCCGCCAGCGCCACGAAATCGGGACGGCTGAAGCGCTCCTCGAACAATTCATAGGCTGCTTGAGCGTTGGCTATCGCGGCCTTGCCCTGCAGGTCCGTGCGCTCGCCGAGGAGCGCGTCCACGGCGGTGTCGACCCTGCTCACGAAGAATGACGCTACGGACGCCGCCCGCGAGGGGCTCATTCCCTTATCGACGAGCGCCTCCAGCCCCGCGACGTAGGCGTCCATCACCTGCTTGTACGCTTCGAGCGAGAAAATCAGGGTGACGTTGACGTTCATGCCCTCGCCGATGAGCGTTCGGATTGCCGGCATGCCCGCGGGGGTTGCCGGGACCTTAATCATCACGTTCGGACGCCGGAGCGTCGCCCACAGGCGCCGCGCCTCGCGCACGGTGCCCTCCGTGTTGTTGGCGAGGGTAGGGCGGACTTCGAGGGATGCGTATCCGTCGACGCCGTCGGTCTCGTCGTAGATGCCTCTAAGAATGTCGGCCGCACCCTGGATGTCCTCAATGGTGAGCCCCTCGAACACCTCGGCCGGAGACTTGCCGGCTCGCGTTAGCTCGCTGAGCGCATTATCGTAGTCGGTGCTGCCCGAGACGGCCTTCTCGAAGATGGTCGGGTTGGAGGTGAGGCCCGTCACGCCCTCACGGACGAGTTTGCCCAGCTCACCGGTGGTCAACATGGCGCGCCGGATGTAATCGATCCAGGTCGATTGCCCAAGGGCCTTGTTCTGTAGGACGGTGTTCTCCATGGTCCGCTCCTTTGCCTAACCTTGGACCGTGAGCTGCGAGGCCTCGATGGCTTTGACCTTGTTGAGCCGGCGCAGATGACGCTCGTCGCCCGAGAACCGGGCGTTGAGGAAGGCGGCGAGAATCTCGCGCGCTAGTTCCACGCCGATGATTCGGGCGCCAAGGCAGAGCACGTTCATGTCGTCATGCTCCACCCCTTGATGCGCGGAGTAGGTGTCGTGGCACATCGCGGCCCGTACACCCACCACCTTGTTCGCCGCGACGCTGGCCCCCACGCCGCTGCCGCAAACGACCACGCCCCGATCGACGTCACCGCTGGCGACCGCCCGCCCTACGAGGGCTGCGAAGTCGGGGTAGTCGTCATCGGGGTCAATCGCGTAAGGGCCGAGGTCAACCACCTCGCTCCCGCACGCTTGGGCCGTCGCCGCGACATCGCCCTTGAGGAAATATCCGGCGTGGTCGGCTGCTATCGCTACGCGCAACTCCTACCTCCCGCAATCGCGTCCGAGGAAGCGCCTTCGCTCAGGCGGCCTGGCCAAGAGTCCCTCACTTGTAACGATAGCAAACAGGCGCCCATGTAGTAAGGGAGCTTTGGCTGTCCGACCTTCCGATGTCGGCAAAGGGAGCTTGGGTATGCGCCTGATTTCGTGAAGGACGCCCCCTCGGCCCGGCGGCGTGACATGGGCTGAGAGGGCGTCATGTATGGGCGACGGTGGAGTCGCTACTCGGCTGCGATGCGGGGCCTGCGGCCGCGCCGCCTACCGTTTCCGGTCTCGACCCAGAAGTAAATCGTACCCTCGGCCTTGCGGATGGTCAGCGTCTTGCCTAGAGCTAGTGCGGCTGCGCCGAGTCTGCGCCGGAGGGCGTTAGTCGTCTCCCCTTGGGCGGGCTGGAGCTTCCCGGCTTGCCCATCGGGCACTCGCTCGATATAGCCCATATACTCGCGCAGGATTTGAGCCCTCTTTCCGGTGACGCTGCTGGCCTGCGCCTCGCCCAATGTGAGCACATCGAATGTCGGCATCTATTCCCCCTTGAATGGAACATCAGAGTCTGCGTGAGAGCCTGCGCCTGCTAGCTTAGGTGATATCTTAACCGGTGACAACCCTCCATGCTAACTCTGCTTGCAGGCGCTTGTCGTTTGACTTGCGTCTCGTTCCTAATCCATTAATCTTATGCCTCTGAATCGCGCTAGCGCGGAGCTATAGACTGTCCCATGACTGAGGGATAAGCGCCTGTGAGCAACTCTATATCGTGCAGATCGCTGCCCTGTCGGAGATGGGCTTAAGGTTCGGTTAGTGTCTGGTAGGCGTGTTGATTTAGGGAGACTGGTGACCGCTCACATGATCCCAACGCGGCATGTGGATTGGCGTTCGTTACCTGCGCGCGAGGCGGACGGTGGCCGCTCCAAAAGCCCGACTACAGCAGGATAACCGGTTCGGCTTGCACGTAACCCCTGTGACGCGGGCTCTGTAAGATGCCGCAGCTTTGCTCGACCCCTGACCGGCGATGTCAGGTATCATACGAGGCCCGGCCTTCGGTCCATACTCCAAGCCGTGCAGGCGCCAGCGACCAATGAACTTGCCGCCCATCGTCGACTCCCACCATCGCCTAAATGCGTCCGCCGCCCGGCCTGCTGCGCTAGCGCCGCTCCTCGCGGAGAGCGGAGTTGAGCGCTCCGTCCTCGTGCAGCCGGAGCCGTCGCTGGACGAGACGCGCGCCGCATTGGCTCTCGCGGACGATGCCGAATTCGTAGCGGGGGCCGCCGTCTGGGTGGATGTCGAATCAGTCGCGCTTGGCGCGCTTCTTGACGAGCTGGGGGCCCACCCCAAGCTGCGCGGCGTTTGCCTGCCTGCACACCTCGAAGAAAGCAACCACTGGCTTGCGCAGGACGCCGTTTTGGCCGGTCTACGCGAAGTCGCCAAGCGCGGCCTCAGCCTCGACGTGATCGTGGAGCCGAGACAGATTCCATCGGTGCGCGTGCTTGCAGAGGCGGTTCCCGACCTGAGGATAGCTCTAGCCCACATCGGCTCGCCCTACATCGCGCGGGGCGAGCGTGAGCCGTGGGGCGTCTACATCCTCAACCTGGCTGCCATGCGCAACGTCTCGGTCAAGATCAGCGGTCTAGTCACTCTCGATACTCAACCGGACTGGAACGTAGCCCACCTCAAGCTCTTCGTCGAACCCATCGTGCGCCTGTTCGGCTATTCGCGTGTCATGTTCGGCAGCGACTGGCCCGCGCACACAGCGGTGGCCGGCTACCAAGAGACGCTCAACGCGGCGATAGAGGCGGCAGGACCTATGACTGAGCCCCAGCTGGCGCAGGTGTTGGGCGGCGCGGCGGCCGAGTTCTACCGATTGGGCTGAGCCTCTAAACTTCGGCCCCGAGGCGTCGTTGCTCTCGCAGCCGCTCCCGACTCGTTACGATTCCGTTACGATTTGCCGGGAAAGCGCTTTCCCCGCTTGTCGCGCCCTCGTTCGAACGCTTACCCTTAACACTCGGAGTGCCCGCTACCACCATGAAGATGCCGCATCAATGAGCTTCCTGCCCTTTCCTACGCTCATGCTCGCGACCCTCGTGGGGCTTGCCGCCGTCTTCTCTGCTTGTGGCGGCGGCGCAGAGGGCTCTCAGCAACCTGACGCCACTGGAGTAAAGATGCCGCAACAGTATGCCGCGCCGCCTGCGCTGACTATCGACCCAAGCAAGAGCTACACCGCTACCTTCAAGACGGAGAAAGGCGATATCGTTGTAGAGCTCTTCGCCGACAAGGTCCCAAACACGGTCAATAACTTCGTATTTCTCGCTCGCGAGGGCTTTTACGATGACACCACATTTCACCGTGTCCTCGCCAACTTCATGGCCCAAGCCGGGGACCCGACGGGTACGGGCACGGGCGGGCCGGGCTACCGGTTCGAGGACGAGTTCCACTCCAGCCTGAAGCACGACAAGCCGGGGATTCTCTCCATGGCGAACGCCGGGCCGAATACAAACGGCTCCCAGTTCTTCATTACCCACGTCCCCACTCCGCATCTGGATGGACGGCACGCCGTTTTTGGGCAGGTCACCGGCGGGATGGACGTGCTCATGAGCATCAGTCTCCGCGACCCGCAATCTGCGGCAACTGAGGGCGACAAGATTCAGACCATCGAGATCGATGAGCAATAGCGAGATGGCTAGTCCCCGTGAGCAGTCTGGCACTTTAAGATTAAGCAGGAGGCAATCATGAAGATACGCGCAGAGTACATTTGGGTAGACGGCACTAAGCCGACGGCGAAACTCCGTTCCAAGGCAAAGGTGGTGGAGAGCGGCGAGCTCGCGGACCTGCCTATCTGGGGCTTTGACGGCTCGTCGACGAACCAGGCGCCCGGCGACGCCTCTGACTGCGTCCTGCAGCCTGTCTTCGCGTGTCCCGACCCCATTCGTGGCGGCGACAACGTTCTCGTGATGACTGAGGTGCTTCTGACGGACATGAGCCCGCATCCGACGAACATGCGCGCGGCATGCGCTGTGGCCGCCGAGGAGTACGCGGGCCTGGACTTCTGGTTCGGCATCGAGCAGGAGTACACGTTCTTCCAGGGCAATCGCCCTCTCGGTTTTCCCGATGGCGGGTATCCCCCGCCTCAAGGCGGTTACTACTGCGGTGTGGGCGCGGACGAAGTATTCGGGCGGGAGGTCGTCGAGGCGCACCTCGATGCCTGCCTGGAGGCCGGACTCGACATCTCCGGCATCAATGGAGAGGTCATGCCGGGCCAATGGGAGTTCCAGGTTGGTCCGCTTGGCGCGCTGGGCGTGTCCGACCAGCTCTGGGTCGCCCGCTGGCTGCTCTACCGGGTCGGCGAGGAATTCGATATCAGCGCTACGCTGGACCCGAAGCCTGCGCGCGGCGACTGGAACGGGGCAGGCGCGCACACCAACTTCTCCACGAATGCGATGCGCACCAGCTACCAGCCGAACATCGACGCCGCCGAGGCGTTGAAAACCCGCCACGATTTGCACATACAGAACTACGGCTACCGTATCGAGGAGCGCCTCACGGGTCTCCACGAGACCGCGTCCTACAAGGAGTTCAAGTATGGCGTTTCCGACCGTGGCGCGTCTGTTCGCATTCCCTGGCAGGTGGAGGTCGAGGGCAAGGGCTACATCGAAGACCGCCGCCCGAATGCCAATATGGACCCGTACACCGTAACCAGGCTCATCATGGAGACCGTCGGCGCTGCCGCTGCCAAATAACTGGCCTGACCAGCGAAACTAAAGAGAGGGGCCCTGCAGGGCCCCCTCTCTTATTGCTGTCTTCTCCTCCCGTCTGCGGGGAAGGTCTTCTCCTCTGCCTCGGGGGAGCATTGGGGAAGTAGCTCCGGGAGCAACGCAATGGCAACCTCAAACGTAGAAATCGTCGCCAAGACCCCGGACATCGTCGGCGAGAACCCGCTATGGAACCCCGACGACCGCCGCCTCTACTGGACTGACAACCGGTCGCAGCGCGTACTACGCTTGGACCCGGCGACCAGCGCGGTCGAGACAGTGGTCGAGGGCCATTCGTTCTACGCGTTCACCTTCCAAGCGGATGGCTCGCTGCTGCTGTTCATGGATCACACGAAAGTGGCGACGGCGCAGGCGGGTGGTCTCGTCCGCCTCCTCATCGACGGACTGCCGGGGGAGGGGGAGTCCCGCTTCAACGATGTCGTCGCTGACCGGCTCGGCCGTGTGGTTGCGGGCGTTGTCCCGCCTGAAGGCGGGACTGGCTCGCTCCACTCCCTTGGGCTGGATGGCTCCGCGATATTGCTTGCGACCGACTTGGAGATGCCGAACGGCATGGCCTTCTCATCGGACGATCGACTTCTCTATGTCGCCGAGACTCGCGGAAGGCGCATTTCCCTATTCGACTATGATCTCGACTCTGGAGGGGTCTCCAACCGACGTGCCTTCATCGACCTCTCGGGAGAGGAGGGCGGCTCGCCCGACGGCATTACGCTCGATGCGGAGGCTTGCCTGTGGGTTGCCCTGTCGGGCGGCTGGTCCGTCGTGCGGTACGACCCCGCTGGAGCCGAGATAGCGCGGGTGAAGTTCCCGGCGCGGAAGATAACGAGCATCGGTTTCGGGGGCGTAGACCTTCGCACCGCGTACGCCACTTCGTCGAGCAGGCAGCCTACGCCGGGCGAGGAAATTGGCCCGGAAGGCGGTGCGCTTTTCGCGTTCCGCCCAGGCGTGCCCGGCGTTCTCGATCATCGGTCGTCCGTCAGTGTGTAAGGCGAATCGCTAGCCGGCGAACGTGCGGCGGAACTTCACGAGGTTCTCTTCCACTACTACCTGTGGGCGCATCCGAGGCTCGCCCGTCTCCTCCACGTCTACGTGGATGAACCATGGCCCCGGCTCGCGTATCGCCCGGTCGAGGGCTTCCTCGAACGCCTCGATTGTCCCCGCTCTCGCCACGTTGCGTATGCCCGCCGCGAGCGCGACACCCGCGAGGTCGGTTCCCGTGGACGTATGCGTCGGCTGGCCGCCCGTCTCGTACCACATGTGGTTGTCCCACACGATGTGCACCAGGTTCGGCGGCGCTTGACGCGCTATGGTCGCCAGCGATCCGAGGTTCATCAGCAGCGAGCCGTCGCCGTCGGTGACGAACACCTTGCGGTCCGGCGCGGCCAGCGCTACCCCGAGTCCTATGGACGAGGCCAGCCCCATCGCGCCCCAAGTGTAGAGGTTCGCGTCGCGGTCGCCCGCCGCGTACAGGTCAAATGTCGCCGGACCAAGGTTGGCGATGACGGGTTCGTTCTCAAGCCTGCGCACCAGCGCGGCGATGCCCTCACGACGTAGCACGTTTCGCTCCCACCAGTTGCGCGTACCAGAGCACGGCCACAGGCATGCGGCTCGCGTAGGCCAGCTCTATCGCGCCGTCGACGTACTTCTGCACCTCATCCTCGTGCTGCGGCGCGTAGTGCTGGATATGCAGCGTGTCCAGGATAGCGGGGATAGGGCGCGCGGACGGCACCTGCACCTCGTTGAACTCCCCTAGTCCGCCGCGCATCCCGATAAAGAGCGGAACGGGGATGCGGTATGCGGTGAGCAGCTGCGCGAGCCCGTTTATCGTGTTGCCGAAGCCGCTGCTTTGCATGAACATCGCGGCCCGACCACCTCCTGCGTAGACGCCTCCAGCGATGCCGATCGCCTCCTCCTCCCGCGCCGCGGGCACGACGGTGAAGGCAGGGTCGGCTTCCAGCTTGGCGAGCACCTGCCAGTTGATGGCGTCCGGCACGTACGTCGCGTGCCAGACCTCGTGCTCGCGCAGACTCTCGATGACAACGTCGGACCAATGCATGTCTGGCGGATTATAGAGCAACTGCGCACGCAGTGTGGGCGAGCGGATCGAGGTTCCCTCGGCAGGTTCCTGGTGCGCAACGAGGGCTGCCCCTCAGGAGCAGCCCTCGTTCACGTTCCCTATTCGGTTGGAGTGACCCTAGTTGTCGTCGCCGCCGGCTGCCCGCGTCCACATACCCTGGCCGACGATGACCAGCCACGACACGCCAACTACGCCGAAGTAGGTGGTGTGCCAGATGAGCGGCGTCGGACGGGATGCCGTAACGACGTTCGAGAAGGCGAATACGGCGAAAATGATGACGCTGACGAACAGCCCGAACAGGATCCATGGCTGGCGTGCTGCGGGACTCGTGTGCATGAAGAACTGGATGAGAGCCCACGTGAAGATGAGCCCGACGAACAGTTCAACGACTCCCGTGAAGTAGAGGGCGAATTCGCCGAGGCCTGTTCCCCAGCCCATCTTGTCCAGCGTGGCTGCAAAGGGGTTCATGTCGCCCTTCTCCGCGAACTTCACGCCGATATTGGCCCCAGGAATGAGTTTGGCTAACCCATTGGCGAGCCAGAACAGCATCCAGAAGATGACTGTTCCGAGCTCGAGCGAACCCAGCCTGACCATATAACTCTTCAAACCATCTATAGTGCGGCCTCCTTTGAACGGTTCCAGCGGTGGATTACGGACGGCTGGATTGTCTATCACGGTGCGTCGAAACAGACATGGCGCGATCATTGGATTCGGGCGGATTTTATTAGGGGCGGATCGGTGCCAGACGCACGGCCCCGCGCGAAAGTGCCCATGCGTGCGCTACAATCGCCGCAGAGTGGTGCGTGCCCCCTACGGGGGGAAGGAGGTTCCGTCCAATGCTTACTGCACAGGAGAACAGAGACCTTACGAGCGTCATGCCCGGTGCGCCGATGGGCGAGCTTTTCCGGCGCTACTGGCACCCCATCGCCGCCGCCGCCGAGCTCGACGACCGCCCCACCAAGGCCCTCCGCATCCTCGGCGAAGACCTCGTTCTCTATAAGGATAAGTCCGGCACGCTGGGGCTGATTGACCGGTTCTGCCCCCATCGCAGAGTCGACCTCTCCTACGGCATCCCCGAAGAGCACGGCCTCCGCTGCATGTACCACGGCTGGATGATGGACGAGACGGGCCAGTGCATTGAGCAGCCTTTCGAGGAGACCGTCCACCCCGACGGGCGCTTCAAGGAGAAGGTCAAGATCGCCGGCTACCCGGTCGAGTCCTATGGCGGGCTGGTTTTCGCGTACCTCGGCCCGCAGCCTGCGCCGCTGCTCCCGCACTGGGAGACGTTCGAATGGGAGGGCGGTTGGAGCGACATCGGCATCGTGGAGTTGCCGTGCAACTGGTTGCAGTGCATGGAGAACTCCATGGACCCGGTGCACCTGGAGTGGCTGCACGGCTACTGGGGTGTTCGGCAGCAGCAGGACAAAGCGGTCAAGCTTGGCCTCGCCGAGGCGGACAGCTTCCCCACCGTGCCGCGCAGACACCAGAAAATCGGGTTTGATGTCTTCGACTACGGCCTCGTCAAGCGTCGCGTCGTCGAAGGCACCACTGAGGAAGACCACGACTGGAAGATCGGGCACCCCGTGCTCTTCCCGAACGTCCTCTTTGTCGGCAGCGTCGTGAACTGCACGCTCCAGTACCGCGTGCCGGTGGACGACACCCACACGATGCACATCACCTGGTTTTTCTATCGCGCCGCCGAGGGCGCCGAGCCGCCCAAGCAGGAGAGAGTGCCCTACTGGTACGTGAATCTCTACGAGCCGGACGGCACGCTCATCCCTGACCTCGTGAACCACCAAGACTTCGTCGCGTGGATTACCCAGGGGCCGAATGCCGAGCGCGAAAAGGAGAAGCTCGGGGAGTCCGACCGCGGCATCATCCTCTACCGCAAGGTGCTGAAGGAGCAGGCCCGCATCGTCGAGGACGGCGGCGAGCCGAGGGGCGTCGTGCGCGACCCTGACGTGAATAAGCGCATAGACCTGCCGTTGGAACGCTGGCAGGCCCTCTCCGACGTGACGTGGATAACGCGCTACATGCCCCTACAGCAGGGCGAGCCGCCCGAACTCGTCTCGACCATTGAGCGCGTACTCAGCACGTGGGCAGGCGAGCAGCCTTGGACGGAGGCGCAAGCGACCCTCAACCAGTAGGGCCGACTTCTCGCGCCTATCTGTCATTCCCAATAGGTTCGTGGTGAGCCTGTCGAAACATGAGGCCCGCCCAACCAACGCTGAAGACCATTCCCCCGTCTGCTGGGGAGGCTGGGAGGAGGCTATACCTTGGCCTGCTACCCTCCCGCCGCTGGCGGCTCCTCTGCCGAAGTGGGCCTACGTTCTCCCAGCAGTCGTGCCATGACTGCGACGAGGAACTTGGCGACCGCCATGGCGAGGCGCAACGCGAACTCCAAAGCTATGAGGAACGCCAGGTAGTAGAAGATGTTCTCCGTGTAGTCCTGGGCGCTCTTCAGCACTTCCAGAGACTCTGAGACCGAAAAGAAAGACGCGTCAATGAGGAAGAAACCCAGCACGGCGAAGGGGAGAATCTTTGCCAGATCTCTGGATAGCTCTTCGCTGTAGTACGCGGTCACGCGGATTGCGGAGACCGTCGCTAGCGCCATCAGCAGTACGTCCGGGAACGTCTGGTCTTTCGAGAGGAAAGCCAGGATCGCCGTCAGCACCGCGAACCAGAAGAAGGCGAACACCGGGAACAGGATGATGTACTTTGTGACGTACATGACCACATGAAGCACGGCCCGCAGCCACCGGACTCGCGACTCTTCATACCTGGACAGGTCCAGCGCGAACATGTCCCGAGCAGCGACGAACCGGTAGAACTTGAACACGAAGAGCGCGTAAACGGCCATGCCCAGCACGTAAACCGCCACGGGCGACAGTAATTCGATGGCGCTGTCAAGGCTTAGCTCGCTTGGTAGTACTTCATTGATATCCATAAGCCTCGCCTCGATGCAGTTGCTCGGATAGTAATCGGATAGTGAGACGGAAGGGGCCGCGCTGCCGCTACTTGCTAACCTTCCTTTGCAACCGCCGCCATCACGCGTTCCCGGATGGCCGATTGCAGCTCGTCGTCCAGCGGACCCATCTCCGCCGCTTCGATATTCGCCTTCAGATGGTCTAGGTTCTGGGTTCCGTTGATGAACGTATGCGCCGATGGATGCGCCAAGGAGTAGCGGAACATCGTCGAAACGAGGTCCATCCCTTCGAGCATGTCGGCGAGGCCCGACTCCACCCATCGCCCGCGTACGATAGGAAACTCCCCGCCGCGTCCCTGCTCGCGCAGCGGAGCGCCCTTGACGGACCCTCCCCTGATGATCGTCCCGGCTCCCATAGCCTCCGCGGCACTGATGGTCTCTTCGTGTTCCGGCTCCAATGCGGAGTACACGATCTGGAACGTGTCGAATACCCCCCAGTTCACGAACGTCTCGATGTCGGGCAGGACTGCCGATACGCCGATGAACCGCGCCTTACCCGACGCGCGCACCTCTTCGAGCGTCGCGACACAGTCGTGCGCCTCCACGTCTGCAACCCTAGGCCCGTGAAGCTGAAGAATGTCAACGTACTCCATCTTTAGCCGGCTGAGGCTGTCGTCGATGGAGCGCAGGATATCGCCGCGCGACCACTCGGACTGGGCCTGCGGGGCGCCGGTCTGGGGACGGCCGCATTTCGTCGCTATGTAGTACTCGTTGCGCCGCTCGGAGATGAAGCGGCCGATGAACTCCTCGCTCCGCCCGTAACCCGGCGCCGTATCGATGAAGTTGATTCCGGAGTCAAGCACTGCGTTGAGCACCACTCCTGCGTGCTCCTCGCTCGGGAGCCGCCCGCCGTTCTCGACAACGTCGCGCATCTCCAACGCGCCGAATCCCAGTTTGGTTACTTCCAAGCCTGTCCGTCCGAGCACAACCTTTTCCAACATGCTCTCCCTCCAAGCTCTCGTCGCGGATTACAGCCCGTAGAAATGCCGCGCGTTCGTCTCCAGGATCTTTCGCGCGACTTGCTCGCTGATTCGTCCCTCGCTCGCCCACTGCGCGACCTCGTCGAGGGCCGCGAGGTTCGCCGATGGGTCGGAGTGGCAATAGTCCGTGCCGACCATCAGATTGTCCTCCATGCCGAAGTCGAGCAGGTGCTCCACTTGGTCCACCGGGTCTAAGGTCACGAACAGGCGGTCATTGCGGAAGAGGTCTTGCTGCATCTCGAACGTGGGACGGCGGTCATGCAGCGCCAGAGACCGGCGCGCCATCCCCAGGCTGGAGAGCGCGTATGGGACCCACGCAGCCCCGGCCTCGATGAACCCGAACTTGAGATTCGGGAACTTGCCGGGGAGTCCCCCCAAGACAACTGCCGTGAACGCCGCCATCACGGGGAAACCCCTGTCCCACTCGCGCCCCGGAAGCGGATGGCCCGTATGAATGCACAGCGGCATGTCCAACGCATCGGCTTCCTCGTAGACCGGGAAGAAGTGCGGGTCGCTCACGGGCTTCTCCAAGTCGAACCCTCGCTTGAAGATTGCGCACGCCCCGTGCTCCTTCGCCCAGCGCAGCTCCGCGACCGCCTTGTCCGGGTCGAGCAGCGGTAGCACTGCCGCCCATCGCAGGCGGCCGTTGCTCATCGCGCATCGCTCCGCCAGCCAGCGGTTGTACGCCCCGGTGATCGCCGCCTCCGACTCTGGGTCCCCGGGTCCGTAGCGGATGAAGAAGGTCGGGAAGACCACCTGCGCCTCTACCCCCATCTTGTCCATGTCCTGCAGACGGCCCGCCACGTCGTCAAGCTCGCGCCGCTCTCGCAGAGGGTGATGCTCCTCGTCGCGGGTTACCCTCGGTTGCAGGCGGTTCTCGACGAGCCACCATCGGTCGCCGAAAACGCCCCCGACCTGCGCGCCCTGCGAATCGGGGCGGTCGGCCGTAGCGGCCTTCGCCCGCGCGTCGGCCGACACAGACACCGGGACATGCTTCGACCCCGCTTCTTCCAGGCTCTTCCACGTGGCTTCGTTCTCGTCCACGTGCGTATCGGCGTCTATCACGCCAAACGTCGCCATGGCCTCCTCCCTTCTGTACCGGCGTCCAACGTCCGTCGGGACATGATGAGCGCTCGCAGCCCTTCGGCGCCGGTGTCGCCTACGTTAACACGCTCACGGTCCCGCTACAGCCCCGGCCGCCGCCTTCCTCGGCTGTGTCGCGAACACCATGAGCAACAGCATCAGCACCGAGACGCCCGCGAACAGAATGAACGCTCCCACGTAGCTGCCCGACTCGTCGCGGATAAACCCAGCCAGCACCGGTCCGAACGGGCTGATCATGCGGAAGGGGGCGGTGAAGCCCTTGATCGCTCCCAGGGAACCCCGCCCGAAATAGTTCGCCAGCAGCAGCACCTCGATGACGTTCCGCATCCCCGCCCCCACGCCGAAGATCACCGCCCAGAGGACCGCGACCGGGAAACCGCCCGCCGGAAGCAACAGCAGCAGCATCGAAGTGAGCACCAGCAGCGCCTGTGCTATCGCTCCCAGCCGTACTTGTACGCGCTCCATGATGAACCCCATGGGCAGGATCGACGACACTGACGACATCCCAAAGATGGATACGATTGCCACCGCTTGCCCGTCGCTCAGCCCGCGGTCGTGGAAGATAGGCGCCATGTGCAGGTTCGTCGCCCCCTGCACGAACGGCGTGCATATCAGGAACACGGTGATGAGCCAGAACGCCCGCGTCCCTCGCGCCTCCCGCAGCGTCCACGACTCCTCCTCGACGACCTGCGTCCCGCGCTCCCTCTCTCCCCCGTCATTCCCGTGAAGGCGAGCGTTGCGCAGGTCGGTCGCGCCGTCCGGCAGCAGTCCGTAGTTCTCCGGCTGGCTGCGCATCAGCACCAGCGCAGGCACGACGATCGCCAGGCACGCGAACCCGGACAGCGCCACGTACGCCGTCCGCCAGTCTGACGCGTCCATGATGAGAAAACTCACGATGGGGAGCACGACCTGCCCCGAGCGCTGGCCCATCGACTTGAGCGCCAGCGTCCGCCCGCGCTGCCGCACGAACCACTTCGCTATCGCCACTGACGACCCGATCTCCACGCCGGCTATAACTGATCCCCGCGCCAGCCCGAAGAACGTCCAGAAGTGCCACGGCTCCTGTATTGTCGACAGCCCCACTAGCGCCCCGGCGAGCCCAACGCCCCCCAGCGCGACCACGACGCGCGGCCCGTACTTGTCGACCAGCCATCCCGTGACGGTCGATGCGACCGCCCCCGCCGCGCTCCCGATGAGGAAACCAGTCGAGATTGTCGTGTACGACCAGCCCAGCTCGTCCTGGATCGGCTTGACGAAGATCGTCAACACCGGCCCGAAGCCCGGCACCTCCGCGAACGTCGCGATGAACGCCGCCCCGACGATGGCCCACCCATAGAAGATGCGGTGGGACGGCCAGAAGCGAGGTATCCCCGGGGGGCCGGAGTTGGCGCCGGTGGGATTACGCAGTGCCGAACGCCTTCCGCAGCTCGCTCGCTGTCTCGGCTATGGCGTCCCATGTGCGGTCGAACGGTATGCCGGCGTTGAAGAACCCGTGGATCATGCCGTCGTACCGTGTCGCGGTCGTCGGCACGCCCGCAGCCCGCAGTCGCTCCGCGTACTCCTCCCCTTCATCGCGCAGCGGGTCGTACTCCGCCGTCAGCACGTACGCTGGGGGCAGCCCGGACAGGTCCTCCGCGAGCATGGGCGCCACATAGGGATTCGACGCGTCGGCTTCGCTCGACAGGTAGCAGTCCCAGAAATAGACCATCACATCCAGGTCCAGGCCGTACCCATCGCCGTTTGCGGCGTACGACGGCCGCTCGAAGTCGCGGTCCGTCACGGGGTAGACCAGCGTCTGCTGCGCGAGCTTGGGGCCGCCCTCGTCCCGCGCCCGCAACGCCACAGCCGCCGCCAAATTGCCCCCCGCGCTCCCCCCGGCCACGGCCACCCTCGACGGGTCGCCGCCGAACGAAGCTGCGTTCTCCGCCGTCCAGCACGTCGCCGCATAGCAGTCGTCGAACGGGATGGGGAACCGGTGCTCCGGCGCTAGGCGGTAGTCGACGGACACGACGATGCTTCCTGACTCATTGGCGAGCGCGCGGCACGTCGCGTCGTTCGTCTCGATGTTCCCGACGACCCACCCGCCGCCATGGAACCACATCGTCACGGGCAGGGCATCGCCTGGTTCGTTCTGTCGGAGGGTGGGGCGGTAGACCCGCACGGGCACGTCTCCGTGCGGCCCCGGCGCCATGTGGTCTTCCACCGCCGCGACATCTGGACCGGCTAGGCGGGGCTGCGCCTCCTGCATCGCCCGCGCCTCGGCCGGGCTCACCTCGTGCTGTCGCGGCGCGCCTGCGCGCTGCGCGAGTGATTGCTCTGCTTGCGGGTCGAGGGGCATAACGCGCCTCCCTGACGTATGGATGCCCGGATTATACGGCGCGGCCAGCCAGCCCTGCTCCCCGAGACAACACCCCACTGCGACATTTGCCCCTTCCGCCAACGCCCCGCTCCTCCTACCATGTCTGCCTGGGGCCCCTTATCCCTCCACCATACTGTCCTCCACCATCCGGGGGAGCAGGGACCTTACGAGTGAAATGAGACCAAATGAGACCAAATGAGACCGTTGGACAAAGAATGCGCCGCCCGGTGCTCGTAGCGCCTGCCGCCACACGAGTGCGCGGGCGAGGGCATCCGGGGACTTTCGTGCTCGGAGCGGCGCTCTCGCTTGCGCGGCGGTGCTACAATCCCGCCATTCGGCCCGTAAGTGTTTGAACAGGATCCCGCGAGCGTTTCAATAGGAGACCGACCATGCTCAACATCCAAGAGAACGAGAAGCTATCGAGGGTGGACGCGGGCACGCCGATGGGCGAGCTCATGCGCCGCTACTGGCATCCCATCGCCGCTGTCGGCGAGCTCGACGACAAACCTACCAAGTCCGTCCGGCTCCTCGGCGAGGACCTCGTCCTCTACAAGGACAAGTCGGACACGCTCGGGCTCATCGACCGCTTCTGCCCCCACCGCCGCGTCGACCTCTCCTACGGCATACCCGAGGAGCACGGCCTGCGCTGCATGTACCACGGCTGGATGATGGACGAGACCGGCCAGTGCATCGAGCAGCCCTTCGAGGAAACGGTCCACCCGGACGGACGCTTCAAGGAGAAGGTCAAGATCGCCGGCTACCCCGTGCAGGCGCTCGCGGGCATGATTTTCGCGTACATGGGCCCGGCCCCCGCGCCCCTGCTTCCGAAGTGGGAGCCCTTCACGTGGGAGGACGGCTGGAGCGAGGTCGCCCTTGCGCCGCTCCCGTGCAACTGGCTCCAGTGCATGGAGAACTCCCTCGACCCCGTCCACCTGGAGTGGCTGCACGGCTATTGGGGCGTGCGCCAGCAGCACGACAAGGCGGTGCGTCTCGGACTCGTCGAGGCCGACGAGTTCGGTATCCTGCCCAAGCGGCACCAGAAGATCGGGTTTGATGTGTTCGACTACGGCATCATCAAGCGCCGCGTCACCGAGGGTATCGACGAGACCCACGGCGATTGGGCGGTCGGCCACCCGGTCATGTTCCCGCAGATCCTGTTCGTCGGCAGCTCGGTGCGCTGCTCCATGCAATTCCGGACGCCGGTGGACGACGAGCACACTCTCCACGTCACCTGGTACTTCTACCGCGCCGCGCCCGGCCAGCAGGTCGAGCCCCAGCAGACCATCCCTTACTTCAACGTTCCCCTGTACGAGCCTGACGGCCGCTTGATCGAGGACCTCGTCAACCACCAGGACTTCGTTGCATGGATCACCCAGGGCGGCATCGCCCCGAGACACCGCGAGCACCTCGGCGAGTCCGACCGCGGCATCATCCTCTACCGCAAGCTCCTCACCGAGCAGATGACCGTTGTAGCCGACGGAGGCGACCCGCTTGGCACGGTGCGCGACGCCAAGGTGAACGAGTGCATCAACCTGCCGCTCGAGCACTGGCCGTCGATGAACAATCCCGCGCGCATGGCCAAGTTTGTGCCCTCCCAGGCGGGCCAGAGCGACGCGCACGTCAAGCAGATTGAGGCCTTCCTGAAGCCCTGGGCTGAGGCTCCTCCCTGGGAAGCGGCCCCAACCGCCTAGCCGTACGGTTGCCGGAGCATAAACCCGGCTAGTTCATAATCCATTTGAACTAGCCGGGGCCTCCCTTGAACGGAGGACTGAAGAAGGGAGTCTGGACGGGCGTATAGTGGCCCGCAACCAACCTCTTCAGGAGGGCCGCCATGAGTTACGCCTCGATCGACCCCAATAAGACCGCGCTCCTCTTCTTCGACATGCTCAACGCCTACTTCCACGCGGGCACGGAGGAGGACTGGGCCGCCGCCAAGCCCATGGTCGACAACTGTCGCCTCGTTCTTGATGCTGCTCGGGGCGCCGGCATTCCTGTGTTCTTCGCCCGCGCCGACCACCGCCACGACGGGCTGGACTCGGCCCTCCTCTACAACGACACCGACGTCCGCGGGACTCCCTGGCCCGACCCCGAGGACAGGCCCTTTAAGCCCTACCTCATGATTTACGCGGGTGACTGGAGCTCCGAGGTCATCCCCGAGCTCGACCCTCGCCCCGACGACTACTTCATCGCCAAGCACCGTTGGAGCGCCTTCCACCAGACGCACCTTGAGCTCAGCCTCCGCACCCGCGGCATCGACACCATCATCCTCTGCGGAGGCGCGACCGACGTGGGCATCGTTTCCACCGCCTACTCCGCCCGCGACATGGACTTCAACCTCGTCATCGTCAGCGACGCTTGCCGAGCCGGGAACCAGGACAATCACGACCAGCTTATGACGCGCATGTTCCCGTTCATGGCGAGAGTGCGGACCGCGAGCGAAGTCGTTGGCATGATTGGGGCCGCATCCTAGTGCCCGCAGCCTCGTCATTCCCGCGCAGGCGGGAGACTCACCCCTATAAGGGGGAGGGTTAGGGTGCGGGTCGGCCTCCTACGGAATCCGTCCGTCCGCGGCCTGGCGAACCTCTACACCGGCACGCTCATATCGGGCGCCGGCTGGGCGATGCTCCTGCCCATCACGCCGGTCCTGGCCGACTATTTCGACGTCTCGCCCGGCGCCGCCGCCCAAGTCGTCACCGCCTATGCCCTTGGCCGGTTCTTCGGCATACCGGGCGCTGGTGTCCTCATCGATCGCTTCGGCTCCCGCAAGCTCTTGGTCGGCGGTCCCGCTCTCGTCCTCGTAGGCGCCCTCGTTGGCGCGGGTACGCCCTGGTTCTTGCCAATCCTCGCCGCGACCTTCCTGGTCGGGATAGGAGACAGCCTGTGGGCGATGGGCAGAGAGATCGCTGGAATCGACCTCGTCCGAAATGACCAGCGGGGTAGGGTGCTTAGTGGCTTCCATGGCATGCACTCCGGAGCCCTCGCCATCGGCCCGCTCGCGGGGGGCTGTTGGCTGACGGCCTCGGCTTCCGCGCGACCTTTATCGGCTTCGCGGTCGTCACGTCCTTCGCCGTGGCCCTTGGCCTCTTCGCCCACGACACTGCGCGGCGGCGCGCCCCGACCGACGCTCCTCCTCCGGCTGCGGGCGGCGGAGTGGGCCGCCGCGTCCGTGACTTGGTCGGGCTGTTCAAGGAGATTCACCCCGGACTGCGCGCCAGCTATTGGGTGTTCGTGTTCGCGACCTTCGCAGGTTTCATCTTCCGCATCACCCTCCAGAGCGTCATGCCTCTCTACGCCGACGAGCAGCTGGGGCTTTCGTCGACCGAAATCGGCGTGCTCTTCTCAATTTCGGGAGGAGTCGTATTCGCGATGATCCTTCCCGCCGGCATCGTCCTCGACAAGCTGGGCCGGAAGTGGGGCACGGTTCCCAGCACCTTCCTGCCGGGCATTGCCTTCCTGCTCGTGCCGTTCGCCGACACGTTCCTGCTGCTGTCGCTGCTGGTTGGGGTCATGGCCTTGGCGAACGGGCTATCGCTCGGCTCACTCGCCGCGAGCACCTACGACGTTCTTCCCGGTCACGTGCGAGGCCGTCTCCAAGCTTTCCGTCGCACCGCGGCGGAGGTGGGGGGAGTGAGCGCGCCGCTGCTCGGCGGCTTGCTTGTCAACAGCGTTGGCCCCGTCGCCCCATTCATCGCCTACGCCCCCATCCTCCTCATCGGCGGCGTCCTGCTCGCCTTCGTGGCCAAGGAGACCCTGGTCAAGACCGGGACCGAGGCGGCATCCCGCTAGCGGCAGCAGCGAGGGTTTGAGCGGGCGGGTAAGGGCGCAGGGCCGACCAAAGTTCCGCGCCACTGCCCACGGGCGCTCGCGGTTCGATGCTGTCTCCCAGGGGTTTGCCGGCCCGAACTGGCCCCCGCGACGTTACACCAGCACCATCGACCGCACGGTGGGCACGTCGGACTTCACGAGGCTCCAGTGCTCCCCGCGGTCCTCGCTCAGGTAGAGGTCGGTGGCTGCGGCCGCTATCAGCGCGCCGCCGGGACCGGCCACCATCGTCCGGACCATCGCCTCAAAGGAGACTGGCAGTCCCTCCGCGAGCTGGAGCCAGTGGACGCCGCCGTCTTCGCTGCGGTAGATCGCGGCGTTGGCCGTGCTGTTCGTACGCCACCCTGGGGGCGGCGTTGCCGCCGCGGCTGTATACAGCAACCCCGGGTCCTCCGGCGCCGCAACCAAGGGCATCGTGTATGGTCGGTCTAGTCCTTCCTTCACCAGCCGCCAGCTCTGGCCGCCATCCTCGCTGCGATGGAAACCCGATCCTGTGGTCGCGTAGAGGTGATGCGCATCGGGGTCCGCCATTACCTCGTGGACATCGAAGAAAAGCCCTTCGTTTAGGCTCTCCCACGTCGTGCCGTCGTCGACGCTGCGGAACACCCCGCCCTCCTCGACGCCGACGTATACTCCGCCTGCTTGCGTAGGGTCGGGGAAGATTGAGCGGACGTGTGGGATGTGCGGCGGCGGCGGGAACGTCCACGTCTCTCGGCCCGGGATATCGTTGAACGAATCGCACCCCGCCCAACTCTCTCCTCCGTCGTCGCTCCTATACACCATCGCCGGCGACACGCCCAGCCACACCAGCCCCGGCACGCGAGCGTCGGCCCCCAGCGTCCAGGGCTGGACCTCGACCGCGCGGGAGTTCACCAGCTCCCAGTGGTTGTGCCCGCTCCGGCGCCAGACTGCGGCATCGTCCGTCACGGCGTACACGGTGTCGCCGGCTGCGGCGAGCATCACCCGTTTGTTTGGGCCGTCCTCCGCGTGGAACTTGCCGCTGTCCGGGTGGAACGCGAACACGCCTTCGTCTGTTCCCAACACCAGTTCACTCATGATGGCCTCCTACTAGCGCCGCCATTGGCTTCGCTGATTGCTACATAACGAACATGCTCCGCCTGACATGCCCGGTCGAACACGCTCACCTCCGAGCCCATCCTACTAGGGTGGCCTAGTTGCTCCAAGACTCGGGTAGGCGCGACCTCGGCGGCTCGCGGGCGGGGTCTACTGGGTTAGCGCCAAAGCCGCAATACCCGATGCCAACAGCGCTGTGGCTCCCCCTACAGCCGAGGCTATCTTCATCCAGCTCCAGGGGCGTTCACCCTGCACTTCTCCCGTCCGAGCGTTGATCAGGAAGCGGAAAGGCTTGTTCCTGAACCGGTAGGCGCTGATCCAGACGGGCAGCAGGATGTGTTTGAAGGTGATGCTGTTGAACTCCGAGCGCATCGACTGGACCATCTGCTCGTCGCCGCCGATATCGTACCGGATGGTGTCGCGTATCGGCCCCCCCATCTGTTTGCGGGCTTCGGTGAAGCCTTCTTCGAGGCCGACCTGGTAGCTTTCGGCGCGGAAGCCGCTCATATATTCGGGTTGGAACGGGACGAGATCGGACAGGCCCCACGGTTCCAGCTTTTCCATGTACTGGGTGGGCAGGGAGTGGCTCGCGAGCACCAAGAGGTCGTCGAACTCGTTGTGCACAACGCCTTGCACCGGGACCCATGCCGTATAGCGCTGCATGATCGTGGTCGTGCCTTTGCCCGTGGATATCACCACTGGTACGTAGTAATAGGTCCCGCGCTGGCCGCTGTACTCCGTGGTTACCGCAGCGTCATAGGTCCAATGCGGGACGTACATGCCAGCGAGGGCCGTGTCCAAGCGGGCGCGCTTCTTGAAATCGTTGGGAGCAAACCAAAGCTTCGAAACCCATTCGCGGAACAGCGCCCGAGCGCTCGAGCGCTCCACCTTGAATGGCAACAGCGAGCGCGGTTTGATCTGTTTGTGAGAGCCGCCCGCCGCTACGATGGTGGTTCCGCAGAAGGGGCACGCCTCGGAGGAGAGCCCCGCGTCTCGCTCGAATTCCGCGCCGCAGCTTGGGCAGGCGAGAGTGAGAGCCTCTTCGACTTCCTCATCGTCCTCCAGGGATGCCAGCCGCTCGTGAAAGTCCAGTTCCTCGATTTCGTCGTTGGACTCGGGGAGGGGAGTCTCGGCCCCACAATGCTGACAGACGAGCATGCCTGCGCCCGGCTGGAACTCGACCAGCGACCCGCACTGCCCGCACGAGAACTGATTGCGCTGAGGCTCAACCTGCGTTTCGGTCATGGAGCTCCTGTCCAGGGACTTTGTTCGGGACGCGCCTACTGGACCTGCGGCGGCAGCGGAGGAGGCGCTGCGTCAAACAGCGCAGCCAACGTGTTGACATCCGCTGCTCTCGTCCACTGCGCCATGCCCGCTTGCCACACAAGAGTGTCACGAGCGAGCTGTCCCTGTTGGATGTGCATCGCCAGCACATTCATGTCGAATGGCCCCGTCTGCTGTCCGTTGACGGCCACGAAGAATTGCGTCGGCTGGGGCACGGGTGGCGGGGCGGGCGCTGCGGCTGGCGGCGTGGCGGCCTGGCCCATCTGACCGCCCATCATCATGCCCATGCCTAAACCGACTGCGCCGCCTGCGGTGCCGGGGTTGTTGGCGGCGGCCTCCATGGCCGTTGCAGCTTGGAATTGGGAGAACGCGTTCAGATTACCGACGGCGCCCATGCTGGTGCGCTTGTCGAGAGCGGCCTCAACCTCTGCAGGCAGCGAGATGTTCTCGACGAGGAGCTTCGTAAGCTCGAGTCCATAGGCGTTGAACTCGGGCCTCACCTTAGAGGTCATAAAGGACCCAAGCTCATCGTAGTTGGAAACCAAGTCCAAGGCGGGGATATTGCTTTCGCCCAGGAGGTCGGCGAATCGCGAAACGATGACGTTGCGCAACTGATCGGTGATCTCGTCGGTCTTGTAGTGGCCCGAGGTGCCCACGAGCTCTCGCAGCAAGATGGCGGTGTCGTGAACGCGGATGGCGTAAGTGCCAAACGCACGCAAGCGCACGAGTCCAAAGTCCTGGTCCCGGAGCATCACGGGATTCTTGGTGCCCCATTTGAGGTCCGTGAATCGCCTGGTGCTTACGAAATAGACCTCCGCCTTGAACGGGCTGGAAAAGCCGTACTTCCATCCTTGGAGGGTCGACAAGATAGGCAGGTTGCCGGTCTCCAGGATGTGCCTGCCGGGCTCGAAAACGTCTGCCAGCTTGCCTTGGTTGACGAAAGCCGCAGTCTGCCCCTCGCGGACGACCAGCTGCGCGCCGTACTTGATCTCGTTAGCGTGCCGTTGGAAACGATAGACGAGGGTGTCTTGAGAATCGTCAGTCCACTCGACGATATCAACGAATTCGCCGCGGAGCTTGCTCCAGATGGCCATAGTCTCCTCCCTGCGTTGCAGGCCGACCTCTGGCCCACTGTACGGGGTTGTGCAATCCGGCGCAACGCTGGGGCGTCTCTCGGTCGTCCGCCACCGGACGAGGAGGGGCCGCCGTCAGATTGCCCACAGGACGCCCTCTCGCTCGCGGTCCCTCCATTGAGCGTCCGCTGCGCGGGCCTAGGCCCGACCCCTGGCCGTTGACGAAACGGAGCGCCGCGTCATACCGTCCGCTGGAGCGATGGTGCCCCCGCTGACCCCGCTGAACGGGAAAGGGCCAAGCCCCGCCAAGGAGACCCGCATGCTGACACGCCAAGAGAACGACCTACTCCGGCAGGTCGGCCCCGGCACGCCCATGGGCGTGCTCATGCGCCGCTACTGGCATCCCATCGCCGCCGTCGCCGAGATGGACGACACCCCCGTCAAGCCTGTCCGCCTCGTGGGTGAAGACTTCGTGCTGTACAGAGACAAGGCGGGCGCCTACGGCCTCCTCGAGCGGCACTGCCCGCACCGCCGCGCAGACCTCTCATATGGATGGGTCGAGGAGCATGGCCTCCGTTGCAGCTACCACGGCTGGCTGTTCGATGAGACCGGGCGCTGCCTCGCGCAGCCCTTCGAAGAGAAAGCTCATCCGGACGCTGGATTCAAGGACAAGATATCGGTCAAGGCGCGCCATGTCCGCGCTAAGGCTGGTCTGCTCTGGGCGTACATCGGCGAAGGCCCTGTGCCCGAGCTATGGGACTGGGACCGCTACTACGACCGCGGGTACAAGCAGGTCGTATTCTCCACCGTTCCATGCAACTGGCTCCAATGCCAGGAGAACTCGATCGATCCCGTGCATTTCGAATGGCTCCACTCCAACTGGGCGCTGCGCCTGAAGGGTGAAGACGGCGAATCGCCCGCCCACCTCAGAGTCGGCTTCGACGAGTTCGAGTTCGGCTTCCGGTACCGCCGCGTCCGCGCCGACACCGACGAGGAGAACGAGCTGTGGACTGTAGGCCGCGTCTGCCTTTGGCCCAACGCGCTCTACACCGGCCATTTCGAGTGGCGCGTGCCCATAGACGACGAAACGACCCTCAGCGTCGGCTGGTTCATCGACCCTGTCCCCGGCGAGCAGCCATTTGAGCAAGAGGCTATCCCGTACTGGAGCGCGCCCATCCGTGATGAGCAGACCGGCCGGTGGATCACGAGCCACGTTATGAACCAAGACTTCGTCGCGTGGGTCGGGCAGGGGGTCGTGTCCGACCGCTGGAACGAACACCTCGGCGAGAGCGATCGGGGCGTCATCATGGTGAGGAAGCGCTTCATGGACGACCTGAAGACCGTTGCCGACGGCGGAGACCCCAAAGGGGTGCTTCGCGACGCTGGCCGAAACCGCATGCTGCCCTTGCCCCGTGTCGGTCGTGGAGGAGGCCAACCGGGCCCGGTCGGCGCTAGCCCCCCCTCGGTTCCCGTTCCTCACCGGCCAGCCCCAGGCGATCGCCGATGAGATGCAGGCGGTCTGGGCCGCCCACGGCGCCAACCCGCCTGCATAGAGGGCAGGGCGGCGCCGGGTGCTATGTGGAATCTGGCGCCCCAGACAGGATTCGAACCCGTGACCCGCTGCTTAGAAGGCAGCCGCTCTATCCACCTGAGCTACTGGGGCGTCTTTCGAATATAGTGTTGCCTCTCCAGACGGTCAAGCGGGTCTGCTTACGCCGTTGCCTTGGAGACAGAATCTGACTTTACGCAAAAGGAAATCGCATGACCTACAACACCATCCGATTTGAGACCGAAGGCTCTCTCGGCATCCTCACCCTCGACCGGCAGCACCGGCTCAACGCCATAAGCCGTGAGCTCACCGGCGAACTCCAGCAATTCGTTACCGATATGGAGACCACCCCCGACGTCCGCGTCCTTATCGTGACCGGGGCCGGACGCGCCTTCTGCGCCGGCGCCGATATCAAGGAGCGTACTGAGAACATCAACGACCTCTCGTTCGCGCGGACCTCCTCCGTCATCTCCCCCACCTTCCGCCGATTGGAGCGGCTGGGCCAGGTGAGCATCGCTGCCGTGAACGGCGTTGCCGCAGGCGGGGGCCTCGAGCTGGCCATGGCCTGCGACCTGCGCATTGCGAGCACCGAGGCGCGCATGGCCTTGCCGGAGCTCACCCTCGGCATCCTTCCGGGGGCGGGCGGCACCCAACGGCTTCCCAGGCTCGTCGGGCCGGCGAGGGCCAAGGAGATGATGCTCCTCGGTAAATTCATCGACGCCCCCACCGCCCTGAGCTGGGGCTTGGTGAACGAGACGGCCCCGCCGGACCAGCTGATGGCGGAAGCCCGCGCATGGGCTGACCGGTTGCTCGAACTGCCGCCGCTCTCCCTCGCCAGCATCAAGAACGCCGTCAACGTCGCGATGGACGTGGATGTCGACAGCGGGATCCAGTACGAGCAGCGTTGCTCGGCGATGCTCGCCCTCACCGAGGACCGGCGCGAAGGGCACGTTGCTTTCGTCGAGAAGCGGAAGCCCGTCTTTACCGGACGTTAGGGAGGGGAGCACTAGGCGAAGCTCGTCGCCACCCAGTGCACCCGCACCTTGCCGAGCTGGTGCTGAGTGATGCTCTCGATCGACATCGCCTCGACGTCAGGCGACGTGGTGTAGCGCTGCTGTACGAGGCGGCCAAGCGGGCGTGAGGCGACGATGGCGAGGACGGTGTTGGAGAACGCCCGGCTGACTCCGGCCACCCCGCGCCCCGCCATCCGGTAGCCCGCGAGTGACGCGATGGTCGCGAGCCCGGCCCCCACCACGATATTCGTTCCGCAGAACGGGGAGATCGCCAAGTCGCCCTCGCCGCTCTTCATGCGCAGGAGCGCCTCGTGCGCCGTTTCTTCCACTTGCTCGGCTGTCACGTTTCCGAGCACCAGGAACCCGGCGGGTATCGAGTAGCCCGCCATCGGCTTGTCGTGGGGGAACTGGGCCAGGAGCAAGGAGATCGTTGCGTGCTCCAGCCCGTGATTGCGCTTCGTCTTATCCCAGAGGTTCAATGCCGCCTCCTGCACATCGCTACCCTGATTCTACGCTCCTCCGTCATTCCCGCGCCCGCGCCCGTCGTTGCCTCGCAGGCGGGGAACCTCACCCCCGACTCCCTTGGCGTTGGGCAGTTACGCAAGGTCTCGGTCTGCGCGGAAATGACGGCTCCTCTGCGCCGATTTTCTCAAAACTGTCGCATTTCCCCGGTTTTCATGTTCATTTACTCCTAGTTAGGGAGTTTCGGGCGCGACAGTGTGCAACATTCTGCGACAGTAATGCGACACTGTCCGACATCAACCCGACACTTTCCGACAAAATCCGACACTTTCCGACAGGCGTCAGCCGGGGCATCGGGACCGTGGAGGGCGCCGGATGGTCGGGGCATGAGAGACAAGATAGGGAATGAGGGGGCGTTTGCGCAACGAGCAAATGTCACAATTGCGACGTGGGCGCGGGCACGCGGCGCCTGGGCGCCTAGGCGGGAACCTAGGGTGGCCTAGTGTCGTGGGCGGGAGGGTCCTACGTGAGCCTGATGAGCTCCATGCCAGCGACCGTGAGGGCCGCCACGATGGCGCCGGCGATCAGCACGCCGACCGCTATCGCCGACAGGCCGCGCCGTGCCGGCTCGCCCAGCGCCCACACAGCGAGCGTCCCGGTCCATGCCCCGGTGAAGGGTAGGGGAATGGCGACGACCAAGACGATGCCGAAGAACCCGTAGCGCCGGATCCGCTCGCCCCACATCCGCTCGATGCGTTCCGTCCGCCAGCGCAGCAGACGGCCGAGCACGTTCTCCTGCCTCTCGATGCGGGTCCCCACCGTGCGCAGTCCATATAAGAGGAACGGGACCGGCAGCAGGTTCCCGACCACGGACAGCCCGAGCGCCTTCAGCCACCACATGTCGTAGGACACGATTGCTAGGGGCACTGAGGCGCGTAGCTCGCCAATGGGGGTCATTGCGGTCAGGATGACGATAAGTTCGTCTGGCAAGGTCAGAGGCCCGTGTTCGAAAGAGTGAAATTGCCTTCCAGCCCATAACGGACTGGCGCACGGCATCTCGAATCATAGCAGGGAAGGGCTTCGCCAGGCGTGTTCTGAACATTTCCTAAACAATGTCTATATTTCTGGATAGGCGGAGTGTTGACAAGATGGTCAGGTATGGGTATAGAATCGGCCCGAACGCTAGCCGCCTGAGGGTAGCTTCAGGAAGGGAGTTGACATGGCGCGAAAGACTCGGTTGATGCAGCAGGTGGAGGAGCGCTTCCACCAGCCGCTCGAACGTTTGTTGCCGGAAAAAATCAACGAGAATGGGCTCTCGGCCACTGCCGCCGAGCTCGAGGTGTCCAAGGCCACCCTCGGCTACTGGCTCCTCAAGCTGGGGATCAACGTGCGGCGAGTGGCGCTCGCTCCTGGGGAGACCCTCGAGGTCAAGAGAGTGAGCTAGCCCAGCCCTCTGTTGGCAGGCGAAGACGTTGGCCCGGTGCGAAGGCCTGGCGTTAGGGGAGATGACGCCGGGCCTTCACCGTTCCCGGCCCACGGGAGACCGGGAACGGGGCTGTCTGTGGGGTGGGGCTCCGCTGTCGCTCCCCTTACGAGGACGAGTTTCTTGACAGCACGCCGAGGCCGGTGTTACAAAGTGACAGAAATCACAACCGCCTCGGACCAAGACGAGAATTAGAGGTATCACGTGGTGCTTCGCCGCCCGGTAGCGTTCGCCATCCTAGCCATCACCGCCATGCTCTTCGCGCTCCTAACGGCGGCGTGCGGCGGCGAGCCAGTCGCAGCATCGGAGTGCTTTATCGCCCAAGACGGGCGGATCGTGGCCGCCTCGGGCGACGACTGCGAGCCTCCTGTAGGCGCGACCGTCGAGCCTACGCCTACCTTCACTCCCGTTCCCACGGGCGGAGGGGGCCCGACAGGCCCTGAAGGCTTGCTCATCCTGAACGGGTGTGGGACGTGCCACACCCTCGCGTCCGTTCCTGCAATGAAGCAGAATGTCGGCCCGGACCTCACGGGGGTCGGCACGAAGGGCGCGGACTTCATCAGGGAGTCCATCCTCAACCCGAGCGCCGTGCTCACCGAGGGCTACGAGGACGGCCTCATGCCCCAGGACTTCGCCACGAGCATCTCGCCCGCGGACCTCGACGCCATCGTGAACTACCTGGTGACCCAGTAGTCCGCGTCTCCAAGTCCGTGTCCTCTCAGCAAGTCCGTGCGCCATTCGTGGTGAGCCTGTCCGACCATGCCGCCTTCCCGACTAGTGCCCGCCGCGCCCCCTCCCGTTCGGGCGTTTCGTGGACCGCTTCTCCAACCATTGCCCATTCGAGCTGAGAGGCGCTCTAGTCGAATAGGGGAGGAGGCTTGCGGAGGGGTTGTTGGTCCTTGACGCTTCTGTTTTCTGTAAGATAAGCCCTCTTTAGCAGGCCGTGGCCTTGCTCGTCCGCGCGTTGACCCCTCTCCCTGCCGCGCCTATACTAAGCGCCCAAACGTCCGAATAACCACAACATCTTGAGGTCCGCTATATGCAGCTGAATTGCCTTCAGGAGAATCTCAGCCACGGGCTCGGCATCGTCCAGCGAGCCGTCGCAACACGCACCACACTGCCCATTACCCAGCACGTGCTTCTCGCCACCGACGAGGGCAGGCTGAAGTTGTCCGCCACCAACCTTGAGATCGCCATCAGCACGTGGGTCGGCGGCGAGATTGTCGACGAGGGCTCGGTCACTATTCCCGCCCGCCTCCTCACTGACTTCGTCAACTCCCTCAGGCCCCAGACCATTGAGGTGAATACGAACTCCGCGGGTCGAGGCATCGAGGTAAAGGGCGACCGCTTCCAGTCCACCATCAACGGCGGCCCAGCTGAGGAGTTCCCTCCCATCCCGTCTGTGGGCGAGGGCGTCTCCACCAAGATCAGCGGCAAGGCGCTGCGCGAGGCCATCCACCAGGTTGCGCTCGCGGCCGCCGTAGAGGACTCGCGCCCCGTTCTCACCGGCGTCAACGTCGAGATGGAAGGCTCCAAGGTCACCCTCGCCGCCGCCGACGGCTTCCGCCTCGCGGTCCGCACTGCCGAGCTTCTGGAGCCGGTGGGCGACAAGCTCTCCGTCATCATCCCCGCGCGCACGCTCACCGAGATCGAGCGCCTGATCGATGGCGACGATCCCGTGGACATCGTGATTACGACTCAGCGCAGCCAGGCGCTCTTCCGCCTCAAGAACGTCGAGGTCGTCTCCCAGCTCATCCAGGGGACGTTCCCGAACTACAGCCAGCTCATTCCCCAAGAGCGCACAACGAGGGCAATTGTCGACCTTGGCGAGCTCCAGCGCGCCACCCGCACCGCCGCCATCTTCGCCAAGGACGGCTCCGGCATCATTCGCCTGCAAATCGCGCCGGACGTTGGCGGGTCGGGAAGGCTCACTATCTCCTCGCGAGCCGAGGAGGTAGGCGATAACACCGGCGACATCGAAGCCGATGTCGAGGGCCCCGAGGCCAAGATCGCCTTCAACAGCCGCTACCTGAGCGATGTGCTGGGCGTCCTCGGCAAGGAGAAGGTCGCGCTGGAGATGACCACGTCCTCCAGCCCCGGAGTTATCCGGCCGCTCGACGACTTGGACTACGTCCACGTCGTCATGCCCATGTTCGTGCAGTGGTGACGGGCGTCGCTGGCGCTTGACTTAGGCAAGCGGGGGCGGAAGCCTCGATTGGCGTGTAAGCTCCGGGAGTGACGCAACTCCCACCCAACCAGCCTCCGGCGCCCGCCGCCAGTACGGGTGCCCCTAGGCGGTCGCTCTTACGGCTCATACTCCAGTTGCACCTGCCCGCGATTGCTCTCGGGTTCGGAATGGGGGCGACTGTCCCCGTCGTGCCCGAATTCGCCAAGTCGTTTGGGGTGGGGCCGGGGCAAGCGTCTCTCGTGTTCGTGGCCAACATGCTTGGCGGGCTCATAGCCAGCGTGCCCATCGGCTACCTGCTGGACAAGATCGGGCGGCGGCGCATCCTCATCCTAGGACCGGCAATCACCGCGCTGGCCGCCTTCCTCACCGCCTCCGCCGGCTCTTTTGAAGAGCTGCTCATCTATCGCTTCATCGGCGGATGGGGCACCCAGATGTGGACCCTCAGCCGTCTCACCATGATTGCCGACACCAACGCGTCCGCCTCCCGTGGCCGCATGATTACGAGCCTCCTCGGCGTGCAGCACGTCGGTACGCTCGCTGGGCCCTTGGTCGGCGGCGTTGTGGCCGTGTCCTATGGCCTGCAGGTCGCGTTTGTCCTGCAAGGCGTGTTCGCGCTCGTGGCGATGATGCCCGGATTCTTCGTCAAAGAGACCATGCCGGAGGCCCGCCCGCGCCGCGCCGGGGGACAGGGGACCCCAGCCCCCGGCGACTTCTCGTGGAAGTCTCTCCTCGCCCGGCCGATACCGATCATGTTCCTTGCCCAGTGGCTGGGCATGACGGCACGTGGTGGAGTCGTGGCGGGGAGCACAGTGTTCGTCTACGCTTCCTACGCGTACGACGCCGACCCCAGGACGCTGGGCATCCTCAGCAGCCTGATGGCAGGGGCGGGGATACCCCTGACGTTGTCCGCCGGGTACCTGATGGACCGCTTCGGCCGGAAGGTCACCATCGTCCCCGGCCTTGCCATACTGGGCGCAGCGATGACCTTCTTGGGCGTGACATCCTTCGCTGGGCTGGGGTTCGCCTACTTCGTCGTTGGTTTCGTGGTCCTGCAGACGATGAACAGCCTGCTCACCGGCTCCTGGCAGGTCATCGGCTCCGACCTTGCTCCGGCCGGCGCAAGGGGGCGGTTCTTCGCCGTCGGACGCACCGTCACGCAGGCGGGATTTGCGACCAACCCCGCGCTCTTCTCCATCTGCACGGCGCTCTCCGGCTTCACGCTGGCCCTCGGAATCGTCGGCATCGCCGGGATGCTCTCCTCATTCATCCTCAGCGCGTTCGTGCCCGAGACCCACCGCAGCTCGGAGCGGGGCTAGCTGCGCCGACTTGGAGGCGCTGTGGCTGGGGCGTCTTGCCGCAGCGTCCGCCGCGGTGGAAACTTACGCGGCTGACGGACCTCACTCTCGTCGTTCCCCCTCGGGAACCCAAGAAGCGGGGCCGACCGCTCAATCACAAGACTCCGTAGGAGGCCTCGATGGACCAGGCAGATCTGAAGGGCAACATCATCCCCGGCATGCGGTACCGCGACGCCTTCGCCGCTATCGACTGGCTCTGCGACGTCTTGGGGTTCGAGCGTCACCTCGTCGTCCCGGACGGCGCAGGGGGCGTCGCCCACGCCCAGCTGAAACTTGGCAACGGTATGATCATGCTCGGCTCCTACCGGGACGACGCAGGCGACATCGTCGTCGCCCCCGCCCCCGACGCTCTCCTCACCCAGTGCGCTCTCATCGTCGTCAGCGACATCGAGGCGCACTACGAGCGGGTGAAAGCCGCCGGCGCGAACATCGTCATGGAACTCGAGGAGCAGTTCTACGGCGGAAGCCTCTTCTCCGTCCGCGACGCCGAGGGCCAGCTCTGGCACGTCGGCAGCTACAATCCGTGGGCCGAGCAAGGGTAGGGCGAGGAGGACGGGAGGCGGCGGTTCAGGTGGCGAGCAACGGAGGCGTTACGATGGCGGAGCCTAGAATCCCCATACCCCGCAATGACATCGCGGCGTTCTGCGAGCGCTGGCGGATTACGCAGCTCGCTCTCTTCGGCTCCGTTCTGCGCGACGACTTCAGGTCGGAGAGCGACGTGGATGTGCTCGTCCGCTTCAGCCCCGATGCCCGGCATAAGTTCCATCACCTCGACGAGATGGAGGACGAGCTCACCGAGATATTCGGCCGCAAGGCAGACCTTGTTGATTGGGTGGCTGTAGAGAACAGCCGGAACCCTTACCGGCGCAGGCCCATCCTGGAATCGGCTCAGGTGATCTATGACGCAGCATGACGACAGGGCCTATCTTGCCGATATGCTGTTGGCCGCCCGTGAAGCCGTTTCATTCGTCGATGGCATGACGTTCGTCGCCCTCATGCAGAGCAGGCTGCATCAGAACGCAGTCCTCAATGCGATTACCACCATCGGAGAGGCGGCCTCCCAGTTGGGCGACAGCACTCGGGAAGCCAGCCCCGACATCGAGTGGCGCAGGATGGTTGGCATGAGAAACCGCGTCGTTCACGATTACTTCGACGTGAACTGGGCGCTCGTATGGCAGACCATCCAGGATGACCTCCCCATGCTCATCATCCAGCTGGAGCCGCTAGTTCCGGACGCCTAGCCCCCTACGTCTCCAGCGGGCCGCGCTCCGACGGGAAGAGCGCCAGCAGGCCGCCGTCGACGTTGATGTTTTCTCCGGTGACGTAGGCTGACATGGGCGACGCCAGGAAGAGTACGGCTTGGGCTTGGTCGGACGGCTCGCCCCACCTGCCTAGCGGAATGTTCTTCGGCTTTGCGGCGCGCGGCGTGGTGCTGCCGCCGGGGGTCGTGCCGCGGCTCGATCCGGTCTGCGTCGGCGTGATCGAGTTCACGCGGATGCCGTGCGGCGCCAGCTGGATCGCCATCGTTCGCGTCATCTGTAGCACCGCCCCTTTCGACGCTGAGTACGCGATGAACCCTGCCTTGCCCCGGTGCCCGGTGGTGGAGGCGGTGTTGACGATGGCCCCGCCCTCGCCCTGCGCCACCATCCGGCGGGCGGCCTGCTGACTGCACAGCATCGTTCCGTCCATGATGACGGACTGCACCCACTTCCACTTCTCGTAGTCGATGTCGAGGATCCCGGCCTCGTTGTTGACGGCGGCGTTGTTCACGAGGATGTCGACGCGCCCATAGGCGTCGTCCGTCGCCCGGAAGACCTCTTCAACGCCCGCGGGCGAGGAGATGTCCGCGCTGACGCCAATTGCGTCCCCGCCCAATTCACGGACCGACGCCGCGGCCACGTCGGCTCGGTCGTCGAGGAAATCGACGCACACCACTTTTGCGCCTTCGCCGGCGAGGGTCCTGGCGATCTCGCCGCCGATATTCGGCCCGCTCCCGGTCACCACCGCAACCTTGCCTTCAAGCAGCATCTGCGCCTCTCCTCGTCCTTCCGGGATGGCCGGCATCCTACCAAGTCTCCAACGTGCTAGCATTCGCATGGCTCGACCACACCGAGAAGCGAGGAGACGCTTATGATTATCGACATCCACGGACACCTGAACGCCCCGCCTGAGCTCTACGCCTACAAGGCTGGACTGCTCTCCAGCCGCGGCGCATACAGCCATTGGGGCGGCCTACCGGACGAGAAGTTGAGGGCCGTCGTGGAGAACCACATCTCCACGGTGTTGGACGCCGTCGGCACGGACATGCAATTCCTGTCGCCCCGGCCGTTCCAGCTCATGCACTCCGAGAAGCCCGGCAGCCTCGTTGAGGCCTTCTGCATGGTGAACAACGACCTCATCGCCAAGACCGTCGAGATGTACCCCAACCGCTACCAGGGCGTCGCGGGCCTGCCCCAGCTGCATGGCGAGCCGGTTGACGTCGTTCTCGAAGAGGTCGACCGCTGCGTCAACGACCTTGGGTTCATCGGCATCATGATCAACCCTGACCCCTCCGAGGGCATGGACAACGACACCCCGCCGATGGGCGACCAGTACTGGTACCCCCTCTACGAGCGCATGGTGAAGTACGACGTCCCGGCCTTCGTTCACTCCGCCTCCTGCAAGAACGTCCGCGAGTCCTACACCGGCCACTTCATCACCGAGGAGAGCATCCAGACGGTGTCGCTGTGCGACTCCACCGTCTACGACGACTTCCCCAGCCTGAAGATCATCATGTGCCACGGCGGCGGCTCGATCCCTTACCAGATCGGACGCTGGCGCGCGCTCCGCTGGCGCCGTCCGAACGTGGTCCCGTTCGACGAGAGCCTGAAGAAGCTCTACTTCGACTCCGTCCTCTACAACAAGGAGGGGCTCGAGCTGCTCTTCAAGATTGTGGGGACCGACCGCTGCATGTTCGGCACCGAGCGGCCCGGCACCGGCTCTTCGAAGGACCCCAACACCGGCCTCTGGCTCGACGACCTCAAGCCCGTCATCGAGGACATCGACTGGCTGACCGACGAGGACCGGGCCAACGTCTTCGAAACCGTTGCCCGCGAGTGCTTCCCGCGCTTCGGCGCCTCGTAGCCGACGCAACTTCCTCCGCCACCCCCCTGCAGGCAGAAGGCGAGGTTCCGCCTCTCCCGCCTGCGGGGGAGGGTTGGGGAGGGGGCTGGCTCCTCTCCCTGGGGTAGAACACTCGCCGGCGTACCATGGATGGCAGTACATGGAGGCTCCGTATGCACCACGGCCCGCGAGACTGGAAATCTGCTGCCGCTGACCGGCTGCACCGCATGGGCCTTGGCGACAGCGCCAGGGCGCTCTACGGAATCAAGAAACAGCAGCCGCAGGCCGACGAGATGCTGTCGCACGAATTGCGCGCGGAAGGTCTAGCGCCGCGCGGCCCAACCGAAGCCTCCCCCCAGGTCACGCCTCGCCCGGTTGTGGGGCTGGTTCAACTCCTAGGGTTCTCCTTCACCCCTTAGTGCGTGTCGAATATCTCCTGGTAGCGGGCGATTGCTGTGAGCGACGCCTTGCGTTCCTGGGGCGTTGGGTTGCGCGGGTCGCGCGCCTTGGGTAGAGGGCCCAGCTTCAGCATCGCCGCCCGTAGCAGCACTCGCGCCTTGATGGCGTCCAGGTTGCTTCCCTCTATCGTGAGGTCGTTCGGGTTGGAGGGCATCGCGCCCTCCGGGTCGCCCCGGCCCACGCGGGCTACGGGCATGCCGTGGTAGACCGCGATGGCGAGCGCCGCCAGCTGGCTTGGGAGCGATGAGCCGGTGCCCGCCGCGCCTTCGAGCACGAACCCGTGGAGCCGCGGAGCGCCCGGCTCATCCGACGCTTGCTGCTCGATGCCACGCTGGATGCGGGCCATGATGTCGACCTCCACGTCCGGGTCCGCCGTGTCCTCCTCCGCCATGTAGTGGGCGTACTTCACCATGTGCACCGGCGCGATGGCGTCCCCGCGCAGCGAGCCGTCCTCGTCCTTGATGCGCACGCTCGCCGTCTCCGGGCTGTCGCCGTACTCCTGGAAGACGACCTCGGCGGGCAGGCTCTTGAGCGCGACTTCGGACGAGCCGGTCGTCCGGTACGCGGGACGGAACCAGACGCGCACCTCCTCGCCCGCGCTGCCGAGCACCCCGCCATGCCCGCCCGTCGCTCGATAGCCGCCCGGACGCGCGTCGCCCTTCTTGAACGTGCGCGCCGCGAATATCTGCTCGTCCACGATGCCGACGGCTCCCAGCCCCTCGCCGAGTCCGGACGCGATGTAGCGGGCTGCGTCGACGATGTTCCGGTCGCCGTCGTTGGCGAGCGTCCCGTGGGCGCGCTGCGACGATATGCCGACGAAGGGTAGGGAAGTGTCGAGCACGAGGCTCAGCCAATAGAGGGTCTCCTCCACGTGGGGGCTGCTCTCTAGCCAGATGAAGCCGTCGTAGCGTCCGGAGTCGATGGTCTGCTGCACGATGTTGACGGCGCGGGCCATCGCCGCGTTCGGCAGGAACTTGCCGATGGGGCGCGGGCTGTACGGGAAGAAGTCCCGGCCCGCCGTTTCGCCCTGCTTCGTGTAGCCCGCCGGAGGCAATACCCGTACGAAGTCGTAGTCTCCGAGCCGGTCCAGCTCGCTCGCCGCCCCGTCGTGGCTGCGGCCGCTCAGCCCGCGGTCGATCTCCTCGAACAGCCGCGACGCATCAGGGAAGAACGACTGCCGCCCGCCGTAGCCGATGCCGGCGTCGCGCAGGTCGGCGTCCTCGAACGGCGCGCCGTCGTCTGAGCCGTCGGCGCGACGCGCCACGTAGGGCAGGAGATACGCGCCATCCTCCGGACGCAGCTCCACCTCGTAGTACGGCTTGCCGTCGTCGTGGTAGACCTCGGCGGCGTCGGACTCCAGGGGATGCGCGCTGAACTTCTCGATGCGCACCCGCACGGGTTCGTGCAGGCGCTGCGGCGCCAAATGGTCGAACCGCCCTTCCAATTGCGGCTCGTCCGCGTTGCGCCCCTTGTTGCTCGTTACGAGGGTAGGCGTGTTCGCAATCGTCGAACGTGGGCCCGAGAACACCGCGATGCGTGGCTTTGCCATTGAAATCCTCCTAGGGGGTCTTCTTACAAGGGGTGAGGGCAGGATGAAGGTGCTTTGGGAAGGGCAAGTAGGGTTGAATAGGGGTTGCTAGCTGTGCCCTGCGTTGGTCTAGTAGTCATGCACTTGGCGTAACTCTTCTTCCATAAACGCATCTCCGTTAACTCCGTCGAAGCGTCCCAATGAAATCGCGAGTTCAAAAAAGCCCCAGCCAGGGATATCAGTATCTGCCGAGGCCACTACTGCGGACAGCATCGGTCTCGCAGCCTCGACTTCGCTCTTGCTGATGACTCCCAAGGGATCGCCAAGTCCCACGGCTGCCATATTCACGAGAGGTGCTATATCGCCGTAGTAGACGATGCCATGGGCCTTGGCTACTCCTATGAGCACTTCGTAGAGGACTCGGAGCTTCGCATCCATCCTGTCTGTCACTGTGATTGCCTCCTCACCCGCGCTTCGACCTGCTGTGCGCCCCATTGTCATATCAGCGCCTCTCTCGTCACGCCACCCCCCGGCCCTCTCCCTAGCCCTCTCCCGCAGACGGGAGAGGGAATCAGGCTGGCCTGCCCGCAGACGGGCGGCGGCGGAGGGCTGGATGTGGGAAGTTCCCCGTTTGGGTGAAAAAAGTTCCCCAGCTTACTTTCGTTAGGAGTGAAAAAGTTCCCCACCGCATTTTGGCTACGAGTGAAAAGTTCCCCGTTTGCATGTTGGTCAGGCGTGAAAGTTCCCCGAAATCGCGGGGTGAGACAGGGGTTTTGGAGGGGATTTTCATGGCCGGGGCCTGCTTCCTGGGTCTCGAAAGTTCCCCATTCGAGAATTTCTTGTTTCATTTGGCGGGCGTCGTGTAATCCAACTCTGGATTCCCGCCTGCGCGGGAATGACGGAGGGGGAGGGGCAAAGTCCAGCACCACAGCTTCTTGTCGGAGCCGTTGGACCGGGCGCGGGTGGTGACGACGTTGTGGAAGGCGCGGGCTCGTTCCAGCTGGCGTTTGGAGATGCCGCGGGCTTTGGCATCCTGCTTGATGCGGGAGGCGGATTGCGGGCCTTGGGCGAGGGCACGGCGGAGGTAGCGGCGCGCGGCGGTCTGCTTGGGGAGGCGTGGTGGGGGAGCCTTCGTGCGGGGGGCTGAGGCCGAAGCGACGAGGGCGTTGAGGCGGGAGGGATGGATGGGTTTGCGCCATGCGACGGCGGCGGGGGCGTCGTCGATGGAGAGGCGGAGGGGGGCGAGGAGGTAGGGGATGGGGGGAGGGGCGTCGTCCATGGAGGGGCGGAGGGGGACGAGGATGCGGCGTCGGTTGGGTCCGGCGAGGGCGGTGGTGAAGACGGCGGAGGCGGCGGGGATGAGGCGGCGCATGGAGCGGGCGGCCTTGGGGAGGGAGGGCTCGGGGTTGTGGGCGATGGCGATTATCGCCGCGCCGGTGCGGGCGGCGAGGCCGTTGAGCCTGCCGAGGACGGTGACGGGCCGGGCGGCGTGGCGTGCGGCGAGGTCTTCGACCTGGTCGACGATGAGGAGGGCTACGCCGCTGCGGACGACGAGGTTGTGGAGGCGTCGCATGAGGAGGTCGAGTCCGGGCCAGGGCGGACGGTCGGGGACCTTGAGGGGTCGTTTCATCTCGTCGGGCATGGGGGACTGCCAGAGGTCCTCTAAAGAGCGGACCTTGTCGTGGAGCTTGGCCTTGCGCTCCAAGGTTTCGTAGTCGGGGAGGGACTGGCCTTCGGGGAGATCGGCGAGGTGCTCGGGGGAGAGAGTGTCGGCGAAGTAGATGAGGGAGAGGTCTGCGCCGGCGGCGCGGAGGAGGGGGACGTCGAGTGCGGCGTGGTCGCCGTTGAGGGAAGCGATGAGGACGGGGGCGCGGACGAAGGACGCGTTGGGGTCGTCGGGGGCGGGGGCGCCGAGGGAGACGCGGGCGGCGATGTCGCGGGCGATGGCGGTCTTGCCTGAGGAGGGGTACCCGGCGATGAGGGAGAGGCGTCCCATGGGGATGCGGTTGGGCCAGAGCCAGTCCTGGGGATGAGGAGTCACGAGGGACGCGGGCTGGAGTCCGCTCTCCTGGGCGCCGGCGGGGGTGAAGAGCCAGGAGTCGGGGGCGAGTCCGCGTTTGGCGAGGGCGGAGGCGATGCGGGCGTCGTCGCAGGAGTCGGAGGAGCACTGGAAGGTGAAGCCGAGGTAGTCGTCGAAGTCGACGGTGAGGGTGGGGACGTCGGGGGTTGTGTGGATGGGGCAGTGGAGTCGCGGTGGCTCGGAGGCGCATGGGCAATCGGGGTTGCCGCATCGGAGTGCGCGAGAGATGGCTTGGAGGTAGTTCTCGTCTTGGGGTGAGGGCATGGCGGGAGCCTCTGTTTCAAGGGATGCAAAAAGCCCTGGGTCGCCGTGCTTCCCAGGGCCTTCTGGGGTTAATTTTACGTGGGGGAGGGGGGTTGGGGTAAGGGGCAAGTGTCACAGTGGTGGGGGGGCCCGCAGACCCTCTCCCTAGCCCTCTCCCGCAGACGGGAGAGGGGACCTGAGCGGGGATGGCGGGAAGGGGCATCCTGGTTCCCGCTGCGCGGGAATGACGGGTAGGGGCGGCCCCCTCTCTAGCTCTCCCCCGCAGACGGTGGAGAGGACCGGAGCAGACGGGGAAAGGGGGATGGACCGCGGCGCTGTCGCGTCGCTGCGAGGTTCCCGCCTGCGCGGGAATGACGGGTGGGGCGCGGCGATGACGGGTGGGTGGGCGTTGATTGGCGGGTGGGGCGGCCCCCCTCTCTAGCTCTCCCCCGCAGACGGTGGAGAGGACCGGAGCAGACGGGGGAGAGGGGGATGGATCGCGCCGCTGTCGCGCCGCTGCAAGGTTCCCGCCTGCGCGGGATTGGCGGTGGGGCGCGGCGATGACGGGTGGGGGAGCGTTGATTGGCGGGTGGGGCGGGCCCCCTCTCTAGCTCTCCCCCGCAGACGGAGGAGAGGACCGGAGCAGGCGGGAGAGGGGACCTGAGCGGGAATCCAGGGATCGTCGGAGGGGTCGGTTTACTTCCGCTTGGCCTTGCTGCGGGAGGCCTCGTAGAACGAGAGGAAGTCGTCCACGGTGGTCTCGGCAATCGTGCGGGCGATGAGGTCGAGGGGGAGGTCGGCGATGCGCTTGAATCGGATGCAGGACTTGCCCATGTCGAGGCGCTTTCCGCTCGCCTTGTACGCGGTCACGAATCGCTCACTGGCAGCCGGGTCCGCGTAGACGTTGTTCAGGTAAAGCGCCATGTACTGCTTCTGCGAGGCCAGCGCGGCGAAGGCCAAGGGCTGCTTGTTGTAGGTGTCCGGGCGCCGGCTCAGGGGCACCACGTACCCAATCATCCCGGACTGCATGCATTCCTCGTAGCCGTCCGGCAGGTTGTTGAGGACCACCTCCCGCACGGCGGCCATCGCCTCCCTGCGCTCGGGCGGCAGCTGCGCCAGATACTCCTCAACTGTTCCCGCGTTGCTCTTGACCATGTCCTCACCTCGATCCTTCACTGGGGGAGAGGAAGAATAACGCCTTCCTGGCGGGGGGAGAAGTTGGGGGTGGGGATGCGCGTTCGAAAGGTGTAACCTTGCGCCATCAGCTCAGGAGGCGATAGCGATGCCTGTAATCGATGCCGACTGCCATGTGATCGAAAGCGAACAGACCTGGGAGTACCTGGACCCGCAGGACATCGAGTTCAAGCCCAAGGCGGTTGAGAACCCGGACCGTCCGGACCGCCCCATGTGGGTCATCGACGGCCGGGCCCGCCAGCGCCCCTTCGGCACCAGCGCGACCGGCGCGCCGTCCGAGAAGATGTCCGGCTTCTCGGAGACGACGTTCCAGACGCGGTCCCTCGCCGACATCGACGCACGGCTCGCTCACATGGACGAGCTTGGGGTCGACGTGCAGGTGCTCTATCCCACGATCTACCTTACGCGGATAACGGAGCGGCCGGACGTTGAGGTGGCGCTGGCGAAGAGCTACAACCGCTGGATGGCGGACGTTTGGGCGCAGAGCGGCGGACGTCTCCGCTGGGTCGTCGTGCCGCCGCTGGACACCATGGATGCGGTCGCCGAGCAGCTGCGTTTCGGTAAGGACAACGGCGCCGTCGGCGTCTTCATGCGGGGCTACGAGAACAACCGGCGCCTCACTGAGGAGTACTTCGACCCGCTGTACGAGGCCTGCGTCGAGAACGATCTGCCGATCACCGTCCACGCCGGATGCGGCAATCCTGCGTTCGTCGAACTGACGGACGGCGACGCGTTCGCGCGCAACAAGCTCCCGGTCATCAGCTCGTTCCACTCGCTTCTCTTCAAGCGCGTTCCGCAGCGCTTCCCCGGCCTGCGCTTCGGCTTCGTCGAGGTCGCCGCGAACTGGGTCCCCTACATCCTCAACGACCTCTACCGGCGTGTGGAGCGGGAAGGTTGGAGCCTTGGCGACGACGTGCTCGGCGAGAACCGGATGTACGTGGCCTGCCAGACCAACGACGACTTGCCGTACATTCTCGAGCACGCCTCGGAGAACAACCTCATGATCGGCTCCGACTACGGCCACTCGGACACGTCGAGCGAGCTCGAGGCGCTGAAGTCGCTGAAGGGTAGCGGTCTGTTGGAGTCGAGAGTGGTGGACAAGATCCTCGCGGACAACCCGGGACGGCTGTACGGGATCGTCGAGTAGGGCGGTCCTCTCCTCAATCGTCCCCTGCAGACCCCAACCTCAATCCTCCCCCGCAGACGGGGGAGGAGGGTAGGACAGACAGGAAGAGGGGTTGATTGGCGGGCCTCGTGGTCCGACGGGCTCACCACGAACCTATTAGGTTATGGGGCTATCGAGAGGGCTTCGATACCTGGGTTCCCGCTTTCGCGGGAATCTCTCACGTTGGCCTATTGGCCAACACCACAACCGACGAAAATAGGCAGGCCGGCGAGGGATCGCGGTGCTGTCGCCCCGCTACGAGGTTCCCGCCTGCGCGGGAATGACGGAAGGGGGCGTGGGCTCCTATCATCGAGGCGATGACGGGTCTAGAGGCGGCCGACGGAGCGGGCGTTCGGGCGTTTGTCCTCGAAGTGGGGGACGGCTACGCCTAGGCGCTGGAGCGTGGTGTAGTCGTCGCGGTCGCCCCACTGCTCGACGATGAGGCCGTTCGCCAGCCGGTAGATGTCGATACGCCGCCACCATGAGAGGTTCGCGCGCGGCGAGTGGCCGTTGAACGCGCCCTGGAACCCTCCGTTGAACGAGACACTGGCCACCACCTTGTCGTCCGCCGCGACGAGGTCGTCGATGGTGACGTGGATGGCAGGGAAGGCGGTGCGCGTCATCGTCGCCAGCTCTTTGATGGGCTGGGGGCCGAAGGGGTCTTCCGGGATGCCCGCGATGTGCAGTTCGACCTCCGGAGAGTACATCTCGTCTATGAGGCCGACGTCGCCCTCGTTGTAGACCCGGTCGTACAGCCGCCGGATGGCGGCCTTGTTCGCTTCTGACATGGCTCACCTCGCTCGCCGCGCATTCTTGGCGTCCCGGTCGGCCGCGTCAAGGGCGGGGTTGGCCCGCACAGACGCCGCAGACCCTCTCTCTAACTCTCTCCCGCAGACGGGCGAGAGAACCGGAGCAGAGGGGGAGGGGGGAGGGACCGCGCCGCTGTCGCGCCGCTGCGAGGTTCCCGCCTGCGCGGGAATGACGGGTGGGGAGGGGATAGCGGAGGGGCGGGGATGGCGGAGGGGTGCTATAGTCGGCGCACCTTGGGGACGGGAGGAGACTCATGCTTGCCGTAGGAACGAGCAATGGTTTCGCCGCGCTGGAGAAGACCGCGGACTCCTGGGAGGTCGTCAGGCGCGCACTCGATGGGTCCCGCGTCGAGGCCGTGGGTCGCGCCGGCAGCGGGATTCTCGCCGCCACCGAGCAGGGCGTCTACGAAAGCAGCGACGACGGTGCGACGTGGAAGGCGACGCTCGACGGCGTCGATGTCCGGTCGCTCGCGGTCGCCATCGACGGCACCGTGTTCGCGGGTGCTGACAACGCGGTCCTCTATCGCCGCCGTCCCGCAGACGAGCAGTTCACTGAGGTGCTGAGCTTCAAGGACCTGCCTACGTATTGGTCGTGGACGTTCCCGGTTTCGCCCCATCTGCCGAACGTGCGCGCCATCACCGTATCGCCGACGGACGCGAAGCGCGTCTACGTGGGCGTCGAGGTGGGGGGCGTGATGGTGAGCGAGGACGGCGGGGAGACTTGGAGCGAGGCCCGCGAGAACATGCACCCGGACGTCCACGGCCTGGCCGCGGCCCCCGGCGAGCAGGACCACATCTTCGCCGTGACCGGCGTCGGCTTCTTCCGCACTACCGACGGGGCGCAGTCGTGGCAGTCTCGATGCGAGGGGTTCGACCACCTGTACACGATCGCCATCGCAAACGACCCGACCGAGCCTGAGCGGCTCTTCGCGTCGGCCACGGCGGGCAGGCCCCGCAACTGGCGCACGCGTCCGGAGGGGGCCATCGCCAAGGTCTACCGGAGCGACAACGGCGGTGGCGATTGGGCGCCGTTGATGAGCGAGGGTCTCGTCGAGGCCATCGACGCTCTCGCCGTAGACGGGGAGGGCACGGTTTTCGCAGGCACGCACGGCGGGCAAGTGCTCATGCGGGCTTCGAACGGGGATGAGTGGAGCGTCGCAGCCGAGGGGCTCCCGTCCGTCAACTGCATCGCGGAGTTGTAGGCGGGCCCAACGCCCGGCATTCGGGGGCGAGGTTCCCGCCTGCGCGGGAATGACGGATGGGGTCAGTCCTCCCCCGAAGGCGGCGTAGAGGAGAGTCTAGGCTCGGCTGCCGCCGGTGGATGGGTAGACCTGCAGGTTGATGCCGTTTGGGTCGCTGAAGTAGATGGTCTTCTGTCCAGCGCGGTCCGTTGGTTGGGATGCGATGCCGCGCTCGGTCAGCCGCCGCTCTACGGTGTCGATGAACTCGGGGGTCGCCGTCACTGCGAGATGATTCAGCGCGCCGACGGTGTCGCGGGCCGTTCCGGTGGTCCCGGCTGGCGCCTCAAAGAAGTCGAGCGTTCCTTCGCCGCCGAGGTTGAACGAGTAGTGCTTGTGGCCCGGCTCGTCGTTCACGACGGCGCGGATGGGGATGTCGAGCAGCTCGCCGTAGAAGCGGACCGTCTCGTCCATGTCCCTGGCGATAGCCGCCACGTGGTTCACTCCGCTGATTCCGCCCATGTCTGGCCTCCTTCGTTGTGCTGCCCCCCCAGCCCCCCCTGTAGACAGGGGGCGGTTCTTGTGGAACACAGGGAGGGCTTAGGACTCGTTCCTACGCCTGCGGGTGTTGTTGGCGAGCAGTCGTTTCTCCCTCACCCCGGCCCTCTCCCGCTCCCGCTGGGAGAGGGGGTTACTGGTCCATGGTGGTCTTTGCGAAGATTTCTTCCAGCTTCATCAGGCGGGGGGTGAGGCCCTGCTCGTTGGAGTATTGGGCGGCAGTTTCGAGGACCGTGCGGTTCGCCCGGATGCCGTGCTTGATCAGCGACTCGCGCAGGGCCGCGCCGGACTCCTTGGTGACGAGGCCGGCCCTCACGTAGTACTCGACATGCTCGATGCGGCGGCGGTTCGTGAGCTCGTTCGCGGCTGCGTAGGCCTTGAGGATGTTGAGCGCGGCCCACGGGTGCTCCTCCGCGACCGAGCGGCGTATGACCATGCCGTGGTTGATGGGGTAGAGGCCCGTCTTGTTGAAGTAACGGATGCCCTCGGCGTCCGTGTCAGGGAAGAGGGGCTTGACGTCCGGGTGGTTGTGGAGGTCGGCGGTGCTGCGGTCGACGAGGTTGGGGTCGCGCAGGTAGAGGAGGGTCGCCTGCAGCTCGCCGGAGAGCATCATGGAGCCGATGTTCTTCTCGATGGGAATCTGGTTGATGATGACGCCGGGGGGAGCTTGGAACCCGGTCGAGCCGCCGTGGCTCACTTCGGGGACGCGCTCCATGAAGAACTCCATGTCCTTGGGCTCGACGCCGAACTCGTGTTGGAGGACGCCGCGCGTCCACAGGGCGGCAGTCTGCTGATACTCGGGGACGCCCACGCGCTTGCCCTTCAGGTCGGCGGGACTCTCGATGCCCGCGTCCTTCCTCACCAGGATGCCGGTGTGGAAGAAGCTGCGTGTGGTGAAGATGGGCAGGCCTATCCAGTTGGTGTCGCCGTGGGCCATGGCCATCATCAGGGATGAGAAGGACATCTCCGACACATCGAACTCGGCGAACTTCAGCTGACGCCAGAAGATTTCGGAGCCGTGGACGGACGTGGGGATGAATTCGATGCCGTCGGGTTTGACCTCGCCGGTCATGATCGGCCAGGTGCGGGGGTTGTTCGCGAGCGCGATGCTGAGTCTCAGGTCCATGTGCTGCCTCCGGTTGCGTTGTCTCTGTGTCGGACTATACGCGAAATGGCGGTTGGTTGGTGTTTATGTCCGTGGGTGGGGGAGGGATCGCGCCGCTGTTGCGCCGCTACGAGGTCCCCGCCTTCGCTGGAATGACGGAAGAGGGGCGGTCGCATCCTGATTTCCCCGCTCCGCGGCGGCTGGTATATGCTGGCGCTCACGTAATCCAGTGGAGGAAGCACGATGGCGCGCATTCGTCATATCGCTCTCGGAACGAACGACCCGGAGGCCACGGCCAAGTTTTACATGGAAGGCCTGGGCCTGAAGCAGGTCGGCAGAGTCGACTCGCCGACGGCGGAGGGCTATTACCTGAGCGATGGCCACGTGAACCTGGCCATCCTGAAGTGGCGGGAGGAGTGGGCCGCGGTGACGGAAGGCGCCACGAAGCTCACGGGCGTCCACCACATCGGCTTCGGGGTCGACGACATGGACTCGGCGCAGGCCCAGGTGCTGGACGCGGGCGCCGTCGAACACACGGAGCCGAAGATCCGCGAAGAGTACAACCAGCGCAGGCCGGGCGAGACGGGCGGAGGCAACGTGGAGGTCAAGTTCACAGGCCCCGACGGCGTGACGTTCGACCTGTCAGTCCACGGCTGGGTGGGGACGAAGGACTAGCGGCCCCCCTCTCTAACTCTCCCCCGCAGATGGGGGAGAGGACCAGACACTCCGTGCAGACGGGGAGGGGTTGGGCGGGTGACTGCCAGCCGAATGTTCATGGTGTTGAGCACCCTGAACAATGTGTCGATGCGCGGGTTGCCTTCGCTGGAGAGGGAGCGGTACAGGGACTGCCGCCCCAGGCCCGTGGCTTCGGAGATGGAAGACACCCCCTTGGCGCGCGCGACGTTACCGAGGGCCTTGGCGAAATACCTGGGATCGTTTTCCTCCAACGCCACATTGAGGTACTCGATCAGCGCCTCATCGCTGTCGAGAAAATCGACTACGTCGAATTTCTTCAGCTTCATCACCGACTCCCCCAATCCCAGCCTGCTTGGCGGAAAGGGCATCTGGATTTCCCGCTTTCGCGGGAATCTGTCATGTGGGGCTGACGTCCCACACCACAACCGACGAAAATAGGCGGGAGGGACGCCGATACCGGGATTCCCGCTTGCGCGGGAATGACGGGTGGGGCGTGGGGAGGGGATCGCGGTGCTGTCGCCCCGCTGCGAGGTTCCCGCCTGCGCGGGAATGACGGAAGGGGGGCGTGGGCGCCTATTTCGAGGCAATGAGGGCCCCCTCCCGGCCTCCCCCGCAGACGGGAGAGGGGTTTTCGCGGGAGCGCCGCGCTAGTATCCGAACCAGGGATCGTACTTGCGGATCGTCTCGGTGAAGTTGCGATTGCCGGGGGGCCACATGACCCGCCATACGGTCCCCTGACGGACGAGCTCCGCGGTCGCCGCACGGAGCTGGTCGTCGTCGAAGGTAACGAGCATGCCGATGACGGCGTGCTTGCCGTAGTTGCGCTGGCTGCCGTAGGTCATCTCGGTGATCCTCTGGCCCCGCGATAGATCGTCGACCATCGCCCGCCAGGCGTCGTCGCCGATGATGGCGACCTCGGCGCGTCCAGCGGTGTCGAGCAGGTTGAAGGCCCTGTCGTAGTCGCCGTCCTGGGACGCTTGATAGAGCGCCTCGATCGCTCCTCGGGGAGATAAGGGGATCGACGCGCCGCCAAAGGGAATGCTCACCAGCTGGACGACGAGCAGGGCGGCCATCGCGAGGGCGACGCCGGTTGTCCAGACCTGAATCTGGGCCGCCCATCGCACTCTTTCCCATACGCGAGACAGCGTCATGCGCTTGCCGTCCTCGGCCGGAGCCGTGCGGGGACCGGTGGCTTGCGGGCGAAGAAGAAGAACACGGAGCCCATAGCGACCATGACCGCGACCCCCAAGAACGCTTCGCTGTAGTCGCCGAAGCGGTCGCTCATAGCGCCGGCGAAGGTGGGGCCGATGAGGGGCCCGAGCATGACCATAACGTTCGAATATCCCGCAATCTTCCCAAAGTGCCGCCGCCCGTAGAAATCGGCGCGAATCGCCATCATCAGCGGGCCGCGCGTTCCCCACGATAGGCCGTGAATCAGCGCGGCGATGGCGATGACGAAGCCGTTAGGCGCAACAACTAGTATACCCATTCCGATCGCGTGGCCCAACATGCAGAACGCGGCGATGCGCGTCTTGTTGTAGCGGTCGCCGATGAACCCGCCGCCGACCTGTCCGACGATGCTCGTGACGGTGACGAGGGTGAGCATCGCTTGGGCGGAGGTCTCGCTCCAGCCGAGTCCTTCGACCAGGTGCGGCACGAGGTGGACCAGCACCGTGAACACGGCAATCAGCGCAACGCCGTGGCCGAAGGAGACGTACCAGAAGGAGCGGTCCCGCATCGCCTCGCCCACGGTGAAGTCGTCGCCGTCCGGCTCTCTGGGCGCTGCCTCGGTGGACGAGGGCGTCCAAGCGCGGGCGCCGTCCGGGAGCAGGCCGTGCTGCTCCGGGTAGCCTCGCAGCAGCTGAGCGAGCGGCATGCCGATGATGATGATGGCTACGCCCGTGCCGAACGCCGTCGGCTGCCAGCCGTGGGTCGTGAGCGACCAGGCGACGATGGGCGACAGGACGCCCGCGATGCCGATGCCCGTCGAGCTCAGGCCAAGGGCAAGGGCCCGCTTCCGCCTGAACCATCGCGTGATGACCGTGGTGAGCGTGAGCCAGCCAGCCAGGTTCATGCCGATCGACATCATCAAGATGATCGCCAGGAACAGCGGGAACGAGTTTGCGACGGGCAACAGCATGAAGCCGGCGCCCATGACGAGGACGCCCGCGCGCGCCACCGAGCGGGGGCTGAACCGGTCGATCAGCCAGCCGTGGGCCGGGCTCAAAACGCCCGCCGCAAGCTGCGACGCGGAGAATGCGCTCGATATGGCGAACTTGCTCCAGCCGAAATGCTCCTCGAACCGCAGCAGGTATTGTCCGAACGTGAAGCCGAACGCAGCGCCGGTGACGCCGTGGAACGCCACGCTGGAGACGACAATCCACCAGCCATAGAAAGGCCGTCGCGACCGGGTAGGGGGAGTCGTCGTCTGCAAATCCACAACCTCGAGGGGGTAGTGTCCATCGTACCACGCCCCTCTTCGGCCAGGCGTCAGTCATGGGTTGCCGCACTCTTCGGGATTCCAAGCTGGTCCATGGTTCGACAAGCTCACCACGAACCAGTCCAGGCTCACCACGAACCGGTTGAGGTTGCGCAAAGGTCTCGCAGGGGGGGAGGGGAGGGATCGCGCCGCTGTCGCGCCGCTGCGAGGTTCCCGCCTTCGCGGGAATGACGGGAGGGCGCGGGTCCAATCTTCGCGGAAATGACGGAAGGGCGCGGGTCCAGTCTTCGCGGAAATGACGGGAGGGGCGTTGGTTGGCGGGCGGGGCATTCTCCTCCCCCGCGCTTCGCTGCGCCTCGCGCGTCCCCTCCCGCAGACGGGAGGGGCTTCCGTGGTTCCCGCCTGCGCGGGAACCACGGTCCTTCGCGGAAATGACGGGTGTGGTTCCCGCAGAGGGGGCGCGTTTTAGCGGTGGGCGATTTTCATGTTCGCGACATCGGGCGTTGCGACTCCCAGGTCGCTCCAGCTGTCGCCGCCGTCCTCGCTTGCGAACAGGCGCCCTGAGCGCGTGGCTACGAACACGCGACCGGCGGCCTCGGGGTCGACGGCTATCGCCTCGGGGAAACCGCGGACGACCTCGTCGCCTGCGTCGAGCTCGTGCCAGGTTGCGCCGGCGTCGCGCGAGCGGATGAGGGCGGCCTCGGCGCCGGACTCGCGGGCGCGCCACTGGCGGGGGTTGCCGTTGGCCACCGCCGAGTACATGACGGACGGGTCCGCCGGGTCGTACGCGAAGGGGACCGAATACTCGTTGCGGAACTCCAGCGCAATCGGGAGCCAGCTCTCTCCGCCATCGAGGCTTCGGTACAGACTGCGACCGGGGGCCTTGCCGGACCGCATGCCTTCGCCGCCGCTCGATATGTAGAGATGGCTCGTGTCGCGGGGGTCGGCGATGATGGCGTGGACGTCCTCGTCGAGCCCGTTATCGAGCAGGCGCCACGTCGCGCCGCCGTCGGTCGTCTTGAGCATGTAGCCCACCTGAAGGGCAGCGTAGATGGTGCTCGAATCGTCCGGGTCGACGGTGATGTCGCGCACGTGGGGCTCGACGATGGGAACGGGATAGGTGACGCCCGCGACGCTGGGGAAGTTGCGGACCGATTCGATCTCGGCCCATGTGGCCCCGCCGTCGACGCTCTTCCACATGCTGATGGGCTCGCCGCCGGCGTAGACGGTCTGCGGATCGTGGGGGTCGACCGTTACGCAGCGGACCTTGCCCGGCGCAACCCTTCCGTAGGAGGGCTTGGACCAGTGTCCGCCGCCGTCCTCGCTGCGCCAGACGCCGTCTCCGCGCGTGCCGGCCAAGACGTGGCCCGGCTTGCCGGGCACCGCCTCGACCTCCGTGACCTCCCAGCCTTTGAGGTCGTGGTGGGCGATGGCCCATTCCCCGCCGTCCTCGACGACCGTCAACACTCCGCTACGCGTTCCCAGGTAAAGGACTGTTCCCATGCCGGAGCCTCCTCCCAAGCGTATCGGCGTGAGCGTACCGGAAACGGACGCGCGCCGCTACATGCTCCACCCGGCCCCTTGGCGCACGGCCCCCTCTATAACTCTCCCTCGCAGACGAGGGAGAGAACCAGGCACTCTTCTCGTAGACGGGGGAGATAGGACCTTGAGGGGATGACGGACGGGGTCAGCCCTCGAAGACCAGCGACTTGACGACTACGGGGATCGCCTCGACCGACTCCAGCTGTTCGCCGAGGTCGATGAAGTTGAACTCGCCTACGGTGATGCCGTCGACGACGATGACGTCCTGCTCGACCTTGCGCTCGTTCTTGAGCATCGAGCCGACCAGCCCCGCGACATCCGCGCTCAGGACAATCGTCCAGGTATGCTCGGTGAGGGGCGCGAGCGCGTCGTATATCGCATCGCACATCGCCTTGATCGAATCGTAGGTCGGAATCACGGGGCCCAGCAGGGCGAGGGCTATCGGCTTGCCGATGTCGTGGTGCGCGATGTCGAGCCGCTGGAATCCCTGGGAGATGGCGTGCTCCACCGACTCTTTGGTGATGTCGTTCGGGTCGGCCGGCAGATAGGCCGGCACCACCTGGAGGTCGAGGTGCGGCAGCAGCTCCGGCTTCGACACGAACACGGTGCTGGACGACACCTGGACGGTGTACTGCGATGCGCCGATGACCGTTGCGCGGATGCGCTCCGCGCTGCCCGACAGGGGCACGCCCAAGGACGGGAGACGTCTGCGGACGGCCGCGCCGAGCAGGGGGCCCAAGTCGCCGTAGTCCTGCTTGTCGTAGTCGTACACGTACTCCGCCACGCCGCCGGAGAACCCGAGGTCGTCGATCGGCTCCTTGAACTGCAGCGGGCCGGAGACAATCAGCTCGGAGGCGAGGGGGGAGTAGTCCTTGCGTTCGAGGACTTCAAAGAGGAGGTCAGCGAGCTTCTCAGCGACTTTCTCCTTTTCCTCCTCCTCCATCCGCTTGCCGACCTCGACGTTCACGCCGACGCTGCGAGCGATGACTCGTCCCGCTTCCTCGACTCGCTCGACGATGCTGTCCGGGTCCCAGGCGATGAGGCGGGCGCCGACGTTGATGGCCATGGTCTCGACGACCTTGCCGTTCTGGACGATGGCGACCTTGGTCGTGCCGCCGCCCATGTCGACGTTCATGCCTGCGTTGACTTTGAGTGAGCGGGCGACGGCGCCGGAGCCGTGCGCGCCCAGGATGCCCTCGAGGTTCGGGCCTGCGGTCGCGCAGACGAAGCGTCCGCCGGCTGCCGCGAGCATGCGGATGATCGCCTCGGAATTGTGCTTGCGGACGGCTTCGCCCGTGCAGATGACGGCGCCGGTGTCGATGTCGTCGGGCTCCAGCTCCGCTTCGGCGTAGCTAGTCTTCACGAACTCGCCGAGGGCGTCGGTGTCGATGGTGTCGGGGTCGGAGTAGGGGGTGAGGAGGATGGGGGAGCGGTGGAGCACCTGACGGAACACCACCTCGAACTCGCTCGACATTTCGGTGCTGCGGCGCCGCATGATGAGCTTGGAGAACATGAGGTGCGAGGTTGACGAGCCGATGTCGATGCCGACGCTCGTCAGCCGCAGCCAGTCCGGGTTGATGGGGAAACCGTCGTCTGCGATGGAGCCGAAGACCGCCTCGTCTTCCGCTCCGAAATGTCCGTGCTCCCAAGGATCGTCGTGCATGGGGCCGCCTTTCAATACGGACGCGCGTGGGCAGAGCCGGGAGTAGTGGGACCTCGGCTCGCCTAAACGCCGCGCGACCGGGAATCCGAGCAATCTTATGCCCCGACGCGAGCAGCGGCAAGGCGTGGCGGCGCGCAGGGGGTTGACCGGAACATCGAGGGCCTGATATATAACTGAATAGTTATAAAAGCTAGTGGTTATTGATTGTGCGCGCAGACCCTCTCGACTCAACGTTCGCAGCCCTTGCCGACCCCACCAGACGGGCAATTCTCGCGCGCCTTGCTTCAGGCGAGGCGTCGGTCAAAGAGCTAGGGGAGTCGTTCGAGATGACCCAACCGGCTATCTCCAAGCACCTCAAGGTGCTGGAGCGCGCGGGCTTGGTCTCGCGTGGACGGGATGGACAGCGGCGGCCGAGCCGCATCGAGGCCAAGCCCCTCGCGGAGGCCGCCGACTACATCGAGCGGTACCGCAGCTTTTGGGAGGAGGGATTCAGCCGCTTGGATGAGTACCTACAGGAACTGAAGAAGAAAGAAAGAGGGACAGATGACTCAAGAGGATAGCGTGGAGATCGTTATAGAGCGCGTGTTCGATGCGCCGCGGGAGATGGTGTGGAAGGCGTGGACGGAGCCTGAGCACATCGCGCAGTGGTGGGGGCCGCGAGGATGCACGACACGCGTTGAGGAGTTCGATTTCCGCCCAGGAGGAGCATGGCGTTACGTCATGCTGACCCCTGACGGTTCCGAGATGCCGCAGATGGGCGTCTTCCGCGAGATCGTCGCGCAGGAAACTATCGTGACCTCGGCCGAGTTCGGGGTGGGCCCCGGTCTCACTCATGAAGTGGTCTTGACCTGGCTGTTCGAGGACCTTGGGGAGAAGACGAAGCTCACCATGCGTATCGCGCACCCATCGGCCGAAATCCGCCGCCAGCACGAGGAGGTGGGCGTGGTCATGGGTTGGAACTCGAACTTTGATAGCTTGGACGACTACATACCGGCGCTCGCCGCGTAATCGGCCACCGGGCTGCACCGAGCGAGGGGAGAGGGGCGCAGGCGTTCCTTGACGCTCCAGGTCATTGGTAGTAGAAAACGGTCGCAGCCAGCGCCTGCCGTCCTCTCGGCAGGCGCTTTCATCGAGAGGGAGGATTCGCCATGGCCCAACTCACGCCCAAGCCCGAGGTCCGGCCGGACCAGGAACGCGTCTCCAAGGTCAGCGCCTATCAGACCTTCGTCGACAGCGAGGGCATTCCCAACATCACCGGCTTTGCGGTCGACGACGTGCGCGCGGTTGGGGTCGAGCCTTGGGCGCGGCTCGATTGCCTGGGCGCGTACATCAACCTCGACGGCAACGCCGGGACGAACGACTGCTACGTGGCCGAGATTCCCGCGGGCGGGAAGATGGCGCCGGAGAAGCACTTGTTCGAGGAGAACATCTACGTGCTGCGGGGCAGGGGAGCGACGCTTGTGGGCGACGACCCCAATAGTCGGACGTCGTTCGAGTGGAAGGAGGGGAGCGTCTTCTCGATTCCTCTCAACGTCTGGCATCAGCACCTGAACGGCTCCGGCTCCGAGCCAGCCCGGTTCCTGGCCGTCACGACGTTGCCGCTGGTCCTCAACTTCTTCCACAACCAGGACTTCATCTTCAGCAATCCCTTCGTTTTCGAGGACCGCATGGGCGACTCGCGGCAGTTTCAGGGCGAGGGGTTCATGTACACCGGCGGCTCCGGCCGGGTGAACGTCTGGGAGACGAACTTCATTCCGGATATCGACTCCTTCACCACGTTCACCTGGAAGGAGCGCGGCGCCGGCGGGTCGAGCGTGATGTTCGAGCTCGCGGGCAACACCCAGGCCGCCCACGTTTCCCAGTTTCCGGTCAGCACCTACAAGAAGGCGCACCGCCACGGCCCCGGCGCCCACGTCGTCATCGTCTCCGGCGACGGCTACAGCCTCCTGTGGCCGCCGGAGGGCGCTGTGCCGGACGACGTCATTCGCGTCGACTGGAAGCGCGGCGGCCTCATCGTGCCTCCGAGCAACTGGTTCCACCAGCACTTCAACGGAGGCGCCGCTCCCGCCCGCTACCTCGCCTTCCGCTGGGGGAGTCAGAAGTACGAGTTCGTATTCGACCCCGGCGAGGCCGACCTCAGCGAGAAGCTCGGCGGCGCTCAGATTGAATACGAGGACGAGATTCCCTGGGTACACGACACCTTCGTCGAGACGCTCACCAAGGCGGGCGCCGAGTCCAAGATGGCCGATTTCATCCCGCGTCTGCGCGGGTAGGACAATCGTCCATGCCCTAGCGAAGTCTCCACGGGCGAAGTGAACGCGCACTAGACGGCCTGGCGTACGGGAGTTAACTGAACGCAAAAGCGCTCTGGAGCTTGGCGCGGTCCCTCAGCCCAGCGCCAGCGGGTTCGGCTCGGACGACGACGTGATCTCCCACCAGTTGCGGTCCAGGTCGGACAGTAGGAACCATGTCTCGCCGCCGTCATCGCGCGGCTCGCCAAGCTCCGTCACGCCGTCGCTGAGACGCCCCAGGGCGTCGTGGGCGGCGAGGACGTCGGCGCAGCTTGCGAGCTTGAGCGTGTAGCGGTTCACCGGGCGCAGGGGCGTCCGAGTCGTCGCCGGCAGCACGACGATGTACCAGGGCGTGTCCGCGGCGCCGATGTAGGTTGCGACATTCCCGCCGCCCACGATCTGTAGGCCCAGGATTTCCGTGTAGAAGCGGCTGCTCGTCTCCTTGTCGTCGCATTGCATCGTGCCGTGGGAGAGGGCCTGGGGCACGTACCCCCGGCCGGGGAAGCGCTCGGGGGACAGCGGCTCGCTCCAGTGTCCCGCCGCGATCTGCCGTCCGTGCAGCGCCGCCCGCTGGTTGTAGTACTCGATCTCGATGGTATTGCCGCCCGGCTCATCTATGTACACCGAGTAGGCGAAATGGCTTCCGCGCGGCCCGTCGATGGACGTGAGCCCGTACTCCGCTTGCCGCTCGCGGAGGTAGGCCGCCGCCGCGTCAATCTCCGTGTGGTCGGCGACCCGATAGCCGTAGTGGTTCGCGCGGGGCTTGGACGGGGCGTCGGGGCCGCACTCATGCACCACGAGCATCCACGGCGTGTTGGGGTGCTTCACCACCGCCACGCCGTCGCTCCGTTCAATGACCTCGGACGCGAGAAGGTCCGTGAACACGGGCAGCGTCTCGTCGAGCGAGCGGCATTCGTAGTGGCCGTAGGTCAGGGCTTCGGGACTGAGGAGAGCCATCGTCGTTTCCTCCCTGAGTCGGATTTGGTCTGAAATTGGATAGCTGGAGCGGGGTTGTCGCAATGGTAGCCTGTCCGACCACACAGCCGCCATAACCTGTATCCTGCCCCGCGCTATGACCGAGCTCGCCGACCGCCTCGAACTTGCCGTGCGCCTCGTCCGCGAGGCGGGCGCTCACGCGATGACCTACTACCAGGCCCAGGACATGGGCTTGGACTTCAAGCCCGACCGCTCGCCCGTCACACGCGCCGATAAGGAAGGCGAGGAGCTCATCAGGCGCGTCCTCGACGCTGAATGTCCTGCCGACGCCGTCCTCGGCGAGGAGTACGGGGAGAAGGAGGGGTCGTCCGGCTACCGCTGGTTCCTCGACCCCATCGACGGCACGGAGTCGTTCATACGGGGCGTCCCGCTGTTCGGCTGCATGGCGGCGCTCGAACACGACGGCTCCGCGGTCGCCGGAGCCATCTGCTTTCCTGCTCTCGGCGAGATCGTCTACGCCGCGAAGGGGGAGGGCGCATGGTGGGCGAACGGCATCGGCGCGCCCGCCGAACCCTTGCAGCCCCACCCGGCGCGGGTCTCGTCGGTGACGGAGCTGGGCGACGCCACCTTCTGCATGACCGGCGTCCAGGACTTCGCCCGCATCGGCAAGGCGGAGGGGTTCGCGCGGCTCCTTGGCTCCGTGGGCCGGGCGCGGGGCTGGTCCGACTGCTACGGGCACTACCTCGTCGCCACGGGCCGCGTCGACATCATGATCGACCCGCTGATGCACGTTTGGGACAACGCGCCGCTGCTGCCCATCATCGAGGAGGCAGGCGGGCGCTTCTCCGGCCTAGCCGGCGAGCACTCGATAGACGCACCGAATGCCCTTTCCACGAACGGCCTTCTTCACGACGCCGTGCTGTCTCTGCTGGGATAAGCCCCGTCATTCCGTGAGCTCCGCCCCTTGGGGGTCCTGTGGCCCTCCTGCCTCGACCTACTCCGAGCCGCCTAATCCCGCAGCCAGCGCCAAAAGTCCACCACCACGTCCACGGCGCGGTAGTTGTCCAGCCATCGCGTGCCGTGCAGGGTGTACTCGTGCGCCTCTTTCAGCAGGGCGACCGGGACGAGCCACGCCAGCGACCGCCGCCACGTGAGCTCGTAGCCCGGCGCGAAGAGGCGGGCGCCCGCCACGAACACGAACCAGAACTCGAAGACGTTGGGGAAGGCGAGGAGCACCCAGCGGTTGCCTAGTAGCTCGAACGCCAGCACTCCCGCCATGCGGTAGGCGAATAGGGCTATCGCAATGGTTTTCGCAGGCCCTTGCCACCGCGTCGCGACCCAGAGGAACGTCGCCATGTACGTGAGGTCCAGCCACTTGTCGAACGCCTGGTAGTTGCGAACGCCGCCCAAGTCGAGCAGGTTCATCATGAAGAGGTCGGACAGGTCTATGGCGATGGCGAACAACGCGCCCGCGAACGCCCAGCGCAGGACGAGCAGCGCACCCCCAACGCGCACCGCGGCGATGATCAGTTCCTCGGTGGTCATGGGCGGGAGGATACGTGAGAGGAGGGGAGTAGACGCGGGGATAGGGAGTGAGGCGTAGGGAAGCCGTCCATGGAGAGCCTGCCGAACCACGAGCGCGCCGTAGGCGTTCAAGCCGCTTCCGGACGCAACGGGCGCGGACTGCGCTATCGTATGGCAGAGGAGGCGCGCAATGAGACTTGACCTGTCACCGCTGGAGAACGCCATCGTCCAATTGGAAGAGGCGCTTCAGCTGTACGATTCGGACCTGGCGAGCCGCAATCCGCAGGCGCCTCAGTTGAAGAAGCATCTCAGGGCCGCGGTGGTGCAGGCTTTCGAGTTTACCTACGAACTCTCGTTCAAGATGACCAAGCGTTGCCTCGAATCCATATCTCCCAACCCCGCCGAGATGCAGCACGCCACGTTTGACGGCGTGATCAGGCAGGCCTACGGAGAGGGACTGCTCCTCTCCGAGCTCACGGTCTGGCGGGAGTACCGAAGGCATCGCGGCACAACCAGTCACACCTATGACGAGGACAAGGCCCAGGTGGTCGTCGAGTGTGTTCCCGGCTTCCTTCAGGATGCGCTCTACCTTCTCGCCCGGCTCCATGAGAGGAACGAGGCGGTTGACTAGCTCCATAGACATCTCCGCCAGGCATCTCGATATGGTCCGCCGGGTTCTGGGGGCGCATCTGCCTCACGGCGTGAGGGTCTGGGTCTTCGGCAGCCGGGCCTGCGGCGCCGCGAAACGCTCATCGGACCTCGACCTAGCGCTCGAAGGCCCCGCAAAGCTCGACCAGAAGCTCCTTGCCGCCCTGGAGGATGCCTTCGAGGACTCGGACCTCCCCTATACCGTCGACCTCGTCGACCTCAGAGCCATCGGCGGCGCGTTCGAGCGAAACGTCCTCGCGCAACGAGTCCCCCTTCCCATGGACGCCAGCGCTGGCTAAGCCGGGCCGGGAGCCTTCCTCCGCGCTTGCCCGCCGCGTTGGCCCGTCGTAGGCTAGCCCTGCTAGGAGGGGCGCATGGACGAGCAGCGTAAACGTGAGCTGGCCGGCGAGATGAACGGGCTGGCCCAGCGCTTCTGGGCGGGCGAAGCGGAGATATGCCGTCAGTTCTGGGGCGAGCCGCGCTCCACCGACGAGCAAGCCTGCTGGCTCCGGCTACAGGTCTACAAGGAGATGTTCGGCTCCGGCCTCGCCGGGCACCCCGACGGCATCATCCGGGGCCTCATCGAAAGGCTCGCCCAGACCCTGCCGGAGACGCAGACGAAGGCCCAGCGGGACGAGTTCGAGCGCGACATCCGGGTGCTGCGCGAGGAGTTCACCCACTACCGCCTCTTCGCCGACATCCTGGAGGACGCCGTCGGCGAGCCCGTGCGCCTGGAGAAGCTGCGCGGCTGGCAGCTGCCGGAGGACGCGAAACTCCAACAGGTGCGCCAGTCCGCCCGCGAGGGCATGGGGAGCGTCGGCGAGGCCGCCATCGGCTTCACCGAGGGCGGCGGCGCGTCGTTCTTCTACGAGGGGTGCAAGATTGGCGGCGACCCGCTCTCCGACCGGATAGCCGCCGCCTGCGCCATCGTATTCGAGGACGAGACCGAGCACGGCGAGCGTGGGGCGTCGGAGCTCGGCCACAGCCTGGACTCGGAGGAGGAGTGGGCCGAGGCGCGGGAGATCGTCGTGGCCATCTGCCAGCAGCGCCTCCGCATGCGCTACGAGATGTTCGGCATTCCCGTGGACGAGGCGCGCATCGCCGAGGTCACGGAGGGGCGCATCGCGCCGCTCAACGTCTACGCCGCAGGCTAGACGCTCCGAAATCCGCCCAGGAGGGCGCCATGACCACCGCAACCGCCGCCGAGCTGAAGAGCCGGATCCGCGCCGTGGGGCAGTGCTTCTGGGCCGGCGAGGCCGAGATCGCCCGCAACTTCCTCACCGCACCCCACGAGCCCCCGGACCACGTCCATTGGATGCGGCACCAGTGCTACCGCGAGCTGCGCGGCCCCGGTCTGCTCGCCCGGCCCCACAGCCGCACACAGTGGATCATCGACAACGTGCGGGACCGCCTCCCCGCCGCCGAGACCAAGGAGGGCAGGGACGCTCTGGAGTACCAGCTGGAGGCGCTACGCCAAGAGTTCACCCACTTCCGGCTCTTCGCCGACATCCTGGCGGACATCACCGGGCAGCCGGTGCTGATGAAGGACCTGGACGGCCTGCGCCTCCCCGGCGACGCTCGCATCGAGGCGATGCGGAGCCGCCACATCGCCGAGGACGAGCGCATGGCCCATATCGCCTACAACTTCGCCGAGGGCGGCGGCGCGGGCATCTTCCACGCGGGCGCGGCGCTTGAGACAGACGATCCGCTCCTGTTCCGCATCAAGCGGGCGTCGCAGATCGTCTACGACGACGAGGTCGGCCATGGGGAGCACGGCGCGGAGAGCGTCGAGAACGAGCTCGATGACCCCGAGGAACTGGAGACTCTCCTGCGGATGCTGATGGAGATATGCACGGAACGGCTCCGCATGCGCTCCGAGATGTACGGGCTGGCGCCGGACGAGGCGCGCATCGCCGAGATTGCCGCGGGCAGAATCGACCCGCTCCCGGCGCTCTGATGGGACGCTTCGACGGCAAGACAGCAGTCGTCACCGGCTTCGGCTCCGGCATAGGTCAGGCGGCCGCCGTCCTCCTCGCCGCCGAGGGCGCAAGCGTCGTCGGCCTCTCTCGAAACGTCGAGGCGGGCGAGGCGACGCTCGCAGCGATACGCGAGGCGGGCGGGGTGGGGACGTTCGTGAGCACGGACATTCGGTTTTCGGAGGAGGTCGACCGGGCCTTCGAGCAGGCCGTCGCGCTCTACGGAGGCGTGGACATCGCCGTGAACGCCGCCGGCATCCGCGCCACCGGCTCCGTGGCGGACCTCCCGCCTCAGCGTTGGAGCGACACCCTCGACACGAACCTCACGGGGACGTTCCTCGTAGCGCGGGGCGCAGTGCTGGACATGAAGCGGCGTGGTAGTGGAGGCGTCGTCATCAACGTCTCCGCGATATCCGGGTTCCGGGGCCCGGCGGGGCGCGCCGCCTACGGGGCCGCCAAGGCCGGCGTCCACAACCTCACCGAGGCGATGGCAATCGACCACGCCCGCGACGGCATCCGGGTCAACTGCGTCGCCCCCGGCCCCACGGCTACTCCCATGGTCGGCGAGATTACGCCGGAGGTCGAAGCGGCGATGGCGAGGCGCGTGCCGCTGGGCAAGATCGGCGAGCCAGAGGACGTAGCGGAAGCTATCGCATTCCTCGCCTCGGACGCGGCGAAGCACATCACGGGCGCGATTCTGCCGGTGACGGGCGGGGCGCATCTGAACGTGTAGGGGGAGCTGATAGGTTCCGACCTTGCTCCCCCACGCAACGCCCAGCCATGACATGGACATCTAGCACGTGTACTGAATGGGATTTGCATTGCCCTTGCGGAAGTGCTCCCGAACTGATTGGCCTACGTATCGTTGACGCATCTCATCGGGCGCCAGCCTTCCCCAGAACTGGGACCGCTTACTATTGGTTCCGGCCCGCTCCCATCCGTTGATAGAGTAGACCTCTTTCACTACCCCCTTATGGACAGAGAAGGCATACTCGGCCTTGGCGGCTCGCCTAAGGGAGATTAGCCAAGAGCCGCGCGTCTGTTCGTACAGCTCGTCGGGACTCAACTCATCGATGGCACCACGCGTGAGCCGTATGAGAATTGCGCACTCTTCGATTCGCATTTCCGCCTCCAGTAGCAAGAAAAGGCCTCGGCGCGCTGCCGAGCCCTCTCTTGCTTGCTTAGCTGTGAGCTCTCTGCGGTTCGCTTACACCCGTGGGTCGCCTACGAACGCCTTGTAGTGGCCGCCCTTCGAGACGGGGGCTAGGCCGGTGACGGCTTTTTGCCAGGAGTCGCCGCCGTCCTCCGACCAGAGGACCTCGCCGTGGGACGTGGCCGCGAACACCTGTACGGCGTCGGCGGACTCCTCCAGCGTCATCGCCTCGATGCTTGGGACGAGCTTGTCGTCGAGGCCGGGTGCGCTCAAGACTTCCCAGGTCTCGCCGGCGTCGCGGCTGCGGGAGACGCGCGTCTCGGCGGCGCCGTCGCGATGCCAGTTGCCGGGGCTCTTCTGGCCAGCGGTAACCAGCATGTAGGACGGCTCGCTCGGCTTGAAGACGAGCTGGTCCGGGTAGCCGCCGAACTCGCTTCCTCTGCTGAACACGTTGTCCCAGCTGGCGCCGTCGTCCCGCGAGAGCCAGAGGCCCTCGCCGCCGGTCACGAACATCCGCTGGGGCTCCGACGGGTTCGACACCAGCCGGTGGACGTCGTTGTACATGCCGGGAATCTCGGTGAACGTGTCGCCGCCGTCGGTCGAGCGGTAGAGGCCGCCCTGCTCGATGCTGGCGTACACCGTGCTGGTGTCGCCGGGGCGGAAGCTGATGTGCTTCAGGTGCGCGATATGGGGCGGGCCGGGGAACCGCCACTCGCCGGTCTCCTGGGCGTGGAGGGCGGGCTTCTCCGTCCAAGTCTGTCCTAGGTCGTCGCTCACGTACAGGTGCGCCGGCTCCGTGCCCACGAATACGCGCGTCTTGCCGTCGACCTCTGCGACGGAGAGGCTGTAGATGTCCTGCTCCGTGATGCCGTCGTCGCGCTTCGTCCAGGTGTGGCCGTCGTCCTCGCTGGCGTAGACGCCGCCGTGCTCAACGCCGCAGAACCAGACGCCGCTCCAAGGGTCTTGGACGAGCGCGTGGATGTGCAGCCCTTCCAGCGTCCGCTCCGTGGCCGTCCATCCCGCGCTGCCGCGCACGATCCGCACGATTCCGTCGATCGTGCCGATGAGCGCCTCGTCGCTGGGCGCGTCCGCTGATAGCACCGTGGACCCGCCGCCGTGTGAAACCGAGATAGTCATCGTTTGCTCCTCTACACGTGTTCGAACTTCTGTGGTCTGAGTACTGCTTGCGCCGCCCCCCCCCCCGCTTAGTGGTCGATCTTCCGCTCTTCGAGGACCTCGACCTTGTACTCGGTGTCGTAAGCCGCGGGCATCTCGATCTGGTGCGTCAGCTCGATCTGCTCGTGGGTCTTGGTCGACTCGTTGATAGCCAGGCCGACCTCCAGCGTCGCCATGCCCCACGCGCCGCTGTGGAACACCGGGCGGTCGAGCCTGACGGCGTTGAAGAGCTCCTCGAGCTCTTGGTCGCGGTGCAATGGGTCGGAGTCGACGATGAGCTCGCTCAGGCCGTCGTCGGTGTACTTGTACAACCCTTCGGGTCCCTGCCGCAGCTCGCCGAACTCGCAGCTCACGATGACGATGCCGAGGTCGTTGGGCTTCCACTGCTCGGGGCCGCGCTCCCTGCGGAAGATCGCAGACTCCGCTTCGCCGCCGATGCGAAGCGACAGCTTCTCGGCGTCCTCGGGGCGCGTGCCCGCCGACATCGCCTTGCGGATGTTGTTCCGCTCGCTAGGCGTGTAGCGCGTGTTCGCGTCCCCCCAGGACACGAGCTCCGAGGCCACGAAGTAGCCGTACCCGTTGTGAATCGCGACGCCGGTGACCCCGTTCTCGAACTCGAGGAAGACGGCGTAGTAGCCGGGGATGGAGCGGTACTTCATCCACTGCCCGTAGGCCCCCCGCACGTTGCGCACCTTTCCTCCCGCGATGAGGCGGATGCTGTCGATCTGGTGCGGCGTCTGGCGGTAGACGAGACCGCCGCCTTGGTTCGGGTCGAGCTCGTCGGCGGTGCGAGGGCGGATCACCCAGTCGGTGTAGGCGATGGCGTTGACGGCGCCGAGCTGGCCCAGCTCGCCGGAGGCGACGATTTGGCGCATGAGGCGGACGTGGGGTTGGAAGCTCTGGGTGTGGCCCGCAACCAGCTTCACGCCGTTCTTCTCACAGGCCTCGACCATCTCTTCGGCCTGGCGCATGTCGAGGGCCATGGGCTTCTCGACGACGACGTGCTTGCCGTGGTTGGCCGCGAGGACGGTCATTGGGGCGTGGAAGCGGTTGGGCGTCGAAATCCATACGGCTTCGACCTCCGGGTCGCGCACCAGGTCTTCGGCGCTCTCGTAGACGCGGGCCTCCTCGTAGCGCGCCTTGAACCGCTCGCGGACATCCGGGTTGACGTCTGCGCCCGCGAACAGATCGATGTAGGAGGCGCGCTCCATGGGCGGCAGCATCTCCGCCGCGCCAACTCCAATGCCGATTACTCCGAGTTTCAGTGGCTTTGCTTCAGTGGTGGTCATAACTCGCTCCCCTTCTTCGTGCTTATATATTTATGCTCTCGAACCAAGCCGAGACCGGCTATACCGAGATTGGCGAGAAGTTCCTCGCCTCTCCGTAGCGCTCATGCACCGGGACCTGACGCCGCATCTGAATCTCGCGGCCCTCCGCTCCCGACTGGACAATGCCGAGCACGACTTCCAGCGTCGCCAGCCCCCATTCGCCTGTGTGGAAGATGGGCCGGTCGTCGACGACCGCGTCGTACAGCTCTTCGAGTTCCGCCCTCCGGTAGCCGGGGGCCATGTCGCGGTCGATCTGGAGGTCGATCTTGTGCGTGCCGCGGTCGTCGTACAGGATCAGGCCCGCCGGGCCGTGGCGGATGTCGCCGCGCTCGCAGCTTACGATGAGCAGGCCGAGGTCCTCCGGCACCCACACTTCCTCGTTCTCCGCCTTGAAGACCTCGCGCTCCTGCATCCCGCCAATGCGCAGCGCCTGCTTGTCGGCTGACTCGTCGCGAGTCCCCTCCCGCATCTGCCGCCGCACCTCGACGCGCTCCTCTGCGGTGTAGCGCTGGCGGTCGTGGCCCCACGTGACGAACTCCGCGCCCATCACGTAGCCGTACCCGTTGTGGCAGACCAGGGGCGTCGCGCCGTTCTCGAACTCCAAGAAGGCCGCGTAGTAGCCGGGGATGGAGCGCTCCGGCATCCACTGCCCCGTGGCGCCGCGCACGCTCTTCACCATGCCGCCGCCCAGCAGCCTGACGCTGTCGATCTGGTGGGGCAGCTGGCGCATCGGCAGCCCTCCGCCCTGGGCCATGTCGAGCTCCTCCCAGGTGCGAGGCCGGAGCATCCAGTCCGTGTAGGCGAAGGCGTTGATTGCCCGCGCCCGGCCAATCTCTCCGGACTGGATAATCTTCCACATCGTTCGAACGGGCGGGGTGAAGGAACGCGTATGCCCGGCCAGGAACTTCACGCCTGTCCGGTTCGCTGTTTCCACCATCTTCTCCGCGTCTTCGAGGTCTAGCGCCATGGGCTTCTCGACGACGACGTGCTTCCCTGCCTCCATCGCCCGTATCGAGTGCTCCGCGTGGAACCGGTTGGGCGTGGATACCCAGACAGCTTCCACCTCCGGGTCCGCGAGCATCTGGTCGTAGTCGCCGTAGCCCTTGGCGTTATAGCTGAACTGGTTGAGGGTCTCCTCGTTGACGTCGCACCCCGCGACCAGCTTCAGCTCGGGCATCGCCTCCATCGCCGGAAGCATCTCTGTCCCGCCGACGCCGATGCCGACCATCGCCAGCCCCAGCCGCCTCTTACTCGCCATCATTCCTCCGTGACGCAAGAAAGCCCGCTCGCTGCCTGCATCGGGCCGCAAGCGCTGCCGCGCAACTCTCGAAACCCTACATCAACGGGCATGGCCCCTCAACCGCGGCGGTGGGCTCCGCCCGCGGCGAGCGAGCCAACGATTCCCGGTCCCCCATCCGGTCCCCCATCCGGACCGCCAGCCGCTATCATCCCTGTCCATGAACACTCCACTCTTCTCTATCGGCGGAAGCTCTGGACTCGGCTGGCAAGCGTTTCTCGACGTCTGCACAGCCTGCGAGGAGACGGGCTACTTCGCCTTCTACCCCTCCGACCACCTCATGACCGTTCAAGGCGGGAAGGGGCCCTCGCCCGACCGTCTCGACGCCCTCACGGCGATGGCCGCGGTCTCCGGCTACACCAAGACCCTCCGCCTCGGCGTCCTCGTCGCCAACAATCTCTTCCGTCACCCGGTGATGACCGCCAAGATATTCAACACCATCGACCACGCCTCGAACGGACGCGCCGAGTTCGGTCTGGGCGCCGGCTGGTCGGAGCCTGAGCACCGCGTACACGGTTTCCCGTTCCCGCCCCCCGCCGAGCGCATCGCCATGATGGACGAGGCGCTCTCCGTCATCCGCGCCATCTGGACCGACGAGCCCGCCACCTTCCACGGCGAGCACTACAACCTGCATGAGGCCCCGCAGATGCCCAAGCCCGTCCAGCAGCCATACCCGCCCATCATTGTCGGCGGCATCAGCAGCCGGACGATGCGCGTCGCCGTCAAGCACGCGGATGATTGGGACCAGATAGCGCCCGTCCGCCAAGTCGCCCGCAACATCGAGCGCTTCCGCGCCGTCGCCGCAGAGATGGGCCGCGACCTCACGAACATGCGCTTCTCAGTCCAGGTCCCCTTTGCATTCGTATCGAGCAGGGCGGAGGCCGACGCCGTCATAGACAATGCCGTGGCCAACTTCAACTACGGCGCTCACAACGTTGCCCCTGGCTACGCCGACCTCCGAGAGCACGTCGCCGACTCCCGCCTCATCGGCTCGCCGGAAGAGGTTACCGACCAGGTGGGCCGTTGGATGGAAGCCGGTGTGAACCACTTCATCCTGACCACCCCGCGTCCCTTCAACCGTGAGCCGTTGGAGACGTTCATGTCCAAGGTGGCTCTGGCGTTCGCCAAGGGCGGCTAAGCTCCACCCTCCCAATCGCCCTGGGACGGGCGACGCGGTATTATCCCCTGCAGCGCCGCACACTCAGGAAGGCGCTCCGTAGACATCAGGAGGCGACCCGTGGGCAAGGTGCTATTCAGCGTTGGCGGGAGTTCGGGGATCGGCTGGGACGACTTTCTGGAGATATGCCAGACCTGCGATGAGCTCGGCTTCCACGGCTTCTATCCGTCGGACCATCTCATGCAGATCAATCCGGGCCGGGGCGCGACGCCTACGCGGCTCGAAGGGCTCACGGTCATGGCGGCGATGGCCGGCCACACCAAGCGCCTCCGTCTGGGCATGCTCGTCCTCAACAACAATCTCCGCCACCCCGTTATGACCGCAAAAATCGTCAACACCATCGACCACGCCTCGGGCGGCCGCGCCGAGATGGGCATCGGCTCAGGCAACGTCAAGCACGAGTTCGACGTCCACGGGATACCGTTCCCGCCCTTCGCCGAGCGCGCCGAACGGCTGGACGAGGCGCTCTCCGTCATCAAGGCCATCTGGCATGACGAGCCCGCCAGCTTCCAGGGCAAGTACTACAGCCTGGACGAGGCGCCCCAGATGCCCAAGCCGGTCCAGCAGCCGCACCCGCCCATCATCGTCGGCGGACGCGGCGACCGGACCCTCCGAATCGCCGCCAAGCACGCCGACGACTACAACCAGATCGCGCCGTTGGAGGAGGCGAAGGTCAACCTCGCCCGCATGCAGGCCGTGTGCGACGAGACCGACCGCGACTTCTCAGCCATGCGCCACTCGGTCCAGATCCAGATCAAGCTGACCGACGACAAGGCGGCGATAGAGGCAACCGTGGCGCGGGGCGCGAGCCTCGCCACCCAGCGCACCGAGTACTACGCGAGCCCCGAGGACCAAGTGCGCGACAGCATGTTCTTGGGGTCGTCATCGGAGGTTTCCGAGCAGGTCGGGCGGTGGGTCGACGCAGGCGTGGACCACTTCATCCTGATGACGCCGCGCCCGTTCGACCGGGGGATGATGGAGCGCTTCGCCCACGAGGTTGCGTCTCAGTTCGCAGGGTAGGGGGCGGCTCGGACTACTTGCTCTGCCCGATGCTCGCCACGATCGCGAACTCCGCTTCCGTCACCGGCGTGATGGAGAGGCGGTTGCCGCGCTTGAGCACCACCATGTCGGCCAAGGCCGGCTCTTCCCTGAGATCGTCGGCGGTGACGATGTCGTTGAACTGCTGGTCGGCTTGGATGTCGACCATCCACCAGATGGGGTTGTCGGGGGTGCTCTTGGGGTCGGGGTGGTCCGAGTCCGGGTCCCACGCCGTGTGGTCGGGGTATCCCTCGCGGACGACGGTAGCCGTCCCTACCACGCCGATGGGTTTCGCGCTCGAATGCCAGAATAGGATGCGGTCGCCCGGCTTGATTGCGTCCCGCAGCCAGTTGCGGACTTGGAAGTTGCGCACGCCGTCCCATTCGGAGACGCCGTCGGCAACCAGATCGTCGAAGGAGTAGGTGGTGGGCTCGGACTTGAACAGCCAATAGCTCGTCATCGCAGACCTCTGGGGTGGTTCGACAGGCTCACCACGAAGCGATTCGCAGAATCAGCCCCGATTCGTGGGAGCCTCCGGAGTATAGACGACAGGCCCGGACGCTTGACATCCGAACGCCCATCGCCGGTAATGAGAACTTGAGACCACCCGCAGCCGTAGCTCTACTCATGGCCCCGACGATCAGACATACGCTCCGCGGCCGCCGCGCCCGCCTCATTGCGGCGGTGGTCCTCGTCTACGCGCTGCTGCTGCCCATCTACGGGCCGCTGCTCTCCCCAGTGTTCATAGAGCTTCTCCCCAACCATGCCCACGTCCAAATGAGCGGGCATGGCCCCTTCCACTTGCATTCCTACGAGCTGGACGGCGAGGGAGGCGGCGACGTGTTCGCGGTCCCGCCGGCCAACGACAGCTCGTTCGCGCCCGGCATGGCCGCGCCCGCGGCCTTCGCCGCGCTCTTGCTGCTGGCGTCCGCGCCGATGCTGATGCGAGTCGCCGGCCATCGTCCGACGCGGCTGGTGGGCTTCTTGCCCATCGACGACACTCCACCGCCCAGGACCGCGCTTCTTCTTGGCTGAACCCCTCCTCAGTCCTCCCCCGGCAATGGGGGAGGAAAGACATCTCCGAGGTGACGGTGTGAAGAAGAGCGGGCGGCAAGCCCGGCGGTCAACCCTAGTTCGAGCCGCGTTGCTGACGGCGCTCATACTCGTAGCGGGCGCTGCCCCGGCGCACGCCCACGGACAACACGAGCTCGAGGTCGAGCTGTTCCGGGGCGCCCAGGGGCCCTATGAGTTGTGGGTCACCGCCGTGCCCTTGGTCGGCTTCCTCGAAGTCGCGGTGACGTTTGAGCCGGACACTCCGGACGCCGAGCTTGGCTACAGCCCGCGCGTCGTGGTGTCGGCGGCGGGAGACGGCGTAAGGCTCGGCCCCACGACCGCAACCCGCGCCTTTCTCGTCACGGCCAACGACTACTCGGCCACCTTTGATCCCGGCGCCGAGGGGCAATGGGAGATCGTGATTAATATCGATTCCGAGCGCGGCCCCGAGACGCTCACGCTGCCGGTGACCGTCATCCCGGGGAGGGGCTTTCCCTGGACGGCGCTGATCGCCGGGCTGGGACTGGTCCTCCCCATCGTCTGGCTGGCGTGGGGGGCTATCCGGCGCAAGGGCCGCGCCAAGCGACGGAGAACATGAAACCGGAGCACATGATGAACAAACAACTACTGGTCCTCGGGGCGGTCCTCGTGATCGCGCTGGGGCTCGCGGCATGCAACGGCGGAAAGCAGGAGTCTCTGACCTTCGATTTGTCGGTCGTGGGCGGAGAGTTGAGCGGCGGGAGCGACACGTTCGTAGCGAAGCAGGGCGACGATGTGACGCTGAACGTGTCCGCCGACATAGCGGGCGTGTTCCACGTCCACGCATACGACTTACGGGCCAGGGTCGACGCCAACGGCAGCGGGACGATTAGTTTCGAGGCCGACGCCACCGGCAGCTTCGTGATCGCCCTGCACCCGTCGGAAGTCGGCGACGGCAGTGGGCATCAGGCAAGCAGCGGAGACCACTCGGACGGCGGCGGCGACATCACTATCGCAACGCTGGAGGTCCGCCCCCGGTAGGGGCGGGCCGTGAGCTTGCGGAAAGCAATCGCGGCTATCGGGCCGCCGCTGCTGCTGGCGGCGGCCCCGAGCACTGCGTACGCCCACGGTTTCGGCGAACGCTATGACCTCCCTGTCCCGCTGTCGCTCTACGTCATCGGGGCGGGGACGGCGGTCGCCCTGTCGTTCGTGGTCATCGTCCTTTTCGCGCGGGGAGGGGCAGGCGGGGGCTATCCACGGGGCAACCTGCTGCGTTGGCGGGCGGCCCGCTTGCTGGCGGATGGGCGCTTCCTCTTTGCCGTCAAACTGGCGTCCGCCGCCGTATTCGTTACGTACCTGGTTGCCGGATTTGCAGGGAACTCGGACCCGAACCGCAACCTCGTGCCGACCATGACTTGGGTTGTCTTCTGGGTGGGACTGGCTTACCTCAGCGGACTCGTTGGGAACCTGTGGGCGCTGATCAACCCCTGGAAGATACTCTTCGGATGGGCGGAGGCCCTTTGGCGACGGTCCACCGGCGGACGCCTGAGCCGGGGCGTCGAGTATCCGCCGGAGCTGGGCGCCTGGCCCGCGGTCGCATTGTTCCTCGTCTTCGCGTGGGCCGAGGTCGCGTGGCCCGACTCCGGCAGACCGTCGCGGGTCGCAGCGCTCGCGCTGGCCTATACGGGCGTCACCTTCGCCGGGATGTACGTCTACGGCAGGGACACATGGCTGAAGCACGGAGAGGCGCTCTCCATGGCGATGGCCTTCTTTGCGCGGCTCGCTCCCACGGAGGTGCGGGCGCCCGCGCTCGTCGGGCAGGGGCAGGTCGTGGACGACTACGAGGCCTACTCCAAGGCGCCGCCCGCGCAGCGGGAGTGGAACCTGCGCCCGTGGGGGAGTGGCTTGCTGACGGGCGAGCGGCTGACGCTCTCGGGCGCGGCGTTCCTGGTTCTGATGCTGTCGACGGTCTCGTTCGACGGCTTTTCAGAGACGCCGCTGTGGGCCTCGTTCCTTGCGGACTCCTTCAGCGCCTTCTCGTGGCTGGGGGTGCACGCGTTCACCGGCATCAGGACCTTCGGCCTGCTGTTGACGCCGACGCTGCTGTTCGGAGCATTCGCTCTTACGGCGCTGCTGATGCGTCGGATTGGCCAGTCCGAGGAGTCCGTTGGCGACCTCATAGGCCGGTTCGCCGTCTCGCTCGCGCCCATCGCGTTGGCGTACCACGTGGCCCACTTCCTGAGCTTCCTGCTTATCCAGGGGCAGCGCATCGTCCCCCTCGCGTCGGACCCGTTGGGCGAGGGGTGGGACCTGTTCGGCACGGCCGGCTACGTCATCGACATCGGAATCATGAACGCGCGCTTTGCGTGGATCGTAGGCGTGGCGGCCATCGTCATCGGGCACATCGCCGCGGTGTACGCGGCTCACGTCATTGCCGGATGGACGTTCGCGAGCCGTGCGCTCGCGCTGCGGTCGCAGCTCCCGATGATGGCGCTGATGACGGGCTACACGATGCTAAGCCTGTGGATCGTCGCGCAGCCCATCGTGTCGGACTGACCAGGGCTAGTACTTCGAGGTCAGGCTGGGGACCATCTTCCCCGTAACCAGGTAGATAACCTGCTCGGCGATGTTCGTCGCCCGGTCGCCGATACGCTCCAAGTCGTGGGCCGTCCACAGAAGGTACGTCGCTCGCTCGATCACCTTGGGGTCCTTGAGCATGAGCAACAGGAGCTCGTGGTAGACCTGGTCATAGAGCGCGTCGACCTCGTCGTCGTCGGAGAGGACTTGGTGGGCCAGGTCCGTGTCGCGTCTGACCAGGGCGTCGAGGGCCATGCGGAGCATTGCCGCGGACTTCTCCGCCATGCGGGGGATGTCCACGAGGGGCTTGACCGGTGGCTGATCGCCCATCATCAAGCTGATCTTGCCGATGCCCTCGGCGTAGTCGCCGATGCGCTCCAGCTCCATCGAGATGTGCAGTGTGGTGATGAGCGTGCGCAGATCGAAGGCGACGGGCTGTTGGCTGGCGATCAAGTCGACGACTCGCTCCTCCAGCTCGGTCCGCTTCAGGTCGATGGCGTCGTCCTCGCGGATGACCTGCCGCGACAGGTCCAAGTCGCGGTTCTTGAGCGCATCGACTGCCTTGGCAATGGCCTTCTCAACCATGCTTCCAAGACCGAGGAGGCTGTCTTGGAGCTGTTGGAGAGAGTGGTCGAACTCTGACCGGGATGATCGCGCGTGAAACATGGTGGGGACTCCCTCTAGCCAAACCTTCCCGTGATGTAGCCCTCGGTCCGCTCGTCCCTGGGGTTGGTGAAGATGTCGTGGGTGGAGCCGACTTCGACGAGGTATCCCGCCCGGTCCTCGCCCATCGTCATGAACGCGGTCCAGTCGGACGCTCGCGCCGCCTGCTGCATATTGTGCGTTACGACGATGATTGTATAGTCGCGCTTCAATTGGCGCATGAGGTCCTCGATCGCCAGGGTTGAGATGGGATCGAGGGCCGAGGCGGGCTCGTCCATGAGAATGACATCGGGCTGAACAGCGACGGCGCGAGCGATGCACAGGCGCTGCTGCTGGCCGCCTGAGAGCGTCAAGCCGCTTGCTTTGAGGCGGTCCTTCACCTCGTCCCAGAGGGCGGCTTTGCGGAGTGACATCTCCACGGCCTCATCCATGTTGCCCTTGAAACCGTTGATGCGGAGTCCAAACGCGACGTTGTCGTAGATGGACTTCGGGAAGGGGTTGGGCTTCTGGAACACCATGCCGACGCGGAGCCGAATCTCCGTGGGGTCGATGCTGGGGTGATAGATGTCCTCTCCGTTGAAGAGCACCTGGCCTTCCACGCGAGCGCCGGGCACGAGGTCGTTCATGCGGTTGAAGCAGCGCAGCAGGGTGCTCTTGCCGGACCCCGATGGGCCGATGAGGGCGGTCACCGTGTTCCGCTGGACTTCCAGGTTGATGTCTCGCAGCGCCCGGAACGAGCCATAGTACATATCGAGGTTCGTGACGCTCAGCGTGGTGTCCGCGGCGGTGGTTGCCGTTGTGGTTGTCATTCCTCAGACCTCCTCTGTGTGCGGTTGCGAATGTAGATCGCCACGGCGTTCATGGAGAGCAGAACTCCTAGGAGGACAATGATGCCTGCGGCGGCTATGCCCCCGAAGCCCGCTTGGGGCTGGCTGACCCAGTTGTATATCTGGATGGGCATCACGGAGAACTCGTCGAGCGGGTTGGTCGGGATGAACGTGAGGAAGACGAGCGCGCTGATGGCGACCATGGGGGCGGCCTCTCCAATAGCGCGCGACATGGCGAGGATGGTGCCGGTCATTATGCCGGGAGTCGCTTGGGGCAGGACGACGTCCTTCACGGTCTGGAACTTCGTTGCGCCGAGGCCGTACGACGCCTCCCGGTAGGTCGAGGGAACGGCGCGTATCGCCTCGCGAGAGGCGATGATGACGATCGGCATCACGAGCAGCGACATCGTGAGCGCGCCCGCAACCACCGTTCGCCCCAACGAGAGGATCTGTACGAAGACTGCGAGGCCGAGCAGTCCGTAGACGATGGACGGCACCCCTGCCAGATTCGAAATGTTGACTTCGATGATGCGAGTGAACCAGTTCTTGGGCGCGTACTCCTCCAGATAGATGGCCGCGCCGACGCCTACCGGGATAGTGAAGAGGGCGGTCAGTCCCATGATCCATATCGTTCCGAAGATTGCCGACTTCATGCCGGCCTGCTCCGGGAAACGGGAAGGGTAGTCCGTGATGAAGTGGATGCTGAGCCAAGGGACGCCCTCCCACAGCACCCGCATCAGCAGGGCGGCCAGTCCGGCCAGCCCAAGGAAGATGGCGGCGATGAAAATGACGTAGGCGAACGCGCCAATCCGCTTGCGCACCGCGAGGCGAGGGTTCAGCTGGGAAGTGATTTCCGTCTTGGCCATATCAGTACTCCTCACGGAAGCGGCGGACCAGGAAGTGGCCGAGCACGTTCATGCCGAGGGTGAAGGCGAACAGGAGCAGGCCGACAGCGAAGATGGTGTTGTACTCCAGCGAGCCATGGGGGGTTTCTCCGAGCGCCAGCTGCACGATGAACGCCGTCATCGCCTGGACACTCTCGATCGGGTTGAAAGTGAGCCGAGGGGTAGCGCCGGCGGCAAGCGTAACGAGCATCGTTTCGCCGATGGCCCGCGAGAACGCGAGGATGAATGAAGCGATGATGCCGGAGAGAGCGGCGGGCACGACCACGCGGAGCGAAACTTCCAACCGGGTCCCGCCCAGGGCGTACGCGGCGTTCCGGAGCGATCTCGGCGCCGCCACCATGGCGTCCTCGCTCAGCGAGGAGACCATCGGGATAATCATCAGACCCATCACCAACCCGGCGCTTAGCGCGTTGAAGACCAGCAGGTCCTCCTGGAAGATGCGTATGGGTATGCTCTGCAGGAGCGGTGTGACGAACGTGAGGGCGAAGTAGCCATAGACGACGGTGGGTATGCCCGCGAGCACTTCCAAGATCGGCTTGATGGTGCGCCGCACTTTGTCCGGCGCGTACTCCGAGAGGTAGATCGCGGTGGCCAACCCCGCGGGGACCGCCACCGCCGCCGCAATGGACGCGACGAGGAGCGTGCCGCTCACCAGCGGGAGGACCCCATAGTGCCGGTTGCCCTCTGCATCTTTCAGGATGGGCGACCAGGTTGTGCCGAACAGGAAGTCCCAGAGGGGAATCTCGCCGAAGAATCCGAGCGATTGACTCAGCAGGCTCGCCACGATCCCGCCGGTTGTGATGACGGACATGACGGCGCAGGCGAAGAAGAGCCAATGAACGATGCGGCCTTGCAGCGCCCCCCGCTTGCGGTTGCGGTTTAGCTGCACGGCTTTGCGGCGCTGTCCGATTGGTGCTGCGAAGCCATCTCGTGCGGTAGTGTCCATCACTCATCCCCGGCTCGTCTAGTGCTGTCTTCGCTATATTTGGGGCCGGCGGCCTCTTGCGCCGCCCGTCGGCTTCTCCTCCTCCTAGCCCTCTGCTCTGCAGTGTTGCAAGGGAGTGACAGGGGGCTGTGGCCAAACCGGGTTTTGCCCGGTGGGAGGAAGACCACAGCCCCCCAGGAAACGTTTCTCTTAGAGACCCGCGGCGGCCTTGTTGGCGGCGTAGACGCTGGGATCGACGGGGACGTAGCCCTCTTCGCCGGTGAGCTGGTAGCCGTTGTCCATGTAGTACGCGACGAAGGCCTTGACCTCGGGCTTCTCGAGGCTCTCGACGTTGATGTAGATAAAGAGGGGGCGGGAGAGCGCGTAGGAGCCGTCCTCGATGGTGGAGGGTTCGGGAACGACGCATCCGTCGCCGTTGTCGACGCTGATGACCTTGAGGCTGTCCTTGTTCTCTTGGTAGTAGGCGTAGCCGAAGTAGCCGAGAGAGCCGCGGTCGCCGGCGATGCCCCGGACGAGGACGTTATCGTCGGCGGAAGCGGTGTAGTCGGCGCGGGAGACCTGAGCCTCGCCGTTGACCTCTTCGGTGAAGTAGTCGAATGTGCCGGAGTCGGTGTCGGGTCCGTAGAGGCGTAGCCGCTGGTCGGGGAAGCCTGCGCGGACGTCTTGCCAGTTGTTGATGGAGGAGCCGGGCTTCCAGATTTCGTTGAGTTCGGCGACGGTGAGACATTCCACGAAGTTGTTGTCGGGGTGGACCATGACGGAGAGTCCGTCGGCGCCGACGCGCATCTCAATGAACTCGATGCCATTGGAAGCGGCGGCCTCGGCCTCGGAGTCCTTGATGAGCCTGGAGGCGTTGGAGATGTCGGTTTCGCCGACGGTGAAGCGTTGGAAGCCTCCGCCGGTTCCTGAGACGGCGACGTTGACTTGGACGTTGGGCTGTTCCTTTCGGAACTCCTCGGCGACGGCCTGGGTGACGGGGAAGACGGTGGAAGAGCCGTCGACCTGGATCGTCCCGCTGAGGTCTCCGCTAGGGCCTGGCTGGCTGCTGGGGTCAGAGTTGCACGCCGCAAAGATCGCGACGAGGGCCGCAGCAAAGAGGGCCAAGCCGTTCAATCGGAGGCGCCTGCTAGCAATCATTCATTCCTCCCGTTCGTTGGTTCGCCCCGAACGTTACGGACGCGACGTTAACGCCCGACCGGAGCCCTTATTAAAGGGAGGTTAACCCTTGTGTTCCTGATATCGGGCGCCTTCAAAGGGACCTCCTTGAGTTCGTTCTCAGGAGGCAGTGTCAGATGCGCGTGGGGGGCTTGGGATTAGGCGGGCGTTAACGAGAGGTTAGGAGGCGTGCCCGGCGGGTAGGGTGAACCAGACCGTGCTCCCGGCTCCTAGCTCGCTCTCGACCCCAATCTCGCCGCCGTGAGACTCGACGATGTGCTTGACGATGGCCAGCCCAAGGCCTGTGCCCTTGCCGTGGCGGGAGCGGTCCGCTTTGTAGAAGCGCTCGAATAGGTGAGGGAGGTGTTCGGGCGAGATGCCGTCGCCGTTGTCGCGGACCTCCACCCGGACTGCGTCGCCGGTCTCGTTTTCGCCGATGGAGATTTCGATGCGGCCTCCCTGCGGAGTGAACTTCAGAGCGTTGTCGACGAGGTTCGAGACGACCTGCCGCAGTTTTCCCTCGTCGCCGAGGACAGACCAGTCCGAATCAGCGGAGACCGCGACTTCGATTCCGGACGAACTGGAGCGCGGCTCTAACGTCGAGCGCACTCCCATGGCTATGGCCGCTAACGAGACGATTTCTCTCCGCAGCTCCGACTGACCGCTCTCGATGCGGGAGAGCTCCAATAAGTCGTCCACTATCGCGCTCATGCGGTCGACCTCGCGATGGGCGCGTTGGAGGAAGTCGGCGGCGACGGCCTCGTCATTGACGGCGCCTCCTTCGAGCGTCTCGACCATCGCTTTCACGGAGGCCAGTGGGCTGCGCAGCTCATGGGAGACGTTGGCGACGAATTCGCGGCGGGTCGTCTCCAGCTGGCGAAGGATCGTGAGGTCGTGGAGGGTGAGTAAGACCGCCGCCTCGGGGGCTCCTGGCGACGGTATCAACGGCGTCGCCGTCGCGCTGACGGTCCGCCGCACGCTGGGGAGGTGCAGCTCTGCGCGCTGCTGCGCGTGCTGCTGGCGGCAGACCGTCACCAGGCCCTGCAACTCGTAGTCGCGGAATGCCGTGCTGAGCCGTTCGCCCGATACGCTCCCGATCGCAAGGAGGTCCTGAGCGGCCGGGTTCGCTAACGAGAGTCTGTCGTCGCCATCGACCACGACCACGCCGTCGGCCATCGTGTCGAGCACGGCCTCGAGCTGACGTCGCTGGTCCGACAGCTGGCTGAAGAGGGCTGCGATGGACCCGGCCATGGCGTCGAACGGGGCTTGGAGCGCGCTGAGCGGCTCGGACGATAGAAGACCGGGCCGGGCGTTGAAGTCGCCGTCGGCGACGCTCGCCATCGCCTCGCCGACGCCCGCAGCCTCAGCTCGCGCCGCCCCGCCGGCACGGTGTGCGGCAATGGCCCCCATCATCACGGCTGACGCCCCAACGAGCACGAGCGCGCCGATCAGGGGCTGCGATGCGGCGAAAGCCAGCGCGCCTGCCGCCAGTAGGGCGGCGAGCGAGCCCGCGACCGTCAGGAGCCGTCCACGTCCGCTCATGCGCCGGCTGCCTTAGCCCTCGAAACGGTAGCCGACGCCCCGTACCGTGATGATTCTGGCGGGGGTGGCTGGGTCGGCTTCGATCTTCTCGCGGATCCACCGGACATGCACGTCGACGGTGCGGACGTCGCCGATGTAGTCGTGCCCCCACAGCTGCGACAGGACCTGGTCTCGGGTGAAGGCGCGTCCGCGATTCTTCATGAAGAGAGCGAGCAGCTCGAACTCCCGCGGCTTGAGCCTGAGCTCCTGTCCGTTCAGGGATGCCTTGTGGGCCTCGACATCGACTTCTAGCGAGCCGGAGCGCAGCGGCTCGCTGAGCTGGGCAAGGGCCGTCTGACGGGGTCGGCGCAGCATCGCCCGCACCCTCGCCATCAACTCCCGCATACTGAACGGTTTGGTGACGTAGTCGTCGGCGCCGAGCTCCAGGCCGACGACCCTGTCGATTTCTTCGCCCTTGGCGGTCAGCATCAAGATCGGCATGTCGTTCTCGCGCCGGAGGATGCGGCAGACTTCCAGGCCGTCCATCTGGGGGAGCATCACGTCCAGCACCACGAGGTCCGGCGAGGCCGACCTCGCCGTCTCGAGGCCGGTGACGCCATCCTCCGCGGTGAGGACGCTATAGCCCTCGTGCTCGAGGTTGTACTTCAGCGCTTCGAGGAGGTTCTCTTCGTCTTCAACGACCAGAACGGAGCGGCTCGTCATTTGTGCAGTGCTCCCAAGCCTGACCAGCGTTTAGAGGGGCGATGAGGTCATTGTATGGCCATACTGTTGTTCCACGCTTAAGGGGGTGTTAACAGCCTACTCCGGGCATCCCATGGGCTGCGGCGCCCGCATGGGGAAGGTCTGAATGAGTCCCATGGACGTTACACGGTCGCGTAGCCCGCCCGTCCCCCCCTGCGCTACGCGCGACCCCTCCGTTTGCGGGGGAGACCGAGAAAGGGCCGCGACATTTGCCCCTTTCTCCATCCCCAACCAACCCCTACCATGGACTCCGACACGCGAAGATATCACCGCACTCTCCGTACCTTCCCCCATAGACCCCAAAGCCACGCGGACCGGTTATCAGACCGCGCATCTTAATTCTTGACCCCTATAAAGCCTTTCCATCGCACCACGGCCATGTAGTTAAGATGCGAAATGTCCGGGAGATTTCGCATCTTGCCCCCGCTCCGTCGCCCGTCGCCCGCGCCACGGCCACGTAAATCAAAGATTCCAAGAATTGAAGGAGCCTGCAAATGCCCTACGACCCCTTCCGTCGATGGGAGGGGTCGTGGTTGCTCAGAGCCGTGTCGGGAACCCCGCTCCCGTCCGGGACATTCGGCTATTGGACGGCAGGCAGGCGTCGGATAGACTCGCTCGCATCCGAAATCGAGGCGGTTTGAGTGACGAACATTATCGAAGCCCAGAATGTGTACAAGACCTACCACGCAGGGGAGATAGAGGTGCACGCCCTGCAAGGCATCGGCCTGAACATCGGGAAAGGCCAGATGGTCGCAATCATGGGCCCGTCCGGCTCGGGCAAGACGACCCTGCTAAACACCTTCTCCGGCATTGACGACGTGACCAGTGGTCAAGTCATCATCGACGGCGCGTCGATCCACGATATGTCCGATAAGGAGCGCACGCAGTACCGCGCGCTGAACATGGGGTTCGTGTTCCAGGCCTACAATCTTCTGCCGGTGCTCACCGGCGCGGAGAACGTCGAGCTGCCGCTGCTGCTCGCGGGCGAAGGTCAGTCAAAGGCCCGCGCCCGCGCCATGGAAGTGCTCGAGATGGTGGAGCTGGCGGACCAGGCGGGCAAGCGCCCAGCCGAGATGTCCGGCGGGCAGCAGCAGCGCGTCACCATCGCACGCGCCCTCGTGAACGAACCGGCCATCGTCTGGGCCGACGAGCCAACCGGCGCTCTGGACAGCGAGACCGGCGCTCACATCATGGACCTGCTCTGCCGTCTCAATCAGGAGCGGGAACAAACGTTCGTGCTCGTTACGCACGACAACACCGTCGGCTCTCGCGCCGGACGCATGGTGCGTATGCGGGACGGCCACGTCGAAAGCGACGAATTGATCTCGGTGGATGGCAAGGGAGCGTAGGGCCATGGAAACGCTCTTTGGCATTCCCATCGGCACGCTTACTGCCGCGCTCACCGTTGTGTTCCTCATCACCGTCGCAATAACGGCTTTCTTTGCGCTGCGCAATCCCGTCGTGCTGAAGATGGCGGTGCGGAACATCCCGCGGCGGCGCGCACAGACCGTTCTCATCGTCGTTGGCTTGATGCTGGCGACGCTCCTCTTCTCCGCGTCGTTCGCCACCGGCGACACGCTCGCCCACTCGATTCGGGTGCAGGCGGTTGGACAGCTCGGCGAGCTGGATGAGTACGTCTTCTCGGAGACTAGGGCAGCTTCCGGGGCGCCGGAATACCTCCCGCAGGAGACGGCCGACGCCATCCGTGAGGCGCTGGCTGACGCGCCGGTGGATGTCGTCGCGCCCGCCGTCGCCATCGGGATCCCGGCGGTGTCGCTCGAATCGGAGCGGAACATACCGAGGCTTGAGCTGCTGGGCCTCGACCCCGCTCAGACGGGCGTGCTCGGCGGCTACCGCGACGCGGACGGCAGAGAGATGCCCCTCGATGCGCTCGGCGAGGGCGAGGTGTACCTGAGCGACTCGGCCGCCGACGACTTGAGCGCCGAGGCGGGCGACGAGGTCGCGCTTTTCTTCGACGAGACGCCGGCGCCGGCGCGCGTTGCCGGCGTGTTCGCCGAAGGCGGGACGAACCCGTCGTTCTCCCCTTCGGCGGTGATGCGTCTGAGCGTCTTGCAGGAGACTCTGGGCGAGCAGGGGAAGATCAACTACATCTACATATCGAACGAAGGAGGACCCGTCGCGGGCGCCGAGCACACGGACGCCGTGGTGGAGGCCTTCGCAGACGTGCGCGAGGAGCGCGTGTTGGAATTCGAAACCCCGAAGCAGGACGCTATCGAGCAGGCCGACTCCGTCGGCGCAGGGCTCGCGAGCATCTTCCTGCTGTTCGGCACCTTCTCAATCATGGCGGGGATCCTGCTCATCGCGCTCGTCTTCGTGATGCTGGCGGCGGAGCGGAAGAAGGAGCTGGGCATCGCGCGGGCGGTGGGCGCGCAGCGCGGGCATATCGTCCGCCTCTTCACCTTCGAGGGCGCGGTCTACTCCCTTGCGGCGGCCGCGGTGGGCAGCCTGCTCGGCATCGCCGTCGGCGCCGTGATGGTGCGCATTATGGGGGCTGCGCTGGGCGAGGTCTTCCAGGACTTCGACATCGAGTTCTCCTTCCGGTGGCAGAGCCTCCTTCTCGCGTACACGCTGGGGATGGTGGTCACCTACCTTGTGGTCATCATCTCGGCGGGCAGAGTGAGCGCGCTCAACATCGGCCGCGCGGTGCGCGATATACCGGAGCCGCCGGGTGAAGGGCATGCCCTGCGGGAGTCATGGAAGGCAGTGGGCCGCCCCTACGCAGATGGGGCAAGGGCGCTGCGGCGTATGCGTCCGCTCCGCACATTGCGATTGTGGCTCGTCAGCGCCCCGTGCGCCGTCGTCAAACTCGCTTGGGCCCTTTTCTTAGCGGGTTACCTCATGGCGGTCCTCGGAGTGGTGGTGACGAACGCGGGCATCGGACAGGAGCAGATGGGCGTCTTCCTGCTTGGAGTTTCCCTTGTTGTTGTGGGCGCTCCTCTCGTGCTCAGGCACGTCGGCCTCCTACCGGAGCGCATCGCATACACGGCCGCCGGAGTACTGCTCGTAGCGCTCTGGATGATTCCGATAGATTTCGAGGCGCTCGGTCTGCCGAGGTTCGATGAGGGAATCGAGCTGTTCATTCTCTCCGGAGTGACCGTTGTGGTCGGCGCGGTTTGGGTGGTGATGTACAACTCGCCGCTCCTCGTAGGCGCGGTGACGGCCCTGGCGGGTAGGGGGCGCTCTCTCTCGCCCATCATTCGCACCGCGACGGCGTATCCGATGGCGAGCCGCTTCCGCACCGGCATGACGCTAGCCATGTTCTCGCTGGTCATCTTCACGCTGGCGGTCGTTGGGTTCATCAACGCAGCGTTCGCTTCGTCTCTGGACGACACCCGCAAGTTCTCCGGGGGGATCGACATCGCCGCGAGCGTGAGCTTCACCAATCCCATCGACGACTTCGGCGCTCGCCTCGAGGAGTCGCCGGCGCTGGACGCGAGCGAATTCGCAGCCATAAGCGGAACGAGCGGTCTGCCCATCCACATCCGGCAGCGGGACACGGAGCAGGAGCCAGAGGACTGGTTTGTCACGGGCATCGACGAAAGCTACGCGGAAATCATCACCTATGGGTTCAGCCTGAAGGACGAGCGTTACGCTTCCGACCGCGATATCTGGCGCGCGCTCGTAGAGCAGCAGGATGTTGTCGTTGTGAATGCGGAGATGGTCCCTGCAGCGTCGGACTTCGACACCGGAGGGACGGGCCCTGCGTTCCAGCTCGAGGGCTTCCAGCGGGATGGCGGCGAGCTGCCCGAAGTGTACCTGGAGGTGTCCGACGCAGCCGGGGAGCAGACGGTGGAGCTGCGGGTGATAGGGGTTGTAGAGGACCAGGCATTCTTCGCCCCTACCGTCATCGCCGGCATCGGGACTCTGCAGCAGCTCGCGCCGGTGGAGCTGCCGTTCCTGGCCTACCAGATTGTGTTGCGCGACCCGTCGCGCGCGGAGGAGGTTGCAAACACGCTCGAAGATGAGTTCCTGGAGCACGGAGTGCAAGCAGAACCGCTCGAGACGACCGTGCGGGAGGTCACCGCCCTGAACCTCGCGTTCAACCAAATCATTCAGGGCTTCATGGGCTTAGGCCTCGTGGTGGGCATCGCCGCCCTCGGCGTGATTGCAGCGCGCTCGGTCGTGGAGCGCCGCGTGCAGATCGGCGTGCTGCGCGCCATCGGCTTCCGTCGCGGCATGGTGCAGCTCGCGTTCCTGATCGAGTCCTCGTTCATCGCGCTGCTGGGCATTGCGCTGGGTCTCGGACTTGGATTCGGGCTGTCGGCGAGCATCATCAAGGAGATAGGCGAGACCATCGAGGGGGTGTCGTACACCATTCCATGGGAGACGATCATTCTCGTGGTCGTAGTTGCATACGGCGCCTCTCTACTTACGACGTACCTGCCTGCGAGGCAGGCGTCTAACATCTATCCGGCGGAAGCGCTCAGGATGGACGAGTAGGGGCTTCCACCTTACAAGGGGGACTCTGGGGAGTCCCCTTGCAAGGGCCGGCGTAGGTTGTGTCCGTGTAGCAGGGAGGCCAGGAGGGCATCCTCCTCCTTATAGCAGGAGGGAGGGCAGGGGCGGCTCCCGATTCGGCGCGGGCTAGTAGAGTTCTCTATAGCAGAGGCCGGCTTCCGGTCCCTGACTACCGCGGTACGTGTCCACGAACTCGATAATCTGGTCCGAGTCGAAGCTCTCTAAGGGCAACACTCGGCCCCAGACTGTCGCCGCTACTTCGTAGGACATATCGGAGTATGGGCCCGCAACGACGCACTGGTTGCCAGTGGCGCCCACGAGTTGGTTCACCGCGCCTGCAAGCTCAGGATTGCCCGGCTGGTGCCAGATGACCACGCCGCCGTGCTCCATGTTGTGGACCACGCGCTCGGGGACCAACGGCTCACCCAAGTATCCCCATCCCTGGTGTGGGAGATCGAAATGATGCCCGGAGGTCGGTGGGATGCGCGCGAGAGCGCCGGCGATTTCCATGTCCTGGTTGTAGATGTACGGCGGCTCATGAGCGGCGGGCAGCAACGGCACACTGACCCCGAGCTCCGTTCCTCCGCCCCGCAGCAAGATGAATAGCGCGATCGCGACCGCAATGACCACCGCGCCGCCGATGGCGTAGAGCGCGCCCTTCTTTTGCTTGCGCTTCTGGCCGTCGGCCCTGCGCTCTTGCGACGCTCGGGCGCGCCGCGACCCTTCTCTGCGGCGTTGCTGCGCATCAGATGTCATATAGCGGAGTCCTGGAAGTTGTTAGAAGGCGTTCTGGATACGCTCCAGCAACTCGCCGAGCGTCAGCCAATAATAGACTATGAACGCTCCCGATATGAGGAGCATCACCGCGCTGATTGTCCCCACGTAGGGAAGGACCTTGCGTAGGCCGCCGACCATGGCGGTCTTGAAGACGGCCATTCCCACTGTGAGCGCGAGGATCACGAATCCCATGCCCAGGCCGTACAGCAGGAACTGCAGCATCGAGTCGAGGAAAGTGTCGGCTGTGAACGTGCCGCCGATCACCGCCAGGAAGATGGGCAGCGTGCAGCTGAGCGACGCGGTCCCGTAGCCCAGGCCAAACGTGAAGTAGCCGCGGACGCTGTTGTTATTCGCGTTCCCCACCCGGGCGGAGAGGCGCATGGCGAGGTTGTTGTACAGCTTGCCGCCGGAGAGAAGGTACGCCCCGACGACGGTCAGAAGCACGCCTATCGTCAGCCCGACCCAGGGGAAGAAGTCCACCAGACCGCGCGCCCCGAGGCCAATCGGGACCCCCACGGCCGCGAACATCAGAACGAAACCCGCCGTCACCGTCGCACCGACGAGCAACGCGCGCTGGAGCCTCGCCGCCACGTTCTGGTTCTGGGCCTCCTGATCGCCCAGGTACAGCCCCAGATAGGCGGGGAGCATCGCGAAGCCGCAGGGATTGACCGATGAGACCATGCCCGCGCTGAAGGCGAACCCCAGCGGGAAGATGTCGCCGACCCGGCTGAGGAAGTTGCCGGAGCTTGCCGACGCGGACTCGACGTTCTCGGTCACCAAGCCAAGCTCGGCGCCGGTAATGATGGCGCCCACGACCGCGATTGCGAGCGCGCCGACGAGCGCCGCAATCGGCCCGAACAGCGTCCAGCGGAGAATTCGGTTCCCGGATATCGTCCCTTGCATCTGGCCCATCTCCTCCCTCAGCCTAGCAGCCCGCGCGCCCGCCCCTCAATCGCAATGAGCGTAGGCGAAAGGCGTTATCAATAAGATGCGCGTTCCGGCGCGCCGGATGCCGACGGAGCGCCGGAGACGCCTAGACCGGCGGCGTCCGCCAGACGAGGCCCGCTCCGGGCGCGACCGAAACGTGCCAGGCCTCGGGCGTGTTCCGTCCTACCCGGCGCTCCACCTCCGGCGTCAGCTCCGCGTAGGCGAACGCCCCTCCACGAAGCTCCAGCACCAGCGTCCGCCGTAGCCCCGCATCGATCTCCCTGACCAGCCTCGCGTTACCGTCGGGGCCGGGTAGGGCAACCAAGTCCCTTGCACGCGCCCCGGCCGTCACCTGCTCACCCACCGACAGCCCCTGGACGGACGCCTGCATTTCGATTCCCGCCGCGTCTATGGTGGCGATGCCGTCCTCCACGGCGTTGACTGTCCCGTGCAGGATGTTCCGCACTCCCACCAACTCGCCAACTCTAGGCGACGATGGCCGCCCGAACACCTCGTCTCTCGGCCCCGACTGCAAGATTACGCCGTCGTCCAGCACCACGAGCTGTTGTGCAAGCGCGTGCGCTTCCGCTAAGTCGTGGGTCACCAGCACCGTCGGGGCGCCGACGCGCGATTCCAACTCCAAGAGCTGCTCGGTCAACGCGGTCCGCGTTGGGGCGTCGAGGGCCGAAAACGGTTCGTCGAGCAGCAGGAAGGCGGGGTCCGAGGCGAGCGCGCGCCCCAGCGCGACCCGCTGTCGCTGACCGCCGGACAGCTGTGAGGGCCGCCTCGATTCGAGGCCCCCCAGCCCGAGAAGCTCGACGAGCTCCGCCACCCGCGACTGAGCGGACTGCCTGGGCCCTGGGAACCCGTACACCAAATTTCCGGCCACCGTGAGGTGTGGGAACAGCGCGTAGTCCTGGAAAACGAATCCTGCACGCCGCTTGCGGGGCGGCAGATCGACATTGGCCGCGCTGTCAAATAGCGGCTTGCCATCGCTCGATATCCTGCCCACTGTCGGCCTCGTCAGTCCGGCGATAGTGCGTAAAGTTAGGGTCTTTCCGGAGCCTGAAGGCCCAAGAATTGCAGTCGTTGTCCCAGGCTCTACCCGCAGGTCGATTGCCACGCGGAACGCCCCCGCTTGAGTATTGGCGCTGGCTTCTAACGCCATAGCAGACCCCTGCCGCGGGCTCCGAGGCCAACTGCTGCCAGCAGTCCGAGAGCGGCGAGCGTAAGCGTGACCGCGAGCACCTGCGCCTCGCTAGTCTGGCCCGTCTGGACCGCCTCGTAGATGGCGATGGGCATCGTCCGCGTGCGCCCCGGAATGCTGCCGGCAATCATCAGCGTCGCGCCGAACTCGCCGATTGCGCGCGCCAGCGCCAGTGCGACGCCGGCCATCACGGCTCGCCACGCGACGGGAAGCGTCACCGTGAGGAACACGCTTAGTTCTGTCCGTCCCAGAGTCCGCGCGGCGTCCTCGAGGTTGGGGTCTACGGCCTCGAATCCCGCCTGCGCCGTACGCACGAGAAAAGGAGTGGAGACGAAGAAGGCCGCGAGCACGGCGCCGCTCCAACCGAACACGAAGCTGAACCCGAACGCCGAGTCGAGGAATGAGCCGACCACTGAGTTCTTCCCCACAGCCTGGAGGAGGTAGTAACCCAGGACCGTTGGGGGCAACACCATGGGGACCAGAACGGCGGTCGATAGCGCGTCTCTCAGCCAGCTTCGCTTGCGGGAGAGCCACCAGGCAAGCGGCACGCCCAACAGCGCCGCGAATAAGGTGGTCGTGACGCCGATCTGGAGGCTGAGCCGAAGCGCGTCCCAGTCCACTTACTCGTGTCCCTCTGCGCCGGTAAGAGGCGCGTAGCCGTGGCGCTTCCAAACCGGCCCTGAAGACGCATCTTTCAGGAACCCGATGAAGCGTTCGGCCAAATCCTTCTGCTCCGTCGCGGTCGCGGCGCCGGCTGTCACCACCAGCGAGGAGCTGGCCTCGGCAGGCAAAGCGTCGAGGCTCCGCAACACCTCCGACTGCGACGCGAGAGTCAATGATAGGGGTACGAAGCCCACCTCCGCGTTGCCGCTGGCTACGAACTGGAGCGCCTGGGCGACGTTCTCCCCGTAGACGACTTTATCCGCTATACGGTCCCAGACGCCCGTGCCTTCTAAGTATCGTCGCGTCGCGGCCCCGTAGGGAGCAAGGTCGGGATTCGCCAGCGCGATGTGCTTGACCCTGTCCTCGGCAATGAAGGAGAGGGGGTCTGCGGACGCGCTTTCGAGCGTTGTAATCGCAATGAGCTCGCCCCTCGCAAGCTCCGCGAGGCTCGCCTGGTCCAAGAATCCATCGTTCGCGAGGTTGGTCGTGAAACGCGCGTCCGCGGAGATGAACACGTCGATGGGCGCTCCCTGACGCACCTGTGTGGCAAGCGTCCCGGAAGCCCCGGTCACGATGGTCACGTCGGGCTCGAACGCTTGGGCCAGTTCTTCCACGACCGGGCGCAGGCTGGCGGCGGACCCGACTGTCAGCGTCGGCCTCTCGGGGCTGGGTGCGACGCAAGCGGCCAAGCCGGCGAGTATGACCACGAGGAGCAGGCGGGGAATCATAGGCCTGGCGTACGAGCTTTCCTGGCCGCGGCGCCGACAGCGCCTACGCCGAGGCAAGGACCGCCTCAGCGTGTCCCTTCACCTTTATGTTGTGGAACGCCTCGGCGACCATCCCGTGCGCGGCTATCACGAACGCCGTTCGCGCCGTGCCCGTGTACGAACGCCCATAGTTCTTCTCCCCAACGCATACCCCGATCAGCGCCACCTTCTTGCCGCGCGAGGATCTCAGTCTGAGTTCCCGATCGTCGCGGTGAAGTCTGGAGCGGCCTCTTCGGGCTTGATCATGGGCTCTCACTAAGTCTTGGCTAGCGCTGTAGGCGCGCGCTAATCGTAGACGACCGCGGGGCAGCAGCCAACCAGAGGCTTTCCTAGCGGAACGCAGGAGTTGCGGCAGCAAGCCCCAGGAGTAGTAATAGCAAATATCTGGATAAATGCTGCAGAATGGCAGCAATCCGCTACGTTGTTGCTTGACTACCCTCTGCGTCACTGCTAGATTGACCCTACGGTCGGGGAGAACGGCCGTAGGGCCGCATCCTATGGAGGGTGCGGCGGGCTCGGTGAACGGAGGGAAAGATGGCGAAGCTGGGACCGTACTCGTACCCCGACATCAGGTTCGGGGACGCAGTGGAAATCGCGGGGCGCGTGCTCACCAAATTCAAGGGGACAGTGAGCGTAAAGGGCCTTGCATGGGAGCTGGGGATGGCCGAGGGGAGCGGCACCCTGTTCGCGAAGGTCGCGGCACTACGCGACTTCGGACTCGTAGAAGGTCGTGGTGAGCTGAGGATTTCACCTTTAGCGCAGCGGGTCCTCCACCCGGCCAACGCGGAGGAGGGCCAGGAGGCCAGGGCGGAAGCTTTCCAGAGGGTGGAGCTTCTCCGGCAGCTCTACACGCGCTTCGAGGGCGAAGCGCCGGACGACATGAGCTTGCTCGTTGGGCTCGAAGAGATATCGCGCGCGCCCCGGGATGAGATCGTCCGGCGAGCCCCTCTTATCCAGAAGCACCTGACGGACGCGATTCGCGTGCTCGGCAGGCCGGTCAAGGCAGAGAAAAAAGTAGAATATTCTGTTCCTGACCAGATAATTGCTATCGCTCAGCCAGAGCCTATCGTCGCTCCACCTCCAGCCGAGCCGGACAGCAACGGCCTGCAGCTGGTGGCGGCCGGCCGCCGCCTCTCTGTTCCCCTGACGCCTCAGTACGTCGAGGTGGCGATCACGTTGCTGCGGACGTTGCAGGAAGAATTGATGGCGGAGGCCGATCTGCCCGGTCTGGATGACGAGGAAGTCGACATAGACGACGAGACCGATGTCCATGTGGCTTCCACGTCAGCTGCTGAGATGGAGCTTGGCCCCACTGACCAGCTGCAGATGTAGCTTGGCGCTTTTCCTCTCGATGAGCCGGCGCGGCTCATGCCGAGGGCTGCATAGTGAAATGAGGATCGAATGGACGTCAAAGGAAGTCTGATCGGAACTGTAGGAATCCTCTTAGTGGTGTTGACAGTGCTCGTCTTCGCCTATGCGACGGTCTCCGCCGCGTCCGAGCCGACAGCGATCATTGTTACGTAGCGGCGCGTTTAGCGCGTAGCCTGCACACTGCGGCCAAAATGGGCGGGGCGAGGGGGACCAGAGCGTGAGGCCTTGGCCTGACAGTTACCGGAGTGGCGGTGACCGCTTCCGCCCACAGAAATCCAAGAGAGCATAGGTCTTCTGGCCGCGCCTATGCCTCGCCTCCCAGGAACTCCTTGAGCCGGGCGGCGGACGCCAGACCCATCCCGGGCGCCTCCGCCACGTCGGCTTTGGAGGCAGCGCGGATGCCCGCGACGCTGCCGAACCGCTTGATGAGCTCGCGCCGCCTCTTCGGGCCGATGCCCGGCGCCTCGTCGAGCTGGGAACGCGTCGCCGCTTTCGAGCGTCGCTGCCGGTGGTACGTGATGGCGAAGCGGTGAGCCTCGTCGCGCACACGCTGGACGAGGTACAGCCCTTGTGACTGCCGCGGCAGGATTACCGGCTCCGCCATGTGCGGGAGAAACACCTCCTCCTCGCGTTTCGCCAGCGAGCAGAGTGGGATGTCGGTGATTCCGAGCTCTAGGAAGACCTGCTGCACCGCGTTGAGGTGCCCCTTGCCCCCGTCGATGATGACAAGGCCCGGCACGAACCCGAAGGAGTCTTGCGGCTCGCGCCGCTCTCCCAAGGCCACTGCGTCGTCGGCCAGGGCGCCTGTCTTGGCGAAGCGGCGGGCGCGGTAGCGTTGGGCCGGGGTTTCGGCGCCCTGCTGCGGGCCAGCCTGCTCGTCGCCGGCGTCCGAGCGTGGCGGCACCTGACTCGAAGCGGCCTCGCGCCGGGCTTCGCCGAGCCTGCGGAAGCGCCGCCGTAGCATCTCCTGCATCGAGGCGTAGTCGTCCACGCCGTCCACCCCCCTGATCTGGAAACGGCGATAGTGGGCGTTCCTTGGCCGACCGTGTTCGAACACAACCATGCTCCCGACCGAGTTCGAGCCTTGGATGTTGGAGATGTCGTAGCACTCGATGCGATCAGGCAACTCCGGCAGATTGAGCGCCTCTTGAAGCTCCGCCAGGGCCTGCAGGACCTTGTCCGATTCGTTGAGCCACTTGATGCGGCGCTGCGTTAACGCCTCCATCGCGTTGGCGGACGCCATCTCCATCAACCTGCGCTTTGGGCCGCGCTGGGGGCGCGCGATCGCCACGCGCCGCCCGCGCTTGCCGCTGAGCCATTCCTCGATTGCCGCCGCGCTCTCCAAGTCGTGCTGCACGAGCAGCGTAGCCGGGACGTCGGTGGACGCCTCGTAGAACTGCTGGACGAAGTGCTCCAATAGCAACGACTCTTCCTCGGCTTCGCCTCCCTCCATCAGGAAGTGGTCGCGGTCGATGAGCTTGCCGCGCCGCACTTTGAACAGCTCCACCCAGGCCTCGCCCTTGTCGTAGGCGAGGGCGATAACGTCCGAGTCTTCCTTGCGGTCGGAGACGACTTTCTGGTTCTGCGAGACGGACTCGATCGCACGGATCTGGTCGCGCAGCACGGCGGCGCGCTCGAACTCCAAGCGCTCCGACGCGTCCTCCATCTTCAACCGGATGCCCTTCTCGACTGCCTCCGAGTCGCCTTCCAGGAACTGGAGGACCTCCCCGATGACCTCGCGGTATTCGCGCTGGTCGACGGCGCCGATGCACGGCCCGACGCATCGGTGGATGAAGTACTCCAGGCAGGGGCGCTCATCGCTGCCCGTAATTGCCTTCGTGCAGGAGCGGTAGGGAAAGAGCTTCTTGAGCAGGTCCATCGTCTTCCGCACCGAACCGGCGCTTGCGAAGGGGCCGAAGTAGCGCGCGCCGTCGGGCAGCACGCGCCGCGTGAAGTAGACCTGGGGGAAGTCTTCCGTGAGGTCAATCTTGATGTAGGGGTAAGTCTTATCGTCCTTGAGACGCGCGTTGTAGAAAGGCTTCTGCTGCTTGATGAGCAGGTTCTCCAGCAGCAGCGCTTCTTGGACGGACTCGGTGACGATGAACTCGAAATCGGCGATGCGCTGGACCATCGCCTGCACCTTCGGCTCCTTGCCGTAGGGCGTTTGAAAGTAGGAGCGGACACGGTTCCGCAGGCTCGCGGCCTTGCCGACGTAGATGACCGCCCCGCTCTCGTCCTTCATCAGGTACACGCCGGGCTTGACCGGCAGCGCCCTGAGGCGGTCGGCAAAGTCCTTAGGGTTGGCCTCTTTGCGGACGCGGGTCGCCATGGCTGTTCCAGTCTATCGCGGTGCTCCTCAGCTGAGGAGCACCGCCTATTCAGACTTCCTCCCTTGTCCGCGAGACCTTTGCGTAACTTCCCGATCATCATGCCGGGCGGTGTGGGGAAGTTCCCCAGTTGTATTTTTTGTCGCCAGCGTTACGAGTAAGAAGTTCCCCACCCGCACATTCCCTTACGAGTGAGAAGTTCCCCGAAATACATGGAGTGGGGAAGTTCTTTTCATGGCCGTGGCCTGCTTCCCGGCCTTGGAACTACTTCCTCACCCATGATGATTCTGTAGTTCATGCCGCCGGCTCCGGGTTGGCGCCCGTGATTGGGGGGTTCCGGTTGGAGGTATGACGACACTTTATCGTAGGGGGCGCAGGGGAATTGGGCAATGGGCAAGTGTCGCAGCGCGCCAGCGACGCGTGCTACGCAAAGGTCCGTCTGTGGGGAGGACCGAGGGAGTGGCCTAGGCGCCTGCGCCTAGGTCCGTCGCGAGCTTCAGAACGGCTAGGGCGGCTCCGACTATGGCCGTGATCGAACCGATCATCGCCAGCTCGCGTCTCAGGCCACCGGCAGGAACCATCGCCGACGCCTGATTCGCCCGCCGCTGGGATACGACGGAAGGCGCTCGCCTGCGCTCGGCCGTAGCTACTGCGCGGGCCGGCGCCGCCTCGCTGGGGGTCTCCGCTGCGCTGACGGGCGCCTCCGCCTCTTTAGGCGTCTCCTCAAGGGCTTCTTCCGGCTCGGCAGGGGTCGCGTACGCCGACTCTGCTAGGGACGGCCCCGCAGACCGGGCCTTGCGCCGCGCACGTTCCCTAGCCTTCGCCTGGCTGGCGGCTGTTCTATTTCCAGCCTTCTTATTCGCCATTTGTCCTCTCTCGCTGGCTAATCAGCCGCGCCGTTTCCACTATGACGTCGGCAGTATAGTCAATGTTCAGTAAGTCGGTGTTCAGCACCTGATGGTAATACTGCGGGTCCTCCGGGTCGACCTTGAAGAAGCGCTTATAATAGGCGACTCGCGCGCGGTCGTTCTCCAGAACGTGCCGCTCGGCCTCCACGTCGTTCAGGTTCTCCCGCTCCATGATCCGCTTCAGACGCTCCGCGTGAACGGACACCAGTCCCACATGCAAGGCGCCGGGATCGTCCCGCAGGATAATGTTCGCGCCCCGCCCCGCGATCACGACGTTCCCCGAGGACGCGATTTCCTTTATGACCGCGGAAGTGACGATCAGCAGATTCTCGTCGGACAGCGATTCGTCGCCCTCGGACTCCTCGCTTGGGAAGTCGCGGTACTCGCGGACAAGGAGAGCGTCGAGCCCGCCGCCGAAGTACGGGTCGGCCCCGCCCCCCGCAAGAGCGGAGCGCTCCAGTACGGTTTTGACGAATCCAGCGACTCGGTCGCCCAAGCGTGGCGGGCGCTCAGTGCGCTCCGCCACTGCGGCGACCGTCGTTCCGATTTTCTTCGCGGCCTCGGCCATGATCATCCGGTCGATGTAATCGATGCTTAGCTTGCGGGCGACCTGCGCGCCGACCTCGATCGCGCCACTGCCGATGAGTCCTGTCACCGTGATGACGGGCATTCCGTGCTCCTCTACTTGCTGACCGTTGTGCGATCCATGTCGCGCAGCATGTTAATCATACGGGCATCTTCGTCGTCGCCCACTGTGGCGGCGAACCATGCATCGAGAATCTCAGTTGCTTCATCCGGCGAGGTGGCGCGCAGGCTCATGACCAGGACGTTCGCATCGTTCCATCGCCGCGCCCCCTCTGCTGTCTGTGCGTCGCTGCAGAGAGCAGCTCGCACGCCGGGAACCTTGTTGGCCGCTATGCTAACGCCTGTCCCCGTGTAGCAGAAGAGGACTCCCTGGTCGCAATGTCGTTGAGCCACGGCGGCGCCGACTTCGCGACCGACAGCGGGCCATCGGGCGTCGCGCCCGGCGGCGAGCGCTCCAGCCGGAGATATGTCGTGACCGCGCTTGCGTAACTCGTCGATTACGTGATCGGTGAGGTGGGTCGCCTCGTCACTGCCAACGGCGATTTTCATTTGTGGCTACGCGCGGGGGTGTGCTCGCTCAAATGTCTCACGGACTTGCCGGTCTGTCAGATGCGTGTAGACCTGCGTAGTTGAAATACTAGCATGCCCCAACAGCTCCTGGACATGCCGCAGCGGAGCGCCCCCGCGCAGCAGGTGTGTGGCGAAGCTATGGCGCAACGTATGCGGCGAGAGCCTACGCCGGATATCGCCTCGCACCCCGGCGCGTTTCAAGATCAGCCAGTACCCCTGGCGCGTCATCGCGCCGCCCCGCGCGTTCAGGAAGAGCGTCGTCGCAACCGGGCCCCGGCGTTTCGAGTGCGCGAGCAGCTGCGGACGAACATCCCTGACGTAGGACGCCAGCTGATGGACGATGCCGGGATACACCGGCGCGAGGCGTTCCTTCGATCCCTTGCCGAGCACCCGTATCCAGCCGGAGTCGAGGCTTAGCGCCGAGACCGAGAGCCCCTGCGAGCCGACGACCTCCGACACCCGCAACCCGGCGGCGTAGGTCAGCTCCAGCATCACCCGGTCCCGCACGCCCTCGGGGCCGGGCCGGGCGCTAGCCGCCTTGAGCAAGCGCGCCACTTCCTGCTCCGTCAGCACGTCGGGCAGCGAGCGGGCAGGGCGACGCGATTGCATGTGCTCCGCCGGGTTGGCGTCGATGACGCCCTCCTCCAAGAGGAACCGGAAAAACGAGCGCGCGGCCGCTGTCTTGCGGGCGAGGCTGGTCTCCGAGTAGCCGCGCTTTGCCAGCGTCAGGCGCGCGTCCTCCACGTTGCGCTGGGCGACCGTCGTCCAGCGGATGTCCGAATGCCCGCGTCCCAACAGATGCTGAAGCTGAGTGAGGTCGGACCTATAGGCCGCAATCGTATTGGCCGAGAGGCCGCGCTCCGCGCGAAGGTGGCTGAGGAACGCCTCGATCTGCTGATCGGCTTCCCGGGAGGCTTCTCTGACAGAGGTGGTCATGGTTCGACTATTCTAGGAAGCGCGCCTGCGCCTAGGCATGAGATTGGCATGCCGGAAACGTCAGGTTGAGATAGCCATGACCGTATCGCTGGGATTATATACGTGGCTACCGAGCGGATTGAAAGGTAAAGGAGATTTATTATGAACCACGAAGACCGGAAACAGCGTTCGGATGACAAGAGCAGCCCGCAGTTTTTTACACGTACATTCTCCAATTCGAGGATGACGGGCTCTTTTACGTGGGCTCAACAAACAACCCCGCCGCCCGCTGGACGGAACATGCCGTAGGGGTTGGTGCTGTGGCCACGTCGGGCCGCAGGTTCGCGGTGCGGCTGGTGCATCAATTCCTCTCTCGTAAGGAAGCCGAGTACAACGAAGGCCGAATTAAGCGCGCGCTTGCGCTAGGGCCAGCCAACATCGAGGCGATGATCGACAACTTCACCCGTATCTCATCGATGATCCGCCCTGAGAAGACTTTTTCCCAACTGCGGGAGGAGGAGGAGGCTTATATCAGCGAGATGGAGCGAGTGTTTCACCACTCGAAGGCTTTGCTCTATAACCCCGGTCGTCGCCCACCCACTGCGTGCGGCTATGACGGGCATTCCTTCTACTCGACCAATGACTGGCAGACTCTTATCCAGTACGGCCGCGAGGAGGATGCATTGAAAGCGGTTGGCGGGAGCGGGAGTCCACACGGGAGGATGGTATGCCGACGTTGCTTAGCCCTAGCACCTCAGCCCGACGCCGTTAGGTAGCCATGTATGTAACCCCCATCTCGCTCGACCCAAACGCATTCGGCTTGCCCCTGTTGTCGTGGGTGGCGCTGTTCACGATCGCCAGCGCGCTGGCCGGGGGCGGTATGTTCCTGCGCCAAGCCGGAGCGCTGGGGACGAGCAGGCGGACGTTGTACGGGACCGTGCTCGCAGCGCTGTTCTGGGGGCTCGTCGGCGCGCGCTTGTTTCACGTCCTCGACTACTGGGACTTCTATGCGAAAGCCCCGTTCCAGGCCTTCTACTTCTGGAACGGCGGGCTTTCGCTGTGGGGCGGTGTGCTCGTTGGGTTGGCCGCGGGCCTTTGGCGCGCCAGCCGCAGCGGGCTGTCCGCCGCCCGAGTCGCCGATGCCGCTGTCGTCCCGGCCCTGATTGGGCTTGCGATAGGGCGGTGTGGCGACCTGCTGGCGGGCGAGCGCGCCGCGTCCGGCTCATCGCTGCCCTGGGCCGTCGTCTACGCCAACGACGGCGCAGAAGCGTTCGCGGACGGCTCCAGCGTCCACCCCGTCGCGCTGTACGAGATGCTTTTGGACCTGGCGATAGCCGCCGCTGTGGCGCGGTGGCGGCGTCGGCTGCCGGAGGGCGCGCTCATGCCGGCGGCGCTGGCGGCATGGGCGCTCGGGCGCTTCCTGATTGCCTTCGTGCGCCTCGACCCGGCGCACCTTGGGCTACAGCAGACGCAATGGGTCGGCCTGATCGTGGTGGCGGTCGCCACGCTCTGGGCGTGGCGCTCCCGCCACCGGCTGCGCCCCTACGCGGGCAGGTAGTTCGGGAAACCGTAGAGTGCGACGCAATTGTCGTGCACGATCTTCCGCATATCCTCTTGCGCCTCGGGACCGGCGAAATCGCGCTCGATGAACTCGCGGGACTTCGGCCACGTCGACGCCGCGTGGGGATAGTCCGACGACCACATCACTTGGTCTACGCCGATGTCTCCCCGGTACCGGATTCCCACCTCGTCGTCGATGTAGGTGACGTACACCTGGCGGGCGAAATACTCCGTCGGCTTCATGCTGAGAGGCGTAGAGAAGCCGCCGCGCCTGCTCGACCCACGCCCCACCGTGCTGTTTATCCTGCCGAGCCAGAAGGGGACCCAGCCGACGCCGTACTCCGCGGAGATTACGTTGAGGGTGGGGTACCGCTCCAGCACCCCGGAGGCGATGATAACCGCGAGCGATTTCTGCACCTCGTGCGCCGCGATGATCGGCCGCAGGACGCGGTTCTCCCGCCCGAACTCGTACTTGGGACGCTCCATGCCCGTCGGGGGGTGGAGACTGAGAGGCATCCCCAGCTCCTCCGCCCGGCTCCAAAAGACGTCGTACATGTCCAGGTTGTATGGCTGGTCCTCGGGCGGGGACGCCCAGATCATGGCGCCGCTGAGTCCCATCTTGGCGCAACGTTCGAGCTCCTCGGCGCCGAGCTTGGGGTCGTACAGCGAAATCAACGCCAGGCCCTTCAGGCGGTCCGGCGCGTAGCTGCAGTATTCAGCCAGCCAGTCGTTGTAGACGCGGAAGCACTCGCGTTGCAGGGCGGGGTCCAGCAGCCAGAAGAGCCGGAAGCCAAGAGTCGTATAGAGGACTTCGGCGGCTACTCCGTCGACGGCCATGTCCTTCAGCCGCTCCACGGGGTCCCATCCGCCTGGCCGGGCGTCGGCGTACCCGCCCGTCTTCATGAACTCGACCTTCTCGTCCTCGGTGCGGCTCTGGCCTGCGGCCACCCCGACGGCGAGATCGTGGGGCTGGTAGCCCTCGTAGACCCACCACGCCCCCGGGACGCCGTTGTACTCGTCCTCGACGTGCGGAGCGCGGTCCCGGAACTTCGCGTCTATTCGCGTTGTCCACAAGTCCAGCGGTTCGCTCATGTGAGAGTCCGACGATATGTACCACGCGTCTGTCATCAGTTTTCCTCCGTGCGTCAGTACGCGCACTATCCTCCAAGCCCGCGTGAGCCGTCAATCTTGCCAAGTCTCGACGGCGGACGCTGTCTCGTCGCAGGGGGCTAGAGCGCCAGGCGCGGCTGGGCCGTCGGCGCGTAGTCCTGGAGGGTGAGGCGCACTCGCTGCTGGCCGTTCCAGTGGTCGACTTCTATCGTGTAGACGATATCGACGCGCCGGGTCCCGTCGAGCCAGTTCTGCCTGAACGCCACGATATCCCAGAGCGCTCCCCCTGAGCGGACGGTCAGCCTGAAGTGCTTGCCGTCGGCCCCCATCGTCGACGCTTTCACGACCTCGACGCCGCGCGTCATGAAGATGGGGGCCGGATTACCCACGCCATGCGGTTCGAGCCGGCGCAGCGCCTGAAACGTGCGCCCCATCAGCTCGCCCGGCTGCGCCTCCGCGTCCACGATGCCCTCACTGAGGGGCTGAGCTTCTCCAAGCTGTTCGGCTGCGATGCTCGTGAGCCGCTCGTTCAGCTCGGGAAGCACGCCCGCGTCGCAGGCAAAGCCCGCCGCCTGGGCGTGACCGCCGTAGCGGATGAGCAGGTCGTCGCACCGGGTGAGCGCGTCGGCCCAATGGAAGCCAGGGGCGCTCCTGCAGCTCGCCATCACGCGGTCGCCGTCCATCCCGTACACGGCCGCTGGCGCGCCGAATTGCTCGGCGAGCTTGCCCGCCGCGAGGCCCACGACGCCTGGGTTGAAGTCGGCTTCGCCCACCAGGATGAGCGGCGGGATGGCCGCCGGCACCAGCGCGATAGCCCGCTCCACGGTCTCTTCCGTAAGCGCCTGCCGCTGCGAGTTGTAGGAATCGAGCTCCCGCACGAGCTCGGCGGCCCGGGGCTCGTCGTCCGTCAGCAGCAGCTCCAGCGCCGTGTCGGCGTGGTCGAGACGGCCCGCAGCGTTGATGCGCGGGCCTATGGCGAAGCCGATGGTCTCCGCGCTGACGTGCTGAGGAGCGATCCGCGCCGCGTCCAGCAGGGCGCGCAGCCCCGCCGAGCCGGTGCGCTGGAGGTCGAGGATCCCCCGGTGGACGATGTAACGGTTCTCGCCAAAGAGCGGCGCCATGTCCGTGATCGTGCCTATCGCTGCAAGCTCCATGAGGTCCGTGCCCCACTCGTCCCCGAACCGGGGCCGCAGGAGGGCCTGAGCGAGTTTGAGCGTCATGCCGACGCCGGTCAGGTGGTCGAACGCGTAGCCGGAGTGCGGCGCGTGGGGGTTGATGATGGCCGATGCATCGGGCAGGCGGGCTGCCGTGAGGTGGTGGTCTGTGATGATGGCGTCTATGCCCAACGAACGGGCGTAAGCGACCTCGTCGATGTCCGTGACTCCGCAGTCCACCGTCACGATCAGGCTCGCGCCTCTCTCGCGCAGCCGATCGACCGCGCCGTGGTTGAGGCCGTGGCCCTCACTCACCCGGTGGGGGATGTAGTGCAGGACGTTGAGCCCATACCGCCGGAGCGCCTTCACGAGCAACGCCGTCCCCGTCACGCCATCCGCGTCGAAGTCGCCGTACACCGCGACTGTCTCGCCGTCGTCGCGGGCCAGTTCGAGGCGCCGGACCGCCTTCTCGATGTCCGGCAACGTCCCTGGGTCCTCGAAGAGGGACTCGGCTACGTCGAGGAATTCGCGCGCCTCCTCTGCGCCGCGAACGCCGCGCCGCCAGAGAAGATGGCCGACGATGTAGGGGAGCTGGCCGAGAGGCGAGGGGTCGGTGGGGTCGGCGACACGCCAGGGGCGCCGCTGACCGATGAGGGTTGGCTGGGTGTCGGTGGTCATGTGTCGCCCGCGCATCCTGTCAGGCGCGGCGTCGAATCAACAAGAGGGGACAGGGCGGGTTTCTGCCGGACATTCCCGTGGGGGCAGTCTTCCCACGGAGGTGGCTAAGGCCAGTAGTCGCGGTCCCTGCGCTCGGCGTCGTCGCGGGCGCGCCGCACCATCGCCGACAGCAGGGCGCCCACGCTGAGACCGGCGCCGGCAGAGATGGCGACGAAGAGGACCAGGCCGATGCTGCGGGCAAGGCCGAAGCCTTCCTCGTCCATCGTTCTACTGCACCCGCCTGAAGATAAGCGATGCGTTGTGTCCGCCGAACCCGAGGTTGTTGCTCATCGCCGCCTTCACCACGCCCTTCTGAGAGTGGTGCGCGGTGTAATCGAGGTCGCAGTCCGGGTCCGGGTTCTCCAGGTTGATGGTCGGCGGAACCGCGCTCTCGGAGACCGCCAAAGCCGCGATTGCCGCCTCGACGCCACCGGCCGCGCCCAGCAGATGGCCGGTCATCGACTTCGTCGAGCTGATCTTGATCTTGTACGCCTCATCGCCGAAAACGGCCTTCATCGCCTCCGTTTCGAGGCGGTCGTTCATCGGCGTGCTCGTGCCGTGGGCGTTCACGTAGCTGATGTCGATCGGCGTCATTTCGGCTTCGGCCAGCGCGCTCCTCATCGCCCGCGCCGCTCCCTCGCCTCCAGGCGGCGGCTGGGTGACGTGGTAGGCGTCCGAGGAGGCTCCGTAGCCCGCCAGCTCAGCGATGGGAGTGATTCCCCGGCGAACGACGCTCTCCTCGCTCTCGATGACCAGCACCCCGGCGCCCTCGCCCATCACGAAGCCGTCGCGGTCCGCGTCGAAGGGCCGGCTCGCCGCTTGGGGGGCGTCGTTGCGCTTGGAGAGGGCCATGCATGCGTTGAACCCCGCGACCGCGATGGGGCAGATGGGCGCCTCCGTGCCCCCGGCGATGGCGATGTCGATCTCGCCGCGCCGGATCATCTCCGAGGCGATGCCGATGCCGTCGGCCCCGCTGGAACAAGCCGTGACGGTGCAGTAGTTGGGTCCCTTCGCGCCGTAGATGATGGACACCTGGCCTGGCGCCATGTCCGCCAGCATCATCGGCACCAGGAAGGGGTTCACCCGGTCGGGGCCCTTCTCGTTCAGCACGGCCCACTGCTCGGACAGGGTGATGATTCCACCGATGCCGCTGCCGATGACGGATCCGACGCGCGTCGCATCGACGCTCCCGTCGTGCAGGTCGAGGTGCGCCTGCTCCAACGCCTGCGCCGTCGCCGCCACTGCGAACTGCGCGAACCGGTCCAGGCGTCGCGCTTGCTTCCGGTCCACGTACAGTGTTGGGTCGAAGCCGCGCGCCTCGCCCGCGATGGTCGTACCGAAACCCTCGGTGTCGAACGATGCGATGGAGTCGATGCCCGACTTGCCCTTCAGCAGCGCGTTCCAGGTCGATTTCGTGTCGAGTCCAAGGGGCGTGACCGTGCCTATACCGGTGACGTAGACCTTCAAGAGGGCCTCCTCAAAGAGCGCTCTCATCGCGAGGAGCGCGCGTCGATTCTAGGCGCGGTCAGCGGGAGCTACAAGTTCGGCGCAGACCTCAGGGGGAGGCGCTCCTCACGCCAGCAGCTCCTCTTCGTACTCGACCCGGCGCATCAGCGCGTTGACGTTTCGCGCCGTATGGATGAACCCGATGTGGCTGAACGCTTGGGGGAAATTGCCCAGCGCCTCGCCCGTCTTCGGGTCGTGCATCTCGGCGAACAGCCCGAGGTGGTTCGCCGTCTTCGACACCGTCTCGAAGTACGCCAGCGCCTCGTCCTTTTCTCCTATCGTGAGGAGGGCGCCGATCAGCCAGAAGGTGAGTATGTAGAAGGCGCCTTCCTCGCCCTCGAGGCCGTCGTCCGTCTCGTCGACCCGGTACCTCCGCACGAACGGCCCGTCGGCCAGCTCTTCCTGGATGCGGCGGACGGTCGAGCGCAGGCGCGGGTCGTCATAGGACAGAAAGCCAAGGAATGGAATCAGCAGCGCGCTGGCGTCGACCGCCTCCGAATCGTAGGCCTGGACGAAGCACTGCTTGGTCTCCGACCAGCCCCGCGCGAATATCTCATCGCGGAGAAGGTCTCGTTGGGTGCGCCAGTGCTCGATATTGCCGTCGAACCCGTGGCCCTCAGCGAGCTTCACGGCCCGGTCCAGGGCGACCCAGCACATGACCTTCGAGTACACGAAATGCTGTTCCGGCCCGCGCACCTCCCAGATGCCCCGGTCGGGCAGACGCCATGAGTCCGCGGCAAGGTTGGCCATGCGGGCGAGGAGTCCCCACGCGTTGTCCGACAGCTTGCCTGTGTACCGGTAGAAGACCGAGAGGGTCAACGCCACCTCTCCGAACACGTCCAGCTGCCTATGGAAAGCGGCGTCGTTCCCGATCCGCACCGGGGCCGACCCTCGGTACCCCTCCAGATGGTCCAGCACCGTCTCGGTCAACACGCTCTCCGGAGCGATGCCGTAGAGGATCTGCATCGAATCGAGCCCGAGCTGGCATTCGTGGACGGTCCATTCCAGGTACGCCTCTCCGTCGTGCGAGTCCCCGATGCGCTGCAGGACGCCCAGTGTCCAAGCGCTGTCCCGCAGCCACGAGAAGCGGTAGTCCCAATTCCTCTCGCCCCCCAACGCTTCCGGCAGCGAGGTCGTCGGCGCGGCCACGACGGCGCCGGTTGGGTCGTAGATGAGCAGCCGGAGCGTTAGATACGACCGGACCACCTCGTCCCGAAGATAGCCGTCGTAGCGCAGCTTGGTGACGCTCGCCCGGTCCCGGCGGGCGGCACGGACCATCTTGTTTCGGCAGTCCATCGTGCCGATGGAGGGGAGCCGGCGCAGGTTGTGGACGATGGCGATGTGTACAGTGTCGCCTTCGCTGACCGTAAACTCGGCTACCGCTCTTTGGCCGCCATCCCCTGCGTCCACCATTTCGAACGGCAGGTCCGCGCTCAGCCCGAGGCTGCCGGTCTCGTGCTCGGCAGTCACGCCGGTGCGGACGCGCGTGAGCCTTGTCTCGCCCCGCGCGTAGTCGAGCCGGGGCTGGAAGGAGAGACGCACCGTCGGCGAGCCCGATAAGCACATGATGATGCGGATGATCTCGTGAGGCGCTTCCGGGTCGCGGGCGGAGGCGTGGGTCATGAAGTCGGAGACCTGCACGGCGCCCGCCGCGCTCTCATACGTCGTTTCGAGGATGGTCGTATCAGGCACGTATCGCTGCGAGACCGACTGCGCGCCCTCCACCTCGATGGAGCACCGGCCGCCCTTGGCGTCGTCCAGCAAGGCCGCGAACACGCTCGGCGAGTCGAAACGCGGGAAGCACGCCCAGTCGATAGACCCCTCGCGGCTGACCAGCGCGCACGAGTTCATATCGCCGATGAGTCCGTAGTCGTGGATAGGGATGTATGGCACGAGTCTCGTCCCCTGCGGCTGGGGCCGGGCGACTAATCGAGCGACACGGGCCGGAGGTAGAGCCGTCCCCCCCGGTCCTGCAGGTAGCCGGCTGTCTCGGTCACGCCGTGGCTGAAGACGAGCAGCCACCCCCCTTGCACTGCCTCGCGAAGGATCTTGCGCTTCACGAGGAGCGTTTCCTCGGGTTGGCGGTCGCTCGCCGCGATGCACGCGAGCTGAAGGTGGTAAGGCGTCGGCACGAGGTCGCCGAGGAATGCAACGCGCTCGCCGCCGTGGGCGATGATGACGATCTGGTGACCTTGGTACGGACCGCTCGCCCTGCGCACCTGGAGGCCGGGCACAATGGTCGCCTCGCCGTCGACGAGCTCCAGCTTGTCTTTGTTCTGCAGCGGCAGGAAGTCATCGCAGACGAAGCCGTTGACGCCCCGCTCGGTGGGCGAGACCGCCTCTTCCAGCGCCTCGCGCTGCACGAAGTACGACGCTTTGGGGAACGTGGGCACGAGTTCGCCCCGCCGGTTCACCCGCGTGCACCCACCGGTGTGCTCGAAGTGCAGACTTGTCAGCACGACGCCGTTGATGTCTTGCGGCGAAAGGCCGTGAGTCCTCAGTTCAGAGAGGAGCTGGCTCGTGGAAAGGCCGTGGGCCTCTTTCTCGTCGAGCGAGTGCTTGACGCCGACTCCGGTGTCGATCAGGTAGTTCTGCTCGCCGATGCGCACGAGCAGGCAGTTCAGCCCGAGCTTGACGCGGTTGCGTCGGTCGGCGGCCATCCAGTCCTGCCATCGGCTCTTCGGCTCCTGGCCGAAGAGAACGCCGCCATCGATTCTGATGGAGCCATCCGAGACAAGGTGGAGTTCCGTTCTACCGCTCATGGCAGAACCTCAGTGAAAGGATTCAACGAACCATCCGTATAGGTCGCGTAGGTCGCGCCTAGCGCCTGTGTGCCTGTAGCCTGTGTACGTGGGAGACGTCGTCGCCTCCCGCGTCTTCGTCTCCAATGGCTAGACATACCGAGTGCCGCAAACCCGATGCTCTTGCGCTCTTGGGCCGAGAATCGGGCTGGCCGCCGGGGTGGACTCTATGAGCGCCACGGCGCAGTGTCAATGCTGTTGAGGGGAAGGCTGAGACTCTCAAAATGCGGAGTGCATCGCTATGGTGGCGGAAGCCGCAATGGATACGCAACCCATCGCGCTGGTCTTGCGTGATGCCGTAAGGTTTCCGTCTGAGGTGAAATATGACGCGAGTTTTGGGACTGGACCATATCGTTCTCAAATCGCCGGACGTCGAGCGCTCGCTCGCCTTCTATCAGGGCGTGCTCGGACTCGATGGCGATAGGGTCGAGGAGTGGAGGAGAGGTGAAGTGCGCTTCCCCTCGGTCCGCCTGACCGGGCAAACGATTATCGACATTTTCCCATCGGACGCGGCGGCGGCGGATGCGGGGGGCCAGCAGCTCGATCACTACTGCCTGGTGCTGGAGCCCGGCTCGCTGGACGAGACCCTTGCCAAGGTCGAGTCCTTCGGCCTATCGCCGGGCCCGAAGCAGTCGCGTTGGGGCGCGCAGGGTAGGGGAGAGTCGTCGTACCTCGCAGGCCCCGAAGGCGTAACCATCGAGCTCCGGCACTACCCGGCATAGACGCCGCGCGAGGTCGAACCGCGCAGAGGCCGCCGATGGGCTACGGGTAGGAGACGAGTCCCTCGATGACGTGGACGGGCTCCCGGTAGTGGACAACGCGCGGGTCCTCGACCGTGTCGGCGAGCGACGCGCCCGGGGGAACCATCGGGTACACGTTCTCCTCGGGCGAGACGTGGAAGTCAATCAGGTATGGGCCGGGGTGCTGGGCGGCCGTCGCAAGGGCCATGCCAACGTCGTGCTTGTCCGTCACCTTGCAGGCGGCGATCCCGTAGGCCTCTGCGAGCTTCACGTAGTCCGGGCTGCTCATCGCCACCGACTTGTAGTGGTGGTCGTAGAAGAGCTCCTGCCACTGGCGCACCATGCCCAGATAGCCGTTGTTCATGATGCAGAGCTTCACCGGCAGGTGCTCCTGCGAGATGGTCGCAAGCTCTTGGAGCGTCATTTGGAAGCCGCCGTCGCCGCAGATGCCCCAAACCGTGGAGCCCGGCCGCGCGACCTGTGCTCCGATGAGGGCGGGCGTTTCGAATCCCATCACTCCAAGCCCGCCGGACGATACGAACGAGTTTACGGTCGGCATGAACATGAACTGGGCGGCCCACATCTGGTGCTGGCCCACGCCTGTCACGACCACCGGATCGTCGCTGTGCTCGACGATCTTGTTCAGCTCGCGCAGCACGTATTGGGGCGTGACGACGTCGACATCCGGGATGTCGATGCTGGGATGGCCGTGTTCGAGGTCCCGCAGACGGTCGAACCATATGCTGCGGGCGTCGCGCTGCACCAAGGGGAGGAGCGCGTCCAGCGTCAGCTTCACGTCGCCGGTCAGGCCGACGGCGGCGCGCACGTTCTTGTCGATCTGCGACGGCTCGATGTCGAGGTGAATGATGTCGGCGTTCGGGCCGAAAGTGCCCGGCCTGCCGATCACCCGGTCGTCGAATCGCATGCCGATGCCGAAGATAAGGTCCGCCTCGGTGGTTGCGATGTTGCTCCAGTACATGCCGTGCATGCCCAGCATCCCGTAGCCCAGCTGGTGGTGGCGCGGGAACGCGGACGTGCCGTGCAGCGTGTTGAGCACTGGCGCGTTCAACTTCTCGGCGAACGTCTGCAATTCGTCCCACGCTGACGAGACATGGACTCCGCGCCCCACTATCAGCAGGGGACGTTCAGACTGATTGATGAGGCGGGCCGCCTCGTGAAGGAGCTCCTCGCTGGCGGGCCGGCGAGGCTTGGCCTCGTAGCCGCTCGCGCGGTATTCGAAATCGAAGGCCTCTGCTTGCACGTCCTTGGGCAGATCGACCAGCACGGGGCCCGGTCGGCCCTCCTGAGCGACTTGAAATGCCTCTTCGATGATTGGGCCGATGTCCTCCGGCTTCATCACCAGGTACGCCTTCTTCACCACTGGAGTGGCCATGCTGACCGTGTCGCACTCCTGGAAGGCCTCGGTGCCCATGAAGGGACGCGCGACCTGTCCGGTGATGGCGACGATGGGCGTCGAGTCCATCTTCGCGGCGGCCAAGCCAGTCATCAGGTTTGTCGCGCCCGGTCCGGACGTTGCGACGCAGACTCCGACACGTCCCGTCAGACGCGCGTAGGCCTCGGCCGCGTGGGCCGCCGCCTGCTCGTGCCGCACCAATATGTGCCGCAACTGCGGGTAGTGCCAGAGCGCGTCGTAGAAGGGCAGGATTGCCCCGCCGGGGTGGCCGAAAATAACCGCGACGCCTTCCCTGAGGAGGGATTCGCAAACCGCGTTGGCGCCGATCGTGCGCATGATGTCTTGTCCTATCGTGGTCGGTGTCTGATGGTTAGCAAGAACAAGCCCGTCCATTGGGGGAACGGGCTGTGGGGTTGGCCGGGCCTGACGAGCCCGTCTAGCAGGCCACGGCCTACTTAATCGTACCTATCGCGCGCGCGAAGTGTCAACGCGGTTGATATGCACTGAGGAGGCGGCTACGCGGGCGAAGGCCCTTTGCCGGTACACTCGCTCCCCATGAGCTACGCCGCCGACCTGCACCTCCATTCCCGGTATGCCCGCGGGACCAGCCCCAGCCTGTCGTTGGAGACGATGGCGTGGTGGGCGGGGGTCAAAGGAGTGGGCCTCTTGGCGTGCGGGGACTTCACCCACCCGAAATGGCTCGGCGAGCTGAAAGACAAGCTCCGCCCCGCTGAAGACGGCCTGTTCGACCTCGCGCCGGAATCCGTCCGCCCTGTTCCTGTTCGCCCGCCGGACGGCGGCGGCTCGGCGGCTCCTCGGTTCGTCCTGGGCACGGAGGTCAGCTGTGTTTACCCGCAGGACGGCCGCGGCCGGCGGCTGCACCTGCTGGTGCTCGCCCCCGACTTCGAGGCCGTCGACCGCCTGTGCGCCGCCTTCTCGCCGCACGGAGCGCTCGCCTCTGACGGAAGGCCGATGCTCAGCCTCTCGGGTCGCGATGTCGTCGAGGCTGCGCTATCCGCTAGCCCGCTCTGCGAGGTGATTGCGGCCCACGCGTGGACGCCCTGGTACTCGGTCTATGGGTCAAGGGGCGGCTTCGACTCGCTCCAAGAGTGCTTCCGCGATATGACGCCGCACATCCACGCTATCGAGACCGGCTTATCGAGCGACCCGTCGATGAACTGGCGCGTGCCGGAGCTGGACGGACGGACCATCGTCTCCTTCTCCGACGCCCACTCGGCCCCGAGGATGGCCCGCGAGCTGACGGTGTTTCCCGGGGAGCCGAGCTACGACGGCCTGCTCGACGCTCTTCGTGGCGGCAGTATCGAGTGGACGGCCGAGTTCTACCCCCAAGAAGGCAAGTACCACTACGACGGCCACCGCAAGTGCGCCGTCTGCCAGCATCCCGCCGTGACTCTGGAGCGCGGCGACCGGTGCCCCGTCTGCAATCGCAAGCTGACCCTTGGCGTCCTTCACCGCATGGAGGCGCTATCCAGGCGTCCCGCCCCGGAGCTCCCGCGAGCTGACGACGGCCTGCTCCGCGACCCGGACGGCGCGCGTCCGCCCTTCAGGCGACTGCTTCCCTTGGAAGAGGTCATCGCCGAGGCGTTGGGCCGTCGCGTCGCTGCCAAGGCGGTGCGCGCCGCCTACTTGCGCCTTATCGAGAGCGTCGGCCCGGAGCTCGACGTGCTGATCGCAGCGACGCCCGCCGCCATCGAGTCCGTCGCGGGCGAACGTGTAGCCGAGGGAGTGCTGCGCGCCCGCCTCGGCCAGGTCGAGGTGAGCCCCGGGTTCGACGGCGAATACGGGAAGGTGCGGATATGGTCCGCCGCAATGTGAAAGCCCGGCGGACGGGGAAGGAACTGAGGAGGGCACGTTGACACGCGGCCCGCGCCGCCGGAGCATGGCGCACGGCGACAGGCACACATAGACAGAATCAGAACTTTGACGTAAGCAGAGGTTGTATGGACGAGATAATCACCATGGAAGACATGGCTAAGGTCTACGAGGTCACCGACGAGCTCGGCATCGACCGGGAGGCCATCAACGTTGAGCTGGGCAAGGAAGATCCGGGCGCGTGGGGCAGGGGAGACGGCGGAATGATGAAGCGGGACGTGATCGAAATCACGCTTCCCCTCACCACTCCCTTAGAGGACTGGCTGCCCGTGTTGAAGTCCGGTCTGGCCCAGCTGGTGAAGGAGTGACGCCCATGAAAACGACGACGCGACTCCGCGAGCTGCTGACGGCCGACCGGATGCTGCTTGCTCCCTTCACCTACGACGGGTTCACCGCCAAGGTTGCCCAAGAGGCCGGGTTCGACGCCGTGTACATGTCCGGCTTCGGCACATCCATGTCGAAGGGACTGCCGGACGTGGGCCTGCTCACTCAGACCGAGATGGTCCAGAACGCCGCCTACATCGCCGCGGCCGTTGACGTTCCCGTCATCGCTGACGCCGACACCGGCTACGGCAATGCGATCAACGTTCGCCGGACCATCCGCGAGTACGAGCGGGCAGGCGTCGCCGGCGTCCACGTCGAGGACCAGGTCGCTCCCAAGAAGTGCGGCTTCTTCGACGGCAAGGACGTCATTCCCCTCGACGAGGCCGCCGCCAAGGTCCGCGCCGCCGTCGACGCGCGGGACGACGACGATTTCGTCGTCATCGCACGCACGGACGCCCTCGTTGTCAACGGCTGGGATGACGTCGCCAATCGGTGCAGAGCGTTCGTCGAGGCAGGGGCCGACCTCGTATTCGTCGACGGCATTCGCACCGCCGCCGACCTTCGGGAGTTCGCGGAGCGGCTCGGCGACCTCCCGAAGATGTACAACGGCGAGATTGCCCCTGCGGAGGTCGAGGAGCTCGGCTTCAAGCTTCAGATTCACCGCGGCCCCGTCTTCTCGCTCTACCCCATCGTGAAGGAGATGATGGTCGAGCTGCGCGAAAGCGGCCACATCTCGGCGCTGGACCGCTACGGCTCCGGCGGAGAGCTGCGCATGTCCATAGCCAACGCCCTCGGCCTTGGCGAGATTACCGAGCTCGAACGGCGCTACGCCGCCGGATAGAGGCTTCCCTTGAGCGACATCACCCTCGAAGACGCGAACAAGGTCATCGCCGCGGCGATCGCCAAGTCGACGGAGCTCGGCTTCAACATGGCGGTCGCCGTCGTTGATCTCCAAACGAGCCTGGTGGCCTCAGCCCGCATGGACGGCACGAATCCCTTCACCCCCGACGTGGTGCGGGGCAAGGCCATGGCTACCGCCGTCACCAAGGGCACGCCCAGCGGCGTTGCCGCGGCGCGCTTCCCGCAGTCGCTGCTCGACACCGTGCGCGACCTCTACGGGGGGCGGATAACCTGGGTGCAGGGCGCGGTGCCCTCCACAAGGACGGTCGCTTGGTCGGCGCCGTCGGCGCAGGCGGCGGCCCGCCGGACAAGGACGAAGAGGTCGCTCAGGCAGGCGCCGACGCTCTCTCCGAGTAGCCTTCCTCGGCGTACGGCACGATGCGAGAGCCACGGGGACGAAGGCCGCGCCGTCCACCATCTCGGCAGCGAACCAGGCAAGGGGCTTTCCGCGGGTAAGCGCGGAAGGGAAGTCGGCCCCGGGAGGCGTGGGAATGGGTCGTCGAGCGGCGCGCGCCTAGTCCGGCTCGCCCGAGCGAATCTTCTCCACGACGCGGCGGACGTACCAAGCGTCCGGCGCGCTGAATGCAGCGTCCAGGTAGTGCTCCAGGTCGTCCAGGGCCAGCGTGCGGTCGCCCAGCTTGTAGAAGAGCATTCCCCGGTCGCGCCAGTGCCCCGTCTCCTCCGGCTGCACGGCCATGAGCAGCCCCAGGGACGCGATGGCGTTCTCCGCATCGTTTCGCTTTACCCAGATCGCGCTCAGGTTCCTGAGCATCCGCGCCAGGAACGCTCGGTTCGTCACGGGGGCCAAGAACGAGCGGTCCCAGCGGACTGTATCGCTGATCCGTCTCAGGCGCTCCGCGCACTCGGCTTCCGACAGCAGCACGCCGCTATAGTACGGGTCTATGAAGAGCGAGCTCTCGTCTCCGTGCCGCACCAAGAAGTGGCCCGGCATCCCGACGCCGCGCAGCGGCAGTCCCAGTCGACGCCCCACCTCGACGTATACGAGCGACAGCGTGATGGGGATGCCCAGCCGACGCCGCAGCACCTCGTGCAATAGGCTATTTCGCGGGTCGTAGTAGTCCGCCTCGTTGCCGGCAAATCCGATGTGATCGAACAGGTACTCGTTGAGCTCGTTGATTGCCGTAAGCGGGTCGAGGTCGGGGGAGACGCGTCCCCTCGCTCCTTGCGCCAAGCCGTCGAGCATGGCGACCTCGCGGTCCACGTCGAGCTCCCGATCGAACGCCGCCGCGATGAGCAATGCGCCCCGGTCGAGAGGCAGGTCGTCGTGCGCCGACGAAGTCAGTTCTCCGAGCGCCGTGGTTGCCGATTGTGCGTCCACGTCGCTAGTATACCCAGCGTTCCCGGGGCAGGCCGCCGTGTCCCGCACCACCTGATGGCCCCTCTACGATGCAAGCACTAGAAGGTCTTCACGTCGTCGACCTCACGACGATCGTTTCAGGCCCCTTTGCCGCGGCGATACTCGCCGACTTGGGGGCGGACGTCATCAAGGTCGAGCCACCGGGCGGGGAGAACGCCCGCCGGTTTGACGGCGGCGATCCGGCGCTGATGATGGGTTCCCTGACTCCCCACGTCATGAACCTGCAGCGCAACAAGCGCGGCATGGTGGTGGACCTGCGCAGCCCAGGCGGCAAAGAAGTGTTCGAGGGCCTCGCTCGATGGGCCGACGTGGTCATCGACAACTATCGGCCCGGCGTTACCGAGCGCCTCGGCGTGGACTATCCCTCTCTCAAAGTCGTCAACCCCCGCGTCATCGCCTGCTCCATAACCGGTTTCGGTCTGACAGGTCCGGGCCGCGATAGGGCCGCGTTGGACGCCACGGTGCAGGCCTACGCGGGCGTGATGGGCATGACGGGAGACCCGGAAGGGTCGCCCGTACGCGCCGGGCCGCTCTATAGCGACCTCTGCGCGGGCATGGCCGGCGCCCTTGGCGTCCTCGCGGCCTTGGCCTCAAGGGAGCGCACCGGAGAGGGCCAGCACGTGGATATTTCCATGCTGGACGTGCAGATGTCTCTCATCAACTACCACGCGGTGATGCACTTGATGTCCGGTATACCCACGCCCCGCACCGGCAACCAGATGCAGCTCCACGTGCCCTACAACGCCTATCGGGCCACGGACGGGTGGATATTCATTGCCGTAAGCGTAGACCCGCATTGGAAGGCGCTCGTCGAGAAGGTCAATTCGCCGGAGGTTGGGCTGGAAGGCGCTGCCCGCGCCGCCGCCGAGTCGCTCACTGACGGCGCGTTCGCCAACCGTGCGGGGCGCATCGCCAATCGGGAGCGTATCAATGCCGCCATCGAGGCGATCGTCGGCGCCGGCACGCGGGACGAGTGGGTCCGCAGCCTCACTGCCGCGGGCATCCCCGTTGCCCCTGTAAACACGCTGGACGAGTCCGTGCGCGACGCTCAACTGCGGGCAAGGGGCATGATCGTGGAGGTCGAGCACCCGGAGGGCGGCGTCTACGAGGCTACGGGGAACCCGTTCAAGTTGTCCGCTGCCGCTCCGGAGCGTTTCACGCCGCCCCCGACGCTCGGCCAGCACACGGCGGAGGTGCTGCGGAACGTCCTCGGCTACGACGACGAGCGCGTCGCCCGGCTCTATGCGGAAGGCAGCGTGGCTTAGCCGCTTGACACGCCCCGCTGCTGACCTGTCCAATCCCGTCATGATCATCGAAAGCGCCAGCGAAACCCTCAACGAGATCCGCCTCGCCGTCCGCGACGTCTGCAAGAAGTACGACGGCGCCTACTGGCGCGCCCTCGACGAGCAGAGCGCCTACCCCGAGGCGTTTGTCCGGGAGCTCACCGAGCTCGGCTGGCTCGCCGCCCTCATTCCCGAGGAGTACGGCGGCGGCGGCATGTCCGTCACCGAGGCCAGCGTGATTCTCGAAGAGATCAACCGGTCCGGCGGCGACTCCGCGGCTTGCCACGCCCAGATGTACATCATGGGCGTCATCTTGCGTCACGGCAGCGATGAGCAGAAGCAGCGCTACCTCCCCGGCATCGCCCGCGGCGAGCTGCGGCTCCAAGCCTTTGCCGTCACCGAGCCCAACGCCGGATCCGAGACCACGCGCATCGAAACGACCGCCGTCCGCAAGGGCGATACGTACTTGGTGAACGGCCAAAAGATATTCATCTCGCGGGTCGCCCAATCGGACCTGATGCTCCTGCTGGCCCGCACGACGCCCTACGACGAGCTGGAGAACAAGACCGAGGGACTTTCCGTATTCGTCGTGGACATGCGCGAGGCCGCAGGCCGCCTCGAAGTGCGCCCCATCGACATGACCTTCAATCGCCACACCAATCAGCTCTTTTTCGACGACCTCGAAGTCCCCGCCGAGAATCTCATCGGCGAAGAGGGCAAAGGCTTCCGCTACATCATCGACTCCTGGAATGCCGAGCGTATCCTCATCGCCGCCGAGGCCATCGGCGATGCCCGCTTCTTCATCGAGCGGGCGTCGGCCTACGGGAGCGAGCGCGTCGTCTTCGGACGGCCCATCGCGGCGAACCAGGGCGTGCAGCTGCCAATCGCCCACGCCTACGCCAACACCGAGGCGGCCGACCTCATGCGCTTCGCCGCCGCCGCCAAGTTCGACCGGGGCGAGCGCTGCGGGGCCGAGGCGAACATGGCGAAGCTCCTCGCCTCCGAGGCCGCGTGGGAAGCGGCCAACGCCTGCCTCAACACCTTCGGCGGCTACGGCTTCGCCACGGAGTACGACATCGAGCGCAAGTTCCGCGAAACCCGCCTCTTCATGACTGCCCCCGTCAACAACAACCTCGTCCTCGCTTACCTAGGCCAAAATGTCCTTGGCATGCCCCGGTCGTATTGAGGGGAACAGGCTCCTAGAGGGGCTGACGCCGCACTCTCCTGGCGCCTCCGAGCTACAACGCAGGCGCAAGATAGGAATCTCATGACCATCGACGCCCTTGCCCGCTCCTGGCTGTACGTTCCGGCGCACAAGCCGCGGATGATTGCCAAGTCGATCGAGCTTCCCGCCGACGTTGTCATCTACGACTATGAGGACGCCGTGCCCCCGGCCGAGAAGGCCGCGGCGCGCGGCGTGCTGGCCGGAGCGCTGCCCGAAACGCCGCCCGCGGATTCTCCCAGGCGCTACGTTCGCGTGAACCATCCAAGGCACGTCGATCTGTTCGGCGCGGATATCGAAGCCGCAATTGCCCTGAACGTCGAGGGCGTCGTCGTTCCCAAGGTCGAGGATTCCGGCCAAGTCGCCGCCGTGAGCGCTGCGCTTGCCGAGGCTGAGGCGCGGGCAGGGAGGCTCGCCGGATCGACGCGGCTACTGCTGCTGATCGAGAGCCCCCTAGGAGTCGTGAACGCCTACGCCATCTGCTCGGCCGACCCTCGAGTCGTCGCCGTCCAGTTCGGCGGGGAGGACTTCTCTCGCGAGATGGGCCTCCCATTGGTCCGCACAGGCGAGGCGAAGGACCTCATCTACCAACGCTCCGCCGTCGCGACTGCCGCCTCGGCGGCCGGCATCCAGGCCATCGATGTCATCTGGACGGCCCTCGACGACCTCGACGGGCTCGCTGAGGAGTCCGCGCAGGCCAGGCGGCTTGGCTACACGTCCAAGGCGGCCATCCACCCGTCGCAGATCGAGCCCATCAACGCCGCGTTCAGCCCGACTGCCGAGGAGGTCGCCTACTCGCGCGAAGTCATCGCTGCGCTCGAGGAGGCCGTCGCCCAAGGGACGGGAGTGATTAACCACAAGGGCGCCTTCCTCGAAGAGCCCGTCATAGCCCGCGCCCGCCGCACACTCGAACTAGCCGAGCGGTTTGGGGGAGGGTAGGCCTTAGGATTGCGCTCCTAGGGCATCTCCGCGCCTTGGGTCGCGCCTTAGACAACAGCCAACCCCAACCGATAGAGTACCGAGCATCATCGGGGGAGGGGCGCTTATGACGCTCAAGGTTGGCTGGCAAGGTCGATATCTGGAAGATTTCGAAGTCGGCGACATCTACCGCTCGTCCGTCGGCAGGACGCTGCTCGAGGCCGACAACACCTGGATGACGCTGCTCACCAACAACGACAACCAGATCCACTTCAACGTCGAGTACGCCAAGCACACCCAGTTCGAGCGTCCGCTGATGAACAGCCTCGTGACCCTCGCCGTCGTCACCGGCCTGACCGTTCCCGACATCAGCCGCAACGGCATCAACCTCGGCTGGGACAAGGTGCGTCTGCCGCACCCGGTCTTCGCCGGCGACACCCTCTGGTCTGAGACCGAGGTGACCGCCGTTCGCGAGTCCAAGTCCGACCCACGCCGGGGCATCGTTCATATCAAGACGCGCGGACTCCAGCAGGAAGGCGTCGTCGTCATCGACTTCGAGCGCGACGTGATGGTCTGGAAGCGCGAGCACGCCCCCAGCATCGGCGTGTTCCCGGAGCCCGCACAAACCAACTAGGAGGCCGAGTGATGGCTACCGGAGTGACGACTGCGCTCGTGGACTACGCCCACTCCCTGAAGTACGAGGACATCCCGCCCGAGGTACTGGAGCGTACGAAGCAGATGCTCCTCGATTTCCTGGGCGTTGCCTACGGCGGCTTGGCCGTCGGCGAGTCCTCCGCGCCCATCATCGATGGCGTGCTGGACCTCGCTGCGGGCGCCCAAGGGCGGAGCTCCGTCGTCGGAAGGGCGGAGAAGCTTCCGGCCCACTACGCCGCCCTGCTCAATGCGACCTTCGCCCACAGCATGGACTTCGACGACACCCACCGCGAGGCTGTCATCCATATAGGCACGCCCCTGTTCGCCACCCTCCTGGCGCTCGCGGATGAACACGAAGTGTCGGGCCAGGACTTTCTCACCGCCGCCGTCGCCGGTTACGACCTGACGGGCAAGGTGGGCAAGGCCCACGGCGGCGCGGTTCACGGGCGCGGCTTCCACCCAACGGCCACGACGGGCATCTTCGGCTGCGCTGCTGCCGGCGGTCGGCTCCTTGGCTACTCGGGCGGGCAGATTGCGAACGCCCTTGGCCTGAACGTCAGCCAGTCGGCCGGCTCCACGCAGTTCCTCGAGAACGGGGCCTGGAATAAGCGCTTCCACACCGGGCTGACCGCCCACAACGCCATCCTCAGCCTCGTTATGGCCCGCCACGGCTACCGCGGCGCGACTTCGCCCATCGAGGGCGGCCACGGCTACTTCGCGCTCTACTCCAACGGTGCGGACGGCGCGGAGCGCTCCCTCGACGGCTTGGGCAGCGACTTCGAGGTCATGAACACCGCCGTCAAGCCGTACCCATGCTGCCGGTACAGCCACGCGACCATTGACGCCGTCTCGGACATCGTCCGCGCCGAGTCCCTTGCGTCATCGGACATCGAGGGTATCGACATCGCCATGGGCGAGACCGGTTTTGGCCTCGTCGCCGACCCCGCCGACGCCAAGCGCGGCCCTTCCAACGTCGTTGAGGGCCAGTTCAGCGTCTATTTCGCCGCCGCCGCCACCGCCAGCCGGGGCGCATACGCCTGGGCCGACTACGACCGTCTCGCCGATCCCGAGGTCGTCCGCATCATGCAGGGTTCCTCCGTCCGGCTTGTGGACGGCGTGGGCGCGGGTATGGAGACCTCCGTAGCCGTTCGTACCTCCGGCGGACGTGTCATCGAACGCTCCGTTCCGTACCCCAAGGGCGAGCCGGAGAACCCGATGTCGTGGGAGGAAATGCAGGCCAAGTTCACCGAATGGAGCGCGCCCGTCATCGGCGAGGAGCGCGCCCGGAAAGTCATCGAGCAGGTCTCCTCCCTGGAATCGCTATCCTCGATGCGCGACCTCACCGCCGACCTAGGCGCCTAAGAATCCCTCTCCCGTCTGCGGGGGAGGCTAGGAGGGGCCATGACAGCTCGTCTGGAAGGCAAGACCGCAATCGTCACCGGCGCCGCGAGCGGGCAGGGGCGCGTCGCCGCCCAGCTCTTCGCGGCCGAGGGCGCCGCGCTCGTCCTCGCCGACATCGACGCCGAGGGACTCGCCGAGACCGCCAACAGTATCGCCGGAGTCACTCCCGCCGCGTTGACCGTTATCGCCGACCTCACTGGCGAGTCGGACAACGAGCGTCTAGTTAACGCCGCCCTCGGCGCTCATGGCCGCATCGACGTCCTTTACAACGCCGCGGGGCTCGTGCGGTTCGGCTCTCTCCACGAGATAAGCCTCGAAGATTGGCAGTTCGTCCTCGACCACGAGCTCACTATGGTCTTCCTGACCTGCAAGCACGTCCTGCCCGCCATGATGGGCGCCCGGGCGGGCAGCATCGTCAACATCTCATCGGTTTCCGGTTACGCCGCCGGATCGAGGCGTCACCCCGCCCACGCAGCGGCCAAGGCTGGGATTGCAGGGCTTACGAAGCAGATCGCCGTCGAGTACGGCCCCCTCGGCATCCGTTGCAACGCCATCGCGCCCGGCTTTCTCGTCTACGGCGAAGGGCAGCGACGCATCGCCGGCCAGAGCGGCGCCGGTCCGCCCGCCGAGTCGGTCCCCCTGGGCCGCCACGTCACGCCCGAGGACACCGCCCGGTGCGCCCTCTATCTGGCCTCCGACGAGTCCGCCATGACCAACGGCCAGACCATCGTTCTGGATGGCGGACGCTCCATCGCCTGAAGTAGCAACCCCATGCCCAACGACGAAGAGATCGACCGCCATCTGGCCAACATCCGCGAGCGGTTCGGCGCGGGGCTCACCGACGAGCAAGTCGCCGTGGTGCGCGAGCGCGTGGCGGCGGCGCTGCAGGCCGGCGAGGACATGCGTGCCGTTTCCCTGGACAACGCCGACGAGCCCTTCACCACGTTCACCCCGCGCCGCGCCGATGACTGACCTCTTATACAGGCCGGTTCGGGACCTCGCCGAGCTCATCCGGGGCAGACAGGTCTCGCCGGTCGAGCTGACTGAGCTTGCGCTGGACCGGCTCAAACGCCACGGTCCGACGCTGAACGCGGTCGTGACCGTCACGCGGGAACGGGCGCTTCGCCAAGCCAAGCGCGCCGAGGAGGAGATCGCTCGCGGCGAGTATCGCGGCCCCCTCCACGGCATCCCCTACGGCGCCAAGGACCTTCTCGCCACGTCGGACGGCATACCCACCAGCTGGGGCGCCGCGCCGTTCGCTGGACGCGCGTTCGACCGCGATGCGGCGGTCGTTCGCAAGCTGGAGGAGGCCGGAGCCGTGCTCTGCGCCAAGCTCGCGATGATCGAGCTTGCCGGCGGCATGGGCTACCGTCAGCCCCACGCCTCCTTCACCGGCCCCCCAAAGAATCCCTGGAACGTTGGCCATTGGACGGGGGGCTCGTCGAGTGGGTCCGGGGCCGCCGTCGCCGCGGGTCTCGTGCCATTCGCCATCGGCTCCGAGACGTGGGGCTCGATCATCGGCCCCGCCGGGTTCTGTGGTCTCGCGGGACTCCGCCCCACCTACGGCCGCGTCAGTCGCCGAGGCGCGATGGCGCTGTGCTGGACGCTCGACAAGCTCGGCCCCCTCGCCCTGACAGCGGACGACGCCGGCCTCGTGCTCGACGCCATCGCCGGGCCCGACCCCGAAGACCCGACGAGCCTCGCCGAGTCGTGGACATACGAGCCTACGCCCGCCGTGCGCCGCCCCAAGCTCGGCGTGGTTCGCTCAACCCTCGATTTCGTGTCGGACGAGGTGAAAGCCAACTTCGAGCGCTCACTGGCCGAGCTGGAAGGCTTCGCCGACCTCGAAGAGACCGCCTTGCCCGACCTGCCGTACATCCCGGCGGGCCAGACGATCCTCGGGGCCGAAGCCGCCAGCGCATTCGAGGAGTTCCTCCGCGAGGGCAGGGCGGGCGAGCTGACCGCGCCGGAGGACGCCTACATGTGGCAGGCGCGTTTCGCCATCCCCGCCGTCGACTACCTGCGCGCCCTCAGGCTGCGCGGCGTCATGGCCAAGGCTGTCGATGAGGCGATGCGTCCCTACGACGCCCTAATCGCTCCCTCACGCCAGATACTCGCCTCGGAGATCGACAAGGAGATGCCAAGCTCTCAAGCCACCGACGTGATGGGCGCCGTGGGCAATCTGCTCGGCCTGCCGGGGGTCACTGTCCCGAACGGCTTGGCGTCCGGCCTGCCGACAGGCCTCCTCTTTCTAAGCCGCGTCGGCGACGAGAACCGCATCCTATCCGCCGCCAGCCTCTACCAGTCCCACACTCCGTGGCATACGCGCCACCCGGAGGGTTGGGACTAGAGGAGGTGCTGTCCCTTCCACGATGCGGCAAGGCTAAGAGGTAGAGCCTTAGCAGGTTCAACAAGCCTCTCGCTACCCAACATCCTCCGCCGCGGAGGAGCCTGCGATCTTGCCGAAGACCGAGCCTTGCATGAGGCCCGCGCCGCCCGCGTAGTTGTGGTAGAAGAGGCCGCCGACGATTTCGCCCGCTGCGTAGAGGCCGGGTATGGGGTTGTCCGTCGTGTCCATCACCTGGGCGCGCCGGTTGATCCGCAGGCCGCCGAACGTGAACGTGATGCCGCAGGTCACCGCGTAGGCCTCGTAAGGCGGCGTGTCGATGGGCAGGGCCCAGTTGGATTTCGCGGGCTCCACGCCCTCGGTGTGTACGCCGTCCAGCACCGTGGGGTTGTATTCGCCGGGCACGCAGGCCGCGTTGTACTCGGCGATGGTGCGGACGAGGCTGTCGCGGTCGATGTCCATCTGGTCCGCCAGCCCCTCAATGGTGTCGGCCTCGCCCTTCGTCACCTGCTCGATGCGGTACTCGTCCCGCAGGAGGTGGAGCGTCTTCTGGTCGAATATCTGGTACGCGACGCGCTCCGGCTGAAACAGGATTTGCTTGCCGTACTTGGCGTAGGTGTAGTTCCGGAAGTCCGCCCCCTCGTCGACGAACCGTTTGCCCTCGTGGTTGACGATCAAGCCGAACGGGTAGGAGTGCTTCTGGTAGAGGTCCGTAATCGCGCGGTTGCCGAAGGGCGGGGCGTTCAGGTCCCAGGCGACAGCGTGGCAGCCGCTGTAGTGACCGAACGCTTGCGCCCCGACGTCGAACGCCATCCGGTGGCCGTCGCCCGTGTTGTAGCGGACGCCTCGCACCTTGGCCAGCTCCCAGCCCGGTCCCAGGTATCGCGCGCGCATCTCCGGGTTGGCCTCGAACCCGCCGCACGCTAGTACGACGGCCTCCGCGTTCAGCGTCTGCCTGCCGTTGGGCGTGCGCGCCGTCACCCCGTTCACGTGGCCGGCCTCGTTCTGCTCCAACCGCATCGCCGTATGGTCGTAGCGGATGTCGATCCCGCGCTCGATGGCAATCTCGAAGAGCTGGTCGGAGAGTCCCTTGCCCCCGCCGACCGCCTGCAGGCAGAGGCCGCCCCAGAAGCGGAACTTGCCGTCCACCTTGAACGCCTGATGCGTCCACGACGGCACGAACCGGACGCCCTGCGCGTACATCCATTGCATCGTGGGGAACGACCGCCGCACCAGCGCGTCCGCCATTTCCTGGTCGGACAGCCCCTCGGTCACACGCATCAGGTCCTCGAAGTATTTGGCCTCCGGGTACGAGCCGACCTCCATGACAGCGAGCTCGGCCTCCGAGAGGTCCGGCACGAGCTGGACCACGTCATCGATGCCCTTGTAGGCGAACCGTATGGCGCCGCCGGTGAAATAGGTGTTGCCCCCGCGCATGGGCTCCGGCGCCTTTTCGAGGACGACCACGTCCCTGCCTGCCTCGCGGGCAGCGAGGGCGGCGCAGAGGGCCGCGTTGCCCGCTCCGATGATGATGACGTCTGGGTTGGTGTTGGCGTTGCTCATGGCGCGGTAGGGTAGCAGATTTGCGCTGGCTGATTCTCCTTCTGCCAGCGAGGGAGGGTGGGTGAGGGAGGATGCTTTGCCCCACGTCAGGCTCTGGCTTCAGGAGAGGGCGCTTACAGGGACGCCCTTGGTCAGAAGACAGCATAGCCATAGGCAAGCGTTAACCTCCCGGCGTTTGACACGCCTATAGGCGGCGCGTATGTTCGGCGTCGCCTGCTATCGAGCGGGCGGGAGGTAGATGCATGGCGGATAGGCTTCAGCTCAGTTTCATTTCGGCGCGCAACGAGCGCATCGGCAAGCTCCTCGACGGCGAGGTCAAGGTCGAGGGCGCGAGCCTCGTGTGGACGGACTCCGACCCGTCGGAGACGTTCTGGCGGCAGCTCAAGTTCCACGAGTTCGAGGTCTGCGAGATGTCCTTCTCGTCGTTCCTCATCGCCAAGTCCCAGGGCGACCCCATGGTCGGCATCCCTGTCTTCCCTTCGCGCCGCTTCATGCACGCGATGCTCTCGGTCAACGTCGACTCGGGCGTCGAGACCGCGAACGATCTCTACGGCAAGCGCATAGGCGTCGGGGAGTACCAGCAGACAGCGTCTCTATGGACTCGCGGCGTCCTCCAGCACGACTTCGGCGTCGACCAGTTCAGCGTCGAGTGGTGGATGGAGCGCTCGGAGGAGCTGAGTCACGGCGGCGCCACCGGCTTCAAGCCCATGGACGGCATCAAGTTCAACCGGATCCCCGAGGACAAGAGCCTTGCGACCATGCTTGTCCGCGGGGAGCTCGACGCCGCATCCATCGGCAGGGCCTTCTCCTCCGAGAAGAACGTCATCGACCGCTCGACCACGATTCGCCCCAGGCCCGAGGAGTTCGCCAAGGCCAAGCCCCTTTTCCCCGACTTCGTCGGCGAGGGCAAGCGGTTCTTCGAGGCCCACGGCTACATACCCGCCAACCATTGCTACGCCATCAGGGGCGACGTCTACGAGAAGTACCCGTGGCTCGCGTTCAACCTCTACGCCGCGTTCGTCGCCGCGAAGGAGGCTTGGTACGCCGAGTTGTCGAGCAATGTTCCGAGCGACCTCATCTTCGGCTCCCAGTACATGGCGCAGACGCGCTCCATATTCGGCTCGGACCCCTTCACCTACGGCGTTAGGGGTAACGAAAAGATGATCAACACCATGATTGACTTTTCCCACGAGCAGGGCTTCATTCCTCGCAAGCCCGACATGGAGGAGCTCTTCGCGGCCCCGCTGCTCGACCTCTAGCCGGGTGTAGCAACGGACAATCCGTGAGGAGATAGGCGAACGTGGACGGCGCTCCAACCGTAAACGGCTTCGTCGCGCGCCTGCTTGAGCTGACGCACGCCACGCTAAAGGGCGCCGTCGAAGGCCTGAGCGATGAGCAGCTCTGGTATCGTCCCGCGCCCGACGCGAACTCCATCGCCTGGCTGGCGTGGCACTACAGCCGTTGGATGGACGGCATGGCGGCCAAGGCCGTGGGCGAGGAACCGGCGTGGACCGCCGGCGGCTGGCATGACCGGTTCGGTCTGTCGGCGGAGGCCAACGGCTACGGCGACACGCCGGAGCAGGTGGGGGAGTTCAAGCCCGCGAGTGACCTCCTCATGGGCTACGCCCAGGCCGCCCATGACGCCTGCGTGCGGCGCGTGCAGTCCCTTACTCCCGACGACATCCTGCAGCCGTTCCAATACCAGGCGCGGAGCTCCCAGCGTCCCCTCTGGCAGTCCTTGGCCAACACAGCCATGGACTTCACTCAGCACGTCGGCCAGATCGCCTACGTTCGCGGCCTCCTCAGCGGCTACGGCTGGCGCTAGGACGTTTGACCGCGTCGCCGCCGCGTCCGTAGCATCTCGCTATGCCTGATATCGGACCGAGCCGAGCCCTCTTCGCCGACCTCTACGAGCTGACCATGGCCCAGGCCTACTGGCAGCACGACCGCACCGCTTCCGCGACGTTCAGCCTCTTCTATCGCAGCTACCCGCCGGACCGCGCCTATGCCGTCTTTGCCGGGATCGAAGAGGCGCTAGAACACCTCGAAGCGCTGCGTTTCACCGATGCCGACGTTTCCTACCTCCGCTCCCTGGGCCTGTTCGACGCAGCCTTCCTTGACTGGCTGCCCTCGCTTCGCTTCACCGGCGAGGCGCGCGCTATGCGCGAAGGCGAGATTGTGTTCGCCGACGAGCCGGTGCTCGAGGTGACCGCGCCGGTTATCGAGGCGCAGATGGTCGAGACCGCCGTGATGAACGCCGTGAGCCTTCAGACCACGCTCGCGACCAAGGCGGCTCGCGTGCTGCACGCCGCCCAGGGCAGGGCGGTCGTGGAGTTCGCGGCGCGCCGCACCCACGGCTGGGAGGCCGCCGACCGCCTGGCGCGCGCCAGCTACATCGCCGGGTTCGCCGGTACGAGCAACGTCCTCGCCGCGGCGCGGTACGGCATACCTCCCGTCGGCACCATGGCGCACTCGCTCATCACCAGCTTCCCCAGCGAGGCCGATTCGTTCGAGGCCTACGCGGACTCCTTCCCGGACACGGCCACCCTCCTAGTCGACACCTACGACACCATCAGAGGGACGCGGCGCGCCATCGAGACCGGCAAGCGCCTGCGGGAGCGCGGCCACGCTCTCCGAGCCATACGCCTCGATAGCGGCGACCTGCTCCCGCTATCCATCAAATGCCGCAAGCTCCTCGACGACGCCGGTCTGCACGACGTCCAAGTCTTCGCCAGCGGCGGGCTCGACGAGTTCGAGATCGACGAGCTGGTCAGGGCAGGGGCCCCCATCACCGGGTTCGGAGTCGGCACCAAGCTCGGCGTTTCCGCCGACGCCCCATGGTCTGATTGGGTCTACAAGCTGGTCGAGTACGACGATCAGCCGGTGCTCAAGCTCAGCTCCGGCAAAGCTACGCTGGCTGGACGCAAACAGGTGTACCGCAAGTCTGCCTCGGATGGCGCTTACGAGGCTGACCTCATGGCCTTGGCCCACGAGGACGCGGCGCCTGGAGACGGCAGGCCGCTGCTGGAAACCGTGATGGAGAGCGGCCGCCGCACGCGCCCCGCGCCGTCCCTCGGCGAGATCCGCGAGCGGTTCGCCGCCGAGTTCGCGAAGCTGCCGGCTTCCTACAAGGCGCTCCGGTCGCCGGACCGCTACCCCGTGCAGCACAGTTGGGCGTTGGACGAGATGCAGTGGGGCGTCATGCAGAACGTGATGGCCAAGGAGCTCAGCGAGTCCTAGTCACCGGCGATCACCTCGTCCGTAGTCGTGAGCACGGCGCCGTTCACCTCCATGAGGTGTATCGCGCGGTCGCCGTCGCCGGGGTCCAGGTCCACTGGGCCCACCGCGTCGGCCAGCAGGAATGTTTCGTAGCCGTCCGCCAGCGCGTCGATGACCGTGTTCAGCACGCAGTAGTCCGTCGCGAGGCCGCCCACGTAGACCCGGCCGATCCCTTTCGCCTTCAGTTGCGCATTGAGGTCCGAGTCCACGAATCCCGAGTAGGCGTCGGTGTCCGGACTCGCGCCCTTCTGCACGATGCTCACGCCGCTGGGAAGCTCTAGGGCAGGGTGGAACTCAGCGCCGCGCGACCCCTGCACGCAGTGGTCCGGCCACTGGCCGCCCTCGGACCTGAACGACGAATGCCCCGCCGGGTGCCAGTCCTGGGTGGCGAATACCTTGCCACCCTGTGCGGCGAACGCCTTGCCCACCGCCGTCATCTTCCTCGCCACCGCCTCGCCGGAGGGAACAGCCAGCGAGCCGCCGGGGCAGAAGTCGTTCTGCACGTCAACGATGATGAGCGCATCGAGGTTCGTGATCTTCATTCCTCACCCCCTTCCGGGACTGTCCTAATCCTACTCCCACCGGCCGCAGCCGGTGCGCCTTCCCCTTACTCCTTCCAAGGGACGGGTCAGGGAGGGGGCCGTCGGCGCGGGGTGGGAACATGCTAAAATTCTTGCCACTATGCAGTTCACCAAGCTACAGGGCGCCGGCAACGACTACATATACGTGAACGGTCTGCGCGAGGAGCGGGACTGGCCGGAGATTGCGCGGCGCATATCCGACCGGCACTTCGGCGTCGGCGCCGACGGCCTTATCGTCGTCGCGCCCTCGGAGCGGGCCACCGTGCGGATGCGGATGTTCAACCTGGACGGCTCCGAGGGCGAGATGTGCGGAAATGGCATCCGTTGCTTCGCCAAGTTCGTGCTGGAGCGGGAGATGGTGGCCGCCAACGGCAATGCGCTTGACGTGGAGACGGGTGCGGGGGTGCTGAGCGTAGCGCCCCACTGGAGCGATGGACGCGTCGTCGGGGCGCGCGTGAACATGGGCGAGCCCATCCTCCGCGCCGCGGACGTGCCGGTCGACGTTTCGAAGATGGGTCCAAGCGACTATGCGGCGCTGGACCTTGGCCTCGTCGGATCGCTTGGAGTGCGCCTGGACGAGCTGGCGTTCGACGCGCCGGTGACGGTGAATGGCGTTACGTTCGCGCTCACCGCGGTCTCGATGGGCAACCCCCACGTTACGGCGTTCATCGACGAGCCCGTTGGCAGCGTCGAATTGGACAGAATCGGACCGCGCATGGAGCATCACGAGGCGTACCCACGCCGGATCAACTTTCACCTTGCGAACGTCGTGACGCGGGACCACCTCATCTCGCGGACATGGGAGCGCGGTTCTGGCCTGACCCTCGCCTGCGGCACCGGCGTTAGCTCCATCGTCGTCGCGGCGCGTCTGCACGGAATGGTGGACGACGAGGTGCGCGTAGAGGTGCCCGGCGGCGAGCTGACCATCACCTGGCCGGGGCATGGCCCCGTCTTCATGGACGGCGACGCCGTCGAGGTCTTCTCCGGCGATTTCCCCGACTGAGGGTTGTCTCTCTCCGCTCGCGGGGCGTTCTTGTGACCTTCGGTAAAGCGCCCGAGCGGAGGTGCCTCGGCCCTGTATAATCTCACGCGACCCCCTCAAACCATCGGAGGACCCATGCAACTTGCCAACCGCCTCGACCAGCTTCCGCCGTACCTCTTCCTCGAAATCAGCAGGAAAATTGCGGAGAAGCGCTCCCAAGGCGTCGACGTCATCAGCTTCGGCATCGGCGACCCCGACGTCCCAACCCCCGAGCACATCCTCGGCGTGCTGAAGACCACCGCCGACGACCCTCCCAACCATCGCTACCCCGAGTCCGACGGCCTTCCCGAGATGCGCCAGGCCATCGGGCGCTGGTACGCCCGGCGGTTCGGCGTCGAGCTCGGAGACAAGGAGATCGTCCCGCTGATTGGCGCCAAGGAGGGCATCGGTCACCTGGCCCTCTGCCTGATCGACGCCGGCGACACCGCCCTGGTGCCCGACCCCGCGTACCCTGTCTACTCCGTGGGCACGATGTTCGCGGGCGGCGTTTCCTACCGGATGCCGCTCTTGGAATCAAACGGCTTCCGGCCAGACCTCTCGCTTATTCCCGAAGATGTCGCCCGCAAGGCGAAGGTGATGTGGATCAACTATCCCAATAATCCCACCGGAGGGCTCGCCACCCAGGAGCTTTTCGAGGAGGTCGTCGCCTTCGCCAAGGAGTACGACGTCGCCGTTTGCCACGACGCCTGCTATTCCGAGGTCACCTTCGACGGCTACGTCGCGCCCAGCTTCCTGCAGACGCCGGGGGCCGTAGACGTGGGCATCGAGTTCCACTCGCTCTCCAAGACCTACAACATGACCGGCTGGCGTATCGGCATGGCCGTCGGCAACAGCGAACTTATCGACGCCCTCGTCCGCGTCAAGTCGAACCTCGACTCCGGCATCCCCCAGGCGGTCCAGTACATGGGAATCGAGGCCCTCGACAACACGACTCCCGAGTGGCAGGCCCAGAACAACGAGATATACCGCACGCGCCGCGACCGCGTCGTCGACGCCCTTACAGCCATAGGGCTCACGGTGAACCGTCCCAAGTCCGGCTTCTACGTTTGGGCGCGCTGTCCCGACGGCTGGACCTCTGCCCAGCTCGCCACCGAGCTGCTGGACCAGCACGCCGTCGTCGTCACTCCCGGCCGTGGCTACGGCGAGGCCGGCGAGGGCTACATTCGCCTGTCCCTCACCACACCTGACGCCCGCGTCGAAGAGGGGCTGAAGCGGTTGGAGGGTTGGAAACTGCCGGACAGGCCGGTTGGGTAGGGCGCGCAACCCCTTTCCCGCGCATGGCCTGGGCCGTACACTTGCCGTGCGCCCAGGCCCGTACATGCTCGGCGCGCAGGAGTAGGCACCGATAGCACGGCGACGAGAAACGGTCACGACAGCCCACCAGCCCGAGCAGGCCCTGCTCGTGGGTGTCGCGCTCAGGTCGCGCCGCTCGCACTGGGCCCTCGACGATTCGCTCGACGAGCTGGCGCAGCTCGCAAGTACCGCGGGCGCGGAAGTCGTCGGCGCCCTCACTCAGAGCCTCGACGCTCAGTCCGTGACCTACGTGGGGAAGGGCAAGCTGGAGGAGATGAAGCTCCTCCGCGAGGCCGCTGCCTTCGACACGATTATCTGCGACGATGAGCTGAATCCCACCCAGCAGCGCAATCTAGAACGTGCGTTCGGGGAGCAGGTAAAGGTCATCGACCGCACCGCGCTCATCCTGGACGTCTTCGCGCGCCACGCCAGGACCCGAGAAGGCAGTCTCCAGGTGGAGCTGGCTCAGGCCGAGTACCTCTTGCCGCGTCTGGCGGGTCAATGGAGCCACTTGGAGCGGCTTGGCGGCGGCATCGGCACTCGCGGTCCAGGAGAGACTCAGATAGAGACCGACCGTCGCCTGATTGGTCGGCGCATCGGCCGCATGAAGGCCGAGCTGGAGAAGGTGCGCAGCCATCGAGCCCGCCACCGCGGCCAAAGGCTAAAGAGCGGCGTGCCGGTTGTCTCCTTGGTCGGCTACACGAATGCCGGCAAGAGCAGTCTGATGAACGCCGTCTCCGCCGCGGGCGTCACCGCTCGCGACCAGCTCTTCTCCACACTCGACCCTGTGACCCGCAGAGTGCGCCTGCCGGGGGGCGAAACGGCGCTATTCACTGACACGGTCGGCTTCATACAGAAGCTGCCCACGACGCTGGTGGCGGCCTTCCGGGCCACGCTGGAGGAGGTGCAGGAGGCCACGGCGCTGGTCCATGTGGTCGATATCTCGCACCCGAACGCGGGCGAGCAGGCTGAGGTGGTCGAGCAGATCATCGGAGACCTCGGCCTGACCGCGAAGCCGCGCGTGCTCGCGCTCAACAAGGCTGATCTCCTGGACCCGGACGTAGAATCGAGTTTCCTGGAGGATGCGGGGAGCGCGACAGCCGTCCTAACGTCGGCAGTGACGGGTCTGGGCTTGCAAGAGCTGCTGCTGGCGGTCGAGCAGGCGATAGGAGCATGCGGCCAACTCGCGGCCGGACCGGCCCAAGTAGGATTGACACTAACAAGACCGAGGTGATGAACGGATGGCGGAAGGACTGTTCGAACTGCCCGCAAAACCATTCTTCGGCTGCGATGAAGACGGCTTTGTCGTAGTGGACGGGAGCGAGATGCGCACCGTCGGAGCCGTCCTGTCGATCGAGCCGCTGCTCAAACTGATCGTAGCCCCAGGCAACGTCTTCGAGCAGCGTCCGCTCCGCGTGACCGACCAGGACGCCCACAACGTTACGGTGGAATGCGAGGGCGGCGAGACCGTCTACCTGGACTTCTACGACCTGAAGGCCCGCAAGGAAGGCCCGGAAGGCGAGTTCGTCTACAGGGGCCCGCTCGATGAGGGCAACGACGCCCTCGGCTTCATGCCCGCCCGGTAGTCCGGCCCAATCAACGCCGAACAGGGCCGTGTTCGGTCGGCGGACGTAGGTTGAGTCGTCCTGGTAGCTCAGACGGGCCTGCATGATTCGTCATTCCCGCGAAGGCGGGAATCTAGGTAACGGGCCCACCACAACCGCATAGACCGGCTCGCCTCAGGTGCCAGAGGCCCGTGTTTGGTCGTCGGACGTAGGTTGAGTCGTCTTGGTGCCTCAGACGGGGCCTGAATGGGCGGTCGGCTTGGGATAAGTCGCCGCACAGAGCCGTGTTTGGTCGGTGGACGTAGATTGAGTCGTCTTGGCGGCTCAGAAGGGCCTGAATGGGCGGTGTCTGCGGAGGGTGTAGCGGATTAGGTGTGATGCGCACTATTGATGTTATGTAAACAAGCGAATGCGCGAGTCCGCGCCGGAGGATGATTAGCTACCCCCCCTGCTCCCCCCGCCCCCGTTGACTTCGGGCGGCTGCTCCAACGTTCCGGGTCGTATACTTACTACGAGGGCTGTAGCGTGGGCGCAACCACCGCAACGGCCCTCATCCTTTCCGTGGAGCGAACAATGGGTGCGCGGCGCAAGACCACGCGGCTCGCGATAACCGCGGTGGCGATAGCAATCTTCGCAGCGCTCGTCGCCGCTTGCGCCGCTTCCGAAGAGACTAGCAAGAGCGAGGTCGAAGAAGTGATCGATCGCCTCCAAGTGGACTTCATCGGCCGCGACGACTTCTCGGACGAAGCGCTCAGGCGGGCCGCCGTCCAGGGCATCCTCGACTACGTCGATGACCCATACACCGCTTATCTCTCGCCGGAGCGCCACGAGGCGTTCCTTGAGTCGTTGCGCGGTGAGCCCTCGGACTTCGAAGGCATCGGCGCGAGCATCACCTACGAAGACAACCACGTCGTCATCCTCGGCCCCCTGCCTGGCTCGCCGGCTGAGCGCGCCGGTCTGCTGCCCGGCGACGTGGTCCTAGCGGTGGACGGAAACTTGGCCCGTGGCCTGACGCTCGAGGAGGCCGTGGCTATGATTCGCGGCCCCAAGGGTACCGAGGTCGTCCTCACTGTCTCCCGCGCCGGCATCTCCCTGCCCTTCGACATTCCAATCATCCGCGACACGATCACAGTGAGCTCGGTTCAGCCCCGTCTCCAGGACGATGGCATCGGTTATATCCGGCTCGCTGGGTTCGACTCCGCCACACCGGAGTCCTTCCCCGACGCCATCGCGGACCTGCGCGCCGACGGCGCGGAAGGACTCATCCTCGACCTGCGCAACAACGGAGGAGGACTGGTGGAAGCCGCCATCGCCGTGGTCTCCGAGTTCATCGAAGACGGCGAGGTCGTCCGCTGGGTCGACGCCGCAGGTGAGGAGACCATCGAGAGCGTCACCGGCGACGGCGCCGCCTACGACATGCCGCTTGTCGTGATTGTCAACGGCTACAGCGCCTCGGCGTCCGAGATCGTCGTTGGCGCCCTCCAAGACCACGAGCGCGCGCACGCGGTCGGCACGCGCACCTATGGCAAGGGCTCGGTGAACCTACTCCACAGCTTGGACTCGGGCGCGGGCCTCTACATCACCATCGCCCGCTGGCTGACCCCGAATGGCCGCGAGATCGAGGGCGAAGGCCTCGACCCGGATATCCAGGTCGGCGATTCGCTGGACGTGCAAGCCCTCACCCGCATCGGGGAGCTAAGCCGCGCTCTCTGCAGCGCCTACTCCGCCGAAGCGGACTCCTTGGGGGGTCAGGAACGGCTCGTCGAGTCGCTCGACAGCCTCTGTAATATCGAACCGGACGCCCTGGAGCCGTCCTCGTCTGACGAACAGCTCGCCGCCGCCGTCGCCGAAATCGAGAGGATATTGGGGCGCTGATATGCCGTCGAAACGCAGCAAGAAAGGCAAGAAGAAGGCTGCCGCGCCCCTCAAAGCGGGCCAGCCCTACTTCAGGACGGTCGCCGATAACCGCCGGGCCCGGTTCGACTACGACCTCATGGACCGCTTCGAGGCGGGCGTCGCGCTAACCGGCACGGAGATCAAGTCGGTGCGCGCGGGCCGCGTCAATATTCGCGACGCCTACGCCCAAGTGCGGAACGGCGAGGCATGGCTGCACAACCTCCACATCGCCCAGTGGGAGGCCGCCGGCCCTTGGGGCCACGAGCCTACCCGCTCGCGCAAGCTCCTGCTGCACGCGGAGGAGATACGCAAGCTCGGCCAGTCCGCCGGAGAGAAGGGCCTCACCATTGTGCCGGTGCGCGTTTATATCAAGGGCCACCACGCCAAGATCGAGATTGCCCTCGCCAAGGGTCGGCGGCAGTATGACAAGCGCCAGGCCATCATTCGCCGCGAGACCGATCGGGAGATTGCCCGCGCCATCCGCCGCGAGGTCGACTAAGCCCGCAAGACGCGGCTGCGACATCTGCCCCTTCACTGAGGGAAACCTCCCTCGGGCCCGAGTGCCTCGTTGGAGGTGTACAATGGAGGTCGCTGAGAACCTTGGGGATGCGTGGTTTCGACAGGGGATCAGCTTGGCAGGATTGCAGGCCGAGTTCGCCGCACACTCGATAATCAGACGGCAAACAAATTGACTGCCGACGAACCAGTCGCTCTGGCTGCGTAAGTAACGCAACCACGTCCCGGAAGCCCGCCCCGACGGCTTCCGAAGGCGCTATATAGCCGGGGTGCTGCGACTCCGACGCCGCTGCGAGTCGCCTAAGATTTCGCGGCAGGCGGTTGGACGGCCCGCCGGTGGGCTTGTCCAGAGCGCCTAATAATCACCGGCTAAGCCTGTAGCACATCTGCGCTGAGCGTCTTCTGGACGGGGAGTTCGACTCTCCCCCATCTCCACCAGCCTTCTGGCCGGGCTTCCCTGCCCTGTTGCCGGCCGCCTCAGGCATGGGTTGCGTATTCTGGAAGGTGGTGTTATAATACTGAGCTTAAGCGCCCTATTGTCGCAACGCTTCTTGAGCGAAGGCCCTCTTCTGATTTGCGGAAAGCGGAGAAATGCGAATGACAACGAAGACCGAGACGAAGACAGCCCCGAACGCAGGCTTTTGCAAGGCCTCCCCTACGGGAGCGCACCACTGGGTCCTGGGCGCGCCAAGCGTGAAGATGGCGGGTGAGTGCAAGTACTGTCACGCCGCCCGCGAGTTCCGCCCGTTCGAAGAGAACATTGGCTTCAACAACAGCCCGAAGAGGTCCCGAAGCGCCGCTCAGACCGCCGGCGAGTAAGCTGGCGCGCGTCTTCTTAGCGCCCGTCCTCACGCACGAAATCCGACAACCGCTCACCGATCATGATGCTGGTCACGTTCGTCGCGGCATGTGGCACCGTCGGGATGATTGACGCGTCGGCCACGTAGAGATTGTCCATACCGTGCATCTTCAGCCGGTTGTTGACCACCGCCATCGGGTCCGACGCCAAGCCCATCATGCAGGTGCCGGACCCGTGGTGGTGGCTGTCGTACGTCGACTGAGCGAACTCGGCCCAGTCCTCGTCCTCCGTTGGCAGTATCAGCTTGCCGTAGTACGGGCGCATCAAGTCGTGCTGCATGAAATCGTGCACGAAGTGCATCACGGTTCGAATGTCAGCGACGTCGTCCGGGTGTTGGAGCATCCCATCGTCGACCACCGGAAGCTCGCGGGGGTCCGTAGAGTTCAGGTAGATGCGGCCGCGCGACTTCTGCTCCACCAGGTTCATCGCCACCGGCATCATCGGCTTGAGTCCTTCGATTCCCACTGGGGCGCGCATGTAGATGTGGAAGTTGCCCACGGGCAGGCTGGGGCTGGTCTTGTAGACCAGCTGGAAGCCTGCCACTACCCAGTCAGGCGAGAACTCGCCAACGCCCTCGAAGGTCATGTTGACCGCAGCATGGTCCTGGTAGTTCTTGCCGACGCCCTCCAGCGGATGGACGACCTTCACCCCCAGCCGTTCGAGCTCGTCGACGGGGCCGATGCCGGACAGCATCAGCACCTGTGGGCTGTGGTATGTGCCCGAGCTGAGAACGAACGTGTCGGCAGATGCGGTGTGCGTCTCGCCGCCCTGCTCGTACTGCGCCTCCGTCACCCGCGTGCCCTCCGTCCTGAGCGCGACTACGTGCGCGTCCCCGACGATTGTCAGGTTCGGTCGCCCGCGGGCCATGCCGATATAGGCGACCGCCGTGGACTGGCGGATGCCGTCCTTCACGTTCGAGGCGGACGCAGAGAGGCCGAAGCGCATAGGGACGTTGCTGTCGGGCATGATGGGATAGCCCAGCCCGACGGCTCGGTCGACGAACGCTTGCATCGGCGGCGCGAGTTGTCCGTCGTCGATGGAGAGCTTCCGCTTGACCGTCAGCGGCCCGGCGTTCCCGTGATGCGGCGCGTCGGGAAAGTCCTCGTCGGTCTCGATGCGCTTCAGCACCGGCAGACAGTCCTCGTAGGACCAGCCCCGGTTGCCGAGGGACTCCCACCGGTCGAGGTCGTACTGCGTCGGTCGCGAGACGCCCATCATGTTGACGGACGAGCCGCCCCCGAGGATGCGGCCGCTCAGCGGGTAGTACTCGCTGCCGTCGATCTTCCGCTTCGTCGGGTACATCACGACGTAGTCGGACTCGAGGATAGGCCGGTTGCTCCCCAGTCCGTCCGCGATGATCTCCGGGAGCGGCTGCGGGTCCGGACCCGCCTCCAGCAGCAGCACGCGCCGCTTGGGGTCTTCGGACAGCCGGGTCGCCGCGACGCACCCCGCCGAGCCCCCGCCTATGATGATGACGTCGTAGAACTGGCCCTGCTGCATGTTTCGCTCCTCAGTCTGTATCGCTCCCTACCCTGCTCCCCTTCCCTATTCTCTTCCGCTGGAGGGAGCCTGCTTAGGCCCCTTCCTGTGGAGAAGGCCTGGGAGGAGGGGCCGCTACCGTCCCGCCTCGCGGACGAAGTCCGATAGGCGCTCGCCGATCATGATCGACGTGACGTTTGTGTTCGCGTGGGTGACGGTTGGCATGATTGATGCGTCGGCCACGTAGAAATTGTCCATGCCGTGCATCTTCAGGCGGTTGTCGACGACAGCCATCGGGTCTGACTCCGGCCCCATCATGCACGTTCCAACACCGTGGTGGTAACAGTCATAGGTGGACTGCGCGTATTCGATCCAGTCGTCCTCCGGCCCTGGCTGCATCAGCCTGCCGAAGTACGGACGCATCACCTCGTCGGCCACGAAGTCTTGGATGAACTCCATAGCCGTCCGCATCGCCTTCGTATCGTCGGGGTGCTGTAGGAGACCGTCGTCGATCGTGGGCAGCTCGCGGGGGTCCGTGGACGTGATGTAGACGTGGCCGCGCGACTTCTGCTCGATCATGTTGGCCGCGAACGGCATCAGCGGCTTGAGCCCCTCCACCATCATCGGCGCCCGCATATACAGGTGGAAGTTGCCGTTCGGGAGGTTGGGGTCGCTCTTGTAGATAAGCTGGAATCCGGACACCACCCAGTCGGGCGTAAAGTCTGACGAGCTCTCGAACACCATGTTGACCGCGGCGTGGTCCTGGTAGTTGTGGCCCACGCCCTTGAGCTCATGAACGACCTTGATGCCAAGCGGCTCTAGGTCGGCCGCCGGGCCGATGCCGGAGAGCATCAGCACCTGCGGGCTGTGGTACACGCCTGCGCTCAGCACGAACGTGTCCGCCGCCGCTGTTCGCGTCTCGTTCCCCTGCACGTACTCGACCTCAGTGACTCTTGCGCCATCGGTCTTCAACGAGACGACCTGGGCTTCACCGATGACTGTCAGGTTCGGGCGGGAGCGCGCCGGCGCGAGGTATGCGACCGCCGTGGACTGCCGCTTGCCGTCCTTCACGTTTGAGGCCCCCCGCGAAATGCCCGAGGGATTGGGGATGTTCCTGTCTGGCAGTATTGGATAGCCCAGGCTCTGCGCGCGTTGGACGAAAGCCTCCTGCGGTGCGTCCATCTCATCGAATGAACGCCGGCGCTTCACGGTCAGCGGCCCAGAGTTGCCATGGTGTGGAGCGTCGGGAAAGTCCTCGTCGGTCTCGATTCGCTTGAGGACCGGCAGACAGTCCTCGTACGACCAGCCGGGGTTGCCCAACGACTCCCACCGGTCGAGGTCGTACTGCGTGGGACGGACGACGCCCATCATGTTGACCGACGACCCGCCGCCCAATACGCGTCCACTGACCGGGTAGTACTCGCTGCCGTCGATCTTCCGCTTGGTCGGATACATGATCACGTAGGGCGATTCGAGAATGGGCCGGTTGCTGCCCCTCCCGTCCGCAATGATGTCGGGTATGGGGTCCGGGTCGGGGCCTGCTTCCAGCAGCAGCACCCGTCGTTTAGGGTCTTCCGAGAGCCGCGTGGCGGCCACGCATCCGGCAGACCCTCCGCCCATCACGATGACGTCGTAGAAACTGTTCTGTTGCATGCACACACCTCTCGCTGCGCCTTTCGCCGACGCCGGTCGGCGCGGGTGGAAGCATACTCTGTCGCGGCTACAGGGGTAACTGTTCAGAGTCGAAGAGGCCCATCCCATCCCTCATTCCCTCGAAGTAGGCATCCGTAGAGGTAGAGAGCCCCCCTTCCCGTCATTCCCGCGCAGGCGGGAACCTCGTAGTGACGCGGCAGCGGCGCGGTCCATCCCCCTCCCCCCGTCTGCGGGAACTTTGCATAACCGTATGGGCATTCGAGACTCCCCGCCCCAATCGGTTCGTGGTGAGCCTGTCGGACCACGGACAGGCTTGGAATACCGGGGAGCGCAGAGGGGCGACGCCCCTCTGCCGGGGGCGTGGGGGTGTCCCCCACAAAGGGGTGGGTGGGAAGAACTACGTTCATCAGACAACTAGGGTTACGCACAGGTCTCGCAGACCAGGGAGAGCTAAAGAGGAGGTCGCGCAAGGAGCCCCGCCTGACACTTCCCCCTTCCTCAACGCCCCCGAACGCCTTACAATACAGTGTCGGAATATCGTCATGCCTAGGCCGAGTACCCCAACCACAGCCGCCGTCCGCTCAGGTCCCCTCGCCCGTCTGCGGGAGAGGGCTAGGGAGAGGGTCTGAGGGGGAGGATTGAGGAGGAGGGCCGCGTAAAACATTAAAAATCTCGCATTGGGAAGTTCTGAGACCCAGGAAGCAGGCCACGGCCATGAAAACACCCTCCAAAACCCCCGGCTCACCCACCGATTTCTGGGAACTTCCACGCCTGACCAACATGAAAACCGGGAACTTTTTACTCGTAACGAAAATGCAACTGGGAACTTCTTCACTCGTAACGAAAATGCGGCTGGGAACTTTTTTCGCGCAAACCGGGAACTTCCGGCGCCTACACAGGCCCAATCCTTGCCTCGCGGGGCTTGGGGCGGGATACTCGCGTTCAGGCTCACCGCCTGAGGAGATGGGAATGACAGAGATCCCCGACTGGTACACGGAATTTGCGGCCGCGGTCGTCGCCGCCCTGCCTCGGGACATAGATGAGAGCGCGGCCAAGGGCTGGACGCAGGACGCTTCCGGCTTGCGTGAGGCGCTCAGCGTTCTGGCCGCGGGGGGCGGGATAGGCTCGCTGAAGAACGACAAATCGTTGGATGGCTGGGAACTCGTGAGGGACGTCACTGAGCCGGAGTCCATCTCCGCCGACACGATCGACATGGCCCCCTTCGCCGAGGGCATCGAGGATCTCATCGGCGAGCCGATGGTGGAGTTCATTATGGGGACGCCGGACCTCCTCGGCCAGCGTCACGCCGAGTACCTGCTGGACCACCAGGACCAGCTCCCCGAGGAGTTCCAGCGCTACTCGCTGGTGTTTCCCGGCACGATCTGGAGGAGTCAGGACCAAAACCACCAGGTGCCCTGCCTCACTTGCCGCCAGGGTGTCTGGGACCTCATCTTCGGCATCCTCGAAGGCGGCTTCGACTCCCGCGATCGCATAGCCCAGGTGCGGGTGTGAGGAGGGCGGTGCAGGAACGGAGGCATCGGTTTCAAAACGTACGCAGGGGGTCTGGCCCCAGACCGTGAATACACAGGACGACGCGCCCTACTTCTAGTGCTTCTTCCTACACTGTCCTTGGCTAAGCCCTGACCCGTGTTTCCTCAAGACCCTCGCGCTCGGAATGGGTAGCAAGATGCGTTGTGTGCTAATATTTACACGCGATGGAAACAAGCAGGAGGCGAGTGAAGCGGAGACTAGAGCGGGATGGTTGGCGCGTTGATCGGTACGGTTCGAGCCACGACATCTACAGGCACCGACAGATCAAGGGCCTGATAATCTTGCCCCGCCACACCATGCTCTCAGTAGGAGTAGCCGCGACGATTGCAAAGAAGGCGGGATGGACAGAATAGGAGGTGCGCTATGATTCGATATCCCGCGCTGATAGACGGTAACGAGGGCGCATATGGCGTAGTCTTTCCAGACATCCCAGGCATTGGCGCAATGGGTGACACGGTAGACGAGGCCCTCCTGCACGCCGAAGACGTGCTTAGGGATTATGCGGCTGAGATTGAAAGGGATGGCGAAGAGCTTGCATCTCCCAGTCCATTCCAGTCCATCGAAACACCGAAGGGGAACCAGCTGGTCTCCATACCTCTGATTCGGCCTTCAGGCAAGAGTGTCCGGGCCGGACTGACTTTGGAAGAGGATGTCGCCGAGTTCATCGATAGCGAAGCCCGTCGGCGCAGCATGACGCGCAAGGCGTACATCACGTGGATGGTCCGGCGCATCGCGGCGACAGGAGGATAACCTCGATCCCGCCTCCCTGCTGCGCGGAAGCCAGCCGGTAGGGTACGATTGCCGCGAATAGTTCGTCAGGAGGGCGCTTATGCCGCGTGTAAGCTCGTTGGGACACATCGGTCTCTTCTGTAATGACCTGCCCGCCATGCGGGATTTCTACACCCGGGTGCTCGGGATGACGGTGACCGACGAGAACTTGGACCGTGGAATGGTGTTCCTCTCGGCCAGGCCCGGCGACGAGCACCACGAGCTCTTGCTCATGGGCGGACGCAGCGGACCGGAGGACGCCAAGATCGTCCAACAGATCTCCTTCCACGTGGACAGCATCGACGGCGTGCGCGAGTTCTACCAGGGTTTCGAGGCTGACGGAGTGCCGGTCGATTCCGTCGTCACCCACGGCAACACCGCCAGCGTCTACTTCCGCGACCCCGAGGGCAACCGGCTGGAGGTCTACTACAGCCTGCCCGTCGAGTGGCCCCAGCCGTTCAGGGCCGAGATTGACCTTACCCAGAGCAGCGAGCAGGTGCTCCAACAGATCCACGAGGCGACGTTCGGCGCTAAGAAATAACTGTTTTTGCGAATGGATAGCTGCGGCGCGGCAGTTTACGGCCTAAACGCCTAGTCTAACCGCCGCACCGCCAGGAGAAGCGATGACTGCCCAGAAAACCGCCACAAAGGTCTTCGATTTCTTGACCGACGAGATTGTCGCCGGGACTGGCGACATCGTCCTGCCTGGTTCCGACGACCTCTCCGGCGTGATCAAACGCTACGAGAGCGGTGGCGAGAATCGAATGCACAGCCACCCCACCGAGGATCACGCCTTCTACATCCTCGACGGCGAAGCGACGTTCCACTTGGAGAAGGACGAGAACGTCGTAGTCGTCGGCAAGAACCAGGCGGTCTTCCTGCCCAGGGGCGCACGGTACTGGTTCTACAGCTCCGGCGCTTCCAAGCTCATCATCCTCCGCACCGGCACGCAGACCGGCTCTGGTCGCATAATCGACGGTCGCACTGTGACGAGCCGCAGGACGGTCGAGGGCGCCGAGCGTGTGGAACCCAAGGATCTACCGTTCTAGCAGTGCTGTTTTTTGACAGAAATTTTTGACTCTGGGCGGGGATCCAAGCCGTCCGAGGTGGAGGAGCCATGACAACAGAACCGCGATACATAGAGCCCACCGGCAACAGGCGCGCAGGGTGGCATAGAGAGGGTGAGACAGGCACGAGCTACACCGTCCGTCTCGCGACGGCATGGGAGAAGTTCCAGAAGTCCGAGGGCATCCCCGTCTTCAAAGGCGTCGGCGTGCACGACTCGCGAGAGCTCCCCAGGACGGAATGGAAGCGCGTCGGCGGCAAGGGGACCTACATCCAAGTGACCGGCACGAACAACGCCACGGGTATGTTCGTGGTCGAAGTGCCCCCGCGCGGCGCCCTCCTCCCCCAGCGGCAGATGTATGAGGAGCGCTACATCGTCATGGAGGGCCGTGGCAGCACCGAGGTATGGCGTAACGGCGACACCGCGATGACCGCCTTCGAATGGCAGCCTTGGAGCCTATTCGCGATTCCATTGAACGCGAATTTCCGCATCATCAACTCGTCTTCCTCCCCTGCCCTGCTGCTCGCGGTGAACTCCGCCCCGAGGACTATCAACGCCTTCCAGAACATGGACTTCGTGTTCAACTGCGAGTTCAACTTCGAGGACCGCCTCGGCGGCAACCTGGAGGACTACTGGAACCCCAACGACGAGATCGAGCCTCAGCCCGTCCGAGGACGAGCGATGGTCACGTCGAATCTCCTGCCCGACATCCAGAACGCCTACCTGCCCTTGGACAACAACCGCGGGCCCGGCTTCCGGTGGGTCGCTCCCAATCAGGTCGGCAACACCATGATTCAAGGCTGGATTGCTGAGTACCCGAGCGGCCGCTACGCCAAGGCCCACGCCCACGCCTCTGGGGCCGTTCTCGTCTGCTGCAAAGGCCATGGCTTCTCGTGGACATGGCCGAGCGACGCGGGGCTGACGCCCTGGCAGGATGGGAAAGGCGACCTCGTCAAGATTCAGGAGTACGGCCCCGGCGGACTGATCAGCGCCGCGCCGGGACCGGCCAACTGGTTCCACCAGCACTTCGCCGTCGGCAAGGATCCGTTCCGCGTCTTCAACTACACCGGCCCCTACCCCGGCAACCCGGAGGCGGGCCGCAATCGCGCCAACGACTTCGCCGAGGAGGGCGAGATGATTCGCCAGCACGCCGACGTAACGGACGGCGGCAACGCCATCCCGTACCACCTTGAAGACCCCTACGTGCGCCGGCATTTCGAGTCGAAGCTGACGGAGAATGGCGCCGTCTCGACGATGCCGGATGTCGTGTACACGGAGGCCGGCGCGAACATGGAAGTGATGTCCGACTAGGCGTTGCCGAACGAGGCCGGTCGGTTATCGCAGCGCGACATTTGTCGCGCTGCGATTCTATGGTTAGTTATATGACACTAGCCCCGTTGCGCCATGGCCAGCCTATCCCTACGATGGGAGCGCGGATTCGGGCATTCTGGGCCCGGGTTCGGGTCAGGGCATGTGCAAGACGGGCCGCAGCTACGTGCTGCCGTAGACTCGTTCGGGAGTCACCAGAAGCACGGCGCGTTGTTGCTCTTTCATCGCTCCGGCGAAATCGTCCCACGAGCTGAGCGACCGGCCCGCCGCAACGTATGCGGCGCGCAACAGATCGAGCAGCTCCGCCTCGTCCGTGTCGCCGAAACCCTGCGCGGTCGCCGGCCCTTCGACGGTCAGGTAGCGTCGCGTGTCCGGCTTGATGAGCGTGACGGCGCACCGCGCGCCGCGCCTGATGTTCCTGACCTTGCTCGTGCCTTCACGCGAAACGAACGCCATCCGCCCGTTGAGCGGCCCGGCGCTTACGACTGTCGATTGGGACCGTCCGGACTGTCCGATGGTGGTCACGACGGCCATGTGGTTCTCTTCGAGGAACGGAAGCGCTTCGCTGAATTCCAACGGCTGTTCTCCTTAGCGCGACGGCGGCGCGCGGCGTATGGTCGCCGCGAGCCTAGCAGCGCAGGCAGCGAACTTCCAGCACGTCTCCCATGCATGAATGATTAGACACGCGACCGAGCAAGACTTGCCCGCAATCGTGGCGGTCTACAACGCCTCGATACCCGGGCGTATGGCCACTGCGGACCTCGTTCCCGTGACCGTCGCCTCCCGGAGGGCTTGGTTCCGAGCGCACTCCGCCGATTGGCGCCCCATCTGGGTTGACGAGCGGGACGGCGCCGTTGTGGGGTGGCTCAGCCTGGGGGTGTTCTACCCGCGCGCCGCATGGGACCTTACCGCTGAGGTGAGCGTTTACGTCGACCCCGGACGCCAACGCGAAGGGATTGCCGCTGGTCTATTGAGGCATGCCATCGCGTTGGCCCCTGCGCTTGGCGTCCGGGCGTTGGCTGGATTCGTTTTCGGGCACAACGAGCCGAGTCTCGCGCTCTTCCGCCGCGCGGGCTTTGCGGAATGGGGCAGGATGCCCGAGGTCACCGAGCTCGATGGAGTCGTTCGAGACGTGGTAATCGTCGGGCGGCACGTGCCGTAAGCGCTTTGGCAGTAAGGGGACTACTGCCAGAGCCCGAACGTGAGGCCGTGCCCCGTGCCCGCCAAGGACCGGTAGCAAGGTAGGTAGTCAACCAGCGTCATCGATCCAGGCGCCATCGCCCCTGCCACGGCGACCCAATTGAGGGTCTCCGGCGTGCCGGGCGCCTTGTTCAGCCGCGCCTTCTCCAATGAGGAGAGCACGGCGACGTCGCCGCTCTCCAGAGCGCCGATGACCCGGCGGTCGAGTTCCTCGTCGATGACCTGATGGCTCAGTCCGCCGGACGCCATGACCGCGACGCGGGCGCCGGATTCCCAGGACTCGACCACGCTCCTGAACGCCTGTCCCAGCGCATAACACCGGGCCGACGTCGCCTGGTACGGCAGGTACCGGCTCAGCATGAAGGGGACGACCGGCGTCGAGGCCTCGCCGTCGAGAATGTAGTCGTAGGCGAAGGCAAAGGCGTCGTCCAGCGCCTGCCCTTCTCGAACGCCATCGCTACAGCCGACATCGAACCCAGACTCGTTCAGTGCGTTGATGAGATGGTTGGCCAGCTCCGGCTGGCCGGGGTGGTCCTTGATCGTCGGCTTGGGCCGCTCCGCGTTGGAGCGGAAGCGGGCGTCCGGGTCGAACTCCCCCCGCTCGGCGACGGGGAGCGTCTCGGCGCGGAGGACGCCGAACACGGTCCGGCTCTCGTCGGGCCACACCCGGTGGGGGTTGCTGATGATCACCAGGACATCCGGCTTGGCCTCCCTCACCGCGCCGCGCAGCGTCTCCAGCGCGGCATGCGCGGCTGCGTGGCGCTCGCGCTGCTTCTCGATCAGCACCTGGTCTTTGATATCGGCGGGCGCGGATTTGATATCGGCGGGCGCGGATTTGATATCGGCGGGCGCGGACTTGAGTAGCTCTTGGTAGTCGAACCGGGGGTCGCGCGTGTCGGCGTCGCCGAGGCGGGCCCAGCCCTCCGGCTGTGTTTGGATGGACGGTCCGTGCGAGCTGCCGACGCCGAGAACCAGGCTTGCCATGGGTGGCCTCCTGAGCGTGTATTCCTCGCTAGGATAGGCCCGACTGGGCCGGATAGGCAAAGCTGTGCGAGCACTAGGGGCTGCGAGTGCTATCCTCCGCCTACGGTTGGCGCGCCTCTAGGCGCTCAAGGAGGCAGGTATGACGAACGAAACACCAAGCGTTGTTCTAGGAGTGGGCGTGATTGGACTCGGCGGCGCGGCCGTCGCGATGGTTCCGAAGTTCGCCTTCAATCCCCGGTTCAATATCGTAGGCGCGGCGGACCTCGACGAGGAGATCCTCGGCCGGTTCGCCCAGGACTTCCCGGACGCCGTCACGTACACGAGCGCCGAGGATCTGTGCAAGAACCCCAAGGTAGACCTCGTCTACATCGCCACGCCCAACAAACTGCATACGCAGCACTGCGAGCTGGCCATGTCCCATGGGAAGCATGTGCTGATTGAGAAGCCGATGACAGTCAACGTTGCCGAGGGGCAGGGACTGGTGGAGTCGGCCAAGCGAAACGGAGTGCTGCTCGGCGTGAACGTGAAGCACAGCTTTGAGCCGAGGGTGCTGCGGCTTAGAGAGATGGTCCGCACAGGCGAGTTCGGCGAGTTGCGCATGATCAACCACTGGCGCTACCAGGACTGGCTGTACCGCCCGCGCTCCACCGAGGAGCGGACCCCAGGGCCCGGCGGGGGCATTCTCTGGCGTCAGGGCCCTCACCAGTTCGACATCATTCGCACCGTCGCCGGCGGCATGGTCAGGAGCGTGCGAGGCATGGCTGCGGTCTGGGACCCCGCGCGCAGCGTTCCGGGGGCGCATGCCGCCTACGTGGAGTTCGAGAATGGAGTCGTCGCGACCGCCGTCTACAGTGGCTATGACCACTGGGACTCCACCGAGTTCGTACACGGCGTGGGCCGTGAGGGCATGTACCCGGACCCGGGCAAGCACGCCGCAGCCCGCCGTGAGCTGTCCGCGGCGCCTGGCCCCGGTTGGGAGGACGAAGCCGCGCGGGCCGAACGCTATGGCTTGGGCCGCTCCGGTCGAGGCCTGGAGCCGCCCGGCCCTTCCAGGGCGGGCTGGCTGCTCGGCGGCCCCATGATTGCGAGCTTCGACAGGGCCGACGTTCGCCTGACTCCTGAGGGACTCGCCGTCTACGGCGACCAGGAGCGCACCGAGATACCGCTCGTCACCTACGAGGATGGCCGCGACGGGCGCGTCAACACGTACTACGACGCTATCGTAGGCGATCGTCCCCTACCCGCTGACGGCGCTTGGGGAAACGCCACCCTGGAACTGCTGCTGGCGATCGAGGAGTCCGGCAAGCAGCGGAAAGAGATGTTCCTCGAACACCAGACGCCTACTATCGATTAGCCCTAGCCCCCAATAACCGGAGGACGCCATGCTCTTTATAGACAACCCAACCGTGGAACGGCTGTTGCCGATGGCCGAGTGCATCGACTCCCAGGACCGCGCGTTCCGTGGCTTGCCCACGGGCGAATCGGTCCACCGCCCGCGCATCGACCTCTACATGCCGGCGGAGCGCCCGGACGGCTACTACCGGTGGGGCACGATGGAGGGCGCAAGCCACGCCCTCGGCGTGTTCGCGATACGCATGAAGTCGGACATCCTCTACTGGCCGCGCGACGAGCAGGGCTTCTGGAAGGAGGAGAAGTACTCCGTGGAGCCGGGCCTCTACTGCGGGCTCATCTTCCTCTTCAGCACCCGCAACGGCGAGCCCCTCGCCATCATCAACGACGGCATCCTTCAGCACATGCGTGTGGGCGGCGGAGCGGGGCTTGGCGTGAAATACCTCTCGCGCCCCGATTCACAGACCGTGGGCATGATTGGCTCCGGAGGCATGGCGCGGACCTACCTGGAGGCATTCGCCGTGGTGCGGGACATTCGGCAGGTCAAGGTCTTCAGCCCCAGCAAGGCCAACCGTGAGCGGTACGCCGAGGAGATGTCGGCGAAGCTGGAGATCGAGGTGAAGGCCGTGGACACCCCGGAAGCGGCTGTCGAGGGCGTGGACATCGTTTCCGCGTGCACGAACGCGATGGAGCCGGCGTTGAAGGGCGCATGGCTGGAGCCTGGCCAGCACGTAACCGACGTGCGGGGGGAGCTCGACGCAGAGGTGTTCGCTCGCGCCGACGTGACGGTGAAGCAAGGCGTGTCGCATTCCCGCCCGCGTAGCGAGGACGTCCGTCACATGGGCGAAGGCTACAACGGGGGCGACTACATCGGCGGCACGGAAGAGCAGAAGGAGCGTTTGCCTAGCCGTCTCAGGGATTCGCGGGTGGGCGGTCGCGGGGACGACGACACCCCGACTTTCAACGACCTGGCCAGCGGCGAGGTCAAGCGCAGTTCGCGCGACGAAATCACGCTCTACCTCAACAGCGGTAACCAGGGACTCCAGTTCGCAGCCGTGGGCGGCGCGGTCTACCAGAAGGCGAAGGCCGAGGGCGCCGGTCGCGAGCTCCCGACGGAGTGGTTCTTGCAGGACATCAGGGACTAGCAGCTGGGCTTATGCCGGCAATTGAAGAGGGGCGGTCGGTTCGACCGCCCCTCTTTCTCGCTCTGCTTAGAAGCCGCCGAGGTCCGCTGCGCCGGGGGGTGGGGCGTAATCGGTGTACGCCCACTCGGGCATAGTGCTCTCCAGGCCCTCCAGGCCGATCATGCGCTCGTACTCCTGGCGGATGGCGGGGTCCTGGTCCGGGTAGGCGATAGCCCTCCCGCCGTCCCGCGTGTCCTGGGCGCCGCCGTCGCGGGCGTCGGAGCCGGGAGCGCCGCCGTTGCGCAGGCCGGGGCCGTAGGGGCCGTCGAAGATGAGGAACCGGATGCCGTTCGGCGACGTTCCGAAGTGCTGGTGGAACCAGTCGCCGGTCATGGGAGCCGCGCTAATCATGCCGACGGGCTCATAGTCCTGGCGCTTCACCTCGTCCCCGTGCCCATTCTCAAAGGGGTGCTCGCCCAGCCGGTCGGGCCATGTGACGCTGTAGCCCTTGCCACGGATACAGACGAGGATTGCGCCCGAGGAGTGCTTGTGGGCCTTGGAATACTGGCCGGTCTCATACTGGCCGATCTTCATGTAGAAGTTTGCGCCGGCCATGTGGGGCTCGACGCGCCGGTAGCTGAACGATCGGCGGTTGTCGCGCGGCAGGTGGCAGTTGACGATGTCCGGGATGACGTTGGTGCGGCGCATAGCCAGCCCCCGCACCGGGTCCGCAAAGATGTCGTCGACGGGCTTGAAGTAATCATCCTCGGCGTCGAACAAGCCGGTGAACTGGTGGTTGTTGTTGAGCACGAACTCGGGATCGCGGACGAGATTTACGATGTTGGGGGCGGTGGTCGCGGCGAGGAGGAGGGCAGGGCTGGAAGTCGCGTTGACCAGTCGGTGAGTCGCGTTCAGCGGGATGCCGAACAGGGAGCCCGCGCTCCATTCGAACGTCTGCTTCTTGTTGGGGTTGCTGTCCTGCCAGACCTCGGTGGACCCCCTACCCTCGGCGACGTAGTAGATCTCCTCGTACATGTGCTTCTCGGGGTTGAGGGCCCCGGCGCCGGGGACCTCGACCACGTACATGCCCCAGAGGTGCTCGGTGCCGAGGAGCTGAATGGCGATGCCGTTGCCGCCCATCCGCTTCCACGGCTTCAGGGGCAGGTCTTGGATCCGGTGGACGCCGATATCGCGATGGATCTCGATGCCCTGTGATTCGATGAATTGGTCGTATGGGGACTTCGGCGTCTTCCAGAACCCGAAGCCTGCCTTGTTCATGCCCTCCGGCTCTTGCCAATCGGCCAATTGGGCGTTCTTGGTAACCATATCGTGGGTCCTCCCGTGGACGTGAGCGCATCCCTGCGCAGGATGCCCCTATTATGCCACGAACGCCTGCGCCGTCCATGCGCCGTCGCAGCCCTCACGGGGTGGTATAGTGAGAGAGAGTTGTAGAGTAAGGAGCCATCGATGCAGGTACCCAACATGCTGCGTTTGAGGAACGAAGCGCGCAACGAGGATACACCACCGCCGCCTCCGCCTCCTGCACCTCCGCGTTCGTTGCCTCCGGGCTGGATAGAGAAGGGCAGGGGTTAGCCGTCTCCTATCGGACTGCAGGCGATACACAGACCACGAAGTCTCGGAGTAAGGAGCCGACCGATGCGGGTACTCGACATGCTGCGTCTGCAGAACAAAGCGCGGAACGAGGATACGCCACCACCTCCTCCCCCTCCCCCGCCGCCCCGCCCGTTGCCTCCTGGCTACAGGGAAGAAGGCAGGGGTTAGTCCGCTGCCTCCCACATCGCGGCGGTGATAGCAGCTCCTATCATCGTTGCTTCGAGCGCCATCGTCGCTAACGCTGCCCGTAGGCTGCGGGTCTTCTTCCGGATTTCCGCGTCGTTATACCGATATGCCTCAGCCCAATCGGCGATGAGTGCATGCTTGATGGCTATCGGTTCTTCTTGCCATTGGGTTGGCCAGAGTTGGTCCGCTCGATTGCCCAACCGGTAGCGTCTGACGTTGACAGCGAAGAATGTAAACAGAGCCGACATCACGTAGGAGAAGATAGCTGCCGCTAGAAACCAGCGGGCCAGTGAAGGCTGGGCAAGTAAGGCGCCTGATCCCAATGCCACCAGTCCGATGAGCGCAGTTCCTACGCCGATTGCCTGAAAAGCCTTGGAGTCAAGACCATCGGCGACCGCCAGCTGCGCCTCGACTGCGCCACGTGTCTCCGACCAGATGAATTCAATGGTCTCCGGCGACGGCTGATTGCCGGGATTCCTCTCAGTCATGGCGCCTGCGCTCCCCTGTGACGATGCAATCTCACGCCACGCTACGATAAGGCGAAAAGCACGAGTGCGATAGGTGCAATTGCCGCTTGCGCGCTGCCGCCGTACAATCCGCGCGACGTGTGAGAATCCTGAATGCCCAGGAGGGTGGATATGTCCACAGCAAATCTGGAACGAATCATCGACGGCGACGGCCACATCATGGAGGACCTCGTCGGCATTGTTTCGTACATGCCCGAGGAGTTCCGGGGCAAGAGCTTCGCCGGCGGCGAGCGGGTGCGGAGCCCCTTCCCGCCCATCGACCACCTGCATTCGGCCAATCGCCATGTCACGCCTCCCGGCTCGTTCGCCAACGTTGGCCCCGACGGCTGGCTTGAATTCCTCGACGAGGTTGGAGTCGACTCCACGGTGCTCTACACCACCAGCGGCCTCGGCTTCGGGAAGATTGTGAGCCGCGACTGGGCCGTCATGCTCGCGCAGGCCTACAACAATTGGGTGTACGACACCTATCTCTCCCGCGGCGATCGGTTTCAGGCGATGGGTCTGCTGCCCTTGCAGGAGCCGCAAGCGGCGGTGGAGGAGCTGCGGCGGATGGTGGAGGACCTGGGGTTCGTCGGGGCGATGCTCCCATCGACCGGCGCCCAGCAGCCGCATTTGGGCGATAGCAAGTTCTGGCCTATCTACGCGGAGGCGGAGCGCCTCGGCTGCGCGCTGGGCATCCACGGCGGCGCCCACGAGGGATTCCTCATGGACGATATGAGCCCCTACGCTCCCATCAACGCTCTCGGCCACCCAATGGGCCAGATGGTCGCGTTCGCCGGAATCGTCTTCAACGGCGTATTCGACAAGTACCCTGGGGTGCGTATCGGCTTCCTCGAGGCGGGCGCCGCCTGGCTGCTGACCTGCATGGAGCGGTTCAACGGCTCATGGGCCTCCCACGTGCAGTACGACCCGCGCGGTCGCTTCCTCGACATCCGGGAGGGCGAACGCATGTCCGACTACATCTGCCGCCACGTCGAGGACGACCGGATCTTCGTGGGTGTCGAGGGCGACGAGCTGGCGCTGCCCGAGGCCGTCCGCCTAACGGGTAACAAGCCCTACCTCTTCTCCTCCGACTACCCGCACGAAGTGGACGCGAACACCTGCAAGGCCGAGCTCGACGAGCTAAGGGAGAACTCGGACCTCGCCCCCGAGGACAAGGAAGCCATCATGCACCGCAACGCGGGCCGGTTCTACCGGCTGGCGGCCAACTAAAGGAGCACCGGCATGACTACGGAAAACATCGAGCGCATCGTAGACGGCGACGGGCATCTGGTGGAGGACCACCAGGCGATCTGGGAGCGGATGCCTGAGAGCTATCGCGACCGCAGTTTCGTCACAACGCGGGGCCCCTTCCCGCCCAACGACCACCTGCATGCGGCAAACCGCCACTTCTTGCCGGAGGGCGCGTTTGCCCGCGTAGGCCGTGAGGGTTGGATTGATTTCCTGCAGGACGTGGGCGTGGACAAGACCGTCCTCTACACCTCCAATGGTCTCGCGTTTGGGCGGGTCGTGAGCAAGGACTGGGCTATCGAGCTTGCCCGCGCGTACAACAACTGGGTGTATGACGAGTACGTCAGCAAGGACTCCCGGTTCCAGGCCATGGGCCTCGTGCCGCTTCAGGAACCGGCTGAAGCCGCTACCGAGCTACGCCGCATCGTCGAGGAGCTCGGCTTCGCGGGCGCGATGTTGCCGGGCACCGGCGCGCTCCAGATGCAGAACCACCTCGGCGACCCCAAGTACTGGCCCATCTACGAGGAGGCGGACCGCCTGGGCTGCGCCATCGGCATCCACGGCGGCGTCCACGACCACATGGGCTTGGACGACATGAGCCCCTATGCGCCCGTGAATGCGCTCGGCCACCCGTTTGGCCAGATGGTGAACTTCGCCGGCGTCGTGTTTAACGGCGTCCTCGACAAGTATCCCAACGCTCGCTACGGCTTCCTCGAAGCAGGCTGCGCCTGGTTCATCGGCTGCCTCGAACGCTTCCAGCGCTCGTGGGACAGCCATATCCAGTATGACCCAAACAGCCGCTTCCTTCAGATGAAGAATGGCGAGTCCGTGACCGATTACATCCTCCGGCACGTCGACGAGGGCCGAGTGTACGTGGGCGTGGAAGGCGGCGAGTTGACGTTGCCCTTCGCCGTAAAGGTGGCTGGCAACAAGCCCTTCATCTTCTCATCGGACTTTCCGCATGAGGTGAACCACGAGACCTGCAAGGAGGAGATCGCGGAGATTCGCGAGAACCCCGACCTCACCTCCGCGGACAAGGCCGCAATCCTCCACGGCAACTCGGAGCGCTTCTACGGGCTCAACTAGGCGCGGACGGGCGTTACTGCGGCGGTACAGGAGGCGCGATGGCTGATCACGCAGCCCTTCAGGCGGGTGTGAATAACCTGGTTAGGCACTGTGTGGCAGTGGAACGCGGCGAGTCCGTGCTGTTGCTGAACGAGCGCGGCGGCTTGGACTCCGAGCTCGCTGCGCTGCTCGAAGAGGCAATTGCCGAGGCCGGAGGCGTCCCCTACTCCCTCTGGGTGGACTCCCTTGCCCGTGCCGAAGAGCTGCCGAAGCCTGTAGCGGGCGCGGTTCTGGGCGCGGACAAGCTGCTGCTGAACTGCAACCTGAACCGCGCAGTGCTGCTCGATCACCTTCGGGCCAATGGCGCGGCCGGGTTGGTGCGAATCAACAATCGCATCCGCGCGCCGGAAGGCATGACGACGGACCACGCGCAGTTCGACTGGCGCCTCGTGATGGCGCTGGCGGGCAGCATCGAGGCGCGGACATCGCAGGCGTCCACCTACCGAGTGACCAGCCCGCGCGGCACGGATATGTCCGGGCGCGTTGCATCGGCGAGCGAAGTGGCGGACGCCTTCTTCGCGCAGGACGCGGAGATGAGCCGCACCGAGCGCGTCTTCCCCGGCGAGGTGTATGCGCCTATCGGCAGCGCGAGCGCAAACGGCACGATTGCCTTCGACCACCCAGGTATGGCGGACCGTGAGCAGTTCCACAATCCGATGTTGTTGCAGGTGCGGGACAACGTGCTGCAGGGCATCGAATGGAGAGAAGAGCCTGCGCGTCCGAACCAGAAGGACGACCCAACCGGCAACACCGTCTGGACGAGTGCGCAGTTGCAGCGCTTGCTGGACGCCAGCGAGGCGCGCTACGGGACCGAGGCAGCCTACGCGGTGGACTCGTTCCACGGCGGCTTCCACCCCAAAGCCGCCAAGCGCCCCGGGCAGCAGAGCAACCAAGACGTGATGCACTTCCACATCGGCAGAACGCCATCCCCGCTCTCCGCTTATGTCTCCGATCAGACGATAGAGCTGGACGGCGAGCCGTTCTGGGAACACGGGCGCTCCACCTTGTTGCAGGAAGAGAGCATCAGGGAGATGGCGAAAGAGTACGGAGAGGAGATATAGATGGCGGACGTTCCTCTCAGCATTGCGCTGGAGCACTACGACAGGCACATGCCTTGGGTGGAGGGCACGGTGCGCCCCAACGGCATCGATCCCACCGTGCTGATCGTTGGTCAGGATGGCGCGGGCGGGAGACGACACGAGCGCATGCTGCTCCACCGCGAGTTCGACGTGTGCGAGCTATCGCTCGGCTCCTACGTCATGGCGAAGGCGCGGGGCGCGGCGCTCACGGCTATCCCCGTCTTCCCGCGGCGGCTGTTCAGCCAGTCGCAGATGTACGTGAACACGCAGTCCGGCATCCGCGAACCCAAGGACCTCATAGGCAGGCGCGTCGCACTACGCTCGTTCCAAACGACGCTCTCCGTGCTTGCCAAGGGCGACCTCGGCAGTGAGTACGGCGTGCCGCTCGATGGCGTTACGTGGGTGACGACCGCCGACGAGCCTGTCGCGTTCGACCCGCCGCCCGGCGTGACGGTCGAGCGCATGGACGCGCAGCGCAAACTCGGCGACGCGCTCGTCGCGGGCGAAGTGTCGGCCTTCTTATCCCCGCGTCCGCCTGCACCGTACCTGCAGGGAGCGGCAGAGGTCGGGCGGTTGTTCGACGATCCGCGCGCCGAAGAGGTGAGCTACTATCAGCGCAACGGCTTCTATCCCATCATGCACGTGGTGGCGATGAAATCGGAAGTTGCTGAGCAGCACCCGTGGGCGCCTGTGAGCTTGCTGGACGGTTTCGAGCAGGCGAAGCAGCAATGGGCGCACTACATGGACGACCCCAACTGGAGCAGACTCACGTGGGGACGCCACTACCTGGAAGAGGAACGCCGCGTGCTCGGCCCCGACCCTTGGCCGGCAGGCGTCGCGGCCAACCGCGCCAACCTCGAACGCTTCATCCGCTACGAGGTCGAGCAGGGGCTCATATCCGAGCCGCTTGCCGTAGAAGACCTCTTCTTCGAAACGACTCTGGAGACCTGACGAATCGCCGCCGATACTGGCGGAACCCTGCACAGGGAGGAGAACGACATGACACAGACCGTCACTTACACGGAGCAACAGTTCATCGCCGACATCCGCGAGGCGTTCGCGGACCACCGCGACTCTGTGCAGCAGGCGCACACCGTCGCCGGACTGATGCGCCGCGCCTTCGAGAGCGGCTGGCCTGAGAACAGCGAGAAGTTTGGCGAGGGCGAAGGCTCGTTCGAGATATACCGCGACGCCGAGCACGGCCACCCTAACCCCGGTTTCGTCATCCTCGCCTACCGCCAGCCCCCGCAGCAGGTCAAACGCCCTGCCCCGCATGACCACGGCGTTTGCTGGGTCGCCTACGGCGTCAAGAGCGGCGGCAACACCCAGACGCGCTACGCCTACAAGCACACGGGCGACGATGCGGAGCTGCCGGCGTTCGAGCTCGTCCAGACCATGGAGCAGGGGCCGGGCGACGTCCACTACATCCTGCCTGGCGAGATCCACAACGTGCAGGGCTCGACCACCGACGAGACGATCTACGCTCGCATCACGAGCATGGACCTGGACAACGTGCAGCGTCACCGCTACGACGTTGAGAGTGGGCGCAGCGCAGTCTTCTCCTCCGCCGCGAACGTGACGCCGTAATGGCGGTTTCCGTAGCCGTCGGGAACCGTCTCATCACGCGTCACTTGCTGAGCGGGCGCATTGCTATCGACTGGCCGGACGTGGAACTCGTGGACGCGGGCCCGGCGCCGGCGCCCATCTTCCCCGCGATGGTGACGACGCGCCCCTACGATGTGGGCGAGCTGACCATCGGCAACTTCATCGTGGCGAAGGACAACGGCGTTCGGCTCGTTGCGCTGCCCATCTTCCCCAACCTCTTCTTCCCCCTCACGGGCGTTACCGTGAACGACGCGGCGGGCATCGCCGAGATCGGCGACCTCACAGGCAAGCGCGTCGGTGTGCCGCTGGGGTTCGCGTCGAACCCGGCTGTGTGGCTGCGCGGCATCCTCGCCCATCACCACGGCGTCGCCGCTGACACCATCACATGGGTCGAAGGCCAGAACGATTCGCTGCGCGGCGTGCCCTACCCCAAGCCGGAGCGCTTCGCACGGGAGCAGATGGCGGACCTCGACGAGCGACTCGCGGCGGGCGATCTCGACGCGCTCGTCGTCGCGGGCGGCAACGCTGCCCAGGCCGAGAACGTGCGGCTGCTCGTCGACGACCCCTACCCGCTCTTGGAGAGCTACCACGCCGCTACCGGCGTATTCCCCATCAACACGCTTCTCGTGATGAAGGAAGAGTCCGCCGCCGAGAACCCGGACCTCGCCGGAGCCGTGTGCAAGGCGATGGACGAGGCGACCGTCATTTACATGGCGGAGGAGCCTGACGACGCCGTTCATCAGGGCTTGCGCGTCGGCGATTTGCGCCGCATCGGCCTCTTCCCGCGAGCGCAGGGCCTCGACGTGCATGGCGCGTCCGTGAGAGCGGTCGTCGACTACCTCTACGAGACGGACATCATCCGCAAGCGCTGGACGCTGGAGGAACTCTTCGTCTGAGGCCTCATAGCCCAACTTCTCGCTTGGCTTCTTTGGCTTGAGACACGAGGAAGTCCAGCTTGCCTGCTTCCGAATCCACCCCAATCTGCCGGTCCCATTCGTCCCAGTCATACTCATTGAGCCAGCGCATTAGCTGGGCGTAGTCGGACTTAGTGAGGCTCTGATCGCCCGCTGAATCTCGGCTACGCTCGACATAGTTCATTCTCCTCTGTACGGAAGCAACCGCCACTCAGCGCTTACTTCGCCAGCTTCACGGTGTGCGCCCCCTACCCGCCGACCTCGCCCTTCAGCTCCCGCCAGGCGGCGCGGGCTTCGTCTACGGAGCCTTCGTCCTCGATGGTGGTGATGTCACCGGGGTCGGTGTCGAGGGTTACGGCTTTGAGGACGCGGCGCATGATCTTGCCGCTGCGGGTCTTGGGGAGCATCTTCACGAAGTTGACCTCGCCGATGACGGCGAACGAGCCGAGCTCCCTGCGGACGGTCTCGATGAGCTCGCCGCGCAGCTTGTCGCTGGACGTCCGTCCGTCCTTGAGCACGATGAAGGACGATATGACCTCGCCGCGCAGGTCGTCGGGGCGTCCGGTCACGCCCGCTTCCGCGACGTCGTCGTGGCGGAGGAAGGCGGACTCCACCTCGATGGTGCCGATCCGGTGCGCCGCGATCTTGATGACCTCGTCGGCGCGGCCTGAGAACCAGACGTAGCCGTCGTCGTCCAGCTCCGCGAGGTCGCCGGTGAAGTAGACGCCGTGGATGCGCTCCCAGTAGTCGGTCCCATAGCGGTCGGGGTCGCCCCAGAGGGTTGGCGTGAGGTTCGGGAAGGGGCGCTTGAGGACGAGGATGCCCTTCTCTCCGGGCTCGCAGAGCTGGCCCTCGGGGGTCATCACGGCGAGGTCCATGCCGGGCAGCGGGATGCCAGCGGAGCCGGGCTTCTGGGGCAGCATGCCGATGCCGTAAGGGTTGCCGATAACCGGCGCGCCGGTCTCCGTCTGCCACCAGTTGTCGATGACGGGGATGCGGTCTTCGAGCACACGCTTCTGGAGCCATTCCCACGCGGCGGGATTCAGCACCTCGCCGGCGCAGACGATGCGCTGCAGCGCGGAGATGTCGAAGCCTTTGGCCGGCTCCTCGCCGAACTTCATCAGGAGGCGGACGGCGGTAGGGGACGTGAAGACGCCGGTGATGCCGAACTCCTCGATGAGCTTCCAGAAGACGTCAGGGCCGGGGTAGTCGAGCGCGCCCTCGTAGAGGATGGAGGTGGCGCCGAACAGCAGCGGGCCGTAGACGATATAGCTGTGGCCGACGGCCCATCCGAGATCGGAGGTCGCCCACCAAACGTCGTCGCCGTTGAGGCCGAAGCACCATCGCCCCTGGCTGTAGACGCCCACGGGATAGCCGCCGTGGGTGTGCACCGCGAGCTTCGGCGTCGCCGTCGTGCCGGACGTGGCGAGGATGTACGCAGGGTCGTTGGCCTCCATCGGCTCGATCTCGCTGCTGTTTCCGCCCGCCCTGTCGAGAAACTCGCTCCACGATAGGTCGCGCCCGCTCTTCATGGGGACGCCCTCGTTGCGGAGCACGACGACCTGATGCTCGACGGTGTCGCAGCCGAGCTCGAGGGCTTCGTCGACGATGCGCTTGAGCTGGACCTGCGTTCCCTTGCGGTAGGCCACGTCGGCGCTGAAGACGGCGCGCGAGCCGCTCGCCTTGATGCGGTCCGCGAGGGCCGGAGCGCCGAAGCCCGCGAACACGACGGAATGCACCGCGCCGATGCGGACCGTCGCGAGCATGAGCGCCACGGTCTCCAGGGAGTTGGGCATGTAGATGGTGAGGCGGTCGCCCTTGCCGAGTCCGAGTCCGCGGAGGGCGGCTGCGGCGCGCTCGACCTCGCGCTTGAGCTGGGCGTAGGTGATGATTTGGCGCCCGCCGAGCTCGTTGGCGTAGATGAAGGCGGCGTGCCCGCCCCTGCCCGCGCTGACCTGATGATCGACGCACATGTAGGAGAGGTTGGTCTGCGCGCCGAGGAACCATCTGAAGGAGGGATAGTCGGCCTCGAACACCTTGTCCCATGTCTTGAGCCAGGGCAGCTCGCGGGCCGCGCTGTCCCAGAAGGCGTCCGGGTCCTCGACGCCGGCACGCAGCCGGTTCTTAATGACAGGGTTGATCAGGTCCATCTCTCCTCCTCTACGCCGCCGAGGGCAACTGCCCTGCCGCCGCCTAACTTTACCCCCTGCCCTTCCCTCCTTCCTAGGCTTGTCCGCGTCCCACCGACAGGGGGAGGGGTCATACATAGATTTGGAGGGAGGGGGGCTCCATGAAGGCGAGGGCCAGGGCGTCGGCGCGGTCGGGGGACTTGACGCCGCGTTTGCGGAGGCTGGTCTTGCTCTCCAAACGGATTCGCCCCGTGCTCGAGATGTCGTACCGCAGGGCGAGGAGCTGGCCGGCCAGGACCGCGTCGTCCGGGATGTCGATGGCGTCCTCCCGGAGGAGGCGCGCGATTTCCCAGAAGATCTCAGCGCGCATGTCCACGAACTGGGAGGGGCGTTTCGCCTTCCCGCCCGCCTCCACGCCGATGACCGGGACGCCGAGGACGCCGAGCCGGTCGACGACTCCACCGCCGACCCCGTTCTCGTCCACGAACACGGCGGGCACGCGGAGGGCGTCCGCCCATGCCTTGACCTCGTCGGCCACCTGCATCGTGTCGAGGCCGCGCTTGAGGGGGATGAGATGTTCCACGCGAGAGCCGCGGCGGATGCAGATGACGGACTCGGCGTCGCCGAAGCGGGCGACGTCCACGCCCATGCGGTAGGGGTGGTTGAGGTAATCGCGGTCTCCCTCTCCCGCTGGGAGGGGGGAGGGCTGCGAGGTTCCCGCCTGCGCGGGAATGACGGATGGGGACGCGGCCATGTCGGATGGGGACCCGGACATGTCGAAGGGGAAGGGAGAGGGACGGGTTCGCAGCGCCAGCGGGCGACGGCGCGGTCTACGTGGTGGCGCGTGGTCAGGGAGTCTTCCAGGGCGTCCGGGAAGCGGCCGAGGACGGACGCGATGTACAGCGGCGAGTCTTCTCCCCAGTCGCGGCGGCGGCGCTCCACGTCCTCCGGGTTGACCAGGCCGGGGATATGGAAGCGCTTGCGACGGAAGTTCGGCGAGTCCAGGGCGGAGATCGCTATCCGGTGGTAGAGGGCCGACTTCGAGTGGAAGGACTCGTAGAGCTCGCCCTCGTGGGAGAGCGGGTTGCCGAGGAGGAGCGTCTTCTTGGGGTTCAGGCGCTTGAGCGCCTCGAAGTAGGGCTGTTTCACGCCTTGGGCCTCGGTGACAACCACCAAGAGGTTCGGCGAGTGGAAGCCCTGCAGGTTGTGCTGGGAGTTGGAGCAGAACGCGATGGCGAACCGGTCGTCGTCGATGACGTACTTGTCCGCGGTGAGCTTGCCGGGGAGGCGTCCGTTGGCGGCGGCGAGGGCGACGCCGAGCTCGTGCCAGAGGATCTCCTTGACCTGACGGGCCGTCGGGCCGGTGACGACGGCCTTGGCGTGGGGGCGGGTGTGGAGCCACCACAGCACGGCGCGGGCGGCGGCCCAGTCCTTGCCCGACGAGTTGGCCGCCACGACGGAGACAGCGGCGTAGCGCGCGAGGGCGTCGAGGATAGCTTCCTGCTTGTCATAGGGCTTGCCGGCGTCCTGGAGGACCTTTTTGACGAATCGGGCGGGGTGGTTCTTGTATTGGGCGAGCATGAGCCTTCCTCGACACATAAGGGCCGAGCGGCTCGTCCGCTCTTGCTGGGGTTGGTGGGTTATGTGACACCAGCATGACGGGTTTACGCCAGTCGGCGCAATGGGCTGTTGTCATAGGGGGGCTATTCACGTGGATGGGCAGGCAGACGCGCAGACCCTCTCTCTAGCTCTCTCCCGCAGACGGGCGAGAGGATTGGAGCAGGTGGAGAGGGGTTAGGGTCGATGGCAGGGCGTCGCGTGGTTCGACGGGCTCACCACGAACCTGTTGGGGGGACGTTAGCGGTGGAGGGACGTCGATACCTGGATTCCCGCTTTCGCGGGAATGACGGAAGGGGCAGGCGGTGAGGAGGTTGGTTGGCCGGCAGACGCGCAGACCCTCTCTCCGAACACGGGGATAGACCTGTCTTGCCTCTGGTTAGCGTGTCAACTGAACGACCTTTCCACGTCGGGGACGGAGGTCACGTCACTCGATGCTGGAGTCACCAACCGATGTTCATAGGCAAACACTACAAGCTGTGCCCGGTCGCGCAGGTCGAGCTTCGAGAAGATTCGCTTCACGTGAGTCTTGACCGTGCCTTCACTGATGAACAGCTCTTCGGCAATATCGGAGTTGGTGTCCCCGCGTGCCATCAACATGAACACATCCTGCTCGCGAGCCGTCAACTCGTCGATTGGGGCTAGGCTCGCAGCGAACTCGGGCTCGCTCTCTGACTGATTCGGAACCAGAGTTAGGACTGCGGGCGATGTTTCCGAAACGGGCAGTTTCGCTTGTGTTCCCCGGTAGAGTTCACTACCTGGTCCAGATGTGGCAACGCCAGGGATCGAGGGGGTCGATGGCTTGGGCTGGCCGACGCTGGTAGGGGTCGGCGACGGTCTGCCAGGTATTCGCTCTGAGCGAGAGCCCAGCGTCAGCCTGGCCCACCAGCCGTGTATTGAAGAGAACACCATAACGAGATGCGTGACGATGATGAACCCCAAGATTCCGAACGGAGTGAGTCCCAGAGCTTCAATCAGCGTATCGAATGTGACATTAAGCCCGCTAAGGCCAACGAGCTCAATGGGTTGATCAGTGAACGAGACAAGCGCAGGAGCGACCGTGAATACGCCCGAAATGCTGCCCACGAACACAAGACCCGCAAACGCAGCGACACCTATAGGTCCCTGCGCAGCGAGATAGACCAGTCCGGTCCAGGTGGTCGGATCAACAAGCAGAACCTTGACCTGCGCCCGGAAGTTACTGACCCCTTCGAGTCCCGATGGAGGGCGTCTGATCCGGGCGCCGTTTACATACCCCGCCATTAATGCTTCAAGATTGCCGAGCCAGCGGGAAATGAACAGAGTGGGGAGCAGGACCACCGGTCCAATCACAGTCCATATCATTGCTCCGCCCAGGGTGAGCGAGACGACAAGGAATACGAAGTATGCGATCCCGAGTGGCAACATCAGCAACAAGTGCAAAGCCCGCAGATAGGTGCGGGGGTCAACCGCCGGCCGCAAGAGCTTTCCGATGGGCCCGCGACTTGGCGGATACGCCAGAGCAAATGGGTTGTATTTGTAACTCATGCCAGCAGTTTCACCCGGCCATCGCCTGAATGCGTCCCCCCACAGAGGTATTGTAAAGACCTGAGACATGGTTTACGGGTGTTCGGGGATATCCTTTACACATGGGGGACCTGTTCATCTGCGGTTCTGGGCCGCGCAGGTCCACCGCTCCAATCGGATGCGTCATGAACCAGACTCCCCATATGCCGTCGGTCGCCGTCGGCCGGAGCGCCACCGGATATCCCCGCAGCGCTCGGCCCACTTTGAACACTTGGCCTTTGAAGCTGGTCCGGCCTTCCACTCCCACCTTCCGGACGTGGTCTCCGTCTCCATATTCGATCGCCGGCAGTGCTCCCGGATATACGCTCCCTCTCTCAGGTGTAAACCATGTCCGTGAACAGGTGTAAAGGATGTCCCCGGTCTATACACAGACGGGAGGGGGTTCCTGGGTTCCGCTTTCGCGGGAATCCCTCATGTTGGGCTGACGCCCCACACCACAACCGACGAAAGTAGCGGGCGGGGCGGCCCCTCTCTAGCTCTCCGCCGCAGACGGTGGGGGAGGACTTTCTGAAGCAATGAGGGGGGAGGGACCGCGCCGCTGCCGCGCCGCTACGAGGTTCCCGCCTGCGCGGGAATGACGGAGGGGCGCGGGAATGACGGAGGGGCGCGGGGATGACGGGAGGGGGCGCGGGATGACGGGAGGGGGCGCGGGATGACGGGAGGGGGCGCGGGATGACGGGAGGAGTGGAAGGTTTGACGCTCACTTGCCTGCTCTCTAGACTGCCGCCACCTTGGCTTCAGGGGGTGCGGTGATGGCGGAGAGCTGCTTGGCGGCGGTGTTCGTGGGGGCGGAGCTGCCTCTGGAGCTTCAAGAGTTCCCGGTGCCCGACGTGGGGCCGGAGAACATTCTGGTGCGAATGAATATGGCTGCCGTCTGCGGGACGGACGCGCACAACTGGTACAACCCGGGCGCTCCCCACCCCATCATCTGGGGGCACGAGAACATCGGCGAGGTCGCCAAACTCGGGGGGAGCGTGAAGACGGACATTTTGGGCGAGACGCTGCGTGAGGGCGACCGAGTCCTCTTCCACTCGGCGCCGTGCGGCCACTGCTACAACTGCCTAATGGGGCTGCGCTGCACGAACAACATCCATTACGGCAACTCCCACGTAGACCCGGCATCCGGGACGATGCTGCGCGGCGGGTTCGGCCAGTACCTGCTCCTCGACCCCAACCCGGCCATCATCCGGGTGCCCGACGACATGTCGACGGAGCGGGCGCTGATGAGCGTGATCGGCAACCACACGACGATGAGCGGGCTGCGGAAGATCAACGCGCCGGACCCCGGCGACACGGTGGTCATTCAGGGCTCCGGCCCCATCGGCATGGGCGCGCTCGTGCAGTCCAGAGCACGGGGCGCGGCGCGGGTCATCATGATAGGCGCGCCGTCGCACCGGCTGGCGCTGGCCTGCGAGCTGGGGGCGGACGAGACGATCGACCTGGCGGACTGCCCTACCCCGGAGTCGCGCATCGAACGCGTACGCGAGCTGACCGGCAGCGGCCCCGACCTAGTGGTCGAGGCGTCCGGCGCGCGCACGTCTGTTCACGAGGGTCTGCAGATGGTGCGGTACGGCGGGAAGTACCTGGTCATAGGCCTCATCCTGCCGACGAGCGTGGAGATGGACCCGTCGCGCATCGCAGCAAAGGACCTGACGGTTGCGGGCGTCGTCGGCTCGAAGGTCGAGAACATCATCCGCTCGATGCGTCTGATGCAGTCGAGGATTGACGTTCCGATCGAGAAGATGATCACGCACCAGTACCCGCTGGCGCAGGTGAACGAGGCGTTGCAGTCGCACGTGGACCTGTCGGCGATGGTCCCGGTGGTCAATCACTCGTTGAGTTAGGGGGTATTCGCTGAGGTGAGGAGGGGCAAGCGCAATGAGTCCACCTGTGTACTGTCCGCGGTGCGGGTCGACGCTCGGTACGAAGATGGAGGGGGGCCGGGAGCGGCCCGCGTGTCCGGCGGACGGCTGCGGCTTCTTCCACTTCGGGGACGCGTCGATCGGCTGCGGGGGCGTCGTTATCAGGGACGGCAAGGCCCTCCTGATCCAGCGGGGGCTCAATCCAGGCCGGGGGACATGGCAGATACCCGGCGGGTACGTCGAGGACGACGAGGCGATACCAGCCGCCGTGGAGCGCGAGGTGCTCGAAGAGGCGGGGGTTGTGGCGGCGGCGCGGGAGGTCCTCGGCTTCCGGCACTCGGCGAGCAGGCCCGACCGGCCGAACGCCAACCTCTACGTCGTGTTTCGGCTGGACCTAGTCTCCGGCGAGCCGCAGGGAGACGGCGTGGAGACGCTGGACGCGGGCTTCTTCTCGCTGGCCGAGCTCGAGGAGAAGGTTGGCATGCAAGGGCTTTCGATGTGGGCGATCAAGCTCGCCCTTGCGCCGGACCGTGGCGAGGGGTTCGTCTCGCACCACGATGAGTTCGAGCTGCGTCCCGGCTGGTCGCTGTTCGGGCTTCCGTCGCAGGGTCGGTAGGTGCTGAGGGGCGGCTCACCGGTGAGCGGGCGCGCATTCTGAGCAAACGCTAACCTTCCAGCCCGTGTTGCGTAATAGCAGCCGCGTGCGGTTGGCCTTCGCCTGCTACATGCTTGGGCGGAAGCGGCCCCAGACTTCCCAGAGGGCGTGGGTGATCTGGCCTACGGTGGCGTGCTCGACGGCGTCGAGGATGGCTTCGAAGGCGTTGGCGTCGGAGGAGGAGGCCCGTTGGAGGCGTCGGAGAGCGGGCTTGGCCTGGCGGGCGTGCTCGCGCTTGAAGGCGCGGGTCCTCGCGGCCTGGGCGCGCTTCTCCTTGAGCGGGATGTTGACGAGCCCGCCGCGGGGCTTGCTCGAACCGTCTCCGGCGAGATAGTTCACGCCGACGATCTTCCGCCGGCCCTCGCGCAGGGCGCTGCGCTCGCGCTGAACCTCCTCCTGGATGGTCGTGCGGAAGTACTCGTTCTCGATGGCCGGAATCACGCCGCCTTGCTGGTCGATCTCGCGGAAGATGCGGTGGACTGCCCGCTCGACCTCATCCTCCAAGTACGAGAGGCCGTAGGCGCCTTGGTGGAGGTTCTCGGTGAACGCGAAATCGCCACTCTCGACGAGGGGGATCTGCTGGCTGCCCATGGCGAGTAGAACGTCGTCCTCCTCGGGGGTGGTGTAGGTCTCTTTGTAGGAGTTGGTGTGGAGTGAGTTGGCGTTGTTGTGGAGGGCGTGCTCGGCCTGGAGCGCGACGCGGGTGAGATTGTGGAGCGGCTCGGAGTCTTGGAGGGAGCGGCCGGAGGTCTGGCTATGGAAGCGCAGGGCGAGGCCGGGCCCCTCCACGCCGTAGTAGCGCTTGAGGGCGACGGCCCACACGCGGCGGGCGACGCGGCCCAAGACGTTGAACTCGAGTTCGGAGCCGGACGTGAAGAAGAAGGAGAAGCGGCGTGTGAACTCCTCTATGGGGAGTCCACGCGCCTTGAATATCTCGACGTAGGTGAGGCCGTTGGCGAGAGTGAAGGCGAGCTCTTGGATGGGGTTCGCCCCGGCCTCGCCGATGTGGTAGCCGGAGACAGAGATGGGGTACCAGGACGGAGCCTCCCGCATCGTGTGCTCGATCATGTCGCCGATGAGGCGGAGGGAGGGCTCCAAGGGGAACTGGGCCTCGTTCTGGGCCTGGACCTCTTTGAGGATGTCGGTCTGGATGGTGCCGCGCAGCTTGCGCCAGTCGAACCCGCGCCGCCGCGCCGCCGCCAGGTACATGGCCATGAGCGTGGGCGCAGGGCCGTTCATCGTGAGGGAGACCGACGTGTTTTCCAAGTCGAAGCCGTCGTAGAGGCGGAGCATGTCGTCGATGGTGTCGACGGCGACGCCCCCCTCCCCGACCTTCGCCAGCGCGCCGGGCTCGTCGGAATCGAGGCCGTAAAGGGTGAGGGAATCGAAGGCCGTCGATAGACGCGGCGAGCCGTGGCCCTCGGCGAGAAGGTGGAAGCGGCGGTTCGTCGTCTCCGGCAAGCCGAGACCGGCGAACATGCGGATGGGGTCCTCATCCTTGCGGCGGTGGGGGTAGGCGCCCTCGGTGAAGGGGAACCGCCCTGGGACGTTCTGCTTATAGAGGTAGCGGACGATGTGCTTGGGGCTCGCGTCCCGGTCGGGCATGCCGAGGACGGGGACCCATATGCCGGTGGTCGTCTCGCGGGCGACAGGAACGGGCCCGCCGTTGGCCTCGCGGTACGCGACGCCGTCCTCAAGGGTCGCGTCGGACAGGTCGCCGTCGAAGCCGTATGCTCGCCAGAGGCGGTCGTACTCGGCTTGATAGTCGCGCGCCGCGCCGTCGTTCGCGGCGCGAGCGGCTTCGGCCTCAGCCTCGGCGTAGTAGGCCTCGTGGGCGTCGACGATGGCGCCGAGGTAGGCGCGCCTTGCGAAGGGCACCGGCGGAACGTCGGATGCGGAAGGGAGGTCCGCCGGCGAGGCTGTCAGACCCGAACGGCGGGCGATCTCCATGAAGAGGGCGGTGACGCCGGGGTCGCCGAAGTGTTTGGCCTCGGTCAGGAAGAAGCTGCGCCCCTCCCCCACGAAGCGTCGGACGCGGGCCGCGCGCGCTTCGGCTTGCGGAAAGTCCCGCTTGTTCATCACGACGACCTCGGCTTGGCGGAGCAGCGCTTCCTTCTCCAACTGCACGTCGCTGCCGTACTCGGGGGTCATGCAGAAGATGGAGGCGTCGACGACGGGGGCCACGCCGAGCTCGTTCTGGCCGAGGCCGACGGACTCGACGAGGATAAGGTCGAAGTCATGGGCGCGAAGCTCGGCTACTAAAGGCGCGATTTTCGTTTCCGTGGAGTCGCCGGGGCCAACGCGCACGGAGCGCACAAAAACGCGGGGAGAGTAGCAGTGGATCATGCGCAGGCGGTCCCCGAGTGTCGGGTCGGCGGTGACGACGGCGATGGCGCCGCTGGTCGAGCGGAGGAAGCGGAGGATGAGCTCGTCTATAAGGGTGCTCTTCCCCGCGCCGCCTCGTCCGCCGATACCCCAGACGCGGGGGAACGTCTCATGGGGAGGGGAAGGCTCGTGACGCGCCTGCCGGACCGCGCCGACCTTCCACTCGATGTCGCTGAGGCGCTCAGCGATGGCGCGAAATCCCTGCCCGCCGCCGGCGCCCGCTCCGGCCTGCGTGCGCTCGGTAATCGCGATCATGTCGCGGACGGCCTCAGTGAGGTCGAGCGGGGGGCGGTAGACCTTGGCGACGCCAAGGCGGCGGAGCGGCTCGACCTCCCGTTCGAGGATGGTCCCGCCTCCGCCTGCGAAGAGGGGCACGTGGGGGATGCCGTGCCGCGCCTGCTGTTTCAGCACCTCGGCGAGGAAGGTCATGTGGCCGCCGTTGTAGGTGCTGACGGCGATGGCGGCGGCGTCCTCCTCGCTTGCGGCCTTCGCGATCTGGTAGGCGCTCTTGTTGAAGCCGATATAGACGGCCTCCGCGCCCTCGCTTCTGAGGATGCGGGTTATCGCCGCCGCCGCAACGTCGTGGCCGTCGCAGATGGGCGTCGCTATGACGAAGCGGGGTGGGCGAGGCATGGCAGGGAGTATAGCGCGAGGGGGGAGCGGGTTGCGGGAGGCGCAGGTCGGACATGACCTGTGATAGAGTGTGACTACAAGGAGCGCACTGAAATGACTACATACGGCATACGCGAGTTCAAGGCTAAGGTCAGCGAGATACTCCATGACCTGGAGGACGGCGAGGAAGTCGTAATCACTCGCCGCGGAAAGCCCTGTGGCAAGCTCACGCCAATGCCTTCCTCTGATAAGAAACTTCCGCTCTCGGCGCTAAGGGACATGTTGGACCTGCCTGACGCGACTTGGGAGGACTTCATGGAGGCCAAGAAGATTTGGGAGCCTCGCATCCCGGATGACCTGTGACGCAGGTCTACTTGGAAGGTCTGCCCCGGTTCGTGGTGGACACCAACGTCTTGTGGTGGTACATCAGCCGATCCGATCGACTCTCTCCTGCAGCAGCAGCTGTGTTCGAGTTAGCTCTGGCTGGTAGGGCGGCGCTCGTAGTCCCTGCAATCGCCCTGGCTGAGTTGTACTACGTCTCAGTTAAGATGGGCCGGCCATACACCCCTGCCGACTTGATGAATGCCTTGGAATCCGTGCGAGGCATATACCTGTCCGACCTTGGCAGGACGCAGCTGGAGATGCTCGACCGGCTGCCGGAGATTCCTGAGATGCACGATCGCCTGATTGCAGCCGAGGCGCTCGCTCTCGGCGCGCCGGTGGTGACGCGGGACCCGGTGATTGCCGCCTCCGCCCAGGTCCAGTCCATCTGGTAGGGGCGGAGGTTTGCGGGCGCCCTGCTGTATACTCGCGCCTGCATGCCCGCCCTTCTCGAAGCCCGCGACCTGACGAAGCACTACGGACGCACCGTCGCTCTCGACGGTGTGTCGTTCGATGTGCACGAGGGGGTTACGGGGTTGCTCGGACCGAACGGCGCGGGCAAGAGCACTGCGATGAAGCTCTTCCTGGGCCTCATCCAGCCGACCTCCGGCTCGGCGATGCTCCTCGGGGAGGAGCCGTACCGCTCCACCGACGGGCGCGCCCGCATCGGCTACATGCCGGAGAACGACTGCCTACCGAAGAGCATGACCGCCTCCGAGTTTCTGATGCATATGGCGCAGGTGAGCGGCATACCGTCGAGCCAGGCGCGGACCCGCGCCGCAGACGTTCTCCGCCACGTCGGCCTCGACGAGGAGCGCTACCGCTCTATCGGCGAGTACTCGACCGGCATGAAGCAGCGTGTGAAACTCGCGCAGGCCATCGTCCATGACCCTGTCCTCGTGCTGCTCGACGAGCCGACCGCCGGCCTCGATCCGGACGGACGGCAGGAGATGCTGCGCCTCATCCACCGCACCGCCAACGCGTTCGGCATCAGCGTCATGCTTTCTACCCACCTCATGGGCGACATCGAGCGCACCGCCGACTCGGTCATCGTGCTCGAATCCGGCGTGCTCTCTCAGGAGGGCGCCGTCGCGAAGCTGACCGAGGAGACCGCGACGCTGCTCATTGAGGTCGCCGACCGACGGGACGAGTTCACAGCCGCACTCGCCGCAAAGGGCGTGCAGACGACGGATGATGGACAGTCGCTCGTCATCGAGCATGCGCGTGAGGCCGACTACGACCTCATCCGCGATGCCGCGGTCGAGTCCGGCGCGCGCGTGCGGCGGCTCTCGCCGGAGCGCCGCACGCTGACCGACATCTTCCGGAGCCGACCGTCATGAGGGACATCTTCCAGAGTCGGCCGTCGTGAGGGAGCGCGAGGCGGAGGTCTTCGACCTCGGATATCAGCACTACACGGGCCGGCGCGAGGGACGCAATCGCGCGCGCTTCGCCGTGTTCGAGAACGGCGTCCGCACCGTGCTCGGCATCGGGCGCGGGGGCCGCGCCAAGATACTTCCGGTCGGCCTGTTCATCGCGGTGATGACTCCTGCCGTGGTGTTCGTCATCATCCTCTCCTTCATTGGCGACAGCGCATCTGATTTCATCCCCGGCCCCGGCGACTACTACTCGATCGTGAGCGTCATCCTCATCATCTTCGGCGCTATCATGGCCCCGGAGCTGCTGTGTCCCGACCGCCGGGACAACGTGCTGCCGCTCTACCTGGTCCGTCCGCTCACGTCCACGGACTACGTCCTCGCGCGCTTTCTCGCGTTCTTCGTCATCGCGCTCGCGCTGGTCTATGCCGGACAGATCGTCCTGCAGGCGGGGCTCGTGCTCACGGCGAGCGATCCGGTGGACTACGTCCGCGACAACTGGCTGGACGTTCCGCGCATCCTGGGCGTGGGCGTGCTCATCGCGCTCTTCATCTCTGTTGCACCGCTTGCCGTGGCCGCGTTCACGATGCGCCGCGCCTATGCCGCTGCGTTCGTCATCGCGGCGTGGCTGCTGCTCAACTCCATCAGCGATGGTCTCACGTTCCAGGAATGCACGTTCGAAACCGTCACCCGGGACGGAGAGACCATATCGAGCTCCGAAGAGTGCTCAAGTCCGGCTGGCGACCTCGCGCCCTATGTTGGCCTGCTCAATCTGGGCGGCGCCACCGAGAACATCAACGGCATGGTGTTCGACAGCGCCAACGAGAACGGGGGCTCCCCGTCCTCGTCGGCCGTTTCCGATCTGCATGATGCGTTCCCCATCGGCGCGTACGTCCTTTGGGTGGGCATCCCCGCCCTGCTGCTCTGGAACCGCTATCGGAGGATACGGCTATGACCACCGCGCCCGGCCCGGCCGTCGAGGTGCAGGGCGTCTCCAAGTGGTACGGCAGCGTCGTCGCGGTCAACGACGCCTCGTTCGACGTCTATCCCGGCGTTACGGGCATCCTTGGGCCGAATGGCGCGGGCAAGACGACGCTGCTGAGCATGATGTGCGGCCTCGTCCGACCCTCGCGCGGCAACGTGCGCGTCCTCGGCGAGGATGTCTCGCGCAACATTGGGCTCTACCGCCGCATCGGTGTCATGCTGGAGCACGACGTGCTGTATCCGTTCATGACCGGACGCGAGTTCGTGCGGCTGGCGGCGCGCCTGCAGGGCACGGACGACGCCGCGGCGATAGACCGCGCCATTCACGCCGCGAATCTCGAGGACGCGCAGCACCGCCCGACCGGCACGTACTCCCGAGGGATGCGGCAGCGTATCAGGCTCGCGGCGGCGATCGTACACGAGCCGGAGGTGCTGGTTCTCGACGAGCCGCTGAACGGCACGGACCCCCGCCAGCGCGTCGAGTTCGCGGACTTCATCGCGCGGCTCTCGGCGCAGGGCAAGGCTATCCTTATTTCCTCCCACATTCTCGAAGAGGTCGAGTCGCTGGCTGATCGCATCCTGCTCGTGGTGAGCGGGAAACTCGCGGCGTCGGGCGACTTCCACGCGATACGCGAGAAACTGGACGAACGCCCCTTCCAAGTGCGGATCGGGGCATCGAAGCAGCGGGAAATGGCGGCCAAGCTCGTAGGGCTGGACGCAGTGGAGTCCGTGTCGCTGAACGAGAACGGCGCCATCGAGGTGCTGACCCGCAACGTCGCGGAACTGCAGCGGATGGTCCCGAAACTCGCACAGAACATCGGCAGCCGCCTCTACCGAATCGAGCCGCTGGACGATTCGCTGGAGAGCGTGTTCTCGTACGTGGTGCAGCGGTGATTGGGGCGCTTTTCATGCTGGCGCTGCGCCAGGCGGTCACGAGGCGCAAGCTCGCGCTGCTCATCGTCCTTGCGCTGCTCCCGGTGGGGTTCGCCGGCATCCTCGCCTCCGTGTACGCGGACGACGGCGGCGCGCTCATCGGCCCTGTGCTCGGCGGGCTGGTCATTTCGGTTACGCTTCCGCTCACCGTCATGGTGCTCGCGACCGGGGCGTTCGGCAACGAGGTCGAGGACCGGACGCTGAGCCTGCTCACCACCAAGCCCGTGCCGCGCTGGACTATCGTGCTTGCGAAACTCGTGGCGACGATCGTCGTCGCCGCGCCGTTGATGGCGGTCGTCGCGGCGGTTATCACGACGATGGACGGAGACGGGACCGGGAGCGCTCCAGTTGCCGCCGCAGTGGCAGTGGTTGTAGGAGTTGTCGCCTATGCCTCGGTGTTCACCTGGGCGGGGCTGATTACGACGCGAGCGCTGGGGTTCGGGCTTATCTACGTGCTGCTCTGGGAGGCGCTGATCACGAGTTTCCTCAGCGGTGCGCGCTACCTGAGCATCCGCAGCTACATCTTCGGCACGGCGCACGGGCTCAACGACACCGCGTTCGGCGAAGAGCTCACGATCGAGCTGCCCGCCGCACTCGTTGGCGCAGCGCTGGCGACGGTGATCTTCTACCTGCTCACAGTGCGCCGCCTCAGCCGGATGGATATCTCCTAGGCGCCGCCCCTGGGAAAGGGCTTGTTTCGTGCGTCAGTCCCGAGAGCGTAAAGCCTGGTGGCGGGACCCATCGCTCATCACGATGGTCTCGCTGCTCGCCGTCGTGTCGGCGGCCGCGTTTGCGCTCCACGGCGGCGGCGGGCTGTTGGACGGCGTTGAGGGCTTCGCGGACCTGATCTGGCGCGCCGGACCGGCCCTGGTCTTGGGGTTCCTGCTCGCGGGGCTGCTGACAGTCCTATTCCCACCAAGCACGGTGGGCCGCTGGATGGGCGACGATGCGGGGCTGAAGGGCATTCTTATCGGCGCGGCGGCGGGAGTCCTTTCGCCTGGCGGGCCGTACGTGATGTACCCGATTGCGGCGGCGCTGATTCACGGCGGGGCCGGCATCAGCTCGCTCGCGGCCTTCACCGCGGCCCGCAACATCTTCACGGCGAACCGGCTGCTGGTCTATGAGATGCCCTTCCTCGGCGTGCCGCTTGCTCTTTCGAGGACGCTGGCGACACTCTGGCTCATCCTCGTCTCGGTCGTCCTCGTGCCGCTGGTCTTCCGGCTGATGCCGAAGAGCGCGCAGGAGTCGGCGCGGGCCAGGATCGGCCGCGGCGAGAGCGGGGACGGCGCATGACGACGTACCTCCTCGCGGGCCTCGTGGCGCTGACCGCCGCGCTCGTCGTGCGGAAGCAGGGGATCGCCGGGCTCAGACAAGGCAGCCGGACGAGTCTGCTGCTGCTCCGCTCGGTCTCACGGATGCTCGTGCTGGGGATGGCCTTGGCCGCGATGACCCAAGTCATCCTGCCGGAGGACGTGATCACGCGGTGGATGGGCGACGAGTCGGGATTCACCGGGATACTCATTGGGACGGCGGTCGGGGCGCTCGTGCCGGGTGGGCCGTACGTGGTCATTCCGCTGGCGGGGTCGGTGTTTCTATCGGGGGCGGGGGTCGGCTCGGTCGCCGCGTTCGTCACCGCGTGGAATACGATCCCGCTGACGAGGACGATGATGTGGGAGCTGCCGTTCTTGGGCGGCGCGTTCAGCACCAGCCGGATGCTGGTGAATCTGCCCTTCCCAATCCTCGCCGGTCTGCTGACGCCGCCGGTCTACCGTCTGCTGGTCTAAGTGGGGCCGGTTGGCGTTTTTGCGGATGGATAGAGTCTGTGGAGCAGTCTACGGGCTGCTCTTCGCTTTCCTGCCTTCCCTCGCTGGGGAGATCTTGCAAGAGCCCATCGGGAGGTTGGTCGTGGTGAGCCTGTCGACCACGCCGCCCGCCGCAAATGCCCCATGGCCGCCCTATGCCACGGGCCTGATTAGCGACGGGTGAGCCTCTAGGCCCAATGGCTCGTGGGGTTGATCTGCGAGTAGAGTGGAGCAGATACGTTAGCGGAGGTGCAGCCGCCATGACCAACGAGCTCTTACGCGCCATTCTGCCGATCGCGGGCTGGGATGAGCAGCGCGCGGGTGATGTCGAGATTACCGATGACGCCGATCCGATACTGCCCACGCCTTTTCGTATCGGTGAGGCGAGCGCGGCTGCGCTGGCGGCGGTGGGCCTGGCTGTTTCCGACCTGTGGAAGGCGCGGACGGGGCGCGGCCAGGAGGTTGCCGTCGACACGCGCCAGGCCACTGCCTCACTGCGCAGTGGGCGGTACCTGTCGTTGGATGTCGAGCGGATCTCTACGGACCGCAACAGCGTCATGGGATTCTATCCGGCCAAGAACGGACGCTGGAGCTACCTTCACTGCAACTTCCCTAACCACCGCGCCGCCGCCTTAGGGGTACTGGGCGTGGAGGAAGACCGGGAGGCGGTCCGCAGAGCGGTGGCCCAGTGGGACGCCCTAGAGCTCGAGGAGGCCATCATCGCCGCCAAGGGCGCCGGAGGGATGGTGCGGACCATGGAAGAGTGGTCCCGGCATCCGCAGGCGGCGGCTATCGCTCCGCTGCCGTTGATGGAGGTCGTCAAGATTGGCGACAGTCCACCGGAGGCGCTGCCGGATGGCGACCGGCCTCTGTCCGGGATACGGGTGCTGGACCTGACGCGTGTCCTGGCGGGGCCAACCTGTGCACGCACGCTGGCGGAGCATGGGGCCGATGTCATGAAGATCACGGCTGAGCACCTGCCCAACATCGGCTATCAGGAATACGACACCGGCCACGGCAAGCTCTCCGCGTACCTGGACCTCCGGGAGCAGCGAGACAGGGAGACCCTGCTGGGGTTGGTCCGTGAGTCCGATGTGTTCTCGCAGGGATATCGGCCGGGGAGCCTCAGCGAGCGTGGACTCTCGCCAGAGGCGGTGGCGAAGCTCCGGCCGGGCATCGTCTACGTCTCGTTGTCGGCCTTCAGCCACGTGGGCCCCTGGGCGTCGCGCCGGGGGTTCGACACGGTGGTGCAGGCGGTGAGCGGGATCGCGGATCGTCATGGCGAGCTGTTCCCGGACGCCGAGCCAGGGCCGCAGTTCTACCCCGTGTCAGCCATCGACTATCTCACGGGATACCTGATGGCGTTCGGTGTGCTGGTGGCGCTGAGAAGGCGGACACGTGAGGGCGGCAGCTGGCTGGTGCGGATCTCCCTGGCGCAGACCGGACGCTGGCTGGTGGGGCGCGGCCAAGTCCCGGAAGGGGAGCTGGCCGCGGCTCAGAAAGAGTTCACGACCCAGGAGATAGAGCGCTGGTCCATGGTGACCGAGACGCCCATGGGACGGCTCAAGCACCTGGGACCGGTCGTGCGGCTGTCAGAGACGCCGCCGCGCTGGTCGCGGCCAGCGGTCCCCCTCGGCTACAGCGAGCCCGTATGGCCGGAGCGGGCGCGGTAACCTACCCCTCGACGGGCTGACTGGCTGCTGGTCTAGGGGTTACCGGGCTATTGAAGGTTGATATCCCCAGCGGAGGAGGAGGATATGCTCCACGAGCGCGTTAGGTGGCGACGAGCTCCGGCGTAGGTATGGGTTCGGGAGTGGGGGCGAGCTCCGGCGTGGGCGTGGGTTCGGGAGTGGGGGCGAGTTCCGGCGTGGGCGTGGGTTCGGAAGTAGGCGCGAGTTCCGGCGTTGGCGTGGGCTCCGCGGTAGGCGCGGGCCCCACCGGCGACGGTGGAGTCGGAGTCGGGGTTGGAAACTCGCAGGCGATCAGGAGAAGCGCCAAAACGGCGAGCGCAAGAGTGGGAACACGAAAAGAGACCACACGGCGATGCTAGCACGAGGTTGGCCTACCCTGTCATCTCGTCAGGACCCCTCCCCTATCTCCGCGAAGCGCCAGCGGTGAAGGCTCGCCCGTAAGAAATCATGACATCTGCCCGTTGCGCAAGCGAATCCCCTTGCCCTACCCTGCCTCCTAGCGGCCCAGCCGCCCGGCTCTGCGCTCCGATGCCCCCGCGAGCAGCTGTCGCAAAGTGTCGGATTGTTGTCGCAAAGTGTCGCATTTGATGTCGCAAATTGGAGCGCATTTGTCGCGCGCGCACCCGCACTCAGGCGTGAAAACCCGACAAATGCGACACTTTCGAGAAAACCCCGCTCCTCCATCCATTCCGCGGGAGTAGAATCCGGGCGGCCAGAATGAACGGCAGAGGAGGAGCAGATTGAAGGCAGTCCGGTTTCATGAGTTTGGTGGACCAGAGGTTTTGCGGTACGAGGATGTCCCTGAACCGGAGGCTGGGCCGGGCGAGGCGGTGGTCAAGCTCGGCGCGTGCGGCGTCAACTTCATCGACACCTACCAGCGAACGGGCGCGTATAAGGTCGCGCTTCCGCACACGGCGGGCCAGGAGGGAGCGGGCGAGGTCGTAGCCGTCGGCGAAGGCGTGGAGACCGTCGTTGCTGGCGACCGCGTCGCCTTCAGCGGGACGACGGCGTCGTACGCAGAGATGGTCCGCGTGTCCGCCGCCAGGCTCGTGAAGCTGCCCGACGGCGTGGACGACCAGACAGGCGCCGCAGTCTTGCTACAGGGTATGACCGCCCACTTCCTGGCCACGTCCACGTTCCCGCTGGGGCCGGGGCACGCCTGCCTCGTACACGCGGCTGCGGGAGGCGTCGGCTTGCTGCTTACGCAGATCGCCAAGATGCGCGGCGCGAGAGTCATCGGCACCGTCTCGACCGAGGAGAAGGCGGAGCTGGCGCGCGGGGCCGGGGCGGACGAGGTGATCCTCTACACGGAGCAGGACTTCGTTGCGGAGGTCAAGCGCATCACGGATGGCAAGGGACTGGACGTCGTCTACGATTCGGTCGGCAAGGACACGTTCGACGGCAGCTTGGACTGTCTCGCGGAGCGGGGCTACCTGGCGCTCTTTGGTCAGTCGAGCGGGCGCGTGCTGCCCGTCGACCCGCAGACGCTCAATGCAAAGGGCTCGCTCTTCCTCACTCGCCCCACGCTGGGGAGCTACACGCGCACCCGCGAGGAGCTGGACTGGCGCGCAGGCGAGCTATTCGGCTGGATAACGGAAGGCGCGCTCAACGTCCGCGTCGGCGGGACGTTTGCTCTGTCGGACGCCGCCGAGGCGCACCGCGAGCTCGAAGGCCGTCGGACGACCGGCAAAGTGCTGCTGATACCGTAGGTTGAAGGAGAGAAGCATCGTGGGAAGCATTGGAACATTCATCGGCGCGCACCGCCGGGGCATTATCGTCGCAGGCGTGATTGTGGCGATTCCCGCGCTGGCGCTTGCGTGGTGGCTCGGCTCGCCGCTCTTTCTCAGCAAGACCGTGGACGAAGAGTTTCCGTACAGCGTGGGGGCGGCCGTGCCGGAGGGCATGACACGCGCCCAGGTGGACCAGACGATGGCGACAATGGCCATGATGGACGATGGCGTCACCGAAGCCATGCCGGAAGCGGCCCCTCCGCCGCCGGCGACGATGGACGAAGTGATGGGGAGCGTAACGCCGGAGATGATGGCCGCCGTGGCGGAGAACATGACGCCCGAGATGGCCGAGGCGATCGCCGGCGCTGTCCCCGGGATTACGCCGGAGATGATTAAGAGCGCTCCTCCCGAGATGATGGCCGCCGCGATGCAGAGCATGACGCCGGAAATGCTGGCGGGCGTCACGGAGAGCATGGGGCCGGAAATGATGCAGATGCTCACCGACGCGATGGCGGAAGCGGCCCCTTCCGCTCCCGTGGCCCTCAAGCGGGGGATGTTCCGTGACGCCGACGGCTTCCACAAGGGCGAAGGCTCGGCGACCCTCTACCGACTGCCGGACGGTTCGTACGTGCTTCGTTTCGAGGATTTCCGGGTTACGAACGGGCCTGACTTGCGAGTGCTCCTCGCTTCGCATACCGATCCGCAGGACCGCGACGACGTGCAGGGGCCGGGCTACGTGGAGCTGGCCAAGATCAAAGGCAACATCGGCAATCAGAACTACCCGCTGCCGGAGGGTGTCTCCCCCGCCGATTACAGTTCGGTGGTCATCTACTGCAAGCCGTTCCATGTCGTGTTCAGCGTGGCGCCGCTCACGGAGGGGTGACGCAGTTTGACAATCTCAACCACGAACCTCGTTGAGGGCGGTACACTGCGCTCCACACGCCATGTAGGGGGACGCGTTCATGTTTCACGGCATCAAGGTCATCGACGTTCACGGGCACCACTCCACGCCGGCGCAGTTCCGGGCCTACGCCTACAACATGATTGCGCTCCGTACGCCGGTCGGCAGCTCGTTGCAGATACCGGAAAAGGCGATGGAGGAAGCGCAGGCGCGACACCTCAGCATGATGGACGAGCGCAACGTTGAGGTGCAGTTCATCTCGCCGCGCCCGGTCGCGATGATGCACTGGGAGATGCCCCACCTCGTCGAGCACTGGACGAAGGTCACGAACGACGTCATCCATCAGACGTGCGAGATGTACCCGGAGCGTTTTGTGGGCGTCGCGCAGCTGCCGCAGGTAGGCGCGGACTATGCCAACGACACGTCGGGCTGCCTCGCCGAGTTCGAGCGCGCCGTGAGCGAGCTCGGGTTCGTCGCCGCGACGTTGAACCCCGATCCCGGCGGCGACCGGCGCGTTCCCGGCATGAACGATCCCTACTGGTTCCCGCTCTACGAGAAATCGGCGGAGCTGCAGGCGCCTCTCATCGTCCACGCTTCCATTTCTCGCGACCCGCGCCTCGCCATCATCCCGCACAGTTACCAGTACAACTTCATGACAGAACAGGCGCTCGCGACGCAGCTGCTGGAGCATAGCGACGTGTTCGACCGGTTCCCCACGCTCAAGGTGCTCGTCTGCCACTGCGGCGGAGCGCTCAGCCGTTTCATACCGCGGGCGCAGTCGTCCGGGATCGCGGGCGGCGGCCAGGTCGGGATCGGCAATCAGGGCATGCCTGCTCACGAGGACGAGCAGCGCGTCTGGGCGGACAATCTCTTCTTCGACACCTGCGCCTACGATAAGGACTATCTGGCGACGGCGATGAAGCACAAGGGCATCGACCAGATGTGTTTCGGCACCGAGTCGCCCGGCAGTGGCACCGGCGTGCTCAACCCCGACACCGGACGCCCCGCCGACGACATGCTCCCCGTCATCGACTCCATCGATTTCTTGAGCGACGACGACAAGCGCAAGCTCGTTCACGACAACGCGCTGAGGGTGTTCCCCTTGTTTAGGGGTTAGCCGTGGCGGACTTCAGGGTCATTGGCCACGCCGCAGGCAGGACGGACGGGCCGGACAAGACGACGGGCGGAGCGCAGTACGCGTTCGATGTCTGTCCGCCCGGCATGCTTTGGGCCAAGACGTTGCGTAGCCCCTACCCTGCCGCTCGCATCGAAGCTATCGACACCTCCCGGGCCGAGGCGCTCGCCGGCGTTCAAGCAGTGCTCACGGGGGCTGACGTCGCAGGCCTGTTGCAGGGGCGCCAGGTCCGCGACGTGCCGCTCCTAGCGCAGGACGTTGTCCGCTTTGCAGGCGAGAAGGTTGCAGTTGTGGCTGCCAACGACGAGGAGACAGCGCAGCGGGCCGTCGAGCTGATTGTCGTGGAGTATGAAGAGATGGCGCCGGTGCTCGACGCCCTGGAGGCGATGAGCGAGGACGCGCGCCTCATTCACCCCGGCATGGCAAGCTACGAGGGGTTTCGCCGTCCGCCCGAGCGGCCGTCCAACACCTTCTTCAGCGCGAGCTTCGGGTTGGGCGACATCGACGCGGGGTTTGCCGAGGCCGATTTCATCTTTGAGGATGAGTATCGCTGCGGCAGGACGCATCCCGCATTCTTTGAGCCGCGCTCTTGCGTCGTCTCGGTTGAAGGGGACGGGCGCGCGCACGTGTGGGCTTCGAACAAGACCCCTTTCGGCCTCAAGCAGTCGCTAGCCGTCGCCGTAGGCGTCGATGAGGCGTCGATCGTCGTCCATCCCGTCTACGTGGGGGGCGACTTCGGTTCGAAGACGGCGCCCTTCGACGAGCCGCTGGCCTACCTCCTCTCCGCCAAGACTGGCCGTCCCGTGAAGATGGTCATGGACCAGCCGGAGGAGCTGGGCGCGGGCAATCCGAAGCACTCCGCCGTCATGCGCGTCAAGACCGGCGTGAAGCGGGACGGCGCGCTCACGGCGCATCTCCAGGAGATGTACTTCGACAGCGGCGCGTACGCAGGGCTGATGCCGTTGGGCGCGCTGGCGGGCGTCGACCGCATCGCGGCCAATTGGCGCATCCCGAATGCTCGCTTTGACCAGTATCACGTCTACACCAACAACGTTCCCGGCGGGTACATGCGCGGTCCCGGCGAGGCGCAGGGTTCCTTTGCGATCGAGTCGCACTTGGACGAGGTAGCCAGGGGTCTGGGAATGGACCCCCTGGAATTCCGCATGAAGAACGTGCTGCATGACGGGCAGCGCACACCGATGGACGAGCTGTTCGCCGAGGTGCGCGCCGAGGAAACGTTGAGAGCGGCCGTCGAGCGGAGCGGCTACGGCGGGCCGAAGCGTCCGAATGTCGGCAGAGGAATCGCCATGTGCGCGCGTCCCGCGGGCGGGGGCGAGTCTTATGCCGAAGTAGTCCTCAACGCCGACGGCTCGGTCGTGGTCAAAACTCCGATCTTCGATCCGGGGACGGGAGCGTACACGATGTTCGCGCAGGTCGCCGCCGAGGTGCTTGGCGTGGACGTTCGCGACGTGGGGGTGCAGGTGTGGGACACCGACGCCGTCCCCTTCGACTCCGGCGTCGCGGGCAGCCGGACGACGCGGATGGCAATCCCGGCGGTCCATGAAGCTGCGGAGGCTGCGCTGGACGAGCTGCTGCGGGCGGCCGCGGCCCAGACCGGCTGGCCTCTCGAAGGACTAGCTTGCCAGGGCGGGTGTGTCTCGAGGGTCGGGCCCGGCGAGTCCGTTCCGTGGACAAGCGTGATCGCGACCGCAGGCGGCGCGATCAGCGGGAGAGGGCACTCGAAAATCAGCGGTCAGGCGGAGCACACGTCATTCGCGGCCCAGATAGCCGAGGTGGAAGTGGACGCGGAGACCGGCCAAGTCGTTCTCCTGCATTTCACCAGCGCCCATGACGTGGGCACGGTCATCAATCCAACCGCGCACCAAGGTCAGATAAACGGCGCGGTCGTGATGGGCGTCGGCTACGCGCTCCAAGAGGAGCTCTTGGCGGACTCGGGCAGGATCACGACGCTCTCCTTCGCGGACTTCAAGCTGCCCAACGTGGCCGACCTTCCTACCATGGAGACCGTGCTCCTTGCGTCCGCGGATGGGACGGGGCCCTATCGAGTGAAGGCCATCGGAGAAGCGCCGCTGCTCGGCGTTGCGCCTGCGATTGCCAACGCAATCCGTGACGCGACAGGAGTCCGTATGAGAAGCCTGCCCATGACGGCGGAGCGGATGCTCACGGCGCTCAGAGATGCACGGGGAAGGACTGCCTGACAGCCTTCCCACGTGAGGGGCCGATAGGGGGAAGGCTTCAGTCCACCTTGCCGCCGTGTCCCAGCATTGTGACCAGCGCCGAGATGTCGCTCTCGCCGAGCCCGCGGGCCATCGCCTCGTCGAACAGGGCCCGCGTCCGCTGAACGATTGGGAGGGAGACGCCCAAGTCGCGCGCGGCTTCCTCGATGAGACCGAAGTCCTTGGCCAGCAGCCGCACTGGCGCGAGGGCGCCGTACTCGCCTGAGACGAGCATCGGGCCGTTGCGGGTGAGCATGTTGCTTGCGCCCCAAGAGGTGGCCAGCACGTCGAGCAGTTGCCGTCCGTCAGCGCCCGCCGACGTGCCGAACGTGAACGCCTCGCAAGCCGCCAGCGTGTGGACGCCCACCAGCAGCTGATTCGTGATCTTCACAACGCTGCCCTGCCCCACCGGGCCGACGTGGTGGACCGATGAGCCTAGCGCATCGAGGACGGGGCGCGCCGCGTCGAACGGCGTGGCCCGCCCTCCGGCCATGATTGTGAGCGTCCCGCTTTCGGCTCGCTCCACTCCGCCGGAAATGGGCGCATCCAGGTAGCCCGCGCCGCGCGCCGATGCCGCCTCGTCCACGCGGGCCGCGAGGGACGGCGCTATCGTGCTGTGCTCGACGAGGACCTGTCCTGCCCTCGCATGCGACGTCAGACCGTCCGGACCAAGGTAGACCGCCTCCGACGCTGCGATGTCGGGCAGGCACGTGCATACGACGTCCGCCCGCTCGGCGATGTCGGCGAGCGACGCTGCCTCCCCTGCGCCCGCGGCGACCAGTGTGTCGATGGGAGGCCGCGAGCGCGAGACGACGGTCACCTCGAAGCCTGCGCGGAGCAGGTTCAGCGCCATGGGCTTGCCCATGCGTCCTAGCCCGATGAATCCGACGGTGGTGGTCATGGCGCACGCCAGCATACGTGAACCACGATGCTCGTGCTTTGACACGTCCTCGCCCACTCCCGTACAGTTGCACCAGAGTAACGCTCAGGAGGATGACGCATGGCAACGGCGCCCCCGCAGGCACAACAGACCTACATCCGCAGGCCGCAGTTCTATGACGCGTGGATGGAGGCGCAGGGCATCCCCGTCTACCGCGACTACTACATCGAGGACGGGCGCACTATCGAGCTCGGGTACTGGAAGGAGCGCGGGCACAACGCGGCGTTCCTGCAGCTCGCCGGTCAGGAAGGCGTCTCGGAGGCACGCATCACCGAGGTGCCCGCCGGAGGCTCCATACCCCCCTTCAAGATGACGTTGGAGGATGTCGTCTACGTACTCAGCGGGCGCGGCGTCACCACCATCTGGAAGGACGGCGGCGAGAAGCACAGCTTCGAGTGGACCGACCACGCAATGTTCCGCATCCCCGGCAACTACTGGGTCGAGTACGCCAGCATGTCCGGCGGCGAGCCCGCACGGCTCCTCCACTACAACAACATGCCCATCGCGATGTCCGCGGCCAAGGATGCGAACATCTTCTTCAACACCCCGCTCCAACCCCAGGAGGAGCTGATCTCGTCCGACGAGTTTTACTCCGACGCGCTGGCGGTGGACAACGACCCCTCCGGGCGCGGCGCGGTGCGCCAGTACTGGGTGGGCAACTTCTTCCCGGACATGCGGGCGTGGGACAGGCTCGTCCCGTTCAAGGGACGTGGCGCGGGCGGCACGACGGTGTTCGTGCAGTACCCCGGCTCCGAGCTGACCGCCCACATGTCGGTATTCCCCGCCAAGACGTATAAGAAGGGCCACCGCCACGGTCCGGCCTACGTCATCGTAATTCCGTCGGGCGAGGGCTTCTCGGTCATGTGGCCGGAAGGGCACGACAAGGTGTTCATTCCTTGGCATGAGGGCAGCATATTCGTGCCGCCGAACCGCTGGTTCCACCAGCACTTCAACGTGGGCGAGCAGCCGGGGCGCTACCTTGCGTTCCATCCCCTGCCCCAGTTCACCGGCTTCACGAGCGAGAAGATCGACCGCTCGGGCGACCAGTTCGAGTACCACCAGGAAGCGCCCGAGATCCGAGAGCGATTCCAGGTCGAGCTGACCAAGCGAGGACTCCAAAGCGAGATGCCGCCGGAGTGCTACACCGACCCGAACTATAAGTTCGAGAACGAGAAAGACTAACTACCTCAAGGGTTAGCGAATCGTAGAGAGGGGCCGGTACACCGGCCCCTCTCTTTTTGTGCGTGGAGGCGCATGATGACAGACGACGTTACGTTCGAATCAGTCCCGCCGAGCGAGCCGGACGCGGAGGCGCTTATGGCGATGCTCGACGCGGAGGTAGCGGATATGTATCGGGGTACGGCCGTTGGCACGGGCGCGCTGAGCACTGAGCTGAAGGCGGCCTTCAATGGGGTCTTCCTCATCGTGCGACGGCGCGGCGCTCCCGTGGCATGCGGCGGCGTGCTCGTCCTCGACGTGGCGACTGCCGAGCTGAGGCGTATCTATGCCAGGCCTGAGGAGCGCGGTACGGGAGTGGCGCGTGCGCTGATGGCGCGGTTGGAGCGCGCAGCGGCCGAGCGCGGGCTGTCGCGGATACTGCTCGTGACCGGCGACCGCCAGACCCGCGCTCGGAGGTTCTACGAGGCGCTTGGCTACACGCGCATACCGCCCTACGGCGAGCACGTGGGGAGGCTGTGGGCCGTCTGCTACGAGAAGCGCGTCATGCCAAGCAGCATTACGTTCGAATCGGCCTCGCCGGAGGTTCCGGAGGTTGCGGCGCTCCTCGGCTCTTATGAGGCCGAGTTCTTGGCGCTGCATTCACGGGAGGAGACGGGCTGGCGCGGCGAGGCCGGGCACAGGGGCCTGAACATGCTGATCGTTCGCCGCGACGGGCGGCCGGTCGGCTGCGGCGGCATAAGGATGCTGGACGACTCCGCCGCCGAACTCAAGCGCATGTATGTCGTCCCCGGTGAACGCAGCAAGGGTATCGCCGCCGAACTCGTGTCCCGCCTGGAGCGCATGGCCGTCGGACACGGCGCGTCACGGATGTTGCTCGACACCTCCGAGCGCATGGCGAGCGCAGTCCGCCTCTACGAGCGCCTGGGCTACGTTCGCACGCAGCCGTTTCTACGGCACAACTTCGGCGCAGGCATGCCTGCCCTCATCTATTACGAGAAGCGCCTTGGCTAGTCCCGGATGTCTTGGAGGAACATGCCGGTTGGCACTTCGTGGCCGAGGCCCTGCTCGCGCGCTTTGTCGTAAACGACCTTGCCGACCGCAGCGAACTGCAAGCCCTGGTTGCCGCCGTTCAGGTAGAGGGTGATTTCGTCCGGCGACGTCCGTCCGGGGATTACTCCGTTCACCAAGTCGGTGAAGGAGGGGTAGGACGCCGAGCCGAATTGCCGCATCCGCAGTCCGGACGAAGGGAGACGGTCCATCTCGGCCTCCGTGCCCGCCACGAACGCGACGGGGCTGTGGCCGCGCCCGTACTGGATGCGTGGGTCCTCCTGCAGTTTCGCGCCGCCGATGCCCTGACGCACGGTGACGTTGGCCCGCTCGAAGGTCGTCTCGTCGAGCTCGAACCCGCCGAGGTTTGTCACGTGCATGCCGGGCTCCAACCATTCTCCTTTGATCACCGGACGCATGGCGTCGGTGCAGGTGGAAACGATATCCGCGCCGCGCACGGCCGCCTCGGGGTCGTCGACCGGCTCGACGTCGATGTTGAGCGAGTCCATCATCTCGGCCGCGTATGCGTCGCGGTTCTTCTTGGTCGGGCTGTAGACGCGCACCTTCTCGATGGGGCGCTCGTTGCAGAACGCCCGCAGGTAGGTGCGCGCCATGCCGCCGGAGCCAATCATGCCTACGACCTTCGAATCCGGACGCGACAAGTAGCGGACACCCAGCCCGCCCCCGGCGCCTACACGGGCGTGCTGAAGCTCGCCGTCGTTGATGATTGCGAGTGGTTCGCCGTTGACGGTGCTGAAGAGGAAGATGAGCCCGCAGAACGTCCCCGGCTCGACGCAGTACTTCTCCTCGGTCCAGTTGCCGTTCTCGTCCTCCGGCCACGAGACGATGTCCGATTTCATGCGAATGGCGAACACGCCGAGGTCGCGGCTGGCGCCCTCCATGGTTCCCCAGCGGTAGTAGTCTTCCTCGCGTCCGGTGGGGACGTACATGTCGATGCGGGGCCGGTGTATGGCGGCGCCGTCCACGAGTCCGCGGAACGCCTCGTCTTGTGAATCGATGGCGTCGGCAATGGTCAGCACGCGGCGAACGGTCTCGTTGTCGATGAAGAGCATGGTCCGTTCCTTCCTCAGCCGGTTAGGTCCGGCAGGCCGGAGCGCCGCGGTTGTAAAGGGCCGGGCGCCCAGGCTTGGGTTTAAGGAGTCGAAATGAGGTAGTAAATCAGCTTCTTGATGGGGGGGTTTACTCGTAAGGGTCTGAGGTTTGTGTCGCTGAAAGGGGGACTTTCTGTTTCTTGGTCGGGGCTGTTTAGTAGGCCACGGCCTGCTTCCCGTGACCAAGAAACAGAATTAAATGTGAAAACACGCAATTCGGCATTGGCTCTCTCTATGAGCAGCGGCGAGTTATAGAACGCGGAAGAGGGTTGAGGGCGAACCGCCACAGAGGGGAGCATGTCGCAAGCATACCGCAGGCGAGGCGGTTGGGGTAAGCGGCAAGTGTCACAGCTGTGAACGCGCCGCTGCAGGGACATCGGAGTCGCGCCTTCCTCAGGAGGGCTGCAACACCTCATGGCATCGGCGTCCAACGATCCGGCGCGCCTCGTACCGAGAACCCGTTCGGCGCTGCGATTTCCAAGTCCGTTGGTTGTCAAAGAAGCGCAATGACGGAAGGCCGCCGACCTAGAGACCGTGGCCGCAGATGGAGCGCCACTGGAAGCTGTCACGGGATAGGAGGCGGTCGGCGCCGCGAGGGCCCCAAGACCCGCGAGGGTATGTCTCGATTTCGCCCGACCCCGGATCTGCCCAGCACTGGAGGAGAGGGTCGACGATGTTCCACGCCTGCTCGATCTGGTCGGCGCGGATGAAGAGGCTTCCGTCGCCGTCCATCGCATCTTCCAGAAGACGCTCGTATGCGTCAGGCAGCTCGACCGCCCCGTGGCGCTTGTTGTAGTGGAACTGCATGTCCACGGGCTCGGTGAGGAGTCCGGCGTCGGGTGTTTTCGTGTCGAAACGCAGATGTATCCCCTCGTCGGGCTGGACGCATACGGAGAGGAAGTTGGGGGCGAAGCGCTGGCCGATGCGGCGAAACATGGAGAGCGGCGGCGCCTTGAATTGGATGACGATCTCCGAGAGCTTCTTGGCGAGGCCCTTGCCCGAACGGAGATAGAAAGGAACGCCCTGCCAGCGCCAGTTGTCGATGTATAGGCGCATGGCGGCGTAGGTGGGAGTCCGTGAGTTTTCCGCGACGCCCGGCTCGCTGAGATAGCCCTTGTACTGGGCGGCGACAGCGTGGCGGCGGAACTCGTGGGGCGACCACCGTCTCACGGCGCGGAGCACGTCGGCGCGGCGGTCGCGGAGAGCGTCGGAGTCCATCGAGCTCGGCGGCTCCATGGCGACGAGGCACATGAGCTGGAAGAGATGGTTCTGCACCATGTCGCGGACCACGCCGGACGAGTCGTAGTAGCCGGCGCGGTCGCCGACGGAGACGGACTCGGCGACGGTGATTTGGACGTTGTCCACGTAGTTCCGGTTCCAGAGGGGCTCGAAGATGGCGTTGGCGAACCGCAGGACCAGAAGGTTCTGGACGGTCTCTTTGCCGAGGTAGTGATCGATACGAAAGACCTGGTCCTCGCGAAATACTCCGTGGACCATCCGGTTGAGCTGTCGCGCCGACTCCTCGTCTTCCCCAAAGGGCTTCTCAAAGACCACACGGCGCCAGCCGCTGGCCTCGGAGGTCAGACCGGCGTCGCAGAGGCCGGTCGCAGCGGCGCCGTGCAGGTTGGGGGCTATCGAGAGGTAGAAGAGCCTATCGGCTTCGTCCGCCCCCTCGACTTCTCGGAGCTTCTCGCCCAGTGCGCGGTAGGACGCAGGGTCGCTTACATCGCCTCGCGAGTAGTGCAATCGAGGGGCAAGGGTCTCCCACTCGTCGCGGTCTATGTCCAGATCGCTGAGGTCCCGAACGCCTTCCCACATCAGCTCACGGTAGGCCGTCTCGTCGAGGTCGGCGCGGGCGAAGCCGACAAACTGGACGTTGCGGGGGAGCCGGTCCTTGCGGAGCAGGTTGCAGAGCGCGGGCGCCAGCTTGCGGCGGGCGAGGTCGCCCGTTCCGCCGAAGATGACGATGGTAGATGCCGGAGGCACGACTACGCGCCTCTTGAGCCGGCGTTGGGGTTGGCTGGGGCGGAGGGCGTCATCGGCGTCAGACTGTTCCGAGGAGGCGTAGGACGCCGGACTCGGCGTCCGGACCGAGATTCACGGTGACGACACGGCGTCCGGCGTCATGGAGCGCTTGATAGTCTCCGAGCGCCTGGGCTGCGGCGAGAGTCCCGAGACTAAACGCCTGGCCGGGGATATCCACGTCCGTCTCGACGTCGGCCGTCAGCTGAAGGAAGAGGCCGGTGTTCGGGCCGCCCTTGTGGAGTTGCCCCGTGGAATGGAGAAAGCGCGGGCCGTAGCCCAGCGTTGTCGCAATCTTGTGCCGGCGCATCGCGCGTTGCCTGAGCAGCCCGATTGCCCTCGTCACGCCGCCGGTCTCCTCTACGTATGCCGTGATGGAGAGATAATCGCCGGGACTGGCCTGCGCCAGCAGCTCGGCGGCGGAGCCGGGCTGGGCGGCGGGCAGAGCGCCGTCGCGGACGTAGGCGGCGAGCACGCGGTCGGTCGCGTCCTTGGCCGCTTGCACGTTCGGCTGGTCGAATGGGTGGATTCCTAGCAAGCGGCCCGCCACCGCCGTGGCGAACTCCCAGCGGAAGAACTCGGCCCCGATGTCGTAGAGATCGTCAAGGTCAAGGGTTATGACGGGGTGGCCGACGCCGGTGAGCCGCTCGACGGCCACATCGGTCTCCGCGTTCTCGTCGCCGACGAGGCGCATGTAGACGAATGTTCGATCGTCGCCGTAGGCGTCAGTGTCGAGGAGGGGCTCGCCAGCGATGGGGACGATGCCGACGCCCTCTTTGCCGGTGCTCTCGGCCAGCAGCTGCTCGACCCAAAGGCCGAAGCTTGCAATGGCCGGGGAAGCGATGAGCGTGAGCTTGTCGCGCCCAGCGACGGCCATGGCGCCGATAGCTGCGCCGAGCCAGCCGCCGGGATTGTTGCGGACGCCTACACCCGCCTCGCAGCGGGAGGCCATCTGCGTGATGCGTTCGATGAGCTTGTGGCAGTCGACGCCGGACAACGCGGCGGGGACGAGGCCAAAGTAGGAGCCAACGGAGTAGCGCCCGCCTATGTCGGGCGGGTTCTCGAACAGGCGGCGGAAGCCGTCGCGGGACGCGAGGGCGGCGAGGGACGTGCCCGGGTCGGTTATGGCAATAAAGTGGCGTCCGGCGTTCTCCGGCCCGACGGCGTCCTCCACGACAGCGCGGAAGTGTTTGTAGAACGAGTTCGGCTCGATGGTGCCGCCCGACTTGGAGGAGACGATGAACAGAGTTCTGTTGGGGTCGATGGAGTTTTCGACCGTCCGCACTCGCGCCGGAACGGTCGAGTCGAGCACGGTGAGCCTGGGGAAGCCCGGCGTATTGCCAATGCACTGTCGGATGACCTCGGGGCCGAGGCTGCTGCCGCCCATGCCGAGGAGGACGACCTGCTTGAACCCCGCCTCGCGGACTTCGTCGGCGAATGCGCGGAGGTCCCCGGCGTTCTCCATCATGTCCCGCGAAACGGTCAACCAGCCGAGCCGGTCGGCGATTTCCGTGGGGTCGTCTTTCCAGACAGTGTGGTCGCGGTCCCAGATGCGCGCCATGACGTTGCCGGCGGCGAGGCTGTTCAGCGCCTCGTTCACTGGTTCGGCGTGGGGGCCGAGGGCGGCGCCCGGAGGTTGAGTGCGTTGGGTCATCACGACGCCGCCTTCACGAGTGACTCGGCGGCTTCCGCCACGCGCTCGGCGGTGACGCCGTACTCCTGGTAGATGCGCTGGTAGGGAGAGGACGCTCCGAAGGTGTCCACGCCAATCGAGACGCCCGCCGGGCCGACGTAGCGCTCCCACCCCATGGTCCGGGCCGCCTCTACGGAGACCCGAGCGGTGATCGACGGAGGCAGGACGGAGTCGCGGTACTCCCGCGGCTGGGCGTCGAAGAGTTCCCACGACGGCATGGACACCACGCGCGCGGATACTCCCCGCTCTGCGAGGGACTTCGCCGCATCCAGCGCGACCTGCACTTCGGAGCCCGTGCCGATGATGATGACGCTCACAGGCCCCGGGCCTTCCCAGAGGGCGTAGGCGCCGCGGAGCACGCCTTCGGCGGGTCCGCACTCCGTGCGGTCGAGGATGGGCAAGCCCTGCCTCGTTAGGAGAAGCGCAGTGGGGCCGGTGTCGCGCTCCAGCGCCGCGCGCCAGGCCATCGCGGTCTCGGTGGCTTCCGCCGGGCGCACGACGACCATGTTGGGGACGCTGCGCAGGCCCAGCAGCTGCTCGACGGGTTGGTGGGTGGGACCGTCTTCGCCGAGGGCGATTGAGTCGTGGGTGAAGACGTAGACGACGCGGAGGCCCATGAGCGCGGCGAGGCGCATGGGCGGACGCATGTAGTCGGAGAAGATGAGGAACGTCGCGGTGTAGGGGATCACGCCGCCGTGCAGCGCCATCCCGCCGGCGATGGAGCCCATGGCGTGCTCACGGACGCCGAAGTGCATGTTGTGGGGAGCGAGCCCATTGCCGACGTCCATGTGCTCCTTGAGGAGCGTTCTGGTCGAGGGCGCCAGGTCCGCGGAACCGCCGACGAGGGAGTGAACGCGCTTGGCGATGGCGTTCATCACGCGATTGCCTGCGTCGCGGGTTGCGACCGGCTTCTCATCGTTGGAGAAGAGGGTGTCGAGTTCATCGTCCCAGCCGTCGGGCAGCTTGCCGCTGAGGTCAGTCTCCAGCTGGGCGGCTTCGGCAGGGTACTCAGCGCGGTAAGCCGCGTAGCGGCGCTCCCAGTCAGCCTGGTCGGCTGCGCCGCGTTCGAGGGCGAGCCGCATATGGTCCAGGACTTCTTGGGGGACGACGAAGGGCTCGTGAGTCCAGCCCAACTGCTGACGGGTCAAGGCCACCTCGTCGACGCCGAGAGGCTCGCCGTGCACGCCGCCGGTGTTGGCCTTGTTTGGGCTGCCGTAGCCGATGGTGGTCTGGGCGACGATGAGGCTGGGGCGGTCGCGCTCGTTCTGGGCCTCGCGCAGCGCGGCCTCGACGACGGCGACGTCCATGCCGTCGATAGGGCCGACGACATGCCAGTTGTAAGCGCGGAAGCGCGCTGCGACGTCTTCCCTGAACGTGATGTCCGTGTCGCCTTCTATGGAGATGTTGTTGTCGTCGTAAAGGTAGATGATTTTGCCGAGTCCGAGCGTGCCTGCGAGGGACGCGGCTTCGGAGGAGACGCCCTCCATAAGATCGCCGTCGGAGACAATGCCGTAGACGCGGTGGTCGATGATTTCGTGGCCTGGGCGGTTGTAGTGCTCAGCGAGTAGGCGCTCGGCGACAGCCATGCCCACGCCGTGAGCGAAGCCTTGGCCAAGAGGCCCGGTCGTGATCTCAGCGCCAGGAGTCAGGCCGAACTCGGGGTGGCCGGGCGTCTTGCTCCCCCACTGGCGAAACTCCTGGATGTCGTCGAGGGAGAGGGGGTAGCCAGTGAGGTAGAGCAGGGAGTAGAGGAGCATGGAAGCGTGCCCTGCGGAGAGAACGAACCGGTCGCGGTCGGGCCATGAGGTGTCGGCGGGGTTGTGCTTGAGGAACCTGTCCCAAAGCGCATAGGCCATGGGCGCGGCGCCCATCGGCGCGCCGGGGTGGCCGCTTTTGGCCTTCTGGACCGCGTCAATCGAGAGGAAGCGGACCGTGTTGATTGCGAGGTCGTCGATGCTAGTGCCGGTAGCCTGCGTGGCCATGCCGCCTCCTACAAGTGAGTCGGATGGATTCTATCGCAGCAGCGGGCGGTATGGGACGGCCTTGGCAGTCGTGGATTGACACGCTGGCGAGGTCTATTTGTTCATGCAGAAAACATGCTATAATCATGATATGGCAAACCTACAGGTAAGAAATATGCCGGACGCCCTCCACGAGCGCCTGCGCCACTATGCCCGCGAGAACAACTGCACCATGAGCGCGGCAGTGCTCGCGGCAGTCGAGCAGGAGCTGGCGAGGTCGGAATGGAAGAGGCGCCTAGCGGAGCGCCCTGCGACTTACATGGCAGTTGAGGCGTCGACGCTGCTTGCGGAGGAACGCTCCCTCCGCGATGCGGAGACCGAGTGACCCGGTACGTTGTAGACGCTTCCATCGCTGTCGAGTACCTCCTGAGAACGCCCCTTGGCCTGACGGTGGCCGATGTTCTCGATGATGCTTCGCTGGTTGCGCCTGAGCTTATCGACGCAGAAGTCCTATCGGTGTTGCGGCGGGCAGTGCTGACGGGGCATCTCGAAGAGGCGCGGGCGCAGATGGTCGTCGATGACTTGTCCAGTTGGCCTGTCGACCGTGTATCTCACCGTTTCCTAGGGACGCTGGCCTGGCGGCATCGACACAACGTGAGCGCCTATGACGCCTTGTACGTCGCCACGGCCGACGCCTACGGCCTTCCGCTGATGACTGCGGATGGGAGGCTTTCGCGAGCGTCGGGGCTCGGCGTCGTAGTGCAGCACGTTCACATGGGGTGACTCTCTGTTACTCCCGTGACTCCGGAGACCTACTCCTAGCCTTCTCTCTGGCTGACGATGGTGCGTGGAGCCAAAGTGCGGGGACTGCGGCTAGGACGCTCAGGACGGCGCCGGCGCGGAAGAAGGAGCGGAATACGTCGAAAGAGGCGTCCGTGATTCCGGCCTCGTAGGCCGCGATGCGGGCGTCGAAGGCGGCGGGAGCCTCGCCGGGAAGAGGTATCGGGAAGGCCAACTCGCTGGTGAGCCCCTGGAAGTGGCCCATTCCCCACGCCGAGAGTGCGGCAAGGCCCAAGGTCATGCCGAACATCCGCGCCACCGTGATCCACGCCGCCGCAGTCGCGCGGTACTCGTCGCCGGCGGAATCGACGGCGGCGGCAACCAATGGAGCGATGACCAGGCCGAAGCCGAAGCCTCCGAGCGCCAGGTGCAGGGTAAGCTGAGGGTCAGCGATGGTCTCGTCCCAGCCGGACATCAGCATGAAGCCCGCAGCGGCCATCGCCAGCCCGACGAGGGTCGGGGCGCGGACGCCGACCCATCGCGCGGCGTAGCCGCCCAGCACCGCGCCGAATGGGATGGCGCCGGTGAAGCGCATCAGCCGGAGCCCGCCCTCCAGGGGCGGCTTGCCAAGCACTGTGTCCGTCATCAAGGGGACGGTGACGAGTACGAGGACCAGCGCGCCGCCGACCAGCAGCTGCGAGCTCATCGCCGCCGCGAAGCTCCTCGCTGCGAACAGCGCTCTGCTGATTATGGGCGCGGCGGCGCGCCGCTCGACGAAGGCCAAGGCGATGAGCAAGCCCACGCCTCCGCCCGCGAGCAGGAACGGAGCGACGGAGTCGGCGTCGAACAGGGAGCGTTGCGCCAGGCCGATGGTCAAGAGGGTCAGGCCGCCCGCAAGGAGCAGCCCGCCGGTCACGTCCAGTCGCTCGCGGACGCGGGTCACTTCCGGCACGGCGAAGAGGACGACGGCGAGGACTGCTACTACGGGAAGGTTCGTCCAGAAGACCCAGCGCCAGCCGAGCCACTCCACGATGGCCCCGCCGTACAGCGGGCCCAGCACCCCTCCCGTTTCGGCGGCGGCGCCGATGATGCCGAAGACGATGGGCCTGCGCGCGGCGGGCAGGCCCTCGCTTGCGAGGGCGATGGCCGCGGGCACGAGCGCGCCGCCTCCCATCGCCTGCACGACGCGCGCGCCCAACAGCCAGGCAAGGCTTGGCGAGAGCGCAACGAGCACGGAGCCGAGGCCGAACAGCAGCACGGCGCCGAGGTAGAGGAGGCGGTAGCCGTAGACGTCCCCTGCCCTGCCGAGGAGCGGCATTGCGACGGTGAAGCCGAGGAGGTAGGCGGTGACGACCCACGCGAGGTCGTCGATGCGGTCGATGGTGACGCCGAGGTCCACCATGATGGCGGGCAGCGCCGTGACCACGGAGGTCTGATCGAGTGAAGCGAGGAATACACCCGCGCAGACGACGACGAGCACCGCGCCGGGGGGGAGGTAGCGGGTCGACCCAGCGGGCGTACTCATGCGGTCATTCTAGATTGGCGGCTCGACCGTGACCGGGTTGTTGAAGCCGGAAAGCTCCAGGATTCGGGTGATGGAAGGTGGGTCGCCGTCCAGCAGAACGCCGGTCATCGAGACCTTGCGCACGAGGAAGTCGTCGCGCCCGACCCAGACCCGGAGGTCCAGCGCGCTTCCTGCCGGCGCGGTCGGCACAAGACCGCGGAGCGCGGAGGCGTCGACCGTCCCGGCGAGAAGGCGCGTACTCACGCCGTCAATGGACCCGCCGTCGGACAGGGCGGCATCGGTGATTGACGCTAGGGCGTCGGCGATGGCGTCGTTGACGGCGGCGAAACTGATCAGCAGCGTGCCGGGTGGAAGGACCTGCCAGCGGTTGCTGATGCGGTCTTGGAGGTACGTGTCGGGGCCCACTTGGACGATGTTGAACTCCAGCGTGATGCCGCCGAACTGCTTCGCAACGGCCTTGGCCACGAATGTAGCGCGGTCGGGGAAGAGGCCGTCGCCCTCAGCCTCCGTCAGCAGGCCGAACCCGAGGTCCGTGCCGCCCTCCTCGTGACTGACGGTGAAGTGCGCGGACGAGAGGCTTCGCATCTCACCCGCGGCGCGGTCGCGCACCTGCGCAGGGCCGGGCGTTGGGGTGGGCGACGGCGTCGGCGTCGGGTTCCCGCAGCCCGCGAGCAGCACGAAGCTCGCGAGGCTAATCAGCACAGCCCCTCTTGCAAGGAAGCAAGGCCATGGCGAGGCCATCAGTGATCTGTCCATCCGGGGCCAGCCCATGCGCTAGGGAGTGTCCTCGTCCGCTGGAGCAGCGGCGGCGCGGCCTGCGCGCAGGAACGGTTCGAGCATGGAGGTGAACTCCATGGGGAATATCCACTTCGTCGATGGGCTCCCGCCGATGTCTTTGAGGGTGTCGAAGTACTGGAGGCTCATGGTGCGCGGGTCGGCCCGCATCGCGACCTGGTTGATGCGATCCATGCCAACGCTAAAGCCTTCGGCCCTGAGGATGGCGGCTTCCCGCTCGCCCTCCGCCTCGAGGATGGAGCCCTGCTTGGCGCCTTCCGCGCGGAGGATGGCCGCCTGCCGGTCGCCCTCGGCGCGGTTGATCTGGGCGTCGCGCTCGCCTTCCGCCTCGGTGACGGCGGCCCGGCGCGTGCGCTCCGCCGACAGCTGGCGGTTCATGGCGTCCTGCACGTCGCGCGGAGGCTCGACCTCCTTGATCTCCACGCGCGTGACCTTCACGCCCCAGTTGGCGGTCACCTCGTCCAGCTTCACCTGGAGCTGTGAGTTGATACGCTCGCGTTTGGAGAGGACATCGTCCAGGTCCATCTCTCCGACGACGGCGCGGAGAGTCGTCATGGCGAGCGCTTGGGCGGCGACGCCGAAATCGCTGATGTTGAGGATCGTGTCCTGGGGTCGGTCCTCGCTCACGCGCATGTAAACGAAGAAGTCGATGTCGATCGGGGCGTTGTCCCGCGTGATGCTCGTCTGGCGCGGGATGGCTACGGGGACCTCGCGGAGGTCGACGGTCGCCGTGCCGTTGTTGATGAACGGCCAGAGCCACCGGATGCCTGGCCCTCGCATGCCGGTGTAGGTGCCGAAGGTGAACACCACGAGACGCTGATACTGCTTGACGACGTTCAGGCCCCAAGTAGCCATACTTACTCCTTGTCGTTCCCCCCGTCTGGGGCGGAGTCAAACTCTGCTTCACGGACGGAGCCCATTCGTTCCACTTCCAGCAGCGCTCCGTGCTCACTCCGCACGATAACCGATGCCCCGCGCTCTATGCGCGCGCCGTCCACCGCACGGGCGTTCCAGGTCTCGCCACGTACGCGGACCTTGCCCTGCGGCGCGAGAGCTGTGGACACCAGGCCGGCCATGCCCACAAGGATGGGCTCCGGCACGGGCAGTCCGCGTTGCGCCCGGCGCACCCTCCCCACCTCGCGGGTGAAGATAAGCATGCTCAGTCCCAGGAACCCTGCTACCGGCGCGATGGCCCACGGGCTCACGGAAACGGTTGGCAGCACCGGCGACGGCGTGCCGAAATGCGAGAACAGCAGGATACCTCCCACGATGATGCTTGCGACACCCAGCCCGCCGAATACGCCGAACCCGTCCACATTGAACTCGACGCTGAACAGGGCGAACGCAAGCAGGATGAGCGCTATGCCCGCCCAGTTGCCCGGCAGACTCCCCAGCGCCATCAGCCCGACGACGAGGGCGATCAGCCCGACGACTCCGGGGAAGATGAGCCCGGGGTTCCATATCTCCACGAACAGCCCCAGGCTGCCCAGTGAGATGAGCAGGAAGGAGATGTTCGGGTCCGCGACGTAGGACAGGATGCGGTCGAAGAACCCCATCCGCACCTGCCGCTGGAACAGACCGGCGGTCGCCAGAGTGACCGCGCGCTCGTTCTGGCCGTCCCTCACGACGACCTCGGCGCCGTCGATAACGGCGAGCAGTTCGTCCACGCCGGCGACGACGTGGTCGATAATCCCGAGCTCCAGTGCTTCGCTTGCCGTGTAGGACTTGGCCTCGAGCACTGTCGCTTCTAGGGGAGCGACGGGGCGGCCGCGGACCTCGGCGATGGCCCGTATCTCGGCGGCGGCGTCTTCGAAGACCTTGCTCTTCACGGTCTCCGGCAGCTCCTCGCCCTGCCCGCCGACGGGGCTCGCGGCGCCGATGTTCGTGGCGGGGGCCATGGCGGCGATGTGGGCCGCTGCCGTGATGAATGTCCCCGCGGACGCGGCCCGCCCGCCGCTCGGCGATACGTAGACCACGATGGGCACGGGGGAAGCCAGGATGTCCTCGACCATGCCGCGAGTTGAGTCGAGCAGTCCGCCGGGCGTGTCGAGTTCGACGACGATGACCTCGGCGCCGTCGCGCTCGGCCCCTTCGATGGCCCGCGCCAGGTAGCGCTCGGTGATGGGGCTGATGATTGCTTCCATCTCGACGACGTCCGCGCCGCGCGATTGAGCGAGCGCGGGAGCGCCGAGCCCCACGAGCAGGAAAAGGACGCTGGCGGCGAGCCAGACCGCATGAGCTATGGCGGTCCGCCGGGGCGTTAGTCCTGCACGCATAGACTGAGCATGGGGCCGTCTGAGGGACGTGTCAACCACGGAACGACGCGTTGCGCCAGCCAAGGCATACGACCCGATAGCAGTCCACCATCTGCCGCGTGCGGGCTAGCCGAACACAAAATCAATCTGAGAAGTAGAGCTTGTCCGGATTGTCCACCAGTATCTGCCGCCGGACTGCCGGGTCCGGGGCGTAGAGCGCAAACAGGTCGACGAGATGGCCGTCGTTCGGCATGTGGCGCACGTTGGGATGGGGGAAATCGGTGCCCCAGAGCACCCGGTCAGGCGCAGCCGCGATAAGGGCCTGAGCGAAAGGAACGGCGTCGGTGAAGGGCGGGCCTTCGGTCGAGACGCGCTCGCCTCCGCAGATCTTCACCCACGCCTTTTCGTTCCGCATGAGATCGAGGAGTTGCCGGAAGGCGGGCTGTTCGAGCCCGTCGCCCGCCTTCACGCGGGCCATGTGGTCGATTGCGAACGGCACAGGCAGGCCGAGCAGCAGGGGGGATAGCTCGACAATGTCCTCGGCGTCGAGGTGGACGACGAGGTGCCACCCCATGGATACGATGCGCTCCGCCATGCGTTGTACGACCTCCGGCTCGGGAACGCTTTCCAGGTGCTTGACGAAGTTGAAGCGTACGGCGCGGATGCCGCCCTCGTGATAGCGCGCAAGCTCGGCGTCCGTGATGTCGGGGTCGACGATGGAGGTGCCGCGGTAGCTCCCGCCCGACGATGCGATGGCGTCGAGGGTGGCGTCCATGTACACGCCGTGGCAGCTTGCGTGGACGATGACGGCCCGGCTGATTCCAAGATGGCTGTGCAGCGCCGCAAGCGTCTCTTTAGACGCGTCGGGAGGCGTGTAGGAACGGTCAGGATGATATGGGAAGATGTCGCCCGGCCCGAAGATATGGCAGTGGGCGTCGCAGGCGTTGGGCGGAAGGGCGACGTCCGGCTTCTTCGGGTTGGGGTCGGGGCCGGGGATGGCGCGTATCTCACGCTCCGTCATTATGCCGTGACCTCCGCGAGGGAGCGCTTGCCGTCCCAGACGGTTGCCGGGATATAGACCGCGCCCTCCATGAGCTTTCGGGCCGTGCGCAGGAGCGCCGCGCGCTCGATCCGCGGCTCGGACTCCGTGCCGCTGATCTCCATCTCCACCGAGAAGTAGCCGGTGGGGTGTTCGAGCTCGAGCATCTTTCGCGCGCCCTCGGGTCGGTTGGAGTAGTCGTAGGCGGTCGTGCCGGGGAATACGGCCGCGGTCGCGACGGTTACGGCGGCGAGGACCCCTATGGATGCGTGAGCGACCTTGGGGATGAACGACCGCGTGCAGAGCGCGCCGCCGGCCACCGGGGGAGCGAGCAAGAACATCTTGGGCACGACGTTGTCCGTCACGTCGCCGAGATTCATCAGATGCCCTGCCTGGAGCCGGATGCTCTCGATGCGCTCCTTCAGCTCGGCGTCAGCGTTCAGCTCGTCCCGTGTCTCGTATCCTGTCCGGCCCAAGTCGGCAGCCCGCATGGCGACGACGGGCATGCCGTTGTCCATGAGCGAGCACTCGACGCCGTCGATGACGTCGATACGGTTGCCGGTGGGGAAGAGGGCGCCGCAGAAGGACCCGGCGGTGTCCTCCACGTCGATCATGATCGGGGCGGACGAGCCGGGCACGCCGTCGATCCGGGCGTCGCCCTGGTACTCGACCTGCCCTCCGGGAGTCATAACTCGCGCGATGGCCCTATCGCCGGAGTTGACCATATGGATGCGGACCACGGTCTCATCACCCTGCGCGGGGATGAGACCGTGCTCGATGGCGAAGGGGCCGATGCCGGCCAGCATGTTGCCGCAGTTGGGGCTCACGTCCACCACTGCCTCGTTGACCACCACCTGAGCGAACAGGTAGTCCACGTCGCAGTCTTCGCGGGTGGGCGGCCCGACGATGGCCACCTTGCTCGTGAGGGGGTCGGCGCCGCCGAGGCCGTCAATCTGACGGTCGTCGGGAGAGCCCATCACGGCGAGCAGCACGCTGTCGCGCGTTTCCGGGTCTTTGGGGAGGTCCGAGGCGAGGAAGTACGGCCCTCGCGACGTGCCGCCGCGCATAAACACACAAGGAATCGAAGTCTGCATGGAAGAGCGTCCTCCCTAGTCGATGCGTCAAGGTCAACCGTAGACGGGGGCGCGGCGTGGGGTCAAGCTCCGATGTCTTCTTTTCCATCATTCCCGCGCCCTCCCGTCATTCCCTGGGCAGGCGGGAACCTGAGCCCCACCCTTCCGCCTGCTCCGGCCCCCTCCCCGTCTGCGAGCCCTTTGCGCAATTGCCGCTTCATCCGTGGAACAGATGGGAAGTTGCGCTGCTGCTACGAGTAAAAAGTTCCCGGCCCGTTCATCCCCTTACGAGTAAAAACTTCCCGAAAAAACATGGAAAATCAGCGGTTTCGAGGGGTGTTTTCATGGCCGTGGTCTGCTTCCTTGGACTCAGAACTACTTCCTGACCGAGATATTTTTGTATTTCATGCGCCGCAGCCCCCTCTCTCCGTCTCCCCCACAGGCGACGCATGACGCGACATGACACGGTGGAGCAGCTGGGGCGGCGCGCGGTGAGGCCGGAATCGGTCCCGGTCCGGCGTATCGCACACCGCAAGGGCTTGTTTTGTTCGAGGATGGGACATGCATCGCACTCGTAACTCCCCTCCGCCTACGAGTGCGCGGGGGCTGCCTCATTGAAAAAGGTCTCATTTGGTCCCATTTGGCGCCATTTACGAGCGGCGTGAGCGCCCGTTCTTCAGCGATGGCGTGGGGCGGTTGGGGCATGAGAGACAGGGTAGAGAAAGGGGAGCCGTTTGAGCAACAGGTAAATGTCACGATGGCGACGTGGGATGCCGGGGTTCTCGTCTGTGCGGGAGTGACGGAGGGGGGGGTGGGGCGTCCTGGATTCCCGCTTTTGCGGGAATGACGGGTGGGGCGTGGGGAGGGATCGCGGTGCTGTCGCCCCGCTACGAGGTTTCCGCCCGTGCGGGAATGACAGAAGGGGGGCGTGGGCACCTATTTTCGAGGCAATGACGCGTGGGGAGCGGGAATGACGGGTGGGGCGTTGTTGGCGGGAGGGGCGTTCTCCTCCCCCGCGCTTCGCTGCGCTTGCGCCCCCCTCCCGCAGACGGGAGGGGTTTCAGAAGGAATGTGGGGGCTGCGAGTCTCAGGCGCGAGAGAGGGGCTTTCGGTAGCCCCCCTCTCGCAGCGTGATCCGCCTACGTCCTGCTTTGGAGGCTGTGGTACTGGAACTTTTGGCGCGCGGCGTCGAGCCGGCTGCCCTGCATAATCTCGTTGCGGATGCGCTCCTCGGCGGCGTCGATCTCCTGGGCCGCCTTGAGGACGGCGTCCTCGTGCTCCTTGGCGATGACGAGGACTCCGTCGCCGTCGCCGATGAGGAGGTCGCCGGGGAGGATGCGCACCTCTCCGAGGGAGACGGGCTCCTGGTAGGCGTCGGCGCGAACGCGGTCCTTGCCGGTGCGCATGTACGTCCCGCGGGAGAAGATCGGGTATTCGAGCTTGAGCGCCCGGTTGGAGTCGCGGCAGACGCCGTGGATGACGGTGCCGCCTAGCTGGTTGCGGTCGGCCATGATGGTGAGGATGTCGCCCCACACGGTGGCGTCGAGGCGCCCGCCGTTGTCGATGACGACCACGCCGCCGGGCGCGACCTCGTCGATATAGTCGCCGACGCTCTCGCCCTTGTGACCGGCGGTCATGGGCTCGTTGCGGACGGTGTGGGCGCGGCCGCACAGGGTGAAGTCGCGGTCGACGGGCTTGATGCCGAAGCACTGCCCGCCGAGGCCGAGCCTGTCCAGCGCGTCGCTGACGGGCGTGGTGCCGAGTGTGGCGAACGCTTGTACGATCGGGTCGTTGGGGTCGAGATAGCCTGCCATTTCACCTGCTCTCGTAGTCCGTTTTGGGCCTCGTGGGCCGCCCGAAAGGGTGCATGACCTTTAGGCCCGCCGTCAAGCGTGGATGATCTTCAAGGCGCGTGCGACGAGCGATTCGGCGTCAGGGAGCCACTCAATGCGCGAGTCGCCAGCCTTGAACCACGCCCCCTGAGCACGGGCGAGACGATGCGTGGCGTGTTTCGCACGCGCGGCCGCCTCGTCGAGGCTGATCTCGCCCGCGACGTGCGCCGCCATCTCCCGGTAGCCCGCGCTGGAAAACGACGGCAGCTCGGGGCCGTAGCCCGCGTCGAGCAGACCGCGCACCTCGTCGAGCCAGCCCCGTTCCAGCATGGAGTCGACTCGCTCGTCGATGCGCCGTCGCAATTCCTCACGTCCGGGATGTACGCCGAGGATGACGGTGACGAATCCTGGGTATCCCTTCGCGCGTTGCCGCGAGAAGGGGGCGCCGGTGGCTTGCCAGACCTCAATGGCGCGGGCGACCCGTCGGACGTTGCGCGGGTCGATAGCGTCGGCGGCGTCGGGATCGACGGCGCGCAGGCGCTCGTGGATGGCGATTCGGCCGTCCCGCTTCGCGATGGCTTCCAGGTCCTGCCGGAGCGCGTGATTGGGGGGTACGGCAGGGGCGCTCCATCCTTCTACGAGTCCCCATACGTACTGGCCCGCGCCCCCAACGGCGACAGGGGTTGCGCCGCGCGCTGCGGCGTCGGCGATGGCGGCGCGGGCCAGAGCGAGGAACGCCGCCAGGCTGAACGGCTCGTCGGGCGCGGCGATGTCGATGAGGTGATGCGGCGCCGCCGCCAGCTCGGCGTCGGTCGGCTTGGCCGTGCCGATGGACATGCCGCGGTAGACCTGCCTGCTGTCGGCGTTGACGACCTCGATGCTCGCGTGAGCGGCGAGCTCCAGCGACGCAGCCGTCTTGCCGCTCGCGGTCGGCCCGACGATGATAAGGACGGTGGGGCCGGCCATGCTAGGCGGCGGCGAACGCTCTGACGATGGCCGCGAAATCCGCGGGAACGAGGCTCGCGCCGCCGACCAGGGCGCCGTCGATGTCGGGCTGCGCCGCAAGCTCGTCCGCGTTGCCCGGATTGACGCTCCCGCCGTAGAGCACGGGGACCTCGTCCGCGATGTCCGCGCTGGAAAGCCGTGCGACCTGGCGCCGCGCCGAGGCAATCATCTCCTGGGCAATCTCCGCGGTTGCGGCGCGTCCTGTCCCGATGGCCCACACCGGCTCGTAGGCGACAACGAGCTTGGCGACGTCGTCCGCTTCCACGCCGTCGAGCCCGTTTTGCAGCTGCGCCTCGACGACGGCCTCCGCCCTACCCGCCTCTCGCTCGTCGAGCGTCTCGCCTACGCAGAGGATGGGTGTGAGTCCTGCGCCGAGCGCGGCCTTCACCTTTGCGTTGATGAACGCGTCTTCCTCGCCGAGGAGATGCCGCCGCTCGGAATGCCCGAGAACCACGTAGCCGCAGAGGCCTGCAAGCATGGAGGCGGAGGTTTCGCCGGTGAAGGCCCCCTTCGCTTCCGGGTGCATGTTCTGGGCGCCGACTCCCAAGCCGGAGCCGCGCAGTGAGTCGGCGACCGCCGCCAGCGCAACGAAGGGGGGGCAGACGACGCGGTCGACTTGCCAGTCCGACGTCTCCTCTGTCTCCTCCCGCACCTCGATCGCCAGCGCCGCCGCTTCCGCGACCGTCGCGGGGTTCATCTTCCAGTTGCCTGCTACGAGGGGAATTCGCAAGAGGGCCTCCGTTATTTGTCGTTCAGGGCAGCCACGCCGGGGAGCTCTGTGCCCTCCAGGAACTCGAGGGACGCGCCGCCTCCCGTGGATACGTGGGACATCTGGCCAGCCAGTCCCAGGTGGGCTACGGCCTCGGCGGTCGATCCGCCGCCGATGACGGTGACGGCCCCGCTTTCGGCGAGCGCAGCCGCAACGGCCCGCGTCCCTTCGTCGAACGGCGGGACCTCGAACACGCCCATCGGCCCGTTCCATATGACGGAGCCCATCGCGGAGAGGCGCCGGGCGTAGTCCTTCGCGGTCGCGGGGCCGATGTCGAGCATCATCATGCCGGGCGGCGCATGGTCAGCCGCCGCGACGGCGGTTTCCACGCCCGGCTCGATGCGTTCGGCAACGATGACGTCGGTAGGCAGATTGAGGGTCGTTCCCGCCGCCGCGGCCCTGGCGAGCGTCTCGGCGCAGAAGTCGACCAAGTCCTCCTCCAAGAGCGAGGCTCCGGTCTCGTGGCCTTGGGCCTTGAGGAAGGTGGCGGCCATCCCGCCGCCGACAAACAGCTCGTCGGCGTGGCCGATGAGCCGGTCGAGCACCTTCAGCTTGTCGCTGACCTTCGCTCCTCCGAGAAGCGCCGCAAGGGGGCGTTTGGGGTCTTCCAGCACGCCTCCCAAGAACGTGACTTCCTTCTCCATGAGCAGCCCCGCAACCGCGGGCAGGAGACGCGCAACACCTTCCGTCGAGGCGTGGGCACGGTGCGCGGTGCCGAACGCGTCGTTCACGTAAGCGTCGGCGAGGGCGGCAAGGGCCGCGGCGAACTCCGGGTCGTTCTTCTCCTCGCCCGGCCAGAAGCGAACGTTCTCGATGAGCAAGACGTCGCCGGGGCCCAGGGCGTTGGCGGCTTGCCGCGCCTCGTCGCCGGGAGCGTCGTGGACGTAGGCGGCTGGCGCGCCGAGCAGCTCGGAGAGGCGTTCCGCGATGGGTCCCAGCTCCAGGTCGGGGCTGGCCTTGCCCCCCGGACGGCCCAGATGGGTGCAAAGCACGACCGAGGCGCCCGCGTCGCGCAGATGCCGGATAGTCGGGAGCGCCTCACGGATGCGTATGTCGTCCGAGATGCGCGTCGTTCCGCGCTCGTAGGGCACATTGAAGTCGACTCGGACCAGAGCGCGCTTGCCCCGCCAGTCGATGTCGCGAACGGTCATTTTGGTCATCAAATGCTCACCAAAGCGTCGGTTATCGCAGCCCATCGCTCCATCGCGTCCGGCGCGGCGTCGGCGGCCTCGAGCGCGTCCAACGCCTGGGCCTTGGCGTCGATCATGGCCTGCTCGGTCTTGGTCCGTGCGCCCGCGGCTTCCAGGACGTTACGGATGCCGTCCAGGTCGCTGGGCTCCATGACGCGCTTGAAATAATAGCCGCCAAGCTCCCGCTTCTGGGAGAGTGTCCCCTCCGCCAGCGCAACCACCACAGGGTAGAGCTTGCTCTTGTTCAGCGCGCGTCCGGCATCCTCCCCTTCGCCCCAGAGGACGCGCGCCTCGTTGGCGATAAGCGCGCCGACGCCGACGGCTGCGCCGGCGTCGCGCCAAGCTCGGACCGCGTTCTCGCTCGCTCCGGCGGCTATCGCGCCGAGGGCAAGGGCGCCGCCGAAGATGGCCCCGTGCTTGCCGCGCGCCATACGCATGTACTGCTGGACCGTTACGTCGACCCGCTCCTGCAGTTGGAGGTCCAGGTACTGCCCCTCGTAGTACTCGAGCGCGGCCGCGTCAAGGGCCGCCACCGCGGCGAGGGTAGCGGGGACGCCAAGCGCCTCTTGGGCATGGAAGAGCGTCAGCCGCGCGACGGCGTGCAGCCCATCGCCCACGTTGATCGCTTGCGCCGGCCCCCACACCCACCAGACGGCGTCTTGCCCCGCCCGCTGCTGGGTCGCCGTCTGCATGTCCTCGTGGACTCGGACCGACTCGCCGAATAGTTCGATGGCTGCCGACGCGGGCGCGCCATGATCCACTTGGCCTGCCGAGAGAGCGTCATGCGCTTCCAGGCACAGACCGCCGAGGATGCGGGGCTGTTCGCCTGACCGTTCCTCGCCCATCTGATCGACCCACCCTAGCTGGTAGCGCATCATGCGATAGAGCGGCAGTCCTCGGTCGGCGGGCAAATCGAGACTCGCTCGCAGCGCCTGCTCAACGATGGGCTGGCGCTCCGAGAGGAGCTCGGGAAGCAGTGGCGGAGTCATCTCCGCGCTAGCCCGCCGCGGCCACCGGGTCAGGCCCGACGACCTCGCAAACGGCTTGAAGCTCCTCGAGCGTCAGCGCTCCCAAGCGCAGAACCTTGGCCGGAGTCGAGGTCGTATCGACGATGGTGGAGGGGACCGCTCGCGGGCTCGGGCCGCCGTCGAGGATGAGGCTCAGCCGGTTGCCGAGCTGCCGCTGCACCTCGTCGGCGGAGGTAGGCTCCGGGCCGTCGTGACGGTTCGCGCTCGTGCCCGTGATGGGCGCCCCCAGCGCCTGGACCAGCGTCTGCGGACAGGGATGGTCCGGGAGCCGGACAGCGATCGTGTCGCCGCCGCCCGCCACGAGAGCGGGCATGTCTCTGTGGCGGGGAACGACGAGGGTCAGCGCGCCCGGCCAGAACTCCTTCGCAAGAGCGTATGCGCCGTCCGAGACCTCCGACGCCACCTCACGAAGCTGGGACTCGGAGGCTATGAGGACGGGCACGCCCTGGTTCCGGCTGCGTCCCTTGATGACGAATATCGTCGATACCGCCGCGTAGTTGTACGCTGCCGCGCCCAGTCCGTAGACTGTATCCGTCGGATATGCGACGACACCGCTCTCCCGCAGCAGAATCGAGGCGACCGAGCGGTTGTTGGGGTTATCGAGCACACGGGGCATGATGAAGCCGTCCGAAGCGGCGCGGCGAGTATAGCACCGGGCTGCGTCCTGGCGCTGCGAGAGCGGTGGGGCGGCCATATCCTAGCTGTGCGTTGACCGTCTCCGCGACGGATGCTACGTTACTTGTCCCTTCGAGAATCCCCTCCCCCGCAGGCGGAAGCTGGGGAGGGGCCGCGATGTTGGGCGTAAGCCAACACCGCAGGCGCCCCAGCGAGAGGACGGAATGCCCGACGACAACACTCCAACGCCTCCCTCTGACAGCGCTCACGGGGCCGACAGCTCGCACCGAGTGGCCACGAGCGGAGACGTTGAGGTCTCCACCTACCTGGGTATCGCCCAGGAGCGCGAGGGCGCCGGCAGTGGACGGCGCGACGGGGCGGAGCCTGCCAAGGTCGGCGCGGAAGCCATCGCAATCATCGACTACGGTTCCCAGTACAGCCGTCTCATTGCGCGCCGCGTACGCGAGCAGAACGTCTACTGCGAGCTAGTGCCGCCCGACGCGTCACGGGACGCCGTCGCAGGACTCAACCTCAAGGGGATAATCCTATCCGGCGGCCCCGCGTCCGTTTACGAGGAGGGCGCTCCCTTCGCCCAGCCGTGGATATTCGACGCCGGCGTTCCGGTCCTCGGCATCTGCTACGGGATGCAGCTTATCGCGCATCAGCTCGGCGGCAGCGTCGCCGGGGCTGCGGAGCGGGAGTATGGGTTCGCGGTTATCCATAAGAACGACCCCAGCCTGCTGTTGGCCGGCCTGGATGACGAGACGCCCGTCTGGATGAGCCACGGCGACCGAATCGATTCTCTCCCGCCCGGCTTCCGGGCCATCGCTTACAGCGAGAACTCGCCCATCGCCGCGATGGCGAACGACGCCGGCATGTACGGAATCCAGTTCCATCCGGAAGTGGCGCACACCCCGCAGGGGGTCCAAGTGCTGCGCAACTTCGCGTACGAGGTCTGCGGGGTCGCCGGAAGCTGGACCGCCGGCAATTTCGCCGCCGAGGCCATCCAGCGCATACGCGACCAGGTGGGGGACGGCCACGTTATCTGTGCGCTCTCCGGGGGCGTCGACTCGGCGGTGACCGCGAAGCTCGTCCATGAGGCCATCGGCGACCAGCTCACCTGCATCTTCGTGAATAACGGCCTCCTCCGCCGCGAGGAGCCGGAACGGGTGCGCGAGGTCTTCGAGCGCAACGTCGGCCTCAACCTCGTGTACGTCGACGCAACCGAGCGATTCCTGACCGCCCTCGCTGGGGTCGTCGACCCCGAGCAGAAGCGCAAGGCCATCGGCGCTGAGTTCATCAACGTGTTCGAGGAGCAGGCCGGCGCTCTGGGGACGGTCGATTTCCTGGCGCAAGGCACGCTGTACCCCGACGTGATCGAGAGCCAGACCTCCGAGTCCACCGCGGCCCACAAAATCAAGACCCATCACAACGTCGGTGGACTGCCGGAGCGTATGAAGCTCAAGTTGGTCGAGCCGTTGCGTTACCTCTTCAAGGACGAGGTGCGGCTCGCTGGCGCGGAGATGGGTCTGCCGCCCGAGATACTCAATCGCCAGCCCTTCCCCGGCCCTGGACTCGCGATACGCATCATCGGCGACGTGAACTACGAGAAGCTCGAAGTCCTGCGCGCCGCCGACTGGATCGTGATGGACGAAATCAAGGGCGACGGCCTGTACGACAAGCTCTGGCAGAGCTTCGCCGTCCTCACCGACACGCGCACCGTCGGCGTGATGGGCGACCAGCGCACCTACCAGCACGTCGTCGCCCTGCGCGCCGTCACCAGCGAGGACGCGATGACCGCCGACTGGGCCCGCCTGCCCTACGAGACCCTGGCGCGCATATCGAACCGTATCGTGAACGAGGTCCCGAGCGTGAACCGCGTCGTCTATGACATCACGAGCAAGCCGCCGGGAACGATTGAATGGGAATGACGAGGGCCTTTCGGCGCGCGGTCCGAACGGCGTTCGGCGCGCTTGGCCTGGCGTTCCTCTTCGGCGGCCCCGCGATAGCGGTCACGCGTGGAGGGGGCCTGTTTGTTCCGGTCTTCCTCGCGGTGATTGGCGTCGTCTCCCTGCTCATCGCGGCGCTCATGCTGCGCGGGGAGGAAACCAGGCAATGAAAGTGCTGGGAAGTCTCGGCGTAGAGGTCTCGCCCCCGTGAGGGTACTGGTCATAGGCAGCGGCGCCCGTGAGCACGCCATCATCTGGAAGCTCGCACAGAGCCCGCGCCGACCTGAGCTGTTCGCGGCGCCCGGCAACGCGGGGTCCGCCCAGCTTGCGGTCAACCTGCCGCTGCGCGTGGACGACTTCGACGCCCTTGCCGCAGCAGTGCGCGAGTACGAGATCGACCTGACCATCGTCGGCCCGGAAGCGCCCCTGGTTGCGGGGGTAGTCGACCGGTTCGAGGCGGAAGGACTGCGCATCTTCGGCCCGACCCAGGCCGCCGCCCGCATCGAGGGCAGCAAGTCCTTCTCCAAGCAGACGATGCGCGCCGCGGGCGCTCCGACCGCCGCGTTCGAGGTGTTCGACGACCCCGCCGAAGCGCGCGCCTATGTTCAGTCCCACGGAGCGCCCATCGTCGTGAAAGCCGACGGCCTCGCCGCCGGGAAGGGTGTCGTCGTCGCTCAGACCGTCGAGGAAGCGCTGGCCGCCGTCGACGACGCTATGGTCGGGCGCGTGTTCGGAGCGGCGGGCGCGCGCGTCGTGTTGGAGGACTGTCTGGTGGGCCAGGAGGTGAGCGTCTTCTGCTTCACCGACGGCGTCAACGTCACGCCGCTGGTCGCCGCCTGCGATTACAAGCGCGTCTTCGACGGCGACCTCGGTCCAAACACCGGCGGCATAGGCGGCTACAGTCCGCCCCCATGGTGGAATGCGGAGCTCGAAGAGCGCATCAGGCTCACCTGCATTGAGCCCGTCATTCGCGAGCTTGCAGCCGAAGGCGCTCCCTTCTCCGGCGCCCTCTATGGTGGACTCATGCTCACTCCTGACGGCCCCTCCATCATCGAGTTCAACGCCCGTCTGGGCGACCCCGAGGCGCAGCTCATTCTCCTCCGCCTCGAAAACGACCTCCTCGACGTGATAGACGCTGTCTTGGACGGAGGTCTCGACCGCCTGGACCTGCGCTGGTCGGACGAGCAGACCGTATGCGTCGTGCTGGCCTCCGGCGGCTACCCGGGCGACTACGAAATCGGCAAGCCGGTCCACGGCCTGGGCGCGGAGGACGAATCGCGGGTCGTTTTCCACGCCGGGACTGCCGAACGGGACGGCGCGACCGTAACGAACGGAGGCCGAGTGCTCGCCGTAGTTGGTCGGGCCGCCACGATGACCGAGGCCCGCCGCCGCGCCTACGAGGCCGCGTCAGCCATCGACTTCGAGGGCAAGCAATTCCGCTCGGATATAGCGGCTTTCGCGGAGTAGTGAGGCGCGCTAGAGGTCGCCGTACACCTCTGAGCGGTGCGCAACTCGCGTGATGACTACGTTGCCGCCTTCTATGCGGTAGCGCATCCGGTGGTCCCCTACCCTGATACGCCAATCTCCGCTTGCGGGGTCAGGCACGTTGCGTAACCTCCCAACGGCGTCCCGCGACCCTGCCGGATTGGGTAGCGGGTAAGGGTTTTGCCCCAACCGCGTCAGCGCGTCGTTCAAACGCTGGCGTGTGGAGGGGTTGGTGGACCGGAGGATGGCGCGGAACTCGTCCGCCGCCTTCTTGGAGAACGAGACGCTATAGACCAAGTTCCGCCTTGACCTCGGCCAGCGGTACGGTCTCGCCGTCGTCGTCATACGCCGCTAGCCCAAGGAAGACCTCCTCGACCTCCGTCCAGCAGCGGTCGGCGAGCTCGGCGAGTATCGGAATTGCTTTAGGCGTCGAATCCGGGGGTTCTTTGAGGATCAAGCCGATGGCGGTCAGGGCCATCCCCGCCCGCTCTAAGTGGTCTACCACCTGCTGGATGATTGCCGCGAAGGCGCGCTGTTCGTCTTCGCCTATCGCATTGGCGACGCTTCGGTGGAACCAATCTATGTACGCCGCCGAAGATTCCAACGCCCCATACAACTGCTCTTTGGCATCTTCGGATATCAGTGTGGATTCACGAATGATATTGGCGAACGGGTCCACGAAGCGGGCTGCCGGTCCTGGTGCGTCAATGTTCGACTGCAAGTCCGCGCACTGCGTCGCCAATGCGCGGTAGTCCGGTCCAGCGTTGAGAATGAGCCGCTCCGCTGCCGCGAGCGAGCGAACTTGGGTGAGCGGCCTAAGTACCATCTCAATCTGTTCCACGATGCGCTTGCGCTTATCGCGTACGTCCTCGGACAGATCGCTCGGAAGTGAATCGCCGAACGCGATGACCAGTTCGGGCGGGTACGCCAGGGTTGCCATCGTCTTCCCTCCAGAGGAGCGCCTTGACCGGACATCCGCGTTGGTTGCGCCATTGTAGCAGGGCGTCCGACCGGACTCGTCTGGTAGAGTACCGGACTGAATATTCACTCACCCACTAGGAGCTTCCCGTGCCTCAAGTCGGCATCATCGTTGGCAGCGCAACCGACCAGCCCGTTATGGAAGACACCAAGAAGACGCTCGACGAGCTTGGCGTCGAGTCCGAGCTCATCATCGCATCCGCTCATCGCAATCCCAAGAAGGTCGAGGACTACGTGAAGGCCGCGCCCTCCACCGGGGTTGAGGTGTTCATCGCGGCGGCGGGCGGCGCGGCGGCCCTGCCGGGCGTTGTCGCGTCCCACACCACCCTGCCCGTCATCGGGGTGCCCATCGCGTCCAGCGAGCTTGGCGGCGGAGTGGACGCCCTCTACTCGATCGTCCAGATGCCCCCCGGCATCCCGGTGGCGACCGTCGCCATCGGGGCGTGGGGAGCGCGAAACGCGGCGCTGCTCGCGGCGGAAATCCTAGGCGTGAAGTATGCTAAGATACGGGAGGCTGTCGAACAGTACCGGGAGCGGCTTCGCCAACGGTAAACGGCCTTTTAACGCCCCTCGGATGATCATCCTCTGCGACTTTGACGACACGGCTGCGGCCCAGAACGTCGGCCAGCTATTGCTGGAACGCTTCCAGCCGGACGCTGCGCTTTCGGGGGCCGTTCCCTGGCAGGTTGTGCGCCGGCGCTACGTCGACAAGGAGATATCGCTGGCCGAGTACCAAGAAATCGCCTTCCGCCAGCTGACGGCCTCCGTTGACGAGCAGCGGCGCTACGTGCGCGAGGCGGCCGGGCTGCGCCCCGGATTCGTTGAGCTTGCGCGGCACTGCGCCGGGCGCGGCGTCGGGGTCGCCATCATCAGCCACGGCCTCGACTATTACGTCGAAGCGATGCTCGATGAGAAAGGCGTCGATATCCCGTACCACGCCGTCACGACGAGCGAGGTCGACGGCGCTCCGGCGTTCAGCTACGAGTTCGCCGACGAGGGCTGCCAGTGGCGGCCCGGCAACTGCAAGTGCCGTGTACTCGAGGAGTACCGCAAGTCCGACCTCGCCTCCTCTCCAGAGGGAGGGACCGGCGCCCACGTTGTCTACGCCGGCGACAGCGCCTCCGACGCCTGTCCTGCTCTCCGCGCTGACTTCGTGTTCGCGCGGGGCTGGCTGACCGGCTTCTGCCGCGAGAACGACCTCCCCCACGCCGAGCTGAGTGACTTCTACGCGGTGATCGAATACGTCGAAGCCTACGGGCGTGAGTCCGCCTGATGTACTACCGGTACGAGCGCGAGCGCATGAAGGCCATCTGGTCGGAGGACAACGCCTTCGACCTCTGGCTGCGCGTCGAGATTGCGGCGTCCGTCGCCTGGGCCGAGTTGGGAGTCGTTCCGCAGGAGGACGCGGACAAGATTCGCGGGGCCGTGTTCGACCGGGCCCTCTATGACGAGTGGTTCGAGGAGACCAAGCACGACGTGGTCTCGTTCACTCGCTCGGTCACGCCGAGCCTCGGCCCCGAGGGCCGTTGGATTCATCACGGCCTGACCTCGAACGATGTCAAGGACACAGCGCTCAGTCTTCAACTCGTGCAGGCCATCGACGAGATCGACGCGGGGGTCGAGCGCTGCATGGGCGTGCTGCAGGCGAGAGCCGAAGAACTCTCCGCCACACCGTGCATGGGCCGCTCGCATGGAGTCCACGCGGAGCCCATGAGCTTCGGTCTCAAGCTGGCGCTGTGGTGGGATGAGATGCGCCGGCACCGTCGGCGGCTGGAGCTGGCGCGGGAGATGGTGGCGGTCGGGAAGATATCGGGACCGGTGGGCAGCTACGCAAGCATTCCCCCACAGATCGAGGAGTCGGTCTGCCGGCAGATTGGCCTCGCGCCTGCGCCCGTCTCGAACCAGATACTGCAGCGCGACCGGCACGCCCAGTTTGTCCAGACCCTCGCGTTGCTTGCGGCGTCGCTGGAGAAGTTCGCGACGGAGATCCGCGCGCTCCAACGGACCGAGGTGCGTGAGGTGGAGGAGCCGTTTGGCACGCCCGGGTTCGTGAGCACGGGGTCGTCGTCGATGCCTCACAAGCGCAACCCGGAGCTCTCGGAGCGCATCTGTGGGCTGGCCCGGCTCGTGCGGGGACATACGGTAACGGCCCTGGACAACGTTACGCTCTGGCACGAGCGGGACATATCCCACTCGTCGGCGGAGCGCATGATTCTGCCGGACTCCGCCCTCGCGGTGGACTACATACTCGACACGTTCACCAGAGTCGTCCAAGGGATGCGCGTCTTCCCCGACAACATGATGCGGAACCTGGAACTGACGAAGGGAATCGTATTCTCCGAGCGCGTCCTGCTGGCCCTCGTCGAGAGCGGACTGGACCGGACGAGCGCCTACGAACTGGTGCAACGCCACGCCCTGGCCGCTTGGGACCGGGGGGAGGACTTCAGAGAGGCAATTCGGTCGGACCTCGACGTCACGGGGCGGCTCGGCGCTGAAGTAGTCGAAGGCCTCTTCGACTACGGGTATTACCTGCGTCACGTCGGCGCCACGTTCGGTCGTCTGGGCTTCACGGCCAAGGAGAGCGTCCATGCCGCCACTGCTTGAAACACCCCTGCCCGACATCCTCTACCGCGGCAAGGTCCGCGACACGTTCGACCTCGGCGATGGGATGCTGCTCATGGTCGCGACCGACCGCATATCGGCGTTCGACGTCGTGCTCCCGAACGGCATCCCGGACAAGGGCCGCGTGCTCTCCTGGATGTCCAAGTTCTGGTTCGACCAGACCGGGCATATCGTCCCCAACCACTTCATCGCCCTGGCCGACGACAAAGACGCCCTCGGCGGTCTTGCGGACCACCCCAAGCTGCAGGACCTCCCGGACGAGGTCGCGCGGCAAGCGATGGTGGTGAAGCGGGCCGAGCGGATCGACGCCGAGTGCGTCGTCCGCGCCTACCTCACCGGCTCCGCGCTGGTCGACTACAACGCCACGGGCACGATGTTCGGCGTGCCGATGGCCCCCGGATTGGTGGATGGCAGCAAGCTGCCCGAGCTCATGTTCACGCCGACCACCAAGGCCGAGGTCGGTCACGACGAGCCGGTGAGCATCGAGGAGTTGGGCGGAATGGTGGGCGCAGACCTCGCCCGGACGCTCCAGGAGCTCTCGTTTGCCGTCTTCCAGCATGCCCACGATGTCGCGGCGGAGCGCGGCATCATTATCGCGGACACCAAGTTCGAGTTCGGCATCCGCGACGGCGAGGTCATCCTCATCGACGAGGTGCTCACGCCCGATTCGAGCCGCTTCTGGGACGCCTCCGGCTACAACCCCGGAAAGTCACAGCCCAACTACGACAAGCAGTTCGTCCGCGACTGGCTGCTGACCCAGAAGGACTGGGACCGCACGCCTCCCGCCCCCACCCTCCCCGACGAGATAGTCGAGAAGACGCAAGAGCGATACCTCGAAGCATATCGAAGACTGACCGGCCAATCGCTATCGTAGTCCGGTCGTGACACTGAGCAGGAGTTAGCGGATTGGCCAACGAGAAAGAGTCTCAACAACCCTCCTCGGCCGAGGTCGTTCTCGACGAGGGCAAGCCAGGAGCGCCGTCACGCGCCCCTTCCACGAGAATGGAGCCCCGCAAGCCGTCGAGGCGCACCGTTGCTCGCGAGCAGCGCAGGCGGCGCTCCGAGTCCAAGCGCAGCCGCAGGCGCCGGTTCTACATGATTGGCGGCAGCGCCATCGCCCTCGCCCTTATCGCGGGACTCGTGCTTCCCTCGGTCGGCGGGCTGGGCGTCCCCGCGGCGACGGACCGGCCTCCGGTCGAGGACCGTGGTCCGCTCACCGGAACGGAGATTGACATCCAACCCGGCAGTCTGATTGAACCGGGCACGGAGATCACCTACACGACTACGCCGCCCACCTCGGGGCCCCGCCTGGAGAGCTCGGCGGCGTGGGGTGTCCACGGGGAGCAGGTCCCGGACAAGGTCATCGTCCGCAACCTGGAGCAGGGCGCGGTCGTTTTCAACCACGGCCTCGTCGAAGAATCTGCCCTCACCGACCTGCAAGCGTTCGTCGAAGGTCTGGAGGGCTACCCCGGCTGCTACGTCGTCCAGCCCTACCCCGGCGTCCCCGACGGCAGCGTGACACTCACGTCCTGGGGCTGGACCCACACCGCCGAATTGTCGGACAAGACGGCCATGGACGAGTTCGTCATTGACCACCGCAACCAGGCGCCGTTGTTCCTCGACAACAACTGCGGGCCCGGCGGCGACTTCAGTGCGCCGTCTTCGGAAACCGCCCAATGAGGTTTGCGGCGCGAGTCCAAGTAACGCTGAAGCCGACCGTCAACGACCCCCAGGGAAACGCGGTGCTTGGCAGCCTCAAGTCGCTGGGGTTCGAAGGCGTGCGGAACGTGCGCGTCGGCAAGTTTCTCACCCTGGAGATCGACGCGCCCGATGATTCGTCCGCTCGCCGTCAGGTCGACGAGATGTGCGCCAAGCTCCTAGCAAACCCCGTTATCGAAGCCTACGAGGCGGAGATTGGGGCTGCCGGACTCCCCGACTAGACTTCACTAACGCAAAGGGTTCATGGCAAGCCTGCCGAAACACGTGTCGCTTTCACCTTCACGGCTCGCAGTACGGTAGGCCCAGATTAGCCAGCCCATCAGGTGCAACGTCGCGTAAGCCGTCCGGCACGCATCCTGTCAGCGCGTTCCCCCTCAGCCGCACGTTCCTTATACGAGTGAGGTGGGCCAGATCCCGGGGTATCTCTCCTCTCAGGCCGTTGTGAGATAGGTCCAGCGTCCACAGGTTAGCGAGGTTGCCCAACTCCGGCGGTATGTGTCCCGTCAGACCGTTGTCCCGGAGAATCAGGCTCTCCAATCTGACGAGGCTGCCCAGTTCCGGCGGAATTTCGCCGGTGAGCCCGTTCTCATGGAGGTTCAGCTCGCGCAGGTTGGCGAGGTTGCTTAGGTCCGGCGGCATGCCTCCCGTCAGACCGTTGTTGTACAGGTAGAGTGATTCCAAGTTGGCAAGGTTGCCCAACGTTCCCGGAATGCTCCCGGTCAGGCTGTTACTGGCAAGGTGCAGGCCCCGCAGGTTGGCAAGCCCGCCCAACGTTGCCGGGATACCTCCGGTAAGGCGATTACCGATGAGTCCCAGGTATCGCAGATTGGCGAGGTTGCCCAATTCCGGAGGTATGTCTCCCGTCAGGTCGTTTGCCAGGACATCCAACCACTGCAGGTTGGAAAGATTGCCCAATTCCGGCGGTATGCTCCCGGTCAGCGCATTGCCGGATAAGGTCAGGATTTCCAATCTTTCCAGGTTGCCCAATTCCGAAGGTATGACGCCGTAAGGAAGTTGCGGTCGAGTTCCAGGACACGAAGGCTGGTGATTTCCCCCAGCTCAGCCGGTATCTCTCCGAATAGCCCCTTTTCCGCTAGCCGCAGCCCATCGATCCGTGTTCTAAATCCAATGTCTTCTACCTCTACCCCATCCCACCCGCTTACGGGGATATCCGCCGACCAGTTCAGCTTCCCACCCCCGGTAAGGGTGTTCCGCACTTTCAGCAGTGTTACGCAGTCCGCCACCAGGTCCGGATTCACCTCGGGCAACGGCACTGCGACTCCGTCGGCGCATGGCGGAGTCGCGGTAGTCGTGGTAGGAGTCGGTGTGGAAGTAGGCGTCGGAGTAGGCGTGGGAATGGGCGTTGAAGTAGGAGCAGGCCCCGACGTACACGCGGCCGCTACTAGCACGAAACCTGCCATTATTAGGGACCAGACCCGCATGCTGCCTCCGTTGTCGGCTTGCGAGCGCTCACACCCTTCGGACGGCGCGCTTACCCGATGACGTCCTTGGTGCTGGGCGTTTGCCCTGCGGCGCGCGGGTCGGTCTCGACGGCGTCCCGCATCGCCTTGGCCAGCGCCTTGAACGACGCCTCCGCCTTGTGGTGAGCGTTGACGCCTTCCAGCACGCGTACGTGGAGCGTGACTCGCGCCTCCACGGCGAACGATTCCAGGAAGTGGCGCACCAAGTCCCCCGGCAGGTCGGCGATGGTCGTCCCCGAGATGCCGAGGTCAATGACCGCGTGTCCGCGTCCGCTGATGTCCAGCGCGACCCTGGCCAGCGCCTCGTCGAGAGGGACGAGGGCGTGGCCCATCCGCCGGATGCCCGCTCCATCGCCGATTGCGGCGGAGAAGGCGCGGCCGAGGGCGATGCCCGTGTCCTCGACGGTGTGGTGCCAGCCGGTCAGCGCGCTGTCGCCGCTCGCCTTCACGTCGAGGTCGATCAGCCCGTGTCGACAGAGCTGGTTCAGCAGGTGGTCGAGCATCCCGTTGCCGGTGGAGACCGACGATTGTCCTGTTCCATCGAGTCCAATTGTCACGGACACGTCGGTCTCGCCGGTTGTTCGGCTGTATGTCCCAGTGCGGGGTGGCATGGATGCGTCCTAGAGGACTGCGCGGAGAGCGTCGATGAGCCGGTCGGTCTGCTCCGGCGTGCCGACACTGATGCGCAGGAAGTCGGCGAGTTTGCCGCGCGAGTAGTATCGCACCGACACTCCAAGGGCGGCGAGGCCTTCGTAGGCCGACTTTCCGCGCCCTTCCGGCACCCGGCAGAGGATGAAGTTTGCTTCGGAGGGCAGCGGCTCCACGCCTGGCAGCTCGTCCAGCATGGCCGCCATGCGCTCCCGCTCCCGCACGATCAACTGGACACGCTCCAGCAATAGCTCTCTGTCCGCCAGCGAGGCCAGAAGCGCGGCCTCCGCCGCCTGCGATACGTTGTATGGCGGCTTGCCGCGCATGAGCACGTATGCCATCTCCGCGTCCATGATTCCGTAGCCGACGCGAAGCCCCGCGAGGCCCGCCCACTTGCTGAGCGTCCGCAGCACCACCAGGTTGGGGTGTTGCGCCACGAGCGGCGCCACGCTCCGGGCGTTGAACTCGACGTAGGCCTCATCGACAATCACGACGCAGTCGGAAGCCAGTAGACGCTCCACGTCCTCGAGGGGCGTCGCATTGCCTGACGGGTTGTTCGGCGACGCCAGCACGATGATCTTGGCGTCCTGCGCGGCGTCGAGCACGCGGTCCACGTCCAGTCGAAACGCGTCGTCCCGCTCGACCTCCAGCGTCGACGCGCCGCAGATGCGCGCGGTCACGTCATACATGCCGAAAGTGGGCACGGAGTTGACCACCACGTCGCCGGGGGCCAGCACCGCGCGGAACACGAGGTCGATAATCTCGTCGCTTCCGTTGCCGACAACGATGTGCTCCGGGCCCAGGCCGACGTACTCGGAGATGGCCTTCCGCATCGCGACCTGTGCCGGGTCCGGGTAGATGTGGACTCGGTGAATATCCGCCAGCGCCTCGAAGACTTTGGGCGACGGCCCGTAGGGGTTCTCGTTCGCGTTTAGTTTGGCGACGTCGCTCTCGAGCATGCCCGCGCGCTCGGCGAGCAGCTCCGGCGGTTCGGCGGCCTCATAGGGGTCGAGGTCGCGCCAATGGGGCTGAACGAAATCGAATGCCCGCCGGTCCGTCATACCCCTCCCTCCAGCCGCAGCTCGGCCGCCTTGGCGTGGGCCGTCAGCCCCTCGGCCCGGGCGATGGCCGCCGCCGCCGGGCCGATCTCCTTGAGCGCGCCTGCCGGCAGTCTAAGGACCGGGACGTGCTTGAGGAACGTGTGCACGCCGAGGCTCGAAGCGAACCGCGCCGTGCCGCCTGTCGGCATCACATGGCTCGGTCCCGCCACATAGTCGCCCATAACCTCGGGCGAGGTTTCCCCCACGAAAATGCCCCCCGCGTTGCGCACCTGCCCCACGTATCGTTCCGGCTCGTTGACCAGCAAGCAGAGATGCTCCGGCGCGAACGCGTTGGCTACCTGCACTGCCTGCTCAACGCTATCCACCACCACCGCGACGCCTTGGCCCTCGACCGACGCCCGCGCGATGGCCTCGCGCTCCAAACGCCCAAGCTGACGCTCGATCTCGGACGAGACGGCGTTGGCGACAGCCTCGCTCGTCGCCACGAGCACGGGAGACGCAAGCTCGTCATGCTCCGCCTGAGCCAGCAGGTCGGCGGCCACAATAACCGGGTCTGCCGTATCGTCCGCGACAACCACCGTCTCCGTCGGGCCGTAGAGACCGTCGATGTCAACGTGACCGTAGACCATCCGCTTGGCGATGGAAACGAAGACATTCCCGGGCCCGCATATCTTATCGACGCGCGGCACGCTCTCCGTCCCGAAGGCCATCGCCGCGATCGCCTGCGCCCCCCCGATACCGAAGAGGCGGTCGACTCCCGCGATATGGGCTGCCGCAAGGGTGGCCGCGCTGGGGTCGGGCGTGCAGAGCGCGATCTCCGCGACGCCTGCCGTCTTGGCCGGGATCGCCGACATCAGCACCGCGGACGGGTACGCCGCCGTACCGCCCGGCGCGTACAGCCCCACGCGCTCGATGGCCACGCTCCGCAGGCCGTACCCTGCTTCCGCGTCGGACCAGTCCGCCGGCATTGCCGCTTCGTGGTACGCGCGGATGCGTCCGGCGGCGGTCTCCAGCGCTCCGCGCAGTTCCTCGCCGATTTCGCTCGCCGCCGCGGTCCATGCCGACCGGGGTATCTCGATGGCGTCGAGCTCGGCGCCGTCGATGCGTCTCGCGTAGTCGCGCACGGCTGAGTCGCCGCGTGAGCGCACGTCGTCGACGATCTGCCCGACGGCCTGCGTCGCGGTGAGCGGCTTGCCGAATATCGCTGCGGTGCGCTCGGCGGCGGCCGGCGGCAGCTGGGGATCCTCGTAGCCGGGCGCGCGGGTCAGCTCAGCGAGGGCCGCCTCGATTCCTCTGACGATGCGCATCAGGCGAGACCGAGCTCGTTCAGCAGCCACGCGTAGGCCCTGCTGGCCTGACCGAACACGTAGTCCGAGTCCGACACGGTCACGGACGCTCCACCGATGGACCGCAGGTGTTCGACCACCGGCGTGAGCGCGCTCTTGGCGATGAAGATGGTCACGGAGTAGAGGCGGCGGCCATCCGGAGAGTAGACGCGGGCGACGGTCGGCCCGTGCAGCCCCGCGGCTTCCGCGCGCTGCATGACCTGCGCCGCGACGGCCTCCTCGCTTTCGCTCTCGATGTTCGCGGTCACGCGCGAGTAGCCTGCCGCCTGCCGGCTGGCCTCGATGCGCTCGATGATGTCGCGCGCCGCTTCGAGCCGCTCGGGGTGCTGAACGAGCAACCGCCTGTTCACGACCAGCGCGCCCTCGGATTCGAGGACCGTGCCGTCGGCTATCTGTTTCAGATGATTCTCGCGCAGCGTCTGCCCGCTCGCAGTCAGGTCCACGATAAGGTCGGCGTACCCGATGGATGGCGCTGGCTCCACGGTCCCCGACAGCAGCGCCAGGGCGAAGTAGTTCACGTCGTGGCGGTGGAGGAAGGCCCGGGTGAGCGTGGGGTACTTGGTGGCGACCCTCAGCTCCCGCCCGCTCTCCTGGAACTCGACGGCCAGGTCCGCCAGGTCCGCCATCGAATCGACGTCCACCCAGGCGTCGGGTACGGCGACGACGAGGGCGCAGCGTCCGAAGCCGAGATCGTCCATGACGAGGAGGCTGTCCCCGCCGTCGACACGCCCCTCGGCGAACCGGTCGTAGCCGACCAGCCCCATATCGGCGTCCCCCGCCTCGACGCGGGCTGATATGTCGGCGGTGCGCTGGAAGACGATTTCAACGCCCTTTACGTTGGGGATCGAGCCGGTGTAGCCGCGCGAGCTCGGCCTACGCACGCTCATGCCGCTGTCGCGCAGGAAATCGAGCGTCTGGTCGTGCATGACGCCGTCGCTCGGTACGACGAGCCGTAGCCCCTCTCTCCCAACCTCCGCCGGGGGAAGCTTAGGAAAGGGGCCGTTAGATGAATTGCTCTGCGACACGGCCGTCCTGCCCTACTCTCATGATTGTCTGGATGCCCCGCTGCTGCGCGTACTTGGCGGCCTCGGCGTCGCTCTTGCTTTCCAGGTCGAGCTCCGCCGGGATGCCCTGAGCCCGAAGCCGCTCCGCCGTGGCCACGGCCTCCTCGAACGCCGTCTCCTGCGCGGTCACGAGCACTCGCGTTTGCCCGCCGTCCTCATCGGCGGCAAAGTCGGCCGGCAGCAGCTGCGAGATCCTATCGAGAGCGAACGCAAAACCCATCGCAGGAGTCTGCTTCCTGCCCCCGAGCGCGCCGACGAGGCCGTCGTAACGTCCGCCCCCGCCCAGCGACGGCAGCCCCTTGATGCGTGAGTGCTCAACGTCGAAGACCGCCCCCGTGTAGTAGGCGATGCCCCTCGCCGCCGCGAGGTCGAGAATCACCGGCACGCCGTGCAGGTCGTACCGCGACAGCGCGGCCAGCACGTCGTCGACCGGCTGCAGGACGCTCGTGGGAACCGAGAACTTGGCGGCGAGCTTCGACAGCTTGCCTCGCGTGGTCTTCGACGCTCCCGCTATCCCGGCGAGCTCCACGCTCAGCGACAGCGCCCGGTCGAAAACGTCGGGCGCCCCCACGTCGCGCAGCTTCTTCAGATAGCGCCGGAGGATGTCCTCGGGCGTTCGCTGGCCGGTTCCCCCGTCCATGCCGTCCCCGATAAATCCGTGGACCATCGCGGACGCGTCCTCGGCTGGCATCTCGCGGGCGATCCTGGCGAGGCGCTTCGTACTCTCGGGACTGAGCAGGCCGAGGCGCACGGCTTTCCCGCGCACGTCGGCCGCCGATTCCTCGCCGGAGCGCAGCTTCGCAAGACTGCCCATCATGAACACGCGCGCCCGCTCCGAGAGGCCCAGCGAGTCCAGCATCGAGGCCACGACGCCCATGTGCCCGATGCGGAGCTTGTGCCCAGTAACGCCCAGCGCCGTCAGCCCTTGAGCGGCAAGCGCCAGCACCTCGGCGTCCGCAGCCGCGCCACCGGACCCCAACAGCTCCGCCCCTAACTGCTCGAATTCGCCGTCCCCGCTTCCGGACTCGTACCGGAACACCGGGCCCGAGTACACCCACCGCTGGGGAAGCGGCCCCTTCAACGAGCCGTTGACGAAGGCCTGCACTACGGACGAGGTGAACTCCGGGCGGAGGCTCACCCGCCGCCCGCTCGGGTCGGTGAATGAGTACATGCGCGCCGCTAGCTCTCCGCCCGACTTCTTGAGGTAGAGGTCGGTCGATTCGAGCATGGGTGTCGCAACGGGCGAGTAGCCCCGCCGCTCCAGGAAGCGTTCGAGGCGTGTCCTGATGCTCACGATGCGCCGCTGCCGTGCGGGAGAGTGGTCTTGTGAGAGCTTCATCGCATAACGCCTAAGCAGGCCGCGTCGCGGCCTGCCGTCAGTCATTGTACCGAAGGCGGGAATGCAACGCCTATACCCCTCTCTCAGCGGGAGAGGGTTGGGGTGAAGGAGAACGCCTGTCCGCCGCCTACGTTTTACCTCACGTTAGTCAACTACTCCGCGAGCGTAACGTCTCCCTCCGAGAGCGCCCGCCGCGCTCCCGACGCTAGCCTAACGATGAGCCGCCCCGTATCGTCGACGCTCTCGGCCATTCCCGTGACCGCGCCGTCCCGTTCGCGCACCGTCACCCGCCGCCCGAGAGTCGAGAGCCGCGCCGCCCAGTCCGCCAGCGTCGACGGGCCGTCGTCCATGCATTGCCGGTAGCGCTCGCGGAGCTTGGCGAGGAAAGCGTTCTCGACATCTTGGATATCTAGGCGCAGGCCCGACTGCTCCGCCAGGCTCGTCGCCGCGTCTTGCAGCTCGGGCCGCGCGGCGAGGTCGAGGTTGACGTTCAAGCCGACGCCGAGCACCGCCGAGACGCCGCCCTCGGTGTCGGCGCGCACCTCGATCAGGATGCCGCAGAGTTTTCGGCCGCCGGCCAGCACGTCGTTCGGCCATTTCAGTTCGCAGTCAATCCCAGCGGCCTCCTCAGCCGCGTCAGACGCCGCCAGAGCGGCCATGGCGCTCAGCAACGGCGCAGCCTGCGCGCCGGGATGGAGCAGGACCGATAGAAGCAGCGATTCGTCCTCGCCGGATACCCACTGCCGGGCGAAGCGTCCACGGCCCGCCGTCTGCGCCTTGGCGACGACCGCCGCGCCGTGAGGCGCGCCCTGGGCCGCCAACTCCCAAGCAACGTCCATGGTCGAGCCGACCCTATCGAGCCGCGTCACCCACCGTCCGATGTCGTCGGCGCTGCCTGGCAAAGTTTCCATCGTCTGATTCTAGCGGGAGCGCAGTGCGCCACGCCGGAGCAGGGGCCTATGGCAATTCGACAGAAGTGTCATAGGGTCATATCATGAGCGCGTGACCGGCAACGAGTTCATACGCATAGCGCGGAGGCTCGGACGGGAGCACGGAGTAGCCGTACAGGTGGACGCGGAGCGCGGCAAGGGCAGCCACACGCTCTTGCACTATGGCCTGCGACGGACCATTGTGAAGGATCGCAGGAAGGAAATCGGACCCGGCTTACTCTCCCAAATGATTCGGGACCTGGGCTTTGGGAGGAAGGACTTCCTGCGCTAGCGGCTAAGTGGAGGGCGCAAATGCGGTTTGTTTATCCGGCGCAACTCTGTAGGTGGGGGGAGGATGAGGTCGTCGTATCCTTCCGGGACGTGTCGTGGTGCCACACCTCCGGGGCGAATGAGGCCGAGGCGCTGCTGGAGGCTGAGGACGCGCTCGAGGAGGCGGTCGCCGGATGCATCAACCACGGCGAACCGATTCCTACGCCGAGTGCGCCGCTTCCCGGAGAGCATCTCGTTCCCCTCCCTGTAACCACCGCGGCAAAGGCGGCCCTGGCGATGGCGTTCCGGGCGAGCGGGATGACCCGCGCCGCCTTGGCGGAACGCCTGGGCGTCGATAACAACGTCGTCCACCGGATGCTCAACCCCCGCCACCGGACCATTCCAAGCCGCATGAGCGACGCGCTCCGCGTCTTCGGCGGCCGGACCATCCTGGAGGTGACGCTGCCGGATTGCGCGGCGGGGGAAGATGCGCCAGAGAAGGCGGCAGCGGAGGCCGCGCGAGAGCCTGTGCGGCCCTAGTCGAGCCGGGGCCTGGCTGCGGGGCAAGCACGACGACTCGGGTCGCGACGACACGAGGGCGTTGACATGCGGCCCCCGGTCCAGTGAGCCCGATGAGCGTTGCTAGTAGCCTGTGATGCGCCTCCCGCAGGATGGTGGAGGGGACTACGGCGAGATTTCCGCCTGCGCTGGGATGACGCGGGTGCTACCATCCCCGCGATGTCTTCCCCCGCGCCCCGCGCGCGTTTCATTGACCTCCTCAACCCGAGGACGCTCCCCGTCTTCCTCATGTTCTTCTTCTGGGGATTCGGGACGGGCGGCCTGTGGCTCGTGCGACCGCTCTTTGCCTATTCGGTCAGCGACTCCTTCATGCTCGTCGCGCTTGTTTCGGCGGTCAGCGCGGCGCCGAGGACGTTCGTCGGCGCCGCCACCGGCTACCTGACCGACCGCTTTGGCCGTAAGCCGTTCATCATCCTGGGCGCGGCCCTTCACATCACGTCGCTGACCGGCCAGTTCTTCTCCGAGTCCTACTGGCCGTTCTTCCTGCTGGAGATCCTGGGCGGCACGGGCATCGCGGTCTGGATGGTCTCGTCGAACGCGCTGATGGCCGACGAGACGGAGATCGCCTCCCGTGGCCGGGCCATCGCTCTCAGGCAGACTTCGTCCCGCATCGGCTTGCTGATAGGTCCGGGGGCGGCCGGCTTGGTCGCGGCGACGGTGTCTCTCCAGGCGGTCTTCCTCTTCATCGCGGCCATGAAGGCAGCCGTGATTATCGTTACCGTCATCTGGATACGCGAGTCCCACTCACGCACGGTTCGCGCTAAGCCTGCGATTGAGCGCAAAGGACGCCGCGTCGACCTCTCCATGTTCAGGTCGCGGGCCTTCCTCGCGCTGGCGATCGGCACGTTCTCGGTCAGCCTGGTCGTCGGCGGCACGGGGGTGTTCAGGACCTTCTTCCCGGTGCAGGGCACCATTGCCGCCGGCCTCGATGAGCTGCAGGTGGGCAACCTCATTGCCGTCTCTGGCATCCTCGCCCTCGTCGTGGCCATCCCCGCCGGCATAGCCAACGACCGCTACGGACGAAAGCGCATCCTCATGGCCGGTCTGGTTGTCATGGCCGTGGCTGTCTGGATGATGTCCGGTATGACGACCTTCACCGCAGCTGTCGTATCGGTCCTCGTCTTCGGCCTTGCGGAGGCGTTGGGCATGGGCACGATCCAGGTATACGCGATGGACTTAGCCCCGGACGACAAGCGCGGGGCCTTCCTCGGCGTGTGGTCGCTCTTTCAGAGCGCGGGCCAGATTTTCGGGCCGCTGTCCATCGGCTTGCTGGCGGACGCATTCAGCTTCCGCGTTGCTTTCCTCACGGTCGTGGGCTTGCTGGCCGTGGGCGCCGTCATGGTCTTCATCTTCGGCGCAGAGACGCATCGCGGCGGCAGGCAGGCGCCCGTGAGCCGGACGCTATAATGGAGGCGCCCATCCGTCGTTGCCGCGCAGGCGAGAATCCATTCCTGCCCTTGCGCAGCCGGAGCGGCGTTCGAGGCTGGAGGTTGTCGATGTGCAGAAGCATCAAGGTCTTGCGCTACGAGGACCATCGCGCTGCGAGCGATGAAATCGAGGCCGCCGCGCTCCAGTTCGTGCGGAAGATCAGCGGCTATCGCAAGCCCTCGCAACGCAATGCCGAGGCCTTCAACGCCGCCGTCGACGAGATTACCGTGACCGCGGAGCGGCTCCTCGCCGGGCTGGAGACGAGGCGCGCGCACGCCTGATTTCACGAGCGGGAGTAGCTCAGTGGTAGAGCTCTTGCCTTCCAAGCAAGACGTCGCCGGTTCGAATCCGGTCTCCCGCTCCAAATCTGGCAGGGATGCATTGCTTCTTTTATTCAACGTCCTGACGCAGACTCACAGCGCAGCCGTAGTCCGAGCGCGTGTATGACCTTGAGAACGGTGGCGAATGACGGGTTGCCTTCCTCCGAGAGTGCTTTGTAGAGGTTCCCCCGATTGAGCCCGGCATCACGAGCTAGCTCGCTCACGTTCTGCGAGCGGGCAATAGCGCTCAGTCCCGCACGAATAACGCTACCGTCTCCTGGATCCTCTTCCATGCACGCTTCGAGGAACGGTCCTGCGTCTTCAATGTATTCAGCGGCATCGAACTCCGTTAGCTTCTCAGGCATCACTCCCCTCCAGTCCGGCGGCTATGCGTTTGGCCCGCTCTATGTCACGGCGCTGACTGCTCTTATCACCGCCGCAAAGCAGCACGATGACCTCTACCTCGCGCCTTATGAAGTAGAGTCGATACCCAGGCCCGTAGTCGATGCGCATCTCGGATACGCCACCGCCGACCGGCCTGGCGTCACCGAGGCGCCCCTGCTCAATCCTCAATACCCGGGCAACGATGCGGTCTACCGCACGGCTGTCTCGAAGTCCGCGCAGCCATCGCGCAAAGGCCTCCGTCTGAAGCACCCTGACCATGGAAATTATTGTACGCTATGGCGTTCATAGAGTCCCCCAGTCGGGCTTCCGCTATCATTCACGGCCCAGGGTAGGCCCGACTACCGCACAACCCGGCTGAGGAGAGCGCGATGGTGAGCGGCAAGTTCTACGACGTTATCGTGATAGGCGGAGGCTCCGCCGGGTGCGCCGCTGCAGCCAGGCTGACTGAAGACCCGGGGAGGCGAGTCTTGCTCTTGGAGGCCGGCCCCGACCCCCTGCCCGTCCCCGACATCATCGCGGACGGGACGAGGGGCAATCGAGCAATCCTCGAATCGCCGTACGTCGTCATGTATCCCACCGAGCGCAAGGCCGACGGCAGCGTGTACTACCCGCTGAGCGGACGCGTGATGGGCGGCGGCTCGTCCGTGAACATGATGGCCGTCGTACATCCGACCCAGTACGACCTGGACGGCTGGGCCCAGCGAGGCAACGCCGGCTGGTCTTACGAGGACTGCCTGCCCATCCTCAAGCGCATTGAGTCGGACCAGGACTTCGGCGATCGGCCCCAGCACGGCTCCGACGGCCCGCTCAACGTGGAGAGGCCCGTGAGTCCCGCCGCCCTGGAGGGCGGCCTCGTCAAGGCGGTCATCGACCGAGCTGTGAGCCTCGGCCTGCCCCTGGGCGATGACTGGAACGTCCCGGACCCGGCGGGCGTCCTGCCCCGCGCCTCGAACGTGAAGGACGGCCGACGCCAGTCGGCGAGCGTCGCCTATCTCGACCCTTCGCGGGGGCGTCCCAACCTCGCCATCGCCGCGGATGCTCACGTCTACACACTGGCCATCGAGGGCGGACGGGTCCGGGAGGTCGTCTACGAGCGCGACGGCGTGATGAACACTGTGGCGGCTGACCTCGTGGTGCTCAGCGCGGGCGTGTACCACAGTCCGCAGATACTCATGCTGTCAGGCGTCGGACCGCCGGAGCATCTTCGTGAGCTCGGCGTTCCGGTCGTCCATGCGCTGCCCGGCGTGGGCGAGAACTACCAGGACCACGCATCGGTCACCCTAACCTTCCGCGGCGCCGAGGGGTTCGATCCCGATTGGATTGTCCCCGGCTTCCGCCTCACGTATAAGAGCGACCCCGCCCTGCCGAACGCCGACTTCCACATCCACCTGCGCCCGCCCGTGAATGTGGAGGGCCTGCGTCCCATGATTCCACTCACGGCGAACCTGATACAGCACAGGTCGAGGGGCCGCGTCTACCTCGCCAACCGGGACCCGCGCGAGCTTCCTCTCATAGACGACGGCTTGCTGCAGCACCCTGACGACGTCGCCGCGGTGCTCAGGGCGATGCGTTTCATCCACGACCTCGTCGACCACGAGTCGTTGCGCGACTACTTCGGCCCGCTCCTGCAGCCCGCCGAGGACGATGATTGGGAGACCTTCGCCCTCACGACCTACGACTGCTATCACCACGGTGTCGGCTCGTGCATGATGGGCCCCGCCTCCGACGATATGGCGGTCGTAGACAGCAGGCTCCGTGTCCACGGCCTCTCGAACCTCTACGTCGCGGACGCCTCGATCATGCCCATCGTCCCTCACGCGAACACGAATATGACCGCGATCATGATCGGCGAGCGGGTCGCAGACTTCATCAAGGGCGACGGCTAGCTGCGGCGGCATGACGCGCGTTTATGTGGATATGGTGGCCGACCTCTTCCACTACGGGCATGCCGCTTTCTTGGAAAGGGCCCGCGCGATGGGCGACCGTCTTATCGTCGGCGTGCACTCGGACGAGACTGTGGCCGGCTATAAGCGCACGCCCATCATGACCATGGAGGAGCGTATCGCTTGTGTCCGGGCCTGCCGGTTCGTCGACGAAGTCCTCCCTGATGCGCCCCTCGTGGTAACCCGTGCATGGCTCGAGGAGTACCGCATAGACTTGGTCGTCCACGGAGACGACTTCGACCCCGCGACGCTGGACCACCTCTACGGAGTCCCCATCAGGATGGGCATCTTCAGAACGGTCGCCTACACGCTAGGCGTGTCCACGACCGATATCATCACCCGCATCACTCGCTCCCTATCCCCGCCCGGGGAAAGTTAGGAAGAGGGCAATGCAAGACCAACCAACGCGGGCCTCGACGGCCTATCGGGGCATCGCCCAAGCTCGCCACTATCCCCTGATCGTCACCGCGTTGGCGGTCCTGAGTCATGGGGGCTTCTCGCTGTCCGGGCAGGGCTTCACCCCCTTCTATCCCTTCATTCAAGACGATTTCGACCTCAGCCGTACTCAGGTCGGCATCGTTACGGGCACGATCTTCGCCGCCGCGACCCTCACCAGCTCCGGCTTCGGATGGCTGATCGACCGCTTCGGCGTGCGCCGTATGGCAGGCGGCATGATGGTGTTGAGCGGCATCGTTGTCGCCACCCTGTACTTCGCGAATAGCTTTCTCTTGGTGCTTGTCATCGCCGCCGCTATGGGCTCGCTCAGGCCGGTCGGACATCCCGCTGGCACGAAGGCCATCATCGACTGGGTCGGCCCCTTGCGCCGGGGAACGGCCATGAGCGTGAAGCAGGCGGGAAACCCCATCCTCGCCGCGCTGGCCGCAGCCGTCGTGCCCCCGCTGGCCGTGGCCTTCGGCTGGCGGACCGCAGCCGTTGCGTTGGGAGCGTTCATTGCCGCCGGTGGACTGCTCATCCTGGCGCTCTACCGGGACAAGGACACGGCCGCCGAGCGCAAGGACTCCGGCGTGTCCTTCTTCTCGGGCATGGGAACGGTGATGCGCAACCGGAACATCTCGTTCTCCATAGCGTTCGGCTTCCCCCTCGTCGGCGTCCAGGTCGCGAGCCTCACCTACTTCATCCTCTTCCTGAACGATGAGCTGGGCGTGCCGGTGATCGTGGCCGGCGGCATGCTCGCCATCCTCCAGGTGAGCAGCATCGTCATGCGCATCGGCTGGGGCGTGCTCAGCGACACCCTCGGCAAGGGACGGCGCAAGCCCGTCCTGCTCATCGCAGGGCTTGCCACGGCGGCGGTGCTATCGGCGGTCGCGCTGTTGCCGGAAGGCGCCCCGACGTGGTTGCTGGTGCTCGTGGCGGTAGGCCTCGGGGCGACGGCGACGTCTTGGGTGAGCATCCATTCCGTGCTCCTCGCCGAGCTCGCGCCCCCGGGCCAGGTCGGCACGGCTATCGGGTACGCGTCGACCGTTCAGCGCTCGGCGATAGTCGTCACGCCGCCGATATTCGGCATCCTCGCCGACGCCGCCGGCTACCAGGTCGCCTGGTTCGCGATGGTCGGCGCGATACTCGTGGCCTTGATATTCCTGGGCGGCGTCCGGGAGACTCCCCGCTCGACTTAAGGCTCGATAGCCCGCAGGTCGAGCCGCCCGTCCTCGTATGGAGGACACCAGAAGTAGCTCGTCGCGATGGGCTCCGTGAAGTGGAACAGGGCGTCCGCCACCCCGTCCTCGGCGCCGGACATCCGCCGCAAGAGCGACTCGAACGCGTCGAAAGAGCGCCCGAAAGCCACGAAGATCAGCCCTTCCTGGTCCTCGTCGCTCCACGGCATCGACCGCCGCAGCAGGAAAGCGGGTGGATCGAAGTCCCCCTGGGCCGTCCGTTTGACGTGCGCGGACTCGCGCGCATCCTCCCTCTTCTCGCCCCCCGCCTTCGTACGCCCGATGAAGTCGTCCTGCTCCCTCGGCGAGTACGAACCGAGCCTCGGCAGGTCGTGGACCCACCTCTGCACGGCGGCGAAGCTGGAGCCGTCCAGCCCGGCGCCCTGGCCCGACACGAAAGCCGTTTCCACCGCCGCATCTCCCTTGGGATTCTCGGTCCCGAGCTTGAAGCCGGAGAGATCGCGCCCCGCGTCGTAGGTGAAAGCCTCCGCTACGCTGGTCATCTCGAAAGCTTCCTCGACTGCATCGGCCAGGGTGTGCGTGCGGTGCACGAGCTCTCCGCGGTCGCTTCCGCGCAGCCACAGCCATAGAGCGGCGGGATTGGCCGGGATTGACGCTCCCGCCCCGCTGATTGCCGTCGGCTCGCGCAGACCCTCGATGCTCTTTCCCAGCCTCGCCAGCGTGGCCGGCCCGAACCCGACGACCGTATCCTCGTCCACCGTAGCCGCGAGCTCCCTGACCGACTCCAGCGGGTCCTCGTCGGGGATTAGATGAAACGTCAGGAAGCGGGCGACGAGAGGCGGCTCCTTCATGATTCCGGATTGAAACGTCATGCCCTTGCTCCGTTGTTCAGTGTTCCGTTGTTCAGTCTCGGAAGGACCTCCTCCTTGAGGAGCCGCATCGACTCCCGCCAAGGACCTTCCGGTTTCCATTCGTGCGCCATCGCCAGCAGCATCCCGAATCCGCCAACCTCATCCGACAGCCCTTGAAGCTGGGCTACCACGTCGTCGGGGCTGCCGACGACCCAGACGTTGTCGAGCATGTATTCGGACGTCACGTCGGAGTCCGGCATGTCGGGGTCCTCTTTGAGGATGCCCATTCCCCTTCCCTTGGGGATGAGCAACCGGAAGTACTGCTCGAAGTCCCTGGCGAACACGCCTTCGAGCGCCTCGCGCCGGGCCCCTTGGTTGTCTCCGCTACGAAAATCTCGCGGGCGACGCGCCAGTCCGCTCTATCGGCGGTCCGCCCCGAGCGCGCGGCGCCCTCCTCCACGGAAGTCCAGTGCGTCTTCAACACCCGCTTGGGTGCGAAGTTGATGCTCATTGGAATCCAGCCCCGCTCGCCGGCGAGCTCCAGCGTGTCGGAGTTCACCGATATGCCCGCCATCGCTATGGGCGGGTGCGGCTTCTGGTAGGGCTTCACGTGTACTCGCAAGCCGATCTCATCGTCCGGCTCGGGGACGTTGAACTCCCAGCGCCTGTGGCTGTACTCCCCAGGCGTCGGGTCTTCCCACAGCTTGAGCACGAGGTCGACGGATTCCCGCGTTAGCCCGCGCTGTTCGCCCGTGGCGGGATCGACGCCCGCCACCCGGAAGTCGCCTATGAACCCTCCGGAGCCCACGCCCCACATGAAACGCCCCTGCGCCATGTGGTCCAGTTGAGCGATGCGATGGGCCAGATGGAAAGGCGAATGGTTGGGGATGCACGTCACCCCCGTTCCAAGCCTGATCTGCTCCGTCACGCTCAGGGCCTGGGCGATGAAGAGGTCCGGCGCTGGAATGTTCTCCCATCCCGCGGTGAAATGCTCGCCTATTCACGCCTCCTCGTAGCCGAGACGGTCGAGCGCGACAATCTGCTGGAGGTCGTCGCGGAGCGTTGTGGTCAGGTCCGACCCCGGCGGGTGCAGGGGCATCATGAAATAGCCTAGGCGCATGTGGTTCTCCGGTGGGATGGTTTGGCTCAAAATAGCAGCGCGCTCTATCTTACGGTGAACGACGTTGCCGATGTTCCTCGCCGCTGCTACTATCGCTCCACTCGGTGAGTATGCGTCCCGTACGGTGGGTACAAGGAGGATGCCATGTTGAGTGTTACCGACAATGAGTTGCTGACCCGAGTCGAGAAGGACGCTCCGATGGGCGAGCTGATGCGCCGTTACTGGCATCCAATCGCCGCCGTCGGCGAGCTGGTCGCCCGCCCCGCAATGCCGGTCCGCCTTCTCGGCGAGGACCTCGTCCTTTACCGCGACAAGTCCGGCACACTCGGACTCATCGAACGCTTCTGCCCCCACCGACGCGTCGACCTCTCCTACGGCATCCCCGAGGAGCACGGCCTGCGCTGCATGTACCACGGCTGGATGATGGACGAGACCGGCCAGTGCATCGAGCAGCCCTTCGAGGAGACCGTTCACCCCGACGGACGCTTCAAGGAGAAGGTCAAGATTGCGGGCTACCCCGTCCAGGAGATGGCCGGCCTCGTGTTCGCGTACATGGGCCCGGCGCCCGCGCCGCTGCTCCCTCACTGGGAGCCGTTGATGGCCGAGAACGTGGCCCGCGACATCGCGATTTCAGAGCTCCCCTGCAACTGGCTGCAATGCCAGGAGAACTCGCTGGATCCGGTGCACACGGAGTGGCTGCACTCCTACATGACCAACTATGTCCAGAAGCTCGCCGGCGTGCCCGAGGACGACCTGCGGCCCACTTCCCCACCCCACGAGAAGATACGGTTCGATGTGTTCAAGCACGGCATCATCAAGCGCCGCGTCCTGCAGGGCCTCGGGGAGGACCACGACCTGTGGAAAATCGGGCACCCGATCCTATTCCCGAACATTCTCCAGGTGGGCTCCCCTGAGAGGATCACGATGCAGTTCCGTGTTCCCGTGGACAACGAGCACACCCGCCACATCTCGATTTACACGTTCCGGGCTGCTCCCGGCGTCGAAGTGCCCGAGCAGGACCCTGTCCCTCACTACTACGTCCCGCTGACGGATGCGGAAGGGCGCTTCATCGTCGACATCACATTCAACCAGGACTACATGGCTTGGGTCACCCAAGGGCCCATTGCCAAGCGTCACATGGAGAAGCTTGGCGAGTCGGACCGCGGCATCATCCTCTACCGCGCCTTGCTCAAGGAGCAGATGCAGGTCGTCGCTGACGGTGCGGACCCCATGAACGTGTTCAGGACCGACGCGGACAACGATTCCATCGCGTTGCCCATCGAGCCGAGCCGCGGCTTCGTGAACGGCGTGCCCAAGCGGTACGTTCCCCAGGAAGCTGGACCCAGCGTCGCCCACTCCGACATCGAGCGGGTGCTCGCCACTTATCGATGACGCCGGACATCGCATGTCTGGCTTGGGTTCTCTCCCCCGCTTGCGGGGGAGAGTTCATGTCGGCTCCGGTCCTCTCCCCAGTCTGCGGGGGAGAGTTAGAGAGGGGGCCATGATGGACGCCGCGTCAACGTGGCTGCCGGGGACTCCCAAGGAGGACCTCGACACTCCGGCGTTCGTCATCGACCTCGACGTCATGGAGGAGAACATCCGCCGCATGGCGGACTACTTCTCGACGCGGCCCGTAAACCTGCGCCCTCACTCCAAGCACCACAAGACGCCCGCCATAGCCCGCAAGCAGCTCGACGCCGGCGCCATCGGCGTCTGCTGCCAGAAGCTCGGCGAGGCGGAGGTGATGGTCGACGGTGGCGTCGCCGATGTACTGGTGACGTACCAGATATGGAGCGCGCCGAAGCTGCGGCGGCTCATGTCCCTCGCTCGCCGCGCCGACGTCAAAGTCATTGTGGACGACCACCGCAACGTCGATGACCTGGCTGAAGCCGCCCGCGCCTTTGGCGTCACCCTGGGCGTGCTGGTCGAAATCAACACCGGACACAACCGCACCGGCGTCGCCCCCGGCGAACCCGCCATCGCGCTTGCGAAGGCCGTCGTGGCGTCGCCGGGACTCGAGTTTCGCGGCATCCACGGCTACGCGGGCCATGTGCAGGCGCTCCCGGACCCGCAGGAGCGCGCCGAGAAGGATGAGGCCGCTATGGCGCCTGTCCTCGATACCGTCGAGCAGCTGCGCCGTCAGGGAATCGGCGTGGACGTCGTCACCGGCGGCGGCACCGGCACGTACAAGCTCACCGGAAACTACACCGGCATGACGGAGCTGCAAGCCGGCTCCTACGTGTTCATGGACGCCCAGTATCGCCGCGCCTCCACTGACTTCGAGGTCTCCGGCACGATTCTGGCGACCGTGATGAGCCGCGTCGCCGAAGACCGCGCCGTCCTCGACGCCGGCATGAAATCGGTCTCGACTGACCAGTGGCCGCCGCAGTTTCCTGGCATGGAAGGCATTGTGCCGAAGTCCATATCGGACGAGCACATGGTCCTAACCCTGACCGACAGCGACTCCCGCCAGCTGCGCGCCGGCGATAAGCTCGAAGTCATCCCCGGCCACAACGACACCACCGTCAACCTGCACTCCCACCTCTTCGCCGTGCGCGGCGGCACGCTGGAGACCGTCTGGGAAACGGCCGGCCGAGGCCGAATCCGCTAAATCCCCGCCCCCTCCCCTCGCTCCCTCCCCGTGCCCCCTTCACCTGCCAACCGCCGCCCAAATAGGTTCATGGTGAGTGCCCCAGATAGGTTTCGTGGTGAGCCCGTCGAACCATGAGGCCCGCCAACCAACGCCCCACGCCTCCTCCCCCCACGACACTTGCCCCTTACCTCAACCCCCAACCCCTCGTAAAATTAACTCCTGCCATGCTCCTCCTCCAAGACGAGACCTCCCTCCTCCCCATCGCCCGGTCCCTCTGCTCGGCAACCCCCTCTGTCCATGCCCGCCGACCGCGCTCGCCCTGATGACGACAAAAATTCCTGAGTGATCAACTTTTCGGGCCCAGGAAGCAGGCCACGGCCATGGAAACACCCTCTCAAGACCCCGTCTCGCCGTACAAATTGGACAACTTTTCACGCCTGGCGCCGAGCGAAACGATCAACTTCTCACGCCTGGCAAATGTGAGTTGGACAACTTCTCACGCCTGGCAAATGTGAGTTGGACAACTTTTTCCGGACAAACGGACAACTTCCTGCGCCCAGGCCCACGCCGGACTGAGAACTGAGAATTGAGAAGGGGTCCGCTCTGCCTTAGCTTGCCCCCAATCCAATGGCTCCCGCTCTGCTACACTCTCCCCGGCCGTACGCAATCTCATGCGGGAGTTGAACGACGACGCCATGACCGAGGTGCGCGCCTTGTAGCAGAGCCGTATCATGCGCAGAGCCCACGCGCATACTAGTGAATGACAAGAGAGGGAGGAGAAATGGTCCGCAGCTATTTCACGCACGACAACTGGCTCGAGGAGCAGGCTGACAAGGGCATCCCGGTGCTCTCTGACTGCTACGTCGAAGACCTCAGGACGCTCGAACTCGAGCACTGGGATGTCCGCGATTGCGATACAGCCTTCATACGCTTCACCGATATGGGAGGCGTCACCGAGGCGCGTGTCCAGGAGATACCCGCCGGCGACTCGCTGAGGCCGTTCAAGCTCGGCGTCGAGGAGATGGTCTACGTATTATCAGGGCGCGGTTTCGCCTCCGTTTGGGGCGAGATCAGCAACGCCAAGCGCGATTTCGAGTTCTCGGACCGGAGCGTCTTCGTCATTCCCAGGAACTCCTGGGCGGAGCTCCGCAACATGGGCGCCACGCCGGTGCGGCTCCTCTACTTCAACTATCTGCCCATCGCCATGAGCACCATTCCAGACCCTGAGTTCTTCATGAACAATCCCCACGTCAACAAGAGCATCCTGGACAACGCCGACCAGGACTTCTTCTCCGAGGCCAAGGACATCGAGAAGAACTTCGGCAGCGCCTGGGGCGCCGTCGGCGCCACCGTCTGGAGCGGCAACTTCTGGCCGGACCTGCTGGCGTGGGACAAGCTCACCTCCGCAGGCAGGCGCGGCGCGGGCGGCTCCTCCATCGCCATGTACGTGCCCGGCTCCGAAATGTCGGCCCACATGTCCGTCTTCCCGGCGGGCACCTACAAGAAGGCCCATCGCCACGGCCCCGGTAGGCTCATCGTCATCCCCGGCGGCGACGGCTTCTCCGTCATGTGGCCGCAGAAGGGCGGCGAGAAGATCGTCTACCCCTGGCACGAGGGAAGCGCTCTCACTCCGCCCGACCAGTACTTCCACCAGCACTTCAACCTGGGGGACAAGGCTGCCCGCTACTTCGCCCTCCACCCCCCGGTCCAGTTCTTGGGCAAGGACGAGGACGAGCAGGGCAACGCCGAGGGCGAGAACATCGAGTACGTGAACGAAGACCCCTGGATCCGCGAGCTCTTCGAGGAAGAGCTCGCCAAGCGCGGCATGGAGTCGCGGATGGCCCCTGAGGCCTACACCGACCCGGACTACACGTTCAAGACGGCCTCGACCGCCTCGTAGTAGTGGCCTCGGAAAGCAAGAAACTGCGCATCGGCGTCGCCGGCCTCGGCGGCGGCGCCCGGCAGATGATTGCGGCCATGGTCAAGCTCGACGAGATCGAGATTGCCGCGGCCGCTGACCGCGAGCAGACGGTGCTCGACAAGTTCGCCGTGGACTTCGGCAAGCCCGTGTACACGGATGTCGAGGAGATGTGCGCGAGCCCTGACCTCGACGCAATTTACGTCGCGACGCCCAACCGGTTCCACGTCGAGCACGCCTCGGCGGCCCTCGAACACGGAAAGCATGTCCTCCTCGAAAAGCCCATGGCCACCAAGATCGAGGACACCGACCAGATTATCGACCTCTCGGAGCGCAAGGGGCTCTCCCTCGCGGTATCGGCCCCTCACTCCGTCGAGCCCCATGTCAAGATGGTCGCGGACTTCGTTGAGACAGGGCGCTACGGTGGCCTATGGGCCATCCAGACCATGCACTTCGGTGACTGGCTGTACCGCCCCCGCACCGCTGAAGAGATGAACCCGGACCCCGAGTACGGCGGAGGCGTCCTCTTCAGGCAAGGCCCCCACCAGTTGGACATCATCCGCACCATTGGCGGAGGGTTCCTGAGCCAGCTCCGCGCGTCGATTACCGTGTGGGACCCCGCCCGCCCCATCGCAGGCTCCTACGTCTCCTCCATGCAGTTCCGAGGCGGCGCGTTCGCCACCGCCTCCTACAGCGGCTACGACCGCTTCCACTCCGGCGCGCTCGCCTTCGAGATGGGCGACGCCATCACGGGCGGCTACGCGCTCCAGCGCAAGGCCCGCGTTTACGACACTGCTGAGAACGAGGCGCAGGCCAAGCGCGAGCAGGGGTTCGGCGGCACCGGCTTGGCGGGACCCGCCCCTGAGCTCGCGCTCCCGCCCAACTTCATGTGGGTGTCCTCCGGGGTCTGGCTTATCAGCCTCGAAAAGGCTGACATTCGCCTCATCCCCAACGGGCTGATCATCTACGGCGAGAACGACCGTGAAGTCGTCGAGTTGGACACGACCGATCAGGGCCGAGAGGAAGTCGTGCGCCGCTTCTACCGCTCCATACAGGAGGGCCGGAAACCCGAGCACGACGGGCGCTGGGGCAAGGCGACCGAAGAGGCGCTCCTTGCTATGCTCGCATCGTCCAACGACGGCGGCGCCGAGGTAGAGCTGCGGCATCAGGTCGGCCCCGGATCGACGAGGGATTGAAGACGAGGGATTGAAATCGAACGGCAAAGGTAGTCCACTAGTGGCGCTCCGTGCGAGCGGTTGGAGGTGAGCAGATGCTTACTCAGGAACAGAACGAACGCTTGACCAAGGTAGGCCCAGGTACGCCGATGGGCGAGTTGATGCGCCGCTACTGGCACCCACTCGCCGGCAGCGCCCAGCTGAACGCCGAGAACCCCACCAAGGAGGTCCGCCTTCTCGGCGAGGACCTCGTCCTCTACCGCGACGCCAAGGGCACGGTCGGCTGCGTTGAGCCTTCCTGCGCCCACCGCAAGGCCAATCTCTCCTACGGCATCCCGGAGGAGAACGGCATCCGTTGCGCCTACCACGGCTGGATATTCAACGAGCATGGCCAGTGCGTTGACCAGCCCTCCGAGCCCGAAGGCTCCAAGTTCAAGGTCCGCATCAAGTCCTATCCCGTCCAGGAGCTTGGCGGGCTGGTCTTCGTGTACATGGGCCCCCTGCCCGCCCCTGCCCTCCCCAAATGGGACGTCCTTGACTGGGAGGGCCACAAGGACAACTGGGCCGTCATGCTCCCCTGCAACCGGCTCCAGTGCCAGGAGAACTCCCTCGACCCGCTGCACTTCCAGTGGCTCCACCGCTATTGGGGCGGCTGGCAGATGAACCGCATGAAGTCTCCTGAGGAGCGCGACGCCTGGAACTCCGTCATGGGCGCGCGCGGCGCCGACCACCGCAAGATCGGCTTCGAGATTACCGACTACGGCGTCATCAAGCGCCGCCTCGTCGGCGACGAGCAGGAGACCGACGACCATTGGGCCATCGGCCATCCCATCCTCTTCCCGAACATCCTCCGCGTCAGTCACGGCTTGGAGATACGCGTCCCTGTTGACGACACGCACACGCTCCACGTCATCACGAACTACCGGCAGTACAACGAAGGCGAGGCCCCTCAGACCGAGGTCCCCTTCGACGATCGTCCCCTGTTCGATGAGAATGGCCGCATCGTTCGCGACTACGTCGCCGCCCAGGACCAGGTGGCCTGGGTCATCCAAGGCCCCGTCAGCGACCGCACGACCGAACGGCTCGGGGTCACCGACGTGGGAGTCATCATGTTCCGCCGCATGCTGAACGAGCAGATGGACATCGTCGAGGATGGCGGCACGCCCAAGAACGTCTACGACGAGGACCCCGGGACTATCGTCCTCCCCTGTGAGTTCTACATGTACCCTGGCTACGACGAGATCGGCGGCCCCTTCCGCGGCGTGGCCCCCAAGACGCCCGATGTCGAGGCCATCCTCTCCGGCGCGGGCGCGCGCTTGAGGGAGTGGGACGGCGTCGAGGCGAAAGCGCGGGTCTGGGGCAAAGAGGTCGACTCCGGCGGCGCCCAGCGCGCGGGCGAGTGGTACTCGGACGGACGTAAGCATTAGCCGGGCTCTCCCGCTCGGAGCCGGGCTCTCCCATTCGGAGATTGATTGCAAGACGTCCTCGTAGCAGATGAGCTGAGTAAGAGGTTCGACGGCATCCAAGCCGTGGACTCTGTCTCGTTCGCCCTTCGCAACCAGGAGATATTCGGTCTTCTTGGCCCCAACGGCGCCGGTAAGACCACTACGATCCGCATGCTCTCGACTGTTCTCAGTCCCGACTCCGGCGATGTCCTCATCGGCGGGTATTCGGTGACGCGCGACAGCGACGAGGCCCGCAAGCTCATCGGCGTCTGCCCCCAGGAGATTGCCCTCTACCCCGAGCTGTCCGCCGTCGACAACCTCGTCTTTTTCGGCAGGATGTCCGGGCTCTCCGGCGGGGGAGCCAAGGAGCGCGCCGGGATGATTCTCGAACGCGTCGGCCTGGAGAACCGGAGCAAGGACGCCGTGGCGAAGTTCTCTGGCGGTATGAAACGGCGCGTCAACATCGCCATAGCCTTGATGGCCAACCCCCGCCTCCTCTTTCTGGACGAGCCGACCGTCGGCATCGACCCCCAATCGAGGAACCACATCTTCGACACCATCCTGGCCCTCCGCGCGGAAGGCATGACCGTCCTCTACACGACGCACTATATGGAAGAGGCGGACCGCCTCTGCGACCGTATTGGCATCATGGACAACGGCCGGATTATCGCCATCGGCACGCCCGCCGAGCTGAAAGCCCAAGTCGGCGACCCCGGCAAGACCACGCTGGAGGAAGTCTTCCTCAGCCTCACCGGCAAGAGTCTCCGCGACTAGCATGGCCCGGCCCGTTTACCTTGCTGTGCTCGAGGTCAAGAGATTCCTCGCCGACCGGGGCGACCTCGCCTTTAGCATCGCCCTCCCCATCGCCCTGTTCGCTCTCATGCTCGGCGTATTCGGCGGCGAAACCTCCTTCAACGGGACAGCCCACATCGCGGACCTCGACGGCGGGGCCGCCGCCAAGAGCCTTGTTGAGCGGGTCGAGGCCATTGAAGGCGTCACTGTCGAGCGGTACTCGGAACACGACCTCGACGATGCCCTCGACCGCTCCGCGGTACTGACCGGATTCGTGATTCCCGCGGGCTTTACTGCGAGCATCGAGTCAGGCGTCCCTGCGGAGGTCATCGTCAAGCGGCGCGGGAGCGGTGGGGACCAAGGGCAGATCATGGCCAGCATCCTCCAAGGCGTGATGCTCGACCTTGCCTCGGAGTACGAGCTCAGCTCCGCGGTAGGCTCGCTGGTGAGCGACGCCGTCCCGGACAGCGAGATCGACGGTTTTGTCCGGGAGCTCCTAGCCGATGCGCGTGAGAACCCGCCGGTGACCGTCGTAGCCTTGTCCGCCACCGACGAGGAGGAGACCGACATCCTCGACCGTCTCCTGCCCGGCATCATCGTGATGTTCCTCCTCTTCTCCGTCACGATGAGCGCGCAGTCCCTTGTCGAGGAGCGTCGCATCGGCATCCTCGAACGCTTGATGACGACGCGCCTCGGCGTCGGCCAGCTATTCGTCGGCAAGTTCCTTGCGGGAGTGGGCCGGGGAATCGTCCAGTCACTCATACTGCTTGTCTTGGCCTTCGTCGTCTTGCGGGTCGGGGGATTCGTCGCGTTCGCCCAGAGCGCCGTCCTCGCGCTGGTTGTAGCCGCTGCGGTGAGCTCGATAGGACTCGTCATTGCGTCCGTGGCCCGCTCCCAGGAGCAAGCCACGTGGGGCGCCGTTTTCTTCACCATGGCCATGACCGTCTTCGGCGGGACCTTCTTCCCCGTCGGCGACTCCGGTCCGCTCAACGTCCTCAGCCGCTTCACTCTCAACAAGTACGCCATCGACGCTTTCGAAGGCATCCTCGCGGGAACTGCGACGCTCGCCGACCACGGGCTGGAGGTAGCAGTGCTCGGGGGGATCACTGTCGTAGGGCTGCTGATAGCGCGCCTCGCCTTCCGCGTTTCGGTTGGAGGCAAGTGATGCGCCTCCTCATGCGCCAATCCCTGCTCCTCGCGGCGAAGGACACTAAGCTCTTCTTGAAGGACCGCTTTGGACTCGGCTTTGCGCTCCTCTTCCCCATGCTGTTCATTGTTGGCTTCTCCCTTGCTTTGAGCGACATTGGCCCGGAAGACGAGCAGCTGCGGTTCGCTGTCGTCACGGAGGAGGAGAGCGGCTTCTCGCGCCAGCTCATAGACGCGCTGACCGCTGCGGACGACTCCGGCGTGGACGAGTGGGGCGCAAAGGAGGCAGGCCTGGCGGTCGAGGAGGGCAGGATTCCCGGCTACGTGCTCTTCCCCATTGACTTCACCCAGCGCGTCGCCACGGGAGAGGGCGCGAAACTCTACGTCATCACCGGCGAGGCCTCCCCCGGCGAACAAGCTGCGCTGCACGGCCTCGCCCAAGCGATAGCAGGCCGCATCGAGACAACCAGCCTGGCCGCGCGCGGCGCCGTCGCGCTGGAGGGCCCCGCCGCCCTCGATGTCGGCGCGGTCCTCGCGATCGCGGAGCGCCCACCCCTTGCCTCATTAGTCGTTGAGCAGGTGGGTGAAGTGGAGCCCTTCAACGCGTCGAATTTCACGCTGCCCGGCTACCTCACGATGTTCGTCTTCTTCGTCGCGGCTCTGGGCGCGGAGTCCATCGCGCGCGAACGCCAGACCCAGACGTTGGAGCGCCTCATGTCCAACGGAGTGCGCCGCTCCTCCATCATCACTGGCAAATTGTTCAGCGGCGTCTACCGCGGCCTCATGCAGCTGGCCGTGCTCTGGACGGTCGGGATTCTGGTCTTCGCCATCGACTTCGGGCGCTCCCCGGCTGCGGTCATCGCGGTCTCCCTATTCCTGGTGCTCGCGTCAGCCTCGTTCGGCGTGATGCTGGCGTCGATGGTGAAGACCGTCCGCAGCGCCAGTTCCGTAGCCGTCCTCGCCTCCCTCATGCTCGCCCCCCTTGGCGGAAGCTGGTGGCCACTCTTCATCGCCCCTGAATGGCTGCAGGTCCTCGGAAAACTCACCCCCCACGGCTGGGCGAACGATGCCTTCAACAAGCTCATGCTGTTCGGCGCCGCGCCCTCGGACGTCATCCTGAACATGGCGGCGCTGGCCGCTTTCGCCGTCGCGTTCTTTGCCATCGCCCTACTCAAGTTCCGCCTGGCCCCGACGAACTCCCCCTAGCGGCGACTTTGCATAGCCCTCCGTCATTCCCGCGCAGGCGGGAACCTCGCAGCGGCGCGACAGCGTAGCGGTCCCAAACCCTCTCCCGTCTGCGGGAGGGGACGCACGAGCGCAGTGAAGCGCGGGGGAGGAGAAGCGTCGGCGCGGGAACTTCCCATGAGAAAGGGCCCGGTCGAATCCGACCGGGCCCTTTTCCAACGTTATGCGAAGCGCTGTCTACATCCAGCGCCCGAACGCCCAACCGCCACCGGTCCCGGCCGGAGTCCTGTACACGGGCACGTACTCGATGGTCTCGAAGTTGAGGTCCGTGTCCTCCATCGCGCCGCCGACCACGATCCAGTTCTGCGTCTCCGACGCGGCCGAGTAGAGATGGCTTCGCGGAATCGTCATCAACGTCTCCGCGTCCTTCTTCTCCAGGGCTTCGAGCACCGTTCGGTCCAGCCACTCGTCGACGACGAAGTGGCTAAGTCCTCCCGAGGCGATGATTGCGACGGTCTTGTCGCTGTCCCATGCCCGCACCGCGGCGGCGATGGCCCTCCCGAACTCAAAGGAGCGCTTCGGCGTCGGCTGGTTTGGCGGGTAGCACGTGTTCTCGAAGACCGGCAGAATCGTGCGAGGCTCGTTGTCGAAGAGCCGCTTCACCACGAACGCGAACCCGTGCGGCAATCCCTGCGGCCGTGGCTCCGTGTTCCGCACCGAGTCCAGCTCGCCGTGCTCTTTCGGGTAGCGCCGCGCCACACTCCCGCCGTAGTTCTCCTTCAAGTAGTTGAAGTGGGAGACGTCGAAGTCGTGGGCAACCATGTACTCGATGACGTGGCGGCCGAGGTCCGACGCCACGGGCACGTCTACCGCTACGTCCCCGTAGCCTTTTGCTATCGACTCCATGATGTCCGGGTCACGAAAACCGGCGGACAGCGACCGGGGCTTGATTGAGACCGAGTCGCCCCAGAACACTGAGAACGTCGGCATGTTGTCCTCAAAGAACCACTCGTCCTGGTCATCGGAGACGATAATGGTGATGTCCGGGTTGACCTCGGCGAAGGTCTTCGCGAGCTCGGCGATACCCCGCTGACATGCATCCACTTGCGGCTGGAAGGCCTCTTCCGTCAGTGGCCTCTCCCGAATCGCCGTCGGCACTTTTGCAAGCCCTTCGTCGTAGGGCATCGCCCACCCCTCCGGGGGAAACACGAGCTCCTGGTGCCGCAGGTCGCCCTGCGCGTACCTCGGCCACTGCTCGGCGTTCAGCGCGAGCATCGGGCTGTGGGAAGTGCCTGCTCCTAGAACTATCTTGGCCATCGATGACCTCCAGAGAATTAGCGCCCGGCGCCCGCCAGTTGTCGGGACCAAGCCTCGCATAAGTTACTGTCGCTGCAAGTGTACTACTGCTGGCCGCCAATGCGCCAAGCATCCGGTCTGCGGGGCTGGCGCGCAGGACTCAGTACACTTGACACGCCATCCTTTCGCATGTAGAAACGCGCCGGATTGGGTCGTCTGGCGCGCAGTATCCCCACGGCCTGTCTCCAGCCCCTTAAGGCCGTCCACTCGGCGTTTCGGGGCCAACACCCAGGAGGAGAGAATGCTCAACGGTCAGAAGATTATCGACATGCACGCGCACACGGTTGCGCCGCCCGAGCTTTACGCCTTCAAATCGATCCTGCTCTCGGGGCGCGGCTACCACGGCAAGGCCGCCTTCAGCGCCTCAGACGAGCGCATTGAGCAGTTCGCGCAGCAGAACATCGATATCATGGACAAGTTCGGAACGGATGTGCAGTTCCTGTCCCCCCGCCCCTTCCAGATGATGCACTCGGAGAAGCCGGAGTCCATCGTCACCTGGTTCGCCGAAGTCAACAACGACATCATCGCCACGCAAGTCAAAGCCCATCCCGACCGTTTCCAGGGCATCGCCGGCCTCCCGCAGATGGACGGCAAGCCTGACTCCTCTCACGCCGTCCCGGAGCTGGAGCGAGCAATCAACGAACTCGGCTTCATCGGCTGCCTCGTCAACCCTGACCCCGGAGAGGGCACGACCTACACGCCCCCCATGGACGACGAGTACTGGTTCCCCCTGTACGAGGCCATGGTGCGGCTTGACGCGGTCGGCCTCATCCACTCCGCGGCTTGCAAGGACGACCGCGAGTCCTACTCCGCCCACTTCATCACCACCGAGTCCCAGGCTGTCTTGAACCTCGCTCGGCCTTCGAGCAAGGTCTTCAGCACTTTCCCGAACTTGAAGATCATCGTTGCCCACGGCGGCGGCTCCGTCCCCTACCAGATTGGCCGCTGGCGCGTCCGGCGCAACAACGACATGAAGGCCAACCCCAATCTCGAAGACTTCGACACCAGCCTCCGCCGCATGTACTACGACACGAACCTCTACAATAAGGAAGCGCTGGACTACTGCTTCAAGATTTGCGGCCCGGACCGTGTGATGTTCGGCACCGAGAACCCCGGCAGTGGCACCTCGATTGACCCCAAGACCGGCAAGCAGACTGACGACTTGGCCCCGGTCATCGACGAGATCGAGTGGCTTACCCCCGAGGACAAGAAGAACATATTTGAGGACAACGCCCGCCGGGTCTTCACCCTGGGCAAGTTCTAGTCGGATACGCTCAACCCCAAGAGGCGCTACCAGGAGGTAAGGAACAATGGCGGAACGAGAGTTGATTACCACTATCGAGGGCCCCAAGGGCAAGGCTGAGGTCTACGAGGTCTCCGAAGGCGGCTCGCCAACGTCCGCGACGTCAGGCGTGATGTCGTCGACCTACGAGGTCGTGATGGGCAGCTCGACAGAGACCGTGATGACTCTGGGCGAAGCCTCCATCGTCGCCCACGAGCTGTCCGGCGCCGAACAGTAAACCCCGAGCCTGCTGCAAGCGCTGCGGCGGGTCGCCCTTGGACGGCCACCCGGCGCTGCCATCGGCCCCTCTTTGGCGCCCGCGGCGTTCGCTCCCATGCGAGCTCGAGTGTCTTCAGGCCGCCCAACGACATCTGGCGAGAGGGGCCGCTCCCCCTCCCGTCATTCCCGCGCAGGCGGGAACCTCGCAGCCCCTCCCCCGTCGTTGCTTCGAAAGTCCTCTCCACCGTCTGCGGGGGAGAGTTAGAGAGGGGGCTGCCCCGCCTGCCTACTTTCGTCGGTTGTGGTGTGGGGCGTCAGCCCAACATGAGGGATTCCCGCGCAGGTGGGAACTCAGGTATTGGCGTCTCTCCCCAAACCGGCGCCGCTCCCAACCGGTTCGTGGTGAGCCTGTCGAACTACCTCACCCCTTCCTGTCCATCCATTTGGATACTTCCCCTCCCCGAGAGCGCCGTCGCGACATCTGCCCCTTCCCCCATCCCCGGCCAACCCCTACCATGGACTCTGAAAAACGAAGAGCCCACGCACTTCTCCGCCCTGTTCCATAGACTCCAAAGCCACGCGGGCCGGGGGGCCGAAAAGTTGTGGATTCTTGGATTCTTAACCCCCTTCCACCGCACCATGGCCTGGTAAACAGGTTCAGAAATGTCCGGGGACTTTCTGTTCCTGCCTCTCGCCTCCGTTGCCCGTCGCCCGCATCAAGGCCACGTAGATCAAAGATTCCAAGAAATGAAGTAGCCGGCAAAAGAAGATCATGCCCCCACAGAAGGCGCTACCCTAAACCCCTGACCTCGCCATGACGTACCCTGCTGAGACAACGCCCCTTACCTCATCCTCTACTGGAAGGAAGCGGCTACTCTACTTCCTCCTCGCCATGTCCCCCTTCTTCGCCCTCCTGGCTGTCTTGGTCTGGAGCCAGGTGGACGACGCCGGCAACCCCGGCGGCCTGCTCGAACATAACGAGTCAGGCGAGATTGCCGTCGCCGCCCGCACCGCGCCCGGCTTTGCCGGACTCGACCTCATCTCAGGCGAGCTAGTGAATCTCGACGGCCTGCGCGGAAAGGTGGTGATGGTCGACTTCTGGTCGTCGTGGTGCGTCTCCTGCCGCGTCGAGGCCGCGGACCTCGCCGCCGTCTACCGCGAGTACGCCGACGTGCCCGTAGAGTTCGTAGGACTCGCCATCTGGGACGACGCCGGAGATGTCGCCAATCACATTGAGCGATTCGACGTCGCCTACCCCAACATCCTCGACGAGAGCGGGGCGACCGCAGTGACCTACGGCGTACGAGGCGTGCCGGAGAAGTATTTCCTGGACGCGGACGGGCAAATCGTGCGCAAGGTCAATGGCCCGGTCTCCGCCGAGCAGCTGCGCGAGATTATCGACGCGCTCCTTGCGGCGTAGCGATGCCCAGCGCTCCTCAGCTGCACGAAACTGTCGCTCGTTGGTACCGCGCTAACGCCCGCGATCTCCCTTGGCGCCGCACGCGGGACCCCTACGCGATTCTCGTCTCCGAGGTCATGCTCCAGCAGACCCAGGTCGACCGCGTCATCCCAAAGTACCTCGCCTTCCTCGAAACCTTCCCGTCCCTCGCGATTCTCGCGGAAGCCCAGCCCGCCGACGTTATCCGCACCTGGGCCGGCATGGGATACAACGGCCGCGCCGTGCGCTTGCACCGGCTCGCAAGAGAAGTCGTTGAGCGGTATGGCGGCCATCTCCCCGAGGCTGTCGAAGAGCTGCGAACGCTGCCCGGCATTGGTCCCTACACTGCCGCTGCTGTCGCCTGCTTCGCCTTCGGCGCCGCCGTCCCTGTTCTCGACACCAACGTCTACCGCGTTCTGAGCCGGGTCGTGCACGGAGTCGAGGCCCCCTCGCGTAGCGAGATTGGCCCGCTTGCCGCCGAGCTGGCGCCCCGCGACGGCGGCGTCTCAGCATCCGAATGGCATCAAGGCTTGATGGACATCGGCGCGACCGTCTGCACGGCCGCCCGCCCCCGCTGCATGCTCTGCCCTCTGCGCGAGCAATGCGCGGCCGCCCCAACCCTCCAGGCGGGCGCAGACCGCCGCCTCGCCGAGGCGTCCGTCCCCTACTCGCCCAAGCAATCGAAGTTTGAAGGCTCGACTCGCTACTACCGAGGCCGGATCGTCGACTTCCTCCGCAGCCGCCCCGACGATGACGGCGCGCTAATCGATGAGGTCGCGGCGCTGGCCGAGGGCGCTCCGACAACCCTGGCGGATCTTCTCACCGCCCTCGAACGTGACGGTCTAGTGGTGCGGAGCGCCGGACGAGTCCGCCTCCCCTAGCCTGCTGAGGAGGTCCCGCACCGGCTCGCGCAGTGCGCCCCAAGGGTTGCCTAGCGCTTCGAGATCGGCGCCTGACAACTGCCAGCGGCGTTTCCTTGATTGCGTTACCCAGAGCCCGCTCACCCAGAACCCGTTGGTCCCGCCCTCCGGCGGAACGTAATCGTGCGCGATGTAGCCCCGTAATCCGTTCGCCTCCCATGCGCCGATCAGCTCCCCCGATTTCGCGACAGCGACCGACTCGGTCCAATGACACACGCGCCGCTCGCCCGCGACGTCCCGCATACGTCGCAGCAAGCGCCGCGCAAGCTCCTCGTCCGGGATGTCCTTGCCCGTCCCCCGACGGGTGATTAGGCTCGACCAGCCGTCGCCGAGCGCGGGAATGCTCAGTCCGCCGTCCGATACAGCCGCGACCCCTCCGGTGTGCCGAGACTCGGCAACGGCCATCTCGATGGCGTTTGCCAGGTGGGACTGGCCTTCCTCGCTGGTCTCGAACATATCGCCTGCAGCCGCGCTATCAGTTAGCTCGAGGTCAAGCCCGGAGAGCAGCTCGCGCATCTGCGCTGTCTTTGCCGGGTTCCGTGCGGCTATGAGCACCGGCAAGGCCATTCTCATGCCCTGCCGAACTGTTTCTCTAGCGAGCCGGTGGACACACGGACAATCACGGGCCGCCCATGCGGGCAGTACTGCGGGCCGCCCTCGGACGCCAGCGCGTCGCCAAGGGCGTTCATCTCCTGCGGGTCCAGCGTCTGTCCTGCCCGCACCGCGCTATGGCACGCGATCGAGGCGGCCACGGCCAGGTGCGTGTCCGTTCCCTCGGAACCGGTCCGAAATCCGTCGAGCGCCTCGCTGAGCAACTTGGCGATATTGACCCGCCGCGCCATGGCGGGCGTCGCCCGCACGAGCCAAGCCCCATCGCCGAAGGGTTCCAGCACCAGGCCGTAGCGCTCCAAGACCCCGCGAGCGCCGCTGACGGTGTCTAGCTGCTCAGGCGTGAGATCGACCGGCAGCGGTTCGAGCATGGGCTGCACGTCTGGGGCGCTCTTCTCCCACTGCCGGAGCAGCCGGTAGTACAGGACCGACTCATGTGCCGCGTGCTGATCGATCAAGTACATGCCGTCAGACCCCTCGGCGACGATGTAGGTGCTCGAGATTTGCCCCAACATGCGTAGGCCCGAGAGTGGAGATGGGTGGAGCGCTGGTTGGGCAGGAGTCTCGTCGGAAGCAGTGGGCCCCGGCTCGGGCAGCGGAGCCATCGCTTCTTGCTGAGGCGGCAGCGTGAGGTGGAAACCGGGCGATGCCGGTAACGCTGGGACAGGCGTTGCCTCGGCGATCAGCCCCTGCGCTTCCGCCATGGGGAATTCGCCTAGCAACGCGTCACGCACCGCTCGGTGCACGCTGGAGAACGCGTCCCCGTCGCGCACGAGCCTCACCTCGCGCTTGTTCGGGTGGACGTTCACGTCCACCTCGGCGGAAGGGACATCGACGAATACGATAGCTATCGGGAAGCGGCCCTCCATCAGCAGACCGCGGTACGACTCCTCGATCGCCACGCCGATTGTCCTGTTCTGCACCCATCGATTGTTCACGAATACGCTCAGTCCGGTGCGGTTCGCCCGGCTGTGTTCCGGCGCGCTCGTGAGCCCCCGAACGGGGTATGGTCCGGCGGACGACGCCACTTCGATCATCGCTTCCGAAAGCTCTCCGCCGTGGACGGCGGCCGCCACGTCGCGCAGGCTGCCGTTGCCGGACGTCGAAAGCTGCGCCTTCCCGTCCGTCTTGAGCGTGAAGCGTACGCCGGGGTTGGCCATCGCAAGGTGGTCGACAGTCTGGCGCACTCGCGCCGTCTCCGCCGCAGCCGACTTGATGAACTTCAATCGCGCGGGAATCGTAGAGAAAAGCGCCTCGACCTCGATGGTCGTCCCTGGCGCGGCGCTCGCTGGCCGTTGCCTCGCGACACGGCCGCCTTCCAGCTCGACTTCCGTCGCCACGTCGGAGTCCGGGGTACGCGTTACCAACGTGACGCTGGCGGCTGCCGCGATGCTGGCCAGCGCCTCCCCGCGGAATCCGAGCGTGCCGATGCTGGCCAGGTCATCGACCGATGTCAGCTTGCTCGTGGCGTGCCGCTCGAAGGCCAGCGCCGTCTCATCGAATTGTATGCCGCACCCGTCGTCGGTCACTCGTATGGAGGCGAGTCCGCCGTGCCGGACCTCGATTTCTATTGCACTTGCGCCGGCGTCCAGCGAGTTCTCGACGAGCTCCTTGACAACCGACGCAGGCCGTTCGATGACCTCCCCTGCGGCGATACGGGCGGCGACATCGGGAGGGAGCACACGTATTGGCACGGCTAAGCGCTCCTGCTTAGTTCGCCAGGCGCAAGCAGGGAACGGACGGGCTTAGAAGTGCTGACCGAACGCAAAATCAGAATCCGAGCGCCGAGCCGAGCTTCTTGGCGTTGGTCCCGGCCATGAGCTTGCCGTCGATTACCGCAACCGGCCTCCGCCAGTAGCGAGGCTCCTCCGCCAGCAGCTCCAGCATTCGCTCCTCTGTAAGCGATTCTGGGTCGATTCCGCTCTTCTTGAAGGTCGCGGACCTCAGATTGAACAACGCACTAGGAGGTTCCCCTCCCAGCAGCGATTCAATCTCCTCTTTGGAGAAGCGCTGCTTGAAGAAGTCCCGCTCGCTGTAGTCGACACCCGCCTGCGAGAGCGCCGCTCTCGCCGTCTTGCACGTCCCTCACCCCACCCAGTGGTACAGCGTCACATTGGCCATTATTCCCTCCAAAGAGATTGTAGTCAGCGCATTGACCCGATTCCACAACGCCTCGATCAGTTTCGGCCCGTTGCCGAATGCCCGGTGAATCCCCTAGCATCTCGACCCGTGGCCGACGCTGCTCTCCTTATCGTCCGATGGGCTCATGCTATAGCCGCCGTCGCATGGGTCGGCGGCGGCATCTTCTATTGGGTCGTGCTTCGCCCTGCCATTCGCAGTGGCTCCCTCCTGCCGGAAGCAACGAGGTTCGCTGGCGTCGAGTTCGGTCAGATGGTGCTACTCGCCATGTGGGTCCTCGTTGTCACGGGCGCTGTCCTTTTCTTCGTCCGCATCGCTGAGCCCACCGCCACCATCCCCTACGGCGCCGTCCTTGCCGTGAAGGTGGCACTTTCAGCCTGGATGTTCTTCCTTGCCGTAGGACGACGAAGGCGCTCCGATGGAGGCGCGGCCCCGCGAGGCCGGTTCCGCGGCATGATCGACGCTCTGGGCCATGTGAACATGACCGTTATCCTTGGAATCATCGTTTTCCTGCTCTCCGATGTGCTCCGGCTGTTGGTCGAGCAAGGACTGAAAGGCTGACCATGAAGCGAGACCTCGTAGATATCCTCGCCTGCCCGACCGACAAGACCTCCCTCGACCTCTCCGTCGAGCGCGAGGACGGCGACGACATCATCGACGGCGCGCTGACCTGCGCCCACTGCGGCGCCGTCTATCCCATCAAGGACTCCATCCCCAACCTCTTACCCACCGACTTCGGCGGATAGGAGTACGGCGGCGTACGGGGCGCCGCCGTACGGAGGGCGCTGATCGCCGCGCCCCCACTCCCCGCTCCTAGTTGACACGACTGTCTTTTCGGTTACACTGCGTATGAAACTTAGTACGCACTAAATCGTGCGATGGTGCATCCTTACTTGGAGACATGACTCATGCGCATCTCATCCTTCATTCGGCTGCCCCTCCTGGCGGCAGCACTCCTCACATTGGCGCTCACGGCGGCTTGCGGCGGCGATGACCCCACGGCAACACCGACTCCAAGGTCGGCGGCCACACCCACGCCCCCAGCCATGGAGCCCACGCCCCAATCGCCCGGCTCTCTCATCATCTACTCGGGCCGCGGCGAGAGCCTCGTCGACCCCATCATCCGACAGTTCGCCGATGCAACGGGCATTGACGTGCAGGTGAAGTACGGCGGCACCGCGTCCCTCGCTGCGACACTCCTAGAAGAGGGCGCAAATAGCCCTGCTGACGTCTTCTACGCTCAGGACCCTGGCGGCCTAGGAGCCGTCGAAGCTATGTTTGCTCCTCTCCCCGACAGCATCCTGGACCGGGCGCCTGAGTGGGCGCAATCGAACACAGGCCGTTGGGTTGGCGTCTCGGGCAGGGCCCGTGTGCTCGTCTACAGCCCTGATCGCGTGCCGGAGGACGAGCTTCCGAACGACTTGTTCGATCTCGTGCAGCCCCAGTGGAAGGGTCGTCTTGGGTGGGCCCCTACCAATGGGTCGCTGCTGACCATGATTACCGGGATGCGGGAGATTTGGGGCGAGGAAAAGACCCGCGAATGGATATCGGGCATGATCGAGAACGATGTCGCCATCTACCCGAAGAACACGCCTCAGGTCGCCGCCGTCGCTGCTGGCGAGATTGACATCGGACTCGTCAATCACTACTACCTCTACCGGTTCGTCTCCGAAGAGGGTGAGGACTTCGCCGCCAGGAACTACCACCTTCCCGCGGGTGGACCGGGGAGCCTGATCATGGTCTCCGGCGCCGGCATCCTGGATACTGCCTCGAACAGGGACAACGCCGAGCGATTCCTCGCCTTCCTGCTGTCCACTGTCGCTCAGCAGTTCTTCGCGGGGCAGACCTTCGAGTATCCTCTGGTCGATGGTGTGAACGTCAACCGGCTGTTGACGCCCATCGACGAGATTAACCGGCCGGATATCGCCCTTGCAGACCTCGCCGACCTCGAAGGCACAACCAACATCCTCAGGGAGCTTGGGGCCCTGCCATAGCACGGGCTCAACTCCCGCGGTGCTTCCTACAGCTCCGTCCTCCCTTCCTCCCGGGGGGACGGGGCCGGTCTTGGTCTAAGCTGCAACCGTGCAAAACTCAGCCATAACAGAGGCGAGGTCACGCACAAGCCCGATGCCTCCGGCGTTTATCTGGATACCCGCCGCGGCCATTGGGCTGCTGATGCTGCTGCCGCCCGGCTACCTCCTCGTGCGCACTCTCGACTCGGGGGTGGGAGCGCTCGACGTGCTGCTCACGATGCGCACGCTTGGCATCCTTCTCCGCACCGTGCTCCTGATGGCCTTGGTCACCGGCTCGTGCGTCGTGCTTGGCGTCTCGCTGGCCTGGCTAACGCTGCGGACCGATCTGCCTTTCCGCAGGCTCTTCGCCACTTTGACCGCCCTCCCGCTTGTCATACCGAGCTACGTCTTCGCTCTCCTCGTGGTCACGGCCCTCGGCCCCAAGGGCATGGTTCAGGGCTGGCTGGAGCCCCTCGGCGTCGACCGCTTGCCGTCGGTCTTTGGGCTCCCCGGCGCGACACTGACTCTCGCCCTACTTTCCTTCCCCTACGTGATGCTGCCGGTGAAGGCGGCCCTGCATCGCATGGACCCCTCCATGGAGGAGGCTGCGCGCAGCCTCGGTAGAAGCGCGGGCGCCACATTCTTCCAGGTGACCCTCCCGCTACTGCGGCCCTCCATCGTCGCGGGAGGGCTGCTGGTCGCCCTCTACACGCTCAGCGACTTCGGCGCGGTATCGCTCCTCCGCTACCAGACGTTCACCTGGGTGATCTTCATTCAGTACGAGACAGCGTTCGACCGGAGCGTCGCAGCTGCGCTGTCGCTGGCGCTGGTGGCCCTCGCCCTGACGCTCCTCGTGGCGGAGAGCCGTAGCCGGGGCTCGGGCGCTTACTACCGCGTAACGCCGGGAACGCAACGGAGCGCCGCCCTTGTGTCACTGGGCCGTTGGAGGTGGGCCGCAGCCGCCTATGCGGGGAGTATCGTCATCTTGTCCCTCGTCGCTCCTATGGCAATCCTGGTCTATTGGGTTGTGCGGGGCGTGATGGCCGGCGAGCCCTTGGACCTGCTCTGGACGAACACCCTCAACACGGTCTATGTGTCGGGCCTCGCTGCGGGCGCCGCCGCTATCGGCGCGGTTCCCGTCGCCGTCCTAAGCGTCCGCCACCCCGGCTGGATCAGCTCTGCCCTCGAACGCCTGACCTACGTGGGTTTCGCGTTGCCGGGCCTAGCGGTGGCGTTGGCGTTCGTCTTCTTCGGCGCGGCCGTCCTCAGGCCGGTCTACCAGACGACGTTCCTACTAGTCGCCGCCTATGTCGTGCTGTTCATCCCGGCTTCGGCGGGCACGACCCAAGCGGCGATGCGCCAGGTCAGCCCGCGGGTCGAGGAGGCGGCTAGGAGTCTGGGCAAGACGTCTTTCCAGGCCTTCCGGCTCGTCACGCTTCCGCTGTTGGCGCGAGGCATCGCCGCGGGCGCGGCACTCGTCTTCCTGCTGACGATGAAAGAGCTGCCCGCGACCCTCATCCTGAGCCCTACCGGCTTCCGAACCCTTGCGACCTCGGTATGGAGCGCGGCGTCGGAGGCATTCTTCGCGCGCGCGGCAATGCCGGCGCTCGTGCTCATCATCGCGGCGGGCGTGCCGATGGCCGTGCTGTTCCTGCGCGAGCAGCGAGAGGATTAGTCCGGCGCTCTGAAGCAGCCGGTGACGTGGTCGTTCACGAGGCCCATCGACTGCATGTACGCGTACACGATGGTGGAGCCAACGAACTTGAACCCGCGTCGCTTCAGGTCCTTGGACAGCGCATCGGACTCCGGCGTTGTGGCCGGGACCATCTCTTCGGTGAGCGTTCCCGGCCGGCGCAGCGGCGCCGCATCGAAGAACTCCCAGAGGTAGGCGGCGAAGCTGCCGAACTCTTGCTGTACTTCGAGGAACCGCTGGGCGTTATGCACGATCGCCTGGAGCTTCAGGCGATTCCTCACGATGCCTGCGTATTGCATCATTCGTTCGATGTCGGCATCGCCGAAGCCTGCGACGCGCTCTGGGTCGAACCCGTCGAACGCGCGAACGAACGCCTCTCGCTTATGCAGGATCGTTCGCCACGAGAGGCCCGCCTGCGCCGCCTCCAACGCCAGGAACTCGAACAGCTTGCGGTCGTCGTGCGTCGGGACGCCCCATTCTTCGTCGTGGTAGCGGCGCATGAGCTCGTCGCCGGGCCAGGGGCAACGAGGCCGCGCGTCGTTCGTCACCGGCTCATCCTGGGGAGCGACCCCGGTCGGGGCAGATCGAGCGGGCGCCATAGCTACGCCACCGAGCTGATCTCGATGCCCGCCTCTTTCGCGCTGCGCTGGAGGGTGAGCGTCGTCGTGATTGCCAGGATGCCGTGTGCTCCGGCTTTCGCGAGCGCGTCCGTGCTCATCGTCCGCAACGCCGCCGCCTGCTCGCCCGTAACGCCCAGCTCCGCAGCGACGCCGTCCATGTCGCGCACGAAGCGCCGCCGCAGCCCCTCGTCGCGCCGCAGGTCGAACAGCGCCTTGTTCAGCGGGTACGTCTCAAGCGTCGGGTACTTGTAGAACTCGTACCCCTGGCCCTTGAACTCAAACCCGCCGAACTTGGGTATTTCCCGGTGCTCCTGCCCGCGCCCGCCTCGGTCCGGGATGAAGCGCATCACCCCGTGGCCGTGATGGGAGGTCGGCTGGTAGCTCAGCAGCTCGCCGCGCTGGTTTCCCGTGGCGCCCAGCATGATCAGCCAGGGCAGCAGCTCGGTGTTCCCAACCTCGTCCAGCTGCTCGCCGGTTAGCTCAAGCAAGGACTCCGGCCTGCCCTCCTCCAGCTCTTGAATGACCCAGTGGTCGAACTCGTACTCGGGGTAGAAGTATTTCCAGGTGCCGGGGTAGTGCGACAGCCCGCCGCTTGCGAGGACCGCCACCTTCTCCGGCCGGCGCTCGATGACCTTGCGTATCGCCTCGCCCACCTGTACGCACCGGTGCGCCGTCGGCAGAGGCGGCAGGTAGACGTTCACGAACATAGGCACGATGGGGATGGAGCGGCCTTGGTGGATGTACTCCAGCGGCGTCGCGAAGGCGTGCCCCAGCAGCGCCTCATGCGCGTAAGCCAGGTCGATGCCCTGCTCGACGAGTCCGTTCAGCAAGTCGCGGGCGACTTCCTGATGGATGGGGACTTCGTACTCGTGGCCAGCGAACTCCGCTGTGGCGGTTTCGCCGGTGATGATGGCGAAGGCTGGGACCGAGCCGGGGAAGAATGTCTCCACGTGGTCTATGCCGATGAGCACGAGCACGTCGGGTTGCGTGGCGTCGAGCTCCCGGCCGAGCACGGCCATCGCGTCGATGCCGGCCTGCAGCTGGGCTTGGTCCTCTTGCGGGGGTCTGGTCAGCAGCTGGGGCGCGTGCACCGAGCCCGCCGCCCATACAATCTCTCCCATCGCTAGCTCCTCTCCTTGTCCGTCATTGTCTTGGATTATCTCCGCCGGGGGGCCTTGCGCGACTTCCGGCTCCGTCCGCGCCGCGAGGTTAAAGTGCTCGACTCTCGATGAGGTTACGAGTAAGAAGTCCCTGATTTTTCAATGAGGTTACGAGTAAGAAAGTACCCGAAAGTGGATGACAGCGAGGGGTTGACAGAGGGTGTTTTCATGGCCGTGGCCTGCTTCCCTGGCCTTAGAACTACTTCCTGACTGATTCGCAATTTTTATCTCCCCTCTTCAGTCCTCCCCTGCAAGGACGCCCCCTCGCAGTCTCCCCTGCAGACGGGGGAGAGGTTTAGAAGCTTGGTCAGGCGGCCCCTCCTCATCGTAGGGGGCGGAGGGGGATTGGGCAATGGGCAGATGTCACAGTCGCGGCGCTGCGAGGTTCCCGCTGTCGGGGAGTGACGGGTGGAGTTTGGGGTGAGGGGAGTGGCTGCGAGCGAAGGCTTCTCCTCCCCCGCGCTTCGCTGCGCCGACGCGTCTCCTCCCGCAGACGGGCGGGGGTTTGGGGACTCTACGAGGGCATTGGCAAGTTGTTCAGCCTCTGCTCGCCAAGTCGCAATGCGCTCCCCATCCTCCCCGGCGCGAGCCCCTGAGGTCACCTAGTTCAGCGCGGCGCCTCCGTCGACAATCATCGTCTGGCCCGTCATGAAGTCGCTGTCGGACGACATCAGGAAGACGCCCGCGCCCGCCAGGTCTTCCGGACGCTCGATCCGCTTGATCGCCCTGTCCGGGACGCGGCCCTGGTAGCTTGACTCGCCGCGTTCCGGGTCGCTCGCCGTCGAGCCCGGCGCTATCGAGTTCACCGTTATCCCGAAATCTCCCGTCTCTCGCGCGAGCGTCCGCGTCATCCCGATCACGGCCCCCTTCGACGCTACATACTGCGTCGTCGAGCGCCCCGAGAAGAACGTGCCCGAGCTGATGTTGACGATCTTCCCGTAGCCCCGCGCCTTCATGTGCGGCAGCACCGCCCGGCAGCAGAGGAACGGCCCGCGGACATTCACCGCCATCACCCGGTCCCACTCATCGGGGCTGATCTCCTCGATAGGCCCTCTGGTCACCTGGGGGCGCTGAAAGAACGCCGCGTTGTTCACGAGCCCGTCTATCCGCCCCCACCTCTCGATGGCCGCCTGCGCCATCGCCTCCGTGGCGTCCGCGTCGGACACGTCGGTGACGGACACGAGGGCTTCGCCTCCCGCCTCGCCGATCTCCGCCGCCGTCGTCTCGGCGGCGGGGCCGTTGATGTCCGCGATAACGACGCGCGCGCCCTCCTCAGCGAACCGCATGGCGAACGCGCGTCCGATGCCCTGCGCCCCGCCGGTCACGATGATTACCCGTTCGTCGAGTCTGCCCATGCGTCACTCCTCATTGTCGTCGTCCCCCGCCTTCGCGGGGGCAAGGGCGCCCCTAACGGGGCCTGGATTCCCGCCTGCGCGGGAATGACGGAGATGGGCGCCCGCCTAGTGCACGGCGACGCCACCGTCCACGACGAGCGTCTGCCCGGATATGAAATCGCTCTCCGCCGACATGAAGAAGAGCGCCGCGCCCACCAGGTCTTCCGGCATCTCGATGCGCTTGATGGCCCGGTTCGGGATTCGCGCCGCGAACTGCTCCATGTCGTGCTCTTCCGTCTCGCTCGCCGTCAAGCCTGGAGCGATGGAGTTGACCGTGATATGCCAATCGCCGACCTCTCGGGCCAGCACCCGGGTAAACGCTATCACGCCGCCCTTCGACGCCACGTAGTGGACCAGGTTCTCCCGGCCGTTGAAGAACGTGCCCGAGCTCATGTTCACGATCTTGCCGTAGCTGCGCGCTTTCATGTGCGGCACGACGGCGCGTGAGGACAGGAATACGCCTTTCAGGTTCACCGCGAGCATCCGGTCGAACTCGTCCAGGGGTATCTCTTCGAGGGGCGCACGGGTATGCCGCACACGGATAGCGATAGCCGCGTTGTTGACCAGACCGTCGATCTTGCCGAAACGGGCGATGGTCTCCGCAGCCATCATCTCCGTCTGCGCTTGGTCCGACACGTCGACGGTCAAGGCCAAGGCCTCGCCGCCCCCGTCGTTGATTTCGGCGGCGGACGCTTCAGCAGCGGCCCCGTTGATGTCCGCGAGGACGACCTTCGCGCCCTCGCGGACGAAGCCCTCGGCGAAGGCCCTGCCGATGCCCGCCGCGCCTCCCGTCACGATGATGACTCTGTCGTCGAGACGTCCCATCTTCTACTCCGCGTCCACGCCGAAGCCCTCGGGCGCTTGCCACTTGTGCATCCAGTCGATGATCTCGTCCACCGCGAGCACGTCGGCGTACTTCTGGTTCATGTCGAACAGGTTGATGGCGTGCGGCGCTTCATGTCGGTCGAACACGCACTCCTCGGCGATGACCATGCGGTAGCGGTTCGTGCAGCCGTCGACTACCGAAGCGCGGACGCACCCGCTGGTGCTCTCCCCCGCAACGATGACCGTGTCCACGCCTAGGGCGGTCAGGTGCCCGGCGACCGGCGTGCCCCAGAAGGCGCTGGGGGACGCCTTTCGAAGCATGACCTCCCCCTCGATCGGCGCGACCTCAGGGATGATGTCGTACTTGCCCTTCATCTTGGTGTCGCCGCCCATGTACCCGGCGCGGCCCCCTCGCTTCCTTCCCGCGCTCGCCCAGCCGAGCACGCCCGAATGCTCCTCGGGCAGCCCTGTGACGTGGACCACGGGCATCCCCACCTCGCGGGCGGTTGCGAGAAGCCGCTGGATGTGCGGAAGCGACTCCCAGGCCGCAGGTCCGCAGCTGCCGGGCCACTCCTTGATCGCCTCCATCAGCGGCTGAGGACGGTCGCCGAACACCCAACGATAAAGGTCGATCAGCAGCAGCGCGGGCCTCGAACCGAAGCCTCGGGTCTTGTGCCCGCTGGCCGCGACGTGCTCCCGGTCGGCTTCGCTCAGGTACTTCTCCCAAACTCTCTCAGCCATGTCCAGCCTCCTCGATGAGCGTCTAGCGAACGGCGTTAGCTTGGCGCCCGCGTCGTGGCCGGTCAAGTCCGCCGTCCCGTGATTGCGTCGAAGATGCCCGCCCGCCTGCGGAAGAGAGGCCTGGCTCCGCATCACGGTTGCCGCTGAAGTCCAAGTGCTTGACTATGCTTTTAAGTTATGTAAACTAGTTTGTATCGCAAACATACTGGATCCAGCCCGAACGGCATCAAGGAGGCGTGCAATGCAAGAAGCGAACGGAGAGGGCGAGGCGCTGGCGCCCCAAGAAGGTTGGGAGGCCATCCACTCCACGATGGACAGCGCGCGGAGCTCGATGTACGTCGCCGGTACGGCGATGATAACGCTGCTTTGGGCCGCGATAGCTTCGGTAGGAGTAGGTTCGCAGTACGCCATCCTGACGCTCGCGCCCGAATTCGCGGAGCGCAGCCCGTGGATTTTCGGAGTGCTGTGGGGCATCCTGATGGTGCCGGGCATGGTGGGAAGCGCGTTCATCGGAAGCCGCGCCGCTAGGAAGATGGCGGCCGGCGACGCCGCTCGTAGCGCCGGTATTCGGGTGTTCCTCTACTGGCTCGCGGTAGTTGTGGGGGTCTTCCTCATTCCGGCGGCATCGGGAATGCGGAATGCGGAAGACGGGGACAACATACCAGGCGTCGCCATTGGCATAGTGGCCCTGGCATACGTCCTGTTCGGCATCATGCACCGCCCGGTGATCGCGGCGGTCGGCGCGGGGTTCGCGGCAGCGTTCTACATTCCCAACTACCTCGTGGACGGCGACGAGGCTATGTTGGTGTCGGCGGCATCGATGATGATGGTGGTGGTCCTAGGCGCCTGGTGGATACGCAAGAGCGGGGTCCATTGATGGACGAACCAATCGTCCTCAACGAGACCATTCACCAGTCCACCCGGCTGCGGATGATGACTATGCTTGTCTCCCAACCAGGAGCGGACCGGCTGGCCTACACGTTCATCCAGCAGACGCTCGATCTGACTGGCGGAAATATGACTGCCCACCTGCGCAAGCTCGAAGACGCCGGTTACCTCGCTATCACGAAAGAGTTTCTGGACTCCAAGCCGCGCACGTGGGTGCAGGCGACGCCGGCGGGACGTCGCGCGTTCACCGAATACCTCTCTAACCTGGAGAAGGCCCTGAACCGGCAATTGCGTACTTAGCAAAGAGAGGGGAGCCGGAACGTGGGAGTGAGGCCCTCCTAGCCTCCCCCGCGCCTCCCCCGCGGGAGAGGGATTGGCCTTGGCGGCTGGCGGCGTTGGTTCGACGGGCTCACTGCGGACCTACTGGCAGCGGCGCTGGGGGGAAGGGGGCCGATACCTGGATTCCGGTTGCGCCGGAATGGGAATGACGGGTTGGGCACGGTCCACTACGTCTGCGTGGTCCGCCATTTCAACGAGTAGACTCTTGCCCCCGGAGGAGAGGCGTATGCACGACGCGGCGCGCAACACTCGCTGTCACAGGTGCGGCGGTCTGTTGGGCATGGGGCATGCAGTGCTTTACGAAACAGGGCCAAGCCTCCATGCGGGCCGGATTGCAGGAGACCCTACTCGCGCCCTCGGATTGCTCCGTCAGCAGCTAGGGCGGCAGCGTCGCCATAGCTGCAACATTTTCGTGAGGCTCCTGCGAAGGCTGAGGAGGAGAGCGAGCGGCCCCAGGGAGGGGTGGTACGGCTACGCCCCCATGAGCGACGATGAGAGAAGCTACGAAACGTTCTGCCAGAGGTGCGGGGAGCACTCCACCGGGGGGAGAGCAACCACTTATCACGCGAGTGGGGCTCCTTACGAAGACGCCGAGGGGCGCATCGATATATCGCGCTTGCTCACCGAGGCGGACTTCACCGTGTACGGACTCAAAGGCAGCCCCCTGGGATTGCGCCTGCGGAGCGTGGGCTGGGGAACCGGAGGGGGCCGGCGCACCGTCGATCATGTCAGCTTCACCTACGCTGCCGAGGGACCTGGCGGGCGACGGCGGGCGGTGGAGCTGAGTCAGGGCATCGACGTTGCCGGAACGTCTGCCGACGGACGCCTCTTGGAGGAGATGCGGCGGGTCATCGGCCTCGTGATGGGTTACGGCGCCGATGAGCTGAGGCCGGAGTATCTGTGCAGAGGCAACGTGCACCGCGATTGGAACCTAGAGCGCATGAGCGGCGCAGAGCGGCGGCGATTGACCATCGCCATCGACGAGACGCCGGTCGAGGTGGAGCTGGCCCATTGGTGGGCGCCAGAGCTTGTAACGCTGGCCCATGTGGCGCCGGACGGTCACTCGGTCCTAGCTACCGCAGTTGGAATCACCCACATAGAGCTGCTCGCCCTGCTCAAGACGATGACGGCGCTCCGAGGGAACGCCGGAGTCGTGCCGAGCACCAGGAAGGGATAGAGGAGGTCCGCCGGGCTCGACAGGCCAAGGCTAACGGCTAGCCTCTTCCCTACAGGCCCTTCACCTTCGGGACTATTTCCGACGCGAGGAACTCGGGCACGGCATCGTCGTGGAAGTCGAGGTGCTGGAACTGCACCTCGCTGATGTCGAGGTCCGCCAGCTTGCCTAGCTGGTCGACGACCTCCTCGGCCTGACCCACGATCTGCCCGCGCTCGAGCGCTGCCGCCTTCTTCTCCGCGAAGCTCCCGAGGCTCGCCAGCCGTCCTACGTGGGCCATGCTCCGCTCGATGGCCGCGTCGTTCGGGCCTACGAGCGCGAAGGACATCATCGTCTTCTTGACCGTCGCCGGGTCGCGCCCAAGGGCTTCGCAGTGGGATTCGAGGATCGCGATGCGCTCCGCAACCGTCTCCAAGGGAGCGTTGGGCATGTTCCACTCGTCCGCGTACTGAGCAACGTATCGTAGGGTCCGCTTGGGCCCGCCGCCGCCGATAAGCAGCCACGGACGCCCAGGAGCGGGCTTGGGCAGCACGTCGACGTCGCGCAGCTGGTAGTACTTGCCGTCGAAGGACGCGGGGCCCGGCCCCCACATCGCCTTCATCAGCCGGATGGCTTCCCCCAGCCTGGCCGAGCGCTCAGCCCGCTCCGGAAAGGGGATGCCGTAAGCGACGTGCTCCGGCTCGTGCCACCCGTTGCCCAGCCCCATGACGAACCGCCCGCCGCTGAGCAGGTCGATCTGCGCGGCCATCCTCCCCACGTCCACCGGATGGCGGAACGTCACCGGGGCGACCAGCGGCCCGAACCGGATGGTCGATGTCTCGCGAGCCGCGACCGCGAGGGATGTCCACGTCTCCAGCGAGGCGCGCTGGTCGGTGATGAAGTAGTGGTCGGAGCGGAATAGCGACGGGAACCCAAGCCGCTCCGTCAGATGGAGGATGTGCAGCCACCGCTCCCAATCGAGGTCCTGCTGTCCCTCCACCATTAGCCCTACGTCCATGAATCACCTCGCGCTCGTGTTTGATGGCCCTTGTTGAGCCTGCCAGACCATGCCGCCCTGCGCAAACGTCCCGCCGCTGCACCCAACGTGGTAGATTGCCCGCCGGAGGCTCGCGATGCATGCACGGGTGACCTATTTTGACGTAGACCCCAACGGCAACGACCTCGCCGCCGCGTGGAGCGCATTCGAGCGGCTCGTCGTGCCGGAGATGCGCAAGCAGGCCGGGTACGAAGGCTGCTATCTCCTGCGTGGAGAAGGCGGGAGGGGCTTGATCGTCTCCCTCTGGGAGAGCGAGGACGCCATGCGCTCCGGCGAGGCCAATCCCTTCTACGCTGAACAGTTCGAGAGGTTCAAGGAGGAATCGAGCCAACCATCGCTTATGCGCGGCTGGGGGCGCTTCCACGTTGAGCAGGTCGAAAAACTCAAGTCCGTCCCCGACCGCGAACCCTTGACTGAGAGCTACGGGGTGGACTACGCCGACCACCCACTCGAGTAGCTTGTAGCAGCTACTCCTCGGTCTGCGTCGTTTGTCCGCCCTTGCGCGTCACGGTGATGTGCGCGAATGCTCCACCGGGCAGGGCTCCGTGCCAGTGGTTCTCGCCCGCGGGCGCGAACACCACGTCCCCCTCACCAATCTCCACGCGTTCGCTCTCCGTAACGATTACGCCGGCGCCTTCGGTCACGATCAGTATTTGGTCGCTCTCGTGATAGTGGAACTTGTTCCTCACGCCGTCGCCGAAGCTCACCACGCTGATATTGAAGTCGTTGCTGTCGGGCGCGAGCGGCTGACGGCTCACGTCATCGCTCGTAAAGAGCGGTCCCGCCGCGGACTCCTTCGGCACTTCGCTGATCTTGCGGACTTGCATTGCCTCGCTCCTTATTCCGATTGGCCTCGTCCCTTACTCGCCTTCCGGCACGGGGACCTGATGCTTCAGCCGGACTTCTTGCCCAAGCCGCGATGATTCGATGATCGCCCACTGGACCTCGGCTGTCGCCATGCCCCACCGCCCGTCGTGGAACAGCGGCGAGCCATGCTTGACCGCGTTGTAGAGCTCGAGGACCTCGGAGTCCAGCGTCATGCCGGCGGCCCCCGGCTGGAAGACCTCGACCTCGCGCTGGCCGTCGTTGTCGTAGACCATCAGGCCCTTCTCGGACATGCGGATATCGCCGTCTTGGCACGAGATGATGAAGACGCCAAGGTTGCCGGGAGTCCACGGCCTTCCTGCCTGGCCCCCCACCATGCTCCCTTCGCCGGCCGAGCCGAACCGCGTGAGCTCCTTGCCCGCCTCCTCATCGACCTCGCCGACAACGAGCGCCTTGCGAGACTTGACGCGGCCCTCGACGCCCCTGTCCTCGGCCCACGTCGTGAGTCCGATGGAGTCGAAGTAGCCGTACGCGTTGTATGTCATCGTGACAGGCGCGCCGCTCTCCGTTTCGAGGAGCGCGGCGTAGTAGCCCGTACCTTTGGGCCGCTCGGCCCGCCAACTGCCCGTGATCGCTCGGACGCTCTTCACCATGCCTCCGGTGAGATAGCGCACCGTCTCGATCTGATGCGGCGCCTGGCGCCAGACGACGGCGCCTCCCATCGACTCGTCGACTTCCTGGGGCATGCGCGGCCTGAGCATCCAACCCGTGTACGCCACCACCGTTATCGCCCGCAGCGGCCCCAACTCGCCTGACCTGATGATGCGGCGCGCCTCGCGGATCAGCGGGCTCGTGCCTTGCGTCTGGCCGCCGGCCAGCAGCTTGACTCCCGCCTTGTCCACTGCGTCGAGCACGGCCTGGCACTCCTCCATCGTGATGCCGAGGGGCTTGCGGGAGAGAATGTGCTTCCCGTTCTGTGCGGCGGATATGGCGTTCGGGGCGTGGAGGTGATTCGGCGTCGCTATCCATACCGCCTCGATGTCCGGGGCGGCGCACATCTCCTCAACGTTGTCGTACGCCCGTCCCCCGTAGCGACGCGTGAACTCCTCGCGAGCGTTTGCCCGTAGGTCGGCGCCTGCGACGATTTCGATCTCATCCAGCCGCTCTAGGGTCGGGATGAACTCCGTCGCCCCGAACCCGAGCCCTGCGATTCCTGCCTTTAGCGGTTCCGCCACTTGATCTTCGCCTCCCCGCCTACGCGTAGGCGTCGTAGATGCCCTCGAACTTGGCCAGCTTGAGCCTCACCTGCGTCTCGGCCGCGTTCCACACAAGCTGGCGATCCCGGTCGGTCTGGATGAGGGCCGCGACCGCCTCCCCCGCGCTCGCGGCGTGGTCGATATCCACGATCCCGTGGATACGGAAGAACTCCAGTTTCTCGACGGGGATGCTGTACGGCGCTTCCTGGAGGTAGTTGAATAGCTCCGTCGAGTACCGCTGCACCATCGTTTCGTTCGTGAGGCCGGACGTCCGCCCGGCCACCGGAGAGCCGCTGATCAGCGCCGAGGCCACGATGACGCTCGTGTGGCAGAGCACCTCGAAGACCGGCGTCATGTCGGCGAAGTCCTGCTCCGTGAGCCCGATGTCCATTCCGAACTGCTGGCACAGGTCCGGGTGGTCATGCTCGGCGACGATTCCCGCGACCATGTCGGCGAACGCCTTGGGGTTGTCGGACGCCTTAATCATGCGGACTGCCCCGCTCTTGAGGAGCGCGCGGTTGAACCACGTGTGCTGGAGCGAGTACCCCTGCAGGCGGCGGATGGTCAGCGTCCCGGCCCGGAGGTCGCGGAAGTACCGCGTCTCCATCAGCGCGTCCGCCGCCGGCTGCACGACCTCTTGGACCAGCTGCCTAACGAATGCCGTGTTGTCTACTGCTGTCGTCATCTCGACTCCTCTCGCGGGCGGCGCGTGGGTCGATTCTCCCGCCGACCCCTTCCCAGGTCAACCTAACCCTGCTATTCCCACGGGGGCGGGACCGCGAGGTTTCGCAATCGCAGCAGCTTGGTATCGGCCTGCCACGCATGGGAGCGCGGGTATGGGGTCTGGAGCCAGTAGGACGTAGTCAGTTGGTGCTCTTACGTCTCATAGCGCTGGACGTGTTCCCGAAGGGCGCGGTTGATGGCCGTCTGGTAACCGCGCGCCCCTTGGGCATGCGCCTTGAACCAAGTCACAACGTCAGCGTCCAGCCGCAGTGTGATTTGCCGCTTCACTGGCCGGTAGAACACGCCTCTACGCCCATCGGACCAATCGAGCACCTCAGGGATGTCCGTCGTGTCGATTTGGTCGTCGGGCAGCGCCTCCAGCGCCTCAATCTCAGCAATCTGCTCGTTAGTCAGCTCAGTACTTCCCTTCTTCATAGTCATCTCTTTCACGCCTAGTCGCCTTTCGCGCGCTGATGATGCGTCCTATCTCGTAGCCTGTTCCCGATCTCGCTTCGGGCGAGGTATGTACGACCACTAGAATCGTGGCGCCCACCATTCCCGCCGTCCTCCATCGCTGCTCATACGGATACGGGTCGCTATGCGTCACGGCGAGTGGGTCGTCGAACACCAGGATGGCGGTCTGAAAGCTGAGACCGTGCTTTCGCCGGTTCGCCTCGTTCTTGTTCGAGTCCCATTCCCACCGCAGTGGCTTGGGCTCTGTCATTACATTATTGTAGCTACACTAACGATAACCTTCAAGGCCATCTTGGGGCCGCGCCAAGGTGGAATCCTCGACTCCCCTGTCCTGCCCTCGTACCATGCCCGCGTGTTCAATCAGGACGATTCCCCCAGGCTCCCACTGTACGACCGCATGTCCATCGAGCTGCTCGGCGCGGAGGACGTCGCGGCGCCCGATGGTGAGCCAGGCGAAGGGCTGACGCTCTGGACGACTCGGGGCGACGTGTCGTGTGTCCTCCAGCGTCCCGTCGTCGGCGGGGAAACCGGCGTGGTCTGGGCGGCGGGGGCGCGCGGCGGGCTCGCTGGGCCTGCCAATGGCCTGTACCGAGACCTCGCGGTCCGTCTCGCCGACCGGGGGATTGCCGGCCTTCGGGTCGACTACCGCCGCCCGGCCAACCTCGATGAGTCGGTCCTCGACATTCTCGTCGCCGTCTGGCACATGGCGAGCATTGGCTACTCGCGCGTCGCACTCGTTGGCCACTCGTTCGGCGGGGGCGTCGTGCTATCGGCGTCGCGTTACACGACCCACGCGCGGGCCGTCGCCGCCCTCGCGAGTCAGACGATGGGCGCCAAGGACGCTGTCCTCCTCAACGGCAGACCCCTGCTGCTCGTCCACGGCGAGGCTGATACCGTTCTGCCCCTGGCCAATGCCGAGACGATTCTGGGGTGGGTGCCGGGGCCCAAGCGTCTCGTGACTTACCCCGGCGCGGGACACGGTCTGCGCGAGTGCGCCGGTGAACTGCGGGACCTGCTGGAAGAATGGCTCGTCGGTGCCCTGACGTAATGGCAATGGGCGGGCGTATTGGTATGATTGGGTGGACGGATTCCCAAGGAGGACGACATGCTCTCTAAGGAAATGAACGACCGCCTGACCCAAGTCGGGCCGGGCACGCCCATGGGCGAGCTGATGCGCCGTTACTGGCACCCCATCGCCGGAAGCGCTCAGTTGGACGCGGACAATCCCACGAAGGAGGTCCGCCTGCTTGGCGAGGACCTCGTCCTCTACCGCGACGCTAAGGGCACGCTTGGACTAGTCGAGCCGTCGTGCGCCCACCGGAAGGCCAACCTCTCCTACGGCATTCCGGAGGAGAACGGCATTCGCTGCGCTTACCACGGCTGGATATTCAACGAGACCGGCCAGTGCGTCGACCAGCCGTCGGAGCCTGAGGGCTCCAAGTTCAAGGACAAGGTGCGCATCAAGGCGTACAAGGTCCAGGAGCTTGGGGGACTGGTCTTCGCCTACATGGGCCCGGAGCCGGCCCCGCTGCTCCCTCGCTGGGACATCATGGTGTGGCCCGGCGTGAGGAACGTCTACTCCACTCTGCTCCCTTGCAACTGGCTCCAGTGCCAGGAGAACTCCCTCGACCCTGTGCATTTCCAGTGGCTGCACCGCTATTGGGGCGGCTGGCAGATGAACCGCATCAAGCCCGAGGCTGAGCGCGACGAGTGGAACCGCCGCACCTCCTGGCGCGGGGCCGACCACAAGAAGATCGGCTTCGAACTCACCGGCTACGGCGTCATCAAGCGCCGCATGGTCGGCGACGAGACCGAGGACGACGACCACTGGCGCATCGGCCACCCCGTCCTCTTCCCCAACATCCTCTGCGTACAGAGCAATCTCCAGTTCCGCGTGCCCGTCGACGACACCCACACCCTGCATTTCCGCTACGAGTACCGCCAGCTCAAGGAGGGCGAGACTGAGCAGGATGGGGCCGTCTACGAGGACATGCCGTTGTACTTCGACGACGGCACCATCAAGCGCGACTACGTCATGGGGCAGGACATCAGCGCGTGGGTCATGCAAGGTCCGATCAGCGACCGCACGACGGAGCACCTTGGCGTCACCGACGTTGGCCTCATCATGTACCGCAGGCTGCTCGATCAGCAGGCGCGAGTGGTGGAGGACGGCGGTGAGCCCATGAACGTCTGGCGCGACCCCGACGAGAACGAGATTATCGTCTTGCCCATCGAGGAGTTTCATTACCCCGGCTATGAGGGCGTGGGCGGCCCCTTCAAGGACTCCGTCCCGCGCACGCCGGACGTCGAGACGATTCTCTCCGGCGAAGGCGCCAAGCTCCCCGAATGGAGCGCGGTCGGGCTATAAGCGCGATCTCCGCGAGCTGGTGGGGAAACCCACTGCTCCATCGTCGCTGTTGGTGAGACCTGAGAGAAAAGCCCCCTTCCTGATCGGCCAGGAAGGGGGCTCGGCTTACGAACTACATGCGAGGATTCTCTACGTGTCTCGCTCGTTGGTCGGCCCGACCTCGCCGGTGCAGTAGGGAATGAACGCCTTCATCCGGCAGGGAGCGCCGTGTTTGTGGAGCTCGGACTCGAAGATCGTGTGAATCTCTGGGGCCTCGTCCTCGTACTCGACCTGCATCCCGCCTTCCTTGATGCTGACGTTGGACTCGCCCCACTGCCCGGGTTGTCCATCGCCGCTCCGGAGAGCGAGGTAGCGCGCCGGCTCAGGGCCGGTGTTGAAGTGCTGATGGTACGTTGCGTCCGCGGGGACGATGACCATGCCGCCCTTCTTCCACGGCGCAATCTCGTACTCCTTCGCCTCGTTGTCCCACCAGAGCGCCGAGAAGCCGACGCCGCCGAGGATGACGAGGTGCGCGCCGGGGCCGTGGCGGTGGCCCTTCTTGTACGTGCCCACCGGAAACTCCGAGATGTGCGCGCCGGTTACGTTGCCCGCCAGGTCGAAGTGGGTGTTAATGCCCCCCGCGCCGCGGTCGCGGTACTGCCAAAGCTTCATTATGTCCGCGTTCGGCACGAAGTTCGTCTTCCACATGGTCCCGAACTTGGTGCCCTTCCGCCGGTACAGCGTGCCCTGACCATTGAAGAAGTCCTCGTCGTCGCCGGAGAAGCGGTCGCTGAACGTGAACGGATTGTTGAACACGAACTCATGGCTGCGGAACATCCGCATGACCGGCGGAGCGTTCGTCATCGAGACGTAGCGCGCGGGCTCGGCGCCGCTCCCGTTGAAGTGCTGGTACGCCGTGTTTAGCGGGATTACGAGCAAGCTGCCGGCGGCCCACTCGAACGTCGACTTCTGCCCCTCCTCCAGCCAAACGCTCGTCGCGCCCCGGCCGGACACCACGTACATCACCTCTTCGTACATGTGGCGCTCGGGCTCGGACTTGCCGCCGGGCTTGATCTCCACCAGGTGGGCGTCGTTCGGCAGGAAGCCGTTGGGAATGTTGATGATGGCGCCCTTGCCGCCCTTGCGCTCCCAGTCGCCCAGCTCCACTTCGTTCAGGTCCTCGAACTTATAGTCGACGATCCGCTTGAGCCCTTCGCTCTGTATCCAGTCGAAATACGGGTCGTTCGCTTCCCACGTGTCCATTTTGTCGGGAAGCGCGGCCTCCCTCAGATCAACAGTCGCCATGGGTCCCTCCGATGCGCTTAGGTAGTGTGGTTCAACTTTACCACGCCTGCTCCACATTCCGTTATTCAACACCCACTAGCGCTGTCATTCGGGGAATCCTGGGAGCTGGAGAGCCGGCCGCGTCTGTGGGATCCCTACCCGTCCGACTGCGCCATTGCCGCTTCTCGGAGGTCGCGCAGACGCCGCATCTGGCCGCTCGGAGCTACGTACGCCAGCGCGAACGCGATGATCAGGGCCCCACTCACTATGAACGCGATAGGCCCGGACAAGAGAGCCGCCACCGCGCCGAACTGCATCTCCCCGGCGGGCCGCACGCTCGTGTGCACCATGCTCCATATCCCCATGACCCGGCCCCGCAACTCGTTCGCGACGAGCATCTGCAGGTTGGTCTGTATCGCCACGTTGAACGCGGACGCCCCCAGCCCAATCACGAAGAGCAGCACGAGCGACACCCAGTACCACGTCGACAGCGCAAACGCGATCATGAAGATCCCGAGCGTCAGAGACCCGCCCACCAGCAAAGGCCGCTGCTGGGTTGGAAGTGTGAAGCTCGACGCTACGAACACGCCCGCCACGCTCCCCACTCCCATCGCTCCCCACATGAATCCGAGCCCCTCCGGCCCCACGAACAGGACGTCCTTCGCGAATACGGGAAACAGCACCGACATCGATATCCCGAAGAGCATGTTGTAGTAGGCCATCCCGATCAGGAACGTGAAGATGCGCTGGCGCCAGATGTACTTCACCCCGTCGGCCATGTCCCCCAGAATGGTCCGCCCGCGCGCTCGCGTCACCACCGGAAGGCGGACGCGGAGTAGCGTCCCGGCGTAGACCGCGACGGCAAAGGCGGCCAGGGCGAAGATCGCTCCTCCCGCTACGCTCGCCGAGGCTGAGGCATCGAACACCACCGCGCTGAACAGTCCGCCTAGGACCGGCGCGAGAACCCGGGTCCCCGGATGGATCATGGCGTTCAGGGCCACCGCGCTGGGCATCGCATCGCGCGGCACGAGGTGCGGGAACATGGCCTGACGGGCCGGCCCCTCGAATGCGCCGATGGCGGAGAGGACGAACCCGCCTGCGATGACATGCCAGGCTGTCAGGAGCCCAAGCAGGCCCATCGCGGCCAAGGCGCCCAGCACGACGATGAACAGCATCTGCACGGTCACCAGCAGCTTCCGCTGGTCGAACTTATCGGCCAGGGCGCCGCCGAACAGCGTCAGGGCCATCGACGGCACGAGCTGGGCAATGCCGTTGACGCCAAGGAGCAGCGCCGACCCGGACAGCTGGTAGATCAGCCATCCTTCGATCATCCACTGCATCTGCTGCCCCGACACAGAGACCACGAACCCGACCCAATAGAGCCGGAAGTCCCGATGCCGGAGCGCGCTGAATCGACTAGCCATGGCTCCTACGTGATTCTTAGGGGAAGCGCTTCCCCCGCGCGCCCGCCCTACCATAGCCCTTTTGGTAGGCGGCGGAAGGCCCTGCCTCCGACACGTCTCCCATCCCCCCTCTACGGACGGGAGGCAATCACCATGACCCCGCTGGCGGTGGTAGAGTCACGGCTCCGGCTCCCTTCATGGTCCCCGGCATTCGAGGAACCTCCATCCAACCCACTGCATTCTTCGACATCCTAGATACGGTCTCGTCTGGCGCATACGTGATGGACCTGCATCGCAGGATCATCCTCTGGAACCGGAGCGCCGAACGGATTCTTGGACACGAGGCGGAGCGCGTGATGGGTCGCCAATGCTACGAAGCGCTATTCCGGCTTCCCGAACAGCCTTCGACGCCGGTCTGTGATGGCACGAACTGCCAGTTAGGAGCCGAGCATTTGATGACCGCGCATATGGACTTAGGAACAGAGGTAGGGTCACTCAGCACATCATCTACATGATTACAATAGAGGCATACGCGTGGAGAGGTAACGACTACGTTCAGTATGCCCCGCCCCAGGGAGGCAGCCTGACACGGGAGATAGGGTAAGCGGGCATGATGACCACGAGATCCGCCTCAATCGCGGTAGCGGCAGCCGTGGTGCTCTTGGCGGCCGCAGTGCTCTGGTGGCTGGTCGACCGCAATCCGCCGGTCCTGCTGGGGCAGGAGGTTCCAACTCCCACACCACATCCGGCATGCCCGGACGACAACCCCGGGTGTCCAGTGTTCCACACGTGGCCGCCGTTCACCGTCGTCTACGAGATAGACGGCGACTCCTACTACGTAGATGGAGTGGCCCTGGCTACTCGCGAGACGAGGGAACTCGTCTGGAACTCTCGCCACGACTGGCGGATTACCACCCTGAGCGCTGGCGACATCGTGCGGCCCTTCACGACCATGAATGCGACGGGCTCATACCAGATACTGAAGGACGGGGTTCTTACAGTGTACGATGCGGTGTTCGACCGGCTCCACACCTATGATAGGAGCGACTCGGTGCCCATCGCGGATGGCGTGTTCCTCGACATCCTCTACACGGGGTATGGCCTGCCTGATCGCACGGACGGGGATCTCGTTGTCCTCGATTCCTTCCAGTGCGACGGCGACGGCTGCGACACCGGGGCCGATAGGACTACCAGGGCCTCGAGCGAACCCACCACCACGTACGGTAGGCAGTTCGAGGAGCTCGGGGACGTCGTGTTCTCCGAAGATGAGTACCGCATACCCTTGTTGTTCCCGCACTCGAATATCGAGGTTACGGAACTCCGCACGAACTACATCGCCACTCCGACGCCCGGCCCAACGCCGACGCCTATCCCCACGCCCACCCCTGCCGCGACGCCGACACCAACGCTGTACGCTGGCGGTGGAGCGCCGAGCGCTGACAGCGTGACGGCGACAAGCGTCACCGTGAGTTGGATTGGCCCAAGGCCGCTAGGGCCACCCCCTACTGTCCTCGATACCCGCGTGAGCTACCGCCTGCCGGGCAGTGACGCAGATTGGACATTTGGAGCATACGTGGTGTCGTCGAGTTGGTCGGACACGAGACCACACGCAATCGTAACGGGGCTGACGTGCGGCACGCAGTACCAGTTTCAAGTCGAAGTGCAGTTGCCTGATCACTCCTGGACAAACTACGGCGCCTTCACCGCCAGCACCGGAGCTTGCTGAACCTCGGCGCAGCGCCCATAGCGGATGCCGGCGCCACGCCGGAGAACGCCCCAGCCAGTCGGCTGGGGCGTTCTCACCCATCGCGGAGAGTGCGCAGCCGGTGAGGCGTGGCTGTCAATGCCGGGATCCGAATTACCTAACACGACCCGCTCTCCCATGTGTCAGACGGAGTGTCCGCAAGCACAAAGCACGAGAAAGGTTACAAGCACCTAAAGCTGTCAGCGTAGAGGCCGATGAGGAAGGCCCTTCGGCGTCCTCTCCCCGTCTGTGCGCGAAAACTACGGGGAAGGACGCTTGCTCGCCCGGCGGTGGTGGTAGAGTTGGGTTCGCCTTCGGGTGACTGAGACCCGCCGCGACGCGGCGGGACACAGTCCGGCCTCCGTTCAACAGTCAGGTAAGCGCGTGTGAAGGAGGGATACATGGGTTTTCACAAAGAATTGGAGATTGCAGAGAACCTCGCCCTGGCATGCCGGGTGATGGGCGCCTACGATATGACAGAAGGCGCCACCGGGCACGTTAGCTACAGGATCGAGGGCACGGACACGATGATGATCAAAGGGAAGGGCGCCAACCAGGTCGGCCTCCGCTACACCCAGCCCCGCGACATCGTAACGGTCGACTTCGACGCCGAGATGGTGGACGGACCCGATGGTCTGCAGCCGCCGAGCGAGAGCTTCCTGCACATCTGGATCTACAAGCTGCGGCCCGAGGTCAAGAGCGTGGTCCACATGCACCCGGAGTATTCCGTCTTGCTCGGAATCACCGGCAAGGAAATCTATCCGGTGTACGGGCCCTACCGATCTGGCGGGGCCGAGCTCGCCCGTCAAGGGGTGCCGGTCTACCCCGACAACAAGACCATCGGCACGGCGGAACAGGGCATGGCATTCGCGGAGTGCATGGGCAACAAGGACTCCGCGCTGATGGCTGGACACGGCATCGCCACCGCCGGCGACTGCATCGAGCGAAGCTCCATGAACGCCATCGCCCTCGAGACCCTCTGCCGCACCCTCTACAAGGCGTACCTCATCGGAACGCCGCGCCTGATTCCCGATAGCGAGTTCCGGCAGCCCGGCGAGCAGCCCGAGAGCGGACGCAAGCGCGGCTCGGTGGGCGGCTACGAGGGCATGATGGCCAACTGGCGCTACTACGTATCACACGCCGAGGACCTTCTCGGCCGCCGGGTGGACCAAGCCGACGACTGAGAAGAATTACATCCTTCCCTATCTGCGGGAAGAGTCGTCTTTCCTCCTCCCCCGCCTGGCGGGAGAGGACTGAGGAGGAGGCGCGGTGGCGTCCAGCTCAGATATCCTAGGATTCCCCAGGCGCCGCTTCAGTGGGCAGGGAGAATGAAATGAAGCAGTACCGGCTCAAGTACGCCATGCATCCACCTTCAGAAGAGACTGGCGGCCTGTACATGGCCGAAGCGCCAGCCTTGCCAGGGTGTCGAGCGTGGGGGGAGACGAGTGCTGAGGCGTACAAACACTTGCAGAGTGTCGCGGCAGAGTTCATTGCCTCGTATGAACACCACGGCGATCCCCTCCCTTCAGATGTGAAGGCGGAGGCGCTCACCGAGGAATTGGTCATAGCCGTTTGAAGTACAGGGACCTCGTCCGTAAGTTGGAACGGTTCGAGTGCTCGTTCGACCGGCAAGCTAGCGGGAGTCATGAGATATGGCGACGGGCTAGTGGTGAACGAACGACGATTCCCAACTGGGGAAGCAAGGACCTATCAGCAGGAACGATCCGTGCCATAGTCCGCGACCTTGGCATAATCAAGGCTGACTTCGACGCCGCGTGACCTGTCAGTTTGTTCTCGGCGCGCTTGTGCCGCCCGCTAGCGAGGCTCCGCGAGGAGGAGGCCGGCGCCTTGAATGGGGTCAGGGACGCCGGCGAGGCACAGCGCCCTCCAGAGCGTCGCGGTGTGGGAGGTGACGACGGGCTTGCCGATGGCCTCCTCGATGGCTTCCGCCGCGCCGATAGCATCGTAGTTCATGCAGCTGATGAACATCGCGTCGGCGGAGTCGTCCCATGCGTCCACGGAGAAGCGGAGTATCTCGTCCGTGGACACGCGGTTGTACTGCTTGCCGGAGGTCAGCCCCATACCGCGCATGACGATCGGGTCGATGTCCGCGGCGCGCAGGTAGGCGGCCTCGTGCTCGTTGTGGCTATCGACGTAGGGACTCGTCAGCACGACTCGCTCCGCCCCGAATCGTTGCAACGCCTCGACGCACGCCAGCATCGTGGACGTGGTTGGGATTCCGGTGCGCCGCTGAACGTCACGGCAGAACTCGCGGTCCTCGTCGATGCCTCGGAGCGCGCCGCTGACCGTGCAGCAATAGGCGATGGCGTCGACCTCCGCGGTGGCCAGCTCGTCGATGGCGCGGGGAGCGTTCTTCTCCATCTCGATGAGGGACTCGACCCCGCTGCCGGCGTTGAGCATCCGCGAGGTGTGGAAGGTAACGCCGGGCGGAGCGAGCTGGTAGTAGCGCGGCTCGGTGACGACCTGGCCGCTGGTGGTGATGAGGCCGATGCGCTTGCGCCAGTTCAAAGGTTCCATAACAACGCTCCTATCGCTGCGATCGTAAACCAGCTTACTTCCCCTCCCCTCCGCGCCAGCTTGCTTCCTCCCCGTCTGCGGGGGAGGACTGAGGAGGGGGGCCTCAGGCCAGCCCGTACATGCGCAGCGCGTTCTCGCGGAGGACGTTGCGCTTCAGCTCTTCGCTCAAGTCCTCACGGGCCAGAATCTCCTGGACGTTGTGCGGATAGTCCGAGTCCCAGTGGGGGAAGTCGGACGCGAAGAAGAGCTTGTCCCCGCCGACGACCGACGCCGCGTAGGGGATCATCTTCTCGTCGGCCTCCGCGTGGAAGAACCAGTTGCCGTTCTGAACGTACTCGGTGGGCGAGCGTTTGAGGTTCGGCGCTTCCTCCTCGCCGCGTATCCGCCATTTCTCGTCCATGCGCTCCAGCCAGTACGGCGCCCAGCCGCAGCCCGCCTCCATCCAGCCGACCCGGAGGTCCGGGAAAAGCTCGGGGATACCCGCGAACATCATACTGACCAGGTGGCGGAACAGCCCCACCGGGAAGCAGAACGTGTTGACCTCGATGAACCGCTGATAGTCGTCCGCGGCGAGGTGGTGGATCCCCTGCGTGGAAGAGTGGACGGCGAGCATCACGTTCAGGCGTTGCGCCTCCTCGTATAGCGGGAAGTACTCCTTCCGTCCGAGGGGCGGATGGGCGCCGATCGCCGACAGCATCGCGCCGACGTGTCCCCGTTCCGTGACGGCTCGCCGCAGTTCCTTGACGGCCTCGCCCACGTCTTGCAGGGGCAGGAGCGCGACGCTCTTCAGCCGGGGGCTGACGTTCGTGAACTCCTCATAGAGGAAGTCGTTGTAGGCCCGGCAGACCGCGATGGCGACGTCCGGCTCCCAGATGAGCGCGGCCGTGAACCCGATGGACGTCGGGTAAAGGATGGCGGTCTCCATGCCGCCCTCGTCCATCGCGTCGAGCCAGGTCTTGGCGTCCTTGGCGACGGAGCCGAGGCTCCCGCGCATGTTGATGTCCCAGTAGTTGTGCCCGGCGCGTATCTGCCCCCCGCGCGACCGGTAAGGCTCCTCCATGTAGGGGCGTATCTGGTCTTCAGTCTCGGTGACGTGTCCGTCGCCGTCGATGATGCCGTAGGGAACTTGCATGAAACTTCTCCTAGGGGGCCGTATCGTCGCCGTAGGGCGGCCGCATCGTATGCCACAGTGTCGCCTGCTCGAACGCGTGCGCCGCGCGGAAGACCGTCATCTCGTCGTAGCGCTTGGCCATGACGTGCAGGCCGATGGGTAAGCCTTCCTCCGAGAACCCCATCGGCACGGACATGGCGGGCGCGCCCGCGTAATTCGCCGGCGTGTGGAACCCGTACCGCCGCATCTGCTCCACCGCCTGCTCCTTCGAGCGCGGGTCGCTCTTCATGTCCGCGATGCGCGGGGGAAAGTTCGCGTACCCCGGCGACAGCAGCACGTCGTATCGCTCCAGCGCCTCGAGCGTCTGCGCCCGGAGCAGCGCGCGCAGCTGCAGGGCGCGCTGGTAGCTCGACGCCGGCAGAAGCGCCGGGAGAATCGTGTAGCGGCGCACGCCGGTGTCGTACTGCTCCGGCGTCTCGTTCAGGTGCTTCCAGTGGAGCGCGGTCCGAGGCGAGCCAAGGGCGTTGTTGATGAATCCGCTAAGCGTGATCAGCGGCATCGAGACCTCGCTGACCACTGCCCCCAACGATTCGAATACGCCCACGGCGTCCAGCGTCAGCCTCCTGATTTGCGGGTCGAGGTGCGGCGCGTCGATCGCCTCCTTGACGAGTCCGACGCGTAGGCCCTTCACGTTCCCATCCAGAGCGGCGGCGTAGTCAGGGACCGGCAGGTTGGCGGACATGGGGTCGCGCGGGTCGTGCCCGGCAATCGCATTCATCAGCAGCGCGCAATCAGCGACGGTGCGCGCAATCGGCCCGGCCGTGTCCTGGTTCCAGCTGCTCGCGAACATGCCATAGGTGCTGACGCGTCCTAGCGAAGGACGCAGCCCAACCACGCTGTTATTCGACGCCGGGCGCCTGATCGAGCCGCCCGTATCCTCGCCGATCGAGCCAGCGCACAGCCCCGCCGCCGTTGCGCTGCCGGAGCCCGTGCTCGAGCCCCCGGCGTCGTGCTCCAGGTCCCAGGGATTGCGCGGCTGGCCGTAGGGAAACACCCACGTGAGCGGCGATGCCCATTCGGTCATATTGAGCTTGCCCAGCATCACCGCTCCGGCCTCGTGAAGCCGCTCGATGATTGCCGCGTCGTACTCCGGCGCGAACTCCGCGAGCACCCGCGACCCGCAGGTGGTCAGGATCCCTTTCGTGAAGAACTCGTCCTTGTGCGCGAGCGGGATGCCGGTGAGCGGTCCAGTCTTCTCCCCGCTGGCGAGCGCCGCGTCGGCCAGCCGCGCCTGCTCGCGGGCCAGCTCGGCCGTTACGGTGATGTATGCGTTCAGCTCGCCGTCGAAACGTTCGACTCTATCGAGATACGCCTCCGCGAGCTCGGCGGATGACACCTGCCGCGTCCGCAGTAGCTGCGACAGCTCGCCTATCGACTTGTAAGCAAGCGGCGCATCCGTGCTCGCCTCCCCGGTCGGTCCGTCGCCTGTCGCCGGTCCTGTGTCTATCGCCGGTCCTGTGGCTGTAGATCGAGGCCCGCCCGCACTTTCCGGCAGCCCGGCCGGGTACTGCAACGACGGAATCGGCGCGACTCCGTGCAGGTCGTGCTCATCCAGCGTGTTCAGACCTTCCAGCACACCGTTGAGCTGAAGCGTTAGCGGTTCCACATCCTCATCGAGCAGCCGCAGCCCCGCGATCCGCGCGACTCCCCGCACCTCGTCCGGCGTCACGTCCGCCATGCCTCAACTCCTCCCAATCGCCGCCACTACCGTCCCGCCTCGTCACTCCGCCCCGACATTCCCGCGCCCCCTCCGTCATTCCCGCGAAGGCGGGAACCTCGCAGCCCTCCCCCGTCTGCGGGGAAAACCGGGAAAGCCGTCATTCCCGTACCCCACCCCGTCATTGCCGCGCAGGCGGGCACCCAGGAAATCCCCTCCCGTCCCTAACCCTCTCTCGTCTGCGGGAGAGGGTTAGGGACGGGAGGACGCGCAAGCGCAGCGATGCGCGGGGGAGGAGAGGCGCCACCGCTAATACTCCCTCACCACACTTCCCTACCACCGTTCACCAGGATCATCTGCCCGGAGATGAACCGGGCGTCATCCGTGAAGAGGAACGCCATCACTCCTGCCAGGTCCTCCGGCACGCCTCGGCGCAGCAGCGACGCTTCCGGCTCGTAGTGCGCCTCCTCGGCCGACAGCGGGTCCTCGGTGTCTGAGGTCGTCATGCCCGGCGCGACGGTGACCACATTGATGTTGTACTGCCCCAGCTCCCGCGCGACGGCCCGTGTGATGCCCGTGATGGCGGCCTTCGATGCCACGTATTGCGCATTCGTGGCGTCGGCGGAGCGGCCTATCCGCAGCGTGCTGCCGGAGCTCACGTTAACGATGGTCCCGGACTGCTGCTCCCGCATGTACGGGTACACCGCTCGGATGCCCAGGAACGTCCCCCGCGTGTTGACCGCGAACACCCGGTCCCACATGCCCATGCCCAGGTCCATGATTGACTTGGTCTCCAAGCCCTGGCGCGTCGTGATGCCCGCGTTGTTCAGCAGACCGTCGATGCGGCCGAACCGCTCGTGGGCTTGCCTTGCCATCGCCAGCGTGTCGTCCTCAGAGCTCACGTCAACCCGCAGCGTCAGCACCTCCGCGCCCTCCGCCTTGCAGAGCGCCTCGGTCTTCGAGAGGTCCGCGATATCGGCGATGGCGACCTTGGCCCCCTCCTTCGCCAACCGCGCCGCGTAGCTCCTGCCAAGCCCCATCGCGGCCCCCGTGACGATAATCACCCGGTTTTGCAACAGCATGCCCCCTCCTCCTGCGCGCCTGCGCAGCCGCCGGGCCAATCCTACACCGCCCGGCCAAAGGCGGAGCGTCCTATCTCCGCATTGCATGGGGAGCGCTTAACCCGGCGCTCCCGCCTACAGGAGGGGACGCGCAAGCGCAGCAAAGCGCGGGCGAGGAGAGGCGGCGGCGCGCAGACTTCCCCCGCCACCCCAACCCGTCATTCCGCGAACGCGGGAACCCAGGACGCCCCCTTATCCGTCATTCCCGCGCAGGCGGGAACCTCGCGCAAGCGCAGCGAAGCGTGGGGGAGGAGAAGCATTCGCCCGCAATTGGAATGCTTCGTTTATTGATGTTCGTCGTGGATTGGGAGGACCCTCCTGGCGCGGGACGTATCGGTGACACGGAACCCAGTGCGATCACCAATCACTATCTCCACATGCGTTTGCAGCTTTCGAAGCTTTGATTCCTCGTCAGGCTGACTGGCGAAGTGGGCGGGATTGGCTGTGAGGAGTTCACGTGCTCGGTCGATAGATATCGGCCTAATCTCGACACGTAGATCTTGGTCTTCGTCAGTCTTTGCACGCACGAAGTGACCCCACCCCGCGAGCTCAACGACATACACACACCGATCCTCATAATTTCGAGCGCTGAGGATTGGGTAGCCTCGGTATCGTCCTATCTCTCCCATTCGGTCAGACTCCGGCAGCATCCATTGCTCCTTATACCCTTCAGGGTTTTCTGTGCCGAGCCCAACTTGAATGTCAAACCAATCACCCGCCAACACGACAGCTACGTCTCCCGACGCGTTAAGGTCCTCTATTGCTCTGTCGATTCCTTGCAGCAATGCGACCGGAGACTCTAGAGGAGCCACCATATCGGGTGCTCCCTCGAGCGCTTCGCAGAATCTCCGGAGCGCATCGTGTGAAAGGGCCCTGCCCCAATGTTCGCCCCTGAGCGGGGCATAATGGGCAAGCGCACCTTCAGGCGTGTCCGTGAAAAAGCCTTTGTGCACCAGCTGCATAATGACTCGCTCTTCAGGAGCATCGGCAGCATCCCCCGAAAGGTGCAGGGATACACCTGCACGTTCAAACAGTCGCTCAACCGAGTTCTCGGAAAATGCGGCAGCGTATACCTCTGAATTAAGGGTCGAGACTCTTGTCGCATTAAGTTCAAGCCCGATGACCTCGTAGTCCTCCGCTAGGCCATCCCTGCGAACGGCAGACCGCAAGGATTCTGTGGCGAACTCGCGCCGCTGTTCCAACGTTGGGACAAGTTCAGCGCGCACATAGGCCTCAATCGATTCCGAGTTGTTGATGAACCAATCTAGAGCCCGTTGTGCTCTGCCATGCAGATCGAAAGTCGGCATCGTGTCGGAAGATAACTCCATGAGTCGTAGTGCAAAGAACAACATGAGATACCGTTCAGTTGATATACCAATCGTCTGATATGGTAGAGCGTCTTCAGTCTCCCATTCCTGCCACAAGGAGGAACCCTGCCAGTCATCGTGCGAGAGTGCATGGGCAAGGTCGTCCGCCATTGGCTCGAGATGGGAGTACGCTAGTCGCGTCACGTCTATGTACGAGTTCACGTCTGTTATCCTATTCGATTGGGCAAGAAATAAGGCACGCCCTGCAAGCCCCATCAGAGCTACGCGGTATTCTTGCTTCAATTGTTGAATTAGACTTGAGGCCTCTGAGGGTGGCCAGTTGTCGGTCTCCCAAAACAATCGAATAGCGTCGATCCAAGCTTGAAAGCTTCTGTGCAATTGATCGTAGTCGCGGGGTTGATTGCTGTGCATCGAATCGGATAATAGCCATTCTTGATGTCTGACCATTTCCCTCACATACGGGAATGCCTCTACCGGCTCTACACCAAAAATGATGCTGTCTACATTTAGAGAAAATCGGTCACGGAGCATCTCCCGGAACTCTCCGGTAGCAATTCGGTTCGCGATTTGGTAGTTTCGTCGATACCCATCCAGTCCGACGGTGAACAATTCACCGCAACGCTCACGCATACCTTCAATGGTAAGCATATAGTCGAAGCGCAGAAGTTCTAATATGTACTCCCGGTCACCTTCACGAATCACGTCTTCGCGGAACGAATAAAGGTTACGGCTTAGCCCCATTAATGGTGGCCACCCTGGCCGACTCCCTGGAGCGCTCCACTGGATACCTGTTGTCTTAATCCCGTTCATTGCATATTTGACGAGTTCTCTAACGGAATCAAGAGATCGACTGAGTTCCTCAAGCCGACGCTCTGACATGGCCCTGCGTGCATCGCCAAGCAAGGCCCGAATTGCCTCATCGGCCGAGCTTTCGCTGGGATCGGGGAACCACATGGCCACATCGAGTTCATTGGCCTCCTTGGAGGCAGCAACGCGCTGGCGGCGGCCTAGGAAGGCTTGGACCGCTTTCTGCACATCGCGCTTGTTCACGTCGTGCCGCAGAGCCTGCCATTGCTCCGGGCGCGAGAGGTGGACCGCTCGCTCGAAAAGGGCCCCCGCGAGCACTAAGTTGACGAAGAAGGCGAACCCAGCCGCTAGAACGAGGTTCTGCAACTCCGGCTTAGACCGCTCGATCAGCAGGAGTATGCCCGTAACTCCCACAGCCAGAAGGCTCCCCCAGAGGATATTCCGCACCCACGACCGCCAAACATATTCTCGATACATCCGGTCATCGACATCCCGCCTAGCGCTTAGCCCCTGCATCATGAAGAGTGTGACAGCCAGCGTAAGCGCTGCGATTGCCGCTTGAGCGGTCAGCAGAGTTCCAAGGATTGCCCCAGCGTCGCCAGCCCTAGGTTGCCAAGACATTGGAGGCGCTAGGATCGGCACAGCAACGAGAACGGCGGCGACGAACGGAGGCAGCAGGCCGCGCGCACATGAGAGAGAGTGGATTACGAGTGACCTAGCCCTGCCCGCTATCGAGAAACATGAAGGCAGGGCCCGAAAGACCTTCAAAAGGCAACTGAGTCGAAACCAGCCGCAGATGCGGTCGCGGTGTAAAAAGGACACGTCACAGGAATCCTATCACGGGGCTTTGAATCCCCACCGTGGTCTGCTATTGCCTCTTACCCACGGGGAAAGACCCCCGCCACCCCCACCCCCTTGACACAACCGACAATCCTATGTCATAATAACGCCACACCCCCAACATACACCCGACACCTCAACACCCCCGAGCGGACGAGCCGCCGGCGCCACAGCAAGGCCCGGCGGCTCTTTGCGTTCCTCCGGGCGCCACGAAAGGAGGACCCCATCAAACGCCCACGCCCCAAGGACAACCCCATCGACCTCTCCCCCTACCGCGACGACCCCCTCGGCTTCGTCAAAGACATCCTCGCCGGATCAGGGACGCCCTACGCCAAGCAGGAAGAGCTGTTCAACGCCCTCGTCAGCGATAAGCGCCGCGTCTCCGTCGTCGGGTGCAACTCCTCCGGCAAGGACTGGGCCGCCGCTCGCGCCATCCTCTGGTGGATCGAGACGCGACCCAAGGCCAAGGTCATCGTCACCGGTCCCACCCTCCGCCAGGTCAAGGAGATCGTCTGGAAGGAGCTGCGCGCCGCCCACGCCGCCGCCAAACACCGCCTCGCCGGTTCCGTCCGCGTCGGCGAGTACCGCGCAGGACCCGACCGCGTCGGCCTCTGCGTCACCTCCAACAGCCAGCACAACCTCCAGGGCTTCCACTCCCCGGAGCTCATGGTCATCGTCACCGAGGCCCAGGGCGTCAAGCAGCCCTACTTCGAGGCCCTCAAACGACTCAACCCCAAGAAGATGCTCCTCCTCGGCAATCCGCTTAGCCTCACCGGCGAGTTCTACGACTCCCATCACGGCAAGAGTCCGCTCAACGAGCGCGTCTCCATCTCCGCCTACGACTCCCCCAACGTCCAGGAGGACCGCCTCGATGCCCTGCCCGGACTCGTCACCCCCGAGGACATCGAGGAGCACCGCCTCGACTGGGGCCCCGACTCGCCCCCTCTACATCGCCTCCGTCCTCGGCCAGTTCCCCGCCGCCCTCGAAGACTCCCTCACCTCCCGCGTCCACGTCGACGCCGCCATCCAACGCTGGCGCCGCGAGTCCGGCGAGGACCTCCTCCCGCCCGCAAGCGACCTCCAAACCCCCCTCCCGTCTGCGGGAGGGGAGCGCGAGCGCAGCAAAGCGCGGGGAGGTGCGGGAGGGGAGCGCGAGCGCAGCGACGCGCGGGGAGGCGCCGCCCCCCTCATCCCGCCTAGCGACGGCCCTCACCTCAACATGCCATGGCGCATGGGCGTCGACGTCGCACGCTTCGGCAACGACAAGTCCGTCATCTGCCTCCGACGCGGCGACCGCGTCGAGCGCATCATCTCCTTCGAGCGAAAGGACACCATGCGACTCGCCGACGAGGTCCGCGAGATCGCCGAGACCCTGCGCATCCCCGCCGTCTTCGTCGACGAGACCGGCGTCGGTGGGGGCGTCGTCGACCGCCTGAAGCAGCTCCGCGTCCCTGTCATCGGCGTCGAGGGCGGCGGCAGCGCGCCCCGCCCCGCCCAGTTCGCCGACATGCGGGCCGAAGTCTTCTGGGAGGTCGCCCGCCGTCTCCGCGAGGGCCAGATGTCCCTCCCGCCCGACGACGAGCTCGCAGGTCAGCTCCTCGCCCAGCGCTACGACATCTCGTCGGCAGGCCGCATCCGCCTAGAGAGCAAGGCCACGCTCCGCCGCCAAGGCGTCCCCTCCCCCGACAAAGCCGACGCCCTCGCCCTCGCCTTCATGGAACCCCCCAACATGAACGTATGGTTCTAATTCCTCCAGAATCCCTCCCCCGTCTGCGGGGGAGGCTAGGAGGGGGTCGCCCCACCATCACTCCCGCTCTCCCTTCCGTCATTCCCGCGCAGGGGGGAACCTCGCAGCCCTCCCCCGTCTGCAGGCGAGGATTGAGATGCGCGGCGGCACACTACTGCTACCCGCCCCGCTCCGCTTGTGCTAACGTGCGCTCACAATCCAGGGACGACAACGGAACGCATAGGAGGCTCGTCATGACAGTTATCGATTCCGACGCCCATGTGGTCGAGACGGAACGCACCTGGGATTTCATTCCCCCGTCCGATATCCACCTGCGGCCCGTCATCGTCACTAAGACCGACAACTCCGGCAACGACATCCGCTACTGGGAGATCGACGGCAAGATCTGCGGCACGGCCCGCCAGCCCATCGGCAAGCGCGAAGAGTGGGACCCGAACAGGGTTGCGCCGGACATGCTCTCCTCCGCCAAGAACTCCGGCCGCAAGATCGAGACCCCCGACGCTTCCAAGCACATGGAGGACGTGGGCGCCCGGCTGCGCCACATGGACGAGCTCGGCATCGACTACCAGATGCTCTATCCCACCATCTTCCTGCGCAAGCTCGCCCAGACGGACGAGACCCGCGTCGCGCTCTGCCGCGGCTACAATCGCTGGCTCGCCGACATCTGGACGCAGTCCGAGGGGCGCCTCCGTTGGGCCGCCGTCCTGCCGCTATCGGTGATGGACGAGGCCATCAAGGAGATGCACTGGGCCGCCGAGCACGGGGCCAATGGCGTGTTCATGCGCGGCGTCGAAGAGGAGGGTGTGCTCCAGGACCCCTACTTCTTCCCCCTCTACGAGGAGATGAGCAAGCTCAACCTTGCCGTGACCGTGCACATCGGCAACGGCAACCCCGCCATTGAGGCGCTGCTGAACACGGGGCCCGGCGGCTCGCCGTTCTCGTCGATGCGGATGTTCTCCGTTGCGGCCTGCCATTCCTGGATACTCGCCGGGATTCCCCAGCTGTTCCCCGACCTGCGCATCGCCTTCGTCGAGGCGGCGGCCCAGTGGATTCCCTACGTCGTCAACGACCTCGGCAGGCGCTTCCCCGGACGCAAGGGCCATTCCGCGCCCGAAGACCTGTTCGCTGAAAACCGCGTGTGGGTCACCTGCCAGACGGACGACGACATCGGCTACCTGGTGAAGTACGCGGGGGAGGACAACCTGCTGATCGGCACCGACTACGGCCACACCGACCAGTCCTCGGAGATCGAGGCAATGCGCATCTTCAAGGAGCAGGGCTCGGTCGAGCCCAGGATCGTCGACAAGATTCTGGACTCGAACGCACGGGCGGTGTACGGCTTCTAGCGCCTTGCGCCGCCGTTAGCGTCGATCACCTCGCCGGTGATGTACCCGGCGTAGTCCGATGCGAGCCAGACGACGGTCCCGGCATGCTCCTCCGGCTTGCCCTGGCGGCCCATCGCCGACGTGCCGCCGGGGCCGTACGCGGCGGCGGACGACTCGCTCCACCGGGGACGGTGCGGCGTCTCGATGCCGCCTACCGCGATGACGTTCACCCGCACGTCCGGCCCCCAGGCCGCCGCCATCGACAGCGTCATGTTGATGACGCCCGCCTTGGCCGCTCCGTAGGCCGGCGAGTCGGGGCTCGGCGAGCGCCCCGCGATGGACGCGATATTAATGATCGAGCCCTTGCCCTGGCTCTTCATGATTGGGGCCACTGCCACACTGCACTGGAACATCGTCACGACATTGACCCGGTACGCCTCCACCAGGTCGTGTTCGGTTAGCTCCATTAGCGGGCCAGCCTTGAACGTCTCGCCCCAACTCCCGCCGACTACGTTGACGAGGACATCCACCTTCCGGAACTCCGCCAGCGCTTTCTCGACCATCGCGTCGACATCGTCCTTCTCGCGGAGGTCGGCGGTGACGCCGATTGCCCTCCGACCGAGGGCTTGCACCTCAGCTACAACGTCGTCGACGGGCGCATGGGGGCGGCTCCGGCCATAGGTGACCTCCTCCGGCTCGCGGGCGACGACGACGATGTCCGCGCCGTGCTTCGCCAGCTCCAGGCAGCAAGCGCGGCCCAGACCTTGCGCTCCGCCGGTCACGATTGCCACTCGGTCAGTCAGGTAGAAGTCCATGGGGGTTAGTCCTCCTCGATGCGCGGCAGGCGTGTGTGGGATTAGGCCGCGCTGACGCCGCAACCATACGCCGGGCGGAGCGAGGCCGCACGCTTGACCTGCGCAGCCTTTCGGCGCACACTCCGGCCTAGCAGCAGGACTCCTAAGGAGGATGGCATGGTCGTAGAAACAAGGACTCAGAACGCGCTCGACCGATTCGTCGCTCAGACCCGCGAGCTCTTTGCCAAGGAGCCGGACATGGAGAAGCGCTGGACCTCCCTTGCGCCAATCCTGGCCGAGTTGCTGGCCGACCCCGCGGTGCTCGAAGCCTCCGCCTCGTGGCCGGACTGTGTTCCGAAGGACGGCAGGGCGGAGAACCTGATCTTCTACGAAGACCCCGACTTCGGCTTTGCGGTCAACGGACTCACGAAAGGGGAGGCCCGCCAGGGACGGCGCGCAGAGCGCGTCCATCACCACGCCCATATCTACACGCTCTACGGCGTGCTGGACGGCCACGAGAGCATCGCGCGGTACGAGCGGACCGACGACCGCTCCAGGCCGGACTACGCAGAGATCAAGCTGATTGAGGAGAAGCCAGTCGGGCCCGGCGAGATCGACTTGGTGAAGCCGTACGAGATCCACGTGGAGAATACGGTGGGTGAGCGTACGGTAGCCATCATCATCCGCAGCGAGAAGTCGGGCGGGTTCAACCAAGGGCGCTTCGTCCTCGCTACGAACGAGTACTACGAGAGCCTCGGCCCCCGGCAGACGCCGGTCCAGATGTTCCCGACGCCGAGCGAGTAAGCGATAGCAGCCGACGCTAGACGTATAGCCGTTGGCTCGAAGTGGGCGGTGCTCGCCGCCTCGGCGACGAGCACCCTCCTTGGCACGTCCGACTTCTCGATAGTCGCCATTGCGCTCCCCTCCTTCACGGAGGAGTTTGGCGCGTCCACATCGACGGTCGTTTGGATCGCCCTTTCCTATCAGCTGGTCGTCCTGGGCCTGGCGCTGCCGATGGGCCGGTTGGGGGACCAGCTCGGCAATAAGACTGTTTTCGCAAGCGGGGCGTTGATTTATACCGTCAGCCTCGCAAGTGCCGCCGCGGCGCCCGGCATCCTAGCGCTGATTGCACTCCGAGCGCTGCAAGGCGTTGGCGCGGCGATGATGGTCTCGCTCTCGCTGGGCTTGGTGTCGAACGCTTTTCCCGCTAGCGAGCGCGGCAAGGCGCTGGGGCTGATGGCCTCGGTCGCCGGTTTCGGGCTAATGGCGGGCCCGGCGCTCGGCGGGCTGCTCCTCGAGACGCTGGGATGGCGCTCCATCTTCTGGGTGCGGGCTCCCCTCGCGCTCGCCGGATTCGTTCTCGCCGTAGGCTTCCTCCACAATGTACGGGCGACCGCCGATAGGCGGACCGACTTCATCGGCACAGCGCTGTTGTTCGCGGCGCTGGTCCTGATGGCCCTCGGGTTGAACCGAGGTTCCGCCTCCGGCTGGACGTCGCCTCTGGTCGTCCTGCTGCTGCCGCTGAGCGCCACGGCCATGACGGCTTTCGCGCTTCGCTCGCTACGGACTGCGAGCCCGGTCGTCGATCTGCGGATGTTCCGAAACCCGGCCCTCTCCTTCTCCAGCGGACTGATGCTGACGACCGGCGTTTCGATGATGGCCGTGACGTTCCTGATGCCGTTCTACCTGCTCGTCGCGCGGGGGCTGCCGCCGGTGACGGCCGGCCTCATCATGCTGGCCCACCCCATCATATTCATCTTCCTTCCGCCGTTCACAGGGCGTTTGTCCGACCGGATCGGCCCTAAGTTCCCAACGACCATCGGACTCGGGCTGACGGCGGCGACGCTCTTCCTGTTCGCGGGACTGGACCCGCGCACGCCGATCCCGGTCATCGCGGCCATGCTGGCTGTGGGGGGCGTGGGCGGGTCCTTCTTCCAGAGCCCGAACCAGAGCGTCATCATGAGCGCAGCCCCGCGGGACCGCGTCGGGACGGTCTCCGCCCTGATTCCGACCTTTCGCTACATCGGACTGATCATAGGCGTCGCCGCATCCGAAGCGCTCTTCACCTCGGGTTTGGGCGCTCCGGGGCTGGACGGGGCGAGCGCGGAGACGGTGGTTTCCGCCGCGAGAACGGGGTTCCTCGTCTTCGGCGGCGTGATGACCCTCGCGACGTTGGCGGCGGTGTTCCGCCCGGGCGACAGCCCCCTCCGTAGTTCTCCTCTGCAGACGACGCATGATGCGAAATGACACGGTGGGAGCAGTTGGGGGCGGCGCACGACGGGGGCGATTCGACCCCGATCCGGGCGCATCGCACGACCGCAAGGGCTTGTTTGTCCGCAGACGTCTCACCCATCTCGCTCGTGACTTTCCCCGGCCTACGAGTGCCCAGGGGCTGCCTCTCGCAAAAAGGGTCTCATTTGGTCCTATTTACTCCTAGTGGGAGGCCCGGCGCCGGGGGAGCCCCCGGAACCACCCCTAGCCCCTCCTTGGCAAGGAGGGAGACAGCGCGTCAACCAGTGTAGGGAGAGCAGGGGTGTTCGGGGAAGGGGCAAATGTCAGTCTTCCCCCCTGCATCAGCAATTCTGCATCACGCGTCGCAGACGGAAGAGGAGGCTTGACCCTCTAGTCGAGTTTGCCGTTTAGGAGCGGGCGCAGGCGCGGGTATGCGTCCAGCGCGTTGTCTTGGAATATCTGGCGCTTCTCGGCTTCGGTGATGCCGGGGACTGCGTCGACGTAAGGTTTCGTGTCGTCGAAGTAGCGGTCGGTCCGGGCATCGATGCTGCGCACCGCGCCGATCATCTCGGAGGCGAAAATCACGTTGGAGGCGCCCATCACCTGGACGAGAAAGTCGATGCCCTCCTGGTGATAGACGCAGGTATCGAAGTAGAGGTTGCCGAGCAGCAGCTCATCGAGGGGCGGGCGGCCCATGTCCTGGGCGATACCCCTGTACCGCCCCCAATGGAACGGGACGGCGCCGCCGCCGTGCGGCAGCACGAACTTGAGGGTCGGGAAGTCGGAGAAGAGGTCCGACGTGAGGAATTGCATGAACGCCGTGGTATCGCCGTTCAGGTAGTGGGCGCCTGTCCCGTGGAAGTTCGGGTTGCAGGACATGCTCACGTGAATCATGGCGGGCACTTCCAACTCGACCATCCGCTCGTAGAGTCCGTACCACCAGCGGTCGGTCAGCGGGGGGCCAGTCCAATAGCCGTCGGTCGGGTCGGGGTTGAGGTTGCAGCCGACGAAACCCAACTCGTTGATGCAGCGGTCGAGCTCGGCGACGCACTCGGACGGCGACACTCCCGGCGATTGGGGGAGCTGGCAGACGCCGATGAAGTTGTCCGGGAACATAACGCAGACGCGATGGACGAGGTCGTTGACGGCGCGCGTCCACTCCATGCTCGTTCGAGAGTCGCCGTAGTGATGACTCATCCCTCCCGCCGTTGGCGAAAAGAGCGCCACATCCGTTCCGCGGTCGCGCTGCAGCTTGAGCTGTCCCTTCTCGATAGTCTCGCGTATCTGGTCGTCACTGATGGACAGCGGCTCGGTGAACGGTCGGCCGACGCTCTCGATCTGGCGGGCGCGCCACTCGCGGAGCTGGGGCGGGGCGGTCGTGTAGTGGCCGTGTACGTCGATAATCATGGACGGGATTCTACATCCGGGGCGGTAATCTCGCCGGGACCGCGGGCCCACTCTCGGCGCAGGAGCGCCCGCATCCTCTAATCTGAGGATGCGGGCGCTCGATGTATGCCGTGTGTCAGTCCCAAGCGTGTCCCGTCAGTTCCCAATCGCGTCGCGGAGGCCGGGGCTACGGGCTATATCCTGAAGGTTGCACCGCCTCCCATGAATCTCGCGTGATGTGCTCCAGCAGGAAGGCCATGTCCTGATAAGCCGCCAAGTTCCCCAGACTGCCGCCCAGCGACCGCAACTCCTCCACGAGGTCGATGAGGTCTCGGTGCACCGCCGAACTGGCGGCGTCGGCGGAAGGCCGGCTGCTGTACCGGTCCGCCGACAGGGCAACCACAATCCCTAGCCGCAGCAGGGAGTCGGCGACTGAGTCGAACTCAGTGTTGCGTTGAGCGGTGATGCCGGCGTGCTGGCGGTTGGACTCGCCGGTGGAAGGCGTCACCCACCGCACCTCTACCTCCCCCAGGTTGAGGGTCCCGGCATACTCCGGATTCCTCAGCTCCAGTTCGTAGAAGACGGTCGTGGCCGCGCCCGAAGGTATCTCTGCGAACTCCCGCCGGGCCTCAGTGAAGAACTCGGCGGAGGTGATGCGGTTCTCATACCCGACAATGCGCCACGTGTCCACCACATCAGGGTCCCAGGTTACCTGGGCGCGGGTCTGGTCGGCGAAGGGTACGGACAGGGCCAGCCAGCTCTCGCGGCTGAAGGTCGCCCTCGCCTGATCGACGTCGGTCAGGTAGCGGTACCAGCCGTTTCCATGTTGGGCTAACTGCTCCAGAAGGTAGTCGTTGAAGTTCTCGATGCCCACGCCGATGGTTATGAGACGCAGGGGATTGCTACTGTCATAGTCGCCCGCGGTCTCCAGTATGGCGAAGGGGTCGGTGGCGTCCACGTTGGCGACGCCGTCGGACATCAGGATGACGTAGTTGTAGGCGTCTGGGTTCTCACGCCTCGCTCTGTCGGCAAGCTGCACACCCCGGTCCAGTCCTGCCTGCACGTTGGTTGAGTTGGTGGGGCTGAGGCGGCTGATGGAGCGCGCCACAGCCGAGTCATCGGGGTGTCGATGTTCGACGGTGTGCTCTCGGAGAACGTCGTTACTGAAATGGACTACGGCGATTCGGTCGTGACCTCTCAGGCTTCGCCTAATGCTCTCCGCTGCTTCCCGAGCAATAGCGACGCGATTTCCCGTGCCCATGGACCCGGAGGCGTCCAGCACCAGGGTGACGTTTATCGGCGTGGCGTCATAGTCTACCTCCGCGGCTTGAAGCGCGACGCGGGCTACGTGCATTCGGCTATCCAAGGGATGCCGGATGACGTCGGAGGAGATGGCGAAACTATCGTCGCGCAGAGGGCGCTGGTAGTTGTAATTGAACGCGTTGATCCACTCCTCGGCCCTGACTGAGTCGGGTTCCACTTTGTACCCGGTGCGCGCCCAGTTCAGCGCCAGATAGTAGGAGGTGCGGTCGGTGTCCAGGCTGAAGGTGGAGACGTTGTCCACGGCTGCGGACACGAACCGCTCCCGCACATATTCCTGGAAAGTCGTGCCCGACGGGGCGCTCTCGCTTGGAACGGCAGTGGCAGCCGGCGGAGGGGGAGTGGGAGTCGGCCGGGGCAGGGCTTCTTCCTGGAACGCTTGGGGGATGGGCGTAGCAGTCGGCCGGGCCGGAACTTCTCTTCGAAGCGGAGTAGGGGTCGGGTCCTGACCACATGCAGCGAATGTGAGCAAGACAACAATCGTTAACAATACCATCGTCAAGAACTTGGTCATCGCAATCCCTCCGTAACATAGTTGGTCCTACTGACCCTCTGGAGGGAAGTAATTATCGGACCTACAACTAACTACGGAGTATGCGGCGAAATGGTTTCAGTAATTCGACATGACAATAGGCGAATATTGCAGCGAATTATCCTTCTTTATGTTGCACCCTGTTGAGCGTTTAGCTCAAGCGTCTTATTAACTACGACGGGAATGAGGTTTGGGTTTTATGAAGTTCGCGCTGCCGCAATTCATCATATGAATCAGCGTACTGAAGCAGGCTTGAACTCCGAGGCTGCGAAGAAGGCTGCCGTACCTCGGCGGGGTCTGATGCCCATGAACCCGACAAGCGAGCCTTCGCGCTCCGCAACCCACCAAAGATGCGGCGCCAGCTGAACGAGATCATGCCGCCAGCGTTTGATGAGATCCGGCGTCACCGTCCTATCAGTCCGCGATAGCAGCCCGCCATATCCGGCGTTCCACGATTCGACGTATATCCGCACAACAGCCTCGGCGTCAGCCACCGTGGCCGATCGAATCGTTGCCGGCAACTTGGTCTCTTCGACGCCGTGGTCTTTCGTGGCGCGATTGAGGGCCCCCTACCCGCCCCTCCCGCGCGGGGCGGGAGAGGGGGGATGGAGGCGAGATTCCCGCCTGCGCGGGAATGACGGGAGGGGCGCGGGAATGACGGAACGACTGCGGCGACTACGCGGAGGCGCCGAAGAACTTGCCCTCGACCTCAACGGGGTCGATGTGGAAGTTGTCCGCCGAGTCCGCTGGGATCGCGCTGCCGTCCGGCTTCATGCGGGTCACGCCGCTGGCCTGCATCTGGGCGCCGACGCGGAGGAGGAAGAGGTTGCGGCCGCCGGTGTTGAGGTAGCGGTAGTAAGCGCCCTTGGGGATCATGATGCCCTCGTACTGGCCGAAGGTAGTCCCTGCGCCGGTCTCGTCGAAGAAGGTGACCTCGCCCTCGAGCACGACGAACGCGTGGTCCTCATCGGTGTGCGCGTGGACGGCGTTCTCGCCGCCCTCCGCGTTGACCTTGAGGCTCAGCCACAGCAGGTCGGTGCGGGCCAAGTCGATGTTGGTCCTGCCAGCGGAGAGATAAGGGCCTCTGATGGAAAACCTCGAGGTCTTGGGGGTCGTCTGCGTTTCGGTCGTCATGGGCGCCTCCTTGTTTCGTATGGGCATCTTACTCTGTTCGGGCAAGGGTTTCTCCTCCACCATGGCCATTCACCACAGACGGGAGGGATTGGCGTTGACTGGCGGGCGCGTGGTTCGACAGGCTCACCACGAACCGATTGGATTCCTGGGTTCCCGCCTGCGCTGGAATGACGGGAGGAGGCGCGGGAGTCTGTCATGTTGGCCTGTCGGCCCACACCACAACCGATGAAGTAGGGGGGGCTGGGAGGGAAGGATCGCGGTGCTGTCGCCCCGCTACGAGGTTCCCGCCTGCGCGGGAATGACGGAGGGGGGCGCGGGAATGACGGGTTGGCATAGCTCACTACCTCTGCGAAGGGCCTATTTCGAGGCAATGAGGATAAGGGCTGGGGCTAGGAGGCCTTGATGATGTCGGAGACTCGCTCGCCAATCATGATGGACGTTACGTTCGTGTTCGCGTGGGTGATGGTCGGCATGATGGAGGCGTCGGCGACGTAGAGATTCTCGACGCCGTGCACCCGGAGGTCGCTGCCGACGACGGCCATGGGGTCCGACGCGGGGCCCATCATGCACGTGCCTACGCCGTGATGGTAGCTTGCGTGGGCGCTCCGGGCGAACTCGCCCCAGCCCTCGTCGAGGGTGGGCGTGAGCAGGGGGCCGTAGTAGGCCTCCATCGACTCGTCGCTGATGAGTTCGTGGATAAACGCCATCGCGGTGGTCATGGCCCGGAGGTCGTCCGGGTGCTTCAGCATGGCGTCTTCGACCTCGGGCAGCTCGTTCGGGTCGGTGCTCGCGAACCGTAAGCGGCCGCGCGCCCGCTGCTCGATGAGGTTCGCGGAGACGGGCATGAGGCGTTTCATGCCCGACACGACCGTCGGCGGGCGCTGGAAGATGTGGAAGTTGCCGCAGGGCATGCTCGGGTCACTCTTGTACATCAGCCGGTAGCGCGGGATCACCCAATCGGGGTCGAAATCGGAGCGTCCTTCGTAGGTCATCGTGAGGGTCGCGTGGTCCTGGTAGTTCTCGCCGACGCCTTCCAGCACGTTGACGGCGGGTATGCCCAGCCGCCGCAGCTCCTCCTCGCGGCCTACGCCGGAGAGGGTGAGCACTTGGGGGCTGTGGTAGACGCCCGCGCTCAGGACGACCCGATCGGCCGCGACGGACACGATCTCGCCACCCTGCTCGTACAGGACCTCCCGGACGCGCCCGCCCTCGATCCGGAGTGAGCGCACCGGCGCGTCGGCGATGACGTCGAGGTTTGGCCGTCCCCGCGCCGGGTCGAGGTAGGCGACGACCGTGGACTGGCGGACGCCGTTCTTGATGTTGTAGGCGGAGCCGCACACGCCGAAGGGATCCGGCACGTTGAGGTCGGGGCAGATGGGCATGCCCATGCTTACGGCGCGATCGATGAACGCCCGCACGGGCTCAGAGGTTTCGGCATTCATCCCGCCGGCGAGGTCGAGGCGGAAGGACCGCTGGGCATAGAGCGGGCCATCGTTGCCGTGGATGTCCTGGTCGCCGAAGTCGGCGTCCGTTTCGAGCCGCTTGAGGATGGGCAGGCAGTCGTCGTAAGACCAGCCGGGGTTGCCTAGGGCCGCCCAGGTGTCGAGGTCGTGCCTGGTGGGGCGGACGACGGCCATCGCGTTCACTGACGACCCGCCGCCCATCACACGGCCGCTCACGTTGTAGAAGGCGCCATCGCCTCCTGCGCGCTCGGTCTCGTACAGCATGACATAGGGAGACTCGAGCACGACGCGGGCGGCCTGCGAGCCATCCGCGATGTCGGGAGGCTGGGGTTGGGGGTCCGGGCCCGCCTCCAGGAGCAAGACGCGGCGACCGGGGTCTTCGCTCAAGCGCGCTGCGGCGGCACATCCGGCGGACCCGCCGCCGATAACGATTACGTCGTATGCGGACTTCTGCGTCATGGCGGAGTCCCACTCTCCTAGGCGGGGGCGGTCTCGACCCGATCCCGCAGACGGTTGAAGAACTCCTCGATGACTTGGGCGCCGGTGGCCCGGATGACCATGTCGCCGATGATTCCCAGCCGTCCCTTGATTTTCACTTCGGAACTGTATTCGAGCTGCGTGCGGTCCTCGCCCAGTGCGGCCAGCGCCATCGTGATGTCAGCGGTCATGGTGCTCTTGGTAAGCGAGTCGACGCCTTCGACTTCGGCGCGAAGACGCACGGGGGCTTCGGCGTCGACTATCTGGGCGCGGAAGGTGAAGTCGCCGGACACCGGCCCGACTCTCGCCTTCATGCCGCCCTCGAACGTTCGATCGTCGATCATCACGACGTTATCGATGCCCGGGAAGCAGGCGACGAACTGTTCCATGTCGAGCACCGTGTCCCAGACCGTCGAGGGGAGGGTCTTGAACTCGACTTTTCCCTGGTACTTCATTGAAGATCCTTCCCTGCGCCCCCTGCCCTATTTGCATTCCTTCCCCGGAGGCGAGGGAGGGACCGCGGCGCTGTCGCCCGCTACGAGGTTCCCGCCTGCGCGGGAATGACGGAGGGGGAGCGGCCCCCTCTCACTCTCTCCGGCAGACGGGGGGAAGTCTGCGCGCTGTCGCCTCTCCTCCCCCGCACATCGCTGCGCTTGCGCGTCCCCTCCCGCAGACGGGAGGGGGTTTTCCTGGGTTCCCGCTTTCGCGGGAATGACGGTAGGGGCGGCCCCCTCTCCAACTCTCCCCCGCAGACGGAGAGGATTTTTGGTTCCTCATTCCCGCCTGCGAGGGGAGGGCGGGGCTAGGTCTTGCGCTCGTCGGTGACGCCTGCGGCGCCGGTGCAGTAAGGGATGAACGCCTTCATGTTGCACTGGGCGCCGTTCTTGGAGAGCTCGGCCTCGAAGATCTCGTGGATCTGACGGTCCTCGTCCTCGTATTCGACCTGGATGCCGCCATCCTTCATGCTGACGTCGCCGCCCGCCTGTGTGTTCGGGGCGATGAAGCCGCCCCTGCCGTCGCGCAGGGCCATGTAGCGGGCCCGCTTCGTGCCGGAGTTGAAGTGTTGGTGGTACGTGCCCTCGCCGGGAATGATGACGATGGTGCCGAGCTGCCAGTCGCACTTGATCATGTCGGAGCGGTCAGACTTGGTCCAGAGGAGGGAGAAGCCGGAGTCGCCGCTAAGGAGGAAGAGGTGCGCGCCCGGCCCATGCCGGTGAGCCTTCTTGTAGGTGCCGATGGGGAACTCGGAGATGTGGTTCCCCATGTCGTTCTTGCCCATCTGGAGCATGGCGTTGATGCCGCCCGCGCCGCGCTCCTTCCATCCGTAGAGCGCCATGTCCGGCGCGTTGGGGATGAAGTTGGTCTCCCAGATGCGCTTGTTGTAGAGCGTGCCGTTCCCGGAGAAGTACGTCTCGTCGTCGGAGTAGCGGGAGCGGAACATGAAGTCGTTATTGAACATGAAGTCCGTGTCGCGGAAGAGGCGCATCATCGGCGGCGCGTTGGTCGTGGCGGTGTAGCGCACCTTCTCGTCGCCGGAGCCGTTGAAGTGCTGGTACCAAGCGTTGAGCGGGATGGTGAAGAGCGAGCCGGCCCTCCACTCGAAGGTCTGCTTGCTGTCCTCGTTCATCCAGATGGTCGTCGCGCCGCGGCCCTGGACGATGTAGAAGTTGATCTCGTACATGTGGTGCTCGGGCTCGGACTTGCCCCCAGGCACGATGTCCACGACGTGGAGGTCGTTGGGCAGGAGCGCGTTGTCGATGTGGACGACCGCGCCGGAGCCGCCCTTGCGTTCCCACGGGCCGACCTCGATCTCATGCCAGTTGGGGATGTAGAAGGTCTTGTGGACCATCACCCCTTCGTTCTCCAACCACTCCTCGTAAGCGTCGGGGACTCGGAAGTCCTCGAGACCGCCGGTTGGGGTCTCGGCGACCTTCATGTCGGTGCCTTGCATAACCATAGGGCGCCTCCTATGCGGGATGGCGCGAGCCTACCGCAACCAAGGCCAGCGCACAAATGCCCCTTCTCAGTCCGCCCGGAGGCAGGAGGATAGGGGGGAGCCTAGAGAGCCTCCCTGATGAGCTAGACGCCAAGCTGCTCTAGGAGTTCTTCGACAGTCAGTTCGTGATGGGCCGCAATGCTCTTCAGAATGCTCGACAGGGTCTTTACCCTGATGGGCTGATGCCTAGGAATCACTTCGTGGTGTTCGCCATTGACTTGTGTAGTAACTCGCACATGGGAACCGCGTTGACGAGTGGCCTGGTAGCCCAGACGCCTGAGCGCATTCTCCAAGTCCGTTCCGCTGAGACCGCGGGGCAATCTCACAAGGCCAGCACTTCGTCACGAACGAAGTGAAGGCGAATCAGCCCCGGGCGCGCCATGGAAGGATCGAAGTAGCACTCGACCGCCTCTTTGACGTTCCGGCGAAGCTCCTCGATCGTTTCACCGGCGGTGTGTATCCCGTACCCCAGGGCGCTGGCCGAGTACCCGCCGTCGACTTCGTCTTCGCTAACCTCAAATATGATTTCAGTGACGGCGGATGTCATATGACTTCCCTCTCGACGGCTGGGCACAAGCGCAGGGCGACCTATGAGCCGCCCCGCGCTGCCTCGTCGGCAAATCCTAGGCGAACATCTCGACTTCGCGCTGGCGGGGGCCGAGGCCTTGCCAGTACTCGCCGGTCTCGGCGTTGTACCGCCCTTGCAGGAAGCCGCCGGACTTCTGGCTACGGATGATGATTGCGACGGTCTCCTCGTCGAGGCTGCGCTCCGCGTGGATCTCGTAGGGCCGGACGAGGTCGACGGAGCCCGGCTCGACCTTGAAGTTGCCGGCCTGCTCGATCTTCACGTACTCGTCGGTACGCTCGACGCCTTCGACGGGGACGTAGCGCTCAATCATCTCGTGGCCAGCGAGCACGCCGTAGAGGGTGTAGATGTGGGCGTGGTCGTGGATGCCGCGCCAAGTCGATTGCGTCGGGGGCCGGACGGGCCTGGATGAGGCGTCTCGCTTCAGCCCATTGACGGCGAACCCGTAATCAGGGTCCTCATAGAAGAGGAGGTTCTCGGCGCGGTCGGTGAACACGTTGACGGGCCACCGCTTCGACGCTTCTAGGACATCCGGGTTGGCTAGGAGATCGTTCAGGACGGGGGTGAGCTGAGTCCAGCGCTTCTCCTCGTCCGGCTCGTTCGCGAAGAGCTCGCGGGTCCTGGCGATGAACTGGTCCAAAGCGGTTCCGGTCTCTACGGTTGTCATACTTGCCTCCTCGTTCGTTTCTTCGTTTCACTTAACAGCGGCCCCCTTCTCGGTCCTCCCCCGCAGGCCGGGGAGTCGAGGGCGAGGTTCCCGCCTGCGCGGGAAATGACGGGTTGGCACGGCTCACCACCTCTGCGAGCCCCTACTTTCGAGGCAATGACGGAAGGGAGCTACACGGGGGCCGTCACGCTTGCGAGATTGTACAGGCCAGCGCAATTGTCCCAGAGGATCTTGCGCTTGTCCTCGTTCGAGATGCCCATCTTCAGGAAGCTCGAAACGGCCTCGGGGTACCTCGAATCGCCATGAGGGTAGTCCGTCGAGAAGACCATCTTGTCGCCGCCGACCCAATCGATGGCGTATTTGGCGGGCTCTTCGTCGGGCTCGACGGAGATCCAGCACTGGCGCTTGAAGTACTCCGAGGGCGCCATCGTTAGCTCGGGGACGCATATGTCCCCCTCGCGCTCATACGCCTCGTCGAGCCGCCAGAGGAGCCACGGGGCCCACGCGCAGTTTGCTTCCAAGAAGGCGGCGCGCAGACGAGGGTGGCGCTCCAGGACGCCGCCGCCACAGAAGCTGGCAAGGGCCATCATCTGCTCGACAGGCTGGGCAAAGACACGCCGCAGCATGACGTTGGGCGAGAAGTGGTCGCCTACCTGCCGCGCGCCGGATGAGGAGGACTCGTGGAACCCGATGGCTACGTCGTACTCCTCGATCGCACTCCACAGAGGATCGAAGGAGGGGTCATCCCAGGACTTCTCCGTCATCTTGTTGGAGCGCATGAAGACGGCCCTGAACCCCAGCTCCTTCACCGCCCGCTCTACCTCCGCAACCGCGTCGTCCATATCGAAGGGCGAGACCATCGCCGCGCCGATAAGCCGGTCGGGGTCCTGGGCGCAGAAGTCGTACATCCAGTCGTTGTAGGCGCGCGCCAGCGCCGCCGCGAACGGCGGGTCCATGTTGGGCTCGGCGAGAGTGTGGAGCCCGCGCGTGGGGAAGAGCACGGCGACGTCCAACCCCTCCACGTCCATCGCCTCCAGCTGCACTTCGGAGGACCACCCGCGCTCCGCATGGCCGACGTAGAGCTTCTGGTTGCGCTCGTAGTTGCGGCCGCCGGGCTGGTTCGGGTTGCGCGCGCCGGAGTCGCGTGCAACCCCGGACGTGGACCCCCACGGTCTGCCGTCCGGGTGGACCGTGCGGAGGTCACGCACGTTCGGCGAGGTAACGCCCACCTGTGCGTAATCGCGGTACTTTTTGTCCGTGTAGCGCTGCCACAGGTCAGGCGGCTCCATGATGTGCATGTCGCTGTCGATAATCTTGTAGCCATCCCTAGCCATCGTCGTCCTCCTAGCTAACGGGTTCGCCATTCGGCAGTATCACTGCGACCATCGCTTCGAGCCGCTCGTGGGCCTCGAAACCTTCGTTCACGTCTTCCAACTCGTACCGATGTGTTATCAGCTCCTCGACGGGGCGGTCGACGATCGTACGCATCGATTGCAGCGACCGAATGATATGACGCGGTCCCGCGGAGAAGACACCCTGCACACGAATCACTTTGTGGGTGAGCAGCGAAGGGTTGGAGAGGAGCGGTCCGTAGTCGGTCCACTGCCCTATCACCAGATAGCGTCCGCCGAGCCTGACCATCTCCAGGCCTTCCTGATACGCCGTCAGCCCGCCCGACGCCTCGATCACCATGTCCGGTCCGCGGCCGCCGGTCATCTCCTTTACGCGCTCGACCCGCGACTCGGGCGTCGGGAAGTCGGCGAGGTCGATGGTGTCGGTCGCGCCGAGGCGCCTTGCCAAGGCGAGCCTGCTCTCCGGGGCGCCTATGACGATTACGCGGGCCGCGCCGCCCAGCAGCGATTGGTTCAGCGCGCCCATGCCGATGGGGCCGGACCCCTGCACCACGACGGTGTCCGCCGCGTTGATTCCGCCGATGCGCTCGACGCCATTCAGAGCGGTGTGGTTGCCGATGACGCTCAGCAGGGCGCGCTCGTCGGATACGTCGTCGGGCACGCGCAATATCCAGGGAGTAGCGGCAAGCTGGAGGTACTGGCCAAACCCGCCCCGCAGGTGCGGCTCCCGGTCCGAACGGGCCATGCCGTAGGAGCGGGACCTCTCGCATGGCTCGCCCAGCGCGCACCGGAAGCACCTGCCGCACGGAGCATCCCGGAAGATGACGCGATCGCCGGGGCGCAGCGGCTGACCCATCACGTCGGTCGTTATCTCCGGCGACACCTCGGCGAGGACGCCGAGGTTCTCGTGGCCGAAGATCGTCGGCGCGGGGGTCGCTTCCAGGTGGGACGCGTGGACGTCGGTCCCGCAGATGGCGGCCATCTGCATCCGGACCAGCGCCCCACCCGGCTCCATGGGAAGGACGGGGAACTCTTGGATCTCCAGGGGCCTATTGGCGCCGACGAATACCGCTGCTTTGCACGTGTCCATGACTCACCTACTCGATGTCTTCGGGTTTGAGCTCAAGGCGCTCCGTCCACTCGACCCAATCGCGTACCGCAGCTTCCGGATGGTAACGCGGTTCGTAGCCTAGCTCTTGGCGAGCGCGCGTGATGTCGATCAGGAAGTACGCGGCCCTGCCCATCCCGCGGGGGTCGAGCCCAGGGCCAATCTCGATCTGCGCGTCCGGGACCGCCGCCCTCACAGCGTCAGCGAAGTCCCGCAATGTGTAGCTGCGCCCACTTCCGATATGAAAGACGGGGCTTTCGATCGTGGGAGCAAAGCAGGCACGCACCACTGATTGCGCGACGTCCCGCGCGTAGGTGAGGTCGAGACGCTGGTCTCCTCCGGCCGGAACGCACGATGGTCTGCCGGCCATCGCGTTCTCGACGAGCTCCGCCCAGATGGCGTTGTGGCTGCCGTGGCGGGCGCCGTGTTTGCCGATGCCGTAGATGGCGGCGAACCGCAGAGCGGCGAACTCAACGCCAAACAGGACGTTGTACTGAATGCCCATCAGCTCGCTGGCGACCTTGGACGCGCTGTACACACCTTTCTTTTGGGGATACGCGGGCGCGTCCTCGGCCACGGGAACCAAGCTCGGCTCCAGGTGCTCGTCCGGCACTTGCGAGAGCGCCCCAATGGAGCTGGTGAACACAACCCGTTGGACGCCGTTGAGGCGGGCCGCCTCCAAGACGTTGACAGTGGCGACCGCGTTCACCCGGAAGCCGAGCACCGGGTCCGCGTTGCAGGCGTCGGGGTAGAGGGCGGCCAGGTAGCAGATGCGCTCGATCTGATGATCGCGGCAGACCGAGACGAGCTGATCGAGGTCGGTGATGTCGCCCTGGACGAACGGGAAATCGCGGCTCACGTCGCGGAGCAGCGTGAAGTCGGGACGGTTGTCGAACACGATGGGCTCGTGGCCCATCTCCAACAGATCTCGGGTGACCCAGCATCCGTTCACGCCAAGACCGCCGGTTACGAGAACGCGCATCCCTCTTTCTCCACCCTAACGGTTGTTCGAATCGGGCCCGCGCTAACCGAGGCGTTGCTAAACTAAGCGGGCCACCGGCGCCTGTCAAACCGCGGCCTATTCTCGCCCCGGCGGCGCAAGCGCAAGAACCAGGAGCCGGGAGCGCGAGGAGCAACAGCATGGCGGTCCAATCGAGAATCGGGATCATCGACGGAGATGGACACGTACTGGAAGACGAGGCGGCCATCCTCACGTACTTTCCCAAGGAGTACGCGGGATTCCTCAGACGATCCGGGCGAGTCTTCCCTGCCCTAGACCATCTACACGAGGGGCTGACCATACGTCCGCCGGGCTCCTTCATGCCCGCTCCCGTCGACCGTTGGGTCGACTTTCAGGACCGGGCTGGCATCGAGGGAGCGGTGCTCTATCCCACCGCCGGCCTCGCCTGCGGACGCATCGTTGACCTGGACTACGCCAGGGCGGCATGCCAAGCCTACAACGACTGGTTGTACGACACCTTCACTAGACACACTCCCCGCCTGCTGGGCATGGGGCTCGTGCCTATTCAAGACCCGCCGGCTGCGGTAGCCGAGATGCGCCGCTGCATAGAGGAGCTGGGCATGGTGGGCGTGATGCTGCCGTCAACCGGTTTAGCTAACCACCTTGGCGCCAAGGTGTACTGGCCCGTGTATGAGGAGGCCGACCGGTTGGGAATCGCCGTGGCATTCCACGGCGGCTGCCACATGGGCCTCGGCATGGACAACCTGAACCTCTTGGCGCCCATCCACGCCATGGGCCATCCCTTTGGAATCACCATCAGCTTCGGCAGCCTGCTCTTCAACGGCGTGTTCGACCGTTTCCCCAACGTGCGCTGGGGGTTCCTGGAGGGCGGCTTGGCCTGGTTCATGCTGGCATTGGAGCGGTTCAACGGCTCGCATAAGGCGTTCATCCCGGCGGACCCTCGTTCCGAGTTCCTGCAGCTCCGCAATGGGGAAAGCATCTCCGAGTACATCATCCGCCTGGTAAAGGAGCGCCGCATCTTCGTGGGCATCGAAGGCGACGAGGACGCCATCGGCTACGCAGTCGGGACCATCGGCAGCGAGCCCTTCATGTTCTCGTCCGACTTCCCGCATGAGGTCAACGACGACACCATCAACGAGGAGCTCGGCGAACTGCTCGAACGGGAGGACATGTCCTTCAAGGCCAAAGAGGGCATTCTCCGAACGAACGCGCAGGTGTTTTACGGCCTCAAGACGTAATGATGGGACAACGCGAAAGCTGACGGCCTGCTCCCAAGTCAGCTCTCGCGAGTACATAGATCGCTCCGAGAGGCGCGGGTAGCGTGTCTCAACACGAGTCCGGCTTTGCAGGCGCTGCCGGGCGCGGCTATAGTTCCGGCCCATCCCGAACCTGAGGCTCGCACACCTAATGAAGACCGTTGCAGTTGACACCGGGGGCACTTTCACCGACATGGTCATCCTCGACCATGACTCGGGCGAAGTTGAGGTGCTCAAGACTCCATCGACGCCCCACGACCCCGCTCAAGCAATCATCGACGGTATGAGCGAGCTCGTCTCCGGCAGCCTCAGCGCGAGCGACGTTGCTTCCTTCACCCACGGCACCACCATGGGCACGAACCTCCTGGTCCAGGACAAAGGCGCGCGCGTGGGGCTGCTCATCACCGACGGGTTCTCCGGCGTGAACGACGTCTGGCATATCCCGCGCTTCGGCAGCGACCTTTCGGATATCTACGTCGAGAAGAACCCGCCGGTGGAGCCGTGGCTCCGTGAAGAGGTCGTCGAGCGGGTCGACTTTCAGGGCAACGTCAAGAAGCCGCTCGACGTCGAACAGGCACGGGAGGCGGTCAAGCGGCTGAAGAAGAAGGGGGCGGAGTCGATTGCGGTCGTCCTGCTCTTCTCGTTCCTCAACGGCGAGCACGAGCAAGCGCTCGCGAAGATGATCGGGGACGAGTTCCCCGACGGCTCCGTCTCGCTCTCGTCCGAGATACTGCCTCAGATACGCGAGTTCCCCCGGCTGAGCACTACGGTCGCGAACGCGCGGCTGGCTCCTGCGATGACGGACTACCTCAGCAAGCTGGTCGAGCGTCTGCGGGACCTCGGCGTGAGCACGGAGCAGCTCTACATCATGCAGAGCAATGGGGGCGTGGCGAAGATCACGAGCGTTATCCCCATCACCACGCTGCTCTCCGGGCCATGCGCCGGCTCGGAGGCCGGGATGCAGATCGCCGCATCCGCCGGGTTCTCCAACATGGTCTCGTTCGACATGGGCGGCACCAGCAGCGACATCGCCCTAGGCGAGAATGGCAATGTGCTCGAACAGACGTCCGTGCTCGTCGGCGACTGGGAGATCGGCACGCCGATGCTGATGATCAACACCATCGGCGCGGGCGGCGGGACCATCGCCTGGATCGACGGGGGCCGCGCGTTGCAGGTCGGTCCCCACAGCGCGGGCGCGGACCCCGGTCCCGTGGCGTACGACAAGGGCGGAACGCAGCCGACGGTCACCGACGCCAACGTCATCCTCGGCTACCTCCATCCGGAGTACCTCCTCGGAGGGAGGGTCAAGACCAACAAACAAAAGGCTTATGAGGCCATCGCCGACATGGGCAGGGAGCTCGGCATCGACCCGTTGGGCACGGCGGAAGGCATCATCCGCATCATCAACGCCAAGATGGAAGAGGGCATACGCGAGGTGTCGACCGAGCGCGGCTATGACCTGCGGAACTTCGTGCTCGTCGCGTTCGGCGGGGCCGGGCCCGTCCACGCCGGACGGCTGGCGGCCGACCTAGGCATGAGCAAGGTCGTCGTTCCACCGATGCCCGGAGTGAGCTCCGCGCTCGGCCTGATCATGGCCGACCCACGGCGAGACTTCGTCCGCTCACGCCTGCGCCCACTCGATGAGCTGGACGCTGCCGCCCTCGGCGCGATCTTCGCGGACTTGCAAGACCAAGCGATCAGCGAATTTCGACACGACGGTTTCGAAGAAGACTCGATTGGGTGCGCGTTCTCTATAGATCTTCGTTACCAAGGCCAGGGGTATGAGCTGAACGTCTCGGCCGGCGACGACGTAGACCTCGACGGCGCCGCGCTCGCTGGACTCAGGGAGCGCTTCGACCATGCGCACGAGCAGCTGTTCGGCCATAGCGCGAAGGGCGAGCCGGTCGAAGCGGTCAACTACCGGGTACGTGCGACCGTGCGCGTTCCGAAGTTTTCGATGAAGAGGTATGACCGCGCCAACGCTCCCGTCGGCGCCGCCAAGATCGGGGAGCGGGAGGTGTACTACGACCGGTCCTCCGGTATGACGCTGACGCCCGTCTACGACCGCACCTTGCTAGACCCAGGACACGAGGTCCCAGGCCCGGCAATCATCGAGCAGTTGGATAGCACGACCGTCGTTTATCCCGGTCAGCACGCCGTTGTCGACGACTACCGGAACCTAATCGTTAGCACAACGTAGTACTGCCGCTGGAGCCGCCATGAGCACGGACGTCATAACGCAGGAAGTCATACGCGCCCGGCTCGACGGGATTGTACGGGAGATGCAGGCCGCCGTCCTTCGCACCGGCTTCTCCACCATCATCCGCGAGTCCCACGACTTCTCAGCCGGCATCACAGACCGCGAGGGCAACGTCATCGGTCAGTATTCGCCGCTCCCTCCACACCTCGGCGCGTATCCCGATTGCGTTCAGGGCGTGCTGGAGTTCTACTCCCCCGCCGATATGCAGGACGGCGACTGCTTCCTTGCGAACGACCCCTACCACTCAGGCTGTCCGCACTCCAACGATATGGTGGTGGTCCTGCCCGTCTTCCATGAAGGCGAAATCATCGCCTTTTGCGCTTCGATGGGGCATAAGGCCGACATCGGGGGACAGTCTCCCGGCTCGCGGAACACAATCGCGCGCGACGTGTTTGGCGACGGCCTGCAAATCATGCCTGTGCTCTTCCAGCGAGGGGGCGCGATGGTCAAGGAAGTCGCGCAGTTCCTCCGCGCGAACAGCCGGACGCCCGAGCTCGTCATCGGCGACCTCGCAGCCCAGGCGGGAGCGCTCAGGAGCATCGGCGCGGGGCGGCTGAAGGCGCTGGCGAGCGAGTACGGCGGAGATACGCTCACCACTGCCTTCGGCGATATGATCCAGCGCATCGAGGGACGCGTCCGGAGCCGCTTCGCGGAGTGGGCGAACGGAGTCTCCGAAGCCGAAGCTCTCGTCGACGACATCGTCGACCCCACGCAGACGATCCGTCTGCACGTCGCCGCAATCAAGCAAGGCGACCGGCTCACGCTCGACTTCTCCGGTTCCGGCGACCAGAGCCTTGGGCCAATCAACGTCCGGCCGCCCTTCATACGCGGGATGGCCTACTTCGCGGCGATTGCAATGATGGACCCTACCGTGCCGAACAACGGCGGCTTGGCGCACGCCATCGAGTGCCGTTTCCGCGAGGGGAGCATCCTGGACCCTCGCTTCCCTGGTCCGGTCGGTTTCTATTCGACTACCATGGCCGCGGTAGAAGACATCGTGTTCGAGGCAATGAGCAAAGCCGCGGGAAAGCCGGCGGTCGCGCACAATGCGGCGTCCTCGATGGTCGTGCTCGGAACGTCGGGGGCCGGACGCGCCCGCTACGTGCAGTACGAGCTGCTGCGCGCCGGAGACGGCGCCCATATCGGCGGCGACGGCTTCACGGGCACGGGCCATTCCTGGGCAGGGGGCTCCAAGTTCACCAGCATCGAGATTCTGGAGTCCGAGTTCGACGTGGAGCTCCAGCGCTTCGCAATCATCCCGGACTCCGGGGGGCCAGGGGCGAACCGGGGCGGCGGCGGCATCCGGCGGGAGTACAAGGTGTTGAGGGAGAGCAAGTACTCGGGCGGAACGGCGCGCCAGAACGACCCTCCCCACGGAGTGGAAGGCGGGCTGCCCGGACGCCCCGGCGTCATCACCGTGAACCCGGACACCGACGCCGCTGGCGAATATCGAGGCCTGGTCTCCAATCTCCTGCTCAGTGAGGGCGATGTCATCCGGATAGACACGGGCAGCTCCGGCGGCGCGGGCGACCCTGCGAAACGTCCTCTCGCACTGGTGGCCTCCGACCTTCGGAACGGGTACGTTACCCCGGAGTCCGCTCGCGCCGCCTACGGACGCAGCGACGCGGAAATCGAACAGGCCCTAGCCCTAGACTGAACGGAGGCGGCATGGCTGAAGCAGATGTCATCACTCAGGAAGTAATCCGCGCCCGGCTCGACGGCATCGTCCGCGAGATGCAGGCCGCCGTCCTCCGCACCGGCTTTTCCACCATCATCCGCGAGTCCCACGACTTCTCCGCCGGCATTACCGACCGCGAGGGCAACGTCGTCGGTCAATACTCGCCACTTCCTCCGCACCTCGGCGCGTACCCGGAGTGCGTCAAGGGGGTGCTCCGGTTCTACTCGTACGACGAGATGCGCGACGGCGACTGCTTCCTCATCAACCATCCGTACTACTCCGGCTGTCCCCATCCCAACGACATGGTGGTCGTGCTGCCCGTCTTCCACGAAGGGCGCGTGGCCGCGTTCTGCGCCTCGATGGGGCACAAGAGCGACATCGGGGGGCAGTCCCCAGGCTCCCGGAACACGCTAGCCAGAGACGTCTTCGGCGAGGGCCTACAGATCATGCCCGTCAAGTTTCTGGCGGAGCGCGAGCCGCTCAAGGAGACATACCAATTCCTGCGGGCGAACAGCCGGACGCCGGAGCTGGTGCTCGGAGATCTTGGGGCCCAGGCAGGGGCGCTGTGGAGCATCGGCGCGCGCCGCCTGAAAGCGCTCATGGACGACTACGGCCAGGCTGTCGTGCTGAGCGCGTTCGAGCAGCTTGGACTCCGCACCGAGGCGCGCGTGAGGCAGGTGTTCCAGCAATGGCAGGACGGGGTTTACGAGGCCGAGGCGTTCACGGACGACATCGTAGACCCTGCTCGCAAGCTCCGGCTCCACGTCGCCGCCATCAAGGAGGGGGACAGACTCACGCTGGACTTCTCCGGGACCGACGAGCAGAGCCTTGGACCGATCAACGTTCGTCCGCCGTTCATCCGCGGCATGGCCTACTACGCCGCCATCGCGATGATCGACCCCGGCATCCCCAACAACTTCGGCCTTGCCCGCGCCGTCGAGTGCCGGTTCCGCGACGGGACCGTCGTGAACCCCGCCTTCCCGACTCCCATCGGCTTCTACTCCATGACGCTGTCCACGATCGAGGACATCGTCTTCGAGGCGCTCAGCAAGGCCGCCGGACGCCCTGCCGTGGCCCACAATGCGAGCAGCGGCATGGTCGTCATGGGCGCCGTCGGGGGCGGACGACGATATGTCCAGTATGAGCTGATGATGTCGGGCAACGGCGCATTCCAAGGGGGAGACGGCTGGACAGGAACCGGCCACTCTTGGGCCGGCGGAAGCAAGCTGACGAGCGTGGAGATTCTCGAGTCCGAGTTCGACGTCGAACTCCAAGGCTTCAGCCTCATCACCGACTCGGGCGGGCCCGGAGAATACCGCGGCGGTCTGGGTATGCGGCGGGAGTACGTCGTCAAGCAGCCGAGCCGCTACGCAGGGGGAAGCCCACGCAACATCGCGCCCGCGCACGGGATAGAGGGCGGACTGGACGGCATCGCTGGCGCTGTAACCGTCAATCCGGGCTCGCCCTACGAACGACGCTACGTCGGCCTGATATCCAACGTGATGCTCGAGAAGGGCGACGTCGTCCGGGTGGAGACCGGCAGCGCAGGGGGCGCGGGCAATCCCAAGGAGCGCGACCGCGGACGCGTCGTAAGCGACCTGCGCAACGGGTACATCACCACCGACGCCGCGGTCCAGGTGTACGGCCTCGACGAGGAGGCGGTCAGCGAAGCGCTGGCCCTGCCGGCGGAATAGTCGCCACAAGCTCGTACGCGGTCACTGCGCACCGGACTGCCGCAGATTTCGATAGTATGCGGCGTGGCGCTGACAGCCACGTCCGTCTGACCTGCGATGACAGGACAGACGGGATAGGCCTCATCACTCGAAGGGGGAACGACCATGACCAGCCTTATCACCGGAGCAGGACTCGTCGGCACGTCGTACGCGCGGGAGGCCATCGCCCAGGGAGACCCCGTCGTCTTCTACGACCTCCGTCCGGACGCGAACTACCTGAAGACAAAACTCAGTGGCGGGCCGTACGAGGCCGTGCAGGGCGACCTGCGAGACCTGCCCGCGCTCGTGACGGCGATGCAGCGGCACACGCCGGAGGTCGTTGTGCACACGGCGGGACTCATCGGCAATAGTGTGGGCAGCCCGGTCTACACCGGCATGCAGATCAACGTGCAGGGGACGATCAATGTGCTGGAGGCGGCGCGCCTCACGGGCGTGAAGCGGTTCATCCACGTAAGCACCTACGGCGTCTACGACGGCCGCTCCGATGCCGGAACGCCGATAGCTGAGGACTACCCCCGCGGGGGCGCGGGCAATCCCTACTCCGCCACCAAGATAGCGAACGAGCACATCGCCGAGGCGTACGCGACGTACTACGGTTTCGAGCTCGTGTTCGTGCGACCGTCCAACGTATTCGGCTACAACCACTTCCGGGGCGGCTCCGGCGGCGGCATGACCGTCCACAGCCTGGTCGAGGCGGGATTCACCGGCGAGCCGCTCGTCGTACCCGCCATCCGCGGCCGCGCGTTCGAGTACATCTACGGCAAGGACCTGGGGCGCCTCATCCGCCGCGCGGCAGGCATCCCCCTCTCAGGCGTCACGGCGTTCAACGGGGGCAACGGCTACGTCACGTCGTTCGAGGAGCTGGCGGACGCAGTGCGCGCCGTGCTGCCGGACCTGAAGATGAGCGTAGCGCCGGCGGACAGGCCGATACCCTCCCCCACCACGCCGCTGGACATCTCCCGCGCCAAGGCGCTGCTCGACTGGACGCCGGAGTTCTCGATAGCCGAAGCCTTCGCCGACTACGTCGCGGAGATGCGGGACGCCGAAGGGCGGTAAGGAGCGGGGCACTAAGCGCGCAGACCTACCGCCCGTCCTGCGGTTGCCGCACTTCCGACGAGTGGCCCGCTTCGATCTCCTCGGTGGTGGGGGCGTCGTGGCGGCGGTGGCCTTGCAGGCTCTCTCGCGCGACGCTGATCAGCAGGATGGCGGAGAGCACGTGCAGCGGGGCGAAGAACCAGAATGACGCGCCCGCAGAGAACATCGTCGCGACGACGCCGGCAATCGGCGGCGACATCACCGCGCCGAGCTCTCCCGCAGTGCGGCGCATCGCCTGCAGCTGGGCCCGAACGTGGCGAGGGACGAAGTCGTAGGTATAGATGGTCATTGCGCCCATCGCGAGGCCGTTCGCCAAGCCGAGCAGCATCGCGGAGGTGACCAGCACCCATACGCTGCCGCTGATGGGGAACAGGATGAACCCCGCCGTCGTGAGCACTGCGGCGGGCGCCGCCGCCCATTTGCGGCCAAGCTTGTCGGAGATGAACCCCGTGGGCACGATCATCGCGAAGGTGGCCAGGCCCATGAGCGTGAACAGCACGCCCGTGAAGGTCGCCGAATAACCAAGCTCGCCCTGGCTGTAGAGCGGGAGCATGGAGTTCGTGACCTGGGAGCGCAGCATCTGCGCGAACGTCGCGAAGAAGAGGATGAGGAACGTCACCCGGTAGAAGGGGTGAATCTGATTGACGGCCTTGAAATTGAAGAACGGACTCCGCTCAGCCGTGGTCGGCCGCGGGGCGCCCCGTTGGGCCAGCGAAATGAAGAACACCACAGTGCAGAGCGCCGAGAGGGTAAGAAAGAGGCCGCGCACGCCGACGGCGTCGGTCAGGATGCCGCCTAGCACCGGACCAAAGGCCATGCCCGTGCTGCCGATTCCCATCAATGCGCTCATCTGCCGCCCGCGCTGCTCGCGGCGCACCATGTCCACTGCAGAGAGCTCGCGCCCGAACATCCAGATGCTCTTCCCCATGCCCAAGGTCAGCTGAGCGGCAGCAATCACCGCGAAGGTGGGGGCAAAGGCGGCGACGAGCGAGCTGACGGCCGCCATGAGGGCGCCGCCGACCATCGGCAGCTTGACGCCGAAGCGGTCGATCAGCGCTCCCGCGGGGATGAGCGTCAGCATCCTGCCGAGCAGCTGTATCGTGAGCACCTGCACGGCAAGGGCGCCGGGAACGCCGTACTTCTCCCCGATCAGGGGCAGCGCCGGAATGACTATCCCCTGCCCCAAGCCCATCAGAATGGAGGGGAAGTAGAGGAAGAGGATAGCCGACCCTAAAGAGGTCGACCCTATGCGCACGCTTTCACCGCTTGCCTCTCGGTCCGCTCAGGAGATGCCCGCATCCTACGACATGAGCGGGGACATTGTGGGGGATACCGCGAGTCCGGTCTCCTGGGAGCCTTGCATAACCCCTTTCGAGCGCAATGTGAGGCGAGTGAGCGCGAATGTCACTCCGGCTGCACTCCTAGGCCTTGCCCACTTACGAGTGGCGGGGGCGGGGTCCACCGCAAAAGCGTGCCATTTAGTGCCATTTAGTGCCATTCCACTCGTAAGAGCCCCCTCGCGTCGGCCCCTTGGACAGTTCGGAGGGCGGGCTCCCTCTTCCGCCCCTCGATAGACCATCGTAGGGGGCCGGGAGCGCTGGGGGAAGGGGCAAATGTCGCAGTGGGGCGAGTGGGGGGCGAAGGTTTCAGGATGGGGGAAGGGCAACTCGCCCCTCGCAGACGGGAGGCGCCACAGCATTCTATCCCGGCGGGGGCGAGGGCAGTAGGATTAGTAGTGAGACGCTTCTACGGAGGGGTACAGGGCGATGGGAACGTTCAACGCGCAGATAGGCATAGGCGACTCGGCCGGCGAGCAGTGGGTGACGCTCGATGCGCTCGTGGACACGGGCGCGTCCATCACCTCGGCACCGGCGTCGATCCTGCGCGGCCTTGGCGTGACGCCGCTGCGGAAGGAGCAGTTCACGTTCGCTCAGGGCGAGGTCCGGGAGATGGACATCGGCCAGACGTGGGTCCGCGTAGAGGGCCGCGAGGTCATCACTCTCGTGCTCTTCAACGAGGAGAACTCCTTGCCGCTACTCGGTGCGCTCGCGCTCGAGAGCGTGTTCATGGCCGTCGACCCGATGGAACAGAAACTCGTTCCCGTGGGGGGGCTGGTTGGCAGGAGGTGTGGCAATGGGCTCGGCACCTAGCTTTCCAACCGACGGGGAATGGCCTATAGGCGACATGCCTGCGATGCCGTTCAAGGACGGCATGAACATGCTGCGTGTCGCTTTCCGCGAACAAATGTTCCTGCGTCACAAAGAAGCGAATGTGGACTTGCTACTTCAGCACAAGCTTGCAGTGCGAGAAGCCGACAACAAGTGGCAGATCCAGAAGTCTGTGCTGAAGACGGAGGCAGCCAATCGCTTTTGGCTGTGGGCCAGGGGGGTGGCTGTACTGGTCAGCGCATTTGGCGGAGGCTCGGTGGTAACGCTGCTCGTTGAACACCTGCTCTTGGCCTAGCCCCCTACCCCTCGCCCTGGACCCGACCCACTGCTCGACGCTATCAGGAACTCCATGCGCTCGATGAACTCCCGGTGGCTTACTAGCCACCTCGGGCAGTGATTACCTGCGGTCTGCCAGGAACCCAAGAGGAAGCTGGTCGGGGTGCTGGGATTTGAACCCAGGGCCTCCTGCTCCCAAAGCAGGCGCGCTGCCGGACTGCGCCACACCCCGAACGACTCCTTAGTCTATCGCACGATGGTCATCCTGCGCTTGCGCATTGAGCAAGAGTCTAGTAAAGGTTCGGAACATAAGTTCTCACTGGAGCCCCATCATGCTCATCCAGCGCACGCCCGACGTTTACGAGAAGCTGCAACACCTCGGCGGCATGGCCAGCGACGACATCCTCGCGCCGCCGTCCAAGCTCGACAGCGCGGCGCCGAGGCCGGACTGGCATGGCATCGCGGCTCGGGGCGGCGTCACTCCCCACGCGGGGGTGTACAGGGCCGCCATGGCCAACGGGAAGCGCATCTCGCTGATGCGGGTGATGTTCACCGACCACTGCATCATGGACTGCCACTACTGCCCCAATTCGTACTGGGTGCCGCGCAAGCGGTACGGCTTCAAGGTGGACGAGCTGGCGAAAGTGTTCGACGAACTCCATAGCCGCCACACCGTCGACGGGCTCTTTCTGAGCTCCGGTATCTTCAAGGACCCCAACGCCACCCAGGAGCGCCTGCTCAACGTCGTGGAGGCGATCCGGACGCGCTACAAGTTCAACGGCTACATACACCTGAAGGTGATGCCGGGCACGAACGAGAATGCGCTCATCGAGGCCGGCCAGCGCCTGGGCACGCGGCTCTCGATCAACATGGAGTCGCCCACCCGCGAGCACCTGGAGCGCGTCAGCGGCATGAAGGACTTCGACAACGGCATCGTCGCGCCCATGCGCCGCATCAGCGACCTGATGCAGGAGACCTACGGCAGCGCCGTGGGCCAAGCCACCCAGTTCGTCGTGGGCGCGGCGAACGAGTCGGACTGGGACATCTACTCCCGAATGCGGAGCCTCTACGGGGATTTCGGGTTCAAGCGCGTGTACTACTCGGCCTTCCGGCCGGTCCGCTACACGCCGTTGGAGGAGCATCCCGCCACGCCGCGCGCGCGGGAGCACCGGCTCTACCAGCTCGATTGGCTGTCGCGCATCTACGGCTACGGGGAGGACGAGCTCAAGCCGGCCTTCGACGCCGGCGGCTTCCTCGAGCTGCGCGCCGACCCCAAGCTGATGATCGCGGCGAACAGCCTCGAACGCTTCCCCATCGACGTCAACCAAGCGACCGAGCACGAGCTGCTGCGTGTCCCCGGCCTCGGACCGACCGCCGCCCAGCGCATCCTCCGGCAGCGTCGCGAGCACACCATCACGCGCAGCCAGGAGCTCCAGACGATGGGCGTCGTGCTGAAGCGCGCCCTGCCCTTCCTGCGGTTTCCTGGACATAAGCCCACTCCGGCGAAGCAGGGCGAGATGCGCCTCTTCGACGAGCCCGCCCAGGACAACGCCACCGACCTCACCCCTTCAAGGCGGACCGTCGACCTCCACGCGAGCCATGGGCCGTCGGGGTGTGCGTCCTGCCCACTCAACCCTGGGACGTGCGGCATGCCGGCTCCAAGCGCGCCAGCTACGATGGGCTAGGGGTAGTATCTTTAGTAAGCGATGCTCGATATCGGCGCCCAAGCTCCCGACTTCACGGCCGCCCTCGGTTCCGGTGAGCTGTTCACGCTTTCCCAGCACCGGGGCCGGAAAGTCGTTCTCTACTTCTATCCGCGGGCCTTCACCCACGGCTGCACGGTCGAAGCCAAAGGATTCCGCGACGCCCATGACGAAATCGCCGCCCATAACGCCATCGTCGTCGGCATCAGCACCGACGACGTCGACACGCTCAAGCGATTCGGCGACGCCTGCTCGGCGTCCTTCGGTCTAGGAAGCGATGCGACGGGGGAGATACGCAGACTCTACGACGTCCAGCGCCGCTTCAGCCTGGGGACCTCACGCGTCACCTACGTCATCGACACCGAAGGGGTGATCCGGGGGGTCTTCCACAACGAGATACAGATGTCCAGCCACATCCAGAAGGCCCTGCGGACGCTCGAAAGCATCGGATAGGCTGGTATCATCACCCCATGTACACCGTCGGCGTACTTACCAGCAGCGACGCAGGCGCTAGGGGCGAGCGCGAGGACACGAGCGGCGCCCTCATCCGCGAGACTCTCGCCGCCCCCGACTACGACTGCCGGAAGTACGCCGTCGTGCCCGACGACCAGCCAATCATCGAGCAGACTCTCGTCGAGTGGGCGGACGAGGGTCTGCTCAGTCTGATCGTCACTACCGGCGGCACGGGCCTCACGGACAGGGACGTCGTGCCGGAGGCGACCCTCGCCGTCGTTGATCGGCTCGCGCCGGGGTTTGCCGAGGCGATGCGCGCCTACGGCCTCACCAAGACGCCGATGGCGATGCTCAGCCGGGGAATCGCAGGCGTCCGGGGCCGCACGCTCATCGTCAACTTGCCTGGCAGTCCGAAGGGGGTGAAGGAAGGACTCGAAGTCCTCGCGCCGGTGCTCCCCCACGCTCTTGGCCAGCTCACCGGCGCCGACCGCGGCCACTAGCCGCCCATGCGGATCGACGTCGTCACCGTCTTCCCCGAGATGTTCGGGCCAGTCCTTTCGGCGGGCGTCGTCGGCAAGGCAATCCAAGCCGGACTAGCCACCGTGGCCGCTCACGACCTGCGCGCCTATACCCACGACCGCCATCGCTCGACTGACGACTCCCCCTTCGGCGGCGGCCCCGGCATGGTCATGCGTCCCGGACCGCTTTTCGAGGCCGTTCGCGCATTGGAGCCGGCGTCCGATACGCCGATCATCGTGATGAGCCCCCAGGGACGAGTTTTCGACCAGCGCGCAGCGGAGCGTCTCGCGAGCCTCGACCGTTTCGTCCTCATCTGCGGACGTTACGAGGGCATCGACGAGCGCGTCCTCCAACACCTTGCGACCGAGGAACTGAGCACGGGCGACTACGTACTGAGCGGCGGCGAGATTCCCGCAATGGTTGTCATCGACGCTGTCGTGCGGCTGCTGCCGGGCGCGCTGGGACATGGGGGCGAGGCGCTGGCGGACGATTCGCACACCTCGGGACTGCTCCAGCACCCCCAATACACGCGACCGGCGGAGTTCACGGACGCTCCCGTACCGGACGTGCTGCTCTCCGGCGACCACGCAGCCATCGCCAAGTGGCGCAGACGCGAGGCGCTGCGGCGCACACTGGAGCGTCGACCCGACATGCTCGAACGCGCCACGCTCAGCAGCGACGACCTGCGCGTGCTAGCGGAGCTCGGCTGGAAGCCTGCCTAAGCGGGGATAGCGACCTGTTCCGGGGCGGAAGCAGGAGCGGGCGTCGGTGCAGCGGCCTTCCGCTGGGTCTTTCGCTCCACGTGCGTCCGGCCGATGCTGAAGGCCTCGAGGCTGTCGAGATCGCTAGCGCGAACCCATTCGTCGGGGCCTACAGGCGCCACCATCCACCGTTCGACTCCGGCCTGGCGCCGCACCTCGTTCTTCGTGCGCGCCGTGGCCTCCGGGTTCCAGTCGGCCGCCGAGTTGACCCCGGACCACAGGTGCATCGCCGTCGGCACGAGAGCGCCGAGGAAGGCGTAGGTGGACTGCCCGTTCTGACAGATCACAATCTGATGCCCAGGGGTGGGCCCAGCCGCGGGCTCCACCCAGACGCCGGAGCAGACCTCGGTCGTGCCCTCGACAGTCTCCAACTGGCCGCTCTCTACGAGCGGTTGATGGTCGTCGGGCCGATAATGGCGCGCGCTGCGCTCGTTCGGACGCATCGCCTCTTCGAGGGCGTCGCGATGGACGACGTACCGCGCCCGGGGGAAGGTCGGCAGGACACGGCCCGATGAGGTCATGTGCGTTCCACCACCCACGTGCTCGTCGCGCATGTGGGTGTAGATGACAACCGCGATGTCCTTGGGCATGAGCCCAAGCTCCCTAAGCTCTCTGATAAGCGACGATCGGCTGCGCATCGGCGCGACATCCCAAGACAGGGGGGCCTTATCGCCGGGTCCGGCGTTGACCAGCACCCAGCCGTCGGGATGGTCTATGAGCATGTTGTAGTTGCCTATTGCTATACGGTTCTGCCGGTCGGGTGAGACGAACGTCTCCCAAGTTTCCTTGGGCGTCGCCCCAAACAGACATCCCCCGTCGGTCCGGGTTGTGCTAACATGGAGAAGTCGTGCGTATGGCTTCTGTGTCTTGCCCATGGTGGGCCTCCTGCGGCAGCATTGGGGTACTATCCGTCCAGTGCTTCAAGATTGTCAATACTTTTCTAAGAGAATGACCAAGATTCGGCCAATTTCACTCCTTACACCGGCCGAAGCCCTCTCCTGGGGCAGTCAAAGAGGTTCCCACGATGGACTGGAAGACGAGCGTGGCCGAGCCCCGTTAGGGCTCGATGGAGGGCTAGCGCGAAGCCTGGCGGCGGGCGCTCGCCCCTCCAAGAGCAGCCCCAAGCGCGCCGCTGAGCCCAAACCAGACCACCAAGGCTAGACCCAGCGAGACAACCCACGGCGATGGAAGGGCCGACGGCCAGATCAAAAGGAGGAGGAGGCCGCCGCCGAAGACCGGGAGCGTCAGAATGCCTGCCATCAGAAGCCCGATGCCTAACGCCTGACCCTGCGTGCAGGACGAGCGAGCGCCAGCGATGTAGCCACCGATGAAGGCCGAAGGGATGCCGGTGATGAAATGCACCAGCGGAATCAGGAGGCACGCCGCAGCGACGCCCGCGCCAACGAAAGCGGATCTCAGCATCGACACTCCTCTCCAGGGAACCTAACGAGTGTACGAGCGGTCCTTCAGGCCTGTCCACGGGAAGGAGCGGTATCTTGAACAAACACTAAACTCGTTCTAACAAATGCGCAGCCAAAGCCTAATCTCGCCCACCCGCGTAGAATGGCGGGGCTCATCATGGCTCGCACGTCCGCTCTCACTCTCTCTTTCCTCACCCGCTTCGGGACCTTCGACGCCCTGCGGGATTCGACGTTCCGGCGCATCTGGAGCATTGGGGCCTTCTACTACACGTACCGGGCCACTGAGATTGCAGTCCTTTCCTGGTTCGTGCTCACGCTGACCGGTTCCGAGTTGCAGGTCGCCCTGGTGGGCGTTAGCCGGATCGCGCCGATGTTCCTCTTCGGGCTCATCGCTGGCAGCCTTTCGGACCGCTTCCCGCGTCAAGTGCTCATGCGGGGCGCGCAATCCATTAACCTCGCCGCGGCGGGGGTGATGCTCACCCTCCTCTACATGGACTGGGCCCAGCCATGGCACGCTTTCGCGATGATTTTCGTGACAGGTACGTCGTGGGCTATCGACTACGCCGCCCGCCGGGCGCTGCTCGCCGATATCTTCCGCGGGAGCGCGCTTACGAACGCGGTCGCTCTGGACTCTGGGCTGGTCACGGGTACGAACATGGTCGGGCCGCTCCTCGGCACGCTCCTCGTGCGGTTCACAGACTTTGGCGGCGCCTACGTCGGCATTGCCCTCATGATGACTGCTGCTCTCTTACTCGTCCTCAGCATGCGGGTGCGGACCCAGCAGACCCGGTCCAAGCCTAGGGGGTCGGCGTTCGAGCAGATTGCGGCGTCCGCTTTCCTCATGCGCCGCAACCGGACTGTCTTAGGCGCGGTGCTGGTCACGGCGTCCTTCAACTTCTTCGGCTGGCCGTTCATCCAGATGGTCCCTGTGATCGCGCGGGACATCATCCACGTCGGCGAGATTCAATACGGCTTTTTGCTCAGCTCCCTTGGCTTGGGCGCGATGGTGGGGGCCGCGGTCGTCGCGTCCGTGCAGCCGACGAAGAAGGGCAATGTCTACACCTTGGGTTCCGGGCTGCTCATGATCGCCGCCACCGCTTACGCCTGGACTCCCTGGTACCCACTCGCCCTTGGCTGGATGTTCGTCGCCGGCGTCGGGCTCGCGGCGTTCGCGACCATGCAGCCGGTCATCCCCATGGAGGCGGTAGAGCCGGACCAGCGCGGACGGGCAATGGGCGCGATCGTGCTGGGCATTGGTCTGCAGGCGCCCGGCATGCTGCTGATGGGCGTCATCGGCGAGTTCATCGGCCCGCGCGAAGGCGTCACCTACGTCGCCCTCGTCGGCCTCGTCTCCATCTTGCTCCTCCGGCGCATCTTCCCTGCCCTCGCCGACAAAGGACGCTGACCGTGACGCCCGACGACGCGCTCCGGCGCATCCTAGACGCGAGCTTCGTCATACGCGTGTCCCACGTAGGCCGTAAGACCGGCCGGCCGCGGGTGCTGGAAACCACCTACTACTGGGATAGGGGGAACAAGATTTACCTCTCAGGCTACCCCGGAAGGCGGGACTGGGTGGCGAATATGTCCGCGAACCCCACCCTTACTCTCTACACCGTGGAGGGAGGCATCTGGATGGAGGCGCCCGTGCTGGCGCGGGTAGTGCGGGACCGGCGGGAGCGCATGCCCTTCATCATCAACTACGTGGAGCACTGGAGCCGCCTGCCCGGCGGCCAGCGGCGGACGATTGGCTGGACGCTGCGGATGGTCCGCCTCAACCGCGCCCTGCGCCTGCCTTGGTGGGGCCCGTTCTACCTGATCCGGCGCCTCTTCGACCGCATGCCGTGTGTCGAGTTGACGTTGACGGGCCCTCCCTCGCGGCGCAACATGCCACCGCCCGAACCCACCATGCCGCAGCGAGGGGTCTGATAGAGCACAATCGTCCCATTCATGGAGACCTCGGCGTTGACAACGCTCCGCCTCCTCCTTACATTCGACGAGAGTCGCCCAATCAGATAGGCTGTTATTCTACAGGAAACCTCAACCTTGACGTGAGACAGGGCAAGCCGTAGCGGATATAGTGACTCCCGTCCGATGCCTGTAGACCTACTCAGCCAGTCCGTTCTTCACACCAATCTTCAACCGGGATCTTCCTCAGTTAGGAGCACCTTGAAATGAGCGCCTCGACAGGCTTTTACCTGCCGCCCAGCGCCGCGTCCAAGCTCGATGCCCTCGTCGACGAGATCGAGGCTCACCCAGGGCCGATGGTCAATACCGCCGAGATGCAGGAGTTCTGCGCCGACCTCGATATCCGTAAGGTCGTCGACAATCTGCCGGACGAGATAACCGAAGAGGACCTCATGGGCATCCTCAAGCTGGCGATGCTCACGGAGTGCGCTACGGATTCCTACTCCGCCGTCTTCCAAAGGGGCGCCGAGCAGTTCGACTCCCCTTGGCTCGCCCGGTTCAACGACAACGTTTGGACCCCCGACGAGCACACCCACTACACGCCCTACAAGCACATGCTCCAGTCCCTCGGCTATTCCGAAGAGGAGCTCCAACGGCAGATGCGCGACGTGCGGGGTCTCCACTACGAGCACTGCTGCGGCCACACTCCCGTTGAGCTGACCACCTACGGCATTATCCAGGAGTACCTCACCGACAACTGGCATGGAATGATCAGCCAGATACTCAGGGCCAACGCCCCCTATGCCGCCAAGTGCGTCTCAGCCGTCAAGCGGCGGGAGACGCTGCACACCGTCTGGTACCGCGAAATGACCGCCGTCCAGGTCGAGGAGAATCCCGAGATGCTCGGCATGGTGGCTGACACCATCCAGACATTCGAGATGCCCGGCACGAGCCTCGTTCCCCAATTCGGAGCGCGGGCGCTGGAGTGGATGAGCAAAGCCAACGTGGACTTCGCCCGCGTAGCCCGAGACTTGGTCCGAAACTTCTACGAGGCGGCGGGCACGATGAGGCGGGCCGGACATTTGTTCGTCGACCTTGCTGCACGGCGCGGCGTCCACGTCGGCCCCCTTCCCCTCAATGTCGCGCGCCGAGCACTGGACAAGATCGGCGGCCCAGGCTATGGGCTGATCGGCGAGGCCGTCCTGGACAAGTTCGGCATCCCGAGGCCTGAGGGCCAGAGTCAGACCGGACCAATCAGCCTCCCCCCGCGCCTGTACGAGGCGTTCCGCACAAGGGCGCGGGGCTTGATTGCGAGCAGGATCAACACCAGCGTCATCATTGGCGAGATCTAGGTCCCGGCTCCTGCCTGCAAACGGACCGGTCATTTGGGCTATCCCCTAAGAGCTGCTAAGTCTGCAGGCGCGTCCATTGCCGACACGCTGGCCCGTCGCGTGTTCTTCGCCACGGTTGGCAAGATCAAGGTGGGCTCTCTCAGCGTGGAGACTCCGCAGGGCGAATCCCACGACTTCCAAACAGGCAATCCTGGTCCCCAAGGGGTCCTCCAGGTCAAGGAGGACTCCTTCTATCGCCGGATAATCACCGGCGGGGAGATCGGCTTCGGCGAGGCGTACCAGGCAGGCGTCTGCGACTCCCCCGACCTCGTGCAGTTGATCCAGCTCGCCATCCTCAACAGGAGGGCGGTTAACCTGAACAGCGGCCCCCTCAAGTTGGTTTCCACGTGGGGCAACCTGCGAATCCACCGGTCGCGAGCCAACACCGTTGACCAGAGCAAGGACAACATCCACGCCCACTACGACATGGGCAACGATTTCTTCAGCCTGTTCCTCGACGAGACCCTTACCTACTCGAGCGCCGTCTATGAAACGGACGACCAGTCCCTCGCCGACGCCCAGCGCAACAAGTACCGCCGTATGTGCGAGCTCGCCGGCCTCACCGCCGAAGACCACGTCTTGGAGATCGGGACTGGATGGGGCGGCTTCGCCATGTTCGCGGCACAGAACTACGGCTGCCGCGTCACAACCATCACCATCTCCAAGGAGCAGTTCACCCTCGCCTCCGAGCGGATTGAACAGGCGGGCCTCAGCGGCCTCGTCGATGTCGACTTCATCGACTACCGGGATGTGACCGGCTCGTTCGACAAGATCATCTCGATAGAGATGTTCGAGGCGGTCGGGGCCGAGTTCTTCGAGACCTTCTTCCTGAAGAGCGCCGAGCTGCTCCGGCCCGGCGGAAAGCTCGTCATGCAGGTGATTACGGTCCCCGACCGCTACTTCGAGGCCCAGAAGACGGGAGTGAACTGGATTCAGAAGTACATCTTCCCCGGTGGGGTGCTCCCCTCCCTTGCGGAGATGGAGCGCGCCATCGCACGAACGGGCCTCGTCGTAAGGAGCTCCGCCGACGTCGGTCTCCACTACGCCGCCACCCTCCGCCAGTGGCGCAAGACGTTCTGGGAACGCATCGACGATGTCCGGCGCCAGGGCTACGACGAGCACTTCATCAAGACGTGGGACTACTACCTGGCGGCCTGCGAAGCTAGCTTCCTAACTCGCAACACCGAGGACCTCCAAGTCGTCTTCGAGAAGCCCGCGGCCCCGTAGCCCACAGCGTCTCCCAAGCGGGGGAAGATGGGCTGTCCGTCCTGGTCCCTCGAAGGACGGATGAGCAATCAACGCTCCCCCGAAACCCGGTTCCGCGACCAGTGACAAATGGCCCTTGCACGGTGCCCACTCACGCGTGAAGAATCCATGCATGGGCCCTATGAATACGGCGTTTGGCTGGCCATCGCCAGCCAAACGCGCCTGTAACGCTTGGGGTAGGCCTGCTACAATATATGGGCGACAATCGCTGATTTTCCCCATATATAGGGTCCTAGTCCGTTGACACGACTCGGTATGGGGAGCAATACTGCCCTACGCTCTTGAGGAACGCCGTCTCTCCGTGAGCCTGTTTGGCAGGACCGGGGAGTACTTTATCGGAGGTCCGAAAATGACCTACACGCCAACCACCGAGCAGGCCGATCAGCAGGGCCCTGTCCTGCAGCCGCCCATCGGTGGCGTGTCGTCCACCACCATGCGCGTCCGCAAGCGCAATGGCGGACTCGAGACGGCCGATGTCATGAAGATTGTCCGCGCCGTCGAGCGCTCCGCCGGCGGCCTCGACAGCGTCGACCCGCTGCGTGTCGCCACGCGCACCATCAGCGGGCTTTACGACGGCGCAACGACCCGCGAGCTGGACGAGCTCTCCATCCGCACCGCTGCCTCACTGATAGCGGAAGAGCCTGAATACTCCAAGCTGGCTGCACGCCTGCTGAGCGTCTTCATCGAGAAGGAGGTCCAGAACCAGGACATCCACTCCTTCTCTCAGTCAGTCAAGGCGGGGCACTCCCTTGGACTCATCGCCGACCATGTCGCCGAGTTCGTGGCCGAAAACGCCCGCAAGCTGAACGATGCGATTCAAGCCGACTGCAATCAGAAGTTCGAGTACTTCGGCATCCGCACGCTGTACGACCGCTACCTCCTGAAGCACCCGGAGAGCCGTTACTCCATCGAGACGCCACAGCACTTCTTCCTGCGGGTGGCTTGCGGACTGGCCGAGAGCCCCAGCGAGGCGATTGACCTCTATCACCTCATGTCGAACTTGGACTACATGCCGAGCTCCCCTACCCTCTTCAACTCGGGCACCCGCCACCCGCAGATGTCCTCTTGCTACCTCCTCGATTCGCCCCAGGACGACCTCGAAGCCATCTACAACCGGTACACCGACATCGCCAAGCTCTCGAAGTTCGCCGGCGGCATCGGGGTCTCGTTCTCCCGCGTCCGCTCCAAGGGATCGCTGATAGTCGGCACCAACGGCAGCTCCAACGGCATCGTCCCCTGGTTGAAGACCCTCGACTCCTCCGTCGCCGCCGTGAACCAGGGCGGCAAGCGCAAGGGCGCGGCCTGCGTCTACGTCGAGTCGTGGCACGCTGACATCGAGGACTTCTTGGATCTGCGCGAGAACACGGGCGACGAGGCCCGCCGCGCGCACAATCTCAACATCGCCAACTGGATCCCGGACCTCTTTATGAAGCGCGTGGAAGAGGGCGGCGTCTGGTCTTTGTTCGACCCGAAGAAGCTGCCCGAGCTCGTCGACACCTACGGCGAAGAGTTCGAGCGCATCTACACCCAGGCGGAGGCTGAGGGTCGATTCGAGAAGCAAACGTCCGCCCGCGAGATCTACGGCCGCATGATGCGCACCCTCGCACAGACCGGCAATGGCTGGATGACTTTCAAGGACACCGCCAACCGCACGTCCAACCAGACGCTGCGGAAGGAGAACGTCATCCACCTCTCCAACCTCTGCACCGAGATTCTCGAGGTCACCAGCAACGAGGAGACTGCGGTCTGCAATCTCGGCTCCATCAACCTCAGCCATTTCGTTACCGACGAAGGCTCCTTCGACTTCGAGCGGCTGGGGCGCGTCGCCCGGACGGCCGTGCGCTACCTGGACCGAGTGGTGGACATCAACTTCTACCCCACCGGCGCCTCCGCCTACTCCAACAGCAAGTGGCGCCCGGTCGGACTCGGCGTGATGGGGCTGCAGGATGTCCTCTTCAAGATGCGCCTGCCCTTCGGCTACGAAAAGGCAGCCGAGCTCGGCGGCCGCATCCAAGAGGAGATCTACTTCTCAGCCCTCGACGCGTCCAACGAGCTCGCCCAAGCTCACGGCACCCACGCGACCTTCGAGGACACTCGCGCCGCCCAGGGCGAGCTGCAGTTCGACCTCTGGAACGTCGCCCCGACCAAGCCGGAGTGGCCGGAGTTGAAGGAGCGCATCAAGCGCTACGGCCTGCGCAACTCGCTGCTCATCGCCATAGCGCCGACCGCGACCATTGCGTCGATCTCCGGCGCCTACGAGTGCATCGAGCCCCAGCTATCCAACCTGTTCAAGCGTGAGACGCTCTCCGGCGAGTTCCTCCAGATCAACCACTATTTGGTGGAAGACCTCAAGGCGCTCGGCCTGTGGACCGAGGAGGTCCGGAACAAGATCAAGGTCAGCGAGGGCTCCATCCAGCACATCGCCGAGATTCCCGAGGAGATTCGCAACCTCTACCAGACTGCATGGGAGCTGCCCCAGAAGGCGCTGATTGACATGGCTGCGGCGCGAGGCCCGTTCATCGACCAGAGCCAGTCGCTCAGTCTCTTCATGGCGTCCCCCACCATCGGCAAGCTCTCCTCCATGTACCTCTACGCGTGGAAGACGGGCCTGAAGACCACCTACTACCTACGGTCGCGCCCAGCGACCAAGATTCTCCAGACCACGACAATCAGCGCCGCGGCGAAGGAGTACACGGACGAAGAGTCTATCGCCTGTTCGCTGGAAAACCCCGAAGTCTGCGAGGCTTGCGAGTAGCAGCCGCTTCCTATCAGCGCCCCGCGCGTCCAACCGCTCGGGGCGCGCAAGGCCCTCCAACCGCCCCCGACCCAATGTTCCCAAGCTCCTCGGGGATTGCAGCCGCATCGATGACTAGCGCGGAAACGGATTGTTTTCTAGTTACGACAGTAGGTAACCAAGGCAGGAAGCCGAACATGATTCTCGAACCAGGACTGAATCTCACGCTCCGGCCCATGCAGTACCCCGATTTCTACGAGATGTACAAGAACGGAATACGCAACACATGGACCGTGGATGAGGTCGACTTCTCCGACGACATCAAAGACCTGAACAAACTCACCGGGCCTGAGCGGCACCTCATCAGCCGGCTGGTGGCCTTCTTCGCCACCGGCGACTCCATCGTCGCCAATAACCTGGTGCTGAACCTCTACAAGCACATCAACTCCCCCGAGGCGCGGCTCTATCTCTCGCGCCAGCTCTACGAGGAGGCCCTTCACGTCCAGTTCTACCTGACGCTCCTCGACACCTACGTCCCCGACCTCGACGAGCGGCATGAGATGTTCCGCGCCATCGACACCATCCCATCCATCAAGACGAAGGCGGATTTCGGCTTCAAGTGGATCGACTCCATCCACAATCTCGACACCCTCGACACGATGGAGCAGAAGCGCCAGTTCCTGCTGAACCTCATCTGCTTCGCCACCTGCATCGAGGGCCTCTTCTTCTACGCGGCCTTCGCCTACGTCTACTTCATGCGCTACAAGGGACTGCTGAACGGCCTCGCCTCCGGCACCAACTGGGTCTTCCGCGACGAGTCCGCGCACATGAGCTTCGCTCTTGCCGTCGTCAGACAGGTCCGTGAGGAGTACCCGGACCTCTTCGACGCCGACATGAAGGCCCAGGTGCTCCAGATGATGGAAGAGGCCGTGGACTGTGAGACCCAATTCGCCGAGGACCTTCTGCAAGGCGGAGTGGTCGGCCTTACCGTCGTGGAGGTGCGCCAGTACCTCGAATACGTCGCCGACCAGCGCCTCACGAACCTGGACATGCCCAAGCACTTTGGCTCCCGCAACCCCCTTACCTTCATGGAGCTCCAGGATGTGCAGGAGCTATCGAACTTCTTCGAACGCCGCGTGTCCGCCTATCAGGTCGCTGTGACAGGCGAAGTCGCCTTCGACGAAGAGTTCTAGCCCCGTTGAGCGCCGCTCCGGCGGCCTAGCCGAACGCAATGCGGAAGAGGCGGCCTAGAGAGTCGTCGACGTCGATGCTAGCTAGGTCGCGGGGCGTGAACCAGCGCAGATCGAGCGATTCGCTGCTCATGCTCGGCACGGCGCCGGGACCGGCGCGGAGAAGGAAGCGCGCGTCGAGGTGCAGGTGCTCAGGCTCGCCGGGGCGGGCCGCAATCACATGGATGTCGAGGTCTACCGGCGCAGGGTCGATAGCGAGGTCCGTAATGCCACTCTCCTCGACCGCCTCCCGAAACGCGACTCCGGCAAGGTTGGCGTCGCCGTCGGCGTGCCCGCCGAGTTGCAGCCAGCACTCGAGTTTGCGGTGGTACGTGAGCAGGACACGCTGCTCCTCGGAGTCCAGCACCAGGGCGGAGCCGGTGAAATGGCCGGGGAGGCACGTCCGAAGGTGCGCGTCTTCGGGGTGCGCGTCGATGAAGGCGAGCATGCGGTCACGGATGGCCTGCTGAGCCGCGTCAGGCGGCTCATAGGCCAGCAGCGTCCGCCGCGCCGCGCCGAGGTCGGCAGTAGGGGGAAATGGCCCTCGGACGAATCGCATAGCTTGATGCATGGCGCCAGGCTGCCGCCGCCTACTCCCTCAACACCGCGCTAGTATTCGAGCTCCGTTAGGCCGTCGGCCTCGCCCACGCCCGATTCCACCGCCGCCTTGCCAACCGCGTAGGCGATTCGCCTGTGGACGCTCAGGTCCAGCGGGCTCGGACTCAGCTCGCCGGGGGGCGTCGCAGCCGACAGAGCCTCGCCCACGGCGATGAGCATCTCCCTGTTGATCTCCGATGCCCTGACGCCCAGCGCGCCTCTCCATATCCCCGGATAGCCAAGGACGTTGTTAACGGACGTGCCGTCCACGGCGAGAGCGGCCCCGGCTTCCAGCGCGACCGACGGCAGAATCTCGCAGTCGGGGTTCGAGAGCGCGAACACGATCTGCCCGTCGCGCACGGACTCCTGGGGGATCAGCCCTGAGACTCCCGTCGTAGCAATGACCACGTCCGCCGTCGCCATGATTTCGTCCAGCGACGACTGCCGCCCACCCATCCCGCCGTGTCGCACAAGGCAGTCTTCGTTGAGATCGGCGCCGAGGACCGGTCGGTCGCTGGCGTGCATGAGCAGCTTGGCGATGGACAGCCCCGCCGCGCCAAGCCCTATCTGGCCAATCGTGACGTCGGAGAGACGCTTGCCGGTCAGGCGCATGGCGGTCATCACCGCCCCCAGCACCACCGCCGCTGTCCCATCTTGGTCGTCCTGCATAACGGGAATGCTCAAGCGCGCCCGCAGCTTGTCGACAATCTCGAAGCAGTGCGGCGAGGCGATGTCTTCCAGGTGGATGCCGCTGTACGTGGGGGCGACGTTCACTACGGCCTGAACGAACTCGTCCATGCTGGACGCCTCGATCAGCAACGGCGCGCCGTTCACGCCGCCGAACTGCTGCAGCAGCGCCGACTTGCCCTCCATCACCGGCATCGCAGCCGCGAGCCCGATGTTCCCCAGCCCAAGCACCGCGGTCCCATCCGTCACAATCGCCACCGTATTCCCGATGGACGTGAAGCGCCTCGCCAGGACGGGCTCGTCCAAGATGGCGCGGCAGACCTCCGCCACGCCCGGCGTGTACACCTTGCGCAGCATCGCGATGCTCTCCACCGGATGGCGGCTGACAATCTCAATCTTGCCTCCTTGGTGGAGGTCCATCACTTCGTCGCGCGTCTCCGTAACCCTGACGCCCGTCACGTGAGCGACCGCCCGCAGCACCTCCAGCAGGTGCGCCTCGTTCTCCACGTAGATGTCGATGTCGCGGACCACCTGGTTCTGGCTGATGCGCACCGTCTGGATGTTTCCGATGTTCGCGCCCGCGCTGCCAATGGCCGTCGCCAGCGCCCCAAGGATGCCGGGTACGTTGTCATTGCGCACCTGCATGGTGCGGATCAGTCCGTAGTTCGTCGTTGTCGTCACGGGTCTTCCTCCGGGTTCCAGGAACGGGCACAGTATCACACCCAAGCGGTAGAATCGCGGCCATCTAGGGAGGGAGTCTTCGATGCGTAACGCCAAGCTGGACGGAGTCATGATCGAGTACGCCGAAGCGGGCGACGGCGAGCCGCTGGTGTTCTGTCACGAGTTTGCGGGGAGCATGGAGAGTTGGGAGATGCAGGTCAGCTATTTCTCCCGCCGCTACCGGACCATTGCCTACAACGCCAAGGGCTACCCGCCCTCCGAGGTCCCGGCCGATTGGCGGGACTATGCCTACGACCGCCAGGTCCAGGTCCTGCTCGAGCTGCTGGATCACCTCGGCATCGCCAAAGCCCACGTCTGCGGCCTTTCCATGGGCGCCTACACCGCCGTCCAGTTCGGCCTCGCGCACCCTGACCGCTGTCTCAGCGTCATCGCCGCGGGCGTGGGCACCGGCAGCGCCGACCCGGACGTCTTCCTCCGCGAGTCCGAGGAGCGCGCCGCGCTTCTGGAGGCCAGCGGGATGTCGGGCATGGATGCCTATCTCGCTGGCTCCACGCGCATCAGGTTCCGCGAGAAGGATCCCGCTGGCTGGCAGCGATTCGCTAATCTTTTCAGGGCCCACTCCTCCCAAGGCTCTGCGAACACTCTCCGAGGCTTCCAGGGACGGCGCCCAAGCATCTACACCCGCGAGGCCGATCTCGCCAAGTTGGATCTCCCCCTCCTCGTGATATGCGGCGACGAAGACGACCCGTGTCTCGACCCCTCACTCTTCCTGCGACGGACCGTCCCGCGCTGCGGGCTCGTCGTCCTGCCGCACACCGGCCACGCCTGCAACCTGGAAGAGCCCGCCGCATTCAATGCAGCCGTCGGCGAGTTCCTCGCCCAGGTCGAGGCCGGCAAGTGGGGCCCCAGACCCGCCGACAGCGGCGACAACTGGGCGGCGACGGCCCGCTAATCGACGACGGCGAAAGCCTCGACCTCGATGAGGTAGTCGGGGTGCGCAAGCGCGTGTACGAACACCATCGAACTGGCGGGAAGCGCGTTCTCGTCCCGGTACTCGTTCTGGGCCTGGCGCGCCGCCTCCACGTCTGCATCGGGCGTAAGGAAGATCGTCACCTTGACGATATCCGAGAGGCTGCCGCCCACTGACTCGATGGCTGTTCGGAGGTTCGCGTTGACCTGCCGCGCCTGCGCAAGCGTATCGCCCTTGCCGATGACGGCGCCGTCGGCCCCGCGGGACGTCTGCCCCGCTACCCAGACCAGATTGCCCGACTTGACGACGTGCGCGAACCGCCCGCCGGGAGGCGGCGCCAAGCCGTCAGGGTTCGTGCGTTGGATGTCAGGCATTGAGTCTCCTTCGCTGTTCCAAGTCGTGCTCCCCGTTACCTCGCCTGCATCTGAAAGGATGACCGGGGGCCAGTCGCAGGGAGTCAGGGAGGACCTTTCCCTCGTCTGAAGGGCTACGCCTTGTAGTAGACGGGCACCGCCGCGCCCGACACCGCCCTCGCCTCCTCCGACGCCAGGAACAGCATCACGCTCGCCAGATCGTCCGGTTGCACCCACCGCGACGCGTCCGCATCCGGCATCGCGGCCCGGTTCGCCGGCGTGTTCACGATGCTCGGCAGCACTGCATTCACCGTGATGTCGTACTCCTTGACCTCCTCGGCAACCGTCTGGGTAAGCAGGATGACGCCGCCCTTACTGACCGAGTAGTGCGCCACCATCGGGTCGCCCTTCAGCCCGCTGCGCGCGGCGACACTGACGATGCGCCCGTACGCCTGGCGCTTCATGTACGGCAGCCCCGTCTTGATGGTGAGGAACGCCGATTTGAGGTTGAGCTGGAGCAGGTCGTCCCAGTCCGACTCTTCCATCTCCTCAACGGACGGCCCGAACCGGAACCCGCCGGCGACGTTGACCAGCACGTGCGGACCGCCTTGGGCCGCGGCTTCCTCGAACAAACCGCGCACCGACCCTTCGTTCAGCACGTCCGTCTCGCAGTAGCTGAGCGCCTCCGCCCGGTCCCCCAGCGCGCCCACGTCCTCGCCGCGCGGCGGCACGCGGTCTGCGATCACGACGTGCCCGCCCGCCTCGACGAACCGCCGAGCGACAACGCTTCCTATCGCCCCGCTCCCGCCCGCCACGATTACCATCTTGCCCGTGAAATCCATGGCTACTCCGCTATGAGCGCCGTGATAAGCGCCTTCCCGGTTTGGGCGATCTCCTCGTCCTCTTCGCTCGTCCGGCCGCTCACGCCGAGGCCGCCGAGAATCGTCCCGTCCGACGCGACGACAACCGCGCCGCCGCCGCCCGCGGTGAAGTTCGGATTGCCGAACCCTGCGACGCCTTGCCCAGACGCCCTTGCCCGCTCCCCGAAATCCAGCGTGTCGGCGCGCATGCAGGCCGACGTGTACGCCTTCTTGAACGCGTTCTGCCGAGCGAGGGCCGCATTCACTCCCGCCTCGGCTGCGAAACACACCATCTCGCCCCGATCATCCACGACGGCCACGGCCACGGGACGCCCACCCATCTCGCCGGCCTTCCGGAGCATTTCCGCTAACCCCGCCCGCGACTCAGCCAATCCCAGTGTCTTGCGTGTCCTCATGCCTCGCTCCGCTCCAAAGCGACCAGCCCTAGTCGGGCGAGGCGCTCGTCCCGCTCGTGGTCCGAGCTCTGCACGCCGACCGCCCCCACGACGTTCCCCGAACCGTCCCGCGTGACGACTCCGCCATACGCAGCGGCGACGAGCTCTTCGCCGTAGTCCGTGGCGCTCAGTCCGGCGGCTGCCCGGTATGCGGCGAACTCCGCTAGGTCCGAGCCCACCCGCGAAGCAGTGAAAGCTTTTCGCACGGCGTGCTTCCGATGAAAGGACGGCGCGCCGTCCATCCGGGCATAGGCGGTCATGTCGCCGTTGTCGTCCACCACAGCCACCGTAACAGGCCCCGCACCGTCGCCGTCCGCCGCGGCGAGCACCGCGTCGACTGCCCGCAGCGCGTCCTCCACATCCATCACTTGGCGTTCGTACATCTGGCCCTCCCTGTCTTGCCGCAGTCTACCGGCGGTCTCCGTCTATCAGAAAGGGGCGCTGTCTGGGCGCCCCTTTCACGATTGCCTTCGTCGGTCTAACGCGCGCCAGTCCCGCTACTGGTCCATTGTGTTCTTTGCGAACACTTCCTCGAGCTTCGCGAGCCTGGGCGTCAGTCCTTGCTCGAACGAGTACTGCGCGGCGGTCTCCAGCACCAGCTTGTTGGCGCGGATGCCGTGCTGCACGAGCGGCTGCTTTATCGCAGCGGCGCTCTCCGCCGGGATCTGCCCCGTCTCGACGTAGTAGTCGACGTGCTCGGCGCGCTCACGGTTGGCTATGTCGTTGGACCGGTTGAACGCCTTCATCAGGTTGAGCAGCACCCACGGGTGCTTCTCCGCGATCTCGCGCTTGACGACCATGCCGTGGTTGATCGGGTACAACCCCGTCTTGCCGTAGAAACGGATGCCCTCGGCCCGCGCGTCCGGGAACAGGGGCGCGATGTCAGGGTGATGCCAGAGGTCCGCTGTGCTCCGGTCGATCAGGTTGGGGTCGACGATGTAGAGCAGCGTCGCTTCGAGCTCGCCCGAAAGCATCATCGAGCCGATGCTCTTTTCGAGCGGAATCTGGTTGACGGTCACGCCCTCGGGAGGCTTGAAGCCCGTCGCGCCGCCGTGGCTCTGCTCCGGCACGCGCTCCATGAAGAACTCCATGTCCTTCGGCTCGACGCCGAACTCGTGCTGCAGCACGCCGCGCGTCCAGAGCGCCGCCGTCTGCTGGTACTCCGGCACACCCACGCGCTTGCCCTTCAGGTCGGCCGGGCTCTGGATGCCCGCGTCCTTGCGGATGAGCACGCCCGTGTGGAAGAAGCGCCGCGTCGTGAACACCGGCAGCCCGACCCACCGCTCGTCGCCCGCAGCCTGCGCCATGATGAGCGACGAGAACGACATCTCTGAGACGTCGAAATCGCCGAACTTGAGCTGGCGCCAGAAGAGCTCCGACGGATGGACGGGGCTGGGGATGAGCTGTATGCCGTCCGGCTTCACGCGGCCGTCGTGGATCGGCCAGGTCCTCGGGTTCGACGCCATTCCTACACTAAGCTGAATATCCATGAGCTTTGCCTCCTCGGCTGAATAGGGCCTAGAGGCCCGATATAAACTGCTCTTCCTCGTCCCACTTGCCTACGTTCGAGCGCCACACCATGTCGAGCCGCGCCATGTCTTCCTCGCTCAATGGCGGAGCGCCGGAGCATCCGGCGGCCTCCTCCAGGTGCGCCATCTCCGAAAAGCCGCCCAACACCGTTGTAACCGCCTCGTCCTGAAGGATAAACCGATACGCGGCCTGGGACAGCGTCTGGCCGGACCGCGACAGGAACGCGAACGGCATCGCCCGCTGAACCATCGCCTGGTACATGTCCGCGTTGCGCGACAGCCCCCCGCCTGCGAGCGCGTGCCGCCCGTCCCCGCGGACCGCGTGATCCGTGAGCACGCCCCCCGCGAGCGGACGTATCACCGCCGTTCCAACCCCCAGCTCGCGCGCCCTGACCAGGAACTGCCCATAGTCGTGCTGCACGTCCAGACCGTCCGGCGTCGGCAGGCTGGCCGTCGGGTTCAGCAGGTCGTACCACACGTTGAGCATATGGAACTCGCGCGTCTCCAGCAGCGCCATCACCGCGTCCGCGTCTGCGTCCTCGTTGGCGAACCCAAAGAACCGGGTCTTGCCCACGCGCCGCAGACGCTCCAGACCCTCCAGCGCGCCGCCCGCTCCCAGGTAGTCGTCCAGCCCCAGGTGGATCCACCCCGGGACTGTCGTGTCCGTCTCGATACCCGGCGGATTGTGGATCTGCACCACGTCCACGTGGTCCACCTGCAACCGCTCGAGCGAGTCCTCGACCGACTCGACCACCGCGTCGGCGATGTGGTCGAGCTCGTCAGGCATGACCTCGACCTTCGTCGTAAGGACAGGCCTAAAGCCAATCTCGCGCATCGCCTTGCCGATGTTCGTCTCGGCCAGGCCCTTACCGTAGTCGGGCGACGTATCGAAATAGTTGACGCCGAGCTCGAGCGCCCGCTCGATGGCGTCCAACTGCTCCTTCGGCTCGCCCTTCACGAGGAGCCCCGCGTTATCGCCGGAGCCGAAGCCGATCTCGGACACACGGACGCCCGTAGCGCCCATCTCGCGATATCTCAACAAGGACCTCCGGGAAGCCGAAGCTCACGGGCCCGGCAGCGGGCGTTATCTAAGCCGCCACACGAGCGCATGTCAAGCGGGAGGGCGAAGGAACGGCTGCCGACACGACCCCCTCGGAAGGGCAAGCGTTCGGCATCACTGGACGGCAAACGCCTAGCTCCCAACCAAGGAGAAGACCTCGCGCAGCGCGGCGGCGCCGGGCGTCAGCGCGCCCGACTCCACGCGATGGACGAGCTCCGTGACCGCGTCACAGTATGGAGCGGCGATGCCGTGCGAAGCGCCCTTCTGTGAGACTAGGCCGCTGAAGTAGTCGATCTCTGTCTTGCGGCCGCGCCGCACGTCCTGGTACATCGACGTCATCGCGTCCGGGCTCACGCGAGCGGCGCGTTCTCCCAACGCCCGCTCAACCGCGTCCGACTCGCCGGCGGCGGTCGCGTACACGTCGGTGTCGGCGTACTCACCCATAATCGTAGTGAGTGGATGGCCCTCCGCCTCGGCCACGCGCATCGTCTCCGCCGCGAGACGCACCGCGATTCTCCGGGCGTCCGCGCTCGCAAGGAGCTCGGCCGACCTCATGCCGCCGATCGCCGAGACCGGATTCAGCATCGTGTTATTGACCATTTTCGACCAACGCTCATGGGCCAAGTCGTCGATGGCGAGGCTCGGCCAAACATGGTTGAGCGCTTCCGCGACGCGCGACGCCTTCTCCCCGGCTCGCGCGGCATGCTCGCCCACATACACCCCCGGCAGATCGGCTGACGCAGTGGCCCTGCTGACCGAGGACGATGCTTGCACTCGCCCCGGCTCCAGGAACGAACCATTGATCAGGATGACGCCCCCCATGACCCGCTCCGCCCCCACCTCCGGCGCGATCCACTCCTCGTTGATGCTGTTCTGCATCGACACAACGAGTCCGTCGTCGGCAAGCCAAGGCTTGACGACGCGCAGCGCCTCTATCGTGTCGTAGGACTTCACGCAAAGCAGCAGCAGGCCGATGGGCGCCGATAGCTCCTCGGGCGCAATGGCGCGCAGGCTGGCGTGCTCTTCCCCACCCGATTGCTCCTGCACCGTGAGCCCGCCGGCTTGAATGGCCTCGCGCTGCTTCACCCACGGCTCGACGACCGTCGGATCGAGTCCGGCGTTGGCCAGACGCACGGCAATCTGCCCACCGATGGCGCCCGCCCCGTAAACGACGATGTTCCCTAGCTCAGCCATTGCGTTAGTCCTCGCCCGCCCTCTTACTCGTCATCGCTTATAGCCGTGGTATCGGACTACCGCACGACTGCTATCCGAACGCAAAATCACAGCCCTCCGCCGAACTTTCGGCTCGCTACGACCGCCTGCCCCCTCGGGCTGATCTGACTGCGGACCGTGATATTCAGCAGCGCTGGGCCGTCCGCCGCCAGCGCCCGCTCCAGCGCGGGCTCCAGCTCCTCCGGACGCTCGACCAACTCCCCGTAGGCTCCCAACCCCTGCGCGACCAAGTCGTACCGGGACGGAGCCAGATCGGTGATCACGGCCTTGCCGTACAGGCCAAGCTGCAGATTCTTGTCGATGCCCCACGCAGCGTCGTTCCCAACCAGGAAGACCACCTTGAGCTTATGGCGCACGGCGGTGTCGAGTTCCATGCCGTTGAACCCGAAGGCCCCGTCTCCCGTGATGCAGAACACCCGTGAGTTTGGCTTCGCCAGCTTGGCCGCAATGGACATCGGAACGGCCTGACCGAGCAAGCCCAGGTTCGGCAGGTACCACCAGCTGCGCGGACTCCTCGCCGGAAGGTACGCGCGCCCGTAGTACGCGTAGTCGCCGCCATCGAAGACCAGCACGTCGTCAGGGCGCAGATGCTTGGCCAGGACGCTGTGGACGAACATCGACCGCAAGGGGACCTCGTCCGTCACGAACTGTTCGAGGCGCTCCTTCTGCTCGACGACCGCCGTCCTGAACCGCTCCACCCAGGGCAGCTCGGGCCACTCTGTCCGGGCTGCCTCGTCGGCCAACTGACCGACGATCGGCCCCACGTCCCCCACCAGCGACAGGTCGACTCCCCGGTTCCGGCCCACCTGCAGCGGGTCGGGCTCGACCTGAATCACCTTGGCGTCGCTTGGCACGACTGGCCCGAGTCCGTACCCGATCGTGAAGTCGAGCAGCTTGCCCAGGAACAGCACCACGTCCGCCTCGCGGATGAGGTTCGCCGCCGTGTGCTGGCTCAGATCAAAGAAGCCGAAGCAGTACGGATGGTCGTCCGATACGATCCCTCGCGCCGCCTCCTCGGTCATAAACGGCAGCTTCGTCGTCTCGATGAACCGCTCATAGACCGATGTCCAATCCCCATACGCGGCCGGCGTGCTCGCCACCACGACGGGACGCTCCGCGTCTCGCAGCATCGCCACCGCTTGCTCGACTGCCGCCTGCGAAGCCTGGATAGGCTGCGTGCGCCGGTACGACGACGCATCGAAGAAGCGCGTCTCCTCGTCATCGACAATTGCGCTCTGCACGTCTACCGGCACGGTTAGGTGCGCCGGCCCCCGCCTGCCCTCGAACGCCGTTCGGATGGCCGTGGACATCAGGTCGGGGATGCGGCGCGGGTCGTGGGCCAGCCACGCGCCCTTGGTGACGGTGCGCGCGATGCCCACCTGATCAATCTCCTGCATGATTCCACGGTGGTAGTTCTTCACCTCGGCGGAGCCCGCGATGTTCAGCAGCGGGCTCTCCGTGGACATCGCATTGATGAGCCCGGGCAGCGCGTTGGCGTGCCCCGGCGTCGTCACTGCTACGACCCCCAGTTTGCCCGTCATCCGCGCCCAGCCCTCGGCCATATGGACCGCGGCCTGCTCGTGACGGCAGTCGATGAGCCGGAACCCCTCGTCGTCGAAAACGTCCAGCAGCGGGAGGATGTGGTCTCCCGCGACTGTGAAGATGGTGTCGACGCCCTCTACGCGGAGGGCGCGGGTGATGATTTGGGCGCCGCTAAGGCTCACGATTCACTGCTCCATGGGGCCGCAGCCATCCATGGCATGGCTGCAGGGGATGGCGGCGATGCTAGCAGCCGCCCCTTCCCCCAAGCAACGCGCCCCCTATTTCGCCATTCCCGCGCCCTCCTCCGTCACTCCCGCCCTCACCCGTCATTCCCGCCCTCACCCGTCATTCCCGCGCAGGCGGGAACCTCGCAGCCCTTCCCGCGTCGCCATTGTGACATTTGCCAGTGGCGCAAACGACATCCCTTTCCTACCATGTCTTCCATGACCCGACCTCCCTGCGCCCTCCACGCCCCGATGCCCCTACCGGCCCCTGTCGCAAAGTGTCGCGGAACTGTCGCACTCGAGCACGAGTAAATAGCCATGGAAATGCGACAGTTTCTGAAAAAGCGGCGCTCACCCCACCCGTAGACCGGGGCTGCTTTACGCCTGTTCCCCTCCTTACAAGGAGGGGCTAGGGGTGGTCCAGCCAGGAGTAAATGCGACCAAATGCGACCAAATGAGACCCTTTTGCGAGAGGCAGCTCCCGCGCACTCGTAGGCCGGGGAAGTCACGAGTGCGATGCATGCGCCATCGTCGGACAAAACAAGCCCTTGGGATCGCGCGATGCGCCGGAGCGAGCTGATTTCGGCACCGGGCGCCGCCCCCCCGCTGCTCCCACCGTGTCATTTCGCATTATGCGTCGCAGACCGGGGAGGAGGAGCGAGAACCGTTACGCTCTCTGCAGCGTAGTTCCACACGTCGGCGCATGCGGTAGGCTCCGAGCCCCAGGCAATGTAGACGGGAGGCCCCACTGGATCTACTGCCGTTTCGGTCGATGGGTAATCTGCGAAGGACCGTTCTCGGGACTGCGCGGGTTGGCTTGCTATGCCTGATGGCCCTCAGTCTGCTGGCTGCATGCGACGGCGCGCCCACGCCGACCCTGACCCCAGATGCGGAACCTACTCCTACTCCAACGAGCGTGCCCACCCCAATTCCGACTCCCACGCCCACCGCAACGCCCGTCCCAACGCCTACCCCAATCCCGACTCCCACACCCTCCGCGACGCCCACCCCGGTGCCAACCGCAACTCCGACTCCCACACCCACCACAACGCCTACCCCAACGCCAACCGCGACTCCGACTCCCACACCAACCCCAACCCCTACTCCAACGCCTACCCCGCCGACGGGCTTGGACATCCACGAAGGCGCCTTGTGGCGCGACGTGGTTGGCGCTTTCACGGAAACTGGGCGGTCGTGCATCCAAGCCGAACTCGGCGCCGAGGCTTACGACGACCTCCTCGCTCGGACAGTGCTCGGCGTCGAAGTGTGGCCTGACGGCTTCCCGACCGGCTGCCTCACGGAGGAAACGGCCATCGATCTCAGCGTTGGCCTGGTGGCCGCGGCAGGCGAGCTCAGTTCCGATGCCAGGCAGTGCGTCGGGCAGGCCTACGTAGACTCCGACGCTGTTGCCCTTGGGTTCATTCTGAGCGCCGAATATGGCGCGAGCGTCACCGACGCAGCTTCTCCGTGTGAGCTAGTGACCTTTGTAGTACGTCTCCTGCTCTGCCTGGGCGACGAGGAGGCAGTGCGCCTCACGACACAGCAAGAAGCGCTGGGCTTGCTCCCGCCGCCGTCCGACCTAAGGTGTGTGTTTGAACGCGCATCGGTTGAGCAGTTCGCCACCTACTCAACTGAAAGGCTGGAGACCCTACTCCGGCAGCAGCAGCCTTCATCGGAGTTCCTGCAAGTGTGGGCTGAGCTTGCCGACGCCGCGGACGCCTGCGGCGTCCAAGACTTCATCCACGACGCGCCGCCGCCTCTGGCTCCGGGACGGCTCCTCTGGAAGTTCCGTGCGTCGAGCTATGTATCTGGCTCTCCCATAGTGGCGGATGGCGTGGTGTACGTCGGCGCGGGAGACAGCCGGCTCTACGCGGTGAACGCCGCAACGGGCAATCTCGTCTGGCGAATCCCGCTGGACGGCGACGACGCATGGCTCACGGAAGCGGACGGCGTCATCTACGTGAGCGGCGGCTCCCGCCTGCTAGCTGTGGATGCCGCCGACGGCAACGTTCTCTGGCAGTACGACGTTGGCCCCGTTTACTACTCCACCCCGGCCGTCGCCGATGGCGTTGTATACGTAGGCGGGTGGGACCGGAACCTCTACGCGGTGGACGCCGCCACCGGAGACCTCCGCTGGCGCTACGAGACACTGGGGAATATCCGCTCCACGCCCGCCGTCGCCGACGGCGTCGTCTACTTCCGCTCAAGCGACGGCTATCTTTACGCCGTGGACGCCGCCACGGGAGAACACCGCTGGGCGTCCCCGATCCAGGGTCGCGGGAATTACCAGTCGCCCGCGGTAGACGGCGGAGTGGTCTACGCCGGGGCCGATGACCGCTTGTACGCGCTGGACGCCGCCACGGGCGGCCTCCTCTGGCAAGCGGAGCAAGGAGTTGCAAGCGACTCCCGGTTGGCCGTTTCAGAGGGCGTCGTCTATGGCAGTTCAGGCTACACCCTCGATGCCATAGACGCTGGCGCAGGCAATCTCCTCTGGCAGTATTCAGCGACCTACGTCGACTCGTCTCCTACCGTCGCCGGCGGCGTGGTGTACATCGGCGCCCACGACCAGAACCTGTACGCCATCGAAGCGGCTACGGGCAAGGGCCTGTGGCGATACCCCACAGGGGGTTCGATCAGCTCGACGCCGGCCGCAGCGGCTGGCGTCGTCTACTTTGGTTCGAGCGACGACCACCTGTACGCTGTCTCCACCGCGGCGGACGCGCCTGCCAGAGCGCCTACGCCGCCGCCAACCCCGGCGGCCGGCTTGGCGGCGCTCACTCCTGGTCCTCCCTCGACCTTTTTCGATCTCCTCAGACAGTTCGGGACTGCCGTCGCCATCAGCAGAGACGGGCAAGTCATCGCCGTCGGAGACTCCATGAAGCGCACCGACCGGAAGTACGGCGGCGCCGTCTACGTCTTCACCCGCCCCGGCGAGGAATGGCCTGACCTCGGCGAGGACGCCGCTGCCGTGCTGTTGCCGCCGGACGATAACGACTGGCCCCCCGTACCCGACGATAGGGACTGGGTCGAAGTGAAGAGCTCGTTTGGGAGCTCGTTGGCGATGAGCGCGGACGGGAGCACGGTCGTCGTCGGCGCGCCGGACAATCTTCCCCACGGCTACGATTCCGGAGCGGCCTACGTATTCATCCGGCCCGCCGGAGGATGGGGGAGCGGCGCGCCGGAAGTAGCCACGCTCACCGCTTCAGACGGCGCGCCGAACCAGCGGTTCGGACAAGCCGTGGCCGTCAGCGCCGACGGACAGACCATCGTCATCGGGCCGGCGGGAGCATACGTCTTCACAAGGCCCAGCGGCGGATGGACGGACGCCACCGAGGCGGTCAAGCTGGCCATCGCGGACGATCCATATGGCTCGTTCGGCACATCGGTAGCCGTCACCGGGGACGGCGCTGCCGTCTTCGTCGGAGCGCCCCATGCGGCCTACGTCTTCACCAGGCCAGGCCCCGCGTGGTCGTCGACCGCCCCAGCCGCGCTGCTCACACCGTCGGGCGGCGCACGCGAAGCGTACGAGGACAACTTCGGCAGCGCGGTGTCTGCGTCCGACGACGGCGGTACGGTCGTCGTCGGCGCTCCGGGGAAGGACGCCTACGGAGAAGACCAAGGAGTAGCCTACGTCTTTGTTATGCCTGAGACCGGATGGGTGGACGCCGCCGAAGCGGCCACGCTGACCGCGTCCGACGGCGGACGAAACGACTACTTCGGGTACGGGTTGACGGTGAGCGCGGACGGCGGCGCGATTGTCGTCGGAGCGCCCCTCCATGCCCACACCCTCAACCGCTCCGGCTCCGCATACGTCTTCTCCAGGCCAGCCGAGGGATGGCGCAATCTCTCCGGGACAGCGGAGTTGCACTCGCCCGACCCGCAGCTGGCCCCTCAAGCGTACAGGGGCACGTTCGGAGGCTCGGTTTCCATAAGCGGCGCCGATGTTGTCGTTGGCGTGCCAGGCTACGCGGCGTACGTGTTCAACTCATTCGTCGCCGCGGTCAGGACAGAATGACGACCCCATGCGGCTAAGGAAAGAGACAGCAGCCCATTGCCCGGCGCCGCCATGCTCCCCTACCCTGTCCCCGAGACCCCTTCCCCACTGCGGAGGACACGATGGCCGACCTAGCTAACGAACAATGCGAAACGATGAGCGCGAGCTCCACCCTCCCCTCGCCGGACGAGGTCGCCGCCATGAAGGCCCAGCTACCTGAGTGGACGCTCCTTAACGACGGCATGGACAAGCTGGAGCGTGTCTTCACCTTTGAGACGTTCGCCCAAGCCTGGGCGTTCTCGAATGCGGTGGCCGCTGAGGCCGAGGTACAGGGTCATCACCCCAAGCTCACCACCGAATGGGGCAGGACCACCATCGCGTGGTGGACTCACTTCCTCGGCGGGCTGCACAGGAACGACTTCGTTATGGCCGCGCGGACCGACGCCATCGCAGCCCAGCAGGCTTCTGTAACGGCTACGGCTAGAGTCGTCCACTTTGAGATTCTTGGCGAAGACCCCGCGAGGCTCGCAGACTTCTACCGCGATACCCTCGGCTGGCAGTACGAGACTTGGGACGACATCCATCCCTACTGGCTCGTCACCACCCGGCCCGATCAAGGGGTGGGCATCGACGGCGCCATCATGCACCGCTACTTTCCGCAGGGCGTCATCAACACCGCCCTCGTCAACTCCCTCGACGCCGCCCTGACTGCCATCGCCGCCAACGGTGGCAAGATCGTCTCCGGTCCCACCGAAATCCCCGGCGTGGGCACGCACGCCTACTGCGAAGACCCGGAAGGCAACCTCTTCGGCGTCATCCAAGAGCCTCAATCCGCTTAGGACGGGGCATAGGACAACGGAAACCATGACGGGCCTATCACGACTCCCCTCGGACGAGCCGTAGCGCCTCCGCGCGACGACCTAGGGCGCAGCCCCAGCTACTAGGGTCCGCACCGCTTCCGCTTCGGTAGGGTCTGCCCCATCCTGTATCCAGGGCAGGTCGAGTATCGCGGGGTGCTCCCGGACCACTTCGATAAGAACGCTGGCTAGCTCTCCTTCAGAGCCGTCAATCCCATCCTGTATCCACGGGAGCGCCCGGAGGTTGGCGGCGAGGTCCGGGTCCCTTCTTGCGAGCACCAGCAACTCCAAGATAGCGACCGGAAAGTCATCCGTGATGCCTCCGGCCAGAGAAGGACGGGAGAGAACCCTTCCGCGATTGCTGGCGGGCTGGCTGGTCAAGGCTCGCACGATGGCCACGTCCGCCTCGTCGATTGTTTCGAGAAACTGCATCCCCATGATCCGCGAGAAATCGGCAGAACTATCCTCGGCAGAAATATCCAAGGAGGGCGACCAGTAGTTGTTCCTGAACATCCTCGTAAGTGTAACAACCACCTGCGCTTCAACCGGGGTGAGGTCGTCCCGCGCCCAAGGCTTGCTTAGCAGGAGTCGGAAAAGCTCGCCGACCTGAAGACTGTGGGCTGTATCCCAGAGTATCCAGAACGCGTCCTCCTCGACAGGCTGGGGTCCATCCCAGAGCCAAGGGAGCTCGCGCAGCGCGTTCGCATCCTCCCGGTCGTACAGTTCGAGGATCGATAGCGCGACTGTCGCTCGCTGCGCGTCCGTGATGCCGCCCTCGAGCTCCGGGCGGGCCGCCGTCTGAGTGACAAAGTGCGGCTGGGGCCGGAGCGCAACAAGGAGCTTGCCAACAAGCTCCGCGTCGGTCCGGTCGACAGCGTCAAGGAAGGGCATGCCGATCAGATGCGCAACTTCCTCGTCGGTGGACGATATCGCACCGGCAACATCAATGAGCACATCGCCTTCCCGCCCCCAGATCCCATCCTGCACCCACGCTCGCTCCGTCAGCGCCCGGAACGACTGGGGGAGGTCCAAGGCAATCTCAACCAGCTGGATGACCCTCCTGTCCTCAGAACGCCCTCCGATTTCTACGCCGTCCCGCACCCATGGCAGCCGCCGTATGGCGCAGGCCGCGGCCGCGTCCTTCCTTTCCAGGCGCAGGAGGAAGACGTCCGCCGCCTGCGCGTCGGTGATGCCGCCCACCAGCGTGGGATGCGCAAGTAGCCAGGCGAAGGTCTCTTCATCCCGTGGCAAGAGTCCACGGAGGAGGCGAAGCACAGCGGAATCGGGCCACTCGACCTCTTCCAGAAACGGCATGCCGAGGATGCGCAGGACCATCTGTTCGTCGGAGTCCGCCAGCGCCGCATACTCGCTCAGTATGTACTTGGACCCATCACCCCGCTGGACGCCGTCCCCTATCCACTCCAGGAACGCATCGACCGTCATCGGCGTCTCTATCGCGAGGTCCCGCAATGTGTCGGCTTCCCACTGGTTCGCCCATAACACCTGCGCGATGGCCTGCTCCCGCGCAGACGGCGTAGGGGAAGGCGTGTCGGGGTGGGCCTGGGTGTCGGAGTCAGCGTGGGCGTGGGCGTCGGAGTCGGAGTCGGAGAGGGCAAGGGACCGGCAGTCGCCGTAGGGAGCAGGATGGGCGCAGACAGCCTCCTTAAGGCTAGCGCCGAGGATGGGGTTGGCGTCACCGTCGACGCCGGAGTCGGCGACGGCGTAGGGCTGGCAGTCGCCGTCGGTGTGGGAGTTGGCGTCGCCGTGAGCGGCGCGCTCTCGCAAGCGAGCGCCATGACGAGCGCCAGCGCCCCCGCCGCCAGCAGTAGAAACGCCGTGCCCTTAGACATCAGGCCTGCACGTCATGCGGCGATTCTACCCTGACCATTGACACTCCCCGCGAGAGCGAGCCGCGGCGTCATCGAAGAGCCCTAGGCCGCGTCGGACGGGGAGTAGGACGACGGCAACCGCGGCGGGCCTAGGGCGAGCCATAGTACCTCCGCCTGCGCTGCGTGAGCACCGCTTCCCATCTGTGTCTCCGTAGGCAGGGATGGTGGCGATGTTCACGAAGGCTCCTCCGTCCAGACAACGGCCACATAGCTCTCCCCGAGTTCCAGCGGGCTATGTTTGGCGCCGGGAGCAAGTACGGGGCTTGTTCGACTCTCTGTGCCGTCGGCATCCTGTCGGGGGTCTCTTAGCCCAGATTGATGATGTTCGACGAACCGACCTCCGCGCTTGACCCGGAGATGATTCAACGAGGTACTGCGGGCCATGATGGAACTCGCGGCAGACGGCATGACGATGATCTGCGTCACCCACGAGATGGCCTTCGCACGAAACGTGGCGGACCGAATCATCTTCATGGATGAGGGCGAGATCGTGGAGATGAGTAACCCAGAGGACTTCTTCTCTAATCCCAAAGAAGACCGCACCAAGGCCTTCCTCAACTAGATCCTCTGACGCTCAGACCCTCCTTCACCAATACAGCGGGTTGTTCTTCAACCATTCCAGTTGATGGTGCTCGAGGAACGTGACAAGCGCGTGGCGCCGGCCGCTTTCGGTCAGCCCGAAGTCATCCACATCCCGGATGTCTGCCGTTATGCGCCATCCTATCAGGATGTTGTCGTTCCACAGCAGCCTGCCTGTGTCCCGCAAGCGCTGGTAGTTCACACCCCCCACTATACGAGCCCCACTGTCTACCACCTGGTTGTGCACACCCGTCGATACCAGTGCGTCAACATCGAGCGAGCCGTCTACATGCGTCTCGTACAGATGGCCGAGCCCGGCAGCATAGTGCAGGAGTTCGTGCAGGGCAGCAACCAGGTAGTGGTCGTTGTCGCTCGTTGCGACCTCCGCCCCCAAGAGGAAGTGGGTGTTGTAGGCCACTTTCAGCGCGATCCCGGGCCCCGGGCTCGACCAACCGCCCGGTTCGGTGATGAAGACCACAGCCTCGTCTGAAGAGCAGAATCGCTCGCAGAAGTCGCCGGGAGGAGCGTGCGGATCATCCCGGTGAGGAATCTTCTCGATAGCACTGATTTCCATATTGATGCCCAAACGCTCAGCGAGTTCCACCAGCCGATCGAGCCGCGGGAGGAAGGCTTCGTTGGGGTGAGTAGTTGCGTTGACAACTTTCAACCGAACCCTGTCGTGGGGATCGTTGCGCGTCTTGATGACCACAACGACAGGTGAACTGCGCGCTCCGACGACGCGCTCCACGGCAAATCTCCACTCGCCTGGAACTACCACTTCTTCGTAGGAATAGCCGCGGTCAGAGGTGGCTTGCGTAATGGCGACCGAGTGACCTCGTAATAGCCTGATTGGTGCAGGCTCGGCATCGTTGACGAAGGCCGCCACGTGATCTTTCCCGTTCGGATCGGTCAGTTCCTTCAGCCTGTAGCCAGGCGTCACGAGCTGGAACGCGCGGGCACCTTCAGGCACGGTGAAGGAACCCGACAGACCCCCTGCTCCCGTTAGCGGCGCTTCATGGCGCACGATCTGGCCATCATCCAGCGATGCGAGGCCTATACCTTCGCCAGGGATGAAGTCTTCTGTAGGGACGAACAGATGCGGCAGCGTGTACTCGCCTTCCAGATAGACGTAGTACTCCGTGATGCTTCTGTCGCCAAGACATCCGGCTGTGCCGGGCAACAGTTCCTCGACGTATGTTCCGGTGCATTCATTTCTGTAGCGTTCAGCACAGTCGAACCATTGAGCGATGTGGTCATCAGTGCAGGCATGGTCTTCTGAAGAGCCGAAGAAGTAGACCGCTCTATTGGTGATGACGGCGTCATCCTTGAACCGGAGATGGGGATACTCCGTAAGGAAATTCACCAAATTGTACTTCACATAGGGGTCGACGCCAGGGATGTAGACCTCCGTTTCCTCCGGCCAAGGCGTCGGTGTCGGATACGGTGTTGACGTTGGCCACGGTGTCGGCGCCGGGGCTGGAGTGGGAGTCTGCGTAGGAGTAGCAGTTTCTGTCGGAGTCAGAGTCGCCGTCGGTGTGGCTGTTGCGGTTGCCGTCGGCGCCGGAGTCGGCGACGGCGTGGGCGTAGGGCTGGCAGTCGCCGTAGGCGTGGAAGTTGGCGTCGCCGTGAGCGGTGCGCTTTCGCAAGCCATCGAAAAGGCGACCGCCAGCAGTAGAATCCCCAATCCCGAGAGCACCCCACGGCGCGCCATGCCGCAGACTCTACTCCCCCCCAACCGCATTGACGGCAGCGCCCGGCCAGTTGCGAGTCCACATCGTGTCGCCACTGGCGTCGTACTTGCGCAGGACTCCCATGCCCCCCGCGTACAGGCCCCCGTCGGATGCCGCAACAACCGTGCTCAGGGCTCCACCCGCGTCGCGAGTCCACAGCTCGTTGCCGTCCGCGTCGTATTTGCGCAGGACGCCGCCTCCTCCCGTGTACGCGCCCCCCTCCGGCCCCGCCGCGACCAAGCCCGCGCCGCCGTCGCCCACGTCACGGAGCCATAGCTCATTGCCGTCCGCGTCGTACTTGCCGAGGACGCCGCCTCCTCCCGCGTACACGCCCCCTCCCGGTGCAGCCGCAACCCAGATAGCCGAGCCATCGCCCAACGCACGGAGCCAGAGCTCATTGCCGTCGGCATCGTACCTGCGCAGGACGCCGCCGCCCCCAGCGTACACGCCCCCTTCCGGCGCAAGTGCAACCGAGACCGTCGTGCCCTCGCCCAAGTCGCGAAGCCACAGCTCATCGCCGTCGGCGTCGTACCGGCGCAGGTGCGACCCGCCCTCCGAAACGACCCCCGCGTACGCTCCGCCCTCCGAGGCCGCCGCAACCGAGGTCACGACACCATCGCCGGTGTCACGGAACCAGAGCGTATTGCCATCGGGGTCGATCTTGTACAGGCGGCCCCCGCCCGCCCAGCGGGCGCCTCCCACGTAGCCGCCGCCTTCCGGCGCGGCGGCTACCGCGTTGATGGCGCCGCTGCTCATGTCGCGGAGCCAGAGCGTGCGGCCGGCCGCGTCGAGCCTATGCAGGTCGTCGCTGCTCCCCTCGCGGGCCGTCCCCACATAGACGCCGCCCTCAGAGGACGCGCCGGACTGGTCACGACTCCCGGTACCGCCGTCATCGACGGCCGCGCCGCACGAGATGGCGGCCATGCTCAGCAGCAGGCGCCCCGACACGCCGACTATGGATAGCCGGAGAATGCTTCTCCCGCCCAGCTTGCCCTCAGCCATCGACTATTCCTAGGCATCTTGCTTGCGCAGAACGCTGTCGGCCTATCAGGGCCACAGTCTATCCATTCGCCCGGCGAGTGCTCCGAGCGAAAACGAGGGCCCCGGCCGGATGCCGGGGCCCTCGCGTCCGTTTCTGAGAGGACCGCCTACAGGTGGTACAGCGCCAGCGCGTTGTCCACCAGCACCTTCTGCTTGGACTCTTCATTCACCGTGGTGAGCGCCCTGAACGTCTCGATCGCGTCCACCTCGCTCGACGTGTCCGTGTGTCCGTAGTCCGTGCCGATGACCACGTTCTCGTCGCCGATGTAGCTGAACACGTACTCGAAATCATCGTCGGTCTGGGCCGAGACGTAGAGGTTGTACTCCTTGAACGGGTTGTCGGGAATCTTCCACCCCGACTGCTTCGCCCGCCGCGACGTCTCGTGCATGATCCACGGGACCCACTGGCACGACGACTCGATGAACCCCCAGCGCAGCTCCGGGAATCGCTTGGGCACGTCGCTCAGAATCAGCCCGTTGCACGCGTGGACCGTCGGCATTCGGAACGTCGGCAGGCCCCCGCTCGGGTCGTACGGCGAGCTCATCGCCTCCACGTAGGAGTTGTTCGCGTTGGCGATGTGGATGGTGATGGTCAGGTCGTGCTCCTGCGCCGCCGCCAGGTAGGGGAAGAAGTACGGGTCGAGCATGAACCGGCTGCCCTCGAAGGGCTTCATCACCACGCCCACCGCTCCGTTCTCCTTCGCCCACGGCATCATGTCGATGGCCTCGTCCAGGTCCGTCAGCGGCAGAACGGCAGACCAGCGGAGGCGACCGTCGGACTGCTTCCACGCCTCGGCCATCCATCGGTTCCACGACTTGGACAGCGCGCGGTCCACCTCGGGCCGCCGTGTCACGTCCCGGATCCACAGCGTGTTGTGCAGTATCTGGATGTCGATGCCCAGCTGGTCCATGTGACGCAGACGCAGCGCGACGTCGTCCAGGTGCCGGGCGCCGGCCGCCGTCACGAGGTCGCGACCAGCGCGCTCCGACATCGCCTTCAGCTCGCGCTCGGACGGGGTCGGAAGGCGCAGCCCCGCGATCTTCCCGTCGATTACCCAGTAGCGGCTCTTCTCGTTGTCAGGCGACGAGAAGAGCTGAGGACGGAACTTCATGTCCGCTTCGTCCAGGAAGTCCCAGGTGCGCTCGCTTTCGACGACGTGCGCGTCGGCGTCGATAGCCCTCAGCTTGATGGCGGTTGTCATGACGTTCTCTCCCGCGGATCGGCTATGCGCAGTATCCCGCGAACCCTGTCCCCTGGCAACTGTGCCCCGGCGCCGCGTCCGACCGCTATACTGCCCCCAATTCCTGATACGAGGCGCCCATGGTTAACCAATCCAAGACCGCCGCAATCGTCGGCGTCGCCGAGTCCGACGAAATCGGCCTTGTGCCCCACAAGTCCGCGCTCGCCCACCACGCCGAGGCCGCGAGCAACGCCCTCGCCGACGCCGGACTGACCCTCGGCGACGTCGACGGCCTGCTTACCGCCGGGTACGCCAACTACGACCTGGCCGACTACCTCGGCATAGCCCCGCGCTATACGGACACCACGACAGTCGGCGGCGCGTCGTTCGTGGTCCACGTCGGACACGCGGCGAACGCCATCGCCAACGGGCTCTGCGAGGTTGCGCTCATTACCCACGGCCAGGCCGGACGCTCCTCCCGGGCGCCCATTCCGCGCGACCCCAACGTGCCGTCCGCCATGTACGAGATGCCCTACGGCATGATCGGCATGCCCATCAACTACTCGATGGCCGCGACGCGCTACATGCATCTGCACGGCGAAGACCGCGCCCGCCAGGCCATGGCCGAGATCGCCGTCTCCACTCGTAAGTGGGCCCAGATGAACCCCAAAGCCTACATGCGGGACCCCATGACCTTCGACGACTACCACAACTCGCGGTGGATATCCTGGCCGTTCCATATCCTCGACTGCTGCCTCGTCACTGACGCTGGCGCCGCAGTCGTCGTGACGTCCGCCGAGCGCGCCCGCTCCCTCCCCAAGCGGCCCGTTCCCATACTCGGCTACGCGGAACATCACGACCACGCCGGCATCTCGACGATGCCCGACCTCACGGTCACGCCCGCCAGGGTCACCGGCCCCGCCGCCCTGCAGATGGCCGGCGTCGGCTACGGCGACATCGGCCTCGCGATGATCTACGACTCCTTCACCTACACCGTCCTGGCCACCCTCGAATCCCTCGGCTTCTGCGGCCCCGGAGAGGGGCCTGACTTCGTCGCCGGCCAGCGCACCGCGCCCGGCGGGGACTTCCCCATGAACACCAGCGGCGGCGGACTCTCCTACACGCACCCCGGCATGTACGGCATCTTCCTCATCATCGAGGCCGTCCGGCAGCTACGGGCCGAGTGCGGAGAGCGCCAGGTCCCGGACCTCGAGCTAAGCCTCGTCAACGGCACCGGCGGCGCCCTATCCGCAACCGGCACAATCATCCTGGGAGTGGAGTGATGGCCGCCTCCCAAGTAAGTCCTCTCTCCCGTCTGCGGGGGAGAGTTAGAGAGGGGGCTGCCCCCTTCCGCCATTCCCGTCCCTTCTCCCGTCATTCCCGCGAAGGCGGGAACCTCGCCCCCCGTCCGCTAATCCTGAGCCTATCGAAGGCCTCGAACGGACAGGAACACTCCCCACACATGGAGCGCACTGATGGCTGACGCATACCAAGGCCCGCTGCCCGTCAAGCAACCCGAGTCCGACTTCTACTGGGAGAAGGCGCAAGCCCATGAGTTATGGCTGCGCCGCTGTAACGATTGCGCCAAGGCCTACTTCTACCCCCGCGACATCTGCCCCGGCTGCGGAGGACGCAACGTCGAGTGGACGCAGGCCAGCGGGAAGGGCACGCTCCACACCTTCGCCATAGTCCACCGCGCCCCGGTCCCCGCCTTCCGCGACAAAGTCCCGTTCGTCGTCGCGATGGTCGACCTCGAAGAAGGCCCCCGCATCCCCACAAACCTCACCGGCGTCGACCCCGACCCCGCCAACATCCACGTAGGCATGCCCGTCGAAGTCGCCTTCGAAGACGTAACCGAGGAGATCACCCTGCCAATGTTCCGTCCGGCATAGGGTGAGGAAGTTGGCAAAGCCGCATCAGGGCCGCCAGTCCGGCTCATCCCTCTGCAACGGGAGCCCCGCTTTGCCGTCCTGGTGAATTGGGCATTTCCGCTCATGTATGTCGCAGCCGTTCGCTCCGTAGTTATGGCCCTCGGGGCAGTGCATGACATAGACCTTCTGCCCGGGGAGATTTCCTGCTCTTGGAGGATCAGCCGGGCCGAGATTGACCTGCCCGCGTTTGTTCACATACCCAGAATCAGTCGTCGCCATGCGCGATAGTCCCGCTGCTTTGCGATACGCCCCCAAGCCAATCCTCGAACAGCCCCGGCAGCCCCGCTAACTCCGCCCACCAAGCGACGTTGCGCGCGTAGACCAACGACATCATCTTCTCGTCAGCGCACACCACCGCGGCTAGCGAGAACCCGCCTCTCGCCAGTACTTCGTTGACCGAAGAGAGTACGGCGCCCTGCGGGTTCTCGTTCTTGCTGGCGTAGGTGGATAGCTGCATGAGGACGCCGCCATCCACCCCGTCTAGAGCGCGCAGCGTTAGTTCGAGGTCGTCAGGGTAGAGATGCCTTGCGTTCCGTACATTGAGCCACCGCCTGTCGTACATATCAGGGTCGAACGACACCAGCGTCAGCGCATCATCCGGCAACTTCACTTGGGCAGGAGCGGGGATTCCCTTCGCGAACCTCTCGCGCCAATCGCCTGGATGCACCTGCGCGACTCGCGACTCGCCCCGCAGCGCAGGGCCGAACCTCCAATTCGCGAGCTCGCGCGCGGTCTCGTTGTCCGATTCGCACAGCGAGAGCGAGAACGAGCCTTGCCATATCGCAGTGACGAACGCCGCGCTGTTCGGGTAGACCCTGTCCCGCCGGGCCAGACGCAGCCACGCCTCCTCGTAGACCGACCCCTGACCGGGCAAACGCCTCTGAACGCTGAGGAACTCAAACTTGGGGTTGGCGCACGCGTCGGCCAGCGGCCCCATAGCGTGAGCGTCGACATAGTTTAACGACGTTACTCCATAGCCCTGCGCGATGCTCAGCGCCTCGCAGAGCGTCCAATGCTGCATCAGGTTGCCCACGTTGCCTTTGTACTTGCTCATCTACCTCTCCTTCATCGTTAACGCCAGCGATGGTATCCCGGCGTGCGGAACACGCGAAATAAGCAAATGTCGCAGTCCGCTAAGCCGCAGCCTGGCGCGGGCTGGGGGCAGTGTTAAAAACGGTCTCATTTGGTCTCATTCGGTAGCATTCCTCCTCTGGGCTTCGGTCCTGCGTCCGGCTATGCCACGGGCGGGGTCGGGGCCGTCGGAGACAGGGTAGGAAACGGGGGTTCGTTCGCGCAACGGGGAAATGTCACAAGGTCGACAGATGAGAAAAGGGCGGTCTTGCCTGAGAGGGGCGCCCAGGAGGGACGCCCCTACAGGGGAAAGGGCTACGGGATTCCTGCCTGCGCGGGAATGGCGGAAGGGGGGGCGGGAATGACGGGAGGGAGGGGGGGAAGCGGCGCGAACCCTCACTCCCTCAGCTTGAGCAACTCCCATATCTCGTCGCGGGCGGCCAGCGCATTTGCATAGTCGACGCCGAAGTACGCGAGCGTCCGGCAACCCATGCCGTCCGGAATGGCCAGCAGGCCCAGCAGGATGTGCTCGGTCCCGATCGGATACGTTGAGTGGAACTTCTCCGCCTCGTCCAGCGACAGCTCCATCGTGCGGAGCGCCTCCGGCGTGTGCGGCTTGCCCCACAGGTCCACGACGCGCTCCTCATGATCGGGAACGGGCCGCCCGTGCAGCAGCTCGAACTCCGTGATGGAAGCCGCGAGCGCCATATCGACGCCCAGCCGGCGCAGCATCAGGCCGCCGGCGCACTCCGGCTGGCGAATCACCCCCAGCAGCAAATGCCCCGTCATCAGCGCGGAGCGGGCCCGCGTCGACTTCTCGAACGACTCCGCGCCGTGCTCCCAAGCAAGGCGCGCGCATCGCCCCATACGCTCCCAGGTCAGCTCAGCCATGCGTCCTCCTCTAACTAGCGGACCGCGATAGGGTTTCGAGTCCGGAGCTCCGGGAACAGCGAGAAGTCCCGATCGCACGTGAGGAGTACGTCCGCCCCGTGGGCAACGCATATCGCTGCGATTCGGGCGTCGTGGACCACCGGCCCAACGACGCGCGGCCGCTCAACGAAGCTACGCAAGATGTCGAGAAACCCCTCGGTCTCACCGATAAGGCGCACCGACGGCGACGCCGTCCAGACGGTAAGCTGGCGCCAAGCCTCCTGCGGGGAGGATGCAGCCTCTCTCCATATCCGGCGGTTCGTTACGGTGTTCAGGAATTCGTAGCAGCACGGCCAAGGGATAGCCCACAGCGCGTCGCCTTCTACGAGTTCTCGCAGAGTCGCCTTCGCCTCAGACCACCAAGGGCTTTCCCTTCGGTGCGCATACACCAACAAGTTGGTGTCGACCGCAATCACGCGGCCTACCGGTCCTCATAAATGATGTCGCGCAACTCCGCCCAAGAAAGGTGTTCGAGGGGATTAGGGCCGTTCGGGTCCCCCACGCTCATGTCCGGAAGCCGGTAAGTGGAACGCGTGGTAGGCTCGTCCAGCACCTGCCGCAGGCCATCCTCGACCAGCGCGCGCAGCGGCCTCCCGGTCTCCTTGGCCCGACGCTTGGCGCGGACGAGCAACTCGTCATGGATATCAATCGTGGTCTTCATCTCGAAACCATACTACCCATATCGCAACATATGGGCAACCCATACTTCATGCTCACCGCACCCTGCTAATGCACTCCGTCGCAAGCGCTCGGCGAGGGACGCCATGACATCTCATCGTCCGTAAGAGGTAGCCCAGGCTTCCCGCCTTGACAGTACGGGCACTTGCGCTGCCAGACGTCTCCGCTGTTGGCCCCGTAGTTCTCACGGCACGAACAGCAGTGCATGACGAAGACCTTCGCGCCGAAGTCATTGCCGTCCCTGGGTGGGTCTGTACGACCCAGGTTGACCTGGCAATTCCGATTCACGAACCCCGGCTTCGTCGAATATCCCCTCTCCGGCAACTAATGCACTTCCCTACCACCGTTGACCACGATCATCTGCCCGGAGATGAAACGCGCGTCGTCGGTGAAGAGGAAGACCATCACTCCCGTCAGGTCGTCAGGAACGCCACGGCGCGCGAGCGAGGCCTCCGGCTCCGGGAAGGCGTCGTCTGCGCCGATGGCCTCTTCCCGGTCCGAGGTCGTCGAGCCGGGGGCGACGGTGACGACGTTGATGTTGTACTGCCCTAGCTCCCTCGCGACAGCCCGCGTGATGCCGATGATCGCGGTCTTGGATGCAACGTAGTGCGGGTTCATGTCCTCCGGGCTCCGCGCGATCCGAAGCGTGCTCCCCGAGCTCACGTTCACGATGGTGCCCGAATTCTGCTCACGCATGTACGGGTACACGGCCCGCACCCCCAGGAACGTGCCGCGGGCGTTGACCGCGAACACTCGGTCCCACGTCTCCATGTCCACGTCCAGGATCGACTTCACGCCCAAGCCGCGCATCATCCCTGCATTGTTCAGCAGGCCGTCGATGCGGCCGTACTTGTCGTGAGTCTGCTTGGCCATGTCGTTCATGTCATCCTCCGACGACACGTCGACGCGCAGCGGGATCACCTCCGCGCCCTCCGCCCTGCACAGCTCAGCCGTCTTGCTTACGTCCTGAATGTCGGCGATGGTCAGCTTCGCGCCCTCTTTCGCGAACCGGAGCGCGTACTGCCGCCCCAACCCGCCCGCGGCTCCGGTCACGATGATTGCCTTGTCCTGCAAACGCATCTCAGCCTCCTATAGTCCCGTCATTGCTTCGAAAGTCCTCTCCACCGTCTGCGGGGGAGAGTTAGAGAGGGGGCAGCTCCCCCAATCCGTCATTCCCGCGAAAGCGGGAACCTCGCAGCGCTCCCGCGCAGCCGGGACTCGTCTTCTTTTATCCCGCCGCGTCCACCACCTTGCGAAGGGCGCGGATATGCTCCGGCGTCGAGCCGCAGCAGCCGCCCACGATCTGGTGTCCACCGGTCAGCCATTCAACCGCGCTGGACGCCAGAATCTCCGGCGTGAAGCTGGGGTCGAACTCCCAGGTGGGACGCGTCCAACGTCCCCCGTGAGGATACGCGCCACTGGGCCCCGGCCACACGCCGCGCAACGCCTCCAGCGCAGGCCCTACCACATCAATCGTCGTATGCATCACCACCGCGACGTCGACGCCCGACAGATCCATCTTCCGCAGCGAGTCCTCGAAGAGCTCCTCGGGCTCGCTCAGCAAATGCGCCTCACCCGCCGCGTCCAGCCTGCACGAGAACCCGGCCCACACCGGCAGCCTCGCTGTTGCCGCTGCGGCCAGCTCGACGGTCGCGTGCTCGACCTCAGACAGCATCTCGACGATGATCAGATCCACACCCGCGTCGGCTAGGACCTGCGCCTGCGACGCCAGCGCCCATTCCCCTTCCGGCGTGGCGCCGACCACACCGGGCTCCCCGCGAAAGCCCGCCGTCGTCATGCAGCCCGCCACGGGCAACTGCCGCTCCGACCGCTCCCGCGCCTCCAGCGCCAGCGCCACCGCCGCGCGGTTCAGCTCCTCCATGCGCCCGGTGATGCCGGCCGCCGCCAGCCGCGGCTTCGAGCAGCCGAACGTGTTGGTGCTGATGAAGTCCGCGCCGGCATCAGTGAACCCTCTGTGCGCCGCCGACACCATGTCGGGACGCTCCACGTTGGCAAGCGCCGCCCACGCGTTCAGCGAGGCGCCTTGCCGCTGCACCTCCGTCCCAACGCCGCCGTCCAGCAACAAGCGCCCGCCCTCCGCGAGCCTCCCCATCACTCCCTCATACTCCGCGCTTCGTTGCGTCATGTGGCACAGGGTACCACTGGAATAAACGCGCGGGGTCTCGATAGGCAGTGGATGGACGGGCGTCGTATGCTTATCGCCTTCACCCGCCTTCCTCCTCTCCCCGGCTGCGGGGGCTCCCCGGCTGTGGGGCAGAATCGATGAGAGGGCGCACGCTCCGCTAGGAGGAAAGATTGACTACGCAACCGGAAGAGATCAAGCGGTTGGTCCGTGAGGAGTATGGGGGCCGCGCTAGAGCAGTTATCGAGCTCACGGCGGTGGAGCAGCCGTCCGGCGACGGCGCTGCCTGCTGCGGCCCCGAGGACATGGACCAGGTGTTGCAGCTCTACGAGGAAGGACAGTTGGCCGACTTGCCTGCCGAGTCTCTTGCCGCGGCCTTCGGCTGCGGCAACCCCACGGCGCTCGCCGGGCTCCGGGAAGGGGAGCGAGTCCTCGACCTCGGCTCGGGCGGTGGCATCGACTGCTTCCTGGCGGCTAACCAGGTCGGCGAGTCAGGCCATGTCATCGGCCTGGACATGACGCCCGACATGCTGGAGCTGGCCCGCAAGAACCAAGCGACGTTGGGCCTGACCAACGTGGAGTTCGTTCAGGGCGAGATGGAGAAGATGCCCCTGCCCGACGCCTCGGTGGACGTGGTCATCTCGAACTGCGTCGTCTGCCTCTCCCCGGACAAGGACGCCGTGTTCCAAGAGGCGTTCCGCGTCCTCGCCCCCGGCGGCAGGATGCACGTCTCCGACATGATGTCCCTCTCCGGCGAGACCCCCGCGAACCCCGATATGGAGTCATGGGTCGCCTGCTCGTCCGGCGCCGAGCCCCGGGACGTATACCTGGACCGCCTGAGCCGCGCGGGGTTCACGGACATCGCCATGACCGAAGAGCCCGGCTATTGCGCCGACGAAGGGCTCTCCAGCGTCAAAGTCGTAGCGCGAAAGCCCGCGTAAGCGGCAAGGGGTCGATCAGGAGACTTTGCGGGCCTTCCGCGCCTTCTCCGCGCGATGCCGAGCCACCAGAGTTGGGGCGACTTCAGCCATCGGGCGCATGCGAGCGAAATCTTCCGCGGTCGCCTCTGGGTTGTCGGGGTCGGCGGCGATGCCTGCGTTGATGGCTTCGCTCTCTTCCGGCGTCGGTCTAACGGCGCCCGGTTTAAGTGGCTTCGTCCCACTCATAACCCATCCGCCCCCTACCGCACGCCTGCGCCCTCGGGCACGGGCAGGCCGTATAGCTCCGACGTCCCCTTCCATACGATGCGCGACTTCTGCTCGTCGGTCAGGTCCGTGCGGCCCATGATGTACTTCGGCGAGTCCGGCACCCGGTGCGCGTGCGGAATGTCGCTCGCGTACACCCAGCAGTCCGTCCCGTACTTGTTCACCATGTACGGCAGCAGGTCGTCGTCAACCTCGAAACCAATGAAGATGCGCCCGTCCTGGATGTACTCCCGAGGCGTTGCCTTCGGTAGCCCGCGCTCGATGACCGCCTTGTGCTCGGATCGGATCGTCCCGATCTCCATCCGGTCCTTGATGTTGTCCAGCGTAAAGTCCATCACGGCGACTGCGAAGTCGACCCACGTGCAGCCGGTCTCGAGGAACGACACCTTCACCTTGGGGTAGCGGTCCAGGATGCCCGAGCCGCATATCGTCTTGAACCCGCGCACGACCGACATCAGAAACTGGTCGCCGGCGATATTCCTCCACTCCCGCATGGCGCCCTTCGCCCCGATCCCGGGGTGAACGTTCACCGGCAGCTCGAGGTCCTGCGCGGCCGCCCACACCGGCTCGAAGTCCGGATGGTCCAAGCCCTTGTTGTCGTAGTCGCCGAACACCATGATGCCGACCGACCCCATCCGCTTGGTGCGCTCCATCTCGCGCACCGCCTCCCCCGGGTCTCGCGGATCGATCACCGTCACCCACTTGAGCCGGTCCGGCGACTGCCCCGACACGTCCGCCACCCAGCTGTTGTACGAGCGCGTCAACGCCGCGTTCAGCGCAGGGTCTCCGGCTATCGGCCAGTGCAGCAGCAACGTCGGGTAGTTCACCGAGAGATACGTGTTCTCCGCCTCCATCACCGCGAGACGGTCCTCCGCGGAGTGGAACTCCCCGCTCTCGTGCGGGCCGCGCCACTTCGACATCATCTCGTACTCCGTCGAAACGACCCCGTCCCTGCTGGACGGCGAGCCTCCCACCCGGATGCGCGAGCCGTCGATCTCCCAGATGTAGTCGTGCTCGAACTCGCCCGTCTCGACCACCTTCGGACGGCGGTCGCGGAATGCGGGCTCGAGATACTCGTCGGACCAGGTGGCCTCCCACTCCTCTACGTGCCCGTCGCCGTCCAGCGCGTTGATCTCCATAGCTCGCTCCTCTCCCGGTGGGGCGGCGCTCCGCCGCCGGATGGCGCAATCCTACCATGCGCGTACAGGTGACGCCCCGCGACAGTCACCTCCCAATGGTTCGTGGTGAGCCCGTCGGACCACGGGCCCGCAAATCAACCTGTTGGTTCGTGGTGAGCCCGTCGAACCACGGGGCCCGCAAATCAACCCCCATCCGCGAGCCACCCAAACCCCGCCAACTACCCCGATGCCCCCCTTTCTAGTAGAGTGCCGCCTACCCGGAGGAGCGCTCTCTTGACCACGACCTGCCCCTCCATCTTCCCCGCCAGCACGGGAATCCGGCGTGCGGGAAGGACAATGCAATAAGGAGATGAGAGATGACTAGAGAGTGGGACGAGGTCAAATACGAAGTCGCAGTCGCCAACCGCGTTCTCGCGGAGGTCGGCCTCGCAACGGGGTTCCGCGCGTCGCTCGGCCATGCCAGCCTCCGCCTCCCGAACGACCCCGACAAGTTCGTCGTGAAGGGCCGTGGCTACACGGTTGATGCGCTGTACTCCATGCGCCCCCAGGACATGATTGTCGTGGACATCGAGGGCTACAAGGTCGACGGCCCCGTCGGCTCCTCCCAGCCCTTCGAGGTCAAGATGCACTCCTCGATCATGAAGCTGCGCCCGGACGTCAAGTCCGTCGTCCACGTGCATCCCCACTACACCGTCCTGGCGACGACGCTGAAGCAGCGGCTCCGCCCCATGAACCAGGAGGGCGCCCAGCTCGTCCAGAAAGAGCTGCCCATGTGGAACCACGTCAAGACCGTCCAGACCGACGAAGAAGGCATGGAGGTCGCTCAACTCCTGGGCGACTCCAAAGTCATCCTCCTGCGCGGGCACGGCGCCACCTCCACCGGTAGCAGTCTCGAAGACTCCGTGATGACGATGATGCAGCTCGAAGAGCAGGCCAAGATGAACTACTGGGCCTACTCCGCATTCGGCGAAGACCACCTCTACCTCGAAGACGAGCTCGTCGACGAGATGTCCGGCCGCACCCCCCTGCCCCAGCTGCCCCACTTCCAGCGGCCTCTCGCCGGGGCCGCACCTCGCGTGGGCGGCGTGTGGCAGTACTACACCCGCGTCGTCACCAACGACCCCGACGCCGCCCCGCCAATGCAGAGGCCATAAAGCAGACAGCGGTCTCGTTGACACGCTTTCGAGGCCGCGCCTACCCTAAATGCCTGAGCGTCAACAGACCCCGGCAAACGCCTGAGCGTCAACAGACCCCGGCCCCCCACGAGGGGGTCGGGGTTCGCCCGCAAGGGTTAAGGAAGCAGAGTCGTAAGGAAGGATGAACGATGCTGACCGTTGAGCAGAACCAAGCCCTCACCCAAGTCGGACCAGGCAAGCCCATGGGCGAGTTGATGCGCCGCTACTGGCATCCCATTGCCGCCGCCGCCGAGCTCGACGACAAGCCCACCAAGTCCGTCCGGCTACTCGGCGAGGACCTCGTTCTCTACAAGGACAAGTCCGGCACGCTCGGCCTCATCGACCGCTTCTGTCCCCACCGGCGCGTCGACCTCTCCTACGGCATACCCGAGGAGCACGGCCTTCGCTGCATGTACCACGGCTGGATGATGGACGAAACCGGCCAGTGCATCGAGCAGCCCTTCGAGGAGACCGTCCACCCTGACAGACGCTTCAAGGAGAAGGTCAAGATTGCCGGCTACCCCGTCCGGGCCCTCGGCGGCCTCGTGTTCGCCTACCTCGGCCCTGCCCCTGTGCCCTTCCTGCCCACCTGGGAGCCCCTCGTCTGGGAGAACGCCGTCCGCGACTTAGCCATCTCTCACCTGCCCTGCAACTGGCTCCAATGCCAGGAGAACTCACTGGACCCCGTGCACGTCGAGTGGGCCCACTCCTACTGGGGTCAATACGTGCAGCAGGGTCCCGGCTTCAAGGGCGCGCTCCTCGATCTCCCCACGCACCAGAAGATAGGCTTTGATGTCTTCGAACACGGCATCGTCAAGCGCCGCGTGTTCAAGGGCTACACCGAGGAGGACGACGACTGGAAGCACGGCCACCCCGTCTTCTTCCCCAACATCCTCCTCGTCGGCTCCGAGGTCTCCGTCACCATGCAGTTCCGCGTCCCCGTCGACGACGAGAACACCCTCCACATCTCCCTCTACACGTGGCGCGGAGCCCCCGGTCAGCCCGTCCCCACCCAGGAGTCGACCCCCTACCGCGAGGTGCCGCTCCTCGACGAGAACGGCCGCTGGATAGTCGATGTCGTCTTCAACCAGGACTACACCATGTGGGTCACCCAGGGCCCCGTCGCCAAGCGCCAGCTCGAACACCTCGGAGAGTCCGACCGCGGCCTCATCCTCTTCCGCAAGCAGCTCCGTGAGCAGATGGACATCGTTGCCGACGGCGGCGACCCCATGAACGTGTTCCGCGAGACCCCGCCGGACACCGGCATCGTCGCCCCGCTCGAGCAGGTTAAGTTCGGCATGAAGCGAGCAAAGAAGTACATCCCCGGCGAAGCCGGCTTCAGCCGCGACGCTGACCTCATCAACCAAGTCCTCCAGACCTGGGAAGAACTCCCCGACCACGCACCCGCCGAGTCCGAAGACGAGATAACCGCCCGAGCCACCGCTGCCAAGACCGGCGCCGTCGACAACATCAAGGACAACTGGCCCCTGTAAGCCGCTTCCTCACTCCCTTCCCCCCGCAAATGGGGAGGGGAGTGAGGGACATCCGCCATTCTCGCGAACGCGGAAGTCCTCGCGCCCAAGCCGCCCTCTCCCCAATGGGTTCGTGGTAAGCCTGTCGAACCACGATCTAGCAAGGCCCCCCATCACCACAAGCACCCCCTGCCCGCCGCTCGCGCGTCCTGCTCCAGCTCCGCCAACTCCTCCCGATGCTGACCGTCCGCCGTCCATGCGAGCGCGAATCCGCCCCAGACCAGCGCCGCGTCGATGCTCCGACCGTCCTCTCGATAGACGTACGCGAGCCGCCGGCCGAACGTGTCCTCGACGCGGGGGCCGTCCTCTAGCCTGACCTCCTCGCCGGCCATCCTCTGCAGTCGCTCCGTCGCCCCGTCGGCGCACCGCTCGCCGACCTCCGGGGCGTCGACCCCATACAGACGCACCCGCCCGGCGCTCGTGACCAGCGTGTCCCCGTCGACTACCCGCCGCACCTCGGCCAGTTCGCAGTCGGCGCATCGCGGCCCGCCGTCGAAGTCGTCCTCAGCCGGCCCGGAAGCGCACGCGCCTAGCGCCGCAAGAGTAATCGCCGCCGCCAGGAAACACGCCACCTGCCGCCTCATCATCCGCGAACCATGCCACGACTACCTCTGCCCTGCCACCCCGCTCCATTGACGGACGCGCCCTCCTTTACTACGCTTGCCCCAATTCGTCTCTGGGGAGATGCGCGATGCTTAGCGTCCAAGCCAACCAAGAACTCACTCAGGTCAGTCAGGGCACGCCCATGGGCGAGTTGATGCGCCGTTACTGGCATCCCATCGCCGCTGTCGGCGAGCTCGACGACAGGCCCACCAAGACCGTCCGGCTTCTCGGCGAGGACCTCGTTCTTTACCGCGACAAGTCCGGCACACTCGGACTCATCGAACGCTTCTGCCCCCACCGACGCGTCGACCTCTCCTACGGCATCCCCGAGGAGCACGGCCTGCGCTGCATGTACCACGGCTGGGTGATGGACGAGACCGGCCAGTGCATCGAGCAGCCCTTCGAGGAGACCGTTCACCCGGACGGACGCTTCAAGGAGAAGGTCAAGATTGCGGGCTACCCCGTGCAAGCGATGGCCGGCCTCGTATTCGCCTACCTCGGCCCCCAGCCAACCCCCCTCCTCCCCCGGTGGGAGCAGCTGCTATGGGACAACGCCGTCCGCGACATCGCCATCACCGAGATCCCCTGCAACTGGCTCCAGTGCCAGGAGAACTCCCTCGACCCTGTCCACGTCGAATGGCTCCACTCCTACATGGGCTCCTACCGAAACACGGACCGCATCAACCGGGGCGGCTCCAGCCGCAAGCACACCAAGATCGGCTTCGACGAGTTCGACTTCGGCATCATCAAGCGCCGCGTCCTCGAGGGCAAGGACGAGACCGACGACGAGTGGGCCGAGGGCCATCCCGTCCTCTTCCCCAACATCCTCCTTGTCGGCAACCAGGCGCGCGCCACCTATCAGTTCCGCGTCCCAGCCGACGACGAGCACACGCTCCACATCTCCATCTACAACTACCGCACCGCCCCCGGCGCCCCCGCCCCGACCCAGGAAGTCGTCCCCTACCGCTACGTACCCCTGACCGACGATGAGGGACGCTACATCCTCGATTGGACCTTCAACCAGGACTACATGGCCTGGGCAACCCAAGGCCCCATCGCCAAGCGTGAGAAGGAGATGCTCGGCGAGTCCGACAAGGGCATCATCCTCTTCCGCAAGCAGCTCAAGCGGAACATCGAAGTCATGCAGGACGGCGGCGACCCCATGAACGTCTTCCGAGGCGACTCCCTCGGCCTGCTCCACGCCCCCGTCGAGAAGGTCAAGTTCGGCATCCGGGCCTCAGCCCGCTACATCCGCCCTGAAGCCGGCGACACCACAGCCGTAGCCGACATCGAAGAGGTCATGCGCACCTGGGTCGACTACCTTGGCGAAGAGGCCACCCTGGGACGGTAGCGGCGCGCTGCAAGAATGGATGAGGCAGCCTATTACAGAGTAGCCGCGCGCAAGCATCCCGAAGTCAAGGAAGAGTGGGTGACCGATGTCTTGGACCGTCCATTCCGTACCGAGCTGCAATCGGACGGGCGTGTCCGATACTATGGTTACGTTCCAGAGGCAGGTAAGTGGCTCCGGGTCATCGTTGAGGACGGCAAACTGCAACCGTTTCTTTGACCAGCGCATGTTGAAGGAGTGGGGCAGACCATGAAAGCGGAAATCGAATACATTCAGGACGCAGACTCGCTCTCGGTCTGGACGGGCAAGCCCGCCGTAGAAGCCGATGAAATTGCGGATGGAGTCATCGTGGACTTCGACGCTGACGGCAACGTCGTAGGCTTCACTATCGAACACGCCGCCACCCTGCTTCGCCCTATGCTCGACAGCATTAGGAACGCCGCCACGCCACGCTAATAGGTTCTAGGCTCGTAACGGGTCTAGAACGACACCGCCCGCCAACCCTCCCCTTACTTAAACCTCGCCCCCGTACTACAGAAGAGACCGCGAGGCGGGCCGCTTGACCCGCGCACGCTCCCTCACTACCCTTTGCCCCAAGCACACTCGCACGCGAGGAGAATGCACACATGCTCAGCGTCCAAGCCAACCAAGAGCTCACCCAAGTCAGTCAGGGCACGCCGATGGGCGAATTGATGCGCCGCTACTGGCATCCCGTCGCCGCAGCGGCCGAACTCGACGAGCGCCCCACCAAGCCCGTTCGACTCCTCGGCGAGGATCTCGTCCTCTACCGCGACAAGTCCGGCACGCTCGGACTTATCGACCGCTTCTGCCCCCACCGGCGCGTCGACCTCTCCTACGGTATCCCGGAGGAGCATGGCCTCCGCTGCATGTACCACGGCTGGATGATGGATAAGACCGGCCAGTGCATCGAGCAGCCCTTTGAGGAGACCGTCCACCCGGACGGACGCTTCAAGGAGAAGGTCAAGATCGCCGGCTACCCCGTCGAGGAGCTGGGCGGCCTCGTGTTCGCCTACCTCGGCCCCCAGCCCGCGCCCCTGCTGCCCCGCTGGGAGCAGCTCACCTGGGACAACGCCGTCCGCGAGGTCTGTATCTCTGAGCTCCCCTGCAACTGGCTCCAGTGCCAGGAGAACTCCCTCGACCCCATCCACAACGAGTGGCTTCACGCCTACTACGGAAACGTCGTCCGCAACGGCGTCCATGCCCTCCCCGAAATGCGCGGCCCCCACGTGAAGATCGGCTTCGACGTCTTCGAGCACGGCATCATCAAGCGCCGCATTGAGCAGGGATACTCCGAGGACGACGACGACTGGCGCGAGGGGCACCCCATCATGTTCCCCAACATCCTCCTCGTCGGCGACGAGGTCCGCTCCACCTTCCAGTTCCGCGTCCCCGTGGACGACGAGCACACCTACCACGTCTCCTACTACGTCTGGCGGCCCGCCCCCGGCGCCCAGGCCCCCCGCCAGGACTCCGTCCCCTACCGCTACGTCCCCCTCAAGGATGAGAACGACCGCTACATCAACGACATCCTCTTCAACCAGGACTACCTCGCTTGGATCACCCAGGGCCCCGTCGCCAAGCGTCACCTGGAGAAGCTCGGCGAATCGGACAAAGGCATCATCCTCTTCCGCAAGCTCCTCAAAGACCAGGCCCAGCTAGCCCTCGACGGCGGAGACCCCATGAACACCTTCCGCGACCCCGCCGAGAATCAGGCCATCCACTTGCCCTTGGAGCACGTGAAGTTCGGCAACCGACGGCGCCTCGGCTACGCCCTCGTCGAAGCCGGCGAGCCCGCCGTCGCCGACATAGTCAACGAGACCCTGGAGACCTGGGAAGGCGAACGCAGCATCCGCGCCACCGCCGGAGCCGCCCGAGGCTCCTGACGAACGTTGGGCTCGAACGAACGCTTACTGAGAGGCGGGGCTTGACGGCTCCGCCTCTCACTATTTGCACGCTCCCTGATTATGGCGGAGTGCCTTATAATCCCCCAGCAAGTCCCTACTGGCCCTAAAGCCCGTCAAGGCCAAGACCAACTAAGGAGATAGCAATGCTGACCCAGGAAGCTAACGACCGCTACACCCGAGTCGGACCCGGAACGCCCATGGGCGAGCTCATGCGACGCTACTGGCACCCCGTCGCCGCCGTCTCCCAGATGAACGACAAGTGGACTATGAAGGTCCGCCTCCTCGGCGAAGACCTGATCCTCTACAAGGACCGCTCCGGCGACTATGGCCTCATGGAGCCCCACTGCGCCCACCGTCGCATGAACATGATCTACGGCATCCCCGAGGAGCACGGGCTCCGCTGCCCCTACCACGGCTGGCTCTACGACGAGACCGGCCAGTGCATCGAGCAGCCCTACGAGGAGACCGAGGACCCCGAGGCGCGCTTCAAGGACAAGATCCAGATGAAGGCGTACCCGGTGGAGCAGAAGGCCGGTCTCCTCCTCGCCTACCTCGGCCCCACGCCCGCTCCCCTCGTCCCCAACTACGACGTCTTCTCCGCGACGGGCGTCCTCCGCGACATCGGCTACGCCGAGCTTTCCTGCAACTGGCTCCAGTGCCAGGAGAACTCCCTCGACCCCGTCCACCTCGAATGGCTCCACGTCGCCTGGGCCAACTTCATCCGCGAGATGAACGGCGACGTAGAGCGCCGCAACCGCCGCCCCCACAAGACCATCCATTTCGACGCCTTCGAGCACGGCATCATCAAGCGCCGCATCTGGGAAGGCGGCTCCGAAGAGGACACCGAGTGGAAGGATGGCCACCCCATCGTTTTCCCCAACTACCTCCGGCAGGGCGGCGACGGCTTCAGCGTCGCCGACGGCACCTACCGGGGCAGCTTCTCCATGGGCCCCGCCTTCCAGATCCGCACCCCCATCGACGACGAGACCACCGGACACTGGTGGGTCGCCTGCTACCCCATGATCGCGGGCGACCAGGAGCAATCTCCCCAAGACATCCCCTTCTACCGCCCGCCCGTGCCCCTGCTCGACGAGAACGACCAGCCGGTCTACCCCGAGTTGCGCAGCAACTCCTCCCAGGACCCCGCTGCCTGGATCACCCAGGGCGCCATCGCTGACCGCACCGGCGAGCACCTTGGCCGTTCCGACAAGGGCATCATCATGTTCCGCCAGATGCTCGAGGACAACATGCGCATCGTCGAGGACGGCGGCGATCCCATGGAGGTCTACCGCGACCCCGCCGAGAACGTCTACATCCCCTTCATGACCGAGCAGCACAACTACGCGGACACCTCCCACCGCCAAGGCGCCGCCACCATGTACAGCCCCATCCTCGACCAACGCGAGGCCGCCGGAAAGTTCTAGCCCAAGCGCAAACCAGCGGGCGCGCCGGGAACCCCGGCGCGCCCGCCCAACCGGGCCCCCGCAGCGACCGGAGGAGAGCGTCATGGACCAGATCGACTACGAAATCGCCGCGTATGAGAAGATGCAAGAATCCCTCGAAGCCGACCACCTCGGCGAGTGGGTCGTCTTCCACAACGAACATCTCTTCAATACTTACAGCGAATTCAAAGACGCCGCCGAAGACGCACTCCGAAACTTCGGCTACGGCCCCTACCTCATCCGCCAGGTCGGACGAGACCCGTCCGAACCGCCTCCCCTCGTCCTCTACCACGTGCGCTAAATGCCGAGCGTCAGCTGCGGCTTCCCTGACCGACCGGATGCGCTAAAGCAGTCCGGCCCAACCCTCTACGTCGACATCGGCCTCGACCCATCGCTCCATTTGCGTTATGGCGAAGCTCCTCGCCTTGCGGCGACTCGCATCCCTGCCCTCGTCGACACAGGCACGTCGGATAGCTGCATCGATACTGCGCTCGCCGCAAGCCTTGACCTGCCGGTTGCTAAACGATATGGGACTATTGCAGGCGTGCACGGCCCCGGCCCTGCCGTCATATACGTAGCCCACATCTACGTTCCAGACCTGCACCTCGTAATATATGGCCACTTCCCCGGTGTCCATCTGGCCGGCAGCGGACAACCCCATGCCGCCCTCATCGGCAGGGACTTCCTCCAGCACTGCGTAATGACCTACAACGGACCGACCGGGGACGTCGTTCTCGAACGCCTGTAAGACCCCCCCTTAAGGAGGCCCCCCATGACCCTCATCCTCAACAACAACGACATCGCAGCCGTCCTCACCATGCAGGACACCATCGACGCCCTCAAGAAAGCCTACGAAGAGCTCGCCCACACCGAGGCCGTCTGCAGGCCGCGCATCGACATCCGCATCCCCACCTCCGACCCCGACAAGATGTACCAGTGGGGCACCATGGAGGGCGGCTCCGCGTCCGGCTACTTCGCCATCCGCATGAAGTCCGACGTCGTCTACGAGCAGGAGTACGGCGGCACCCGCACCCAAGAGAAATACTGCGTCCGCCCCGGCCTCTTCTGCGGACTCATACTTCTCACCAGTGTCGAGAACGGCGAACCTCTCGCCATCATCAACGACGGCGTCCTCCAGCACATGCGCGTCGGCGCTGACTCCGGCATCGGCGCCGGCTACATGGCCCGCGAAGACGCATCCGTCATCGCCATGATCGGCTCCGGCGGCATGGCCCGCACCCACGCCGCGTCCTTCGCCGCCGTCCGCGACATCAAGCGCATCCAGGTCTACAGCCCCACCACGGCCAACCGCGAGGCCTACGCCGCCGAGATAGAGGCCAAGTTCGGCATCGAGGTCGTACCCGTCGAAAGCGCAGCCCTGGCCTGCAAGGGCGCCGACATCGTCGCCGGATGCACCGACTCCGTGGAGCCCGTCATATTCGGCAAGGACGTCGAGGACGGCGCCCACATAACCTGCGTCGGCGGAGGCATCGACGGCGAAGCCATGGAGCGCATCGACCGCTCACTCCGCCTCGGCTCCGCCCCGGGCCCCATCGGCATCCCCGAGATGGCCCTCCACGACGAGTCCATAGGCTACGAGGCCAACGCCCCCGGAGGACGCCCCGCATCGAGTCACCAGTCTCGCGACCGGTCCAGGCGGTCCCACGGCGTCATCGCCGAGAACCGCGTGGTCTTCCTCCACCAGCTCCTGGAAGGCGGCCAGGGCAGGCCCAGCGACTCCGCTGTCACCTACTCCGAGCGTGGCAACATCCAAGGCGCCCAATTCTTCGCCGTCGCCGGACGCGCCTACGAGCTCGCCAAAGCCCAAGGCCTGGGCCACGAAATCCCCACCGAGTGGCTCCTCCAAGACATCCGCGACTGACCCTTTCACCGTCATTCCCGCGCAGGTGGGAACCCAGGAAACCCCCTCCCGTCTGCGGGAGGGGACGCGCAAGCCCAGCGAAGCGCGGGGGAGGAGAAGCGGCGGCGCGCAAACTTGCTCCGTCATCCCCAACGCCCCTTCCCGTCATTCCCGCGAACGCGGGAACCCAGGAACCCCCTCCCGCCTCTGGTCCCCTCTCCCGTCTGCGGGAGAGGGCTAGGGAGAGGGGACGCGCAAGCGCAGCGAAGTGCGGGGGAGGAGAAGCGGCGGCGCGCAAACTTCCCTCGCGCCCTTCCCGTCATTCCCGCGAACGCGGGAATCCAGAGTGGCCGACAGGCCACGCCCTCCGCGCCATTCCTCCAATAGAGGTTCGTGGTGAGCCCGTCGAACCACGACGCCCGCCACAAACACCTCTGCCCCACCACCCCCAACGATGGAGCTATCCAGAGGTCTCGATTTGCGCGGGAGGGCTAGAGAGGGAGCTGCCCCACCCTACGTATACCGATACGGCAGTGGCTTGAACGTCTCCCACAGCGCGGGGTCATGGCTTGGAATCAAGATGCCCTTTGTCACCGCGGCAAGCATCTTCACCCTCTTGATCGACTCGTAGGCGCCTTGCAGGTTGTAGAAGGCGTTGAAGGGCCGCTCCTTCTCGGCGTTCTCCCAGGTGTGGACCGCGTCCCCGCTGAATACCATCGTCCCGGTGTTGGGTAGCTCGACCAACAAGCTCTGATGGCCGGGCGTGTGGCCGAAAGTCTCCAAGGCCCAGACCCCCGGCACAATCTCCGTGTCGCCCATGATGGTCTGGAAGTCGAGAGGGTGGTCGAAGTACTGCCGGCGGAGGACCTGGTCCATCCCCATGTCAGGATAAAGCCCCGCCCGGTACTCGTTGTTCTGAACGTAGATCTTCGCGTTCTTGAAGAAGCGCAGACCGCCGGCATGGTCGTAGTGAAAGTGCGATGCGACGACCATCTTGACGGCGTCCTCGCTCGTCCCCGCCTCGCGCAAGCGGCTTCGCACGTCGTCCTCCTCCGTGAACGAGTGGACATTGCGAGTGATGCCCTCCAGCGCCCTGGGGTCATGCGCGGCGTCCGGGTCGATGCCGGTGTCGTACAGAATGTCGCCCTCGTCTGTTCGGATGAGCACGCTATAGACAGGCGTGAGCAGCTTCTCCTCGCTCTGCTCGCCATAGACCAACCGCGAGCGCGCCAAGCTCAGCGTCCCATTGGGAAGGAAGCAGACTTCATGTACCGTCACGCCGACCTCCTAGTTGCCCGGAATCCCCAAATGCGTGGCGCCTAGTCTAACCCGCGCCCCCGGACTTCTTCCCAACCCCCCGTCATTCCCGCGCAGGCGGGAACCTCGCGCCCTTCCCCGTCATTCCCGCGAACGCGGGAACCCAGGTATCCGGCAGACCACCCCTCCGCGCCGACCCAAAGACCCAAAATGGGTTCGTGGTGAGCCCGTCGAACCACGCCGCCCGCCAATCAACGCCGCCCCCTCTCCGTCATTCCCGCGAACGCGATAGGCCAGGATTCTGCCCCTCTCCCCCTCCCTCCTAGCCAATACGTAGAGCATGATGGCGACGTGCCGTTCCCCGGCCAGGCGGCTTAGCCTCGAAATCTGACCTAAGCGATCAAAGCTTGCTCAATTAGTACTTGTCCCAAGTCACATCGGGGGAATACGCTGAATATCAGTGACCCACATTGAAGACATCATCCGAGTGAGGCACCAACGAGCACACCGAATGAGACGATGCTAAAGCCGATGGATCTCTGCAATCACTGCATGTTCGAAGCCTGGCCTCAATTGACTCCCCCAGCCCTGGCGCACTGCGAAGATGGCCTGCAGCGGAGATTGGTGTCGGGGAAGGTATTGTTGAGGAAGGTGAAGGAGGTTGACCCATAACCGCTGACGTTATTACTCACCTCGGTTTCAGCGATGAATCTCACTGGAATACAGGGCGCTATCGTAGTTTAGCACTCGTCACGCTGACTAGTGAGAGTTTGTACAACTTTACAGCAACTGCACAAGACATATTGCATAGCTCCAGTGTTAGAGAATTTGCCTGGAAAAACCTACGTAATCAGAAGCACTATTTTGCCTCGGAGAAGCTATGCGATTTTGCCTATAGGCGTACAATTGATGGAGGAATGAGAATTGACGTCCTTACTTGGGATGTTAGAGATTCTCGCCATAACATTCAAGGCAGGGATGATTCCGCAAATCTTGCACGCATGTACTACCACCTAATGATAACTGTAATGAGAAGACGCTGGCCTTCAGATGCCATTTGGCAGATGCATCCAGATGAGCGCACCGACATGGACTGGGAAGAATTAGAAAGATGCCTGGGAGGTATTCCACGAAAGCTGAAAGGCTATTCACAGTCGCGCCTCGATGAAGCAGTCGACGCATCAGAATTAGGTAAACCTCGTGTGAAGCCAGTGAAATCATCAGACCAACCCCTAGTTCAACTTGCAGACTTATTTGCGGGTCTTGCCGCCTTTTCTTGGAATAGAAGTAATGAATACGATCGATGGGAATCGAAAGAAAATGGCCAATCAGATATGTTCGATAGGCAAACAGACATACTTAGAGGTATGCCGTCGCCAGGGATTTCCATTAGTGAGAGTTACAAGGCTCGTATACTCCACCGGTTCGATGGGCAGTGGCTTCGACACAACGGGAATGGTATTCGCCATGACTATGGCGAAGGACTCAAGACATGGAACCCAGCAATTCCGATTAACTTCTGGCTATATGCGCCACAGCGAGATGACGACAAGGCACCGCGACGTTTCGAAAACTCCCACCATCACCGAATCCAACGCTGAGGGAATCACTCCTCGGCTACCCGCTTGATGCCGCGAACATCCGCGGGGCTCGCGCCATAAGCCTCTCCACGGCATCGGCCGCCATAAAATGGGGTAGCGCGTGTCCCAGCTATCGTACAGAGGCCAGCAACAATGATTCGGCACTGGTAGTCATCACGTCGCTGCGCTTTATCGCTGCGGCAGTTAGTGTGTTGAGAGGTGCAACCAAGGCTCCCCCCCACCCCGCCACTGACACATGCCCCTTGCCCCATCGCCCCCCGAATCCCTACCGTAATCTCCCCATGACCCTCTACGACGACCCCTATCTCAACCGCCTCCGCCGCGCCCTCTCATGCGGCAAGCCCGGCTGCCCCTGCGCCTTCGGCGAACGCCTCCACTGCCCCGCCCACCAGGAAGCCCACGTCCCCAATCTCACCATCGACGGCCCGCCCGACTTCCCCCAATTCACCTGCGGACGCGGATGCGACGAAGAGGCCGTCATCCACGCCCTCTCCCTCCGCGCCCTCACTCCCCCAAGCCGCATCCTCACCTCCACCGGCGCAATCGAGTCCGGCCTCCAACCGCTCTCTTCCATCACCCCATACCCCTTCGACTGGCTCTGGCCCGGACTCGTCCCCCTCGGCGCCGACACCAGGCACATCTACATCGCCGACCTCCTCAAACCCGACACCCAGGACCAGGACGACTACTACCGGGAGCTCCGCGATTCAGACCGTCCCGCCTCCCACCCCGCCCTCCGTTCCCTCTGGCAGTCGCCCCCGCCCCCGATTCCCGGTCCGCCTCCGCCGCCCCGCGAGCCCACCTTCCAAGAGGTCCTCGACCGCCTCGCTTCCCTGGCGCAGGTCGCCGACGCCGGCCTCATCATCGTCGACCAGATGGAGCTCCTCGCCTCCTCCTTCGGCATCGCCCACAACCGTGTCCTCGCCAAGCTCAACCTGCTCGCCCACCGCACAGGCGCCGCCGTCGTCACCCTCTGCAACATCCCCACCGACTCCCTCCACGCCGCCCGCGCATACGGCCCCATCCCCCACTCCATCCTCGCCGCTGCCCGCCTCTCACCGAGCGTCCGCGCGCTCCTCCCCCTCAGCTCCCCCGCCCCGCCTATCCCCTACCGCCTCGATAACCTCTCCATCCAATGGGGCGGACCCCTCCCTCGCGCCTCCCTCCAAGCCCTCGCCGGACACAACGACAGCCGCGCCGCACTCCTCGACGCCGCATGCCTCCTCCTCGATTCCATGCTCGCCGAAGGCCCCCGCCCTGCCGCCGAAATCAAACACGCCGCCGCCAACCTCGGCATCTCCTTCCACTACCTCCGACGGGCCTGTCGCCTACGCCGAGTCCGTCCCGTTCGCGCGCGAGACCCCCAAAAGGGCCCCCGCGGCGCCTCATGGTTCTGGCTCCTCCCCAACCACTCCCTCTCCGCTCAACCCGCTCAGCCCACGGAAAATCACGCGCATGCACACGCATCTTGATTCTTGACCTCGAAAAACCCCCGGAGCCGCACCACGGCCATCTAGTTAAGATGCGAAATGCCCGGAAAATTTCGCATCTTGCCATGCCCCCTTGGGCGAGAGGCGAGCGTAAGGTAAGATGCGCACCAGCCCGCAAACATTAGGAGGCCTAAACCATGGCGCGAACCTTCACTTACGACAGTTGGATGGAAGCCCAAGGCATCCCCATCCACCGCGGCTACTACGTAGAAGACCTACGTACCGTCGAGCTCGGCTGGTGGGAGGACCGCCAGGTCGACGCCGCCTTCATGCAGCTCCGCGGCATGGAGGGCGTCGTCGAGGGCCGTATTGAGGAGATTCCTCCCGGCCACTCCCTCCCGCCCCTGAAACTCTCCGTCGACGAGCAGGTCTACATCCTCGGAGGACGAGGCGTCGCCACCGTCTGGACGGACGACTCCAAGCCCAAGAAGACCTTCGAGTGGGCCACCCGCAGCCTCTTCCTCATCCCCCGAAACTCCTGGTGCCAACTCACCAACATGGACGGCCAGAACCCGGCGCGCCTGCTCCACTACAACTACCTGCCCATCGCCATGTCCGCCACTCCCGACCCCGACTTCTTCATCAACAACCCCTACTCGGCCAGCTCCTTCCTCCACAGCCAGGATGAGTTCTACTCCGAGGCCAAGGCCGTCATGGAGGAGGGCGATGGCCGCTTCGCCGGGCGCGGCCGCCAGGTCTGGCACGGCAACTTCTTCCCCGACATGGCCGCGTGGGACAAGCTCGTCCCCTTCTGGGGGCGCGGTGCCGGCGGACACGTCGTCTTTATCCAGTCCCCCGGCTCCGAGATGCACGCCCACATGTCCGTCTTCCCGGCCAAGACCTACAAGAAGGGCCACCGTCACGGACCTGGCCGCGTCATCGTCATTCCCGGCGGCGAGGGCTACTCCGTCATGTGGCAGGAAGGCCAGGAGAAAGTCGTCGTCCACTGGCGCGAGGCCAGCTGCTTCGTTCCCCCCGACCGGTGGTTCCACCAGCACTTCAACCTCGGCAGGGCCGACGGGCGCTACCTCGCCCTCCATCCCCCGAACCAGTTCATGGGCATGAGCGAGAAGGTCGAAGACCGTGGGCGCGACCAGATCGAGTACCCCAGCGAGGACCCCTGGATACGCGAGTACTTCGAGAACCAGCTCGCAGAGCGCGGCATGACCTCCGAAATCCCCGCCGAGGCCTACGAAGACCCCGAGTACGAATGGGATTACGAAGGCGCCAAGGCCTGATCCCTTGCCCCAGGCTGGAAGAGCCTCCCCTCCCGATCTCCTCCAGGATTCCCGCTTTCGCGGGAATCCTGGGTGTGTGGGCGGAACGAGGCTCTCCGGATAGGAGTCCCCCATCCAGGGGATGCGGAGGGGGAAAGCCCCCAACCCAGAACAAATCCAATAGGGAAGGACACACACTGACATGCACGACGGCGACGACCACGAAGACCCTATGGCGTTCGAGCTGCTCGACAGCGAAGAAGCCGAGGACATCGAAGGCATCGAGAAGTTCACGCTCTACAGCGTGGGCATCGACATAGGCTCCTCAACGACCCACACCATCTTCTCCCGGCTCATCCTCCGGCGCGAGGGCGCGGGCCTCTCGGCCAAGTTCGTCGTCACCAACCGCGACGTCCTCTACCGGTCACCCATCATGCTCACTCCCTACTCCTCCGGCGCCGCCATCGACACCGAGAGCGTCCGGGAGTTCATCGACAAGTCCTACGAGGAGGCCGGCTTCACTCCCGACGACGTCGACACCGGCGCTGTCGTCATCACCGGCGAGGCCCTCAAGAAGGAGAACGCCCAGCCCATCCTCGAGTACTTCTCAGAGGAGTCCGGGCGCTTCATCTGCGCCTCCGCCGGCCCCATGCACGAGGCCCTTCTCGCGGCCTACGGCTCCGGCGCCGTCGCCATCTCCAAGAACCACTCCAACTCCGTCCTCGATGTGGACATGGGCGGAGGCACCACCAAGATATCCCTCATCCGCGGAGGCGAGATCGCCCAGATGGTCGCCGTCGAAGTCGGCGCGCGCCTCATCGCCCACGACGACGACATGACCATCACCCGGGTTGAGCAGCCCGCCCGCACCATCATGAAGACCCTCGGCCACGAGATTGAGGTCGGCGGCAAGCTCACCGACGAACAGCGCGACCAGTTCGTCGAGAAGATGACCGACATCCTCTTCGACGTCATCAGCGGAGGCGACGTTGAACCCCTGACTGAGTCGCTCCTACTCACCAGCGGCCTCGACGTGACCTCCCTCCACGAAGTCGACCACGTCGTCTACTCCGGCGGCGTCTCCGAGTACGTCTACGACCGCACCAGTGACTCCTATGGCGACGTTGGCCCTTGGTTCGGCAAGCGCGTGCGCGAGCGCTCCATGGGCTCCTTCCGTCCCGGCGTGCTCATCACCCCGGCCGAGGGCATCCGCGCCACCGTCATCGGCGCAGGCGAATACACCCTCCAAGCAAGCGGCAGCACCAGCTACATCTCCACCCACGACGTGCTCCCCGTCCGCGGCGTCCAGGTCGCCCGAGCCTTCATCAACAAGGAGCAGACCGCCGAGGAGATGGAAGCAGCCCTTACCGCCGCTGTCGGCAAATACGACCTCGACAAGCTCCCCTCCCACATGGTCCTCGCCATGTCTATCTCGGGCCAGCCGGACTACTGGTACATCCGCCGCCTCGGCGAGTCCATCGTCAAGTCCGTGGCGGACGAGCCCCCAGGGGCCCCCGTCTTCCTCGTCGTCGACGTCGACGTCGCCAAGTCCTTGGGCGGAATCATCAAGGAGGAGATCGGCCTCGACCGCGCCGTCATCGCCATCGACGGCATCGAAGTCGGCGACCTCGACTACGTCGACGTAGGCAAGCCCATGGGCGCGAGCGAGGTCATCCCCGTAACCGTCAAGTCCCTCGTCTTCTCCCTCCGCTCCCAATCGGGTTGACGCAACCCGGCGATGGGGCGCAGCGTAAGAGAAGCCATCGAGATAGTGACGAGGGACGGCTGGAGGCAAGTTAGAATGCGTGGAAGCCACCGTGTCTTTGCGCATCCGACGAAGCGTGGGAGGTTCGTCATCGCCGGACACCCAGGCAAGGACCTGCCGCCCGGAACATGGGCAGGCATCATGACGGACGCGGGGCTCGGCAAGAGAGGGGCCTGATGCAGTACACCGTCGTCATCGAAAAGGAAGAGAACACCTGCTACGGCGCCTACGTGCCCGACTTCCCCGGCGCAATTGGAGTCGGCGACAGTAAGCAAGAAGCCATTGAGAGCGTCCGTACGTCCATTCTCCTACTCTTGGAGTTTGACCAAGAGCGGAACGAGCCCAACCCCGAGCCGTGGCTGCGGACTGAAACGTTCATGGGCTACCTTGTCGTCGTAGCCGATGACTGGGTGGACGAAGACTCGGAGGAAGCGGACGGCCCCTGCCGCGCTTACGTCCCCGACCTCCCCGATTGCGTTGGCGTCGGAGTCACGCGCGAGGAAGCCGTCGAGCGCGTCCACGAGTCCATGCGTCTCTACATCCAGGAAGCCAAGCGCAACGGCCTTCCCGTCCCCCAGCCCGGCGAGTGGATCGAGACCATAGAAGTCGAAACCCCCGCCCCCGGGGCCGAGAGCCTATCGGCGTAGCCGCGCGGAAAGCTGCCGCAAGGTGGAAGGCCAAGGTGAGAGGATAGGCCATTGAATAGCGGGACAGGCATGTGCGTGGGAGGCATTGTTGGGTACGGGCTGTCCTTCATCGCTCCCTCAATTTGGCCAGGGGAATACTGGAGCTGGGCCTGGATCGTACTCTTCATCGGCTTCGCTATCCTCGGAATCTACCTCGGTGGTCGCATAGAAAATGCAACGAAAGAAAAGCGGAGGACAGAGCGAACGCTACGAATACTGATAGATGCGCGAGAGGTGCTTGCGTCGGGCTGGGTAAGGAGCGATTCTGGTACACAGGATGCTAAGTCATGGACGCAATTCGTAAGGGGTGGACCATTTTACTTAGGCGAGCAGGAAGGCAAGAAGATCTTTCTTCAAAGCTATGACGACCTGCGCAAACCGCAGACCATTCGCTGGGCTTTGGCGGAAGCTCTAGAAGCTATTGATGCGAATGGAGCATGGGTACATCCCGACGATTCAAGTGCTGTCAAGTGGACTATTTGTGGAGCCCTTATCAAGGCGCACGGCGGCAAATTTAGAAGAGAATCTTATGGAGATGCTGCATCTACACTATATGCATTTGGACAAGAGTATTCACCCATTTTTCAGCGCGCAATGTATACATATAACCCGATAGACAATACAGATAACATTACGCATGAGCACGTACTAGCTGAATTTGACAGAGCTACACTCGCCGTTGTGCAGCATGGCGTAGAAGCTTCAGCCTAACGTGCGCGCCTCCGCCGCCAGGACAAAGGGCCGGGGCGCAGCAGCGCCCCGGCCCTTCCCTACCGTGATGGCAGCCCCGCTACCGCAGGTGCTCCGCGAAGAACGCCAGCGTCTTCGGCCACGCGTCGTTGGAAGCAGCCTCGTTGTAGCTGCCGCGCGTGGAGCAGAAGAAGCCGTGCCCGGCTCCCTCGTAGACGTGGTTCTCGATGGTCTTGCCCTTCCCCTTCAGCACCGTCTCCATCTCATTGACGTTGGACACCGGAATGCCCCCGTCTTGGTCGCCCCAGAAGCCCATGATGGGCGCCTGCACCGCGTCCGCGGTCGCGTCGAGCAGACGAGGCGTGCCCTCCGGAGCGTCCGGGCGCGGCAAGATTCCGCCCCCGTAGTACACCACCGCCGCGCTGATCCCCGCCATCGTCGCTCCGAGGTACGACACCATCCCGCCGAAGCAGAACCCCACGATGCCGATGTTGTCGGCGTCCACGTTCGGATTGCCCTTCAGATAGTCGAGCGTCGCCTGCACGTCGGCCCTGATGTCGTCGTTGCTCAGCTTGCCTCGCTCGCCAAAGGCCCGCTCCATCTCCGAGAACGGGATGTCCACGCCCGCGCCACTCCGGTGGAACAGCTCCGGCTCCGCCGCGAAGTATCCTTCGTTGGCGAAGCGGTCGGTGATGCTCTGGATATCGCTGTTCACCCCAAATATCTCTTGGATCACGATGACGGCCGGGCTCTTCCCATCCCCATCGGGACGAGCGGTGTGAATCGCCATCTCCTCCCCACCGACGCTAACCTGCGCAACCTCATTCACTGCCATCCTCTACCTCCACCTATGATGTTGACTGTACGCTGCCCCTTCGCAGCCAGCTCTCAGCTTACAATAGCCTACGGGCCTGCTCGGACGCTGTCCGAGGCTCAGGCTAATCATACGCCGCCGCCGAATCCCCTCGCCCGTCTGCCGGAGAGGCCTAGGGAGAAGGGGCGAGGGAACGAGGCGGGAACTATGGCGGCGCTGCCCTACCCGTGGCAAAATCGATCGACACCGAAGGAGCGCACCGTGCCTGATCTCGTTCGCACGCCTGAAGAACGCGCCCTGCTCGCCAGAGCCGCTCGCGCGCTCCCTGGCGGCACGCTGGGCAACGTCCGTATGGACGACGACTACGCCTTCATCGTCGCCGGGGGGCAAGGCTCCCGGATCCGCGACGTGAGCGGTAACGAGTACATCGACTACCTTCTCGGCTCTGGGCCGATGGTCCTCGGCCACGCCCACCCAAAGGTCATCGAGGCCGCCACGGCCGCCATGGCGAAGGGCACGACCTTCTTCGCCCAGAACGCCTACGCCGTCGAGCTCGCCGAGCGCATCGTCGAAGCGATGCCCTGCGCCGAGCAAGCGCGGTTCGTCAGCTCCGGCACCGAAGCCACCTACAACGCACTGAAGATCGCCCGCGCCTTCCGCAAGCGCGACAAGATCCTGAAGTTCGAGGGCGGCTTTCATGGGATGCACGACTACTCGCAGATGAGCCTGTCGCCGTCGGGCAAGACGCCCTTCCCGCAGCCGGAGCCAAGCTCCGCGGGCATACCCAAAGCCGTGCAGGAGACTGTCCTCGTCGCCCCGTTCAACGATCTCAACTTCGTCGAGGACCTGCTCGACCGTTACCACGACGAGCTTGCGGCGGTCATCGTGGAGCCGGTGCAGCGCGTCATCGAACCCCAACCCGGATTCCTACAGGGGCTCCGCGAGCTCACCGACCGATATGGAGTGCTGCTTATCTTCGACGAGGTCGTCACCGGCTTCCGCCTCGCCTATGGCGGCGCACAGGAGCACTACGGCGTCATTCCCGACCTCTCGGCCATCGGCAAAATCGTCGGCGGAGGGTTCCCCCTCGCGGGCGTCGTCGGCCGCCGCGAGCTCATGGAGCACTACGACGCCAAGGCAGTTGCCCCCGAGGACTTCGTTCCCCAGACTGGCACGCTGAGCGGCAACCCCGTCGCCGCCGCAGCCGGACTCGCAACCCTCGAGGCGCTACGTGAGTCCGGCGTATACGAGGCCTACCACGCCCGCGCTGCCCGCCTTCGCTCCACGCTCCAACGACTGTTCGATGAAGCCGAGGTCCCGGCAGTCGTCAGCGGCGTAGACATGATGTTCGACGTCTACTTCACCGACCAACCCATCGTCGACTACCGGTCCACGCTCGTGGACAAGACCCTCAACCGCGTCTTCGACAACACCCTGCTAGAGCACGGTGTCTTCAAACCGTCCGGCAAGACCTACGTCGGCGTTTGCCACACCGACGCCGACATCGACCGCACCATCGAAGCCTTCAAGGCAGGCGTCGCCGCCGTCCGAGAGGCGTAAGGCGGATGCCGACCATCCTCCGGCTGGTGCGTGAAGATGACGCCGATCAGATTGCCGCCATCTACGGACCATATGTCCGCGAAACGGCAGTCGCCTTTACTGACCACGCGCCCACCGGAGCGGACTTCCAGGCTGCATCCGAACGACGCTAGAGCGGCTGCCGTGGCTCGTCTGTGAGCGCGACGGCCTCGTAGCGGGTTACGCCTATGCCAGCCCGCACCCGGACCTCCGCCGCCTACCGGTGGTCGGTCGAGACCAGCATCTACGTCCACCCGAATCATCACCGAACAGGGGTAGGCACAGCGCTATACGCTGCTCTCCTGGAGGCGCTCCGCCTGCTCGGATACCACCGCGCCTACGCAGGCGTCACTGAGCCGAACCCCGCCAGCATCGGACTCCACGAGGCGGTCGGTTTTGAGGCATTCGGCACGTTCGCTGAGGTCGGATACAAGTTGGGCGCATGGAGAGATGTCACTTGGCTTGCCTATCGGCTGGGGAACGACGACTTCCCTCCGATGGAACCGCGCCTGCTGCCCGAATTGCTCGGTATGCCTGAGTGGGAAGCCGCCCTCGCAGCCGGACAGGCGCTCCTTCGCTAACCGGCCCCCTCAAAGAACAGCTCCTCCGGCGTGAAGCGCCGAGTGATAATGCCCAGGTTCGCGGCGTAACGGACGATCGTCTCGACGGCGCGGCGGTTGTTCTCGACGCCATTCAGGTGAGGAAAGAGCCCGTGCTGCCGCAGCCAGCCGACGGGCAGGCCCATGTGCTCCTCGTCGTCCGAGGCGTTCGCGTAGTACATGTGGCGCGCCTCGTCGCATGCGTCCACGATGGCCTGCCCCAAGCCGGGGTTGGCATCGAGCACGTCCCGCTTGGCCGCGAGCAACACGTTCACCGGAAAGACGCCGCTCTGCCGGTGATACGCCAGCGCTGCGTCGAGTGGGTCGTCGAACAGTTTCACGCGGTTGCCGCCCAGCGGCGGACCGGCGCGATCGAACAGCACCGCGTCCAGCGCGCCGCTCTCAAGCTCCGCGACCTGGTCGCCGCCTTTCGATACCGTGAAGCGAGGGTCGCGGGGATAGTCCACGCCCATCAGCGAGTTCGGCTCCGCCTCCACCCAGTGTATCCGCGTCAGGTCGAGGCCGTACACGTCTGCGAGCGCACCCCGCAGCCACGTGCCTGGATTGAATCCCCAGCCCCGCACCCCGACGCGCTTACCCTCCAGGTCTTTCGGCCCCCGGATGCCGGAATTCACGTTCACCTGCGCTCCCATATGCGCGAACGACACGTCGGGGAACACAGGGATGCCCACCACCGGGCATCCAATGTCAACCGCGATGAGAAAGTTCGTGATGGGCACTACCATCACGTCGTAGGGTGGCTCGGTGAACAGTTTCCCGTACACGGAACCGGAGCCGCCCTCCGGCCAAGCTATCTCGACGTCGAATCCCTGGACTTTCACCGTCCCGTTCGCAAGGTATTCGGCGGCGTACTCGTGGTCCGCCATCAGTGTTATGGACATGTGGGCTACTCCACCGTGGGATACCCGTCCGAGCGACGGTCCGTCCCGCCCGAGTGGACTCCCCGCTCGTGGTCGATGGCAATCAGCTGCACCGCGCCCGGGGTGCCCATAGTGGGATAGGCGCCAATCTTGTGCCCCTTCGCCTCCAGACGGCGCACAGTCGCCTCGTCAAACCCCTCCTCCATGCGGAGGACCATCTCGTCGTCAATCGAGCGGGGGTCGGTGCCGGGGTGATGCGTCCAGCGAGGCGCGTCCGCGGCCTCCTGCACGTCCATCCCGTGGTCGATCACGTTGGATATAGCCTGAGCGTTCCACTGCGGCTGGTTGTCGCCGCCGGGCGTTCCGCCAACGAGTACAGGCCTGCCATCCTTGAACACCATGTAGTTGTGAATCGTGTTGATTGTCCGCTTTCCCGGCGCGACAACGTTCACGTGTCCCTCGTCCAGATAGAACCCCCGGCCTGCTCGGTCGTTCAGCAGGATGCCCGTGTTCCCCGCCACGAACCCGCTCCCGAAGTATGCCGACAGGCTGTGAATGAACGAGACCGCGTTCCCATCCTTGTCGATTACGTTGAAGTACGACGTGCTGGGCGTGGGAGCGGCCGAGTGCGCCAGCTCGCCCGCCGGAACGATCTCAGCCGCTCGCTCAGGGTCGATGAGCTGGCGTCGGCGCGCGGCGTACTCGGCCGACAGAAGCTCCTCCAGCGGAACCCGCACGAACTCCGGGTCGCCGATGTACGCGAGTCGGTCGGTGAACGCAAGGCGCTTCGCCTCCACCATCGTGTGGACGCACTCCGGCGTGTTGTGCCCCAGCGCGGCCAGATCGAACCCGTCGAGCAGGCTGAGCAATTCTAGCGTCAGCGCCCCCTGGGACGGCAGACCTGTCGCATAGACAGTGTGCCCGTGGAACTGCACTGACGGAGGTTCCTCATAGAACAGCGTCTCCTGGCCCGCCAGGTCCGCCTCGTCGATGAGTCCTCCGCCGTCAGCGATGCCCTTCGCGATCTCCTTGCCAAGGGCGCCGCGATAGAACTCGTCCGGCCCGCCCTCCGCGACACGCCTGAGTGACCCCGCCAGCTCGGGCTGCGCGAGCACGTCGCCAAGCCGATACGGCGAGCCATCTTTCTTGATGAAGACCCGCGCCGTCGTGGGGTACTTGGCCAGCTTGTCGTAGTACGGCTTGTCGAAGTAGCTCGCTGACCGCACAGGCAGCGGAAACCCCTCCGTAGCGAGGCCGATAGCCGGTTCGATGAGCGATGCGAGCGGGCGCGTCCCGAGCTTGTCGAGGATCGTCTGCCACGCGTGAACTTCGCCGGGCACGGCAGGCGTTAGCGGCCCGTCTGCCGGCATCTTCGAGTAGCCGCGGCTCACGAAATACTCCCGCGTCGCCCCCATGGGGGCCCTGCCTGAGCCGGACACGCCGTACAGCTTCCCCGACTTCGCGTGATAGAGCAGCGCAAACACCTCGCCGCCCATCCCGCACATCATTGGAAGGGTCACTCCCTCCGCGGCGGCAACCGCGATGGCCGCGTCGAAGGCGTTCCCTCCGTCGCGCATAACCTGCGCGCCGATGGCCCCCGCTTGTGGCGAGGCGGACCCCACGAGGCCGCGGGTGGTGAGAACGGGGCTGTGGGACTTGTTGAGTACGCTGCTCACGATGCTGTCACCTCGCCGACGTTCCGGCTGCGCGGCATGATATGCTCGCCAACCAGTAGGCTCAACCGCAGACCTTGCCCCGCCCCGTCCCAATCCCGATTACCGAGGAGAAGAACATGGCAGAGAATTTCACCTACGACCGGTGGATGAACGCCCAAGGCATCCCGGTTCACGGGGGCTATTACATCGAAGACCTGCGGACAATCGAGGTTGGCCCCTGGAGCTTGCGCGAGTGCGATGCAGCGTTCATCCAACTCGAGGGCATGCCCGGTGTCGTCGAGGGCCGCGTGCAAGAGATTGCCCCAGGCGGCACCATCAGACCCTTCAAGCAGGCCATCGACGAGATGGTGTACGTGGTGAGCGGTCAGGGCACGACCGCCGTTTGGAGCGGCGAGGGGGCGGAACGGCATACCTTCGAGTGGTCGCCCCGATCCCTCTTCCTTATCCCCCGCAACTCCTGGGCCCAGTTCAACAACATGCACGGCGACCGGCCGGTGCGCCTGCTCCATTACAACTACCTTCCCATCGCCATGTCCGCCATTCCCAACCCGGACTTTTTCTTCGACAATCCCTATGAGGAGGATGTCCTCAAGGGCCAGGACTTCTATTCCGAAGCTGAAGCCACCACCCAGGAGCACGTCGCCGAAGGCGCGGCAGGCCGCACCCTCTGGCTCGGCAACTTCTTCCCTGACATGGGTGTTTGGGACAAGCTCATGCACCGCCCCGGCCGGGGTTCGCTGAACCGCTCCGTCTACATGAGCATCCCTGGCTCCGAGCTCCGCGCCCACATGTCCGTCTTCCCCGCCACGACCTACAAAAAGGGCCACCGCCACGGACCCGGACGCGTCATCGTCATCCCCGGCGGCGAGGGCTACTCCATCATGTGGCAGGAGGGCCAGGAGAAGATCGTCATCCACTGGAGCGAGGCCAGCTGTTTCGTCCCGCCCGACCGCTGGTTCCACCAGCACTTCAATCTCGGCAATACCGACGGCCGCTACCTCGCCCTCCATCCACCCAACCAGTTCATGGGCATGTCCGAGCAGGTGCAGGACCTCTCCCGCGACCAGATTGAGTACCCCAACGAGGACCCCTGGATACGCGAGTACTTCGAAAGCCAGCTCGCTGAGCGTGGACTCAAGTCCAGCATGCCGGACGAGGCGTACCGAGACTCCAACTACCGATGGGACTACACCGGCGTCGCCGAGAACTAGAAAATCCTCTCCCCACGGGGGCGAAAGTCCTCTCCCCCGTCTGCGGGGGAGAGTTAGAGAGGGGGCCGCCCCTCACACATTGAAGAGACTGAGAGGAAAGACGCATGCACGACGAGTTATGGGCGCACATTCATGATCCGGACGAGGAACGGCTGGCGAAGCTATCCGTCCAGCTCAACAACCCGGACCACGATTACTACCATCACGAGGTCATCGAGCTAACGACCGTCGGCATCGACATCGGCTCATCCACATCGCACCTGATGTTTTCCAGCATAACGCTCCAGCGCATCCAGGAGATGCACTCTAGCCGCTACGTGGTCGTCGACCGCCAGACGCTCTACAAGTCGCCCATCCTGCTCACGCCCTACACGCACGATAACCTCATCAACACGGAGCGCTTGGAGAATTTCGTCGCCGAAGCCTACGCCGAGGCTGGCTTCACGCCCGGCGACATCGACAGCGGCGCCATCATCCTCACCGGCGAGGCCATCAAGCGCCGCAACGCCCACGCCATCGCCGATATCTTCGCCGACAACGCCGGCAAGTTCGTCTGCGCGTCCGCCGGACACAACCTCGAATCGGTACTGGCCGCGAACGGCTCCGGCTCCGTCAGACTGTCCCGCGAACCACGACAGAAGGTCCTCAACGTCGACATCGGCGGCGGCACCACGAAGTTCGCCCTCGTCGAGGCCGGCCGGGTCCGGCAGACCGCCGCCCTCAACGTCGGGGGCAGGCTCGTCGCCACCGACGACCACGGGACCGTCAATCGAATCGAGGATGCCGCCCACACCGCCGCCGACAGCATCGGTGTACGCCTTGAGCTTGGCCAGCCTCTCCCGTACGAGGACCGCGCCGCCATCGCCGATGCCCTCGCAGACTGCCTGATCGACGTCATCCAGGGCCGCCCGCGCTCCGAGCTGACTCAGGCCCTTCTCCTCACATCCGACATGCCGCGAGACCTAGACTTCGATGCCCTCGTCTTCTCCGGCGGCGTGTCCGAGTACGTCTACCGAAACGAGACCCAAGAGTTCGGAGACCTGGCCATGCCGCTTGCCGACGCGGTCCGGCGCAAGATGACCGACGGCGCCCTGCCTGCCCCCGTGCAGCCTGCCGCCGAGCGCATCCGGGCTACGGTCATAGGCGCGTCCCAATTCACCGTCCAGCTGAGCGGCAATACCCTCTCCATCTCCGATCCCGCCCTTCTGCCCTACAGGAACATCCCGGTCCTCATCTCGAAGCTCGACGAGGACCACGAGGTGCAGCCCGAAGAGATTGCCGACTTGGTCGCCCAAGCATTCACTAGGCAGGACCTCGTGGAGGGCGAGCAGCAAGTCGCCCTGGCCTTCGACTGGGACGGCCTCCCACGTTACGCGCAGATACGCAAGATCGCCGACGGCATCGTACTGGCGATGCCCAACTCCCTCGCAAGCAGCGCTCCCTTGATACTCGTCTTCACGGGTGACTTCGCCAAGCTGGTCGGGGACACCATCTCCAAGGACATCGGCATCCCGAACCCCGTCATCTCCATCGACAACCTCTTCCTGCAAGAGTTCGACTACATAGACATCGGAGAGATGATCTACCCGGCCCGCGTCGTGCCGGTCGTCGTGAAGTCGCTCCTCTTCCCCGAGGTCGAGCGGCAGACCGCCGAAGTTATCGATTAGGCGGCTGAGGCGTAGCGTCGGGTTTGACCCGCGCGAGGAACTCCCGCAGACGGTGATACCAGGGAGTCTCGAACCACAGGGCCAGCAGACCGGCCACCAGGAGACTCACGCCAAGCACCATGAGCGCTGCGGCCCAGAATCCTCCGGGCGTCGTTCCGTACCAAACGTTCTCTGGATTCGCCCGATCGTACCAGATGAGAACCTCGTCCCCCTCTTCGAAGAACGCCTCGCACCCGCCGCCGCTGCGCGCGCGCCGCTTGCACTCCGTGTCGAGCTCGGTGACGATTTCGCCGCCGGATCCCGGCGTGAACCGCAGCATGCCGCCGTCGACCACTGCCACAGTCTGAGCAGTGCGCTCCGCCAGGTCGCCGATTCGCCCGAGCCACACGCCTCCCCAGACCGTCAGAAGCAGCCCGGTGGCGGCCATGGCTATAAGCAGCCGCGGTCTGAGGGTCATTGCGATCGTCGCCTCTCTGCGGCGCGCTCCCTATCCGTTGGCGCCGGCGCTTAGCAGCGGCCCCGCGGTAACCGCGGGGCCTATCTGAAGAACTCGATGATGAACGGGTCGGGCCAGAACACCGCAAGCAGATAATCGAAGAATATCAGGTTGATCGCCAGGATAATGACCCCCCCGATTGCTCCCCCGATCACGCCGGCCCTATTCCGCATCATAGCCGCAGGCCCAATCAGCGAAATCACGACCGCGCCCCAAGCGAGACCCTTCGGAAAGAGACCGGCGATGAGCAGCATTATCCCTAGCAGCCCCAAGAACACAACGGCCGCTGTGCGCGCCCCCTCCATCCCTCGGCTGCGGACTCCGATATCCATGATATCGCCGGTCTTGACGCCAATGCCTTCCCTGATGAACTGCAGAACGGTCAGCACCAGACCGATGCCGGCCAACCCCATCGGGAACCAGCGCCCAAAGAAGGAATAGTTCCTCGCTTCCCATATCGCGTATCCCAGTAAGACGATGAGGAATAGCGTGAACACCTGGCCCTCGGTCCACCGCCACGACAGGCCTCGCAAGCGAGCGCCCAGCCCGCTAGGGGCGTCAGGCGCCGCTCCGGACGGCGGCTGCGCGCCGGGGGGAAGCGTTCCCTCTCCCTCGACAATCGGCATGCCTCCTGCGACGGTGGCGCCGCCCGACAGGAACTTCGTGAACAGCGTCGCCGTAACCACGGCCAGGATGAACAAGAAGATTGTCAGCGGCCGCGTGAACGTGCCTACCCAGTCATACCGGCCAACCGAGTTGCATGGTCGTCGATTGCGGTGGCGAGCACCGTATTAGGCGCGCATACGTCCATCAGGCCGTCGCCGTCGGTGTCGCCGGCCTCCTCCTCTGCGGCGTCCCAGGTGAAGCCCCGAATCCCGACGACGACCTCTTCTCCTCCCTCAAGCCGAGCATCGCCGCGGGGATACCTATCGTCTTCCTCAAACCGTGGACTGGCTCTGTTTCGCTCCCCGCGGGAGTCGGCAGCATCGGCTGGGACTCGATAGCCGCCGTCGAACAGGCGGTGGGGCTGTTGGTCTCCCACGGCCATACCCGCATCCGCGCGCTGCTAGCGGACTCAGGCGCCAACCTTGGAGGCCGCTACCGGGGCCTGGACCAAGTATGGCAAAACCTGGGGCTGACCTTCGATGAAGACGAGTGCATCGCCTGGTCGCCGCGCGGCGGCCTCACCAACGAGCTCCGGGAGTCCCTTCGCTCTTCCACCGCGATTTTCACTCCTCCGTCCAATCTCCTCATGCTGGCCCGCGCCTGCTTCGAGGCGGACGCCCGCTGGCCGGACGACATCAGCATCACCTCCCTTGGCAATCGCGAGTTCGTCCCCCAGCTCTCCCGGCGGCCCTTCACCTTCGTGAACATACCCATCGGCAGGGTCAGCCGGGGAGCCGCCCAACTCCTCTCCAGCATGATTAAAGGCGAGCGTTTCCAGACCGGACAGGAGTACGTCGTGTACGGCGCGAGCACCATGTCAGTGGAGAACCTCGAAAACGGCTCAGTCGGCCCGCCCGGCAAGCGCAAGTCCTTCGCTGCTCCTATCCCTTCCGCAGCGTCTCACGCAATAGAAACCCCACCAGCGACGATGCGGTGAACGCGCAAACGCCCATCGCCCCGAACGCCGTTGCGAAGCCCACCCCGCCGGCTATGACCGCCGTCGCCACGATGAAGATGCCCGGGTTGCTCATCGAGCCCATCTCAGCGATGAGCCGGTTCACTCCAAAGAACTTCCCCCGGGCCTCGGCCGGCGCTACGTCTGACCCCAACGTCTGCATCGAACCCGCCATGAACGACACCGCGACGTTGATCACGATGAACGCTGCGATGAACAGCGGCAGCGTAAGCTGCCGCACCGCCACCAGCGCGATGAAGAAGAGCCCCAGCCCCAGCAGCGAGCTCGCAGGCACTATCGTCCGCTTCCGCCCGAATCGGTCCATCACGAAACCCGCCGACAGCGTGACGGGAATGCCCACCACCGCCATCGCCGACATCAGCAACCCAAGGGGCCCGGCGCCCAACCCATAGGCATACGCCGCATAGATGACGTAGATCCCCGATTGACCCTGCACCCCGCCCCGCCCAACGTTCGCGAAGAACTGCGCGAAGAACAGCACTATCACCGGACGCGTCAGCAGCTTCCCCCACGACAGGTCGACCGCTTCCACCTTCTCCCCGCGCCGCCTCGCAAGCAGCGCCGGCGCAGTCTCACGTATCAACAGATACGAGGGCACCGTCGCCAGAAACGCGGCTATTCCGTACATCAGAAACGGCACACGAAGGCCCAGCAGCTCCCCTGCAATCCCGCCGGCGAGCGGGCCTGCCAGCGTGCCCGCTCGGCTCACTCCCGCCATCCCCGTGATCATCTTGCCGCGGGACCGCTGCGCCCCCGAGTCTGCTATCGCCGCCAGCCGGCTCATCTGCCACACCTGCTGCGCGATGCCGCCAATCGCCAGGTACACCAGGAGTTCGGCATAGCTCGACGCCCGCAGCACCAGCAGCGCCGACACAGCCGTAATCAGCGGGCTCACAATCAGCATCTTCCGCCGGCCGATGCGGTCTATGAGGTAACCGGACGGCAGCGTCGAAAGCACGCCCCCCAGCATCGGCGCGAACACCAGTAGTCCTGCGCCCGCGGCGCCCACTCCGAATTCCATCGCTATCGGCGGCAGCACCGGCGCCGTGAAGCCCCGGCCAAGCCCAAGAAGGAATGCCGGGCCGAACAGCGAGAGCATCGCGTCGTTGCGGGCTACCCAGCCGCCGATGCCGGAGCGCTTCGGCGCCTCGGTCGTCTCCGCTTCTTGCCCTTGCTGGCTCATATCAAACGGCTAACCAATCGCGTCTGCCAGTCGGTCCACCTGCTCCAGGTCAGGCGTCACCGGACGAAAGATGATCTCGTCCGTGCCCAACTCCTCGTGCATGTGGATGCCGCTCCGGATGATTTCCGCCGTCGTCGGCTGCAGCCGCGCCGTCCGCGATGGGCCTGCTGTCCTGCCGCCGTAGTAGTCGCCAATCGCGTCGGCGATCGCGTCCTCCGCGCCCGGACCCAACGCGCAGGGCAGGGTCACGACGACCCGTGGCCTGCCCTCTCGGCCGGCTGCGGCCCACGACTCCTCGACCTCCGTCATAACGCCCTTGGCCCATTCGGCTTCTAGGGCCCGCCCGCCCATGACGTAGCCGTCCGCGAACTTCCCCACGCGCGCCATCGCCCTTGGCGAAGTACCGCCTATCAGTATCTGCGGGCCGCCCGGCTGGACCGGCGCCGGCCCCACCGGCCGCTCCGCTCCTTCCAGTACCTCGCCGGCCCAGATGCGCTTCATATGAACAAGCTGCTCCTCGAAGCGCTGACCCCTATCATGAAACTCGACCGGCGCGACGATTGCATCGTCCTCTCGGCCCCCCACTGCGAGGCCCAGCGTCAGCCGTCCGTTGGATATCGCGTCGATGGTCGCCGCCTGCTTTGCCAGCACCCCCGCGTTCCGCAGTGGAGCAAGCAGGATCGTAGTGACAAGCCCCACTCGCTTCGTGACCGCGGCCACTGCCGCCAACTCAATCATGGCCTCGAAGTTGTCGTACGCCAGCCGGTCCAGCGCCGCGAACGAGGAGAACGGCCCCTCGTCCGCCTTCCGCGCTACCTCCGCAATGTAGTCCCAGCTGTCTGTGGGCGTCCTGAACGGGAGCCCGACCCCAACCTTCATCCTTACCTGCCTTTGAACTGCGGCTTGCGCTTATCAATGAACGCCTTCACCGCTTCTTTGTGGTCATCGGAACGCCGCGCCAGTTCCTGCGCCGTCTGCGCCAGCCGCAAACTCTCGCCGAATCCCATGCTGAACGACTGCTGCACCAGGTACTTGGTCAGCGACATCGAGTACGTCGCTCCGCCGGCCAGCCGCTTGGCGAAATCGAGCGCTGCGGGCATCAACTCGTCGTGCGGATGCACCTTGCTTACCAGGTTCATCCGGTAAGCCTCCTCCGCGCTCAGCCGGTCTCCCGTGTACTGCATGTAATACGTATTGCTCAACCCGATGAGCCGCGGAAGCTGCCAGCACGACCCGTCCCCTGGGATGAGGCCCATGCGCACGAACGCCTCCGCGAACTCCGCTCTCTCCGACGCGATGCGGATGTCGCACGAGAGCGCCAAACCCAGGCCCACGCCGATCGCATGACCGTTCACGACGGCGATCGTTGGCTTCTGTACCTCGTTCACCCACAAGGGCACGTTCGAGACTGACCCGAACCCTGCGTGCGTCCGGTCAATCTGCCGCTGTCCGAGCCGGGCCTCCATGTCCCCCCACGGCAGTGGTTCGGACCTCTCCTCCTCGAGATGCTCGATCGCCTGATCGAAGCGCCGGATGTTCGCCCCTGAGCAGAACGACGGATCGCGCCCCGTCAGCAACAGCACCCGATCGTCCTCGCTGGCCTCGAATCGCTCCAGCTCCTCATACAGCTCGCCCGCCATCTCGCTCCCAAGAGCGTTGCGCGTCGGGGGATGATCAAGCGTGATGAGGAGAACGCCGTCCTCACGCTGCACTTCGATGAACTCGCTCGTGGCGCTCCTCCTTCAGGCGGCGGGGATGTCCGGCATTCTAGGAGCGCCCGGCCCCGCTGTCCAACAGAGAAAGTAAGGAGGACGGGACGACGGAGTGCCGGGGAGAGTTGGAGAGGGGGCCACGTCGAACTTGTGACACTTGCCCGTTGCGCATACGACTTCCCCTCCCTATCCTGCCTCCCATGCCCCAGCCATCCCGCGCCCTCCACGCCCCATTCCCTCCGAGATCCGTGGTGAGCCCGTCGGACCACCGGCCCCTGTCGCAAACTGTCGCATTCATGTCGCAAAGAGTCGCATTTGCTGTCGCAAAGTGTCGCATCGCTGTCGCAAAACGGAGCGGAATTGTCGCGCCCGAAACCCCCTACCTAGGAGTAAATGCCATTGGAAGAACCGGGGAAATGCGACACTTTCGAGAAAAATCGGCGCAGAGGGGCCACCGGCCCTCCCGCGATTGACGCAGCCACGGAGGCGCCACTACGCTCCCCCTAATCCACCCTGGAGGCGTGTCCCTATGAGCGCAGGAGAGATTTCGAACGCTGCCTACGACCGCATCGGGGGCGTACTTCACCGCGCCCTAACCGGCATGACCGTCGACCAGCTAAAGGCCCAGCCCGCCGGACCCGAGGGCAACCCCATCGGGTGGCTGGCCTGGCACCTCACCCGCACCCAGGACAAGAACTACTCCCTCCTGCTCGGCGAGGAGGAGGCCTGGATCGCCGAGGGCTGGCACGAGCGCTTCGGCCTTCCCGCCGACGCACACAGCGGCATCGGCGACTCCCCCGACCGGGTGCGCCAGTTCGACCCCATCGACGCCGATACCCTCATCGCCTACTTCGACATCGCCCGCGAGAAGTCCCGCCGCTTCCTCGAAGCGCTCTCCGACGACGACTTGGAGAAGCCAAGCGCGGCGGGTGTCGCCCAGAACGAGACCGTCAAAATCACCGTCGCCCGTGTAACCGGCGACCTCATCCAGCACTCCGGCCAGATCGCCTACGTCCGAGGTCTCGTCGACAGACACGGCTGGTACGGAGCGTAGGGAGGTACAATCCTCCAACGACTACGGACAGAGGCCTCCGACGACACGAACACAGGACAACCATGCTCACCCCTGAACAGAACGACCGCATAACTCACGTCGGCCCCGGTACGCCCATGGGCGAGTTGATGCGCCGCTACTGGCAACCCTTCGCCGCCGCCGCCGAGCTCGACGACAAGCCCACCAAGTCCGTCCGGCTCCTCGGCGAGGACCTCGTCCTCTACAAGGACAAGTCCGGCGCCCTCGGCCTCATCGACCGCTTCTGCCCCCACCGCCGCGTCGACCTCTCCTACGGCATCCCCGAAGAGCACGGCCTCCGCTGCATGTACCACGGCTGGATGATGGACGAGACCGGCCAGTGCATCGAGCAGCCCTTCGAGGAGACCGTCCACCCCGACGGACGCTTCAAGGAGAAGGTCAAGATTGCAGGCTACCCCGTTCAGGAGCTGGGCGGATTGCTCTTCACCTACATGGGCCCGCAGCCGGCGCCCCTGCTTCCCAACTACGACATCCTCGCCCAGAAGAAAGGCGTCCTTCGCGAAGCCTTCATCACCGAGCTCCCCTGCAACTGGGTCCAGTGCATGGAGAACTCGGTCGACCCCGTACACCTCGAATGGCTGCACGGCGTCTACGGCGCATGGGCCGCCAAGCTCGAGGGCCGGCGCGACGCCGTCGCCGAAAGCCTCGCCGCGTACGACCGCCACAAAGAGATCGGCTTCGATGAGTTCGAGCGCGGAATCATCAAGCGCCGCGTCTACGGCAACACAACCAAGGAGTCTCCCAAGTGGAGCGTTGGGCACCCTCTGCTCTTCCCCAACATCCTCCAGCAGGGCGGCGGCGGACGCTACTTCTTCCAGTTCCGCGTCCCCATCGACGACACCCACACCTGGCACGCTGAGCTCACCAGCTACTGGTTCCCCGACGACGTCGAGGTTCCCGAGCAAGAGGCCGTCCCCTACACCAACATCCAGTTGAAGCGGCCCGACGGCCACTGGCGCAGCGACGACACCCTCGCGCAAGACCACATCGTGTGGATCGTCCAAGGCCCCATCATGGACCGCTCCGCCGAGAGGCTCGGCGAGTCCGACCGCGGCCTCATCCTCTACCGCAAGATGCTCGACGAGCAGGCGACCGTCGTCGGCGACGGCGGCGAGCCCATCAACATCGTCCGCGACCCTACCAAGAACGAGATTATTCACGTGCCGCAGGAGGGCTGGGGCACGCTGGGCCGGAAGTCGGACATCGACGAAATCGCGCGCTACGGCAGCAAGCTCAAGCCCCTCATCATCAAGCTGCTCTCGCAAACGTCCTACGAGCAGAAGCAGCACGCGACGGCCTGACCCCGCCCGGAGGAGTTCCCCATGACCACCCCTACCCCACTCAACTTCGGCATCATCGGCCTCGGGGCCGGGGCGATGAACATGATCGCGGAGCTGCGCGCCAACCCCAACGCCGAGATCGTCGCCGCCGCCGACCTCCGCCCCGCCGCCCGCGAGCGCTTCACGCGCGACTTCGGCGGCCCGGCCTACGCGAGCGCCGAAGACCTCTGCAAGGACCCTAACGTCGATATCGTCTACGTGATGACTCCGGACGAGATGCATTCGGCCCACACCGTCATGGCCGCGGAGCGGGGCAAGCAGGTCATCCTCGACAAACCCATGGGGCTGACCCTCGAAGAGTGCGACGCCATCATCGAGGCGACTGAGCGCAACGGCACGCGCGTCCTGGTCGGCCACTCCCAGAGCCTAGACCTGCCGAACCTGAGGCTCGCCGAAATCGCCAACAGCGGCCGCCTCGGCAAGGTCGTCATGCTCCATACCATGTTCTACAGCGACTGGATCTACCGCCCTCGCGCCAAAGAGGAGCTGATGCAGGACCGCGGGGGCAGCATCGTGCGGCGGCAGGGGCCAATTCAGGTGGACATCGCGCGCATGATCGGCGGCGGCCGGGTTCGCTCCGTACGCGCCAAGACCAACGTCGTCGACCCAGACCGCCCCATCGACGGCAGCTTCACCGCCTACTTGGACTTCGAGGAAGGCCACACAGCGACCATCACCTACGACGGCTACGGTCACTTCGACAGCGCCGAGCTGACCTTCGGCTACACGCTCCAAGGAATGCCGATGGACCCGGGGTTGCACGTCAACACCCGGCGGCGCGCCGCCGCTTTCCCCGACGCCGACGCGGAGGAAGCCTACAAGGACTCCACGCGCTACGGAGGCGCCCTCGAACGCTCCATCGACCACCGAGTCTCACCCGACAGGCGGCACGCCTTCTTCGGCCTCACTCTCGTTACTTGCGAGCGAGGCAGTATGCGGCAGACTCCCACGGGCCTCGTCATCCACGCCGACGACGGCAACGAGGAAATCCCCATCTCAGGGGGCGAGGGCTATAACCGCCGCTATTGCGCCATCGAAGTCGACGAGATGTGTCGCGCCATCCGCGAGGACACCTCCGTCCGCATCCACGATGCTCACTGGGGCAAGGCGACTCAGGAAGTGGTGCTGGCCATCCTCCAGTCCTCCGAGGAGCGCCGCGAGGTCTTCACCAACTTCCAGGTTCCCTACCTGAGCCCGGACGTTAGCTAACGCCGCAGGGTCTCACTGGAGCGAACGCTCTAGCTCCACCGGCTGAGGCTCGAGACCTGAGAACGGCCCTCCCGTGCCCTCGTAGCCGGGAAAATACGCGTACTCCGTGGGCAGCTCGATGATCTCCTTGCGCTCGCGGTGCACGTTCACCGGGTCCCCGCCGTCCTCGACGATCTTGATCTGCTCGTCGAGCATGTTCCTGAACATGATCAGCCCGATGTCCGTCACCCCGAGTGCCTCCGTGCTCCGGTCCATGCGCGGCCCTTGGATGATCCAAGCCAGCTGGTCCTGGCCCACCACCCAATCGTCCTTCACCCGCCCGTTCTCGAAGAACGCGGGGATGTCGCGATGCGGAAGCTCCGTCTGCTCGATGACCTCCTCGGACTTGGGAGTGCGGATCGTGTACCCGAAGTGCAGCGTGTGCGTATCGTCGATTGGCACACGGTGCTGGAACTCGAACCAATGCTCCTGCCCCACCCGGAGCGTGTACGGGAAGAGGATGGGATGGCCGATGCGCCACCACTCGCTGTTCTCGTTCTCCCCCTCCAGCATCCGGCGCTTGATGATTCCGTACTCGAAACGGTCGAATCCTATCTTCATGTGCGCCTTGCCCCGGCTCGCCGATATCCGGTCGAACTCCTTGGCCTCATCGTCCGCCATCACCTTCGACGACCGCCACATCCCGTAGTACCGGTGCAGCCACTGGAAATGGACCGGGTCCAGCGAGTTCTCGTGGCACTGCAGCCAGTTGCAAGGCAGCACCGTCGCGTAGGTGGACCGCTCCACGTTCTCCCACTGGTACAGGTCCCAGTTCGGAAGCACCGGCGCGGGGGATGGCCCCATGTACACGTGGATGACCCCGCCCTTCTCCTCGACCGGATATGCCTTGATGCGCACCTTGTCCTTGAACTTCGAGCCTTCCGGCTCCGACGGCTGATCGACGCACTGCCCGGTCTCGTTGAATATCCACCCGTGATACGCGCAGCGGAGCCCATTCTCTTCGGGAATGCCGTAGGAGAGGTTCGCCTTACGGTGCGCGCAGGACGGCTCGATGCACCCGACCTTCCCGCTCGCGTCCCGGTACAGCACCAGGTCCTCCCCCAGCAGACGCACCTCCTTGGTCGGGCTATCCGCGGTCAGCTCGACGCTCGCGGCGATGGGGTGCCAGTAGCGTCGCATCAGTTCGCCCATCGGCGTGCCGGGGCCAACCTTGGTGAGACGATCGTTCATGTCGCTGGTGAGCATCATTCCTCCGGGGGCCGGTGTCGGCTCTGTCTATCGAGTGATAAGTTTACTCCGCACAGTAACCCATATACCCATAGGAGCTCACCCATGGCGGAAGAGATTGGCCTGTTCGAAGCGATGTACACCCAGCGGGCGCTGCGCTACCTCAAGCCCGACCCCGTGCCCGACGACCTCGTCCGGAAAGTCATCGACGCCGGCATCCGCGCGCCCAACGGCGGCAACTCCCAGCAATGGGGGTTCATCGTCATCAAGGACGAGGCCACCAAGCGCATCATCGCCGAGCACTATCCCGCGACCGCCCGCCCCAACCACGGCGAAGCGACGACAACCTCCGCGGCCCGCGCCGCCAAGTCCGCCGACTACCTTGCCCAGCACGTCATGGACGTGCCGGTATGGGTGCTCGCCGTCACGAACCATCCGGGCACCGATGTCCACCACGGGGCGTCGATCTACCCTGCCGTCCAGAACATGCTCCTGGCGGCCCGCGCACTCGGCCTGGGCAGCGTCCTCACCACCCGGGTCCGCCGGGGCTTCGAGCCCCAGATACGCGAAGCCGTCAGCCTGCCGGACGGCTGGGTGACCGCCGCCATGATTCCCCTGGGCTGGCCCCAGGACGGCCACAACTACGGCCCCACCACCCGTCGCCCTGCCGCCGAAGTAACCCACTGGGACCGCTGGGGCAACCACGGCTAGCCGCTACTCCCTCTTGCCGGCGGGCGAGGCCGGGAGGGCTGCTATTCCCGCGCTCCTCCCGTCACTCCCGCGCTCCCGCCCGTCATTCTCGCGCTCCTTCCCGTCATTCCCGCGGAGGCGGGAACCTCGCCCCCAAAACCCCTCCCGTCTGCGGGAGGGGACGCACAAGCGCAGCGACGCGCGGGGGAGGAGAAGCGGCCCCCCCTCCCTAGGGCGGGAAGCTAAAGCGGCGAAGGCACGTATACTGGGGCGATGCGCGTTCATGGAAGAGTCGCTCCCATCAGGTCGCAGACGGCCTTGCACAAGGGAAACGTCCGGCGTATCTCCGGGTTCCTCGCCCCCTACTGGTCCAAGCTCCTTCTGATCCTCGCAACCGTCGCCGCCGCGGCCTTCATAGGGCTCGCGCCGCCGCTCCTCATGCGAGGGATCATCGACTCCGCCATCGCGGGCGCCGACAGGTCGCTGCTGCTATGGCTCTCCGTCAGCTTGTTCGGGGCGGCGGTGGCGCTCGGGCTGATCGGCGTGCTCCGGAGTTACCTGAACACCGTCGTCAGCCAGCGCATCATGTACGACCTCAAGCTGCGTATGTTCACGCGGCTCCAGTCCCTCTCCCTCCGGTTCTACACCGAGGCCCGGACCGGCGAGCTCATGTCGCGGCTGACGAGCGACATCGCCGGCATCGACACCATCATCTCGGGCACCCTCGTGACGATCTCGCAGAACGCGCTCATCCTGACGACGACCCTCGTGACGATGATCGCCCTCGATTGGCGGCTGACGATCGTCTCGCTGATGGTCCTGCCCTGGCTGATCCTCCCAACGTTGACCGTGGGGAAGCTGCGCCGCCGCCTTCGCACTGAGCGGCAGCAGCGGAGCGCGTCCGTCAACTCGCTGATGGCCGAGAGCCTGGGCATCAGCGGGCTCATGCTCATCAAGACCTTCACCCGCGAGCGGGAGGTGCTGGACCGGTTCCAACGCGAAAACTGGGACTTGATGCAGCTCCAGGTCCGCGAGGCGCTCGTGGGCCGTTGGTACTTCATGCTCCTGTTCATCGTGACGACCGGCGGCCCCGCAGTCATCTATTGGTTCGGCGGTGGCCAGGTCATCTCCGGCTCGCTCACCATCGGGACGATCGTGGCCTTCGTCGCGCTCCTCAGCCGCCTCTACACTCCCGCAACGGACTTAATGTCGCTGCACGTGGACGTGGTGACGTCTGCCGCCTACTTCGAGCGCATCTTCGAGTACCTCGACCTCGAGCCTGACATCGCGGACGCGCCAGGCGCCGTTGACATAGAGAACGCCGCAGGCGCTCTCGCCTTCGAGGACGTCGCCATGGAGTACACGCCCGGCCGGAAGGCGCTGGACGGCTTGGACTTCGCGATCCAGCCAGGGCAGATGGCGGCCCTGGTCGGCCCCAGTGGAGCGGGGAAGACGACCATCACCTACCTCATTCCGCGCTTGTACGACCCAACCCAGGGACGCGTGCTGCTCGACGGCGTGGACATCACCGGGCTGACGTTGGAGTCGCTGCGGGGGCAGATCGGGTACGTCTCCCAGGAAACGTTCCTCTTCCACGACACGGTGGGTGTCAACATGCGGGTCGCGCGCCCCGACGCCACCCATGCCGAGATGGTCGAGGCCTGCCGCGCCGCGTCCGTGCTCGATGTCGTCGAGAACCTGCCGGACGGGTTCGACACCGTCGTCGGGGAACGGGGCTACCGGCTTTCCGGAGGCGAGAAGCAGCGGCTGGCCATCGCTCGGATGTTGCTCAAAGACCCTCGCATCCTGATACTCGACGAAGCCACGTCGTCCCTCGATTCCCACTCGGAGCGGGCGGTGCAGACGGCGCTGGCCAGGCTCACCAAGGGGCGTACGACCATCGTCATCGCGCACCGGCTATCAACCGTGCTGGCCGCGGACGTAATCCTCTACATCGACGAGGGAAGGGTGGTCGAGCGCGGGACCCACGCCGAGCTGATGGCCCTGGACCGGCGCTACGCCGACCTCTGCCGGGATCAGTTCGCCGCCATGGTGGGGGCCGACTCCCTCACGTAGGGCCTCGAAGGGGACCTAGGGATCGGCTCGTCATTGCTCGAAAACACAGCCCATGCTCCCAAGTCCATGCTCTCCCAATCGGTTCGTCGTGAGCCTGTCTGGCCACGCCTCCAGCCACAGATCGCTCTGCTCAACCGGCCATCGCCACTAAAGCGGTCGCGCAGTGGGGCAGCCGCTGCGTCACACCAGGCCCACGATCCAGTCAACACCGATTCGGCACGCGTACACGATCGCCACGAACTTGACGGTCTCTCCAGCCAACACGAATAGCAGGAACCGCTTGATCGAGTACCCAAGGGACCCTGCGGCTATTCCAACAAGATCAAAGAAAGGGTTGGGAATGGCTGCCAGCACAAACAGCGGCAGGGGCCCATTCCTGTCCACCCAATGACTGATACGGGCGTATCGCTTCGACCTCTGTACCAACACCTTGCCGCTATACCCTGCCAGGTAGCCGCTGAGCTCTCCGATGGTGGCCCCCATGGCTCCAGCCATCCCGAGCAGCACAGGGTTGAGATCGGATCCCCCAGCAGACACCCCGCATATCACAGCGAGGCCAGGTACCGGAATGAAAATCGACGCCGAACTAGCTAGGTTGACCGCGAATGCGCCCGCATAGCTTACCGTTTGGACATCGAGCCGCCCCGTCGTCCACATGAACGTGCCCATCGCTATTGACGCACCGACAACCACCCGGATGCCCCATCGAAGCGCAACCTCGTGGGCGGCCATCCAGTTCGCGAAGGCGCTCTCTCTACGCCCACGGGTAGATTCCCTTTGCATAACTCTCCCGGTATCCGTCATTCCCGCGTAGGCGGGAACCTCGCTCTCTCTACCGGAGCGGATTTCAGACCCGCCCGCTGTCCCCAGCGTGGAGTTACGCAAAGATCCTCCGTCTGCGGGCGGAGGACACTTAACCTCCTCCCCCGTCTGCCTGCGGGGGAGGACTGAGGAGGGGGCGGCAGGTGTGGAGACTCCCCTAAACAATTCCCATGGGGGTGGGTGGGCAAACTACACCCGCCCACTCGGTTACGCAAAAGCCTCGGTCTGCTGGGAGACCGGGATGGGCCGTCATCCGCCTGCGCGGGGAAGATAGAACGGTTAGACTCCGTGCGAGTAGAGGATCGAAGCAGAGGAGGTAGGAATGCTTTATGAGTTGAGAACGTACAACCTGACGGCCAACTCCGTCCCCGAGGTGGAGCGGCGGTTCGCAGAGAAAATCGAGGCCCGCACCCAGCTCTCCCCGTTGGTGGGGTTCTGGCACACGGAAATCGGCCCGCTCAACCAGATACTGCATATGTGGGCTTACGAGTCGCTGCAACAGCGCGCCGACGTGCGGGCCAAGGCCCTAGAAAGCGGCGTATGGCCGCCCGACATCACCGAGTTCATCGTTTCCATGGAGAGCGACATCCTCACGCCGTCGCCCGTCAACGACCCGCTCGATGGGCCCCGCGAATGGGGCGGGCTGTACGAGCTGCGCATGTACACGTACCCCTCAGGCGCGATTCGGTCGGTCATGCAGTCGTTCACCGAGCAGGCCCCGAAGCGGCTGGAGCTATCGCCGGGGTGCTTCTTTGCGAGCGACCTAGGGCAGCTCAACCGTTTCTACCAGCTCTGGCCCTATAAGAACTGGGCGCACCGGGATGAGCTTCGCGGCATCTACGTCCCCCAGGGCATCTGGCCGCCGCACACCGAAGCGCGCCCCGTCCACCAGTTGGTCAGGCACTTGGTCCCGGCGTCGTTCTCGCCCCTGCACTAGAGGCCCTCCGTCATTCCCGAGGGGCCTCCGTCATTCCCGCGCAGGCAGGAACATCGCAGCGACGCGACGGCGGCGCAGTCCCTCCCCCGTCTGGAGAGGCCGGGAGGGTTCGTTGACCGGCCCCCAGGCCGGTGGTACCGTCGCCGTATCGACAAGAGATAGAGGAGAGATTGATGCGTCTCGTCAGCTTCGATGATTACCAGATAGGAGTCCTGACCTCGGACGACAACGCCGTCAACATCACAGGACTCCTTCCCGAGTTGCCGGAAGAGTTCGAGCCGCTCCGCATGGTCCTGCTGATCGAGCGGTGGGACGACCTGCGGGCCAAGGCGGAACGGATGGCCGCGGCCGGAGGAGGCGCAGCCCTCGACTCCGTGCGGCTGATTGCTCCCGTCCCTGCGCCGCGCAAGGTCTACGCCCAACCGGTGAACTACAAGGCGCACCACGACGAGATGCAGGACAGCCCGTGGAGCGGAACGGCCCCGCAGGTGGCGTCGGACCAAGGCATGTTCCTCAAGGCGTCGAGCTCGGTCTCCGGACCGAACGACCCGATCCAGCTGCCCTACGCGGACCGCGTCATCCACCACGAGTCCGAGCTGGTGATGGTCATCGGCAAGGGCGGAAGCTCAATTCCCCTTGAGGAAGCGTTGGACCACGTCTTCGGCTACACCTGCGGTCTGGACATCACCGTCCGCGGGCCTGAGGACCGCAGCAAGCGGAAGTCGTTCGACACCTTCGCGCCCATCGGCTCCTGCATCGTCACCGCCGACGAGATTCCGGACCCGCAGGACTTGGAGATCAATCTCTGGGTGAACGAGGAGCTCCGGCAGCACGCATTCACCAAGGACATGATCATCGACTGCAAGAACCAGATAGCAAACATGTCGTGGGTCGCCCGCATGGAGCCCGGCGACCTCGTCTTCACCGGCACGCCCGAGGGCGTCGGCCCCGTCGCCCCCGGCGACCTCGTCACCATCAACATCAGCGAGATAGGCGAGCTATCGGCGCGAGCCGAGGCGCGGTACTAGCCCGTATCGTCATTCCCGCGCAGGCGAGAATCCAGGATGCCCCTTGGCGGAGTGATAGGCAACAATTCGAAAGCAGCGATGAGCGAGATTCCTGAGTACATACGAGAACAGTTGAACGCACAGCCCCCTGAAGACTGTTACGTCCAACACGACACGCTACCCGCAATCGCTGAGGGCCACCTCGAAACGGCCAGCATCGCCACCGTCGGCATCAACCCCCATGGCGGGGCTCGCCGGCTCTCGTACCCGCCCATGGACGAAGGAGGCGCCGAGCAAGCGTGGGACGACAAGCAGCGGTACTTCGAGCGCAGGACGTACAGTTACTTCACCCACTTGGAGCCAATCCTCCAAGCGTGCGGCGCGTCCTATGGCGGCAAGTACGACCCCGACAGACGCTACTCTTCCTTGGCCGTTTCCCTGGATGTGGTTCAGTGGGCCACAGATCCGCAGTGGGGAGGTTTGAGCGAAGACGCGAAGAATAAGCTGCTCGTAAATGGAGCGTCGTTCTTTACTAAAGTCTTGGAAGAGAACCCAAACATCGAGGTGTTGCTTGGGAACGGCAAATCCGCTGTTGAGCAAATGGCGTCTTCCTTCAAAGTGCATTTCAGAGAGAGGAAGGAGAATGACCTCCGTACACGTCTGTACTGCGGCGAACTGCTGGGCAGGCAATTCATCGGCTGGAGTACCTTCCTGTCCAATTCACCGCTGAACAGGCTTGAGAGAGCAGAGTTGGCCAACCGCGTCGGCGAGTTGTACCGTACCGGCTGTTAGCAAGCGAACGAGGAGGAACATCATGGCTTGGACGATGCCTGAGAGCGAACGAGCGTTCCACCAAGAGCTCGACGACGAGAACATCAACCCCCTGTGGGTGATGCACGCCAACCCCCCGGAGCGACCCAAGCTCGCCCCCCACGTCTGGCGGTGGGAGAAGATGCGCGATCTGGCGATGCACGCCGGCGACCTGCCTAGCCTGAGAGGCCAGGGCTTCCGCCGCGCGCTCACGATGCGCAACCCCGGCCTCAAGAATCCCCAGGCTGGCGCAACAAAGACGATGTCTGCGGCGGTCCAGATCGTGTGGCCGGGCGAAATCGCGGAGGCGCACCGCCACACGGCGGCCGCCATCCGGTTCGTCATCGAAGGCGAAGGCGCCTTCACGGTGCAGGACGGCGAGCGCTTCAGGATGCAGGAAGGAGACCTCGTCCTTTCCCCCAGCTGGGCATGGCACGATCACAACAACCCGACCGACAAGCCCGTCATCTGGCTGGACTGCCTCGACGCCCCGATGGTCGGCTACTTCGACGCCATGTTCCAGGAGCCTTTCCCCGAGGACGTGCAGCCGGTCACTAAGCCCGTTGGCTACACGAACGCCTCCGTTGGCAACGGACTCATGCGCCCCAACCTGCAGGACGTGCACGGCGGCGCCCTCCCTCTCACCTACCGGTGGAACGAGGCTTACGGCGCCCTGCTCGGCTACGGCGAGGATGACCCCTACGACGGCGTCATCATGGAGTACGCGAACCCCGTCACCGGCGGCCACAGCCTGCCGACGCTGGCGCTCAAGCTCCAGCGGCTGGCGCCGGGGTTCCGCACTGCCGCCCACCGGCACACCTCGAGCGTCGTCTACCACGTCGCCAAGGGCGAAGGCTTCTCCGTCATCGACGGCAAGCGCCTCGACTGGTCGAAGGGAGACACTTTCGTTCTGCCGTCGTGGCTGCCCCACGAGCACGGCGCCGACTCGTTCGACGATGCGGTGCTGTTCACGATGAGCGACCTGCCCATCATCGAAGCGATGGGGCTCTACCGTGAGGAGGAGGTCGCCCCGCAGGAAGTGACCGGCACCATCGCATAGATACTAGAGTACGGAGGGGGCGCGCCGATGCGCCCCTTTCGCATGTCTGAGAGCAAGGGAGAACGAGATGACCACAGGCCAAGTCAAGCCCCTCAAGATGGGCGTCATCGGAGTCGGCGTCGGCGCGACGCAGATCATGCCGAACATGGAGAGCTTGGACGAGATCGACCTCATGGCCGCGGCGGACACGAACCCGCGCGTCCGCGAGGCGTTCAAGGCCCGCTTCCCTGAAGCCCGCGTCTACGACAGCGCTGAGGGGCTCTGCGCGGACCCCGACGTGGAGGCGGTCTGGGTCGCGACTCCGAACAACTGGCATAGCCCCCACACCGTCCTGGTGGCGAACGCCGGGAAGCACGTCGTGTCCGAGAAGCCGATGGCCCTCAGCATGGCCGAGGCCGAAGCCATGGTCGACGCGGCGGCCAAGAACAACGTCAAGCTCCTCTGCGGACACACCCTCGGGTTCAGCCCGCCCGTCATGGAGATGCGCCGCATCATCCAGTCCGGCGAGCTTGGGCCGCTCAGGGCGCTCAACAACTGGGCATTCACGGACTGGATGCTCCAGGCGCGCCAGCCCGAAGAGCTCGACGAGAGCGTGGGCGGCGGCGTGCTGTACCGGCAAGGGCCCCATCAGTTGGACAGCCTGCGCCTCCTCGGCGGCGGGATGGTCAAGACCATTCGCGGAACGACAGGGAAGTGGTGGCCCGAGCGCCACGCGGTCGGCTACTACTCCGCCTTCATGGAGTTCGAAAACGGCGTCACGGCAAACGTGACGAACAACGGCTACGGCTACTCGATGACTGCCGACCTCACGCCGTGGAGCGACGAGGAAGGACGAGGCCTGATCGAGGGCTACACCCACGACGACCGCGTCCAGATACGCGCCGAGCTCAAGGCCGGGACGCGGGACGAGTTCGAGGCCAAGGACTCGCTGCGGATCGGCTCGGACCACGAGCGGCGGTTCTGGCGCGAAGCGCCCAAGGAAGCGCCCCCGTGGCGCCCCGCCAACCTCGGCATACTCGTGGCGACCTGCGAGCGGGGCGACCTGCGGCAGTCCCGGTATGGCCTGTACGTCTACAAGGACGGCGGCGTCGAGGACCGGGCCCTGAGCATCTCGCGCTACCAGGCGGGCCGCGAAGACCTGATGGAGCTGTACAACGCCATCCGCAACGACGCTCCGGTCTACCACGATGGCCGCTGGGGCATGGCTACCCTGGAACTGATAACCGGAATCATGGAGTCCTCGCGCACGGGCAAAGACGTCCAGCTCACCCACCAAGTGCCGATGGCCCCCGACTACGGCGCATAACCCAGCCCCCTCCGTCATTCCCGCGCAGGCGGGAATCCAGGACGCCCCCTCCGTATGTCTGTCCATCCATGTGAATACGCCCCCTCTTGCCAAGTAGGAGTATGATTGCCCGGATAAGACCGTATAGCCTCGAATTCGGAGGTATGTAGATGCTGACCGCAGCCCAGAACCAACGTCTCACCCAGGTAGGCCCAGGGACCCCCATGGGCGAGTTGATCCGCCGCTACTGGCACCCAATCGCGCCGAGCGCGGAGCTCAACGCCGAGAACCCGACCAAAGAGATGCGCCTCCTCGGCGAGGACCTCGTCCTCTACCGCGACGCTAAGGGAACGCTCGGACTCGTAGAGCCGTCTTGCGCCCACCGCAAGGCCAACCTCTCCTACGGCGTCCCCGAAGAGAACGGCATCCGCTGCGCCTACCACGGCTGGATATTCAACGAGACCGGCCAGTGCGTCGACCAGCCGTCGGAGCCCGAGGGCTCCAAGTTCAAGGACAAGGTCCGAATCAAGGCCTACCCCGTCCAGGAGAAGGCCGGCATCGTGTTCGCCTACATGGGCCCTCAGCCTGCCCCCATGCTCCCCCGGTGGGACCTCCTCGAGTGGGACAACGTCGAGCGCTGGGTCGTCGCTATGGAGCTGCCCTGCAACTGGCTCCAGTGCATGGACAACTCCCTCGACCCCGTCCACTTCGAATGGCTCCACAACTACTGGGGCTCCTACGTCCTCGGCATGGAGAAGCCCCCCGACGAGCGCGAGGCGTGGAAGACGCAGATGCAGGGCGACGGCGCCCGCGGACGGCACGAGGTCCGGGTGGGGTTCGACCGCTTCGAGTACGGCGTCATCAAGCGCCGTCTCATGCAGGGCGACACCCAGGATAACGAGTGGTGGCGCATCGGCCATCCGGTGCTCTTCCCCAACATCCTGCGCGTCGGCCAGCAGCGCAACCACGGCTTCCAGATGCGCGTCCCGATGGACGATACCCACACCTACCACATCGTCCTCCGCGTCCGCGTCCCCGAGCCCGGCACGATCATCGAGCAGACCGAAGTGCCCTACACGTACGAGAACGTGTTCAAGGACAACGGACGCATCCGAGCGGACTGGGTGCTCGGCCAAGACCAGGCCGCCTGGATCATGCAGGGCCCCATCTCCGACCGCACGACCGAGAAGCTGGGCGTCACCGACGTCGGCATCATCCTCTACCGTAAGATCCTCGAAGAGCAGATGCAGATCGTGGAGGACGGCGGCGAGCCGATGAACGTCCACCGCGAGGACAAGGGCGTCATTTTCCTCCCCCAGGAACACTCCTACTACCCCGGCTACGAGGTGACCGGCGGCCCCTTCCGCGAAAAGCCAAACCTCAGGCCGCTCGTGGAGGCCCAGCTCGCCCCGGAGTTGGACGCCAACTTCGCGTAACCGCAACAGCGTCAAGCCACTACTGACGGATGCTATCGCCCGTTCCCTGGAGGAGCGGGCGATACCGTTAATCGGCGGGCGACACAAGAGCGCTCCCCCTCCAGACCGGCCTAAGCATTCTCCTTGCGCCTGGGCCGTGGGTAGCGGAAGATGCGGCGGCGGACGGAGGCGCGGACTATGCGTTGGCCCGAATCGGCAGACGAGATCGTCGTTCACGACGGCCACCTCACAATCAGACTCATCAAGCTCGAGGACGGCTGGCGCGCCAACGTCGAATCGTCCATTGAAGGGAAGATATTCGAGGGGCCGGTGGCGGAGATGTCGGACCTGCTGGCGGGCCAGTCCACAGTCAGCGACATAACCGAACAGGACAATGAGGGGAGAGGATAGCGTGACGGGAAGGCTTGAAGGCAAAGTGGCAATCGTGACCGGGGCAGGGTCGAGCGGCCCCGGAGTTGGGAACGGCAAGGCGTCGTCTATCCTGTTCGCCCGCGAGGGCGCGAGCGTTCTGCTCGCAGACATGGAGCTGGAGCGCGCGCAAGAGACCCTCGCCCAGATCCAGGCTGAGGGAGGGACCGCCTCCGCCGTCGCCGCCGACGTGACGAACGCGGCTGACTGCGAGGCGATGGTGAGCGCCGCGGTCGAACGCTACGGGCGAGTCGACATTCTCCACAACAACGTGGGCATCTCGACTCGCGCCGACGTGATCGAGGTCTCGGAAGCGCAGTGGGACCACATCATGGCGGTCAACGTCAAGAGCATCGTCCTCGCGTCCAAGTACGCCATACCGGAAATGGTCAAGGTCGGCGGCGGCTCCATCATCACCATGGCGTCGATAGCTGGCCTGCGCGCCAACAGCAGTACGCCCTACACCACGTCCAAGGCGGCGGTGGTCGGCCTTACCCAGTCGATGGCTGGCGATCACGGCCCGGACGGCATTCGCGTGAACTGCATCGCGCCCGGCTTGGTCTACACCCCGATGGTCGCGCCCCGCATGGACGACGACCTGCGCCAGGTGCGCAGGAACGCGGCCCCTCTCCGCACCGAGGGCACCGCGTGGGACGTGGCGTGGGCGGCGGTCTTCCTGGCGAGCGACGAGGCCCGCTGGATCACCGGAGTCGTCCTGCCCGTAGACGCCGGTCTCCTCGTCACCACCCCCGTCACCTACAACCGCCTAGGCCAGCAGCAGCACGGAGGCCTCGGCGCAACGTAGGAATTTCGCAGCGGCGCAACAGCGCAGCGGTCCCAATCCCCCTCCCGTCTGCGGGAGGGGACGCGTAAGCACAGCGAAGCGCGGGGAGGAGAAGCGGCGGCGCCGCAGACTTCCTCCCGTCACCCCCGCGTCCCCCAACCCGTCGTTCCCGCGTAGGCGGGAACCTCGCAGCGGCGCGACAGCGCAGCGGTCCCAATCCCACTCCCGTCTGCGGGAGGGGACGCGTAAGCGCAGCGAAGCGCGGGGGAGGAGGGCGGCGGTGCGCAGACTTCCTCCCGTCACCCCCGCGTCCCCCTCCGTCATTCCCGCGCAGGCGGGAACCTCGCAGCGGCGTGACAGCGCCGCGGTCCCAATCCCACTCCCGTCTGCGGGAGGGGACGCGAAAGCGCAGCGAAGCGCGGGGGAGGAGGGCGGCGGTGCGCAGACTTCCTCCCGTCACCCCCGCGTCCCCCTCCGTCATTCCCGCGAAGGCGGGAACCTCGCAGCGGCGTGACAGCGCCGCGGTCCCAATCCCCCTCCCGTCTGCGGGAGGGGACGCGCAAGCGCAGCGAAGCGCGGGGGAGGAGAGGCGGCGGCGCGCAGACTTCCTCCCGTCGCCCCCGCGCCCTTCAACCCGTCACCCCCGCGTCCTCCTCCGTCATTCCCGCGAAGGCGGGAACCTCGCAGCAGCGTGACAGCGTAGCGGTCCCAATCCCCCTCCCGTCTGCGGGAGGGGACGCGTAAGCACAGCGAAGCACGGGGGAGGAGAAGCGGCGGTGCGCAGACTTCCTCCCGTCACCCCCGCGTCCCCCAACCCGTCATTCCCGCGCAGGCGGGAATCCAGCTATCCCGCGTCGCCACTGTGACATTTGCCCGTTGCGCAAACGACCTCCTCTCCCTATCCTGGCTTCCGTGACCCTACCGCCCCGCACGCCCCGCTTCCCCTGATGAGCCTGTCGGACCATCGACCCCTACCCCAAGGTCGCATTTATGTCGCGGAACTGTCGCGCGCGAACCCCCCAAACACGAGTAAGAGCTATGAAAATAGGACCAAATGAGACCGTCTCTGAAAAAATCGGCCCTCACCCACTCGTAGACCTAGGTCCGTCATGCCGCGAATTTCCCCCTCCCGTCTGCAGGAGGGCGACGCGCAGGCGCAGCGAAGCGCGGGGGAGGAGGGCGGCGGCGCGCAGACTTCCCTCGTCACCCTTGCCCCTCTCCGTCACTCCGCACAGGCGGGAATCCAGGATGCGGGGATTTCAGACAGGACCCGCAGCAGAGAGCACTGTCGAGTCGACTCCGATCAGGATCTTGCGCGACCTCAATTGGCAACCTGAACTGGTTTGCGGTTAGCCTGTCGTGTCCCCCACAACCTGACGGGCGGGTGGGTGGGAAGAGTTGCGCCCGCCAGAGAATAGGGTATGCAAAGGTCTCCATATTAGGAGACTGCGGACTCGGAAGCGTCCGCTAATTCGGACGGCTTAGAAAACTTCATGGAGCGTACTTGATGGAAGCACCGAAGATTGCAGACAAGGTCAGGTTCTGGGAAGAGCAGGACCGCATCAACCGCGAGCTCATCCCCCGAGTCCTAAAGCAACACGAGCTGCTCACTGCCCATGTAGAGCGCCACACCCACACCGATCCGGAAGCCAGGGCGCAGATAAGGACGCTGGAGCAGAGTATGACGGCGGCTGTCCGCTCCGCTAGGCTCCAATCGCTGGCGGTCTCCCTCGTCAGCCTCACCGTCGCCATTGTCGCTCTTGGCCTTTCCGTCACGTAGGGCTGGACGCCATGGAATCCCTGTCACTTCTTTCTGAATTGCAAGCGCTGCCCTCCGCGGAGGGAATGGCCAAGCTGGATCCCGCGGAGATGATGCCTCGAGTCCGTTCGATGGACAAAGGCAACTTCGCGATGGAGGTCTCGTTCGCCGTCGAGGAGGGGATGGAGGCGCTCCTTGACGCCCGTAACGTGAGTGACGAGATGGCGGAGGCCTATGGCGCGGTCTTTCCGGCGGCCGATTACGGTTCCGTACACGATCACTACCAAGAGGTGCTTGGTCGCGGGGAAAATTCGGTCACGGGCTTTGTCAGCGCGTTGAAGGGCAGGCTCGCAGAGTTCAAGGCCGAGTCCCTTTTGGAGGAACGGTTCCCTGGCTATGACTTCACGTTAGCTTCTGACCCGACGCAGTCGGTGTGGGATCTAGTGGGGAGAGGGCCGGAAGGCCAGGAGATACTTATACAGGTCAAGACCGGCGGAGCAAGCTACGCGGGCGACGTGCTAGAGCGAATCGGGGAAGCCCCCGCCGATGTGCTGTTCGCCGTTAGCAGCAACTTGTACGCCCAGTTGACCGAGCAAACGCCGGAGTTGGCACACCGGCTCATAGACCTAGGGGCAGCCAACGCCGAGTTCACCACGGAAGTTAGAGAAGGTCTTGGAACGCTGGCTGGGAACATGGGCATCGACGTGCCCGACTCGATTGTAAGTGTGCTCCCGTATGCCACCGAGGTTTTCTACGGGATTCAGCTCATTCGCAGCATCCTCTCCACGGAGCAGGAGCTCGCGGGCGAGGCGTTGTCGGACCGGTCTCGGGTCCATGGCGTGAGGACGCTGGCATTGATATCCAAATTCGGCGTCACATCGGTGCTAACAATGAGCGGGAGCGCGATTGGCACGGCGGCGGGCACGGTTGTTCCGGGCGTGGGGAATGCCGCCGCGGGGCTAGTCGGCGGAATTGCCGGGGCAGGCGGGGCGATCCTGCTGAACCGCGCCCTCCAACCCCGCATAGAAGACGTGGCCATCCGGCTGGTCGGCGGCGACGCGGACCATCTGTTCTACCTGATGAACATGCCATCGATCGATGCAATAGGAGAGTCGCTGGCAGCTACACGGGTCGCCCTCGTATAGCCCACACCACCCTGCCAAGCCGTGCTAAGCTCCCCCCGACCGCAAACCCAAGCCGCCCGGAGCACCGTATGAAGGCAGCCGTTCTCGTAGAAACTAACAAGCCGCTCGCCATAGAGGACGTGGAGCTCGACCCGCCGAAGGCGCACGAGGTGCGAGTGCGCATCGCCGCCGCGGGGGTCTGCCGCAGCGACCTCCACTTCATGAAGGGCGAGGCCATCATCCCGACCCCTGCGGTGCTCGGCCACGAAGGCTCGGCCATCGTCGAGGAGATCGGCGAGGGCGTTACGCGGGTCGCGCCGGGCGACCACGTCATCCTGGCGTTCGCCCCCTTCTGCGGCCACTGCCGGTCCTGCCTCAGCGGTCGCCCGAATACCTGCGACACCCACATGGCCACCGGCCCCAACATGTTCGACGGCACACGCCGGCTGCATCTGAACGGACAGCGCCTCGCCCACATGGGGAAAGTCGCGTGCTTCGCGGAGGAGGCGGTCGTGCCCGAGACGGGGTGCGTGAAGATCGACCCCGCCTTCCCGCTCCCGCAGGCAGCGCTCATCGGCTGCAGCGTGACGACGGGCGTCGGCGCGGTGCTCTTCAACGCGAGGGTCGAGCCGGGCAGCACGGTCGCCGTCGTGGGCTGCGGCGGCGTCGGCCTGAACGTCGTGCAGGGCGCGCGGCTCGCGGGAGCCGGAAAGATCATCGCCGTCGACGTAAACGACGCGGCCTTGGAGTTCGCGACCAAGTTCGGCGCGACAGAGACCGTCAACTCGAAGGACTCGGACGCGGTGAAGGCAATCCGCGACCTCACGGACGGCGGCGCGGACTACGCGTTCGAGGTGTTCGGCTCGCCGGAGACGGTGACGCTGGCGTTCGACTCCGTCAGGAAAGGCGGCACGGCGGTCGTCGTCGGGCTTGCCCCGGTCGGCGAGGTCGCGGCAATCGACCCGGTCGCGCTCGTTCGGCTGGAGAAGACGCTGAAGGGTTCATACTACGGGACTTCGCGCCCCGCTCTGGACTTCTACCGAATGGTGGACCTATACGGCAACGGCCAGATCGACGTCGACGGGCTCATCACGCGCACGTACAAGCTCGACCAGATAAACGAGGCATACGAGGAACTCGACCGCGGCGTCGTAGGCCGCGGCGTGATCACATTCCCGTAGAACGATTAGGGCCAGTGTGATTAGAGTTGAGATGATTGATGACGAAGGTAACGCTCACCGTTAACGGCAGGCGGCGGACCGCGGAGGTTGAGGACCGCGAGCTGCTCGTCGACCTCATCCGCGAGAGACTGCGCCTGACCGGCACGCATATCGGCTGCGACACGAGCCAGTGCGGAGCGTGCACGGTGCTGCTGAACGGCGCGGCGGTGAAGTCGTGCGCAATGTTCGCGCCCCAGGCCGAGGGGGCGAGGGTCACTACCATCGAAGGGCTGGCGAAGGGCGACCGGCTGCACCCGATTCAGCAGGCGTTCCACGAGCAGCACGGCCTCCAGTGCGGCTTCTGCACGCCGGGTATGGTGATGACGCTCCACGAGTTCCTGCGGCGCAACCCCGACCCCACCGACGCCGAGGTGCGGACGGCGTTGAGCGGAAACATGTGCCGGTGCACGGGATACCAGAACATCGTCGCCTCCGCGCTCGCCGCGGCTGAGACGATGCGCCCAATCCGTCATTCCCGCGCAGGCGGGAACCTCGCCTCCACCATCCAGGGAGGGGCCCCGTGATTCCCGCCGCATTCACCTACCACGCGCCCGCTTCGCTGCGGCAAGCGGTGAGGCTCATGCGCGAACACGAGGGCGACGCGCGGGTTATCTCCGGCGGGATGAGCCTCGTGCCGGCGATGAAGCTGCGGCTCGTTCAGCCGGAGCATGTCGTAGACATCGGACGGTTGGAGGAGCTTTCATACATCCGTCGAATGGACGGCGACGTCGCGATAGGCGCGGGAACGACGTACCACGAAATCGAGAACTCGCGCGTCCTGGCCGACGCCGCGCCGCTGCTGGTCGAGACGGCGGGAGTGGTCGGCGACATCCAGGTGCGGAACCGAGGGACAATCGGCGGCTCGGCGGCCCACGCGGACCCCGCGGCCGACATCCCGGCTGCGCTCCTCGCCCTCGACGCCAGAATGCGAATCGTCGGAGGGTCCAGGCCAAGGACAATCTCGGCCGAGCGATTCTTCGTCGATGCCTACGAGACAGTGCTCGGACCAACGGAGATATTGACCGAGGTCAGCCTTGGCAAAGCTCCGCCTCGCACAGGGTCGGCCTACGTGAAGTTCGCCAACAAAGCGTCTCGATTTGCCATCGTGGGAGTCGCGGCATCCGTGACGATCAATCGGCGGGGCGTCTGCGAGCGCGCTAGGATCGCAGTCACGGGAGCGGGCCCTGCGCCGGTGCGGGCCAAGACGGCCGAGCGATCGCTAGTCGGCAGGCCGCTCAACGCGGAGTCCATCGGGAAAGCGTCGCGCCGCGCAAGCGACGGCATGGAGTTCCTGGGGGACATCCACGGCTCCGAGGAATACAGAGAGCATCTGACCAAGGTGATTGCGAAGCGAGCGCTGGAAGCCGCCGCGACGCGCTCCGGCGCCCGCCCGTAGGGCCCACCCGTAGAGCCCACCCGTAGAGGAAGAGGATAAGATGGCCATCAGCGAAGACCGCGTCCTCGAGATACTCAGCCAAGCCAGGGCCAAATCGGCCGAGCTGGGGCTCAAGACCACAACGGCAGTCGTAGACGAGAACGGGCTGCTCCAAGGCTTCCTGCGAATGGACGGAGCGCGCTTCACGACCGTCGAGGTTGCCCAGGGAAAGGCAAGAGCGTGCGCGGGAGCGCGCCGCCCCACGGTCGAGGTCGCGGAGCGAGCTTCGCGTCCCGTATTCATGTATCAGGCCATCCACCAAGGCTTCATCTTCGCCCAAGGCGGAGTCCCCATCATGGATGGCGATGCCTTCGTGGGCGCGGTCGGCGTGTCCGGCGCGACAGATCCGAACGACGATGAAGCAATCGCCTACGCAGGCCTTGCCCTGTAGGCAACCTTACAGGCGGCCCGCCGCCCCTGGCGGGCTCAAAACGACCTCCCTTTTCGCGGGGTAGACGGCCTACGGGACCCCTTGCGTGGCCTGCCCTTCCAGCCCGCCGAGGCCGCGCCAACAGGCTGCGCAAAGCGCCTCCCGGGGACGATCGAGGGAGAAATCCACGCCCAGCCGCGGGCTGGGAGTAACGAGAATTGGCCGAAAACACGTCCGCAAAGGTGTTGTAGTACCGATTCACGTTCGGAAAGGATGGAGGGAGCAAGGGCTGCTAGGGGCCCCGAAGGAGGAATGCATGCAGGCATACTGCGTCAAGTGTCGTGAGAAGCGCGAGATGACCAACCCCGGCGACCAGACAACGAAGAACGGCAAGCCCATCATCAAGGGCACGTGCTCCGTCTGTGGAACAGGGATGAACATCATCGGCAAGACCGTCGCTCAGATGGGCTAGGAACTGCGAACACTTCGCGTGGGGAGGCCCGGCGTCGGCCGGGCCTCCTTGCGCTAGTACATCACGTCCCCGCCCGAGACCGACATCGCGAGGCCCGTCATATAGTCCGACTCCGATGAGGCTAAGAACGCCGCCATCCGCGCGATGTCCCGCGTCTCTGTGATGCGCCCCATGGGGTTCGCCGCCGATCGCTCGCGGACCATGTCCCGCAGCTGCTCATCCGCGCTCTTCCCGCTCGGCCGAACCGCATCCGCTATGTGGATGACTCGCTCCGTCTCCGCCAGCCCGGGGCAGATAGCGTTGACATTCACCCCATGCGGACCAAGTTCATGGGCGACCGATTGTGTGAACCCGACCAAGGCGAACTTCGAGGCCGTATACGCCGCATACCGGGGCATGCCGCGCTTCCCGGCGGTGGACGCGATGATGATGATCTTGCCGCCGCCGCCGCGCTCCACCATGTGCCGCGCGACCGCCCGCGTGCATAGGAACGTTCCCCGGACATTCACGCGCTGCACCTCGTCGAACGCTTCCTCGGTAAGCTCGATGAGCGGAACGCGGTCCGGGCCGGGGCGGGAGCCGGCGTTGTTGATCAGTATGTCGATCCGCCCGAAGCGCTCGATGGCATCGGCCACCATGCGGTCCACCTGAGCGCCGTCGGAGACATCGCCGACGACAGCCAGCGAGCCGCGGCCCTTCTCCGCTATCTCGGACGCCACCGCCTCCAGCCCATGCCATCCGCCTGCGTCTCCGTAAGGGTTCAGCGCCACGTCGTTCACAACGACGTCCGCTCCCTCGTCCGCGAGGCGGTTCGCGATTGCGCGGCCGAACCCGCGCTCGCCCCCGGCCCCGGTGACCATCGCAACCTTTCCAGTCAGGTCGTACATCGTGCTTCTCCCCTACCCTAGGCCTCCCCTGTACAAGGGCGAGGGGGACCTAGAGGTTGTACAGCCGCTTGGCGTTCTGCCCGGCGACTTTTGCCCGCTGGCTCTCCGTGAGGTCCTCCCGCGCGAGCAGGTGTTGGATGTTCGCCGGGAACTCGGCGTCCCAATGCGGGAAGTCGGACGCATAGATAACCACGTCCTCGCCGATGATGCGGAGCGTCTCGGGCAGCAAACGCTCTTCTGCCTCACAGGATACGAATATGTTCCCGGACGTCATGTACTCGCTCGGATACTTCGTCAGCACCGGAGCGTCCTCTCGGCCTCGGAGGTGATAGCGCTCGTCCATCCTGTCCAGCATGTACGGGAACCAGCCGCACCCCGCTTCCAAGAACGCCAGCTTGAGCTCCGGGAACTTCTCCGGCACGCCCGATAGCACGATGCTCACGAACTGCTTCATCTGCACGAATGCGTGCCCGAGCGAATGGACCTGGGTCAGGTTGTCGAAGAGGAACTCGTCGTAGCTCCCCGTGAGCCGGCCGCCTGCGTGGACGGCCAGCGGCACGCCCAGGCGCTGCGCCTCCTCGTAGACCACGTCGAACTCCGGCTTGCCGAACAGGTACGGCCCTTCGGGGAGCATCCCTCCGACCATGCCCAGCTCGGCCACGGCCCGCCGAAGCTCCGCCGCCGCCAGCGCGGGGTCCTGGACCGGCAGCATCGCGACTCCCTTGAAACGTGGGTCCGCTTCCAGGTAGGTATGGAACAGCCAATCGTTGTAGGCGGCCGCCCGCGCATCGGCGAAGCCGGGCTCGCGCAGCCATCCCGCGCCGAGGCTCCCCGTGGGGTAGAGCGCCGCGAAGTCGAGCCTTCCGCGCTCCAGCGCGTCCAGCCAGACGGAGGTATCGACTACACGCTCGCCAAGCCTGTTCCCCAGGGTGTTGTCGAACCCGTCTCTGGGCGAACCCCCGCTCAGACGGGGCCGCTCGTTATACGGCGCTCGCAAGTAGCGCCGGATGTCCTCGTCAGTGTCGCGAACGTGACCGTCCGCATCGATGCACGCCGTCGCCGTAGTCGTCATTGCGGACCTCCTTGGCCCCCCCGCGTTAGCCCTCTTCTCCACTGCCGGGAGAGGAGATTGGCAGGATAGGCGCGGACCTTGCGCCGGGCAACCGTCTCGTTCAGGGCGCCCCTCTCTAGCTCTCGCCTGCAGACGGGGGAGGGCTGCGAGGTTCCCGCCTGCGCGCCGGGGGGCGGGACCGCTGCGCTGTCGCGCCGCTGCGAGGTTCCCGCCTGCGCGGGAATGACGGTGGGGCGGCCCCCTCCTAGCCTCCCCCGCAGACGGGGGAGAGATTCTGGAGGAATTAGAACCAGACGTTCATGTTGGGGGGTTCCATGAAGGCGAGGGCGAGGGCGTCGGCTTTGTCGGGGGAGGGGACGCCTTGGCGGCGGAGCGTCGCTTTGCTTTCGAGGTGGATGCGCCCCGCCGACGAGATGTCGTAGCGCTGGGCGAGGAGCTGGCCCGCTAGCTCGTCGTCGGGCGGGAGGGACATCTGGCCCTCGCGGAGACGGCGGGCCACCTCCCAGAAGACTTCGGCCCGCATGTCGGCGAACTGGGCGGGGCGGGGCGCGCTGCCGCCGCCCTCGACGCCGATGACGGGGACGCGGAGCTGCTTCAGGCGGTCGACGACGCCCCCGCCGACGCCGGTCTCGTCGACGAAGACCGCGGGGACGCGGGAGGGTCTCGGCGAGCTCGCGGACCTCGTCGGCGAGGCGCATGGTGTCCTTGCGCTCGAAGGAGATGATGCGCTCGACGCGGTCGCCGCGTCGGAGGCAGATGACGGACTTGTCGTTGCCGAATCGGGCGACGTCGACGCCCATGCGCCAGGGCTGGTTGAGGTGAGGGCCGTCGCTGGGCGGGATGAGGGGGATTGTTCCCTCGCCCGTCTGCGGGAGAGGGTTAGGGAGAGGGTCTGCGCGTCTGCTCGCCGGCCCCTCACCTCCCCGCGCTTTGCTGCGCTCGCGCTCCCCTCCCGCAGACGGGCGGGGGTTTTTGAGGTCTCCCGCTGACGGAGCGCCGGACTCGCGGCACCAGCGTTGGATGGCGGCGTCGACGTGGACGCGGGAGGTGAGGGAGTCTTCGAGGGCGGCGGGGAACTGGCCGAGGACGGAGGCGATGTAGAGGGGGCGAGTCGGGGCCCCAGTCGAGGCGGTGCTCCTCGATGTCCTCGGGGGTGACGAGGCCGGGCAGGGCGTCGAGACGGCCCTCGATGACGTTGGGGGAGTCGTAGGCGGAGATGGAGACGCGTTCGTAGAGGGGACTCTTGCCGTGGTGGGAGTCGTAGAACTCGCCGGTGAGGCTGAGGGGATTGCCCAACAGGAGCATCTTCTTGGGGTTGAGGCGCTTGAGGGCTTCAAAATACGGCTGTTTGACGCCCTGGGCTTCGGTGACGATGACCATGAGCTCCGGGGAGTGGAATCCCTGGAGGTTGTGCTGGCTGTTGGAGGTGATGCAGAGGCCGACGCGGTCGGGGCCGGCGTCATACTCGCCGACGCGGACCTTGCCGGAGAGGCGGTCCTTGGCGGCGGCGTGGGCGGCGCGCAGCTCTTTCCAGACGATCTCCTTGACCTGTCGGAGGGTGGGTCCGGTGACGATGACCTTGGCCTTGGGTCGAGTCTCGATCCACCAGAGGATGGCGCGGGCGGCTGCCCAGTCCTTGCCGGAGGAGTTGCAGCCGACGACGGAGACGCGTCGTTTGTCGCTGACGAGGGCGTTGAACAGCTCTTCCTGCTTGGCGTAGGGCGTGCCTGATCCGGCGAGGATGTCTTTGACGAACCCGAGGGGATCGTCTCTATAGGGTGAGAGGTCGATGGGGGCGTCCTTGGGGCGTGGGCGTTTAATGGGGTCCTCCTTTCGTGGGTGGGCCCGGTGGAATGAAAAAGGCCGCCGGGCCTTGCTGTGGCGCCGGCGGCTCGTCCGCTCGGGGGTGGTGGGGTGTCGGGTGTATGTGGGTCGAGTGACGTTATTATGACATAGGTGTGTCGGTTACGTCAAGGGGATGGTGGGGTGGGCTGATTGGCGGGCGAACGCTTCTCCTCCCCCACGCTTTGCTGCGCTCGCGCGTCCCCTCCCGCAGACGTGAGGGGTGTGTGGCCTACCGGCCACCCTGGGTTCCCGCTTTCGCGGGAATGACGGGTGGGGGGCGCGGGGGTGACGGGTTAGGGGGGCGTTGATTGGCGGGTGGGGAGCGAGGATGGTGGGTGGGGTTTTGGGGTGACTGGTTGGTCGGGGAATGGCGCGTTGTAGGGGGCTGATTGGCGGGAGGGGCAGGATAATTGACACGCCTGCCCCGCGCCGGTACCTTGCCGCGCGGTTTCAGAAATGAATCCCAACGGGCTTGGCGTGCGTATAACGTATCGCATGTCCAGATATGTCAGCGTAACGCAGGAGGAAAACCGATGCGCATTAGCCGATACTTCGGCCCCGGCGCGATTGCTCTCGCCATTGCCCTCGTCGCCGCCGCTTGCGGCGGCGACCCAACGCCCACGCCCCGCCCTACGGCGACGCCCGTTCCGGCCGCGGACGCAGAAGCAACCGCGACCCCCATACCCACACCCACGCCGCTCCCAGACGGCGCGAGTCCTCAGCCAACGCCAACGTCGGCCCCCGCTCCGCAGGCGACGGCGACAGCCACCCCTGTTCCGCCTCCCGCTGACTTCGACGCCGAGGAGTACTTCGGCGGGAAGACCATTCGAATCATCACGGGCACGAGCCCCGGCGGCGGGTATGACGTGTTCAGCCGCCTCGTCGCCGCAGCGGCCGAGCGCTACTTCCCGGAGAGCACGCGGTTCGTGGTGCAGAACCTTCCGGGCGCGGGCCAGTACCGCGGCCTGAAGGCTGTCTTGGACGCTGACCCGGACGGCCTGACCGTCGGCCCGGTCCACTCCCGCTGGTTCCAACGCCAGACGCTCGTCGGCGACATCCCGAAATTCGATTTCGATGAAGTCCACATCCTGGGGTCGCCCAGCTTCACCGTCCAAGGCGACGTGTTCTGCATCCAACGCAGCGTCGCCACATCCTGGCAGGACGTCTTGGACAAGGGCGTTGTCCTGCGCCAAGGGGCCACCGCGCCGGGGAACGAGCCGGCCACGGAGTTCATGGCGGTCAACGGCGGGCCCTTCAAGATCATTTACGGTTACGGCGGCACCTCCGAGATCATGGCCGCCTTCGACCGCGGCGAGCTCGATCTGACCAACCGCTGCGGCCCGGGCACCGCCCCGCGCCTCTTCCCGGAGTGGATCGAGGAGGGCCGCCTCGTGCCGATCTTCTATGAGACGGCGCCCGTGGACGACGAGTACCTAGCGCTGCTCGGCCACACCGGCCCGCTGCCGTCCTTCCTCGACTTGCCCGGCCTCGACGTGGACCCATCCCAGCTTGCGGCATTGCGAGGCAACTTGCTCATCACCGAGATTTCCCGCGCGTTCATCCTTCCGGCGGGTTTGGCGGACGACGTCAAGCAGTATTGGCAATCGCGGTTCGATCAGATGATGATCGACCCCGATTTCGTCGACTCGGTCATCATCGCGGGCTACGAGGACTCCTACGGGTACGGAAGGTCCGAGGACATCCTCGACATCGTCGATCACGTCCGTAATCTCGACCAAGAGGTCAAGGACATCATGCTCGAGATCAGCGGAGTCGGCGACCTCGACGTCAACTAGCTGCATCGAGTAGCTGGACACATAAAGCCGGGGCCGGCGAGAACGCCGGCCCCGGCTTGCGTCTTCCGCAGGAGCCCCCTCTCTAGCTCTCCCCCGTAAACGAGGAGAGGACAAGACATTGCCGCCGATAAGCGACAATTGACATGCGCGCCTCGCGTCGGTACCTTGCCGCGTAGGCGCCCGTGACGGGATTCGTCTGTTTCTTGCACGCACTTATAGCGCCACGTCCAGCGGCGCCCGGCGGAGCGTAGGAGGAAAGCGATGCGCATCAGTCGATGGTTCGGACCCGGCGCGATGGCCCTCGCCGTCACCCTCGCGATCGTGGCTTGCGGCGGCAGCGATCCAACGCCAACCCCACGGGCGACGGCGACGCCCATTCCGGCCCCGCAAGCCACTGCGACTCCAGTGCCGACGCCCACTGCGCTCCCTGTTGGCGCCACTCCTCAACCAACGCCAACGTCGGCCCCGGCGCCCCAGGCGACGCCAACGCCAACCGCTGTTCCGCCTCCCCCGGGCTTCGACGCCGAAGAGTACTTCGGCGGCAAGACGATCCGGATCATCACGGGGACGAGTCCCGGCGGCGGATTCGACGTGTTCAGCCGTCTGGTGGCTGCAATCGGCGAGCGTTACTTCCCGGAGAGCACCAAATTCATCGTGCAGAACCTGCCCGGCGCAGGCCAGTACCGCGGTCTGAAGGCAGTCTTGGACTCCGAACCGGACGGCCTGACGATTGGCCCCGTACACTCTCGATGGTTCCAGCGCCAGGTGCTCGTGGGCGACATCCCCAACTTCGACTTGGATGAGGTCTACATCCTGGGCTCGCCGAGCCTACCAGGCAGCGGCGACGTGACCTGCGTCGACCGCAGCATCGCCACGTCCTGGGAAGAGGTCCTCGCGCTAGGCCGCCCCCTCACCAAGGGGTCCACCGCGCCGGGCAACGATCCCGCCGTGGAGTTCATGGAGGCCAACGGCGGGCCCTTCAAGATGGTCTACGGCTACGGCGGCAGCTCCGAGATCATGGCCGCCTTCGACCGGGGCGAGACCGACGTGACGAGCCGCTGTACGGAGCAGACCGCCATGCGCCTCTTCCCTGAGTGGATCGAGGAAGGCCGTCTCGTGCCCCTGTTCTACGTGAAGAACCCCGTTGACGACGAATACCTGGCGCGGCTCGGCCACACCGGTCCCCTGCCCTCCTTCCTCGAATTGCCCGGCCTCAACGTGAACACGGACCAGCTCGCGGCGCTGCAGGGCAACCTGCTCATCACCGATATCTCCCGGGCCTTTATCATGCCGGCAGGCATACCCGACGACATCACGCAGTACTGGCAGGCGCAGTTCGACCAGATGATGGTCGACCCCGCTTTCATCGAGTCGGTCATCATCGCTGGATACGAGAACTCGTACGGGTACGGAAGGGCGGAGGGGATACGCGACATCGTCAGGCGCGTCCAATCGCTCGATCAGAACGTGAAGGACATCCTTCTCGAGATCAGCGGGGTAGGCAACCTCAACGTCAACTAGCCGGGACGCACAGTAGCCGGGGCCGGCGAGACGCCGTCCCCGGCTACTGTATTCCGCAGGGAGCCCCCCTCTCTAACTCTCCCCCGCAGACGAGGGAGAGGACCAGATGCTCTCCCCGCAGACGGGGGAGGGGACTTTCGCTCTCCTTCATAGACAAGACATTTGCCGCCGGTAACCGACGATTGACATGCGCGCCTTGCACCGGTAACTTGCCGCGTGAGATGCCAGCAATGGGATTCGTCTGTTTCTTGCACGCGCTTACAGCGCCACGTTCCGGCGGAGCGTAGGAGGAAGCGATGCGCATCAGTCGATGGTTCGGACCCGGCGCGATGGCCCTCGCCATTACGCTCGCCACGGTGGCTTGCGGCGGCAGCGACCCAACTCCAACCCCACGGGCTACGGCAACGCCCATTCCGGCCCCTGTGGCCACGGCGACGCCGATACCTACGCCTACTCCGCTCCCCGCAGGCGCCACTCCTCAGCCAACGCCAACGTCGGCCCCGGCGCCCCAGGCGACGCCAACGCCAACCTCCGTTCCGCCCCCTGTCGGCTTCGACGCTGAGGAGTATTTCGGCGGCAAGACGATCCGGATTATCACGGGCACGAGCCCCGGCGGGGGGTATGACGTATTCAGCCGGTTGGTGGCTGCTGTAGCGGATCGCTACTTCCCTGAAGACACGCGGTTCGTGGTGCAGAACCTGCCCGGCGCAGGCCAGTACCGCGGCCTGCGGGCAGTCTTGGACTCTCCGCCCGACGGCCTCACCATGGGGCCCGTACACTCCCGATGGTTCCAGCGCCAGACGATAGTCGGCGACATCCCCAAGTTCGACTTGGAGGAGATTTACATTCTGGGGTCGCCGAGCTTACCAGGCAGCGGCGACGTCACCTGCGTGGACCGCAACGTCGCCACGTCATGGGAAGAAGTCATCGCGTTGGGCCGTCCCATGCGGAAGGGCTCCACAGCGCCGGGCAACGATCCCGCCGTGGAGTTCATGGAGGCGAACGGCGGGCCCTTCAAGATGGTCTATGGCTACGGCGGCACCTCCGAGATCATGGCCGCCTTCGACCGCGGCGGCGAGCTCGACGTGACCAGCCGCTGCGGCCCGTCGGTCGTTCCGCGGCTCTTCCCTGAGTGGATAGAAGAGGGGCGCCTCGTCCCCCTCTTCTACGTGAGGAATCCCATAAACGACGAGTATCTGGCGCTGCTCGGCCACACCGGCCCTCTGCCGTCCTTCCTCGACTTGCCCGGCATCAACGTGAACACGGACCAGCTCACGGCATTTCAGTCCAACCTGCTCATCAGCGAGATATCCCGGGCGTTTATCATGCCGGTAGGCGTGCCCAACGATGTCACTCAGTACTGGCAGGCGCAGTTCGACCAGATGATGGTCGACCCCGAGTTCATCGAGTCGGTCATCATCGCAGGGTACGAGGACTCATACGGGTACGGACGGGCCGAGAGGATTCGCGACATCGTTAGTCGCGTCCAAGCGCTCGATCAGAGTGTGAAGGACATCCTTCTCGAGATCAGCGGGGTAGGCAACCTCAACGTCAACTAGCATAGGATAGGGAGCCAACCAGGATCGGCGCATCCTGGTTGGCGTAATCCGAACACTCGAAAGTAGGACGGTCGCACTATGGAAGGAGCCAGGTAGATGTGGGAAGCCTCAGTTAGCGCGGCCCAGCAGCTATTCAGCCCCGGACCACTCATCGCATTCGCGATCATCACTCCGATCGCGCTGTTCAACGGCGTGATGATTGCGGGCGGCGTGCCGGTGTTCATTCTGCTCCTCAGCTTCGCCTCCCAGCTCGACCCCTTCATCGCGCTCCCCGCCGCCGTCTTCTACTCCGCGGCGAACGATGCCACCGAGCCCATCCCCTCAATTCTCATCGGCGTGCCCGGCTCCCGCGGGTCGCAGGCCACGATCATCGACGGCTACCCCATGGCCCGCCAAGGACGCGCCGGCGAGGCGCTCGGCGCCGTCTATGTCTCGTCTCTGATCGGCGGACTCATCGGGGCCGTCGCGCTGATGGGCGTTCTGCCGGTTGCGCGCGAGGTGTTGAAGATTTTCGGCTCGGCCGAGTTCTTCCTCCTTGGACTCCTCGGCATCGCGACGGTCGCCCTGTTGAGCACCGGCGCGATGGTCAAGGGACTGCTCACCGCGGCATTCGGCCTTGCGATTGCGCTCATCGGCTTCTCGCCCATCACCGGACAGGTGCGCGCCGACATGGGCGTCGGCTACTTGTGGGACGGTTTGCCCCTCGTGCCGATGCTGCTCGGCCTGTTCGCGATCCCCGAGCTGGCCAACCTCGTCGTCAGCAACACCGCCATTGCCACCGAGAGGCTCGATGAGGTGCTGGAGGGTTCGGGCGGCGACGTGAGTAAGGGCATGAAGGAGGCGATGAACCATAAGTGGCTCATTGTCCGCTCCTCTTTGATTGGCGTCTTCGTCGGCATGATGCCGGGCTTGGGGGCAGTGCCTGCTCACTGGATCGCCTACGCCCAAGCGAGGCAGACCGAGAAGGGCGCCACCGAGACCTTCGGCACCGGCGACATACGAGGCGTGATCGCTCCTGAAGCGTCCAATAACGCCATCGACGGCGGCGTGCTCGTGCCGACGCTCTTCTTCTCGATTCCGGGCAGCCCCGGTATGGCGCTCATCCTCGCCATGCTCATTCTGGTCGGCATCCAGCCAGGACCGCCCATGTTGGGCGAACACCTGGACCTGACTATCTCGTTGGTCTGGACCATCGCCCTTGCGAACATCATCGTTGTGCCCATCGTGCTGCGGTTCGCGCCGCTGATTGCGCGAGTCACGGTCATCCCTCCGAACATCCTGTTCCCCTTGGTGATGGCGATCATCACCATCGGCGTGTTCCAGACCTCGCAATCGATGGGAGACCTCGTCCTGTTCGCCGTGGCGGGCATACTTGGTCTCTTCATGAAAGCGTACGGCTGGCCAAGGCCGCCCATCGTCATCGCGATCGTTCTTGCCGAGATTGTCGAGAAATACCTCTGGATCTCCGTGAACACCTACGGTTGGGCAATGTTCCAGCGCTGGCAGTTCATAGCGATCCTCTTCGCCGTTGCCGCCGGCGCCGTAATCGGCATGAAAGTCCAGCGCAGCGCCGCTAAGATTGCCGGCGTTCAACCCGCCGACCCAGCAGCCCAGCCCAGGTTGGAGGTCGACTAATGGCCATCAGGACAATCTTCCTGGGAACCGTAGGATGGATGCTCACCCTAGTCGGGGCGCTCACCGTAGGCGGGATATGGGCAATACTCGAATTCCTGCCATTCAGCTTTCTGGAGGAACTCTCACTGACGAGCAGCACGGCTCTAGCCATAGTGCTTTTCGCCGTCTCCTCCGTGGTCTTCTGGTTTGCGCAGGCCTCCGGGGGTCATAGCCGCGAGAAGCAAAGCGACGAAGCCGGCGGGGCAAGGTGGGGGCAGCTGCTCTCCATAGAGTTCATGGGCGAGGTCATCCTCCTCGCAGCTACGGGCGTCTTCTTCTACTACATGCTCTCGCAATCACGGGACTGGGGTCTGGGAGCCCAGCTCCTGCCATGGATAGCCATTAGCTTCGGCCTCCCGCTTTGGGTCTGGCGAGTGGTCTCGTTGTTCCGCACCGGCCTCACGGAGCAGGGCTCGATCATGGACACCGGGTTCCTGGAAACCGAGGACTCGGGGATTGTCGTCGCTTGGCGCTGGGTCATGCTCCTCGGCACTACCGCCGGACTGCTCTTCGGCGTTTGGGTCCTTGGCTTTCACGTCGCCATACCGCTCTACACGATCCTCTACCTCATCATCCTGGGGAAGGTGCGGTGGTACTGGACCGTCCCCGCGGCGGCATTCTTCCTCGCGGTCATCATCTTCATCTATGGCCAGCTGCTGCTCGCTGAGTGGAATATCCCGCACTGGGTCAGCTTGTTCAACCTAGAAGACTGGTGGTCGGACAGGTTCGACCCGGACAACACGCTGCTGCTCCTCCTCGCCTTCGTCGTGGGCGTCGGCATCATGACCATCGTTGCGTTCGGGATCGACTTGCTCACCCGCATGGTGCGGAAGAGCTGACCAACGGACGACTCTCATAGCAATCGCCCGCCAGAGGAGTGTTCGCATGCATTCCCAAGCGCTCCCCAAGGCTGGGTGTATAGCAACCCGCAAAGGTAGTAGAATCCCCAATACCTTGAATGTACTGAACAGGAGGACACGCGATGCTCTCGACTGAGAATAACGACCTCATCACGCGAGTCGACTCTGGGACTCCTATGGGCGAGGCGATCCGGCGCTACTGGATCCCCATTATGATGGACTTTGAGCTGCCGGAACCCGACTGCGACCCGGTTCGCGTCAGAGTGGTCGGCGAGGACCTTGTCGCCTTCCGCGACTCCAAGGGCCGCGTCGGGCTCTTGGCGAACGCCTGCCCGCACCGCCGCGTCAGCCTCTTCTTCGGCAGGAACGAGGAGGAGGGACTCCGCTGCGTCTACCACGGGTGGAAGTTCGACGTCGACGGCGTCTGCGTCGACATGCCCAACGAGCCGGCCGAGAGCAACTTCAAGCACAAGGTGAAGACCCGCGCCTACAAGACCTGGGAGGGCGGCAACGTCATCTGGGCCTACCTCGGCCCCGCCGACAAGGTCCCCCCACCCCCGGCTTTCGAGTGGACCACCGTCCCTGATTCTCACCGGGGCGTCACCAAGCTGGTCCAGACTTGCAACTGGGTCCAGGCTGTCGAGGGAGGCATCGACACCTCTCACTCCTCCTTCCTGCACAACAACAACCTGGCCGACAAGACTCTCCTCCGCTCCCGCTCCACAGCTCCCTACCTGGAGGTCGAGCAGACCAACTACGGTTACACCTACAGCTCCACCCGCCCCCTCTCCAAGGACGAGGGCAACTACATCCGCACCTACCACTACGTCCTGCCCTTCCATCAGCTTCGCGCCGGTCAGGTCGGCGGCAGCGGCGAGCAGGTACAGCCCCGCAGCTCCGGCCACTGCTGGGTGCCCATCGACGACGAGAACACGATGGTCTTCAACTGGACCTTCACCTGGGACGAGAACCCCTTGCCCGAGAAGGCCCATCGGCTCGCCGGCACCGGCAACGAGTGGGACGTGGACATCGACCGCAAGACCTTCGTCGCCAAGCGCAACAAGGGCAACGACTGGCTGATCGACCGCCAGATGCAGCGCACCCAGAACTTCACCGGCATCGTTGGCGTCAACACCCAGGACCGCGCCCTCCAAGAGACCATGGGCGTCATAGCCGACCGCAGCAATGAGCGCCTCGGCACCAGCGACCGCGCCATCATCGCCATGCGCAAGCTGCTCCTCGAAGCAATCAAGGTGGCGAGCGATGGGGGCGCGCCGCGCGGCAGCCAGAACGAGTTCGTCGGGATCCGCGCCATCGACCGCATCCTTCCCGCCGACCAGCATTGGACCGTCCTCAAGCCGGACATGTACCCGGAGGCCGCCGTCCGATAGCGAGGCGTGTCTCTCGGCATACAGCGGAAGATGTACGGCAGGGCTCGACCTAGGGCCCTGCCGTATGCTATTGTCCGTACATAAAGTTCCGCACTGAGAAGGTCGGCGGGATTAAGGAGGACCTACATGACAGCTACACGGTTGGACGTGCGGCTGGACGCGGAGCGCCGCACCCGGCTCGATGAGTTGGCGGAGCGGCGGGGTATGCCGGTCTCCGAAGTCGTGCGCTCCCTCATAGACGACGCTTACGAACAGATCATGATGGAACGCCGCTGGCGCATCGTGAGGGAGATCGCCGGCGCGTACGGTCCGACTCCGCCTGATCCCGAGACCCTTTGCCGTGAGCTGGGGGACAAGTACGGATCCCATGACGCCTAACCCCACGGGGTTGATAGACGCCAACGTTCCCATGTACGCCTTCGGCGGCGAACATGCCCTCAAAGAGCCATGCGTCCATGTATTGGAGCTGGTAGCGGAACGGCCTGAACTGTTCGTGACCAACTCCGAAGTGCTCCAAGAAATCCTCCACCGGTACCGCGCGATGCAGCACTGGGCACTGGGCAGGGGGTTGCTCAGCAGATTCGCAGAATTGATGCGCGACCGCATCGAGCCGGTGTACGCAGAGGACGTGCAGCGGGCCGCCGCGCTGGCGGACAGCCATCCGGAGGCGCAGGCCCGCGGACCTGGTCCACGCGGCGGTGGCGCAACGGATCGGCGTCTCATACATCATTTCCGCCGATAGGGACTTCGACCGCATCCCCGGCGTGACGCGGCTCGCGCCCGACCGCATCAGCGAATGGGCCAGCGATCTCATGCCACGCGAGGCATAACTCGCGCTAGGGCTGCTTTCGGGCCGGCGCGGCGAATGCAAAGGCGGCGAATGCGACCACGAAGACTCCCGCGAAAATCGTGAAGGCGAGGTCGTAGCTTCCCGTCCTGTCCCGCACGAAGCCGCCGAAGATAGGGCCAATCATGCTCACGCTCGACATGATGGGCGCGGCGAAGCCCCTGATGGTTCCGAAGGAGCGCCTACCGAAGTAGTTCGCGAACAGCATCCGGCTCACCACTGTCCACACACCCAACGCGGACCCGTAGGCCAGACTAAACAGGACCGCCACCGCGAATGAGGCGGTCACGACCGCCAACACCATCGAGACGAAGTAGAACGAGACGGCCGTCAACGCAAGGTAGCGTGTGTGGACGCGCTCCATCACCAAGCCCCACCCGAATACCGATAACGCCGCCACGGTGAGGTAGATTGTCGCGACGAAAATCGCCAAGCCTTGCGAGAGGCCTTTGTCCTGAAAGCTGGCGATTATGTGGAGGTTCGTCGCGTTGACCGCGAGGATCACCGCCGCCTGCCCAATAATCAGAGCCCACAGCGTGCGAGTGCGCCTCGCCTCCGCCAGCGTCCATAGTTCCTCGCCCGCAACCTCGGAGACATCGTCGCTCGGCGCTTTCTCAACCGTCGGCTGTCCGTCGGGCAGCAGGCCGTAGTCCTCAGGCCGACGCCGCATATACGCAGCGCTGGGCAGGACGATTGCGAGGAACGCGAATCCCGCCAGCACCAGCCACGCCTCGCGCCACCCAAGCGCCACGATAACGAGGCCAATGGGAATTGGCATGATGGCCTGACCAGTCCGCTGGCCGACGCCCAACAGCCCAACCACGCGCCCCCGCTTCTTCACGAACCAAGACGCCAGCGCCACCATCGTCGCGAGCTGGGCCCCGGCCGCCGCCGTGCCGCGCGCCAACCCAAACAGGCCCCAGAAATGCCAGAACTGCGTCATCGACGCCAGGCCGATCATGCAGCCGACGATGATTGCCCCTGCGATCACGCTCACGCGGCGCGGGCCCCGGCGGTCGAGCACGGGGCCCACCCACACCGAGCCCAGCCCGCCCATCCCGGAGCCTATGGCGAAGCCGATGGAGATCGACACGGAAGACCACCCAAGGTCCTCTTGGATGGGGCGTTGGAACACGCCCATGATGGGCCCCTGCATCGGAACGCTCGCCGCGGCGGAGAACATGCTGGCCGTCAGGATGGCCCAGCCGTAGTAGAGGCGGTCGAACGGCCAGAAACGCGATATGCGGGGTTGGGCCTGGGCCATGGGGTGGCCGCAACATACCACGTCCCGCCCGTGGCCGCCGAGGCTGCTAGGGCTTGGGGGGAGGAGACGTTCTCCCTCACCCGCACTACGGCGACCTCTCCCGGCGGGAGAGGAGCGTGTGGCCTGCCAGGCACTCTGGATTCCCCTCTACGCGGGAATCCAGAGTGTCGAGCTGACGCCCCACACCACAACCGACGAAAGTAGCGGGCGGGGCGGCCCCCTCTCTAACTCTCCCCCGCAGACAGTGGAGAGGACTTTCGAGGCAATGACGGAGGGAGTCCCGCCCGTGGCCGCCGAGGAAACCCGCTATACTCGCGACCGCCGGATCCCCAGCCCTTCAAGTACATGGCGCAGCTAACCGAAGACCAGAAAACCCTCGTCGCGACGGTCCGCGATTTCGTCAAGCGCGAAGTCGTGCCCGCCGCCAGTGACCTCGAACATGCCGACGAGTACCCCACCGACCTCGTCGACCGGATGCGCGAGCTCGGCTTCTTCGGGGCCACAATCCCGGAGGAGTACGGCGGCAGCGGCGTCGGCGCCGAGACCTACGCCCTGCTCATCGAAGAGCTCGCCAAGGGCTGGATGAGCCTCACCGGCGTTCTCAACACCCACTTGCTCGTCGCCCACATGATCGAAACCTTCGGCGTCCCGGAGCAGAAGGAACGATTCCTCCCGGCAATGGCCGTCGGCGACAAGCGGGCCGCCCTGTGCATCACCGAGCCCGACGCGGGCACCGACGTCGCCTCCGTCCAAACGAGGGCAGCGCTCGACGGCGACGATTATGTTGTCAACGGTCGAAAGATGCTCATCACCAACGGCCGCTACGCCAGCATCTACGCCATCGTCTGCAAGACGGACATGAATGCCGAGCCCAAGCACCGCGGCATCAGCATCCTGCTCGGCGAGAAGGGCCCCGGGCTGGAGGTCGTGCGCGACATCCCCAAACTCGGCTACCGGGGCGTCGAGACCACCGAGTTGGCTTTCGAGGACTACCGCGTCTCCAGGGCGAACCTACTTGGCGACGTGGAAGGCCAGGGGTTCAGGCACGTGATGGGTGGGCTGGAGTTGGGTCGGATCAACGTCGCCGCCCGCGCGGTGGGGGTGGCGCGCGCCGCCCTCGAAGCAGCAATCCAATACTCCCAACAGCGCGTGACTTTCGGCAAGCCCATCGCCGAGCACCAGGCCATCCAACAGAAGCTGGCCGACATGGCTACGCAGGTCAAGGCCGCGCACCTCTTGGTGATGGACGCAGCCCGGAAGAAGGACGAGGGTCGACGCGTCGACTTGGAAGCCGGTATGGCCAAGCTCTTTGCCAGCGAGACCTGCCTCACCGTCAGCATGGAAGCGATGCGCATTCACGGCGGCGTGGGGTATACCCAAGACCTGCCTGTCGAGCGCTACTTCAGAGACGCCCCCTTGATGATCATCGGCGAGGGCACGAACGAGATTCAGCGCCAAGTCATCGCCCGCAATCTTCTCAAGGACTACCCGTCAGGCGACTTCCTCTTCGAGGCAGGCCTATGAGCATGCCCTTGGAGGACATCCGCGTCCTCGAGCTCACCTCCGTCCTTGGGGGGCCGCTCGCAGGCCGGCTCCTGGCCGACCTCGGCGCCGACGTCGTCAAGATCGAGCAGCCGGGCACGGGGGACGCCTCTCGCAAGCTGGGCCCTTATTTCCTCAATGGCGAGAGCGCCTACTTCCTCGGTTTCAATCGCAACAAGCGGAGCGTCACGCTCAATCTCCGCCCCGAGGAAGGCCGCGAGGCCTTCTACGCCCTCGTGGCCAAGTCCGATGTCGTTCTCGACAACTTCCGCCCCGGCGTACTGGAGCGCCTTCAAATCGACCACGAGACGCTCAAGTCCATCAATCCGCGAATCATCTCCGCATCGCTATCGGGATTCGGTCAGGACGGCCCCTACGCGTCGCGGCCGGCATTCGACGGCGTCGTCCAAGCTTTGGGCGGCGCGATGAGCGTCACCGGCAGGCCAGGCGATGACCCCGTCTACATGGGCTTCCCGATGGGCGACGTCGGCGGCGGGTGGGGCCTTGCTTTCGGCGTTCTAACCGCCCTGCACGAACGGGCGCGCACCGGCGAGGGTAAGCGCGTCGACGTAAGCATGCTGGACATGCAAGTGTCCTTCCAAGCCCACCTCGGCGCCTTCTACCTCGCCTCGGGCGAGACTCCTGCCCCTATCGGCTCCGGACATCCCAGCAACATTCCGGCCAAGGCCTTCCGCACCAAGGACGGCAAGTGGGTCCAAATCCACTGCTCGACCGAACCCTTCTGGTTCAAGACAGCCGACATGATGGCTGCCGCCGTCCCCGGCTGCGATGACCTGCCCAACGACCCACGATTCAAGACCGCGAGCGGCCGGATGGAGCACCGACAAGGACTGGAGGACGTGCTGGCCGAGGCCGTCGCCACCAAGACGCAGGCCGAATGGAGAGCGCTGTTCGTCGAATGGGACGTTCCAGGCGCGCCCATCAACAACATCGCCGACGTCTTCCAAGACCCCCAAGTCTTGCATCGCAATATGCTCGTGGAAATAGACCACCCCGCCGCGGGCCGGATCAAGACCTCCGGCAACCCCATCAAGACGGGACATCAGGAGCGCTTCACGCCGCCCCCGCTGCTGGGCCAGCACACCCGCGAAGTGCTCTCGACACTTGCCAGCTACACCGACGAGCAATTGGACGTCATGCAGTCTGCGGAAGTCATCTAGGCTGGGCCAGGCATGGCTCAGACGCGCCCCCTGGACATCACCCGGCTCGCCATACCGATCGCCGTCATCTTCTTTAGCTGGGGGTTCGGCACCGGGGCCCTGTGGGTCACACGCCCGCTGTTCGCCGCCTCCTTCGGCGTATCCCTCGTCTACGTGGGCCTCATTTCCTCCCTGAGCGCAGCCCCGCGCATGGTGTCGGGGCCGATAACGGGGCTTCTCGCCGACCGATGGGGCAGACGGCCCATGATCTACGCGGGCGCCATCACGCAAGGGTCGGTCCTCGTGCTGCAATTCTTCAGCACGAGCTATCTGCAATACGCCCTCCTGGAAATCGTAGCCGGCCTGGGCATCGCGTTCTGGACGGTGAGCTCGGGTGTGCTCGTGGCCGACGTTACGGCGGTCGGCAACCGAGGGCGCAGCGTCGCGTTCAGGAACACCGCCCAGCGTCTGGGCATGCTGGCGGGGCCGGTCGTGGGGGGCCTCATCGCCACTGCATTCGGGCTCCGATGGGTGTTCATCTTCATCGCTTTGACAAAGGTCCCGGTCATCATCACCACGCTATTCTTCATCCCTGAGACAAGACCCGACTACGCCGACCGGAAAGAAAGGAGGCCTTCCGCGCAGGAACATCCGTCGCCTGAGCCCCCGCGCGGCTCCTCGCTGGCCATGTTCCGCAGCAGGGCGTTCGCCGCCCTCGTGGCCGCCACGGTGGCATTCGGGATGATCGGTGTGGGCCCAGGCGTCTTCCGCACCTACTTCCCCATCCACGCTCAAGAGGTCGGCGCTCTCACTCCCGCGGCGATCGGCAATCTCATGGGCATAACAGCGCTGATCACCATAGCGCTGGCCCTGCCTACGGGCGCCCTGATCGACCGCTACGGACGAAAGCGAATGGTCATCCTCGGTTTGGCGGCGACCGCCGCCTCCACCTATCTGCTTGGGGGAACTGCCGGCTTCGTCACGGCCCTCGCAGCAGTCGCCGCATTCGGACTGGCCGAGGGAGTGAACTCCAACGCCATCCAAACGTACGCGATGGACTTAGCCCCGCGGGACCGCCGGGGGGTCTTCTTGGGCGTCTATCACCTGACGATGAACATCGGCCAGGTTATCGGACCGTTGGGCGCCGGTCTGCTCGCGAGTCGCGTGGGACTCGAAACCACGCTCTACATCTTCGCCGGAATCGTCGTGGGATGCGGGCTGCTATTCATGCTGCTGGCCCGGGAAACGCTGCGGCGGGAACCTGACCGAGAGACCATCCGCAGCGAGCGGGCATGAATATACGGACTGCCCAAGCTGAGGAATGGGGCAGCGCCGGTAGAACCCTGCCTACCACCCGCCCCATGCCGCTCTACCGGACGGTCGTGTATCCGCCGGGGACTCCTCGCTTCGACAGCACGATCTGCCAGAGCTGGATGTTGCGTGAACGAAAGCCTCCAGCGCACGCCAGCAGATAGAACTTCCACATCCGGTAGAAACGCTCGTCGCAGACGTCTTTGAGCGAGTCCCAGTTGCTATGGAACTTCTCGTACCAGGCAACGAGGGTCTTGTCGTAATCGGACCCGAAATTATGCCAGTCCTCGACCACGAAAAGCCCCTCGATGGCCCTGCCTATCTGCGCTACGGACGGCAGGACGCCGTTGACGAAGATGTACTTATCTATCCAGGGATCGGCAGCGTCCGCCGAACGGTTCGAGCCGATCGTGTGGAGTAGGAACAGTCCACCGTCGCTGAGCAACTGATTGGCCTTCTTGAAGTACATCCAATAGTTCTTCGGCCCCACGTGCTCGAACATGCCCATGGAGACGACGTGATCGTACACGCCGGTCGCGTCCCTGTAGTCCATCAGCCCCGCCTCGATGGGCAAGGCCGCGTACCGCTCGCCGATGTAATTCACCTGCTCGCGGGAGATTGTCACGCCGGTGCATCTGGCGCCGTACCGCTCCGCCGCGAAGCCCATGAACGCGCCCCACCCGCACCCGATGTCAAACACGCTCTGGCCGGCTTGCAAGCCAATCTTCCGGCAGACCAAATCGAGCTTCGCATCCTGCGCCGCATCCAGGTCCAGGGCGTCTTTCCAATACCCGCAGCTGCCCGTCAGCCTCGAATCGAACGTGGCGGCGAACAGGTCATTGCCCAGGTTGTAGTGCTGCTCGCCAACGTCCCATACCCGCTTCTTGTTCTGACGGTTCGTCCACTTAGCGGCCGCCGCCAGCTTGAGCGTGCTGAGACGCCGAGGGAGGCGGTGCTGGATCCCGGCGCCGAGGATGCGCGTCATCGTCTCGTCGAGCCGCTCCGCGTCCCACCACCCGTCCATGTACGACTCGCCGAAACCCACAGTCCCCTCCGCAAACACCCGGGGATAGAGGCGTTCGTCATGCACCTGGATATCCCAGGGCTCCCTACCATTGATCTCAATCCCGGCGAAAGCCAGAAGCCGGGCCGCCTGGTCTCTGAAACTCGTTACTGTCATCGCTCTAGAACGCTCCGGTTGTCCTATGACTGGCCAAGCGCGGGGAGTATAGCGCCGCGCAGTCCCTCTTCAATAGGCAATTGTTTGGGCGCTTGGCGGCAGCGCGGGTATACTCGCCTCAACGACCTTCAGCTCATTCGCAGGGGGAGGACCAAGCCATGCCCGGCATCGTAGACGCAGACACCCACATCATCGAGCACCCAGGCGTCTGGGAGCACTTCGACAAGGACATGTACGACCGCAGACCGCTTCTGGCGTCGGTCGCTCCGCCTGACGAGGGAGGAAGACGCGATTTCGTATGGATGATCAACGGCAACGCCGTCCCGAAGCGCCACGGCAAGGGCAGCTACGCCGTCGCGGTGGGCGGCTCCGAGTCCGAAGATAATCGCTCCGACATCCGCTCCGTGGTGCGGTACATCACCGACCCGAAGGCCCGGGTCGAGGACATGGACAAGCGCGGCGTCGACACCGAGGTCGTCTTCCCCACCGTCCTCCTCGCCTATATCACCGACGACGTCGATCTGGAAATCGCCATCTGCCGTAGCTACAACCGCTACATGGCCGACGCCTGGCGCGTGGCCGGCGACCGGATGCGCTGGGTCGTCGTGCCACCGCTGCGCAACATCGAGGAGTCAGTCAAGGAAATCGAGATCGCCCGCGAGAACGGCGCGGTCGGCGTCTTCTTCCGGGGCGTCGAGGGCGACCGTTCGCTGGCCGAGTCCTACTTCCATCCTGTTTACGAAGTAGCAAACCGCCTCAACATGGCGATCAGCGTCCACACGGGCGGCGGCTCCCCCGGCATGCTGCAGGTGTTCGACCGCACGGTCTCGCACAACCTGCCCCACGTGCGCTCGCTGCCTCTCTTCGCCTTCCGCGACCTCGTCGCCCACAAGATTCCCGAGCGCTACCCGAATCTGCGATTCGGGTTCATCGAAGCGTCGGCGTCGTGGGTACCCTACGTGGTCCACCACCTGCGCCGGTCCACCCGAACCTCCGAGCGCAGCATCGGCCGGGGCAATCCCGACTCTGCACTCGACTTCGGCCCCGCCCTCTTCCGCGACTACCGCCTCTACGTGGCGGCCGAGACCGATGAGGATATTCCATACCTCGTCTCGTACATCGGCGAGGACAACATCATCATGGGATCGGACTACGGCCACCAGGACCAGTCGAAGGACAACGGGATGGTCGCCCTGATGCGCAAGCGCGAGGACATCGAGCCGCGAATCGTGGAGAAGATACTCTCGGACAACCCGGCGAGGTACTACGGGCTAGCGTAGCTAGGCGGCCCCCTCCCTAAGCCTCCCCCCTGGAAGGTGGAGGAGATAAGCCTACTCGTCCAGCTTGAGGAGGCGGTGGGCGTTGCCCTCGAAGATCTTCTGCTTGTCCTCGATGGAGGCGGTGATGCCTTCCATGACCGCGAGCGTCGACCGGATGTATCCGGAGCCCTTCTCCGGGTCGAATGGCGCGTCGGAAGCGAACAGCACGTGATCCGCGCCGAAGAACGCGAGGCCGCACTCCGTCGCAGGCACCGAGCCAAACGTGGCGGTGTCCGCGTAGAACATGCGGAAGTAGTCGTAGGGCCGCTTCTCCAGCCGCGACAGCGTCCCAATCTCGTGAGGGTCGTCGCTCCGCCGTCCAAGCTGATCGAGGCCGGGGCCGACGCGCCCTTCGAAGAACGGGACCATCCCGCCCATGTGGTGGGTGATAATCTTGAGATCCGGGCGCCTGTCCAGCATCCCCGACATCACGATCCGGCCCATCGCGACGCTCGTCTCGTAGGGCCAGCCGAACGCCCACCACATGTCATACCAGGAGCGGTCCTCCGTTACGTAGTCAGGGAAATCGGCAGCGCGCGTTGGGTGCAGCCAGATGGGCAGGTCGTAGTCCGCCATCTTGTCGAAGATGGGCGTCAGCTCCTCGTCGTCGAGGGGCCGCCCGTTCACGTTCGTGAAGATCTGCACGCCCTTCGCGCCCAGCTTGCCGACCGCCCTGTCGATCTCATCGAGCGACGCTTGGACATTGTTGAGCGGCAGCGCGGCGACGAAGCCGGGGAAGCGGTCGGGGTGCTTGTTCGCTACCTCCGCCATTCCGTCGTTGGCGATCTGGGCCAGCTCCGGGCTGTCCTCGGGGCCGGCGACCACCTCAACCGGCGGAAGGTTCAGCGAGAATACTTGCTTGTAGTCCTCGCCAAACTGGTCAATCTTCTCGAAACGGGCGTCGACGTCATACAGCATCGGGATGGCGGACACGCGCTTCATCATGTACGCGCCGTCCTCGCTCATGCTGGTCATCTTGTCGTAGTAGGGCTTGGGCAGGATGTGGTTGAAGATGTCTATCTTCACGTGGGCCTCCATGGGCGCTGAGCCATCAGCCCCGCGCCGTGTCTGAGGACTAACCCTAACCGCTCGCGCCCGTGTGGGTCAAAGCGGGAAGCGGGTCAGCAGCATCAAGGTCCAAGCGACGGACGCGCGCCAAGCATCGCGGATGCGCTCGGTGGGCTGGCCATACTTGACCTTGCGCCGATTATTAGTCATATACTTAGCTAATCAAGCTTCGGTGAATCCCCATGACAACCGTGAACGTCCATGAAGCGAAGACCCAGTTGTCGCGGCTGCTCGCGCAGGTCGAGGCAGGGGAGGAAGTCATCATCGCACGCAACGGTAAGCCCGTCGCCCGGCTGGTCAGCTGCCGTCCCAAGGGCAAACCGCAATTCGGCTCCAATCCGGAGCTGCTTGCTATCCCCGACAGCTTCTTCTTCGACCCGCTCCCCGAAGAGGAGCTGCGCCTCTGGGAGGGCGGCTAGTCGTTGCGGCTCCTGCTCGACACCCACGCGTTCGTTTGGTGGCTTGCCGGGAGCGGTCAACTCTCGCATGCTGCCCGCAGCGCAATCGCGGACGAATCAAACGACAAACTCATCAGCGCAGCGTCGGCTTGGGAGATAACCACCAAGCACCGCATCGGTAAACTGCCGGAGGCGGAAGAACCCGCGCTCGACATGGCCGGAGCCATCGCCCGCCAGGGCTTCGAGGAGCTGGCAGTCACCGTAGCGGAAGGCGCACGTGCAGGAGCGCTACAGGGTCCGCTCCGCGACCCATTCGACCGGATGCTCATCGCCCAGGCGCTGATGCGCGACCTCGTTCTGGTCTCGACTGAGGCTCTCTTCGACCGCTACGGCGTCCGCCGTCTCTGGTGACGCTCCCCCTCTAGTCCTCCCCCGCCTGTGTCTGCGGGGGAGGGTTAGTCGAGAGGTCCTGCCTTAGCCGGGAAACGAAAGGGCGGCAGTTATCCGGCTAGGTGCTTGTTGAACCAGGCAAGCGCATCGGCCCAGGCGGCTTCCGCAGCCTCGGCAGCGTAGCGATCGGGGTTCGTGTGGTTGTGGAACGCGTGCGCGGCGTTGGAGTAGACCTTCATGCCGCACGTCGTTCCCGCGTCCTCCAGCGCCTTGGTGATGTCCGGGATGCCCGCGTTGATACGCTCGTCGTTCTCGCCGTAGACGGCGTAGACGGCGCCCGCGATGTTCGGGACCTGGTCCAGGGGCGGGTTCGCCCCGTAGAACGGCACAGCAGCGGCGATGTCCGTGCTCTCCGTCGCAATGCGCCAGGTGACGCCGCCGCCGAAGCAGAAGCCGATGATTCCGATGCTGGTAACGTCCGGCTGCGCCTTGAGATGCGCTATCACGGCCTGCACGTCGCTCACGTGACGCTCGCGGGGAATCTCGCTCAACTTCGCGGGAACGTCCTCGATGCTCGCGGTCCCGCCGTCACGCGACAGCAGGTCGGGCGCAACAGCGATAAAGCCGTTACTCGCCAATCCGTCCGCAACGTCCCGCAAGTAGGGGACGAGGCCTCGGTTCTCATGAATCACGATTACGGCGGCAGCGCTCCCGCCGGGTGCAGGCCGCGACTCGTAGGCCGCAATCTGCGCCCCTTCCGCCTCAATCTGGATGTCCGCGCCCGCAGGCTCAGGCCCGCCTATCAATGGGTTGGTCGCCATTTCTCTCTCTCCTCCTTGCTCGGTCACTCTAATCTGACATTCTTTGTGAAGTCGTACTCGCCTGAGACATCGCTCGCGAAGTCCCAGGCGACGCGATTCCGGTCCCATCCGGCGCCGAAGGCCTCCTCGAAGAACGCGAGCATCTCGCTCCAAGCCGCCGCCGTCTGCTCCGGACGGAACCGGCCGGGCATGGTGTCGTTGAACCAGCCGTGGGGCGCGTCCCGATAGAGCCGTATCCTATAGCTCTTGTTCGCCTTCTCGAAGGCGGCGCGCAGCGCGAGCACCGCGTCCACCGAGATGGTGTGGTCTGCCTCTCCGAACAGCCCGAGCACCGGGCAGTCCAGGTCTGCGACCAACTCTCTGGACGGCACCGGCATCGCGTCCGTCGGCGCCCAATCAGGGCGGTCTGCGCCGCCGTAGAGAGCGACCACCGCCGCCGCGTCGCTGCGGCGCGCCGCGTACAGCATCGGCTGGCGACCCGTTTGGCACACTCCGATGATGCCTATCTTGTCGCCTTGCACGTAGGACTCGCTCCTGAGAAACGCGATCACCTCGTCCAAGTCGGCGACGGCCTCATCGTCGCGGATCGTCATTCGCGCCTCGCCTCTGTGCAGCGCGTCCGGGTCGCCATCATAACGGTGGAAGAGGTCCGGGCAGACGCCGACGTAGCCAGCCTCGGCGAGCCGCTCGGCCATATCCAAGGGGTGCTGAACGACGCCATAACGCTCGTGGAGCCACATGACGGCGGGGCGCGGGGCATCCCCCTCCGGGCGCGAAATCCAGACCGTCTGGCCGCTCGCTAAACGATGCTCCGACGGCCTAGGCAGACAAACCTCGCACTTGCGGACCTCCTGCTCAGATGACGCACGGGCTTCGTCTTGGGTAGTGAACCTTGTCCACTTGGGTTCCAGGGCGTGACCAGGGAACGTGCAACTCTCTCTATGAAGGGTGACTCCCGTAGAGTCACTGCTGAGCCGATAGCCCAAGGCTTCCACCTCCTCGATTTGTCTGCTTCTACATGCTCGCGACGAAATCTGCGAGCCTGTCAATCTGCTCCAAGTCAGCGTGTCCCGGCTCCAAGACGAGCTCATCGCAGCCGATTTCCTCGTAAGCGCGCAGCGCCTCGCGGAGCGTTCTCTTCGTCGAGGGCACGTTGATCTCCATTGCCTTCGCTGCTTCGCCGCGAAATGCGTAGTATGACCTGACGGATTCGGCTGTCCGGTCGGCTGCATAGGCCCCCCAAGCGCAGGTGAGGCCTGCGACGAGGCGCGGCCTGCCGGGCTTGCCCGCCTCCTTCCAGGCCGCCTCCACAACTCGGAAGTAGCTCATGACTTCCTGGGCCTGATTGGACGGGGCGCTCCCCGCGCTTCCCGCGACATAGCCGTCGCCGAGTCTGCCCGAGCGCTTGAGGGCCGCCTCCGAGCGTCCGCCAATCAGCAGCTCCGGCCCGCTCGCCCGGGAGGACGGCGGCCCGATGGGGCCAACGCCGTCTTTGAGCCCGTCGCCCGCCCAGATGCGCTTCATCTCCGCAATCTGTTCTTCGAACGCTCTGCCGCGCCCCTTCATCTCGGCCCCACTCGCCGCGAAATCGTCGGGACGGGAGCCTACGCCAAGCCCGAGGACGAACCGCCCGCCCGATATGGAGTCGATGCTGGCCGTTTGCTTGGCCATCACCGCCGCGCTGCGCAGAGGAGCGATTAGCACCGTCGTCATCAGCCTGATGCGCTCCGTCACTGCCGCGGCCGCGGCCATCGCAATCAGCACATCATGGTTCCCGTACACGAGACGATCAATCTGGGCGAGGGATGAAAAGGGACCCTTCTCGGCCCGGGCCGCCCATTCTACGATGCGGTCCCCCTTGCCGGCGGGCATCAATTTGGGAAACGCAATCCCTATCTCCATTTAGCCTCTTAACCTCCGAACGGGCTCCGAACGCACGTGAAAACACACGGCGGGGGCATCCTATGGGGCGCCGGGCAGACCGTCAACGCCGGACGCCCCTAACACGAGCGGAGGGCACAGCCGGGAGCGACAACGGAAGGGAAGCCCCCTCTCCAACTCTCCCCCGCATGACATGGTGGAAGCAGGTAGGGGGGCGGCCCGGTGAGACCGGAATCGGCGCCGGTCCGGCGCATCGCGCGACCGCAAGGACTTGGTTTATCCGACTATGGCACATGCATCGCACTCGTAACTTTCCCCCGGTCTACGAGTGCGCGGGGGCGGCCTCATCGAAAAGTGTGCCGTTTCGTGCCATTTACTCCTGGCGGAACCACCCCTAGCCCCTCCTTGGTAAGGAGGGGAGGCCCTGGATTCCCGCCTCCGCGGGAATGACGGGTCTGGGTCTACGGGTGGGGTGAGCACCGATTTTCTCAAAACTGTCGCATTTCCCCGGTCTTTCCATGGCATTTACTCCTAGGAAGGGGGTTTCGGGCGCGACAGCGGGCGACATTCTGCGACAGTAATGCGTCACTTCGCGACATACATTCGACACTTTCCGACAGAATCCGACACTTTCCGACATGGGCCGGTGGGGGCATCGAGGCGTGGAGGGTGTGGGGCGGTTGGGGCATGGGAGGCAGGATAGGGAGCGAGGATCCGTTGGCACAACGGGCAAATGTCACTATGGCGACGTGGGGTACTCGTTCCCGCCTTCGCGGGAATCCCTCATGCCAGCCTGTCGGCCCACACCACAACCGACGAAAATAGGGGGTGGAGGACGGAGGGAGGGATCGCGGTGCTGTCGCCCCGCTACGAGGTTCCCGCCTGCGCGGGAATGACGGAAGGGGGCGTGGGCGCTGATTGGCGAGTGGGGCGGCCCCCTCTCTAACTCTCCCCCGCAGACGGTGGAGAGGACTATCGAGGCAATGACGGATATGCGGGGAGAGGTATGCAGAGGTCTCGCAGACGAGGGAGAGGGCCAGACATGGGTTATGGAAAGGTCGGCTAATCCGCAGGCTCCCGCTCTGCAAGTATCCGCTTCGCGACATCTCTTGCGCCGTCTCGATTCAAGACAAAGTGGTCGCGAGGAACCCGCCGCAGAACGTTGAGCGCTTGCAGCGTGGTCGCAGGCAGGCCATTAAGACCCATCACGATGCACTCGGTGTCCTCGTCTATGGCGACGTCAATCATCTGCTCCACCACCAGGGCGGCGCTATCGTCCAAGTAGACGGTGTCGGAAAAGTCGAGAATCACGACCTCGTGGTCTCTAATGTCTACGCTGATTGTGTTGATCAACTTGTTGGCGGACGCGACGGAAAAGCTGCCCCTGAGCGCCACCAAGCCGACGCGCGCGGAGAAGGCGTCGACGTCGTCCGCATCTTCCCGATCCGCGAGGAAGCTCCGGTCCAGGAGCGGCAAGGAGACCACGCTGTCCATCTCCAAACGCTCGAACTGCCGGGCGCTGGCCATGCCCGCCGCAATCAACCCTATCGCCACGGCGGTCACCAGGTCGAGGAACACCGTGAGCAAGAGCGTAATGAGCATCACCAGCAGATGCTCTCGCTGAACGCGGTGGACCCGTGTGATGAAGCGCCAATCGATAATGTCCCAGCCTACTTTCAATAGGATGCCCGCCAGGACCGCGTGGGGAATCGCCTCCACGTACTTCCCCAGACCCAGCACCAGAGCCAGCAGAATCCCAGCGCGCAAGACCCCCGAAACGCGCGAGCGTCCACCGGCGCGGATGTTGACCACCGTACCCATGGTGGCGCCGGCCCCGGGCAGACCCCCAATGAGTCCCGCAATCGTGTTCCCGAGGCCCTGCCCCACCAGCTCGCGGTTCGGGTCGTGGCGCGTACGGGTCATCGAGTCTGCTATCAAGGAGGTGAGCAAGCTGTCTATGGAGCCGAGGAGGGCGATAATCAACGCGGGCTGCACGGCGCGCGCCAGCACGTCCGGGGAGAGATTCAACGCCTGCAGCGTCGGCAGCCCGGTGGGCACGTCGCCGATGACCGGCGTGTTGGTCAGCCACAGAACGCCCAACGACGTTCCGGCAATCAGCGCGGCCAGGGTGGCAGGCAGGAACCGCTTGAGCCGGTTGGGCCAGAGCACCCCCACGGCGAGTGTGACGGCGGCGAGTGTGACGGCGTTGAGGTTGACACTCCTTATGGCGTCGGGCCACGCGCGGATCGCGCCCAGCGGGCCGCCCTCCGCGCCGGGCGCCCCCAGGAAAGGCAGCGTCTGCAGCAAGATGATGATGATGCCGATGCCGGACATGAACCCGGAAATCACCGAGTACGGCGTGTAGGCTACGAACCGGCCAATCCTCAGAACGCCCAGGAGCATCTGCATCAGGCCCGCCATGACGACCACCGTGAAAGCCTCGGCGAGGCTGCCGGCGTGGCTCGTGACGACGACGGCCATGGCCACGGCCATCGGCCCGGTAGGGCCGGATATCTGCGACCGCGTGCCGCCGAACACCGCTGCGAAGAAGCCCACCGCGATTGCGCCATAGATGCCGGCAATCGCCCCCAAACCCGACGCCACACCAAAGGCCAGGGACACGGGCAGCCCCACGACGGCCGACGTGAGGCCGCCGAAGAGGTCCCCACGAAAAGTTCGGATGTCGTAGGTGATTTTGAGCAACGCCAAGGGGTCTCCAAGTTCAGGCGCGGTGGCGGCTACCCTACCCTTCATTGCCGCCTTGTGCCGCTTAACTGAAGATGTTTTGACGTTACCGGAGGATTTCAGCGCGCATCGCCGCGGTCATGACCTAATCAGCCCTTCTTGGGGCACGGCCCAAGGAACGGAAGCCAGGTGCGCGTGCTGCTTGGCGCGCGGCAGCGGTATGTGTCCGACGGGCACGTCGATGATCACCGGCGCCTTGGTCTCCAGCGCTATGGGCAACAGTCTCTCCAGGTCCATGGGATCATCCGCCCCCATGCCGACCGCGCCGAACGACTCGGCGAACTTGACGAAGTCAGGGTTGGCCAAGTCGGTCTCGTAGCTCCCGCCGAAGAACTCGTCCAAGTCGCGGCCAACGTTCCCGTAGGCGCCGTCATTGAAGACGACGGTGGTCACGTTGATCCCGTACTTGACCGCCGTGGAAAGCTCGGCCGCGTTGAATAAGAACCCGCCATCTCCAGTGACGCACACGACCGGTCGGTCGGGTTGGGCCACCTTGGCCCCCAACGCCGTTGGGAACGAATAGCCTAGGTTGAAAGAGTAACCGGAGTCCATGTACGTCTTTGGGTGATTCACCGGGTAGTGGGTGCGGGAGTAGTAGCCGAACTGTGTGACGTCCCAGACCGTGAATGTCTCCTCCGGGATGCTGTTCTTGATTGCCTCCAGAATCGGGTACTGCGGCTCGTGGAGCCTGATGTCGTAATAGGAGATCAGCCGCCGGGCGGCGGTGACCGCCTCTACAGGCGATGGACGGTCTCCTCCCCCGGTCTCGATGAGAACGGGAAGCAATGCTTCGATGGTCGCCCTGGCGTCGCCGTGTAGGGGGATGGTGTTGGCTTGGACTCTCGTGAGGTCGGTGTCGTCTACGTTGATGTTTATCAACGTGGACGATTCGCCGGCCGGATTGCCCAACGAGAAGCGCGTGCCGATTCCTATCACCACGTCGGCGGACTGCATCACTTCGAAGAGCTGGTTCATCTCGTGCCTCTCACCTGCCGGACTGAGGCACGAGCCGTAACAGAGCGGATGGCGGTCCGGAATGGCCCCTTTGCCGCCGCCGGACGTGATAACGGGGATATTCGTCGCCTCCGCCAGCGCGACGAGGGCTTGCTCCGCGCCCGACTGCGCTACGCCGCCGCCCGCGAATATCAGGGGCGAGCGCGAGCGGGCGATGACCTCGGCGGCCTCCTGAAGCTGTTCCCGGCTCGGCACGATCCGCGAGATGCGCGCGGGGTTGCGCAGTTGGACCTCGTCACGCTCCACGCCGGCGTCGGGCGGGATGTCGATCAGAACAGGGCGGGGGCGGCCCGTACGCATCTGCCTGAACGCTTCGGACACGGCGTAGGGGATCTCCCGAGGCGTGAGCACACGCCGCCGCCACTTGGTCACGGGGCTCATCATGTCTGACTGGTCCGAGACCTCGTGGTAAGCCCCGATGTTCTTGCCGATCTGGGCGCGGGGGACCTGGCCGGCGATGAGGAGCACGGGCGAGGAGCGGGCATATGCGGTCGCGAGGCCGGAGGCGGCATTGTAGACGCCCGCGCTGGGGACCACGAGGGCCACGCCGGGGGTCCCCGATGCGCGCGCATAGCCGTCCGCCATGTGCGCGGCTCCCTGCTCGTGGCGGGTCGTAATCAGGCGAATCCCCGGCTCGTCCCGCAGCGCGACGACGATCCCGGACATGTGGATGCCGGGGATCCCGAACACCACCTCGACGCCCTCCCGCACGAGCGACTTCACCAGCGCTTCACCCCCGCTCATTTTGACCATGATCTACCTACTCCTTCCGGCTAATCAGGGCACGCCTAGGGCTGCCTACGATACATGCTGGCAGGCTTCGGCTGCAGTCACCCGCTTCGGCGTATGCGGAACTATTAGCTAGGGGAGCGCTCCTGGGCATACTATGTTCTGAGACTCGCTGAACGTTTTCGCATGAAGCTGGCTAGGTGTAACCGGAGTGTTCGGAAGAAGAATCTCCCTTTTGCCAGTCGGTCCGCTTGCTCTCCTGCTTCTTGCGGCCGGACTGTTGGCGGGCCAGACCGGATGTGACGCTGCGCCGACGCCGACGGCGGCTCCCACAACGGCGGCCAGCGGCGGGGAAGCGGCTGCGGCCCGGCCCTCCCCTACCCCAACCCTCGTTCCCACTCCAACCGCCCCACTTCCCGCGACTTCCACTCCCATGGGGACAGCTACTCCCGCCATCCAGCCAGCGACAGCGACCCCTGCTCCGCCGACAGCAACCGCGACGCCCACGCCGCACCCAACCCCGACCCCCACCGAGGTCTCGCCCACGCCCCTCCCCGCAGCGCCGGTGGCGTTGCAATCCCTCAAGACTCGGACGATGTCACCGGGAGCGACTGAGCCGGAGCTGGCTGGTCTGACGCGCGGAAATACCGACTTCGCGTTGGACCTTCACCGCGCTCTGGCCCAACGGGAGGGCAACCTCTTCTACTCCCCCTACAGCATCTCCCTGGCGCTCGCCATGACCTCCGCGGGGGCGAGGGGCGAGACGGAGCGCCAGATGGCCGACACGCTCCGCTTCCGCCTTCCCCCAGACCGGCTGCACCCCGCTTTCAACGCCCTGGACCTCGCCCTCGCCTCCCGCGGAGAAGGGGCAGCGGGCCAAGACGACGGCGGCTTTCGGCTAAGCATCGCCAACTCCGTTTGGGGCCAAGAGGGCCACGAGTTCCTGACGGCATTCCTAGACGTCCTCGCCGAGCACTACGGGAGCGAAATCAGGCGGACGGACTTCCGACGCAATCCAGAGGAAGCGCGCGTCCGTATCAACGACTGGGTCGCCGACGAGACCGAGGACCGGATCGAGGACCTGATCCCGCCTGGAGCGATTTCCCCCTTGACGCGACTAGTGCTCGCCAACGCCATCTACTTCAACGCGGCCTGGCAGCTGCCCTTCGACGAGAGCGCCACGTCGCCGGGCCCATTCCACCCTCTGGGAGGCGGCCAGGTCGAGGCGCCGATGATGCGGCAGGAGGCCCGGCTCGGCTATGCGCGCGGCGACGGCTACCAGGCCGTGGAGCTGCTGTACGACGGCGGTGAAATGTCCATGGCGATCCTGCTCCCTGACGAGGGGAGGTTCCGCGAGTTTGAGGAGTCGTTGGCCGGCTCCAGGGTCGACGGAATCTTGGAGGACCTGGAAACCCGGCCTGTTCTGCTGACGATGCCGAAGTTCGAGGTGAAAGCCAGCTTTGGCCTCTCCGACACGCTCAAGGCAATGGGGATGCCAGACGCCTTTAGCGAAAGCTCCGCCGACTTCTCGGGAATGGACGGGACATCATGTCTTGCGGGAGACGCTGAGTGCTTGTTGATCACAGATGTCGTCCATCAAGCGTTCGTATCGGTCGACGAAGCAGGGACGGAAGCGGCGGCGGCCACAGCGGTGATAGTGGGCGTGAAGTCGGTGGAGCCTGATCCGCCGATAAGGCTTACCGTCGACCGTCCCTTCATCTTCCTGGTGCGGGATAGGGCAACGGGCGCGGTCCTATTTCTTGGGCGGGTATCCGAGCTGGGGTAAGCAGGAATGAGCTCGGCCTAGCAGGTTCCGTATTAGCTTGGGCGGGCGCTATCCAGCGGCTGATTCCGCCACGGACTTCCGCAGCATAGACTGACTCAAGTGTATTATCAGGCTCGCTGGCGAGGTGTCAGCGCGTGGCCCGCAGGCGGTAAAGGGAGGCGGAAGGGGCATGGAACCACAACAGTTCAGTTACCAACGTCCAGATAACGACCGGCCGAAGAACCTGACGGTCCTCTGTAAGACGGACAGGTTGTCGGCGGACATGCAGATCGTGAAGGAAGGCGGAGAGAACAGGCTACACAGCCATACGGTAAGCGATGGATTCTTCATGGTTATGCAGGGCGCGGTGAAGTTCTACGGCGAGGGCGACGTCTTGTTGGCCGAGCTGGGGATGCACGAGGGAATCGTGATGCCCCATGGATTCAAGTACTGGTTTGAAAGCTCAGGAACGGAACCCCTGCAGCTTCTCCACGTCGCCGCCAGCGACCCAAACGTCAAGGACGTGAGGGTCGGGCCCAGCCGAGGGACGGCCTAACGCACTCGGTAGCGCGCGAGGCTCCAAACTCGCGCAGTCGCTGGCTCGGAGCCAACGCCAGACCCGTCATCTACGCCCCGCGTGCCGACACCCTGGCGATGCTACTATGGGGCCCTGATAGGCGAGGTGGTTGGAGGAGAGCTTGGACGAGAAGGCCCAGAGCAGCCACGAGGTCGCGACCAAGGTGCTCGCCAACATCCGCCGGGTCATGGTCGGGGCCAACGAAGCCGTCGAGTCGATGGTGATGGCCCTTTTGGCGCAGGGACACGTCCTCATCGAGGGAGCGCCCGGGGTGGGCAAGACAGTGCTGGCGAAGAGCCTGGCGCGGTCGGTCGATGCGAGGTTCAGCAGGGTGCAATGCACCGCTGACCTGCTTCCCGCCGATATCACTGGCGCCAACGTGTTCGATCCGCGCGACAGGGAGTTCCATTTTCGGCCAGGGCCCATCTTCTCTCATGTGATATTGGTCGATGAGATCAACCGCTCGACGCCCCGCACGCAGTCTGCCTTCCTCGAAAGTCTCGACGAGAACCAGGTAACGGTTGACGGTGTGAGCCATCGCGTACCGGACCCCTTCCTAGTAGTCGCGACGCTCAATCCCGGGCAGCATATCGGCACTTTCCCTCTTCCAGAGACCGAGCTTGACCGTTTCATTCTGACAGCGCGCCTCGACTACCCTTCGGAAGCAGACGAGGCGGAGATCGCATCCCGGCAGCTCTCCACACACCCGGTCGATGAGATAGAGGCGGTGGCCAGCGTCGACGATATCCGTCAAGCTCAGGAATCCGTCAAGGAGCTGTTCATAGACCGGAAAGTCGTGACGTATATCGCAAGCATCATTGGAGCGGCGCGGCGTCATCCGGCAATCGGACTAGGCCCGTCGACGCGGGCGACCATGGCTATGGTCCACTTGGCGCGCGCACATGCGCTGCTGGAGGCCCGTGACTTCGCTACCCCAGATGATGTGCGCGCCGTCGCCCCCGCGGCGCTGGCCCATCGCATTGCCCCAGGAAACAGCGACCTCTCTGCGCAGGCGATGTCCGACGTGGTTGAGGACTTGCTGCGCCAGGCGCCGGCGGTATAGCCGGCCGCCGCCGGCGGACACCATGTCCGGGTAGCGAATCCACATGTCACGGCGCTACAAAATCCTAGCAATCGGACTGATCGGCGCAGCTGCGCTGATACTTGGATTCAGGCCGTTCTACCTGCTGTTCTACGCAGCGCTCGCGGGCTATGCCATCGCGCCACTTTGGGCCCGAATACAGACCTCGGGAATCGCCGCAGAGATAAGACCTTCGGCAACGTTTCCGGAAGCGGGCCAGGCGCTGCCCATCGAGGTCAGCCTGGTCGAGCTTGGGAACAAACCGCACTGGGGGCTCCGGGTCACGGTGGACGACTCCACGGCGCCAACCCTGCCCGGCCATAACCACGAGACTACGCTGGACCTGCCTCCACGTACGGCCCGCCGGTGGGCAGTCGTTCTGGCGAGCCGGTCTCGCGGCATGAACCAGGTCGGTCCTGTGTCGATACAGGGCTCGGACCCGATGGGGTTCCACCGGCACCAGCGGCGTTTGGGCGCAGCGAAGCGGTTCTTGGTGTATCCGCGAATCGTCCCCTTGACAGTGACACTCCCCACGGGCATCCGCGAGGGCAGGCAGGGGGTCCAGGCATCTCGTCAGGCTCACGGGGCATCCTCCGTTGCCCGCCTACGCGACTACGAACCCACAGACCCCATGTCGCAGATCCACTGGCTCACCTCGGCGCGTCTGGACAAGCTCATGACGGCCGAACGCGAGGATGATGGGACTGAGGATGCGGTCTGGGTGGCGCTCAATCTCGACGAATACGCACAGGTGGGTTCAGGGGACGAAAGCACTACGGAATACGGCGTGGCCATCGCAGCCTCGCTTGCCGTCGCGTTTCTGGACGCCGGTCTGCCGGTGGGCCTGCTAGCGAGCGGTCCTTCCCGAGTGGATTTCCCAGCCGAGCGCGGCGAACGTCAGCGCGAACGCATCTTGGAGGCGTTGGCCTTGGCGAGAAAGGGCAGTCGTTTCCCGATGGGGCAGATTCTTGGCGACTACCGCCAGCGGGCAGGCCCCAGCGCTCATCTATTCCTGGTGACGACGACGACGGCTCCGGACGCAGTATCCGCCACTGACCGCTGGGCCGAAGGACCCGCGGTCACCCGGATACTGCTTGACGGACAGAGCTTCGCCGCACAATCGGGGCTCGGCCCGGCGGAGTATCTGGACCAACCGGTCGACGGCGTAGTGGTGCGACGGGGCGACGACCTTGCGGCGGCGCTCAACCGAGCGATAGCGCAGACTTTCGAGGTCCGGGTTGGCGTCCGATGAATGGGACGCCCAAAATCACCTCGTTTGTCCGGGACAGGACCTCACTGGCGGCGTTGGCGTTGCCGCTGTCCGTTGTCGGTTGGACTGCGGATACGGCAGGTTGGGTCTCGGAACTGCCCCCCCTGTGGCCTCAAGCCCTAGCCGCCCTCGTAGTCGGGTATCTCATAGCGTCGCGGCTTCGCCATTGGGCGTCGTGTCACATCGCCGGCGTCGCCGTCGCGTTTGCTGTCTCGGGGGCGTTCGGCCTTTGGCTACGGGACGCTCCCACGCTCGGAACAGCTATGCTGATCGTATGGCTGACGTGGATGGTGGGTTGGCTCACCGCGTGGCTCGCTTATCGGACGAGCCTATCGCAATGGGCATTCGTTCCTGGCCTTGTCGCACTACTGTTGATGCTCGCTAACCTACCCCCGCCGCTGTACCTTCGGCTTGCAGTCTTCGTCGCGGTCGCCGGAGCAAGCGTTGCGGTATTCCGTGATCCGTCCCGCAATACCAGGCAGACGGCCGGCGCAGAGCTGGCAATCGCCGGAATCATCATGGGCATCCTTGTTGGCGGCGCAGCATGGCTCGCCCCGGCTCCGTCAGGGCCCCTGTTCCCTGAGCCAGTCCACGCAGCCGCAGCACGCTGGAACGACTTCTCGAGGAACTCCATTCACTTCTTCGACGAGGTTCCGAACCGACGTGAGATCCCGCGCCTCCGTTTGGCCTCGGCGCTCCCAATGACCAATCCCCTCCTGTCCAACGACGATTTGATGATGGTGGTTGGCGCGTCAGAGCCGAGGCGGTGGCGTCTGGGGACCTACGAGACCTATGCCCCCGATGGGTGGCAAAACGCAGTGGCGCTAACGCCAGTCCCTGGCCTCACCCCTGAGGTCGGGAGCCCGGCGCCACTGCTCCAAGCGCCGCGCGAAGTGCGCATCACGGTGCGCACCGCGGCAGTGATGGACCAGATTGCGACTGCCGGCGTCCCCGTTGAAGCTTCGCTGGCGAACGTCAGCATCCTTTCACCACAGCCGGAGTTCCGCATGGACCGCGGCGACTCCCAGACCGCCTATCTGCCCCCGGACTTGGAAGCCATCAGAGACGCGGTGATTGCAAGCCCAATGTCCGACTTAGCTGGCACGCTGGCGGCGGCGGGGGCGCAACTTGCCGCACAGGGCGACGATTCGATAGTCGTGCGTCGAACAGCAGAGGGGCCGGCTCCTCTTCTCGCACTGACATTCGAGGAAGGAATCATCCCGCCGCGGACTTACGAGAGCGTCGGGCACGTTACGACGGCGTCGCCTTCCCAGCTCAGAGCAGCGGCCACCCAGTACCCACGGCCTATCGCCGACCGCTACCTTCAGTTGCCGCGCGAGTTTCCCGAAAGCGTGCGCGCCGCCGCCGCAGAGGCCACATCAGACGCGGAGAATCCCTACGACAAGGCCGTCGCCCTCCAGTCCTACCTGCGCACGCTGCCTTACTCGGCGGACGTCCAGGCGCCGCCCGCCGGACGAGACCCTGTGGAATGGTTCCTCTTCGAAAGCCACACCGGGTTCTGCACCTACTACGCATCCGCGATGATCACCATGATGCGGTCCCTCGGCGTGCCGGCCAGACTTGCCGTCGGGTTCGCTCCCGGTCGGTACGACGACGTCCGGAAGGAGTGGACCGTCGAAGCCCGGCACTATCACGCTTGGCCGGAGTTGTACTTCCCCGGCTTTGGATGGGTGGAGTTCGAACCGACGCCTGCCGCTGTGCAACAAAGCCTAGCGTTGGTCGACTCCCCAACGGCTGAGCGCGTGGAACAAACTCGCAGCGACGTGGCTATAGAGCCGTGCACAGTGGGCGGGGCGCCGTGCGACCATCTGGAGGAAGAGGAGGAAGATATTCCGACGGGAGACGGTGGGATACTGCCTCCCGCGGAGCAGTCCAGGGGGCGCATTGGAATCGTACTGATTGGCGTACTGGCGTTTGCCGGTTTCGTGGCGCTCGTGGTCGCCTGGCGTTTGCGTCGCATGGGCGAGGCCGGCAGGATCCGTCTTCAGCTACGCACCCTCCTGTGGCTCGCGGGCGCACACCGAGTCAATTTTGAGACGCCGCTCGAGATGGCTCGCCGACTCGCCAGCTACCAACCGCGGGCAGCCGCCAACCTCATGGCCATGGCGTCGGCGGCCGATGTGGCCAGTTACAGCCGGAACAAGCGCCTCGGCGAGGAGCAGCGCGCCCAACTCCGGACAGCGGTCCGGTCGTTGCCAGGCGCCGCACTGAGCCTCTGGCGGCGTCGGTGGCAGGACGTGGTTGTCCGGCGAATCGGGCCGTGGGCAAAGTGGCGCCGCCGGCAGGCGGCGATCTGACGAAACAGCCTCCCGGATGACGGCGTGGTTGGCAAGCGGGTAATCAATGGTCCTGCCAGGTGGGACAAAGAGCGTCGTTCTCGCCGTCTGACCGCCCCAATCGAAGCTCACTACCGCCATTTGCAACGGTGAGCTACGCCAACCGCAAACAATTGCTTCTGGCTGCGCCCTTATCGCCAAGAACATGGCGACCGACGCGTAGCGTATGTCGGGTACTCGTAGCCGTTCAATAGGTGAGGCTTGCTATCCAGCGATTGCCGAACGTCTTGTGGAAGGATTACGCTATGGCTTCGCAAGACCGGAGGAGGTGCGCCATGAGTACGACCGCGCAAACACATGAGGAGTTGTTAGAGGCGCTGCACAAGCGGCTGGCTGAGAACTCGCTAGCAGGCCACTGGCAAGACCGCGATAAGCTCCCTACCCTTGAGCCTTGGCTGTGGCGCTGGTCCGCAATCGAGTCCACGCTCACGGAAGCAGGAGAGGTCATCGGCATTGGTTCGGCTGGCTCTGCCGAGGCCCGACGTACCGTGCAGTTGATCAATCCGGCCCTCACAGGCATCAAGAACACCAGCCGTACCCTCCACGTATCGATTCAACTCGTCAAACCCGGCGAGGCGGCCGAGGCGCACCGCCATACTTTCAATGCAATGAGGTTTGTCGTTCGCTCCAAGGGCATGTACACCACGGCCGATGGCGAGCAAATGATCATGGAGCCGGGCGATCTGTTGATCCAACCGGGGATGGCCTGGCATGACCACGTCAATGAGACCGACGAGCCCGCAATCTGGCTCGACCTGCTAGATCACCCGCTCACGCGCTACTTTGACGCCATGTACGGCGAGGTGTACGGCGAGCTGCCAGCGCAGCCCATCATCAAACCTGACGGATACGGCCGCCAGCATTATGGCGTTGTCCGGCCTCACGCCGCCGCCATCGGCCCGACAGCGGTCGCCTACTCATATAAGTGGCGGGAAACGTTGCCCATCCTCGAGGCTGAGGCCGAGGGTCCCGGTGACCCCTACGACGGCGTGCTGCTCGAGTACACGAACCCACTCACCGGAGGCCCGACCCTCCCGACAATCGGGGCTTGGATTCAGATGCTAAGGCCTGGAGAGGCCACGAAAGCACATCGCCACACCGCCGCGACCGCTTACCATGCGGTAAAGGGCCAGGGCGTTACTACCGTCGGCATGACGGACGCCAAAGACTTGGACTGGGGCGAGAAGGACTGCTTCTTCGTCCCGCCGTGGCAATGGCACCGGCACACGAACCTGTCGAAGAGCGAGCCTGCAATCCTCTTCTCACTCACTGATCGGCCATCAGTTGAAGGGCTGGGGTTCTACAGAGTAGAAGAAAGTTAGACGGCCCGAACCAGTCTCAGTGGCAAACGGCGCCGAGAGTCTAAGCAAGTCCCTTGCACCAAGCATGGTTCTTGCTTAGACTCTCCACTACCAGCGTGAGAGTCTAATAGCATCTACGCTAGCGTAAGCTTGCGCTGTAGTAACTCGCATTGAAACGGGACGTGTGTTAATGGCATCCACCAAGGCCCTCATCTACTCCGCGATTCTGACTCTGGTTCTTGCCATCGTAGTGGCCTGTGGCTCAGACCCCACGCCAATCCCAACGGCTACGCAGGCGCCGACTGCAACGCCCGCACCGACCGCGACTCCAATCCCGGCGCCCACTCCGACCCCTGTACCTCCAACCCCGGCGCCACCTCCAACTCCCACCTCAACCCCGACGCCGGCTCCAACTCCCACGCCACCGTTCCCGGAGCCTTCTGAAGGAAACGAGCTTGTTATCGAAGACGGGAGATGGGTCCTTCGCGTAGGACCCGAGGGTCTCTCCGGCTACGAGCCCGGAGCCGAGATATCGTCTCAGGAAGGCGACGGCATTGTCTTGGCCTACGACCTAGGCGACAACTTGGAGATAGACATCCGCGCCTCCGCCACCGCGAGCACCGGCATTCACGGTCTGGCCATCCCCGAACTCTTCATCGAGGAGGTCCTCGCCCCAGGGGACGTATTCCGCGGGTTCTCACGTGAGCTGGGGACGGCCGGCGAGTTCAAGGTGACTGACCCTTTTAGCGAGGAACAAGGGCAGTTCACTATCGTGATTGTTGGAGTCGAGGTACGACCGCCACAGGTCTTCGAGATTGACCAGATCGTGCTTCGGGACGGTCTATTCGAGATTCGCGTGGGAGCAGAGGGCAGATGGGGTTACCCTGCCGATGCCCGGCCGCTATCCACCGATCCTGGCGGCGTCGTGATGAAATTCATCGTTGGCGATACGCTCAAGGCTGGGAGGGTGCGTATCTCCGGCAGTGCAAGTACAACCGCCCATGGATTCGCGTCGGAAGAGCTGGGCTTCGAAGAGATCTTTGAGCTTGGCGCAGAGGAACGGACATTCGAGTACACCTTCACCCAGGCGGGGGAATACGTGATTACCGACCCGCACGGAGACGACCATGGTCTCTGGACTATCGTCGTTAAGGAGGGCGCGGGCATTCCAGCTCCCACGACGTACGTCGTCGACTCCTTCGTGCTCGAAGACGGAAATTGGGAGCTCCGGGTCGGCCCGGACGCCAAGTGGGGCTACCCACCAGACGGTAGGGCCCAATCGAGCGAAGGCGAAGGGTTCGTCATGGAGTTCAACGTCGGTGATACCCTCGTCATCAGCAGGTTGCGCTCCTCGGGAAGCAGGAGCACCGTGGCTCACGGGTTCTCTATCCCTGAATTGGGGGTTGAAGAGGCCAGAGAACCGGGAGCCGACGCGGCATTCGAGATTACGTTCAGCCAGGCCGGCGAGTTCCAGATTGTCGACCAGTTCGGCGACGACCACGGCACGGCGAAAATCATCGTAAACGCTGTGGGGGCTCCACCTGCCGTCATCTACACGATCGACGACTTTGTACTCGAAGACGGCAACTGGGAACTGCGGGTCGGCCCGGACCCCAAGTGGGGCTACGCGCCGGACGCCAGGGTCCAGTCATCCCAGGGCGACGGAATCGTCATGACCTTCAGAGTTGGCGACACCTTGGCAATAACCGAGCTGCGATCCTCCGGTAGTAGGAGCACGATAGACCATGGCTTCTCGATTCCCGGTCTCGGTGTCGAGGAAGTCCGGGCCCCAGGAGGTAACGCGCCGCTAGAGATTACCTTCAGCGAAGCAGGCGAGTTCCAGATTGTCGACCAGTTCGGCGATGACCACGGCTCGGCGAAAATCATCGTCGAATCCTAATCTCTCCGACTCACTGAGGCGCGGCTTCCGCGGAAGCGTAAGCCGCGCCCGCTCGTTGTCAGATTTCTCCCGAAACTCCTAGCAGAGTAGGCCTATGCCGACGACTCCCACATACACGGACACGCGCGCGTTCACGATGCGGGACCGAATAACCGCCTTTGTCGGCGGGGGATTCTTGATTGCCGGCGCCGCGACGCGCACCGAGGCGCAGATCGCCATCGGCGCAGTATTGCTTCTCTATCTCTTCTTTACACGACACCGGCAGTATGACCTGTACGCCGACATGCTAGTCATCCGGTTCCTCGGACCTCGACAATCACGAGTGCCGCTGACCGAAGTTCAAACAGTCGACTTGGTCGAGATGCCGATGGCTGGCGAAATGGTGCGGGTGGAGCGGAAGCACGGCAGACGCATCTACCTGATGCCGTGGAACGCCCCGGGATTCGTTAGGGAACTCCAGGCTCGGCTCCCTAGCCAGCGATGAGGCCGATGTCCATCTTGAATACGGGCGGAGGCTCCTCGCATGCGCCTAGCCCACTCGCGCGTGCGACCAAGGTTCCGGGTGCCGGAGCAGGGGGGGGCTTTCACCCAATCCTGTAGAGCGCCGCGGCGTTCCCGTATAGGACCTTGTTCCTATCCTCGGAACTCAGCCCGGCCATCGTCCGATCGATGGATTCCTGCGTGCGCGGCCAGGTGGTGGTTGGCAATGGGAGATTGGCGCTCCAGACGATGTTGTCCGCGCCGATGAAGGGAATGAACGGCGCGACGTCGTCGAACCAGGTGTTGAAGTAGCACTGCCGACGGAACATCTCCGACGGCTTCAGGTCGTACCCTTCGTTCGGAAGGCCGTCGTGCTCAAACTGGTGGTCTGCCCATTCCAACGCAAGCAGCCCCCAGCTAAGCGCGCTCTCGGCCAGCACGACCTTGAGTCGAGGGTGACGCAGCAAGAGCTTCGAGAAGGCGATGACGGAGAAGACAAAGACGCTCGACACGGGCTTTTCCACCGCCTCAATGGCATCGGCCAGCTTCGGCGCCAAGCCCTCGTATGCTGCGTAATGCAGTGTCGGCGTAGCTCCAGAGTGGAGAGCAAGGAGTACGCCAAGCTGCTCGCAGGCGTCCCAGACAGGGTCATAGTCGGAGTCCGCGAGGTGCGGACCGTCGCGCAGGAGCATGGGCATGGAAGGAAAGACGACGCCCCGGTGCCCCATGGCGACACATCTCTCGATCTCACGGACTGCGACACCCGCCTCCCCGATCGGCACAATGCACTGGGGAACGAAACGGTCACTCGCCCTACCCCACTCCTGGATGAGCCAATCGTTATAGGCCTGAACGCAGGCCAATTCAAGACTGGGATCCGTAATACTGCCGAAGCCTTCGCCGGCCATGCCGGCCACCGTCGGAAAAAGTACGGACCAAGCGATTCCTCCGGCGTCCATCGCCTTAAGCCGCTCCTGTGGCGAGTAGGCGGCGGGGGGGACTTCACTCCATCTCGACGGACGGCCCGTACGATCGCTTAGGAAGCCGCCCGCTTCGCAGACGTTCCCCCCCAGCAACGGCCTTCCGTCCACCATCCAGACGTCACGGTCGCCCTCTGAAACCAAACGTGGAGCCCGGTCCTTGAGAGCAGAGGAGAGGCGGCTGGTCCACAGATCAGGCAACTCCTGGACGTGATCGTCGGCGCTAATGATTCCGGTCGAGTTCGCCAAACCTTGTGCTCCTTATGCCGTCGCAACCGTCGCCGTGATGCCGTACACCCGCATTGCGTTCTCGTAGAGCATCTTCCGGCGTTCGTCCTCAGGCGCTCCGGCGAGGACTTTTTCTATTGAGACGGCCGAGTCGGGGTAGTAACAAGCCACATGGGGAAAGTCTGACTCCCACATGATGTTGTCTATGCCGATGTCGTGCCGCAGCTTGATGCCCTCAACCTCGAACCAGAAATTCACGAACATCTGCCGGCGGATGGTGTCAGAGGGACGAGAAGCGATGCCCTCTGTCCACAACCGACGCGTCTCCCACTCGTGGTCCATGGCGGAAATCATGTAATTGACGCCGCCCATTCCCGCCTCGGCAAAGACCACTTTGAGGTTCGGGAACCGGTCAGTAATGCCCGAGAAAATCAGGTGGGGGACAATTTGGGCTGGAGTTACAGCAGAGCAGCTGGTGAAAGCCGAGTGCGCCTGACGCTCTGAGTAGCCATTCCAGGCCTTGGCCCGCGCCCCGGCTTTCACCCCGGATGAGCCGTGGAAATGCACAGGTATGCCGAGCGATTGGCAAGTATCCCATAGCGGATTCCAAGCCGGATCGCCGATGTGAGGCACGGATGAAGGGAACTCACCCATGAGGTTAATCCCGCGGTGGCCAATGGAAGCCGCCCTCTCGGCTTCAATGGCGGCGGCCTCGGGTCCCCCGAGGAACGCAACTCCGGCCAATGGAACGTAACGGTCGCTTTCCTGGGACCACTCAGCCAGAGCGTCATTGTAAGCGCGCGTAGCATCCAACTCGAAGTCCGCGTCCTCGTAGGCGTAGAGATTGGTGAAAGGCGCGTTCGGGAAGAGGACCTCAGCGTCTACTCCATCGATATCCAGAGCCTTGAGGCGCTCCGTGGGAACGTACGCAATCTCAGGGACTTCCTCCCAGCGGTCCGCAAAGCGAGGAAATGGCTCGCCCATCACCGCCGGACAGTTGGCGACGTTGCCACGGCCAGATCCGCCGTACACCGACCATCGCTCGACGATTCGGCCGTCCTCTTCCTTGGTTTCGACGACCTGGGGTATCTTGTCGCCCCATTTCTTGGCGGACATCCTAGATGTCATCGAGTCAGGGGCGAGCAACGCGTGTGAGTCCGCGCTAATGACTCCGTGTTTGATCTCCATATCCAACCTCCAAGATTTTGGAACTGCTCTGTGACGGCTGCGGCTGGTAGGAAGGTCCTACCACCCGGGCAGCGCTGCTGCCTCAGGATCGAAGAAGCTCATGTAGTCAAGCTGGTACGGCGTCAACCCCTGTTGATGCGCGAACATCGTAACTGCCTCCAGAGGCCGCCGGTTGCCCTCGACGTTGTATGCGAAGTAGTCGTGTCCCATCAGGGCTCGCTGTTCCTCGACCATCGCGTTTACCCAGGAGATTACGAGGTACTGGGGATCAGAGCCGAGTATCCGGTTCAGGGCTTCGTCTCGGGCCGCCCTGAATGCTTTGAGCAGGGCGATTGGCGCATCGGGATGCTTCTCAACGAAGTCTCGCTGGAGCGTGACAACGTGGCTGATGGGGAATATCCCCGTATCCCGGAAGTACTGCTGCTCTACTTCCTTGAAATTCGGGAAGAGCCTGCGCACGCGCGGGTCCTCATTTGTGATGGACGGCAGGACGTTGGGTTCGATGACCGCGTCCAGCTCGCCATCGATGAGCAACTGGTTGAGGTCGCCCTCCACCAATTGGATATCAACGCCCGCGGGCGCTCCACCATCCCGGCGAACCGAGCGCCACTCCACCGCCGCGAGATCAACGTTGTAGTAGTTCTGCAACGCGCCTCGCGCCCAGACGCCGGCAGTGTTTCCCCAACCGGAGATGCCGACTCGCCTGCCCTCGAGGTCTTTAGGGGACTCTATGCCAGATGCCGAGTTGACGTAGATATACGAGAGGCGGAACTTGCGGTTCGGGAACGCCGGGATACATACGTCCGGGGCTTCCTGGACCTTGCGCTGGACGAGGGCGCCGAAGCCTTCGTCACGAGCATCCGCGTCGAACCGCTCCGCCTCGCTGGACTCAATGACCTCTAAATCGAACCCCTCAATCTTGACCGTGCCGTCGGTTAGAGGCAGATTCGTATCTACGGTGGGTTCTCTGAACCGAAACCGTATTTTGGGATTGACCATCGCGCGCGCTCCTCCGGGACTCAGCCTACAGCGCTCGGGGTCTTATACCCCTCCATCCGAGGCTCGAGGCCACGCTGACCAAGCTCGCTTACGAACAGGTCCCATACCGCCGGGTCCTCGTCGTCAAACTCGATCTGCGGCGGCATGTCTTCCCTGCCGCCCCCACCAACCAGGAACGGGTTCCCGAACCGTAGCACCAGGTAACGGATCGGGTCCGGCGTCGCGTTGAAGTGCTGATGGTACCCATCTCCCGGCGTCAGCAACGTGCCCGCCCCGTAGTCCATACGCTCGAAGGGAACGCCAGGGGCCGGTTGCACTCCGGAACCCCACTGTAGATCGAAGCCCTCACCGTTCAAGAATAGGTACGCCACCTCCGATGTCAACCCCGACTTCACCCGCACCCCGCCGCCTGCCGTGTGCGCCTTCTTGTACGTCTGACCCGGAAACTCCGACACGTGCGTGATGAAGTGCCCGTTGGCCATGATGGCGTGCATGTTGGTGCCCGGACCACGGCTGCCGTGATTGTCCAGGCTCATCGTCCGGACGTTGGCCACGAAGTTCGTCTTCGACAGCCGCTCCTTCAGCTTCACCGACTTCCCACTGAAGTACGTCTCGTCGTACGGGTCGAACCGCTCCGGAAACGTGGAGTCACAGTTGAAGATGTAGTCCTTGCTCCCGTAGATGTTGAACACCATCGGCGCCGTGAACATCGCATACAACCGCGCCGGACTCTCTCCACTCCCGTTGTACAGCTCGTGCCACGCGTTCAGCGGGATAGAGAAGATGCTCCCCTCCGTCCACTCGAACGTCTGCTTGGGGCTGCCCTCATACCAGACGGTGGTCGCGCCCCGGCCCGACAGCACGTAGAAGATCTCCTCGTACATGTGCCGCTCGGCCTTGTAGACCCCTCCCTTGGGAATCTCGCACAGGTACCGCGACGTCCCCTGGTTCACCAGCGACCCGTTTCCTGGGGGGTTGGTGGTGAGGTCGAGCAGCGTGGCGTCCACACCCGCGCGCTCCCACGGCTGCAGCTCGGCGCTGTAGACATCCGGGACCATTTGCTGTTGCGTTACCGACAACCCCTCCGAGCGAACCCAGCTCTCAAACGCCGTCGGCGTCCGCTCTTCAGATGCTCGTTCAACCATGCTTCATTTCACTTTCTTCGATGTCTCAGGGTTACTCATCGAGCCAAATGTACGGGATGCCGCCGCCGAGGTAGCTCTGGTACGAACCGTTACCGATATGGTCGAAGTTGCGGACAGTGTCACCCCAGGCGAAGTACCGCGTGTACTGGAAGCCCATGTACTTATTGATCGCCGCGTCGTAGACCATCTGCCTTGCTTGGCCGTAAAGCTCGAGCCGCTTTTCGAAATCCGCCTCGCTGTTCGACGCCTCCATCAGCGCGTCGAATTCGTCATTGCACCAGCGTCCGTGGTTGGCAATGCTAATCTCAGGGAGACCGGGCTCACACAGGAAACGGGTGAGTCCAAAGAACCCGTCGCCGGACCAAGCTTCGCTGTTCGGTGTGATATCGAAGTCTCCCGAGGCCTGCCGCTCGTCGTACACCCCCGATTCGAGGATGACGAGGTTCATGTTGAACCCGGCGTTCCTCATCGAACGCTCGATGCTCTCGCCGATGGGCTCGCCCTGGCCGCGCTCCACGATGAGGGTCACCTCCTCATTGTCGTAACCAATCTCAGCCAACAGCTCCCTGGTCTTATCCGGGTCGTACTCGAGACGAGGGCAGCATTCGAGCAGCACGTCCTCCCACGGGCTACCCGGTGGAACGGCGCCATCGATGAGATAGCCCGCCCCGAAGAACGCCTCATCCAGCAGGGCCTTCATGTCCATGCCATAGATGGCGGCCAGCCGGGCCGTGGGATTAGAGAACACATCGGAGGTGACGTTCAGGTTGAACATCCTGAATCCGGATAGCGTCGCAGCGTCCACAGTGATGTCACGTATGTCGCCGTCATTGACCCGTTGGGCGAACTCGGTGCCTGCGCGCTCAATCAGATGCACGTCTCCTGCACGAAGCGCGTTCTGCCGTGCAGCCGTCTGCGCGATCAACTGGAAGGTGACTCCTTCCAAGCATGGCGTGCCCGCCCAGTAGTCGTCGAAACGGGTAACGACGAGCTTGTCTGCCGGAACCCACTCCACAAACTCGAACGGCCCAGTGCCGGCTGGGGGCACTTGGACTGTAATAGTGCCTGGCTCCATGCTGTCGGCTGGCACAACGGGTAAGGCGGATGGGCTTTCGAGCACGAGGAGGAAGAGCGGCGTCGGGCCGGTCAACGTGAACTGAACCGTGTGGTCGTCAAGCGCCACCACGTCATCGACAAGCGCCATCTCGTCCTGGCCGGTCGAGGCATTCTGGGGGTCTCGGGCGTACTCCACGGACCAGACCACGTCCTCCGCAGTCATGTCCGAGCCGTCGTGGAACTTGACGTCCTCTCGAAGCGTGAACGTCCAAACGGACTGGTCATCGTTGGCTTCCCAGGACGTGGCCAGCACGCCCTGGATGCTCCCGTCCTTCGCTGCGGCGACCAAAGGCTCCCACATCGAGGCCGCCTTAATGTAATGGTCGACCGAACTTTGAGTGAACGGGGTTGGATTAGTAATCTCCTTGGCGTTCCCCATAATCAGGTGCCCGCCGCTCTGGGGGCACCTGATCGGGTAGTCGATAGCCACGCCAACTGACGGCAACGGCGTGGGCGTGCTGGCGAGGGGTGGCGTGGGGGTCGGGTCTGCTGAGTCCGTCGGCGGCGAGGTGGCGGTTGGCGTCGCAGCGGGAGCCGCGGTAGGTATGGCCGTCGGGTCAGCGGCAGGTTCTGGCTCGTCAGTGGAACATGCGCCTAATAGGGCTGCGGTCACGAGAAAAGCGAGCAGCCAGTAAACCAATCGAGATTTGAGTGTTCCTGCCGTCCTGATCATCGACTTCCTCCCGAAAGCGGTTAGCGGTGTTGCGCTGCGCCCCTTCGTCGCGACGAAGAGAGAGCAGCGAGCGGGGCTTCATTCAATGCTAGGGGACTATACATCATTCCTAGCAGTCCAAGCGAAAGTACTCAATGGCGTTGCCGGCAACCATCTTGTACGTCTCATCTGCGGGAACATCCGCGAACATTTCTCTAATGATTCTGTCAGAGTTGGGCCAGTCTGACTCAATGTGAGGAAAGTCCGCGCCCCACATGCAGCGTTCCACTCCAACCGCATGCCGCAACTGCACGCCGACAGGGTTGTACATAAACCCCCACCAGCACTGCTCTCGGATGTACTCGCTTGGCAGGCGGGAGAGGCGTGGCACTCCGTATATCCGCTCTGCCCAGAAGTGATTCACCTTGTAGTTGTTGTCCAGTTGTTCGAGGAAGTTTGGTATCCAGCCAATCTGGTTCTCGGCCCAGTAGATGTTCAGCTTGGGGAATCGCTCGAAGACGCCGGCGATTACCATCTGGACTGCGTCAATGCCGCCCGCCCGCGCGTAGCGGACGAGCCGCTCTATGTAGTCCGTGTTGGGCCTGGCGTCGCCGGTCGGCTCGATGGGATACCTAAACTGGGCATCGGACCGCACTCCCCCAAACCCGATATGGATCGTAAGGGGCATGTCCATATCAATTGCGGCAGCCCAGAAATCGTCATCGCCAGGAGCGGGGTACTTCTGCCCACCGGGGAACGTGGATAGATAGACGCCCTTCATACCTAGCTCGGCGCAGTGCTGCATCTCGGCGATCGCGTCCTTGGCGTTGGTGTTGGGAAGCAGGCCCATGCCAATCAGACGCTTCGGAGCCGCTGCGCAGAACTCTTGGGCCAGCCAGTTGTTGTACGCAGTTATCATCACCTTGTAGGAATCCTTGTCGGCAAGGCCGCTGAGCAATGCGCTGCTTCCAGGACCAGGGTAGAGAACTTCAGTCTCAACCCCATCTTGGTCAAGCTCTCTGAGCCGTTGCTCGGACGGCCCAGTCCCGGGGAAGTCAGCCCAACGGATGCCAAGAGGCTGGTACTCCTCAGGTGATTTGCCTGCGAACAAGTTCATCCCGCCACGCTGGGCTGGACGTCCCTCCACGACGTAACCGTCGCTCCCGTCGGGAAGCGTAATGTGCTTGGGCGCACGGTCGCGGTACTTCTCGGGGACCCAGTGCACCCAAGTGTCGGGCGGCACCTCCAGGTGCGAGTCGGCTGAGATGTACAAGGGCTTGGTGGTCGTCATGTGTCTTCTCCTCCAGTACGCTGACTGACAATCGACTGAGGCGAGCCGGCCGCTAGCGACCCAGCTCCTCTTTGTAGAACCCGAGTGCGCGGATGGCGGGGGCGTCCGTCACTGAAAAGAGGTATGCCGGGTTCTTTGAAGTGTTGCTGAACTGACGCCATTCCCATGGGGGCACGATAAGGCAATCGCGCTCCTCCCAAGTGATCGTCTCAGCGGCCTCGGCCCCGAGAGCAATCGCGCCCTCCCCCTCGACGACGTGGTATATGACGGTCTCGGTACGGCGAAGGGGCTTTGTCTCCTCGCCGGGCCTGAGCATCTGGACGTGGCAACCGATAGTCGGCATGGCGGGCCCGCCGTCGACTGGGCTGCGGTATTCGACGGCCACTCCTTCGTAGGGGTCTGCGTCGCCAGACGCGTCCATACTCTTCAAGGCGGAGAGAGTATCGGCCCACGGGTACTTCATGGGCGTCGCGCCGCGGGCGTCCGAGAAGGTCCTCGCCCGCAACATCGACGCTCGCTGGAGGTGGTAGCCTTCCGCCTTGGTAATCGGCTGAACCCCGTTCTCCCCAAACCGCTCGTTGAACATGGCTCCTACGTGACCTGCGAGGTGCGGGTTGTGGATGTCGAGCCACACGGCCTGGTTCGGCGAGGGGTTCGTATGATCGTGCCAGTCCCATCCAGGCGTAACGATGAAATCGCGGTCGTGCATGAAGATCTGCTCGCCGGACACCGTGGTGTAGGCGCCATCCGCCTCCACGATGAAACGGGGCTGAGGTTGCGTATGCCGGTGCGCCTGGGCCAGTTCCCCAGTCTTCAGAAGCTGGACTGAGACTTGGATGGTCCGGCTGGTCGCCTTCATCTCTTCGAGCGAAGGGTTGACCAGTTGGATGGTCCGCATCGGGGAGTTCTCGTCGACATCCACAATCTCGCCGGCTTCGCGCAGGCACGCCCAGATATCCCTCCATTCCCACTTATGGGAAACGAGCGGATCGAGGCGCTTGCGCGGCTGCCAGAGACCGCCGAGGTATGCCCGCTGCAACTGCTCGGTAAGCGCCCCACGGCGTTGTTCTCGCTCCTGGCCGGTGATACTTCCTGTTGTCATAGCGCTTTCCTCACTTGATGCGACACCGCTTCAGACGTAGTCCCGTGAAATGAATGCTACCCAACCAGTCCTTGGAGAGGGTCGTCGATGATTGACGGCGGCCACCAAACGGCCATGGCGTAGTCGAATAGGAACACGCTCATAATCAGAATGATTGTCCCTGTAAGGGCCGAACTTATCCAACGCCACCTGCCCTGCATCATGACGGCCGGGTAGATGAAGGCGAAAAGCACCGAGGCTGTCTGCAGGCCGATGAGCACCGACGCCCCCGACAAGGCCAAGATGCCTATGCCCGTAATCAGCCCCCGCCTGCCGGCGCCTTCCACGCCAAAGCTCCGCATGCCAATATCCATGATGTCGCCTTGCTTCTCCCTGCCGCTCCATTTCAGGAGCAGCAGGACCAGCGCGAGCACAATCATGGAAATGGCCATGGCGCGAGGAAACGCCAGCGCTCTGGCCGGCATGTCTAGTACTTCGTAGAGAACCCAGGCGCCAACGGCAATCACCGTGAGGGTCGCCCACACGTCAGGCCCCCAGGTTGGCCTGAACCTCAGCCGCGGGCCAGTCCCCGACCCTCCTGCCGGCGCTGGAGGAGGCGGTGAACCCTCTGGCGCAACGGACGCGAGAATTGATTCCGGCTTTCCAAACCGCACGCTCAGCAGGTAGACGGTCGTCACCAGAATGAACAGCAGCACCAAGGTCACCGGCCGCGTCAGGATGCCAAGCGGACCGTAAGCGGAAAGAGCAGATTGGAGGTTCTCCTCCACCACGCTCCCAAGGATGAACCCGAGAATGAGGGGAGGCCGTGGCCATCCAAGCCCCTTCATGAGCAGACCCAGAGAGGCTGAGGCCAGCACTATGATTATGCTGATCCAGTCTGTGAGAGCGTTGAGGACCGCCAAGAAGCTGATTGGGATGATGGCGGCGGCAAGAACGGCATAGGGGACCAGGGTGACCTTCGCGAGTTGGCCGGTAAGCAGCAGCCCCCATAGCGCCACTAAGAAGTTCCCAACAGCGAAGGCCACTACTATGGTTATGGTGAGCTCGCCGTGACGAGTAAGGATGTCCGGGCCTGGCGCGATTCCGTAGCTAAGCATCCCAACGAGAACAAAGACCCAGGTCAGACCCCCTGGAATACCAAGCGCCAATGTGGGGATAGCCTGCCCCGCCTCTTTGGAGTTCTGGGCCGATTCCGCAAACAGCACGCCGTCCAGAGACCCCTTGCCAAACTCGCTCTTGTCCTTTGTGAGCGCGATTCCAAATCCGTAGGCCAGCCAGTCGACTACGGAACTCCCAATACCAGGAATCGCCCCCATAAAGACGCCAAACAAGGACTGGCGGATGGCGACTTTCCAACGGCTCAGACCTACGCGGAACCCGGCGAATACCTCTCGGTTAGTGATACGATCCGTCGTGCCCCTCCCTGCGACAGGTCTGCCGGTCGTGGCTAGATCCAGAATCTCAGGCAGAGCAAAAGCCCCTAGAGAGACCACGATGACGGGTAGGCCCTCCCACAGTATCGGCTGTCCGAATGTGAAACGCGTGACACTAGTCGACCCATGTACGCCAACCGTACTGAGGAGTATCCCGAAGCAAGCGGCAATCAGCCCCTTCAGCATTGCTCCTCGACTCAGCACGGACACCATGGCAATTCCAAACAGGGCCATGGCCATGACCTCGGCGAAGCCGAACTGGAGAACGAACGGCTTGATGACCGGAATGGTCACCGCCAGCGCAATCGCCCCAACGAAACCTCCGATCATTGAAACGGCGTACACCGCGCCGAGCGTATGCGCGCCCAATCCGCGCTGCGCGAGCTGATGTCCCTCCAAGAACGTGACCTGAGTGGCCGACGAGGGATAGCCAAGCAACACCGCAGGGATGGAGTCCAGCGTGTTGGAGACGCCCCCAATCGTTGCGAGGAATACTAGTCCGATGACCGGGTCCTCCACCTGAAAGACCACGAAGGGCACCGATATCGCCAAGACCGTGATGGAGCCAACGCCGGGAATCAAGCCGACAATGCCGGCGAGGGCGGTCGCCAAGAGCACGGCTATCCAAAATTCGGGGGTAGCGAGAGCGGATACCCCGCCCAACAGCGTGTCAAGCATGAATTGGCCTCGCCATCGCCACTACGGAAGCGCCCTCCCCGCGTAGGCTCGAATCCTCAGAGAGCCCGGCCTTTCTCTCCCGCCACCTGCCCGCTACTTGGCTAGGTCAAGCCGTAGCTCCGCCTCAGATAGTCCCGGCCGGGCGCGGGACGGTGGTCTGCCAGCACCGGACCTCCAATGGGAGGAACCAGCCCTGACAGATCACTTTCTCACTCAGTAACCCTCCATGCGCAGCAGGTCCCGCTCAATTCAACCGGTCCTCGGCGAGGTCAACGTACTTCTGGAACCGGTCGCGAATCTCCCCGTAGCGCGGGACTGTTCTGCCCAGGATCTCCTCGATTTCAGCGCCTGGAGTGATCCTCACCGGTTGGCCTTGGAGCTTGGCGAAATCGGCGTTTAATGTTGGGTCCGAGAGAAGGCTGTCGAATGCCGTTCGGAGCGCATCGACTACCGGCTGAGGAGTTTCCGGCGGCAAGACAAGCATCTTCGCGAACCGCGCGGTCACCTCAGCTAGAAGCTCGAAATCGGCTATCTCCTCACTGCTGACACCGTGCTGTTCCATCAGCTCAATGGGGTTTATGACGTCGGCAGGGAGCTCGCTTTCAGAATTGCCGGACACTTCGGCTCCCCTCGGCATGCACAGGCAGAACGGCTGGAAGGTGCCGTCCGCGATGTATCCGGGCCGCTGGGTGGGCACGGTGTACCAGAGGATGCCGCCGAAACGGGGAATCAAGTTGATCTCGTCCCTGTCGAAGGCGGAATAGAGGAAGGCTGTGCCGGTGCCTGACCCGATGATCAGCTTAAGCGGAACATCCAAGAGTTCGCTCGTCGCCGCCCACAGCATGGCGTTCTCCTGTGTAGGCCCATCGACCATGCCAACGAGTAAATCGTCATCCTTACCGATCGCGTCCTGTAACCGGCTGTACTTGTAGCCGTTGCCGACGAAGCTGATCCCCGCAGGAGAACCGAAGGTATTGATGAAGCGGAACTTGTCGAACTCAAAGGTGATCGCATCGTTCGCGAATTGCGCCTGCGTGCGGTTTCCCGATGTCATGAGCATCGTAAAACCGTCGGGCTCGGTGTGGTCGTACAAGCGGTTGAGCGAGGCGTCTTGGGGCGGGGTGTTGGTCACCACGATGCGCGGCCGCCCTGGGAGGTAGTCATCTAGGTGCGCTGCGAAGAACCGGGCCTGGATGTCGGTGCCGCCGCCGGCGCCAAACGGAATGACGATGCGAATCGTCTCGCCGCCGAAGTGGTCCTCCGCGCTAAAGGAGGGATCAGGGACAGGCGTTGGCGTGGCAGTGGCCGCAGGCGCTGGGCTTGTCGGGGTTGGATCGGGTCCGGTGGAGACTCCGGGCGTTGGGGTTGCGGCTTCCGTCGGGGCCGTCTCAGACGGCATCGCCGTGGGCTGAGCGGTAGGCGTGGGCTGGGGCGATGTCGCGGTCGGAGCCGGGTCGTCGCTGCCGCACGCTGCGCTGACCGAAAGAGCAGCGACGAGGAAAACCAAGCCGGCGATTGTTCTTAGTTGCTTCATGCTAGGGGCTTCTCCTCCTCAACCTAGTTGCCGTTGTCCAAGTGGAAGAAGCGGACGGCGTTCTCGCAAGTAATCTTGGCGCGCTCATCAGCCGGCACTCCCTCGAACATGCCGTCCAGGACGGACATAGAGTTAGGCCAATCGCTGGCCGAATGCGGGAAGTCGCTGCCCCACATGAGATTGTCGACGTTTACGTGCTCCCGCACCTTCAAGCTCATGGGGTCGTAGATGATGCCCCATGATGCATTGTTCAACATGTACTCACTGGGCTGGCGCGGCAATGGATCTAGCCCAAAGTCGCGCTCCATCCAGTGCCTGTTCCGTCGATAGGTGTCGTCCAACTGCTCGAGCGCCGATGGCAGCCAAGCCGCCATCGTTTCCGCAAAGTAGATGTTCAACGATGGGAACCGCTCGAAGACCCCGTCGAGCATCAGAGATATCATGACGGCGATATGCTCCCCTTGGGCGAATCGACCCAAAGCGCGATGCGGGTCGGCTCCGAACGCAGCCTCACTGGGCCGGCGCTTGTACTGGAAGTAAGGGCCGGACCGCCCGTTAAAGTTGACGTGGGCTGTGACAGCGACTTTCGTGTCCAAAGCCAACTGCCAGAAGCGATCGTCCTCGGGCGTCGGGTGTCCCTTCCCCGATGGGAACGAACTGAGCATTATGCCTTTGATTCCGCTCTTGGCGCAGTACTCGAGCTCATCCACTGCGGCGTCGATAGTGCTCTGGGGGATTACCGCCATAGGAATCAGGCGGTCTGGAGCGGCTGCCATGTATTCGTCTACGAGGAACTCATTGTACGCGTGGATTACGGCATTGTAGGCGGCATCCGCGCCGATTCCGCGCCAGAAGCCCGCGTTGCCGGCAGAGGTGTAGAGGACCTCGGCGTCCACGCCGTCGCGCTCCTGCTCCTTTACTCGTTCTTCAGGAGTGCCTGCGCCAGGAGCTCCCTCATAGTTGAGCCCGTAGAGCTTGTGTTCCTCAGGAGGAACGCCCGTGATCGCCAGGCCTAGGACGTAGAGACTTCGGCCTTCGATGATGATCCCGTCCCCGCCATTCGTCATCTTAATCAGGCGCGGCGCTCTTTCGCGGTACTGCGCCGGCACTCGATTCGTCCAGCGCTCAGGCGCGATTTCAAGGTGAGAGTCCGCAGACACAACATTGTACTTGGCCATCCCTACCTCCCTTTGCTAAGGCCGCGCGCTTGGGGCAGCGGCTCTCAGTCCTTCTGCGTGCACCACGGTATCACATGGCCCATGTTGCACCTAATGCCTTCCTTCGCCAGTTCCTCTTCGAACTCCCGGTGGACCTCGTGGTCCTCCTGCTCCAAGGTGATTACGTCTTCACCACCCCACGCTGCGTCGGCGTCTTGACTGCCGCCACGGGCGTAATAGTAAGAGCCGCCGCCTTTCTTGGGCTTTTCACTGCCCCAGCCCGCAGCCAGGTGGAAGAGAGGCTGAGGACCGGTGTTGAAGTGCTGGTGCCAGTACAACTCAGGAGGGGTGAACATGGAGCCAGGGCCGTAGTCAACGCGAACACGGTCTTTGAAATCATCCTTCCAGAGCAGTGTAAAGCCCTTGCTCTCGAGGATGATGATGTTGAGCCCAGGTCCGTGCCTGTGGCAGTTCATGTATGTTCCGATAGGCCACTCTGAGGTGTGAGACTTCATAGTGCCGTTTATCATTTCGTACAAGACCCCCGTCGTGCTCACGCCACGAGAGCCCATCCCCTTGGGATCGAGCGCCCGCGCGGTGCCAGCTCGCAGGTCCGCCACGAAGTTGGTGACCAGTTTGTAGTGAGACGCATCGCCCTCGGGCGCGGCCTGACTCTTGAAGTAATCGGGGTCGTCGTTGAAACGATCCACGAACCGATAGGGGTTATTGAACACGAAGTCAATGTCTTTGAAAGTATTCAGCACTCGCGGGGCCGCCGTCATCCCTACGAACCGGACTGGCTCCACTCCAGACCCGTTATGGTGCTGAAACCAGGCATTAGGCGGCATACAGAAGTAACTGTTTGTCTTCCATTCAAAAGTCTGCTTCTTGCTTTCCTCGTGCCAAACGGTCGTGGCCCCACGTCCAGAGAGAATGAAGATCGTGTCTTCGTAGATGTGCCGCATGGGTACGGTTGACTTCCCCGGATTAATCTCTTGGACGTACGAGTCGTTGAAACCCTCATTGCCCTCTAGATTGATAAACACGCCGCTACTGTTGCGGGCGGGCCAGTCCTTCAACTCCACGGTGTAGAGGTTGTCCACACTCCAACCGCGAATAGTGTCGAGACCCTGTTCGCTCTTCCAGCGCTCGTAAGGGGAAACGTAGGAAGGTCCCCAGTCAGACATCCAATAGGGTTTCTTCTCAACCTCTTGAACCATGGTCCAGCTCCTCTCAATCCAAGCTCCACCTACTGCAAGCCTAGTGGGCCAGCAGAATCTCTGCGGCACACTCGGAGCGTCGGCAAACCAAGTGCCGTGTGCCCCGCCCAAGCCGCAGCCAGACGCATCCGCTGTCTTTCTACCACGGCCAAGGTCTCATGCATCTCAAACTCTGTTACGCAATCATACGTGAAACCACGTAAGCTGCTTAGCACCTCTATAAAGCAACGCTTGCAGGCGAAGGCTTCCTCGGTGTAGCCTGCGAGCTTGATGCTCCAGCAGCTACTCAAAAAGCACCACACTTCGCGGTCTGAGCTGGCGAATGCCCTCGGAGTGTCCCACCAGACGATTGCGAACTGGGCCAGCGGCAGGGTGCAAGCGCCCTTGGCCCAACTCGAACCGCTGGCCCGGTACTTTAGGTCCAAGGGCGCGCGTGAGGAGGAAGTTGCCGAGCTATCACTCGGGTTCCTCCTAGCCCATGGAGTAGATCCATCGGTGCTGGCCGGCGTCTCGCGCTCCGTGGGCGGCCTATCGGGAGCCCACGCCGGGAGCCGTCCCGTGCTCGTGATGACTTGGGACCTCGGCAGAACGCGCTTCTACGGCGCGCTGACCCGCCTAACTATCTCAATGCTGGAACACTTCGGGTACCGCTGTTTGCTGGTGGACTGCTGCGGCCAGCACGGAATCAAGCGGTACTACGCGAAGATGGCAGTCTCCACGCAATGCGCAGGGGTACTGATGGTGGGAGTGCCGGGCGAGCCGCCCGACTCCATCGGAGAGCTAAACTCGGTGATCTCTACGCTCGTAGCGGGCGGCGTGCCGGTCGCACTAGTCGCTGGCGCTCACACGCGGGAGGAACTACTGCCAAACACAGTCGCTATCTCGTGGGACCTACGCGCAGGAGTCAATCTGATGGTCGGCGCGCTCGCGGACTACGGCCATCGCAAGATCGGGGCGATTCTCCCGTATTCGGGGCTCTACCTTCGCTACGACATCTTCGAATCGGCGCTCCATCGCCATGGCCTAGAACCAGACGAACGCAGTTGCGCCTGGCCATATGAGGGGGACTCTATCCTGGGCAACCTCGAACCTGTGGTGCGGCAGAACACCGGTGTGATTACTACGCCGACCGGCCTTGAGTTCCTCGTAGCGGAGTGCTACAAGAACAACCTGCTGTGGCCGGACGACCTCAGCATCATCACTACGGCTGGTTCAGCGGAGCACGTGACACGGAGAGGAACTCGCCCATTTACCTACGTATCGATGCCGTTTACTCACGTAGGGCACGTCGCCGCCCAAATGCTCTCACGCCTGATGCAGCAGCGCACGATCCCTCCCGAGGAGGCGCTCGTCGAGTTCGGTCAGGAAGCGCTCTCGATGGTTAATCTGCAAGGCGGCTCGGTTGGAGCGCCCCGCGTCAAACAGCCTCTGCTTGCCGATAACCTCGAAGCCCGATGGTGAATGCTTGAAAGGGGTTAACCCCTTCAAGCACTGGGGCAGTACACTCGTCTCATGACCCTTAGGAGGGAGAACGCCATGCAGGAGAACGTCGGCGCCACTATCGAAGAGCTCGGCGAATACTTGGACGAACGGGGACTGCGCGGGTCCGGCGTAGGCGGCGCATGGGGCAGGGCCATGCCTCAAGCGGCGCCGCCGTCAAGCTATACCGATGGCCATTGGCGGTGGGAGCACATCTACGCCGGGCTTATGCAGTCCGGCTCGCTCGTCTCGCTTGGCGCATCGGGGATGACCGAAATGCGTGTCGTCGCGCCAGTCCGACACCAGCGGCCTATCTCACTAGGCGCGCAGGTTCTCATGCCCGGGGAGCGGACGCGGGCGCACCGTAATATGAAGAACGAGACGAGACTGGTCCACGAAGCCCCTCCAGGAGCAGTTTTCGTTTGCGACGGCGAGGTCTTTCCCATGGAGCGCGGCGACCTGATCGTTAGCCCGACGTGGACCGACCACGATCACTACAACGGCGGCGACACCCCGGCCATCTGGATTGACGGATTCGACCTTGGCTACTCCAGCCTGGCGGAGAACCTCAACCAGCGGTACCCGGACGACAACCCATATCAGTCCTTCGACAGGACCAATGGGTATGGGCTCAAGACCCTGGGCCACGTTCGCGCCGTCAACAGCAAGCCTGCGTCTCCACTGCCGGTGATGCGCTATCCGTGGGGTGAGGCGCAGGCCGCGCTTGAGGCCCTTCGCGACAGCGAGACCGGGGACGACCCCTACGACGGGCTGAGCCTGATGTACGTCAACCCTGTCGACCGCGGCCCCACGCTGCCGACGATAGCCTGGCATGTGCAAATGCTCAGGCCAGGCCAGCGGACGCGCGCTCACCGACACAACAGCACGGCCTTTTACTACGCATTCGAGGGCAATGGCGCACTCACCATAGAGGGCGAACAGATCGAATGGGGTCCAGGAGACCTATTCGTCGTACCGCCATGGACATGGCACAGCCACCGGAACCAGAGCTCCAGCGAAGAGTGCATCCTGTTCTCTATCGACGATTGGCCTGCGCTAACAAGCCTGGGCTTCTACAGGCTGGAGACGGAGGACTGATTTGGGGGTAGAGTTCCTGGCTCAGCTGAATGGATTAAACATAAAGGGGCCCGGCCTAACGGCCGGGCCCCTTTGGATTGCATATCCCTAGTAGCCGCGCACTAGCTGAAAGTGCAGTGAGGGTGATGCAGCATCAAGCACTGCGTCCCCTTCTTCCGAAGCTCCTCCTCGAACTCCAAGTGAACAGCAGGGTCCATGTCGTCGAATGAAATCTGGTCGCCTCCCTCCTGGGGAGTCCGACTGTAGTCGTAGACGCCGCCGCCCGGCTTAGGCTTCTCTGACCCCCAACCAATCCGCAGCCAGTCCCATGGCTCAGGGCCCGTGTTGTAATGGGCATGCCACCAACCCTCGGGAGGGACAAAGACAGTGCCCGGTTCCCAATCCACGCGCACTGTCCGGTCCATGGCGGGGCTCTGTATCAACGAGTACCCGTGTCCTCCCAAGACGGTGACATGGATGCCAGGGCCGTGCCGATGTGGAGGCGGGTGTGTGCCTGGCTGGGACCCGAACGCGATCCCCGCTCGGACGGTGCCCTTCAGCATCGTGGCCGAGTAGTTGCGTTGCGACTCTTCGCCGGCGTTCAGGAACCGGCCCACAGACTTCCAGCCCCGCCCTTCAGCTGCCGCGGCGCGGGCTTTGGCTTGGACTTCTTCAACTGACGCGCGCGTCTTCGGAGCGAGCGCATACACGTTGGATATGTAATTCGTGCGCCACCCTTTGGCCCACTCGGTCTGCATGAAGTAGCCGGGCTCGTCGTCGAAGATGTCCTTGAACCGATATGGGTTGTCGAACACGAACCCGATGTCCTTGAAGGTGTCGATGACCCTGGGCGCCGCGGTCATCGCGTAGAAGCGGCACGACTCCGAACCCGAGGCATTGTGGAACTGGTGAGAAGCATTCGGCGGGATAGCGAAGTAACTGCCTCGCCCCCACTCGAATGACTGCTTCTTGTTCTCGTCGTTCCAGATGGAAGTTGCGCCTCTCCCGCTCAGCACGAAAATCAACTCGTCGTAGACGTGCTTGATGACCGACGACGACTCGCCCGGCGGGAGCTCGTAGATATACGAATCGTTGAAGCCGGCCGCGCCGTCAAGGTTGATGAAGACGCCTTTGCCGCCCCGCGCTGCCCAGGGTTTGACTTCCTGGGTAAAGACGTTCTGGATGTAGAAGCCGGTCACACTATCGAGCCCCTGAGACTCCCTCCACAGTTGGTAGGGACTCTTGTAGCTCTGGTTCTGGGCGCTCTCCTCTAGCCGTTGCTCTTCGGTGATGAGCTGCTCGACCATAGACTCTCCTCCTCAGTCAGGGCCTTGTAATCGGAACCCGCCAGATGGGACGTGCTATCCGCGTGGAACCGGGCGCTGACTCTGCTACTGCTGGCGAAACACGCCAAATCTGAACTTCCAGCGAATCGACTATACAGCGAGCCGTCCTTCGCCACAATCGCGGGAAGCCGCTCAGGGCGGACCCTCTCACACAGACGCGGCGGCGGACCCCCTTGGCAACCTGGCCAAGCCTGCCTAAGTCGAGGCTTCCTTCTTGTACCCCTCCATCCGGGGCTCGAGGCCACGCTGACCAAGCTCACTTACGAAGAGGTCCCATACCGCCGGGTCCTCGTCGTCAAACTCGATCTGTGGCGGCATGTCTTCCCTGCCGCCCCCGCCAACCAGGAACGGGTTCCCGAACCGTAGCACCAGGTAACGGATCGGGTCCGGCGTCGCGTTGAAGTGCTGATGGTACCCATCTCCCGGCGTCAGCAAGGTGCCCGCCCCGTAGTCCATACGCTCGAAGGGAACGTCAGGGGCCGGTTGCACCCCGTACCCCCACTGCAGGTCGAAGCCCTCACCGTTCAAGAACAGGTACGCCACCTCCGACGTCAGCCCAGACTTCACTCGCACCCCGCCACCTGCCGTGTGCGCCTTCTTGTACGTCTGACCCGGAAACTCCGACACGTGCGCGATGAAGTGCCCGTTGGCCATGATGGCCATCATGTTGGTGCCTGGACCACGGATGCCAAAGTCATCAAGGTCCATCGTCCGGACGTTGGCCACGAAGTTCGTCTTCGACAGCCGCTCCTTCAGCTTCACCGACTTCCCACTGAAGTACGTCTCGTCATACGGGTCGAACCGCTCCGGGAACGTGGAGTCACAGTTGAAGATGTAGTCCTTGCTCCCATAGATGTTGAACACCATCGGCGCCGTGAACATCGCGTACAGCCGCACCGGACTCTCACCACTCCCGTTGTACAGCTCGTGCCACGCGTTCAGCGGGATTGAGAAGATGCTCCCCTCCGTCCACTCGAACGTCTGCTTGGGGCTGCCCTCGTACCAGACGGTGGTCGCGCCCCGGCCCGACAGAACGTAGAAAATCTCCTCGTACATGTGCCGCTCGGCCTTGTACACCCCTCCCGGCGCGATCTCGCACAGGTACCGCGACGTCCCCTGGTTCACCAGCGACCCGTCACCTGTGGGGTTGGTCGTCAGGTCCAGCAGCGTGGCGTCAACGCCCGCTCGCTCCCACGGCTGCAGCTCCGCGCTGTAGACGTCCGGGACCATCTGCTGCTGGGTGACGGAAAGCCCTTCCGAGAGCACCCAGCTCTCAAACGCCGTCGGTGTCCGCTCTTCCTTCGTTCGCTGTGTCATCGACCATGCCTCCCATTCCCGCATCAGCCTAACAGAGTCTTGCAGCCTTGAGGGCCAGCGCTCGCTCATCCAACGGTCTAGCGCTGTTGAATGCCCACTTTCAGTCCAAAGTATCGAGCAACGACAGCTAGGCCCACCGTCAACAGCGTTATAAAGAGGCTAACGATTCCAGCCTCCTCGCGCAGCCCGATACCGGGCGAAGAGTACTCGAGGGCCAGAATAGACAGCGTCATGATGTCTCTCGACGCAATGAGAATGATACTGCTCGTAGCCGTGGCGGCGAGAGCAAAGTTAATCGTCGCAAGTAAGATTAATGTCGGCATAATAAGTGGTATCCATATCCGATAGTAGGTGCGTATCCACCCCGCGCCGGCAATCCTGGCGGCGTCCTCCATATCCTGCCCCACCTGGATCAGAATACCCTTCATGATGTTCGTGCCCGTGGTGTTTCCTTGGATTATGACGACAAGCAGTAGCGCCCATATCGTCCCGTAGAGCACTTGGAAGCCCGGGGTGCCGACGAACATCCACAGGAGGCCCAGACCTGTCAGTATGCCTGGAATGGCGCCGGAACCCCAGATAATCATGTCGAGCAGACCCCTACCCGTCCATCTGGTGCGCACCAGGATGTAAGCCACCACCGAGAACAGGATCGGGCTGACAATCGCTGCGGTGCAAGACATGATCAGGGTCGTACGCAACGCTGTCAGAAACAACGAATCATCGAACACGAAGGTCCAGTGGCGCAGCGTGAATACCGGGTCAAGGCTGAACCACCCAGACCTAACCATGAAGCTGCCGAGGAGAAGGCTTATCGCGGGTCCAATAGTGAGCAAAATCAGAAGCAACAAGATTGCGGCGAAGACGACGTACTTCCATATGCCAAGATCCACCAGGCCCGGCCTGAATTGCGCCTTCACCGTTGTGTACTGACGACGCTGAAGAATCCAACGTTGGAATGGGATAATGAGCGCAACGATGCCTAATGTCAGGCTGGCTAAGACAGTTGCCTGGCCGTACTGCGGCACGTCCGACAAACGGACCATCTCATAAATCAGCGTGGAGTAGACATAGAAGTCGAAGGGAACGCCCAAGAGCTGCTCAATCTCAAACGACTGGAATATTCGTAGCATCTGCAATGCAAACACTAACACCATCGGAGAGACCATCAGCGGCAGCGTCACCCGCAACATCGTTCGAAGCGTCGATGACCCGCTGACGCGCGCCGCCTCCTCGAGCGATGCATCCATGTTCCTAAATGCCGGAGTCATGAGCATCACCTTGACCGAAATGCCATTGGCCATGAGGTGCGTCCATACGATCCCCGGAACAGTAAAGATGTCAAATGGTCCCTGCTCGACAAATGGAAGGAACTCGATCCCTTTGTTCAAGAGGCCGAGGTCCGCGTCCATCAGGTTGATCCAAGCGACTGCCGTAGCAATCCCAGGCATCATGTAGGAGATCCAGAAGAGGAACTCCAGGCCGTGGCTGAAGGGGATGCGCGTACGAGCCAAGGCCCACGAGATGGCGACGGCGATGGGAAAGCTGATCCCCACCGTGAGACCCCAAATCATAATCGTGTTCCCGAGGGAGCGAAGGAGCCTCGGATCGTCGAAGGCCTCGGGCCAATTGCTTAGGCCCCACTGGCGAGGGCCGACCAGCGCGTCGGGTGCTACATTGAATGTGTTGACTAGGATCAGGATGATTGGGTAGATCAGGTAGAAGCCGAGGACGAGCAGCATCACGGCCATTATGAAGAAGGCCTTGCTTGGCGCCAGACGCCCAAGCTGCACTTGGAATCTCGGCCTAGCTACCTGCTGCAACACGGTTTCGCCTCAGCCTTCAATTTCAGCCTGTTCACCCTTCAGCCGGGGGCGCGCAAACCGCAATCACTGTCCAACCATGAGATGGGTAGATGGCGGGTGGGCTGGTTCAGCCCACCCGCCATCTATATCGTCAGCGTCGCTGAAAGATGTCGACAATCGTCTCGAGCGTCGGTTCAATCTTCGCGATGAATTCAGGATCGGCGCTCCCGAATGAGTATTCCCGGCCAGGTTCACGACGTTCCGCGGGGTCTGTCTTCCCCAACGGAATGTCGTCAACGCGTAGGGTCTGAGAGGGGGTTCCGTCAGCCAGCTCGTGCAGGACCGTCTGACCCTCGCGAGAGAGGAACCAATTGAGGAAGAGCTGAGCGGCCTTTGGGTGGGGGGCGCTGTCCAGCACCTCCACGTTCCGCGACGAGCCGGTTCCACTCAGGAACCCTGCTTCCTTCAGCTGCTTCTCCAGCACTTTGGCTGGCAGGTTAACCTCTTGTTCCTCCAGGCTCTCCAATTCCGATTCCACATTCGGCCCTAGCACCGATAGGTGATACTTGCCTTGGCCAAGGCCATCCACTGCAGTCCGCGTGTCAATCGTGAACTCGACGTGATCTGCGAGCACGAACTGCTCAACCCAATCTGGGCCAATCTCCGGGTGGAAGTACAGTTGCACGTACGAAGTCTGCCCGCTGGCAAACGTCGGCGGTGCAGCCACAATCTTCCACTTAGGATCGAGCACGTCCCACAATGAGGTGATGTCGTCAGGGCTCACTAGATCCTCGTTGTAGGCAATCGAGGCCGGAGGATTTGTCACCGCTGCCGCGAAGCTGAACATGTATTGCTGCTGTTCGTCCGACCACCAGTAGCGCCCATCGAACCAGTTCGACTTGTCGGTCACCTCCGGGTGAATCAACAGAGACTCGATTGGAACCAACGCGTTTGCATCCACCAAGCGGGCGCCGGACCGACCCCCCGCGAAGGCGAAGTCCTCCGTATATGTCCCGGCCGCGCGCTCGGCGAGCACCCGGTCTACGTTGGCGGACGAGCTCCCCGTGGAGAGGCGTACCTCGATCCCGTACTTCTCTTGAAACGCCTCAGCAACCGGACGGAACGAGCGGCTCGCGCTGCCGCCCGCCATGATGTTCAACTGGCCCTCAGCCTGGGCCGCCGCCACCAGTTCCTCCCACGCGGCTTCTTCCGCAGACTGTGCAGGCGTGGGTGTGTTGGCGGGCGGTTGGGTTGGCGTTGGAGCGGGCGGCTGCGTCGGCGTGGGCGTGGCAGTCGGGTCCCCTCCACACGCGCCGAGCGCGAGCGCAAGAGCAACGACGATTAGGAACGGATGCAACCAGCGAAATCGAATCATGGATCCCCTCCAAAGCTGTTCTGAGACTGTGGCCATCGCATCGCTCGGCGCAAGGCTCTCTGGCCGTGACCTCTTTAGACGCCTACGGGTCGGCGCGCTTCCACTTCCGGACGATACTTATCATTCAGCAGATCCCAGAGCCGTGCGCCTTCCCTGGCCCGGGCTTCGGTCTCGTCCATGTTCCAAGAGAACGGCGGTCGCGGGGGCCCCATCTTGATGTAGTCGTTGTATTCGTAGCTCTCGTGCCCCGCGCGTACGGCGCCGTCGGGAGCAGCCGGGGGACGACTGTTGGCGATGTCGAGAAGTATCTGCTTCGTCTTCTCCACGTCGCCGTCGGCTGCAGCCTGGTAAGCCGCCAACACCGGCCAGGGACCTCCCCAAATCGCATGCGACCAGCAGCCGGAAGCTCCCATCTCGAGGTAGGGGTACAACTGCTCTTGATAGACGAAGTGGGAGATTTTGCCGTGAATGATGTCGTGCAATCGCTGAAACTCGACCACGCCGCGATGGCTGTCCTTCATCGCCACCACGTTCGGCAGCTTCACGAGCTCCTTGAACGCTCCCACCGGAATATGCACACGGTGGTTCGTTGGGTTGTGATAAATCATTATGGACAAGTCCGGGAAGAGGGCGCTGATCTCCTTATAGTAAGAAACCACATCCTTGATTGGCAGCGTGTAGTAGTACGGCACGCCGAGCAGCACGCCCTGGCCGCCCGCCTCGCGGACGAATTGCATCTTTTGGACCGCGAGCCTCGGGTTCGCGGCGGTCACGCCTAGCATTAGCGGAATGCGGTTGTCCACTGCCTCGATGCTGGCGACGGTCAAAGCCCGCCACTCGTCCTCGAGCAGGTTCCAGACCTGACCGAAGGTGCCGGTCGTCGCAATCACATGGACGCCGTCGTTGATGGCGCGGTCAAGGCCTGCCTTTGTGTTGTCGACGTCGACCGTATCGGTCGACGTCATGTCGCCCGCGTTCTCCTTCGCGAAAGCAGGCATCATTCCGCATATCCCGAACAGCTCACCAGGTGTGTAGGACATCGCGCACTCCTCCCTAAGAAGCGATTTGCCACGGTCCGGGAGAGGGATTAGGGACGACTCCCCCTGCCCGCGTCCCGTGAGTATAGTCCGTGGCATGGATGACGCAACGTTGGCCATTCGACCATAGCCTCCGAAGGCAAAGGCGGGGCTGAAGGCATTTGGGTGGAGGATTGAGGCGAGCCAGGCGCAGCCACCCTCAGCTCCGAGTGAAACGGCCCTAGGTCAAGGCTTTGACAGGGCTATCCACCGAGAGTACCCTCGCAACCCCGCGGGCTTCGTGGACGCAACCTGGTTCTCGTGGGAATTCCAAATCTCGCCGACAGAATGCGAATAGGGCTCAGCCTGACTCCAAGGTCGCGCTGACTCGATAGAGGCATAGGAGGTTGACATGACGACCAAGCCTGAACAAGTGGGCGTGGACTCGATGAGCGACTACAACGACATGGCGTCGGCCTATAGGTCGCCCTACGAGTTGTGGAAAGCATCTCAGGGCCTTCCGACTCTCCGCGGCCTCCATGTGCCCAACGTCTTTGAAGTTGAGCTAACCGACTGGCCCGCGCGCGGTGGCGCCGGCGTGTTCGTCAACCTCGAGGGAACTGGCGGGTTCAACGACACCTATGTTTGTGAGATTCCCCCCGGGAAGTCCCTGAACCCCATCAAACACATCTACGAGGAAACGGTCTTCGTGCTCAGCGGGCGCGGCGCTACAACCGTCTGGTACGAGGAGTCCAAGAAGCAGACCTTTGAATGGCAGCCCCACAGCTATTTCGCCCTACCCCCAAATGCGAACTACCAGCACCACAACGCCTCCGGCAGCGAGCCTGCCCGGTACGTCGCCATGACGGCCGCGCCGCGTGTTATCGACACCTTCAAGAATCTCGACTTCGTATTTGACAACCCCTTCAAATTCACGGACCGCTTCAACGACGACCCTGGCTATTTCACGATGTCCGATAAGCCTAACCAAGGGCGGGGCACGTGGAACACGAACTTCGTGGCCGATGTGCTCTCCGCAAGCAACATGGCCGACAACTCCGTGACCCAGGGCGGAAGAGGCGCTGGCGCGGTAGGCACCGGCTTCGCGATGGTCAATAGCACGGTCCGGTCGCACAGCTCATCCTGGGCCGTCGGCTCCTACAAGAAGGCGCACCGCCACGGGCCGGGCATCCACGTTCTGCTGCTCAAGGGCGAGGGCTACTCCCTCATGTGGAAAGATGACGACGAGATTCACAACGTGCCCTGGAAGCGCGGAACGATGTTCGTCCCGCCTGAGATGTGGTTCCATCAGCACTTCAACACGGGCGCAGAGCCTTGCCTGTTCCTGGCAATCGGGTGGGGCAGCGAAAAGCCCAAGGCGGGCGGCGGGGCCTACGTCTACAAGAGCGTCAAGGAGGGCGGCGACCAGATCGAGTACGAGGACGAGTCGCCGGACTTCCACCCGCAGTTCGAGGAAGCTGTCGCTCGCTCCGGCGCTGAGTGCCGGATGGGCGGCACGCACCCTCTCTGCACCTACCCGCCTGTTGGATAGCGTCTAGCCCCTATATTAAAGAGGAGTACTGCGATGACCACGAGCGAGCATGTAGCGGAAGACCCGCGCCTAACAGCGCTGCACGAGGTTATGGCTGCGAATTCTCTGGCGGGCCATTGGCAGCCCCGGGCGCGAAACGCCGACTTGGAGCCCTGGGCTTGGCCCTGGGAGGTGATCCAGTCTTGCCTATACGAGTCCGGAGAAGTCATTCAGCTGGGGGAAGCGGACTCAGCAGCGGCCAGACGCACGGTGCAGTTGATTAACCCCGCCCTTACTGACCGCAAGTCGACCAGCCGCACGATCCAGATGTCGATTCAGCTGGTGAAGCCGGGCGAGGCGGCGGAGTGCCACCGGCACACGGCGGCGGCGTTGCGGTTCATCGTGGAGTCCAGCGGCGCGTACACCGCCGTTGAGGGCGAGCGCATGATTATGGAGCCGGGCGACCTCGTACTGACTCCCAACTGGACTTGGCATGACCACGCCAACAACACCGGCGACAACGCGGTGTGGCTCGATGTTCTGGACTTCCCCTTCAGCGGTCACCTCAGCGCAGCGTTCAGCGAGGTCTTTCCCGAGGGTACTGCACAGCCAATCACGAAGCCTGATGGTTACAGCCAGCGCCGCCTGGGCGCGGTCCGTTCCCAGGTCGAACGACCGAACAGCACCGAGGCGCTTCCCTTCACATACAAGTGGGAGGACGTCTTGGCGGCGCTCCAAGGGATGGACGACGCAGGCGAGTCAACTCTGACCGACGGGGTGCTGCTCGAGTACACGAATCCAGTGACGGGCGGCCCCACGATGCCGACGATCGGGTCTTGGGCGCAGATGCTGCGTCCGGGAGAGAAAACGGAGGCGCACCGCCACACGGGCATAACCGTATACCACGCGGTGTCCGGCGACGGGGTGACGTACGTGGGGCGCGGCGCTGACGAGCGAGAGCTCAAATGGGGGAAGCGGGACTGCTTCTTCGTTCCCTCGTGGGCATGGCACCGCCACGAGAACCGGTCACAGACTGAGCCGGCGTACCTTTTCTCGGTGACGGACCGCCCCGTACTCGAGGCGTTCAACCTTTTCTGGGAGCAGAGAGGCTAGCGATCGCCTGATGCCATCGGCTAGGGGCCAGGGAGGGCCGCTTCTAGGGCATGGATGCATATGCCCAACGAAGTTGACGGTTCGTCAGCCTCCCGTCCTCTTCGCCCTTAGGGGTACGCGGAGTCAAGAATGCCGATAAAGTACGGGATTCAGCGCCTTCTTGAGGCGATACCGACAATCTTTGTCGTACTCGTACTCGTATTCGCGTTGCTCCTCTTCATTCCAGGGGACCCAGTCCTCTTCATGCTGGGAGTTGTCGGCGACTCAACGGACACGATATCAGCCGAGGTCTACGCCGCCATGCGGGACCGGCTTGGCCTGGACCAGAATGTCGTGGTCAGGTTCTTCAATTGGTTTTTCGCCGTTCTCCAAGGCGACCTCGGAGAATCGACCCGCTTCGGCACGAGTGTCACGCAGATCATCCTTCAGCGCTTGCCGGCGACCCTCTACTTGGGATTTGCCGCCATACTCATCGGACTGGTTATAGCACTCCCTCTGGGCGTTCTAGCGGCGATCCACGAAGGTAAATGGATTGATCACGTGGCGAACGGGTTCGTGCTGTTCGGTCTAGTAACGCCGAGTTTTTGGGTCGCGCTGCTCTTCGTACTCGCCTTCAGCGTCTACTTGGGCTGGTTCCCAACCTTCGGCTACACCCCTCCCCAGGAAGACTTTGTCGACTTCCTAAAGCACATCGCATTACCTGCCAGCGTCATGGGAATCGACCTGGGAGCGAGTACGCTCCGCTACCTGCGGACGGATTTCATTGAGCAGATGCGTCAGGACTACGTGCGCACCGCTCGTGCGAAAGGGTTGCCCGAGCGGATCGTCTTCTGGAAGCACGTCCTGAAGAACTCCCTAGTGTCTTTTGTCACCGTCCTCGGGTTTGACATCCAGCGGCTGCTTGGAGGGTCGACAATTATTGAAACGATGTTTGCCTACCCGGGCATTTCCTATCTCTTGCTTCAGTCAATCTTCAACAGAGACTTCGCAGTGGTGCAGGGTGTAGTGCTCCTCATCGCCATTATGGTGATTGTGGTGAACCTTTTCGTCGACTTCATCTACTCCATCCTCGACCCGCGGGTCAGGTACGCATAGGAGGCGGCGATGGCGTTGCAGGCAACAGTTGCGCCTCAGCAGGCCGCAAGCCCAAAACTGGCTGCGTACACGGCCGGACTACTGGTGGTCTGGAGCGTAATCCGACGCGACCGCAGGGCGAAAATCGGAGCGATTATCATCGGCGTAGCCATCCTCCTCGCCCTTTTCGGTCCCTACATCACGCCATACCCCACGGACGAGCCCAACACGGCGATACGGCTGGAAGGGCCGAACCTAGCGCACCCGATGGGCACCGACCGCATTGGCCGCGACGTCTTCTCCCGCATCATCGCGGGCGTCAGGGTGAGCATGATGGTCGCCTCCGGCGCCGTCGTCCTGGCGCTCGTTTTCGGCGTCACCCTAGGCGCAGTGTCGGGCTTTGCGGGTGGGAAGGTTGACTCTGTAATCATGCGGGTGATGGACGCCATCATCGCGTTCCCTGGGCGGCTTCTCGCCATCGCGCTGGTCGCGGCAATGGGAGCCAGCATCGGCGCGTTGTGGTTTGCGCTGGCCTTCAGCTCGATGCCCCAGTACGCGCGCCTGGTCCGGGGCTCTGTGCTGAGCCAAAAGGAGAGAGAATACGTTGAGGCGGCCCGCGCTATCGGCGAGTCCTCCGGCTCCACGCTCTTCAGATACGTCCTGCCCAACAGCATGACCCCTGTGCTGGTCCGCATTCCGTTGAACCTTGGGCAAGCCATCATCGCGGAGGCGGGCCTCAGCTTCCTAGGCTTGGGCCTCGTCCCCCCGACCATCAGCTGGGGCCAGATGCTGAACAGCTCTCAAGAATTCTTGGAGACTGCGCCTTGGCTCGCCGTTTTCCCAGGATTGGCCCTCTCCTTTGTCATTCTTGGATTCGTGTTGCTTGGGGACGCGCTCAGGGACCACTTGGACCCTCGTGCGCGGTCTGGGCGAAGGCGACGGTAGGCTGGAATGGCTGAGCTGCTAAGGCTTGAAGACCTGACCGTTGAGTTCCCCTTGGAAAGCGGCAGTCTCCGTGCGGTCGACCACTTGTCCCTCACCGTCGACCAAGGCGAAGCGGTTGGCATCGTGGGGGAGTCTGGGTCGGGTAAAACCGTAACGGCGCTGTCCATCATGCGGTTGCTCGACGCGGGAGCCGAGATAGTAGAAGGCCGCATTATCTTCGGCGGCCAGGACATCACCAGAGCGACCGAAGAGGAAATGAACAAGATCCGTGGCCGGCGGGTGAGCATGGTTTTCCAAGAACCCATGACATCGCTCAACCCCGCGTACACGGTCGGCGAACAGGTTGCCGAGGTCTACCGATATAAGATGGGCGAGACTCGGGCGATAGCGAAAGAGCACACAATCAAGCTCTTCGACCGGGTGAAGCTGCCGCGTCCCGACCAGATGTTCAACAAGTACCCCCACGAGTTCAGCGGCGGGATGCGCCAGCGCGTGATGATTGCCGCCGCGCTCGTCTGCCAGCCGGAGCTCGTTATTGCCGATGAGCCAACGACTGCGCTGGACGTCACCATCCAGGCCCAGATCCTCGCAATTCTGCAGGAGTTGCAAGACGAGATGGGCCTCGCTCTCCTGTTCATCTCCCACAACCTCGAAGTGGTGGCGCAGCTGTGCGACCGCGTGGTGGTGATGTACGGCGCACAGATGATGGAATCCGGGAGCTCTGAGCAGATGTTTGTCGCGCCGCTCCACCCCTACACGGCAGGCCTGCTCCAATCAATCCCGCGCAGGGGGACTCCACTCAAGGCTATCCAGGGCGCCATTTTTGATCTCCGATCGCCCCCGGGGGGCTGCCGGTTCCACCCTCGATGCCCCATCGGTCAGGACCTCTGCCTCTCGGAGGCCCCCGACGTTCGCGTGCTTGCCGCAGGAGGTGAAGAGCGTGAGGTAAGGTGCCACTTTCCGCTGGTGAGCGAATGACGCTAAGCAGGAACCCAGGGCAGGGTGAGAGCGACGCGCCTATGACACAGCGCGATGGGGCGGTGGGACCCCTGGTTCAAGCCGAATCCCTCACGAAGCACTTCGATGTGAGCGGCGGCGTATGGTCACGGCTGCTCAACGGCAAGCGCCTAATCAAGGCGGTGGACGACGCCTCATTCGAGATAGCCTCCGGAGAGACACTCGCCCTCGTGGGCGAGAGCGGCTCCGGCAAGTCAACGATGGCCAGGCTCATAGGCAGGCTCATCCCTGCGACTGCAGGTAAAGTCACCTTCGCAGGAATTGACGTCTTTCACGCCACGAAGGCTGAACTCAAATGGCTCCGCAAAGAGATTCAGTTCGTCTTCCAGGACCCCTTCTCATCCCTCAACCCCAGGATGCAGATCGAGCAGATTGTTGGCCGCTCGCTCACTATTCACAAGGGACTGGTCGGCCCGCAGCGGGCCGAGCGCGTGGCCGAGATTCTTTCCACCGTCGGACTGTCCGAGGACCAAATCTACCGCTTCCCGCACGAGTTCTCGGGCGGCCAGCGCCAACGGATCGCCGTCGCGCGGGCGCTGGCGTCCGAGCCCACGTTGATTCTGGCCGACGAGCCGGTTTCGTCGCTCGACGTGTCCATCCAAGCGCAAGTGCTGGAGCTCCTGGAAGGGCTGCGGGTCGATTATGGCCTCGCCATGCTCTTTATCACCCATGACCTCAACGTAGCTGAATTTGTTGCGGACAGGATCATCGTCCTCTACGGAGGCAAGGTGATGGAGGTGGGCTCCACGGAAGAGGTGCTCGGCGCTCCATTGCACCCGTACACACGGTCGTTGCTGGAGGCGCGGCCCCGCTTTGGCGAGCGACGTAGGCTGAAGCCGCTTGAAGGTGAGCCTGCCGTGCCTATCAATCCGCCGCCCGGGTGCCGGTTCGCCGCGCGTTGTCCCATCCGTGTCCCCGAATGCACCGTCGCCGACATCCCCATCGTGAAGAAGGGGCCTGGACGTGAGGTAGCGTGTATCCGCGCATGAATCGGGGCGATTCGTAGGGAATACAGGCCTAGGTAATATGGCGGGCTGCATTGCTTGCCGGATTGCCTCACGGCGGGAGCCCTGCAACACACGAAAAGGGCGGTACGCCCGTCGAAATGCTGGCGAATTCCGTACATTGACGCTCATTGCGAGGTCGCTTACACTCGCCCGGCTAGCGTCGGTCACCCGACCTGAACCCGAGGTCTGGACGCATCGATTGCCCGCCAAACGGCGGGGGTTGCGCGCCCAAAGAAGCTGGGCTTCCTTATGGCAGGATGAGGAAACCCCATAGTCGAAATATCGAGAGCGCCCACCAAAGTCATGCAACGGTGTGGCAGGCGCCCGCAAGTAAGAACAAACGGACAAAGGGAGATGCCCATGATGACCGCTAAACGCCTACTGAGATTCTTGATACTGGCAGGAGCAACTATAGGCCTGCTGGCGGCATGTGGCGCGGACCCAACCCCGACACCACGCCCAACCGCGACCCCGGTTCCCGCGGCCGAGCCAACTGCAACCCCCGACCCCATGGCTGAATGGAATGCCATAGTCGCCGCGGCTAACGAAGAGGGCACGGTTGTGGTGTTCGGGCCTCCGGGAGACGCCGTACGCCGGGCACTCACCGAGGGATTTGAGGGGGCGTACCCCGGCATCCGAGTCGAATGGAGCGGCGGCCGGGGCGGCGAACAAGGAGCCGTCATTGCCGAGGAACGAAAAGCAGGCATCTCGAACGTCGATGTCGTGATTCAGGGCTTCATCAGCTTCAACCGTGTGTTCACTCCGCTGAATGTCCTGGCCCCGATTGAGGAAACCCTATACCTCCCGGAGGTGGTGGACCTCAGCAAGTGGCGAAACGGCGAGCTTCAGATTCCCCCGGATGGGCTGAATCTGGGGTTCACGATGTCGACTAACACACAGCTGATCTACGACTCCGAGCAGGTGCCTGACCCGACGGAGATCGACGAGTACCAGGAGCTGCTCGACCCCAAGTGGAAAGGGAAGATCATCCTGAACGACCCCATCCCCGCAGGCGCAGGCTACCGGGTGCTGAGGGACGCCGCTGAGGCGCTTGGGAGCCTTGAGGCCGCCGAGGAGTGGCTTCGCGCCCTCAAGGAGCAATCAGTCGTCGACCGCGACCAGCGGGGCATGATTGAATCGGTCTTGAAGGGCCAGTATGCGATTCACTTCGCTCCGAGCGGCGGCGTGATGGGCCAGCTTGCAAGGGAAGGCATCGAGTTCAACTTCCTCACTCTGAAGGAGCGCACGACCCCCACCTACAGCAACAGCTTCGGCACTCTCATGCGGATGACTGAGCCGCCCCACCCCAACGCGCAGATCGTCTTCATGAACTGGCTCCTGACCCAGGAGGGGCAGACGGCGTGGAGCACGTCGATGAACCTCGGCTCCCTGCGGATAGACGTTCCAACGGACCATCTCCGGCCATACTCGAAGCCGGTGCCCGGTGTTGACTACGGATTCGATTGGAGCCCGCTCCGTTCGGAAGAAGAAGAGGCGATCGTCAACGACATCTTCGGCATCTAGCCGTCGTTGCCTGGCCCCTCCAGGCGGTGCGGTGGCCTCACGGAAGCGCTGCGGCGCTTCCGTGAGGTAATCGGCCTTGAGCGCTCCCTCTCATCATGCGGAGAGGGAGCGCGGCGTTAGCGGCCCCGAAGGCCCCGGAAGCAGCACGAACGACATGCAACAAGTCGCCACGGCCCCCACGACGCGGATGGCCTGGAGGAAGAGCCCCCGGGGCATCCTGCTCTTTGCCATAGTCGTAGCCGTCGGCTTCTTCACCGCCTACCCTGTCAGCCTCCTTATCCTCAAGAGCTTCCAAGTCACCGTCCCCGGCGAGGCCGTTCAGTGGGGCTTGAGCGGGTGGAAGCAGGCCTTCGGAGACGACGCGCTCGTCAAGGCGTTCGGCAACACCTTGTTCCTGGGCAGCGTCCGCACTGGGATCACGTTGGTTCTCGCAATTTACTTCGCATGGGTAGTGACGCGGACTAACACGCCCATGCGCGGGTTCATCGAGTTCATGATGTGGCTGGGCTTCTTCCTCCCCGCCATCCCGATGACCATGGGCTGGATACTGCTTCTGGACCCATTCTCCGGAGTGCTCAACACCTTCCTTAGGGACACCCTGGGACTGCCCAGCCCATTCAACATCTATTCCTACGGCGGCATCGTGTGGGCGCACCTAGCCTTCAGCACCTCGATTCGTTTCTTGCTCTTGACCCCTGCATTCCGGTCGATGGACGCAGCTCTGGAAGAGGCGGCCCGGATTGCGGGGAACAACCCCTTGAGAGTGCTGACCCGCGTTACCGTGCCGGTGCTCGCCCCCGCCATCATCATAGGCACGTCGTTGGGGTTCATTAAGAGCCTGGAGTCGTTGGAGATTGAGCTGTTGCTGGGCCGACGCGCTGAGATCTCTGTATTCACTACCAGGATCTTCGACTATATCCGCTGGGAGCCCCCCCTCTACGGACGGGCCACCGCGCTCTCCAGCATCTTCCTACTCATCATCTTCGCGATGATCTGGCTGCAGCGGGTGCTGATTGGCAAGCGGCACTACGCCACCGTGACAGGACGCGGATTCAGGGCGGGGGTAACCGACATAGGCCGTTGGAGGTGGGTCACCTTTGGGTCGAGCATGCTGTTCGTCGGAGTAATGATCATCCTGCCCCTCTGCATGCTGCTTATGGGGACCTTCATGCGCCTTTCCGGCATATTCGACATCCCGGACCCGTGGACGTTTAAGCACTGGACGGCCGCCTTCGACGACCCAGTCTTCATCAGATCGCTCCGCAATACCCTCTTCATGGGGTTCGGCGCAGCGGCCACCGGCGCTGTGATTTACTCCCTTATCGCCTACATGATCGTGCGGGGTCGCTTCCTAGGACGCGGGCTGCTGGACTTCTTCTCGTGGCTACCTTGGGCCATTCCCGGCGTTCTCGTCAGCCTGTCGCTGCTTTGGGTGTTCCTCGGGTCCGGCCCCATTTTCAAGCCGGTGTACGGCACGCTCTTCATACTCATCATCGCCACGACGATCGGCACTCTGCCCCTTGGCGTGCAGATTCTCAAGGCCTCCGTCATGCAGATGAGCCCAGAGCTCGAGGAGGCCTCACGCGTGCATGGGGCAACCTGGCGCCAGACCATCATGCACATCGTCTCGCCTCTCATGGCGCCCGCCATCATGTCCGTGGCCATCATCTCGTTCATTTCCGCCGTGCGCGACGTGCCCACAGTGATTTTCCTGGCCAACTTCCAGACGAGGCCGTTGTCGTTGCTGATGCTTGACTACATCATCGGAGGCGAGCGCGAGAAGGCCACCGTTATCGGCGTCTTCCTCGCTGGGCTCATCGTCGTGGTGGCCCTTGCGGGCAGAAAAGTCGGCTTGCAAATGGGAAGCACCGACAGGCGGTGAGTACAGGCGACCTAGGACAGAGACTCGTTGGAGGCGCCTCTGCTGCGTGAATCGCGCCTGACCGTGGGTTAGCCAAGCCAGCCTTCGAGCGGAGGCTGCCCCGATAGGCAGGTGGATTACAGCTAGCCTAGGGCAACCCAACGGGTAGGCTTGCTGCGTGGCTCGCGCCGGACCGTAGCGCCGCTACTTCAGGCTAAGGAATCGCTCGGCATTCTCGAACGCCATCTTACGCTGCTCATCCATCGGGACGTCTTGGAAATTGCGCTGCAGCGTCTCGTCCGAGTGGGGCCAGTTCGACTCGACATGCGGGAAGTCGCCTCCCCACATAATCCGATCAACGCCGATCTCATGGCGAAGTTTGACCCCGATGGGGTCATCGAAGAAGCCAAGGTAGATGTGCTGCTTGACGTATTCGCTGGGAAGCTGTTTCAAAGGCTTCATGTTGTACGTCGTCTCAGCCCAGTAATGGTGCCGCTCGTAGTTGTGGTCCATCTGTTCCATGTAGATTGGAGCCCACCCCACCTGCTGCTCCGCGTAGTAAACGTGGAGGTCCGGGAAGCGGTCGAAGAGGCCGCTCATGACCATCTGCGTGATGTTCTGGGCGCCTCGGATGCCGTACCGCGCGAGCCGGCTGACGTAGTCGGGAGGCCTGAGGTGTGGGGGCGGCAGCATCGGATACTTGAAGATCGGGCTGCCTCCGTTTAGCGACGTGTGTACAGTGACGGGCATGCCCAACTCTTGGGCTCGGGCCCAGAACCTATCGTCCCCTTCAACGGGATGAGGCAGGCCGGAGGGAAACGCCGCGATCTCCACGAGCTTGATGCCGACTTGGGAGCAGAACTCTAGCTCCTTGATGGCTTCGGAGAGGCTGCGGTCCGGAATGCATCCAACCCCTACCAACCTATCGGGCTTCACTGCGCAGAACTCCTCGGCCAGCCAGCGATTGTAGGTGCGTAGGAGCGCGTGGTAGCCGTCAGGGTCTTTAATGCCTCTCGTGATGTTGCGGACGCCGCCAACTCCCGGGTACATCCATTCGGAATCGATGCCGTCCTGGTCCAGCTCGCGCAGCCGCTGTTCAGGACCGCCTGTTCCCGCAGCCTCGTCCCACTTCAGCCCGATGGGGTTGTAATCCTTCGGGTCGATTCCAGCGTAGAGGTTGCTGCCGCCCTGATAGATCCCGCCTTCCACAATGAAGCCATCGCCGCCGTTGGGTAGCGTGATGCGGCGAGGAGCAAGCCCCTCGAACTTCTTCGGCACCCCGCAAGACCATACGTCTGGTGGGACCTCGATGTGCGAGTCCGCCGAGATGACTTTGTAGTCGAATGGCATTGAATTCCCTCCAGGCCGCTCTTTGCGGCACGGTTGCTAGGACCGGGCGATTCTCCACCCGTGCTGCGCGTGACTTCACTGAGAGACGACTGACTGCTTCTGGACGCTGATTTCCTCGAGCACGCGCTGGCCAATCATTTTGCCGAGATCTGCGACAACGCGCTTGTACGAGGAAGCGGGAGAGGCAATCGGACTCTAACCGGCCCCGCATCTCCCGTCGAGACCGGCTTTGAAGACTGGAGGGGCCCTATGGAGGCCCCTCCAGTCCTGCCCTGAATCTACACAGGCACCGCAACTGTCTCCAAGACCGTGTTGATGCTGTTCGCCAAGAGATCACGATCCTCCTGCGTCATCTCCATGGTCTTCCAGCGCGGGTACTGACGGACGGCCAGGCCGCGGGCCTGCAGGCCCACGAGCGTGGACGCTCGACCGTACTTCCGCAGGGAGGCAGTGCGCTTCGAGTGCTCGGACATGGCATCGCTGATTGCGTCTGCCCGGTCTTCGTCGCCGGCCCTGATCGCTGCCACGAGGGCAACGCCAACTTCCGGCATCGTGACGGGCGGGCCGGCCGCGATGCTTCCGCAGACGCCGATCCGCATCCCTTCGATCAACTGGTTGACGGGGATGAAGATGTTGAAGTCCTCCCCCATGGAGTCGATGTACTCGCGGGCCTGCTCCAGCGTGCCGGCGGCAAGCTTCGCCCCGAACACGCCGGGAATCTCCGCCCTGAGCTTCAGCATCATCGACGGGGGGGTCGGGTACCCGGAGTACTCCGGGTTGTTGTACAGGAACATCGGCAGCTCGGCGGCGTCATTTACCATCTTGTGCTGTTCGATGAGCTCCCACTCGCTCCGGTCGCTGTAGTAGTACGGCCCCACGATGCCGATGGCGTCGGCGCCGACCTCTTTGGCGTGCCTGCCAAGGTCCATGCTGGTGTAGGGGTCGACCGCGCCGACCTGGACAGTGACGGGAACTCGGCCGTCGACCTGGCTGACAACCGCCTCAGCCACCGCCTTGCGCTGATCGGGTCGGCAGGCTGGCCCTTGGCCCTGAGAGCCGAGCACGAAGAATCCATTCACGCCGTGGCCGATGTACCAATCGGCCAACTCTCTCATCATAGGAATATCGACTTCACCCTCACCGTCGAACACGGTAGGAATCGGGGCAACTAAGCCCCTGAACCGTTCAGCTACGCTGCTCGCCCCATTGCTATGTGCCATGGACGCACTCCTTTCACTTCCGCTACCCAAGCGGCCTATTGCCCCAATGCTACGAATACCGATAACGCATTAGACAGCCGGGCGACGAATCGCCGCCTGACCTGATGGCAATATGTACCATCGCTCTCCTAGTGTCAAGCTCACGCCTCCTCTAGCGAGGGGTGCCGCTCGCCCCCTACCGACGCCCTGCGAGCAAGGGCTCGCACCCCGCCCCCGTGAACTCCATGAGACCCCTCAGCGGAGGAGTCCCCACGGCTTGAACGGACTATCGCCAAAGCGCGATCTGAAGGAGATTTATTACTACGTTCTGGTGGGCTAGCGTGTCCTGTATTGCGAACTTTTCGCTGGGAAGTCTTGATCTAGGGAGTGGGGCGCCAGTTTCGCTTATGTTCGGCGAGTCCTCGGAGTCCGGAACTCAAGGCTCTCCCAATCCATTGAACGATTCTAAACAGCAGATGGCGATGGGGCCGACAGCACGCATGACGTCACCTTAATCCCCTACCGACAGAACTTGAGCCCTACCTGTGCAAAGTCGTTCCCAGGCAGGTCCTGTAACACCGGTATGCACCCGGTCAGGCTCAAGTTGTGGGAGATGGTCAGTTCACTCAGATTGCTAATGGGTTGCCGTCTGTCGGTCTCGGATTCGCGAAGGCCCCATAGACTAGATACCCTTACCATACTTATCTATTTGACCATAGCTAGTATTGTAGGCATAATCATTATGCTGTAGGCAATGTTCATAGAGCGAGGAACTCATGACGGCAAAGGGGGAGTTGGTAGTCAGGATCGCCGAGCTGTCAGAGTCACTGGCGGCCAAGAGTCAGCCAGAAGCCGAAGACTTTGCCATGGAGACTGACCTGACTCTTCCGCAGATTCGGATCCTGTACTTCCTGAGTCGCGGCCCAAAGAGGATCACCGAGGTTTCCCAGGCCCACGGCATGGCCCTGCCCAACGCCTCAAACATGATCGAACGGTTGGTCAAGAAGGGTCTGGTGCAGCGAGTGCCCGACCCCAATGACAGACGAGTCGCTCTGGCTCGTCTAACCAACGAGGGGCGACAGGCTGTTGAAGCAATGGCGCGCAGCAACTTTGTAATCGTTGAGAATCTTGCGATGGCCTTATCGATTGCCGAGCTCGAGGTGGTCGTTCGGGCGCTGGAGATACTCAACAGGGGAGCCGATCATCTGGAGGCGGCCAACGATGACGCCGTTGCCGTCCCGGGTGTCGGCACGAGAGAAGGCGCCCCCGATTGAGGAGAACACGCTGCATTGGCTCAACAAGACTAGTGACTTGCAGGGAGGCAGCCGCATGGCGACAGAGGCGAAGACGGGGGCGGGAGCGATTAAGGGTGCAGCAGGGGCGGCCATTCACACGAGTGGACTGACCAAGTACTACGGCAAGAAACGCGGCATTGAGGACCTTAACCTGGAAGTCCAGGAAGGCGAGGTCTTCGGTTTCCTCGGCCCCAACGGCGCTGGAAAGTCGACGACCATTAGGACCTTGCTCGACGAGATCAGACCCACTGCCGGCGCCGCCATGATCCTGGGCCTTGCTACACACAGGGATGCTGTGGCCATACGAAGGCACATTGGGTATATCCCGGGAGACTTGGCGCTGTACCCGAACCTTACGGGCCGCGACACCCTGGAGTACTTCGCGAACATGCGTGGCGGGGTCGACTGGTCCTATGTCGGCGAGCTTGCTGAACGCCTAAATTCGGACCTGTCCAGAAAGGTGGGAGACCTTTCAACAGGCAACCGCCAGAAGGTAGGAGTTATTCAGGCCTTCATGAACCGCCCTGAACTACTGATCATGGACGAACCTACCTCGGGACTCGACCCGTTGGTGCAACGGGAGTTTCAGAAGATGGTGAGTGAGGTCACGGCAGAGGGGCGCACGGTCTTCCTGTCCAGCCATACGCTCTCTGAGGTCCAGCGGGTGGCTGACCGAGTCGGCATCATCCGCGACGGGTTTCTCATAACTGTCGAGTCGGTTGCGGACCTGCGGTCGAAGGCGATCCGTCAGGTGGAGTTTGTGTTGGATTCCCCGGCAGACGCCGCGGTGTTTGCATCGGTCGCGGGAGTCCGCAAGGTCATTGCCAACGACAGACATGTCGAGATGTCCTTCGACGGAGACATGGGCGAGCTCCTGAAAGCGGCGACCGACCGCTACGGCGTTGCCGATATCAAGACCAGCGAGGCCGACCTCGAAGAGATCTTCCTCACGTATTACAAGAGCGACAGGGAGGACTGACGTGGCGTTTGCCAACATCTTCCTCAAGACCGCACGGGACCGCTGGTTGGGGTGGGCGATCGCTGCCGCCAGCCTCACGCTGCTCCTGCTGTTCGCGATGTCGACCTACCGCGATATCGATCTCTCCGTCTACTCCGGATTGCCCGAGGCGTACCGGTCGCTGCTTGGTATCGGAGACGATGTCGACGTAGGTGGGCTGGCCGTAGGCTATGTCTTTAGGTCGTTCGGCGCCGTTGTCGTGGCAGTGATGGGCCTCGTGATGGGCGCGGCGTCCATTGCCGGCGAGGAGAGGAACGGCACGATGGGCATTCTCCTCGCCAATCCCAGGAGCCGTACACGCGTCCTGCTGTCCAAGGCTGCAGCCCTCGTGCTGCTCACGGCCCTGACGGTCTTTGTCATGTGGCTTCTCGTCCATCCCATCGCTGGGTTGCTGGGCGTAGAGATCGGCGGCCTGGAGGTCGAGGCTTTGGCGCTTCACCTGTTCTTCAACGCCGTCTTCTACGGGATGCTGGCCCTGGCCATTGGCGCCGTGACCGGCAACCGTGACACGGCGACGGGCGGGACATCCGCCATCCTTGTGCTGTCCTTCTTCGCGGTCGGCCTGTTGCCCCTTATTGAGGGATTGGAGGACCTGCGTAAGGCCCTTCCCTGGTACTACTTCGACGGCAGCGACCCCGTTTACAACGGCATTGCCTGGGGTCACCTGGCCGTGCTGACTTCCGGATCGGTGCTGTTCCTGATCGCGGCCGTCATCGGGTTCAATCGAAGGGACCTGAGGGGCCAGTCCGTGGGGACGACCCTCCTGGACAGGGTCCGAAGCAACCCACTCCTGAACAGGTTGGTCGGGCGTCTTGCCGGCTCCGCGAGGGTCTCATCGATACGGGTCAAGACCTCGTCGGACTACCAGGTGCTTCTCCTGGTCACGTCTGCCGCGATGTTCCTGATGATGGGTGTGATGTTGGGTCCAATGTACGCATCCCTTCCGGAAGAGACGTTGTCCGCCTTTGAGAACTTCCCCGAAGAACTGATCGCCCTCTTCGGTGGAGGCGACCTGAGCACCCCGGAAGGGTGGTACACCCTTGAGACGTTCGGCTTGATGGCCCCGCTCTCGGTCATCCTGGTGACCGCCGTCATGGGAGCGGGCGCCTTCGCCGGGGAGGAATCGCGCCGAACGATGGGGCTGCTGCTTGCCAACCCAGTCAGCCGGCACAGGATTGTGCTTGAAAAGGCTGTGCCGCTGGCCATATTCGGCATCCTCGTCGGCGTTGCGACCTTCGCGGGCGTGGCCCTCGGGTCCGTGCTCGGCGACCTCGAGATCGACATCGGCAATATCGCAGCCACCGCAGCGCTCCAGGTGCTGGTGGGGTTGGTTTTCGGGACCCTTGCGCTGGCTCTCAGCGCGGGCACGGGCCGCACCGGCGTCGCGATTCTCGGCGCTGCGGGCGGGGCGCTTGTCTTTCACCTGTTGACTTCGTTGGCAAACATCAGCGACGGCCTTGGGGTCATTGCATGGCTGTCGCCGTTCCACTACTACCTGGGCAGCGACCCGCTCACCAAAGGCATGGACTGGGGTGACGCCGCCGTGTTGGCCGCACCGTCCATAGTGTTGTTCGGCCTGTCGTTTGTTCTGTTCCAGCGGCGAGACATCAGGCAGCGGTGATAGGGCTTCCTGTCCTGCGTTGTTGTCCACGCAGGCATCTGCTCCTCATGCCGGCGCGCGCCATCAGTCAAAAGGCGGCGTCCCGTCGGATAAGGAGCACGATGCCCAAATCCGCAACGACGGACAGCTTGTGCGCGTAGGGTAAACTGCTCGCCAGGTTCTTCCACCTGGGCCAAGGGTAAACAGGGCCCGGACCGCCTGGAAGCAGTCTATAGAGTCGTTGCCCCGTTCTGGGCTCCTAGTTGGCGTAGCTGGTGGGGAAGGAGGGACTCGTATACAGGAGCGAACTGGCTCTATTCGGGCATCCGTTCCCACAATATTTACCACGCTACGGAACCTAAGGAGCCTTCCCCTAGAGGTCGACTCTCAAAGTATATTATCAGGCCTGCACGGCACAGTAGGCGAGGGTGTCGTCTCTCTAAATCTGTTTCAGTCCTCACCCTGCCGTGGAGCCGGGTGCAACTCACCGAGGGCCCCTTGCGGCTTGGCGACCAGGCCGACGGGACCACCTTGGAAGCCGGAGGAGGCCAGACTGTCGGGCGGCACCCGGGGCTGAGGCTGCTCCAGGAACCGTGGGCTCGCCGTCTTGAACCGCTCCAACCGCTCGGGAAACCCTAGCGTTTCGGCTGCCGCAGTGAGCCTGCGCCGGACTTCCTGGGTCGTCTCTCCCTCTCCGGGCCCTCCACAAGCCCCGAGGCCAAAGGCCCTCCACCGGCGGTCAGACCGCCCGGCAACACGTCACTCAGTGACATGGCGGACATGCCAGCAGCCGCACTAAGGCTTGTGTACTCGTAGGACTGGGGCTCGATGGGCCATTATCCCACGGTTCATCCCACGATATCGACTCGATGGGGTTGTCCTCGGAGAGAGTCAGAACCCAATCGGGATGATGAACCAATATACACACGTGCGCGACTCCTTGTCGCTAGCCGCGGTTCTGCGAGACCCCACTACTGCGATTGAGCGCTAGGGTGCGAGGTGCGCCACGTCAGCGAGGGGATCTCGGCAAGGCGATTGGGCTGGCTCGGCTAGCCGCGGGAGGCGCCATGCCGATCTGATCGGTTCTACTGGCTGCTTCTAGAGAGATTCCTCTTCAAGGACGATTGACCCCGCACGAATGATGTCACCCCCTGCCTCCAGAACAATTCAGATTTCCTTCCACTCCTTCCACTGCCCCCATCCCAGGCGCTAGCTGGCTTGAAGTGGTGGAAGCAGTTCACCCCTGGGTGGAAGCGACAGACCTACGGTTGATGTAGAGGTCGCTCCACCACGGCACGCCTGCAGACCAGTAAGTAGCAGTTCCGGCGCCCAGATACTGGTCGTCCATCCGTCTGTCGCGCCCACTAGCATTTGTGAAGGCCCACGGCACGAAAGGAAGGCTTATGGACAAGCAACTCGAGGAACTCCGCGTATTGCGCCGGGAAGAAGTCACTCGGCTGACAGGCCTGGCGAGGGCAACGATCTACAAGAAGGTAGCCGATGGCACTTTCCCGCCGCCGCTCCGCCTGGGCGACCGTGCCGTAGGCTGGCGCGCGTCGGAAATGTCCGACTGGCTACAGGCCCCAGAGCGGCGATGGGACCCATCCGAGGGCAGATAGGGATGGACTCTGCGCAGCGGTTCAAGCGGGACCGACCGTGCCCGGTATGACACGCGGACCTGCAGATGCGCGAGACCTGGCTCTTGGAGATGCCCTCGCAGCCAAGCGCTTGCACGAGGTCCTCGACGCGGCGGGTGGAGACGCCCTCCACGTAGGCCTGCTGCACGACGGCGAGCAATGCGTGTTCGCTGCGTCGGCGGGGTTCGGGCAGGCAGGGGAAGGAACTGTCCTCCCGCACCTGGGGGATTCTCATATCCGGCGTGCCCACCCGCGTGTCCCACGGTCGATTCGTCACCGCGATGCTCTTGACCACGAACCCGTCCATCGACGCGCACCTCTACGGAATAGCTGGACTTCGCCTCATAGTCGAGCGTGGCCTTCGTCTTGAGCTGGCCGGAAGACTCGACGATGGCGAACGAGGCGGCGTCCGCGCCCGAGAGCGAATACGTCAGTGTGGCGCCGCTGTCTGGATCCGTCGCCGTCACCGGGTTCCCGAACGTCACGTCCGGCACCGTGTTCTCATTCACATCCATGGGTAGGACGCAATAGCAACGGAAAGATTCGGTATTCGTGGGCGGTAGAACAGGTCCTCTTGCACTGGGGAACCGGCGTACTCAGGCCGCACCCGAAGGCTGCCTTGAGCCTTTGACGCGCTGGTACTCGAGGCGCGCAGCTACGTAGCTCCAGTCAACGTAGCCGGTCTCGAAGTCCCTGTCTCCTGAGGCTGGGTCGTATTTGCTGCGGCTGTGGAGGACCCTGAAATTCTGGAAGATCACGCAGTCGCCCTCCTCCAACCGGAACCGATATTGGTACTGGGGGTCGTTGAGGCAGCTGGAGAAGAGTCTGTATGCCCGGTAATACTCCTCCACCTGGTCGAAGGGAAGCTGCCAGTCAAGGTTCTTGGGACAATAGCAGACGGCTTCGACTTCCCCTCCATTATCGAGGAGCAAAAGGGGAGTGGAATGCTTGAACAGATATCCGGCCTGCCTGTCATATTGGCGGAATTGTATGCGAGTTGAGGCCAGCAGGTCGAACGCGCGAGGATGTTGCAGTCGAAAGTCCCGGGCCACGCGGAACCCGTCTACAAGGATTGTGTCGCCTCCGGACGTCGTGTTGCTGCGGGCGCAGAGGAACTGCACCAGCCTTTCTCCCCACCTATAAGAGCCATCGGTGTGGGGCAAGAGGCTGTCACCGGCGTTGGACAGGGCCAGGTCCTTGGCTCCGGGCGTCGGCCTAACCCGGCAAGTGACGCCGTACTCAGTGAGGTGTATCGGGGCGATGTCCGTGACCCAAGTATGCAGCTCGGTGTGGTGAAGGTTGTGAATTACTGCCAAGCCCAGGGCAGCAAGTTGCCGGCCCCACGACTCAAAGGGAGTGGAGGAAGCATCGAAAAATCCAGGCGGATGGGCGTCCATGTAAGCCGCATCCCACAGGGCCGATTCGCTGGGCTGCTCGGGACCCGGCGAGGGGTCGTAGGAATGTTCAAGCAGCCAATGGATGGGAAATACACTTTCGTGGGGCTGGGCTCCGTTCCAGGAAATGCGCAGCTCTGAGGAGGTCTCTTCCACGGACCGCGGTTCCGGGGGAACCGGGTCCATGCTTATGTCGTAGATTTTTTGCGAGGAGTCCTGGTGGAAGCACTCAGGACACAAGCAATGGTCGCGCAGCCAAGTGTAGTGAAACCGCTTGCCGCGTATGGTCAGGTGGTCGCCGTTCTGCATGAAGATATCCTCTTGTCCGTTGGTTCTCTACGCGCCCATGGGCAGCCCGGAGTCCCGGGCCAAGGCTTGGTGGGCAAAGTTGCAGGCCCATAGGCTGTAAGACCAGGATTTCCCATATTGAAGCACAGCCGTTCTGCCCGCAAGACGGGCCGCGAGGAACCGCCAGAGGAGCCGAGGCCAAGCAGGCTGCTCAGCCGGGAGGTTATCGACGACGTCCTTCTCGTAACCGATGCGCTTGGGCGTCGCCCAGTGCGGTCCGTACTTGCAGCGGAGGTACTCTTCAGGCGGACTCGGTACCAGAAACCTCTCGCCGACGAAGTCGATCTCTTCGAGGCGGGTGAACAGCTCCGCCGGAATCGACACGTTCGGGAAGTGGACGATGTGGCCCTTGCGGACGCGGTAGCAAAGCCAGTCGATCCGTATGTGGCGCTTCATGACCCCGAGCCACGACTCGCCGCCGTACGTTGCCGTCTCGACGTGGAATCCGCGAGCCCTGAAGGCGTCGGCCACCGACGCGACCGACCGCTTGGTTAGGCCGTGCATCCCGTAGATGGAGCCGAGGTCGATATCGTCGTCCCAAGTAATGAAGGCGCCGTCGCGGACGGCTCCAAGGCAGGTCCCCTGCCTCAGGAAGAACACCCCTCCTTGCTCGTCGAAGACCTCCTTCGCCTCCCGGAGGAGTTCCGCCGCCACCGTGACGTCCATGGGCGGGATGGTCCTTATCAGCTGGTCAATCTCCGCCCTTCCGGCGGCGTCGCGCTCAGTCATCGCACGATCCTCCCTACTGGGCCGCGCTGTGCTGTCAGCCCGGAGCGCGGGCGATGGGTGGGCAGCAGCGACATGGTCTGGGCGTGGCGTAGATCATCGACGTTGTCGATCTCCGTCCACCACCGTGGGCCCGTGCCGAGCACGTGCATGCGCAACGAGCCGTCGGCAATGGCGCGTGCGAAGGCTATCTCGTAATAGTGGCTAGTCTGGCCCCGCGCGATGTACTCATCGAGGTACGGCATCACCTGCCAGCGCACCGCCCTACCCGAGAGTTTGTAGATGTTGACCGTCTTGAGCGCGGAGCCGTAGTCGAAATCGGGGGGCTGGTCCGCCTTGAGCACCATGGCGGTTGCCAGGTCGCCAGCCGCTTGGATGACCGTCCCGTTCATGGTGGAGTCGTAGCGGTCAACCACGGCGACGTTGTCATAGGGCGCGTCGAGCAGGTCAAGCAGCAGGCCGGGCTCGAAGACGAGATCGCCCTCGAGCAACAGGATGTCGTCAACGATGCTTCGCCGCGCCAGCCAGAGCGAGTAGATGTTGTTCGTCCGGTCGTATATGTCGTTCTCAACGTAGGAGATGGCGACGTTGCCGAACCGGGCGCCGATGGTCTCGCGGACCAGGTCGGCGCAGCAGCCTACGACGATCACGCACTCCCGAACGCCCGCCCCGTCGAGCGCCTCGAGCTGGTAGTACAGCATGGGCTTACCCTGAACGCTCACCAGGGGTTTGGGGCATTCGTTGGTGAATGGACGGAGTCTCGTGCCCTGTCCCGCTGCGAGGATTACTGCCTGCATGACGTCTACCTACTAACTCCGTCGGGCGCGGCCGAGCGGAGCGCTCGCGGCTCGCCGGCCGCCATCGTGCGGAGAATGCCGACCAGCCATTCGTTTTCCTCGGTTGTCCGCGAGGCGATGCGGAAGAACCTATAGTCGAGTCCTTGCTTTCGACTACAGTCGTTGACGAGCACCCGGTGCTCGTCAAACAGGCGAGCGGTGACCTCCGCCCCGCTAAGCTCGGGCGAGGTGCGGCAGAGGACGTAGTTGCCGTGGGTCGGATACGGGTGGAGGAAGGGGACCGTCCGGAGTCCCTCGTAGAGGGCCTGTGTCGCACGGGTCACGAGTACACAGGACTCGGCGAACTCGGCCTCGTATCGCTGGACGCGCTCGATGAACAGCTGCGCAAGCGAGTTCACGCTCCAGATGGGGAGCTCGGCGCGCAGGCGAGCGACGAGGGCGGCGTCGCCGGAGACGGCGTAGCCCAGCCGGAGCCCCGGCACGCCGTAGGCCTTCGACATGCTGTTGACGATGACCAGGTTCGGGAACTCGTGTATGAGGCTCAACGCGCTCAGCTGCGGCCAGTCGGGCGACGCGAAGTAGAGGAACGACTCGTCGATGACGACTAGGTCAAGGCGGCGGAAGGCCTGGAGCATATCGACAACGCTGCTCTTGGGGATGAGCGTCCCTGATGGGTTGTTGGGCCGGATGAGGACCACTGCGTTCGCGCCAGTCTCCGCCACGTGCGCGATGAACCCGTCGACGTCCAGGACGAACTCAGCGTCCGTGGGGTAACGACTGACGGGCTTGCCCTGGACGGCGGCGCGGTTGGGGTATTCGTCGAACGTCGGGATGGGCACGGCCAGGCGCTCGACGCGCAGACCGCTGAGGACGCTGATGATCTCCGCCGCGCCGTTCCCAACGACGACCTGCTCGTGGGTGAGGCCGAGGGGCGCGGCAACGAGCGACGAGAGGTGACGGTTCGTCGAGGGGTACGACTTGACGAGCTCGGGAAGGCTCGATGCGAGCTCGCCAATGAGGCCGGCGGGAGGGAAGTACCGGTTCGTCATGTAGCAGAAGTCCTGGAGCTCGAAGTTCCAGAACCCCCCGTAGAGTGACGAGACTGCTTGCACCGGCGACGCCATGCGAGTCCTCCCGTTTGGATGGCTCACGCTCTCGGGGTGCCCGCGCTATGGCGTATCGCGCACGCGGCAAACACCGGAGCGGTATATCAGGAGACCACCGGGGCGGGATGACGGTCAAACTATAGTGGAGGCGAATGGGACGAAGCGCCGCGATCCAGCCACGTGGTGGTCGGCAAGCCGGCGGTGTTAGCCAGGCCGGTAGGCAATGCCCGCGCGCAGGGGCGGACGGTGTATGCCGGACAGATAAATCATCGGGTGAGACCCTCTCGGACGCGCCAAGCGCCAGTCTACACAGGCAAGGCCGTGTGTCAAATACGTTGTACTCGTCCAGTACAGAAGCGACACTCGGGTTCCTTTCGCTGAGCTCGCCATTGAGCGGTCTGGGGCATTGGACACACCGGCGGCAGGGGGAGCGTCCGCACATGCGGTGAAGCAGTTCCCCCGCTAGCTGGGCGAGGACGCGGACAAGCCCACGCACCCCTTCAGGAGCCGCCCGTCGGCTATCGAATGCTCCTGGCCTAGCGCTCCGCGCCGACCGGATCCGTCTCCAGAGCCTGCACCAAGGTGTACGCCCACTCGAACAGGGACGCGGCTGCGGGCTTTGGCTTCCGGCTGCGGACCTTGGGGCTTGACCGGCTCCTCGGCCATGACCTCGGCCCAGGAGAACGGCGTCCGCTGCCTTCCCCCTCCGTCTTTGCCGCGAAAGCGGGAAGGTGAATCCACATTTGAAGTGCAACACCTGCTCCGCGAACACCTGCGCTGACGTCTGGTAGCCCAAGCACTTGCGCGGCGTATTGTTGTACGCCAACCCTACTGCCGCAAACCGCTCGTCCGACACCTCCGCCAGCTTCGTTCCCCGCGGCAGGAACCGCCGCAGCCGCCCGATCGCGTTCTCCACTCCTCCCTTCTGCCACGGCGAGTACGTGTCGCAGAAGAACGTCTCGATGCCCAACCGGTGGAGCTCGTGATGACGGGTGAACTCCGTCCCGTTGTCTAAGGTCACCGTCTGACGAAACTCCAGCAGCAACGGCCCCAGTATCCGGGCGATGGACTCCGCGACCGGCCCCGCCTCCTTCGACGGCGCACGCGCGAGAAGCAAGAGGCGCGAGGAGCGTTCGTGCAGGGCCAACACCACTTCCCCCGACCTCCCGAACTGCATCCTGTCCGCCTCCCAGTGCCCGAAGGTCCGCCGGTCGGCCGCCGCCGCAGGCCGCTCAGCAACGGGGCGGCGAAGGGGAATAAAGGAAACCGAGCTTCCTCCCCTCCGGCCCCGCCTCCCCCGCTTCCACTTCGCCCTCGGCAAGTAGCGCCGCCAATCATGGTCCTTGTGCCGCGCGGCCTGGGCGTAGACGAACCGGTAGATGCTCTCGTCCGAGGTCACCGTCCGGCCCTCTTCTCCGCGCAACTCATTGGCGACCTGCTCCGGCGACCACCCCCACTTCAGACCCGCCAACACCCGCTCCCGCAACCCCTCGTCCCGTTCCAGCCGCGCCCCGGTCCAGCGGCGCGCGCGCGCCCGCTCCTGGGCTGGCGACGCTTGGTACCCGACCGGAGATGGCTCTCGCGGCGTACAACCTCGTGCGCATGGACAAGCTCATGCCCCCGCCATCATCTCCGAGGCGGTCCCCTGCCTGTTGAGGATGACAGCCCTAACCGGAGGTCCCAGCAGCTTGATCAGCGGCAAGTCAGGGCACCGGTTGTTCCGAATCGGCGTCCAACGGTACCTCAATGCCGACACCGGCTCGCTCCCTATAGTCCCAACTCGCATTCTTCATCAGCCTGCTAGGGTCTCGACGTCCGGATCGCGCTTGGCCCCGCGAGCTCCGCAGCTGGTGGGCGCGGGAGCCCTGCGGCGACGGCTGCAGGGTCATGGCCTCAAAACCTCCATCCATGCCGGTGGGTCGAGGCCCCCTCACTGCTCGAGCCCGTCTCAGAAGGTAGGCAGGGCCAGGAATTCAGAATTGAGTACTCCGGCTTTCGTCGGAGCGACGAATCTAGAAGACGTATATATCGTCGGAGTTATGCCATAGGTTGCGATAATCCAGAACCGACGCTTAGTTGAAATCCCCTCATGGGAACTTTTGAGATAGGCTCGCTCCTGTAGGGGAGCGTCAGCAGCGGCAGCCAGCACGAAGGGCTGCTGGGGCTATTCGGTTTGGGCGGAATCTCTCGTGGGTTCGACTTCCCTACATCTCCGCCGACGCCCCCGGCGAGGCGGGTTTCGCAAGTTGACGTAACGGAAATTAGGTGACGCGAGTATCCGCTCCGGTAGAGGGAGCGAGGTTCCCGCCTACGCGGGAATGACGGATACCGGGCGGGGATGACGGATGCCGGGAGAGTTATGCAAAGGGAATCGCCCCGTAGGCGTAGAGAGAGCGCCTTCGCGAACTGGATGGCCGCCCACGAGGTTGCGCTTCGATGGGGCATCTGGGTGGTTGTCGGTGCGTCAATAGCGATGGGCACGTTCATGTGGACGACAGGGCGGCTCGATGTCCAAACGGTAAGCTATGCGGGCGCATTCGCAGTCAACCTAGCTAGTTCGGCGTCGATTTTCATTCCGGTACCTGGCCTCGCTGTGATATGCGGGGGGTCTGCTGGGGGAGCCGATCTCAACCCTGCGCTGCTCGGGATGGCTGGAGCCATGGGGGCCACAATCGGAGAGCTCAGCGGCTACCTGGCAGGGTATAGCGGCAAGGTGTTGGTACAGAGGTCGAAGCGATACGCCCGTATCAGTCATTGGGTGGAAAGGAATGGGTTCCTGCCGCTGTTTGTGCTGGCAGCCATTCCCAACCCTTTCTTTGATCTTGTTGGAATAGCCGCAGGGTCCCTTGGGTACTCGATCAAGCGGTTCCTGCTATTCGTGTTGGCTGGAGAGACCGTCAAGTTCGTGGCGATTGTGTACGCGTGCCGAATCGGTGTTGACTGGATCGTGGGCCTGGTGTGACGCAGCGGCTGCCCCACTGCGCGACCGCTTTAGCAGGCTGCCGCGGGGCAGCCGTAGGGCCTTGATCTCACGGTCCAGGCAGTCCCGTATGAACGCACTGACGCTGAGGCGCCTCTGTGGATAATCAGGGTCATTAGGCTAGTGCTATTCACGGACATCCGGCCACCCTGAACGCCGGTGGTTAGGGCTTGTATCAGTGAGTCGTAGACGAGTCAACCACCTCCTTTGCTCCCAGCAAAACCCGATGAGGGGAGAGCCTTTGCCGGTAGCGGGGGCCTTCGATGACGATCTGGTAGCTGGCGTTGGCGAGTCGGTAGAGGGCGCTGTTGCCGAGGATGGGATACCGGCTGGTGCAGGACCTGCTGGCAGCCAAGCGCGACTTGGCCCTGCCGCGTCAACTGCGCAAGCTGGACACCTTCGACTTCCTGCTCCTGGATGACCTGGGCTACCTGCCCCAGGGCGCCGAGGAATCCGAGGTGCTCTTCACCCTCATCGCCGAACGCTACGAGCGCCGGTCATTGGGCATCACCTCCAACCTGGTCTTCTCCAAGTGGGAGCGCATCTTCGCCAATCCCATGGCCACCGCCGCGGCCATCGACCGGGTCGTCCATCACTCGGTCATCCTGGAATTCGACGTGCCCAGCTACCGCACCGGCGTGGCCCAACAACGCAGTTCAACAGGAGGAGCTGAACCGGCAAAACTGATCGACGCCCACCGGCGTACCTGTTCAGAGTTGGTGAGGAGGATTGGCTAAAAGTGGTGTTCCTAAGGGCTAGCGCTGACCGAGGCAGTTCGGTGATAGAGATGACATGGATGCCCGCATCGACTTGGACGCCGCCCGCCGCGACGAACTCATCGCCCTCATCGTCCAGCAGCAGACGGTCATTGGGCGCTTGGAACGGCGCATTGCCCAGTTGGAGGACAAAGCCAAACCGGGCGGCCCATCGGGAATGCCCGGCCTCAAGCCACAGTCCAGCCCGAAACCTCCGGCCCCCCAGCAGCCCCGGAAGCCCCGGCCCCATGGCTTCTCCCGTCGACGGATGGCCCCCACCCACCGGGTGGAGCACGTCGTGGAGAGCTGCCCCGATTGCGGGACCCCGTTGTCCGGCGGCTGGGCCCATCGCACCCGGGAGGTCATCGACCTGCCCCGGGTCCCCGCGCAAGTCACCGAGCACGTCTTCATCGCCCGGGTTTGTCCCCGCTGCCGGCGCAACTGCCTCCCCTCGGCAGAGTTGGACAGGGCTGCCTTGGGGAAGCAGCGCCTGGGAGTCAACCTGGTCAGCCTGATTGCCACCCTGCGGGAGGAGGGGAGGCTGCCCATCCGCAGCATCCAATGGTATCTGCGCACCGTCCATCAGTTGCGCCTCAGCGTGGGAGCCATCGTCGCAGCCACCCAGCGCACGGCGGAGAAGGCCCGGCCCGCAGTGGCGGGCATCTTGGAGCGCATCCGCGGCAGCCCGGTGGTCCACGCCGATGAGACCGGCTGGCGGGAGAACGGCGCCAACGGCTATGTGTGGACGTTCAGCACGCCCACCGACCGCTACTTCCTGCGGCGTGGCCGAGGCAAGTCGGTGGTGGATGAAGTCCTCGGCGACGGGTTCGCGGGGGTGCTGGTCTGCGATTTCTACGCCGCCTACCACCACTACGACGGCCCCAAACAGCGGGGCTGGGTCCATCTGCTGCGGGACATCCACGACCTGCGGGGCCTCTACCCCGATGACGGCCGGCTGGCCCAGTGGGCCGAAGCCGTCCATGGGCTTTACGCTGAGGCCAAAGCCTTCGCCCATCCCAAGGAAAAGCAGCGGCGCGCCGCACAACAGGCCTGGGAACAGCGCCTCCTGGCCCTCTGCCGTCCCTTCCTGGATGACCGCGCGGCAGCCCAGGCCAAGCTGTGCCGTCGCATCGAGCGCCACATCAAGGAACTCCTCGTCTTCGTGGGCGAACCGGCGGCGCCGTCGGACAACAACGCCGCCGAGCGCAGCCTGCGTCACTTGGTCGTGAGCCGCAAGGTCAGCGGGGGGACTCGGTCAGCGCAAGGGACCGACGCCAAGATGACCCTGACTTCGCTCTTCGGCTCCTGGCGGGCCCAAGGCCTGAATCCCCTCGCCGCCTGCCGCCAACTGCTCCTCTCTCCTCAACTCTGAACAGTTACCCACCGGCAATACTAGTTGACGCCAATCAAACGGGGGGTTGACAATCTCTCCGCCTAATATGCAGTGAACGAGTACACCGCATTGACAGTACTCTCTGGCCGCAACTACACTGCCGCCAGTCCGACGACGGTCAGGTCGTGGCCGTTGTTACTCACCCAAAGCCGGTTTGTAGGATCGTGGGGGGCAGGCCCTCACGTCAGGCCAGGAGGGACCAGTAAAATGAATCCCGTTAAAGAAGCGGTTACCTCCGTATTGCGCAACTACAGTAACTTCAGCGGGCGGGCGGCCCGCCCGGAGTTCTGGTGGTTCGCCCTAGCCGCCTCCGTTGTGTCTACCGTCGTGGGTTGGATTCCCGTTATCGGGTGGATTGTGGTGCTGGCCCTGTCTCTGCTCAGCCTAGCCGTAGCTGTGCGGCGGCTGCACGACGCTGACCGGCCTGGATGGTGGATCATCCCGCCGTACGCCATCTCCATCGTGGGATTCCCCATAGTCTTTATCCTGGTCTTCGCGGACCTGTGGGTACTCGTATTCCTATTCGGCTTGCTCTGGGGTCTCCTCGCCCTGGCGGCGGGAATAGCGTTGCTCGTATTTCTCGCTCAGCCCGGCACCACCGGCCCCAACAAATACGGCCCCGATCCGTTGCAGCCGTAGCGGGGGCCGTGCGAGGACGCTCGATGAATGCGTCGGCCTGACGGGGCATCAGCGGAAGGACAGCCACCACACACTCAGCCGTCGGCTCCGAAGATGAGAAGCGGTAACCCGTCTCTTCACGGCATCCGGCTCCTTCCCACAAACGGCCTGCCCCCATCCTCGCCGAGGATACCTTGCGAGACATTCTGGACGATATGCTGTCCGTCCCCGGCTGAGGGCGGGTGGCTTCATGCTCCTACACCTCCGCCGAGACTCAAAGCGCCTGGCCGAGTGTAGCCTCCAAGAGGAGCAGGTTCTACCCGTCGGCAGTGGCGGAGACTCTATATGATGGCAATCGGGCCGGGATGTCCTCCTCACTGGCGGCAACCCCCAGCCCGTGAAGGAGAACGGCAATGACCCTGTGCAGGGGTGCGTCGCGGCCACGAGTCACAACGTGTTCACTTGCTACTACGGGTGACCTGCCTCAGCTGGGCGTCCGGCGTTCCGTCCCACTTGGCTCGGGCGAATACCGGGACTGGCGATTGCTAGGCTTCTACGAGGACGGGCTCGTCGGCGCCCAGCGGCTTGGGGGAAACCGTGGGTGGTGAGGGGATCTTCCCGGCCGAGTGGGTGGAGAACATCCCAACTTGGTTGCGGATCGTGATGTTGGTTATAGCCTTCCCCGTGGTGATGGTGGTTGCCTTTCTCCTGTTCGGGTACCTCAGCGCCCTGCTCTATTCGCCTCTGTTCCTGGTGCGGTGGCTGCGGAGGAGACGGGCGCAAGCGGAGAAGCCGGAGCGAGGACGGGGACGCCGCTGCCTCATGTGGGTGGTATACCTGCCCGGCATAGGAGCGCTGGGCCTGGTGGTGCTGGTCGGCATCAACCTGACCTCACCGGCTGTGGGCCCGTGCCCAACGAACTCTCCAGATATCCCGCCACCCGGGCAGATGCTTGCGATCCTCGATGTGTTCTTGGACGAGTGCGTGAGCGTTACCGGAGAGGTGGTGTCGCGAGACGCTGGCGAGCTGGTGGTGGAGATTGACCGGGGGGAGTACGTGCAGCATGTGAGAGTCCGTGGACCGGCGGAGGTCTTCGAGCAGGTTCCCCTGCCCGGCCGGGTCCGAGTTGCCGGCCGCATCAGGGAGGATGAGGAGTGGGGATACGTGGTCCAATACGGAGTGGACCGCGGGTGGTGGGGTAATCTCCGAGAGAACCTTCCAGGGGACATCCTCGCGCCCTAGAAGTGCACATTTCGTGCGGAAGGCGACGACGACCACCGCCATGTCCAATTGTGAGAGCCCCCACGCTGGCGGGTCAGCACTGACGGGTCGTAACGTAGCGCCTGCGAGCTGCTCCGCCGTGAGGCCGATTACCTTGCCTGCCCCGAGCGGCGCCGAGACGGCGGCACAGGCGGCTTGGTCCCAGGCGCCCCGCCTGAGGCGAGGTGGAAGCTTTCCGCCCAGGCAGCTTGCACCTCGTAGGCGAGTGCGACAGCCGCGATCAGCTCTCGGCCCGATCTTCCATGCGCCTCCGCGGCCGCCAGTACTGCAACGTGTCACCCAGCGACAGTACAGTCATACCAGTAGCCCTCACATCGCTTCGGAGACCTTTCTTCCGCAGCCTGCTATACGCCTGTCCCCCCGCGTCATTTCCGCGCAGGCGGGAATCTCGTTGCCACTTTCCCGTGATTCCCGTGAGAATGGGAATCCAGAGGTGCGCGACAGCGCACAGAGGGCATAGGGCCGCGCCTCCTGTGCGTTCCGCAAGGAACGTATCTCGGCGATAGGCCGGGTGAGCCGGGGCCTCACGGGCAGAACTCGAGACCACCTAGGTCTGAATTATCCATATGCAACCCGCCCAACAAACTGCTTGGCACGCATCCGCTCAACGGGTTCGAGTCGAGGCGCAGCGATTCCAGGCTGGCGAGGTTGCCCAACTCCGGTGGTATCTCCCCGCTCAACTGGTTCTGGTTGAGGAGCAGAAATCTCAGGTTGGCGAGGTTGCCCAACTTCGGCGGTATCTCCCCGCTCAACTGGTTCCCCAGGAGATAAAGCCCTGTCAGGTTGGCGAGGTTGCCCAATTCCGGCGGTATCTCTCCGCTCAACCGGTTCGAGCCGAGGCTCAGCGTTCCCAGGTTGGCGAGGTTGCCCAACTTCGGCGGTATCTCCCCGCTCAACTGGTTCCCCAGGAGATAAAGCCCTGTCAGGTTGGCGAGGTTGCCCAATTCCGGCGGTATCTCTCCGCTCAACCGGTTCGAGCCGAGGCTCAGCGTTCCCAGGTTGGCGAGGTTGCCCAACTCCGGCGGTATCTCCCCGCTCAACCGGTTCGGGCCGAGGCCCAGCCCTGTCAGGTTGGCGAGGTTGCCCAACTCCGGCGGTATCTCCCCGCTCAACCGGTTCGAGTCGAGATACAGCCCTGTCAGATTGGCGAGGTTGCCCAACTCCGGCGGTATCTCCCCGCTCAACTGGTTCGAGTTGAGGCGCAGGAAATCCAGGCTGGCGAGGTTGCCCAACTCCGGTGGTATCTCCCCGCTCAACTGGTTGTGGTCGAGGAGCAGCCGTATCAGGTTGAGGTTGCCTAACTCCGGCGGTATCTCCCCGCTCAACTGGTTCCCCAGGAGATACAGCGTTCCCAGGTTGGTGAGGTAGCCCAACTCCGGCGGTATCTCCCCGCTCAGCTGGTTATCGCGGATCTCCAGCCGCCGCAGGCTGGTGAGGTTGCCTAACTCCGGCGGCATCTCACCCCTCAACTGGTTCTCTTCGAGGTTTAGTTCGGTGACGCGGCCGTTGTAGTCAGTGTCGACGCCGAACCACTCGCTAACCGGCAAGTCGCTCAGCCAGTTATCGTTGCTATTCCAATTCGGGCCGCCGGTGGCGTTATAGAGGGCGACCAGCGCTTCCCGGTCCGTTTCGGGCGAGGTTTGCGCCAGCGGGGGTACGGCAGTGGCCCTGGGTGTGGGCGGCGGTTCGGCGCCTTCCGTTGTCGGCGCTGCGGTGGCCTGTCCAGAGGATGGCACATCCGTCGGCTCATCGGAGCCGCCGCAGGCCAGCAGCAGCAACGGAAGAATCAGCGCAAGGATAAAGACTCCCCGGAAAAGGCGTGGCGTTCTCATCTCGATTCACTCCCTGCGTTTGCCGGTCCGGGGCGGACCGCGCGTCGCGTCCGAACCCTAGCATACAGCGGGAATTGCTGGGTCAGGATGAGGAGCGCCGGCGTCGCAAGAGGCGGCGTCTCTGCTCGATAAAATGGCAGTGAGTCTAGCATAGTAGGGGCGTTCCTCATGGGATCGGTGGCCCAGGCCAACTGTTCGGGCTCTATGATGGGTGTAAAGGGTGTCGCTGTTCAGGATAAATGTCCGTTTAAGTGGCCGGCATAAATGTCATTTGGTAAGGCTGCCATATCAGGTGATGGCGTCGCGGGCGCCGCGCGGGATTGTCGCGTCGGAGGACCCTCTGTGTCCATGTATTTCTTGATGGTGGCCCTGTGGATTCCCAACTCCCGCTCGATTGCTCGCAGCGACATCCCCTTGCCCCTGGCTTTCTGAATCGCTTTCCATCTCTCCCTCTGAAGGAACGTCGGCTTGCGCGCGGAGGCGGCTTGGGGCTTGCCGGCTGTGGCTGCGCTGCCGGTGATGGCCCCTTGATCCTGCTCATCCTCTGCCCTTGAGTCCAGGGGTTTGAGGGCCGCGGTCCAACGTTCGCCCAGGCCGTTGGCGCCGGAGGGGGCGACAGGAACAGTTGCGGAAAGGCTGTGGCCGTTTCGGAGAAATACCGGACTGGGCGGCGCCTCTTGGGCAGGGACGATGCACCCTTCATGCCGCACCGACAACCGGCCGTCCAGTCCTTCCAGGATCTCCACGGCCGCCCCGGCATAGCTGGGGTGTTCCGTCCCTGGCAGCAACTGGAGGGTGTGCAGCTGGAACCTCACCGTGTTGTCCCTGGCCACTCTCCTCCGATGCTTGAAGCACAGGATCTGTTCGAGGAACAGCTCCGGGTTGAGAGACCCGAATGCAGACTCAGCGTGTTGCGGGGGAACCCCGAATCGCTGGTTGAACCGTGGCAGGAACTGCTCCAGCACCCTGTTGGCTTCCCCGATGCTGCCGGCGCCGGCCAGCCGGAGTTCAGTTACCAGCCGGTCCTGGAACGTTCCCGCCGTTCGCTCCACGCGGCCTTTGGCCTGGGGCGACAGGGCGAAAATCATCTGAATCTCCAGTTCCTCCATGGCCCGGCTGAACTGGGTCGGCATCCCAGGGAGGCCGGAGCCGGGTGTATGCCTGAACACCCCGTGCCGGTCGGTGTACAAGGCGAGGGGAATGCCGCAGCGCCGGAGCAGGCCCTGCATCAGCAGGAAGTAACTATTGGTGTCCTCATGTTCACAAAACAGGGCGTTGACCACGCAGCTTGTGGCATCGTCCACCGCGATCAGTATCGTGAACTGCGGTCCGTCTTCGCCCAGCCACCGGTGGTAACTGCCGTCCAACTGGACCAGCATTCCCTCCCGAGGCATGCGCTGACGGCGCACCCGGTGCTTGGGCGGACGCCTTCGCCGTGGACTGCTTAGCCCGGCGTTGACCAGGATGCGCCGCAGGGTGGTCCTGCCGATATCGATGCCCTCTCGCTCGCTCAGCAACTCGCTGAGATGGGTGTGGTTGGCCCCTGCGTACCGGGTACGAGCCAAACGAACTACACCGGCCACCACGGCATCGGGCGTTGCGTTGGCTGGCCTGCGGCCCCGGTGGCCATGAGCGACGGCGGCAACGCCCTTCTCTCGATAAGCCGCCAGGATGCGCCTGGTGTGGCGAGTGGTGACACCCATCAGCGTGGCTGCCTGGTCCAGCGCCATATGCTCAGCGAGCAAACCGTTCAGAACCTGAAGTCTTGTCTGTTCCTTTTGAGTCAAAGTCACATTCTCCATAAGTTGAATGTGACATTTCTGCTAGCCAGTTAGCGAGGACGCTTTCGGTGAACATCAACATCACACTGGGGTCAAAAGTAAACCGTCATTGACAAAGAGGAGCCTGATGCGCCGCCACGCCCCCAACTGCCGCTCCCGAAGCCCAGCGATTCCCCTTCGTATCGCCTCTGCCCTGCTTCTGGTGATGCTGCTCATAGCGGCCGCCCTGGCCGCCTGCGACTCGCCCGGCGACGACGGAGAGCGAGCAACGGCGACGCCCCAACCGGAAGCCACCGCGACCAGGGATGCCGCCGCAGAGCAGCCCACCGCCGAGCCGGAGGCCACCGGGACAGCGGAAACCGGGGAGTTCGCTTCCGTCAGCGCCGGGGTGTCCCACACATGCGGGGTGAAGCGGGACGGCTCCGTCGAATGCTGGGGCGATGACGAGAAGGGCCAGGCCACGCCACCGGCCGGGGAGTTCGCCTCCGTCAGTGCCGGGGGCAGCCACACATGCGGGGTGAAGCGGGACAGCTCTGTCGAATGCTGGGGCAGTGACGATGATGGCCTGGCCACCCCGCTGGCCGGGGAGTTCGCCTCTGTCAGCGCCGGGGTGTCCCACACTTGCGGGGTGAAGCGGGACGGCTCCGTCGAATGCTGGGGTTCGAATGAAGATTTCGCTGGCAACGTGGTCGGCCAGGCCACTTCGCCGGACAGGGAGTTCGCTTCCGTCAGCGCCGGGGTGTCCCATACTTGCGGGGTGAAGCGGGATGGCTCCGTCGAATGCTGGGGCGATGACTTTTGGGGCCAGGCCACGCCACCGGCCGGGGAGTTCGCCGCCGTCAGCGCCGGGTGGTTCCACACCTGCGGGGTGAAGCGGGATGGCTCCGTCGAATGCTGGGGCAGTGACGATGATGGCCAGGCCACCCCGCTGGCCGGGGAGTTCGCCTCTGTCAACGCCGGGGTGTTCCACACTTGCGGGGTGAAGCGGGGCGACTCCGTCGAATGCTGGGGCAGTGACGATGATGGTAGGGCCACGCCGCCAGCCGGGGAGTTCGCCTCTGTCAGCGCCGGGAACTACCACACTTGCGGGGTGAAGCGGGACGGCTCCGTCGAATGCTGGGGCGATGACCTTTGGGGCCAGGCCACGCCACTGGCCGGGGAGTTCGCCTCCGTCAGCGCCGGAGAGTGTGACCACAAGGGTGGCCACACTTGCGGGGTGAAGCAGGACGGCTCCGTCGAATGCTGGGGCGATGACCGTTATGGCCAGGCCACGCCGTCAGACGGGGAGTTCGCCGCCGTCAACACGGGGAATCACCACACTTGCGGGGTAGGGCGGGACGGCTCCATTGAATGTTGGGGCAGCAATTATGATCTCAACGGCAAAGTGATTGGCCAGGCCACGCCGCCGACCGGGGAATTCGCCTCCGTTAGCGCCGGGTTTCTGCACACTTGCGGGGTGAAGCGGGACGGCTCCATCGAATGCTGGGGCGATGATTATGCAGTCCAGGCCACGCCGTCGGCCGGGGAATTCGCCTCCATCAGCGCCGGGGGCGACCACACCTGCGGGGTGAGGCGGGACGGCTCCGTCGAATGCTGGGGCGATGACGATTATGGCGAGGCCACGCCGCCGACCGGGGAGTTCGCGTCCGTCAGTGCTGGGGTTGACCACACATGCGGAGTGAAGCTGGATGGCTCCGTCGCCTGCTGGGGCTATGACCGTTATGGCCAAGCCACGCCGCCGACCGGGGGGTTCGCCTCCGTCAGCGCCGGGGACGAACACACGTGCGGGGTGAAGCAGGACGGCTCCGTCGCCTGCTGGGGCAGCCAGGCCCGGGGTGTGACACAAGCGAACTTTGAGTGACGGGGCCGCCGCCCCGCCGCCCTCAACCCCCCTCCGGTTCTCTCGCCCGTCTGCGGGAGAGAGCTAGAGAGAGGGTCTGCGCGTCTGCCTGCCCATCCACGTCAATAGACCCCCTTATGACAACTGCCCATTGACCCAATGTCACAACACCGTCATCATGGACGTAGCACCCACCCCCAGCAGGAGCGGAAGAGCCGCCCGGCACACCAGCCCGGCGGCTCTTTGCTATGCGGTGAAAAAGGCCCAACGCCCATGCTTGACCAGTACAAGAACCATCCCGCCCGATTCGTCAAAGAGGTCCTCCAGGACGCCGGCAAGCCCTACGACAAGCAGGAAGCCATCCACGACGCCCTCGCCCGCTACGCTGCCGTCTCCGTCGTGGCCGCCAACTCCTCCGGCAAGGACTGGGCCGCCGCCCGCGCCGTGCTCTGGTGGCTGCACACCCGCCCCCACGCCAAAGCCGTCGTCACCGGCCCCACAGCGCGCCAGGTGAAGGAGATCCTCTGGCACGAACTCGGCGTCGCCCTCGCCGCCGCCAACGGACGCCTGCCCGGTAAGCTCACTGCCGACAAGTACGTCATCGACGATGACCGCTTCGCCATCGCCTTCTGCTCCAACTCCCAGCACAACCTCCAAGGGTTCCACTCGCCGAACCTGCTGGTGGTGGTCACAGAGGCCCAAGGCGTGAAACAGCCCTACTTCGAAGCGCTCAAGCGCCTGAACCCCAAGAAAACGCTCCTCCTTGGGAAGGGGAGATCGAGCCGCTGCTTCGGGGCGAGGCGGCCGGGGGTCTGAAAGCGACGACCATTATCGAGTGGCTGGAGGAGCGTCATCCCGGCCGGTCCAGCGGGTCCCAGCTGCGGACGCTGCAGCGCCGCCTCCAGGACTGGCGCGCTCTGCGGGGACCGGCGGTTGAGGTTGGAGTTCACTGACCTCGCCGAAGTGGGCAATCACCGCAGCGTCGAGCCGGTCCGTCTTGGCCAGCTTCCCCTGGGACCGTGCGAAGTCGCGCACGTGGCGAGCGTTCACCACGGCGACGGGAAGGCCGGCCCTCCGTGCCGCCCGAACACCTGTTGACGGCGATTTTGCTGATCGCGCTCTACTCCGTGCGCTCGGAGCGCCAGTTCTGCGAACGGCTGACCTACGACATGCTCTTCCGGTGGTCCCTCGACCTGAACATCCGGGGCGGTTCCTTCGACCAGTCGACGTTCGCCAAGAACCGGACCCGGCTGCTGGCGCATGAGGTGACGGGCCGATTCTTCGGGGCGGTGGTGAGCGAAGCGAGGCGGCAGCGCCTGCTGTCGGAGGAGCACTTCAGCGTGGACGGGACCCTGTTGGAGGCGTGGGCCTCCCTCAAGAGCGTCCGGCCGAGGGACGAGGAGGGGCGCCCGCCTGCGGGGGCAGGCGGGCGGGACCCGTGGAAGGACTTCCGGGGCGAGCGGCGTTCCAACGCGACCCATGTATCGACAACGGACCCGGAGGCGCTGTTGGCGCGCAAGGGGGAGGGGCAGGCAGCGAAGCTGTCCTTCACGGGTCACGTGCTCATGGAGGACCGCAATGGGCTGGTGGTGGACGTGCTGCCGCAGGCTACCGGGACGGCTGAAACGGAAGCGGCGCTGACGATGCTGGAGCGGGTTCCCCCCCCCGCACGGCGGATCACGGTCGGGGCCGACAAGGGGTACGACACGCGGGAGTTCGTGACCACCTGTCGCTCGTTCCAGATCACGCCTCACGTGGCCATGAAGCAACGGCGCTCAGCCCTGGACCGGCGGACGAGCCGTCATGCGGGGTACGCGGCGAGTCAGCGGGTGCGGAAGCGGGTTGAGGAGGTGTTCGGCTGGCTGAAGACCGTCGGGGGCGGGAGGAAGCTGCGTTACTGTGGCGTGGCCCGCAACGGCCTCTGGGCGGAGATGGCTCTGGCGGCGTACAACCTCGTGCGCATGGCCAAGCTCATGCCCCCGCCATCATCTCCGGGGGCGGTCCCTGCCTGTTGAGGATGAAGCGCCCCAACCGGAGGCGCCAGCGGCCCGATCAGGAGCGATCCAGGGCGCCGCTTACTCCGAATCGGCGTCCAACGGCGCCTCAATGCCGACACCGGCCCGCTCCCGATTTCCCCAACTCGCATTCTTCGTCAGCCTGCTAGGTCACGGAGTCGCTTCCCCTTCGTACTTGCACACGACGATGCCTACCCTGCTGGTAGGTCTCAGAACCACGTCTCGTGCTCTCCCGCCAAGCGGTTGTTGACGCAGCACCGCGCCTTCTTGCCGTCACTCTCCATCCGCTATCCCAGGGGGCCGCTTCATGGAGTCCGTGTGGCCCACGCTGCGCCCCGGTGTGCTGGCCACCATCGCCGTGGGAAGGCCGGCATCGGGCGAAGACGCGAGGCCAGAGGATGAGCTGCACGTCGCCCGTCTCGTCCTTCGTACAGCCCGAGAATGGAGGGCACAATGCCCCTAAACCTCAACATGACTGACAAGCAGGCAGTGTTCCTACAGGAGGTCGTCGACACCCTGCAGCCCACCGGCTCGACGCTCCAACGCCTGAAGGCGGCCCCGAACGTCGCTCCGGCCTTCTCTTCAGCACCGCCAGCCCGCGGTCGCTCACGACCAGCTCGGCGCCGTCCTTGGTGGTCTGATGCTTCCCTAAGACGGCGCATGCAGTAGTGACAACTTAAGTAACAACTGTTCCGTATCTTCCGCCATTTTAGGAGTAAATTGAGAGTTTCTTGGCGCCCCCGGGGAGACTCGAACTCCCGCCCCCGGCTCCGGAGGCCGGTGCTCTATCCACTGAGCTACGGGGGCCTAGGGCTAGTATAGCCGAGCCGGGCGGACTCGCCAGCCCGACCCCCGCTCACGAGCGTCCTTAAGGGGTGTTGCAGAGGGCTAGCCAAGGGCAGGAAACTGGCCGCAAGCGCACGAAAAGCACTTGACACTCGAAAAGCCGAATCCCTATGATATCCCCAGTTTTGCTGTGGACTCGATGGTGGTCGGCTCCTTCTTCATGGGAGCTACCCCAAGACGGCCACGTCGGACGATTTCGGAAAGGGGGTTCGATGAACCGCTTCTTCACTGCTAAGAGTATGGCCCTAGTGCTCCTCGTGACTATTATTTCTCTCCTGGTGGCTGCTTGCTCCGGCGCTGACGGCGCGCGAGGCCCTGAAGGCTCGCAAGGCGCTCAGGGCGACGCAGGCGCAGCCGGCGCGGCTGGGCCGGCAGGACCTGCCGGTGCACGGGGACCTGCAGGAGCCGCTGGCCCCGCAGGATCTGCCGGCGCTGACGGTGGGCAAGGCCCTGAGGGCCCGCAAGGCCCAGTTGGCGCACGCGGCGCTCTCGGCGAGCGTGGTCCTGCGGGCGCTGATGGTCCTGATGGCGCTGATGGCACAGCCGGTCCTATCGGCCCGCGGGGTTCCGCGGGTTCTCCAGGTCTGCCCGGCTCTCCCGGCATTCCAGGTGAACCAGGCCCAGCGGGCAGAGATGGCAATACCACCCACGCCAACATCGCGCTGAGCGCGGGCCTTTTCGGCCCGAACGTTCCCTTCACGGTGACCGTTACCCTCACCGGCTTCCAGGCTGGGACGGCCACTGACGACGACGCCATGACTGACGACGACGCCATGACTGACGACGACGCCATGACTGATGACGACGCCATGACTGACGACGACGCCATGACTGACGACGACGCCATGACTGACGACGACGCCATGACTGACGACGACGCCATGACTGACGACGACGCCATGACTGATGACGACGCCATGACTGACGACGACGCCATGACCGACGACGACGCCATGACCGACGACGACGCCATGACCGACGATGACGCCATGACCGACGATGACGCCATGACCGACACCTCCGTCGGGGAGACTGTCGACCTCTACTTGGTGTACGATGACGGCTCCTCGGAGCTCTTGGCCAGTGTTACCGTCAACGCGGGTGGTATGGCCTCCACCGAACTCTCTGTCTCGGGCCTCCACTCTGGTCTCTACAGTGTCAACGCTACCGGCAGCTACGGCAGCAAGGACAGCGTTGCGCTCCAGGTCAAGTAGGGCTGGATAGGTAAGTCAGCTAGCGAGAAGCCCCGGGCGTGCCCGGGGCTTCTTCGTTAAGCTCGCCAAGGGGAGGCCCGCAACTATCCCCTCCCCCATCCGCTGGAGAAAAAAGCCCCATTGGCCCGACTCTGCAAGGGAGTCCCCCCTGCTCCCCGTTAATCCCTGTGCTCAGCCAAGCGGCGGACCGTCTACAGGGACCGCGACATCTGCCTCTTCCCCGACGCCTTCATCTCCCCTACCCTGCCTGTGCCTTGCCTGTCGAAGGGCCTCGGCAAACCCCCGCGTCGCCCCGGCTATGCATCCCTTGCTTCCTCTCCCTGTCTGCAGGGAAAGAGGCACAGGGAGAGGCGCAACGGGGTGTCGCACTTCCCCCCACTTCTCCATGACCCTGGGGTTTGTGAGTGCCCAGATGCGCGAGTTCGGGGCACTCTGGGGCAGAATCCACGCCACGACCGGAATCCCCCCGCTGGTGCTGGGGGTTGTCTGGCGTGGTGGATGCCTCGGAATCCCCCTGTCGCAGGCTAAGGAAGGGCCGAGGGGAGGCCTTCCGTGAAGGGGAAAGGGGAAGGGGCCAAGGGGTCTATTCGAGCAACGAGCAGCCCTAGCTGGAAGAGCCGTCGGTGGGGACAGCGGACGCAACTCGCGTAACGCGCACCCGCTTCACACGGCGCCCGATCGTAGAGACAACCCTGACCAGCAACCCGGTCTCCTCAACGACGTCCCCGGCCGCCGGTATGCTGCCGAGGCGGCTAAACAGGAACCCGCCGACAGTGTCGAAGCCATCGGCGACGACCGCGGCTCCGAACGCCTCGTTGAAGTCGTCCACCGACATCCTTGCGTCAATCACGGCCTCGCCACTAGGGAGCCACTCGATGTCCGGCTGGTCTACATCGAACTCGTCCTGTATCTCTCCGACAATCTCTTCGAGCAGGTCCTCGACGGTGACGATGCCGGAGACTCCGCCGTATTCATCGACAACGACGGCCATATGGACACGGCGCTCTTGGAACTCGCTCAGCATCTCGTCGACGCGCTTACTTTCGGGAACGAAGAACGCGGGCCTGACGAGGTCGCTGAGGACAGGCGTAGCGACTCCGTTCATGGTGGCGGCAAGGAGATCACGACTGTAGAGAATGCCGACGATGTTGTCGGGGTTATCTTCGTAGACAGGCAGGCGGCTATGGCCGCTGTCCAGGATGCGTACCGCCGCGCGGTCGACGGAGGTGCTCAGATCGACGCTCACGACGTCCACGCGGGGGACCATTATCTCCCGCACAGGGGTCTGGTCGAGGTGGAGGATGGCGCGGATCATCTCGCGCTCGTGGCGGTCGAGGGGCTCCTGGGCTATCTCATCCTCCACGCCCAGGGACGAGTCGGGGGCGTGGAAATGCCCGTTAGCGCCGGGGTCCGCTTCCTGATCAGCGCCGGCGAAACGAAGCCCCGAGCGGGAGAAGCGGCGCACGGGGAGGAACGGCCAGAGGATGGCCTGGGCAGCAGTCCCAAAGGTCACGAGGCTCTGCACCGGGAGGCGCTCCACTACGTGCTCGGCCAGCGGAGCGAGAAGCAGCAGGACGATCCACAATCCGGCAAGGACGCCGGCGACGGCAGCCCAGTGAAGATCGAACGCTCTCGTGAGCAGTCCAAGGGCCGAGGCTGAAGCGGTTGCCGCGCTGAGGAGGAGCAAGAGCCAGGTGATGCCCTCATACGCGTACCGCTCAGTGCGAAGACGCCTTACCGCAGCCTCCCGAACGCCTCGCGCCGAGAGAGAGTCCCGCACCACGCTGCGCCGTAGCAGCGGCAGGGCTGCGGAGGCGGCGTGAAGGCCGAGAAAGCCCAACACCGAGCCCGCCAGTAAGATTGCCAGCGCCGTACTACCGCTATCCAAGGGGAATTCCCCCCTCCCCTGCCGCGACCGCCTTGCGCGACTTCACGCGCATCGGCCTCGCCGGCACTCCGGCCACCCTTCCTCCGGGCGGCACGTCCCTATTCACCACGGCGCCGGCCGCGGTCACGGCCCAATCGCCAACTCTCACCGGCGCAATCAGCAGGCTATCGCTGCCGATAAAGGCTCCCTCGCCAATCTCCGTGACATGCTTGGCGACGCCGTCGTAGTTGCACGTCACCACTCCGGCGCCGATGTTCGCCCCGGCGCCAACTACTGCGTCCCCCACATAGCTGAAGTGGCCGACGTGGGCTCCGGCGCCTATCCTGCTTGCCTTGATCTCCACGTGCGACCCCACGTAGGCGTCATCGTCCAAGGCCGTTTCGGGCCTGACGTGGGAGAACGGGCCGATGTTGACTCGCTCCCCGAGCGACGCCCCGTCGACGACGGCCGCGTCCACCCGGGAGCCCGCGCCCACCACGGAGTCGCGCACCTGAGCGTTCGGGCCAACGACCGCGCCCGAATCGATGCGCGATCGGCCTCGGACGGACGTATTCGGATGGAGGGTCACGTCCGAAGCGAGCTCGGCTGTCGCGTCGAGATAGGTCGTCGCCGGGTCCAGCAAGGTGACGCCTTGCGCCATGGCGGCCTTGCGGAGCCGGGACTGGGCCGCACCCTCGACACGGGCCAGGTCCTCGCGGGTGTTCACGCTGAGCGCCTCATTGACGTCGTAGGTCACGTGCGCCTCGACGCGTTTGCCGTCCGCCACCGCCATCGGTACGAGATCGGTCAGGCGGCGCTCGCCAGAGGCGTGGGCCTTCAGCCTTCCGATGGCGGACCGCAGCCAGTCCACGTCGAACGCGTATGCCCCCACGTTGACCTCGACAGCAGCCGAGCGAGGCGCGGGCCCCTCTCCCGCCTCGATTATCCCGATGGGTTTGCGGCGAGCGCCGCGTTCGAGACGGCCTACGTCTTGGAGCGATGCGGTCGGGACAGAGCAGCTGAGCAGCGTCACTGTCGCCTTGCGTCTCTCGTGGAGCGCGGCGAGACCCAGCATCGTCTCGGGCCTGATAAGCGGGGCGTCGCCGTTCACGACGAGAACGTATTTGGTCAAGGGGGGGAGCATAATGACCGCCGTTGCGAGGGCATGGCCGGTGCCCAGGGGAACCGGTTGATCGACGCACTCCACGTCGCTATCGAAGAGAGAGGCCACGTCACAGTTGCTGTCGGGGGAGGTCACGACGATGGTCGCAGAGGAGCCTATAGCCGACGCCGCCCGGACCGCATAGGCCACGAGAGGCATGCCTGCCACCAGGTGAAGGACTTTGGGTCGGGAAGACTTCATGCGAGTCCCCCTACCCGCCGCCAGGACGATCGATGCCCAAGCGTCCATCTGTTACTCAGGGCTTTGCAGCCCGTCCGAGTTCGTGCGTCTCCTAATACAAACGAGGCGGCCACGGCGAACTCCAAAATGGAAATCGACTGACCACCTCGACGCGTTACATAGCCATTGCACTGTTGTGGGATGGTACGGACGTAGGGAGGGGAGTGTCAAGCGTCCCCTGGTCCACGTAACTGTTCAGAGTTGAGGAGAGAGGAGCAGTTGGCGGCAGGCGGCGAGGGGATTCAGGCCTTGGGCCCGCCAGGAGCCGAAGAGCGAAGTCAGGGTCATCTTGGCGTCGGTCCCTTGCGCTGACCGAGTCCCCCCGCTGACCTTGCGGCTCACGACCAAGTGACGCAGGCTGCGCTCGGCGGCGTTGTTGTCCGACGGCGCCGCCGGTTCGCCCACGAAGACGAGGAGTTCCTTGATGTGGCGCTCGATGCGACGGCACAGCTTGGCCTGGGCTGCCGCGCGGTCATCCAGGAAGGGACGGCAGAGGGCCAGGAGGCGCTGTTCCCAGGCCTGTTGTGCGGCGCGCCGCTGCTTTTCCTTGGGATGGGCGAAGGCTTTGGCCTCAGCGTAAAGCCCATGGACGGCTTCGGCCCACTGGGCCAGCCGGCCGTCATCGGGGTAGAGGCCCCGCAGGTCGTGGATGTCCCGCAGCAGATGGACCCAGCACCGCTGTTTGGGGCCGTCGTAGTGGTGGTAGGCGGCGTAGAAATCGCAGACCAGCACCCCCGCGAACCCGTCGCCGAGGACTTCATCCACCACCGACTTGCCTCGGCCACGCCGCAGGAAGTAGCGGTCGGTGGGCGTGCTGAACGTCCACACATAGCCGTTGGCGCCGTTCTCCCGCCAGCCGGTCTCATCGGCGTGGACCACCGGGCTGCCGCGGATGCGCTCCAAGATGCCCGCCACTGCGGGCCGGGCCTTCTCCGCCGTGCGCTGGGTGGCTGCGACGATGGCTCCCACGCTGAGGCGCAACTGATGGACGGTGCGCAGATACCATTGGATGCTGCGGATGGGCAGCCTCCCCTCCTCCCGCAGGGTGGCAATCAGGCTGACCAGGTTGACTCCCAGGCGCTGCTTCCCCAAGGCAGCCCTGTCCAACTCTGCCGAGGGGAGGCAGTTGCGCCGGCAGCGGGGACAAACCCGGGCGATGAAGACGTGCTCGGTGACTTGCGCGGGGACCCGGGGCAGGTCGATGACCTCCCGGGTGCGATGGGCCCAGCCGCCGGACAACGGGGTCCCGCAATCGGGGCAGCTCTCCACGACGTGCTCCACCCGGTGGGTGGGGGCCATCCGTCGACGGGAGAAGCCATGGGGCCGGGGCTTCCGGGGCTGCTGGGGGGCCGGAGGTTTCGGGCTGGACTGTGGCTTGAGGCCGGGCATTCCCGATGGGCCGCCCGGTTTGGCTTTGTCCTCCAACTGGGCAATGCGCCGTTCCAAGCGCCCAATGACCGTCTGCTGCTGGACGATGAGGGCGATGAGTTCGTCGCGGCGGGCGGCGTCCAAGTCGATGCGGGCATCCATGTCATCTCTATCACCGAACTGCCTCGGTCAGCGCTAGCCCTTAGGAACACCACTTTTAGCCAATCCTCCTCACCAACTCTGAACAGGTACCAGCCACGCTCCCAGGAAATGGAGAAGTAGCTAGGGGTAAGGAACCTCTATGCTAGAATCTATCGGCTGGGGAGAGATGGCTGAGCGGTTTAAGGCGGCGGTCTCGAAAACCGTTGTGGGGGCTTCCTCCACCGTGGGTTCGAATCCCACTCTCTCCGCCATCATGGAGAGGTGCCGGAGCGGCCGAACGGGCACGACTGGAAATCGTGTGGGCTGAAAGGTCCCGCGGGTTCGAATCCCGCCCTCTCCGCCATTTTGTACCGTCGCATACCATCCAGATTGGTCTAACAGAGCCTCATTTGCTCCTTTATCACCTGTAAAATCGCCTCTGCCCGCGGTACACTAGTGTCTGAGGGCGTCCCCTCAGTTCTCTAGCCATCCCACACTCTTCGTGGGATAGTTCGTGGGAGAGGAAATGGCTAAGCGATTGGACAGTGCGGTCGCGGTCCGCAACGTGAGGACTGAGGGAAGGCACTCCGCCGGGGAGACCCTCTACCTGATGGTCTGGCCCTCTGCGAGAAAGACGTGGGTACAGCGGCTCACCATCGAGGGCAAGCGCAAGGACTTGGGACTCGGTTCTTATCCCACAGTGTCGCTTGCTGAGGCCCGCAAGAAGGCGCAGGACAATCTCTCCCTGGTGAGTGCCGGCGGCAACCCGCTCGCGGCGAAGCAGGAAGAGTCGGCACTTACGTCCATCCCCACCTTTGAGGCCCTGGCCCGGCAGCACATCGCCGAGAACCTCGGCTCCTGGAGGAGCTCCAAGCATGGAGCGCAGTGGAACTCGACCCTTGCGACCTATGCATTCCCGACGCTCGGCGCCTTGAAAGTGAACGAGATCACCCGTAGGCACGTGGTGGATGCGCTCTCCCCCATCTGGACCTCCAAGCCGGAGACCGCGCGACGAGTCCGCCAGCGCATCCGCACCGTCATGGACCGGGCGGCTGCGTTGGCGTTCATCGACTACAACCCGGCAGGAGACGTCATCAACGCCGCGCTCGCCAAGCAGCCTCGTGTCAAGAACCACCACCGCGCCCTGCCCTACGATAGTCTGCCTACAGCTCTCCGTGCCGTTCAGGAGTCCACCGCTAGCCCGTCGGTAAAGCTGGCCTTTGAGATGCTGGCGCTCACCGCCTGCCGCTCCGGCGAGGTCCGGGGCATGACCTGGGATGAGGTGGACCTCCGGGAAGCGACCTGGACGATCCCCGAGGCAAGGATGAAGGCTGGTAGGCCCCACCGGGTGCCCCTCTCCCGCGGGGCTCTCGCCATCCTGAAAGAGGCACGTACCCTCGGCGACGGCCGTGGGGTCGTCTTTCCCGCTCCTCGCAGCGGCGAAATCCTCTCCGACATGGCGTTCACCAAGCTGCTCAGACGACTGGAGCTCAACTTCGTCCCGCATGGTCTGCGCTCCAGTTTCCGAGACTGGGCGGCGGAGCAGACCAATGCACGCCGCGACGTGGTGGAGAGCGCTCTGGCGCACGCGGTGGGCAACGCCACCGAGGCAGCCTACTTTCGCTCCGACCTCCTTGAGCTGCGGCGCATGCTGATGGAGGAATGGGGCGAGTTCCTAGAAGGGGGCGCCAACTGATGAGCTGGATAAACCGGCAATGGTTACTGATGAAGGCTAGCAGGGGCCATCGCCATCAGACGCAAGTTGATCTGGGCAACTTGGGGAAAATCAGATTCCTCGAGGCGTACATGGACCCAGGGGACGAGCTGCTGGCCCCAGAGAAGCTCGGCAGGCGCATTGACGATGGTCTGGTCGAAAGCATTTGGTTCGAGCTCTTGCGACTTGAGGGTGACGCCACGCGTGCCGAAGCGTTCGAGTCGACAATGGACACAATCGAGAAAAGCATCCCGGCGCACCCGGCGCTCCGTGCCTTTGGTGTGAGCCTTTGGAAAGAGGGTAAGCTCCCCCTCGCTAGCGTGAAGTATCTCGAACTGGCCAGACGACACGTCAAGTATGGCGCCACGAGAGCCCCCTCCGCCGAAGAGGGTCGCCAGATCGCCCGTGTTCTGCTCGCTCCCTTCACGAATCGAGCACTTTGGGAAACCGACTGGGATAGGAAGAGTCTTGTCAGCCTATGGGCAGACAGTTGGCTGCGAAGCCGCGACCTTGCCAAATTGTGGTACTACCTCCAAGCCTCCAAAGTTAGCCTAGTCGCTTGGGATACTCTCAACTTGATCTGCCAGCAATTGGCCGCGAGAGGCGAGAAGGATATCCCTTGCGAGCTCTTAGAGTGGCACTTCTGGGCCAACTATGGTCTCCTCCAGCGCCCTGCGGAGGTCCCGGCTCCTCGTCATCGTCCCCGAGGAAAGTTGGGTCGCATGCTCAGGAACAATGAGATTCGGCACATGGTCGGTTTGCTGGCCCAAGTGGGTATGAAGAAGGCTGACTGCTACAAGGCCGTGGCGAAAGGGAGCTACAAGGCCGTGGCGAAAAGGACCGGTCTTGAGCCGCTTACCGTCTCCCGAATCTGCCGGGAGCCCGATACGACAATTGCCGACCTTGGGGACGAGGCGATGAAGCGCCTTGAACCATCATATTACGCATACCTGTACGATTCTGATTCCGACTCTGACCTAGCACAGGCGCTCCGGACCTTCCTGGAGTCGAGATTCTAAGCCCCCGGCGCATTGGCAGATTTCCCTCCACTCCTTCCACTCCCTCCACCCTAGACACGACACCGTCCGAATCGGTGGAAGGAACCGCGCTCTTCGGTGGAAGCAACCGACTCAGCGGTGGAAGCGAGCAGGTCCCCTTGGAGTGAGGGTCCAACCCGGTTGAAAGTCGGGGCATCGGGCGAATGAAGGGGCATTGAACCTCCTGGCTATTCGTGAAGGGCGCGGGGTGATAGCTGCCAGGAGCGGCAAGGGCGTCAAGGCGTGACGGGCGTTCACCTGTCCGTCATGCGAGGCGCTATTCCCGAAGGGCACGGCGGCGCACGTCTTCGAGAGATCCGGAGGCTGCAGCGTCGAGGAGCGGGTCCGCAAGTGTGACGCCTGTTTGAGCGAGTGGGTGCCCGTGGGAGCCTGCCGCGGGCGTCGACCCGGCGGGCGCGGTTGACCCTGTCCCGCAGCCAACGCCGCGAGCCGGGGTTGGAGCTGGCCAGTGGGCTGTGGACGACGGCGCTCACCCCAACGGAACCTTACGCAGGGTCACCAGCGAAACGACGGCAGACCCCATCACCGAGCCCGACGCGCGCGCCAGCGCCGCCCATACCGGACGGCCAAGACTGCAGGTGCGCGACCAACCGAGCCCGGACGTGCCCTATCCCCGGCGCATCGAGCACGCCGAGGTTGTGGAGTACGGCTACGACCCTGGCAGCGACACCTACAGCTACGACGTGAATGAGGCATCGCGCCCCTGAGGTCGTGGGCTACGACGACACCCCGCCCGACCAGCTAGAGCGCGAGGTCGGCGGCTGGGAGGTGACTCCGAGCGGCCGGCGCGTCGAATCTGACGAGAACGACGAGAACGACGACAGCGACATCCCCGACGACATGGCGGAGGATCTGCGCGAGGAGGCCCAGGAGGAAGGCGCGCCCGTCACGCGCACGGCCACGACCGCCTACGAGCACGCCTTGGACACGCAGGCGACGCGCTCGCGCTCGCACAGCGCAACTGACCACGACCCACTAGACGTGCTCGATGACGACGCCAACGACAACCCGGAGCCCGGCGCGGAGCCGCGTGAACGCCATGCCCTAGCCCTTGACGTGCTGAGCGACTCCGCTATCGACAGCCTCAATCACGGCGAAGGCGAGAAAGCCAAGCCCAAGGACGACAAGGCCAAGGAATACGCCGCCCCGCAGGCGCAACGCGTCATGGCACAGCAGACGCCCGGCGTGACGCGCCCGTGAGCCCAGAGGTGCTGCGCCTACAGAAGTTGCTAGCGCAGCAGATGGAGCAGCGGGCAGCCGCGCAGGTCGTCATCGTCACGAAAGGATGACTGGCTGAAGAAAGGCCCCAGCAAAGTCGACGGATCGCGCAAGTTGACGTAACGGCAGTAGTCCGCGAGAAGGCCACCCCAGCTAGCCATGACGTAGACTTAACTAGACCTTGGAAGTCGCGCCATTGGACCGTACAGCGCGTATGCAACCCCGATGCTCAAGCCCATAATCGTCGCAATACTCCTCTGCATAACGGGCCTGGCGCTGGGCACCATGGGCATGCTCCTGCGGGACAGCCTGAATGCCTTGGGGGCTGTGTTTCTCGGGTTCTTTCCGATCCTCTGGGCATACGCATTCTGGCACCTGGGCCATTCGGAAGAGGACTGGCGCTGGCCGCTCAGCTTCGGAAGGGCGATCTGCGAAGCCATCATCGTAGTGTTCGCCCTGATGGGCATCGTCCTTGTGCTCCACGGACTCGGGGTGCTGATAGGCGTGGATGGGCTGAGCGCCATGGGGGTGGCTCTCGCCGACATCTTCGGGTGGTCCTCGCTGTAGCTGTTGATCATCCCCGGTGGTTAACGCGTGGGGTTGATTGTGGGATGAACCTCGTCGGCGCGTTGTTTCACTCGTGCGTTCGGTTCCCCTGTATCTCCGCCGACGCCCCCGGCGGGGCGGGCTGGCGTAACGGAGATTAGGCGACGTGGTTGCCCTCGCGTCCAAGTTGCATGTCCACGCTGGGGGCGTTCTGGTTGTCCGGCGCGCACCATAGCACCGAGGCCCAGGGACCTGCGCCATAAAGGGGGTCGGATCCGCACCGCAGCCTCACGCCTGGCTGGGCGTATCGCCGGCTGTCAACAGGGCGAGGTCAAAATCAGTTGTATCAGGCGCACGCCAGCGTGGACCGCTGAGGGAACGGTCGCACCGACCACCCAGGCCGCCGGCCGAAGAGGACGTGGGCCGGTGGCAGGGAAACAGGACGCGTTAACCCCCATGCAGAGCCGCCGCGTCGTCGCTTACATCCCAATTCCACTCGCTGAGGAGCTTGCCGCGGCTCCCTCCATCGCTGCGGCCCCAAAATCGCGTCGCCGTCGCGCACGTCGACCGCCCATGAATAATGGGGGATTGCCCCGCATGGTGTGCTGCCTCAGCTCAGGCAGGTCTACGAGAAGCTGTGGCGTCGCCGGGAATCTCCTACTCGTCGGGATAGGCGTATGGCCGCGAGGAGCGGGGGACGCCAGTGCTCAGATGGGGCAGGGGTGATGCGGGCCAGCATCCAGCGGTGAGAATCCGAGGGGGAAAACCGGACTAGTCCGCCCTTCTGGCCTACCCCCCCCTAGGGGGCCGGCTTTTTTTCTAGAATTTAGAAGTACTGTCTATATTATGTTCCCGCATTTTCCTCTTACACACACACACTTTTTTTGTGCCATTTCTACACATCGCTGAGGTCTCGATTTCGGGCGCCGCGCGAACGTGTCCTGTTCACCTCATACACCCACCCATTGGGCCTAGGGAAGGGCTGCCGTTCACCCTCTACCCACCCCCACGCCCCCCACTCCTGTACACCTTACCCAGTGGGCCTAGGTGAATGGCCTGTCGTTCACCTCTACCCACCCCCGCCCCCCACCCCCGCAAGCGCTCGCGGACGCGCCGCCTGTCCACACCTACACACCTACAGCCCACCCGTGCGGCGGGCGTCCGGCCCTCCCATTGAGATGACCACGGTCGCCTTGCTGGGTCCTTTCTTCAACCAGTCATCCTTTCGTGATGACGACCTGCGCGGCTTCCGTGTCGGCGTCTGCTGCTCCATCTGCTGTGCTATCAACTTCTGTAGGCACAGCACCTAGGCGTGAGCCCACGCCTGACCGACCCCGACAGGGGGGAGGGAGGTCGGCCGGGGGACGGCCCTAGGACGTGCCGCCCCCGCCGACCCTTCCCGGATTCCTACATCCTGCCCCGCACGTCCGCCGAGGCCCGAGAATCCGCCGCGCCGGAGCCGCCAGGATGCCCAGCGCGGCGGCGCGGGCTTGCAACCCGGCTGTCTGCGTGGTGGGGCTGTACGATTTCCTCGACTACGTGGGCGACAGGCCGCTCTACCCGCAGGCGTGCGGGAGGCGTCGAGTGGCTCGCGGGGGTAGAATCAGACGACAGCCGGGCCGGGCCCCGCACCCGTTTGCCCAGCTGGCCGTCGCTGGGAGAGCCTCGCCGTTTGGCGGGGCTTTCCCTTGTCCAGCGGGGGAACCACGGCGGTCACCGCCTTCGCGTCGGGGTTCTCGACGTAGAAGCGCTCCCGCTCGGGATCCAGCGGGGCATTGGCGCTCCCCCATGTCGTCGGCGTGAAGGTCGACGCGGGCCTCGGCTGGGGATCGCGGACGTCCTGGTCGACGTCGCTGAGTGCCTTGGCGTCGGCCCGGCGGGCCTTGGCGTCGGCCGCTCGCTTCGCGAGGCGCTTCCGGGCGTGCTCGACCGCCGCTTCCGCCTGCTCCGCGTCGTGCTCTGCGGCGACGGCTGCCGCCTCTAGGTCGGCGAGTTGCGAGCGCAACCTCGGAAGCGCCTCGCGAAGCTCCGCCCTGCGCTCGCGTGGCTCGCGTGGCGGGGTGGGTTGGATGCCTGCCACTCGAGAACAGCCCCCTCATACCGCTCCTGCTCCTCGCTCCGCTGGCGCTCCCCTTCCTCCCACCGGTGGAGGTCGGCATCGGCCGCCTCCCGAATCTCGCGGTAGGTGCGCGGGTCGTCGCGGGCGACCACCAGCCCCGGATAAACCGGCTTGGGCGCCGGCGGGCCCGGCGGTTTCGGCTCCGCCTGCTCCCAGTCGCGGATCCGCGCGGGGTACCGGACCGCTCCCTCGGCTTCGTCGAGGCGCGCCCGGAATGCATTGGCCTCCCGCCGAGCGGGCGCCGCCCTCTCCCTGGCGGTCTCCGCTTGGGCCTGCGCCGCTCGGAGCGCGTCGGGGACCGGGCGCGACCGCTCGGCCCGGGCCAGCTCCTTGCAGCGGTCGGAACAGTACGACCGCGGACGCCCTGGGCGATGGGTGGGGGCAATCTGATTGGTGCAGCCCCGCCGCACGCACGGCCTGGGCTCTGCAGACTCGTGGCGGCGGCGGCGCTCCCAGTCGCGGGTGGAGTGGCTCTTCGAGCAGTAGGTGCGACCGCCGGGGTTCGCCTTGGCTGCGACGCGCGGACGCCGGGGGTAGTAACGGACGACCGCGCGCCCACACTCCGGCAGGGCGCAGACGATGCGGAACGGCTTGAGTCTTGGGCGGCGTCGAGGTGGCAACAGCGGTCGCTCCTTTCCGTGGCGGTCACGCCAGACCCCTCCATTGTACGCACCTCTAGGTCGAGGGAGAAAGGCGGACTAGTCCGCCCTTCTGGCTGAGAGCGCGGCCCCGCAGCGCAGCAGCGGTCGGGCATTCCGGGCGGTCACGCCCCGGCTACGCTCGCCTACGCAATCCCCCAATCGCGTTGACCGCCAATACGTGGGGTTTTTGCCATCTACCCTTCAACTCTCTGACTATATAATGTTCCCGCTCGCTTACCTCTATCCACGAAAAACGCTTAGGCGAATTCGACATCATTGGTGGGGCGCCCGGCGGGGCGCCCAGATCGCGCGTTGTTCGACCTCTCTACCTCTCACCCGCCACAATCACCTGGTTTCGACCTCGCCGCCAGGCGGGCCACCGGGGACGGCGTTTACGCCTAGCGCGGGGCAGGCCCGAGTACCCCCCTTGTGGCGCGCGCCCCACGTCGCCTAATCACCGTTACGTCAACCCGCCCCGCCGGGGGCGGCCCTACGGCTGCCCCGCTGCGAGTAGCTGGGCCTGAGCGCGGCCCTCTGGCTGTCTCAGCTGGAGGCTAGAGACGGCGATGTGGGAGCTGGCACCCGTTGCACGTCTTGTATAGGGAGTCATAGACCTGTTACACCACGTTGAGCGGGCAAGGTCCTGTGAAAGAACTGAATGGAGGATGCGACATATGGGCATCGAAGGTTCCCCCGGCCACGGATCTATGTACGGCGTCGTGGACAGCTTCCGCAACGCGGCGAATGCGCTGAGTGAACTCCTGCGGCACCTCCCGGCGGACTTCGTATGGCCGACGACTGTCCGTGTGGATTCGAGCAGCGTCGAGATGGAGTGGGGCCGTGACAACTCTGAACAGCCCATAGGGGCAGCCGCCTGGCTCATAGCCAGTCCGGAAGGGGTCGTGATGAACTCCACGCTGCAGCCCGGTTGGCCTTGTGCTCCGTTGGATTTCAACGCTCAGTTAGCTGCGGACTGGATGAAGGAGCCGACCAAAGACTGGCGGTGGACCGTGGATGGCAGTGGGAGCTCTGTTCAAACGATGATCCAGCGTCCCACGCAATCAGTCGTGTAGAGGCGCTGATGAACTTTGGCCTGCACGAGGCCGTAGCGATCCCCCTACATCACAGGATGGGAGAGAGGAAGGAAAATCGAGTCATGGGCACTAGTCTATTGGCGTCTCGTAGTGAACAGCGGCCTAAGATTAAATTCGACGTGGCGAAGGCTCTTTGCATGTTTGAGGGGGAGATAGTCGCTATCGAAACCCTGCTTCATAGCGTCGCCACCCCATCGCCCGGTCTCTGCCGTGAACGGGTTGTGAATTATGGCCTCACATTGAGCGCCGGTGCCTCAGCCACGCTGTTGTTGGAGCGTGTGCTGAAGACTCTATACATACTGACTGAATATGATGAACCGCCTCACGGCCACGATTTGATGGAATTATTCCAGAAGTTCGAGCCAGAACTTCAAGATGCAATCATTCAGATATCTCCGAAATTACAATACATACTACCTCTAGCAGCTCAGCAATATAATAGTTGGCGGTACGCAATGGAGGGCCCAGGCGAATCAGGGGCGGATCCTGCGCAATTGCTGCAGGTTGCCAAAGATTTGCTCAGAGTTTGTCATGAGAGAGCGTTCATAGCCTGTTTAGAGCCCGTGGCTGGGGACATAGGAGCATGGATTGATAGGTCGGAAGACCCAGCAACAATTAAGATACCCGAATTATCGGTCACGCCCTATCTGCTGACGTAGAATCGAGACCGTGCAGATCAGGCTGACGCCGGCGGAGCGAGCCCAGCTCGGCGAGGCTGCGGCGCTGCGGCGCCGCAGCGTCAGTGCGTTCATACGGGACCGCCTGGACCGTGAGATCAAGGCCCTCAGGCTGTCTCTGCCGGATCTCGCGGACTATGCGCGTTACGTCAACCCGCCACGCCGGGCGCGTCGGCGGAGATGCAAGGAACCGAACTCACGAGTGAAGCAGCGCGCCGACGAGGTTCATCCCACAATGGCTCTCTCCTCAGTTCACGCCCTCGAATGGGCGCGGTCTTGATGCTTGCTCAAAGCCCAGGGGGCACCCCGCAGAAACTCGTTAGAGGACCCGCCATAGCCCCGCCTCAGGTTCACTTGCGGGGGTAGATCCGGGTTTCCACCACAGATTGGGCACGGGTGGTCCCGCTTGAACCGCTGCGCAGCGTCCATCCCTATCTGCCCTCGGATGGGTCCCATCGCCGCTCTGGGGCCTGTAGCCAGTCGGAAATGTCCGACGCGCGCCAGCCTACGGCACGATCGCCCAGGCGGCGCGGCGGCGGGAAAGTGCCATCGGCTACCTTCTTGTAGATCGTTGCCCTCGCCAAGCCTGTCAGGCGAGTGACCTCCTCCCGGCGCACTACCCGAAGTTCCTCAAGCGGCGTGTTCATTGGGCCTCCTTGCGTTCAGTGAGTCTTAAAGAAATCCTAGTGGGCTTTACAGGCGGGTGGATCGGCGCGACAGGCGAATCGACGCCCAGTATCTGGGGGCCGAAACTGCTACATACTGGTCTGCAGGCGTGCCGTGGTGGAACGACCTCCACATCCACCGTAGGTCTGTCGCTTCCACCCTGGGGCGAACTGCTTCCACTAGTTCGAGCCAGTTCGTGCGTGGCGTGGAGGCAGTGGAAGGAGTGGAGGCAAATCTGCAACACCCTGCGGCGACGCAGGTTGCAGAAGGTCAACCAAGCCATCACGTTTCGTTGGATCCAAGGGTTTGTACAGTGACGCGGCTGACCTGGACGAAAGTCTCCAGAGCAGCCATAGCCCATCACTCGCTAGAATGGCGTCTCAAGCCCATAATCCCTGGGCTTGCAAGAGGAGACATCGGTATGGCTTCCAAGAATGGGCCGCAGCCGACAGGCGAGTGCTGGTGCGGGCGCGGCGAGAAGACGAACCCAGGACGCTTCTTCCGTCAGACCCACGACAGGAAGCCGGGGCTGCAGTGATAGAAGTTGAGTACGGCGGAATCGCCCGGTTCTTGGTAGCGCACGGCTATGGGCCGAACGGCAAGAACCCCATACGTGAGCGGGACCGACGGCAGGGCGAGGGCTACGGTAGGAGAAGCGACACACGATGACGACGGCACGGCAGCAGAAGACTCAGGGCGACGGCAACGGCGCGACCACCGGCTACGAAGCCGAGCTGTGGGGGATGGCTGACGCTCTGCGGGGCAGCATGGACGCCGCCGAGTACAAGCACGTCGTCCTCGGCCTCATCTTCCTCAAATACATCTCCGACGCCTTCGAGGAGGTCTACGCCCGGCTGGAGGCCGAAGTCGGCCAAGGCGCAGACCCCGAGGACCCGGACGAGTACCGCGCCCAGAGCATCTTCTGGGTCCCCGTCGGCGCCCGCTGGTCCAACCTTCAGAGCCACGCCCGCCAGTCCAGCATAGGCCAAGTTGTGGACAACGCCATGACCGTCGTGGAACAGGAAAACCCGGTGCTCCTGGGCGTACTGCCAAAGGACTACGCCCGCCCTGCCCTCGACAGCATCCGCCTTGGCCAGCTCATCGACATGATCACCAACATCCGGATCGGCGATGAGGCGTCCCGCTCCAAGGACGTGCTGGGCCGCGTGTACGAGTACTTCCTCTCCCAGTTCGCCAGCGCGGAGGGCAAGAAGGGCGGCGAGTTCTACACTCCTCGGTCTGTCGTCAGGCTGCTGGTGGAGATGCTGGAGCCCTACAACGGCCGGGTGTACGACCCCTGCTGCGGCTCCTCCGGCATGTTCGTCCAGTCGGTCGAGTTCATCCAGGCTCACGCCACTGGGAACGGCAACGGCGGCAAGGCCAAGGCCGACATTTCCGTCTACGGCCAGGAGTCCAATTACACGACGTGGCGGCTGGCCAAGATGAACCTGGCCATCCGGGGCATCGAGGGGCAGATTGCCCACGGCGACAGCTTCCACAACGACCGCCACCCCGACCTGAGGGCCGACTACATCCTGGCGAATCCGCCCTTCAACGTCTCCGACTGGGGAGGCGAACGTTTGGTGGACGACAAGCGCTGGCAGTACGGCGTTCCGCCGAAGGGCAACGCCAACTTCGCCTGGGTGCAGCACATGGCGCACCACCTGGCCCCCAACGGCATCGCGGGTTTCGTCCTCTCCAACGGCTCCATGTCGTCGAACCAGTCGGGCGAGGGCGCGATACGCAAAGGCCTTATCGAGGCCGACGTGGTGGATTGCATGGTGGCCCTGCCGGGCCAGCTCTTCTACTCCACGCAGATACCCGCCTGCCTCTGGTTCCTGGCGCGGGATCGGCGGGGCGGGAGATACCGCGACCGCCAAGGCGAAATCCTGTTCATCGACGCCCGAAAGATGGGGCGAATGGTGGACCGCACCCACCGTGAGCTGAACGACGACGACATCGCCCGCATCGCCGACGCCTACCACGCCTGGCGGGGCGAAGAGAGCGTCGGCGTCTACGCGGACGTTCCCGGCTTCTGCAAGAGCGCCGGGCTCGAAGAGGTCCGCAAGCACGGCCACGTCCTCACCCCCGGCCGCTACGTCGGCGCGGAGGCCCAGGAGGACGACGGCGAGCCCTTCGAGGAGAAGATGACGCGCCTCGCCGCCCAATGGCGCGAGCAGCAGGCCGAGGCCGCCAGGCTGGACGGGGCCATCGAGGAGAACCTCAGGGGTTTGGGGTTCGGGCCGTAAGGCTCGCCCTATAATCAGGAGCAGTGGAGTTGCCGCGAGGAGGCGGACATGCCCATTGAGGACTACGGCCCGGATGAGATAGGCGCCAAGGGGGAGTCCATCTACCGGGAGAAGATTCAGGCGCTGGTCGGGCCCGCGGAAGCAGAGAAGTTCGTCGTCATCGACATTGAGAGCGGCGACTACGAGGTGGACGAGGAAGCCTTGGCCGCATCCTTGCGGTTGCGAGAGCGGCATCCCGAGGCCGTGAACTACGGGATACGAGTCGGGCATCCCGCAGCCTACAGTCTGGGCGGCGAGCTTGGGCCGGCTGGTGTAACAACGTGGCCATAGACTACAGCAACCTTAGATTATCCCTGAAGAATCTGGAGACGCAGCACGAGCACTTTCTCCATCTGCCGCCAGACTATCCTCCGTTTGTGCATGAGGGCATGGCCGAATCGGTGATCCAACGGTTCGAGACCTGCTATGACACTCTTTGGAAGGTCCTCAAGCGGCACCTCGTTGAAGAATTCGGTATCGCCGAAATGCCGAACAGTCCCCGGCCCATCTTTCGGTTGGCCAATGAGAACCACTTGCTGGCGGCGGGTGGCGCACAGTGGGAGCTCTACGTACAAACGCGCCTAGACACCACACACGACTACGACAGAGTGAAAGCGGCCAAGGCCATTGGCGTCATGCCTGAGTTCATAGCCGACGCCATCAGGCTGTACAGCGTCATGACAGGGGAACCTTGGGAATGACCAGTCTGATCGACCTGAGCCCCAACTACCTCGCCACCGTCGAGCGCATCCTCGCGGAGCACGTGCCCGAGTGCGAGGTACGGGCCTTTGGCTCCCGCGCGATGTGGACAGCCAAGGACTACTCCGACCTCGACCTCGCCGTCGTTGGCAAAGGCCCGTTGGACTGGAGAAAGCTCGGCCGGTTGAAGGAGGCCTTTGAGGAATCCACCCTCCCCATGCGGGTGGACGTGCTCGACTGGCATGCCATATCCGAGGGCTTCCGGGACGTGATTGAGCAGGGGTACGTGGTCGTGCAGGAGAGCGCCAAGCAAGCGACGGCGGGCGAGTGGCGCGAGGTCGCGCTGGGCGAAGTGCTAACCTTGCAAAGAGGGTTCGACCTGCCGACGACTCAGCGAAAGCCAGGCAGCTATCCTGTAATCGCATCTACGGGACCAGTTGGAACCCACGGCGAAGCGATGGTCCGAGGTCCAGGAGTAGTCATAGGTCGTTCTGGTAGCCTGGGAGGTGGTCAGTTTATCGCGCATGACTTCTGGCCTCTGAACACCACCCTATGGGTGAAAGATTTCAAGGGAAATGACCCCCGCTTCTGCTATTACCTCCTCAAGTCACTTGATCTTGCACAGTTCAATGTTGGCAGCGGTGTACCAACACTAAACCGCAATCATATTCATCCATTGCCAGTCCCCCTCGCACCCCTCCCCGAACAGCGCGCAATCGCCCACATTCTCGGGACGCTCGACGACAAGATCGAGCTGAACCATCGGATGAACGAGACCCTGGAAGAGATGGCGCGGGCGCTGTTCAAGTCGTGGTTCGTCGACTTCGATCCGGTGCGCGCCAAGATGGAGGCCCGCGACACTGGGTTGCCGCAAGACGTTGCCGCCCTCTTCCCCGACCGGCTGGTGGCGTCGGAGCTGGGGGAGATTCCTGAGGGGTGGGAGGTGCGGGCGCTTCCGGAAATCATGGACTATAAAGAAGGCCCTGGTATCAGACACTGGCAATATACCAACTCAGCAGAAGGTACTCGATTCATCAACATCCGCTGTATCCAAGATGGCGATATCCTATTGAATACAGCCAACCGAATAGGAACCGAAGAAGCCGATGGCAAATACGACCACTTTCATTTGAAAGAATGGGATATTGTTGTTTCTACTTCTGGAACTCTTGGAAGAAGTGCGATCGTACGTAGTTCGCACTTGCCGTTGATATTAAATACAAGTGTGATTCGGTTTCGTCCCATTGGCGATCTTACTTCGTTCAGTTTTCTGTACGGATACCTCAACAGCCCGATCTTCTTGAATGAGCTTGAAATGTCGGCCTCTGGAAGCGTGCAGAAGAATTTTGGACCTATGCATCTTAGGAAAATACGTACCTTGTTTCCTCCGTATGGTTGCCTTCAACGGTATGATGAGATCGCAGGTTTGTTGGTTAGTCAGGTGATTGCCAAGCGAGCGGAGAACGATGCCCTCGCCACCCAGCGGGATACCCTACTGCCGCGGCTGGTTTCGGGGGAGGTGGGGGACGTGACGTAATGGACATCAACGTAAGTGTGCGAGCTATCGAAAAGCTTGTCGACTACACGGCTAGTGGAATAGGTAGCACAGCAAGCTTCTTTTTCTCTCGTATGGTGGCGCGACGTGCCGCTGAAGCAAGTCTTATATCTGCCGAAGGTGAAGCAAGAGCCAAGAGGGCCTTGGCTGACAGCCAAGCTAACACCACGATGATCATCGCGCAGGCTCAGGCTGATGCCCGTTCAGCCCTTGTCTCCTCCGAAGCTGTTGTTGAGGGTGAGGTGACCTTTGGATCTCTTGTGGACCAGCGAATTCGGTTCCAAGAGCAGAAACGACAATCCAATATTGAATCGGTCGTCCAGCAGGCAGCTTCCGAACTTGGAGACAAGGAAGTCCAGGATCATCAAGTAGACCATGATTGGACAGCCCGGTTCTTTAGCGATGTGCAGGACGTATCTTCTGAGCAGATGCAAGTACTTTGGGCAAAGATTCTTGCTGGTGAGGTGACGGATCCAGGTAGCACATCCATAAGAACGCTAAGTGTTCTGAGAAATCTAAACCAGGATGTAGCGAGCCTCTTCGCCAAGCTTTGTTGCCTATGTGTCTTTATTAGAATTAGAGATCCCAAGATACTTGATGGAAGAGTCCCTTTTCTCGGGAATTACGGAGACGGTAACGCACTCCGGCAATATGGCATCGACTATTTAAGTCTAAATCTCCTCAATGAGTATGGGCTAATTGTCTCAGATTACAACTCTTGGCTGGATTATAACGGTTGCATCTCTTCGTGGCCGGGTGAACGGAAGGAAGGAAGGCTGGTGATCCCATTCAAATTCCAAGGACGATACTGGCTCTTGGCACCAATGACACAACGCAATGCGGAACAAGAATTTAGATTGAATGGAGTAGCCTTAACAGTGTCAGGGCAAGAACTATCAATGGCGGTAGAGCTAAGTCCCGATGAGACTTTTGCCAATGGCCTCAAACAGTTTTTTATCGCGCAGAAGCTTCAGATGGTGCAGGTCGACAGTGGTCTTCCGCGCAGCGCTTGACTCTACGTCTTTGGGAGCGCCTCTCCTCCAATGATCACCATCACTGAAGCCGACGTTGAAGCCGCGGCCCTTGACCGGCTTTCTGGCCTAGGCTGGCGGACGGCTCACGGCCCGGAAATCGCGCCTGGTATGCCCAACGCCGAGCGCAGCGACTACGGGCACGCGACGCTGGAGCGACGGCTGCGGGACGCCCTAAGCGAACTGAACCCTGGGTTGCCCTCCGGAGCGCTTGATGACGCCTTCCGCAAGCTGACCCGACCGGAGGGGGCGGCGCTAGAAACGCGCAACCGCGCCTTCCACCGGATGCTAGTCGACGGTGTGACGGTGGAGTACCGGGCCGCAGACGGCTCGATACGTGGGGCGCAAGCGCGGGTGGTCGACTTCGAGGACCCCGCCAACAACGACTGGCTGGCGGTCAATCAGTTCACCGTCACGGAGAACAAGAACACCCGCCGGCCGGATGTCGTGCTCTTCGTCAACGGGCTGCCAGTGGGTGTGATCGAGCTCAAGAACCCGTTGGACGAGGACGCGACCGTTTGGACGGCGTGGCAACAGCTCCAGACCTACAAGGCGGAGCTGCCCTCCCTCTTCTCTATGAACGAGCTATTGATCGTTTCGGATGGAACGGACGCGCGCATCGGGAGTCTCACCGCCGGTAAGGAGTGGTTCAAGCCGTGGCGCACGATCACCGGCGAGACTCTCGCTGATTCCAATACGCCGGAGCTCCAGGTGATGCTGGAGGGCGTCTGCGACCGGGCGCGCTTCCTGTCGCTGGTCCGCGACTTCATCGTGTTCGAGGACGACGGCGGCGCTCTGGCGAAGAAGATGGCGGGTTACCACCAGTTCCACGCCGTCCGGTTCGCGGTCCGCGAGACACTGCGGGCCGCGTCATTGCAGCGAGAGACCCGCGAGCACGGCGGAGGGGGGCTGTACGAGACGGGCCGGAAGCCGGGCGGCGCGCCGGGCGACCGCCGCATCGGTGTTGTCTGGCACACCCAAGGTTCCGGCAAGAGCCTGACGATGGCCTTCTACGCCGGAGCAATCGTGCGCGAGCCCGCTATGGCCAACCCGACCATCGTCGTGCTCACCGACCGCAACGACCTGGACGACCAGCTCTTCGGAACGTTCTCGCGCTGCCACGACCTACTGCGGCAGCCGCCAACCCAGGCGGAGAGCCGCGCCGACCTGCGCGCCAAACTGTCGGTGCAGTCGGGGGGCGTGGTATTCACCACCATCCAGAAGTTCTTCCCCGAGGAGAGGGGCGACTCGCATCCCATGCTCTCGGACCGCCGCAACATCGTCGTGATCGCCGACGAGGCGCACCGCAGCCAGTACGACTTCGTCGACGGCTACGCCCGCCACATGCGGGACGCCCTGCCGAATGCCTCATTCGTCGGCTTCACGGGCACGCCCATCGAACTGCAGGACGCCAACACCCGAGCCGTGTTCGGCGACTACATCAGCATCTACGACATCAAGCGGTCCGTGGAAGACAAGGCGACGGTGCCTATCTACTACGAGAGCCGCCTCGCCAGGCTGGCGCTGGACGAGGACGAGAAGCCGTCCATTGACCCGGACTTCGAGGAGGCCACCGAGGGCGAGGAGACCGAGAGGAAAGAGAAGCTCAAGACCCGCTGGGCGCAGTTGGAGGTCGTGGTCGGCGCCGAGAAGCGGGTGAAGCAGGTCGCCGAGGACATCGTGACCCACTTCGAGCGGCGCCTGGAAGCCCTCGAAGGCAAGGCGATGGTCGTCTGCATGAGTCGGCGCATCTGCATCGACCTCCACCGGGAGCTGACGCGGCTGCGTCCTGACTGGCAGGCTGGCGATGACAGCGAGGGCGCGATCAAGGTCGTTATGACAGGCTCCGCCTCCGATCCGTTGGAGTGGCAGCCGCACATCCGCAACAAAGCGGGGCGGGAGGCGCTGGCCAAGCGGTTCCGCGACCCCGCCGACCCACTCCGCGTCGTGCTGGTGCGCGACATGTGGCTCACGGGCTTCGACGCGCCCAGTCTGCACACGATGTACGTGGACAAGCCGATGCGCGGCCACGGGCTGATGCAGGCCATCGCGCGGGTCAACCGCGTGTTCAAGGACAAGCCCGGCGGCCTCGTCGTGGACTACCTAGGGCTGGCCCACGAGCTGAGGAAAGCGCTGGCCGTCTACATCGAAAGCGGCGCCACGGGACAGACCGCCCTCAATCAGGAGGACGCCGTTCGGGCGATGCGGGAGAAGCACGAGGTGTGCTGCGCCCTCTTCCACGGCTTCGATTGGTCCAAGTGGACGACGGGGACGCCCTCGGAGCGTCTGGCGCTGCTGCCGCCCGCTCAGGAGCACATTCTGGCCCAAGAGAACGGCAAGCAGCGCTGCGTGGACGCCGTTCGGGAGCTCTCTCAGGCCTTTGCCCTAGCCGTGCCCCATGAGGAGGCGCTGGCCATCCGGGACAACGTGGGGTTCTTCCAGGCGGTGCGGGCGCAGCTCATGAAGCGGGCGCCGGGCGAGGAGCGCTCCGAGGAAGAGCTGGACCTGGCGGTGCGCCAGATCGTCTCACGGGCCGTGGCGTCCGAGGGTGTGGTGGACATCTTCGCCGCGGCCGGACTGGACAAGCCGGACATCTCCGTGCTGTCGGACGAGTTCCTCGCCGAGGTGCGGGGGATGCCCCACCGCAACCTGGCCGTGGAACTGCTGCAGAAGCTGCTGAGGGGCGAGGTCTCCGCCCGTAAGCGGAAGAACGTGGTGCAGGCCCGCTCCTTCGCCGAGATGTTGGAGGACACGCTTCGCCGCTACCAGAACCGGGCGATAGAGGCGGCGGAGGTCATTGAGAAGCTGATCGAACTCGCCAAGTACATGCGCGAAGCCAACGCCCTAGGCGAAAAACTCGGCCTCACCGAGGACGAGATGGCCTTCTACGACGCGCTGGAGACGAACGACAGCGCCGTCCAAGTCCTAGGCGACGAAACCCTCCGCGCCATCGCCCAAGAGCTCGTCCAGACCGTCCGCAATAACGTCACCATCGACTGGACCCTGCGCGAGAACGTGCGCGCCCACCTACGCGTCCTCGTCCGCCGCATCCTCCGCAAGCACGGCTACCCGCCGGACAAACAAGCGAAGGCCACGCGCACCGTCCTAGAGCAGGCCGAGGTCCTATCGGAGGGGTGGGCGGTCGGTTGAGGCATGAAATGAGCAGGCCTCGCCAGACGGACGGGGAGGCGCACGCAGGCCGGCGATCGGAGCCTGAAGCCAACGCGGAACGCTACCTTAGCGTTGGAGGGACCGCCTAGGAGCAGGTTCTGATTCTCTCCGAGAGCAACCTCACCGAGCCACGACCGTGGGATGAACAGTGGGATAAGATGCCCTTGAACTCCAATTTCACAGGTAAATAAGCCATAGGATGGAAGACGCCCTCTCCGCCATCCCAGGCCGCCGGGGATGGAGCGCGACTCCGACGCATCTGATTCAGCGGCGCCTATGCCTTCTCTGGGCGCAAGGGAGGCGGAACAGAACCCCGCCCTCTGCGACAGTTTCCCCTACCCGCCTAAACTCTCGATGTGTCAGAATGCCGCGCGCCCTTGAAGGAGATTGTCGTGCGCCTCATCTCAGTGAACGTCGCCAAGCCGCAGGTCCTGGCGGGGACAGCCCGGGGCGACGTGCTGTCCGCTATCAACAAGCGACCGGTGAGCGGGTCTGTGGCCGTGCGCCGACTCAACGTCGACGGCGACGGTCAGGCCGACCCCGAAAACCACGGCGGCCCTGACGCGGCGGTGTACGTCTACGCATTGGAGGACTACGTTTTCTGGCGGGAGCAGCTCAACCGCGGCCTCGCCTACGGATGGTTCGGCGAGAACTTTACCGTCGAAGGCGCCTCGTCCGATGTCATGTGCTTTGGGGATGTCTGGCAAGTCGGCAGCACAATCCTGCAAGTGACGGAGCCTCGGTCTCCCTGCTTCAAGCTGGAGCACAAGATGGGCATACGCAACTTCGCCGCCAAGTTTCGGCGGACGGGGCGTGTCGGATTCTATAACCGGGTCCTCCAAGAGGGCTCCGTTCGAGCAGGCGACGATGCGCGCGTCATCGAGCGTCACCCCGCCGGCCTGTCTATCAAGCTCATCAGCGATGTCCGTCACGCCGCCCAGGTCAGCCGCGAGGATGCAGAACGCCTGCTGGCTGTCGAGGACCTACCCGCGGCCCAGCGAGAGTTCGCTATGAAGCGCCTGGCGAAGATCCAACGGGCGGAAGCCAGGGCACGGTGAACGACATCGAACGGGACCTCCCCTACTGGGCGGCATTCTCCCGCGTGCCGACCGTTGGCCGCGTCCGCATCGGACTGCTGGAGGAGCGGTTCGGCTCGCTGGAGGCGGCGTGGCAAGCAACGACCGGGGAGCTCGCCACGGCGGGCCTGACGTCGAACGTGGTGCAAGCAATCGATCAGGTGCGGCGCGTCATCGACCCCCGGCAAGAGCTCGAATCCGCTTGGAGCGTCGGCGTGACCGTGCTCACCTGGCACAGCAACGGGTACCCGCGTCTGCTGCGGGAGATCGACGACCCGCCGCCGGTCCTCTACGTGAAGGGGTCGCTCGAACCCGATGAGGAAGAACGGGTAACCGTGGTGGGGACCCGTGGGCCGACCGCGTACGGTAAGGAAGCGGCCAGTCACCTGGCGGGAGACCTGGCCAAGTCCGGTATCACAGTCGTCAGCGGCCTGGCGCGGGGAATTGACGGCGCAGCCCACCGCGCCGCTTTGGACGCCGGAGGCCGAACAATCGCGGTGATGGGCTCGGGGCTGGACATCATCTACCCGCCGGAGCACTCCCGCCTTGTCGACCGAATCATCGAAAGCGGGGCAGTCCTGTCGGAGTACCCCCTAGGGTCGAAACCTGAAGCGCGCCATTTTCCGCGCCGTAACCGTCTGCTCAGCGGGTTGAGCCTAGGCACGCTTGTGATAGAAGCTGGCGAGGGCAGCGGCACGCTCTCGACCGTGCGGTTCGCCCTCGAGCAGAATCGGGAGGTGCTATGCGTGCCGGGGAGCATCTATTCTCCGGCCAGCCGCCTGACGAACCGGCTCATCCAGGAAGGAGCGAAACTCGTCGCCTCCATCGAGGACGTCCTGGAGGAGTTGCGCCTTGGCGGAGCGCCCCGGCAGGAGCCGATGCCAGGCCTCTCCGTCGCGGACACCGAGGACGAGGCGCGGTTGATCGAGGCATTGGGCCATGAGCCCCTGCACATCGACGAGCTCAGCCGGGAGACGGGCATGCCGGTGACGCGAGTGACCAGCACGCTCGTTATGATGGAGATGAAGGGCACGGCCCTACAGGTAGGAAGGATGAATTACATACGGACCAGGGAAGCGTCGGCCCAGCGTCGGTCTTGACAAAAAGCTTCCCGATGGCCCTATTGTGAGATATGGCAACAACAACTACGAAGAAGCGAGCTACCAGCAGCCGGGCCAAGACCGCGGCTGCCAAGACGACAACAAGCAGGGGAGCGAACAGGCGGCGCCTGGTGGTGGTCGAGTCCCCGGCCAAGGCGAGGACCGTTAATCAGTTCTTGGGCCGGGACTACAACGTTATGGCGTCGATGGGGCACGTTCGCGACCTCCCCCAGTTCCGGCTCGGAGTGAACACTGAGCGGGACTTCGAGCCGCACTACGAGGCGCCGAAGGACAAGCGCAAGCTCATCGACGAGATCAAGGCCGCCGGCGACAACGCGGAGATCATCTACCTGGCGACCGACCCCGACCGCGAGGGCGAGGCGATAGCTTGGCACGTCCTGGAAGCGGCAGGGTGGAAGGGAAAGCCGGTGCGGCGCGTCGTCTTTCACTCCATCACGGAGGAAGCCGTCAAGGAAGCCTTCGAACATGAGCGCGACATCGACATGGAGCTGGTCAACGCCCAGCAGGCGCGCAGAATCGAGGACCGGCTGGTCGGCTTCAAGCTCAGTCCTCTGTTGAGGCCCCTCGTCGGCCAAGAGCTCAACCGCCTCGCCAAGAGCAACGCCCCCGAAGCGCTGGCCCTCGACATGTCCACGCTCTCCGCCGGACGCGTCCAGTCCGTCGCCCTGCGGCTGGTCGCGGAGCGGGACACCGAGATTGACGCCTTCGTCCCGGTCGAGTACTGGTCCATCGAAGCGAGCCTGCGGCCGGAGGGAGCTGCCGCATTCGCGGCCCGCCTCCACAGCCGGCGGGGAGAGAAGAAGCAGATCGAGCTGCCGAACGAGGCCGCCGCCGACACAGTGCTCCGCGACCTGGACGGGGCCCGCTACCAGGTAGCATCCGTCACGCAGCGCGAGATAAAGGAGCGCCCCAGACCCCCGTTCATCACGAGCACCTTACAGCAGGAAGCCTCCGGCCGGCTTCGTTTCCAGGCGACGAAGACAATGTCCGTCGCCCAGCAGCTGTACGAGGGAATAGCGGTCGGGCCCGAGGGCTTGGTAGGCCTCATCACCTACATGCGGACGGACTCGCCCCAGGTCGCGCCCGGAGCGATCACCGAGACTCGTCGGCTTATCGAAGAGCGGTGGGGGAAGGACTACCTTCCCAAGTCGCCAAGACCCTACAGGACGCGCTCGAAGGTCGCGCAGGAGGCGCACGAGGCCATCCGGCCCACGTCCGTCGCACGGACGCCGGAGTCCGTCCGCCCCCACCTCACGTCGGACCAAGCTCGGCTCTACGAGCTGATCTGGAACCGGATGGTCGCGAGCCAGATGGCCGACGCCGTGCTCGATCGGACCGAGGTCGCGATCAACGCGGACACGACCGCGGCTGACCACCCCGGCTATCTGTTCCGCGTCACCGGGACCGTCATGCGGTTCCCCGGCTTCCAAACCCTCTATAGAGAAGAGCGGGACGAGACGGCGGAAGGGTCGGAAGAAGAGGGCAATTCACGCCGTTCGCTGCCGCAGCTGAGGGAGGACCAGACGCTCGGATGCGAGGGGCTCACGCCGGAGCAGCATTTCACGCAGCCGCCCCGGCGGTTCACGGAGGCCAGCCTGGTGCGGACGCTCGAAGAGCAAGGCATTGGACGGCCCAGCACGTACGCCGCAACGATCAACACCATCGTCAACAGGAAGTACATCACGCGGGAGCGTCGAACCCTCAAGTCAACCCAGCTCGGCCAGCTGGTCTGCAAGCAGCTGATTGAACATTTCCCGGACATCATGGACATCCGGTTCACCGGGCGAATGGAAGACCAGTTGGACGACGTGGCCAACGGCAAGCAGGAGTGGGTGGCGTTGCTGCGCGCGTTCTACGGCCCGTTCAGCGAGGGTCTGGACAAGGCATGGGACGCAGTCAGAGAAGCGAGCGCCGAGGCGGTCAGCGAGCCCGGCCTAGAGGTATGCGGCTCCTGCGGCAAGCCGATGGTCATCAAGGTCGGCAGGTTCGGGCCGTTCCTCGCCTGCACCGGCTACCCGGCGTGCAAGAACACCAAGGACATCGCAAGAAGCGGCGAAGACGCGGCTGGCGAGCAGGAAGAGGAACCGACCGGGGAGGTCTGCGAGACCTGCGGCAAGCCGATGACAGTCAAGCGCGGACGCTTCGGACCGTTCCTGGCCTGCACCGACTACCCGACGTGCAAGACAAGGAAGAATATCCGCAAAGAGGCGGGCGTTCCTTGTCCGAAGTGCGGAGGGGCGCTGGTGGAACGGCGGAGCAGGCGCGGGGTGTTCTACGGCTGTGGCAACTATCCGAACTGCAAGTTCACGGTGAACTCGCTCCCCCTACCCCAGCCGTGTCCTGAGTGCGAGGGGTTGATGGTGGCCGCGGCAAACGGTCAATCGCGTTGCACGAACTGCGCCTGGCGCGGCCCGATGCCCGAACCGGCGCAGGCGGGCGTCGCGTAGGCCTCGCCATGGAACGCGCCGGCTCCGCTGCGACGAGCAGCCTCTCCTCCTCCCTCACGGGAAGAGGATTGAGCGGGGAGGAAGAGCCGCTGCTCGCCGAGTACGAACGGCATCTGAGCGCGACGCGCGCACTGTCGAACGCCACCGTCCGCAACTACGTAACCGACCTTCTCCCCTTCGCGGAGTACCTGGACTCCCAAGGAATCAGCCTCGGCGTCGGCGCTCGAGCCCTCGAGAAATTCGTCCTCCGCAATGGCGCGGCCGGAGTCTCCCGGGAGTACCGAGGCCTCGTCCGCGACTACGTGGCGTGGCTGCTCGAACGTCGCACCGTCGCGAGCGGACGGGCCGCAGGTCGGCGCGGGCACAGCCGCGCGAGCGTCCACCGGATGCTCGCCTCGCTCCGGTCGTTCATCCGCTACCTCGTGGAGCGTGAGCTGCTGCCGGACGCCCCGATCTGGCGCCCCGGCTCGACGCTCATGGGCCGGCTCACGCCCAAGCCCACGCAGCGGCTGCCCGACCTCCTATCCGCCCAGGAAGCGGCCCGGCTCGTCGAATCGCCCACGGATCTCGGCGAGGATGAAGAACGCCTCCGTGACGCCGCCCTCCTCGAGGTCCTTTACGGCTGCGGCCTCCGGGTCAGCGAGGCGTCCAACCTCGACCGGGACAACGTGTCGATGGACGAGCGGACTGTGCGGGTGTGGGGCAAGGGCTCGAAGGAGCGGCAGACGCCCCTCGGGGCTAGAGCCCACGCCGCGCTCCGCGCCTACCTGAACGCGGAGCCCGAACACAGCGGGCCGCTCTTCCTGAACGCCCGCGGCAACCGGCTCAGCGCCCGCTCGATCCAGCGCATCGTCCATGCGTACGCGCAGCTGGCCGGACTTCGGGACGACGTCCATCCGCATACGCTGCGCCACAGCTACGCCACCCATCTCCTTGACGGCGGGGCCGACCTCCGCGTGGTGCAGGAGTTGCTCGGTCACTCCACGCCCAGCGCAACGCAGGTGTACACTCACGTAAGCCAGAGCGAAGCGCGCCGCGTATACATGAGCGCCCATCCACTGGCGAACGGTTCGGACGCCCTGAACGACCAACCGGAATCCAACACCGAGAGCTAGAGCCCGCTTATGACCATTCTCGTAGTCAACGGGCCCAACCTGAACCTGTTGGGCCAGCGAGAGCCCGCCATCTACGGCAGCGGCACCCTAGGGGACATCGAAAGCGCCGTCCGTTCGCGCGCCGCCGAGCTAGGCGCGTCAATCGACTTCTTCCAGTCCAACTCGGAGGGGGGACTGATCGATTACCTGCAGGCGAACGCGTCGGCGGCCACGGGCGTCATACTGAACGGGGCCGGCTACACGCACACGAGCGTAGCCCTGCGGGACTGCATCGCCGCCCTGTCAGCGCCGGTCGTGGAGGTCCATCTCTCGAACATTCACGCCCGCGAGGAGTTCCGGCGCACCTCGCTCACAGCGCCTGTCGCACGAGGAATCATCAGCGGGCTCGGCGCGCTCGGCTATCTGCTCGCCCTCGAATACTTGGTCGCCGAAGAGAAGGCATCATGACTACGATTGATCGGATGGCGCGCCTCCGCGCCAAGATGGCTGAGAATGGCTTGGACGCGATGCTCATTCTCAACACGGAGCGCTCCCCCAGCAGGAACGTCGCCTACTACTCGGGGTTCCGAGGCACCCACGGCTATCTCTGGATCACCCCTGGCGACGCGCTCCTCGCCACTGACTCGCGCTACACCGAGCAAGCCGCGGAACAGTCGCCGGACTACCGCATCGTCCGCATCGGCCCCGGCTCCTCATGGTGGAAGGACGCGGTGTCGGGCTCCGGCGCCAAGAGGATCGGCATCGAAGACGACTCCGTCACCGTCGCCCTCTCCAACAACCTCAGCGAGCAGGTCAAAGACCTCTCGCCACAGCCCAAACTCGTACCCATGGGCCAGATGGCCGACCAACTTCGCGCCGTGAAGGACCCCCAAGAGCTCGAGCTGCTCGTGAAGGCAATCGACCTGGCTGACGAAGCCATCGAGACCGTCGGAGCGCGCCTGCGGCCGGGAATGACGGAGCGCGCCATCTCTTGGGACCTCGAGCGCACCATGCGCGAGCTCGGCGCGGACGGCATCTCCTTCGACACCATCGTGGCCTCCGGGCCCAACGGCGCGAAAGCCCACCACAAACCCACCGAACGCAGGCTCGAGGTCGGCGACGGCGTCGTCATCGACATGGGGGCGCTCTACGGAGGCTACTGCAGCGACATCACCCGAACGTTCGTTTTGGGAAAGGCCAGTGAGCAGTTCAGGAAGGTGTACGACATCGTCCTCGCGGCCCAGGAGACCGCAGAGGCCACCGCAACGGCGGGCATGTCGGGCGCGGAGGTCGATGGCCTTGCCCGTGCCGTCATCGAGGAAGCCGGGTACGGCGGCGACTTCGGTCACAGCCTTGGCCACGGCATCGGCATCGCAGTGCACGAGCTGCCCGGCGTCGGGCCAAGCTCGCCCGGCGTCATCGAGAACGGCATGGTCTTCAGCGTGGAGCCCGGCATCTACCTCACGGGGTGGGGAGGCGTCCGCATCGAGGACCTCGTCGTGATGGAGAACGGACGGCCCCGCGTGCTGACGAAGGCGCACAAGCGGGACCTGGTAGAGATATAGAACAAGCATGAGGAGCTGCCACATATGGTGATGGAATTCGGAGACCTCCGGCGCGGCACGACAATCGAGATGGACGGTGTGCCGTTCAAGGTTGAGGAGTACTACCAACAGAAGATGCAGCAGCGCGCGCCGGTCTACCACATCAAGATGCGCAACCTGCTCACCGGCCAGTTGCTCGATAAGACCTTCTCGGGCTACGGCATCAAGCTGACCAAGGCCCCCGTCGAGAACCGGGACTGCACGTTCCTCTTCGAGGCCGATGGCGTCTACACCTTCATGGACACAACGTCTTACGACCAATACGAAGTCGAGAAGGACGTTGTCGGAGACTCCATCGATTACCTGGTGGACCAGACGGACTGCGAGCTCGTCTTCTACCGCGACAAGCCCCTCATGGTCGAAATGCCGACGACCGTCGACCTCATCGTTGCCGAGACGCCTCCGGGCTACAAGGGCGACACCGCTTCTGGGGGCGGTAAGCCGGCGACTCTGGAGACTGGCATCCGCGTAACCGTGCCCATGTTCGTGGCAACAGGCGACAAGGTCCGCGTGGACACTCGAACGGGCGACTACGTCACCCGCGTCACCAGCTAGAAATCCCCCTCCCGTCTGCGGGAGGGGACGCGCAAGCGCAGCGATGCGCGGGGGAGGAGCGCGCCGCCCATCGCCCCGAACAGCGCCCGCATAGGCCCAGAGCAGAGCGAGACAACCCCACAAACCGATGGACGCCGCCACGAACACATCCAGCGTCGGCCTGTCCGACCTCCGGCGCACCGTCGTCGTCGGCACGACCGGTTCGGGCAAGAGCACCACGGCGGCGCGGCTCGCGACCGCCCTTGGACTTCCGTACGTGGAGCTGGACGCCATCAACTGGCAGCCCAACTGGATCGGGCTGAACGAGACCGACGTCCCCCTGTTCCGGTCTCGGGTGGAAGAGGCGGTGCGCGGCGACGCATGGGTCGTGGACGGCAACTACGGCATCGCCCGTGACCTCATTTGGCCCAAGGCCACCGCCGTCGTCTGGCTCGACTACTCCTTTGGGCTGGTCTTCTGGCGCCTCCTTCGCCGCACATTGCGGAGGTCGCTGCGCCGCGAAGTCCTATGGGCCGGCAACCGGGAGTCTCTCCGCAGGTCCCTATCCCGGGACTCGATCCTTCTGTGGGCGCTCAAGACACACTGGCGACGTCGACGCTCCCTCCGCAGGCGCCTTTCCGAGCCGGAGCAGGCCCACCTTCGCCTGTTCCACATGCAGCGGCCATCCGGCGCCGAGCGATGGCTCCGCGGCGTAGCAAGCTCCGTAGCGACGGAGCTATGGAGCGCGCCGCGATGACTGAGCGCAACCGCGTGCTCCTCTATTCCGTCTCCCAGCTTGCCGAGTACCTCAAGGCGGTCCTCGAACACGACCCTCACCTGAGCGATATCTGGATGACGGGCGAGGTCTCGAACCTCTTTGCGTCGAGCGCAGGCCATCGTTACTTCACCATCAAGGATGCGGGGGGCCAGGTCAGAGGCGTCCTCTTCAGCGGCAACTTCGGCGCGGAGCATGTCGTCAACGGCGCTCAGGTCAACCTCCACGGTCGCGTCTCCTACTACCCTGTGCGCGGCGACGTTCAGCTCTACGCGGACACCGTCGTCCCCGCCGGCGCGGGCGTCCTCGCCGCCGAGTTCGAGCGGCTCAAGGCGATGCTCGAGACGGAGGGCCTATTCGATCCCGCGCGCAAGCGCCCGCTCCCGCCCTTCCCGCGCAGGATCGGCGTCGTCACCTCGGCGCAGGGCGCGGTCATCCACGACATCATGAACGTACTGAGCGCCCGCTATCCCCTTGGGGAGCTCGTCCTTTGCGCGGCGACCGTCCAGGGCGACGAGGCCCCCTTCGAGATTGCCGACGCCATCCGCTCCCTGGACCGCGAGCCGGGCGTCGATGTAATCATCGTGGCGCGGGGCGGCGGATCGCTGGAGGACTTGTGGGCCTTCAACACCGAAGAAGTGGCGCGGGCCATCTACGCCAGCCGTGTCCCCATCGTGAGCGGCGTCGGCCACGAGTCCGACGTCACTATCGCTGACTTCGTCGCGGACTTGCGCGCTCCGACTCCCTCGGCGGCCGCGGCCGTGGTCGCCCCCGACGTCGCAGCCCTCGCCCAGGAGGTCGCCCGCCTTGCAGGACGTTCCCACAACGCCGTGGCTCAATACCTCACGCTGCAGGCGCGCCAAGTCGAGGCCCTCGTGAACCAGATGCGACGGCGGCTCCCGGACGTGCCGACTCAGCGCCAGCGGGTTGACGATATCCTGGAGCGAGCGCGCATCGGTCTAAGCGCGATGATTCGACTCCGCCGTGAGCAGGTCGCTAGTCTGGAGAAGGCGCTGGCTGCTCTCAACCCCGTGTCTGTCCTCGAACGCGGCTTCGCGGTCGTCACGACGGTGGACGGAAAGGCCGTTGTCGGCGTCGGCGATGTGAGAAGGGGTGATATCGTGCGGACTACCCTGAGGGACGGGCGTTTCGACGCGCAGGTGCAATGACGCAAGACAACCAAGCCAAGCCCACGTTCGAAGAAGCCGTCACCCAGCTCCGCGAGACCGTCCAGGCGCTGGAGGAGGGAAACGTATCGCTGGAGGAGGCCACGCGCCTTTTCGAGCGCGGCATGACACTAGCCAAGACGTGCAACGAGCTCCTCTCAGCGGCCGAGCTGCAGGTCACTCGCCTCCAACGCGCCTTTGGCGAGCAGATGACGATGATCCAGTCCCCCCAGCCCCAGGGAAACGACGGGAACGGGCAGTGATGCTCCGCGGCGACTTCCACATGCACACCAGCTTCTCCCACGACTGCCTCACGCCTCCGGAGTCGTTGGTGAAACGGTGCGCCGAGGTCGGACTGACGTGCATCGCGGTGACCGACCACAACTCCATCGAGGGCGGGCGCGCGGTCAGGGAGCTGGCCCCGTTCCAGGTAATCGTCGGCGCCGAGATAAAGTCGACCGCAGGGGAGATTACGGGCCTCTTCCTCGAGGAGGCTGTCCCCCCTGGCCAGGAGCCCATCGCGACCGCCAAGCGCATCAAGGACCAGGGTGCGCTGGTCTCGATACCCCACCCCTTCACCGGCATGGGACGCTCCGCCCTCGACCGCTCGACCGCCGTCGAGCTGCTGCCCTACGTGGACATCGTCGAGGGATTCAACGCCCGTACGATGCGGTCGAGCGACAATGCGGCTGCGGTGCAGTTCGCCAAGGGCCACGGCCTGCCCATGACCGCCGTGAGCGACGCGCACACGACCCGCGAGCTAGGCCGGACCTACACCGAGTTCCCCGAGTTCGACGGTACTCCGGAAGGCTTCCGCCAAGCGCTGATCGAGGCGCGACTCGTTGCGGTCCCGGCCGGAGCCTTCGTTCACGTCTACACGACCCTCAACAAGCTGGCCCGGCGATTCCGCAAGCCGTAGGGCCGACGGTGAGACCTTTGCATACCCCTTCCGTCATTCCCGCCTTCGCGGGAATCCAGGGTGCGTGGGAGTGCAGATGGGGCGGATTGGCAAGAAGAATGCCCTCGATCAACAGTTACGCAAAGGTCTCCAACCGATGGCGGACCTCGTGACCCTCAATCTCGGATGGTTCTCAGCCGGACGCGGCCCCGGCTCGAGGGCGATGTTCGAGCACGCCCTCGCCGCAATCGACGACGGCTCCCTGAATGCGTCTGTCCAGTTCCTCTTCATGCATCGCGAGCGCGGAGAGGGCGAGGCAAGCGATCGGTTCATAGAGCTTGCGGAGTCGCGCGGCATCCCCGTCGTGACGCTGTCGTCGAAGCGGTTCCGGGACGAGCACGGCGGCGACTTCGCAGGCCACCGCGACGAGTACGACGAGCGCGTGCTCGAAGCGCTCCGGCCGTTCAGCCCGGACGTGTGCATCCTCGCGGGCTACCTGCTCATCCTGAGCCCGCTGCTCGTGCGGCGCTACCCCTTCATCAACCTGCACCCCTCGCTCCCCGGCGGGCCGATCGGCCTATGGCAACAGGTGGTCTGGCAGTTGATCGCGGAGCGCGCCGAGGAGACCGGCGCCATGACCTTCTTGGTGACCGAAGAGCTGGACGGTGGGCCGCCGGTCTCGTTCGCGCGCGTATTCCTCGAAGGCCCGCAGTTCGACCCGCTCTGGGCCGCAGTCCAAGACCGCGATATCACGCTCCTCCAAAAGGAGGAAGGCGAGTCGCTGCCCCTCTTCCAGGCCATCCGCCAAGCCGAGATCGCCCTGGAGGCGCCGCTGCTCACCGAGACCCTCCGACGGCTGGCCGACGGCCGGCTCGCCCTGCCCGACGGGTCCGGCCCCGGCGCTGCGCCCGCAATCGACCTCACTCCCACAGGGCACAGCCCCGACGGGAGCGCCGGGTCGATGACGTAGGCGAGAAGGCACCGCATTCCCAACCCAGCGGCGCGGTCCCTCCCCCACCCTGTCCATCCCCCACGGTGACATTTGCCCCTTCCCCATCCCCAACCAACCGCTTACCATGGGCTCCGACAAGCGAAGAGCCGAGGCCCCCTCCCGCCCTGCTCCACAGACCCCAAAGCCGCGCGGACCGGGGGAGGCAAAAATTTGTGGATTCTTGGATTCTTGACCCCCTTCTACCGCACCACGGCCTAGTAAACAGGTTCAGAAAGTTCCGGGGAAAATAAGTTCTTGCCCCTCGCCCCGTCGCCCGTCCACCGCGCCACGACCACGTAAATCAAAGATTCCAAGAAGAGAAGGAGCCTGCGAAAAATGTTCCTGCTCCCCACAGAGGGCGCGAGCTTACGGGACAGACTCCACCTGACTCCTGCCGCGAGGTGACGCAGCCCGTGAAAGAACCAGAACGCCTCAGTCGCGGGAGCTCTGAGTGACTGAACCGTTAGACCAGCAAGCAGAGACCACCGAGCGCGAGCCGAGCGTCGCTAGGATCAAGCCGCTGGGCTCGCTCGCGTTCACTGAATTCCGGTTGGTTCTCATCAGCTTCGTCATCGGTTTCATCGCCTTCCAGATGCGGCAGATTACCAATCTCTATGTCATCTGGGACATCACCAACTCCCCTCTCAGCCTTGGTCTCCTCGGCTTCTTTCAATTTGGGCCGATGCTTTTCCTCGTGTTTATCGGAGGCTCGATAGCCGACATCGTCGACCGCCGGACTCTGCTGATCCTCACGCAATCGGGCAACTTCTTGCTGGCCGGTGTGCTTGCGGCGCTCATGCTGACGGACAGCATCCAGGTGTGGCACATCTATGCGACTACCTTGGTCACGTCTGCGGTGAACACGTTCGAAGGCCCCGCGCGAATGGCGATGCTCCCTCGCCTCGTGCCCCGCACCTACCTGATGAACGCGATCACGTTGAACCAGGCCGCCCGCCACGCCGCGATGCTCATCGGTCCCGCCATAGGAGGTCTGTTGATCGGTCTGGTCGGCGTGGGCTGGACCTACGCAACGGTCTGCTTCATCTTCATCCCCACGGTCGGTGCGTTGTTCCTGGTCAAGGCGATGCCGCCCGGCGACTCAGGAGGCCGAAGGCGCATGGACGTGAAGTCGATGCTCGAGGGCTTCCGGTTCGTTTTCGGGACCCGAGTGATACTTGCCATGATCCTGTTGGATATCGTCGCGATGCTGTTCACGAACCACCGCGGCCTTGTGCCCGTGTTCAAGGACATCTTGGAGACCGGAACCTTCGGCTATGGCCTTCTCTTCTCCGCGCCCGCTGTGGGGTTCCTATTGGGCTCCGCCGCGCTCCTGATTGCAGGCGACTTCAAGCACAAGGGATTCGTAGTGGCGGCCTCGTACGCCGCTTATCTCGCGTCGATGGCGGTGTTCGCCCTGTCGCGCAACTATCTGCTCTCGCTGGCGGCGCTGACGCTGGTGGGAGCCACGGACGGGATCGGGGCGGTCATGCGCTCCACAATCCTCCAGATGGCGGTGCCGGACGACATTCGCGGTCGCGCGACCGCAGTGCTCCAGCTCTCTAACCGCGGCGGGCCGTCGTTGGGACAGGTAATCCTTGGGGCGATGGCGGCTGCGATTCTGGCCCCCAACGCGCTCCTCGTTGGAGTGGCCATCGGCGCCGCAACGTTGCTGGTGACGATGCTCACGGTGCGCGGCATGGTCCGATACCAGGGCTGAGCGCATCGGGACTAAAGCCAACGGAACAGGCCGTTGCGCGCTCCGTGGGGCATTGGGCGGTCAAACGCTATGGTATGATTGAGTCCTCGTCAGCTCGCATGACGATGGCCTGGCGGTCGCGTCCGCCAGCCGGGCTAGGCGTGGGGATATAGCTCAACTGGGAGAGCGCTGCGTTCGCAATGCAGAGGTTGGGGGTTCGAGTCCCCCTATCTCCACCACTAACCAGTCCAGGCCTGTCTCTTACGGTCTCAGAAACCCCTCATTTTATTCCTGAGTAGCCGTTGTCCGGCTCCCAGTCGTGCTCCATGCGTCCCCCAGTGTCCCGTATCATATGTGGTAACATATGTGGGAACAATCGACCGCAGGGGAGACGCATGGCGCTATCCGCGACGCGGGTCAAGGCCCTCAAGGATTCAGGGCGATACTCCGACGGCGGGGGGCTGCACCTCTACGTCAACAAGGCGGGAGGCAAGTCATGGGTCCTGCGCATCACCATCGACGGACGCCGACGCGATATCGGACTGGGAGGGTTCCCGTCCGTCAGCCTGGCTCGTGCGCGCGAGCAGGCGGCGGACAATCGGACAGCCGTTGCAGCGGGCCGCGATCCCCTGGCCGCGAAGCACGCGCGGGCGATGCCGACCTTCCGGGAAGCCGCTCGGGCCGTCCATGAGGTGAACAAACCCCGTTGGCGCAACGCCCGGCACACCGCCAGCTGGATGCAGACATTGGAGCGTCACGCCATACCGGCGCTGGGCAACACGCCGCTCGACCGTCTCGACCGCAGCGACGTGCTGCGCGTTCTCAACCCGATATGGACGACCCGGCCGGAGACAGCCCGGCGGGTGCGTCAACGGATGAGGACCGTCTTCCGGTGGGCCATAGCGCACGGCTTCATGGAGGTCAACTTAGCGGGCGAGGTCATCGACGGCGCATTGCCTCCCATGCCGAAGGTGAAGGCGCACCTGAGAGCCCTGCCCTACCAGGAAGTCGGGGCGGCGCTCGTGACCGTTGAGGCGTCCCAAGCCTCGACCGCGGCCAAGTTGTGCTTCCGGTTCCTGGTGCTCACGGCGGCGCGCTCCGGTGAGGCGAGGGGCGCCGCCTGGGACGAGATCGACCTCCAGGGCCAGGTATGGCGCGTGCCGTCCGAGCGGATGAAGGCAGGCATGGAGCATCGGGTGCCCCTGAGCGGACAGACGCTCGATCTCTTGGGCAAAGCAGCAGCCTTGCGTGATGGAAGCGGCTTGGTGTTCCCTTCTGTGCTGAAGCCGGGGTCGCCGATGTCCGACATGACGCTGACGAAGGTGCTCCGTTCAACGGGCCTGGCGGAACGGGCGACCGTCCACGGGTTCCGCAGCAGCTTCAAGAACTGGACGCTGGAGCAGACAGACACCCCCTGGGCTGTCTCAGAGGCGGCGCTTGCCCATCTGTTGGGCAACTCGACCGAACAGGCCTACGCCAGGTCCGATCTCTTTGAGCGGCGCCGCGCGCTGATGCAGCTGTGGGCGGACTACCTGACCGCCTAAGCCTCCGGGGAGGCCGAAACAGCGCCAGGCCGCCTCTAGGCTGCGTTGGGCGGGCGGGACGGGCTTCTCGCTATCGGTCGTGACTCCAACCAGCCCGTGATGTCGCTCTCCCTCCACCTGACGGCAGCGGGGCCAACCCGTACGGGCGGCGGGAAGTCTCCGTCCTGCATGAGCCGATAGATCGACGACCGCCCCATGCCCGTGATCTCCTCCACCTGTCGACGCCTCAGCAGTCTGTCGCCCATCGTCATCACCTCGTCATGTGCTTCTGTTCGACCAGGAAACATCTGTCTTGCCATAGTCGTTGGGCCGCTGGCCTCTCGTTACGATCCCATGGCCACCGGACACCCGTCGCATGGCTCGTGTCCCTGGCGCAATCCCGCTCGTCTCCTCGCTGGCCTGTGGGGGACCCACATAGAAAGCGTAGAGCGGCGGCGCCGCCGATAGTGGGTCAATAAGTCGGGAGTTTCAGAATTGCCCCGACACAACGAGGCAACCACTCCTCGCAGGGGGGTCCCGTTGTCTCTGGGCAGTCCATGACTGGAGGAACGGCTGGTGGCTGGGAGCTGCGGGAAGCGGCCCCTTCCCGAGAGGGGGACGGGAGGGTCCGTCGCCTGGGCCTCGCTCAGGCCTCAGTGGGTATGGAAGGGCCCGGTGCGTTCGGCGATGGCCTTTGAATATTTCACGAACACGGGCTCGAAAGGCCTTTTCCAGCCACGCTCTTGCCAGATGCGCTTCACGGTGTGTTCGGAAAGAGCGACCTCGTCGCAACCTGCTCCAGCGACCTGCTTCAGCGCTTCTGCCACGATGCGACAGCCGGAGACGAGAGTGCCATTCGGCCGTACTCCAACCCCGCGCAGGATCTCAATGACGAACTGGATTTCGACGTTGCGCACGGACTGGGCCGACGTGACGGGGCGATGGGGCGGGATAGGCTTCCGGTCGGGAGGCCGCCGGAGCCCACTGGCAACCTTGGCCCGCCACCTGTCGAGCGGGCGGAGGATGGACTTACCCCGGCTAGAAAACTTCTTCTCGATGCACTGGAGAGCGTCGAAGTAGGCCCGGCTGGCCCCGGCGTAGTCGATGTAGACTGGCAACTCGCCAGGGCGGCGTTTGCCGTCGCGGGACGCCCATTGGGCCGCCAGAACGATCGACACGGTTTCGGACTCCCACTCGAAGTCGAACCGGGCCGCGTCCGTGATGTTGGCCAGCATTGCCCTGGCAACCCGGACGCCCTCCCGATGGGTCGGGCGGCGCCTACTGTTGGTTGAGCCGCGTCCCTCCCTCCGTCGGGCGGCCCGCTCGTAGAGAGCGGCGAGCAGTCCACGTTCGGGAAAGTCTTGCCACCACTTCCGCACCTCAGCTCTCATGCAGTCCGCGAAGGCCGCATCCTCGGCTTCCGCATCCCTCAGCTTCAGGGCTAGCCGGAGGCGCTCCATCACCTCCTCTCTGCCGGGTCCGCCGCTCCCGATGGCCTGGGGATCGCAGACAACCTCGTCGATGAGCTGCAGGCGCAATTCGATGCCCCACCGGAAATTACGGCTCGCTTCGTGGATTCCTTGCGGCAGCAGTCTCACCCGCCTGTGCCTCCCTCCGGCAATGCGTTCCTCCCTTCCGTCGGGCTGGGCCTGAGGTCCGGGAGGCCGCCTCGCATGGACGCCGCCTCCCTTGCGTGCCTCAGGGCGCTCGGGAGGACGCCGGAGCGGGCAGTCTCACCCCGGCGGCCCATCGCCCACTCATGGAGACCGGGTACGGCGGCGGCGTTGCCGTACGGCGGCCCGACCCGCCGGGCGCGCTGGCCACCCGCCTTCCGGCTCTTCACCCGTATCGTCTTCGCCCGCATAGAACGAGTGTAGGGCACGGGCCCTGCCCGCTTGCAAGAGGGGGTATGGCTTCAATGTCTAGGACGAACAGCGTGATGGGGAGCGGGAGCTGTTCGCCGTCCGGCTCAGCGGACCAGCGGTGACGCATGCCATTCTTGCGCAGGCGGCAACCGGGGACTGGCCAGATCAGGCTCGGGGCCGGGACGGCGCTGGACCACGAGGGGGACAGGAACGTCTACGAGGTGACCGTCACCGCCACGGACTCATCGGGCGCAAGCGCGACCGTCGCCGTGACCATCACGGTGACCGACGTGGATCTGCCCGGCGTAGCCAACGACTACGACGTGAACGGGGACGAGACGATCGATCGCGACGAGGCCCTCGTGGCGGTGGCGGACTACTTCAGCGGCGTCATCAGCAAGGACGAGGCGATGGAAGTCGTCAACCGCTACTTCTCCGGTTGATCCGATGGGCTGGGGGGCGAGAGCGGCAGTGAGTAAGGAGCGAGCTTTGACCAGGAGAGCGTTGGCGTTGGTGGCGGTCGCCGTGGCGGTTGTCGGAGTCGCGGGCCTGTTGCACTCCGCTCCCGCGGAGGCGACGTCGCACGGCGCCGTCCGGTCCTTCTCCGCGCCGTGGGTCCTTCCAGGCGGGGCGTTGGAGGTCACGATCACCGCCGCCGGATACAGCGGCTTCGGTCAGGTCGTGGAGACGCTGCCCGCCGGGTTCAGCTACGAAGACTCCGACCTGTCCGAGGCCGCGGTGGCGGTCGAGGGGCAGACCGTCGCGTTCACGCTGCTGGGGGACGAGCGCTTCACGTATACGGTCGCCGTTCCCAGCGCGGAGGGCGTCTACGCCTTCTCCGGAGTCCTGCTGGACGCGAACAGGACCGAGCAAGCGGTTGGCGGCGCTTCCAGCATCAGGGTCGGCCCGCCTCCCACGCCAACGCCGGAGCCCACGGCTACGCCAACCACGGAGCCCACGGCTACGCCAACCCCGGTGCCTACGGCCACGCCGACCCCAGAGCCCACGGCTACGCCAACCCCGGCGCCCACGGCCACACCAACTCCGGCGCCCACGGCCACGCCGACCCCGGAGCCCACGGCCACGCCGACCCCGGAGCCCACGGCCACGCCGACCCCGGAGCCCATAGCCACGCCGACCTCGGAGCCTACGCCCACGCCGGAGCCCCCGACGGCCACCCCCACTCCCACGGCGGCGCCGGAACCCACCCCTGCGTCGGCACCCCCGCCCCCGCCGCCGGCGACCCCGGAACCGGAAGAAGGCCCGCCAATAGGGTTGATCGCCCTGGTAGGCGCGGGGGCCGTCTTGGCGGCAGGCGCCGTCACAGCGTTCGTCCGCAGACGGCGTCGGTAGAGATTAGGCGGGGGCACACTTTGCAGGTCGTCATCGTCACGAAGGGATGACTGGTTGAAGAAAGGACCCAGCAAGGCCACCGTGGTGATCTCCATGGGGGGGCCGGGCGAACGCCGCGCGGGAGGGCTGTAGGTGTAAGAGGTGGACAGAGGCGCGTCAGGGGAGCTTTGGACGGGGGTGGGTGGGTGTGTAGAAGGTGAAGAAGAGCCTCCCCCTAGGCGTTTCAAGGCGAGGTGGGTAAGGGGTGGGGCCGGGGGGTGTGTAAGGGTGGACAGGAGGCGTACACGCGGCCCGTTCGAGGTGGGTGTGTAGGGGTGGACAGGAGGCGTATACGCGGCCTCAAATCGACCCCCCGGCAAGGCAGTGAAAAAGGCTAAGTGAAAGTGTGTGTGTGTAAGAGGAAAATGCGGGAATATTATATAGACAGCAGTAACCAATTTCGGAAAAAAGTCAGCCCCCTAGGGGGGTGGTAGGGCAGAAGGGCGGACTAGTCCGTATTTCCCCCTCAGTTTCTAGACGCTGGCGGCTGGTCCGCATCACCCCCGCCCCCTCCGACCATTGGCGACCGCCGCTCCTCACAGCGATACGCCCCGCCCGACGAGTAGGAGGTTCCCAGCGATGCCACAGCCTCTCGTAGACCTGCCTGAGCTGAAGCAGCACGCCACGCGGGGCAATCCCCCGGCCGACTTCCCCGCGGCTCTCTTCGCGTCCGGCGCCAGCCGCGCCGTCGCCTCGATCACCGAGGACTCCGCCGGCTACGGCGACCAACTGGCCGCCTCGGTCGTCGGGCTGAACGTCGCGTTGGGCGCGTTCATCTGGAAGGTATTCGCCCAAAGGGTCGAGGAATAGAGCCCAACATGCCGTCAGGGTGGCCAGCGCGTGGGCGCCCGCTTTGCCACACGGCGGTTTGAGGGTCGGGGTGTAACTTTCCTCGACCGGGGGAGTCAGACCCGCCTCCACGGTTACGCCTAGCGGGGGGTAGAATCGAGTGGGAGCGACCCCGCAAGCGTTCCCCACGGCACGGGGGAGGCCTCGCCTAATACGGCGGGGCCTTTCCTTGTCAGCGGGGCTGGAGCAGGACGGGGTCGCCCTCGGACGCTTGGCTCCTGATCGGGGAAGCGCCCGGCTCGGGACTCGGCTGGGGCTGCTCGGGATCTGGCGTTGCCGGCAGCGGATCGCGCAGGACCTCAGCGATCCGGACGGCCAGCCAGCCGCTCAGGCTCAAGCCCGCGAGCTGAGCGCGTCGACCGAGCTCCTCGGCGACGTCGACGCCGACGTAGGTGACGAAACCCGGACTAGTCCGCCCTTCGACCCCACCCCACCTCCTGAGAGGCCGTCTGGTTTAGCGGAATTTACTTCTGCTGTCTATATAATATTCCCGCTGTTTACCTCTACACACACACATTTTCTTTAGTCCTCCACACGCCTTGCTGAGTGCTCGATTCTTGGGCCGCGTGAGCGCCTCCTGTCCACCCCTACACCTCCACCTCGAACGGCTTAAGGGAATGCCCTCTTGCCCACCTCTACCCACCCCCATCTCCGTCCAAGCGCTCGCGTGTGCGCCACCTGTCGACCTCTCTTCACCTCTACCAACCCCCGCGCCCGTCCCCGTCCAAGCGCTCGCGGGTGCGCCCCTTGTCGACCTCTACACCTATAGCGCGCCGTTTCTACCTGATTCCGGATTGCCGGCTTCGGCGCCCCAGCCCAGGCGTAAACCAGCTGTGCGGATAGCCAGCCCCATTTTGGCGCGGGTCCTCCGGGCGTCCGCGTCCTCTTCTAGTTACGTCTCCTGGTTCCTCGCGGTTAACAGGGCCGCCCGCTGGCCACACGGCGGTCTGGGGGCTGACGTTGCGCGCATGATTCCGGCCCGGTCAGCCACCGCGCCCCGACGTCCAGTTGACGTAACGGCGGTTATCGGCGGGAGGAGGACCAGACATGACGACAAAGCCCTGCCGTCGCCGTCGCTCCGGAGTATGCGGCCTGGCTCCGGCGCAACCCGGGCCGGAGCTGAAACGGCGGCCGACCTTCCGGCGAAGGCCCTCCCCCGCCAGCACAGCGGGCGTCTAGCCGCTGATGTCGCGGTGGTAAGGTGCCCCCCTCAGCAACGCTAAAGGAGCGACCACATGCCAGCCCCGTCCCCCATCGTCATAGATGACGGTGTCCCGTCCGCGGTAACCAAACTCATCCGCGAGGCGAATGAGCATCTCATCCTCGTATCGCCCTATAACTCCTTCTGGGACCACCTGAGGAACGAGATTCACCTCGCAATCACCAAGCGAGGCGTCCAGGTCACCGTCATCTACCGAGAGGGCGAAAAAGAGAGCGAGGACATCATTTGGCTGAGGGAAGAGGGCGCAACCGTCCATGTGGTCGATAGGCTTCATGCCAAGCTCTACCTGAATGAATCGTCCGTACTACTGACGTCAATGAACTTGCTCCAGTCCTCTCGTGAGAAATCGAAGGAAGTCGGTATACATGTCAACGATGCGGACGCGCAGAAGGAACTGCGCAACTACGTGGACAATCTCATCCACCTAGGCAGTCCCGCACCGCCGAGCTCACCGTCCAGACGCGAAGGGCGGGGGACGCGGGGAGGTCCAGCGCAAAAACCGCCCGCGCGCGGCAGCATGACGCGAATGCAGGGGAAGGTCACGCCAACCAAGGTCGGCACTACCGGACATTGCATTCACTGCGGGGAAGACATTTCTCTCAATGCCAAGAAACCCCTGTGCCTTACGGACTACAAGCAGTGGGACAAGAAACATGACAACCCGGAGAAGTACTGCCACAAGTGCGGCAGGGAGTACTCAACGACCTTCGACAAGCCCTTCTGCCCCGCCGACCGCCCACGGCGGGGCGGGTTGACGTAACGACAGAAGGCGACACTGGCGACGGTCGGAGCGTTAGCTGCGCTTTTGGTCGGCTTCATCGTGAACAGCCTCGATCGCCGCGATGCGGCGGGCGGTGTCGGTGAAGTGCTGTACCTCGTCGGGGAGGAGGGGGCGGCCCAGGACCTTGCGCTCGCGGTAGGAGAGCCACTTCTTGAGGACTTGGTAGCCGCCGAGCTTGTAGTCCCAGACGGCGGCAGGGACGTTGCGCCAGTACGCGCGGTCGTTCAGGTAGACGTCGAAGGTGGTCTCGCCGAGGGGGGAGACGGGCGAGGTTCCCGCCTGCGCGGGAATGACGGACAGAAGGGCGGCGCGCTCGTCCGAGGTGTAGGGACGCTCCACGACGCGGCCCTGGCCCGGCATGACGGCGTCGCCCTGTCCGAAGTGGCCCCAGCCCGCCGTTACCGCGAAATCGTCACCGGCCATGTTGCCGCCGTCGATGGTGGAGGGCACGGCTATAGCGGCTATCTCCGGGCGCAGCGGAGCGTCGGTGACGCCGCGGACGGGGGTGTCGGAGTCGAGGAGGGCGGCTAGCTCCCGGCCCCGCGCCGCCGATGCGGCCAGCGCGTCACCCGCTCCGGCGGCGTCACCGTCCGGCCAGCCCGGAAGGGGGATGCGGGGCCACCCCATCCGCAGCGCCCCGGCGTTCGCCTCGCGGTAGGCGGGGTCGTGCAGCACGGCTAGGACGTGGTGGAACAGGTCTTCCACACTCAGCCCAAGTTTGTCGAGGTAGCCTTGGGCGGCGTCCGACAGGTTGGGGCGGCGCCCGTCATGGCCACCTAGATTCAGGCCGTCGTCGCGGAGCCAGGCGGGGAACATGCCGGCGCCCCACTCGTTCAGGTGGAGCGACGCTATGTGGGACGTGACCTTAGTTTGTGGTTCCGTTGCGTCCCTCCGTAGGCGGGGGACGGCGGAAAGCCATTTGTTTCCCTCGAACACATGCGGCTTGTATTCGGGTCGTGGACGGTCGAGCAACCCGCTATCCGCTTCCCAGTAGAGCCAGCGGTCGTCCAACGGCCGGTAGGCGTAGCGGACGAATCCGGATTCGACCGGTCCTCCTCGTGCGAGAAGCGCGGCGCGAACATGACGCGCCGGTTCGTTCATTACGATTGGGTGGCGGCGCTCGATCTCATCGTGGTCCAAGCCGGGGTTGAAGTAGTCGGCGACTCGCGCCTTCAGACGGTTGGAATCGACATCGACGAGGAACGAGTCACGGCTGGTCTTGACTCCGGGAAACGACACCGGAAACAACTCCGGCAGCGTCGGCCAGTCTGACCAGCCGTCGCCGACCGTCATCGGCTTGAATGGCAGGCCAAGCTCCAAATCGGGCTCGATGGCGTCGTAGAGCGCGTCCGGGGCCGCCTCCGCCGTCGCGGTCAGCTCCTCATGCTTGGCCTGTCCCCACAGATTGCGGAAGCCGACTGTCTGCGTCGGCGCGTGGTCTGCCTTGCGCACGAGCGTCGCGATGGCGGTCCCGACTTGGATGCCGACCGGGTCGTCCGGCGTGGAGAAGATGCTGGGATCGGGAGCGCCGTCCGGCGTCGTCTTGCCGGTCGCGTACTTGTCGCCGTTGAGATGGTCGACGCGGATTGCATCGAACGCCTCCAGATAGCACCATCCTGGACACCCATCGCGAGCCCCTGGCATTCATAGAGATCGTACGCTCCAACCGTCCTAGCAACTCCCTACGAGTGGCGGAAGAGCTGGACATTCCGCTGTTCACGATCCTCGCTCCTGACAGGCGGTCCCTTGTTCCCGGGCTCAGGCCGTCCCGGCCCTGGTGGGACTTCGACCCCAGCCTGCCGGCAGACACCAAGCACGAGATGTACTTCATGGAGCAGGTGGCAGACGAGTTGATGCGCCGCAATGGCGATGGTGACTCAACGTGGGCCAACCTGGACATGATGCTGGATGACGACGGGAAGCTGGTCTTCGCGAGCTTCCGCGGCTCTCCGCCCGACCTGGCGGGACCCACATTTCCGAGGACGGGCGACCTGATTGTCGCGGATCTGTGCTCCTGGGGCTGCGATAAGGCAATGGACGTGCTCGGGCGCGAGCGGCTCATGGACCAACAGAACGCCATTGTCTCCATGCGCGAGAGTCTGGAGCAGGACCTAGGGAGGATTCTTCTGGGAGCCATTCGAGGTGCGAAGGATGGGACGAGCCGGTTCGTCGTACCGGTCGGGTCAGAGGAGGTTCACGTTGCGATGAGCCTGAAGCTCCACAGGTGAGCCCCAACGACCCCATTGTCCTCAACCTGATGGCCCAAGTCGCCAAGGCAGCCGACAAGGTTCGGAGCAGTGGCAGGCGGAGTGCCTTCGAGTCAAGCTCGAACGGGGTAGCGGCTTGCCCGCTACCGGTTGCTGGGTTAGCAAGTACGCCCGGCGGCTCGCCGGGCGTCAATGACATTTAGGGGAACATCCAGGAAATGGGGCTGAAGAATCAACCGGGAGTGAAGCGAAGGCTGCTGCAGTTTGGGCAGCCAGTCCTCGCTTCGATAATAGGGAGCGCGATGTACGACAACTTCATCACGCCGGCGATACCGTACCTTCCAAAGGTGCCCTTTATCCTCTACAGCATCTTCATAACGGCGTTCACCGTTCTGTTCCTGCTAGGCCTTGTCGTTGCAATCTGGGGTTTGTTCGCAGCGGGATGGAAGCATCTCACAAGAAGGGAACTACGGGATGACCTTAGAGAGAACATCCGAAGGTGGCCCACAAGTAAGTGGGACCTTCTCCCAGTCATAGGCACCACGTATGTCGTGGCCACGATGCTGACCATGGTCACTGCACTGTTGGTGCTTCCCCAGGGGCGCTTGGTCGGAGTTGTCACCCCCGAAGAGTTGGCGAACATCTTCCTGGTTGTGTTCACCCCAATGATTCTCATTTTCGCCGCCATGATGCTCAGGTGGGGGTTTGAGGCTTATCAGGACATGAAGCAGCGATGGGCTTCTGGAACTCACGTAGAGAGGTACACCTACGTCGGTGCGGCAGCCTTCGGTTTAGTCGTGTGGGTGTTCATGGTGGTCGGCGAGCTCTCCGGCTGGGACGAGTTGCTCTGGGTCAATAGCACGTAGGCTGTTGGCTGATGGTGGGGCGTAACGGCGGTCCAACAGCACGGGCGGACACTGCCGCCCATGCCTACGAGACATCATTGCTTGACCGCGGATTGTGGTGAGCCCGCCAGGCTCAACCACATCTCGAAGACGGTTCTGTCTATCGTCAAGTTTGGTGGGCCTATTTTAGCGGTAGGCAGTACCATCCTCGAAATATGGAAGCGCCGCCTTGCCGTCGAGGGATGCCATCTCCGCTGGCCCCACCTGGCACAAAATCCAGATCCTTCGCTGTTCGATTCAAATTGGCTGTTCAGAAACTATTGGGTGACGGGCGGCTTACTGTCCGCCCGTCACCCATCTTTGAAGGCGGTTAGGGATCCCTGCAGACCTCGAGACCCAGTTGGTCGATGTCGGAGTTCCCCTCAGCCTTCAGCCTTGCTGGCACGCAGCCGGTCAGCTGATTGCCCCCGAGCTCCAGCGTGTTCAACTTGGCGAGATTACCCAACTCCGATGGTATCGTCCCGGTCAACTGGTTGTCCCCGAGCTCCAGCCTCCACAAATTGGCGAGATTGCCCAACTCCGATGGTATCGTCCCGGTCAACTGGTTGTCCCCGAGCTCCAGCGTGTTCAACTTGGCGAGATTGCCCAACTCCGACGGTATCGGCCCAGTCAGCTCGTTGTAGAGAAACACCAATTCCGTCAAAGTGGCGAGATTGCCTAGCTCCGGCGGAATCGGCCCGGTCAGCTCGTTGTTCCTGAGGCCCAAATGAGTCAAAGTGCCATCACAGTCGGTGAACACGCCGTACCATTGGTCGAGGGGAGCCTCGCTCAGCCAGTTCTCATTGTTCTTCCAGCCCGGACCGTTGGTGGCGTTGTAGAGCGCGACCAACGCGTCTCTGATTTCGGGCGCGGGCGCGGGCTTGGCTGCAGGGGTATAGCCAGGAATCGGCCTACCATGAAGACAGTGATACCAAAAGCGGAACTCGTCTCGCTGCGATGACGGAGTGTTCGTGAGAAACGCCTGGAATATCGCGTCTTCCTTTTCCGCCGCACCCCTGCTCATGGTGAGACTTGTCTCGTACAACTCCCGCAAAGCGGACGAGACCACCTCATGCCCCAGAGCTCGATACACTCCCCGCAGGAATTGACGCCCAAGCCAATACGGGCACAAGTTAGCCCCCGCTCCGGTCTCGTTCCACCCATGGACATTGGCCGAGCCGTCGGGAGCGCAAGCGGCGGCTATAATGCGTTGGTCATTGATGTAATCCGCATCAATGGTCCCGCCTTCGGTCAAGTTCAAGGTGTAGAAATATAGGAACTCCGCCCCTCCCTCCGTTAGCCATTTAGGGCCGATCCGGGAAGTAAAGTAGTGGTGGGCTAACTCGTGGTAAGTCGTGTGCTTGGTCGGATCCCTCTGCACAACGTAAGCGCCTGCGTTCCACCCCATAGCAATTCTACCCAATCTGCTTTCGAGTTCCAGCAACACGATGACATCTGGCTTTGGCCATGGCGTCCCCATGAAACCCTCCATCGACTCGACGGCGAAAGCCATTCTTTCGAGTAAGCCCTCCAACTCGAACTCCGACCTGCCGACCGCAAACAGGTCGACCTCGCCCGCCAGGGGCAGGGAGATCGTTTCCGACCTCACATGGCCACGCTGGAGCAAGTCCGCAAAGACCTCCTCAGAATCGACATCGTCGTTCAAGGTTGGTCTGAGCGCGACGATCAGCGCAGCCTCCTCTTCGGTTAGCCCGTCCTGGAACCACGATTGACTCAGGAACTGTTCCGACCGGCCAGGGTTATTGGAGAGGATATTTCGCAAGGAAGAAAGAACGTCCGCTATGAGACTCCTGTTCTCATCGGGCACGGTTGTTACCAGGACGGCTATCTCCGGGTGGGTACCCGCAAAGTTGCGGAGGGCAAACACTGTGCTCCAATCGCTTACGGTGATGCCGTCGGAAAGCCACAGCGAGCCTGCTACTCGCTGAGACATCGAGGGGTCTATTTGAGCGAAGGCCCGAATGTGGTCCAGCGCTCTCTCCTCCCTTTCAGTGATGCCGTCCGTAACCCACGGCAGATTCTCTATCTTGAATTCCGAAACGGTTGCGGCCACCACAGCGGAGCAGTTGTTGGTCGTATCGGACTCCCTGGACACTGAGTCTACGCAGACGCCGTAGTAGTACGTGCCCGGCGTGGAAGGCGCATAGGTAAGGATCGACTCCGCGCTGCTCCCCGGCGCATCGAGCCCGGCAACGTGGTCCGTGCCAACCTCGGTATCACCGGACGTGATGGTCGAGTCGGTGGAGCGGAAGTAGCGCAATGTCGTGGGGCCCGAAGAGCCGTCTCCCCGGTTCCGCACGGTGACGTTCAGCGTGAGAGACTGACCTGTCATCGGAGTGCTGAGGCTCGATGATGGAGTGTCAACGGCCAGGTCGGACGGGAGAGGAAGCACGGTAACGGCAACTGCATCAGAGCAGTTGTTGGCCGTATCGGACTCGCCGGACACGGAGTCCACGCAGGCACCGTAGTAGTACGTGGACGGCGTGGACGGCGCAATCAGGCTGATCGACTCATAGCTGCTCCCCGAGGCATCAAGCCCGACAACCTCAACCGTTCCCGCGTCGGTATCATCGGCCGTGACATTCGAGTCGGTGGAGCGGTAGAAGCGCAATGTCGTGGGGTCCGAAGACCCGTCTCCCCGGTTCCGCACGGTGGCGTTCAGCGTGAACGAGGCTCCTGCCGTCGGTCTGCCGTCGCTCACCGTGGGCAGATCCACCACTAGATCGGGAGTAGGCGTCGGTGTCGGCGTTGCAGTCGGCGCGGCGATTGTGACGGGGGTGCTGGACAGCCATTGGTCGAGTGGCGGCTCCGCGGGGAGGAAGCGGGCGCGCGGGGCGATCCGGTCGCTCCAGCCGTCGCCTTCGCGCTGCTGGATGGCGAACTCGGTGCGCCCGTCTTCCAGGCGCTGCGCGGTGATGCGGACTTCGACCCCGCCCCCGCTTTCGGTCTGCAGCATGGCCGACGCGGCGATTGTGACGGGGGTGCTGGACAGCCATCGGTCGAGTGGCGGCTCGGCGGGAAGGAAGCGGGCGGACGGGGCGATCCGGTCGCTCCAAGCGTCGCCTTCCCGCTGTTGGAGGGCGAACTCGGTGCGCCCGTCTTCCAGCCGCTGCGCGGTGATGCGGATTTCGATCTCGCCGCCGCTTTGGGCTTGCACGACCATCGTGGCGGAGCCGATGGCTGCCGCGATCAGCAGGCCAGCGATGGCAGCGTTCTTGAGCATAAAGCCTCTCCATCCTAGTGCAATGGACTTTGACATCATCGGCACTCCTCGATGCAAGGGTCAGCACCACGGACGCGTCTACAGTGGCCTTCCGCATGACGCGCCGTAAGGTTCGTTTGTACCTACTCGAAGGGGTACTTTGGTACCCGTCCGATAAGGTATGGTCGAACCTTACGGCCGTCGTCGCGCGGCGTACATTGATTGCTCTAGTCGAGGCTTGAATTTGCAGACCACGCCGCGCGACGCGATAGCAGGGCCCCGCCGGGAGCCTGATCGGACCGGTCCGGACGACCTGCGTTACAGCCTGAGGATTTCGGTATGGGTGCGATGGTTTCTCCTAACGGCCTGGCTGTTGCAGTTCAACTACCGGCCCAACTTCGCGGATCCTGCCTATGTGCCGACCACGCTGTTGGCGGCATCGGTGCTGGCCCTCAACGGCTACGTTCACTACCGCATCCGGTCGCATCGGACGGTCACGCGGCGCTGGGCGCTCGCTCTCAGCGTGATGGACGCGGCGATGATTACGGCGGGCATCGCCATCTCATCCAGTGGATTCCAGAACGCCTTCTTCGTGCTGTACTACCCCGCCCTCGCTATGTTCGCCGTGGTGTTCACCCCCTTCAGGCTCAGCTTCGCCTGGGCCACGATGGTTGCGGTCGTGTACGCGGCGTTGAGCCTGGGGATGGAGCCGGGCGTCGACTACGAAATCAAGGAGGAGAAGGTACTGTTCACCAGGATTGTCGTCATGTACGCGGTCGTCGCGGCGGTCAACCTGGTCTCCAGGTTCGAACGGACCAGAAGGAGAGAGGCCGTGGAGAGGGAAGGCGAGCTTCAGCGGGAGCGGATCGAACTCTCGCAGACCATCCATGACACCATCGCCCAGTCCGCCTACATGATTGGCCTGGGCATCGAGACCGCGATAGAGCTGGCCAACGCCCAGAACGACGAGGGCCGCGACGAACTGATCGCCAAGCTGGAGGCGGTCCATGCCCTGTCCAAGTCGACCATGTGGGAGTTGAGGCATCCCATCGACGCGGGACCCATCTTCGAGGGCAGGGAGTTCGGCCGGGTGCTGCGTTCCCACGCCTCCACGTTCACCACGATCACCTCGATCCCTACCGGGGTGGAGCAGTCCGGCAGGGAGCCGCGGCTTTCCACCGTCACACGGGGGCTGCTCTTCTCGATAGCCCACAACGCCATGACCAACGCATTCAGGCACGCGCGCGCCGAAAGGGTCGCCATTGCGCTGCGCTTCGAGGCCGACAGGCTCCGCATGTCCGTATCCGACGACGGGACCGGCCTCCCCGACGACTACGCGGAGCGCGGCCACGGATTCAGGAACATGAGGAGGGACGTCGAGCGAATGGGCGGCAGCCTCGAGGTGGGCCCGGGCGAGTCGGGAAGCGGCACGACGGTAACCTGCGTGGTCCCCTATGACGCAAATCGGGGAGGCGCGTAGCTTGGCGCCGAACAGACAGATCAGGGTGATGCTCGTGGATGACCACGAGATCATGCGCGACGGCCTGCGGGAGGTGCTCCAGCGCGCCGGGGATTACGAGGTCGTGGGGCAGGCCGAAGACGGCGCGGCGGCGGTGAGGGTCGCTCAGAGTCTCAGGCCCGACGTGATCATCATGGACGTCATGATGCCGATCAAGAACGGCATCGACGCCTGCCGGGAAATCACGGAGGCGCTCCCGGACACGAAGGTGCTGATGTTGACGGCCGCATCGGAGGAGGATGCGGTGCTGGAGGCCGTTGCCGCGGGCGCAACCGGCTACCTCCAGAAGTACTCCGGCAAGGAGAAGCTGCTGCGTACCGTCCGCGACGTGGCGGAGGGAGAGTACCGTATACCCGGCGACGTGATAAGGCGCGTGTTCGCCGGACTCCGCGCAGGGGCGCCGCAACCGACCCACGCGTTGAACAGGCTGACCGCGCGGGAGCGGGAGATACTCACGCTGTTTGCGCGGGGCCTATCGTACGCTGAGATCGCTGAGGCCAGGGGCAACCAGCCGGTGACTATACGCAACGGCGTCTACGGCATCCAGGACAAGCTCAAGATCGAGACCAAGCAGGAGCTGGTGGTCTGGGCTGTGCGCAACGGCCTCTTGGACGATGATCAGATAGGGAGATGAGCTTCACCGTGCTCCACTCAATCTTTGGCTTGCGCAGAGAGCGGACAGCTCGCTGAGACGCGGGAGCACGAAGGTCGTGGATAGGGCATCAATGTAGCTGACATCATGGTTAGCTCTGACCGGGTACTGCCTACCGTCCACTCAGGCCCACCACTTACGCCTAAGACCTTCGGGGACTCGAACTTTTCCGATGAGTGCCGCTCGAGCTGGGCGGACCTCCATCGAGTCATGATCAGATGGTCGAAGTGCACACCCCAACGTAGGCATTCAACTAGGGGCACATCCACCCAGTATCGTCGCATTCACTCATTGCGGCCTCTTGCCCGTCCACCATTTTGTACGGTAGACAGAACTGTCTTCGAGATGTGGTTGGGGACTCTGTGAGGCCCTTAGGCCCGCCACCCCACGATTACGACAACACTGGAAGGGCGTCTACGCGGAGGCTCCGCCCACGTCGATCAATCCGACAGCGCAGTCTTCTGTTCCTCCCCCTTCGCCATCCGGTAGCCGACGCAGGGCTCGGTGAGGATGTAGGCGCGGTCGCCCTGGTTGCGGCAGAGGCTGCTGACGGCGGTGCGCATGGAGCATCCACCCTCAACCCCACGTGCCCCACATCTCTTGCAGCGCCTTGACGAACGCCCGCGCCTTCTTCACGGACCATTGTTCAGGCTGAGATTCGAACAGGGGCAGCTGGCGGTTCTGGCACTGGAAGTCATTGAGCCTCGCGGTCTTGAGCCAAGTCAGGATGCCGACGTACGTCGGCGCCGGCATCGCGTCCGCGGGGCGGGTTGTAGCGGATTCCCTCGAATGAGCGGTGAGAGCAGGAACTTTTCTCATCTACTTGGTGTCCGTACATACACCTCCCAGGAGGTAGCTTGCCAAGCCAGCCCTTCACGGCCTTGGCTGAGAATCCCCCTCCTACCCATCCAGCAGTCCGTTTCGCACGGCCCACACCACGATCTCCTGCTTGGACTCGACCCCAAGCTTGTTCTGTACCCGATAGATGGCGTTCTAGACTGTCACCGTGCTGACTCCCAGGGCTTCTGCTATTCGCGCATATGGCTTGCCCTTGGCGAAGTGCGTGAGGACCTCCCGTTCCCTTACCGTCAGCACCTTCGGCTCGGGCATCGGTACAGTCCCGCCGCGCAACAGCCTGAAGTCCCGCCTTATCGCGCCGAGACGTCCACACCCGCCGTGTAGCCGAAGACGTAGTCCATGGCCTCCGACGACGGGATGCCCTTGCCGCCCTTGCTGAAGACCAACACGAGCTCTGCCTCATGGTGAAAGATGTTGGCGTCTATGTCAGGGAGGACCACGGCGCCGCCCGGGCCCAGAATGCTTTGGGTGCTCTTGGTGAAGTCCCACATTGGTGAAGGCTCCCGTGCGCCAAACTCGCGGTAGTTGCCGCCCATACAGAGGACCTTGCTGGGGCTCGGCAGCGGCGCCTGCAGTTGCGCGCCAGCGACCGGCGTGCCCTCGGCGGCGCGGGTCTCAAGTTGGGGCTTCAAGTCGTCGTAGTTGGTGATTAGATGGACAATCGCGGCCCGGCCGCCGCCGGGGCAGAGGTCGCCAATGTCTATAACGCCCGCATCAGTCAGAATGCCCGGCTGGTTGTCGTTGTACATCACGAACTTCATTGATTCCTCCTTGTTTCCTTGTGATTTTCCGATTGGCCATTGACATAATTGTCCCGTAGGGGGGGGCCGACCCAGTGAAGCGAGCGCCCGAGGAGGCAGGGATCTCCCTCAGCAGCTCGTCACTCAGCTTACCGTTGAAACTCCCTGTATAGCCGTTCTCCCACGGTGTCCCGGGTTCGATGTTCAGCGTCCAGGCTCCCGCTCGCCCAAGCCACTCACGCACGGCCATGGCCGTGAACTCCGCCCCACCACATGCATAGTAGACAGGACCGTCTTCGAGATCTGGCTAGGCGGCCTGTGAGACGGAGCCTTTTGTTGCCGTGGTCGGAAGGTACCAGTAGGTGGCAGGCATGAGTGGACAGTAGGTGGTACCTTCTTGGAGGAGTTGTTGAAGGCTCTCCAAACCCACTGATGCCCTGCCCCGCGGCATTTTGGTGCGACAGGTCAGGGGATTTCAAGGAGCGACATGGTGTCTCCGTGGTCCAAGCTCCGCTGCCCTGTCAACCTGGAGGGAATTGGGTCCAAGTCGATCTACGCGGCTACGGAGGCATCGTCTCTCGCATTGGCGTCAAACAGGTGCATCTCCATTCGATCGGTGAACAGGTGGCCGAGTCCCAGGCTGTCGGCCAACTCCATGAGCGCCTTCCGGTGCGGATAGTTGGGCCGAGCCTTGCCTTCAGCCCAGCGCCACACCATGTGGCGATAGATTCCAAGGCGGCAGGCAATCTCCGACCACGACAGGCCGGACTCCTCCTGGAACCGCTTCAGTCGCTGCGGGAAGTCTTCGGGGAGTTCATATGTGCTTCTCCTGTAATAGATGCGCTGTCTCGGCATCGCGCTGATCCTCACCGAAGGAGCCAAGGACGGAGCGGGAGGGCGGACTCCCTCGACTCTCGGGGTTGGAAGAGTCCGTTTCCCAGGGACGGGACTCCAACCCGCCTAGACATTCTTATGTGCAGACTCTTTTGCGTTCAGGAGGGCGGCGCATCTTCTCCCAGCTCCACCCTCCTGTTGCGTTATGCAGGTATGCGGCGCTACGGGCCGCTGACGGTCAACACCAGCTCGGTGGACAGCTTCCTGCCGTCGTCCGTGCAGATCGCGCCCTGCGCCTCGCAGTCCTCGGTGATTGGCAGGATGATCGTCACCGCACCATCGGAGTTGGGCCTCACGGTGATCCGCCAGCCCACGTTGCTGCCCTGCTCCAGCCGCTGCGCCTTCCGCACGGTTCCGCCGGTCACCGTGAAGGCGTGGTCCCGCAGGGTCTTATAGCTCAGGCTGAACTCCTTGCTGAACCGCAACTCGAAGGTGAAGGCGTTCTCACCGTCATGGGACGTCGCAATGTTCTCTAGGCTGGCCGTCAGCGGTGGGAGCGGGTCGGCTTCCGCCGCCGCCGTCGCCGCGCTGGTCAGCGACTCCGCGTCGCCGGCGTCATCCGTGAAGGACACCTTCGCGCTTATGGCCTTGCCCTCGTCTGAGCCAGCCAGGGTGTACGTGGAGTCCGTCGCCCCGGCTATGTCCGCGCCGTCGACCAGCCACTGGTAGCTGAACGTCGCGTTGTCCAGCCCGTCCTCGTCGGCGATGCCCGACGTTTCCGCCGTCAGCGTCTCGCCCACCTGGGCCGTTCCGCTGATGGTCGGCGCGCCGGTGGCGGGGCTGTTGGGTTTCGCCTCCACGGCGTCCGTGGCCGCGCTGGTCAGCGTTTCGGCGTTGCCCGCGTCATCGGCGAAGGACACCTTCATGCTGACGGCCTTGCCCTCGTCGGCGTCGGCCAGCGTGTACGTGCTGCCCGTCGCCCCCGCTATGTCCACGTCGTCAGCCTGCCACTGGTAGGCGAAGGAGGCGTTGGTCAGCCCGTCGGCGTCCTCGATGCCCGATGTGTCCGCCGTCAGCGTCTCGCCCACCTGGGCGGTTCCACTGATGGCCGGCGCTCCCGTGGCCGAGGTGTTGGGCTTGGCTTCCACGTCCGCCGTTGCCGCGCTGGTCGATTCCTCCTCATTACCGGCGTCGTCGCTGAAGCTCACCTTCACGCTGATGACCTTGCTTTCGTCGTCAACGGCCAGGGTGTAGCTGGAGCCGGTGGCCCCGGATATGTCCGTGTCGGTGCCCCCGTCATTCCTTATCCACTGGTAGGAGTAGATCACGTTGTCCAACCCGTCGGCGTCTTCGACGCCGGTGGTAACCGCAGAAAGCGTGTCCCCCACCTGGGCCGTGCCGCTGATGGTGGGTGCGCCGGTGGCCGGGGTGTTCGGCCCCGGAACGACCAGCAGAAGCCCACCGGAAAGCATCCTGCCCTCCTCCGTGCAGATGGCGCCTTCCGCCGTGCAGTCCGTCGTCACGGGCAGCACGATGGTCGCCGCCCCGTCCCCGTCCGGCTCAACCTGGATCTCCCAGCCGATGTGGCTGGGAGGCGCCAGCCGCCGCGCCCCGGTCACCTCAGCCCCCGTCACCGTGAAGGCGTGGTCCCGGAGAGTCTTGTAGCTGAGGTAGAAGTTCTCGCTGAAGCGCAGCTCGAAGGTGAACACCGAGCTCCCGTCGTGGGACCCGGGCACGTCGTGAGCGCTGGCGGTCAGCTGGTCCCCCGCCTGGGTGTCGTTGCCCGCATCCAGGCCGCTGAAGGAGGCGGCGGCATTGCCCACCAAGTCCTGCAGCCGGGCCGCCGACTCGCCAGTGGGAGCGGTGTAGTCCACCGTCACCGCGTCTCCCTCGGACACGGCCGTCACCAGGGTGAGGGTCACCGCGCTGCCCGATACAGCCACGGCGCTCACACCCCGGCTGTTTCCCGCCACCGTCACCGCGAAGGCGGTGCTGGCCGGCGCCTGGACTTCGGCCAGCGCCTCGTCGAAGGTGATGGTCAGCGTGGCCCCGTCCACCGAGGCCGACGACGGCGAGGGCGGGACCGTTTCCTGGGGCGTGGCGGTTATCTCCACGGATGGATCACTTTCAGCGTCGCCCTTGTATGCGATGACCCGGACGGTGTACTGTACCCCGTCGGTCAGCCCGGTGATGACGTGGGAGACTCCCTTGACGTTGGCCTCGGACACGTCGTCCGCGTCATCCCAGTCGTCCTCCGACTCTTTCCGCTGGACAGTGTAACCGGTGGAAGTTGCGCCGGAATCGGGGGCGTTCCAGGACGCTTTGAGCTGGCCGCTTTCGTGCCGGGCAACCTTCAGAATCGTAGGGGAGCCGGGCGCCTGCGATTTCCCGGTTCCGGCCGAGACGGTGTTGTTGGTCACCGCCTGTCCGGTGAAGGAGTCCGCTTCCCGGCCCTGGGTGTCCTTGATGACATCCGAGCCACTGGGCTTGGTGTAGTCCACGTCCACCGTGTCGCCCGCCACCACCGCCGGGGACAGCAATAGCAGCACGCTGGATCCGCCCACCCCCGCGCCCATGATCGAGCGGGACGCCTCGTTGACGTTCACGACGAAGGCGCTCGCGGGCAGCGTTACGCCAGTGTCCAGCGTCTCGTTGTAGGTCAGCGTCAGGGTGGAGCCGTCAACCGTGGCCGACTGGAGACCGAGGTCCTCAGCCGCTGTCACCGCGGCGGTGGGCGCGCTGATCAGCGACTCCTCGTTGCCCGCGTTGTCGGTGAAATCCATCCTCACGTTGATGGCCTTACCCAGGTCGTCGGAGGTGAGGATGTAGGTCGCGCCATCGGCTCCGGAGATTTCCACGTCGTCGGCCAGCCACTGGTAGCTGAAAACGACGTCTTGGAGTCCGTTGTCGTCCGTAATGTCCGTGGTAACGGCCGACAGCGTCTGCCCCACCTCCGGGGTTCCTTCGATGCTAGGCGCACCCTTGGCCGGTGAGTTTGCTGCGATGTTCTGGCCCGCTGCCGGCAGGGGCGTTGGCGTACCACTGACCACCTCCGAAGGCTCGCTGTCTCCGACGGTGTTCGTCGCAATCACGCGCACGTGGTATTCGACGCCTCCCGTAAGGCCCCGAATGACGTGGGACAGGGTTTCCTTTGTGGCGGGGGACGGCGAGTCGGTTTCCTCTGAGACGTCGGCAGGGTTGTCCCAGCTGTCGCCGGCTTCTTTCCATTGCACCTTGTAGGTAGTGTTGGGCGGAGCGCGGTCGACCCGGTTCTCTGGCATTTTCCACTTGGCGTGCAGCTCGTAGTTGTTGAATGGGGTGACTTTCAGGTACAGCGGCGATCCCAGTACCTTGGGTGTCCTCTGAGACCTGGGATCCTCGACGATCTTCAGCTTGTACACCTGGCCTTCCGCCCACGCAGCACGCAGCGCTTCAAGGTCCGAGCCATACCACCTCCATTCGCTCTCACCTCCTCCAAACCTGGCCTCGCTCAAGGGCAGGACCGCAATCAACGTCTCTCCGTTCTTGGTTGTGCTGATGTGCAGCGTCCAGTCCATCCAGTCGTCGTTCGCCGGGTGGACTTTCCGATCTGAACTCCAGGTCGGCGCACCAGATGGCCGAGTTGCAGTCGGAAGTGGACGGCGTGGAATCCTGTCTGATGGTCACCATTGCTTCGCTGGGACTGCCTTCGCTCACCCGCGCGTCTGGCATCGTGTTGAAGGAAAGCCTTACGCTTTCCCCGTGGTCGTCGTCGGTGTCAGTTTCAGCGGTGAAGACGAAGGTCTTCCGGGTCTCGCCTGCGTCGAAGGTTACGCTCTCGGGCACGCCGGTGTAGTCGGAGTCGGATGTGCCGCCCTCGTTGGCGGCCTCGATGGGGATGACGACTGTGCGCTCGGGATCGGCGCTCAGGGTCACGGTCACCTCGACGGTGTTCTCCGTTAGGTCGGGGGTGTCCGGGTCGTCGCTCTCTGCCACGGTGTACGCGGCGCTGCCGAAGCTCACCGTGACGGACGGAACGTCGTCGTCGGTGATGCTGACGGCGCTCGTGGCCGGTGTCCCTGCGCTCACGCCATCCGGCAGCGTGGCCCCGAAGCTCAGCTGCACGCTCTCATTGTCGTCGTCGACGGTGTCGTGGGTGGCGGTGAAGGTGAAGGACTTGGAGGTGTCGCCGCTGTCGAAGGTCACGTTCTGCGGCACGCCGGAGTAGTCGGCGGTGGTGGCGCCGCCCTGGTTGGTCTTCTCTATGGGGATGATGACTGTGCGCTCGGGATCGGCGCTGAGGGTGACGGTCACATCGACGGTGTTCTCCGTTACGTCGGTGGTCCCCGTGTCGTCGCTCTCGGCCACGGTGTACGCGGCGCTCCCGAAGCTCACGGTGACGGACGGAACGTCGTCGTCGGTGATGGTGACGGCGCTCGTGGCCGGTGTCCCTGCGCTCACGCCATCCGGCAGCGTGGCCCCGAAGCTCAGCTGCACGCTCTCGCCGTCGTCGTCGTCGGTGTCGGTCTCGGCGGTGAATGTGAAGGACTTGGAGGTGTCGCCGCTGTCGAAGGTGACGTTCTGCGGCACGCCGGAGTAGTCGGCGGTGGTGGCGCCGCCCTGGTTGGTCTTCTCTATGGGGATGATGACTGTGCGCTCGGGGTCGGCGCTCAGGGTGACGGTCACCTCGACGGTGTTCTCCGTTACGTCGGTGGTCCCCGTGTCGTCGCTCTCTGCCACGGTGTACGCGGCGCTCCCGAAGCTCACCGTGACGGACGGAACGTCGTCGTCGGTTATGGTGACGGCGCTGGTGGCCGGTGTCCCTGCGCTCACGCCATCCGGCAGCGTGGCCCCGAAGCTCAGCTGCACGCTCTCGCCGTCGTCGTCGTCGGTGTCGGTCTCGGCGGTGAATGTGAAGGACTTGGAGGTGTCGCCGCTGTCGAAGGTGACGTTCTGCGGCACGCCGGAGTAGTCGGCTGTGGTGGCGCCGCCCTGGTTGGTCTTCTCTATGGGGATGACGACTGTGCGCTCGGGATCAGCGCTGAGGGTGACGGTCACATCGACGGTGTTCTCCGTTACGTCGGTGGTCCCCGTGTCGTCGCTCTCGGCGACGGTGTACGCGGCGCTCCCGAAGCTCACCGTGACGGACGGAACGTCGTCGTCGGTTATGGTGACGGCGCTCGTGGCCGGTGTCCCTGCGCTCACGCCGGTCGGCAGCGTGGCCCCGAAGCTCAGGTTGACCGACTCGCCGTCGTCGTCGACGGTGTCGTGGGCGGCGGTGAAGACGAAGGACTTGGAGGTGTCGCCGCTATCGAAGGTGACGTTCTGGGGCACGCCGGCGTAGTCGGCCGCGGTGGCCCCGCCCTGGTTGGTCTTCTCTATGGGGATGATGACTGTGCGCTCCGGGTCGGCGCTGAGGGTGACGGTCACCTCGACGGTGTTCTCCGTTACGTTGGTGGTATCCGAGTCGTCGCTCTCGGCCACGGTGTACGCGGCGCTCCCGAAGCTCACGGTGACGGACGGAACGTCGTCGTCGGTGATGGTGACGGCGCTCGTGGCCGGTGTCTCTGCGCTCACGCCATCCGGCAGCGTGGCCCCGAAGCTCAGCTGCACGCTCTCGCCGTCGTCGTCGTCGGTGTCGGTCTCGGCGGTGAATGTGAAGGACTTGGAGGTGTCGCCGCTGTCGAAGGTGACGTTCTGCGGCACGCCGGAGTAGTCGGCGGTGGTGGCGCCGCCCTGGTTGGTCTTCTCTATGGGGATGATGACTGTGCGCTCGGGGTCGGCGCTCAGGGTGACGGTCACCTCGACGGTGTTCTCCGCTACGTCGGTGGTATCCGGGTCGTCGCTCTCTGCCACGGTGTAGGCGGCCTGGCCGAACTGCACCGTCACAGTGGCCGGGGCGTCGTCGGTCACGGTGACGGGAAGATCCTTCGTGAGGTTGGCGTAGTCGCCTCCAGAGGCAGTGTGGGTCAGGGTCTCCGACTCGTCGTCCGCGTTGCCGTCGTGGCCGGCCTTCACCGTCACCATCTGCGCCGTGTTCCAGTTGGACATGGAGAAGGTCAGCGTGTTGCTGTTGCTCAGCGTGGCCCCGGAGATGGAGAGGTCGGTCCCGCTATGCCCACCGATGGTCACGGTGATGGTGTCGGAGGGCTGGGTGGACAGCTTCACCGTGTAGCTGACGCCGGTGTCGTCGCCCTCGGTGACGGTGAGGGAAGTGGGTGAGAGGACTACGTTCCTTGTATCGCTGTCAGTCACGTTGATCGTTACGCTGTCCGCTGCAATCCCGGTGTAGTCTCCGCCGGACTGTATGTGAGTCAGTGTGATCGTCTCGCCGATTCCGTTGGCGTCCTCGACGGGCGTAACGGTAACACTCTGCGCCGTGTCCCAGTTGGAGGTCGTGAAGGTGAGCGTGTTGGTGTTGCTTAGCGTGGCGCCTGATAGCGACACAGCGGGGTTGGCGCCACCGATGGTGACAGTGACGGTGTCCGTGGGCTTGGAATTGAGCTTCACCGTGTAGCTGGAGGCCACTGCGGCCTCACCGGGGGCCGGCTCTTCCAGGCTAATAGAGGTGGGATCTATGGCCACTCCACGTGGGTCGTCATCTAGGAGGCCCACGTCGGCCACCTCCTCGGTGGCCTTATTGCGCAGCTGGGCGTTCTGTGCGTTGCTGATCTTGAAGCCAAAGAACTCGGTGTCCTCGCTCACGTCATCGTTGGTCAGTTGAACCGTCACCTGCTTGGTTGCATCCCCGGGACTGAAAGTGACGGTGCCCGTTGCCGCGGTGTAGTCCTCACCAGCGGTGGCGGGGGTGATGCCCTGTCTGGCGGCGAGCCCTCTCAGCACCTGCGTCTGGCCGGTGGCGTAGTCCACCGTTACGTCCGCCGCGCTCCGACCCGTCAGCGTCAGAGTAAAGGTGACCGGGCCCTTCATGTCCTCGGAGACGTAGCTCAGATCTCCGGCCGGTCCTGCCACGCTCACTACCGGCTTCGGGTCGTCGTCAATGATGGAACCCGTGGCGGTCAGTGACGTTGCGTCGCCGTCCAGTAAGGCCTTGTTGTTTTGGTTGGTGAGCTGCAGGGTGAAGGTCTTCTTTGCGGGGCCGTACACCTCGTTATCCGTGATGGGTATGCGAATGGTGGCGGCGCCTCCGTTTGCCGGGATGGAGAATATCTTGTAGGTCTGGCCGGTGTTTACCTGCCGGGTGTAGTCGGTCCCGGCTGCGGCGGTGCCGTCCACGGTGGTATACCGTACCACGACGGGAACCGTTCTCAGAATTGGCCGAACGGATACCGTGAACTCCACGTAACCGTCGGACTCCGAGGCTTGGGCGTCATCCAGGTATATGTAAGCCTGAGTGGTGTTTTCTATAATCACCCATATGTTGTCCACGGATACGCTGCCGTAGTCTCCTCCGGATACCCGGTGTGCTATAAAAGCTTCCGTGAATGAAGCATCAGTGCCGTCATCCAGAGACACTACGGATATGGTCTGGGTGGCGCTCCAGTTGGACGGGGTGAAGGTGAGGGTTTCGGGCGTGAGCCTGATTAGATTGTCTTGCTCGCTGGATACAGTGACGGTAACCGTGTCTGTAGGCTCGCTATCCAGGACCAGGGAATACGTTGACGTCCCGCCTTCCATCATGCCGATGCCAGAGCCGGTGGCCAGGCTTGCAGGTGAAACGGTTATGCTACGGGTGTCGTCGTCGGTGATGGTGAAAGAGGCGGAATTGACTGGCAGGAACTCGTCGGAGTCGGAGGCTACCACTTCCGTCCCCTGCAAGATGACCGTCTCGCCCTCCTCGTCCACATCGTCGTTTGCAGGTTTGAACCGCAGCGTGGCTGTGCCGCTGGTCTGGCCCGCGGGGATGACAATGTCGAAGGACTCGACATCCTGGAACGTGCCCTGAGAGTCCGCCACTCGGAAGCGTTCGAGGTCAATCTGGGCGGCGGCGCTGTTGGCGCTGTCGAATTTCACCCGTACGGTGGTATCGACATCTCTCGGGTCTGCTGGGCGAAGGGCGGCGTCGGCGGCGTCCGTGGGCCAGCGGATGTCCGAGAAGGACGCTGTAACCGTAATGTCGCGCCGGCTTGAGTTTTCGGCCACCGAATCGAAGACACCGTTGTTCCTGGTCAGGGCCAGTTCAACCCCGGTGGGTTCAACGAAATCGTCGTCGGCGATGGTGACCAGTGCCTCATCCTCGTCGCCGATGATCCTCAGATACTTAGTGATGGAGCTGCCCAACAGCATTTGGAAAGTCTCGTCCTCTTCCCGCACGTCATCGTCGTAGAGGGTAAGGGAGAATTCGAACCGGGTCTGGCCCGCCGGAATGGTTGCATGAATCAGGCCATCGGGGTCCTCGAAGTCCCCCGTCTGGCCAAGCCTCGAAAACGCCGGTGTGGCGGTCAGGTTGTCGAGGGCGTCCAGCTCGACTTCGAACCGCGCGTCCTCCCCCCACACCCGGTCCAGAACAACGGCAAAGTCCACGGAGCCCGCGCTTTCCGGTGTAGGGTCGGCGCTGACCAGCTCCAGGCTGGCCGTGGGGAGGTAGGATTCCCCTGACGGAGGATCGCGGTTCACTATGGCGACGGCGCGGTTCCGCTTTGCGGCCTCCACCAGCACACCCTCGGGGGGGACCAGCGTTACCCGGAACTGCTCCCTCTGCTCGTCAATTTCATCCCCCAGGATGTCAATGGTGATGTTCTTTTCGGTCTCGTTGGGCGCGAAGGTGAGGATGCCGGGGGTGGCAGAGTTGTCCACGTAGTCCGCTCCCTCCTCGGCAGGGTAGGGCCTGTTCTGAGTATGTATGGGTTCTACGGTGTAGGCCACCTGGACCTGCTGACCGGACTCACCGACCCGCGTGACCTCGAGGACGGCCTGGGCGTTGGCCGCACCGTTTGCCGGTTCCGTTACCGACAGCCTAGTCGTCTCGTTGAACCCGACGGCTACGCCTCCCAGGACTGTGATGTATATACGAAGCGTACTGGAAGTGGTGGTCCCGTCACTGGCGGTTGCTTCCAGCACCATTGGTGAATCGGTCAGGTCCTGAGCGGTCAATGTGAAGGTAGCCCGGCAGGTCCCTATTGCGCCCGTCGCAAGGGACCCGCTGATGCTGCAGCCAGCCCTGGGTTCCGCCGGCTTGGTTTGATTGCGGTCTCTTTCTGCGCGCTGGACGCTGCTGACGGTTATGGAGTTTCCGGTAGCTTCAGAGCCGGTGTTTAGTAATTCAAAGTCAATATTAATAGTCTGGCCAACCTGGGCTAAACCGGGATACTCCGCCCGCAAAACAGTATCCCTAGTCCTGTCGTCGTCGTAATAGACAACCGTGGCCGTGTTGGGGGTGCCCGCCTTCCAGATCCGGTGCAACCCGTAACGGTGGCCATCGCCATAAACCTGGGCCGTGATCTTATAGGGATAGAGTCTATTCACGACTTGGTCACTAGGAAATACGTAGCCGGTCACGGGAGTACCGCTGGTTATCTCAGATAGACCTGCCGGGAATCGTGCGCTAATGGGGTTGTAGTCCAGGTAGTCGGTGGTCTCGGCCTGCCGTATCTCTCTCATATAGGTGAACCTCAGCTCCTCGCTGGTGTCCCCGGTGCGCCGGAACACAAACTTGGCCTCTCCTCCCTCTCTTACGAAAGCCCCGTGCGGGTGTACCGTGATAATCTGCAGTTCGTCATTGTCCGTTACGCTTACGGTGGCTTGGCTCGGGTCTCCCGGAGTGTAGATTTCGTCATCCCCACCATTGATATCTCCGTCGCCGAGCGCTTCAATGGTGTAGTCGCGAGCTGAAGGGTAGTCCACAAGGTCGTTATCCTTGGTTTCTACTGACAGCTCGGTGGTGGTGGCGCCGGCATCGAACTCGGCGCTCAGGGTTTCTACCTTCCCGGGGGCGCTGAGGCGTACTTGCATCGACAGGGCATCGTCGGTGTACCCGGTTCGGGTCAGTACGAATACGGCATCCTGTCCCTCCACGACCGAGTCCGCCTTGTGGGCGACAGTGACCACGACAGGGTCGTCGTCCACGATGGTCCCCGAAACTGTGGCGGTATTGCCGCCGACGATGGCAACACCGGGGGTACTGCTGTCACTTTCGTCCGGCAGGTCCGGCTCCGGCTCCGGAAGAGAGATGGTGACGTTGAAGGTCTCGTTGGGCTCGTCGGTCGTGTCGCCGGTCACAGACACGGTGAAGGTGGAGCTGGTGGAATTAGCGGGAATGGTGGCTGTGCCGCCGGTCACGGCGGTATAGTCCTGCCCGGCTGTAGCCGTACCGTCCGAGGTGACATAGTTGACCGTAACGTCCTGGGAAACGGCTTGGCCCAGGGTCAATGTGAAGGTCATGTTGGCGCTGCCGGAGTCGCCCTCGGTGGCCGAGGCCGGGGCGATGGTGATTCCGGGCTTGTCGTCGTTGTTGGTGATGGTGACGGTGGCCTTGTCGGAGCGTCCTCCCGTCGGGGTATGGCCTACCCAGTTCTCCCAGATCGTGTAATTGCCATGGAGGTTCACGCTGCCCGTCGAGGTATCGGGCAGCAGCTCGATGGTTACCGATCCGTTGTCGCCAAAGGCCGAGTCGTCCACGGTCTGGAGTTCGACGACCTTGCGGGTCTCGTTCTGGCCGAAGGTGATCTGAGTGGGCAGGGCGCCGGTTATGTACTGCTCATCCTGGTAGGCCCGCAGGTATACCACCGTCTCAGATTGCGGTGGAGGGAGTTCCAGCAGGTCGGTGGCCCAACGCCGCTCCAGGATGAACCTGGCGGGTTGCCCCTCCGTGACTGAAGTGGACTCGGCCCTGATCAGTACCGTCGGGTCCCGGTTTGTGACGGTTAGGCGAATCTTATTGACAGTACCCACCTGGTATTGGGGGCAGTACCGCAGGTCGGATTCATTGCAGGCGAATTCCGGGTGATAGCCTGTCAGGTTGATGGGGTGAAAAATGTTCTTCTGCGTAATCAGCGTGCCGGCGGCTTGTGCTTCCGCCGCCGCCGCTTCGTATTGCAGGGCGAGCTCCGCAAAGAGCCTTGGGCGGTAACGTGATGACCCTCCCCCTTGCTTTACCAACTCACTCCGAGGCATGATCTCAATTTCGAGCACGCCGTTTTCCGGCCCTACGTAGAACCTGTAATCCCTGTACGTGACCGTTTGGCTGCTACAGTCGGCGCCCAGGTGGTGGATGCCGGCCTTGTTGTATCCCAGCGTGTTGTTCTGGTATTGCTCTCCATAGAAGGCAGGATGGTTCGAGTACTGGACCCACATTGTCGGGCTGGTAGTCCGTGTGCCAGGTGATGTAGTCGCCGGTCTCTGCCAGCTGTACGTTTACGATTAGCTGCCCCTGATCCTGCCCCGGGGCCCAGGCGCGCGTAAGCGTGTACGACAATTGGGCGCCTTCGGTGACGTCACTCCCGCCGGAAATGGACACCGTGGAAGGGGAATCGTTGTCCTTGACCGTAATGGTGCGCGTGTTCAAACTTGCCGCGGGGGTGTAATTCCTGTCTGGGTCCTCCTGCACGGTGATGGTCACCGAACCGTCGGCCTCCATTGCGGCATTGTCCAGCAGGGGTATGGAAAGATTCTTAAGGAGTTGTCCTGTCGGGATCGTGACCTGCAGCTTACCGTTGCCCAGATCCTGATACCCTTCGGCCCCTTCGCCATCAAGGTCTAAGTAGCTGCCCACTTCGGTGACCGAGAGGGTCACCACGAGCGGCTGGCCCCTGGCGGCTCCGAGCGCCAGCAGGTCTATGCTGCCACCTTCCAGCGCAGTGTTCAGCGAGGTAGCGGCATTGTACGGGTGGTCGGGCAAAACCCAGTGCAAGGAAACTTCCGGGGCCACGTCGTTATCGCGCACATCGGCGGTTACGGAGGCCGTATTTCCGGGGATGTACTTATACTGGTCGGCCTTGGCGGGAACCGAGAGTGTGACCGTGCCGTCATCCTCGTCCTTGTAGTCGTCCTCGGTCGGGAGCGCAATGCGCTTGCTGGTCTCGCCTGCCGCGAAGGTGATGTTCAGGGTGAAGGGGGTCTCCGTAAATTCAACCTCCGTTGGTGTAACCGGATTCTCGGGCATGTTCGGGTCCGGGGGCGGATACACCTCTACGGCGCCGGACAGGAAATCCCCGGTCTGGTCCAGGGACAGGGATACGGGAATCGCCCCGTTGTCCCGGGACCTGGTTACGATGAACGCCGCCTTGCCGCCTTCGGCAAAGCCCGAAGTGGTCCGGGTAACCTCCACCATCACCGGGTCGGCGGCGATGACGGACAGAGCGCTGCCAGGAGCGGTGTTTTCGTTCCCGTAGGCGTCGGTGGCAGCGCCCGCCTCCAGAGTCACGGTTACCGGCCCCTCCGCTGCGGACACGATGATCACGTCCCAGCGAGTGTACCTGGGCCACATGGCGTTGAAGCTGGTGATGGCATGCACGTCGTGAGCCGCGCCATTGGTGACCGTTATTTCGGCGTCGGTTATGCCGTAGACCTTCTCGCTGAAGTAGAAGACTACGTTGAACTGGCGGTCCGGGGGAACGTAGGTCCTGGTCTCCCCGCCCACCGTGACCGAGGGAGCGATGCCGTCCACCTTGTGGTCGTTGGCCTGGAGAGCGGCGTGGGTCAGCGTGGCGTTGGTGGCGCCAGCGCGGATGGCGCCACCGTTGAGGGCCAAGCTGTTGGCAACGACGGCGATGCCGTCCGTGTCCTCATCGCCCGAGAGGACGGTGTAGGTGAACAGCAGCTGTGTGGTGGTGGTGCCTTCGGAATACTCGGCCGTACGGCTCAGGCCTCCCACGTCGAGGTTGATCTGTGGAGCGCCGGTGACCGCCACTGCTTCGCTGAAGGTCAGCCCGACCTGGATTTCGTCGCCAATGGCGTAGCCGCCGTCCTCACCGGGATTGGACGTTACGGCGACGCACTCGATGGTCGGCACGGTTGGCGTGCCCTGTGCGTAGGCGACGCCTGCAGATACCAGCAGCGCGACCATGACTGCCACAATAAAGAGCGATCTGGTCAGTGCCCAGACCACACCTGGAACATCGACAACACGGGACCGTGCCTTCAACATGAACATATTCGGCACGCCTGCATAGTTAGCGGCGACCGTTCCTTCCGTTTTGCAGCGCGGTGTAGTTGGCCATCACTTTGGAGAGAACGGAGGCGAAGACTGCAAGCTCCTCCTCGCTTACTCCCTCCGAGAGCTTAGCGTCGTATGTCTGCACGCTCCGGTGAAGCTCCAACGTCAGCGCCTTCCCCTCTTCGGTCAACGCCAGCATCACGACGCGCCGGTCGCTGCGCCGCCGCCGCCTGCGCATCAGACCCATGCCCACCATCTTCGTCACGACGCGGCTGACGCGGGAGACGTTGACCGGCAGTGCCTCCGCCAGCTGCGTGGTGGTCCACTCTTCCCTTTCCAGAAAGAGTCTGAGCATAGCGAAGTCCAGCGGTATGAGGCCGTAGGACGCCGCCAACTCCGCCAGGCTCTTGGCCACAGCGTTTACCCGGCCCGCCACATATTCCCCCAGAACGAGGGGAGGCGGCGTCGGCGCCGGGCCACCCTGCGGCTGCTCCTCAGTCGGTTCCACCAAAACATGCGTCTCCTTGCGATTGTTTCGCCAGAGAACAATTTACAAGGCGCGTGTGTGCTTGGTGTGACCTTTCACCCCGAAGCTATGCCCTTTTTGTGACGTTTTCGGGAGTTGTGTGGTATAATCGGCCCCATGAACCTGGACATTGCAGAATCGCAGGTACTCCGCAGGCCAGGCGTCGCGCTCGAAGAAGCCGACAGTCTGAGGCGAGAAAACGAGGCGCTGCGGGAGCGCCTCTCCGGGCTTAGCGAGGCCAGCCTTCGCATCAGCCGGAGCCTCGACCTCGACACCGTTCTGCAAGGGGTCATAGACGGCGCCTGTTCGCTGACCAGGGCCCGCTATGGCGCGCTGGTGGCCTTCGACGACTCCGGGGACATAGAGACCCTCATCACCTCCGGCGTCACCCCTGAAGAGCGCCCGCGATTCGGGGACTTGCCCAAGGGCCTGGGGCTCCTCAAGTACCTGAACGAGATCGAGGGACCGCTGAGGCTGGCGGATATCGCCAGCCACCCCAGATCGGTCGGCTTTCCCGAGGGCCACCCGCCGATGAAGACCTTCCTGGGGACCCCGGTCCTTCATTTGGGCGAGCGCCTCGGCAACCTCTACCTGACCGAGAAGGAGGGCGGACGGGAGTTCACCCTGGAAGACGAAGAGACCCTCGTCATGTTCGCCTCCCAGGCGGGAATGGGCATCGTCAACGCCCGCAGATACAGCGACGAACACCGGGCCAGGGCCGACCTGGAGGCCCTGGTCAACATTTCGCCCGTGGGGGTCCTGGTCTTTGACGCGAAGACGGGCGACCTCGTGTCGCTCAATGAGGAGTCGAGGCGGATTGTCCGCGGGCTCCGCGCACCGGGTCGTAGCCAGACGGAAATCCTCAGCGTGTTGACCTTCCGGCGTCCGGATGGGCGTGAGATTCCGCTCGCGGAGCTCCCAACGCAACGGGCGCTGAAAAGCGGCCAGACCGTGCGCGCCGAGGAGATCATCATAGAGCTCCCGGACGGCCATGCGGTCACCACTGTCATAAACGCCACGCCAATCTTCTCGGAAGTGGGTGTGGTTGTGTCCGTCGTCGCCACCGTGCAGGACATGACGCCGTTGGAAGAACTGGAGCGGCTGCGGGCCGAGTTCCTGGGCATGGTGAGCCACGAGCTGCGGACGCCGCTTACCATCATCAAAGGCTCCACGGCCACCGTGCTGGGCGCCCCGTCTGCCGTCGATACCGCCGAGATGCGCCAGTTCTTCCGGATCATCGACGAGCAGGCCGATCACATGCGCGGCCTGATCAGCGACCTTCTCGACGTGACGCGGGTCGAGGCGGGCACGTTGTCTGTCGCACCCGAACCCACGGATCTGGCGGCCTTGGTGGACGAGGCAAGGGAGGCGTTCCTGCGCGGCGGCGCTAGGAACAGCGTCGAGGTTAACCTCGCGCCGGACCTGCCACGGATCGGGGCGGATAGACAACGCTTGGCACAGGTCTTGAACAACCTCTTTTCCAACGCTTCCAAGTACTCGCCCGATTGGTCCGCCATCGGGGTGAGCGCGTCGGTGCAGGACGTGTACGTCGCCATCTCCGTCTCTGACGAGGGCAGGGGCGTATCCGCCGAGGGCCTGCCCCACCTGTTCAGGAAGTTCTCCCGGATCGACAGCGATGACCTGGACCGGCGTATAGGAGGAGAAGGCCTGGGCCTTGCGATCTGCAAGGGAATAGTGGAGGCGCACGGGGGCCGCATATGGGCTGAGAGCGAGGGCCCGGGACTCGGCACGCGGTTCACCTTTACGATTCCAGCGGCCTACGAGGCCGCCAACGGCTCGGCGCCCAGCCCCGGACCGATGGCGAGGGGCCGTGCGCGTGTCCTCGCGTTGGACGACGAGCCGCAGATGCTACGGCTCGTCCGGAACACGCTATCGGACGCAGGCTACACCCCCATTGTGACCGGCGATCCGGATGAGGCGGTCCGCCTCATTGAGGTGGAGAAGCCCGACCTCATTCTGCTGGACCTGATGCTGCCCGGCGCCGACGGCATCGAGCTGATGAAGCCCATCTTCCAGATTACCGACACACCGGTCATCTTCCTGTCCGGCCGCGACGGAGAGCGGGATATCGTGAGGGCCTTCGAGGCGGGAGCCGACGACTACATCGTCAAGCCCTTCTCACCAACCGAACTGGCGGCCAGAATCGAGGCGGTACTGCGCAGGCGGGCGGCGTCCGACCGGAGCAGGATGCACAAACCCTACGCACTGGGCGACCTGACCATTAACTACGTCGAACGCCGCGTGACGGTGGCGGGCTGTCCGGTGCAGCTGACCGCGACCGAGTACAAGCTGCTCTTCGAGCTTTCGGTCAACGCCGGACAGGTGTTGACCCAAGACCAACTGCTGCGGCGGATCTGGGGACCGGACTACTCCGGCGAGTCCCGGATCCTACGCACCTTCGTAAAGAAGCTCCGACGCAAGCTGAGGGACGATGCTAACAGCCCCAGGTACATCTTCACCGAGCCTCGCGTCGGCTACCGCATGGCAAAGACCTAGCGCGTCGAGGCGCATAGAGGAGGCTGCGGCAAGGAAGGATAGGTGACGCCATGACCGTCAGGATCGTAGCCGATAGTTGTTCGGACTCTGAGGTTGTCCCGGAGTCATGAGTGTATCTACGATGGCCAAGCCCCCGATCCCCGATGGACCGACCTCCATAACAGCCTCCTGGCTTAAGCAGGCCCTGTCTGCGGGCGTCGCATCCGATCTTCCCGCCTTAAAGGCAGCCGACGTGGAGGGGGTCGGGGCGGGGGTTGGCCTCATGGGGGAGGTCCTTCGCTGCCGCCTCACCTACCAAGACGACGCCCCCTCCGCCCCCGACTCCGTCATCGTAAAGCTGCCAAGCCCCCACCCCAAGAACCTGAAGATGAGCAAACTGCTACAGCTTTACAAGCGGGAATACTCCTTCTACATCCGCCTCGCGCCTCACGTCCCCATTCATGTTGCGGCCCTCTACTACGGAGATTTCGAAGAGAAGACCCACCGTTTCGTCCTGGTCCTCGAAGACATGCGCGGCATGGAGACCGGCAACCGGATCAAGGGCGCCACCGAACGCCAGGCGAAGGTCGCCATTCGCGCCATAGCCAGGCTCCACGGCTCATACTGGAACAAGGTGGACCGGCCCCCTGTCGCCGGCCTGCACTATTCCCTCCACCCCAAGTACCGGCCTCTGGTCCAGTTGGCCTATCTGCGCTACCTTGTCCCCGCCCTCAAGAATTTTGGCGACCACTTCTCCACGGACATGCTCCGCCTTGCCGAGGCCTACGGCCCCAGAATCGCTGACCACATGGCCGACGTCGCCACCCAGCCACTCACATTCGGACACGGCGACTTCCTCCTCGACAACATGTTCTTCGGCGCCGACGGGTCCGATGACTTCGCCGTCATCGACTGGCAGGTCAGCGGCATCAGCTCAGGCCTATATGACGTCGCCTCCTTCATGAGCGACAGCGTCTCTACCGAGACCCGCCGCAAGATTGAACGAGAGACGCTCCGGGAGTATCACGATGCCCTCTGTAGCGTGGGCGTCAAGGATTTTTCCTTCGAAGCCTGCTGGCGCCTCTACCGACAGAACATGCTCGGCCGCCTCCTCGCCCCCATCTTCGTCTGCGGCGGCCTGGATCTCTCCAACGAGCGCGGACGCGCCCTCGCCGAAAACGGTCTCCGCAATACACTCGCCGCCGTAGAAGACCTCGAAGCCAGCGAATTCCTCCCCACGCCCCGCCCCCTCTACACCCCTGCCAACGCCTTCTCTATCCTCTCCTGCTCCGCCTACAAGCTCTACAAGACCGTGAGATAAATGGATCGAGTTATTGAGAAGCGCTAGGACCTTCCTATAACTCCTTGCCAAATAGAATGGCATGCGGGGCGTCGGAGCAGATTGAGGTTGTTGACTCGGCGGGTTGAACGGTCGATCGAGAGGAATCACGGCTTCGTATTGGTTGACACCCTCAAGTATCTGGCGATGGGCGGACGCATCGGCAGGACCCAGGCCCTCCTGGGTTGGGTGCTCCAATTCAAACCCATCGTCGGCATCCGCGATGGCAAAACCCACCCTGTGGACCGGCCCCGCACCCGCAGACGGGCGCAGAGACTGATTATCGAGCTGGTGCGCGAGCTGGCTCCCATTCACCAGTTGCACGTGAGCTACAGCACCGGCCCCGATAACGCCCTGACCGTTCGCGACGAGCTTGCCGACCTCGTGGAGTCGGAAAGCCCCATCGAGTCCCCGTTCGGTCCTGTCTTGGGTACTCACCTCGGTCCCAATACCATCGGCGTGGCGGCAACCCAAGGAAGCGTCGAGGACGACTAGCTGCTCTCAGTGGGAGAGACGGCTAGACCGACGCTACTAGGAGCCGGGATGTTCGAACAGGCCAAAGGCTCGTGAGGACGGATTGGAGACACGGCGAGAGAGCCTGGGACCGAACCTGCCTGCATTGTTCATGTCAGTCGCCTTCTAGGTCTGGCTCGGATGGCCGGAGGCTCCTAGGGCCTAAGCCGGTGTTTCCGAGCCGCTCCTTATAAAAGGACTTTCCAGCAAAAAATTCGCATTAAGTACGCTCCGGCCCACCATGACGTACCGAATTCATAACTCGCCCGTTCAGGGCGATCTCTGCGGCGTCCGCTCCCCCCATTGGGCTATCGTCCGGCGTGGGTATGGAGTAGACGATGGCGGCCCTGCCGGGCTTGACCACGACCTCCTTCACGAAGGAACCGACGAAGGCTTTGGTCTCGGTCAGCTCGCTGGTCTTGAGGAACTCGCTCATCTCGGCGGCGAAGGTGGCGATGGTGTCGGCGCTGTCGAGCATCAACCGGCGGTCCGCCAGCAGCGCCCGCGCCTCCTGTGCGGCGATCTCCAGTTTCTCCTTGCGCTCCCGGTGCTCCCTGATGCGGTCTGAGGCGTCGGCCATCTCGGTGTCGGTCGTCTCGATGTGGTTCCAGATGCGCCCCAGCCGCTTCTTCACGTCCTCAAGCTCCTCCTCGATGGTCTCCAGCCGCTGACGCTGGTCGCGGGCCACCCCGTCCATCTCCTCGTCCAGCAGCTTCACCAGGTCTCGGATGTTGGACTCGGTGAGGACGTTCTCCCTGATCTCGTTGACGATGAGCTTCTCGAAGCTCTTGGCGTTGAGCCTGGGGGTCTTGCAGGTTCCCTTGCCCCGCTTGAGCAGGGAGTGGCAGATGTAGTAGGTGTACTTGCCGCTCTTGGCCTCGGCTGCGGTCATGGCCTTGCCGCAGGTCTCGCACTTGGCGATGCCGCTGAGCAGGTAGGGGCTGGAGGCGCGGCGGGGGTTCACCTTCTTGGGGGCGCGGGAGCCGAGCAACCTCCTGGCCTTCTGGAAGTCCCGCTTGGAGACGATGGCGGGGTGTGCGTCCTCGACGCGCACGGGCGGCGCGCCGTCCTTGGCTTTGGCTCCCCAGACCAAAGTGCCGGTGTAGGCTTCGTGGGAGAGCATGGTGTGGATGGTGGTCTTGAGCCACTTCTTGCCGTTGGTGGTTGGGATGCCCTCGGCGTTGAGGGTCTTGGTCACGTCGAGGATGCTCTTGCCCTGTAGCACCATGTCGAAGACCCGTCTGACCACGGCGTCGGCGGGCGGGTTCAGCTCAAGCTTGGGGCGCTTCGCGGCCCCATCCTGGACGTGGACCCGCTTGTAGCCGTAGGGTGCGTAGGTGGTCATCCAGAAGCCTCTCGACGCGGCCTCCCGCATCCCCCGAACAACCTCCTGGGCGAGATTTTCGCTGTAAAACTCGTCCACGCTCTCGATGATGGCCTCAAGGAGCTTGCCCGTGGGGGTGTCGTCGGCCTGCTCGGTGATGGAGACCACTCGGACGCCTCTGCGTCTCAGCATGGACTTGAAGGCGACGGCGTGCTCACGCTTGCGGGTGAATCGGGAGAATTTCCAGACGAGAATCTCCTTGAAGGGAGCCTCGGGCTTGTTGGCCTCGTTCAGCATCTTCTGGAACTGGGGCCTGTCGGCGATGCGGCCGCTCTCGGCCTCGTCCACGTACTCGCGGGCGACCAGGTAGTCGTTCTTCTCGGCGTAGTCCCTGAGCGCCCTTAGCTGGGCGGCGATGGACAGGTCCACGTCCTGGCGGTCGCTGGACACCCTGGCGTAGAGGGCCGCTGGCGTGAGATCAAATCGCTCGTTCATCGGTCTGTCCTCCTTGTCTCTTCCTGCTCTGTAGTCCGGCGGGAGCGCAGCCGTTCCAGCCGCTCCCGTCTGCGCCACTCCCGCTCCTCCATGAAGATGCGGATGGCCTCGCGAAGCAGCTCGCTCACGGTGCGGTCCTCCTCCTTCACCACCTGCCGCAGCTGCTGGGCCATCTCCGGCGGTAGGGAGAAGGTGATGGTGTCCGTGTTCCTGGGCTTGGTGGGCATGGCGTGCTTCTCTCGCCTGTTATTATAGCACAGCGTCTTACTCTTATCATCTTCCACCCGTAGCTCTGCCGTCAAGGGAGCGCGGGCGAGAATCGGGCCGGAAGCCGGTCCTGGGCCTGCGACATTGAAGCTGCATGGGAGCACGCAATTTCAGGCCAGGACTACGGGAGGAGCGAGGTCCCTCGCAAAAGAGCCGGTTCCGGCGAGAGTTCCTGAAAGGGAAGTCGGGAAGCGGATGGCCGCAGCTAAGTTGCAGCCACATTCCAGCTACGTGAAGGCAAGTGTCATCCGGGGGCCGTCCGGGGCTGTGCAGGTCGTCCAAGGGCCGTCTGAAGCCGTCAAATGCCGCTCCGGGAGCCGGATGTGCTGTCATACCCGTGTACAGGGATTTGCGTCAGTTCCCAAGAGGGAAGTCGGGGGTCGTTTTGAACGTGAAACAGGCGGGAAAAAAGGGAAGTGGAGCCAATCCTGCGAGCACTTTGGCGAAAGGGTTGGTTCCGGAAAAGTGGCAGCAGTTCCCAAAAGGGAAGTCACACGGAGAACGGGGTGATCAGGGCCGGTGGCGGTCGCAGCGCAGCCGCATCGGAGCAAGCAGTTCGGAGGCCCGTTCAGGCCGCGTGAGGCAGGCTGAATCCCCCCTACAGGATGGTGGGGTGCGTGACGGCGCGAGTGGCGTGGGCGGACCCCTGGGCGTTGGCAACCGGCGTCGTGCGAGAAGGCTGAGTCGGGGCCGGTGCAGTCAGTTCCAGGTCGGGCGCCGACCAGGGCGGTTCGACTGCACGACGGAGCCCGGGTCGAGCCGCTGTGCGGGATCACGTTGGCTCTGAAGGACCTGAGGCTCAACTCAGGCATAGTGTGTGAGGAGGGCCTGTCATACGTGCCCGGGCTCGCGCAGAGTCCCCGGGGTTAGCCATCCACGCCGCGATCTTCTCACGTACGTGCCCGGGCTCGCGCAGAGTCCCCCCTTGCAGGGCCTGATACATGGCGGCCCGGTTGTGGTGTGATACCCGTGTACAGGGATTTGAGTCCGGTGGACGGGTTGTAATCGAGGTCGTGGGCAAGCTGATACAGGTTTGGAACGCCCCCCTACAGGAGGTAGCCTGCGAGCACTTTGTCTCCGGGGTCCTTCCACGGGGTTTGGACAACGCCCCCTGTGAAAGTTGCGGAAGTGCAATCGGGAAAAGCGGGTGCGAGGGGACAGCTCCCCCTACGAAAGTTGTAGAAGTGCAATCGGGAAGGCCGAAGGCGTGACTGAACAGGATTTCTACCCCGAATCGAGCCGGAGTCTGGACAGCCTGCGGCATATGCGGCTCATGGCGCTGCTGCGGGACATGATCGAAGCTGAGGGCAAGGTGCAGACGGCGGCGGCGCTGGGCGTCAACTACCGAACCCTGGTGTGTCACGAGGAGACGGGCCGGTTGACCGACCGGATAGCCAACGCTTTGGAGCGGCACCTGCTGCTGGGGGGCGGCTCGGCTGCCGCCCAGCAGCAGGATCGGGTCGATGCGTTGGTAGAGCGGGTGTCCGCTTTGGAGCGGGAGCTGCGTGGCGGCTCGGAGCCGTCGTGGGAGAGGTCAAGGCGTTCAGGGAGGAGCACGCAAGGTCGATGCGGCACGTGGAGCGGCGGCTGGTACGGCTGGAGGCGGGAAGGAACGGGTCTGAGACGCCCTCTCCGACCGGAGCAGAGACTGAGCCGACGAAGCGAAGGTACGTGCGCCCAAGGACGTATCCCCAGCTGGTGACCCCGGAGGCCGAACCCGACGAGGACCTGGTGTACGGCGATGCGGCGCCGGTGATCGTCGAGTGGCGGAGGGTGCGGGCCGAGTTCCTCAAGACCGGCGCCACGCTGGACAGGACGGAGGTCCAGGAGCCAATGTTGGAGATGGAGATCGCCCTCGTCGGGGAGCACGAGCTGACGCTGCCCCCGGCCTCGTTCCCCTGGGACGAGTTCGACCGGCGGGATAAGGTCTGGGAGTTGACGCAGGACCTCAAGCGGGTGCGGGCGGAGCGCAACCGGACGCTGCTGCGGCGGTGGCTGCGCCGCGTCCTCACCTTCGGACTGTGGAGGAAGTAGGCGCGGTCCGGTGTCTGCCACATGGGAGCTAAGTCGGAGCGAGCAATTTGGGCGTAGGGGGCCGAATTGCCCGTCCGGGGCCTTCCATTCGGTCGGATGTTCGGGCGATAATTGACTCAGTTTCCGGCTTTTTCCAGCGTTTCGTGCCTAGAAACCTGGAGGATTCCCGTCCCCCGAATCCGGGACCGGCTGCATAGGATTGAGCCTTGCTCTCCGAACAGCCGCCCAGGGGTCAGACCGGAAGGATTGAGCCTCGCTCTCCCGATGGCCGCCCCGGAGGACACATTCGCAGCGGTTGGAGCGTCTCTCGCTTCGGCCCCTCGGACACCCTCGTCGGAGTGCGCCCCGCACACTGGCCGGTTCCTCACGTCTGCGGCATGGTTCCTGTGGAACTGGCCGCAGCTTCACCACGCGCCGGTCTGCCATTGCGTTGTAGACTGGCCGCTTCCCTCGCGCAGCATCCCAGGACGTTACCGACGTAGCTCCCGGGTCTCGCTGCGTCTCTCACCGGGCCGTCCTGTGGTTGATCTGCAGGCCGGTCGGTTCTCCCCCACTTCATAGCAGCTCCCCCTGAGTCCGTTCCTCTGAGTTGACTCTGGGCCGGGCTGCGTCTTCTTCACCCCCCTAGTAGCAGCAGCTCTCCTGAGTCGATTCCCGTGAGTTGACCCTGGGCCGAGCTGCGTCTTTCTCACCACGGCGTCTCCCTGCGTTCGTCTCGTGGTCGGACTGCGTATGGCGGCGGAACGGCAACACGGATTCATGGAGTCAACAGCAACAAGGAGGTAACGACGATATGGCTACTGAACGGACGGACGGCAACGGCGAAGGAGGAGCGCACATGACGGAACGGTACACGGGACCGAGCGCGAAGCGGATCGCAGACCTGCTTCGGCACCGGGTGAGCTTCGAGCGGGGCTGGTTCTGGACGACGTCGGCCATCTGTCACGGCGGCAAGTCGGACGGGCTGGCGTTCAGGCAGCGACCGGACGGCAACGGCATCGACGTGCACTGCCACACCGGGGGCTGCTCGGCCGGCGTGGTGATAACCGAACTTGAGGCGCTCATCGGGCTGCCCATCTGGACGGCCTACGAACCGGTGCGCGACGCGGCAGCCAAGGCCCCCGAGAAGCGGCCTTGGTGGAAGCGACAGCGGGTCTGGGCGCTGACGGTGGTCGCCCTGGTCGTAGCGGCGCCGCTTATCACCGGCGACGTGGAGCTCTTCGTCCTGAACCTCGTCGGGCTGGGCACTGGGGCGCTGCTGCTCCGGCGGTTCATGCCTCGGCGTCCGGTAGGGAGGGTCCGTCGCCGCTGACGACAGGTCCTCCGGCTCCCTCATACCCATCCCAACACGCAAGGGTCGTCTCCATCCGGGGACGGCCCTTCTTCTTTGCCCGCAAGCGGGCGCAATCCAAAGGCAACACAACATGAAGCAACTGTCTTGCAAGTCAAGAGCAATGACCGGCGACCTTCGGAGTCAGGTCACGCCAGGGCAAGCCATGCTTGAGCATTGAGTTGAGGATAACCAGCAGCTTGCGCATGCAGGCTGTGAGGGCCAGCTTCTTCGGCTTACCAGCGGCCAGCAGCCGCCGGTAGAAGTCCCGGATTACGGAGTTGTGGCGGCTGGCTACCAACGCTCCCATGTACAAGACGGCGCGGATCCGGGCGCGTCCACCCCATACGGTGCGTTTGCCCCGCAGCGTGCCGCTGTCCCGGTTGAAGGGAGCCACTCCCACGAGGGCGGCGACCTGCCGGCGGTCCAGCGTGCCCAGCTCCGGCAGATAGGCCAAGAGAGTCATAGAGAGACGTTCCCCGACTCCGGGAACACTGCGCAACAGGTCGTCCTTCTCTCGCCAAACGGGGCTCTGGCGGAGAGTCTGCCGCAAGCCCTCGTCCAGGTCGTCCAACTCACCCTCCAGCCATGCAATGTGGGCCTCGATGCGGGGACGCACGGCGACGGTGGCGGAACTCAGGCGGTTCTTCTCCGAGACCAGCATGGTCATCACCTGGTGCCTGCGGGCGGCCAGAGAGTTGAGGGCCTGGGTCTCGGCGTCCCGCAGAGGGCGCACAGGCGGCCGGACGACTTCGGCGAAGTGGGCTAGGACCGCTGCGTCCAGAGCGTCGGTCTTGGCCAGCTTCCCGGTGGCCCTGGCGAAGTCCCGCACCTGGCGCGGGTTGACGACGACCACCGGCACCGCCTCGGCTGCCAGGGCGGCCACCAACGGCAGTTCCAAGCCGCCCGAAGCCTCCAGCAGCACCATGACCGGTTCCAGGGTCTTCAGCCGGGAGACCAGCTGCCTGATCCCTGCCTCGTCACGGGAGACCCGCCATCTGTCGTCTGCTGGACGGATGGCAACGTCCACCTGGGCTTTGGCTACATCAATACCTACGTAGGTCTCTTCCTGCTCCATGAGCACCTCCTGCGAATTACTGGCCCGTCCTTGCGAGATGCGGGCTCGGTTGGCCCAGGCAACTGTTCGGGCTCTGTTCGGGAGGGGTGCGGCGACCCTCGCTTCGTGACGGTCTTCTATGACCTGGGAGGTTGCGGTCTGCCGCGCCCCGATCCACCTAAGTGAAGTGATTTTTGCACACCAAAACCAAGATACAAGGAGGTCGTGATGACGACGGCAACATTTGCAACTGGCAATCGGACGATGACGGAAGCTCGGCCTAGGCGCAGCCTCGAAGAGCTGGTCGACCGGCTCATTGCGGCGCTGTTCAAGGAGCAGGAGCCGGAGACGGCATCGGCGACGGAGACAGCGAGCGTGGCCAAGAGCGTCCACGAGGCGCGGCGGCTCAGGCAGGCGGGAGATGTGGACGGTGCGCTGGCGGTCCTCGCCGGCACCGCCACAACGAAGGCTGGGCCGCACCAGGCTAGGTGGGCCTACGCCGAGTGGACTGACCTGGTGAAGCGGCGGTTCGGGGACCGGGACGTCCTCGTCTACAGCCAGGGCGCGGGACAGGCCGCCGCCCTGATGCCCACCGGAAACGGCGGGACGCTGGAGGTCGCGGCGGTCCTGGGGATGCGGTGGCCGCCCGGCAAGGTCGTCTCGGGGCGCAGCCTCCGGGGGCTCCGGCCCCTGGCGAAGGCTTGCCCTCGGCCCTGACCGGAGACTGGCCCGGCGCTGGCGTAGCGCAAGCAACGGTTGACGACTCGTGAGGCAAACGGGGCGCTCCAGTGCCCTGCTTGGACCCTGGGGCGCCTCCTTCTTGCGGCTGCTTGCGCCCGCACGGGGGTCGCTGCCTCCTCCGCCCGCTCCCCTGCGGGCTTCCATCCCTCTTCCCCCAACCCCACACGCATCGCACAGGTCTTCTCCTCGACTCCGGCCGGGGGTGGGACCTGTGCCCTATGCACGACGGAGCCTGCCCCGGACTTGATTCCGGGGGCTTGCCCCGCACACGGCCTTGCACAGAGGCCGCCCCGGACTTGATTCCGGGATGCCGCACCGGCCATTCGCCACGGCAACAACGCCACCCAAGGAGACAGTCCCGACCATCGGGACACGGATTCGAGCGGGACTGTCTCCGACAAGGGGGCGGTCCCGCTTCTTCATTACAGGAGGAAGCGACATGACAGCTACGAGCATTGACAGAACCGAGAGCGAGATCAGGGCTGCTGCGAGGCGGCGGGGGATCACCATGAAGGAGCTTGCGGCGCTGATGGACGTGTCCGTTGGCTACCTTTCGCAGATTGCGAACGGGAAGAGGCCGTGGACTCCGAAGATGCGCGAGAAGGCCATGGCGGTCTTGGGAGAGGTCCCCGGGCAGGGGACCGTCTACCGCCAGGGCGGCGTGGTGACCGGCGAGAGCAGCTTCATCAGGGAGCGCGCACGCACCCTGGGCATGACCATGCATGACCTGGCCGACCGCGTTGGCGTGTCCTACAGCTACATGACGCAGGTTGCCCGTGGCCGCCAGAGCATGGGCGTCAAGGTCCAGGCCAGGGTCGAGTCGACGTTGCAGGCCCCGGCGAAGGTCGCGCCCGCCAAGTGCGCCAACCGCCAGGGCGTCGTCGTGGCCGGGGAGAGCAGCTACATCCGGGAGCGGGCCAGGGAGTTGGGCATGAACCTGCGGGACCTGGCTGACCGCGTGGGCGTCTCCTACGGCTACATGTCAATGGTGGCGCGGGGTCATAGCAACATGGGCGTGAAGGTCCAGGCGCGGGTCGCGTCGGCGCTGGAGGCCCCGGTGAAGGTCGCGCCCGCGCAGCCCGCCTGCATCGACCGGGAGGCCGTGTGGGACCGGATGAACGCCCACGGCTTCAGCCAGAACGAGGTCGCCCGGCGAGCGGGCATCAGCTCGGCCCATCTCTCCCAGATCATGAACGGCAAGTCCTCCCCGTCGGCGGGCGTGCTGAAGGGGCTGCATGGCGTCCTGTTCCAGCCGACGAGTGCGGAGCGGGTCATGCCCGCCGAGGTGAAGGTGCTGGGCTGGCGGAAGGGTGAGCGGAGCGGGATGGTCGTTCGCGGCGCCGGTGGCCCCGGGCGCGGCGCCAAGTCCGGCGGCGGGACCGTCCGGGTCGGAGGCCGTGTCCCCTGGGGCGCGATGGCGGAGTTCGCCTACCGCGCCGGGTACGACGGCATGGGCAGGGTCTCGGTCACGCACGTCGTCGAGCGGGGCTACTCCGCCATGCTGAAGCAGCCGGAGACGGCGGCTGCTTAGGGCTCCGTGACGCACCGCAATGATGGGCGGCTGCCTTGGAGCAGCCTGGGACGGCCCGCACCGGGCCGCATACGCGAGTCCCGCCGTGGGCGGGCCTTCGCACGTTCAAGCATTCGCCTGGGGGCGTTGCCGGAACCCGACCGCCCCCGCTGGGGCGGCGCAGTCCGTCTCCCGTCGCTCTCCGCCTTGCGGCGGCGACTGATGGAGACGTGCGTCCGGGTTCCAGCGTCGTCCTCTAACTACCACGAAAAGGAGGACGACACGACATGAACCTCGGAGGTTTCATCGACAAGTTCAAGGACGCCATAGCGCGAAGGGTGGTGGAGTCCTACCCGCCGCTCTACCGGCCCTCGGAGAACGGTGGCACGATCCCCAGGCTGCTCCGCAAGCCCCTGGGGGCGCAGGCCGACGCCATCAGGGGAGCGGCCCTCTCCCTGAAGGCCCACCGGGGCACCACGGTCGTCGGCGAAATGGGCACCGGCAAGACCTTTATCGGCGCGGCGGCGGCATACATGGCGGGCTTCGAGCGGATTCTCGTCATCTGCCCGCCCCACCTGGTCCCCAAGTGGAAGCGGGAGATCGAGCAGACGGTGCCCGGCGTCCGCGCCGCCATCGTCGAGTCCATCACCGACCTGGAGCGGCTCCGCCTCTCCGTCGGCTCCGGCCCCCTCTTCGCGGTGATGAGCCGGGAGAAGGCCAAGCTGTCCTACCGCTGGATGCCCGCCGTCATACAGCGGTGGGCCGTCTCGAAGGGAAGGCTCCTGCGGGAGGAGGAGACTGGGGAGCCGTTCCGGGTTCCCTGCTGCCCCGACTGCACGGCGCAGATCGTGGACAAGGACGGCGTGCCCCTGACCGACGCCGACCTGAACCGCAGAAAGCACACCTGCGCCGCCTGCGACGCCCCCCTCTGGCAGGCCGACAGGTCCGGCCCGGCCCGCTACCCGCTGGCCGACTACATCAAGCACAGGATGAAGGGCTTCTTCGACCTGCTGATCGGCGACGAGGTACATGAGTTCAAGGGGCGTGGCTCGGCCCAGGGCATCGCCGCCGGCATCCTCGCCGACGTGTGCGGCAAGTCCCTCAGCCTGACCGGCACGCTGCTCGGCGGGTACTCCTCGACCATCTTCCACCTGCTCTATCGGTTCTCCCCGGAGATTCGCACGGAGTTCGGGCGCTCCGACGAGCACCGCTGGATACAACGGTACGGCTTCGAGGAGATCACCGTCGGCAAGCCCGACGACGACGCGGTGGAGGACGGGCGCAACAGCAGGCGGCGCAAGTACCGCAAGGTGGTCAGGGAGAGGCCGGGCCTCGTTCCCAGCGCCCTCTTCCACATCATAGGGAACACGGTGTTCCTCAGACTGGCCGACGTTGCCTCCGGCCTGCCCGACTACGAGGAGAAGATCCTCGTGTCCTCGATGGACTCGGAGGAGGACGCCACCGGCTACTCCCAGCGCAGCGCCTACAACACCGTGTTCGAGGAGCTGAAGAAAGAGCTGGCGGCCGCCCTCAAGAGCGGCTCCAAGCGGCTGCTGGCGACCTACCTCCAGACGCTCCTGGCCTACCCCGACGGCTGCACCAGGGGGGAGACGGTCTTCGACCCCCGGACGGGCGACGTCATCGTGCAGGTGCCGCCCCTGTCCGAGGAGAAGCTCTATCCGAAGGAGAAGGCGCTCATCGACCTGGTGGCCGCCGAGCGGCTGGAGGGAAGGCGGGTGCTGGTCTACGTCACCCACACGGGGACGCGGGACATCACCGGGCGGATGGACGACATCCTGACCCGGCACGGGTTCAGGGTGGCGGTGATGAAGGCCGACGCGGTGGCCCCGAACCGCCGTGAGGCGTGGGTGGCCGACAGGGTGCAGGAGGGCATCGACGTCCTCATCTGCCACCCCAGGCTGGTGCAGACCGGCCTCGACCTCATCGACTTCCCGACTATCGTTTGGGACGAAACAGATTATAGCGTGTACGTCGTCCGGCAGGCGTCGCGGCGGTCGTGGCGCATCGGGCAAACCCGCCCGGTGAAGGTGGTGTTCATGAGCTACCGGAACACCCTCCAGGCGGACGCGCTGAAGCTGGTGGCGAAGAAGATGCAGAGCTCCCTCGCCGTCGAGGGAGAGCTGCCGGAGGACGGCCTTGCCGTCTACGGGGACGACGGCGACGACATGATGATGGCGTTGGCCCGCAGGATCGTCAGCGGGGAAGAGGAGGACGAGGCCGAGACGATGGAGGAGGTGTTCGCCCAGGCACGGGACGCCGAGGCCACCGCCGAGGAGCTGCTGGTGGACGACGGCTGGAAGCCGGTGGAGGTCGAGCCGGAGACCATTGCGGTCAACGGCAATTGGAATGGCAACGGCCACCACGACACCTTCGACATCGGGCCGACGGTGGAGCTAGTCCCGGTCAACGGCCACGCCAACGGCAACGGGAGCAACGGCCACCACGACGAGGTCCCGGAGCCGCAGCAGTCGCTGTTCTCCTGGGCGGAGTTCATGGCGGAGGAGCCGGTGAAGCCGAAGGGCCGCGGGCGCAAGCCTCAGCCCGCGACCCTCTCGATGTTCGAGTGGGCGATGACGCTGGAACAGCAGCGCGAGGAAGAGCCGGTCGGCGCGGGACGCTAGACCGCTCATAAAAGGGGGAGGTCGTCGCCGCGAGTGCGATGCCCTCCCCCCTGGCTTCTGATGTATGCGGCCATTTTTGCGTTTCGGGCCGGCCCGGCCATGTACGCGGGCCTTTTTTGTTGTCCGCAAATCGGGGGGAACTCGACCTACGCTCAGCCTCCCGACACGTCGTGGTGCCAGCCGGAGCCGAAGCCCCGCCCGTCGTGCTCCACCAGCCAGAAGCGCTTGTGATGAGAGAATCAACGCGAGCCAAGGATTAGGTAGGCGTCGAAGAGATCGGGCCGGATATTCCGACGTGCTATCGACGAATCTGCCTCAATCGTGCGCGTGAACAGCGTATGCCATTGGAATTTCTGTGCAAGGCTCGTAGCCACGGTGAAGCCAGGTGTTGAACCGCGACTTGACTGGTAGCTTCCACTGCAAACGCCAACGCCTCGTCCGATTGGGATTTCTTCTGCCTACCGTGAGGCTTCTTGACCAATGCCAGTCCTTTCTGACCGCAAGTGAAGGGCCAGGAAGCAGAGTCTCACGGTGGGAATTCTCAGAATCGCGCACTAGGGATGAGAGATAGAAGGGCTTCGCTTACCAGCCGTGCGGCCCCGTGGATTTCGGTATCAGTGGTGAAACGGCCGAAGCTGAAACGAATGGAAGACTCCGCCTCCACCGTGCTTAGGCCGAGGGCACTGAGCACGTGTGACGGTTCCGGGATGCCAGATGTACAGGCTGCCCCTGTAGATGCGGCGAGGTGGGGTTGGAGTGAGCCAAGGATGTCTTGTGCAACGAGGCCGTCGAACCGCAGATTGGCATTACCGGGATGCCTGCGTTCACCGGTTGGGCCATTCATGGTCGAGGAGAGAATGCGCTCCCGTAGCAAGCGAACGAAAGAGTCACGTTGTGCCGCAATGCGCCTGCGCTCCTGCGGCCCCTCGGGAGAGCGAAGAATATCGGCCGCGGCTGCCATGCCGACACATAGCGGCGTGGGGACAGTGCCTGACCGCAGCCCGCCCTGTTGCCCTCCTCCGTAGATGATCGGCTCGATTCGAGCCTGCAGTCCACGACGGATGTAAAGTGCGCCAATCCCTTTGGGTCCGTACATCTTGTGACCTGAGAGGCTAATCAGGTCGGCATGAGAGGCAAGGCTCGTCACGTCCATAGCGCATGGACCTTGCGCAGCATCGCAATGGAACAGAACACCGTGCGGCGAGAGTGCCTTAGAAATGCCCTCGATGTCCTGAATCGTACCGACCTCGTTGTTGACCGCCATGACCGATACGGCGAGCACAGTGTCATCCACCATGCACTCTAGTGCCTCCAAGTCCACAAGCCCCTCGCCGTCTACAGGAATAGTCTCTACTGAGAATCCCTCTCGCTCAGCGAGAGACCTTGCGGCGGCTAGCACGCACTTGTGCTCGATGGCGCTTACCAAGATACGTCTCCGATCGGAAAGGGCACGGCGTGCGAGACCTAGCAGGGCAAGGTTGTTGGCCTCGGTAGCCCCGGACGTGAAGACCACCTCGTCGGGGTCGGACCCGATGAGGCCCGCCACCGATGAGGCCGCCTCCCGGACCGCATCAGCCGCCCGCCACCCAAACACGTGGTCATTGGAGTGGGGGTTGCCGAATGCCTCGCTCCAATGCGGCGCCATCTGTTCGGCGACACGTGGGTCGACGGGGGTGGTCGCCTGATAGTCCGCGTAGATAGTTCTAGGCACCATATTCGCTCAAGACTCACTCTGACGCTAAAGCTCGTAGCCCGTGTAAGTAGCGAATCCTCACCTTCGTCGCTCTACTACACAGTACACGAATCTTATGATATAGTCCAACTGGACGATTCATCCAGGAGCCGAACATGCTGCGGGGTCCCATCCATCAGAGAGGCTACCGCCCTCAGTTGTCCGGGCACGAAACTTTTCCACTCAGGTATGGGTGGCTGAAGAAGGCGTTCGATGCGGTCAGGGCAACCGAAGGCGATGGCGACAACCGGTCGGTCTTTACCGACGAGGATGCCATCGCGCGATTCGGCGTAGGCAAGAACATGGTTGGGTCGATGCGCCATTGGGCAACGGCTTCAGGCGTTGTCAAGGACGTCCCTGACGAGCACCGGATTCAGGGCACCAACTTTGGGGAACTGTTGTTCAACGATGGTGATGGTATCGATCTCTATATGGAGGATCCCTCAACCTCATGGCTGGTCCACTGGCATCTTGCCGGGCGACCCGAGAAGACTACATGGTTCTGGGCGTTCAACCATTTTCCTGCACTCTTCTTTGAGCGCGATATGCTGGTAGGGGGTATCGCTAGGCTCGCTGAAGACTTGGAATGGGTTCGATGTTCCACCGCCACCATCAAGAGGGATGTCGCCTGCTTCGTGCGCACCTACGTGGCACAGCCCACGTCGAGGCAGGCGAGCTACGAAGATTCCCTGGAGTCACCCCTCATTGAGTTGGGACTGATCAAGCCAATAGGTCGTCGGGACGGCTTCAGGTTCGTCCGTGGACCAAAGCCATCCCTGGGAGCAGGCGTCTTCTGTTACGCGGTTACCGACTTCTGGTCTCGTTCTTTCAACTCTGCGAACACCCTGTCCTTCGAAGCGCTGGCCCACGAGCCCGGTTCTCCCGGTAGGGTCTTCATGTTAGACGAGAACAGTCTCGTGGACCTGCTTGGAGAAATGGAACAACTCACTACAGGCGCCTACACATGGTCCGAGACGGCCGGCCTGAAGCAGCTGATTCGAGAGCGGGTGCTTGCCCCTGAAGACGCTCTGGACTTGGTGTTGGAAGATTACCCGATGGCAAATGGAGAGGGCGCGGCATGACTATATTAGCTGACCGCGTTCGCGTAGCCCGACGCTTCCGCAGGTCGATCCGAATCGACATGGACCTTTCGGACCCGACCTCCCTAGAAGGGTTCGTGTGTCCTCCATCGTCCGCTGCAGTCCTGAGGACCATGGCTAAGCACGTCGTCGAGTCTGAGCAGGCCGCATTCACATGGACGGGGCCGTACGGCACGGGCAAGTCAAGCCTTGTCGTTGCGCTCAGCGCTGCGTTGAATGGCAGTTCTGAACTAAGGGAAAGCACATCACACATCCTCGGTCCCGAAACGACCGAGGCCCTCTGGGACGCCCTGCCTCCACGAGTGAAGGGATGGCGCATCCTTCCGGTCGTGGGAAGACGAGACAGTCCCGCTCAGGTGGTCGGGGAAGCCATTGAGCACGCCCGGCTGGTCCGTAACGGCAGGATTGGACCGTGGAGTGACGAGTCCGTATTCGATGCTCTCACGAGAATCGCCAAGCGCGCTCCAACCCAACACGGCGGGCTCATCGTCTTCATTGACGAGATGGGGAAGTTCCTAGAGGGGGCGGCGTACGATGGCACGGACATCTACTTCTTCCAACAGATCGCTGAGATCGCATCACGCAGCAACAACAGGCTGATTGTTGTAGGTATCCTGCATCAGGCGTTCGAGGAGTACGCCCACCGCTTGTCGCGTGAGATGCGTGACGAGTGGGCCAAGATTCAGGGACGATTCGTCGATTTAGCGATCAGCGTCGGCCCGGATGAACAGCTGGAGTTACTGGGACGTGCAATCGACGTTGAAGGTCAACTTAGGAAACCGGCCGGGTTGGCGAAGCAGGTTGCGGCTATGCTGCACCGTAGTACTGCTCCACGCCTCCTGGAGGATTGCTGGCCCCTGCACCCAATATCGGCATGTCTCTTGGGTCCCATATCGCGACGAAGGTTTGGGCAAAATCAACGCAGCCTCTTCAGTTTCCTGAACTCGACAGAGCCTCTGGGGTTCCAAGACTTCTTGCGAACCGCCGCGGTGGGTGATCTATACGCGCCAGAGATGGTCTGGGACTACTTGCGGGTCAATCTCGAACCATCCATCATCGCATCCCCGGACGGTCACCGCTGGGCCATGGCCGTAGATGCTCTTGAGAGGTGCCATGCCGCAGGGGGCGACGATCTTCAAGTTCGTCTGCTGAAGGTGATTGCGCTGGTCGACCTGTTCAAGGAGCGCTCAGGGTTGGCGGCAAGCATAGAACTGCTCTGTCTAGCCATAACTGATCACAACGAGAAGGAAATCCGCGAGGCCCTTGAACTCATCGAAGATACCTCGCTTGTTATCTTCCGGAAATTCAACAACAGTTATAGCATCTTCGAGGGAAGCGACTTCGACATTGAGCACGCGGTCGACGAGGCATATGAGACTATCGATGAGATCGACTTCTCTCGGCTCACCGCGCTCGCCGGCCTTCAGCCCGTGATTGCCAAGCGCCACTATCATAAGACGGGCGCTATTAGGTGGTTTGAGACAGCCGTCGTACCGCTAAGGGATGTAAAGGAGCGTGCGTCCAATTACCTGCCTACGAACGGCGCTATAGGGGCGTTTATACTCGCTCTCCCCTCACACGGCGACTCCCATAGGAGCGTAGGGACAATCGCCGAAACACTGTCGACGGTGCTCCCGAATGGCGTGGTAGTCGGCATCCCGGAGTGGCCAACCTGGACAATCGAGAGTTTGGCTCGCGAGTTCATTGCCTTAGAGCAGGTTCGTGATACAACACCGGAACTGCGGGGCGACCGCGTGGCTCGTCTCGAAATAGAAACCCGCATAGCGGAGCTTCAGGGCCAAGTCGAAAATGAACTGAGCCGGGCACTGGACAGCGCCATATGGCGTGGTCGGGGACTTGAGCCTCGGCAACTCGAACAGGCTGAGTTGAACAGCCTTGCTTCCAATCTCGCGGACGCTCGGCTCGGCGAATCGCCGCGCCTTAAGAACGAGCTCCTGAATCGGTTACGGCCTTCTAGTAACGCAGTCGCTGCGCAAAATGCACTGCTCAGGCACATGGCGCTCTATGAAGGGCGGGAGCGGCTAGGGATCGTTGGCTTTCCGGCGGAGGGTGGCTTGTTTGCATCACTGCTGGAGGCCACCGGGCTGTATCGGAACACGTTTGGCGGATGGAGGTTCGTGACACCCAAGCTTGGAGATGACCCCTGCAACCTTCTCCCAGCTTGGGAAGCCGCGGCCGGACTCTTGGAGTCCAACTCCCACCGGGCGGTATCGGTCGGCGAAATTTACGCGATATGGCGAGACGCCCCGTTCGGCATTAAAGATGGTCTGCTGCCGGTCCTGGCAGTAGCGTTCACCCTCTCCAAGAGTCATACGCTCGCCTTCTACAGGCAAGGGGTGTTCCAGGTCCGTATGACTGACCTAGACACGGACTACCTTGCCAAGGACCCCGAAGACATTCAGTTGAGATGGATGGACATGTCCAACGTGTCTCGCGAACTCCTCTCTGACATGGCTGACATCGTTCGAGATATAGACTCACGGAACACGTTACAGACCCTGGAACCCATAGACGTGGCGAGGGGTCTGATTGCGATTTATGATCAGCTGCCGGCTTGGGTTGGGCGCACGCAGCGCCTGTCTAGTAGCGCTAGACGCGTCCGGCACCTCTTCAAACAGGCAAAGGACCCAAACAGATTGATATTCGACGACATGCCCCTGGAGTTGGGTGGCGGGGACGGATCATACGGGGAAGAGAACACAGCGAGGATTTCTGGCAACCTCCGGGAGGCGCTGACAGAGTTGCGAGACGCCTATCCATCAATGCTCCACCGATTTAGAGAGCTGCTGCTCTCGGAGTTACATGTACCCAATGCCTCGCCGCCAACGTTGGCCGATCTCCGCAGTCGTGCTGAGAACGTATTGGGCATCGGTGGAGATCACCGCTTAGAAGCCTTCGTCATTAGGCTGGCCCGATTCTATGGTACGGACGAGGATATGGAGAGCCTAGCCAGCATGGCGGCTAATATGCCTCCCCACAACTGGGTGGATGCGGACGTTGACCGCGTGTCTGTGGAGCTCGCTGACCTAGCGCAGAGATTCATCCGCGTCGAAGCGTTCGCCCGCGTCAAGGGGCGTGCTAGCAAGCGTCATGCCATCGCGGTCGTTGTTGGGACCGACGAACGCCCCACTCCGTTCCACGACGACTTCGAGATCGGCGATTTTGAGAAAGCCGAGGTTGATGTCTTGGTCGCCCAACTGGGCAAGGCACTGGACGACAGCGGAAAAGGACGCCGGAACATCATCCTCGCTGCACTAGCTAGACTCAGCGCCCAGTACATTGGCGAAACTGGAACGGCCAGTGCTGTGGACTCTGAGCAGGCGCATGAGGTGGCACGTTGAGCAGTAACGCACTAGCCCATCATGTCTTGGGACTATCCGGCGGGCGCGATAGTGCCGCACTGGCTGTCCACATGCGGGAAAACTATCCCGACTTGTATATGGACTACTTCTTCACCGACACAGGCAAAGAACTCCCGGAGGTCTACGAGTTTCTGGTTAAGCTCGAGGGATTCCTTGGTCAACCGATCAGACGGTTGAACCCTGATAGGGATTTTGACTTCTGGCTAAAGCAGTACGGCAACTTCTTGCCCTCGGCGCAGACTCGCTGGTGCACCCGTCAGCTGAAGCTGCGCCCTTTCGAGCAGTGGGTACAGCCGATGCTCGAAAGGGGCGACACTGTCTATAGCTACGTAGCTATTCGCGCCGACGAGGAGTATAGGGAAGGCTACGCGTCTAAGCATCGGAACTTGATCGTCAGGCTCCCGCTGAAGGACGCCGGCATCGACAAAGCCGGGGTGCTAGACATCCTAGAGGGGTCAGGGCTAGGGCTGCCCCAATACTATGAGTGGCGGACTCGGAGCGGTTGTACCTTCTGCTTCTTCCAACAGAAGATAGAGTGGGTTCGTCTTATGGAACGACACCCGGACTACTATGAGGAAGCCAAGCGATACGAGAAGACTGCCCTTGAAGATGGCTCTCCCTTCACCTGGAGCCGCGGGGAGTCACTCGATGCGTTGGCCCAGCCCAAGCGAATTGAGGAAATCAAGGAAGAGCATAAGCGGCGATTGGAGCGGATGCGTGGCAAGCTCCACGTCAACCCTTTGCGTCCTGACGCGGAGCCTATAGACATTGATGACCTGTACGGGCAGGCAAAGGTTTGCTTGGCGTGCCACAAATAGAGGATTTGGCGAGTCGAGGCCAAGAGTAGGAATGAATAGGGGCTGGTCAATAGAACGAATTGACTGGGAAGGGCTGGAGCAGGCGCTGAGCGACTCCGGGTCATGGAGCTCGGTCCTTCTCACAACGAACGACCAGTTGATGGTGCCGACACGACCAGGCGTGTACGCAATCTGCGCTCAGCCTCCCAGCGCAGTCGGGCCAGACCAAACTACGATTTTTCACAACCTAGCAAGTCCCCTGTACGTTGGTAGGTCAGAGTCCAACATCCAATCAAGATTCCTCGCTCACTGTAGAGCCGACGACCCCGAACTTCGACGGGCCAAACGCTGTTACCAGACAGTTTCGCTGAGATTCTGGTTTGTCGAGGTACCGGCTAATGCTATCAAGGATGCCGAAGCCTGGTTGATCCGGTGCTTTGGCCCACCCGTGAACAAGCGCGCCGGCACAATCACCGGAACCCTAAGACCCCCAATCGACGCCTAACGGAGGAACGCAACGCTATGCAGCTTTACCCAGCCTTGAGAGCATCCATGGGAGACTGGACCTACTACATAGTGAAGATGCGGATGCGAGAAGTAGCCGCAGAGGTTAAGTTCGGTTCGGAGGTTCACAGCGACTTCACTCTTGATGAGGCTATCCAGCGCACCATCAAGGAGAGTCGAGTGAAAAAGGAGATTGTCACCTACTTGACAGGTAGGGTGGACCGTTTCTTTGCGTCCTTGGTTGTGGCCGCAATCGGAGGTTCTCCTAAGTTCTACCCGGTTAGCGTATCGGATGACCCGCAGTTCGAGATTTTCGCAGATGAAGAGAGCATTGAACAGTCCTTCGGCGTCCTACGCTTTTCGGGAGACCAAAACTACTACGCCTTGGACGGTCAGCACAGGCTGAAGGCGATCAAGACACTGCTGCAGCCTGATGACGAGACAGAGAGAATTGAGCCCCCACGCGGATTTGAGAATGAAGAGGTCTCTGTCTTAATGGTGATCCGACCACCTGACTCGAGTGAGGACGATTGGCTCGAATCGTATCGCCGTTTGTTCTCTAGCCTCAATCGGTATGCCAAGCCGACCGATAGTGACACCAACATCATAATGGACGAAGATGATGTGTTTGCCATGCTGACCCGGCGCCTCATCACGGATCACGACTTCTTCAGGGCACCAGGACGGCATGTTGAGTCGCTTAGAGTTCAGACTAAGGGACGGCCTTTGAAGGAAGGAACGTCTCACTTCACGAGTCTTCAGCAGCTCTATGATCTCAACGAGGACTTGCTCACTACGCCTTTCCGGGAGAACACAGGGTGGGGACACGGTCCAGAGGCCGAGAGAACCAACGACGTAAAGCAGTTCAAGCGCTTTCGACCTCCGGATGACTACACTGATGAGTTGTTCGATGAGTTAGTTCTCTATTGGGATGCCTTAATTCAGGCTATCCCGGACCTCGGACTGAATCCTAGCGATGCCAGGAACCACCAAGCCGATGGGGCAGATGGCGGAACTGAAGATAACGTTCTCTTCTGGCCGATTGGGCAAGCTGTAATGGTCAGCGTAGCTAGGGCGTTGCTGAATAGAGGACTGGATAATCCGAACGCCCCTGCACTAGAGCAAGCTGTAATGGCATTGAGTCCGCTAGGGAAGGTTGATTGGGGCCTTCACCACATTCCGTGGAGAGGCTTGTTGCTCGTTTCGGCTTTCAATCACCGGACCAACAGTAGAAGGTGGGCTATGCGTAACGAGGGCCGAAAGCAAGCTACCGATACCGCAAAGAGGGTTCTGCGTTGGATAACAGGCCACTATCAGACGAACGAGCGGGAAGAAGAGGAGCTTCGGAACGAGTGGGAAGAACAACTCATGCTTCCCCCTGACGAGAGTTCCGCTGGGTTATGGAATCAGATCCGTGCAACGCGAGAGCATGTGTCCTCTTAGTCAGCACTCAGATAGTGGATGTGGTCAGATGACGCCACATGAGTGGCGGGGATACCGTCTCGAAATCAGACTGGCCGAAAATATTGGCTCTCGGCTAATCGAGATCGCCCCGTTGGATGGAGAGGAGCCTCACGGGTTATCGTCATCCGGGACTGAGGCAGTTCGCCTGCGCCGTGCGGCCGATATCGCTCTTAACCTTGACACCACCCTTTCAAGGTTAGTGCGGAGCGGACGTACGGCAAGTCTCGACGTCAAACCTCCGCGACTACGACCAGTGCCGAGGGTACACACAGCAGACGAGGCACTCGCATTACGCCCCTCAGTCGAGGAGCTGATCGCACCTCTTGTCTTTGACTCCGACGGGCGAGCGTCGTTGCGCCCATTTCAGGACTTCGGAGTACGGTGGCTCATGGAGCATCGCATTGGGATACTTGCAGATGACATGGGCCTCGGCAAGACTGCCCAGGCCCTTCGGGCACTGGAGATGCTTGTAGACGATGGAGTCATTCGGAGTGCATTGGTGGTATGCCCCAAATCTCTTCTGGCTAACTGGGAAGCCGAGTGCGAGCGGTGGGTTCCACGACTAACCGTGGTGCGGTCAGTTCCAGCCAAAGAGGAGTCAGATAGGGTCTGGTCCGCAGTGCTTGGCAGATCCCACATTATTATTACTAGCTATGAGCAGCTAAGACCGTTACCGTCGCCTCTCAAGTCTGAGCACATCGATTTGGTCATAGCCGACGAAGCGCATAGGCTCAGGAGAACTCAGGCCAAACTCGTTCGCGAATTCCGACTCTTAAGTGCCAAGAGAATGTGGGCATTGACAGGGACACCTATTGAGCGCCACCCTGTTGACCTCGCTACGCTCTTATCATTACTAGAACCAACCAGATTCTCAGCGAAGACAGATAAGACTGACATGGGCCTCAGAGCCCTGGCACAGCCATATTTGCTTAGGCGGATGAAGGCGGATGTGCTGCGTGAGCTACCGGAGGTGATTGACACAACAGAAACGATTGAGCTAACACCTCGACAGCAGCGAGCCTATTCCACGGCTCGTTCGCAGCCGCTTCCTGAGGAAGGCGGTGAGGTACTTCAACGACTAACAATTCTGAGGTCTATCTGTGATTCGGAACCAGCAAGCGGCGCTAGCGCCAAGTTAGATCGAATCCTGGAGGTCCTGCAATCAGTTCAGGACGTTGGCGAAAAGGCTGTGGTCTTCTCGTATACATTGAGGCCGTTGGAATTGCTGCTGAACCGGATGACCAAAGAACGGCCGCCTTTGGGTGCAGTAACCTTGACTGGTAGGTTGACAACAGCCGAGAGGACGCGCGCCATTCAAAGGTTCAAGTCTGACGATGGCGTCGTAGCTCTCCTGTGCTCAAGCAGAGTAGGAGGAGAGGGCCTGACACTTACGGAAGCAAACCATGTCGTGTTCATCAACGAGTGGTGGAACCCATCAGCAAATGCTCAGGCGAGAGATAGGGTTGTACGCTTAGGCCAAGAACGAGTCGTCCATGTACATCGGTTCAGGTGTCAGGGAACCATAGAAGAGGTCCTTGAGCAGATTCTTACTCGAAAGAGCGAAGCGTTCGCCAACATCGTGGATGCTCTCGCAAGTGGGGAGCAATTGAGCGAGACGGATTCTGTGGAACTGCTAAATGAGGTGGTTACGGAGGTCGCTCCAGTCAGAAGCTCGTTTATTGACAAGGTCCAGGTGCAAGTGTGAGAGGGAACGGCCGATTGTCTGCATCGAGGGAAGAGTAGGCAACAGACACCCTACGGCACATCCGGGGTGAGACGCTGCATCCGATTACAGGGAGAGAGAAGAAGTGACTACTCGACACTATGAACTAAAGGTTGCAATCCATACGCTGTCTGGGGAGAGATTGACATACACTTACTCGTTGGGCACCGCACCAGTGGGAGGGGCCAGGAGCAAGGCGGTGAGTCTGATTAGCCGGATGTGCCAATCGCTAGCAGAGGGAAGGGGTCTGATCCATATCGCGCCAGGAACTGTCTACAGCAGCTCCAACGTGACAAGGATAGAGTTTGAGACATCTCCTGATATACAAGAGTACCTGGATGACCACATCCATAAACTATTCGGTACTTAGCTGAAGGAGCGTCATTGGTCGGGAGGGCGATGGGACGAGCCTCAGGCCTGACAGGCGAGAGGCTCGAGTTGACTACCCCCGGCAACTGACCGCCCCTATATGAGAACCTCCCAGCGAAAAGTTCGCAATTCAGTCTTACCTGGCCCACCAGAGAAGACTCGAACCACCTGAGGGCGTGAGGTGCTGTTGCCTGTCCTAGGGCGCAAGGTCTACTGCCCACGAGTATCGAATCTTTCCGTTGTGATTGCCTCCCGTCCAAGGAGAGGCTAGGGGTGGTCCCGCCAGGAGTAAAACGAGACCAAATGAGACCAAATGAGACCTTTTTGCGAGAGGCAGCCCTCGTCCACTCGTAGGCCCGGGAAAGTTACGAGTGGAATGCATCAGCCATCGTCGGACAAACCAAGCCCTTGCGGTCGCACGGCGCGCCGGACGGAACCGGATTCCAGCCTCACTGTGGTCATTTCGCATCATGCGTCTTACGAACGAGGGGCCTAGGGGTGGTCCCGTCTGCGACGGGGACCTTGGGGATGGCCGGCGGTGCCTACTCCAGCACCCGGAGCGTCGACGACACGTCCATACGCCGCAGCTTGCGGACGGTCAGCACCGGCGCGAGTCCGATGACCGCTACCGCAGCAGCCAGGGTGACGGCCAAGGTCGGAACGTCCATGGCGAGGGGCACCCACAGATCGGGAGCGGACCTCGGCAAGATGACGCGCAGTATCCACAGCAGCAGCCCGTAGCCCAAGACGACGCCGAGGACCGTCGCGAGCAGCCCGAGCAGCAGGCCCTCCGTGACCAGGACCCCGAGCACTCTCCGGACGGGCACGCCGAACGCGAACATCGTCGCGTGGTCGCGCGCCCGCTCATCGGCGTTGATGTTCGCGGTGTTGAAGGCGATCAACAGCGCGAGCCCTAGGACGAACGCTTGAATGACCACGAATATGCCGGTGAACTGCTCGAACACGTCCTGGGTAGCCTGCGAGGTCTCCGCTAGGCCGCGCACGGCGCCCACGCTCGGAACGCCGAACAGCGCGCGCTTCACCGTGGAGACGGTCTCTCCCGGCGCGGGCGCACCGGAGATGACGTTCGTATATCCGGCGAGACCGGCGAGACCGGCGTGGCGCATGTCGGCGTACGCGTTGAACCGTAGGGGGTGAGAGTGGACCGCAAGCACTTCGATGTCGTCCGTCTCGAACGAGAACGAGTCCGCCCCAGCCCGGACCGGGCGTCTGAGGGCCACGCTATCGCCCGGCCCGACGCCGAGGTCTTCTGCGGCCTTGCGCGCGAGGACGATGCCGGGCCATCCGGCGACGAGCTCACCCTCGATGGCGGTTGGCAGCCAGACGTCGCTTTCGAAGTCGATGAACTGGAGCAGAACGGGAATCGTCTCGGCTCCGTTCTCAACGGTCCCGTTGAGGTGGACCTCGGGCTCCGCGACGCGAAGCATGCCGATGTCCGTAACGCCGGACGCCTCCGGCGAGCCCACCGGGTAGAACGAGTCCAACTCCACCAAGAGACGATCGGGCACGTCTCCCAGCAGCTCTTCGTCCCCCTTGGCGACTGCGGACAGGAACGAGTCCAGCATCACGAGGACGCTGAAGAGGATGGCCAGCACCGAAGTCAGCGCAAGGAGAGTCAGCACCGTGCGGCGGGGCGCCCGCACCAGGTTGCGGAACGGCATGCGGCCAATGGTGCCGCCGGGCAGCGGGAGTCGGCTTATGGCGGGGGCCAGCCCTCCGCCCCGCGCCGCCAGGTGGCCGGTCCTGATGGCTTCCACCGGCGCGACTCGGACCGCGCGATAGACCGGCCACAGAGCGGCCAGCACAGGAATCGCGAATCCGATCGCCGCCGTTCTTGCGAAGATGCCGGTCTGGAACGGGGTAACGAACACCGGGAGCGGAACGAATGTCTCGAGCACGTCGCCCATCGCGCTCCCTATCCACAGCCCGACGCCCACGCCGAACACAACGCCCAGCACCGCAATCTGGATGCCGACGAGCAGGGGACGCGCCATGATCTCGCGCGGCGGGACTCCCAGCGCCATCAGCGTGCCAATCTCGCGCCGCTGCGCCTCCACCATGCGGGCCGACAGGTTCAAGGCCGCAAATGCGGCGCCAGCGAAGATGGCGAGCGCGAATACGTTGTAGAACTGCTGGTCGCCCTCGGGGTCGTTGGTGAGCGCGATGTACGACGCGTCGTCCTCCCTGCGGGTCAAGCTGAGGCCCGTATCCGGGTAACGCGCCTCCACCTCACTCACGAGCGCATCCTCGACGGCATCGAGGCTCGCGCCCGGCTCCACCGTGAGCACGAGGTCGTTGACCAGCCCCGGCCTGCCCGTCAGCTCTTGCGCCGTCTCCAACGAAGTAAACACGACGGCGAGGTTCGCCTGGGCGTAGAAGCTGCCTTGCTCGACGACCAGGAAATACTCAGGCGAGACCGCGTGGCCGACGTACCGGGCCGACGCCCCACCCCCCAGCGTCAGGTTGCCGCTATCCGGCAGCTCGTAGAACGCCGCGAAATTGCGCTCCAGCAAGACGACCGGCTCGCCGACCTCCGACCCCTCGATTCCTCGTCCGGCGTAGGTCTCGACTCCGTTCACGTGAGGCCCGCCGCCGGAGAAATCGACGCCGACGATCCTGGCGGGCACGAAGACCGATTCTCCGTCCGGGTCCTCCACGTCCGCTTGCGTCTGAACGACGAGGCGTTCCTCGGCCGACTCGACGCCGTCGATGTCCTCAGCGATTCCGGCCAGCGCGCCGCGCGGGAGGAAGCCGGCGCCGCCCAGCTCGGCGCGGATGTCGTACATATTGGTCAGTTCGAGGCTCGCGTCGTTGGAGACGAACCGCCATTCCGTGAGGCTGCTCAGACCGGAGTACATCCCCGTCCCGATGGCAATCATCAACGCGATTGCAGCGACCTGCATCCAGCGGGACCTCGCGTCCCTCAACGCCCATCGCAGTCGAAGCCTCAGCATCGAATGTTCAGCTCCTCAAGTCGCCGGTCGGACCGCCGGACTGGTCCGGCGAACCCGGTCTCTCTTCCGGCCCGATCCGCTCGTGGGACCCTTCGACAAGCTCAGGGCGAACGGGTTGAGACGGGGTTATTCGGAGATTCCCTAAGGATGCAGTCTCATACGCCGCTTTACCATCCCTGCCTCGGGCGCTCATTGTCGTGCTGAGCGTCGCTACTGTAAGGTTCGGCGCGGCGGCATACTCGGATTATCGTCGCCCAAGGGGGAGGCAATGGCAGTAATCGACTCAGATGCCCACGTTGTCGAATCGGAACGCACATGGGACTTCATCCCTGAAGAGCTCCAAGAACACCGCCCCATCGTTCTGTTGCCCAAGGAGGGCTACAAGTCGCCCTCCCCGGAGTTCTGGTACATAGACAACCGCGCCTTCTCCAAGGGCGTCAATGTCGGCCTCGACACCGACGAGGCAACCCGCGAGGCGAGGGACATCGAGAAGCGCCTCGCCCACATGGACGAGCTCGGCGTCTCGATGCACGTCCTCTACCCCAGCATCTTCCTGCGGCCCCTCGCCACCCACCCGGAGGTGGACCTCGCCCTCGCCCAGGGCTACAACCGCTGGCTGGCCGACATCTACCGGCAGGGAGGCGGACGCCTCAGGTGGGCTGTCGTGCTCCCCACAATGTCGCTCGACAAGTCCATCGAGGAGTTGACCTTCGGCAAGGAGAACGGCGCCTGCGCCGTGTTCATGCGCGGCATCGAAGGCCCGCACCGGCTGAGCGACCCGTACCTCAGCCCCCTTTGGGAAGAGGCGCAGCGCCTCGACCTGCCGGTCTGCATCCACGCCGCGGCCGGCAACTTCGCCTTCTACGACTACTTCGGGCGGGACGCGGGCTTCTCCACGTTCAAATTGTCCGGCGTCGGCGCGTTCCACGACATCATTATGAAGGACATGCACCTGCGCTACCCCGACCTGCGCTGGGGGTTCGTCGAGCTGAGCGCATCGTGGCTGCCGTACGCTATGAATGACCTTTCCCTGCGCTTCGAGAAGCGCGGCAAGGCGTGGCCCGGACGAGAACTGCTGGAGGAACGCAACATCTGGGTGGCTGCGCAGACCGCCGACGACATCGACTACATCATCGACTGCGCGGGCGAGGACCACCTCGTGCTCGGCACCGACTACGGTCACAACGACACGTCGACCGAGCTGCACGCGCTTCGCAATCTGCGGGAGAACGGCGGCCTCGATGATGCCGTCTGTGACAAAATCCTCGACCACAACGCAACCCGGTTGTACGCGCTGTAGCGCGATTAGGGGGCGCCTGTCACACCCCCCAGCCGCGCCTATGCGGACTACGGCGTAACGAGAACGACCCTACGACCGCCAATCGCTTGGACCGGCCTGTTGTTCGGCCCGCCGCTCAACGCCATGAGCGCGTCCACCTGTTCATGCGAGACCGTTCCCGCGTCCCGCATGACGATCCACTCCACTGGCTCGACGCACGGGGGAGTCGTTTTCGAGCCCGAATAGGCATAGAAACCAAGGGAGCGCGGGGCGAAGTCGGCAGCGCGGAGCGGGAACTCCCCCGCCGCCTCTCCTCGCGCGGAAACTGCATCGAGCATCGCCTGCAAGACTGGGCTCGGGTCGCCGAGCCGATAGAGGACTCCCACCGCGGCAAGCTCGCCGGAAGCGTCCTGATGGAGCACGTGCAGCTCCGCCGCAAACTCCTCGCCGTCCACCCGGTGCTCGGCCGGAGCATGGGCGTGCGCCGATTGCAGCTCGTAGCGCCGCTCTGCCAGCAGTAGGCTGCTGCCCTGACCGAAGGAGACGACGATGGACCCTCTGACGAGCTCAACTCCGCTCACACCGCCGTCGTATGAGAGCGACAACGCAGGCGCGTCGCCGTCCTCGTAGCCGGCGATGTCTATGGGCGACTGCTGCACGCCCTCATCGCAGGGCGCGTACTCCGGGGCGAGCGACGCCCAGTGCTCCGGGCCGCCCGGCCCCGAGTAGCCCCACTCCAAAGCGTCCACATCGATGTCCGTCATCCCGCCTCCGCATGCGGCCAGCACGTAAAGAGCGAACGGCAAGCATGTGAAGGACCTACGCCACTTCAAAACGCCCGGTCCTCTGTCAGCTCAGATAGCGGCTGACGACTTCGTCCAGCGGCAGAACCTCGCTGTGAAGGACGTTCCGCATGATACGAAGCGCGTACTCCTTCACCTCCGGAGGCTCCGCCTGGCGGTGGACCATCGTGCAGTCCTCGACGACCACGACCTTGTAGCGCAGCTGGAAGGCATCCGCCGAGGTCCACAGCACGGTATTGTCCGTCGACGCTCCGGCGATGATGACCATGTCGCGCTTCATCGTCCGCAGCACGTAGTCCAGGTCGTTGTAGGAGAAGCCGCTGAGGTAGCGCTTATAGACGATGGTGTCCTTGTCCACAGGCTGGAGCTCAGGAATGACGTCGAGAGCGTCAGTCTTCTCTTTCATGGACACGCGGTCCCAGTCGGCCAAGCCATCGCTCTCGCGGCGCATCGAGTTCACGTGGATGATGGGAACATCAGCGGCATAGGCCGCGTCTTTGAGACGGCGCACGTTGGCCACCATCTCGTAACCGTAGCTGCCCGGCGCCCAACCGTAGCCCTTCGCCATATCCAGAATGATGATTGCTGGCTCCATGCGTCCTCTCCCCTGTGCGTAGATAGCTAATCCAACGCTTCCTTGAATCGTCGAATGGCCTCGATGTGTTCGTCTGCTCCTGCTAGGCGGTTGCGAAGCGAGTTCACGGCGACATGCGTTGCGCCGAGCTCGCGCCAAGCCCCCAGACCCTCGACGGCGGTGTCGAACCCGTCGCGAAGCCCTACGCGCGCATCGACCCCCGCGTCGCCCGGCTCTCGTCCGGCTTCGGCGACGAAACCCCGGAACTTCTCCACAAGCGCCCTGCCCTCCTCGTCGGGGGCGATCTGCGGGAACCAGCCGTCGCCCATGCGGGCGATGCGCCGGAGCACGCCGTCCGTCTTGCCGCCGCCGAACCAGACGGGGATGGGCCGTTGGACAGGCAGCGGCCTGATGCCCGCGCCGGGCACGTCATGCCATCGACCGTGGAAATCAACCACGTCGTCCGTCCAAAGCGCGCGCATCAGCTCAACCTGCTCTTCGGAGCGCTTCCCGCGGTCATGGAAGTTCTCGCCGAGCGCCTCGTACTCGACGTCGTTCCAGCCGATGCCGACGCCGAGCCGCAACCGTCCGCCGCTCAGCAAATCGACTTCCGCAGCCTGCTTGGCGACGAGCGCGGTCTGGCGTTGGGGAAGGATGATGACGGCGGTCACGAGCCCGATCCTATCGGTGACTGCCGCCAGATAGCCGAACGTGACCAGCGGCTCATGGAAAGGGTCGGCGTAGGAGTAAGGGCCTGCCCAGCCGGGGCGCGAGCGCGTGTCGGCCCCTAGGACGTGGTCGTAGAGGATGAGGTAGTCGTAGCCAAGGTCTTCGGCGGCCTGCGCGAAAGCGCGCACCGCGCCCGGGTCTTCGCCCATCTCGTTCTGCGGGAAAACTGCGCCTATCTGCATTCGTACTCCTCGGGGGCCTGGACTACTCACTGCGCCGGTGGGCGTCTACCTGCCGTGCGATGAACGACTTTATCAACGCGATAGCCCGGTCGGCCTCCGGACCTGGCTCTTTCGCGAACTGGTGGGGCATATCCGGGAATGCCTCGTACTCGGCGCGGCCTCCCGCCTTTGCATAGGACTCGGCGAAGTGCTGGGGAATCTGGTGGGGGATATTCCCATCAGCCGTCCCCTGCAACACCAGCAGCGGGGGCAGCTCCGCGTCTTCGCACCGGTTGAGCATCTCCTGGGGATTGGCCTCGTGCACGACGTTCCACGGCTGGAAGTAGCTCTCGGTCGACCGCACCAGGCGTTCGACCCCCGCGCCTTTGGCCCACTCGTAACGCGCAAACGGGTCGACGATAGTCCACAGCGCGATGAGAAAGGCGAGGCCCGCGTCGTCGCCGACGCCGTCGGCGGAGACCGCGACATAGCGCGAATCGCGGGGGCGCATGGCGGTGAGCAGGATCGTATGCCCTCCGCTCGAATCGCCCGCCCCGCCAACGCACGAGGCGTCGCCGTTGAAATCGCCGGCGTGGGCCTTCAGCCATCGCGCCGCAAAGTTCGTCTGCGCGACCTGCGCCGGGTACGGGTGGTCAGGGGCGAGATGGAAGTCGTGGGCCGCGACAATCATGCCGCTCTCGGCGAGCCGCGTGTCGATCAGGGAAGCGGCCGCGCGGTCGCCGGTGTTCCACGCGCCCCCGTGGGCGCGCAGGAGCATCGGGTACGGCCCATCACCCACCGGACGGTACACCGTCATCAGCAGCGATTCGCCGCCCACGCGCAGGTATTCGACATCCTGGGAAAGAACGTCGTACCTCGCTGCGGGGTCGTATCGAAGCATGCGCTGGACCACGGATGGAGCATACCCGAAGAACGAGGTGTTTTGGGGAGGCGCGACGCCTTGGGTGCTACTTCGGACCCTCTCTAAGCAATAACCAAGAGCCCCAAACCGACGGCGAGCAAGCCGATGACAATTACCGCGCCGGTGAGGAGTTCGGAGCCGCCCGCGCGCCTGAGGGAATCGCGGGCGATGCGAGTTGTGAGGGCCGCGGCGAACGCGCCGATCAGCCCAAGCCATAGCCCGGCGACGGCGCCGTTGAACCCGGCCGTCGCGCGGTCGATGTCTGCGTCTTCGCCCCAGATGGTGGAGACGAGCGCGCCAACGCCCACGCCGACCGGTGTGGCGACGAGCGTCCAGATGACCAGTCGCTTGAGAAGGCCCATACACTTGCCTCAGCCGCCTGACCTGGGGAGGGGGAATCACCTCAACCCTCCTCTCCAAGTTGCGGAGGGAGGGTTGAGAAGTGACTACGCTACCTAGGTTGTATCTACCGGCGGTCGAACTCCCTGGGGCGTCGCGGTCCACGGTCGCGGTCTGGGCGACGGTCGCCGCCGCCATCGCGGGAGCCGCCGCCGTTGCGGGCTTGCGGCCGGCTCGCCGCAGCCTCCTCCGGGGAGAGGCCCTCCAGGACGGCGCGGCGCGAGAGGTTCACGCGCCCCATGCGATCAATCTCGATGACCATCACGTCGAGCTCGTCGCCGATCTTGACGGCAGACTCGACGGACTCGACGCGCTTGGTGTCGAGCTCGCTGACGTGGACCATCCCGTCCTTGCCGGGGAGAATCTCGACGAAGGCGCCGAAGCTCATGATCCTCGACACTTTGCCGGTGTAGCGGTCGCCGACGTGGATCTCCTTGGTGAGGCCTTCGATCATACGGATGGCTTCCTCAGCCGACTCTCCGCTCGACGCGCCGATAGTGACGGAGCCGTCGTTGTCCACGTCGATGGACGCGCCGGTGGCGTCGATGATGCTGCGAATGGTCTTGCCGCCGGGGCCGATGAGCGCGCCGATCTTGTCGGCGGGGATGCTGATACGGGTCATGCGGGGAGCGTTCGGGTTCAGCTCGGGCCGGTGCTCTCCGATAGTGCTGAGCATGTGGTTGAGGATGAACGCCCTGCCCTCCTTCGCTTGAGCGAGGGCCTGGTGGAAGATCTCTTGGGTAATGCCCGCGACCTTGATGTCCATCTGGAGTGCGGTGATGCCTTCGGCGGTGCCGGCGACCTTGAAGTCCATGTCGCCGAAGAAGTCCTCGACGCCCTGGATGTCGGTCAGGACCTGGTAGTTACCGGCCTCGTCGGCCATCAGGCCCATCGCCACGCCGGACACCGGGCGCTTGATGGGCACGCCGGCGTCCATCAAGGACATCGTGCTGCCGCAGACGCTGCCCATCGACGTGCTGCCGTTCGAGCCGAGGGCCTCGGACACGACACGGAAAGCGTAGGGAAACTCGGTCTCGTCCGGGATGACGGGGAGCAACGCGCGCTCGGCGAGCGCTCCGTGGCCGATCTCGCGCCGGCCCGTGCCCATGCGGCGGGCTTCGCCGGTGGAGAACGGAGGGAAGTTGTAGTGGTGGATGTAGCGCTTGGAGTCTTCGGGGCTAAGGCCGTCGAGCTTCTGCTCCATGGTGAGGGAGCCGAGCGTGGCCACCGTCAGAATCTGAGTCTCGCCGCGCTGGAAGAGAGCGGAGCCGTGGGTGCGCGGGAGGAGGCCAACCTCGCTGGAGAGGGGCCTGACCTCGGTGAGCTTCCGGCCATCGGGCCGTTTGCCTTCCTTGATGACCTTCTCGCGAACGATCTTCTTGAGCACGTCGTCAAAGACCTTGGCGACGGTCTTGGAGTCGTACTCGGCGGCGTACCTGTCGATGGCGTCCTGCTCGGCAGCCTTGACGTGCTCGTTGCGCTCGCCACGGCCCTGGCCGCGGTCGATAACGCTTTCGAGGGCGGAGCGCACTGCCGCGTCAACCTTCGAGACGAGGGCCGGGTCGGGCTGATCGGCGACGATGACCTCGGTCTTGGGCTTGCCTACCTCGGCGACGAGCTTGTCCTGGAGCTCGATGACCTTGACATTGGTTTCCTGGCCGATGCGGAGCGCTTCGAGGACGACCTCCTCGCTGACCTCCTTGGCGCCCGCCTCAATCATGATGACGGCGTCGCGGCTGCCGGCGATGGTGAGGTCGAGCTTGCTGACAGCGAGCTGCTCGAACGTCGGATTGACGACGATTTCTCCGTCGATGTAACCCATGCGGGTGGCGGCAACGGGCCCGTTGAAGGGGACTTGGGAAACCGAGAGCGCGGCAGAGGCGCCGATGATGCCGAGGATGTCAGGCTGGTTGACGTGATCCGCCGAAAGGACGGTGACGATGACCTGGACCTCGTTCCGCATGCCCTTGGGGAACCTCGGGCGCAGGGGCCTGTCCGTCAGCCGCGCGGCGAGGGTGGCCTCAGTGGTTGGCCGACCTTCGCGCCGGAAGAAGCTCCCTGGGATGCGGCCAACGGCGTACAGGCGCTCCTCGTACTCGATGGTGAGCGGGAAGAAGTCGAGGCCCTCGCGCACGCCGCCCATAACGGCGGTGACGAGGACGACCGTGTCGCCGTATCGAACGACGGCGGAGCCGTGGGCCTGCTGTGCGAGCTTGCCGGTCTCTATCGAGAGAGTCCGTCCGGCAATCTCTATCTCATGGTGGGTGGACATACGTAGCTACTCCTCTGTGTACCCACGCTCGCGAGGGGAAGCTGGTCGAGTCCGGTGAGGGGTTCGGCATCTAGAGAAACGACGCCCGTGAGGCGTCGTTTCCGGCAGTTATCTGCGAAGCCCGAGCCTTGTGATGACCGTCCGGTAGCGTCCCACGTCCTCATTGGCGAGGTAACGCAGGAGGCGACGCCGTTGTCCGACCAACTTCAAGAGACCTCTGCGTGTCGCGTGGTCCTTGTGGTTCTGGCGGAGGTGATCGGTCAGGCCGCGTATACGTTCGGAGAGGAGCGCCACCTGTACTTCGGTGGAGCCGGTGTCTCCCGGCTTACTCTGGTATTCCCCGATGATGCGTTGTTTTATTGCTGTGTCCAGCATATCTGGTCCGCGGACCGAGTCCTTCTTTTCCGCTCTCTCTTTAGTTCGCAAGCAGTATAACACGGCGGCGGCGGCGAGGAAAAGGGGGGAGCGGCGTCAGTAACTGTTCAGCGTATGAGGAGACAAATGCCTACGGAGAGGGTGGATGACGACCTAGTCAGGGATAAACCGTGCTAGCGGCGACACCTTGGGGGAGACGGGGCTCACGAAGTCTGAACAGCCAGCGGCGGGGCGGGTGTTTTCGGGGGTGCTTCGGCTCTTGATGGGGATTTTTACTCGTAATGTCTTGGTTCTTGTGTCGCCGGAGGGGCACCTTCACCTTCTTGATCGGGGCTGTTTAGCAGGCCACGGCCTGCTTCCCGCGATCAAGGATGCGTGCGCAACGCGAAAACACACTTTTCGGCATTGGCTCTCTCTATGGGTGGCAGTGAGTTATAGGACACGGTAGGGGGTTCGGAGCGGACGGCCACGGAGGGAGCATCTATTTAAGCATACCGGAGGGAGGAGGGTCGGGGTAAGGGGCAAGTGTCGTGGACAACTGTCCAGCGTTGACGAGGGGGCTGCCTGCGGAGAGCGTGGATAACGACCTTGGTCAGAGGCCAACCGTGCTATGGGCGGCGCCTCTGATCGAGACGGGTCCCATCAACTCCGAACAGTTACGACGCCATTTGCCTCCCTGCCGTCTGCTCTCTAAGATGTACATCTAAATTGCACATAACTTGAGAAGGGCATGGCCAAACAGTACTCCATATCCGCCGCTCGAAACAGCCTACCGAGCATCATCCGAGAGGTGGAACGCGGCTTGACAGTCGAGCTGACCCGGCGCGGCAAACGGGTGGCCGTTCTCCTCTCAACCCACGAGCACGAGCAACTGAAGCCGCCGGAGGGCAGCCTGTGGTCGGCAATCCAGGATTTTCGGGCCACGCACGACCTGGCGGAGTTGGACGTTGCCGAGGCATATACGAACGTCCGCGACCGCTCTGCCGGACGGCCGGTGACCCTTTGACGCTCCGCTATCTACTCGACACGAACGCACTCTCGGAAGCGGTCAAGCCAACGCCCGATGCGCATGTCATGCAGCGGTTGGCGGCGCATCACGCCGAAATCGCCACAGCCGCGCCGGTGTGGAACGAGCTGCTCTACGGCTGCTACCGGCTGCAGGAGTCCGTGCGCCGTCGCGCCCTCGAACGCTACCTTTTCGGTGTGCTGCGCCCGCAGCTCCAGGCGCTTCCCTACGACGAACGCGCCGCCGAGTGGCACGCCTCTGAGCGCGCGCGGCTCGAGCGCCTCGGGCAAACGCCGCCGTTCGTGGACGGTCAGATAGCGGCGATCGTCCACGCGAACGACCTAACGCTGGTCACCGCCAACGTGCAGGACTTCGCCCCCTTCGAAGGGCTTCGCGTAGAGGACTGGCGCCAGGGGTGATGGGCCGACCGGACGCCTCGCCGCCCGATATCACGCTTGAAGAGTCCGGCCTGACGTTACTACGACACCAATCTGTTGTAAAATCGCCGCCGACTCTCCTATGATGACGGTGGAGATTAGGGATTCCGTCCATGCTGGCTCTGCTCGCTGACGAGTAACCCGGCGCGAATGTCTCACAATGTCTCACATTGGCGCCGGAAACGAAGCGCTCGCCTCCGGGAAAACCGCCCCCACGAGTGCGCCGCGTTGCCATTCCACTGCCGCGCCGGTATCTTCCCTCACATCTCTAACACCGTGAGGATCCGCCTTGAAGATCACGAACGTCCAAGCCACCACCCATAACGTGCCGGTGCCCGTCCCGCTACTCGATGAGCCGGTCATGCGGCCGTTCGTGTTCTGCCGCGTGGAGACCGACGAGGGCGTTACGGGCTACGGCATCTCCGGGCCCATTCAGCGCAGGGCCGTGCGGGAGCACATCAACACGGAGCTTGGCCCGCTGACCCTCGGGATGGACCCGTTCGAGACGGAGCGCATCTGGCACAAGCTCTACGTCGAGCACAACCCCCGATCGCAAACGGGGACGTGGTCGTCGGGAGTCAGCGCCATCGACATCGCGCTGTGGGACATCAAGGGGAAGGTGGTGGGGCAGCCGGTCTGGCGGCTATTGGGCGGCGCACAGCCGGTCACGCCGGCCTACATCACGTTCGGGCTGCCAGAGTACTCGGTCGAGCAGTTGATCGAGGTCGCCAAGGGGTTCGTCGCGCAGGGCGAGGACAAGCTCAAGATGGTGGTCGGCGTCGCCGGAGACCACCAGGGTTGGCGAGAGGACTCTGACCGGGTGCACGCAGTGCGGAACGCCATCGGCCCAAGCGTTCAGCTCTCATTGGACGCGAACTACATGTTCCAGTTCAACAACGCGCTCAACCTCGCCAAGGCAGTCGAGGAATGCCAGGTGGAGTGGTTCGAAGAGCCGGTATGGGGGAACGACGCGCCCCTGTTGCACGATCTGCGAATGCGGACCAGCATCCCCATCTCCGCCGGCCAGAACGAGGGCCATCGCTTCCGCGCCCGCGAGCTCCTCGTACACCAGGCGGTCGATATCCTCCAGCCAAACGTCGTCTACTGCGGCGGGTACACGGAAGGGATGAAGTTCGCGGCGCTAGCGCAAGCATTCAACCTGCCGATAGCGAACGGGGGCGGCTGGCCGCACCACAACATGCACCTCCAAGCCGCCGTCCCCAACGGCTGGCGGATCGAGTACCACTACGTCATGTGGAAATGCGGCGAGATGGTGTTCGACGGCTGCGTCGGCCCGGAGAAGGGTTGGACCACGATGCCGGAAACGCCGGGCCTGGGCCTCGAACCCAAGTGGGACGCGCTAGCGGAGTGGCAGGAGTAGAGAGGGGTTCGTCACGCCAAGCGTAATCGAGAACCTGGGAAGACCTGCCGATTCCGCCCCACATTCACTAAGCAGAAGGCCCGGCTCTACGTGAGCCGGGCCTCCGCACTTCCCGTGGGAATAGGCGCAATGGGTTAGATGGCGGCTTCTCCCCGCTCTCCCGTACGCACTCGGGCGACATCCAGGACGGGCGTGACGAATATCTTACCGTCGCCAATCTCGCCTTCGTCAGGCGTGCGCGCCGCCTCGATGATGGCGGCAATCACTGCGTCCTTCATGTCGTCCGTAACGACGGTGCGAATGAGCGTCTTGGGCACCGAGGAGCGGCTGGCCATCGTTCCGCCTCGCCCCACGAACACCTCGACGCCGCGCTGGCGTCCCTCACCAGTCACGTTGGAGTAGTAAAACCCCTGACACCCAGCGGCCTGCAACGCCTCCGTCACCTGGTGGATGCGCTCCGGCCGAACTATCGCTTCAATGCTGATCATGGCGTCCCTCTCTCGTCTCCGGGGGTACACCGCTAAGCATACCCCCGGCTCATTCCTTTCGTAATTAGTCGGCTCCGTCGCTCACGTAGGCGCGCTCGCCATGAGCGGCCACGTCCAGACCGGTCCCCTCGTCACGCTCGCTCACGCGCAGGCCCAAGCCCGGAATCAGGTCCAGCACCTTCAGGATAATGAGCGAGGCGATGAACGAGTAGGCTATCGTCGCCCCTACCCCAACAGCTTGTATGCCCAGCTGTTCGACGTTTCCGTTGACCAGCCCCGGCACGCCGGCGAACGCCTCAACGGTGAAGATGCCGGTGGCGAGAGCGCCCCAGATGCCCCCGATGCCGTGCACCGCGAACACGTCCAGCGAGTCGTCCACGCCGAGTTTCGGACGCAACTGCACTGCAATGTAGCAGAAGACGCCCGCGCCGAGCCCGATGGCCAGCGCGCCCATCACGCCAACCGCGCCTGCCGCCGGAGTGATGGCGACCAAGCCGCCGACTGCGCCGGTCGCGACTCCCGCCGCGCTCATCTTCTTGTTCTGTATCTGCGACAGGATGCCCCATGTCAGGGCAGCGGTTGCGGCTGCCGTGTTCGTCACGAGGAACGCGTTGATGGCGACCCCGTCCGCCGCGAGGCCGGAGCCCGCATTGAAGCCGAACCAGCCGAACCAGAGCAGCGCAGCGCCTATCACGACGTAGGGCACGTTGCCGGGCTCCAGGCCCGGGTCGCGCCGCTTGCCGACCAGCAGCGCAGCAGCGATGGCGGCGACGGCGGCGTTGATGTGGACCACGGTGCCACCCGCGAAGTCGAGGGCTCCCAGGTCGAACAGCCAGCCGTTGCCGGCCCACACCCAGTGGGCGATGGGCGCGTAGACCAACGTAACCCAGGCGACCAGGAACACGAGGTAGGTGGTGAACTTGAACCGCTCCACCATCGCCCCCGTGATGAGCGCCGGCGTGATGATTGCGAACATCATCTGGAAGACTGCGAATAGCATCTCCTCGCCGGGCTCAATTCCCTTCAAACCGATCAGGGATAAGTCCCCCACGATGGCGCTGCCCTCGCCGAACGCAATGCTGTAGCCCCAGAGGACCCACACGACGCTGACCACTGCCATGCTCATAAAGCTGAGCATGATGGTGCTGATGACGTTGCGGCTGCGGACGAGACCTCCATAGAAAAAGGCCAGCCCCGGCGTCATCAGCAACACCAGAGCGGAAGCCGTCAGCAACCAAGCTATCGAACCACTATCCATTGCGGCACACTCCTTCCTAAAGGGGGATTGCTCCAAATGATGACGTGCGGGTTTTGCGCGCGTGTTACGGGCTTGTTACGACCATGTAACAAAACCCGCGCTCCCAGGCCTCCTTCGTGCCCCCGGTCACCGTCGCCCTGACCTCTTCCCAGAAGGGAAATGGGAGTATCCTTGGCTGCTGCCGCTAGGCGGGCTACATTCCCTCGCGCATCTTCCGAGGCTTTCCCCCTTGATCGACGTATTCCTCTCAGTCGTGCTGCCCATCTTTCTGGTCGCGGGCTCTGGGGCGGCGCTGCAACGGCTGCGGCCAGGGCCTCTGGGAGCGCTCGGCCCGGCGGCCCTCTATCTGTTGAGCCCCGCCCTCGTGCTCAAAGGCTTGATCCAGACTGAGTTGCCCCTCGACGTCTCACTCCGCATCATCGGAGCGACCATGACGGTCGTCGCGGCAATGGCCATGGTCTCGTGGGTGGTGTCGCGCCTGCTGCGGCACGACAGGCCAATGGAGAGCGGGTTCATGCTGGCGGGCACGTTCGGGAATGTCGGGAACATGGGCATCCCCATGGCATTCCTCGCATTCGGCGAGGACGGCCTGTCCGTGGCCGTCCTCATATTCGTCGCGCAGGGATCGCTGAGCTGGCCGGTTGGCATCTATCTGGCGGCGCGAGGCAGAGCCCACGGATGGCAGCCCCTGATCAAAGCGGTCCAAGCGCCGACGGTCTACGCAGTCCCCATCGCCCTCGTGATCCGCGCGTTCGACTGGACGCTGCCGGAGACCATCGAACGGCCCATCAGCCTCATGGCGGAGGCGACGATTCCGGCGATGCTGCTGGTGCTCGGCTATCAGCTGGCGCAAGGACTCCATTTCGAGCAACGCGCGAGCCTCGCGGCGGGACTCGTCACGCGGCTGCTCATCGGGGCGGGGGTTGGCGTCGGGCTTGCAGTGCTGTTCGGCCTCGAGGGGGCCGCGCGCAACACCGTGGCGATCGCGGCTGCGATGCCGACGGCCGTGTTCACGACCTTGCTTGCGACGGAGTTCGAGACGGCCCCCCGGTTCGTGGCTAGTGCAGTCGTGACCAGCACTACCGCCAGCCTGCTCACGCTGACCTTGCTGATCGCCTTCCTGCAGCGCTGGCCCTGAGTCGCCTGCCGGCGGCAATGCGGTACCATGCCCCAAACAGAGGTGTGCTATATGAAAATCGGTATCTCCTTTCCAACCATCGAGCTGCAGGATCCCGAAGAGATGAAGGAGTTTGCGCAGGGGGCCGAGCAGCTCGGCTTCCATCACATGACCGCGCTCGAGCACACCCTCGGAGTCCGGACGAGCGGAAATTACAAGCCGGACGTCCAGATCCACGAGCCCATGGTCCTGTTCGCCTTCCTTTCCGCGGTCACGCGGACTATCCAGTTCGCAAACTCGATTCTCATTCTCCCTCAGCGCCAGGCCGTCGTCGTGGCCCGGCAGGCGGCGGAGATCGACGCCCTCTCCGGAGGACGCATGCGGTTGGGCATTGGCCTCGGCAGCAACGAGGAGGAGGCAATCGGGCTCGGCTCCGACTTCCATACCCGAGGCGCGCGCGTCGAGGAACAGATCGCCGTGATGCGCGCGCTCTGGACCGAGGACATCGTGAACTTCGAGGGACGGTGGCACCGCATCATCGACGGCGGGCTCACGATCCTGCCGGTGCAGCGGCCAATCCCCATCTGGATCGGAGGAGGCCACGGCAAACGGCCTCTCGAACGCATCGGCCGGCTGGCCGATGGCTGGGTCGCAAGCAGTTCCGCCCAAGGAGCAGCCGAGGAGCAACTCGACGCGATCCGCAACGCATCGGCTGCTGCGGGACGCCCACGGGACGCCGTCCAGGTCCAAGGGCGCATGCCCCTCGTTGGAGGGGGCGGCGACGAATGGACCTCAGCCGCCGAGCGCTGGCGTGAGCTCGGAGCAACGCACCTGGCCGTCAACACGAGCCGCGGCGGGCTCACGACAGCCGCCGAACATCTCGCACTCGCCGAGCGTTTCATGGACGAGGTCGGCAAAGGCCTCGCGGACTAGGGCTTCCGCCGTGGCTGCTCTAGGCAGTCACGGCCTCCGGCAGCGGCTCCTCGTTGAGCGTGAACGTCGAAGTGACCTTTACGTTCTGGACCAGCGACTGCAGCGCGTAGCAGCTGGCCTCGGCCATGTCGACCAGGCGTCGGATGCGCTCCGGCGACTCGCCGGACTCAACGTCGACCCGAGTCTCCAACCCGACGGGGCCGCCGGTGATCGTCCCGGCAAGCGCGGAGCCGTCGCGGTAGAAGCGCGTGACTTGTTGAATGCGGGCCTTCGTGTACCCGATGTGCGTCATCTCGCTCAACCGAGCAAGCTGAGTGAGCAGTCAGAACGCTACGCCTGCCGAGAAGTAAGCCAACGGGGAAGGCGCCGCGTCGTCCCCGCCGAGATGCGTGCCCTCGTCGCACAGGATCTCAAAGGTGCTGCCCTGCCCTGCGCGGACGCGCGCCACCTTCTGCTGGCCGTCCAGCGTCTCGGCGTCCAGCGTTATGACGATCTCCCGTCGGGCGCCGTCGCCGCCCGTTGTTCGCGGAGCCTGCTCCCGCGTTTCGACCTTCCTGACTATCTCTCCCATGAGCTACCTCTTCACTCGCCTTTACCCGGAGTCAGGAAAGAGCCTACGTGCCCGCGAGCCTCCGGTCTACATCCACGATTCGCCGCAGGGCCATCCCCTCTCGCCAATGCAACGGCATACAATGCGGCGAGCGCGTTGCGCCAAGGAAAATGCAGGGGTATCGGGCACGGTGAGCGATTCCTCGCAAAGACGGCAACCGGAACAGGAGGCATGGCATGGCTGACTTGCTAATCAAGGACGGGACCGTCATAGACCCTTCTCAGGGCATCCACGACGTACGCGACATCGCAGTGACGTCCGGAAAGATCGAGCGAGTGGAACGTGGGCTATCGGAGGCCGACGCTCGCGAGGTTATCGATGCGTCGGGCAAAATCGTCACGCCTGGCCTGATTGATCTCCACTCTCACATGTTCCGCGGCGACAACCACCGCGACCCGGACGAGATATCGGGAGTCTCAGCAGGGGTAACAACGTTGGTGGACGCGGGCGGAGCCGGTCCCGACGACATCCAACGGTTCCGGGAAGTCGTCCTGCCCAGAGCCGTCACCACGGTTTACAGCTTCTTAGGGTGCTTCAGCCGGCAGGCAGGCGCATGGGAGCAGCTCGTCACCGACAAGATTCCTGAGGCAGCTGCTGCGAACCGCGACCTGGTCAAAGGAGTGAAGATCCACAGCTTCCCCGTCGTCAACGGCATCCACGGCATAGCGCACCTCAGAGCTGCCAAGGAGGCTGCCGTGAAGGCAGGCCTCCCGCTCATGCTGCACATCGGCGACATTGGCTTCCGCGACCTCCCCCGCACGACGATTGACGGCACAAAGCAGGCATTGGACATCTTGGACAGCGGCGATATCGTCACGCACCTGTTCAGCCCTCTGACCGGGAGCGCTACCGACGACGAACTGAACGTGCTGGAAGCACTCAAGGCGGCGCGCGCCCGCGGCGTGTGGATCGACAGCGCCATCGGCGACTACCAGTTCGGCTGGGAAACGGCCGAGGCCATCGTGAGCCAAGGATTCCTGCCGGACACCATCGCAACCGACATCGAGATCCACTCCCAACTCGGACGATCCGAAGAACCCATGGTCGCGGACCGCCGCGTCACCGGAAGACGAGTTGTCTCGGAGCGCACACTGGTCGAGTACATGGCCATGTTCTTCAAACTCGGATTCGGACTGGAAGACGTCATACGCATGGCAACAGAAACCCCAGCGAAGGTGTTGCATATCGAGGACACGGCGGGAAGCCTGACGCCTGGCATGGCAGCGGACGTTAGCGTGCTCGAATTGATCGAGGGCCGCTTCAAACTGACCGACGCGACGGGCGAGAGCCGCATCGGCGCGAAGGCTATCGTTCCCGTGGTCACGGTGAAGGGCGGCACACCCTACCCGGCGGGAGCAGGCGCACACGAGTGGGGCTTCGCACCGCCATCGGCGACGGAGGAGGAAGTCGCGGCATTGGCATAAGGCCGCAGGGACGGCAAATCAGAACGAGGGGCGTGCCGGTCCGGCCGTGAGAGGCAGCCACTAAAGTGGCGGATGGAGGCGACGGGCGGAATCGAACCGCCGGATAGAGGTTTTGCAGACCTCCGCCTTAACCACTTGGCTACGTCGCCGCCGACCATTAAGGCTACCGAGAGAGTCGTTGTTCCGTCAACGCTGAGGGACGTGGACGCGCGAAGCTGGCCCCACCGCGCCGCCGCGGTGGGCCGGTCGGAGGCGATCGGTCGCCTGTCGTCCCGATGAGTGGTCGATTACAATTGCGACGCACAGCCATTGCGGATGACGGACTCCTGCCCGCCGACCTCTTTCGGCGGATCCCTGCCTTCCAAGTGGTTCGTATCCTGCAGAAGGAGTCCGCCATGCTCGAATCCTACGGACCGCCAACGCCTCCCGTACTCAGCAGGTCGCGCCTCGCGTTGGAGATCGCCGCTGAGCTCGTGGGCACGGACGGGTGGCCGTACCTCCGGGCCCATGTCGATCTTCGCCAGAGCGACTTCGACGATGCCGGCTTTGGCTTGTTCGGCAGTGGAAGCCCGGAGGGAATCGACGAGGTCTCCAAGGGCAGAGCCGGACTGGCGATGATCAATCCGTCGGCCATGCTCACGATGGCCTATCGGGGTACAGGACCATTCGCCGACCCATTGCCCGTGCGCGTCGTCGCGGTCCTGCCGTCGTACGACCAGATCACCCTTGGCGTGATGGAGCGGACCGGCCTCCGCTCATTCGCCGACCTTCGCGAACAACGCTACGCCCTCCGGGTGTCAATCCGCGGTCCTCGGACGAACTCCGTGCCCCTCGTCGCAAACGAGATATGCAAAGCCCACGGATTCACCCTAGACGACATCGAGTCGTGGGGCGGCGAAGTGTCGTATTTCCGGCGGCTGCCAGGAGCCCGGCTCCCGGACATCGAGAAGGGCGAGGCGGACGCGATCTTTGACGAGGCCGTGCGCCAGTGGGTCAACCCCGGCGCGGCAATCGGCATGCGCTTCCTCGAGCCGGAGGAAGAAGCGCTCGCGAAGCTGGAGTCCTTGGGCCTTCGCCGAGGCATCGTGCTCAAGTCCGACTTCCCCAACCTCGCAGCCGACTTCCAGGCGGTCGACTTCTCCGGATTCCCTGTCTTCACCAACGAAGCGGTCCCCGATGAGCAGGTCCGCGCCCTCTGCGCCGCGCTGGAGGCCCGGCGGGACCGCATTCCGTGGGAAGGCGTCGGTCCGCTGCCGCTCGACCGGATGAGCAGCGATACCCGCGAAGGCCCGTTGGACGTGCCGCTCCATCCCGCCGCCGAGGCCTACTGGCGCGAGCACGGCTACCTCTAGGCGGCCCCACTCCGGAGCGCGCCGTCAGGCAACGAGGCAGGGGAACTCCCTACTCGCCTACAATTCAAGCTCCGCGCCCACGCCGTACTCCGCCGCGAGGTCTACGAGCTTCTCCCAGGTGGCGTCCTCTACGAAGATGCCCTCCCGCAGGCGCTGCTGAGTATTGCGGTGCTCGATCTCGCCGGGGTAGAGGATCTCGTCGAAGCCGGCGGCGCGCTCGGACGCCTTCAGGTAGGCGGCGAGGTCCGTCACTTGCTGCTTGAACTCTTCCAGCGGACGGAAAGCGGAGACGTTGAAGACAGCCATGAAGCAGCCGTCGTTGTGGAAACCGCGCGGGTCGTGGCCGAACCCAAGGCCCGTCAGGATCCCGGACAGAATCTCGACGATGACGGCGAGGCCGTAGCCCTTGTACCCCTCGGAGCCGCCGAGGGGCAGCAGGGCGCCGCCCTGTCCGCGCAGCACGTCCGGGTCCGTTGCGGGATTGCCGTCGCTGTCGACGACCCATCCCTCGGGGATTGAGACTCCCCGGGCCTTGGCGAGCTCGACCTTTCCCGCCGCAACCGCGCTGGTCGCCATGTCGATGAACAGAGGGCCGTCGAGATTGCTGGGGACCGCAACGCAGATGGGGTTGGTGCCTAGGCGGGGCTCACGGCCTCCGAACGGCGCAACGGCCTTGGCGGTCCTGCCGGAGTCCGCGGTCATAAGGCCAATGAAGCCCTCGCGGACGGCCATGAGAGGGTAGTCCGCGACTCTCCCTACGTGGCTTTGCCGGTACACGGTTGCGGCGGCGGCGCCTTGCGTCCTGGCCTTGTCGATGGTCAAGCGCATAACGCGCTCGGAGACGACGTAGCCGAAACCCCAATGGCCGTCCGCCACGGTGGTCGAAGGCGTTTCCTGGACTATGTCAAAGGGAGCTCCAGGGACGATATGCCCCCGTTTTACGCGGTCGATATAGGTCGGTATCTGGATGATGCCGTGGGAATCGTGACCGGCGAGGTTGGCCCCGACGACGTGGCGCGAGATGGTTTCGGACTCTTCAGGCGCAGCGCCGGCGCATTGGAGCAGGCGGTCGGCGATGGTCTGCAGGCGGTCGTGGACGACGGTTGGCATGGCGGGCCTCCGCGAAAATGAGATGGAATCTCGACGGCTGATTCTAAGGTGTTCAGAAGCGGCGCGCTCGCCCACCGATGGGGAGAGCCTCGGAAGGACACTCTTCCTCGGCTTCCGTCCGCGACGCATGATGCAAAATGACACGGTGGCAGCAGTTGGGGGCAGCGCTCGGTGAGGATGGATTCGGCTCCCGTCCGGCGCATTGCACGACCGCAAGAGCTTGTTTGTCCGAAGATGTCTCATCCATCTCACTCGTAACATTCCCCGGCCTACGAGTGCGCGGGGGCTCCCTCATCGAAAAAGTGTGCCATTTCGTGCCATTTCGTGCCATTTACTCCTAAGCACGAGCCCACCGTCGACAGCGGGACCCCCTGCGAAACCACCCCTAGCTCTTCCTTGGTAGGGATGGGGACAGCGCGTAAGGCCCATGTAAGCCAGTGTAGGGAAAGCTGAGGTGTTAGGGGAAGGGGCAAATGTCAGTCTCCGCCGCATCAACGATTTCGCATCAAGCGTCGTCCGCGGGAGGACTGAGGAGAGAAGTTGGTGCGCAGGAAGAGATTTGAACTCTTACGGGATCGCTCCCACTGCCCCCTCAAGACAGCGTGTCTACCTATTCCACCACCTGCGCGCAACCAACTGATTGTAGAACGCCGACCACGCGGGCGCCAACCTCGCGTTTGCGGGGCGGCCAAGAGGGCGCCACAATGCCGGCGTCCGATACCCCCTTAACCCCTAGGAGCAGACTATGGGCACTTCCCGCATGTACACCGACGCCAACGGCGACACCACCTGGCAGCCAATCGAGCTGAGCGGGCGCCAAGAGTGGCTCGACGGCTTCGACGCGACGAGCATCAAATTCGGCATAAGGCCGCCGGACGTGGAACAGGACTGGCACCCCGCCCCGATGCGCCAGTTCGTCATCATCCTGTCGGGCGCCTTGCAGATTACCTACCCGGACGGTTCGCAGAAGGTGTTCGGCGCAGGCGAGGCGCGGCTCATGGACAACATCACCGGCAAAGGACACAAGACGATAGCCGTCGGCGGAGAGCCCTGCGTCACCGCGACCGTCGTGCTGAGTGACCAACCGCCGCGCATCGGCCCTGTCTAAGGGAACCTACTCTTCCTCCCGTGCGCGTCTGCGGGGAGAACCAAAGAGGAGAATGGCAGGAGTGGAAGGATTCGAACCCTCGGCCGGCGGTTTTGGAGACCGCTGCTCTACCAGGCTGAGCTACACTCCTGCGCTCCAATCAGGCTAGCATCGCGCGGAGAAGAGGGTCAATCCTGCGGAATCGCGCATGACTCAAGTGCCTCCTAAACGGGGGCTAAGAAAAGCCCTTCCTGACGGAAGGGCTAGATGGGCGGAGGCGATTGAAGGACTGGAGAGGCCAGCAATCCGCAACCGTCGGGAGATCGTGATGTAAGCGCCCTTCGCGCCGTATTTCGGACTAATCAACGCTAGAGAACAGAGGAAAACGTTACCTCATACCGTGATGCACTGTCAATGGGTTTCCCCAACCGATATAGCGACCGATTCCCGCTGATTCTTGACACTCCCCAAAACAGGCAATAGCCTGCCATTCCGACGGAGGGAAGCTCAACTCCTGACGGAAAGGAGACCTCAGGGCGTGCCGGATTCCATCATCACGCCAGCCATGCAAGCCGTTGTCGGCGTGAAGGGCGAGGCGCAGCAAGCGGCCGTCGAGCGTGGCGCCATCGAGCGTTTCGCGCAGGCCATCGACGACGAGAACCCGCTCTTTCCTGACATCGCTCCTCCGACGTTCCTCCGGTCTCTGGGACGCGCCATTCCGACGTTGCCCGATGGCGAGAGCGTGCCGCGCGCCCTCGACGGCGGAAGCGAATGGACGTACGGCGCGCCCGTCCGCGCGGGCGACACCATCACTTTCTCCACTCAGCTCGAACAGCTCGTCGAACGCGAGGGGCGGATGGGACCAATGCTCCTGGCCACCTACCTCACCGAATACGTGAACCAGGACGGGGAGGTCGTCGCAACGCAACGCAACACGACTATCAGGATGCCTGCGGCATGAGTCCCCACGCTTATCTCCAAGACGTCGGACCGGGGACCGAGGTACCGCCCCTCGTGAAGAAGCCGACAACCCGCCAGCTCGTGATGTACGCGGGCGCGTCCGGAGACTTCTACGAAATCCACTACGATCAGGATTTTGCGCGCGCGCAGGGCCTACCCGGAGTGATTCTGCACGGCGCCCTGAAGAGCGCGTTCCTTGGGCAGCTCATGACCGACTGGGCAGGCGCGGAAGGGCGTTTGAAGTCATTGTCGGTCCGCTACCGGGCGATGGACGTCCCTGGCGATACGCTCACTTGCAAAGGAGTCGTGGTTGAGAAGGACGAATCGGCTGGGCTTGTCCATTGCGAGGTATGGATCGAGAACGGCGAGGGAACCAAGACCACGACAGGCGAAGCCGTAGTGGCCCTCCCGTTGCGGTAGGCGCGGCTCCCCGCCACTGCCTTCGCCCGCCAGCCCCCCTTTCCTAACCTTCCCCCTACCTATGCGCTAACGCGCCTTTCGCTTCTACCCGGCCCGGTCGTAGGCGGCCCGGACCCACGCCGCCACGTCGGCGTCTACCGCGTCCGGGCTCGTGAGGTCGACGCTGTGCGTGCACATGCCGCTGGCTGCAACGATGCGGGGGTCATTGGGCGTCGCGTCGAGGTTCAGTCCCAGCCGCAAGCGCTTCGCCGAGGGGGCCTGAATAAGCGCAAATTGCTTCTTCCTGCGGAAGCTCACGCCGGTTTTCTGGACAACTTTCTCCACATCCGCCCCCAAGCTTTCGGCAACCGCCGAGAGCGCGTGGTAGGCCGGGAGCAGCGCCGCCTTGGGGCCTGCGTACTGGGCGGCCAGCAAGTCTTCCGAGGTCTGGGGCCCACCCGCGAGCCGTTCTCGCGCCACGTGTGCTAACAGGTTGGCGTTCCCATGGGTGAGGCCGTATGTGGCCTTGAGGAACGCGACGACCTCCGAATGGCGCTCGATTCCCTGGCGCCCGAGCTCGCCGGCCACTCCGGCAGCCGTCTTGCCCAAGGCCGCCTCGATGCGCCGAAGCTGCGCCTCTGATTGTGCTTTCGGGTCAGTCGGCATCACTGCGCCTCCGAGGGGGGATAAGTCATTGGGGGGAGCGCTTCCCATTCCTCGCGGGTGATTTCCATGCGTACGAAATCACGGCCCGCGCGGCGGAGGGGCCCCACTTCTCGAAATCCACAACCCGCGAAGGCCCGGCGCGCCCTCGCGTTCCACACCAAAGTGTGTAGATAGAGGAGATTCATCTTCTCCATCTTGAAGCACTCGGCCATGAGCAACCGCAACGCTTCTCGGCCGTAGCCGCCGTCCCAGTAGGCGCGGTTGCCGAGCAGGATGCCGACCTCACACCTACCGCCTATCGTGTCGATGTCGTAGACCATGCAGTTGCCGATATGCAGGCCGTCCAGGGTGTCGATGCCGTAACGGCGCACCCAGGGCGTCGGATGCTTCAGCTCGCTCTCGAAGTCCCGTAGGTAGTCCCGCAGCGGCTGGCGGAGCGGCGAGGCGGCGTCGAGCTCGGCGAGCTCGGGGTCGGCCCGCCAGCGGTGGTCGTCCTCACCATCCTCGATCTGCTTCGCGCGGATCACGACCTTCGTTCCGCGTGCGATGGGGCTGCGTGCGACAGGCTCAACCAACGCTGCTGTCCCGCCGCTCGATCTCCTCGATTGCCCGGCGAACCACCTCTTGCTCGGTGGGATACGTGAGCGTTCTGAGAGCTTCCGCCGCCAGCGCCCATTCGATGACGTCGAACTCGGGGTCGTGGTGGTCGAAAGAGCCGCCGCGCTCGGCCATCAGGAAGAAATGGACGCGCTTATGGATGCGCTCCGACTGCCGCTGGAACCAGTACTCGATGTGCCCCAGCGAGGCCTCGATCGCCACCTGCAAGCCCGTCTCCTCGGTGACCTCACGGAGCGCGGTCTGCTCAATCGTCTCGCCGTTGTCCGGCGTGCCTTTGGGGAGGGCCCAGAGGCCTGAGCTGGTCCGTCCGCAGATGGCGACCATCAGTCCGCCCGAGCCGTCCCTGTATACGACGCCGCCCGCCGAGACGGCCTCGGTGACTTTCAGCCCGCCCGCCACCGCTACACTTCCTCCCGCACGTCAAGCATGGTGAAGTCCATCTCGTCGGTCTCCAGAGCGCGGAGAGCCTCCTCAGCAGCCTCGCTCACCGTGCCGTCGCCTCTATCGACGTACCGCTTGAGGAGTTTCTTGGCCATGGCGCCGCCGATGCCGCCGATGGCGTGTACGGCAGCCATTGCGACCTGGGTATCGAGGTCATCGACGAGCTCGTGCAGGTACGGTAGGGCCTCGGTGTCGGCGAGCTCCCGCGCGGCGTTCGCGGCCTCGAACCGCATGGCGGGGTCAAGGCTCTCCATCTCTTCAACGATGACGGACAGCCAGGCCGGGTCGCAGGTGCGGCCCATGGCGTAAACGGCGCTCTGCCTCATCGACGAATCGTCGCACTTATAGGCCCAGCGCACCAAGTCGCCGATACTGGGATGGCTCAGAGGGGCGATTGCTTCGAGGGCCCGGCGGCGCACGAGGGCCTCTTCCTCATCGTCCTTCAGCGCGCGGAGGAGCGCTTCCTGGAGCCTTGATGCGTCGCGCTCGATCAGCTTGCCGGCCTCGGCCAGCTCGACGAAATGCCCCAGCGCCGAGGCGGCGGCGGCGCGCACTGTAGGCGACTCGTCGGACTCGAGGAGGCCCAACAAGGGAGTGATTACGATGCGGTCGTCGGTCTCCCAGAGGCCGGAGGCCGCAGCCGCGCGCACCTCGGCCTCGTCATCCTGGAGGGCGTCGTGGAGGACTCGCAGGAAGTCGAGCTCGATGTCGTCCTCGGCCATGCCTATGATGCCCTCGACGATTTCCAGCCGGCGCGGCGCAGGGATATCGGCCCAGCCCTCACGCAACTCCTCCAGCTCTTCAGGAAGGAGCGCGCTCAACCGGCTTAGCAGAGACGGCTTTAGCTCAGCGTCAGGATTTATCAATTCGTCGATGATGGCGCCCAGGGCCATGGCCTACCCCTTGGTCGAAACGGAGACGCCTCCGACGGCTATGGCGGACGCGAACAGACCGCCGCGCATCCACCGTCCGCCGCTGCCAATGGCGATAACGTCGTTCAAGGCTTTATAGGCGTTGCCGGAGACCATCGTATTCTTGACACGGCCCACGACCTTACCATGCTCGACCTTGTAGCCGAGCAGTACGTTGGCGTTGAAGTCGCCGCCGAGCACGTTGCTCTGGCCCGCGCCGAGAAGCCGCTCGATGACCAGCGCCTCCTCCATCCCGGCGATCATGTCGTCGAGCGACGTGTCGCCCTCGGCCATCAGCAGGACGCCCGTCGAAGGGCCGGGCAGCGAGCCGAGACCGCGCTCGCCGGAGCCAGTGCTCTGAGCGCCCGCCTGGCCCGCGGTCTGCAGGTCGTAGAAGAAAGACGCGGCCACGCCCGCCTCGATGAGCGGGAGCCTACGGCTCGCGACGCCCTCGTCGTCGCTGGGGCGGCTGCTGGGCACGCGCGATAGCGTTGAATCGTCGGTCAGGCTGAATCGTTCGTCGACGATCCGTTCTCCCAACCGGTCGACCAGCGGAGACGTGCCCTGGAGCACGGCCTTGCCGTTCAGCCCCGCGAGGAGGGGCGAGAGCAGGACGCTGGGCGCAGCCGTCGGCATCAGGATGACGGGCATCGTCTTCGTGTCGGCGGAGGCCGTCTCCTTCGCCCACTCCAGCTGCCGCAGGATCGACGCAACGATTGTTGAAGGGTCCGTAACGGCAGCGATGCTGGACTCGCTGTCGAAGGTGAAGAGCATGTCCTCGCCGCGAATAACCGTCCCCTCGAAGCCGATGCCCGACCGGGAGCGCGGGTAGCTCACGCCTCCTCCGTTGCTGTTGAGCAACGCGATGCGGGACGTGGACTTCGAGACACTGCCCTCGACCTGCACCTCGGAGGAGTAGGCCCGCAGCTCGGCCACTACGCGCTCGCCCAAGGACGCCATCTCTTCCAACGTGACGCTTTCCACTGAGCCGTCGTAGACCACCACGTCGGGGTAGCTCTGCGGTCCGGGGAAGTCGAATCTCGCCTCAGCCCCGAAGGGAGCGGTCTCCAGCGCCGCGTCGACGAGGGCTTGGGGGTCATGGAGGTTGGAGGTCGCGCTGAACCCGACGCGACCGTCCTTGATCAGCCGGAGGGCGGCGCCCGCAGAGTCGTTGGCGTCGACGCCCTTGATGGCGTTGGCCTCGAAGTGTACGGGCGTAGACGAGGACTCGACGTAGAAGACCTCGGCCTGGTCCGCTACGGCGGCGGCAAGCTCGAGGATGTGCTCGGCGACGGCTTTGGTGTCGACTTTAGAGGCTATGGCTACGCTCCCCCGATGAGGCACTGCCGGATGCGAATGTGCGGGCTGCCGTTCGACACGGGAAGGGGGCTTTGACCCGCCTTGCCGCAGCCTCCGCCCTCGTTCATCCCAAGGTCGCCGGCGATGGCGTCGATGTTGTGAAGGGTGGAGAAAACGTTGCCCGATAGCATCACAGGGCGGCAGAGCTCGGTGATCTTTCCGTTGCGGATCCGGTAGGCCTCACCTGCGGAGAAGGTGAACATCTCCATGGAGGTCATGCCGCCGTACCAGTTCTTCACGTACAACCCGTCCTCAACGCCGGCGAACAGATCGTCGACGCTCGCCTCGCCGGGCACGATGAACGTGTTGGTCATGCGGACGATGGGCGCGAACCGGTAGTTGAGCGCCCGCGCGTTCCCGGTAGGCCGCTCGCCGAGCTTGGCGGCAGTCTCCCTGGAGTGTAGCCGCCCCACGAGCACGCCGTCCTTGATGAGGTCGGTCTCTTGGCCCTGCACGCCCTCGTCGTCGTACACGTAGGAGCCGCGCAGCGTCGCGCTGGGAACGGTCGCGCCGTCCTTCACGTTGAGGTGCGTCCCGCCGAACCGCTTTCCGGGCTTCATCAGCTCCTGTAAACGCGGCTCCGCGTAGATGTGGTCGGCCTCAGACAGGTGCCCGAACGCCTCGTGGATGAACACGCCCGCCAGGATGGGGTCGAGCACGACCGTGTACTCCCCTCCCTTGACCTCGGGGGCGTCGAGGAGAGCCACCGCTTTCTCCGCGACCTCCCTCGCGTCTTCCTGCAGGCCCATGACAAACGCGAAATCACCCAAGCTGCCGAGGCTTATGCCGTACTGCTGAACGTCGGCGCCGTTGCGGGCTTGGGCGTTGAGCCTGAGATTGACGTCGATGCGCTCCTGGTCAAGGTACGAGCCTTCGGAGTTCGCGTAGACCATGCGCCGCCGTCCATCCGAGTAGCCGACGGAGGCTGACTGCACACCGGACGTTCCCATCATGATGGAGACGTACTCGTCGAGCACGCCCTTCTTGTCCGCGAGGGTGAGGGCGGTCGGGTCCTCACCTATGACGGGCGGGACATGGTCGACCACGGGCGCGACTTCCGCGAGCTCGATGCGCTCGCCGCCGATGACGCGCGCCTGCTCGACGGCCTGACGGACCTTGGATTCGAGGTCGTTCAGGTCGTTGAAGGACGCGAACCCCCAGCCGCCCCCGGCCAGAGCCCGGATGTTGCCTCCAAGCGCGCTACCCCGCCCAATCTCTTCGAGGTCGCGGCCCCGGTAGCGAATGTTCGAGGAGGCGGCCTCCTCAACGTGGACCTCGACGTACTGCCCGCCCGCGTTCTTGAGCGCGGACTCGATACGGTCGCGCATGCCCTCGTCCATAGTCTCTCCCAAGGGGATGTCCCTGACGGCCAGTCTATCCAAGAGCGCAACGGGCGGGCAACGACTTGCGCTCGTTCAACACTCGATGGGAGGGCGACAGGAAGCATCGATTCCGGCCATGGTGGGGAAGTTCCCCGGTTGTTACGAGTACCAAGTTCCCCAGTTGTACATTCCCTTACGAGTGCGAACTTCCCCGAAATACACGGCAAATCAGGGGTTTCGAGGGGCGTTTTCATGGCCGTGGCCTGCTTCACGCGCCTTGGAACTACTTCCCCACCCACGATGATTTTGTAGTTCATGCTCCCCGCAGACCCCCTCCCTAGCCTTTGCCCGCAAACGAGACCTTTGCGTAACCCTAATTTTCTGGCGGGCGTAACTCTTCCCACCCACTCGCCCGATCTGTTGTGGGAGACACCCCCACGCCCCCGGCAGAGAGGCGGCGTCCAGTGAGGGCGGAATAGGCCCCGATCCGGCGCATTGCACGACCGCAGGGGTCTGTTTTTGTCCGAAGACGTCATATCCATCTCACTCGTAACTTCCCCCGGCCTACGAGTGGATGGGGGCCGCCTCCTCGCAAAAAGAGTCCTATTTGGTCTCATTTGGTCCCATTCACTCCTGGCTAGAGGCCGACGGCATACGCTGGGGCAGCCCCAGTGGAACCACCCCTAGGGCGCCGGGCGGTTGGGTCATGGGAGGCAGGATAGGTAACGAGGGGTCATTTTCGCAACTAGCAAATGTCACAATGGCGACGCGAGAAGGGCTGCGAGGTTCCCGCCTTCGCGGGAATCTGTCACGTGGGCCTCTCGGCCCACACCACAACCGGCGAAAACCGGGGGTGGAGGACGGAGGGAGGGATCGCGGTGCTGTCGCCCCGCTACGAGGTTCCCGCCTGCGCGGGAATGACGGAAGGGGAGCGTGGGCACCTATTTTCGAAGCAATGACGGGTTGGGGAGCGTTGGAAGGGGGCTGCCGGGCTAACCCTTCTCTACGAGTGTCGCCATCTCTATCTGCAGCTGGGTGACCAGCTCGACCATGTGCTTCTGCCTGTCCACCATCGCCTGAACTGCAGCCTCCGCGCGCTCCTGACCGTCCTCCATTGCCCGGAGGGCGTTCACCGCCAGCCTCTGCCCGTCGGCAAGTGTTTGGATCGCAGCCCCCAGCTTTACTTGTCCAGCGTTGAGTTCCTCAAGAGCAATGGTCACACGCCTCAGAATCTCCGCCATGCGGTCGTCCATCGTCATAGCCAGTCTCTCCTTTGGGCAAGTCTGGCGACCGCTCCCGCCTCGTGTCAACGGAGGAGACTTACGCGTAACGACCGCTATCCGATCACTCTCGGGGGACGCTCTGCGGGCCCTCAGGGACCGAGACGCCGCGGACCAGACCTATGAGAAGGAAAGAGAGGGTGAGTAGCCCCGCCGACGCGGCGATGGTCACCGGCGCTCCGAAACGGTCCGCGAGATAGCCCATGGGCAAAATAGACATGGTGATGAACGAGCGCATCATCATGTTGATGCTCATGACGCGCCCGTACAACGCCTGGTCCGTCCTCGTGACGATGAGGGTCTGATTGATCGTGTTGTACGCCTGATTCGTGAACCCGGCCACCACGAGCACCGCCAGAGATGCGATGTAGACCGGCGACAGGGCGAATGCGATCAGCGACACGCCGAAACCTACGCCCATGACAAACTGGGGCAGCCCGCGCGCCAACGCCGAGAACGACGCAACCACCAGCGAGCCGAGGAACCCGCCAGCGCCTACTGCCGCGTACATCAGTCCCAACCGAGAAGGCCCAACCTCGAGCACTTCCTGGAAGACCGGCAGCAGGTGCAGGAACGGCATCCCGAGAACCAGCGTCAGCAACAGCATGGCGAATAGCAGCCGAAGCAGCGGAGTGCCCAGCACGTAGCGGAACCCCAAGAACAGCTCTCCGCGAACGCCGCGGCTCTTCTGTTCCACCGGCGCCGCTTTGGGGAAGGTCAACGACATCATCATCGACAGCACGTGGAGCACCGCGATTGCGGCGAAGGCGACGACGGGGTCGAACGCCAGCAGAAAGCCCGCGATGCTCGGCGCGACCACCTGGTTCATGTTGCGTCCCGCGGCCTGCAGCGCAACGCCATTCGGCACGAGACTTCGGGGCAGCAGGACCGGAACGTACGCTTGCCGCACCGGCATGTTGAACGGCATCGCGACGCCGTGCACCACCGCCAAGACCGCCAGGTGCCACACCTCGACGATGTCCAGATAGATGGCGACGACGGTGACGGCGGCCATGACAAGCAGGGCCGCTTGGGAGAAGAGCAGCACCGTCCGCTTCGACAAGCGATCCGCGGCGACCCCGCCGAGGGGCGCCAGGAAGAACATCGGCAGCCCTTGGGCCAGAGCCACGGCGACCAAGACGAACGCGGAGCCGGACAACTCGTAGGCGAGCCATGGCCGGGCGACCATGGTCATCTGACCGGCCGCGAAGGTGAAGAACGTGCCGGCCCACAGCTGACGGTACTGGCGATAGGCCAGCGAGACGAATGGACGGGGGCCCGCGCCTGCCCGCGGCTGGGCGTCAGCCGGGGCTTCCCCCTCGTCTGCGGGCGGACGCCTCACTCGGAGCGCAACGCCTGGTAGACCTTCTCAGCCGTGACCGGAAGGTCGCGCACCCGCACGCCGACGGCGTCGGCGACCGCGTTGGCGATGGCGGGGGCCGTCTGCGAGTTCGACTGCTCGCCGATGCCCTTCACCTGGTATGGCCCCCATCCGCCGCCCGGACCCTCCTCCAGCAGGACAGTCCTCAGCTCCGGCAAGTCCGCCATCGTCGGCATCTTGTAGTCGGCGAATGACGCGGTGGTCACGCGTCCGTCCTCCACGGCAAGCTCCTCTTGCAGCCCAAACCCGATGCCCTGCACCAGCCCTCCGTTGATCTGCCCCTGGTGGCCGATGGGGTTGAGCACCCTACCTGTGTCGTGCGCCGTCGTGACCGTCAGCAGCTTGACCTCGCCGCTTTCCCTGTCCACGGCCACTTCGGCGACCTGGGCGGTGAAGGACGTATACGGGTTCTTGGCCGTGTCCTGCACGTCCCCAAGGCCGACGACCGACGCGCCCGTGCGCTCGGCGATGGCGCTCCACGCGATGCTTTCCTCCGAGTCAGTGCGGCGTAGATGCGGGCCGTCGACCTCCAGCTTGTCCTCCGGCCAGCCGAGGATGTCGGCGGCGAGCTTGAAGAGCTCCGCTTTCACGGCCTGCGCGGCGTTCCAGACGGCGGCGCTCGCCATCCTCGTGACCCGCGCGCCGCCGATGCCCGAGTCGAACGCGGTGCTCGCCGTGTCCCACACCGCGACGCTGACACGCTCTATCGGCATCCGCAACTCCTCGGCGACGATCTGCTGCATGACGGTGTAGGAGCCGGTGCCCTGCTCGAACACCGACGTGTTCACGACAACCGAGCCATCCGCGTTCAGCGTTACGCCGGCGTGCGTCTCGCCCCCCGCTTGCACACGCTCCCCGATGGCGACGCCGCGCCCGTAGGCGAACCGGGCGTCCGACGGCTTGGGCGAGCCATACTTGGCCGCCGACAGCGCCGAGTCCAGCGTCTCGATGGAGCGCACCTCTTGGAAGACGGAGCCCAGGGAGTCCTCCTCGCCCTCGGTTACGAGATTCTTCCGCCGGAGGTCGGCCGGGTCCATCCCAAGCTCCGCCGCGAGGCAGTCGATCTGCGACTCGACAGCGAACATCGCTTGAGGCTCGCCAGGGCCGCGCATGAAGCCGCAGGGAACGTTGTTGGTGTACACCTGATGCTCGACGATGCGCGTGTTCGGGACCTTGTACGGCCCCGCCGCCGCGCTCGCCCCGCCAAGGTGCCCCCCCGGCTTGAATCCGGCGTACGCTCCGCTGTCGTACTCCACCAGCGCGTCGTGCGCGACGATGACGCCATCGCGTGTCGCGCCCGTCCGCATGGTGACGCGGGAGGCGTGGCGGGGGTTCGCGGAGGTCAGGTCCTCCGAGTAGTCAAACACGATCTTGACCGGCCGGCCCGTGCGGGAAGAGAGCATCCAGGCGATGGGGATGTCCATCGCCGAGCCCTTGCCGCCGAAATCGCCGCCGATGGTCACGGGATTGAAGACGATGTCGTCGGGGCTGAGGCCCGTCGCCGCGCCGACCATTCGCTTGCCGGGGTGCGGCGACTTGTTCGCTGCCCACACGTCGACCTTGCCGGACGGATGCGCGACCACCAGGCAGGTGTGAGGCTCGATATACCCCTGGTGCTGCCGGGGCGTCGTGAACGTATTCTCGACAATGACGTCCGCCTCGGCCATGCCTGCGTCCACGTCGCCCTTCACCCAATCGAAAACGGTGTAGACGTTGCTGGGCTCCGTTACCTCCTTGGGGTAACCCTTAATCTCCAGCATGTCGTTATGGACGAGTGGAGCTCCGTCCGCGGCCGCGGAGTCGATGTCGAAGACGGCGGGCAGCTCTTCGTACTCGACCTCTATCAGGTCGATGGCGCGCTGCGCCGTATCCTCGTCGACAGCGGCGACGGCGGCAATCTGCTCGCCGATGAAGCGCACGACCCCTTGGGCGATGACCGGCACGTCAATGACAGCCCGGCCATGGCGGGCGCCCTCGTGGATGTCAGCGCCGGTGACGACTCCGTGCACGCCCGGCAGTCTCTCGGCGGCGGACGTGTCGATGGAGAGCACCCTGGCGTGGGGGTAGGGACTGCGCAACGTCTTGGCGAACAGCGCCCCTTCTAGCTGGATGTCCGCGGTGTACGTCGCGTGGCCGGTGGTCTTGTCGAAACCGTCGACGCGGGGCGTGGGCACGCCGACGGCGCGGCTGGTGGACTGAGCGGTCATCGAACCTCCAGGAAAGGAAGAATGGCGGGACAGGGGAAGGATAGCAGCAGCGCCGGACGCGTTCAGCCCGCGCGCGGAAACTGCTTGCGAAGCGAGTCCTCGAACTGGGCGCGCTGCCAGCGGCGCACCTCGGACGATTCGAGCTCGCTCTCCAACGCGCCGGGCTCCCGCGCCAGACGTTCGAGGCTCCGCATTGGCCAGAGGAGGGACGGGTCGAGGGCAAGCTCGGCCCCGAGCTTTGTGCGCCATCGCTTCAGCATCGAGAGTCGCGCCGCTTGCTCGCGGGTCGCCCTGAGGAGCGGCGGCCGCGGCGATCGCGGACGCGGGAGGGGCTCCTCATTGACCCCCGCGCGGATGGCCTTACGGATGCCCTGCCCGAAACGCCGCACCGCCGACGGGCCGAGGCTCGGCACGTCAGCCGGCTCGGCATGCGGATTTGCGGACATGAAGACGAGCGCCTCGGCTGGCACGATGTAGCCCGGCGGCCGGTTCATCCGTCGAGCCTCTACCTCGCGATAGTCGAACAACGACTTCAGGACCGCCAAGGCGCGGGCGTCGAGGTCGCGCGACCCCTTCACCGACAGGTGGGCCGTCGCGGGGTCGGGGGGCACGTAGCGTATCTCTGTGAGCCGCTCGAACTCCTCGGCGACCCAGCCGGCCCTGCCGAGACCTCGCAGCCGCTCGTCCAGTGCGGCGCGCAGCTCGCCGAGGTGCGCCACGTCGGACGCCGCGTAGTCCAACGCTTCTGCTCCCAACGGACGCCGCGACCAGTCAGCGCGTTGTAGACGGTGGTCCTTGGGGATGCTGACGCCGAGCAGCTCGTCCAGGAGCGACGCGAGCCCGACGCGTTCCAAGCCCACGAACCGTGCGGCTATGGAGGTGTCGTAGCAAGGGGCGAGAGGGAAGCGGAAGTCCCGGTCCAGTCCCCGGATGTCGAAGTCAGCGCCATGCAGCACCTTCTCCACAGCCGGATCCGCCAATAGCCACCCCAAGCCGTCGTAGTCCAAGTCCGCCAGGGTGTCGACGAGGTACGTCCGCTCGCCGTCCGACAGCTGAACGAGGCAGACCTTCTCCGGATAGCGGTGGCGGCTGTCGGCCTCCGTGTCGACTCCGACGACGGAGGCGGCGCGCATCGCCGAGACCGCCTCGTCCAACGCCGCTTGGGAGTCGGCGAAAACGTACGTGGCCGCCGCTGCGAGCGTCAACGAACCGAGATGCCGGGGAGATGATTCACTGCAATGATAATGCGACGCTCCTGGGCTAGGGTCAACAGGCGCCCGACGCGAATCTGGAGATGTTCGGGGGCAAGTGGCCCTGGAACCGGTGCGCACGACTGGTCTACGTTTACGACGCAACTGTCAGTTGATTGAAATCTCCGCGCCATCCCCCTACCGGCGCTCCGTCCACGACTCTGAGAAGGCGAGCGCGCAGGAGCTGAAGGCGACGCCGTCCCAGTCGCGGGGGAAGGGCTGGCCGGCGGCGTGCTCCCCGTTGAGCGTTAGCCGGGCGCCCGCGCACGGGATCAGCACGCTCGATACGCCGTACGGACGGTCGGGAGCGTCGAAGGGATACGTGTGTCGAAGATGGGCCTCGCCTGCCTCGTACCAGGTGAGCGAGATATCGTCATCGTCCGACGTCACGCGCTCCGTCCAGAAGGACCTGATGTCGCCGTGGTGCTCGAAGTCGGCGTCCACGACCGGAATGCCGAGGTCGCTCAGCTCGCCGTTCAGCATCCCTTGCACCGTCGATTGCAGCCACCGCGTCATCGCGATGTTGTCGGAGTAGATGCGCCACTCCTCGTCCGTCAGCTCGCTCTTGACGAACAGCGCGTGGCCAGGGCCTCCACCGCTGAAGATCACTCGCCAGAAGCTGGCCTGGCTCGTCACCCGGCTGCTGGGGTCGGCGAGGCGGATGAACGGGTTTTCGCCGGTGAGAATCACCCGGCTTGGGTCGAATGCATCAGGCATGACATCTCCATGGGGCTGGGAAGGTGGAAAGGACTGGGAAGATTGTACGGCCACCCGCCCCCATTCGGTCAGGATTCTTCCGGCCTCCTCCCCACGCTGCGGGGAAGGACTGTCTGATCCCCTCCCGCCTGCAAGACCTTTGCGTAACTCCCGGTCCAGGTGGGGAGGTTGCGCCGTTGTTACGAGTAAAAAGTTCCCGAACCGTTCAATCCCTTACGAGTAAAAACTTCCCGAAAAAACATGGGAAATCGCTGGTTTCGGGGCGGTGTTTTCGTGGCCGTGGCCTGCTTCCTGGGTACTGGAACTACTTCCTGACCGAGATGTTTTGTATTTCATGCGTCCCCTGCCCCGATCTCGCTCCGCGCAGGCGAGACCTGTGCGTGGATTCTTCCCGCCCTCCCGCCCGGTCAGTTTGTGGGGGACATCCCCCACGCCCCCGGCAGAGGGCTCTGCCCTCTGCACTCCCCCCGTATTCCAGGCCGGTCCATGGTCCGACAGGCCCACCACGAACCACGAGTGGGGCTTACCACGAACTAGTTCGTGGTTGCATCGTCTGCATCCACCGGGCCGTCCAGCGCAAAGGTCTCTGCAGAAGAGGGCGGAGGGGACAAGTCCAGCGCCCCCGGTGGTTGGGGGGCCTGCGGCCCTAGGCATGACGACATTATGACACCTCATTGTAGGGCGTTGCAGAGAGCTGGGCAATGGTCAAATGTCGCGGTTCGCCGCCGCGTTGTTACGCAAGGGACTCGTCTTGCCGGAGAGGGTTAGGGAGGGGACCCTCCGGCTGTTGGAGGAGACTGCTGAGCCATGCGGGCCCGGCCACCCGTCTCGCGTGCCAGGAGGGCGACCATCAGCGCGCCCATCACGAGTAGGACCGCCATCGTGTAGAAGGCCGCGTCAGGGAAGATGAAGTGATAGAGGGCCGCCAGCAGGATCGGCCCGGTCGTGGCGCCGACGGACTGGCTCATAGTCCATAGCCCGAGGATCGCGCCACGGCGGTCGGGAGGCGCGATGTCCATTGCATAGGTCTGCGTCGTGCCCATCGTCATCGCCTCGCCGAGTCCTTTGATGCAGACGGCGAGCACGAGCGCCCCGTAGACGCCGCCTACCGCCAGCACGATGGACGCCGTTCCTATCAGAAGCATTCCCGGCACGAGCGACCACTTCCTCCCGAACCGGTCCGCAATCATTCCGTTCGGGAACGCGAACAGGAAGGTGACCATGGACGCGATGCTGATGAGGAAGCCGACGGTCGCCGCGTCGACCTTCACGACGTCGACGGCATAGACCGGTATGAGGCTCTGCATGATTCCGGCGTTGCTCATCGCGAAGATCGCCGTCGCAATCGCTAGCACCAGGAAGGTGCGGTCGCGGAAGGGCGCCAGCGAGAAGCCGCGCCCCTGCCCCGGCGCACGGGGCGCGCGCGCCGCCTCGGGACGCGTCTCTTTCACCATGAAAAGCACGACCACGACGATCACGATCTTGCTCACGCCGTTGAGCAGAAAGACCGACTGCAGCCCGAAGGTCGCCGCCAGCACCCCGCCGACAGCCGGCCCAGCGACAAAGCCCAGCCGCATGGACATGTGGCGAAGCGCCAGCATCCGGCCCCGCGTCTCCGTCCTGGTCACGTCCGACATGAGCACGTTGGAACTCGTGCCCCACATCGCGACCCCGACCTGGCCGATCATCTCGTAGACGAGAAAGCTTACGTAGTCGTCCGCGAAGAACTGGCCGATGTTCGATAGGCCCCGGATGACCGGCCCGAGGATGACCAGCGGCTTGCGGCCGAAACGGTCGGCGAGGTACCCCGTCAGGGGGCCGGTGAAGGCTCGCGGCACCGCGTTAGAGGCGAGCAGCACGCCCACCAGGAACACGTTGCCCGTAACGGCAAAAGCGAACAGCGGGCGTCCGAGGTTCTGGGCGCCCGTACCGAACCCCCACGTAAAGAAGGAGAAGAAGATCGGCGCGTGCGTGAGCGCGCCGGACCGCCGCAGGTTCGTCACGCTCATGAAGAATTCGCCATCACGACCGCGAGCATACCACCCCCGCTCGCGCCCCCTCTATTGCGGGAGAGGTCGCGCGAGCGCGGCGATGCGCGGGGGAGGAGAGGCGGCCGACGCGCAGGCTTTCCCCGTCTCCCCGTCTCCCGCCCTGGCAACGCCGGGGGGCCTGCTACACTCCCCTCTGTTAAAGTCCCGCGCCTCCCTTGGATGGGAGCATCGGGTGAATCGACACGAATCAGGGAGCCTTGCCCTCTTGGCGGCTCGCCGAACGCCCGAAGTTCACGCCGCATTGGGGTTCCTCGTATGCGCCGCGCCGTAGCTCTGTCCTTTGCCCTCATCGCCCTCACTCTGGCAAGCGCCGGCTGCGCCTCGGCAGACAGCCCCCCGGCTCCCGACGTTGAGGCGACGGTGAGCGCGGCGATTGCCGCCACGGCCACGGCCCAACCTCCAACGGCGACGCCAACCCCGTCTCCGATACCCACGCCGACTCCAACGTCAACGCCTACCGCTACTCCCACACCGGAGCCTACTCCGACGCTCACGCCAACGCCTGAGCCCACTTCAACTCCCACGCCCGAGCCCGCCCCCACGCCGACGCCTGAGCCGACGGCAACCTTCACCCCTACGCCTACGGCGACTCTCACTCCTACTCCAACCGCGACGTTCACGCCTACACCTACGCCGACGCTCACTCCTACGCCGACTCCGACGCCCAGCCCTGCCGACATCGTCGAACGGGTTACGCCGAGCGTGGTCAGCGTCAAGACCGATGTTTGGCAGGGGTCGGGCGTTGTGGTGCGGGAGAACGGACTGATACTGACGGCATTTCATCTGGTTGAGGACGCAACCGATATCACCGTCGGGTTCAGCGATGGCTCCGAGGCGGAGGCTAGGCTGCTCGGCGAGGACCTCGGGTTGGACCTGGCGGTCATTAAGGTCCCACGCTCCGGTCTGAGCCCTGTCCAACTCGCAGACCGGGGCGAGCTAAGGATCGGTCAGGCCGTCAGCACATTGGGGTACTCGGAAGACTACTTGGCGCTTTCGACCGGGATCATCTCGGCGTTTGTGGAGCCTTACCGCATTGACGGTGAGCTTATCCAAGTAACAGCCGACATCAATCCCGGAGACTCAGGCGCGCCGATCATAACCGCAGCCGGAGAGCTCGCGGGCATTGTGGTCGCCGCGCATTTTGACCTTTCAGGAGTCGGTTTCGCTAGCCCGTTGGACGACCAGTTGATAGCCCGAATGGCCGACGGCGAGCGTCTCTGTCAGCCGACGCCTCCGCTGCTAAGTGCAACGACCTTTGCCCACCCCCACGGATGGTTCGTGGACATGCCGCCGGGGGTTGAGTACGACCAGGCGTTCTCCCCGGAGGACCCGAGTTTTCATCGCGTAGCCAGGGACGCACCGTACCCGTGGATGGAGGTGTTCATCGAGGAGGTGCCGTGGTCCTACAACAATGTTGACGAGTTAGTGGAGAACACTACTGGTTGGGAGGGATGGAGTTACACCCTGCTTACCGACCCGCGCTTAGTATGCCATCCAAGCGGCTTTGAGGCGTGGGAGTTCGACTATGAGGCTGTGAACAAGGAGGGATACTTCTACTATGAGCGCGACCTTGTCATAAGGAAGGGCCAAAGTTGGTACCTGCTCTTTGCCTTAGGCCCATACGACGGTTTCTTGGATGTGGAACAGGAAATCGACACGATTCTGTACTCGTTCAGGTTCAGCCGGTGAGCTTTAGCTGAGAGGGAGTCCAGACCAAGCGCCCTTCTCACGTCCGCGGCGGCGTGCGTGTGCTCCCGGCCCTTACGGACGCGTTCGGGGATGTCCGCGGTCGGGTAGTAGTCCCCCAAGTCCTCGATCCCTTGCTCGATGATTTCACGCAGATAGAATGCTGGGACGCTAAGAAAGTGAGTCGCCGCTCCACCTTCAGCCACAGCCGGACTGAGGTCGCCCTTGTCCGGAGGCGTGGGGCGTGAGCCTAATGGCCACCCTGGGTGCCCACCTGTCGCATTTGTGACATTTGCCCGTTGCGCGAACGACCTCTCCCTCCCTACCCTGTCCCCATGGCCCAACAGACCTGCTCTGCCGCCCCTCCGATGCCCGCGAGCCGCCTGTCGCAATGTGTCGCATCTGTGTCGCAATGTGTCGCATTCGCTGTCGCAAAGTGTCGCATTCGCGTCGCGAAACGGAGCTGCACTGTCGCGCCCGAAACCCGCACTCAGGAGTGAAATAGCATGGAAAACCGGGAAAATGCGACAGATTCGAGAAAAGCGGCCCTCTCACCCAAACAACCCTCTCCAGAGAGATTCCCGCGCAGGCGAGGCCTTGCCTCCTCTCCGCGCCGCGAGTGGTCCGCGCCTGGCCTCCCCTTATGCACCTCGCCTCCCCGTATGCGGTGAAAGCCAGTGCTATATCCTCGAAGGGGACAGAGGAGAAGGCATGACTGACATCAAACAGCGAAGCGCGCAAGAAGACGTCAAGCAGTCGTTCGATATCGCAGCCGAGAGCCTCGGCCTCGATGCCGGCGTCAGGCGTATGTTCTGCGAACCCTGGCGCGAGCTGCGCGTGTCCCTGCCCGTCCGCATGGACGATGGCCGGATCGAGGTGTTCATCGGCTACCGGGTCCAGCACAACGCCGCCCGCGGACCCTACAAGGGCGGCATCCGCTATCACCCGCACGCCGACGAGGACGAGGTCCGCGCCCTCGCCTCGCTGATGACGTGGAAGACGGCGCTGCTCAATATCCCGTTCGGCGGCGCCAAGGGCGGCATAGCGATCGACCCCCAAGGACTGAGCGAAGCGGAGCTGAACCGCGTCACGCGCCGCTACACCAGCAGCATCCAGCACCTGCTCGGGACGTACCGCGACGTCCCCGCCCCCGACCTCGGCACCAACGCTCAGACCATGGCCTGGATCATGGATGAGTACGGCCAGTCCAACGGCTACAACCCCGCCATCGTCACGGGCAAGCCCATCGAGGTAGGCGGCTCCGCCGGACGCGAGGCGGCCACCGGGCGCGGCGCCATGTACGTGCTCCAAGAGGCCGCCCACGACCTCGGCATCGACCTGCGCCGCGCCCGAATAGCCGTGCAAGGCTTCGGCAACGTCGGCTCCTGGTTCGCCCGCATCGCCCACGAGGAGGGCGCCCGCATCGTCGCCGTAGCCGACCAGCACGGCGCTGTTTACTCGGACGACCTACTCGACATCCCCGCGCTCGTCGACTACGTCAAGGAGAATGGGTCCGTCGGAGGCTTCCCCGGAGGCCGACCGTGCGACGGGCAGGACATCTTCTCCATCGAATCGGACGTCTTCGTTCCCGCGGCGATTGAGAACGTCATCACCGAGGAGAACGCGCCGTCGCTCCCGACCAAGCTCGTGCTCGAGGCCGCGAACCATCCGACGACGCCAGAGGCCGACCGGATACTCGCCGAGCGCGGCATCCCTGTCCTGCCGGACATACTGGTGAACGGCGGCGGCGTGACCGTCTCTTACTTCGAGTGGACTCAGAACCTCCAGCAGTTCAGCTGGTCCGAGGCCCGCGTCAACGACGAGCTGAAGCAGCGCATCGTCGCCGCCTACCGGGCGGTCGCCGAGAAGGCGAAGCAGACGGGCGCCACATACCGGCAGTCCGCCTTCGAGATCGGCGTCGAGCGAGTCGCCCGCGCCGCCAAGCTGCGCGGCTTCGTCTAGCCCTCCGACGTGGGGGCGGGCGGTTTCTTCGGGGGCTTGGCGAATATCAACGCGATGAAGACCATCACCAGCGCGGCAAAGAAGACCGCGAAGGAGAGCGTGTAGTTGCCGGTGATGTCGCGGATATACCCCGCGACGACCGCACCAAGCGCCGACAGCGGTCCGCCGACCATCTGGGAGAGGCCCCGTATCGAGCCCAGGCTCCGACGCCCGAAGTAGTTGGCGAACAGCAGCGTCTGCGCCAGCGTCCACCCTCCGGTCCCCAGCCCGAACAGCACGGCGAACGCGATCGCGAGCCCCAGGTTGTCGACGAAGATGATGAGCACCATGGCGCTGCCGGACAGCACCGTCGCCATCGCGGCAGCCCACCGGATGTGTATAGCGTCCATGAGGGCGCCCCAGGGATAGGCCGAAAGCGCGGCGACGCCCATCATTAAGAACACGAACGCGCCGGAGAAAGCCTGGTTTATCCCCCGGTCCACGATACTCGTGACCGCGTGGACGTTGACCGCGGTCTGCGCGAAGGCCACCGCCATCGTCGCCACGGTCAGCAGCCAGAACGCCGACGTGCGCCTCGCCTCCCGGAGCGTGAACGACACCTCCTCGATCCGCGGCGGCTGCCCACCCTCCCCGGACTGCGAGGCTCCGTCAGTAGCGTCGCCGTCCGGAAGCAGACCGAAATCTTCGGGGCGGCGCCTGATGAACAGCCAGCCGGGCACGACGATGAGCGCGAGGGTGAAGACCGCCAGCGCCGCGTAGGCGTGCCGCCATGACGACACGAGCATGATGGGGGTGATGATGGCCAAGGGAACGATTGCCTGTCCGGCCCGCAGCCCGATGCTCAGGAACGACGTGGCCCGGCCGCGCTTGCGGACGAACCAGCTCGCGACCGCCACCGTGACCCCTAGATTGATGCCGGTCAGCGCCGCGGTCCGGCCCAGAGCGAACAGGAGAATGAACTGCCAGACCTCCTGAACGAACGCAAGGCCCAACATCGCCGCGCTCACCAGCAACCCCGCAACCACCACCGACAACCGGGCTCCGTACCGGTCGAGCCGGGCGCCGACCACGGGAGCAAGAAGCGAGCCGAGCAGACTCCCGCCGGCGAACGCGAGCGACATCTGCCCGAACGACCAGCCCAGATCCTGATTGATGGGAGTCAGGAACACGGAGAGCACCGGACCGTACACCGGGACTTGGGCAAACGACACCGCGACTGAAGTCGCCACGATGCCCCAGCCGTAGTAGACGCGCTTGAACGGCCAGAGCGCGGGAATCGAAAGTACCCGGGGCTCGTTCATCAGGCCGCGCTCCGGCCGTTCTCGACGGGAGCAGGCGCGGTAGGCGCCCGCAGGGGTCTCGCCAGGAAGAAAGCGCCCACGTCGACGGCAAACGCGGCGGCGGCCCCGACGAAGGCCGCGTCGTAGCTCTTCGTCGTATCGTAGATGAGCGCCGCGACCAGCGGCCCGCTGATGCCCACCAGTCCCTCAATGGGCGAGATGAACCCCTTGATGGAGCCGGCGTGGAGCCGCCCGAAGTAGTTGGGGATCATAATCATCTGGGAGACGGTCCACCCGCCGGTGCCCAGTCCAAAGAGCACGGCGAACGCGACGGCCAGCGGATAGGTGTCGGCGACGAACAAGACGCCCATCGCCACGAAGAATAGCGACATCGCCATCATGCTCGCATATCGCACGTGGATTCGCTCCAGCAGCGCGCCCCAACCCGCCATCGAGAGGACCGCAACGCCCGTGAACACGCTCGCCACCGTCACCGCCAAGCCCTCGGAGACGCCCTTGTCCTGGAAGTTCGCCACCGCGTGGACGTTGATGGCGATCTGCGCCGCGAGCCCCATCGACATGCCGAGCGTCAGCATCCACAGCGTCCGCGTCCCGCGCACCTGACCAAGCGTCCAGGAGTACTCGCGACCGGCGGCGATTCTCCTGCCCGCCTGATTTGTGTCCCCGTCGGCCTCCGCGTCCCCGTCGGGATAGAGTCCGTGGTCCTCGGGTCGACGGCGGATGAACAGCAGCGACGGCACGGCGACGAAGAGCAGCGTGGCCGCGGCGAAGACCATGAAGGACTCGCGCCACCCCATCAGCAAGAGCACCGGCAGGATGAGCAAGGGCACGATCGCCTGCCCTCCGCGCTGACCGGCGGCGCGGAGGGCAGGCGCCCGGCCTCGCTTGCGGATGAACCAGTTTGCTATCGCAATCGACATGCCCAAGCCCACGCCGGAGACGGATGCGGCCCGAGCAGCCCCGTAGGCAATCCAAAAATGCCAAGGCTCGCCCATCACCGCGACGCCTAGGAGTCCTGCTGCCGCCACGACCCCTGCCCCCGACATGATCAGCCGCGCTCCGTACCTATCGAGCGTGGACCCGATGGCCGAAGCCAGCAACGACCCGCCCAGACTTCCAACGGTGAACGCAAGGGTGATTGCCGAGCGGGACCAGCCGAGGTCCTCCTCGATAGGCTTCACGAACACGGAAAAGACGGGGCCGTACATCGGGACCTGGGCGATCGAGATGAATAGTCCCGTGTAGACGATTGCCCAGCCGTAGAAGACGTGTGATGGCCATATCCGGGGAAGCGCCCTATGCAAATGGCCGTCCAGCATGCCGCGCCAGCATACACGCGCCCCCCACCGCGCAGACCTCCGACTAGAATGGCGAGGACCGCAGGAGCCGCCGCCGAAAAGACGCCAGCGAAACGATGGATCACCCCCTCCGGCAATACCAATCGAGACTGCCGTCTCCCAGTTGGCGGCCTTGGGAGCCAGGCCCGGCGGCGTCTTGATCGTTCACACGGCGTTCTCGAAGGTCGGGGCTATCGACGGCGGATCAGAGGGGCTCATAGCGGCCCTGCGAGCGGCGCTTGGGGCCGACGGCACACTCGTCATGCCGAGCATGACGAGCGACGACTACAACCCCTTCGACCCCAAGGCAACGCCGTGCCCCGACATGGGAATCGTGGCCGACACATTCTGGCGGCTGCCCGGCGTCCTGCGAAGCGACAGTCCTCACTCATTCGCCGCCGTGGGGCCCCAGGCAAACTTGATCACCGCGCCGCACCCGATCGAACCCGCCCATGGCATCGACAGTCCGCCGGGCCGGGCCTACGAGCACGACGGGCAAGTGCTTCTCTTGGGCGTGGGCCACGAAGCCAACACCACGATGCACGTGGCCGAGAGCATCGCGGGCGTACGGTACCGCGCCGAGAAGTTCGTGACCGTCCTCCGGGACGGGAAGCCGGCCAGGCTTGATTACCGGGAAACCGACCACTGCTGCGAGCTGTTCAACCTGATGGACGGCTGGCTCGAACCGAAGGGACTCCTACACCGCGGGCCCGTTGGCCGAGGCGTCGCGCGCCTAGCGGACTCCCGGGGCATCGTAGCCGCGGCCCTCGAGCATCTACGCGTCGATGAGCGCGTATTCCTGCACCCCATGGGCGTCGACGAAGACTGCGACGAGGCGCAGCGGAGCCTCGCAGGTCTGCCCCCTTGGGAGGACTCCGCTTAACCCCGTAGCAGGGGAACCGGAAGAACGCCCCTAGCTGCGCCTCACCCGCCCCAGCAGCGCCAGCGTCGCCAGCGGTATCGTGACTACCCCGATGGCCCCGATGCCGACGAGCGCGACGTAGATGTCGTCCGGCGCCCAGCCCTCACTGATGAGCGAGCGCATCCCCCGCAGCAGATACGTGACCGGGTTGTACTGCACGACGGTCGCCATCCAGCCGGTCATCGCCTCCTGGGGGACGAACACCGGACTGAGGAACACCACCGGGAAGAAGATGATGAAACTGGAGTTCACCGCCGCCGGGTTGCCGGTCTTCAGCGCGATGGCGTACGGGAAGCCGTTGTAGACGATCGCCCAGATGACCGTGAGCACTAGCAGCGCAGCAATGCCGAGCAGACCCGTCGCGAAGTCCACGCCGATGGCGAACGCCAGCACGAACACCGGAATCGACATCGCCACCGCGAGCGCCATGTCCGCCACCATGAACCCCAGCAGCATCGCCAGACGGTTCACCGGCGACAGCGCCAGCCGGTCGAAGTAGCCGTTCTGTATGTCCAGCACCAGCACGTTGGCGCGGCTCAGCCCCGTCACAGCGAACAGGATTGCGACCGGGATCTGGAACGCCTTGTAGTCGAAACCTTCGGCAGCGACTCCGCTCGGCATCTCCGTCAGGTCCTGCAACGCCCCCACGTTGATGATGAAGAAGAACACCGGGATGATGAGCGCCGGGATGAGCGTCTCCACGTCGCGCGGGATCGAGCGCAGCGCGCGCCCGCCGAGGCTCATCACGTCGCGCAGGAAGCCCGCGCGGCGCGCCGTGACCTGCACGCGGGACTGGACTGCGGCGCTCACGATGCCGCCCCCTGCGGTTCCGCGTCGTGCTCGGCTCCCTCTGCCTCCGCTTCCATGCGCGCCCCCGTAATATGGAGGAACACGTCGTCCAGTGTCGGCGTACGCAGCGTGAGCGAGCTCACCGTGACCCCCGCCTGATTGAGCGCGAGCGCGACGTCGCTTATGAGCGCCGCGCCGTTCGTCGTGGAGATGGAGATTTCGTTCTCGTAAACGTCCACCTGTTGGATGGAACGAACTCGTTCGAGCGCGACGCGGCCCTGCTCAGGCTCGCCCACGGTCGCAACGATCACGTCGGAGCCGACCGACCGCTTGAGTTCGGCAGGCGTGCCCTCCGTCGAAACCAGGCCGTGATTGATGATGCCCACGCGCTCCGCCAGCGCGTCCGCCTCCTCCAGGTACTGCGTGGTCAGGAAGATCGTCACCCCCATCTCCCTGTTTATGGCGCGAACGTAGTCCCACACGCGGGCCCGGCTGATGGGATCGAGGCCCGTCGTCGGTTCGTCGAGGAACAGCACCTCCGGCGCGTGGATCAGCGACGCCGCGAGATCGAGGCGGCGCTTCATGCCGCCAGAGTACGTCCCGATGAGCCGGTTGATGGCGTCGCCGATGTCCACGAGGTGCTCGAGCTCGTCGATGCGCCGGTTCGTCTCCTTGCGGGAGAGGCCGTACAGCGCCCCCTGCAGGCGCAGCAGTTCGAGGCCGGACTGCTTCGGGTCGAGCCCCGCTTCCTGCAGCGCCGTCCCGATCTTCAGACGGACCTGAACCGCCTCCGATACAACGTCGTGGCCTGCAACCGTCGCCCGCCCGCTCGAGGGCAGCAGCAACGTCGTCAGCACTCGGAGCGCGGTGGTCTTCCCCGCGCCGTTCGGGCCGAGGAAACCGTAGAATTCGCCCGGCGTGATGGCGAGGTCGATGCCTTTGACCGCCTGGACATCGCCGAAATGCCGCTGAAGTCTCATTGCTTGAATTGCGTAATCCATAATTCGAAGTCCCTATTTCGCAGGAGCCGTTCATTCAGGATAGCACGCACCCGTATTCGGTTATCACCGCCCAGATGACGGGCTTCCCTCTCGGCATCCCGGTCCTCTCCCCGCGGACGGGGAGAGGTTTGAGGGCCTGCTTTGCAGGCGTGGGAGAGGTGGTCCGGAGTGATGACGGGAAGTTGTTCGTTTGCGCGAAAAAAGTTGTCCACCGCATTTCGGCTAGGCGTGGAGAAGTTGTCCATTTTGCTGGGTGTCAGGCGTAAAAAGTTGTCCAGTTTGTACGGCGGGACGGGGGTTTTCGATGGTGTTTTCATGGCCGTGGCCTGCTTCCGGGGTCTAAAAAGTTGATCACCCAGAAAAATGTGTTGTTTCAAGTGAGCTTCCGGGGCGGGGATGGGGGCTAAGGCGGGTAGTTTCGTGCCGGGTGGGGCATGGCTGAGGGCATCTCGGGTGGAAGGATGCATAGAGCGTTACATTTTAGGGGAGAGGGGGGATTGGGGTAAGGAGCAAATGTCGCAGCGCTCAAGGGGGCGGAGACAGCAGGTATGATGGGCGTATACGACCGAGAGGCGCGGCGCCCCGCCCAGCCCCTCTTCCACTAACGGAACAAGGAGGCCCTCATGCACTCTTCCGACCGACGACGGCGGCTGCGCGACCACTTCGCCGGAGACGTTTGCATCCGCCCAGCCTCGGTGTTCGATCCGCTCTCGTCCAGGATCGCCTATAGTCTCGGCTTCGAGATCGGCATGCTCGGCGGCTCCGTCGCCAGCGCGACGATCCTTGGTGCCCCGGACGTCGCGGTCATGACGTTGACCGAGCTCGCCGACCAGGTCCACCGGATCACCCGCGCCTCTGACATCAGCCAGGTCATCGACGCAGACAACGGATACGGCAATGCTCTTAACGTAATCCGCACCGTGCGCGAGCTCGAAGACGCCGGCGCGTCCGGTATGACTATCGAGGACACCGATCTCCCCAGCCGCTTCGGCTCCGGCGGCAAGGAGGCCCTCATCCCGCTGGACGAAATGACCGGCAAGCTCAGGGCCGCCGTCGAGGCGCGCCGGGACCCGGAGACCGTCATCATCGGCCGCACCCACGCCATCAACGCCAGCAGCTTCGACGACGCCCTCGAGCGCGTGGCGGCCTACCAGCAGACCGGCGTCGACGTCATTTTCCTCATGGGCATCAGGGAGGAGGCCCAGCTGGAGGCGATGCGGGCCGTCACGACTCTCCCCTTCATGCTCGGGAGCACCCCGGAATCGCTCACCAACGAGGTCCTCGCTCCCCACGGCGTGAAGGTTGTGCTGCGGGGCCACGGGACGTTCACCCGGACCATCCGCGCGATGTACGAATCGCTTGCGCATCAGGCGGCTGGCGCTCCCTCAGCCGAGCTCGCCGACCGCGAGCCCACCGCGGAGATGACCGCAGTCGCGACCGGCGGCGCCGAGTTCCGCGCCTGGCGCGAGGCGTTCTTAGGGGGTTAGGGGGAGGGGCCTCTCGTAGCCCTCCCTAGCCTCCCGAACCCGGCTCCCGAAAGGCCAATCTTAGGAGTGGCGGGGCGCGCGGATGAAACCATTTGGGTCCTCCAATCGTCGTTATAGACATACCGGACGACGAGGAGGGGCCCACCAATGAGCCTTCGGTCCATCGGCCTAGCAATCACCCTGTTGGCAATCGCGGCGCTTGCAGCCGCGTGCGGAGGGGGCGACCCAACTGCAACGCCAAGGCCCGCGTCAGCTCCGGTCTCTGACGAAAGCGCCGTGAGGGAGTCGGGGGCCGCTGGGGCGTCGGACCCCACCGCCCCAACGCCCACCGCGCTTCCCGCCGACGCTCCTGAGGCGCCCGAAAGTCAGACCAGGCGTGTCTCTCTGTCAGCGGGCGAGGTCAACGACAATCAGCGGTGGGACGAGTACCTGCTGTATCGCAGCGAGTATTCGGGGCCTGGCGTTCATGACGCCGACGTGTCGGAGCGGTACATCATCACCGTCCGGGACTCGCTGGGCAGGCCGGTCCCGAATGCAGCGGTGCGCGTCTCAGTGGGCCAAGACTCCGTTTTCGAGGGGCTAACGTACGCCAACGGGCAGACGCTCTTCTTCCCTCTGATCTTTCCCCGGACCGAGGGCGCCGAGACCTTCAGTCTGGAAGTGGAAAAGAGCGGCGTTGGCCGTCGCATCGAGGCTGAGCGCCATGGGGAGCCCGAATGGGTCGTCGAACTCGATATCGAATCGTCCTATCCCGACGGAGTGGCGCTCGACGTGCTCTTCCTCCTCGACGCCACCGGCAGCATGAGTGACGAGATAACCCAGATCAAGGAGACGCTCCTTTCCGTATCAGCGCGCATAGGCGATCTACCGTCACGCCCCGACTTGCGGTTCGGAATGGTCACCTACCGAGACCGAGAAGACGAGTTCATCACACGGGTCTATGACTTCAACCCCGATGTCCAACGCTTCCTCAACACGATCCGTGAGGTGAGCGCAGACGGCGGCGGCGACACCCCGGAGTCGCTCAACGAAGCGCTCCATGTGGCCGTCCGCGAACCGACCTGGCGGCAAGGCGACGCCATTCGCCTCGTCTTCTTAGTGGCCGACGCCCCGCCTCACCTGGACTACCCCCAGGACTACGACTACGCCGAAGAGATGGTCGAGGCCAACCGCCGCGGCATCAAGATATTCTCAATCGCTTCCAGCGGGCTGGACGACCAGGTGAGTACGTATTCCGGCGGGGATTATATACCAAATTACACAGACTCCTCTGAATCGTCCGGCGGCGTGGCCTTCGTGAGGTAATCCCACGTCTCCTTCGGCGGGCCTTGCATACACGCCCGCGCTATCTCCTCGGGTGTGGCCTCTACAGGCTCCCATAGGCTCCCCATCCGCTTGTCCGGCTTCCTCGTTGTCATTGTGCCTCCTTCACCGTCCTATCGCCCGATTCCGGCCTGTTTGAGTGCCGCGAGGAACTCTTCCTGCGTCTTGGTGCCTTTCATGCTGTTACACGCCCCGCAGAGCAGTTGCAGGTTGTCCAGGTGATCAGTCCCACCCTTACTCTGTGCAACGATGTGGTCGACGGTGAAGTTGCGGATAGGGAACAGCACCTTGCAGCCCGCGCATAGACCTTCCTGCTGCCCATAGAGCGTGTTCTTGTGCGACTGGTAGGCTGGCAACTTACCCATGTCGGTCCGCGATGGCACGTCGTCGCGGTAGACCGTTTGGAGACTGAACAGGCCCAACTCCTTCCCCATCCGTGTCTTGATGAGGTCCTTGGCCTTGGGGGAGAGGTCAATGCCTATCCACTGTCGTTCTAACTTCTCTGCGCCGACGAGGGCCGTTGCGCAGCCGCAGAATGGGTCCAGCACCACATCGCCCTCGTTAGAACTGGCCTTGATGATGCGCTCCAACAGGGCCAAAGGCTTCTGCGTCGGATAGCCGGTGCGCTCCTTTGATCCGTAATTCGTGACGGAAGACTGGCCTATCGTCCACACGTTGTCAGACTTCTTGGTCGTATAGGTGCGATAGACGGGCTTGCCGTCCGGCCCATGCTCTGCTACCACCTTCCCTAACTCCTTGCTCCATACGCGTCCCCCGCGCTTCTTAGGCTTGTCCAGGGGGATGAAGACAGGGTTGAAGGTGAATCCCCCCCCCCGCGTAGAAGAAGATGGTATTGGAGTTGGAAGCGAACCTCTTCACGTTGCCTTGGAAGTTGTCGGGGAAGTGCCAGATAATCTCGTTGCGGAAGGTGTCGTGTCCAAAGATGGTGTCCATGACCATCTTCAGGTAGTGGCTGGCCGTGGGGTCACAGTGCAAGTAAATGCTGCCCGTCGGCTTCAAGATTCGCTTCATCTCTAACAACCGCACGGCCATCATAATGAGGTAGGACTGCATCCCTTTGCCATGCGCTTCCCGCGCCGCGTCAATAACGCGGTAAAGGCCGGGGTTGACCTCAGCAATTTCCCCGTGCCACGCGTGGTCAACGTCGGAAAGTGTCCATGTGTCTTTGAAGGCCGCGCCCGCCGCTTCCGAGCCGATGGGAGCGGCATAGTCGCGATTGGAGTTGAACGGCGGGTCAAGATAGATGAGGTCAACCGTCTCGCTGTTGAGGCCGCGCATGACGTGGAGGTTGTCGCCCGTCCACAATGTGCGATTCTTGAAATTGCGCTCCGTCACAGCGCACCACCCAGCAGGCGGGGCTGGCGCGTCTCAGGTTCACCTATCAGGTCGGCGTAGCGAAGTCGCTTCCCCTCTGCGCCCCGTACCATCGCGCCCATCTGATCCGCCGTGTCCAGCGGGCGGGCGTTGTGCCGTCCGGTGAACTCCTGCACGTAGCGATTGCAGTGCTTCCCGCTCCAGTGGTGATAGGTGCCGTTGTAGCCGCGCTTCAGCATCGACCACACGGACTCGATGCCGTTCGTGTGCGCCATCCCGCGCACCCACTCCGCGATGCTGTGGGCTACGGCCTCGTGCGCCCTCGGCATCCCCTCGTAGGCGCGTTCCCCGTCCGTATACACCTGCGCCGTCGGTTGCGTGGACTCGCGTACGAACGCTTGCAGCGTAGGCGCGTTCGTTGTCTCTACTACCTTCGCCTTCACCTGGCCGGTCGGCCTGTCCTTCACGCCAACGACAGCAACCTTGCCGACCGCGCCGCGCCCGGCGTTCAGCTTCTTGTCCGCGTGCTTGTTCTTCTCCTTGCCGCCGATGTACGTCTCGTCTACCTCGACGGGGCCAGCGAAGGGGTCTGTGCTGTCGTTCAGCGTCTCGCGGATGCGGTGCGCCAGGTGCCACGCCGTCTTCTGCGTGACGCTCAGGTCGCGGTGCAACTTCATGCTGGAGACGCCCTTGAGGTGCGTTGAGAAGAGGAAGTAGGCGATTGCCCACGTGCCGAGCGGTAACTTGGAGCCGTGCATGAGCGTGTTGGTCTTCACGGAGAAGTCCTTGCGGCACGCCTTGCAGTTGTATGGCTGGGGCTTCCGGTTCTTCCGCTCCTTGACGTGCGCGCCGGACTCACAGAAGGGGCAGCGCACCCCATCGGGCCAACGCGTCTCGATGAACCACGATTCGGCAACGGCCTCATTGGAGAACCGCCGCACTGCCTCTACGAGGGAGATTCCCTTGCGGTACGACTTTCCGGGTGCTTGCGTCATGTCCACTACCTCCTAACCGATGGTAGCAGACTACACGAATACGGGCGGGCCGTCAAGCGTTTTCAGGGGAATCCGTGTAATTTGGTATATAATCCCCATTCCGGCAGATAGCGCAGCACACCATGGGACGGTTCATCTTCATCGTCTACGGCGGAAACGCCGACGGCTCCGGCGGCACTACCTCCCACCACGTGGAACAGTACACCGTGGAGCAACTGGACGACCTCGTAGTGAAGCTCGTGGAGGAGGAACTGGCGTTCCTAGCACAGTAGCGGGCCGGACATCGGTTGCTCCTGACTACCGTGCTCCATGTGCTGGCCAACGCAAGGCGTCCGATATGCCGAAGTTGGGTATCCTGAAGCAGGCTGGTCTTCGCTAAAGGAGCCTCCCCGTGAAGTACGCCATCGTCATCGAGAACACCGGGAACGGCTACGGGGCGTACGCCCCCCGATCTCCCCGGGTGCATAGCCGCCGCCGACACGCTGGAAGAGACCGAGGCGCTGATGCGCGAGGCCATCGGCCATCACCTCGAACTGATGCGCGAGCACGGGGAGCCCGTCCCCGCGCCCACAACCACCACCGCCCTCGTCGAAGCCTGAGCCCTACGCCTCATCGGCGAGCGCGGGCCATCGGTTGCCCCATGGGCGGGACTTTTCGATGACGGCGGACATCCTCAGCACTCCCACGTCGTCGTGCAGGCGGCCCACGAGTTGCACGGCGAGGGGCAGACCGTTGGAGTGGAAGCCGACGGGCACGGAAGCCGCGGGGTTGTAGGCGTGATTGAATGGCGTGTTGAAGCTCTGCGGCGGCCTGGAACGGTCGGGCTGCTTCACTTCGGCGATCCGCTGCGCCGGGCCCATCTCCGGGCTGAGGAGGAAGTCGTAATCGCGGAACCACTCCTGCATCCGCAGGCCGTAGGCCCGGTTGCGCCGGACGATGCGACGATACTGCCACGCCTTCGCGTGGGGGCCGGCCGCGTACACCGGCCGCGCCACGTCGCTCAGGTCGTCCAGGTGCTTCTCTAAGAAGTTCGGGATCATGGCCTCGGCGGCGGCGTAATGGTCGCCGGAATACGCCCAGACGCCCGGCTCGAGCTCCTCCGGCTCCTCGATGGTCGGAGGGTCGGCCTCGATGATTCGGCACCCCGCGTCCTCGAAGAACTGGGCCATCTCGCGCACGAAGCCGAGCGCCTCCTCGTCCATCGCGAACCCTCGCCCGAAGTCGTAGCTCACCGCGACGCGGAGCCCGCGCAAGTCGCCCGACGCGAACGCGAGGTAGTCGCCGACCGCCGGCAGGTTCGACTCGCCATCGCGCGGGTCATATCCGGACAGCGCCTGCAGAATCAGCGCGCTGTCGCGGACGGTGCGGGTCATCGGGCCGTTGTGGGAACGTCCGGGCGCGGCGCGCCACGTCTGCACCGATGGCATGCGCTGGTACGTCGGCTTCAACGCGAAGATGCCGTTGATGGCCGCGGGCATCCGCACGGAACCGCCGGAGTCCGTGCCAATCGCCAGCGGCCCAAGCCCAGCCGCTACCTGCGCCCCCGCCCCGCCGCTCGACCCGCCGCACGTGCGGTCCAGATCCCACGGGTTGCGGCCGGGAGGGCTGATGCGGTTGTCCACGGCGCCGTGCAGCGCGAACTCCGGGAGGTTCGTCTTCCCGATGATCACGCCGCCCTCCCGCCGGATGCGCCTCGCAATCTCCGAGTCGGGCTGGTAGTTGTCGACGAACGCCTTCGAGCCGTAGGTGGTAGGGTGTCCCGCCAGCTCGATGCTGTCCTTGAGCGAGATGGGCACGCCGCACAGCAACCCGCGCTCTCCCGAGCCAAGCCACGCCGCCTCTGCGGCCTCCGCGGCCTTCATCGCGTCGTCGGTGTTCAGGGCGAGGAACGCGCTGAGCCTGGGGTTGAGCCTCTCGATGCGGTCGAACACCTCACGGGCCACCTCGACGGGAGAGAACTCGCGCTTTCGGTAGCCGTCGATAAGCTCGGCGGCGGAGAGCCGCCAGAAACCGGAATCGGTCATCTCAGTCCTCCTCGCCACCGCTACCGCGCTGCCACAACGCCGTTACTGACTCACACTTACCTGCGGTTGGAGCGGGGCGGACGAGCGGCTACTCGGCAGCCAGCTGCTCTTTCAAGAGCGCGGTCTGCTTGGACATCGGCACGCCGGCCCATCGCGGCTCGCGGTCCTCCCGCTCGATGGTCAGCTCGATGAGGACGGGGCCGGTCATCGACCAGATCGCCGGCAGACGCTCGAGCAGGTCCTCGGCAGCCTCGATCTTCAACGCGTCCGCATACCCCGCGCCTTTCGCGAGCGCCACCCAATCGAACCTGCCCTGGGCCGGCAGGTCCTGGTTGCCGGTGCTCTGGTGCAGACCGTTCGCGAACACGAAGTGGTAGAGGTTGGCGGGCGACTGCCCCGCGATGGTGACGAGCGAGCCCAGCTGCATCAGCAGACTGCCGTCGCCGTCGAGCACCATCACCTTCTTGTCGGGCCGGGCCATCGCGAGGCCGAGGCCGATGGAAGACGCGCTCCCCATGCACTGGGAGGCGTCGACGTGGAGCGTCTCGCCCTGCCCTGCCTGGTGCCACGGGTGAATCGACTGCATCGTCGCGACGGACACAGCGTCGCCGCGGCCCTCGGCAAGAATGTCTATTGCTTCTTGACGTTCCATGGCTAAGTAGTCGGCGCTCCTATGATGACTGCGACGGGGCCCATCTTCTCGTGGGCCTGGCGGTACGCTTTCTCGATGTTCCCCAGGTCCTCCGGGCCTTCGATGCGATAGTTCGGCACGCCCCAAGTGTCCAGGGTCGGCTCGACCATGCGGACGGCCCGCGATCTGCTCTCCTCGACGGGGAGCATCGGGTCGCGCTGGAACTGGCCGACGAACATCAGCGTCGGGATTCGCGCGTCGAGCGGGATCGCCTTGATGGTGTTGATCGACGCGAAGATGCCGTTGTTCTGGATGACGAGAACCGGGTTCTTCCCGCCCATGTACAGTCCGGCGTTGATCCCCATCGCCTCGTCCTCGGTACAAGCGATCATGAAGCGTATGTCCGGATCGCCGGCGAGGAGCGCAATGAGCGTCTTCTGGTACGAGTCCGGGATGCAGACGACGTGGTCGACCCCGAGCTTCTTGATCTCGGCGGCGATCAGCTTCGCGTCCACTCCCTTGGCGACAGGCTCTGCTTGCGTCATGCCTATGCCCCCGCGATGCAGGAGAGCTCGACCTCTGCATTGTGTTCGAGGTCGACCCCAACGATGTTCATGGTTGGCGGATCGCCGCCGAAGCGCTCCTTGGCGAGGGCGACGAACTCGTCCTCGAAGTTGATGTCGTCTAGGAACACATCGAGCCGCAGCACGTTTTCGACGGATGTGTCGAACCGGTTGAGGGCGGCGTCGAGACGTCGGAGCGCCTGCCGCGCTTGACCGGCCCGGTCTCCGTACAGCTCCTGCTTCACGGCACCCGTGTTCTCGTCGGCGAGTCCGGAGGCGCCGGACGCGAAGACCAGGCCGTTCGCCTTCACCGCTTGGGCCCGGTCCGAGTCCTCGGCGAGCCAGGCAATCTCCTTCTCTCCGCCCGGATTGATGGCGACTCCACCAATCTCCATGAGGCCACGGCCGCCCAAGAGCGTGCCGACAGAATAGGCGGCGAAGTGGACCTTGCCGTCGAACCGGCCCTTCAGTGCGTCACGATAGTGGTCCACGTCGCCGATGCGCTTCAGCGCGCAGTCGGTTCGAACCAGGTCGTCGAGACTGCCGCCGCCCTTTTCGAGGTGCGACCGCAGCCACTCGTAGGTGTAGAAGAGCTCCATATCGAACTGCTCCGGGACTTCTTCCGCGGCCTCTTCCTCGGTGAACGGGTTGGAGCGGCCCCGCACGCCGATGACATAGGTGAAGTCGCCGCAGCGCGTGATGCGCGAGGCCCGTCCGCGATGCGGCTGGTGCACGAACACCTGGCGTTCGAGGTCGGGAGTCACCGCCTGGACGACCGCCGTGAGCATGTTCACGCCGCTCATCTTGCATTGGGCGCCGAAGCTCACGGCGAGCTTGTGGCCTTCTTCGCCGAAGTGGTCGGGCCAGGTCGCCATGCGTTCGAGGCGCCAGTACTGGCCGGACGTGAAGTTCTCGATCCATACCGCGGAGTCGCCGCCGTAGCCCGCCTTCTGCAGACGCAGGGCCTGCCGCCCATAGGCGTTGTTGCACTGGGGTATGGGCTGGTTGTCGAGCTCCGGGTCAATCTGCTCGGTCTGGATGTCGCGATGGCCGTCAGAGCTGGACAAGAAGAGGTGAGGGCCATAGCGGAGCACCGCCGCCATGTTCCTGTTGCGCTCGTCGGCGAGCAGTATCTCCCTGATGTAGCGGTTCTCAGCCACGCTAATTCCCGTTGGGGCCCTGGATCCCGAAGATGCGCTGGGCACGGGCCCAGACCACGTCATGGACGAGCTCAGGGTCTACCCCGCTGAACATGCGCTCCATGGCGGGCGTCGCGTCCGGCCAGGTCTGGCCCTGCTCGTGCGGGTAATCACAGCCCCAGATGACGCTCTCCCGGATGAGGAACTCGGGGTCGGGAATCATCTTCGCGCCGATGTAGTCCTCTTCGAACGTGAAGCTCATGTTGTTGTTGATGTAGTGGAGCGGGTCTTCCTTCAGCGGGTAGATCGCGTCCGGCGCCCGGTCCTTGTAGCAGCGCTGCATCCACTGGAAAAGGAATGGCAGCCACCCGATCCGGCACTCCGCCATCGATACGTGCAGGCTGGGGTGGCGGTCGAACATGCCGCTGAACACGTACTGGGCGACGTGCTTGCCCGCCGGGTTGAAAGGCACCTGCGAGAAGTGCGCGAGCGACTGCCCGTACTCGTTCGGCGGGTACGGCGTGCCTGCGGCGTCGCCGATGTGCGCGCAGATCACCGTGCCCGTCTCCTCGGCGGCGGCCCACAGCGGCTCCCAAACGGGCGACCACACACCCTCGGCCATGTCGTTCGGGCTCAGCTCGACGGCCCGCGCGCCCTGGTCAACCAAGCGGTGCAGCTCATCGACGCAGGTCTCGGGAAAGGCGGCGTGCAGCCACGGCAGCACGATCAGGCGGTCGGGAGCGTGGGAGCAGACTTCCAGCGTCCAGTCGTTGAACGCCCGGTAAATCTCCTTCTCCATCTCTTTGTCTTTAAAGACCCACTTGCGGGTGTTGCCGTAGTAAACGCCCGCGTAAAACTCGCCGATGTCCATGTGCTGGAGCAGTATCTCCGGGTCGGCCGGGGGCAGTTTCCCCTCCTCTACTTCGATAGGGTCGAACCGCTTGGCGTACTTCGCCCAGTCCTTGCCGTCGGCGGCGAAGGCGTGGATATCGCCTTCCCACTCCCAGGCCGTCCCCTTGGGCGACTCGACGACTTTCGGCGCCTTGTCCTTGTACCTGGAGGAGATTCGAGACTGGATGATGTCCTTGGGGTACCACACCAAGTCGATGTGGTTGTCGGCTGAGATGTACTTGTAGTCAACATCGGAGCCTACTCGTAAGTCGCGCACGCTCTCGTTGCGCCGACGCGCCGTACCGCCGAGCCTGTCCGCCCGAACGTTCTCTTCCGGCATCACCCGCTCCTTTCGTCCGTGCGCGCCTTACGCACGGAACGGGGGAATCCTAGGATTGCGTAAGGGGGGTGTCAAGGAAACAGCCCCTGGGCATCCGTCCACACCCCCCGCCCCTCTCACCGACACGCAGCGATGAGAGAGGGATATTCCCGCGGGAGGCCGATCAGCGGCATGACCATCATCTACTCCACAGACGATACGCCCAACGTGGCCGAGGTGAGCGAGCTCCTGCGCGACGGCCACTTCAACCGGCCGTTCGACGACCTGCCGCGTATGGAACGGATGCTCCGCAATGCCGACGTCATCGTCACCGCTAGGGACGGCGGCGCGCTCGTCGGCGGCGTCCGTGGACTGGCGGACTACTCCAGCCAGGCCTTCGTAACCGAGCTGGTCGTCGCTTCCCCGTACAAAGGCATGGGCATCGGGCGCGAGCTGCTGCGGCTCTTCCGGGAGCAGGCAGGCGACGAGTGCGCCATCACCCTCCACTCGAGCCCGGAGGGTCACGCCTTCTACGAGCACCTCAGGTGGGACCCGCTAACTCGCGCCTGGCGTCTGCCCCGCACCAAGTAAGTTCCCCGCATGTCCTGCGCATTCCCGCCGTGCTCTCCCGCTATACTGTGCGGCCCGGTCGCCGAACGGCGCAGGCGCGCTGCCGACGCCGGGCGAGGAGAGGTTCGTGCGGAAGAAATGGATAATAGCCGCCGTGGCCGGAGGGCTCGCCGTGCTGGCCGTCCTAGGGGGCGCTGTCCTAGCCTGCAACCTTGGCGGCCCGGACGATCAAGGAGAGCACGGGGAAGGCGGCGGGGATTCCGGCGAACCTGGTGAGCGTCAAGGCAACGAGCACGAGACGGGCGGCGAGGAGCCGGCGGAGCAGCTGACCAAGCAACAGAGCTACGACCGGCAGCGGGCCGGCGCCCGGCTCATCCTCACGTACGACGCCGACACCAATTCCTTCTCCGGGACCGTCCAAAACACCACTGATGTCACGCTAAACCGCGTACGCGTCGAGGTCCACCTGTCCAACGGCGTCGAGCTCGGCCCGACTACTCCCGCAGACCTCGCTCCCGGCCAGGACCTCTACGTAGCCCTCGGTTCGTCACCCCCGCCCTTCGAGACTTGGAGCGCCCATGTGGAAGTCGGCGGCGGGGACAGTCCCGGCTCCGAGAGCTCGGGAGAACACAGCGGCAACGAGCGCCAAGGCCCCACCGAAGGCGAGGACGGCAGCCGCAGCGAGCACACCGGCGGCGGCTCCTGACGAGGGGCTGCCCGCCTCTCGTTCCCATCCCCTCTCGGCTAAGAACCCAGGACGGCTTGTCGAAGCGCGGCGTTCGCCCGCGTCTGCCATCCGGGGCCGTCCTGGCGAAGCCGCGCAACCACGTCGGCATCGAGGCGAATCGTGACCCGCGTCTTGCCGCGAGCCTCTCGTGCTTCGCGCTCCGCGAGGAGTCGCGCCACGAGTTCCGGGTGGACCTCAGCCGTACGACGGAACGGGCCCGTCGCCTCCCACGTATCAGAGTTGGAGGCAATGTCCGCGTTGATCGCCGCCTCTTCCTCAGGCGTCGGCCAAATAGTGCCTGGCTTAAGCTTGGGCATAGCGTCTCATCTCCCTTGGACTAGCCTTTCGCATACTAATGATACGAGTGTTCCCGCCCCGTGCGGTGTACACCACAACGTGTAGGCGATTGCCAATGTAACCTAGCGCGAGCGTGCGCCGCTCTCCATAACGAATCTGCTCTTCCTTTAGCGATGTCTCCCACTGAAAGCGCTCAATCTCCTCAAAGTCAATGCCACGTATCTCCAAGTTAATCTGGCGCTTGGCTTCATCCCATTCGTATGGCATCTCTTAGTGTATGTACACAATCGAGCGCGGGCAAGGCAACGCCCCAGCGCCTACCGCAGGTTGCGTAGCGTCTTCGAGAACAGCGCTTCCCATATCCCGTAGACGACGATTACGCCCCCCGCCGTCGCCAGCGCGACGCGCCCCCCGAACGCCTCCGCGAGCGCCGTGATGCCCAGCACGGCAAGGGGTATCAGGCCGCCAATCATGGCGTTCAACGCCTGAACGCGCCCGCGCATCTCCCGGTCCGAGTAGGACTGAAGCGCGGCAAGGTGCACCACCGTCCGACCCGAGTGTCCCACCCCGATCGGCAGCATCAGGAACAGCGACAGCACGTACCAGTTGGAGGCGGCGAACGCCACGACCCCTGCGCCGAACAGCGTGAAGAACCCCACCAGCAGCAAGCCCTTGCGCTGGAAGTCCCCCAGCGACGCCGCGCTGGTGGATCCCAGCAGCGACCCGATGCCGAAGAACGTGAACAGCAGCCCAACGCCATCGGCCCCTATCCCCAACAGGTCCTGCGCCAGCGGCAGCAGGTGTTGGAACGGCTGGCCAAAGACCGTGATTACGAAACCGATCAGGATGAGGTTCCGGATGACCGGCTCCTGCTTGATGTAGCGGAACCCGTCCATTGGGGAGCCGCCGCGCCGCCGCGACTGCCGCCCTGCGGCGCCGTGTACGGGAACCGCGAGCATGAGTAGCATCCCCACCACATAGAGGCCAACGATGAGGAAGTACGCCCACTCCGGCCCGACCCGCGCGAACAGGATGCCCGCGATCAGCGGCATCACCACTCTGTTCGCGTTCTGCGACATCGTGTGCAGGCCCGTCGCGTTCAGCAGGTGGCCCTCATCCACCAGCCCTCCGATGATTGCCCGGCGCGTCGGCGTGACAAATACCATCACCGAGCCTTGGAATACGCCGATGATGGTGATATGCCACCAGTCCAGCAGGCCGAGCATCACCCCAACGGCAGAGATGACCGCGAACACCACCATCAACCCGCCCGCCACTATCAGGATGTTGCGCATCGACGTCTTGTCCGCCAGCGCGCCGGCGAACGGCGACAGCACGAGGGACGGCGCGTTGTTCGCCGCAATCACGATGCCCAGGACGATGGGAGCGCGGTCGGCGAGGTCGAAGGCGAGGACCGGCCTAACGAGCACCATCGCCTGCATCGCGCCGAAATAGAAGAGCATCGCGATGAAGTAGCGCCGGTAGGCGGGTATCGACAGCGAGTCGAATGTACGGGGCCAGCGGCGGCCCCGGCGTTCGCCCGCGGCGGGTATGGGATGCTGTTCTGCCATCTCGGCGATGCTACCCCTAGCTCCCGTCGTTTGCCACACGTCCCCCTGAGAGGTGGGGGGCCACACAACGTCCGCCGGGGGTGTGGGGGTGACCCCCACAACGTGATAAAACGGATGCGGCCCGAAGAGCCGTCAACGAACAACCCAAAGAGTCCAAGGGAGAACGTCATGATTCTGATCGTCGGGGGTATGGGATTCATCGGACTGAACACCGCGCTGCGGCTGCTCGAAGTGGGCGAGAGCGTGGTCATCACCCAGCACAGCTCCCACCGCGTGCCGGAAGCGCTGGAGCCCGAGCTGAACGAGCGCGTGTTCGTCGAGCGCGTCGACGTCACCAAGAACTACGAGGTCATGGAGGCGGCGCACCGCCACAGGGTCGACAGCATCATCTCCTTCGCGGCGCCGCCCGCGCGCGGCATCAGCCCCCAGGAGGACTACCGCGTCTACACCCAGGGACTGCAGAACCTGCTCGAGACCACGCGGGTGCTCGGCCTCGGCCGCCTCTCCCTCGCCAGCTCGACCTCGGTCTACGGCAGCCTGCCCGGAGGACCGTTCCGAGAAGACATGCCGCTGCCCATCGCCTCGCGCACCCAAGTCGAGGCGTTCAAGAAGGGCATGGAGATACACGCCTCCCACTATGCCGGCCGCGCCAACATCGACGTCGTATCGCTGCGCATCGGGAGCATCTACGGCCCCTACTACTACAGCATGTTCAACCCCATGAGCCGCATGTGCCACGCGACGCTCAAGGGCGAAGACCCGGACTTCTCGGACCGCCCCGGCGGCGCCATCAGCGAGGACGATCAGGGCGACTGGACCTACGTCGCCGACCTGGCGCGCGGCATCCAGATGGTCCACACTGCTGAGAGCCTCGCCCACGACACGTACAACATCGGCTCCGGGGCGGCCACGTCGACGAAAGAGGTGTTCGCGGCGGTGCGCAAGTCCCTGCCGGACGCCGTCTGCTCCGCGCTCAAGCCCGGCCGCAGCGCCGGCGCCAACCCGCCAAACCCGGTGATGGACCTCACCCGCATCAAAGAAGACGTGGGCTACGAACCCGAATACGACATCGAATCGGGCATCGCCGCCTACATAGACCACCTGCGCAACCACTCCCAATAGCCGGGCCGCGCGGGAGGCCGAAAATCACGACGGACACATTTCGGTTAGGAGGACCATGGCGCCGGAGATCAATCCGTTCGAGTTGCCGGAGGACCGGAAGGGCTGGCGCGGCCTGGAGGTTTCAGGCCGCCCGCGCCGTCGCGTGTTCACCGTGCTCGAGACCGACCAGGTGCTGGTCACGGCCCTGATGCAGATGCCGGGCGAGCCGGGAGTGAGGCACTCCCATGAGAGCGGTGAGCTATCGTTCCGCTGGGCGGGCGACATGACCCCGTTCATCACCTGGCATCCGCCGGACGAGTGGCACGGAGGAAGCGCCGAGACCCGCGCCGACAAGTCGCAGGAGGTCGCGGAGGGCTTGGCGCTGCTGCGCTCCGAGCTGCGCTCCGGCGCCGCCGAAATCGAGTCGCTGCTGCGCATCGCCGAGACGCTCCAAGAGCAGATCGACAGCCTTCAGCATCAGGCGCGGAACGCGAAGGGGCCGGCCGGCGGGCCGGGGCTGATCATCGATCTGCTCTTCCCGCCGTTCAAGACCACGATAGAGGACCCCGCCTACCCCGAGGTCCGCACGCTCACCGGACAGTGGTACGACTAGGCACGCGCTGATTTGATGCAGTCCACTCCTCGACCGCCCACCACGACTCCCCGCCGCCTCTTCTACGGCTGGCGCATGGTCATCGCCGCCTTCTTCAGCCAGTCCATACACTCATCCCTGCTCTTCCTGTCCCAGGGCCTGTATGTCGTTGAGTTCGAGCAAACATTCGCCTGGAGCCGGGGCGCGATCTCCTGGGCCTTCGGCCTCCTGCGCATCGAGACTGGCCTGCTCGGCCCCATCCAGGGCTGGATGATCGACCACCTGGGGCCTCGTCCCGTCATGCGCCTCGGCGCGGTCTTCTTCGGAGGCGGGTTGATCGCCCTTGGCATGATTCAAGAGCTCTGGCACCTGTTTGCCGCCCTCACCCTTGTCGCCATCGGCACGAGCCTAGCCGGGTTCCTCACCATCAACACAACCCTTGCCCACTGGTTCGTGCGCCAGCGCGCCCGCGCCATGTCCGTCACGTCCATTGGGTTCGCATCCGGGGCCGTGCTCGCGCCCCTCGTTGCCTGGTCCATCACCACGTTCGGGTGGCGCGACACCGCCATCGCCTCGGGAATCATCGCGATAGCTGTCGGCCTGCCTGTATCGCAGGTCTTCCGACGGAACCCCGAGGAAGTGGGGCTGCTTCCGGACGGCGACACCGCCGAGCAGATAGCGAAGCGCGCCGCCGCCAGGGGGACCGTGGGGACTGACTACGACTTCACCGTGCGCGAGGCTATCCGCGACCGCTCCTTCTGGCTGATTTCGATCGGCCACGGCTGGGCGCTCCTCGTCGTCGGCACGATTCCCGTGCATCTCGTGCCCCACCTCGTCGAGCAGAACGACTGGAGCGTCGCCCAGGCATCGTTGATTTTCCCGGGGCTGATGGTCTCGCAGATCATCGGTCAGGTCAGCGGCGGCATCATGGGCGACATCTACCCGAAGCGATTGCTCGCCGCCATAGCCATGCTTGGCCACGGCGCGGGAATCTTCGTTCTGGCTTTCTCCACGAGCGTCCCGGCGATAGTAATAGCCATCGCCCTCCACGGAATCGCTTGGGGCATGCGCGGACCGCTCATGATGGCGATCCGCGCCGACTACTTCGGCAGGCGGAGCCTCGGCCAGATCGCCGGCTGGTCGAACACGATCACGGCGGGGGGAAGCATCGTCGGCCCCGTCTACGCGGGAATCATGTACGACATCCAGGGCTCCTACACGCTAGCCTTCTGGACCCTAGGCGCGACGGTCGCCGCCGGAACGTTCTTCTTCCTCTTCGCCCGCCGCCCCCCGACCCCCGCCCGAGCCGCCGCCCACAGCGGCTAAGGGACCCCAATGGGTTCGTGGTGAGCCTGTCGAACCACGAGGCCTGCCAATCAGCGCCCCTCTCTCCGCCAACCTCTAGTGTTCGGGGGCAGGGCCGCCGTGTAGTCTGTGATTTGATATGTAGGGCCCTAGTCACGACCACCCAATCCTTCTTTGAGGTGCTCCACCATGAACTCAGTCATTGACGCCTGGCGCGATCAGATATTGGCGCACGAGCGCGATGCCACGGCGCAGCGCAGCGACGGACATGGGCACGGTCAAGGTCACGGCCACCGTAGTTTTACGCGAGCTAACAGACCCCTGGATCCCTACCGCACCGACGACCCGGTGCTGAATAGCCTCTACGCCGCCTTAGGGACGGATGCCGACGTCCTTGATGTCGGCGGGGGGCGCAGGCCGATTTGCGCTCCCCCTAGCGACGCGAGCCAAGCACGTGATCGTCGTCGAGCCGTCCGCGGACTCCGCCGAAATGCTAAGGACCCGCGCGGCAGAGGCCGGACTCACCAACATCACGGTTATCAACGAGCCGTGGGAAGACGCGGAGGCGCCCTCGGCGGACATGGTGCTCTGCTCTCTGGTGCTGCACCACGTGCCGGACGCCGCGCCCTTCGTGGCGAAGATGCAAGAGCATGCCAAGGACCGCGTAGTGGTGGTGGAGATGATGGAGGCGCCGGGGGCGCTGGAGGTCCCCTTCTACGAGCGGGTGTACGGCTCGGCCCCGACGCCTCTGCCGGGGCTCCCAAACGTGCTGGACCTGCTGTGGGCCATGAACATCTTCCCTGATGTGGCGATGCTCAGCTCTGAGGCAGCGGTGCTGGACACGGACCGCGATGCGGCGCTGGAGCAGCTGCGGCGTCGGCTGGGCGTGAGGGAAGGCGCTAAGGCGGACGAGCGGCTGCGCGCCGCCGCGGACGACCTGCTGGAAGAGACTCCTGAGGGCTTAATCGTCCGGGGCGTGGCCCCGCAGCGGCAGGCCATCGTCACGTGGAGGCCCACGCACTAGGTCTAGCGCCCAGTGATGCCTGTACGTTGAGCGGCTACCAGTCCTCAGCAAGTTCGTACCGGTGTCCCGCTGTTGCCAGTTGCCAACGGAAATAGCGCCAGCGAGGCTGCCACTGCGCCGTCAGCGGATACTGGCCGGGATACGACAGCGAGGTCGTGCTCCCACTAACATGGGACTGATGAACAAGACCGCAATCATGGTTCTGTCTATCGTCAAGTTTGATGGGGCCACTCTCGATGAGGAAGACCATCCTGATCCAGTCTTTTGACTTCAAGTGGATCTGTTCCTCGGGGGAGGTTAACTTGTGGTACATTCTTGGAAGCAGATCATAGGAGCGTCTAAGTTGAATGTGCTCTGGATAGTTGCTGACACATTCCGCAGGGATCACGTAGGCGCCTACGGCAATCCGACGATTCGAACACCTTCTCTCGATGCGCTGGCAGCCCGGTCGGTCAGGTTCGATGGACACTATGCTGCTGGATTCCCGACTATGCCCACCCGAGCAGATCATCACACGGGACGCTGGACGATGTCTTTTATGGGGTGGGAACCTCTGCCTGTAGGCGTGACCACCCTGGCGGAGATGCTGGCCGATCGCGGCCTTCACACGGCGGCGTCGGTGGACACCCCTTATTATCTAAGGGATGGAATGAACTATGACCGGGGCTTTCAGTCCTTTTTTATGAACAGGGGCCAGGATACTCTCTGGTCCTTGGTTCCTCACCCCGGCTATCATCATGAATCACAAGATGTCCGAGCGGCATGGCGATACGAATCGGACCGGAATGCCCCTCGAACCTTCATGACTGCCATACAGTGGTTGGAACATCACTACAAAGAGGATTTTTTCCTCTACATAGACACCTGGGACCCCCACGAACCCTGGGACGCTCCCCCCCACTACACAGAGCTATACTGGCCGGGATACGATGGCGAGGTCGTGCTCCCTCTATACGGAAACTGGCATGACGTCCCAGGATACGACGAAAAGAGACTTCAGAAGGGTCATGCCACCTATTGTGGCGAGATCACTATGGTCGATACGTGGTTGGGTTTCTTGCTAAAGTCCATTGAGAACATGGGCCTGATTGACAAGACTGCGATCATCTTCACCACAGACCATGGTTTCTACTTTGGGGAACATGGCGGCCTCTTCGGCAAGATGAACTCAGCCAAGTTCTCGGACGGGACGCTTCGGCCCTATGGAGATCCAGGATCAAAGTGGGCGTACTCTCCCCTTTTCGAGGAGCTTGTCCACCTCCCACTTCTGATTCACATGCCCGGAGTATCTCCAGGGGTATACAAAGGCCTGAGCTCCGCCGTCGATGTCATGCCGACCGTACTCGATCTGCTGGAGATGGAGATTCCGGCCTTCGTTCAAGGCAGGTCTCTTGTGCCCGGGATGCGAGATACTTCCATCCCAGGCCGGGAGTACGTAATCAGCAGCATTCCCTTCGCGAACCCTGGCGATCCGGTTCATTCCGTGGACAATTTGCTCCGTCCCCTCTCAGATTATCCGGTCACCACTATCACTTCTGGAGAGTGGAGTTTGCTTTACAGTCCTCAAGATGGTCGATCGGAGCTTTACAACCTGAAGTCCGATCCAAATCAGATGAATAACATGATACAAGAAAAGACAGACGACGCCAGGGCAATCCATCAGCTCTTGGTTAAGTTCATGCATGAAACTAAGGTGCCAGACCGTTTACTAAAATCTCGATTGGAACTGCGTGCTTAGTTCCTTCGAGGATCGGGCCCTAGCTAGTACTAGCGCGGCGCCGTCTCTGAGGAGAACGACCTAATGGAAGAAGTAGTCCGCATCCCCACCAGCTTGACCGAGCAGTCCTTGGACATCATTGATGTCTGGGCCTCCAGGCTACTGAGTGACGTTCAGCAATGAGCCAAAGACATGATTTTTCCGAGACCTTCTACCGGCGTCACGCACAGCGTTACGCAGAAGTAAGCCACGGCTTTCTTCAGTCCATATATAGCAACGTCTCCCATTCGAGGCTCAGCGGCGATACGGACCTGATGGACCGGCTCCAAGAGCTGGTCCCCACCGGGTCCCGAGGGCTGGACGCCGGTTGCGGCGCGGGCGCCCGCGATGTCTTTTTCTACTGGCGAAAGGGGTGTGACATCTACGGGGTTGACGCCATAGAGGAGAACATACAGGAGGCGCGTAGGCTTCACCCCGAGGTCGCTCAGCGGGTGTCCGTCGCCGACCTCCAAGAGCCTCTCAGCTATCCAGACGCCTCATTCGACTTCATCCTATGCAACGCGGTCATCCAGCACATCGCTCCACACATAGCCTTAGGAGTTACCCTGCCGGAGTTTGCCAGGCTTCTCGAAGCGGGGGGCGTTCTACAGCTTATGTTCAAGACTGGGAGAGGAGTCGCGACGGTTTACGATGAGGACTACAGCGCAGATAGGACCTTCCAACTTTACGGCGTGGACGAGGTGATCGGCCTCTTGGCGGATCAAGGCTTGAACGTGATCCCGGTGGAAGGTGAGAAGCTGGGAGGAGTCATGTATTTCACGGACCCCAAGCCCATGGACCATTGCGTTCTATTCGCTCGCAAGGCCGGATGAAGGACGAGGCTTGTTGTCTCCGAGGACCGGGGGCTCCGCCCATAGCGCAGAGATGACCAGTTTGACCATTCCCAAAGGCCTCCAGGAGATTACCCCCTTCTGGTTGACCGAGGCCCTTCACAGCAAAGGGGCGTCGAGCAGCGCTTCCGTGGTCCGGCGCTCGGCTGAGGCCATAGCCGAGGGGAAGGGGTTTATGAACCAGGTGGTCCGCCTGAGGCTTCACTACGACGATGACCCCGTGGACCTGCCGCACGCCGTGATAGTCAAGCTCCCCTCCGCAGACCCTGTACTAAGGATGATCGCCGACAAACTGGGACAGGACCGGCGCGAAGTCAGGTTTTACCAGGAAGCGCCAACCAACGGCGACATACAAATCCCTCACAGCTACTACTCCGCCATAGACTCAGCAACGAGGAACACCATTCTGCTGTTGGAGGACGTGAGCAGCGGCCGCCAGGGCGATAGTGTGGTCGGATGCTCGCCGGCGGAGGCCCATCGCTGCATAGGCCAATTGGCCAAGTTCCAGGCATCTTGGTGGAATAACCCCCACTTGGACAGGCTGGACTGGGCGCCGTTGAAGGACGCCGAAGCCGGGGTCTACCAGAAGCTCTACGCTGGCGCGTGGGAGTCCCTCATACGGAAGGCCGGCGCCGGAATGCCACGCGGGCTGCGACTACTCGGAGACCGCCTGGGCTCTGAGATACCGAAGATAAAGGCGAAGCTCACGAAATCCCCTAGAACGATGATTCATGGGGACTACCGCCTCGACAATTGCTTTCTTCTGACCGATGGGGAGTCGCAATCGCTAGTCGTCTTTGACTGGGAGTTCTGCGCGCGCAGCCGGGGCGTCTACGATGTCGCCACGTTCATCAGCGAGGCGTTCCCTCCGCAACAGCGCAGGAACGAGGAGCTGAGTCTTCTTCACACGTACCACTCCACGCTGGCAAGCAACGGCGTAAGCGACTACTCGTTTGAAGAGTGCTTATCCGATTACCGGCTCTCGATGTTGGATATGGTCGTTTTTTGGGTAGTCACGGGCGGCTACTGCGACTACAGCGGCGAGCGGGCGACCGTGTATCTGCACAACTCCTTGAAGCGTTTCGACGCCGCCATATCCGACCTTGCCTGCACTGAGCTACTTTCAAGCTAGCTGCGTCGGCTGGCGCTCTCCCCTCCCCACCGGACATCCCCGCGCCCCCTTCCGTCTCCGCGCACGCGGAAACCTCGCAACCCTTTCCCCAGTCATTCCTCCCGCAAGCAAGAATCCTGGCGGGGCCTGACGTCCTCGTCCCTGTCTGCGTGGAACTTAGGGAAGGGCCGTCTGGGTGAAGGGAAAGGTAGGATGGCGAAACCAACGAAGAGCGCCCCACCCCGGAGACCAACCCATGTTCGACACCCTCATAACCAACGCCAAGCTCATCGACGGCACAGGCCGGACCTGGTCCCACGCCGCCGTGGGCATCGAGGGCGACACCGTGACCGTCATAGAGGGCGACGTCTCAGCCGTCGAGGCGCTCCGGACGATCGATGCCGCCGGCATGGTCGTCTGCCCCGGCTTCATCGACATGCACTCCCACTCCGACTTCGCGCTGCTCACGAATCCGCTCCATGAACCGAAAGTGAGCCAAGGCGTCACGACGGAAGCCCTCGGCCAGGACGGCCTCTCCTACGCCCCCATCTCGGACGCCAACCGCCAGCACCTCGTCGACTACCTGGCCGCAGTCAACGGACGCCCGCCGGAAGGTACGCAGTGGACCTCCGTCGCATCCTTCCTCGACCTGTTCAACCGGGGCTCGTCCTGCAACGTCGTCTACTTCGTTCCCCACGCGGCGATACGCATCGAAGCCATGGGATGGGCGGACCGCCTGCCGACCGACGAAGAGCTCGCGCTCATGCGACGGCTGGCGGTCGAGGGCATGCGCGACGGCGCCTTCGGCTTCTCGACCGGCCTCTCCTACGTCCCCAACGTCTACTCGAACACCGACGAGCTCGCCGCTGTCGCCGAAGCCGTCACCCCCTACGGCGGCATCTACGTCACCCACACCCGTTACGGGCTGGGCGACCGCCTGCTGGACCCGTTCCGCGAGGCCGTCTCCGTCGGCAAGCGGACCGGCGCCCCGGTCCAGATCTCCCACTACCACAACCCGGTGCAGGGCATGGGCGAGAAGATGGTCGCGCTTGTCGACGAGGCCCGGGCCGACGATGTCGACGTCACGTTCGACCAGTACCCCTACCCCGCCGCCAGCACCGTCCTACTCTCGCTCATTCCCCCGTGGGTCCACGCGGGCGGCCCCGCCAGGCTCCTCGAACGCATCGCCACGAAGCAGGTGCGCGACGAGATAGCGAACGACGTCTACCCCCAATGGGGAGGCTCCCTCGCCGATTACATGTTCGCCCACGTAGGCTCCGCGAAGAACAAGGAGTGGGAGGGCCGCTCGCTGCAGGACATGGCGGACGCCCAAGGGAAGCGCATGGTGGACACGATCTGCGACCTGCTCCTTGAGGAGCGTCTGGAGGTGGCGTTCGTGGCGCGCACCGGGAATCCGGAGAACATCCGCGCCATCATGCGCCATCCCGCTCAGATGGTGGGCAGCGACGGCCTTATGACCGGCGACATGCCCAATCCCCGCACCTACGGCACGTTCCCCTACCTGCTCGGCCAAGCCGTTCGCGACGGGCTCCTCCGCTTGGAGGACGCAGTCCACAAGATGACCGGCGCCCCCGCCCGCCGCCTGGGTCTCAGGGACCGCGGCGTCCTCCGCGACGGCATGAAAGCGGACGTGGTCGTCTTCAACCCGGACACGGTCAGCGCCCAAGCCACCTTCGAAGACCCCAAGCGGCTGGCGACAGGGATCGAGCACGTTTTCGTGAACGGGACGCAGGTCTGGGAGCAAGGCCGGCACACCGGCGCCCTGCCGGGCCGGGCGCTCAGGAAGTCCTAGCCCCGGACATCTCGGCGTGTCGCTCTACCAGAGAGATGGCCTACAATTCAGGCAAGCGTCGAGGCTCGCTCTACGGGCGGTCCCGGCGCTGCATCATGTATAGCGAGGTGAACCGGATTGGGAAAGTACATCGTTCTTTATCACGCCCCTGTGTCGTTCGGTGAGGGCATGAAAGACGCCACTCCCGAGGACATGCAGAAAGGCATGGAGCCCTGGATGGCCTGGTTCGCCCGGTGCGGAGATAGTCTCGTGGACATGGGCGGTCCGCTGCGGAACGCACAGAGATTGACCAGCGCGGGCAGCTCGCCCAGCGACACGAACATCGTGGGATACTCGATACTGGAAGGCGAGAGCATGGAAGCCGCGAAGGCGCTACTCGAAGGCCATCCACACATACAGTGGATGGTCGGCTGCGAGGTTGAGGTCCACGAAGTGCATATTCCCGGCGCGTAGTTCAGCGATGGGCGGAGCAGACCATCCTCTCGGTGCTGCATCATGTATAGCGAGGTGAACGGATTGGGAAAGTACATCGTCCTTTATCGCATGCCCCCCGGGGCTATGGAGGAGGCCATGAAAAACATGACCCCCGAGAACATGCAAAACGCTATGGCGCCGTGGATGGCGTGGATCGAGAAGTGCAGCGACCACCTCGTGGACGTAGGCGCGCCGATAACCGGCGGGCGGGCCGTCGCCCCCGCGGGCGTCTCGCCTACCGACGGGACGATCACGGGCTACTCGATGCTGGAAGCGGACGACTTGGACCAGGCGACAGCTTTGCTCGACGGCCATCCGCACCTAATGTGGCACGAGGGCGCTGAGCTCCAAGTCTACGAGTGCATACCTATGCCCATGCCGGAGTAAGCTCCGCTTCCTCCGGCACGCCCCGGAAGACCTCCCCCGTCTGTGGGGGAGGTCCGGAGAGGAACCCACTAGCTGAGCTTTGCAATCACCTGTTCCCCAAAAACGGGAATCTGCTCGTCGATGATGTCGTTATGGAACTGCACGTGGAAGGTGTCGACGCCCGCCTCCCGGCAACCCTCGATAATCTCCAGCACCTGGTCAGCTGTCCCGGCGAGCCCGCCTTGGTTTCCGAACACTCCGGCCAGCTTGGTCGCAGGGTCCTCGTCGCCCACGTAGGCGTTGCAGTTGACGACCCGGTGAATCGTCCCCGCGTCGCGTCCTGCCGCGTCTGCGGCTTCCTCCAGCGTGTCCAGTTGCTGACGGTAGGCGTCGAGGTCGGCGGGCCAGCCGCCGTTGCGGATCCATCCGTCTGCGACGCGGCCGGTGAGGCGCAGCATCCGAGGCTTCGCCGCGCCGATGAAGATGGGAATCGCCCCATCGGCCGGCTTGGGCGTCACCACCGCCCCGTCCACGCTGTACTGCTTGCCGGCGTAGCTGAAGCTCTCGTTGGCCCACGTGCCGCGCAGTATCTCGATGGCGTCGATCAGCCCGTCCACCAGCTCGCCGGGGGCGCCGAACTCGATGCCGTAAGTGGTGAAGTGGTTCTGCTGCGTGCCCGCCCCGAGGGTGAGGATGACCCGTCCGCCGCCCGTGATGGCGTCGAGGCCCGCCGCCATCTTTGAGAGCAGCGCCGGATTGCGGAAGGGAACGTTCAGCGTAGAATGGGTCACGCGCAGCTTTTCGGTCTGCAGGGCGATGGCCGTGGCCAGCGTCCACCCTTCAATGTTGTTCTCAGGCGGGCGGTCGCTGAACGAGATGTTCTGGAACCCTGCCGCCTCCGCCGCTTTCGCCACCGTCACGATGCGGTCATATGGCAGTCCCCGGGGGTTGAGCCCAAACCGGACTGCGTTGTTGCTTCGCGTCATAGTCTCCTCCTAGGCCCTCTCGGGGCCATACGCGAGCATAGCAGCAGCCGGTGGGGGCGCCAACGACGGGCAAGAGGCGTTACCCTATAGGCATGATTCGCGTCACCGACGACATACAGCTTGCCGAGCACGAGATAGAGATGACCTACGTCACCTCCTCCGGACCCGGCGGGCAGAACGTCAACCGAGTGGCGACCGCCGCCCATCTGCGCTTCGACGCGGCGGCGTCCCCCTCTCTCCCGGAAGACGTCAAGCGCCGTCTGCGGAGCATTGCGGGCAAGCGCCTCAGCAGCGACGGCGTACTCATCATCAAGGCCCAACGCTTCCGCAGCCAGGACCGGAACCGCGACGACGCGATGGACCGCCTTATCAAGATGCTCGCGCGGGCGGAGCGCATCCCCCGCTCCCGCCGCCCTACGGCGCCCGGCAAACAGGCCATCGAGCGCCGCCTGGAAGAGAAGCGCCACCGGGCCCAGACCAAGCAGGCCAGAACCTCCGCCCTCGAAGAGGAGTAGGGAGTCAACAGCCCCCGCGGGTATGGATCTATCGCAGCGGGTGGCTCACTCTGGCCATGCGGCCTCACCAGCCCAGTCATCGAACTCGTCAGGCGGAGCCGAGCCGTACGCCGCTTCATACGCCCGGTCGATCTCAGACGCCCAGTCCTCCAACTCGTCGGGAGGCATGACCGGACCGTACGCGACAGCGTACACCCGGTCGATCTCCTCAGCCTCTTTTCGCGCCAGGTAGTCGGCAACCGCTTCTCGGAGCACTGCCGAGCGTCCGCGCGTCCGCACCTCCGGGTAGCTGTCCAACCGACGCAGCAACCCCCCTTCCATCGTTACTCGTACAGCCTTCATCACGGGGGTGAACGTACCACACTACCCCCTCTAACTCTCCCCCGCAGACGAGACCCTTGCATGGCCCACGGTCCCAATCATATGAAGGGGAGCGCAGAGGGGTGACGCCCTTCTGCCAGGGCATGGGGTTATCCCACACAACATCACGGGCCAGGGGGCCTCCCCTTCCCGTCTGGTCTGTCTCCTCGCCCATCTGCGGGAGAGGGTAGGGAGAGGTCAGGCGAGGCGCTACAATGCCGGCCGACAGCACCTACCCTCAGGAGCAACCCGATGCCTAGACTCGAAGAACTCTCGGACGTCGCCCAGCAAGGACACTTGAACTTCCCCGCGTTCGACCACGACGATTCACCCTGCGCCACGCTCGCCAAACCCCTCGCCGAGGTCAAGCTCGCCCTCGTCACGACCGCCGGGCTCCATCGGCGCGATGACGCTCCCTTCGCCGGCGGCGACCAGACCTACCGCGTAATTCCGTCCTCGACGCCAGCGCGCGACATTATCCAGAACCACACCAGCATCGGTTTCGACCGCACCGCGTTCATGCGCGACATCAACATCACTTTCCCCATCGACCGGGCCCGCGAGCTTGTCGAGCGCGGGGAAATCGGCTCACTGTCGGAGCACTTCTACTCGTTCATGGGCGCCCAGCGCAGCCCTCGCCAGATCGAGCAAGAGACCGGCCCTGAGGTCGGACGCCTGCTACTCGACGAGGGCGCCGACGCCGTCTTCCTGACTCCGACCTGACCGAACTGCACGCACACGGTCAGTGTGCTGGCGCGCGCAATTGAAGAGACGGGCCTTCCGACCGTAACGATTGCGCTCATCCAGGAGCACGCCCAGCGGGTCAAGCCTCCTCGGGCGCTCTGGGTCCCGTTCCCCTTCGGGTTCGCCCTCGGCAAGCCCAACGACCCCGAGTTCCAGCACAAGGTGCTCGGTGCGGCCCTCGGCCTGCTCCGCGAAAAAGACACGCCGGTGCTGGCCGAGTTCCCCGAGGACGGCGACGCGCCCCCGCGCCTTCTCCAAGCCGGAGAGGCCCGAGTGGACGCGACCGCCCCGGATGCCGACCCCGCCGACGAGGTGACAGCCCTTCGCGGATGCTACGAGCGTTGGGCAGAAGAGAGCGGGGGGCGGACCATGGTCGGCTTGAGCGGCGTGCCCCAACGCCGGTTCCGGGGCCTCATCCGCTATATGCAATCATTCGCCGAGGGAGAAGACGCCCCCTACGAGCTCAAACCCGCGGACCTCGACGCCGGCCGCTTCCTGCGGCTCGCGTCGGACGACATCAAGGCGTTCTACATGGAGGCGCGCTTCTGCCAGCGCCCCGAGCAACAACACAACGACCTCCAGCACTGGTTCTGGTCCGAGACCGCGATGGGCGGCCTCCTCCACGCCGTCGCCGCAAGGCTGACCGAGCAGGGCGACGAGCGGAACGCTCAGGGGATCGCGCGCTAACGGCTAGCGCGTCCGTGGTTGCCCGCAGGCGGGCTAGGGATTATCCGTTGCCACCATCCGCAGGAGAGGACTGAGGCGGCTTAGGCGGCCTTGCGACCAGCATCATCAGCGCCGACAGGATGAACGCGCCCGCAAAGATCGTGAACGCAACGTTGTAGCTGCCTGATATGTCCTTGATGGCCCCCGCCGCCAAGGGGCCAACGGGGTTGATAAACGCCGTCATCAGGCCCATCTGCCCCCGGATCGCGCCGACCGACTGCCGCCCGAAGTAGTTGGGCACGATGATGCGCTGACTCACCGTCCACCCCCCTTGGGCGACGCCGAAGGTGAGCCCGAACAGCACCGATCCAGCGAACGACTCGGCGTTCACGATGATGACCATCGACAAGAAATAGATGAGCGCGACCACCGCGATGACGTGCCGGACGTGGACGCGGTCCATCACCCAACCCCAGGGTGCTGTCGTGACCGCCGAAGTCATGGCGAACGTGAATACAATCAGCACCGAGCTCTCGAACGTCACCCCGCGCGACTGGAAGTGGGGGACGGCGTGAAGGTTCGTGGCCGTCTGGCCGAAGAACATCACCGACGTGGTCAGGAGGACGAGCCAGAAGGCCATCGTCTTCCGGGCCTGGGTTGCGGTCCACGCAAACTCGCGGGACGCGGCGGCGCGCTCTTCCGCTCGGCCGTCGTCCGGCGCGTCCCCGTCGGGGAGCATCCCGTAGTCCTCGGGTCGCCGCCGCAGGTACACGAGCGCCGGAACGGTGATGAGCAGGATGGCGGAGATTGCGAGGAGTCCGTAGGCCCAGCGCCAGCTCAGCAGCACGATGATTGGCAGGACCGCAAGGGGGACCAGCGCCTGGCCGAACCGAAGCCCGAACCCGGCGAAGGACGTCGCCTTCCCCCGCTTGCGGACGAACCAGTTGGCGATGGCGACCGTCGTCCCCAACTGAACGCCCGCGATGGCGAAGCCGCGCCCCACCCCGAAGAATATCCACATCTGCCACGGGGTCTGCATGAGCGCCAAGCCGACCATCGCGCCCGCCAGCGCCATCCCGGAGAGGGCCGTAACGGTGCGCGTGCCGTAGCGGTCCATCACCTTGCCCACCACGGCAGTGAGGACCGACCCCGCGAAGCTGCCGATGGTGAAGGCGGCGGCCACCTCCCACGCCTTCCAGCCAGTCTCCTCGCGGATTGGCTCGAACCAGACGCTCAGGACGGGCCCGTAGAAGATGGACGACGCAAAGGAAACAACCAGCGCTGTCCCGGCTATCGCCCAGCCGTAGTAGGCGTCGAACGGCCACAGAAAGCCCGCTGGGTTGCGGACTCCCTGCGGGCTGCTCATCTAGTTCCTGGCCGGGAGGTGGAAGTAGTCGACCGCGTTCTGGACGATCATCTTGTAGACCTCGTCCTCCGGAACGCCTGTGAAATTGTGCTCCATGACCTCGTCCGAGTCAGGCCAGTCCGATTCCTGGTGCGGGAAGTCAGCCGCCCATACGAGATGGTCCACGTTCAGGTGATGGCGGAGGTCGACTCCGCTGCGGTCCTGTTGGAAGCCCCAGTAGAAGTACTCGTTGAGCAGCTCGCTGGGCATCGCCTTCAGCGGCGTAAAGCCGTTCATATGCTCCGCCCAGTAGATGTGGCGGTTATACCGCACGTCCGCGATCTCCAAGAAGAAGGGCACCCACCCAATCGACGTCTCGGCAAGCATGACGCGGAGGTCGGGGAAACGGTCGAACACCCCGGAGAGCAGGAGCTGCACCGCGTTCGTCCCCGCCCCGCGCGTCGCGAACCGCTGCACTTGGAATGCCAGCTCCGTCGTCAGACGACTGTCCTGCTTGGGGTAGTCGAGCAGCTTGCCCTGCACGCCCGTCTTGGCAAGCTCGACGTGGATCGAGACAGGCATCTGCAGGTCCAGCGACGCCGCCCAGAACCGGTCGTCCTCGGGAAGCGGCTTGCCCCCGCCGTTCGGGAACGCCAGCAACTGCACGCCGGTGAGGCCGGCCTCCTTGCAGAACTCGATCTCGGCGACGGCGTCGTCGACGCCGGTGGGCGGTATCGCGCCGATGCCGAAGAGCCGGTCCGGCGCCTCGGCGCAGTACTCCTCGCCCACCCATGCGTTCCACCCTCTGAAGATGGCGCGCTGGAGATCTTCGTCCTGCGCCTTCATCCACAGACGGGGACCGACCACCACCGCGGGATAGAGGATCTCAGCGTCGAGGCCGTCCTTGTCCTGCTCCTGGACGCGTTGCTGGGACGAGCCAGTGCCCGGCGTCAGCTCGTACGTCTGGCCACCGGGGTACCAGATGTCGCGGCCCTTACCGCCGTACAGGTCCATCGGGTTCTGCGCGGGCGGCAGGTCTTCCAACTGACTCGCGTCGGCGCCCGTTTCGAGCTTGACCGTCTTGGGGGCGCGGTCACGGAACTTGGGGTCGATGCGGTGCGTCCAGCGCTCATTGGCGACTTCGAGATGCGAGTCGCCGGATATGCGGGTGTAAGGCGCCATACGAGTAACCTCCGGGCCCGCATCGTCTACGGTGGGAAGCAGCGGCGGGCTATGTGACGGTAGTATCGCCTCACAGCCTTGTCAACGCGAGAGAGGTTGTCAGGTTGTCCTAGCGGCAGACGCCCTCCTATCATGGATGCCGCCTGCTACGGTGGGCTCCACCACGAGGACAAAGGAACTGCATGGACTTCCACTACACCTATCGAGTAAAGGCCGCCCCCGGAGAGCTATGGGCATTCGTCACCGACATCCCCACCGTGGGCATGTGCATCCCCGGCGCCGAGGACGTAGCGGCCAACGACGACGGCACGTACTCCGGCACGGTCAAAGTGCGCGTCGGCCCTGTCGCCCTCGGCCTCGCCGGGAAGCTCTCCGTCGAGTCGCGCGACGACGGCGCCCGACGCATCTCCATGACCGGCGAAGGAGCCGACCGCAAGGTGCCGGGCAACGTCCGTGTGAAGATTGAAATGGCGGTCGAAGACGCCGGGGACGGGGCCAGCGACCTCGTCGTCGACTCCGACGCCAACATCATGGGCAAGCTCGGGGAATTCGGCCAAGGCATCATCAAGCGCAAGGCCGACGGCATCATGAAAGACTTCGGCCAGAACCTCGCCAAACGAGTGGAGTCGTAGCTCGTAGCTACGTCCCGCTGACTCTAATCGTCCCGGTCGACGTACCCGTAGAAGGACGACACGAGCGTCACTGACTGGCGCACCCAACGGCCAGCGAGCTCGCCTTCCGCGACGGGGTCGCTGCCGGATGCGGCGCGGTAGGCGTTGCGGGCGGTGTACGCGACCTCCGACAGCCGGCCAGTCTTCACCATGCGGCTCAGCTGATAGCCGACGCCGAACGCCAGCCCCGTCATCGCGGCGCGCCGGGCCATTGGGGAACCGGACAGCTTGACAAGCGCCCTCAGGCCAAATCGCACAGGCGAACGGCCCACGGCTCTCAGGAGCGGCTGCTGCGCCGGAACGAGCGCTTGCGATTCAGTAGCCATCGACATCAAGTCTACCCAATCACGGGTCTACTCACTACGCGCCACGAACACGCGCTCCCGGTAGAACCGCAGTTCCTCGATGCTCTCGCGGATGTCGTCCAGCGCCCGGTGCGCCCCCTTCTTCACGGGGGCTCGCAGGCCCGGGTACCAGCGCCGCACCAGCTCCTTCACCGAGCTCACGTCCACTATGCGGTAGTGCAGGTACGCCTCAAGCGTCTTCATTTCCTTCATCAGGAAGAGCCGGTCTTGGTGGACCGAGTTGCCGCATAGCGGGGCCTCCCGGGGGCCCACCCATTCCTTCACGAAATCGAGCGTCCGCCGTTCCGCCTCCGCTACGTCGACCGTCGACGCCCCTACCCGCTCCAACAACCCCGACCCCGTGTGCGTCTTCAGGCTCCACTCGTCGATGCGCTCCATCTCCTCCCGGCTCCGGGCGACCGGAATCACCGGCCCCTCGGCGAGGACGTTCAGGTCGCCGTCGGTGACCAGCGTCGCGATCTCGATGACGACGTGGCGCTCCGGGTCGAGACCCGTCATCTCCATGTCAATCCAAACGAGACGTCCTGAGTTAGCCACGCGGCCCCCTCTTGGCAGGAGGGCGGCTCGCAGGGGGACGCCCCGCGGGCGGGCGACTCGCAGGCGGGCGACTCGCGGCGGGACGACTCGCAGGCGGGCGACTCGCGGGAGCACGGCTCGCGGGAGGACGCCCCGCAGCGGGACTGCTCGCGGGAGGACGCCCCGCGGGAGGACGCCCCGCAGCGGGACGGCTCGTGGGAGGACGGCTCGCAGGAGGACGCCCCGCAGCGGGACGGCTCGTGGGAGGACGGCTCGCAGGAGGACGCCCCGCAGCGGGACGGCTCGTGGGAGGACGGCTCGCAGGAGGGCCGCTCGCAGCAGGGCGACTCGCGGGAGGGAGCCCCGCGGGAGGGCGACCCGCAGGGGAGCGACTCGTGGGAGGACGGCCTGATCCTGGACGCTGCCGGCCCGCCTCGGCCGGAGCCTCGCCGCTGATTATGCGCATCGCCTCGCTCTCGGTGAGCCGCCGAACGGAGCCCGGTGACAGCGCCCCGAGCCGCAGTCCACCGATGCGGACCCGTGTCAGCCGGAGGACGCTGCGGCCAAGTCCCGCCATCATCAAACGCACCTCCCGCTTCTTACCCTCCACGAGCACAACGCGATAGCGCGCCTCCGTCCCCTTGAACGACTCGACTGCGACCGCAGCAGCGATGCCCCCCTCGATCTCGATGCCAGACAACAAGCGCCGCTGCTCGCCCGCCGACAGAGTCCGGTCCACGAGCACGTCGTATTCCTTCTCGACGCCGTAACGCGGATGGGTCACGCGATTGACGAGCGCCCCGTCGTTGGTCAGCAACAGAAGGCCGGCGCTGTACAGGTCGAGCCGGCCGGCGGGGACGAGCCCGGTAACGCGGAGCGCCGGGGGCACGAGGTCCAACACGGTCGGCCTCCCTCGCGCGTCGGTCACTGCCGACAGATAGCCTCGGGGCTTGTTCAAGACCAGATAGACGCGCCGGTCATCGGCCTGTCCGACCGTGGCTCCATTCACCTGCACCGAGTCGCCCGGCGCCACGAGACGGTTCAGGTCCAATGCCTGCTTGCCGTTCACCGAGACGACGCCCTGCATGATCAGCGCTGCCGACCGGCGGCGCGAGCCGACTCCCGCCGCTACGAGTTGCTTGACCAAGGGCTTGGCGCCGGTCTTGGGATTTGGGAGGATGGCCACCCCACGAGGGTAGCACAGGCCGAGAGGCGGCTGATAGAATCGCGTCGCCCCCCGACGCGCTAGCCGCGGTTTGGCGTGGGGCCTGACGGCCCCCTCACGGCCTCCCCCGCCGACGGGGAGAGATTCGGAGCAATGGAGGAAGAGGCGCCGGAATGACGAGAAGAGGCGCCGGAAAGCGTACATGAGCGAACTTATCGACAAGCTGGAGCGCGCAGCCAAAGGAGCGGCGCAGCCTCTGGGTTTCGGCGGCGCCGCCAAGCGTGAGCGCATCGCCCCCATCCTCATCCTCGGCGGCGTTGACGCCGGTGACGCAGCCCAAGCAAAGACCGTTGTCGAGGCCGAGCTAGACGCCGTTATCGTCTCGGCCCGCGAGGGCGCAAAGAAGGCCGACGTGGACAAGTCGGCCAAGGCGCTGAAGGGCGTCACCTGCGGCGTCTGGTTCGACGAGGGGCAGGCCTCGGACACGGACGGCGCCGACTTCCAGATATTCTCGTCTGCCGCCACCCCCATCGGCGCCCTCGCCGGCGAGAAGCGCACCACCGTCATGCAAGTCGCCCCCGAGCTCGACGACAGCCTCCTGCGAACGATCGACATGCTGCCGGTCGACGCGTTCTTCGTGTCGCTGGCGGACGCGGACTCGCTCACCATCAGCCAGCTCATGCGGCTGGGCCGGGTGCGAGGGGTCACTTCCCGATGGCTCATCGCCTATCTCCCGGCGCTGCCCTCGAAGGAGGAAGCGGAGCAGCTGCGCGACGTAGGCGTCGCGGCCATCGCCGTGAGCGCGAAAGACCTCACTGCCGAAGCGTTCAAGGCGACCCGCGAGATGCTGCTGGACCTCCCCCGCGAGTCGGCCAAGAAGAAACAGCGAGAGCGAGGCTCGGTCACTCTCCCCAGGCAATCGAGCACGTCCGCTGCATCCGCCCCGCCCCCGGAGCCCGACGACGACGATGACGACTGGGACGACGAATAGCCAGCGACCGCTGCGACGGCCACCGGCGTAGCTCCCCCTAATGCTCCTCGCCCAAAGCGACCTCCTGCTCGACGACCCCTTCGCCTTCTTCGTGCTAATCCTGGCGGTGGCTGTTTCGCTCCTGATCAGCATCACTTTCCATGAAGCCGCCCACGCCTACTCCGCCAACAAGCTCGGCGACCCCACCGCCGCGCGCCTGGGACGCATCACCCTCAACCCCAAGGCCCACCTCGACCCAACGGGCACGGTGATGCTGCTGGTGGCCGGTTTCGGCTGGGGCAAGCCAGTGCCCGTGAACCCCCTCCGACTTTGGAACGGCCGCCGCGGCGTCGCCATCGTCTCGGCGGCCGGCCCCGCGACGAACCTTCTCCTTGCCCTGGCGTTCGCGTCGCTCTTCCAGGTCGGTCTGCTGGAGGCAGGCGACTTCTCCCGGGCCGACCTGCGGACTCTCGACCCCGGAGCGTGGCTGAACATCATCGCGACCTACAGCGTCTTTCTGAACCTGATCCTTGCCGCGTTCAACCTGCTGCCGCTGCCTCCCCTGGACGGCGGCGGCGTCCTGGCGGGCGTCGTCCCACGCGAGTGGCTCCCCGCCGTAGCTTGGCTTCAGCGCGTCGGCCCCATCGTCCTCATAGCCGTCATCGGACTCTCCATCCTGACGGACCTCAACCCCCTGGGGTTCCTCTTCGGCCCGGTCATCGATTTCGCAGGTTTCTTGATGGCGTAGGGTGTCGAGGACCGGAGTCGCCATCACGGTGGCTGGACAACTATGTAGCAGCCCTGCAGCGTAACTTACTACCCAGAGGCCGGAGGAATCCGCATGACGGAGTCAACTAGAGACAGCGGAAGTGAAGAGCACGGCTCTCGCCTGTTACGGGCAATCGAAGTCGTCGCAATTTCACCTGAAGATGCCCAACTGATTGCTAAGCAGTATCTTGACCAGAGCAAGCATCGGTTCCCTAGCGACGAGTACTGGAGCCATCAGTTACGAGCAGCCGACAAAATCATCGGTCGGTATTCAAGATTGGCGACGATGGTGGGAACCGCTTCAGGGTTACCGGGGATCATTCCCGGTTTGGGAACCGCAGTCGCAATAGTGGGAGGGGGAACAGCTGACTACCTAATCTGCATGAAACTCCAGGTTGACATGTGCATGTGCCTAGCGGCGGCATTCGATTACGACATTACGTCAGAAGACGGGAAGCATCTCATCTTCCTCATCGCAGCGACCGGAGCTGCTCAACATGCGGGAGTCGAAACAGGTGCCCAGATTGGCTCCAAAGCTGGGGTCCGCATGATTCACCAGTACCTCAAGGGCCCTGCACTAACGGCGGCTAAGCAAGCATTCAGAACGGTCGGAATCACCTTTACGCGGAAATCCTTGGTCAAGGTCATCCCCTTTGGGGTAGGAGCGGGCATCGGAGGCGCAAGCAACTATTTGCTAACTCGGTACGTAGGCCATCAGGCTAAGGAGTGGTTCATCATTGACCAAACTGATGGACCCGGCGATGGTGCGGATGACAATCCGGAGGACAGCCCTATACCCTCTCCCACAGCCGATGGAACCGGCTACGCCGCCAAGCCATCCGCGCCGCCGGGCACGGCCTAGGATCCCCCCTCAACCCTCCCCCTCAGACGAGAGAGGAGCGAGAACCCCTACCGCTGCGCCTTCTCCGAGTGAATCTCGTCCATCAGCATCCGCTTCGCCGACTCGGCGATGCGTGTAATCTGGTTCGCGGTGAGCTTGGGGCCCATAACCTCGCGCTCGTACGCGACGATGACGTTGATGAGCGTTCGATCGTTGGGTGTGTTGAGCGCCATACCAAAGACCTCTGGAGGGATGCCGAGGAATGATAGCGCACGGACACATCATCCACGTCGCAACCCCGGACGCCTGGCTGCGGGACCGCCACGCGCTGTTCTATGAGCCGGACTCCCTCGAGTCCGAGGGCTTCATCCACAACTGCCGCTCTGACCAGCTGCGCGGCGTGCTTGGACGGCACTTCGCGGGCCACCGCGCGCTCGTCCTCCTCGTCATCGACCCGACGAAACTGACCTCCGAGTTGCGCGTCGAGGAATCGCGCCCCGGCGACTGGTATCCCCACGTCTACGGTCCGATCGACCGGATAGCCGTCGTCAGCGTGTTCCCCATCGAGGCCGACACCACCGGCGCCTTCATCCTCCCCGACGGCCTCGGTTAGCCTGCCCGGCGGCCGCCCGGTGGCCACCGCCCGCTGCTCCGCGCCGTGCGCCAGAGCCGTCTCAGCGGGAGAGCGAGTCGGCGACCGGTGGTACAATCCGCCGACACCCCTGCGGAGGCGTCTATGCAAGCGGTAGTCCAGCGACCCAAACGCCTCGTTGGCGACATCACGCCGCCCGGCGACAAGTCCATCTCACACCGCTCGGCGATCTTCAACGCTATCGCTCACGGCGAGGCTCGCGTCGAGAACTACGGGACCGGCGCGGACTTGGCGTCTACCCTTCGCGTCCTGCGCGGCCTCGGCACGGAAATCGAGCGCAGCGGCGGCTCGCTCATCGTCCGGGGCGGCGCCCTCTCAGAGCCCGCCGACGCTCTGAACACCGGCAACAGCGGCACGACCACCCGCCTGATGGCCGGCGTGCTCGCGGGTCAGCCCTTTATGTCCGTGATGACCGGCGACAAGTCCATCAGGTCGCGCCCGATGGCCCGTATCACTGAACCCCTCCGCCAGATGGGCGCGCAGGTGGACGGACGGGACAACGGCAAGCTCGCCCCGCTCGTCTTTCGAGGCGGCGCCCTTCACGGCATCCGCTACCGCATGCCCGTCGCGTCGGCCCAGGTGAAGAGCTCGCTGATGCTCGCCGGCCTGTTCGCGGACGGCGAGACGGTCCTCGAGCAGCCGGCGCTCTCCCGCGACCACACCGAGCTCATGTTCCGCGCGATGGGCGTCGACGTGATCGAGGACGGGCTCACGCTCACGCTCCGGCCCGGCCCGCTCTCCGCACTCGACGTGACCGTGCCCGCCGACATCAGCTCCGCGGCCTACTGGCTCGTCGCAGGCGTCTGTCACCCTGACGCGGAGGTGCGGGTCCGTAACGTCGGCGTCAACCCCACCCGCACCGGCGTCATCGACGCCCTCCGCATGATGGGGGGCGACGTGACCTTCGAGAACGAGCGCAGCGAAGGCGGCGAGCCTGTCGCCGATATCGTCGCCCGTTCCAGCGGCCTGCGCGCGACCGAGATTTCCGGCGACCTCATTCCCCGCCTCGTTGACGAAGTCCCCGTATTGGCGCTCGCTGCCTGCTTCGCCTCCGGCACGACGGTCATCCGGGACGCCGCCGAGCTCCGCACGAAGGAGTCCGACCGCCTCATGGCCTCGCGCGTCGAGCTGTCGCGGCTCGGGGCCGACGTGGAGGAGATGGAAGAAGGCCTGCGCATCACGGGCGGGCGGGCGCTGACGGGCGCGACCCACAGGACCTACGCCGACCACCGCATCGCGATGACCCTCGGCGCGGCAGGGCTGCTCGCCGGAGGCTCGACGACAATCCGCGCCGCCGAGACGGCCGCCGTCTCCTACCCCTCCTTCTGGGAAGACCTCGAATCGATGCGGAACGAGGCCTAGGTTGGAGAAGCGGAACCCGCTCCTCGTGGTCGTGTCCGGGCCGTCCGGCGTCGGCAAGGACGCGGTCCTCGCCCGCCTCCGCGAGCTTCACCCTGGCCTCTTCTTCGCCGTCACCGCCACCACCCGCCCCATGCGGAAGGGCGAGACGGACGGCGTCGATTACATCTTCCTCAGCCACGCCCGTTTCGACTCGCTCCTCGAGCGGGACGAGTTCCTCGAACACGCGGAGGTCTACGGCAATCGCTACGGCGTGCCGAAAGAGCAGATCAGGAATGCGCTCGCTGAGGGCAAGGACGCCTTCGTCAAGATTGACGTGCAAGGCGCCGCCACCATACGGGCCCTCGCCCCCGACGCGCTCCTCGTCTTCATCGCGCCCCCTTCGATGCCGGAGCTGGAGCGCAGGCTCCGCGACCGTAAGACCGAGTCGCCCGAGCAGATGACCCTCCGCATCGAGACCGCCTCACGTGAGATGAAAGAGGCGGACTGGTTCGATGCGGTCGTCGTCAACGAGACCGGCGCGCTCGACGAGACCGTTGAAGCGATCCTCCGCGTCGTCGACGAACAACGCGAACGCGTCCCCGCCCGTACAGTAACCATCTAGGAAACGCCCTAAGCGACGACCGCGAGGAGAACCAACATGGGTGAATGGAATTTCGCGCCGGGAGTCATCGCTACCTACATCATCGCCGTAGCGGGAGGCGTGCTGCTCGCATACCTGCTTCGCTCCCTTCCCTCTTCCAAGCGCCCCAGGCTCTTCGTCAGTCTCATCAAGGAGAACTACGGGCCGTGGCAGTGGCAAGCCAAGTTCCACAACGAGGGGGAGGAGGAGATTATGGCAAGCGGCAAGGTGCGCGGCTACAGCTCCGCTACCGAAGCCCTCTCCGACGCCCGCCGGACCTTCAGGGCGCAGGCCGTCTTTGAGGGCGACTAACGGAATCACCCGACCGGTGTTCCCCTCAATGCGCCAAGCCCGGCGCGCTCGCCCCTCTCTACCTGAGCCCGCTCGCTAACGCTAGATAGCGTAGATCTCCATGCCCAGGGAGTGCTCGCCGGGGCCGCTGGAGCGGCCGGGACAGGCGGAGACGGCCACAATGCAGTCCATCAGCGCCAGCATGTCGATGTAGTCGCCCGCCTTCACGTCGAACGGCTCCTCCCAGAACGTCCGTTGGTCCCCGTCGATTCCCGTGCGCATGAAGATGTTGAACGAGTCGTGGACATAGTTGCCGTTCAGCCCAAAAGGCTCGATGGCCCTAGCGAGAATCTCCTGGCAACCGGGCGAGTCGACGCCGTAGCGCTCGATCCGGCTCGTAGCGCAGCAACGGCCGCTGAGCATGTCGTGCGTCTCGGCGCCGCTGGGCGACGGCTGATGCACGACAGTGTCCTCGACGATCCTGAGCATTGGACGTTCCCACGGAGGCCGCGTCCAGAGGGTCGTGCCGGTCGTCGGATGGATGGTCTCGCGTCGGCGCGTCACGGACGAGCCCAGGTGCTCCCAAGGGTCGTGCAAGTTGAAGGCGTTGAAGTCGATGACCTGCGGGCCTTCCGGCTGCGTGAGGCGGAGGACCTGGCCTTCGCCCAGCGCCAGCGCAAGACCGTCGTGTTTCCTGACGATGCGGCTTTCGAGCAGTCTCACGCTACGCCTCCTCGTAGAGCCGTTTGCGGCTTAGCGAGCGCTGGAGCGCTAGGTATTCGTCCTTCGAGAGCAATGGCGTGGCCCCGGCGATGACGCCGTCGGCAGCCCCACCCTCCGAGAGCAGGTCGAGCATGGTGAGGACGGTGGCCAGCGCCGGATTGGCGACAGCTTGGGCGTAGTCCGCAATAAGGAAATCGACGCCGTGCGCCGTGCCGGTCGCGCCTCTTGCGTAGGGCTGGATGGTCGGCATGAGGTGGCTCAGATCGCCCATATCGGTGGACGAGCCGCGCGGTCCCGCCTTCGTTACGTTGTCCTCGCCGACCACCTGCGCGGCATTATTGCGATATACGGCAGACAGCGCACTGTCGTTCTTCAGCGGCAGGTATGCCGAGAAGCTCGTGATTTCGACCTTGCCGCCCACTGCAAGCGCGCCGGCGCGCAGCGCCCGGTCGACCTTCCGGTCGGCGTCGGCAATCGCTTCGAGGTTGCGGCCGCGGACGAACATCTCCATCCGCACCTCCGCCGGGACCGCGTTCACGACATCCCCTCCCCGCGTGATGATGGGGTGGACACGGATCGAGTCCTGGTCTTGGAACGTCTCCCGATTGGCATTAATCGCAGCAATCGCGATTGTGGCCGCTTGGAGCGCGTTGATCCCACGATGCGGGGCAGAGCCCGCGTGGGCCTGCACGCCGAGGAATCGCGCCTCTTTGGCAAGCGCGCCGTTGTTGATCGAATCGACTGCCAAGAGCCCCTCCGTCGCATTGCTCGACGCGTGCGTGAGGATGGAGATGTCGACATCGTCAAACTCGCCGAGCCTCACGAGCTCGGCCTTGCCGCCCATGAACTCGAGCTTCCCCTCGTCGCGCAGCATCTGGCGGTGCTCAATCTCAATGAACTCTTCGGCGGGCACAGCCATGAAAGCGACATGGCCCTTGAGCGCATCCCTGACGTCCGGGTCGCTCAGGACCGCCGCAACGGTGAGCATCGTCCCAATCTGCGCGTGGTGACCGCAGGCATGCGCGAACGAGGTGTTCGGGTCGGCGAAGGGGTGTCCGGGGACGATGAGGGAGTCGAGCTCGCCCATGACGGCGACCCGCGGACCGTCTCCCGAGCCTGCGAGGTCAGCCCGCACGCCGGTGAGCGCAAGCCCATCGCGGTGGGGCAGTCCGATGCGGTCGAACCACTGGCGGACGAGACTCGCGGTGCGCTCCTCGCGGAACCCAGTCTCCGGATGCTCGTTGATGTCTCGGGCCACGTCAATGGCGGCCGGCGCGTGCTGCTCGACGAGCTCGCGCACCCGCTGTCTGACCTGTGCCATGTCCATGGGCGCTCTCCTTCCGGAGAATGAATCGTACCACTCCGGCCTATACTGGGCGGCGGTCGCGCCAGACGGCCCGGCCTAGTCCAGAGAGGAGGCCCCTGGATGGCCACTTCATCTCCCTGCGCAATCCCCAAGCGCCTAGCGGGCTTCTTGGCGGACTGATGCGCATCCTAGCCGCGCCACAAGGATTCAAGGGCACCCTCACCGGAGTAGAGGCCGCCCGAGCCGTCGCGGAAGGAGCCCGGCGCGTTTTCCCCGACGCGGAGGTCGTCGAGATGCCGGTCGCCGACGGCGGCCACGGAACGCTCGACGCCATGCTCGCGGCGGCGGACGGCGAGCGCCGCTCCGCCCGCGTCCTCGGCCCCCTCAGCGAAGCGGTCGAGGCGGGCTGGGGCCTCTTGCCCGGCAACATCGCAGTGATCGAGATGGCGCAGGCGTCGGGCCTGACGCTCGTGCCGGAGGCCCGCCACGATCCGATGCAAGCCACGACCTACGGCGTCGGCCAGCTCATCGCAGCGGCGCTGGACGAGGGCGTGAGCCGCGTCATCGTCGGAGTGGGCGGCAGCGCAACCAACGACGGCGGCGCCGGAGCAGCGCAGGCGCTCGGCGTGCGGCTGCTCGACGCGGAGGGCCGCGACATACCCCTCGGCGCGGAGGGTCTCCTATCGCTGGCCTCCATCGATATCGCGGACCGGCGCCCTGCGCTCGGACGAGTCGCGCTGGAGGTTGCAGCCGACGTCTCCAACCCCCTGACCGGACCGACGGGCGCGGCGATGACCTACGGCCTGCAGAAGGGGGCGTCGCCGAGTCAGCTCCTTGTGCTCGACGCGGCGCTGGGCAGGATGGCGGATGTCGTCGAGCGGGAACTGGGGCTGCAGTTGCGAGACGTTCCGGGGATGGGCGCGGCCGGCGGCCTGTCGGCGGGACTCGTGGCGTTGGCTGGCGCACGGCTGCTGCCGGGCGCAAAAGTGGTGCTCGACGCGCTGCGCTTCGACAGCTGCCTCGACGGCGTCAGCCTCGTCATCACCGGCGAGGGCCGTCTCGACTGGCAAACGGTCTACGACAAGGCTCCAATCGAGGTGGCGCGGCGGGCGCAGGCGCGCGGGATTCCTGCTCTCGCGGTAGCCGGTTCGCTCGGACGAGGCGCTGACGATGCGCTCGCTCATGGCATCGCGCTGGCGGAGGCCTGCTCCAAAGAAAACGACCCGCTGCCCGCAACCAGCGACGAGGCGGCAGCCAGGCTGGCGGATGCCGCCGAACGGGCCGTGCGGCGGTGGAGCGGCTAGGAGACCTCTTTGCCACCGTTGACGGCGATGAGCTGGCCGGTGATGAAGTTGGCGTCGTCGGAGAAGAGGAAGGCCACCGTGCCCGTGAGGTCGGTGGGGACGCCTCGGCGGCCGAAGGCGCGGGACTCTTCGGGAGTGGCGTCGGCGCCTTCCAACGCAGGGTCCTGGTCGGTGCCGCCGGGGGCCAGCGTGTTCACGTTGATGTTGTACTCGCCCAGCTCGCGGCAGATAGCGCGGGTGAACGCCATCACGGCGCCCTTAGAGGCGACATAGTGGGGGTTGCTGTCGGTCACGTGGTTGGAGGTGCGGAGCATGGTGGTCGAGCCGACATTCAGAATCTTGCCACTGCGCTGCTCGCGCATGTAGGGAAAGACCGCGCGTGTGCAGAGGTAGGTGCCGCGCGCGTTGACGTTGAACACTTTGTCCCACCAGTCGGGGTCCACGTCCATCAGCGATGGGCCGGTGATGTTCCGCATGAGGCCGGCGTTGTTGAGCAGGCCGTCGATGCGCCCGAAGCGGTCGAACGTCTGCTTGGCCAGGTTGGCCGTCTCTTCCACGCTGGAGACGTCCACGGTGAGCGGCAACACTTCGGCGCCCTCGGCCTCGCAGAGGGCCGCCGTCTCCGAGCAGTCGAGGACGTCGGCGACGGTGAGCTTCGCGCCCTCCTGAGCAAGCCGGACAGCATAGGCCTGGCCGAGGTGTCGGGCGGCGCCCGTTACGATGATGACCTTGCCTTCGAGACGCATGTCACGCCCCTTTCCTAGCTCTCAAGTCCTTCTCTCCACCGTCCGCGTGGAGAACTAGAGAGTGGACTCCCCTACCCCGCCCGCGCGCCCAGGATAATCATGTGCACTTCACCGGGGCCATGCACCCCGATAGTGAGCGTCTGTTCGATGTCCGCGGTGCGCGACGGGCCGGAGATGAAGTTGAAGTAGTTGGGGCCGCGGGTCCTGGCCTGCATCCCGTTGAGCCGCATGATTGCGAAGAAATCGTCCAGGGTCTCGACGACCTGCTCCGGCTCGATGAGCAGCGCCAGCACCGGCGGGGCCAGCGACGCGAGACGCGCAACGCCCTTGCGCGGGATGACCGCGCAGCTCGCCGTCTCCGCCACCGCGTAGGAAACCCCGGTAATGCCCATGTCCGAGCGGAACGCGACCTCCTTCAAGTCGACGCGACGCCGCGACCGGCTTGACCTGCCCGAGGCCAAGATTGTCGGCGAAGCTCCCACGGAGCGGAGCGCGCCGTCCACGTCCACGCGATTGAATACGTCCTCGAAGGAGCGGATGACGCTCTTGGCGCCAACGCTCCGGGCGATTCCCGCAACGGCGGAGGCGGCCTCGGCGTCGCTGTTGACGCGGTGCACGTTCCACGAGGCCGCTGCGGCGGTCTGGGCGAGCCGTTCGACGCTCTGCTCCCGCCGCGCCTCATTCCTCGCGAGGACCGTCCTGATCTTCTCGGCCTGGCGCGTCGAGTTGGCTTTCAGCGGAGGGTGGTCGGGAGCGTAGAGGATGGGCTCGGTACGACCGAGGGCCTCGCGGACGCGTTGAAGGAAGGCTGCCTTGTTGGAGTGCTCTTCGGGCGTCGGCATCGCCTAGCCCTGACCGCCGCTTCCGTCGGCAAGCTCGTCCCTCCATATCTTGGCGAAGGACTTGGGCGCCGGCTCCGGGAAGTCGCGGCTGGCGGTCCAGCCGCCCACCATCGGAACGGGAACGAGTCCCGCGAGCCTGCCCCGGCGTGTGGTCATTCTCTGCGCGATCCTGCCCCACCGCGCCTTGCCTTCCAACGCCTTCCGGCTGCGCATCGCCGTATGCCATTGGCGTATGAACAGCCGCTCCATCCAAGTGGAGCTGCTCTCGCCGGGGCCGCCCTCGGCGACCTTCCGGCGGAGGTGCAACAGGAGCTTGGGGATGTCGATCTTCACGGGGCAAACGTCGCGGCACGCGCCGCACAGCGTTGACGCGTAAGGGAGGTCGCGCGCGACCTTCATGTCGGTCATGGGGGGAGTGACGATGGCGCCGATGGGGCCCGAGTACACCCAGCCGTAGGCATGACCGCCGATCCTCTGGTAGACGGGGCAGTGGTTCAGACAAGCGCCGCACCGGATGCAGCGCAGCGCCTCGCGAAGCGTCTCGTCCTTCAGGAGGTTGAGCCTGCCGTTATCGACGAGTATCAGGTGGAACTCCTCCGGGCCGTCCTCGTCGCTCTGACCGCGAGGGCCGCCCACGAAGGTGTTGTAGCTGGTGATGCGCTGGCCCGTAGCCGAGCGCGGCAGCAGACGGAGGAAGAGGGCAAGGTCCTCGATGGCGGGCAGGAGCTTCTCCATGCCCGCGAGGACGACGTGCACGCGCGGGGCGGACGTGGTCATGCGGCCGTTGCCCTCGTTCGTGACGATGCAGACGGTGCCAGTCTCGGCGACGACGAAGTTCGCGCCGCTGATGCCCATCTCGGCCGCCTCAAACTTCTCGCGAAGGGCATCGCGCGCGTAGGTGCAGAGACGTTTGATGTCCTGGGTCGGCGCGGTCTTCAGCCACTCCTGGAAGAGGTCGGAGACCTCCTGGCGGGTCTTGTGCATGGCCGGGGCGATGATGTGGAAGGGCGTCTCGCCGGCAAGCTGGATAATGTACTCGCCGAGGTCCGTCTCGACAGGCTCGATGCCCTCGCGCTCCAGGACATGGTTGACGCCCATCTCCTCGGAGACCATCGACTTGCTCTTGATGACCGTCTTAACGTTGTTGCGACGCGCGATGTCGAGGACGATCCGGTTGGCTTGTTCGGCGTCGTCGGCAAAATAGACGTGGCCCCCGTTGCGGCGGACGTTCTTATCGACGAGGTCCAGGTAGTAGTCGAGGTTCTCGATGACGGACTGCTTGATGGCGGCGGCGCGGTCCCGCATGGCGTCCCAGCTCTCGTCCCCGAAGTCGTTCTCGATGCTCGATGCGCGCGCTTCGACGAAGTGCTTCATGACGTGGTCGAGCGAGTGCTGGAGCTTGTCGTCGTGGACGGCGCGGGCCGACGCCTTCTTGAAATCGGCGGACTTGACCTCAGCCATCGGCGCCCCCCTCGGCGAGGAGCTCGGCGATGTGGACGGCGCGGGCGCGCATCCCCTGGCGCTCCATCGCCCCGCGGATGTGCATGAGGCATCCGCAGTCGTTCGCGACAAGCGTATCCGCGCCGGAGCTCTCGATGTTCTTCAGCTTCTGCTCCAGAATGGCGGTCGAGATGTGGGGAAACTTCACGGAGAAGAGGCCGCCGAAGCCGCAGCAGGCCTCGGACTCGTCCATCTCCTGAAGCTCGACGCCGGCGACGTTCTCAATGAGCTGACGCGGCTCCTTGGAGATGCGGAGCTCGCGCAGCAGGTGGCAGGCGTCGTGGTAGGTCACGAGGCCGCCGGAAGCCGCGCCCACGTCCGAGACTCCGACAACGTTCACGATGTAGTCGCTCAACTCGCGCGTCTTCTCGCCGACGGCTTTGGCGCGTTCGAGGTTCTCGGGATCGTCTTCGAAGAGCTCCTTGTAGTAGACCTTGACCATGCTGGCGCAGGAGCCGGACGGGATGATCACGTGCTCTTCATTCTCGAAAACGTCGAGGAAGTGCTTGGCGACGTCCGCAGCCTCGGCGCGGAAACCCCCGTTGAAGGCGATCTGCCCGCAGCAAGTCTGATCCTCGGGAAACCCAACGTCGACGCCGAGGCGGCGCAGCACCTTGACCGCCGCCACGCCCACCTCCGGGTAAAACTGGTCGACGAGACAGGTCGCGCACAGGGCCGCCCGAAACTTGGGCAGCGGCTGCCCTCTTCTTCTTGTTCGTCCTGAGCCCGTCCAAGGGCGGCCGCGTCGTCGAGCCACGAGAGTCAAGGTAACAGACGGCCAGGCGGCGTGACAACCGGCCCTTACCCCCAGTACCTGTTCAGAGTTGGTGAGGAGGATTGGCTAAAAGTGGTGTTCCTAAGGGCTAGCGCTGACCGAGGCAGTTCGGTGATAGAGATGACATGGATGCCCGCATCGACTTGGACGCCGCCCGCCGCGACGAACTCATCGCCCTCATCGTCCAGCAGCAGACGGTCATTGGGCGCTTGGAACGGCGCATTGCCCAGTTGGAGGACAAAGCCAAACCGGGCGGCCCATCGGGAATGCCCGGCCTCAAGCCACAGTCCAGCCCGAAACCTCCGGCCCCCCAGCAGCCCCGGAAGCCCCGGCCCCATGGCTTCTCCCGTCGACGGATGGCCCCCACCCACCGGGTGGAGCACGTCGTGCCCCGATTGCGGGACCCCGTTGTCCGGCGGCTGGGCCCATCGCACCCGGGAGGTCATCGACCTGCCCCGGGTCCCCGCGCAAGTCACCGAGCACGTCTTCATCGCCCGGGTTTGTCCCCGCTGCCGGCGCAACTGCCTCCCCTCGGCAGAGTTGGACAGGGCTGCCTTGGGGAAGCAGCGCCTGGGAGTCAACCTGGTCAGCCTGATTGCCACCCTGCGGGAGGAGGGGAGGCTGCCCATCCGCAGCATCCAATGGTATCTGCGCACCGTCCATCAGTTGCGCCTCAGCGTGGGAGCCATCGTCGCAGCCACCCAGCGCACGGCGGAGAAGGCCCGGCCCGCAGTGGCGGGCATCTTGGAGCGCATCCGCGGCAGCCCGGTGGTCCACGCCGATGAGACCGGCTGGCGGGAGAACGGCGCCAACGGCTATGTGTGGACGTTCAGCACGCCCACCGACCGCTACTTCCTGCGGCGTGGCCGAGGCAAGTCGGTGGTGGATGAAGTCCTCGGCGACGGGTTCGCGGGGGTGCTGGTCTGCGATTTCTACGCCGCCTACCACCACTACGACGGCCCCAAACAGCGGGGCTGGGTCCATCTGCTGCGGGACATCCACGACCTGCGGGGCCTCTACCCCGATGACGGCCGGCTGGCCCAGTGGGCCGAAGCCGTCCATGGGCTTTACGCTGAGGCCAAAGCCTTCGCCCATCCCAAGGAAAAGCAGCGGCGCGCCGCACAACAGGCCTGGGAACAGCGCCTCCTGGCCCTCTGCCGTCCCTTCCTGGATGACCGCGCGGCAGCCCAGGCCAAGCTGTGCCGTCGCATCGAGCGCCACATCAAGGAACTCCTCGTCTTCGTGGGCGAACCGGCGGCGCCGTCGGACAACAACGCCGCCGAGCGCAGCCTGCGTCACTTGGTCGTGAGCCGCAAGGTCAGCGGGGGGACTCGGTCAGCGCAAGGGACCGACGCCAAGATGACCCTGACTTCGCTCTTCGGCTCCTGGCGGGCCCAAGGCCTGAATCCCCTCGCCGCCTGCCGCCAACTGCTCCTCTCTCCTCAACTCTGAACAGTTACTACCCCCAACCCCCAATCTCGCGTACCATAGGCCCTGTGGCAGGCCCCGGACTGCGTCCCCGCAAGGAGGCGCGGGGACGCCCCCACCGACGCCCCCATGCGTGAATACACGTTTCATTCGTATTCTTGATCGCGGGAAGCAGGCCACGGCCTGCTAAACACCCCCGATCAAGAAGCCGAAAACACCCCTTTCGGCAACAGATTTTTTCGTCCTTACGAGTAAAACTACCTATCAAGAAGCTGATTAGCTCCCCACTTTTGCAGGAAATCCCGAACCCTGGCTGAGGAGGCGACGTGGAATATCGAGAAGTCGGCAACACAGGCATACGCATCTCAGAGATCGGTTTCGGTGGAGGCGGCAACGCCGGTCTGATGGTGCGAGGGACGCACGAACAACAGGTCGAGGCCATCTACCGAGCGTTGGAGCTGGGCATCAACTACTTCGACCAAGCGCCCGACTACGGAGACGGCCTTTCCGAGACGAACCTCGGCCGCGTGCTGAAGGAGCTGGGCGTACGTCCCTACCTCAACACGAAGATCGAGGTCCGAGCCCACAACCTGGACGACATCGCGGGGCACGTGGCTCGTTCCCTGGACGAGAGCCTGGAGCGGTTGGGCGTCGACTACGTAGACTTCCTACAGGTGCACAACGGCCCATTGCTCGACCCCCCTGAACTGGCCGGGCGGTCGTACACGCGGTTGGGTATCGACGACTACCTGAAGCCGGGCGGCGCGCTCGAGGGCCTGCAGCGGGCGCAGGCGAGCGGCAAGGCCCGCTTCATCGGCTTCATCACCCGCGGCGGCGACGTCCAGGCGGCCAAGACGCTCATCGACACCGGCTCGTTCAACCTGATCAACGCTTCGGTAAACCTGCTCAACCCGTCGGCGGGCGTACGTCCATACGGCATGCGGTTCGACGCGGACTACGGGGAGGTCCTCGGGTATGCGGCCTCCAGGGGCGTCGGCGCGGCGGTCTACAGCCCCCTCGCCGGCGGCGTCCTCACCGACCTTGGCGTCCGCGAAGGCGAGACGCACCCTCTGGCGCGCGCGCTAAACGCAGGCAATGCCGGCGACGAAGGCATGCGCCGCGCGAAGGCGCTCTCCTTCCTCTCCCATAACCTTGCGCCCGACACCCAGGAGGACGACCACAGCCTCTCCGAGGCGGCGATCCGCTTCGTCCTGTCGCTCAGAGGCGTGACCACGGCGCTTGGCGGCTTCTCCGACGCCAGACAGGTCGAAGACAACGTCGCATGCTCCGGCAAAGGGCCGCTCTCGGAACAAAACATGATGCGCATCGAGATGGCCTGGCGGGCCAACTTCGGCGCAGAGGGCTAACCCCCAGCCGAGCAATAAACAACGGAGGCGCGCCATTTTGTGCGCGCCTCCGTTACAAAGCTACAGTGGCATCACCGTTTCCAGCCAGCGCATCCCAGCCGCTTTGTGCGCTCAGCCGTGCTCGATCCCCGCAGGCTAGAACACCTTCTCCCCGAACCAGTCGATCAGGGCGGCCTCGGGCCAGATGATGAAGAGCACGTTGTCGGTTAACACGAACTCGAAGAGGAACACGAAGCTCATCGTGATGACCGGGGCGAAGACGCGCCAAGCGAAGAGCCAGTGGAGACGCTCGGGTGCCTCCAGCTCCCGCAGACCCTTCGGAATGAGAAGAAGCAGCATCAGCAGACCCGGAATGATGCGGAATGCCCACCCGGTTATCGTTCCAGACCAGCCCTGCGTCGTGTCCGGCCAGCCTGCGAGCGCCATAATCAGCACAAACACGGCGAACATTGAGGATACGACGGCGACCGGCCACGGCTTCCTCAGCGTCGCCGTCACTTGGGCGTCGATCACCAGACCTGCGGCCAGAGCTAAGGCGACAGCAAGCGCGGCGACGATCGACTCCACGGCCCCGACGCCAATGGACGATTCGATCTCGCCGGGCAATAGGGCGTTGGCGAGCGCCGCGAAACTCGCCGTCGCCATGAGCACGCCCAGGATGACGCCCACCACGGCGCTTGCCCCGATGGCGATTGGCGGCTTCACGCCGCCGCGGGCCATGAGCGTGAAGGGGATATAGCCGGCAAAGGCAATCGCTCCCCAGCGAAGCCCAACCGTGCCCGTGAGAATCAGGAAGAGCAGGAAACCAACGGCGATAAGGAAGCCGGCCTGCTTGGCGCCGGGCAGCGCGAGGCTGTGCATACCGAGGTCCATTATCTGGACAAAGCGGCCCGTTCGCTCCCGCAGGTGGAAGGACAGCTGCAGGAGCGCCAGGACGATTATCACCACCGACATAGCCCGGGCAAACATCCAGGATTCGACTACGCGGAAGCCCAAGCTGCCGACAAAGAACGCTATCGCCCCGCCGATAATCAGCAGAATGGGTATATTGCGCATGCTGAAGAGCGCCTGCATCAGCGAGACTGAGCGCGGGGCCGTGTCCGAGCCGCCGGCGACGGGAGGATGGGCGTCAGCCGTTGAAGGGGCGGCGGTAATCTGCGTTTGGCCCTGCGCCGACCGGGCGAAGACCAAGGCTGTTGCAACGGCGATGACGAGCAACGCGATGGTAAGGGGCCGCGCAAATATGCCAAGGTACTGGCTCTCCCCAAGGCCCGGAATCGAAACAGCCTCCACCACTGAGCGGGCCGACTGGAAGTTCCTCTCAATGATCGGCCCAAGGATGACGCCGAGCAGCAGCGGGGGGCGAGGCCACTGGAAGAGCTTCATGATGAGGCCGATGCCCGCGAAAACCAGAACGATGGGCAGCGCCAGCCAACTGGTCATCGTGATGACGCCGCCGAGGAGCACAACAGGTATGACCACGCCAGCAATCACCGGATAGGGAATGCGCGTCAGCTTGACGAACTGCCCTGTGGCGGCGATGCCGAGCATGGTTATGATGAAGTTGCCTATAGCGAGTGTCAGCACCAGCAGGATCACGACGTCGGCCTGATCGCCGAGCAGGCGCGGGCCGGGCGTCAGGTCCATCGCAATCATCGCGACGAGCACGAACGCCCACGCCAAACCGCCCGGGACTCCGAGCGAGAGCGTGGGAATCGCCTGCCCGGCCTCCTTCGAGTTCTGGGCCGACTCGGCGAACAGCACACCGTCGAGCGAGCCCTTGCCGAACTGGCTCTTGTCCTTGGACCAAAAGATGCCGAAGGCATAGGAGAGCCAGTCAATCACGGCGGCGCCGACGCCGGGAATCGCGCCCAGCAGCACCCCGAACACCGACTGCCTGATCATGATGGGCCAGCGCCTGAGGCCGTCTTGCGCGCCGCGTATGACCTCGCGCGTGCTGATGACCGCGTCGGGCGGCGCGACCGGCTTCCGGGCAATGGTGAGGTCGATCAGCTCCGGCAGCGCGAAGAAGCCAAGCGTAACCGCAATGATGGGCAGCCCTCCCCAGAGCTGCGGCTGCTGGAAGACGAAGCGCACGTCGCCCGTTATGGCGTTGATGCCGACGGTGCCAAACAGCACGCCGAGCGCGCCGGCCATCAGCCCCTTCACCATGGCGCCCGCGCTCAGGGCTGACACCATGGCAATGCCGAAGAACGCCATCGCGGCAATCTCAGCAAATCCGAAGAAGAGGATGACGGGCTTGATGACGGGAACGAGCGCGGCCAGCACAATGGCGCCTATCAGCCCGCCGAGGGCGGACACGGCGTAGATGGCGCCCAGCGTGTGGGCGGCCTTCCCCTGCCTGGCGAGCTGGTGACCCTCGAGGAACGTGACCTGCGTGGCGCCGCCAGGGAGGCCGAGCAGCACCGCAGGAATCGAGTCGAGCGTGTTATTCACGCCCGTCATCGTTGCGAGCGCCACGAGGCCGATGGCGCGCTGATCGCCGCGGAAGACGTCGACGATGAAGGGGATGGAGAGCGCCATGATGATGACGCCGCCAACTCCGGGGATGATGCCGGAGGCGGCCGCGACGAACACGGCGGCGAGCACGGCGACCCAGTAGATCGGCTCGCGCAAGTACGCAATGCCTTGCCCTATCTCGGTAAGGAAATCGCCTTCCAAGTCCAGTCTCCCGGCGCTAACGCGCTATCTTCTAACGGCTCTTATCCCCACGCTCAACCACGCTGCACTTGTCAGAGAAGCGGCCCCGAAGAGTCCTGCTACGGAGCTAGCGGGGCCGCGATTCTAACCTAAAGCGAGGGCCGCCTGGCAAATCACTCAAGCCGCCCTCCGATTCTCTATCTCACGTACTTCTCGAACACGTCCTGAGCTACCCCGTCGATGACGTCTTTGTTGTCGATGAACGAGTTCGTGGTGTCGGTCAGCTCCTGTTGGGCTGTGTCACCGTGGGTGAAGATGTTCTTAATGCCGGTGAAGTTCTCCATGGAGGAGGCGAACTCCTCGTTGGCCATCGCGTCGGCGAGCGCGTTGCGCAGCGCTGCGGTCACGCCATCCGGAATCCCCGGCGGCCCGATGATGTTCTTGGACGCATAGTTCCGAGGACCTTGCATCGCAACCCATAGATCGAGGTCGTCGCCTTCCAGATAGGCGTCGCCGACGTTGGGGCAGTGGAAGTCCCTCTCGCCGTTGTGGCCGAGGTCAAACCCGGGCATGGACAAGTCGGCGAACGGTTTGATGAACCCGCTCCCCGTCCAGCCGGGCCTGGTCCGGGGGTACTGGTCCCAGATCGTGCCGGAGACCCAGGAGTTGACGTCGCCGCGCTCGATCATGACGTACTGCTCAGCGGAGCCCGCTGCGGCGAGGTTCCTGATTTCCAGAGGGACGTTGAATTTGTTCGATATCCAGCCGACGGGGGTCGTTGCGCCGAGGTCGGCTGGCGTCGGGGCCGACGTGCCTATGGTGAGGGTATAGTCGCCATCCCACGCGTCTTCGAAGCAGTCATAGGGCACGTAGTCGCGCGCGACCCAGACGCCTTCCTGACCGGAGGTCACGCCAATCATCGTGACCTCGCGCAGGTCGAAATCGGCGCCGGGGAGGAACTGGTCGAAGATGCCGGGCGTCGCCTCGAGCCCCAGCGTCAGGCCATCCGCCTTCGAGTTCCATACGAAGTTCCGCTCAATCAGCACCGGGGTCATGTTCGTGACTACGATACGAGGGTTGCCGGGGATAAAGGTCGGCCATGCTCGCGACATGAACCGCGCCTGCGCGTCCGTACCGCCACCGGGGTTGAACCCGACCATCATGCGGATCGTCTTGCCACTAAAGTAAGCCTCCGCGTCGAAGTCAGGGTCTGCCGGGACCTCAGGCGCCGCAGTTGCTGTCGGCGGTGGCGTGGGCGTCACCGGCGGCGGTGTAACGCCCGGCGGCAGCGGGGTTGGGGTAGCCGTCGGCGGGACCGCCGTCGCGGTCGGGCGCGGCGTCGCGGTCGGGTCATCTCCACCACACGCAGCCAATACGAGCGCGAGCGTCAAACTCATTGCCCCCAAGACCGCAGATCTCTTCACCAGCCTCAACATCTGTTCCTCCCTGTCAATCGACACAAGTAAGAACACAGCCTGGACGGCTACCGCCTAGGTTGAGTCGCGGCACTCTAGCGCGGGGCGCATTACGCTGTCAATTCATTGGGGGCTTACAGCGCGGCTCGCGTCTTCCGAATCGCAAAGCCGCCCCGCCAACGTGGCGGGGCGGCTTCAGTCCACCCTCGTCTCGCGCTGTTACCTCACGAACTTCGCGAACACGTCCTCCGTGATGGCGTCAATCGCGTCCTTCCTATCAATAAACTGGTTCGTCATGTCGATGAGCTCCGGCGCAGCCACGTCGCCGTGCGTGAAGGAGTTCTTGATGCCAGTGAAGTTCTGCATGTTGTTGGCGAACTCCTCGTCCGCCATCGCGTCCGCGAGCGCGGTGCGCAGCGCAGCAGTCACGCCGTCCGGCACCCCGGGCGGACCGATGATATTCTTCGACGCTAGAATCTGCGGTCCGCGCATCGCCTTCCACAGCTCAACGTCGTCGCCCTCGAGGTGAGCGTCAGCCACATTCGGGCAATGGAAATCGGCCTCGCCATTGTGCCCCAAATCGAAGCCGGGCCAAGAGATGTCGGCGAACGGCTTGATGAATCCGCTCGCCGTCCAGCCGGGCCGTGTGCGCGGCCACTGGTCCCAGATGGTGCCGGTCCACCACGAGTTGACGTCGCCCCGCTCAATCATGACGTACTGCTCTGCCGAGCCCGCCGCCGCCAGGTTCCGGATCTCCAGCGGCACATTGAACTTGTCCGCGATCCAGCCCATCGCCACGTACGAGCCTAGGTCCGCCGGTGTGGGCGCTGAGGTGCCCACGGTGATGACGTAGTCGCCGCCCCATGAATCCTCAAAGCAGTCGTAGGGCACGTAATCGCGGGTCGCCCAGAGGCCTTCCTTGCCGGAGGTGATGCCGATCATCGTCACCTCGCGCATGTCGAAGTCCGCGCCGGGCGTGAACTGCGTGAAGACCCCGGGGCTGGCCTCGACGCCCATCGTGAAGCCGTCAGCCGGGGCGTTCCACACGAAGTTCCGCTGCACAACGTTGGGCGTCATGTTCGTGACCACGATACGCGGGCTGCCGGGGATGTACTCCGGCCATGCTCGCGACATGAACCGGGCCTGGGCGTCAGTCCCGCCGCCGGGGTTGTAGCCGACCATCAATCGTATCGTCTTGCCCGTGAAGTACGCCTCCGCATCGAAGTCAGGGTCAGGGGCGACCGCGGCTGCTTCCGGCGTCGGTGTCGGTCTTGGCGTGGGCGTCGCCGGCGGCGGCGTCACTCCAGGCGGCAGCGGCGTCGGGGTAGCGGTCGGCGGGACCTGCGTGGCGGTTGGGCGAGGAGTCGGAGTCGCGTCCTCTCCTCCGCATGCGGAAAGCACGAGCGCGAGCGTCAAGCCCAGCGCCCCCAGAGTGGCGAATCTCACCGTTAGCCTCAACATCTGTTCCCCCTAGCGCTCGCCAATGGCATACAAGACAGAGTATGGACGGGACTGACCATATTGGAAGCGACGGAAACCTATCGCGGGAAGCCGCAACTGTCAATTCCGTTTCATGGGCCACGTTGGGCGCTGGGGAACCCGACATCCCGATCAACAAAGCCGCCCCGCCAAGCTGGCGGAGCGGCCCCTCCAGTCCACCCTCGTCTCACGTCGCTACTTCACGTACTTCTCGAACACTTCCTGCTGGAGATTATCGATAAAGTCCTTGTTCTCAACGAACGCGTTGGTCGTGTTAATCATCTCCTGCGCAGCCACATCGCCGTGCGTGAAGATGTTCTTGATGCCGGTGAAGCTCTGCATAGAGTCCGCGAACTCCTCGTTCGCCATCGCGTCCGCGAGCGCGGTGCGCAATGCAGCAGTGGGGCCCGCCGGGATCCCCGGCGGTCCGATGATGTTCTTCGACGCGTATATCCGAGGACCTTGCATCGCGACCCACAGATCGAGGTCGTCGCCTTCGAGGTACGCGTCGGCAACGTTCGGGCAATGGAAGTCAGCTTCGCCGTTGTGGCCGAGGTCGAACCCAGGCATGGACAAATCAGCAAACGGCTTGAGGAACCCGCTTTCCGTCCAGCCCGGCCTCGTCCGCGGATACTGGTACCAGATTGTGCTGGTCTGCCAAGAGTTCACGTCGCCCCGCTCGATCATCACGTACTGCTCGGCGGAGCCGGCGGCGGCGAGGTTCCTGATCTCCAGCGGCACGTTGAACTTGTCCGCAATCCAGCCCGTTGAGGCTGTCGCGCCCAAGTCGGCCGGCGTCGGGGCCGACGTGCCTATGGTCAAGGCGTAGTCCCCGCCCCACGCGTCTTCGAAACAGTCGTAGGGCACGTAGTCGCGAGTGACCCACACGCCCTCCTGACCCGAGGTGATGCCGATCATCGTGACCTCGCGCATATCGAACTCGGCGCCGGGCGAGAACTGATCGAAAATTCCCGGCGCCGCCTCAACGGAGATGGTGAGGCCGTCCGCCTTGGCGTTCCAGACGAAGTTTCGCTGGACAACGTTAGGCGTCATGTTCGTGACCACGATCCGCGGGCGGCCGGGGATGAACTCCGGCCACGCTCGCGACATGAACCGCGCCTGGGCGTCCGTGCCGCCGCCGGGGTTGTAACCGACCATCAACCGGATCGTCTTACCGGAGAAGTAGGCCTCTGCGTCGAAATCGGGGTCCGTCGGGACCTCCGGCGCGGGGGCGGGCGTTGGGGTTGCCGTCGCCGGCGGGGGAGTCACGCCAGGCGCCGGCGTGGGCGTTGCCGTCGGAGCCGCCGTCGGCACGGGCGTCGCGGTGGGGCGCGGAGTCGGGGTCGAGTCATCCCCTCCACATGCGACAAGCACGAGCGCGAGCGTCAAGCCCAGCGCGCCAATGACCGGGATTCTCCTCGTCATTCTCAGCATTTCTCCTCCTAAAACGACCTAGGCGGTATGAACCAGCCTAGGTCTAGAAGAACCCTATCGGCAGGAGGGACGCTATGTCAACGGACAGCCCGACTCGCCTGGTCCGCGAACGTCCACCCTCTAACCGATGCGCTCCGCGGGAAGCCTGCCGGGCCATAAGAAGCCGCCCCGCCGAGGGTGGCGGGGCGGCTTCTCCAATCTTCTTTCGATTCGCGTTCGCGCTGCCTATTTCACGTACTTCTCGAACGCGAGGTCCTGCAGCTCCCCGATCAGCGGCAAGTTGTCCAAGAACGCTTGCGTGGTGTCGATCAGTTCCTGCTGCGCCGTCGCCCCGTCGGTGAAGTTGTTGGGGATACCCGTGAACTTCGTCATGTCGGTCGCGAACTCCTCGTCGTTCATCGCGTCCGTCAGCGCCTGCCGCAGTGCGTTCAGCGGGCCGGGCTCCATGCCGGGCGGGCCGATGATGTTCTTAGAGGCGTAGGTGCGCGGCCCCGTGATGGCGATCCAGGTCTGCAGCTGCTCGTCGGTTGTGAAGAACGACTCAGCCTTCGGGCAGTCGTACGGGCCCTCGGCGTTCGACCCCAGCTCGTAGCCCGGGTACGAGAGGTCCACGAATGGACGCAGGAACCCGTCGGCTATCCAGCCTGGACGCGTAATCGGCAGCTGGCTCCACACGGTGGACGACGTCCAGCTGTTCACGTCGCCGCGCTCCAGCATGATGTACTGCTCGGCGGAGCCTGCGGCAGCCACGTTCTTGATCTCCAACGGAAGATTGAACTCGCCCGCGAGGTAGGTCAACTGCACCAGTGAGCCGAGGTCCGCGGCCGTTGGCACGCTCGACCCGATGGTCAGCACCGGGTCCGTCGCGCCGAAGGCCGTGTCGATGCAGCCGTAGGGCAGGTCGCCCCGGATCATCCAGAACTGATCCTTACCGGAGGTCACGCCGATCATCGACGCCTCGCGAAGGTCGTACTCGGCGGCGGGCTCGACCTGACCGAAGATGCCTGCCGTGGCCTCGACGGAGATGGTGAAGCCATCGGGCTTGGCACTGTACACGAAGTTCCGCTGAACGACGTTCGGCGTCATGTTCGTCACGACGAGCCGAGGATTGCCGGGGATGTACTCCGACCATGCCCGCGACATGAACCGCGCCTGCGCGTCGGTGCCGCCACCAGGGTTGAAGCCGACCATCAACCGAACCGTCTTGCCGCCGAAGTACTCCTCCGCGTCGAAATCGGGATCCGTGGGGACCTCCGGCGCAGGCGCAGCCGTTGGGGTTGCCGTGGCTGGCGGCGGCGTCACACCGGGCGGCAGCGGCGTTGGCGTCGCCGTCGGCTCCGCCGGAATAGGCGTTGCGGTTGGGCGCGGGGTTGCAGTCGGATCGTCTCCTCCACAGGCGGCAAGCACCAGAACGAGCGTCAGGCTGAACGCCGTCAAAACCGCGAATTTTCTCATCATTCCCATCATCTGATCCTCCCGCCGCCGACATCGCTTCTATATTAAGGCAACCTAGGCGAAGCAGGGCTCGCCTAGGGCTAGGAAACCCTATCGGCGGGCTGGCCACCGTGTCAACGCCTCCGCCAATCGGTCAACCTATCTTGGGGATTCTCGCCCGCCCGCTACCCGGCCTCTGCTTGTTATACGCTTTAGAAAGCAATCCGGTTTCATGGAATTCGATCAACCCATGACTTTGACTCTGACACTCAGCGCAACCGACCAGTCTCCGATGCGCCGGGGCGAGACCCCCGCCGACGCTTTGCGCGACACCGTAGCCCTGGCGCAGGCTTTGGAGGGATTCGGCTATTCGCGGTACTGGGTGGCCGAGCACCACAACGCCGGCACGTTCGCGGGCGCGAGTCCCGAGATAGTGGCTGGCCAGATTCTCGCCAACACCCGGCGGATACGGGTCGGCAGCGGGGGCGTGATGCTCTCCCACTACTCGGCCCTCAAGGTTGCCGAGCAGTTCCGCATCCTCGAGTCGTTCTATCCGGGGCGTGTCGACCTTGGAGTCGGGCGTGCGCCGGGAAGCGACCAGGCCACGGGATTGCCCTCGCCTACCCGAAGCGGCCCGCCGCCATTGAGACGTTCCCGCAGCAAGTCGCTGACCTCATCGGCTATCTCCACGGAGCATTGCAGCCAGACCATCCATTTGCGGCGATCAAGGCGCAGCCAGGGCCGGCCCCCGAGTCTGCGCCCGAGGTCTGGCTGTTGGGTTCGAGCGACTACTCGGCGAACCTGGCCGCCTACCTCGGCCTGCCGTTCGCCTTCGCCGACTTCTTCGGCAATACGGGCAAGCACGGGCCGGCGGTGGCGGAGATCTACCGGCGCAACTTCAGACCATCCGAGCTGTGCCCGACGCCACGGTTGAACGTCACGGTCCATGCCGTGTGCGCGCCGACGGAGGAGGAGGCGCGGTTCGTGGCATCGAGCCGCAATTTAAATAGGGCGCGGAGGCTGTTGGAAGCGCGGACCGGAGAGCGAATCGAGGGCCTCGTCCCGCCGGAGGAGGCTTCCCAAGCCATGGTCGGCGAGGACGCCGAGCAATACGCCGCGCAGTTTACCGCAGGCTACATTGACGGCGACCCCGCCCAGGTGAAACACGCGCTTCTGGAGACGGCGGAGCGCTACGAGACCACGGACGTAGGCATCGTGACGATCGCCTACCACCTCAATGACCGGGTGCGTTCCTATGAGGAGATCGCTCGCGAGTTCGGCCTGCTCCCAGCCTAGGACGTAGCGTACCATCAGCCCCGGCGCCATCCGGCCCACATCAAACCCCAGACGGCAGAGGAGAAACCATGGGCAGACGTCAGACCATTCACATCCCGGGCGTGCAGCACAACGCCCCGATACCCTACGGCGCGCGCGTCGGCAACGTCATTTACAGCTCAGCGATTCAAGGCATCAACGCCGACACCGGCGAGCTCCCCGACGACGTTTACGAGCAGGCGCGGCAGTGCTTCCGTAACATGCACACGTTCCTGGAACTCGCAGGCGCGACTCCGGACGACATCGTGCGGCTCACCTGCTTCCTAGCCGACCTCGCCGACCGGCAGGCGCTGAACGAGCCTTGGCTGGCGCTCTTCCCCGACGAAAACGACCGCCCTTCACGGCACACTTCGAAGTACGAGCCTCCGCCCGGCGGGATGAAGGTGCAGATCGAGGTCGTCGCCGTCGTCGAGTAACGCTCCCTGTCTCCCTGTCTGGGGGCCTTGCGTGAAGGGCCCCCTACCCGTTCGCCCTGATTCTGGCGACGAGGGACTCGCGGTACGGATAGGGACGCCTATTAATAGATGTCCAGGGTGAAGCGGGGAGTCGGGACTTCTTCCGTCTTGTAGTCGAGCACGGCGTTGCCCAGGGACTGCGCCACTTCCTCCTCAATCACGAGCACCGTCGCGCCGTCATGGGCGTAGGCGGCGTCGGCGGCGCCTCGCTGATCGATGACGATGCCCCAGTCGCCTGCGCCGGTCCAGACCGGAGGCACGGCCAAGCGCAAGAGCCTGCCCGGCTCGAGCTTGCGCTCGTGAGCGATTGCCTTCAGCTGACGACGCGCCTCCGGGGTGACGTCGAACATGCTACCCGGCGACGACGAGCTCGCCGTCTTTCAGGTCCAGCAGCTTGCCGGACATCTCCATCGGCGCCTCGGCGGACAGGATAAAGCGCGGGCCGGCGTAGTCGGGTCCGGGCATGCGATTGCGCGCCTCCTCGGGCGCGTCCTCCGTCGCGATGGCGGCTCCAGGGGAGATGATGACGACGCAGATGTTGGAGTCCCGCACCTCCTCGGCGTGGAACTTGGTGAATGTGATGAGGGAATCCTTCGCCGTCGCGTAGGCGAGAGCCCCCGGGGGAGTGAGGCCGCCGCCGCCGTGGAGGTTGACGATATGGCCGCCGCCGCCCTGCTCCATGTACGGCACAGCGTGCTTCGAGGCCAGGAAGGAGCCGCGCAGCGCCACGCCCATGACCGTGTCCCAGAAGAACGACACGTCCATGTCCTGCACCTTCGGCCAGCGCGGCTTATCATTCCAGTTGAAGTGCGGCACGATTGCGGCGTCGTTGATGAGCACGTCTATCCCGCCGAATCGCTCGTTGACCTGCGCCATGAGCGACGCGACTGCGTCCTCGTCCCTGACGTCGGCGGAGACGGCCATCGCCTCCGCGCCGAGCTCGCCCAGTTCGCCGAGCGTCTGCTGCAGGCGGGTCTCGTCGATGTCGGCTATCGTCACCTTCGCGCCCTCTTTGGCGAAGCCATGGGCGATGTAGCGCCCTATCCCCTTCGCCGAACCCGTGATCACGACCGACTTGTCCTTCAGCATGATGCCCTCCCCGCCGCTGACTGTCCCGCAACCTATGGGATACGCGGCGGAGGGTCAATCCCCACCACAGACCACCTGCTACACTGCCGCCATCCCTCGACTGGAGACGCCGCCTCTGCGAACGCCTGCGCTCCTCACCCTGACCCTCCTTGCGCTCGCGCTCGCCGCGTGTGAGTCAGCCCCGCCGACAGTTGCCCTCGTGGACTCCGGCGTACGCCCAACACCAACAGGTGTAGCAACGCCTGCTACGCCCGTGCCAACATCCGCAGGAACGCCTACCCCAACGCTTACGCCAACTCCAGCGCCCACCGCAACACCCACATCTACCCCCACACCTACTCCAACGGCCACCGCAACACCCACCCCAACCTCTACGCCGACCCCCACGCCAACACCCATACCTGGAAGCCACGCTGCGATTGACGTGATGCCTTGGGTTATCAATGGAGGGGAGCGGAAACGAGGGGCTGCCGACTACCTGAAGGCTATATCGAGGGTTGACAGAGAATCGGCAGCAATAATGCTCAACTTCCCCTGGATCATCGACGGCATCACCCCGGGCGAGTTATCCGCTATCTCTCTCGTGTCAGGCATACAAAATGAAGACCCGGAGTTCGCACGAACAGTGCTCGATCAATGGTGGGTACAAGACGACATGCCGCTGGTGGAGCAGTACGCCCTCACTGACCTCCGGAACCTCGCAAGAAGCAACCCAGCCTTGGCGTGGCAGGTTATCCGAGCTCCCTTCATGGACCCGCCCTTCCGGCTCAGGGACGAGTATGCGCTCAATGTCCTGGTGAACATGCTGTTGGAGCCGCCCGGCATTACTGTAGGCGCCGAATTGCTGTCCCAGCTCGGCACACAGCAATGGTTCAGCGACGGCCTGGATGACCGAGACGTCGTGCTCTTGTACGCAATCGCCAACAGTTCCGCTGACTATAAGCAGGCGCTTCTGCAGGCTCATCATATCAGGTCAGTAGAAGTGCAATTCCCCTTGACTGGCAACACAGACATCACCGTGGTGAGACACACCGCTTTCCCCCAGGATGATTACACGCTTGCGGCCTTGGAGGAGGGTGTACGAGCGATAGAAGGCTTCATGGGTAGGCCGTTCCCCGTTGATGACGTGATACTGATCGTCACTGAGCCGGACATCTGGAACATAGAGGCTTCCGGAAAATTTGTCGGTGACAAAAGCGGGGGCGTTGAGGAACCGTACCTACGGGCATACATGCTCGCGAGAAACTCTGAGTCCGGCCCAAACCGCATGACTCTCTACCACGAGCTGGGCCACTATTACCTCCTGAACGGACATGCCTGGCTTGTAGAAGGCACGGCTGAGTTGATGCAAGCCTACACCCGGCATCAACTCGGCACGGAAAGCATCGAACAGCGGATTGACGCGATCGAAAAAGGGGGGTGCAGCAAGGAGAACATCCAACAGCACATCGACGACGATGGCGATAACCACTGCAACTACCACCTCGGCGAGCGGTTCTTGATCGCGATGTACCAGGGTCTGGGGCCGGACGCTGTATCCGCTGCTCTGGGAGAACTGTACGACCTGTCCCAGTTCTTCGAATTTCTCGATGAAGACCTCATCTACCAGGCGTTCCTGTCCAACGCGCCGCCCGGCAAAGAAGAAACCTTCAAGACTGCCTACCGGCAATATCACGGCGGACCAGTTGTCGACACGTCGCCTGAGGACAACCCTGACCGGACTCCGCTAATCGCTCTCTACAACGCAACCAACGGCGCGGGCTGGATAGACAACCGGAGCTGGACGAGTGCCATCCCGCTGGGCACATGGCACGGCGTAACCACCGAGTCTGGGGGGCGCGTTGGGATACTGGATATGGACGGGAATCAGTTAGCCGGCCAGCTGCCCGGTGAGATAGGGAACCTCTCCGACCTCAGAACCCTGGGAATGGCCGACAACCAACTGACCGGCCCGATACCCCCCACGTTGGGCAATCTCTCGGAACTCGTATCGCTACGGCTTGGTAGAAATCTCTTGACCGGGCAGATACCTCCTGAGCTTGGCGACCTCACCAAGCTCCAGGCACTGTACCTTGAGGAGAATCAACTGACCGGAGAGATACCTCAGGCGCTGGTAGGCATGACCAGCATGCGGCTCCTAGACCTCCAACTAAACCAGCTGACCGGCCCGGTACCTGCTGAACTCAGCCGTCTGTCCAACCTTGAATCCCTGAAGCTCGGCAGTAACCAGTTGAGCGGAGAGATACCCCCCGAACTGGGGAACCTTTCGAACCTTATTCGGCTGGACCTCGAGAAGAACCGACTGAGCGGGCAGATTCCTTCTCAACTGGGCAATCTCTCCCGCATCGAAAGGCTGCGCTTCTGGGAGAACAACCTGACTGGAAACATCCCGCCTGAATTGGCGAATCTCCCCAACCTCGGCAGCCTGGAACTGAACGACAACCAATTGACCGGAGAGATACCCGCTGCGTTGGGCATGCTCCCCAAGCTTCGAGTACTGAGGCTGCACAGGAACCAACTTAGTGGAGAGATACCCAGCGAACTGGGGAACCTCTCGGAGCTTTGGGCGCTGGACCTCAGCAACAACGAGCTGACCGGAGAGATTCCGCAAGAACTGGCACGCCTCTCCAACTTAGACAAGTTGTACCTCGCAGGAAACCAGTTGACCGGGTGCATACCCGATGGGTTGCGCCATATCCCTGAGAACGACCTCTCCCAGCTCGGCCTGCCGTTCTGTGCTGCCTCTCCGTAGGTCCTCCTGTGGGGCATAGCGGTCACCTCTATTCGCAGGCGTCCCCCACTGTGACACCCGCCCCTTACGCCATCGCCCCGCGACCGCGTACGCTGTCTGCGACGGCATGGCGTCGGAGGCGGACTACCCCGGCGCAAGGGGTGGGCTTCAGAGAGGGCGCACCTCTGCCACGGGTGTCCGTACGAGTAAACCGGCATGCCCCTTACGGGCCATCCGCGCTCATTCGCGAGCAGGCCGCACTCATCGCCGATCGTTCTCCGCTCATTCCGTTCCACCCGCGGGGCGCAAGTGGGTGGCCGCCATCCCTGCTCATCCTGTCCACCCACGTCGGTTCAGGTTCGGCAAGTTGACACGCCACACGGCCCGTCATAGTGTCGCACGCGCGAATCCCAAGGAGGAGAGATGCTGCCATGAGCAACCCAGAGTGGAGCGCTCCGGTCATCGACTGTGACGGCCACCTCGTCGAGTCCATCCCAGAGATGGCGGAGTACCTCGACCCCATCGCCCGCAAGATGGCGACAAACCCCGGACGCAACAGGTCCGGCGTGTTCCCCGGCCTGGACGGGATCCACTACCCCCGCGAGGCTGAGATTCCTGACGAGCAGAAAGCGAAAGCCCGTCAATACGTGACCGCCAGTGAGCACCGGAAGGGCTCCGGCGAGGACATCGTCGCTTTTCAGGAGAAGGCGGGTGTCGAGGCGTCGGTCCTCTTCGCGTCCGAGGCGCTTTCTGTCGGCTTCATTCAGCAGACCGACTACGCAGTGCGAGTATGCCGGGGGTACAACGACTACGTGGCCGACCGCTACCGCCGGGTCAGCGACACGCTCTATCCGCTGGGTATCATCCCGATGCAGAACGCGGAAGAAGCGGTCGTTGAGCTACGGCGGGCGGTCAACGACCTTGGACTCAGGGGAGCGATGCTGCCGTCGCTGGGCTTGCCGCTCCACCTGGGGCACGACTACTACTGGCCGGTCTACAAAGAGGCCGCCGAGCTTGGCGCGGTCCTGGGCATTCACGGCGGCTCCAGCATCGGCTTCGGAATAGACACGTTCACCAGCCCTTGGGCTGCCCGCAGTATCCGCCATCCCGTGCCCCTGCTCCTCGCGATGGCCTCGTTTGTCGGCCACGGCGTGTTCGACCGCTACCCAGACTTCAAGATCGGCTTCTTCGAAGGCGGGGCGGCCTGGCCCGCCCTCCTGCTCGACCGCATGGAGCGCGACGACGAGGTCTACACCACCGGTACGGGAACGGCGCGACATCTGCGCTCCTACTTCGAGGGCGGCAACGTCCTCATCGGCTGCGAGGGCAACGAGGACATCCTCACCTACCTCACGGACAAGGTCGGCATAGAAGCGTTCGCGTGGGCGTCGGACTACCCGCATGAGGTGGACGTCGTCGCCGCAAACAACATGATCCAGGAAACGTTCGAGCGGACGGACATGAGCGCCGAGCACAAGGCCGCCGTCATGGGCGGCAACGCGAGGCGCTTCTTTGACCTCTAGGAGGCTGACATGCTGGAAGGAAAGGTAGCAATCATATCGGGCGCGGGCCCGAACATCGGACGAGAAATCGCCGGCACGCTGGCCGGTAGCGGCGCGAGCGTCGTCTGCATGGACATGCGCGGCGAGGCCGCGGAGGCGACGGCCCGGGAAGTCGTCGACCGGGGCTACGAGGCCATCGCCGTTCAGGGAGACATCACCCGCGCGGAGGACATGGAGAACTTGGTCGCGCAGGCCATCGCCGCCTACGGGCATATCGACATACTCGTGAACAACGCGGCCATCACCAATTCCGCGGGGCTTCTCGACGAGAACTTGGACACCTTCAGGAAGGTCGTCGACGTCATCCTTGCGGGGACGTTCAACTGTACGCAGCACGTCGCCAAGCAGATGGTCGCCCAGGGCAGCGGCGGGGCTATCGTCAATATCGCCTCGACCTCCGGACACCGGGGCAAGTCGGGCGCAATCGCATATCAGTCGGCCAAAGCCGGCATTCTCAACTTCACCCGGGCATGCGCCGTGGAGCTCGCGCCCCACGACATCCGCGTAAACTCGGTTACTCCGACGCAGACGGGCATGCCGGTCGGCGGCAGGCCCGCGCGCCCCGACAGCGAAAGGCCCCAGAGCGTTCCTCGCGGCCGTTGGGGACGGCCCAAGGACCAGGCGCAGGCCGTTCTCTTCCTCGTTTCCGACAACGCTGACTTCATTACCGGAGCAGACCTACCGGTGGACGGCGGCAACCTGGCCGTCCGCATCTCAGGCTAAGGAGGCGCACGATGACCACGCAACACCAAGGCCACGGCGAGCAACCAGGACTCCCATGGGGCCACTCTTGGAAAGAGGAGGACCGCGTCGCGGACTACGTCGAGCGGATGGATGAGCAGGACGCCGAGCGCCAGCCCGTCTTCGATCTGCTGACCCGCCTCGTGCAGGCGGAGCAGCACGCGCCGGTCCGGATACTCGACATCGGGACGGGCTACGGACCCGTCGCGACGGCGTGCCTCGACGCCTTCCCCAACGCCACGGCAATCGGCCTAGACGTGTCGGAGGCGATGATGGAGGCGGGCAGGCCGCGCATGGCCCGGTTCGGCGAGCGGTTCGCCTATATGCACGGCGACTTCGCGGAAGGCGTGCTGCCGCCACAGGCAGTCGCAGCAGGGCCTTACGACCTAGTCGTCTCCGCTCGCGCCATCCACCACCTGCCGGCCGAGCTGATGGCCAGCCTCTACGCGAGCATTCACGAATCCCTCACGCCGGGCGGCTCGTTCTTCAACCTCGACACTGCCTCGCCGGCAACAGACTTCCTCAACAACGTGGGCCGCGGGGCGCGCAGACGCGGTCGCGACGAGAACCGCGCGCCCCGCGAGGAGCGGCGCACGCCGGAACAGATCGCCCATGACGCGATGCACCATCACCGGGACGCCACCCTCGCCCGTCACCTGGAGTGGCTAAGCGCAGCAGGCTTCGCGGAAGTCGACTGCTTCTGGAAGAACCTCTCGCTCGCTCTCGTGGGAGGGTTTAAGGGATAGGTGGCGAGAGCCAAGTTTCTGAATACTGAACTGTTGACATAACTACTGTTATGGTGTAGCTTCTTGGCATGACGCCAGTGAAGCCCGGTAGCTACCTGTTCCGCAAGGAAAGCATCGCCGAACTCCGGCAACGGCTTGGCTTATCACAGGCCGCTATGGCGAAACGGCTTGATGTGCCCAAGAACACCGTCTCGCGCTGGGAGACTGGAGCGACCACCCCCGACGGCGAGTCACTGGCGGCTATCTACTCGCTCGGAATGGAGGTCGGCGTGCAGGCGCAGTTCTTCACTCCGGTGAGGCAGAGAGCGCCGGTGCGAGATACTGCCGCGCTCGTCTACTGGGATATCCCTCTCTATTTGCCAGGCATCGGGAGCCTGGAGCAAATGGACAGATCCATCAAGGACGAAGTGCGTCGACGCTCCCCCTCCGCCAAGCGCGAACTCTTCAAGGCCTTTCTCCCCTACTCAAATTCCAGTGCAAGCACTCTGCTCGAAAACCTCGGATGGCGCGTCTGGGAACCAGAGATCCCATTCCAATACGACTGGACCAACGACGTCTACGAGCATGCGCTCAGTGACCAGGGGCAGAATCCGGCCGCCTCGGTCGTTTTCCTGATAACGACGGACACGCGCCACGTAGACCTCATCGAAGAGCTGAGGGGTAGAAAGGTGCCTGTCTATCTCATCGCACCGCGCAACACGGGAACGTTCTCACTCCCTGTCAGTTCCGAGCTCGTAGCAGCTATCCCCAAGAAGCGCTTTATCGAACTCACCTAGCCCTATTCTTCTCTCCTCCCACCCTCACCCCACAACCCGCTACAATCGTTCGGCCGTAGCTTCGGCCGAGGTGTGGCTTGACCACTGCGAACCCTGACGTCGTCATCATTGGCGGGGGCATCGTCGGCATCGCCGCCGCGTACTACCTCGCGGGGATGGGCGTACGGAGCACCGTCATCGAGAAGGACGGCATCGCCAGCCACGCCTCCGGGTTCGCCTACGGCGGCCTCTCCGGCGGCGTGCCCAACGGCCCCCAGCACAACACCGCAATCATCGAGTACAGCATGGGCCTCTATCCCGTCCTTGCGCGGGCGCTGGCTGAAGAGACCGACGTCGACATCCAGTACCAGGACCGTCCGCTGCTGAGGCTCGCGCTCTCCGACGACGAGGCCGTTACGCTGACAAGGAATCTCGACTGGCAGCAGGCGCAGCGCGGATACAAGGTCGAGTGGCTCGACCCCGCCGCCGCCCGCGGGCTGGAGCCGCGCATATCCTCCGAGACTGTCGGCGCGCTCCACGTCGAGGGAGGGTCGGACGTCGAGCCATACCGCCTGACGCTGGCGCTCGCGCAAGCCGCCGAGAAGCGAGGGGCCTCCATCCGAACGGGCGAGGTCACGGCAATCCATCATCACGACGGGAAGCTGCTCGGCGTTGCGCTCGGGAGCGAACAGGTGGCTTGTGGAGCGGTCCTCGTCGCGATGGGGCCTTGGAGCGCGCAGGCCGAGTCCTGGTTCGGCATGCGGCTGCCGGTGCGGCCGCTCAAGGGCCAGATCATCCGGCTGCGAGCTGGGGGCGCCCCCTACGCACTGAGCATCGGCCACGGCTCGAACTACGCCATGACCAAGCCGTCCGACGGGCTGGTCTGGTGCGGCACGACCGAGGAGGAGGTCGGGTTCGACGAGTCCCGAACGACCCAGGCCCGCGACCAGATCATCGAGTCCACGCTGCGGATGCTGCCCGCCCTGGAGGACGCGGAGGTTGTCCTGCAGACCGCCTGCCTACGGCCGGTCGCGGAGGACGGCGCCATCGTCTTGGGCGCTGTCCCCGGCGTCGAGGGCGCGTACATCGCGACCGGCGGAGGCCGGCAGGGAATCATGATGGGGCCGGGAATGGCCAAGGCGGCCGCGGACCTCATCGTGAACGGCTCCACGGAGGCCGACATCGGACGCTACGAGCCCGGCCGCTTTTCCCAATGACCCAGGAGCACCCGCCGGACGGGGACAGCCGCACGGAGTCCCGCGCCGTCCTGCTCATCTACGCGTCGTCGTTCTCCTACCAGATCACCCTCGGCCTCATCCAGGTCCTCGTACCGCTGTACGCGCTACACCTCGGCTACGACCTCGCCACGCTGGGCATCATCGTCGCTTCGCAGGCCGTGTTCGGACTGGTCCTCCGCCTATTCGCGGGGGCGATAGCCGACCAGTTCGGGGAGCGCTGGGTGCTCTGGGCGAGCTTCATCACCATGTTCACGGGCATGGCGTTCTTCGTCGTCTCCGGGGCGTTCTGGATGCTCGTTCTCGGCCAGTCATTCGTGGGCTACTCGCGCGCGACCTACTGGACGGCGACCCAGTCCTACGTGAGCCGCATCAACCCGGCGCGGTCGGGAGAGATATACGGGCGCGTAAACGGGGCCGGCAGCGCGGGCGGAGTCATCGGCGCTTTCCTCAGCGGCTTGCTCATCACCACCCTGGGCTACGGCCCGGCATTCGCCATCACCGGCGCCGTAGCGCTCGCCGGGTTCGCAGGCAGTCTTGCGCTGCCGCCGCTGGCGGCTCGGTCGGCGCGGCGCGGCTTCCGCGCGCCCCTCGCGCAGGTCCCCGGCATCGCCCGGCATCGGGGCATGGGTCTCGGCGGATTCGCCGCGTTCGCCGCCTCCACCGCCATGATTATGCCGGCCGTGCTCTTCATTCCATACCTGGATGAGCTCGGCTATAGCGAGGCCGCCACCGGAGGCATGCAGGCCGTCAGCGTCGGCGGAAGCGTCGCCGTCGGCATGGCGTTCGGCCATATCCTCGCGCGGCTGGGGCGGCGCTGGATGTACACGACAGCGCTCCTCATGGCGGGGCTCACGGTGCTCGGCCTATCAGTGGGCGCGGGCGTGTACGCGACGCTCGTGCCGCTCATGATCGCCTACGGCCTCTTCCGAGCGGCGCTCGGCATTCTCTACCCAATCGCGGCATCAGACCACAGTGCGACGAGCCAGCGGGGCATGGCGATGGCCTACGTCGGCCTCTATTGGGGCACGGCGCAGGTCGTAATCCCCTTGGGATTCGGAGCGCTCGCGGCCGCCGCCGGCATTCAGGCGAGCCTTTGGGCCGCAGGCGCGCTCTTTATCGCAGCGGGGGCGCTCTTTCCGCTGCTCTACCGCTGGTTCGTCCCCGGCGCGGAGCAGACCTTGGGGGAGCCCGTCCAGGCCGGCCGGGGAGCTTGACCCAAGCGGCGCAGGCCTAACGGTTCAACGCCGTCTCCGCCGAGGTGATGAACTCCAGCAGCGCCGCCCGCCCCTCCTCGGTGGCGCGGCGGGCGCGGAGGATGGCGGGCCCGACCTCGGCGGGGTCCTCGACACGTTCGGCCCAGCCGCCCAGCGAGCGGGCTAGGTCCGCGTAGTTGCCGCTCACGTCGCGCGTGCCGTATTTCTCATGGGAGCCAATGAGGCGCCTGGTCTCGATGGCCATGGTGGAGTTGTTCGATACGATCGTGATGATAGGAATGCCGTTGCGCACGGCGGTCTCGAAATCGAGGCCGGTCATGCCGAACGCGGCATCGCCCATCCAGTTGATGCAGACCTTGTCTGGGGCGGCGAGCTTGGCGCCCATTGCGAAGCCGAGGCCGGTGCCGAGGGCGTGGGACTTGCCCCAGCCGATGTAGCTGCGCGGGCCCGACGACCGGTAGAACGGGACCATCTGGTCGCGCGGACTGCCTGAGTCATGGGTGACGACGGCCTCGTCCGCGGGAATGACGCGGTTCAGCTCCCAGACGACCCGATACGGATTGATTGGAGCGTCCTGCGATTCGAGCTTGCCGCGCCACGCGTCGACCCACGCGTCGTACGCGGCGGCGATCTCCGCCTCGACCGCCTCGCGTCGCCCGGCGTTCGTTCCGCCCGCGTCGCGGACCGCGTCGATGAGCTGGCGCGCGCCCAGCTTGGCGTCGGCCAGCAGGGGGTGAGCGGCGGCATAGTTCCTGTTGAGGTCCGCCTCGTCGTTGGTTAGCTGGATGATGGTCCGGCCCTCGGGCAAAGGCAGGTTCATCTGATGCTTGGCCAGACTCGCTCCCACGGCGAGGATGACGTCGGCCTTCTCCAGGTAGGCGCGCACCATGGGCGTGGTCGACGTTGCGGCGGTCCCGATGGAGAGGGCGTGGGTCTCAGGGAAGGCGCTCTTGCCAAGGAGCGTCGACGCGGCGGGCGCGCCCAGCATCTCAGCCAGCTCGACGAGCTCGTCCGTCGCTCCGGCCCAAAGCGCGCCCTGCCCGGCCAGTATCACCGGAGCGTTGGCGTTGGCGAGGGCGCGGGCGGCGCGCTCCACGTCCCGCGGGTCGGCGAGGGCAAGCGTCGACGTGGCCGGCTCGTAGCCGATCTCGCCAACGTCCAGCTCCGCCACGTCCGTCGGCAGCTCGACCATGACGGGGCCGGGCCTGCCGTTGCGAAGCCTGGAGAAGGCGCGACGCATCGCGTCCTCGGTCTGCTCGGGAACGTTGACGGTCTCGAGCCACTTGGTGACGTTGCGGTAGCCGCGCTCGGCGGTGAAGTAGCGCGGCCAGCCCTCGCGGTCGCGCGCATAGCCCGACGGCAGCACGAGCAGAGGCGACGAGTCCGCGTAGGCCGTCGATACGCCGGCGAAGGCGTTCTCCGCGCCCGGCCCGGCCTGCATCGCGAACACCCCGATCTTCGCGCCGTTGCTGACGCGGCTCAGGCCGTCCGCCATGCCGAGGCCGACGCGCTCCTGGCGGCAGACGATGGGCCTGATGCCGACGGCCGCAACGGCGTCGATCAAGTCCGTCGTGGGGTAGCAAAAGAGGTATTCGACCCCCTCCCGCTTCAGAATCTCAGCCATCGCTTCCAGAGCCTTCATGGTCTTCTCCTAGAGCGCCCAGTGGGGCGTCGGACCGCATTGTAGCCCGCGGGCGGCCCCCTCTCCTTTAGGAAGGGAGGAGGGAGCCCGGAAGTTGTCGGTTTGCGCGAAAAAGATGTTGGGTTGCATTTTGGCTAGTCGTAAAAAGTTGTTGGGCTGCATTTTGGCCAGGCGTAAAAAGTTGTTGGGTTGCACATTGGTTTACGAGTAAGAAGTTGTTGGAAAACGGGGGCGAGACGGGGGTTTCGCAAGGTTTTTTCATGGCCGTGGCCTGCTTCCCGCGCCTGAAAAGTTGTTGGTCCGATTTTTTGTTTCGCAGCGGCCTCCGGCTTCGCCCTCCTCCCCGGTCCTCTTTGGCCCCTGCTCCCTTGGCGCGGGCGGCGCCGTGATGTCTGTTGTCCTCGCCATGGGGCATCCACGATACGCGAGGGAGGGGGGTTGGGGTAAGGGGCAAATGTCGCAGTGGGGGGCTACGCCCCACCCGTCATTCCCGCGCAGGCGGGAATCCAGGTATCCAACCCCCCTTCCGCAGACGGGAGGGATGCGCAAGCGCAGAGGCGCGCGGAGGAAAAGCGATGCTTGCCCGCAGACGCCGCAGACCCTCTCTCTTCCGCAGCCTGCTACGATCTCGATGACGAACTGAGCGCCTGATCATGCATCGAACCGCATCGCAAGCGCATTTCAGGAGGAAAGTCAATGTCCGCTGAATTCAGACACCGTCACTTGAGAGTGATTGAGTTGACCGAAAACGACGTTGCAACTCAGATACGAATGAACCATGGTCGTGAGCTTGAAGTTGTCGATGCCGCCCTCGATCAGATTCTCCAAGGCTTAGATGCTTTCGCCTATGTGAAGGAACGGCCAGATAGCCGACTGGAAGATGCCCAAATGTTCCTTGCTGTGAGAAGTTTCAACTCACTGCACATCGCCAGACAGTTATTGGAACGCGGCTACTACCAGCAGGCGTCGGCACTGGTACGGATGGCCATGGAGGACCAGCTTGTTGCAGAAGACGCGGAAACCCATCCTCCAACGTTGGACGCGCTACTCAATGATAAAGGATCTATCAGCAGAGGAGACCTGACCTATGGCAAGATGGCTGAACGAATTTCACCCGAAGCCAAAAAGGCGTGGGATGACAGATACGGAGCCCTCAGCACAAGAGCCGCACACCCACGGCGCTTAAGCCTTTGATGCTCACCACTGTGCGGCGGACTGTACGCCCTGGTGGTCACTACGATGAAGTACAAGTGAAGCTGACGTTCCTCCTTCTCGTAGAGCAACTTGGGCAGGTGCTACGTACAGTTGGTCTCCTGACAGCGAATGCAGGAAGCCCTTGGGTTGAAGGAGCAAGGCCGGCACTCAGGGATATGACGACTCTCTCGAGAAATAGTTGAGTGGTTTGAACGGCGACTACAGATGGATTGAACACATACCCCTAGGCATTGCCATCACGTCGGTGGGCTGAGACTTGTCAGGAGTTGGCTGGCGAGTTGGAGAGTGACTGGAGCAAGAACGTGAGACTACTCATCTATCCCGGCTCGCCTAGCTCAGCTCCGGACGGCCTAGCTGGGTTCGGTACCTAGGCTGCGTGCCACGCCGTTCCCTACGGCCCCACCCTCTCCGGCAGGCACGCTACTGTCTAGCAATCTTGAATGGACCCAAATCGACCGCCTACGAGAGCTTGAGTCTTTCGTGTCTATTAAGTCCGTCGAATGAAGAAGCTGGCTTGCTCCCCTGAGCACCTGCTCCTTCCCCGCCCGGCGCCAGAGGCTACGAGGTACCCGCCTTCGCGGGAATTGTAGGTGTTAGGTAATTCGCTGACACAATGGCTGACACATACAGGAATGACGGAAGGGAGGGGCAGCGAGGCACGATGTAGCGGACCCGAGGCTCGTTGAGTCAGCATGGCCCGCCCCATTTCTGCTCGCCACCATCATTGTCTGGGTGGGTTGGTTGCCAGCCCGCTCCAGATGGCGTCGACGGTCTGCTCTATCTGCTCTCTCGATTCGGGGGCGCCCAAGATGTGCCTCGCCAGGATCGACCCGATCATTGCTTGGACTGCGACCTCCAGATTGATGTCGGCCCGTATCTCGCCTCGTTCCACACCACGTTGAAGGACCGTCATCGCGTCGTCGCGGCGGGGCCGTATGATCCGTTCGCGGAACAACTCGAACAGCTTGGGGTTGCGGCGCTCCTCCACGAGTAGCGCGCCAATCATGGCGAAGCCAGGGCCACGCTCGAGCGCAGCCTGGTTCTGGGCGAGCATCTCGACCATGTCGGCGCGCGCGTCGCCTGTGTCCGGCGGCGGTCCCAAATCGTCTTTCAGCGTCCCTACGGCGGCGGCGGCCAGCTCTTCCTTGGAAGAGTACCGCCTGTAGATAGTGGTCTTTCCGACTCCGGCCTCGGACGCGACCCGCTCGATGGACATGCCGGCATAGCCCTCCTCCATGAGCAGTTTCAGGGTGGCCCTGACGATGACCCGGTCCGCCTCCGGGTCGCGAGGCCGGCCGTGTGTAGGAGCAGTTGGCCTCTGAGGCCCTTCGTCTGCCGTCATCGGGTGGTTCCCCTCTGGGTCCGTGCGACGTTGGAATCGGCGACTTCGCTTCCGGATTGCGGCCTCTCCCCCTGCGGGAGGTGGCGAGCGGGCATGAACCTCGCGATGAGCACCGCTCCGGTAAGCGCCACCCCCGCCGATACGAGCACCGCGATGCCCAGCGCGTCGGTGAAGGCCATCCCTGCTGCCTCCGCCAGTCCGCCGACAATCCCGGCCGGCAGCGTCGACGCAACTCTGGATGCCGCGCCTACCGAGTCGCCCGCAGCCTTCGCCGCCTCGGGCGGCAAGCCCGCCACCGCCTCGGACATCCTGCCGCTGTACACCGTGTTGATGACAGAGCCGATTACGGCCACGCCGAAGGCGCCCGCCACTTGACGCGTGACATCGTTCATCGCGGAGGCTATTCCGGCGTTGGCTTCCGGGACCGCCCCCATGACAGCGTCGGTTGACGGAGCCATCACATTGCCCATGCTGAATGCGAGGCAGAAGAGGGTCAGACCCACGACCAGATAGGGGGTATCCACTTGCCAGAAGGTGATGGTGAGAAATATCCCGGCCAGAGCCACGAGGCCCGCCGCCACCACTCTATTGCTGCCCAGCCTGCCGACCAGCCGATGGCTCATGCCCGCTCCGAATGCCATGCCCAAGGCCATCGGCGCCATCCTCACGCCCGCCTCCAGCGGGGTATAGCCCTGGACGAACTGGAGGTATTGGGTCATTCCGAACACCATGCCGAACAAGGCGAAGAATCCGATCGAGATTGCGCCCGCCCCCGCAGAGAACCGCGGGTTCTTGAAGAATGTCAGGTTGAGCATGGGGTGGGCGGTGCTGATCTTCCGGTACGCGAAGGCCGCGACCAAGATCGCCCCACCTACAAACCCAGCCAGCACCAGGCTGTCCGTCCAACCACGGACCGAGGCTTCGATAATCGCGTAGACCAAGGTAGTTATGGCCGCGATGGAGAGGACTGCTCCCGGAATATCCAACGGCGCCGCGTGGGGGTCCCGGCTCTCGGGGACGAGAACGAGTCCGGCCGCAAGAGCGAGTCCGAGGACCGGAATGTTTATGAGAAACACCGAACCCCACCAGAAATGCTCGAGAAGAAAGCCCCCGGTGACGGGGCCGAGCCCGATGCCCAGGCCGGCGACTGCGGCCCATATGCCGATGGCCTTGCCGCGCTCCTCTCTCGGGAACACGTTCGTGAGGATCGACAGGGTGGAGGGCATGATGAGCGCTCCGCCGATGCCCATCAGGGCTCGCGCGGCGATGAGCTGCGCGCTCGATTCCGCGTAGGCCGCGAACAGGCTCGCCAGGCCGAACGAGAGAAATCCCACCTGAAGCGCGAGCTTGCGCCCGAACCGGTCCCCAAGCGAACCCATCAACAGCAGCAGACCGGCGAAAACGAGGATGTATGCGTCGACCATCCACTGGAGCGAGGTGGCGGTCGCGTCAAACTCTCGCTGCAAGGTAGGGATGGCGACGTTGAGGATGGTGTTATCCAGCCCGATGATGAGGAGGCTCATCGACAGGACGCCAAGTGTCCACCACCGCCGCCGATACGAAGCTGACCCCGCCGGAGCAGCGTTCGAGTCCATCATGGGAGCCTCCTTATATCGTAACGATACGGTAGCGTTACGATATTGCGACAGGCGTGACACGTTGTCAAGGCGGCGCAACAGTGCGCTACCCGTAACCGGGAAATGACGGGCGGCCCTCAGTCCAACTACGACACTTGCCCCTTACCCCAACCGCCACCCTGCGGTACCCTGGATGGAATGACCCTGCTACCGGCATACCGCCCCAAGCCTCCTGCCACGCTCTATAACTCGCCCGCGCCCATAGAGAGAACCAATGACCGAAATCGTGGTTTCGCATTTCTGTCGGCGCCTTGGTCGCGGGAAGCAGGCCGTGGCCTGCTAAACAGCCCCGACCAAGAAACAGAAAGTACCCCTTTCAGCGACACAAATCACCAACTCTTACGAGTAAAAACCCCGACCAAGAAGCTGATTTGCTCCCCCGAACACCCGCTCTTTCCTCGCGCGTCGACAGAGGCTGCGAGGTTCCCGCCTGCGCGGGAATGACGGAAGGGGCTGCCCCCTCTCTAACTCTCCCCCGCAGACGGTGGAGAGGACTCTCAGACATCAGGGAGAACTCTCAGACGGGAGATAGGACTTTCGAGGAACAACGGGGAGGGGTTCCTCCTTTGACACGAATAGGGGGCGGTGCTAGCTTGCGGCCATCAGCGGGCCGCACGGATCGGAACGATGAGGAGGAGTGCCATGCCGGTCATCGACTCTGACGCTCATGTGGTTGAGACGGAGCAGACTTGGGACTACTTGGACCCGGGGGACGAGAAGTTCCGCCCGAAGGTCGTGGACTCGCCGAACGGCGACGGGTTCAAGTACTGGATGATCGATGGGGAGCTGCGCGGACGCGCACGCGGGCCCGTCGCGGCCCAGGGACTCTCCGACAACGTGCGGCGCAACATGGTGACCGACGACGCCAAGCGCTACATGGAGGACATACCGGGCCGCGTCGCGCATATGGACGAGCTCGGCATCGACGTGCAGGTCCTCTACCCCACCATGTACATCGGCCGCATGTGCGAGAACCCAGACACGGAGGTCGCGCTGGCCAAGAGCTACAACCGCTGGCTCGCCGACATCTGGGAGCAGGCCAAGGGGCGCCTTCGCTGGACCTCCATTCTGCCCCTCTCCACCATGGACGAGGCGCTCAACCAGCTCCGCTGGTCCGCCGAGCACGGCGCCTGCGGGGTCACGATGCGCTCCATCGAGGACGAGCGGTTGCTCGTCGACGAGTACTTCTTCCCCGTCTACGAAGAGGCCGCGCGCCTCAACCAGCCCATCACCATCCACATCGGCAACTCCAACGCCTATCTACGGAAACTCATGGCGAAGGACGGCATCGGCGGAACGTTCGGCGGGCTGCGGCTGATGTCCGTGGCCAGCTTCCACCAGCTCATCACCACCAGCACGCCCAAGAAGTTCCCGGACCTTCGCTGGGGGTACATCGAGGCGAGCTCCCAGTGGCTGCCCTACGCCATCCACGACCTGCGCCGCCGGCTCGAAACGCGGGGCCGTGACCTCGAACAGGACGTGCTCGGCGCCTACAACATCTGGGTCACGGCGCAGACCGACGACAACCTGCCGGACGTGCTGAGCTACGTCAGCGGCCGCCACCTGCTCATCGGCACGGACTACGGTCACCAGGACCAGTCCAGCGAGATCGAGGCGATGCGCATCATCAGGGAAGAGGGCGGCTTGGAGCCGGGGGTCGTCGACGACATCATGGGCCAGAACGCGATCGACTTCTACGGGATAACGGTGTAGCCCCTTCCCCCTCTCTAACTCTCCCCTGGCAGACGGAGGAAAGGATGGATTCCCGCCTGCGCGGGAATGACGGAGGGGACGGGCTGCGAGGTTCCCGCCTGCGCGGGAATGACGGGCAAAGGCGGGCAAGGGTAAGGAGGCAGGCGGCATGCTTACGAGAGAAGACAACGAGAAGCTGACGAGAGTGGGGCCGGGGACGCCCGCAGGCGAGCTGCTCAGGCGCTACTGGCACCCCATCGCCGTCGCGTCGGAGGTCACGCCCGAGAGTCCAACGAAAGCGGTCCGCATCCTCGGCGAGGACCTGGTCATCTTCCTCGATAAGTCCGGGCGGTGGGGGCTGCTCGCCGACCACTGCGCGCACCGGAGCGCGTCGCTCGTATACGGACGCGTCGAGGAGCGGGGCATCTCCTGCGCGTACCACGGCTGGCTCTACGACTGCGAGGGGAACATCCTCGAAACGCCGCCGGAGAAGAACGAGGCAATCATCAACTCCGTGAAGCAGACCGCCTACGAGGCCAAGGTCTACCTGGGCGTGGTCTGGGCGTACATGGGCCCCAAGCCCGCGCCGGTCTTCACGCCCTTCGACACGCTGACGCGGGCGGACGGGCGCCGCAAGGTGGTCGTCCACCCGGTGCTCGACTGCAACTGGTTCCAGGCGATGGAGAACTCGATGGACCCGGCGCACCTCCAGATCCTCCACCAGGAGTATTACGGCGGCGGCCGGCGCCAGCCCGTGAACACGACGCGCGGCTTCACCGACGACGTGGACACGTTCGACTTCTATACCACGAGCTACGGGATGATGAAGAAGCGGACATACAAGAACGGCGTGGTCGACGAGCACCCCGTGCTCTTTCCGTCGATCCTGCGCCAAGGCCCGAGCACACAATTCCGCACGCCCATCGACGACAAGCACACGTGGCACCTGCACATCAACTTCTGGCTGACTGAGGACGGGCAGTCCACGCCGGAGACGTGGGACCCGCCCGTCGAGTACCTGGAGCCGTACAAGTCCCCCGCGGACAAGAGCCACCCCTTCGCCTGGTACGACCGCCGCTCGGTGCTGGCGCAGGACCACATGGCGTGGGAGACGCAAGGCCCGATAACAAACCGCAGCGTCGAGCACCTGAGCTACTCGGATCGGGGCGTCGTGCTTCTGCGTCGGACGATGTTCGAGCAGATAGCGAGGGTAGAGCGCGGCGAGGACCCCCTTGGGGTGATCCGCGACCCCGCTCACCCCATCGTCGACACGAACATCGATGAGGACGTGTGGCAGAAGCAGCCGACCCATCGCTGGGAAGGGGCCGCCCAGAAGCAGTAGCGCGGCGGGTGCGCCGGACTACGAGCTAGCAAGCTGTGCGCGCGAGGGCTGCTATCATGCCTCAAAGGAGGGTGCGCCCCGCATGTCCCCTATCGTTGAAGAACGCCTTGCCGAGATCGAGCAGCTCTGCTGCGAGCACCACGTCGAGCGGTTGGAGCTGTTCGGCTCCGCCGCGTCCGGGGCCTTCCGCCCCGGTGAGAGCGATCTCGATTTCTTGGTCACGTTCGAGGCTGGTGCGCCCACCGGCTTAGGGGGATGCTGCTTCGCGTTAGCCTCCGCGTTGCAGGACCTTTTCGGCATCCACGTGGATCTCATCGAGGAGCGCGCCATCCGCAACCCGTACTTTCGCCAGGCGGTGGACACCGGCCCCAAAGTGGGGCTCTACCAGTCGCCGACTGCGCCGAAACGCCGCGGCCGCGCCATACCCCACCCCGCTCCGGAGTGCTCCCCCGTGCAATTGCGAACGAAGAAATATCTCTACGACATCAATCAGGCGGCGGGCAACGTCATGGAGTTCACCGCCGGCAAGACCTTCGCCGACTACGAGCGAGACCTCATGCTGCGTAGCGCCGTCGAGCGAGCGGTTGAGATTGTCGGCGAGGCCGCAGCCCGGCTAGCCCGTTACGATGAGGCGACCGCCGAACGCATTAGCAACTACCAAGACATCATCGCCTTCCGCAACCTCATCGCCCACGACTACGACGAACTGAAGAACGCCACTGTCTGGGAAAAGATCGAGCGTCACGTCCCTACGCTTCGCAGGGAGACGGAGGGGTTGTTGGGAGAGTAGGGGCGAGCGACTCCCCCCGACCCCCCTACCGCCAGTCGGCGTAGAGGGGGTCCTCGGTGACGAAGGCGCGGAGGATGCCGTCGTAGGTTAGCCAGAAGATGTCGAGGGTCGTGTTGACGGCCTCGTAGACGGCCTTCTGTTCGAGGTCGCTGACGGCGTAGTTCTCGATGACGTAGGGACCGACCTTCATGTGGTCTTCGTCTACGGACATGTGGAGCGTCCAGTAGAGGATGTCGTCGCTCTCGCGCTCGAAGCCGTAGTGGTCGCAGAGGCCGTTGACGACGCGATTCATGCGGCCGCTTGCGGTGCCCTCGAGGGCCAGGCCTTGCGAGGCGTAGAGCTCGAGCCACGAGCGCTGGCTGATGAGCAGCTCGCGCCAGTTCAGGAGGGCGCGCGTCTCAGGCAGGGGCTTGGTCGCGTCGAGCTCGTCGCGGGGAATGCCGGCGGCTTCGGCGAATTGGATGTAGAGCGCCTTGTGGCCGGCAGTGCCCGTCTCGCCGCCCTCGGCCTCCTCGGAGAGGTTTTCGAACCACATGCGCTCGAGCTCGCTGTCCTCGGGGGAGCGGGCGAACATCGCGGCGATGGGTTTCGGGAAGGGCTTGGGGAAGAGCAGGTAGAACTGCTTGATGAAGCCGTTGAGCTGGGGCCGCGTCAGCTTCCCCGCCTCGATGAGGTCGAATATCTCGTGGTTCTTGCTGTGCTTGCGCTGCTGGAGCGCCTGGACCTCCGCGAGGAACGCCTTGGGTTCGAGCGCCATGTGTGGGCCTCCTGCTTCCCCTCTCCCGGCGGGAGAGGGCTAGGGTGAGAATCTCAACGTCTGCCTGAGTTTACGTGTCTCCGGCGCGGAGCGCACTGGCCTCCCGAGGGGCGGCCCCCTCTCTAACTCTCCCCCGCAGACGGTGGAGAGAATCAGGCACTCCCGCAACCGGGGAGAAGACTTCAGAAGCAATCTCTCACTCTCATGCTGGCCTCGGTCCACGCCCGCAACCAACGGAAGTAGGCGGGCGGAGCGTGGGGCGTGGCCTAGCGGCCACTCTGGATTCCCGCCTGCGCAGGAATGACGGAGAGGTTATGCAGAGGTCTGACCGCTGGGAGAGGGAGGAGACAGCTCAATGGGTTGTCCGTGGGGGGTGTGGAGGTAGGCGTTGCGCCAGTCGTCGGCACGGCGGTCCACGTCCGCCTCGGGAACGAGGCCTTTGCGGGCGCAGAGGCGCTCCAAGGCGCGCGTCCAGTGGCGGTAGTAGGTGTCGCCTAGGTCGGGATCGCCTGCTTGCTGGGCGGCGGCAATCTCCCCGCTGAGCGTCTCGGCCCACTCGGCCCACGTGAAGCGGCCTTCCTGGGAGAGGCGAACAGCCATCGCAAAGGCGGCGGCCTGCCACGGCTCCTCGAATACGGGGCCGTCGTCATCGAGGGGAATCGCGCCGAGGGCTTGGAGGTCGGGATGGTCGGTCATGCCCCCTCCCCCGCAGACGGGAGAGGGGGAGAGGCGAGGTTCCCGCCTGCGCGGGCATGAAGGGAAGGAGCCACTTCCGCAGACGGGAGAGGGGACTCGGCGGGCTCCAGGTAGTCTTCGAACAGGTCGACGTACACCACGCTGTTCGGGTTGGCGGAGTCGCCCCAAAGCTCCCCGGCCTCGAAACGCACGCAGTAGAGGTGATGGCCCTCTTCGACGCCCTGCGCGCTCAGGTCGGCGTAGACTTGGGCGCCGTAGTGCTCGTGGACCACGCCGACGCGCCCGAGCACGTAGCGGGGCTCGCGGGTGTGGCCGGGGCGGCGGCGGTTGAGCGCGCGCACGACGTCGCCGACCCTATATCGGGGCGGGGCAGCGGCTTCACGGTTGTAGTCGGGATTGGCGATGGACATGCCGGAAACCTGCTCCGCCCGCAGGACGCGCTCGCACAGCGACTCCGGCGACGGCGATCCGGCGCGGCCCGAGGCGAGCTCCTCGGCGGTGACGAGGCCCGCCTCAACGAGCTGGGTGTAGAGGCCGGCCAGCCAGCTCTCGTAGTAGGAGTTGCCAAGGTACTGGAGGGGGTGCTGACGCTCGCGGGCGTAGCGGCCCTTGTCGATGTTCCACAAGCCGAGGCGGCCCAGGGACCGGACCATGCCGTACACCCGACCCTCCCACTCCGCGTGGAAGACGGGCTCCTGCGTCTCGGGCTCGGCTTGGACCGGCCCGAAGCCGTCCATGCCGCCGAGGTCGTGGATGCCATTCATGCCCCCTCCTTAGTCCTCCCCCTGGAAGGGAGAGGGGAGAGTACGGGAGTCCGCGCCTTCTCGACGCCGATCATGGAGTTGCGCGTGACTAGGTCGGCGAGCTGCTCCTCAGTCCAATCGTCCGTGCCCGCGGGGCGCTCGGGAAGCACGAGGAAGCGCATCTCGGAGGTCGAGTCCCAGACACGCACCTCGATGTCGTCGGGGAGGTCGGTCCCGAACTGCCGCAGTACGCCGCGAGGGTCGGCGACGGCTTGCGAGCGGTAGGGGGCCGACTTGTACCAGACGGGCGGCAGGCCCAGCACCGGCCACGGGTAGCATGAGCAGAGGGTACAGACGACCAGGTTATGCACGTCCTCCGTGTTCTCGACCACGCGCATGTGCTCGCCGTGGGAGGTTTCGTAGCCCATGGATGCGATGGCCTCCGTTGGGCTTTCGAGCAGCCAGCGCTTGAACTCCGGGTCCGCCCACGCCCGCGCCACGACGCGTTTCCCGTTACTCGGGCCGACCTTGTTCTCGAAGGTATCGACGAGCGCGTCAATCGCCGCCTGCTCGATCAACCCCTTGTCGACGAGCAGCGATTCGAGCGCCTTCACGCGCAGCTCGACCTCCGAAGGGGGCTCGGTGAAGTCGTGGTCGTGGTGATGATCGTGGTCGGCCATGTCTCGCTCCTAAGGTGGCGGTCGCATATGAGTGTGCCAAGCCGCGAGCCGCAGGTCAACGAGGGCTCCGCTCCTCAATCCTCCCTCGCGGACGGGACTTTGCGTAACTCCCTGTTGGGGCGGAGGAGCCGTAGCGTTTGGCGCTCCGGAGGCGAGGCGTCAGGGCAGTAGAGCGCGGATGGCCGCGAGGTCCACGGGGCCTTCGCCGCGGTAAACGACGACGGCGTCGTCGAAGCCTGCGTCCGCGAGCTTTTGGAGCCGCTCGCGGGCCGCGTCGGGAGCGCAGCGGAGGTGGAAGCCGTTGTCCGAATCGGCCAGGGGCTCGGTGGGCGCGGCGACGTCGAGCGAGATGTTGGTGACGATAGCCCGCTTGCCGCCCGCGGCGCGATAGCGGTCGATGCCGGCTTTCAGCGTGTCGTAGCCGGAGAAGAAGGCGGAGGCTATCCAGCCTTCGTACTCCTCGGCGGCGGCGGCGATCCACCGGGGTCCGGCCCAGCTGCCGATGATGACCGGCGGGCCGCCCCACACGGCCGGGGCCGGGTTGAGGCTGACGCCATCGACAGTCCTGCCGTTCCAGAGCCGGCGCATCGTCGCGAGACCATGGTTCAACAAGCTCATGCGGTCGTCGAAGCTCTTGCCGACGGCGTCGAAGTCGACCTTGGTCGAGCCGGAGCCGACGCCCAAGAGCAAACGTCCTTCGCACACGAGCTGGGCGGTAAGCACGCGGTTCGCCAGCTCGACTGGGTGACGGATGGGCACTTGCAGAATGCCGATGCCGACCTCGATGCGCTGGGTCGCGGCGGCGGCCACGGCTACGCCGATGAGCGGGTCGAGCGCGAACCGCCCGCGCCCGACGGAGTCGAAGAACCACACGCTATCGAAACCGTTCTCCTCAGCAGCGCGCGCGCCCCGCGAGATGATGTCGCCGTCGGGGGGCTCACCGAAACCAAGGGGGAGAGCTATGCCAAGTCTCATTTCGCTGCTCCTTAGGGTGAGAGGGAGACGGCCCCCTCTCAGTCTCCCCCGCAGACGGGGGAGAGGTTAAGAAGTTCCCCGCAGAGGGACACAAGCGCTCCTAGGGGAGCGCCGGCCATTCCCTGACCAGCCTCCCCTTGCCTTCTATGCTGAAGCTTCGGCCCAGCTTCGAGACGACAGCCCAGAGCATCGCCGGGTTGCTCGCAATTACCGGCAGACCAAACTCGCTCTCCATCTCGTCGATGACGGGAAGGGGGTTGAGGACGGCGCCTTGGAAGTAGATGGCCTGCACGTCCCCGGCGGCCTTCACCGCGCCGCGCGCCATGTCAAAGACGACTCCCGCGTCCAAGTTGACGGCCTCCTGCTCGCTGGCGAAGCCAAGGTCGGCGAGCTGCAAGTCGAACCCGGCGTCGACGAGGTGCTTGGTGACAATCGAGTTCATGTAGGGGTCGAAGGGCGTCATCAAGAGAATGCGGCTTGCGCCGTAGGCCCGCAGCGCCTGCTCGCCCGCGCCGAGGGCCGTGGTGAAGGGCACGTCCAACGCCTCGGCGAGCCGCTCGCGCAGGCCGGGGTTCTGGACCTCGACGGGAGCGCCGGGGACGATCACGCCCTCCCAACCCAGCTCGCGGGTGAGGGTGACCGCTCGCTCGATGATCGCGTCAGCGCGCGCCGCGAAGTCGGTGAGCGCGCTCTGCATGACGCCCAGGTCCTGCATATCCAGATCGATGCCCGCCGGAATCATCGCCGCGAACTCGTCATAGTGGCCCCGGCCCGTACCGGGCTTCAGGAAGCCTACCTTCAGGTCGCTGCTCGTCGTCATTGTGCGCCTCCCCGTGTCGAGTCCCAAAATCGCTCGTGGACCGAGGCCATCATACCGGCCCAATCGGAGATGCGCCCGCCCACGGCTCTTTCCCAACTGGGGATCACCAATAGGGCAGCGCCGACTGTCAAATAGGGGTCTTCACCTGGCGGGCGTGAGTCATATCTTTGCCAGTCACGGGACGCGCCTGGGATGGTAAGACCGTGGCAATGGCGGCCGTGTCGCCGTCGAGAGTCAGGAACTCCACCACAAAAGCGTCTCCACCTGGATGCACGTGCACGATAGAGCCCACGTCGCCAGACCTCAGCTCCTCCTCTTCATCGCCGATGACATCGGCAGTAAGGATGATTTGATCGTGCTCTTTGAACATGTCATCTCCTGCGCGGATGCGCTGTGATGAGCCTGGGATAGTCTCTTCCGATGTCAAATTGCCAGACGGTCCTTACCTGGGGATTGCGTCCGTCAGGTGTCTCAATACTACCATCCACGTAGTAGCGCAGGCCGTAGGCGGTCTCTACAACTCGAGTAACTTCGTGGGCTCCGCCATGAACGCGCAGCGCCTCCGCAAGCTCACGCCACCCGTCCAGGTGAAATCCGAATCGAGAGAAGAAGCCAGCCTTGATCTGGCCGCGTGGACTGGTTGCGGAAAGTAGGTAATCCGTAATCTTCTCCTGCTCGACGCGGGCCTGCCGTGCATTGGGAAGTCTCAATTCATGAACCCTTGGCCAACCTTTACACACACCGGGGAGACGGTCACCCTCATACCAGCCCGGCCCCTCAAGGACTATGGTACGGCCATACCCGACCGCATAGGGTTTGGGTGGCTTGCCCACAGGCAGTGAGGGGATTCCTAGGGGCCAAGGCCATCATCCCCTAGAGAGTAGCGATAGGGGTTACAATCCCGCCTGTGCGCCAGAACGACGAAGAGAACCAAGGCCCCTCAGGTGAAGCGCCCGCACGACGAGGACTCCATCCTCAACTCCGCCTGATACTCGGGCTGCACGTCCCTGCTATTGCGCTGGGACTTGGCAACGGCATCGCCCTGCCCGTTCTGCCGGAACTCACGAAACTCTACGACGTCAGCATCATCCAGGCGTCCTGGGTCTTCGTGGCCTATCTTCTCGGCACTTTGGCCGCCTCTCTGCCGACGGGCATGCTGATCGACCGGATCGGGCGGCGCTGGATCCTGCTGGCAGGCCCGCTGATAGTGGCGCTGTCGTCGCTGCTCATCGCCAAGGCGGCGGTTTCGGGGTCGTTTGCAGAGCTGCTGACGTACCGGTTCATCGCCGGAGTCGGCACGCAGATGTGGATGCAGAGCCGGATCACGGTGATCGCCGACACCGGGAGCTCTCAGCAGCGCGGCAAGCAGGTGACGCAGATGTTCGGCGTCCAGCAACTGGGCGCGCTCACCGGCCCGCTGCTTGGAGGCTTCGCGGCGGTTACCTGGGGGCTATGGTCGCCCTTCGTGATCCATGCGGTCTTGTCCCTCCTCTCGATCATACCGACCTACTTCGTTGTGAAGGAGTCGGCGCCCGCGGCGAGGCGCGCCGGGGAAGCCCTCCTGAGCGGGTCTCGCTGGGCGCTCCTCCTCCAGCGTCCGATCCCCACGGTGTTCTCTATCCAGTTCCTGACGAACGTCACCCGCGGAGCGGTCTTCGAAGGCGGCGTAATCTTGCTATACCCGTCCTACGCCTACGGACTCGACCCTGTCGAGCTTGGCGTACTGCGCAGCGCGATGGCCGCGGCCACGATTCCCATCATGTTCTCGACCGGGTACATCATGGACCGCTTCGGCCGAAAGTACACGATCGTGCCGGGGTTGCTGCTGACGAGCCTCTCCATGGCGTCCGTGTCGGTGACGGCGTTCGCCGGTCTGTCCGTGGCTTGGTTCATCGCGAGCTTCGTGTTCGTACACCTGGCCATCAGCATCATCTCGGGGAACATGCAGACGCTCGGCACCGACATTGCTCCGCCACAGGCCCGGGGGCTGTTCTTCGGATTCTCGCGGCTGGTTGCGCAGACCGGCTCGACGGTCAGCCCCACCAGCTTCGGCGTGCTGTCGGGCACGCTCGGTTTCGGGGCGGCCTTCGTGCTGCTTGCGTCGAGCGCCTTCGCCGCGGCCTTCGTTGTAGCGTTCTTCTTGGAGGAAACCCTCCAGAAGCCCGAGAAGGCAGCGGCGGACCAACGGCCGACCGGCTGAGCGACCAGCCGGCTCTGAGTCGCACCTAGCGACGGTAGGCGCTGCTCCGCAGCAGCTGCCCGGGATAGGCCCCCGTGTGCTCGCCCGCTTCGATGAGCACGTCGCCGTTCACAATCGTGTACGCAACGCCCTGGCTAGGACGGCGCATGCGAACGGCGTCCCCTGGGTAGTCCGCCACCTCGTCCAGCTCGCCCGCGGCGACACTGTCCGGGTCGAAGACCGTGAGGTCGCCGGCCAAGCCCGGCCTGATCAGGCCCCGGTCGTGCAGACCGAAGGCGCTCGCGCCCATGAAGGTGAGCTTCCTCACGGCCTCTTCCAGTGAGAGCGCCTGCTGCTCCCGCACCCAGAACGACAGCAGGAACGTCGAGAAGTGGCTGTCGCAGCGGCGGGTCACGTGGGCGCCGCCGTCGGAGAGTCCGGGCAGCACGAAGGGGTCGGAGAGCACCTCCGCCATCGCCGCCGTGCTGACGTCGGAGCGGAAGTAGAAGAGCGTCTTGAGGTCTTCTTCGAGGGCGAGGTCGAGGAACGCGTCGAGGGGGTCCTTGGCGACCTCGCGGGCGATGTTGGCGATGCTCCGTTCGACGTAGGACAAGTGCTCCTGCATCGCCACGCGGGCCACGTACAGCAAGTCCCACCTGACCGCGGGGAAGCCGGGATTGCGCTTGTCCGGAGCGTCGGCGTCGAACTTGAGCCCGGCGCGCACCGTTGGGTCGCCCAACGCGACGCGTTTCTCTTCAGGCGAGCCGCTCATGACCGGCAGCCAGTGGGCGAACCCGTCGAAACTGCCCACGGTGAGCAGCGTCCAGCGAGCGGTGTTCTCCAGGAAGGGCGACACCATCGCGTACATGCGGGCGTCGTTCCGCGTCGAGCCTTCGCGGCCGGCAAGGCTGGAGATGACCGGCCGTCCGGTCGCGCGGGCCACCCGCGTGAGCAAGCCGTCCGACAATTCGATGCGCTCGGAGTCGCCGAACTGAATCGAGCCGGCGCCCACCTCCGCGAGCGCCATCGTCACGGCGAGGAACTCCTCGGGGGACGCGACGTTCGCCGGCAACACGCGATTCTCGAGGTCCATGTGGCGCAGGTTGCGCTCGGAGGACAGCCCAAGGGCGCCCGCGCGGATGCCCTCCCGCACGATCTCCTTCATCTGCTCGATCTGCTCGGCAGTAGCCGCGGCAGTGTAGGCCGCTTCACCCATGACGTGCCTTCGGACCGCCGAATAGCCGATCAGCGAGCCGAAGTTCACTCCGAGCCGGCGGTCCAGCGTCTCCAGGTACTGCGGCACGGACTCCCACGACCACTCGATGCCCGCCTGCAGCGAGCCGACCGGTATGGCCTCGACCCGCGAAAGCATGGAGACCAAGTCGGCGCGCTCCTCGGGACGAGCAGGGGCCAGCCCCAGAGAGCAGTTGCCGTTGATCACGGTCGTGGCGCCGTGGTAGCACGCGAAGGTGCAGAGGGGGTCCCAGAGGACCTGGGCGTCGTAGTGGCAATGGTTGTCGATGAAGCCGGGGGCAATCACCTGGCCGCCCACATCTATGACGCGCTTCGCGTCCGAGCCCAATCTGCCGATCTCCGCGATCCGCCCGTCGACGACGCCCACGTCTCCTGAGAATGAGGGTCCGCCGGAACCGTCCACAACGCGGCCGTTCTTGAGCAGTAGGTCGTAAGTCATCGTCATCCTCCTCGGATGCTTGCTACAGGGGACTCCGGAGCTTCTATTCCGTTATGCCATCCGGCCGGGCCGTTATGCCATACAACCGGCACACGTTGGCGCTGAGGACTTTCGTCCGCGTTTCAGGGGACAGGTGTCCCAGGTGCTCGGCAATCACTTTGCGGGAGTTCGGCCAGGTGGAGTTTGCGTGGGGGTAGTCGTTGGACCACATGCAAGCGTCCTCGCCCCAGCTCGAAAGGTATCGCGTGCCGATCGCGTCGTTGAAGAAGGTCGCGTATATCTGGTCGGCGAGGTACTCGCTTGGCACCTTATCGGGGGTCGGGCCCGACTCGCGTTCCCGATGCCTGCCCAGGTAGTAGCCCCACTGCTGGAGCGCAAAGGGTATCCAGCCTATCTCGTTCTCCACGAGCACGATCTTCAGGCGGGGGAACCGGTCGAGCGCCTTATAGAAGATCAGGTCGAAGAGGCTATCCATCACCTCGGCGATCTTGATGTTGACGCTGGAACGGTAATGCTCCGTGCCTTGGCGCAGATGGGCCTTCTGCATGTAGCCGTGGCCGGTGAGGATATGCAGGCTCACGGGCATCTCGAGGTCCTGCGCGGCGGCCCAGAACCGGTCGTAGTGGTCCGACGAGAACGGCAGGTCCTCGGGTGGGTTCTGCCAGATCATGGCGCCGCGCAAGCCTGCGTTCCGGCAATGCTCGAGCTCGGCGACGGCGTGGTCGATGTCGTAGAGCGAGATAAGCCCGATGCCGAACAGGCGGCCGGGATTGACCGCGCAGTACTCGATCATCCACTCGTTGAAAGCGCGGACGCATGCTTCCTGGAGCGGCACATCTTCGATACGGAAGAGGGTCATGCCCCGCGTTGCGTACAGCACCTCGGAGCCGACGCCGTCCACCGCCATCTCCTTCAGTCGTTCGCTGGGGTCCCAGCCGCCGGGCTTGGACTGGTCGGACGAGGTGGTGGGGAAGGTGGGGGCCTGAGCGCGGAGAGCCGTGGGCAAGCGCGTAGCCCATAGGTCGCCCGGCTCCATGACGTGGGAGTCGGCTGAAATCAGCACCTCGTCCACGGCCCCTTCCGTACTCGCGGCGGCAATCGTGGTGGTCATAGCGCGCTCCTTCTCGACCGACTAGCCGGACTCCGTCGAGGAGAGGTTAGCGGTGAGACGAAACCCGCGCAAGCGAGGCGTCTGCTCAGTCCCAGTTGGGAGTGAGGGGGGATGATGGGGGATGGCGGATAGAGCGGGTGTTTCATGGAGCAAATCAGCTTCTTGGTGGGACTTTTTACTCGTAAGGGCGGACTGTTTGTGCCGCCGAAAGGGGTACTTCCTGTTTCTTGGTCGGAGCTGTTTAGCAGGCCACGGCCTGCTTCCCGCGACCAAGGCGCCGACAGAAATGTAAAAGCACGATTCAACCATTCTTTTTCTCTATGGGATGGCGGCGAGTTATAGAGCGCGGGAGGTGGCTTGGGGCAGTATGCCGGAGCGGGGCCATCCTACCCAAGGTACCGCAAGGGAGGGGGCTGGCGTAAGGGGCAAATGTCGTGGTGCGTCGGCGGTGGAGGCGCGAATGGAGCCTACGGGGAGGGCCGCTCCGTGGGGCGTTGATTGGCGGGCCTCGTGGTTCGACGGGCTCACCACGAACCGATTGGGACCGGGAACGTGGGGCGTGGCCTAGCGGCCACTCTGGATTCCCGCGTTCGCGGGAATGACGGGTGGGCCCGTCGGCCCACACCACAACCGACAAAAACAGTGGATGGAGGACGGAGGGAGGGATCGCGGTGCTGTCGCCCCGCTGCGAGGTTCCCGCCTTCGCGGGAATGACGGAAGGGGGCGTCCTGGATTTCCCGCGTTCGCGGGAATGACGTGTGAGAGGAGGGCGGGCTAAGCCGGGGCGGCGCTGAGGGCGGCGGCGTGGAGCCTGAAGTCGGCGAGGCTCTCCAAGACTTCGAGCAGCACTTGGCCCCAGGGCTCGTCGTGCCCGGCGATGGGCATGTGGACCTGTTGGTTGCCAACGGTCGTGCGATGGCCGAGGGCGCGCTCCAAGGCATGGCGGGCTCCGCCTGTCTCGTCCACGAGCTTCAGCGTGACGCGGTCGGCGCGCTTCGTGACGGACTCGACTCCGGCGGCCTTGGCCAGCACGCGAACACGGATGGAGTAGACGAGGTTGTAGAGCTCGTCGGGGAGCACTCGTCCGAACCGGTCCATGAACTCCTTGGGCAGCTCGTTGACGTCATCGAGGGTCTTGGCGCGGGCGATGCGCTGGTACATGGCCATGCGGGTGGGCATGTGAGGGACGAGATCCTCGGGGATGGCGTAGGGAAGGCCGAGGTCGACCAGGGGGTCCGGGGAGTCCGGCTCAGTCGGGGGGCCGCCAGCCTCGGCCCGGAGCTCGGCGACCGCCTCGGAGAGCAGGCGGGTGTACATGTCGAACCCGATGGCGTGGATGTGGCCGCTCTGGTCGGCGCCGAGGATGTTGCCGGCGCCGCGTATCTCGAGGTCCTTCATCGCGATGCGGAACCCCGCGCCGAGCTCGGTCGCGGCGAGGATGGTCTCGAGGCGGCGCTTGGCCGTGTCGGTCAGACGGCGGCCGCGCTCGACCATGAGGTAGGCGTAGGCGCGTTGGGAGCGCCTGCCTATGCGGCCTCGGAGCTGGTAGAGCTGGGCGAGGCCGAACCTGTCAGCGTGGTCAACGATGAGGGTGTTGACGTTTGGGATGTCGAGGCCGGACTCGATGATGGTGGTGCACATGAGGACGTCGCCGTCGCCGTCGGAGAAGCGCTCCATGACGTCGGAAAGCTCTTCCTCGGGCATCTGGCCGTGGGCCACGAGCACGCGGGCGTCGGGAAGGAGCGAGCGGAGGTGGTCGGCGGCGAGGCGAATGGACCTGACGCGGTTGTGAAGGAAGAAGACCTGGCCGCCCCGGTCGAGCTCGCGTTGGACGGCCTCCCTGATGAGGTCGTCGGACCTTTCGGCGAGGTAGGTCTTGATGGGGAGGCGCTCCTCGGGAGGCGTCTCTATGGTGGAGATGTCGCGGATGCCCGCCATCGCCATGTGGAGGGTGCGGGGGATGGGGGTCGCGGTCAGCGTGAGCACGTCGACCTCCTGCCGCAGCTCCTTGAGCCGCTCCTTATGCCCAACGCCGAAGCGATGCTCCTCGTCGATGATGACGATGCCAAGGTCGCTAAAGGCCACGTCTTTCTGCACGAGCCGGTGGGTGCCGATGACGACGTCGACTCCGCCGTTCCGAAGGCCGTGGACGACGGCGTCCTGCTCCTTGGGCGTGCGGAAGCGGCTGAGCATCTCGACCTTCGCGGGGAAGGGGGCCAACCGCTCGGAGAAGGTGTGGAAGTGCTGCTGGGCGAGCACCGTGGTGGGGACGAGCACGGCGACCTGCTTGCCGCTCATCACGGCCTTGAAGGCGGCCCGGAGGGCGACCTCGGTCTTGCCGTAGCCGACGTCGCCGCAGACGAGACGGTCCATGGGGCGCGGCTCCTGCATGTCGGACTTCACGTCGTCGATGGCGGCCTGCTGGTCCGGGGTTTCGACGTAGGGGAAGGCGTCTTCCATCTCGCGCTGCCAGGGAGAGTCTTCGCCGTGGGGGAAGCCATCGGCGGACTCGCGCTGGGCGTAGAGGGCGAGGAGGTCGACGGCCAGCTTCTTGGTCGACTCCCTGGCTCGAGCAACGGTGCGCGTCCACTCCTGGGAGCCGAGCCTCGTTGGGGAGGGAGCAGTATCGCCGCCGCCGGCATAGGGGGAGAGGCGGGCGAGGTGCTCCATCGGGACGTAGAGGCGGTCGTGGTCGGCATATTCGAGGACGAGGTACTCGCGGCCCTGGGAGCTCTGATCGCCATCATCGGCCTTACGCATCGCGCCGACGAACTTGCCGATGCCGTGGTCGACGTGGACGACATACTCGCCGGGGACGAGCTCTTCGACGGTGGTGGCGCGGAAGCGCTGGGTGTGCCTGCGCGGACGTGAGACGCGCTGCTTGTGCGAGCCGAAGACCTCAACGTCGGAGAGGAGGGTCGCGAGCTGTTCGCCGCCGTCCTCAGCGGCAAGCGTCCATCCGCTGGAGACGGTGGCGTGGACGACGGTAACGGGATCGCGCGGCGGCGCATCCAAGGAGCGCTCTTCCGAGGCGCCCACGTCGGACTCGGACAGCACCTCCCTCAGCCGCTGGGAGTGCTGAGTGGCGATGACCACCGGCCCATGGTCCGGTTGCCTGACGGCTTGGGCGAGACCTTCGATGGCGCCGTGATAGCTGGGGGCAGTGTCGAAAGGGAGGGCGATAGCCGAGGTCCCGGACTCGGCCCGGTGGTAGCGGCTGATCTCGACGCGCCGGGGAAGGGCATCGAGGGCGGCGACGACGGCATCCCATCCGGCCAGGGCTGAAGGGAAGCCGAGAGGAATCTCGCCGCGCTCCTCCTTGGACAGGCGCAGCTTCTCAGCGCCGCCCTCGACGCGGCGCGCAGCCTCATCCATCTCGGCAGGTTCGTTGAGCAGGACGGCGGCGTCCTCCGGCAGGTGGTCGAGGAGCGTGTGTTCGAGAAGGAAGCCGGCGTACATCGCCGCGTTGTCCTGGGAGACGCCGGCCATGAGGTCGGCAAGCTCGTCCTGCACACGGTCGCGCTCGGACGCGCGGGTGTTCTGGAAGTCGAGCCTGCGCACGAGCTCGTCGATACGGGCGTGGTCGGCGAGCGCGGGGAGGACCTCGCCGGCGGGGAGGACAGTCAGCGAGTCGACGCGCTCCCCGGAGCGTTGGGAGTTGGGGTCGAAGAGGCGGATGCTATCGACCACGTCGCCCCAGAGGTCGATACGGGCGGGCCGCTGCTGTCCGGGGCCATAGACATCGACGATGCCGCCGCGCCGGGCGGCGGTCCCGGGGTGGTCAACGAGGGGGCCGATGCTATAGCCGATAACCGCCCAATGCCGCAGGAGGGAATCGAGCGCCAGGCGCTGGCCGAGGGCGATAGAACGGGCTCCGTCGCGGAGGGTCTGCGGCGACAACGTCTTCTGCAGCAAGCCCGTGACGGACGTGACGACAAGCGGCGGCTTGTAATTGGAATCGGCAGGGGTGGAACCGGCGAGGGCGCCGAGGGCGCTTATGCGCTCGTGGACGGCGCCGGCCTCGACGGAGAGGCGCTCGTAGGGGAGCACCTCGGCCTCGGCGAAGTGCATAATGGGGACGTCGTCGTCGCAGTAGACGTCGAGCTGTTCGACAAGGCGACGAGCGTCATCGGGGTGGGGACAGACGACGACCAAGGGACAGCGCAAGTCGCGCCAGAGGCCGGCGATGACGAGGGGCTTTGCCGCTTCCGGGGCGGTGGCGGCGGGGCCGCGTCCAGCGGCGGCGAGATCCGCCACGCGCCTGTACGCGGGCACACCAGCGAGTAGGTCCGTCAGTCCAGAAAGGCCCAATGCTCCTCCATCCACACGCAACACACACGCAAACATGCGCCCTTCGACGGAGCGGAGGACGCTAGGGGCCAGCCACTTGCTTTGGCTGGAGCCTCAGTTTATCAGCAGCAAGAAGAGGGCGCCTTTTCCAGGGGCGGAATGGCTCCACGGGGATTGACCCGGCTCCACCTGCCTATGACAATCCCTCTTCCAAGGTCTACCTTCGGTAGGAGCATTCCCCCATGGCAGAACAAGACAGCCCAGAGGGTCGGGTCACTCCAGAGAGCCTGAGGCAGCCGAAGCCGACGCCTTCCATACCGAAGAGGTTCGAGCGCCACGTCCAGGGGAGAATCGTGGCGGGGCTGTTCGAGATGGCGCCCTTGATTGTCACGGTGCTTGTCACCGTCTTCATCGTCGGCTACGCCGACCTCGTGAGGGACCTGCCATTTATATCCGACCAACCGTGGGACTTCCCGGGCCTTGGATTAGTCATCATCATCGCCGCCGCCTACCTGGTGGGACTCACTATCGCCACTCCACCCGGACGTAAGCTGATGCAGCTGAAGGACGTGGTCCTGGGCAACATTCCCGTGGTCAGGACCGTATTTGGAGTCACCAAGCAGGCGATCACGTCGTTCTCCGGGCAGTTCAACTTCAGCCGGGTCGTTTTCGTGGAGTGGCCGCGGGAAGGGATGGTGGCGATGGGTTTCGTGACCGGACAGGTGTTCTCCGCCGACAGGGAGATATCACTGGTTTCCGTATACATCCCAACCGTTCCCAATCCGACGTCCGGGAACATGGCTTTCGTCGTCGAAGACGATGTGATGGAGACTGACATGTCGGTGGACGACGCCATGAAGCTGGTCTTCTCGGGCGGCATAGTCTTGCCCAAGTCGTTGGCATTGGCCAGGCTTCCCGTAAGCCGGAGGAACGCGCAAGACCTCCTCGGCCAGTTCGAGAACGACTCGAGGTAAAGGCGCGCCGCTTCGCCAGTATGAAATGACAGATGGGGGAGTGGCCCCCCTCAATCTCCCTCCCAGACGTGGGAGAGGACCGGACACCTTTCGCAAACGGGGACTGGCTACGGCTCACTACCTGGGCGAGCGACGGGAGCGCAGGAGCGAGTTATTCGTCGTCGTCCGCGGCGTCTTGGGCGACGGCTTCGTGGGCGGGCGCGACGAGGGGCAGGGTGATGGTCATCTCGGTGTACTCGCCAGGCTCCGAGTCGACGTGGATGAGGCCGCCGTGGGTCCTGATGATGTCGCTGGATATGGCGAGACCGAGGCCGGTGCCTTTGTCCGTCGGCTTGGTGGTGAAGAAGGGGTTGAATATCTTCTCCGCGACCTCGGGGGGAATCCCCACGCCGTTGTCCCTGATGCGGATGACGACCTGATCGTCCTCGAGCCGGGTGGCGAGCCACAGCGTGGGCATGTAGTCCGCATCGCTTGCGCCCGCATCCAGCGCATTGCGTCGCTTCTCGTTGGTCGCATAACAGGCGTTGCCGACCATGTTCAAGAAGACGCGGCCCATGTCCTGGGAGACGACTTCGACCTCGCCGAGTTCCTCGTCGAGATCGAACTTGAGGTCGAGTTGGAACTCGGAGTCGGTGGCGCGGGCGCTGTGGTAGGCGAGCCTGGCGTACTCGTCGAGCAAGACGTTGAGGTTGGTGGGTTGCCTGATGGTGGAGCCGCCGCCCATCCTGAGCATGTCCTGGACGATCTGGTTCGCCCGATTGCTATGGGTGCGTATGCGGTCGAGGTTGCTGTCCAGGTCCTCGGATATCTCGATGACGAGGGAGCGGTCGTCCTCGGAGAGTTCTGCGTTCTCCTCCTTGAGGATGTCGCGCAGCTCCGTGACGAGCTCTACTGAGACTTCGGAGAAGTTCTTGACGAAGTTCAGGGGGTTCTTGATCTCGTGGGCGACGCCCGCAGTGAGCTCACCGAGGGCGGCCAGCTTCTCCTGCATGACGATCTGGTCCTGAGCTTTCTCAAGGTCGCCCAGGGCGACTTCCAGCTCGGAGTTCTTGCTCTGCAGCTCTCCAGCCAGCTGTTCCACGAGGTTGAGGCGCTGCACCTCCAAGGCGTGGCGACGGAAGACTTCGAGAGCGGCGGCCATGTCCGCGACCTCGTCATGTCCGCCGACGTCGGCCCTGGCTTCGAGGTCGCCCCCGGCCATGCGGCGCATCCAGGTGGAGAGGAGCTCAAGGCGGCGCAAGAGGACCCGGCCGATGAACAGCCACGCGATGAGGACAGCGCCGCCGACGCTGACAGCGCCGATCGCCAACAGGAGGATGCGGCCAGTAGAAATCGCTTGGGTGGAATCGCCAGCAGCCTGCTGCACGGTCATTTGGGCGTCGCTCACCAGAGTGTTGACATCGTCGAGCAATTGGACAGTAATGCCGCGGTTGACGTCGAGGAGGTCGCTTTGGCGCTGGGCAAGCTTGAGCTCTTCGGTGAGCAGGTCGAAGGTGCGCCCCTCGCCGGAGCCCAAATGGAAGAGACGAGCAAGGAGTTCTTCGAGATCGGTATACAGCGCGAAGTCCCGGAGAGCCGTCAGGTTTCCCTCCATGCGGCCTTGGGCAGCCTCGAAGCGCTCGCGCAGCGGCTCGACCTCCGCGGCTTCTGAGAGGGAGAACGCGCTGGCCAGGACCTGGATTGCGAGGCTGGCGTCCGCTTGCAGCTGGGCGAGACGCTGGTAGAGGTCGAACTCGTCCTCGGAGAGGTGCTCCTCTCGGGGCGCGGGCGGTTCGCCAAGGACGCGGTAGCCCTTGATGGCGTAGTAGATCTGGTCGTCTATGGCCGGGACCAAAACTGCGTCCAAGCGAGTGGTCAGGTCATTGATCTCTATCTGCACGCCGTCCGTTCTCGCGTTCAGCTCGAATCGGGTCAACATGCTGGTCTGGATGGCGTCGATATTCGAAATCAAGGTGTCAGCGTTGCTGCGGATGCCCTCGAACAGTTCGGTTCCAATGGCCCTCTGCTCCAGCGTGGCCAGCTGCTCTTGAAGGTTGGCTCGAGCCTCGTCGATGTCAGCAACGACCTGGGTAAAGACTGAACGCGAGGCGGCCGTGGTAAGTCGCGGAGCGGCGGCCGCCAGCGTTCCGCTGGTCTGAGCAACAGCGAATGCAGCTGTCATATCGGGGACGCTGCCCTCGTTCACGCGGCTCTGGAGGTCCCCTACGCGGTCGAAGGAGAACCATCCGACTAGACTAGCGGCGATGGTCATGACGACAGCGCCTCCAATCCCGGCGTAGAGCTGGGCGGAGAGGCGGAAGCGGATGGCGAGTAGCCCCTTTAGTCGTTCGGTCAAAATGCGCCGTCCTGCAACGTTTCGGCTGGACGGAAGTTCCCGTCCGGACCGATGACGGACAAGAAGACCTGGTCCGAGCCTTGGTTATCCCAGGAGTAGTCCGTATAGCTGAGGCTGAAGCCGTCGATATCGATGGCGTCGGTGTCTCGCAGACCCTCGACGAAGCACGCGCGATCCGGCTCCGGGCCGCAATTCTCCGCGGCGATGATAGCTAGGCGTCCGGCCAAGTAGCCTTCGAGGGAGACGAAGCCGGGCAGGGCGGCTCGATCATAGGCCAGGAGCGCGCGGCGGTACGCGGCGACTACGGGCATGGAATCGTCGGTTGGGAAGGGCACGACCTGGGTAACAAAGACGCCGGCCCCATCCGAGCCGAGCTCCTCGGCCAAGGCGTTGCTGCCCACGAAGGAGACGGTCATGAACACTGGGTCGAAACCCGTGTGTCGCGCCCACGCAATCGTCTCAGCGACCGGCTTGTAGGCGCCGATGATGATAACGGCTTGGGGGTTCCCACCTTCCAAGTTGAGGAGGCCGCTCTTTACCGCTGTCGTGTTGCGCGGGTACAGCCCAATGGCCACGGGCTCCATGGACCGTCGGGCGAGAGCAGCGCGGGCGCCGTTGTAGCCGGCGCGGCCAAAGGAGTCGTCTTGGTACATCACAGCAATGCGGCTGATGCCGAGGTCACGGACCAAGCGGTCGACCATCGCCTCGGTTTCCTGGTTATAAGAGGCGCGCAGGTTGATAACGTTCGGCAGCGCCTCGTCGCGAAGGAAGGCGGCTCCCGTGAACGGGGCGACATAGGGGACGCCGCCCTCCAAGGCGACAGGGGTGGCCGAGCGAGAGGTGGGCGTGCCCACGGCGCCGATGAGCGCGAACACCTCTTCCTCTTCGATGAGTTGCCGCGTATTGGCGATTGCAGCTTCCGGCTCGTAAGCGTCGTCCAGGGAGGTGAGGGCCAAAAGCCTTCCGTGAACCCCGCCGCGCTGGTTCACCTCGTGGAACGCAGCCTCAATGCCAGTTTTCATGCTCTTGCCGAGTTCTTGGGCTGGGCCGCTGAAGGCGGCGGACTGTCCGAAGAGAATGCGCTGGTCTGAGACGCCGGGCGGCGGGCCGACGGGCGTCGCAGTGGGAGTGGGCGACGGCGTGGGGGTGGGGTCATCGGACTGGCAGGCGACCAGCCCCACCATCAGAGCGGCTGTTCCTCCCAGTGCGAGTACAGTCCAAGCCCAACGCGCCATAGGGGTCATTCGACTCTGCGCTTGATCAAAGTCAAGTGATTTCTGTCTTGCTCCCTCTTGTAATAGACCTCATCCATCATTTCGCGTACCAAGTAGACTCCAAGTCCGCCGATATTCCGGTCCTCAATGGAGGCCTCTATGTCCGGCAGCGGGGCCTCGCTCAACGGATCGAAGGGCATGCCGGAATCCGAGATTGTTATGGTGACAACGTCTTCCTCCGACACCATGGTTATTTCGATGTCGGCCATGCCATCCACACACCCATAATGGAGCGCGTTGAGCCCCAATTCTTCGAGCACCAAATTAACACGAAAAATGAGGTCCAAAGGCCAGTCTTCCCTCTCTCCGAGGTCCTCGACCGCCGCTGTGATACGTTCTAAAGCATCGTCTTCGGACTTGATATTCAGTGATAGTTGAGCGCTCACGGCTTGGCCTCGCTGCGACAAATGACTAGACAGGTGATGTCATCGGACTGCGGGGTATCGCCAACGAATTCCTTGATCGCGTTGAAGACTGTTTCGGTGGCTTCTTTGGCGGTCTTTGGTGGCGCAGCCGCAAAGATTTCTTGAAGAGGCTCAATGCCGAACTCTTCGTAATCGCCGTTCATGGCTTCGGTGACGCCGTCGGTGTAGAGGATGAGGACATCGCCGGGGGCGAGGATAACGGTGTCCTGCTTATAGCCTAGGCCTGGGACCAACCCGATGGCCACGCCACCGGTGAGGGGGAGCATGCTGGAACTGCCGTCGGGGTGAACTAGGAGAGGAGAGTTATGTCCGCCGTTGGCATAGATGAGCTCTCCGGTCCGGGGGTCGTACGCTCCGTAGAAGACAGTGACGAACATCGAGGTGTCGTTGTCCTCGTGGAGAAGCTCGTTGAGTGTGCTCAGGACCTCGTTAGGGCGGGAGTTACCGATAGCGGCGCCCTTCAGCAAGGTGCGGCTGGACATCATGAAGAGGGCGGCGGGGACGCCTTTGTCCGAGACGTCCGCCACGGCGAGACCAACGCGCCCGTTCTCCAGAGGTATGAGGTCGAAGAAGTCGCCGCCCACGTTACGGGCAGGCTCCATGTAACCGAAGACCTGGTATTCGGCGTGCTCGGGGAAGTATGTAGGAAGAATCGATTGCTGAATCTGGCTGGCGACGTCCAACTCGTTCTTCAGCGCTACGAGCTGGTCGCGCGACGAGAGGGCGTCGCGCCACTCCGCAAGGTGGCGCAGGGTGCGTTCTATAGTGACCTGCAGGTCCTCAAAGTCGACGGGTTTGGTGACGAAATCGAACGCGCCACGGTTCATCGCTGTGCGGATATTCTTCATGTCGCCATACGCGGAAATAATCACGCTTTTGATGTCGGAATTGACGGCCGGTATCTGTTCGAGCAGGGTCAGACCGTCCATCTGAGGCATATTGATGTCCGAGAGAACCATGTCGATTCCGGGGTCTTGACTCAAGCACTCGAGCGCCTCGATGCCGTTGTGGGCAAAGACGAACTCGTAAAGGCCGCTCCTGATGTTGCGACGCATGCGCTGGAGCATCAGCGGCTCCAAGTCGGGTTCGTCGTCGACCACAAGTATCTTGTACGGCCGATCAGTCATTCCATCCTCCGACGCTCCCGGCAGGTTTGTTGAGCGAGGCGTCTGTTACGTTAAGAAGAGCGTACGGAGATTATCTTGTCGAAGCCGCTGGTCTCGAATACCTCTTGTATGGACCTCGATAGGGAGCATACTTCGAGCGTTCCATCCTGCTTAGCGAGCGTCTTGGCGGTGAGCAGAATAGCTCGGAGCCCTGCGCTGCTGATGTATGACAGGTTCGCGAAGTCCAGCACCATGAACCGGTCATTCTCTTGGAGAGCCTCTATCAGAGAGTCCTGAAACTCACGGGCGTTGGTGCCATCGATGCGGCCGGTGATTGCGGCGGTTACCTTGTCGCCTTCTCGTTCAATGCCGATTTCCATTAATCTCGCCTCCTTACAACTTAGCCTAATGCTATCTGAAGCAGCCCCCACGGGAGCGAGCGCCGTAACCCCTTCAGTACACGGGCGCGTTCCACAGACTACGCCACAGCCTGTTGGAACCTCTCAGCCTCGGCGTTTCGATTCGACGGGTGCTCGAACCGGATGGAGCATAGCATCGGCGCGCTAGGCGCAACAAGCTGCGCCGACGCCCCTTGAGGGGCATGCTGGCCGGGCCTTTTCGTACCTCCCCGTCGATAGGGGAGGCGTTTCCGAGGCAAGGGCGATACCCGTCGAGCTCGGCTGTGCAGGGGGTCTGCGGAGAGAGGGCGGACGGAAGCCGTGAAAGGCGGGATGAGGCGGCGGCATACGATACAATGATGGTTGTCGCTTCATCCCAATGCGAGCCTGATGCGCATGCCAAGGCGCGAGGGGCGCAGGGGCACAGGGCGACGGTTAGCAGGAGCAATGTCACTCCGTACGGCCAATCCCGGCGCTTCCAACCGCGACCAATTGCTGCGGTACAAGCGCATAGTGGTCAAGGCGAGCACGAACGTGCTGACGCGCAAGAGCTCCCGCCTCGATAGAGGGGCGATGGAGTCACTGGTCGCGCAGATCGCCGAAGTGATGGGGATGGGAGCGCAGGTCGCGCTCGTTACGTCGGGAGCAATCGCGGCGGGGCGTGAGGCGGCGCCCGGCGTCGACGGCAAGGGCGTAGCGGTGAGCCAGATGCTGGCGGCGATCGGCCAGAGCCGGCTGATGCACGCCTATCAGGAGCTATTCGCGGAGCGAGGCATCACGGTGGCGCAGGCGCTGCTGTCCGGCGGCGACGTGGACAGGCGCGTGGGATACCTGAACGTGCGGAACACGCTCACCGGACTGCTGGAGCGGGGAATCGTCCCCATCGTCAACGAGAACGACGTGGTGGACACCACCGAGATCAACGATCAGCGGTTCGGGGACAACGACACGCTGTCGGCCATCGTGGCGAACGTCGTCGAGGCGGACCTGCTGGTGATGGTGATGGACACGGGGGGCTTGTACACGGCGGACCCGAACCGGGACGCCTCGGCCAAGCTCATCGAGCGAGTGGAGAGCATCGATGATTCGGTGATGGCGCTTGCCGAGGAGCACCGGAGCAACCTGACGCGGGGGGGCATGGTCTCGAAGCTGGAGGCGACGAAGCGGGCGACAGCCGTCGGGGTGACGGTCGTCTTCGCGGGCGGAGACGACGCGACCGCCATGCGGCGCGCAGCCTGCGGCGAGCCGGTGGGCACGCTGTTCCCCACCGCCGTATCACAGCTGGAAGGCAGGAAGCGGTGGCTGCGCAGCGGCATGACGCGGAAGGGCGCGGCGCTGGTCGTCGACGACGGGGCCAGGAGGGCGCTCGTGGAGAACGAGCGGAGCCTGCTGCCCGCAGGCGTCCGGGAGGTGAGGGGCGCGTTCGTCCGGGGCGACGTTGTCGAGGTCCTCTCAGAGGCCGGAGCGCGCCTTGCCTACGGGATAGCGAATTACGACGCTTGGGAGATGCGGGTCATCGCAGGGGCGCGTTCGGACCGCATCATGGAGATGCTCGGGCATCACCACGGGGACGAGGCCGTCCATCGCAACAATCTGGCGGTGGTCTAGGCTGGCGGCGCGGGAGGACGAGATGGCGACGGCAGTGTCCGAGCTGATAACGAAAGCGCAGGCCGCGCGCGGGGCCGCCAGGGAGCTGCGGAAGCTCTCGACGGGCCAGAAGGACGCGGCGCTGCGGGCCATCGCCGACGCCCTCGACGCAAACCACGGTCCGATCATCGAGGCGAACACGCTGGACATGGAGGCGGGCCGCGAGGCCGGGCTGAGCGAGGCCGTCCTGGGACGACTGCTCCTCGACGAATCGCGGCTGACGGGCATGGCGACCGACCTGCGGACCATCGCCCTGCTGCCCGACCCGGTCGGCGAGAGCTTCGACTCACGGGCGCTGGGAAACGGGATGAGGATAGAGCGCCGTCGCGTTCCGCTGGGCGTGATTGGCTGCGTGTACGAGAGCCGGCCCAACGTGACGACGGACATCGCGGCGCTCTGCTTGAAGTCGGGCAACGCGGTCGTGATGCGCGGCGGCAAGGAGGCCGTCCACTCCAACGGCGCGCTGGTGGCGCTGGTTAGGGAGGGATTGGAGTCCGCCGGGGTGACGCCCGAGGCGGTGCAGTTCGTCACCGATACGGACCGGACGGTCGTCGACCAGATGATCAAGCTGAACGAGTACCTGGACCTCTTCATTCCACGAGGGGGCGAGGGGCTCATCAAGTACGTTCGGGATAACGCGACGGTGCCGGCCATCACCGGCGGCATCGGCGTCGTCCACGTGTACGTCGACGCGTCGGCGGACGTGGAGAAGGCCCAGGACATCGTGTTTAACGCCAAGACGCAGCGGCCCGACGTGTGCAACGCGCTCGATACGCTGCTCGTCCATTCGTCCGTTGCCGCGGCGCTTTTGCCGTCGGCGGCCTCGAAGCTGACGTCGGCTGGGGTCGAACTCAGGTGCGACCAGCGGGCGCTGTCGCTCATCGGCCCCGCCGGGGAGTTGGTCCGGGCTGCGGCGCCGGAGGACTTCGGCCAGGAGTTTCTCTCGCTGACGATGTCGGTGCGGGTGGTGGATACGATGGACGAGGCGCTCGACCACATCGAGAAGCACGGCTCCGGCCACACGGAGGCGATCGTCACCGAGGACTACTCGGCGGCGACGCGGTTCACGGACGAGATCGACGCGTCGGTGGTGCTGGTGAACGCAAGCACGCGATTCAGCGACGGAGGCCAGCTCGGGCTAGGCGCGGAGGTGGCGATCAGCACGAACAAGCTGCACGCGCGTGGGCCGATGGGGCTGCGCGAGCTGACGAGCTATAAGTGGGTTGCCCAAGGCGAGGGGCAGGTACGCCCCTAGCCATCTGCGATTCAGAATCCGTCCGGGCCGATCACGCTCCGGGTGGACGGCGGACCGACAAGGAGAGACCGCAATGTTGCGATTCGAGCGCGAGTGCCGCACGCCATATTCCGAGGTGTATACAATCTTCGACGACGATCAGCCCCAGGGCCGGTTCGACGTCCACTTCTGCGGGACCCTCATCCACGCCACGCTCTGCGTGTCCGAACGCTTTACGACCGACGAGATCCAGGACATCATCGAGGACCTGGACGATGAGGTGCTCGACGCCATCGGCCTGGCCCGCGACGATTTCGTGGTCCACGTACACCAAGGGCGGGAGGTCGGCGTGTTCTCGAACAGCGAATACTCCGAGGACGAGCAGCCGACCTCCGAGAACTAGGCGGGCGGAGCGTCCGTGATCGTGGATAGACAGGATGTGCTACCGTTACGCCCGAAGCGGATGAGCGCATAGCGGAGGGTTCAGAGGCGATGAGCGCGAAACGAGACGAACGCCGCGGAAAGCAAGGAACGCTCAACCCGCCCGGCCGCCGGGGCATGGATTCAGCGCCGCCGGCATCCGGCGGGGAGGCCGCGCGTCAGGAAATGATGGCCGACAAGCATTTCATGGGGGCCGTTCGGGAGATAGAAGAGGCTGATGCGCGGGGGGAGCTACCCCCGCCAAAGCCCTGGTCTGTGATAGAGGCCAAGATCGAGGCAAGGCGCAAGGCCGAACAGCGTCGTGCCGTTTGAAATCGTCTACGATCGGGGTGTCGAAGAAGTCATCGACGGGCTGTCGCTCAGGGAGTTGATCCAAGTGAGCATAGCTATAGCCGAGCTACAGGCCGACCCTCACCCCGACGGGCATTCCAAGCACACGATAGGATTCCACTATCCTCCCGGCCCGCTGGGATACAGCACCGATGACCTCTTCATTGCCTACCGAGTGGATGAGGGGACCACTGTTAGAGTCCGCGCCATCGTGCGGCGCGGCTCCTGAGCGCGGTTTCTCCACTCGCCGCCGCGCCTCGGGCCTATGATCGTCGACTTCCACACGCACTTGCTTCCGGCCTCGTTCGCGGAGCGCCGCAGCGAGGTTGCGCAGCGCGACGCCACGTTCGCCGCGATGTTCGGCGGCGGCGCAAAGTCGGCGAGCGCGGAGGAGCTCGTCGCCGCGATGGACGAGGACGGCGTCGACTTGTCGGTCGTGCTGGGCTACGGGTGGCTCGACCCTGACGTGGCCCGAGAGGCCAACGACTGCCTGCTCGACGCGGCTGCCCGGTTTCCCCGGCGCATCGTGGCCTTCTGCTCCATACACCCCGGTTGGGGCGACGACGCTATCGCGGAGATCGAGCGATGCGTCGCGGCGGGCGCGAGGGGCATCGGCGAGCTGCACCCGACGACCCAGGGATTGGACCTCGCCTGCGATGCGTCCCTGGCCCCGATGGCCCGTCTGGCTGCCGAGCGGGGCCTGCCCATCGTCGTGCATGGCTCGGAGCCGGTCGGACACACTTACCCCGGCAAAGGAAGAACGACGCCCGACCAGCTCCTGGCCCTGGCGCAACGGTTCCCGGAGACGACGTTTGTGTTCGCCCATTGGGGCGGCGGCCTGCCGTTCTACGGTCTGATGCCGGAGGTGCGAGACGCGCTGGCCAACGCGTATTTCGACAGCGCGGCGTCGCCGTTCCTGTACGACGCGGCGGTGTTCGACGTGGCGGCGCGGTCTGCCGGCGCCGAGCGCTTGCTGTTCGGCTCCGACTATCCGCTGCTGCGGGCCGGTCGCGTCATGGCGCAAGCCCGCGAGGAGCTACGCAACGTCGACGCCGAGGCGGTCCTCGGCGGGAACGCGGCGTGGCTGCTGGGGCTGAACGATGACTGATTACGCGACGCTGCCGGACTACCTGGCGCCGGGGCTGGACGTCGTGTTCGTGGGAATCAACCCCGGGGCCTACTCGGCGACGGTGGGGAAGTATTTCGCGACGCCGCAGAACCGGTTCTGGCGGGCGCTCAACCTATCGGGGCTCGTGCGGGCGAACCGCGAGCTCGCACCGGGCGACGAGGCTTGGCTGTTCGAGCGCCACGGGATCGGGTTCACGGACGTGGTGAAGCGCGCAAGCAACAGCGCGTCGAGCCTGCGCGCGGCAGATTTCCGCAGGTGGGCGCCGCAGACGAAGGCCAAGCTCATCGAGGCCGCTCCACTCATCGTCTGTTTCAACGGCCTCACAGGGTACAAGTGGTTCCTTCAGTACGGGGAAGCGGAGGGGCTGCGAGGTTCCCGCCTTCGCGGGAATGACGGAAGGGGGAGCAGGAACGACGGGTTGGACGTAGAGCTCGGGGAGCAGACGGAGCGCATCGGCGAGAGCCGGGTGTTCGTCGCGCCGAGTCCGAGTCCGGCGAACGCGGTCTACTCGTTGGAGGACATCGCGGGCTGGCTCCGGCGCCTCGCCGAGCTGCGCGACCGGGTGAAGGCTGAGCGTGGCGACTGAGGAGCGGTTGCGGCTGTTCGTCGCTATCGCCATGCCCGCGGCGGCGCAAGCCGAGCTGGAGCGCGCCGCCAACGTGCTGCGCGGCCTCGCGCCGGGGGATACGCGGTGGAGCAACTTGCGGGGGGCGCACCTGACGCTGAAGTTCATCGGCGCGACGCCCGCCGGCGACGCGGCCCGGCTGGGCGAGGCGCTGGCAGCCGGCGTGGCCGGCCGCGAGCCGTTCGAGCTGTCGCTCGGCGGAGTTGGGGTGTTCCCTGGGCGCGGCTCGCCCCGCGTGCTCTGGGTGGGAGTCGAGGGAGCAACGGACCGGCTGACGCAGCTCAGGAACGACGTGGAGCAAGCGTTGACCGCTGCGGGCTGCGCTCCCGAGGAGCAGGCGTTCAGCCCCCATCTGACGGTGGCCCGAATCGCCGCGCGGCTCAAGCGCGACGAGTCGGTTGCGCTGCGGCGGGCGGTCGAGGAAGTCGCGGTTGCGCCCGAACGGTTCGTGGTCGATGAAGTCGTGCTATACCGGAGCGACCTTCGAGCGTCAGGGGCGGTCTACACGCGGCTATCGATTGCGCGGTTGGGGGGTTAGGGTTCGCTGGAGAGCCAATCTCAGTTCACCAGGTCGAGCACGTCACGGATATCCGAGATCGCCTCGCCCTTCCAGCTTTCGCGGGCGCCGTCTGCTCGGTCGTACGGGGCCCTTATCAGCACGGCGGTCATACCCGCCTTCGACGCGCCGGTGAGTTCGCCCCCGCTGCCGTCGCCCACAAAGAGACAGTGTTCGGCGGCGACCCCGAGCCCTTCAGCCGCAAGCTCGTAGATTCGAGGGTCGGGCTTCGCGAGGCCGACGTTGAAGGAGAGCACGGCCGTATCCATCAGCGGCGCAAAGGGAGTCGAGTCCCACAGTCGCGATGTCTCCTCTGCGCAATTGGTGATCAGTCCGACCCTGAAGCCTGAGTCCTTCAGATTCGAGAGCGTCTCGACCGTGCCGGGGCGGGGCGACAGCGCTTCCCGCGTGTACGCATAAAGCACCGCAGCTACGCTGTGGATACAGTCTTCGCCTGGCGCAACTCCAAGCCCCTCGCAGATGTGCAAGAGGGCAGCTTCGGTTGATGAAAAGCCGCCGACTAGGCGTTCGTCCAACCCTTCTGCCCACGCCTTGGCGAAATCATCGCGGCCCAAGCCGAGCAAATCAGCCATCTCGTCCGTCTTCTGCCGAAAGATGAGCCGGTTGGTCTCGGGATACGCCAACTCGTCCACCAAGGTCCCCCAGAGGTCAAAGATCACCGCCTTGTACTTGCTCACGCTCACCCCGTGTACCGAAGGCCATTGCCAACCATGACATGGACTCCAGACGGCAGCTCGTCCGATTGCAGTATACGAAGGCTGAGGGAATCGGCGGGCTAGCCGCCAAGGGCGCCAAGGTTGGCGAGGAGCCAGCGGGCCTTCTCGCGGGGGATGGCGCAGCGGCGGGCGACGGTGGCCTCGCCGGCGTTGGCGACGGCGCGCGGGGAGGCGAGCAGACCGGCGGCGAAGTCTTCGGCTTGGCGCTCGTCCTTGACGCGGTTCACCCACTGCCACGTCGCAACGTAGAAGCTCGTGCTGGTGTGCAGGAGGTGGCGGCCGACGGCGTGGGCGGTGAGCCAGCGGCGCCAGTCTTCCGGGAGCGTCTCATCGACGCCGATGGCGCCTTCGAAGATGACCTCGCGGACCCGGCCGTCGAAGCGCCAGGGCACGACCTCGAGGCCGAGGCTGCTGAGGAGCGGCGCGAGGTCTGCGGCGTCATCGACCCCCTCGCGCTCGGCGAGGGAGCGTCCCCTCTGGAATGCGCGCAACCTCAGCCCCCGGCGTGCCGCTTGCCGCGGACGTAGCGGGCGAAGTCGCGCACCTGCTCCCACTCGTCGGGGTCCAGGTCGCCGACTTCGTAGAGGCGTGCGAGGTCGGTCTCCTTGATGGGAGTGACGTACTCCTCCTCGCTGAGGTGGCCGGCGAGTACGAGGAGCCGTCCAGCTGGCACGCCCATCGCGACGGCAATCTTGCGGAGGGTGACGGGGCGCGGCACGTGGCCGTGGTTGAACAGCCCGCTCAGGGTGGCGTGGGGGATGCCGGCCCTCCTCGCGAGGGATAGATGCGAGGCCGACCGGTCGGCAAGCCAGTCTCCGATGAAGGCCGCGAGATCCTTTCCAGGGTCATTCGTCATGTCTGGATTCTTCCACGTTCATGAGACTTTGCGCAATAGGCGGTTGTCGGGAAATGGACAGTAGGGCGTTGCGCGTTGGGGCTGCTGGGCCGCATCATGTCATAAACATGACATTACATGTTTAGAATTACGCCCATAGCACGCCCATAGAAAGAGGAGAGGTGGCCCTAGTGATACACGAGGACGTGCGCTGCCCGCGGTGCGTGGCCCGCGGCATGCGCGAGCTGAACAGGCTTGCGGAGGAGGGCCACGCCATATTCATGTGCCCTTTCTGCAAACACACGTGGTGCGAGGAGGGGCGTCTGCCTTAAGCCAAGTTAACACAAGGGCTTGGAAAGCTCGGAGTCGATACCCAATAGACGATATGGAGGTCGAATGGAGTCGGCACTCGAGCAGTATGCGGACGACCCCGTGGGGTTCGTAGCGGAGGTCTTGAAGGATGCGGGAGAACCGTATGAGAAGCAGGCGGAGGTGTTGTCCAGCGTGGCGGAAAACCGGCGGGTCACAGTGGTGGGATGCAACGGGTCGGGAAAGGACTGGGCGGCGGCGCGGGTCGTGCTGTGGTGGATCGAGACCCGGCGGCGCTCCAAGGCGATCGTGACCGGCCCGACGCAGCGGCAGGTGGAGGAGGTCGTGTGGCGGGAGATGAGACTCGCGTACGCAATGGCCGGGCGGGAGCTGAGCGGCAAGATGCACTCGTCGCGGTACGTCGTCGACGATGAGCGGTTCGCGCTCGGCTTCTCGACGGACCACCCGTACAACCTCCAGGGTTTCCACTCCCCGGAGCTGTTGGTGGTGGTCACGGAGGCGCACGCGGTGACGCAAGGGCACATGGACGCGCTCAAGCGGCTGAACCCGAAGCGATTGCTGCTGACGGGCAACCCGCTGACGGTGCAGGGCGAGTTCTACGAATCACACCACGCGAAGAGCCACTTATACACGCGCGTGGCCATATCGGCGTTCGAGACGCCGAACCTGATCGAAGGCCGCGCCGACGCCGTGCCGGGCATGCTCACGCCGGAGGACGTGGAGGAGCGGGAGCGCGAGTGGGGAGAGACGGACGCCCGGTACGTGACGGCGGTCCTCGGCCGGTTCCCCGACGCGCTGGAGGACTCGCTGGTGTCGCGCCGGCAGATAGACGAGGCCGTCGAGCGCTGGGCGCTGGGGAGCCCGCCAAGCCGGGAGTCGTACGTGTTGGGCGTCGACGTCGCCCGGTTCGGCCAGGACAGCACGGTGATGTGCCTGCGGCGCGGGGGCAGGGTCGAGCAGATCGAAATACTGAAGCGCGCGGACACGATGCGCGTCGCGGGGGAGGTGCATGCGATGGCGAAGGAGCACGGAGTCGGCGCTGTCTTCGTGGACGAGGCGGGAGTCGGCGGAGGCGTCGTCGACCGTTTGAAGGAGCTGGGCGCGCCGGTCATCGGGGTGCAGGTCGGCGGGCGGGCGCGCCTGCCGGACCGGTTCAACGACCTGCGGGCCGAGGTCTTCTGGGAGGTGCGCCGCCGGATGGAGGAAGGGGAGATGGCGCTGCCGGACGACCCGGAGCTAATCAGCCAGCTGCTGGCGCTGCGCTACGAGATTTCGAGCGCGGGACGGGTCCATCTGCAAAGCAAGGCGGAGCTGCGCAAGCGCGGCATGCCGTCGCCGGACAAGGCGGACGCACTGGCGCTGGCGTTCATGCGTCCGCGGTCGCTGGCGGTGTGGCTGTGAACGCTGTGAGCGGGCTGGAGGGCCTGGTGAGTGGACTGAAGGGATTGCCGAAGGCGGCCGGGGAGCTTGGGGCGGTCTTCGCCGCGCTGGGGGCCGTGCCGCTGGCGCCGGTGCTCGCGGCGAGCTATCTCGGCCTGCCGTGGGAAGCCATCGCGCTGGCAGGCGCGTGGGCGGCGAGCTGGTGGGCGTGGCTGGCGGCGCGGCTGCGGGGCGGAGGAATCCGCCCCTAGCGGGCGGTAGGAACGGGAGAAAATAAAAAGTTTGTTCAGTCAGGAAGTAGTTCTGCAAGCCGCGAAGCAGGCCACGGCCTGAAAAACACCCCCCGCAACCCCTCTTTTCTCATGGATTTTCGGGAAGTTTTTACTCGTAACGGAAATGAGAAACCGGGAAGTTCTCACTCGTAACGAGAATGAGGTCCGGGAACTTGCTCCCTCAGCCGCGCGGACAGGACCGCCGGGGCGAGGGACGAGAGCCGGGGCGGGGGGAAGAGTAACGAATCGAACACGAGCGCACATGAAACACGTACAGAGGAGGACTGGATGCTTACCACGTTACGCACCTTGATCGATGGAGCCCCGGCGGCGACGCGGGCTAACGGCTCGCCCGCTCCGGCGTTGCGCATGCTTTCGCCCGAACGGAGCGTCGGGCCTGAGTGGCAGTCGACGGTCTACGGCGAGTACTACGCTCGCAGCGTGGACGTCTACGCCGCGGTGAAGCTCCGCGCTGAGGCTGTCTCCCGCCCGCCGTTGCAGGTCCGGCAGACCGATTCGACGGGCGCGGCCCGGTGGGTGGGGCCGGACCATCCCGTACAGCGTCTGCTGGACCGGGTGAACGGCTGGTGGAGCCGGAGCGACCTGCTCATCGCGACGGAGACGCATCTCTGCCTGTGGGGAGCGGCGTTCTGGCGCTTGGGCCGGTCGAGCGCCGACGCGGGGACGCCGGATGAGATATGGCCGCTGCGCCCGGACCGCGTGCGCGTCGTGCGCGATCCGTCGCGGTACGTCGCGGGGTTCGTCTACGAAGAGGGCGGCCGGGAGACGGCGCTGCTTCCGGAGGAGGTGGTCTGGTTCCGGTACTTCAATCCATTGGAGGAGCTCGCCGGGTTCTCGCCGATAGCCGCCGCGCGGCTGACCGCCGACATGGGAGTCGATGCGCTGCGCTTCAACCGCGAGTTCTTCCGGAACGGAGCGCAGCCGCAGGACATCGTGTTCCGGGCGCAAGGGCCGGTGACCGACGACCAGGTGTCGGAGTTCTACTCCCGCCTGGAGGCGCGGCACGTCGGGCCGTCGCGCGCCCACCGGCCCATCGTCACGGGCGACGGCTGGGAAGTGCAGCGGCTGGGCCTGAGCCAGCGGGACATGGAGTGGCTCGCGGGGCTGCGCTGGGCGCTGGAAGGCGTCGCCCGCGTCTACGGCGTGCCGCTGCCGCTGCTGGAGGACTTCTCGCACGCGACGCTGAACAACGTCCGAGAGGCGCGGCGCATGTTCTGGGAAAAGACGATCGTGCCGGAGCTGACGTTCCTGTCCGGCGCGATCAACGACGGGCTCATCCCCCGGCTGGGCCCGTCGGCGCAGGGCCTGTCAGTGGCGTTCGACCTCGGCTCGATCGAGGCGCTTTCGGAAACGGAGACGGAGCGGACCAAGCGTCAGGTGGCGCTCGTCCAAGCGGGCATCCTCACCCTGGAGGAAGCCCGCGCCGAGCGGGGGCTGGAGTGAGCCTTCCTTCGGGAGAGGGCGCTGGTCAGCCCGCCAGGGTCGCTTACCCGCTCTACGAGACAGGCGCCTTGAAGTGGTCCTCGACCTTGTCCGCCGCGCCGGCGACCGCCGATGAGTCGAGCGCCTTGGCGACTTCCGGAAAGCCTGCCTTGACGATCATCGTGCCCAGGTCCTCTCGCAGCCGGGCCAGCGTCCACCCCAGGCTATCCGGCACGAGGGTTGGGTCGATGCGCCATTGCACGTTCTCGCCGCTGGGATAGTAGTGGTAGTGGGGCCGCTCTCGGAAGCAGTCGAACCGGAGGATCTGCTCGTCGCGTCCATCGACGGAGGCGTAGACATAGATCGACGGTCCGCCGTCGTTGTTCCCCTCGCGGGAATCGACCCAGAACGCCAGATTGCCAGCTTCGATCTTTTCCATGGACCATCCTCCCCAGACGTTATGGGGCAATGGTACATCGCCGCGAACGGCAAAGGGGCGCCACTCCTCACGCTCTTTGGCGCGCCGCTGCTCGTATGCGCTCGCGTGCGCGTCCGTGGACTGAGGAGCGCTTAGGCGCGCACAGAGATTTGTCGATATTGCGACAGTAGAGTGTTGCGCATATGTAACCCGCGCGCTAAACTGTCTTTCGTTGGGTAAAGAGTCGGGGACGAGCCCCGGTCCTGGTTAGGGCCGGGGCTTTTTTATTGCGAACGAAGGGTCAAGGAGCCAAAGGAGGGCGCGCAATGACGATGACAGCGGATGCGGCGACAGGGAACGAGCGGGAACGGTGGGAACAGGAACGGCTATTCGAGTCCCTGGACGCCTACCAGCGCGGGCTGACGGAGGCGCCAGTCGTGCAGAAGTTCGCGATGAACCATGCGGCGTCGCCGAACGACGACCGGCCCTTGACGGTCATCGCGTCAGATGAGTCGGTGGACCGTTTCGGCGACGTGGTCCGCGCCGACGGCTGGGACCTGGGGGCGTACAAGAGCAATCCCGTGTTCCTGTGGGCGCACGACTATACGCGCACGCCGATCGGCCGCAGCTCGTGGGTGGGCATCGACGGGACGCGTTTGGTGGCGACGCTGGAGTTCGCGCCAACGGAGTTCGCGCAGGAGGTCGAGACGCTGTACCGGCAGCGGTTCCTGCGCGCCGTGAGCGTCGGATTCCGGGCGCGGGAGTTCTCGTTCAGGAAGAGCCGCAACGGGAACGTGGAGGGAGTCGAGTACACGAGCCAGGAGCTGCTGGAACTGAGCGCCGTGCCCGTCCCCGCGAACCCGAGCGCGCTGGCGAAGGCGCTCGACGGCGGTCTGGCGGCGCCGCGCCTCAAGTCCATGTTCACGTTCGACCTGCCGCCGGCGCGCATAGATCCGGCGGACGCGCGGCGGGTGATCACGGAGCTTCGCAGGCTCCGTCAGCTCGTGGGGCGAGGCGTTGGCGTGGCGGAGGGAGACCTCCCCTAGCCCCTCTCTCAAGGGAGGCGAAGGGTGGAGCCCTAGAAAGGAGGAGATGGAACGGACATTCCTTGGACGGCAGAGCGTTGCGGAGCCTCCTCGGCTGAGGCGATGAAGCGCCCTGTTTGCCCAGAGAGAAGGCTGTAGACGGCGGACTGATAGGAAGAAGGAACTCAAGCAAGAGATTCGAGAAGGAGGAGCAGATGTCGGTTATCGAAGAGATACAACGTGAGATCGTGCAGACCCAGGAGTTCGTCCGCGAGCGGTTCGACCCGATCACCCGGGAGCTGTCGCTCGTGCGGCAGGAGCAGGAACGGCTGGCGGGGGAGGTGCGCAGCGTCCTCGAACAGGACCGGACGGCGCGCCGGGAGGCGGTCCTGGGTCGCGGGACCAACGACCGCATGCGCGTGAGGGGCGGCAAGCTCGATGGGTTCGACCTCGTGGACATGGCCATCGCGCGGAGCCTGCTCTCGGCCCAGCAGGCGCGGCCTCAGGACTACGACCCACGGAGGCTGCGCGCGTGGGAAGAGAGCGTCGCCAAGGCGATGGACTCGACAACCGCGGGGGCCGGCGACGAGCTGGTCCCGCAGGAGGAGGCCCGCCAGCTCTGGGCCGACGTGAACCTGGAAACGGCGGTGGCCTCGCTGTTCGACACGGTCACCATGCCGTCGAATCCGTTCGACATTCCCCTGCAGCTTGGAGACGTCAACTGGTATCCGGGGGCGGCGAACGTCGCGGCGACCTCGACGGACCTTGCCACCGCCAAGCAAACGCTGACGGCGCATGAGCTGGTGGGCATGGTGCCGTGGGCCTACGAGCTGGACGAGGACGCGGTGGTGGCGATGATGTCGGAGGTCCGGGCGACGCTGCTGCGGAACGCGGCGCATGTGCTCGACGACGTCGTCCTGAACGCGGACACGACGCCCGCCGGCAACGTGAACTACGACGGCGGCACGCTGCAGAAGACGACGGCCGGCGCCGCCCACTACCTGATCGGCTTCGACGGCCTGATTCACCTGCCGCTGATCGACAACACGGCCATGCGGAACAACCACAACGCCGCGGCGTCCGTCGATATGTTCAACGAGCTGCGGCGGAAGATGGGCAAGTACGGGCTGAGGCCGTCCGAGCTGGCCTTCGTGACGGACGTGAACACCTACATCGCCGCACAGGCGGTGGAGGGCTTCCAGACGGTCGACAAGCTCGGTCCGCACGCGACGCTGCTCACCGGGCAGCTGGGGTCCATCGAGGGCGTGCCGGTGGTCGTGTCGGAGCAGATGCAGCCGGCGGACACGGACGGCAAGGTGACGGCGGCAGGCAACACGTCGGACAAGGGACGCCTGCTGCTGGTGAACCGGACTCAGTGGCGCAAGGGCTTCAAGCGCGAGCTGCTGATCGAGACGGAGCGGGACATCCAGAAGCGGCAGAACGTGATGGTGGTGAGCATGCGCGTCGCCTTCGCGGAGCGCACCGGCGACCGCGCCAAAGCGACGCACACCGCGTTGCAGTACAACATCGCCGGAGCGTCCTAGGAACGTTGGGGGGAGGAGGTCGCAGCTCCCGGCTACGCGCCCCCTCCCCCACCTGCGTCGCCCGGATACCGCGCTCTCGCCCTCCAGCGGAGCGGTGTGTAAGCTAAAATCCGCCCCGCCCGAGACTCTGGGCATAGCAAGGGGGCAGCCAAAGGAGCACATATGACCACCACTGCAAAAGTCTGGACTGAGAAATACGCTGAGATGGTCCACGGGAAGACCCGGTACTGGGAAGCCGGGGCCGGCTACCCGACCATCCTCATCCACGGCGCCGGCTGGACGAGCGGCTGCGAGTCGTGGACCCGCAACATCGGCCCGCTCTCGGAGAAACTCCACGTCTACGCCATCGACTGCCTGAACTGGGGCGTCGGCGACGTCTTCCAGCAGGAGTTCTCCTTCGCCTACCTCGTCGACCACGTCCGCGAGTTCATGGACGTGCTGGGCATCGAGCGGGCGAACTTTGTGGGGCACTCGATGGGCGGATGGATCGTCACGCTGTTGTCGTACGAGAGCCCGGAGCGCGTCAACAAAGTGGTGAACGTGGCGGGCGGCGGCACCGCGACGCGGCCTCTGCAGAACATGGTCGAGTTCAAGGTCCCGTCAGAAGAGCAGATCAGGGAGCAGTTCTCGAACCGCTTCCCCGAGGGGACCGTGGACATCGACGAGGTGACGGCGCCCTACATCCGCAAGAACTCGCTGCCGGGCCACGGGGAGGCGTTCGCGTCAGTGATGCGGCACATGACCAACCCAGAGACGCGCATCCGGTACAACACCCTGCGCCGGATGCCCCACATCAAGGTTCCCACGCTGGTGTGCTGGGGAACGGACGACCAGACCAACGCGTTCGAGATGGGCGAGCAGACGGCCGCCGCCATCCCCGGCGCCCGCCTCGTGCCGTTCGAGGGCGTCAGCCACATGCTGCCCCAGCAGGCCGCGGAGCGGTTCAACGAGGTCGCCTTGGAGTTCCTGACGTCGTAGGAGGCAGGAGCTGGCGCCCGCGAGCCATTAGCTGGAACACATTCGCAACCATATCCAAGAAGGGGGACAAGCCCCCGGTCGCAAGGCCGGGGGCTTTCTTTTTCCGATGACAACACAACCTAGACCCCGAAACCACTACGCGCCCTCTGTCCGCCCGCGTTCCGCTAGGCAGGACGGACTGCGCCGGTATACACCCGGCTATCTGGAGGACCTGTCCGACACCAAGTCCCGCTTCTTCAGCGACCCGGGGCAGTCGGACGAGCGCCGGACGCTCCTGACGCCAAGCAGGGGCAAGCGGCTTCGGCTGATCAATCTCACGATCAGCCAGACCGCCAGCGACGGCCAGCATTTCTGCGAACTCTTCTTCGGCACGGGAGAGAGCATCGCGTCGCATCAAAGCAAGGCCGTCGCATTCATCCGCATGGCGGACCACGGTCAAGGCTCGACCCGCACCTGGGGCCGGGGCGCCGGGCCGGTGGGCGAGCGGAACGAGGCGCTCAGCATCCGATGGACCTACCCGCCGGCCACGTCGCACAAGCTAATCATCGAGTACACGGAGGAACGTTAAGCAATGGCAATCGAAGCATACCGGTCCCTCTATGGCGACCTCACGAAACTGAAGGACACGTCGCTGCTGGACGATCCCTCGAGCGGCTCGGGCGACGACGCCGAGCTCTTCCAGCTCCTGCTCGCCGTCTCCGAGGCGGTGGACTGCTACTGCAACCGCCACTTCTACGCCCTGACCGCGGCGCGCTACTTCGACGGCAGCGGAGACGCGCTGCTGAACCTGCCGGACCTGATCGCCGTGACCTCCCTCGCGTCGGACGACGACGAGGACGGGAACCACGAGACCGTCTGGCCGGCCTCCGACTATCAGCTGCTTCCGCTGAACGCGGAGCCGACGGCCCACTGGGGAACGCCTCACCACGCGGTGCGCGTTCGGACGCGCGGCGCCCGGCAGCAGTTCGCGCGGGGGCAGGCGAGAGTCCGAATCGAGGGGGCCTGGGGCTACCGCGAGCATCTCGAACCCTCCGGCTCGCTCCTGAACGGCGCGCTCACGAACACGACAACGACGATAGCCGTCGATACGGGCTCGGACTTCGCCGTCGGTCAGACGATTGCCGTCGGCTCCGAACGAATGCTCATCACGGGGATCTCGTCGAACTCGCTGAGCGTTACCCGAGGGTTGAACGGTTCGCTGGCGGGGTCTCACGCGAACGACGCGGCGGTCTCGATCGTCCGGTGGCCCGCGCCGGTCGAGCGGGCCGCGCTCATCAACACCGCGAGGATATGGACGCGCGCGCCTGCATTCGAGCCGTTCTACGTCGGCGCAGGGCTGGACACAGACGTGCGGATGCTGCTCGATGCGTACCGCCTGGGGGCGGCATGACGGCGGGGCTCACGCAACGGGAGCGGCTGGCGTCCCTGGAAGCGTCGCAGGAGGCCCACACGACGGCGCATGACCTCACCGAGCGCATCTGGGCGGCAAAGCTCGACGCCATCGACGCGCGCCTGCGCGGTATCGAGCGCGTCCTGCTGGATGCACCCCTCCGTGCGCGAGCGGACTACGATGCGGGATGGCGGCCGAACCGGCGGGACATCGCCGTGGTCAGCGGCAGCGCGGGCCTGACGTCGCTGGCGTGGTGGCTGGCCGAAGCCGCGGGGATGCTGGCGAGGATGTGAGGGGTGGCAGCGGCGGCGGCCTACCGGACCTCGACCGTCGGCTCCAGCATGAGGCATGGCTCACCCCATTGCTCGGAGTCGTCGAGGGACCATTCGGCCTGAGACGACTCCGGGCGCAGGCGGACGCCTTCGTCCCCGCCGTAAACGAGGACGACAACGCCGTCGCCGGAGTCCGTGACTTTGGCCGCATTCGCGGGAACCGGCCCCTCGCTCGACCAGCCGGTGACATCGCACGGGCCTTCCCAGCCGTCAGGCCGGAACGCCGCCTCGACCCACCGGACTTCCCTCGGCTCCTCCAACGGCTCGTACATGCGCGTCATGGAGAGGTCGCTATTGCCCCCGCCCTCCACGTCCACCTCGATGTAGTCCATACGGCGAGTCTAGCAGCCCGGGCTGGAATACGAGGGAGTGCAGAGGGCTTTGCCCTCTGCCGGGGGCGTGGGGGTGTCCCCCACAAACATGACGGGCGGGAGGGCGGGAAGAATGACGCATAGGTCTCGCCTGCGGGGGAGCTGGGAGAGGGGGGCTCCCCCCAGGGACGACGAGGAAACCGGGGCATGCCCCGGCTGGTAGGATTCGGCCATGACCTACAACGTGACGCTGACAGGCATCGAGGGCTTGCCGGAGATCGGCGAGGGCGACGACCTTGGCCGGTTGATTGTCGAAGCCGCCGGAGCGCAGGGCGCGGGGGTGACGAACGGCGACGTGCTCGTCGTCACGCAGAAGATCGTCTCGAAGGCTGAGGGGCGAGTCCTGGACCTACGAACGATCGAGCCCTCGCCGCAAGCCCAAGCCTTCGCCGATGCTTGGGAGAAGGACGCGCGCGTCGTCGAGGTCGCGTTGCGGGAGAGTGTGCGTGTCGTCCGGATGGAGGCCGGCGTGCTCATCACCGAGACGCGACACGGGTTCGTCTGCGCGAACTCCGGCGTCGACGCTTCAAACGTCGGCAGGGGAGGCGGGGACTACGTCGTGCTCCTGCCGGTCGATAGCGACGCCTCCGCAGACCGCATCCGGCGCGCCGTCCGGGAGATTGCGGGAGTCGAGGTCGCGGTCATCGTCTCGGACACGTTCGGCCGGCCGTGGCGGGAGGGCGCGGGAAACATTGCGATAGGCGTGGCAGGCATCGACCCGCTCTGGGACTATCGGGGCGAGAGCGACAACGACGGCCGCGAGCTGCACTCGACCGTCATCGCCGTCGCTGATGAAATCGCGGCGGCGGCGGAGCTCGTCACGAACAAGCTCACGCGCGTCCCGGTCGCCCTCGTGCGGGGATATCCCTACCGCCGGGGAGAGTCCGGAATCAGCCCCGTCATTCGCGAGTCGGAGAAGGACCTGTTCAAGTAGGCGCATGCGCCAGGCAGCGCCGCAAGCGCTGCGTCAGGACTGCCTAGTTGTCCGACGAGTTGCGGAACGACCGCCCGTTGCTCGGCCCACGCCGTGGCCCGCGCCGGCCGCCACCACCACCGCCGCGGCCGTAGAAGCGGGGCGTCGGCTCATCGGCCACGGTCTGCGGCCACGGAGTCGGACTCCCACGAAGCTTTTCGAGCAGCTTCGATTCGTCCGCCTCGATCGTGCCCGCCTCCTCCTTCAACCGGAGGAGAGTCATCGAGAGCGCCTTGTTCTCTTCGGATAGATCGGCGAAATAGACCTGATACGCCATAAGCTCGTTTCCGCGCGCATCCAGCCGTTTAGGGCTGGGCTCGCAACATCACTCTTGCCAACATAGGAGGGGACGCGCCCATCCGGGCCGCGTTAGCTGATTATCCCAGTCCGGCACGCTTTCGCCAAGTACGTCCAGCCTACGCGTTCGCGCCCATTAACTCCCGGACAACCTGCGAGACCTGACTGAGCGACGTCACGACCTTCACGCCGACCGGCGGACTGGCGTCCTGATCGCGGTATACGAACACCGGCTCGATCCCCGCCCGGAGCGCTCCCGCGACGTCCGAGTCCTCGCTATCGCCGACGTGTACAGCCTCGCGCGCGCCCACGCCCATCGACGCCAACGCCTTCTGGAAAATGGCGGGGTGGGGCTTGGCGACCCCTGTATTTCCGCTGGTCGCCCGAACCGGCAAATCGCCGCCGACGCCCAGACGGTCGAGCCAGCCGTCGAGCTGGGCCCCGACGTTCGAGATGACCCCCAGCTTCAAGCCCATCCCCCGGAGCTCGGAGAGGGTTTCCTTGGCGTCGGGGTAGAGCGCCATCTCCTTCGGGGCCGCGCGCACGCGCGTCCATATCCTCCACGCCGTCTCCAGGGTTGTCTCCGCTCCCGCCGTCCGGAGGAGCAGGCGTTCGTATTCCGCGAAGAAGGCGTCGACCTCCGCCGGCAGCCTGTCCCGGAGCGGACTTCGGGCGTTCTCCGCGTCCATGAACGCGTTAGCCGTGAAGTAGGCCCGCGCTATCGACGCTTCGTCGAGGTCGACGCCCTCCTCAGCCGCCGCTGCCCGCTGTATCCCTTCCGCCTCGGGCGACCAGTGAGCGAGCGTGCCGTAGAAGTCGAAGAAGACTGCCCGTATCATGCCCTCCAGCCTATCACCCGGCCCAAGTCCATTACCCGGAGAATGACCCTGGGCGCAGTCTCGAACATCTTGAGCTCCGCATTGGAAACGCTGCTGCCGTCGCGCTGCGTCGGTTGCGGCAAGGCTGGGGCGTACTTCTGCGACCGGTGCGCGGCGTCGGCCAAGCGCTCCGGCCTCACTCCCCTACCCGACTCCTCCCGCCTGAGCGACGTTATCGCTCCATTCGCCTACGCCGGCGTCCCGCGCGCCGCCGTGCAGCACCTGAAGTACCGCGGACTCCGGGCCATCGCCCCTCGGATGGCGACGCCCATGACGCGAGATCTCGCCCTCGCCATCCCACCGCCCTTCACCCTTGTCCCCGTCCCCTTGCACCCCACCCGTCTGAGGGAGCGCGGCTACAATCAGGCCGAGCTTCTCGCGAAAGAGATCGCCTCCGCCCTCGACAGGCCGCTCCGGACCGACGTCCTCAAACGCACGCGGGCCGCCCCGCCCCAGGTATCCTCCCAAAGCCGGAGCGAGCGCATGCGCAACGTCCAGGACGCCTTCGCCTCCGCCCCTATCGACGGCGAAGTGGTCGTGCTCGTCGACGATGTCACGACCACGGGCGCGACGCTCGAAGCCGCCGCGCGGGCGCTCGGCAAGGCCGGGGCGGCGCGCGTCTACGGCCTCGCCTTCGCGTATGAAGCGCGTGAAACATGACCAAAGGAGCGCCAACACCATGAAACTCTGTCTGTTCGAGTCCAACGAGAGACCCGACGAGCGGTCCGTCGGCGCCGTCGTGAGCGGCGGCGTCGTAGACCTCACGCCCGCATTGGGAGAAGCCGCGGCCCTTCCTCCGCAGCCGCGCATGGAAGCCGTCATTAGCGATTTCGAGCGCCTCCGCCCAGCGTTCGAGGCTCTCGCCGCATCCGGCCCGACCCATGCCGACGGCGACTTCCGGCTACGCGCCCCGCTGCCGAGGCCGAGCAAGATCCTCTGCTGCATCGGCAACTACTGGGAGCACGCCCAGCGCGAGGCCCGCCAGCTCAACATGTTCCTGAAGTCTCCCGACGCCGTCATCGGCCCCGGAGACACCGTTGTGCTTCCGCCCACTACGGACCCGTGGGTGTTCCAGCATGAGGCCGAGCTCGCCCTGGTCATCCGGGGCCCCGCCAAGAACGTCAGCCGGGACGACTACCTCTCCGCCGTGTTCGGCTACACCTGCATGATCGACGTTTCCGCCCGCGGCCAGGGACGCAGCACTTGGCGCGCCGGCAGCTGGATGGGCAAGTCCTTCGACACCTTCGCCCCCCTCGGTCCCGTCATCCTTACCGCGGACGAGGTCGCCGACCCGAACAAGCTCCACGTCCGTTTCTGGAACGACGACCAGCTCCGCCACGATTACGTCACCGACGATATGGAGCACCTCGTCCCCGAGCTCATCGAGTTTGCGACGAGCATCATGACGCTCAACACCGGCGACGTGCTCAGCTGCGGCACGAACCACGAGGGTCTCGGCCCCCTTCAGGACGGCGAGACCGGCACGATCGAAATCGATGGCGTCGGCAGCATGACCGTGAACGTCTCCGACCCGCTCAAGCGCACGTGGGAGCGCGGCATCTACATGGGCCCGGACTCCACCGCCCGGACAACATGACAATTCCCGCATTGCGCGGCGTCCCACGGGCCGCCTATCCTTTCTTGTGCGAGCAGGCGCGAATGACCGTCGCCTGCTCGCACAAGAATCTAGCCGAAAACCACGGAGGAATCTTCATTGAGCGTCTTGGCCGAGCGTGACCCAGCGATTGCCCAAGCCATCTGGCAGGAGGTCGACCGCCAGCGCCGCAACATCGTCCTCATCGCGTCCGAGAACTACGCCAGCAGCGCCGTCTTGGAGGCGCAGGGCTCGGCGCTCACCAACAAGTACGCCGAGGGCTACCCCGGCCGGCGCTACTACGGCTCCTGCGAGTTCGTGGACATCGCCGAGCAGCTGGCCATAGACCGGTCCAAGGAGCTCTTCGGCGCGGAGCATTCCAACGTCCAGCCCCACGCAGGGGCTGCCGCGAACCTCGAAGCCTACGCGGCCCTCTGCCAACCGGGCGACTCCATCATGGGCCTCCGGCTCGACCAGGGCGGCCACCTCACCCATGGCAGCCCCGTCAACTTCTCCGCCAAGCTCTATAACTTCGTGCCCTACGGACTCGACCCCGAGACGGAGCAGCTCGACTACGACGCGATCGCCGCCATCGCCCGCGAAAACAAACCCAAAGTCATCGTCGCCGGGTACACCGCCTACTCCCGCACCATCGACTTCGCCCGGTTCGCCGAGATCGCCAAGGAAGTGGGCGCGGTCCTCATGGTGGACATGGCCCATATCTCCGGCCTCGTCGCCGCCGGCGCCCACCCCTCCCCCGTCCCCCATGCGGGCGTCGTCACCAGCACCACGCACAAGTCGCTCCGAGGCCCGCGCGGCGCCTTCATCCTCTCCCGGGAGGAGCACCAAAGGGACGTTGACCGCGCCGTCTTTCCCTACGCCCAAGGCGGCCCGCTTATGCATGCTGTCGCCGCCAAGGCCGTCTGCTTCGGCGAGGCCCTGCAGCCCGATTTCGCCAAGTATGGGCAGCAGATCGTTGAGAACGCCCGCGCGATGGCCGCCGCCCTGGAGGGCGAGGGATTGCGCATCGTCTCCGGCGGCACCGACAACCACTTGATGCTCGTCGACCTGCGCCCTATCAATTTGACAGGCCAGCAGGCCGAGGAGGCCCTTGGCGCAGTCGGCATCACCGTCAACAAGAACGCCATCCCGAACGACCCCCAGCCCCCGCGCGTTACGAGCGGACTCCGTCTGGGGACCCCGGCCATCACCACCCGGGGCTTCGGCGTCGAGGAGTGCCAGCGCGTCGCGCAACTCATCGTGAGAGTCCTCAACAGTGGCGACGACGCCCCCGCAATGAAGGCCATCGCCGACGAGGTCGCCCACCTCACCTCCCAATTCCCCGTCCCCGGCCTCGACTACTAATCCGGCGTCTGCCGTTGAGCGTCCGCTCTCGCGCTGCTATACTCCTCCGCGTGTGCGGGGCATTCGCCCCGCGTTTCGCCCTGCATTGATCGAGCGACATCCCCAGGAGGTCCAGTGCGCCAGTACGAGCTTGTAATGCTGATTAACCCCGAAGCCGACCAAGAACGGCTGGAGACTGTCGTAGACCGTGTTCGCCGCATCGCCTCCGACCACGGCGGCGAAATCGTCAGCGAGAACAACTGGGGCAAGCGCAAGCTCGCCTACAAGATTGGCCAGTACTCCGAGGCCAACTACCATCTCGCAAACCTCCACATGGAGGGCGAGGGCACGAAGGCGCTCGACAACGCCCTCAAGCTCACCGACGACGTCCTCCGCCACCTCCTCATCCGGCAGGACGACTAGGAGACCCCGCGCCTTGGTCGGATACAACAAGATCATCGTGATTGGAAACGTGGGGACGGACCCCGAGATGCGCTACACGCCATCCGGAAGCCCCGTCACCTCCTTCCGCATCGCCACCAGCCGCTCGTACAACGCCCAGGACGGCGAGCGTCGACAGGAGACCGAGTGGTTCACCGTCGTCGCTTGGAACAACCTCGCCGAGCAGGTCAATCAGTACCTCTCCAAGGGCCGAAGGGCCTTCGTGGAGGGCCGGCTCCACAGCAACAGCTTCCAGGGCAATGACGGCCAGATGCGCTTTCGCAATGAGATCATCGCCAACCGCGTCCTCTTCCTCGACCGCCCCGGACAGGCCGACGGCGGTGGCGGCGACTACGGCGGAGGCCACGCCGCACTAGCGTCCGAGTTCGACCCGACCGATTCCCCATCACCCGACGACTTGCCGTTCTAGCGTCCCATTACCGAACGCTCGACCCACGAAGGAGAACACTGAATGCTCAATACACGACGGCGACGCCCCGGAGGCCGGCGGTACTTCCCTCGGCGCAAGGTCTGCTTCTTCAGCGCTGAAAAGAAGACGCCGGACTACAAAGACGTCCTCGTCCTGCGCCGGTTCGTATCCGAGTGGGGCAAGATTGACTCCCGCCGGCGCACCGGCACGCGCGCACGCCACCAACGCAAGCTCGCGGTCGCCATCAAGCGCGCGCGATTCCTCGCTCTCCTCCCCTACACCGGCAGCCACAGCCTCATCGAGCTCGGCCGCCCCGACCGAGGCGACCGGGGCAGGCGCTTCCCTCCGCGTGACGGCGCACCGCCCCGTCCCGCCATGGGCGCTGCCGGCCCGCCCCGCCCCGCCATGGGCGCTGCTGCCGCGCAGGCCGCTGCTGCCGCGCAGGCCGCTGCTGCCGACGCCCCCGAGACCCCCGCGCCGGTTGCCGAAGCTCTCTTAGAGTCCGAAGCGCCCGTTGCCGTGGCTCCCGCCGAGTCCGAAGCGCCAGCCGCCGAAGCTCCCGCCGAGTCCGTAGCGCCCGTTGCCGAAGCCCCCGTAGAGTCCGAAGCGCCAGCCGCCGAAGACCAGTCGAACGCCTAAATGCGACAGCGCCGCCGTGCGGAACGCCAGCTCTCGGCGCGTCCGGCTCCGCAGGTCAGTGCCGCCCGCAGAATCAACCAGCGCTTCCTGCAGCGTCTGCTCTACTGGGCTGGGGGCCTCTTCATCGTGCTGCTCCTGGCCGGGCTCGCCGTCGGCTGGTTCTTCAACTTCTACCAGCCTCCCCGCAAGGTCGTCGCCGAGATTGACGGCGTCGAATTCCAGCTCCGCGACGTGGTCCCCTACACCCTGTTGGACGGCACGGCGACCGGACAGCTCCGGCCTAACTTCGCCCTCAACAACCTCATCCGCGACAGTATCCTCGAGGCCCGCGGCCCCGACCTCGGTGCGAGCATTGCCCCCCAAGACGTCGAAGGTGCCCTCGTCCAACGCTTCGAGCAGCTCGACGCCGAGGCCGAATCCCCCGCACAGCTCACCGACGCCGGACAGAGCTCGCTCGACGCCTTCACCGACGCTCTCGGCGTCTCGGAGAACGACTACCGCGACTGGGTGCGGGGCCAGCTATGGCAGAACGCGGTCTACCAGGCTTTCCTGGAAGAGACCCCCTCCACTGCCGAGTCCGTCTTCGTCGAATGGATCGTCGGCGCGGACTCCCAACAGGCCCGGACCGCCTTCGACCGCATCGCCGCAGGCGAGGACTTCACCGCCGTCGCCAACGAGCTAAACACTGACCTGACGGTCGCGGACCCGGACGGCGTCGTCGGCTGGACGCCCAGAGGCGCTCTTCCCGAAATCGACCCCCTGGTCTTCGCCGAGAACCTCGCCGTCAACCAGGTCATAGGCCCCGTCGCCACTTCCATCGGCAGTATCGTCTACCGCGTGACCGATCGGTCGCCGGACCAACCGGTCGATGAAGCGATGCGGGCCCTCCTTGCCCAGAACACATTCCAAGAATGGATGGACGCCCAGACTGCCGGCCTCTTCTTCAACTTGACGGCCGACGATAACAACTGGGTGCTCCGCTCCGTCGGGGCAATCTAGTGGCGGCAAAGGGGGCAATCGGCGTCGGTCTGCTCGGAGCGGGCTCCGTCGGCGCCTGCGTCGCCCATGCCCTCCACGCAAGGGCCGACGCCCTGGAGCGCTATGCAGGCCGGCCTCTCCGCCTCCTCGGCGCACTCGTCCGCGACCCGGCAAAGCCTAGGCCCGGTCTACCCGAGGGCGTCGCGCTCACCACCGAAGCCGGCGACCTCATCGCCTCGGACGAAGTCGACATCATCATCGAAGTCATGGGAGGCGAGCAGCCTGCCCTCGACCACATCGACGCCGCCCTCCAAGCCGGCAAGCACGTTGTCACCGCCAATAAGGAAGTGATCGCCAAGCATGGCCCCGAGATTCTCGAACGGGCCGCTGACAACGGCGTGGCCGTCGCGTTCGAAGCCGCTGTCGGGGGCGGCATCCCCATCATCGGCCCGCTCATCCACGACCTCGCCGCCAACGAGGTCACCGCTGTCAACGCCATCATCAACGGAACGACCAACTACATTCTCACGCGCATGGCGAGCGGGCACGCCTACGCCGACGCTCTGGCGGATGCCCGCGCGCGGGGCTACGCCGAAGCCGACCCCACGGACGATGTCGACGGCGTCGACGCCGCCTACAAGCTAGCCATCCTCAGCTCTATCGCGTTCAAGACCGTCCTCCGGGACACCGACGTGTACCGCGAGGGCATCCGCTCCCTCACGCCCGCCGATTTCCACTACGCGCGCGAGCTCGGCTACGCCGTCAAGCTCCTCGCCGCCAGCCGCCTCGCGAACGGGGCTGTCCAGGCCCGCGTCCATCCCGCCTTCATACCGGAGAATCACCCCCTCGCGAAAGTGGACGGTGTGTATAACGCCGTCGAACTCGAGGGCGACCTCGTAGACTGGGCCATGTTCCAAGGACCCGGCGCCGGCCCTCAACCCACGACCTCCGCCGTGCTCGGCGACGTGCTCTCCATCGCCAGGAGCGTGGCGTCGGGCGGACAGCCCCCCACCTACCCCCAGATCCACACGCGGCTCGCCGTACTCCCTGTGACCGAGCTCGAAACCAAGTACTATCTACGACTAAGGGCGCATGACCGGCCGGGCGTGATGGCCCGCATCGCCGGAGTCCTGGGGGATATGGGCGTCAGCCTCGCATCAGTCATCCAGAAGGAGACCGGCGACGACACGGACGGAGTCGCCGAGATCGTCATCACCACGCACGAGGCGCGCGAGCTCGCCGTGCAAGAAGCCGTCCGCAAGCTCGAAGCTCTCGACGTAGTCGAAAGCGCGCCGTGCTTGGTCCGCATCGAAGACGGCGCTGCATGACGAACAGCCCCCTGACGACGGGGACTAGGAGGGGACTCGTGGGCGAAGGCGTCCTCAAGCGTTACGCTCCATACCTGCCGCTCACCGGCAATACGCCTGACGTCACCATCGGCGAAGGCAGCACGCCCCTCGTGAGGTCGCGCCAGTTGGAGCGCGATCTGGGGGTCGGGGCCCTCTACTTCAAGCTAGAGGGTTGCAACCCCACCGGCTCGTTCAAGGACCGCGGCATGGTTGTCGCCGTCGCAAAGGCGATCGAGAACGGCATGTCCAAGCTCCTCTGCGCCTCCACCGGCAACACGAGCGCTTCCGCCGCCGCTTACGGGGCCGCTATGGGAATGGAGACCGTCGTTCTCGTGCCCAAGGGCAACGTCGCCCCCGGCAAGATGAGCCAGGCCATCGCCTACGGCGCCCGCATCGTGACCATCGACAGCAACTTCGACGACTCCCTTCGCATCGTGCGCGAGCTCGCCGCCTACGTTGAACGCTTCGCCCTGGTCAACTCCGTAAACCCCGACCGCATTGAAGGCCAGAAGACCGCCGCCTTCGAGATCGTCGACGATCTCGGCGACGCGCCGGACTACCTCTTTATCCCCGTCGGCAACGCGGGCAACATCACCGCCTACTGGAAGGGATTCGCCGAGTACCACGGCATAGGCAAATCGACCAAGCGCCCGCGCATGATGGGCATCGAGGCGGCCGGCGCCGCGCCCATCGTCCAGGGCGCCCCCGTCGCCAAGCCTCAGACCATCGCCTCCGCCATCCGCATCGGCAACCCGGCCAACTGGGCTGGGGCCTTGGACGCGCGCGACCAGTCCGGCGGCGTCATCGACTCCGTAACCGACGACGAGATCATCGAGGCCTACCGCCTCATGGCGAGGAACGAGGGCATCTTCTGCGAGCCCGCCTCAGCCGCATCCGTCGCCGGGCTCATCAAGCTAACGCGGGCGGGCGCCGACCTCTCCGCGGATACTGTCGCTTGCATCATCACCGGCAACGGCCTCAAGGACCCGCCCATCGCCAACATGCTGGCGGACCGCGAGCCGGAGAACGCTCCTCCCGACTTGCAGGCCGTGGCGCGTTTATTGGAAGCATCCTGAAGTGAGCATGGACTCAGCCAGGATCGAGCGCGCCGTTCGCGAGCTCCTCATCGCCATCGGCGAAGACCCCGGCCGCGAGGGGCTGATCGACACCCCGAAGCGCGTGGCCCAGATGTACGCGGAAATCGCCGGCGGCGCCGAACTCGACGCAGCCGAGGTGCTCCAGACCCAGTTCGAAGAGGCGCACCAGGAGATGGTCCTGCTGCGCGACATGCCCTTCTACTCCCTCTGCGAGCACCATCTCCTGCCCTTCTTCGGGACCGCCCACGTCGCCTACATACCGCGTGGCAAAGTCGTCGGCATCAGTAAGCTCGCCAGAGCCGTCGATATTTTCGCGAAGCGGCCTCAACTGCAAGAGCGTTTGACCTCTCAAGTCGCCGACTCCATCATGCAGACCGTCGACCCGGAAGGCGTCGCCGTCGTGATGCGCGCCGAGCACCTCTGCATGGCGATGCGCGGAGTCCGCAAACCCGGCGCGTCCATCGTCACTTCCGCGCTGCGCGGCGCGTTCGAAGCGAGCGGCAGGACGCGCGCCGAGGTCCTCAACCTCCTACAAGAAGGACTACATTGACCTGCGCCGCTCCAACCAACTCTTTTGCCGGACTCCTCCCGCTGTGGGAGGACATCCTCTCCCGTCGGCCTTGGAGCAGCGTCTTCCTCACCCCTGAATGGCAGCAGACCTGGTGGGCCGAGTTCGGCAAAGACGACGAGCTGCGCCTCTTCACCGTCGGCCCGCTCGACGCTCCCCTTGGCGTCGCCCCTCTCCAGCTCCAAGGCGACCGGCTCTCCTTCCTCGGAGATACCGACCTCTTCGACTACCACGACTTCATCACGGCGGAACCCGCCTTCTACCCCGCCCTGCTTGACTGCATTGAGACCGAGCCCTGGCGGACATTCGAGCTCGCATCCGTTCCCGAGTGGACCCCCACGTTCGACCTCCTCCCCCAGGCCGCCCGCCACCGCGGGTATAACGTCCTGATTGAGCAGGAGGACGTCGTTCCCGGCATCGAGCTCCCCGGCTCTTGGGACGAGTATCTCGCCCTCCTGCGAAAGAAGGACCGCCACGAGCTGCGGCGCAAGCTCCGGAGACTGGAGTCCGCCGGACAGACCACGATGCGCCTCGCCGACGCCTCCACCTTCGACCGAGACCTCGACACCTTCCAGGAGGTCATGGCCGGAAGCCGGGAGGAGAAACGGGACTTCCTCAGTCCTGAACGCCAGTCTTTCTTCGGTCGCATGGCCCGCCGCATGCGCGACGCAGGCAGCCTCAAGCTCTTCATGCTCGAGCTTGAGGCCGAGCCCATCGCAGCCGTGCTCACTTTCGACTACGCGGGACGCCGCCTTCTCTATAACAGCGGCTACCGCCAGGACTACGCGCACCTCTCCGCCGGATTGCTGCTCAAGGCCCTCTGCATTCAGGACGCCATCGAGAACGGCCTAACCTACTTCGACCTCCTCCGAGGCGCTGAGTCCTACAAGTACCACCTCGGCGCCGTCGACTCCGCAATCTATCGCATCGTGGTGAACCGCTAGTGGTGAGCGCCCCCTTTCCTCCCCGCGTCGAGCGCGTCGCATTCGTGTCAGTCCACGGCTGCCCGATGATGACTCCCGGCATGGGCTCCGCCGGCGGGATGAACGTTTTCCTACGCCGCATCGCTCCTATCCTCGCCGACCAAGGCGTCGAGGTTGACGTCTACACTCGCAGCCATCACCTCGGCGGCCCTGAGGTATTCGACTTCGACCAGCACTCCCGCGTGGTCCACCTCCCCGCTGGCGACCCCGGCCTCGAAAAGGACGGCGTAGCGCCTCACCTTGGCGAATACGCCGATGCGCTGCTCGAACGCGTCGAGAACAACGGCGCGCGCTACGACCTCGTGCATAGCCACTACTGGCTCTCCGCCGAGCCCGGCAGACGCCTCGCCGAGCGCTTGGGCGTCCCTCACGTCTTCACCTACCACACCGTCGCCGAGGTCAAGGAGCGGGCGGGCGGCGCCATCGAGCCCCGCCTCCGCAAGGATGCCGAGCGACTCGCAGTGGAAGGCGCGGACGCCGTCGTCACCTTCACCGAGGAAGAGTCCGCCGCGCTCGGCGAGTTCTACGGCCTCGACCCACGTCGCGCCCACGTCGTCCAGATGGGCGTCGACGACTCCGTCTTCAGACCGCGCGACCAGGCCGCCGCACGGACCAGGCTGGGCATCGGACAAGACGAGCGGGTAGTCCTCTTCGTCGGCAGGATCGAGCCTTTCAAGGGCCCCGACCTCCTTCTGCGGTCCCTGGCCCGCATACCCGACCCTCGCAACGTTCGCGTCCTGCTGATCGGCGGCGCCGAGGAGGAGCACAGCGTCGATTGGCTCAAGAACATCGCGGAGGGGCTGGGCATCGCGGACCGGCTCGATTGGCGACACGCCGTCCCGCAGCACGAGTTGCCGGACTACTACGCCGCCGCCAACGTCTGCGCCGTCCCCTCACGTCACGAAACCTTTGGCCTCGCCGCTCTCGAAGCGATGGCCTGCGGTACGGCGGTCGTCGCCTCCAACGTCGGCGGTTTGCGCGGACTCGTCGTCGACGGCGAGACCGGCAGCCTGGTGACCCCCGGCAGTCCTGACGCCTTGTCCAACGCCCTCAACGACCTCCTCGCCAACCCCGCCCGCGCCCGCCGCATGGGCGCCGCTGGAGCGGACCGGGCCCGCGGCTACACCTGGCCCAAGTCCGCCGACGCCCTCCTCCGCGCCTACGAGACCCTCCTTCACAGCCTCGTCCCTGGGTCTCTCTCCCGCCCCCGCGCCGCGTCCATGCCGCACGATGGCGGCCGCACCACGGCCTAACGCCGCCGATGTCTCGGACGGAGCGAGGCGCGCCTGTTCCTCGCCGGGGTGTTAGATTTACCTCCACGCGACCTCAGGAGGCGCAATATGGCCAGAGTCGGGCTAGGTATCGCCGGTCTCGGCGGCGGGTCCCGCCACATCATGTCCGCTTTCAACGACAACCCCGAGATTGAGTTCGCAGCAGGCGCCGACATCGATCGGGACTTGCTCGACTCGTTCCATAACGCAACCGGCGCCGCCGTGTACGAGAGCGTCGAAGAGATGTGCCGGGACCCGAAAGTCGACATCGTCCACATCGCGACCCCAAACTGGCTGCACACGACCCACACGCTGATGGCCCTGGAACACGGCAAGCACGTGCTGGTCGAGAAGCCGATGGCGACCAGCATGACCGACGCCGACCGGGTCATCGACGCGGCCGGTCAGGCTGGCCGTCAGGTCATCGTGGACTTCCCGCAAGGACTCCATGCTCCCATCCGGCAGATGGGCGCGTGGACGCACAGCAGCGAGCATGGGCCGCTGCAGTCGGTCCAAACGTGGCACTACGGCGACTGGCTGTACAGGCCGCGCTCGCCGGAAGAGATAGACCCCGACCCGAGAAACGGGAGCGGCGTCGTATTCCGGCAAGGCTCTCACCAATTCGGTACGCTCCAGGCCGTAATCCAGTCCCCGGCCGCGGTGGTCCGCGCCGCAAAGCTCTGGGCGAACGACCCCGACAGGCCCGTCCCTGGTAGCTACGTGGCCTACATCGAGTACGAGAGCGGCTGCATCGTAACCGCGTCCTATAGCGCCTATGACCGGTTCCAGACCGATGAGTTGGTCTCGGACGGCGAGGCGCCCTACGGAACGGCACGAGCAGCCCTACAGGAAGACGCGACCGCCGACGCCGAGAAGGCCCACAAGTACGCCAACGTGCGGGCCGCCCCTTGGTTCACCGGCACGCGTCCTGCGTTCATGTGGATATCGAACGGGCTGACTCTCGCCAGCTACGAGCGCGCCGAGGCCCGCCTCACCCCTAACGGACTGGTCCTCTACACGAACGAGGCGCGCCAGCCCATGGAGATGGACCTGGACGACACCGGTCAGCGCGCAGTCTCCGGCTAGGTCTGCGACCTGGTGCTCCGCGGCAGGCCTCCAAGCCTGTCAGCCAAGTGGGGCAAGTCCATGCTGGAGATGTGCCTGGCCGTAACCGAGTCCGCCACGACCGGCCAACCCGTCGCCCTGCGCCATCAGCACATCGAGTAGCCGTAGCGCCGCAATCTCTCTGTTATTCCCTAAGGGAGTACGCCATGAGCCTCGACAACCGCACTTACAACCAGAAATGCCCTCACTGTAAAGGAACCGGCGGGGAATGGGATATTCATCAAGGAGAACCTCTTTGGGTACGGTGTCCACGTTGCGGCGGCGCTCGCTGGCTGAAAGCACGTCCAGACCCCGAGATCAATGCTGATCTCACGCCGGATGAACGGGCAACTGCACAGAGGCTGCTCGACATGATTGGAGAATCTGAGGGAAGCTGACGGCTTCATAGTCTGGTCAGTTGCCCGGAAGGAACGACTGGACTTTGCGGAAGCCCCCCTTAGTACTTGCCCTGGCTCGCCCATGCGGCGCCGTCCACCGGCAGCCAGATTCCGCTGATGAAACGCGCCTCGTCGGAGTGGAGGAATAGCGCGGCGTAAGCGACGTCCCAGGCCGTTCCCATGCGCTGCCCCAGGGGGGGACTCGCGCGTTCCGCATCGCCACGACTTCCTCTCGCGGAGTGCCATGCGCGACGCGCGCCTCGATAGCCATCGGCGTGTCCATCAGTCCCGGAAGGATGGCGTTCACCCTAACTCCCGCGTCAGCGTGGGCCGACGCTAGGTTCTGCGTTAGCGCAACGACCGCGGTCTTCATGGTCTTGTAGCCGACGTAGGGGTAGGCCTCCAGCACTGCAAGCGACGAGATGTTCACGATGGAGCCGCCGCCCTGCCCTCGCATGATCGGTATCGCGTGCTTGCAGGCCATCCAGTGACTCTTCAGGTTCACCGCGAAGCTGCGGTCGAACGCCTCTTCCGTCATGTCGACCGCAACAGCGTCGCCCAGCGCAAGGCTCGCGCCCACGTTGTTGTGGAGGATGTCGAGGGAACCGTGGCTTGCCGCCACGCTGTTGATGAGCGCTGCGACCGAGCTTTCGTCGGTGGCGTCCACTTGCGCGGCGACGGCGTCGCCCCCGTCCTCCGCAATCATGTCGACGGTGTCCTGCGCCGACGCTTGGTCACGGTCGGCGACCACGACCCTCGCTCCTTCTCGCGCCAGCAGTATCGCCGTAGCCCTGCCGTTCCCGATCGTCGCTCCCGGAGTCTGTCCGCCTCCAAGGATGATGGCCACTTTGCTTTGTACGCGTCCGGTCATATGTGCTCCTTGGGCCCGTATGCTGCGCCCTCTCTTCTCTTAGTGCCGCCCGACTAACGCCTGCGGACATCCGCTAGCGTCACAACCTTGGCGGTCTCATCGATGGTATAGAAGACAGTAAGCCTGGGCGGACCGTCGAGCACTATTACCCATTGATCACCGTCGACGTTGTGAGCGCTAAACGTGGGGTCGTGCCCCAATTGCCAGATGAAGGCGTAGGAAACCATGTCCCACTCGCGGATGGGGAGAATCCTCTCTACTCTCTCCTCAAAGTCGGCTACTTGTTCGACAACGTATTCGTCGAAGAATCTATCCATCCGGATGCAGCCACTCCTCGATGTCCTGGGGGAATGGCTGCGAGCTGAGAAAAGCCGTCTCGTAGGGGATGACCTCGCGGTCCCTGGCGACGGCCCATCCGGGCTCCCGATGGGAATAGTCCGACACTTCCCGAGCAGTCTTGCCGCGGAAAAACGAGATGACCTCATCGACGAGCTTCAGTTCGCCCGGCTCAAACATCTCGCGGTCCGGTTCGCGTCCATCTCGAACGGTGAGCCGCTGCTGCATGCCGGTGAAGTAGGCGGCCTCGCGCAGTTCGGCGTCGCCGGACTTGATGAGGGCGCCGCGCTCCGTGAGCATTTCGAGTGGCGCAGGGCCTTCCATGAGCTTGCGGTAGGTGGCTCCGGTGATGGGCTTGCCGAGCTGCCGGAATGCCGCGAAGTCTGCGTAATAGAGGACTTTGTTGAGTTTGACAGCGCCAAAGGTAGGGTCGTCTTCCGAATTCCTGGCGATGTAGAGGAGCAGCTCCCTGAATTTCTCTGGGTTAAATATGGGCTGATAGGGGCGCGCGTGGGCGAGCATCAGCCGGACCTCCTTTCGCGCGGGGGCGATTGCCAGCGTGTTCCCGCGTAGCTACGAATCTACTGTTGGGCCGAGTATACGCGCAACGGGCAAGTGTCACGGCTGAACACCATCCTCCGCACGCAGGAAGGATGGGGGAAGCGTCAGAGGCTAAGCTCGTACCAGAACGACCGCCACGCCAAGACGAATCCCAACCCCTCGTAGACCCGTATCGCCGGAGGGTTCTCGCTGTCCACCGTAATCTCGATGGGCGATGCGCCCAGGTCGAGCAGCCCGTCGATTCCGGCCCCCGTGATCGCCTGCCCAAGACCCTGGCCCTGCCTGCCGGGCGGCACGCCGACCATCCCCACGACGCCCGGCCCAGGCTCAGCCTCGCGGTGGCACCAGCAGTAGCCTACGACCTGCCCCGCCTCTTCAAGCAGTGCGACGGGGTCCGGCCGGAGCATCGGCTGATCGAACACTCGATACTCGATCTCCGCCACGTTGTTCGGCGCGTAGCCCCAGCTGCCCGTAAAGGCGGCGTTCTGCAAGTCCGTGATTGCTTGCGCGTCTCGCCGCTCTGCCTGGCGGACCGACATACCCTCAGGGACCGGAGCGTTGGCGCGAACAGCGGATGCGCGCGTCAGATGCAGGTGCGTTCGCACATGACGCCATCCACGCTCGCTGTAGGTCCGCCTCCGCTCCTCGTCTGCCTCCTGCACGTCTACGTGAACGACCGATAGCCCCGCCGAGCGGGCGCGGGCCATCGTCTCTCCAAGAAGGGCATCGCCCACGCCGCCGCCCCAGTGCTCGCCGCCCGCCACGAGGTCCAGCACGCCGCGTCGAAGGGCAGGCTCGTGCGTCAGATACGCATAGCCCACCAGCTGCTCGTCCTCGAACGCCAACACGCAATCGCGTTCCGGCGCAAGGTTCGGCTGGCCGAAGTCCCGCGCAAGACCCTCAACCTCCGCGGGCGACGGAGCGCGGCCCTTCTGGAGGAAGGCCAGCGATTCAAGGTCGGCTGGGGTGTAGGAACGCAGCGTTGGAGATGGAGACATTGCAATAGGCAAGGGGGCGGCGGACGCTCAGCGGGAGCAGCCGGTTAACCGCTATCATCTTAGCAGACCCCTTTTTCGATACGGAGGCGTATGGAGACCATCGAGACTCCCGAACGGGCCATGCTCGTGATACCCCACCCTGACGACGGCGAATCGGGCGCTGCCGGGACAACCGCGAAATGGACGCGGGAAGGCTGTCGCGTCCTCTACGTCGTCTGCACGAACGGCGACAAGGGTTCATCGGACCCCGAAATGACGAGCGAGCGTCTGGCCGCGATCCGCGAGCAAGAGCAGTTGAACGCCGCCGCCGCCCTCGGCGTCGAGGACGTTGTCTTCCTCGGCTACGGCGACGGTGAGCTCGAGGATACTCGCGAGTTCCGAGGCCGAATCGTCGAACAGATACGCCGCTGGATGCCGGACGTCGTTTTCGCCATGGACCCGATGCGCGTCGCCTCGCACAGCCACCGCGACCATCGCATCTCCGGCCAGGCTGCGATGGACGCGTGCTTCCCGTTCGCCCGCGATATCCTCCACTTCCCCGAGCACATCGCCAACGGCCTCGAACCCCACAAGACCGGGAGCGTCCTCCTTTGGGGCTCCGAGAACCCCGACGTCGTCGTTGACATCGAGAGCACGATCGACCTGAAGATGCAGGGGCTCGCCGCCCATGAGAGCCAGCTCTCGACAGACCTCGCCCGCATCGAGCAGTTCGCGAAACGCCGTGCCGAGGACGCCGCCCGCAGGGCCGCCGATCACGGCCATCCCTATAAGTACGCGGAACTCTTCCGGCGCATCAACTTCCGCCGGTAGCGCGTCTTACGTGGCGTAAGACGCGCTACTTCAGTCGCCATCACGCAGGCGACGCGATCGAACGGCGGAGCTAGTCGACCGTGTGGAGACCCAGGGCGAAACCTGCCTCGTTCGCTAGAGCAGCGGCGCTGGTCACGGGATTCTCCAAGGTGGCGAAGGCGCCTCGGTCGATGGCGAACTGAGCGGCTTCCGCAGCCGTGCCGGCGTCGAAGTCCGTGGCTTGGGAATCGCGGACGTCGTTGGCTTCGTAGGTGGCGATATAGCGGGCGGCCCCGGCGGCGAGGGGGACCTCCTTTACCACGAGGGCGTCGCGGCGGACGATGGCCAGCCAGCCGGCGTCGCCGCGACGAGGCACGGCGGCGGCTATGCGCGGCGTGTCGAGAGCGTCGTGCTCGTAGTCGAGGGCCAGCAAGGCGAGGGCCATGGCGTCGCGGACGGGGAGGCCGGCGTTTACCTTCTCGGCGATGGGGTCGGTGTGCGAGCCGTTGGATGCGATAGCCCAATCGCTCGCTAGGCGAAGCGCGTTGTAAGCGATGTAGGGGTTCTTTTGGATGTCCCCCTCGTGGCCGGGCCGCGGAACAATCGCCAGCGTGCCCGCGTTGTCAACCGCCATCCGATTGGGGAAAGAGCGGCTCGACACGCGATACATGACGGCGTTGGCGCCTGCCTTGGTCCTGCCTACTGCAAGGATGCGTCCGACGTACACGATAGGTTTCCTTTATACGAGAGCGAGGGCGGGGTCTGCGTCGAGGCCGAGGTCGAAGCCGCGTTTCGCTCCGTGGACGTAGCGGTAGTAGCCCGCAGCGGCGATCATCGCCCCATTGTCGGTGCAGAGCCGGGGGGCAGGGATGAGCACAGGCGCCGGAGAGCGTTCGATGCAGGCCTGACGAAGAGGACCGTTTGCGGAGACGCCGCCGCCGAGCAAGAGGCCCTTCGCCCCGGTGCGCCGGACGGCCTCCGCGGCCTTCGCGGAGATCACGTCGACGACCGAGTCCTGGAAGGCGGCGGCAATCTCGGCCACGACGTCAGCGTCCGCGCCACCCTCGGGCGCCGGATACACGTCGAACTCTTCGGCCTTGTGGAGGACGGCGGTCTTGAGGCCGGAGAAGCTGAAATCGAGAGCACCGCCGAGCCACGCGCGCGGGAGCTTGAACGAGGGCGTGACGCCCTCCGCGACGCGTTGGACGGCGGGGCCGCCGGGGAAACCGAGTCCGAGGAGGCGTGCGGCTTTATCGAAAGCCTCGCCCGCGGCATCGTCGCGGGTGCGGCCCAGCAGCTCGTAGTCGCCATGACCTCGCATCAGGATGAGGTCCGTGTGGGCGCCCGAAGCGATGAGGACGATGAGGGGAAAGCCGGGGTCTGCCGCCGGATCGTCGTACTCGAGCCATGCGGCGTAGGTGTGGCCTTCCAGATGATGCACGCCGACGAGAGGCAGACCGCGCGCATAGGCCAGAGCCTTCGCGGTGTTGACGCCAACCATCAGTGCTCCGACCAGTCCGGGGCCGTGGGTGACGGCGACCGCTTCGATGTCGTCGAGGCCGACTTCCGCTTCGCCAAGCGCGCCTTCGATGACGGGGACAATCTGCAGCAGATGCTGCCTGGACGCCACCTCGGGAACGACCCCTCCGTACCGGGCATGGAGGGCGACTTGAGAGGAGACGACGTCGGCCAGCACACGGCGGCCGTCCTCAACGACGGCGGCGGCGGTCTCGTCACAGGAGCTTTCGATACCCAAGATGAGCATGGCGAACTGGCGGCTCGGGCCGCATGCCTATGCTACCATCCCGCTATGGCTGAATGTGGCGGGCCCCATCGGTATAAGTGGGGCCGCGAAGGGGTTCCCGATGCTGGGTGACGTCAGCGCCGCCAGTGCTCTGTTGCTGGCGGCGTTTCTTGTGCTGTCGGCATTCTTCTCAGGCTCGGAGGCGGCGCTGCTCTCGGTGCAGCGCGTGCGCTTACGCCATCTCGTGAACACGAAAACGGCGGGCGCGTCGCGGGTCGCGCGGATGGTCGAGCATCCTGAGAAGCTGCTGCCCCCTATTCTGCTCGGCAACAACCTGGTGAACACCGGGGCCGCAGCCGTTGCGACGAGCCTCGCCCTCACGCTGATCACGGACGAGAGCGTCGCGCTTGCGGTTGCCACGGCGGCGGTGACGACCGTCCTGCTGGTCTTCGGCGAGACCATTCCGAAGACGGTCGCGGCCCGCCACGCGGAGCGGACCTCGATCATCATCGCCCCGGCGATCCAAGCCTTGAGCTGGGCGCTGAGGCCGTTCTCGTTCATCCTGCTCGCCATCAGCACCGGCATCGCCAAGCTGTTTGGCGGAGGCTCCGCACGGGACGAGGTGACCCAGGAGGAGATTAAGTCCCTCGTCCAATTCGGAAGCGAGCGCGGCGCGGTGGAGCAGGGCGAAGCGGACATGATCCGCCGCGTGTTGGAGTTCGGCGACCGCCACGTCAGCGAGTTCATGACGCCGAGGCCCGAAATCGTCTCCGTAACCGCCGGCGCCACTATCGGCGACTTCCTTGCTCTGTACAGCGACAACTACCACACGCGGTTCCCCGTGGTCAGGGACAACCTCGACGATGTCGTCGGGCTGGTCTCCGTGAAAGACGTGATGCGGCAGCTCGCGGCAGGGGTGGGGCTCGACAGCTCGGTCACGGCCGGAGCGCGGCCCGCCCGCTTCGTGCCTGAGACGAAGCTCGTAAACGAGTTATTCGATGAGATGCGCGCAAGCGGGGACCAGATCGTCATGGTGGCTGACGAGTTCGGCGGCGTGGCGGGCCTCGTGACGCTCAAACGGCTGGTCGAGGGCATCGTTGGGCGGGTGCGGGACGAGGAGCAGCCGGGCGGCCAGCAGGAGGTGCTGCCCCTTGACGAGAACACCGTTGAGCTGGACGGCGGATTGTCCATCTCGGAAGCGAACGAGCGCCTCGGCTTGGACATCCCCACTGGCGATTATGAGACGGTGGCGGGGTTCCTGCTGGAAATCCTTGGAAGCATTCCAGTGGAGGGCACGGTTGCCCTCTATCGCAATCTACGCTTCGCCGTCCTCGAGATGCGGGCGGCGCGCATCGTCCGCGTGCGAGTCACGCGCTCCTTCATCGAGGAATGACGAACGGCCAGCGTCCCGCGACGAGGCGGGTGGCGATGGCGGTGCGCCGGGCGTTCGCGCGCCACGGCGGGAGCCTGGGCATCGGCAGGCTGGTGCTGGCGGTCTCCGGCGGCGCGGACTCGATGGCGATGCTCTTGGCCAGCGCGGAGGTAGGCTCGAGGCTCCGAAAGCGCATGGTCGTCGCGCATTTCGCCCACGGACTCAGGCCATGGGCCGACCGTCGAGAACAGGCGCTGGTCCGGCGTACGGCGGCGGACCTCGGCCTGCCGTTCGAGGCGGGGCAAGGACGGACGAAACCGAGCGAGGCGGCGGCGCGAGAGGAACGCTACCGCTTCCTTGGCCGAATCGCGGCGAAGTACGACGCTGCGGGCGTCCTCACCGCTCACACGCAGGACGATCAGGCGGAAACGGTGCTGCTGCGCCTGACGCGCGGCGCCGGTCTGCGAGGGGCCGGGGCGATACGCGAGCTGTCGAGCCGGATTGTGGACGGTCGGGGGCTGACGCTTCTCCGCCCCCTATTGGCCGTGAACCGGGTGGAGACCGAGGCCGTCTGCAAGGAGGCCGGAGTCTCGCCCGCGCGCGACGCGTCGAACCGTTCGCTGAAGTACGCGCGCAATCGGGTGCGGCTGCGCGTCCTTCGTGAGCTGGGGGAGCTCAATCCCGACGTGCGCGCCGCACTGGCCGGGTTCGCCGAGAGAGCCGCTGAGGACGAGGAGCTGCTGGAAGTCCTGGCGCTCGAAGCTGTCGCCGTGTTCGAGGAGAGGTCGCCCTGGAGCATTACCTGGCCCAAGGCCGAGCTACGGAGGCTTCCCCGCCCTCTGCTCGCACGGGTCTTGGAGAGCGCGTGGCGCAGCCTCCAGGGCGAGGGAGCGACGCTCGGACGCCGCAAGCTCGACCAGGCGGCACTCGTAATTGCGAGAGGCGGAAAAACGTCGTTGGGCAAGGGCTGGAGCCTAACGGTTGGACCGGGACCAATGGCGCGGATAGCCCTTATCGAAGAATTACCCATCCCTCCGTCTGCGGGAAGTGTCTGGTCCTCTCCACCGTCTGCGGGGGAGAGTTAGAGAGAGGGCTCCCCTCCGCCATTACCGCGAAAGCGGGAATCCAGAGTGGCCAGCAGGCCACGCCCCAGGCGTCCGCCCCCTATTTTCGTCGGTTGTGGCGTGGGCCGACAGGCCAACATAAGGGATTGCTTCGAAAGTCCTCTCCCCCGTCTACGGGGGAGAGTTAGAGAGGGGGATCCCCCTCCGTCATTCCCGCGCAGGCGGGAACCTCGCAGCCCTCCGTGCCCTCTTCACCGGGCGTGCGTCAGGAGCGGCTGCGGAGCGCCCTGGGCGAGCGGTGAAGGCGCGCCGTCTTAAGTGGCGGAGTCTTCGCACGGCCATGCCACTGCTTGAGACGGGGTAGACCATGCCGCTGCTTGAGAGGAGACCACGGACGGCCCCTTGCCGACGCCCGAACTCGGCCCACGCGAGGCGGCGCCGGCTCTTCGCTGGAGGCCGGGGCGCCACCGGGAGTCGGCCCATCGGCGGTAGCCGCGCCCGAGCCCGGGGCGGGGACTGGAACGCTGGTCCCTGTCATCAGCTCGTAGAGACGTTGGGCGACGAGGTGGGAGTCCCGTTTGGCGTTGGAGCCGCGCAGAGGTTGGGTTATCACGTGCCCTTGCGCGTAGAGGCGGAGCTCGCCCTCCCCGTCGGGGAAAGCCCAGCCGGCCAGGACGTACACCGCGACGAGGACCGGCAGGCCGCCGAGGAGCAGCGAGACGAACGGCACGCCGATGACGCTCCAGCTTATCAAGCCGAGGGCCGCGCCCACCACGAGGAGCAGCATCCCCTGGCCGAGCCGCTCGGACGGCCGTGAGACCGTGAGCACTTCCACCGCCGTTAGATTGCTCAATGGAACGAGCGTTGTCGTGTGGGCGCCCGTGGACGAGCCAACCTTGATTGCCCGCTGGTTTGTAACGATGAGCGCGTCGCCCCGTTGCGGAGGTGAGGTCAATGCGCCTGACTCAGCGTCGATGGCTACCTCGAAATGCTCGTCGGCGAGCCAGGGAATCTGTCGCCCGGAAGTTTGGGACCCGGAAGTCTGGGAATTATCGATGGCGTCTGCAGGTCTCATAGTCACAGGTCTAGGTTACGGTTGGCGGGAGTCACGGTCAAAGCAGCCCGATGCCTTTCCTCACCCCCGTTTACGAGACCTTTTGCGTAACCTCGAACTGGTTCGTGGTGAGCCTGTCGGACCATGGACCGGCCTGGAATACCGGGGAGTGCAGAGGGGCTCCGCCCCCCTCCCGGGGGTGTGGGGGTATCCCCCACAACATGATGGGCCGGGCGTGGGGGTGTCCCCCACAGCATAACGGGCGGGTGGGTGGGAAGTGTTACGCCCGCCCGAAAATAGGCGCCCACACCCCCTTCCGTCATTGCTTCGAAAGTCCTCTCCACCGTCTGCGGGGGAGAGTTAGAGAGGGGGCCGCCCCACCCCCTACTTTCGTCGGTTGTGGTGTGGGCCGACAGGCCCACATGAGAGATTCCCGCGAAGGCGGGAATCCAGGCAGAGGAGGCCAGGTAGCGCAGACCGACAAGCGGCAAGAAGAACGCCAACCCCTACAGCAGCCGCAGCAACCGGGGATTCGGCGGCGGGGGCTCCGTCTCCTGGGGGACCTCGCGGTCGCTGATCGAGCGGATATTCGGGGAGAACGCGACCGGCGACGAGGAAGCGATGTAGCTCGTATCGTGCAGCACGTCCACCGGGGCGCTTGAATCCACCAGTTCCCGGATGCGCTCAGGACTCATGCGCCCGCTTAGGACAATCTGCACCTTGCGCGAGCCGATCTCGTCCAGCTTCTTACGCACCTCGTGGACCTCTGCGGCGGACACAACCTTCCCGCCCGGCACGCGCGAGAGCCGCACGCTATTCAGCCGATCGCCCGCAGCCCGAGCAACCGACACCACCTGATCGACCACGTTCTTGCGGGGGTCAACGTACGCCACACGTTGAATGTCCGGCGTGACTGCCCGGTCGAACGCGAGCAACGCCCTTACCGGGTCTCCCATCAGCTGCACCAGCGCCCCAGAGACCGTCGAGACCGGCGGCGAGCTTGCAAGCCGCGCGCCGAGCACCGTCGACCCCGACGCGCAGCCGCCTACCACGGCGGCGTAGTCCATCACCGCCGCAACCGACGGATGTACGTTGTGCGCTCCCACGGAGACGACCGGAATGCCCCTTGCCTCCTCCGCCAGCTCTCGGGCCGCCGTGGCCCAACCGCTCTGGTGGGCCAGCGTCCCGCAGATCGCCGTCTCGTACAGGCCGAACGACGAGTACGGCGCGCGCACCTGAAGACACACCTCGTTCCTCTCCACTGAGGCGCCTTCTTCAACAGCCCATACCTGCCGGTTGCCCTCCGACGTCACTTTCGCCAGCACAGCCTTCACTTCTTGCGACCCGCAAAGTACTGAAGCTCGGTTAGCCGAGAACTCCATCACGACCGTTGGATTCATTCCTTCGTTGCGAAGGATTCGCTGGGTGCGATGGAGGTATAGGTCTGCGGTATCGCCGGTAATCACCGACGGCCGGACTTCAAATGATGGGGTACGAAATTGCATGTTCCACAGGAATACCGACGGATAGGGCAGTTATGCTAAGTCCGCGCTGTCGAGCGTTCAATACGATATCCCCGCCCATTCCTGTTAACTCCTCACGCGTCTTGCCGATACCGTTGGCCTGTCCGCCCTCCTCTCTCGTCTGCGAAACCCTTGCAGAACCGCGGGGTAGTGCGTGGACCACCCTCCCCACCGTCGCCTCTCCAATCGGTTCGTGGTGAGCCTGTCGGACCATGGACCGGCTTGGAATACCGGGAAGCGCAGAGGAGAGGCGCCCCTCTACCGGGAGCGTGACGGCGCTCCCCACAACATAAACGGGCGGGTGGGTGGAAGTGTTACGTCCATGGGGGAGGACTGCGGAAAGCAACGGGTGTAACCTCGTTGACGCCAACACCGAGCGCGCTTCCGAATGGAGGACCCGCCATGACGAATAGAGACCTCGCCCAAGCCCCGAGCGATCAGCTGAGCCTCTTCGGCTACGAAGAAGCGCCCGGCCGCGACTTCCCCAAAAAGTCGATTCGCCTGTCGCGCACGGACACGCTGACCGTATCGGTGCAGATCATCAACGCTGGCGGCGAAACCAACATGCACTCCCACACCAACGCCGACGAGGCATGGGTTGTGCTCGCGGGTCGCGCCCGTTTCTACGGCGTGAACGAGGACGCCGAGAACGGCGAGGAGATTGTCGGCGAGCTGGGGCCACGCCAGGGAATCACGATTCCCAAGGGAGTGCCTTACTGGTTCGAGTCGGCGAGCGACGACCAGCTGGAGATACTGCGAGTCTCCTCGGTCGACAATAGCATCGCGGCTGAGCGCATCAACTTCGAGCCGCTGAAGGACTGGCAGGTCGCCCGCGACCTCGGCGGCCGCGACGCTACGTCTGAGGAGCGCAGCCAGCCTGCGTAGCCGCCCTAGTCCGGTGGGTCCACTTTCGGCAGCCCGCCGAATCGCAGGCGCGCCAGACCTCGAAGATCGTCGATGGCCGTCTTTACCACTCTTACCCGCGTGTCGGGGTCCTCGCTCCACGCCACCGGTATCTCCTTCCATCGGAACCCTCGCTTCACCGCGATCACCAGCAGTTCCGTGTCGAAGAACCAGCCCGTGTCTTGTATGTGCGGCAAGAGCGCCCGCGACGCCGTCCCGCTCATCGCCTTGAACCCGCACTGCGCGTCCCTGAAGCGCGTTCCCATGCCAAGCCGGATGATGAGGTTGTAGGCTCGCGAAATAGCCTCCCGCTTCAGCGAACGCTCCGTCCGCGACTCCCGCGACAGCCGCGAGCCCCAAGCAATGTGGTGCCCCTCCTCCAGGATCGCCGCCATCAGCCCCGGAAAGGCCTCTATGTCCGTCGAGAGGTCAACGTCCATATACGACACCACGTCCGCATCGCTCTCGGACCACGCCCGCTTCAGCGCCCGCCCGCGTCCCCGCTGGTCTAGGTGAATCACCGCCACCTCTGCCGGACGTTCCTTGGCGTAACGGGAGGCCACGTCCAGCGTTCCGTCCGTCGAGCCATTGTCGGCGACGACGATCCGCCACTGGTGCCGCAGGTTCGCCCTCGAGAATTCGCTGAGCGTCTCGATGCAGCGCGGAAGCGAGTGCTCCTCGTTGAGCACCGGAATCACGATGTCTACGGAGGCCATCCCTCAGCTCCTATCCGTCAAGGCGCGGGCGATGGCGAAGGGGTCGGACGCCACCACCGGCTCGGCGAAAAGCTCCATGCTTCCGATATCGCTCGTCCGCGTCCCCAGGCTGCCCCGGTCGACCACGCGGACGACCGCCGGGAACCCGTCCCAGTCCTCCGAGGTCGGGGCAAGCGGCGGCAGCTGCACCCCGACGTTGAACGACCGCACGCCGAGCCTGTCCCGGAACGCCGCGAGCGTCTCGAACAGCGCGTCGGCGAGCCCCTCGTCGAAACGCGGCCCTCCATCGAGACTTGAAGAGAGAATGACGACCTCTTTCTCCTTCACAGGCGTCAAGCTCGCCATCACGTGGACCTCTCCGCTCGACGCGCACAACCCAAGGCTCGCGTGGACTGCGGCCAAGTCCTCGAAGTAGTCGCAGCCGTACGCCTCGCGATAGCTCTGCGCCGCCGAGCGCAGCGCCTCGATCTTGGCGTAGTGCCGTCCGCGCGCGAGCTGCACCTGCGCATGCCCATGCACGATGGACCCGCCCGACCGCCATAGGCAGTTCCACAGGAAGAATGGGTAGACCGACGCCTCGTCGGCCTCGTGCGCAGCCGCGAACCACCGGTTGGCCAGCTCCACGCAGCTCCTCACCGAGTCCCTGTCGAACCGCAAGGGGTCCGGCTCCTTGAACACCAGCAGGCTGTGGAGCGCATCGTACTTGGCGACGTTTGCCGCGGTGAGGGCTGCGTCCCCTTCCAACCGCCCAAAGAGGTCCTCCGGCGTCGACTCCAACGGTTGCGACCACGGGTCATTTGCAAGCTCCGAGGAAAAATCGTCGTCCGCCTTGAGCTCGACCCGCACGGGTCGCCGCGCCCGGAGGTCGTTGAAAATCGCCGCCTCGCCCGTCGCCAGATTCGTCACTCGAACAACGCGCTGCTTTTCCACCGAGGAGACGGTCCCGAACGTCCGCTCGACCCACGGCGCCATCGAGTCCGGGACGCGCATCCGCCCCTCGGCCTCGATGACCGAATAGAGGCGGTGGAATCGGAGAGCGTCGCCGGCGTCGAGCTCCCCAGCCAGCTTGAGCAGGTCGACTATCGAGCGTGAATCGTGGGAAGCGCCGGCCAACGGGAAACGGCTACTTGGTCGCCCGTGGCGTGAGCCTGCGCTCGAGGGAGAGCTTGTCCATCTGCAACTGTACGGGGATGGGATACACCCCGGTAAAGCATGCGTTGCAGAATCCCTCTCCCGTGGAGTCGCCGTTCACCGAGGAGTGCAGACCCTCGACGCTCAGGAAGCCCAGCGAGTCCGCGCCGATCAGCTGTCGGATTTCATCGACCGACCTGTTCGACGCGATGAACTCGTCCTTGGTGGCCATGTCCACGCCGAAGTGGCAGGGGTTGAAGATGGGCGGAGCGCACACCCGCACGTGAATCTCCGCCGCGCCCCCCCGCCGCAGCAGCGCCACGATGGGCGGAGTAGTCGTGCCCCGCACGATGCTGTCGTCGACGACCACCACCCGCTGGCCGGAGAGCACCTCGGGCAACGTATTGAACTTGTTGCGGACGCCGAGCTCCCGGAAGCGTTGGTCCGGCTCGATGAACGTCCGCCCCACGTACCGGTTCTTGATCAGGCCGTAGCCGAAGGGAATGCCCGACTCCAGCGCATACCCCACCGCCGCCGAGTTGGCGGAGTCCGGTATCGCAATCACCATGTCGGCTTCCACCGGGTGCTCCCTCGCGAGCTCCCGGCCCATCCGCGTCCGCGAGGCATGGGTCAACTCACCGTCCAGGATGGAGTCCGGGCGCGCGAAGTAGATATGCTCGAAAACGCAGTGCGCCTTGCGGGCGTCCGGGACCTGCGAGGGGATGCTGTGGAGACCGTCCCGGTCGATGACGACCGTCTCTCCGGGCTCGATTTCCCGGACGAACTGGGCGCCGATGTGATCGAATGCGCAGCTCTCCGACGCGAACACCCACCCGCCGTTCGCATAGCGCCCCAGCGCCAGCGGACGCACGCCGTGCGGGTCGCGGATGCCCAGCAGCGTGTCGGTCGACGCCACCACCAGCGAATACGCCCCCTTCAGTGAGCGCATCAGGTAGGCCGTCTTCTCCTTCCACGAGTCGCCCGGCGCCCAGGCGAGCAGGTGAGCGATCACCTCTGAGTCCGTCCCGGTGACGCACTGCACGCCCCACTCGTCTTCCAGTCGGTCCCGGAGCTCGACGGCGTTGATGACGTTGCCGTTGTGGCCGAGCGCAATCTCGACCGTATCGCTCTTGGAAACGATGGGCTGCGCGTTCAAGGCGCTGCTCGACCCCGTCGTCGAGTAGCGCGTATGCCCGATTGCGATGTGTCCGGGAAGGCGGTCGATATCCTCTTGCCGGAAGGCATTGGAGACGAGGCCGACGTTCGTGAAGTTCCGGAGCGTCCGGCCGTCCGCAGCGGCGATCCCTGCGCTCTCTTGTCCCCGGTGCTGGAGGGCGAACAGCCCGTAGAAGGCGACCTGAGCGGCGTCGCTATTCACGCCTGCAGGAAGATAAGCGCCCATCACCCCACAAGCTTCGCGGGGCGAATCCGACTCCGTGCTGACGGGCCTATGGCTTTCGGCCAAAAAAACCTGCTTACACCGGGAGGGCTGCGAGATGTATACCATTCTACCCCACTCTCAACAAATGCGCTCGCCCTCCGTCATTCCCGTCAACACGCCCCGCCCCAACCCCACCGCGACATTTGCCCCTTACCCCAAACCCCCCAACCCTCTTAAAATGACCCCCCATGCCCTCCCTCAGCCGAGAACTGCCTCCCCCTTCCTTCACTCCCGCGCCCTTCCGTCATTCCCGCGCAGGCGGGAACCTCGTAGCGGGGCAACAGCACCGCGATCCCTCCCTCTGTCCCCGCCCGCCTATTCTCGTCGGTTGTCGTGTGGGCCGATAGGCCAACATGGGGGATTGCCTCGAAAGTCCTCTCTCCCGTCTGCGGGGGAGAGTTAGAGAGGGGGCCGCCCCACCCGCCAATCAGCGGCGTGGTCCCTTCCCTCGCGTAACAACAAGAATTTCTCGGCGATCAACTTTTCAAGCCCAGGAAGCAGGCCACGGCCATGAAAACACCCTCGAAAACCCCCGTCCCGCCGTACAAATTGGACAACTTTTTACGCCTGACGCCCAGCAAAACGGACAACTTCTCACGCCTGGCAAATGTGAGTTGGACAACTTCTTCACGCCTGGCAAAAATGAGGTGGACAACCTTTTTCACGCAAACGGACAACTTCCTCATCCGGCCCGCATCGCCCCTCATGCGCGCAGCAATACGAAGAACTCCCTATTGCCCGTCTCTCCCGGAACCCGCGACGCTCGAACGCCCAGCACCCGAAGACCCCGCTCGACAGCCCACAGGCAGAATCCGCCGGCTACCCGGGCGTGTACTTGCGGGTCTCGCACGACTCCCCGGTCCCTCGCCTGCCCCCTGCCCGCCTCGAACTGCGGCTTCACGAGCGCCAAAACACGGCCCCCCGGCCGCAGGTGTGCGAGCGCCGATGGCAAGACCAATCGAAGGGAGATGAACGACACGTCCGCAACGACCAGGTCAACCGCCTCCGCCAGCTCAAACGGCGTCCGTGCATTGAGGCTCTCCCGGAACGTCACTCGTTCGTCCCGCCTGAGCTTCTCCGCCAGCTGGCCTCGCCCGACGTCGACCGCGTAGACATGCCTCGCCCCCGACTGCAAGAGGCAGTCCGTGAAGCCCCCCGTCGACGCCCCCACGTCAAGGGCCGCCAGACCTTGGACCTCGACTCCAAAGTCATCGAGCGCCCCCGCCAGCTTGTCTCCTCCTCTGCTCACGAACCGGCGGCGCTGCGCCAACCGGATCTCCGCGTCCGAGGGGAGCATCTGGCCGGCCTTCTCGACCCTCCCGTTGGGCAGCAGCGCCTCGCCTGCCAGAATCATCGCGCGTGCGGCCTCGCGAGAGCGCGCCAGCCCCCGGCTGACGAGCAGCTGGTCCGCTCGTTCTTTTCTCGTGGATTTCATGGCTCTTGGGGCAAGGAACGCTCGCGGCGACCCCATGCGGGAAGCCCGGAGCGGCTTCATTTCCAGGCTGGCGCGGTTTGACACTTCCTCTGCCCGACCAGTATACTTGTCAACCGGATATCGCCCTTCGATTGGAGTGCTACAGCAGTGCCGAAGCGTACTTGGCAACCTAAGAAACGACGCCGTCAGCGAAGGCACGGGTTCATGGCCCGGATGCATACGCCCGGCGGACGCAGAGTGTTGAGCGCGCGGCGGCTGAAGGGGCGCCGTCGCCTGGCGGTTTAGACGCCTTCGGAGAGGCGTCACCCCTAATGGCGGGCCAAGGCATCCGGCGGGAACAGCATCTCCGTCGGCAGAGCGACTTCCAAGCGCTGCGTAAGAGCGGCCTCTCGAGGGCGCACCCCTTAGTCGTGCTGAGGGCCGCCCCCAATGCGCTCCCCTACGTCCGCTTCGGCTTCGTCGTTAGCAAGCGTGTTTCCAAGCTGGCGGTCGTCCGCAACCGCATACGCCGGAGAATGCGCGAAATCGTTCGACGGCTGCCCTTGGGAGAGGGCTGGGACATGCTTATCATCGCCCGGAAGGACGCCGCGGACGCCGCGTTCACCGAGCTACGGGATGTCATAGAGAGATTGTCGAGCCGCTTGGGGATCGTGCCGAAGACGCCGCGCCCCAACGCCGCCGCCGAGGCGGGGAGAGGACAGGATGCGTAGGACTGCGATCGGAGTAATCTCGGTCTACCAGCGCGTCCTGTCGCCCTACTTGCCCGGCACGTGCAGGTACTCTCCGACCTGCTCCCACTACGCGCAGGACGCTATCCTGACTCATGGCATGCTGCGAGGCGGATGGCTCGCCGTCAGACGGCTTGCCCGCTGCCACCCCTGGGGCGGTCAGGGATACGACCCCGTACCCGAACGCCCGAACGGCCACAAAGACCAAAACGCCGGCGTCAGCTCCGCGTAGCTGCCCCGGCCCGGTTCCGGAGCGTGGGGCCTCTCGCCTCATACTCCGAACGTAAGGATGCATAGTTGAATCGGACCGGCCCACGCCCCGCTGGACTGGGGGGCCCATTACTTGCGCTGCTCGTATTGCTCAGCGCAACTCTGCTATTTGCCGGCTGCGCCCAGAACAGGAGCGCCGCCACGCAAAGCTGGTCGGGCGTCGCAGTCACGGAGGACTCCCTCTTTGTCGGGACCAGCGACGGCAAGCTGATCCAGCTCTCCGCAGACGCGGGCATCGCGCGCCTCGCCCCCTACATGGTCCCGGACCCTGCCGAGGGCGAGGGCTTTCCCGCTCTCTACGGCACGCCCACGGTTGAGAACGGCCGCGTATTCGCCGGCGTCTACAACGGCGTTGTCGTCTCGGTCAGCGCCGCCAACCTCGGCGACGCGAGGACCTTCGAGGTGGAAGGCAACGACCTCGCCAAGGGCATCGCAGGCTCCGTCCTTCCCGCGGGCGGGCTGCTCGTCGTAGCCGCCGCCGAGGACGCCGACAAAGGCCGGCTGTACGTCCTCGAATCCGACAGCCTCATCGAGAGCTGCCGGTACCCGGCCAGAAATGAAGAACCCATCGGCCAGATATGGTCCACCCCCGTGCTCCACAACGGCATCGCCTACTTCGGAGACCTGAGCCATAAGGTCCATGCCGTGTCCATCTCCGACTGCCGCCCCGTCTGGGACCAGCCGGCCGAGCTGGGCGGCGCAATCGTGGCGCCGCCCACCATCGCCGGAAGCAACCTCTACGTGGGCGCCTTCGACCAGGTCTTCTACTCAGTTGGTCTCTCCACCGGAATCGTCACCGGGCTATTCAGCGCGGAAAACTGGTTCTGGTCCGGCTCCGTCACCGACGGGGACCGCATCTACGCCCCCAACATGGACGGCAACGTATACGCCTACGACCTCCGGGACGGACGGGTGGCGTGGGCCTACCCGAACGATGGGACCGGCGAGCCCATCCTCTCCACCCCCGTCGTCGTGGGAGGTGAGCTCGTCTACGCGTCAGACTCAGGGGTTATGGTCGTGCTTCGTACGAGGGACGGCCTGCGCCAGTGGGACCGCCGGGTCGGCAACGACGTGCGCGCCCCGCTTTCCACCGACGGCGTCCGCGTGTTCCTCCACTCACTCGATGAAACGGTGAGCGCCGTGAACCTGGAAACCAAGCAGCTCGCATGGGAGCGCAACTTGGATGACGTAAAGTAGAGCGGTAACGATGGAATTCCTTACCCTCCTCTGGACGGAAGCGATCACCAAGCCGATGACCAACAGCTTGTTGGTTCTCTATGCCGTGCTTGGCCAGAACCTCGGAATCGCCATCATCGCCTTCACCATCATCGTGCGTGGCCTCACCTACCCCCTCGTCGTCCGCCAGCTCCGGCAGATGAAGCGGATGCAGAGTCTCCAGCCTCGCATCAAGGACATCAACGAGAAGTACAAGAACAACCCTCAGCTTCGCGGCCAAGAGGTGATGAAGCTCTACCGCGAGATGGGCGTGAATCCCGTGGGCTGTCTCGGCCCCCTTGTGATTCAGATGCCCATCTTCATCGGCCTCTTCTGGGCCATCAACGGCGTCCTGCCCTTCACCCCCGAGAACCTCGCCGGCCTCTCCAGCAAGCTCTACGGGTGGCTCCCCTTCCTGGACAGCATCGTGCCAGTGAACAGGGGGTTCCTGGGCCTGGACCTCGCGCTCGACCCCATGCGGGCGGGCAGCATCCTTGGTTTCGTGCTCGTCGCTCTCTCCGGCATCAGCATGTACGTGCAGCAGAAGATGAGCCAGATGCCCTCCCCGGACCCCGCGCAGCAGAGCACCCAGCGGATGATGCTGTTCATGTTCCCCGTCATGTTCGGGATGTTCAGCCTCTTCTTTCCTCTCGGTCTCGTCATCTACTGGGTCGCTTCGACCCTCATCGGCATAGTTATGCAATATTTGGTTTCCGGTTGGGGAGGTCTACGCTCTCAGGACGAGCCGGTCGCCGCGCGCCCCGCCTCCAGGCTCGGCCCGACCCTCAGCGGAGCCCTACCGGACAAGGAGGAAGGCGATGGAAGACCAGAGCCTCGTCCGAACAGCGAAGACAGTGGAGGAGGCGATCGAGCTCGCAACCCTCGAGCTCGGCGTAGGCCCCGACGAAATCGAGGTCGACGTCCTTAGCACTGGCCGCGCGGGCATCCTCGGCATCGGAGCCGAGCCCGCGAGAGTGCGCGTCCGACTCCTCGCTGACGATGACGGGAGCGCCCGCGCCGCCCTCGGCGTCGTCTCCCGCATCCTCGAAGAGCTGGACGTCGACGCCGTGCCGACCATCCGCAGCTCCGGCTCCGACGACGACCAGCTAGCCGTCATCGACATCCAGGGAGACGACGCGGGCCTGCTCATCGGCCGCCGCGGCGAGACCCTGCGCGCCCTCCAGTTCATCACCAACGTCATACTCAACCAGGGCGAGACCCGTACAGGGGGCGTAATCGTCGACGTCGAGCAGTACCGCGAGCGTCGTCAGCGCCAGCTCCGCGATCTGGCCGAGCGCATGGCCCAGCGCGCCATCAACAATGGCGCCGACGTGACCCTCGACCCCATGACCGCCGCTGACCGCCGCATCATCCACATGTCGCTCGCCGACTACAAAGGCGTTAGGACCGAAAGCTCAGGCGAGGGCAGCCAGCGCTGCGTGACCATCTCCCCCACCGGCGAGGTACGCTCGTCGTCCGGAGGCGGCGATAGGTCCCGACGCCGCGGGCGCAGGCCGCCGATCGACCGCTAGGCGGCGCAATGGGCTTTGAACTCCCTCCGGAGGCCCGCCTAGCGGACAGGCGCAGGCTGCTGCTGACCCTTGGCGCGCCCTACGCCCTCCTCTTCCTGGCGTCCCTGACTGCCTGGCCGTGGCGGGCCCTGGAGATTCCCGGCGTCATCGGCACGCTGGCCCCGCCGTCCTTCCTCTTTCTCGCCGCCACCGTCGCCGCCTCGACCGTCGCCCTCCGCCGCAGACTCCCCTTATCGATGATCACCTGGCTGCCCGCCGGCCAGGGCGCAATCGTGCTCCTCGCGACAGGCTTCTTCACCGTCGGACCACAGGACGAGCTCACCGGGCTCGCCTTCCTCCTCGCCTACGGCGTCGTCTTTCTCATCGTCCTCGCCGTCACCACCGCGATTGCATCCCACGGCGGGCCGCTGGCCGTCAGCTTCATCTCCCTGTTCGTCTTCACCCAGGCCGCCCGCTTCCCCGTGTTCGAGGCTGACGCGCCGGCCTCCATCGAGGGAGCGACCCTCCTCACCTTGGCCGCCGCCCTCCTTGCCGCCGCCGAAATCGCGCTGATGGTCTGGCTCGCGCGCCGCCTCGTCGAAGCCGCCGACGTCTCAGCCACGCGGACCGCCCTTTCGATTGTCGGCCTCGTCATAGCCCACGGGTTCCTCGCCAGCTGGGAAGACCCTGCGCTGAACGGCGCCCTCTCCCCAATCGCCATCCTTGAACAGATGGCGCGCTGGCTGATGTTCGCCGGAATCCAGATCGGCATGGCCACGGTGCTCATCCGCTTCCGCCGCGCCCAATACCGCGAAGAAGCGACAGACGCGGCCACGTTCGCCCCGTCCCCGCCGGCAGGACCGCCCCAGCCCGAAGCCGCCTCAGAACCACAGCCTCCGACCGTCCCTGAACCCACTCGACAGGGACGCCGCCCCACGCCAAGGCGCCGCCACCGCTGACGGCTGGCCATGCGTCACGTTCGCCCGCCCCCCGCCCCGTTTGGTGAGAAACCGCTCGGAGCGTAGAATCCCCGCCGAGCCACCGAGGGAGGACCGCCATGGATACCGGCATCGAGGGTAAGGTTGTGCTCATCACGGGCGCGGGCAGGAATATCGGAAGGGCCACGGCGGAGATGTTCGCTGCCGAGGGAGCGCGGCTCGTCCTGACCACCCGCCGAAGCCAGGACTTGCTCGACGAGACCGCAGCCGCCTGCCGCGCGGCGGGCGCCGAAGTGACGACCGCACTGTGCGACGTCGCCGACGAAGACCAGGTGAACGCCATGGTCGAGACGGCGGAGCGCGCGTTCGGAGCTGTGGACGTACTGGTCAACAACGCGGCGAACCGGGTCCAAGGCTCATTCCTCGAACAGACGACGGAGGACTGGCAAGCGACCGCCGGAGTCAACCTGGACGGCGTCATCTTCGCCAGCCGTGCGGTGTTGCCCGGCATGGTGGAGCGCGGCTGGGGACGTATCATCAACTACTCCGGCGTTTCCGCCTACCGTGGCGGCGGAGCGCTCAAAGCGGCGGTCAAGCTCGGCGTCGTCGGACTCACGCGGGGACTCGCCCGCGAATTCGGCAAGCGCGGCGTCACCGTGAACGCCATCGCTCCCAGCTCCATCGAAGGCGAGCGCGACCCTGGCACCGAGCGGGACGTGGATATCTCAGGTATCGACCCAAAGCTGCCCGTTCCGCGGTTCGGCAGTCCGGAAGAGGTCGCGGCGCTGGTCGTCTACCTTTGCAGCAAGCACGCCGGGTATGTAACGGGCCAGACCTTCCACATCAACGGCGGCGAGATACTCCAGTAACGCATCCATCAATAAACGCACCTCAGGCGAGGAGACCCCGATGACTCAGCCATCCACCCTTGACACCCTGGCGGCCTATATTGCGGGCGCGCTAGACCGCCCCCTGCCTCCGGCCGTGCAGGAGAAGACCAAGCACCACGTCCTGGACACCATCGCAGCGATGGTCACCGGCTCCCGGCTCAAGCCGGGCGAGGCCGCCATCGCTTTCGTGCGCTCCCAGGGAGGCGTCCAGGAAGCCGCTATCGTCGGCTCGAACGTCGTAACCACCGCCATCAACGCGGCCATGGCCAACGGCATGCTCGCCCATTCCGACGAGACCGACGACTCGCACGCCCCATCGCTCACCCATCCCGGATGCGCAGTGGCCCCCGCCGCGCTGGCCGTCGCGGAACGGCAGAGCGCAAGCGGCGAGGCCCTCCTGCGGGCCGTGGCCCTCGGCTACGACGTAGGCTCGCGCATCGCACGGCTCATGGGCGGCATCGACGCCCGCGGCATGCACGGCCACGCCACCCACACCATCGGACCAATGTTCGGCTCGACCGCGGCGGCCGCCGCTCTGGTGGGACTTGACCCCCAAGGAGTCCGATACGCCCTCTCCTACACCGCACAGCAGGCCTCCGGCATCACCTCTTGGGCCCGCGACTCCGAGCACATCGAAAAGTCGTTCGTGTTCGGCGGCAACGGCGCACGGAACGGGGTCACGTCCGCCCTCTTCGTGGCCTCCGGCATGACCGGCGAGGAGGACGCCTTCGAAGGCGAGAACGGGTTCCTCGACGTGTTCTGCCCACGCCGGGATGAGTTCTCCGAGTGGGTCGCCAGCCTCGGGGACCACTACGAGATCAGCCTCACAAACATCAAGAAGTTCTCCGTTGGATCGCCCATCCAGGCCGCCGCCGAAGCCATGACGTCGCTCGTCTCAGAGCACGCCGTCGCCGCTGGCGACATCCGCGAGGTCGAGGTGCTGCTCCCGCCCCAAGGAGCGCAGATCGTCAACGGCCGCCACATGCCGGACGTAAACCTCCAGTACTGCATGGCCGCCATCGCGCTGGACGGCGGCAAGCTGACATTCGAGGCGACCCACACCTACGAGCGGATGAGCGACCCGGCAATCGTCGATCTCATGGGCAAGGTGCGGCTCCAGGGCACGTCCGAGTTCGCGGGGATGGAGCGTCAGCGTCCCGCGACAGTGCGAATTCACACCGCCTCCGCCGTCTTGGAGCGGCACGTGCCCGCCGTGCGCGGCACAGCCGACAGCCCCATGACCACCGAGGAGGTCGACGCCAAGGCGGCGGACCTCATCGGCAGCGTCTACGGCGAACAGCGCGCCAAGGACGTCGTCGCCGCAGTCCATGCCCTCGAAACGACGCCCGCCGCAGTCCTGCGCCCGCTCCTAACCGAGCCGTAGCGCACGGCATTACTTTTGCCACCGCGCCGTTGACGGGTTCCGTCGCCCCCGTTACTATCAAATCACAGGCCTCGACGGAGACGAGTAGGCAATCGCCGCGCGGAGAGCGAGCCGGGACTGGTGGAAGCCGGTGCGCGCGGACTGCTGAATATCACTCCCGAGCCGTCACCCGAACGCCCAACGGCTAGTAGGCGTGGCCGGGCGAGCTGCCCGTTACAGCGGCGCCCCTCGAAACTGAGGGACCAGAGTGCCCCGGCATCAGCCGGGGAATGGTGGTGGTAACACGGGAACGCCCGTCCGCCTGTGCGGACGGGCGTTTTGTATTCGAGGAAAACATGACCAGCAAGCAGAAACGCTACAGTCCGGTCTCCAGCAAGGTGGACTTCCCCAAGCTCGAAGAATCTGTCCTCGAGCACTGGCGCGACGCCGACATCTTCCATCAAGTCGACAGCGTGAGAGGCGAGGCCCCCCTCTTCGTCTTCTACGAGGGCCCGCCCACCGCCAACGGCAGCCCCGGAATCCACCACGTCCTCTCACGCTCGTTCAAGGACGTCATCCTCCGCTACAAGACCATGCAGGGCTTCCGCCCCCTGCGCCGCGGCGGATGGGACACCCACGGCCTTCCCGTCGAGCTCGAAGTCGAGAAGGAGCTCGGCCTCTCCTCCAAGCAGGAGATCGAGCAGTTCGGCATCGAAGAGTTCAATCGCAGGTGCCGCGAGAGCGTGTTCCGCTACGTCGGCGAGTGGGAAGCGATGACCCAGCGCGCAGGCGTATGGCTCGACATGGACAACGCCTACGTCACCTATCACAACTCCTACATCGAGTCCGCGTGGTGGGTCTTCAAGCGCCTCTGGGACATGGGCCTCGTCTACGAGGACTACAAGGTCACGCCCCACTGCCCGCGCTGTGTGACGAGCCTCAGCTCCCACGAGGTCGCCCTCGGCTACAAGGAGGACACGCCGGATCCCAGCGTCTACGTACGCTTCCCCGCATCGGAGGCGCAGAACACTGATCTCGGCGCATCGGTCGAGACCCTCGCCGAGCTCGGCTACGACGGCGCCGCTTGGACCGCCCCCCGCCCCGCCTTCATCGCATGGACCACTACTCCATGGACGCTCACCGCCAACGTCGCCCTCGCCGTCGGCCCCGGCGAGGAGTACGTCCTCGCGGAGTCCGACGAGACAGGTGAGCGCGTGATCGTCGCCCTCACCCTCGTGGACGCCGTCCTAAACGGCCCCTGGACCGAGCTCGCCCGCTTTAGCGGCGAAAGCCTCGCCGGCGTCCGGTACGACCCTCCCTACATCAGTCCGGAGCTCACCGGCCACGTCCACCGCGTCCTCACCGCGCCCTACGTCACGACGGACGACGGCACGGGCATCGTCCATACCGCCGTGGCCTACGGCGCGGAGGACGCTGAGCTCGGCAAGGCCCACGGCTTCCAGACCGTCCACACCGTGGACAATCGCGGCGTCCTCATGGAGGGCTTCCCCGGCTCGGGTAAGTTCGTCAAAGAGGCCGACGCCCACCTCCTCCGCGACCTCGATGAGCGCGGCCTCCTCTTCCGGGACTCCTCCCCCTACCTCCACACCTATCCCTTCTGCTGGCGGTGCGGCACGCCTCTCCTCTACTACGCCAAGGCCTCCTGGTACATCCGCACCACCGCGAAGAAAGACGAGATGGTCGAGGCGAACCGCACTATCAACTGGGTCCCCGACCATATCCAGGAGGGCCGGTTCGGCGAGTGGCTCCGCAACAACGTCGACTGGGCCGTCTCCCGCGAGCGCTACTGGGGCACCCCGATCCCCATCTGGCGCTGCGTCGACGACCCGGATCACCTCCAATCCGTGGGCTCGCTAGCCGAGATCGAGGCCCGTGTCACCGACGAGACACGTCGCCTCCTCGACGGCCTCGACCTCCACCGCCCATTCATCGACCGCGTGGAGCTCCGGTGCGACCAGTGCGGCGGCGTCATGCGTCGCATCCCCGAGGTCGCCGACGCCTGGTACGACTCCGGCGCCATGCCGTTCGCCCAGTGGGCCTACCCAACGGTCGTGAAGGGCGCCGGCGGACAGGACATCACCCTCAACGGCGTCGAGGACCTCGTCGCAAGTCCTCTCTTCCCCGCCAACTACATCACCGAGGCCGTCGACCAGACCAGGGGCTGGTTCTACAGCCTGCTCGCTCTTTCAACCTTGATTGCGGGCAAGCCTTCCTACGAGAACTGCCTCGTCCTCGGCCTCATCCTCGATGGCGAGGGCGAGAAGATGTCCAAGTCCAAGGGCAACGTGGTCAACCCTTGGGAGGTAATGGAACAGCACGGGGCAGACGCCCTCCGGTGGTGCCTCTTCACCGCGGCGCCCGCCGCTGAGGCGCGCCGCTTCTCTCTCACCCTCGTCCAGGAGACCCTTCGCCAGTTCCTGCTCACCCTGTGGAACACCTACAGCTTCTTCGTCACCTATGCCAACATCGACGGCTTCGACGCCGACGCCTGCGCCCACTATTGGAAAGACAGACGCGTTGGAGAGCCGTCGCTCGCCGCTCCTCCCCCCAACGAGCTCGACCGCTGGATCATCTCGGAGCTCAACGACCTCGTCGGGCAGGTCGCCCATGACCTCGACGTGTTCAACCCCACTGGCGCGGGACGCCGCATCCAGGACTTCGTTAGCCTGCTCTCCAACTGGTACGTCCGGCGCAGCCGCCGCCGTTTCTGGAAGCCTGTCGTGAGCCAAGCCGAAGGGGCTGAGCAGTCCGGCGACGACGATAAGACCTGGGCATACGTCACCCTCTATTCCTGCCTGCTCACCCTTAGCAAGCTCGTGGCGCCCCTCACCCCCTTCGTCGCCGACGCCGTCTTCCGCAACCTGGCGCCCGCTGGCGCCCGCGACAGCGTCCACCTGGAAGACTTCCCCCAAGCCGAACCCTCGCTCATCGACGACCGGCTCGACCGTGCCATCAGGCTGGCCATGCGCATCGCCAGCCTTGGCCGGGGCGCGCGCAGCAAGAGCAAGGTGAAGGTCCGCCAACCCCTCGCGCGCGTCCTCGTCCGCCCTCGCCCCGACGAGCGCGACCTTCTCCCCCTCATCGAGTCCCAAGTGCTCGACGAGCTCAACGTGAAAGCGCTTGAGCTTGCCGAGGACCACGAGATCGTCGAGATCAAGATCAAACCCAACCTGCCGGTCCTCGGCCCCAAGCTCGGCCCCCGCATGGGAGCCGCCCGCGCCGCCATCGCCGGAGCCGACCCCGTCAGCGTCGCAAGCGCCCTCCGCGCCGACGGCCCAGTCGCCATCGGCGACTTCACCTTCGACGCCGAGGACCTACTCGTCGAGATGGAGGACAAGCCGGGCGTCGCCGCAGCCGCCGAGGGCTCGGGCCTCCTCGTCGGAATCGACACCACCCTCACGCCGGAGCTGGAGGCTGAAGGCCTGGCCCGCGAGCTCGTTCACCGTGTGCAGAACATGCGCAAGGCCGCCGGGTTCGACATCGAGGACCGCATCCTCACCTACATCCCCGACGCCGGCTCCCGCGCCGCCGCGGTCCTCCAAGCCCACGCCGCCTACTTCGAGCAGGAGACCCTCAGCCAGCCCATCCTCCCCGAATCCCCTCCCCCCGAAGCGTACGTCGAGGAACAGGACGTAGACGGCGAGACGCTCACCATCGCGGTCGTCAGGGCAGGATAGGAGAAGCATCCATGACCACCCTCATCACTGGCGCCCTCGGCTTCATTGGCGTGCACGTCGTAAAAGCCTTCGCCGACGCTGGCGAGCCCGTCGTCGCCACCTACTACGAAAGCCTCCGCGTGCCACGCTTCCTCGAACCTCACGTCGGGAACGGCGTGACGATCGAGCAATGCGACGTCGGCGAGCCCGGCGCCGTCGAAGCCCTCGCCAAGAAGCACGCCGCCGACGGCCTCGTGAACCTCGCCATTCACCGCCGGTCCTCCGCCGACCCCGGCGAGGACATCCGCATCAACATGGACAAGCTCTCGCGCCTGCTGGACGGCGCCCGCGCTGCCGGTCTGAAGCGCGTCTGCTGGGCCTCCAACGGCGCCATCTTCGCCGAGCTCCCCGAGGGCCCTTTCCACGAAGACACCCCCGTCCTCCTGACCGGACGCGTCCAGCCAGGCGCCTACAAGAAGGCGTGGGAGGTACTCGCCTACAACTACGCCAACAACTATGCCGCCGCCGCGGACATGGAGGTCGTCGCCCTGCGCGTCAGCGGCGTCTTCGGCCCGACCTACCGCTCGATGCTCAACCTCCCCAGCCGTCTCTGCCATGCCGCCTCGATGGGCGGCCCGCCTGACTTTTCCGACCAGCGCGGCGGCGTCCCCTTCGCTGGCGACACGTTCGACCTCACCTACGCCAAAGACGTCGGCGAGGCCATCCGCGCTCTCCATACCGCCGAGTCCCTGGAAGATCGCGTCTACAACATATCGCGAGGCGAAACCGTCACCGCCCAGGACCTCGTCGACGCCGTGCGGAAGGCCAAGCCCGACTTCGACGCAGCCCTCCAACCTGGCGCGAGTTCCCGCTACCGCCCCAACGCCTACCTCGCCAACGAGCGCCTCACCAACGCCACCCCCTGGCGCCCCGCCTACGACATCGATGCCGCCATCGCCGACTACATAGCCTGGCTCGACTCCGGCGAAGAGTTCTAGGGCGGATGACGCCTATGGGAGAAGAAATGGACCTGAACGAACGAGTCGAGTTAGAGACTGACCGGCTGTTGCTCCGGCCCTTTCATTTCGGCGACGTGGACGACGTACTGGCCTACGCGTCAGAGCCCGAGTACGGCTGGTACCTGACGCTGCCCCAACCGTACACGCGCGACGATGCCGCGAAGTTCGTGGCCCGGCAGATACTCGACGATTGGTCGACACGCCCGACCTTCGCGATGGTGTTCGAAGAACACGTTGTCGGGGGCATCGGACTGCGTATCGATGGGCAGCGTGAGAGGGCCGAGCTTGGCTACGCGCTGGCGAAAGAGCATTGGGGCAAAGGACTTACCGTCGAGGCGGCGCGGGCAGTAATCGCATGGGGCTTCGAGCGGTATGGCGTGAACAAGATTATCGCGACCGCAGCCCTGGATAACCGGCAGTCCTGGCGCGTCATGGAGAAGCTGGGCATGACGCGCGAGGGCGTGAGGCAGGGCCACAGCAAGATCGGCGGCCGGTACGTGGACTGGGTGGACTACGGGGTCCTGCGCGAGGAGTGGGGGCAGGCCGGATAGCCCTACTCGCCGACTGCCTCTTCCATGACGCGGAGCACGTTCTCGCCCAGGATCTTCACGCCCGCCCGAAAACAGAGCTACCCAAAGGTCCCGTCTGCAGGGGACGCCGGGAGAGGGGCAAGACGCTCGATGAGCTGCCCCGTAGACGCCCCCAGCTCGCACTCCCAGACCACCTCGACGCTCCACCCCAGACCGGCCAGGGCGGCCGCGTTCGCGGCGTCGCGCTCGACGTTCCGGCCTATCTTGCGCTCCCAGTAATCGACGTTGGACGACGGCATGCGGGACCGCTTGCACCCGTGCCAGTGCCACAAGCACCCGTGGACGAACACCACCGTCCGGTGCTTCCGCAGCACCAGGTCCGGCGCGCCGGGCAGACGCTTATCGTGAAGGCGGAACCGCAGCCCCGCCGCGTGCAGCGCGCGCCGAACGTACATCTCCGGGGCCGTGCCTTCCGACTTCACCCGCCCCATGATCCAGCTGCGACGGCTCGGCGTGACGTTGTCAGGACTCACAGCCCCCTCCCGCGCGCATCTTACCCAGGCTCAGGCGGGCCACCAAGTTCGTCTAAGCGTCGATTCGCCAAGTGCTCGAGCCTGCGGGCCTGCGTGAGCAGAGTGTTACGCAAGCCTGCTTGCACGGAGCGTTGGCTAATCACCTCTGCGAGCTTCGCGATAGTTGTTGCCCGCCTGGCAATGCGGATATCCGGATGGGAACGACGCCTGTACACGTCTGCCGGTACGATCTTCTTTCTCAGTGAAGGTGGGAGGTCTATCTGCTCCGCGGGAGCAACAGGGACCTCATTGAGCACCGCCCCAAACACGGATTCGGTGGTCAGCTTCCGGAAAACAGTGTACTCAGCGGAGTTGAGTCTGGCCTTGACGTGGGCAGCTTTGGCGTCAGCGCCTTCCAAGTCCCAGAACGGCCACATTTCGATTTCGGCCACCTCGAAAGGATCGAGGACATTCATCGCGACCGCATCGGTCCTTTGATTCGTCAGGTGCCGTCTGATTCGGACCCGAAGCTGCTCTGCGGTCTGGCCGACGTAGATTGGCTCACCATCGTAGTCATAGAACGCGTAGACCCCGAACTTGGCGTTGCTTACCTTGCGCCTTTCCGTGTCCTCGGCATTCAAGACCGTTTCCAACTCACGGAGGATGGCCCGAACCTCCTCAGGAGTGTCCGCGCGGGGCGGCTTAGTGGGCATGGACCGGCCCAGTCCTCCCAGGCGTTCCTGCCCCAGGCGTTTCTGATTGCGGCGAACATCCGTCCACCGCAACGAGAAGCGGCCGCAGGTAATGCTCCGCCAGCCACCGCACCGCCGGAACGCAGACCGCGTCCCCCATCGCAAAGCTCGCCTGCGCCTCCGTCGCCGACCCCAGATCGAAATCAGGCGCCCCTTGCAGACGCGCGTACTCCCTCGCCGTCATCCACCTGACGCGCAGGCCGCCCCCGCCGCCCTCGACAACCGCCTGCTTGCTCGACCCGCCGCGCGTCGTCCGCAGACACCCGCTGATGCGGTCCCCGCGGATCTCCCAGACCGACCTGCCGCCGCGCGTCCTCCGGTACGCCGTCGCGTGGGCGAGTCCAGCCGACCCTCGGAGGGCCGCCGCCCGCGCCGCGTTTATCGGGCTGAGGCTGGCGATGAACGCCCCCAGACGCTCCCCGCCCCACCAGGCGGTGTGCTCGGGCGGTAACTCCTCGACCACGTCGTCCAATGACATCGCCGCTTCCTCCGGCGGCGCGGGGACGGGAAGCGAGAACATCCGTAGCGAGCCTTCCGCCCCCACCACACGCGACAGCCAAACCGGGCGGAGCGTCGGCCCTGCAGGTGGGACCAACGACTCGCCTTGTCCCTCCCCCCTTTCAAGGGGGGAGGATGGGAGGGGGGGCGCCAGCGCGCCTATCACGAACAGACGGGGCCGACTCTGCGGAACGAACCGCCGAGCATCGAGCAGCGCCGCGTCGCAGGCGTAGCCTAGCTCGTTGAGGTCCGCCAGTGTGTCTCGCAGATCGGCCCCTCCGTTCGACGACCCAAACGCCGGAACGTTCTCGATCATCACCGCTGCGGGCTTGCGTTCGCCTATTTCGCGCAGGACGCGCAGGAACTCCCCCACGAGCCCCGACTCCTTGCCCCGCAGCCCCGCCCGGCCCCCGGCCAGCGACAGATCGGTGCAAGGGAACGAGGCCGTGGCCAGATCGACGTCCGGCACGTCGCTCCCTCGTATCGACCGAATGTCTGCCAGCGCGAACTCCGCTCCGCCAAAGTTCAGCGCGTACAAATCCCGCTTCTTGGCGTCCACGTCATTGGCGAAGACCACCTCGAACCCGGCCTCCTCCAGCCCCATCCGCACCAGACCGATGCCCGCAAAGAACTCCGCCACCCTCGGCTTGCGCGACTGTCCGTCGGAGGGATTCACCATGCATCCTCCATATCACGCTCCCTCCCCCCGCGCAACGCTCGCGCCCCCTTTCCGTCATTCCCGCGAAGGCGGGAACCTCGCAGCGGCGCGGCAGCGGCGCGATCCATCCCCCTCTCTCCCGTCTGCGGGGGAGAGTTAGAGAGGGGGCCGCCCCACCCGCCAATCGACGCCCCCGTCCTCCCCCACCCGTCATTCCCGCGTAGACGGGAACCTCGCGCCCCTCACCTCTCCCAGCGGGAGAGGTCGCGCGAAGGGCGGGTGAGGGAGAAACCTCCACCCGCCATCAGCTCCTCCACCCGTCACTCCCGCGCTCCCTTTCCATCATTGCTTCGAAAGTCCTCTCCACCGTCTGCGGGGGAGAGTTAGAGAGGGGGCTGCCCCGCCCGCAACTTTCGTCGGTTGTGGTGTGGGCCGACAGGCCCACATGAGCGATTCCCGCGAAAGCGGGAATCCCCCCGCGTCCATCATCCCTTGACTAGTCCACCTTACGGATATACCGTCATGGTAAGGAGAACAACGGCATGATCGTCAAGATTACCTCGAAGCGCCAGGTCACCTTCCCCGTCCGGGTGCTGGACGCAATGGGAGTGAAACCGGGCGACCACCTGGAGATTCGGGAGGCCGGCGACGGGTTCACCATCCATCCCCGGCGGGTAGACCTCTCACGTCTCGGACTTCTGCAGGACAAGATCGCCCCCAACCATGCGCCCTTCGACCTAGAGAAGTTCCGGAGCGAGCCCTATGACCTCTCGCTACGGGATTGATACGTCGGTTCTCATGCGACTGATCACCGCCCAGCCCGCCGACTCCTTCGCCCATTGTGTGAGGGAGTTGCGGACCCTGGTCGAGAGTGAAGGCGCTGAGGTGTTCGCATCCAACCAGGTTGTCGGGGAAGCCTACGTCGCGGCTCAGCATCACTACCGCACCCCCGGCGGCGACGTCCGGGCCGCTCTCCTCGGCGCGCTGCAGAGCGGCCTGGTGGCTCCGCTCAATGGCCGCTCCGTCCTGAATGCCCTGGAGACTTCCGACGGTCCAGGCTTGTTCGACCGCCTTATCACGGACGACTACGTGCGCGCAGACCTGGAAGTCCTAACGCTGGACCGGAAGATGGCCGCCTTGCCTCGCGTACGGACCCTCTGAGCATCTCCCCCGCCTACCACGGGGACCTCGCAGCCCCTCTCCCATCATCCCCGCGCCCCCCACCCGTCACTCCCCCGCCCCCTTCCGTCATTCCCGCAAAAGCGGGAATCCAGGACGCCCCGTTCTCGTCATTCCCGCGCAGGCGGGAACCTCGCAGCGGCGCGGTAGCGGCGCGATCCATCCCCCTCTCCCCCGTCTGCTCCGGTCCTCTCCACCGTCTGCGGGGGAGAGTTAGAGAGGGGGCCGCCCCATCCGCTAATCAACGCCCCCGTCCTCCCCTTCCGTCATTCCCGCGCAGGCGGGAACCTCGCCCCCTCAGGTCCTCTGCGGGGCGCGAGTAGTAGGATGCGCCCGAGAGCTCGAAGTCCGCATCACCGCGCAGCGCCTGCAAGACGAGCGCACCGAGTTCGCCCTTCAGCAGCGCGAAGGCGACGGCTGGAGCGACCGCATCGCCCCACGCGCCCGTTTCCTCCCTGCGGAGCCGCCGCTCGACCGATGGCTGGTCAGCACGCCCGTCACCATCGCCGCGCCGGCCATGCTGCAGACCGAAAGCGCCGGCGAGATCGAAGTCCGCATCACCGCCCAGCGCCTGCAAGACGGGCGCACCGAGTTCGCCATCCAGCAGCGCCAAGACGACGCTTGGAGCGACCGGATCGCCCCGCGCGCCCGCTTCCTTCCCGCGGAGCCGCCACTCGACCGATGGTTGGTGAGCACCCCCGTCTCAATCGCCGCGCCGACGAACAGGGCGACGGACAGGGCCGCCCTCATTGAGTTCTACAACGCCACGAACGGCCCGGACTGGAAGAACAACACCAATTGGCTGAGCGACGCTCCCCTCGACCAGTGGCATGGAGTGACCACGGGTGACGATGGCCGCGTTGTGACGCTGAACCTCACGTGGAACCAGCTGGGCGGGCCGATACCGCCGGAGCTGGGCGGCCTGTCCAACCTGACGGAGCTGGTTCTTTGGGGCAACCAGTTGACGGGCGAGATACCGCCGGAGCTGGGCCGCCTGTCCAACCTGACGGGGCTGGTTCTCGCCGGCAGCCAGTTGACGGGCGCGATTCCGCCGGAGCTGGGCAGCCTTGCCAACCTGGGAGGTTTGTCCCTTTCTGACAACCAGCTAAGCGGGCCGATACCGCCGGAGCTGGGCAATCTCGCCAACCTGGGAGATTTGTCCCTTTCTGGCAACCAGCTAAGCGGGCCGGTGCCGCCGGAGCTGGGCAACCTCGCCAACCTGGGAGGTTTGTCCCTTTCTGACAACCAGCTAAGCGGGCCGATACCACCGGAGCTGGGCAATCTCGCCAACCTGGGAGATTTGTCCCTTTCTGGCAACCAGCTAAGTGGGCCGATACCACCGGAGCTAGGCAACCTCGCCAGCCTGAGAGCTCTGCGGCTCCATGACAACCAGCTAAGCGGGCCAGTGCCGCCGGAGCTAGGCAACCTCGCCAACTTGAGAGAGCTGTACCTCCATGCCAACCAGCTGAGCGGGTGCATACCGGGCAACTTGCAAGCCCAGTTGCTTGACTCTCCCGACCGTGACCTGCCGTTCTGCCCGTGAAGCTCCGGGCTGCAGGGCTGCGAGGTTCCCGCCTACGGGGCAGCACCCCCCGGGACCAGGGGAAGCAGACGCCTGTCAGCGGCAGTAGGGCCTAGCGCCCCGGCCCTAACCCCATGCAGACGCCACAAGGACCAGGTTACGCAAAGGGCTGGTCTGCGGTGCAGACTGAGAGGTGGTCGTCGCCTTTGTGACATTTGCCCGTTGCGCGAACGATCTCTCCCTCCATACCCTGTCCCCATGGCCCAACAGACCCGCTCTGCCGCCCCTCCGATGCCCGCGAGCCGCCTGTCGCAATGTGTCGCATCTGTGTCGCAAAGTGTCGCATTCGCTGTCACAAAGTGTCGCATTCGCGTCGCGAAATGGAGCTGCACTGTCGCGCCCGAAACCCACACTCAGGAGTGAAATAGCATGGAAAACCAGGAAAATGCGACAGATTCGAGAAAAGCGGCCCTCTCGCCCAGACAGACCCTCTCCCTCCCCTACATCGCCGCCACCGCATCCCTCACGGCCGGAGCCAGAGCCGCCCGGATTCACCGCGCCACCCTTCACCGCTGGATGACCGACTCCAACTTCCGCGCCGAGCTCGAACGCCTGCGTCAGGACGCCGAGGCCCTCGCCCGCGTCGAGGTGCAAGGACTCGTCCTTAAAAGCATCAGCACCCTCGCTGAGCTCCTCGAAGACTCCAGCCCCACGGTCAGGGGCGCCGCCGTCCGCTCCGCCCTCTCCAACGCCCTCAAGATCGGAGAGAACCGCGACCTCCGCCGCGAGATCGAGTTGATCGAGAACGCCCAGGCGATGGCGAGGCAGCAGCGATGAGAAGCGCCCTCCGCTCCCTCCACCGCCACTACGCCTGTCTCGTAGCCCAGACCGCCCTCGGGCCCGTCGCCGACGACTATGTCGAGTGCTGGGAAGCCGCCTTGGAGCGTGGCGAGCCCCCGCCCGACCTCCCTGACCTCTTCCTGGCTGTCGCCTCCGCCGGCGTCCCCATCCTCAGCCACCTCCCAGTCGCCGCCTACCTCCGGGCGTGTGCAGAGGACGGACGAGTCCCCGAACCCCGGCGCATTGTCCAGGCCATCGCCCATGCATACGCCGAACTCGACATCAGGAACCTGGACAAGACCTGCCGCTGTCCCGCCGGCCGCCCTCTCATCGCACTCCCCTCGCGCCTGTGACCGCCCATCTAATGACCTTGCACAACCAATCCCATCATTGCCTCGAAAGTAGGCGCTCCGTTCCCCAACCCATCATTCCCGCGAAGGCGGGAACCTCGCAGCGCAGCGACAGCGGCGCGGTCCCTCCCTCCTCCCGTCTGTGAAGGCAGTCCTCTCCCTCGTCTGCGGGGGAGAGCTAGAGAGAGGGTCTGCGCGTTAGCCTGCAACTACCCCCGTCACCCCTGTCGAAACCCCCTCCTGATCTCTCTCCCGTGCCCGCGGTGAGAGGCGCTGGAGTGGGGCTGCACTGGCCCCCTACCCGACGATGCGCTACCCTTTGCGGCGGCCTTAGCGCGAAGGCCCTCTAATTCATCGATTGCGGAGGTGGACTCGTGACAGTCCTCATCACTGGCGGAATGGGATTCATCGGCTTGCACACGGCAAAGGCGTTCGTCGACGCGGGCGAAGACGTCGTCATCACCTACTTCCAGACCTGGCGCGAGCCCAGCTTCATCAAGGACGAGTTCGGCAAGCGCGTCATCGTCGAGAAGGCCGACGTCTCAGAGCCGGCCGTCATCGAGGAGCTTGCCAAGAAGCACAAGACCGAGCACATCGTCCACTTGGCCGTGCCCGGCATCGCCGCCCTCAGCCCCTACGACGACTACCGCGTCAACATGAACGGCCTCCTCGGCGTGCTCGAAGCGGCCCGCAATGCTGAGGTCAAGCGCCTCTCTCTCGCCAGCTCCATCGCCGTCTACCACAGCATCCCCGAAGGCCCCTACCGCGAGACCGATCGCCTCCCGATGGAGTCCTCCAACCCCACGGAGGCTTTCAAGAAGGCTTGGGAGGTCCTCTCCTACCACTACGCCGCCCGCACCGGCCTCGAAGTCGTCTCTATGCGGATCGGCGGCATATGGGGCCCCTTATACCACTCCATGATGAACCTCCCCAGCAGGCTCGCCCACGCCGCCGTCAACGGGACCGCGCCCAACTATGCCCGTGGCGTTCCCTTCGCCGAAGACACCGGCGACGTCTGCTATGTGAAGGACTGCGCCCTGGGCATCAGTCTCGTCCAACTCAAGGAGAATCTCGAGCACCGCATCTACAACGTCAGCTCCGGCGTGGCCGTCTCCAACCAGCGCCTCGTCGATTCCGTCAAAGCCGTCAAGCCCGAAGCTGACCTGGCCCTCCAGGATGGCAAAGGCCCCGCCTACAAGGAAAACAACTACCTCGACATGAGCCGCGCCCGCGACGAGCTCGGCTTTGAGAACCGGTACACGCCCGAGACCGCCATGGCCGACTACATCGCCTGGCTGGAAGAGGGCAACGAGAAGTAGCGGGAATGGCGAAGCTCTCCATCGGCGTCGTCGGCTGCGGCGCCATCGGCCGCGCCATCCTTCGCGCCGTCGACGACGGCCTCCTCGACGTTGACGTCGCTGGCGTGGCCAGCCGCACCGAGTCCACCGCCCGCGAGTTCCTCGCCTCGCTGGACAAGCCCGCTCCCTACCTCACCATTGGCGAGCTCATCGAGGAGGCCGACCTCGTCGTGGAGGCCTCCGGCGGGCCAACGGTCCCCGCCCTCGTCGAGGCGGCGTTCGCCGCGGGCAAGGGCGCCATGGTCATCAGCGTCGGCGCGCTCCTCGCCCATCCCGAGCTCTTGGACATGGCCCGCGAGAGTCGCTGCCGCCTCCTCATGCCATCCGGCGCCATCATCGGTCTCGACGGCATCAAGTCCGCTTCCGTCGGCAAGATCGACCACGTTGTCATGGAGTCCCGAAAGCCCCCCGCCGCCCTCGACGGCGCCCCCCACGTCATAGAGAACAACATCGACCTATGGGCCCTCGAAGAGGAGGAGGTCATCTTCCAAGGCTCCGCCCGCGAGGCATGCGTCGGCTTCCCCGCCAACCTCAACGTCTCCGCCGCCGTCAGCCTCGCCGGCATAGGTCCCGACCGCACGACCGTCAAGATAGTCGCCACCCCCGGCCTGCAACGGAACTGCCACGACATCGAGGTAGAGGGCGACTTCGGCCTCATGCGCCTCCACCTTGAGAATATCCCTGGCGAGAACCCCAAGACCGGCCGCCTCACCGCCATGTCGATCATCCGCACCCTCCAGCAGGAGACCGACCCTGTCCGTCTCGGCACCTGACCCACACCCCTGCTCGATGACGCAAATCGGCCCTCGACAGATGATGGTCGAGGGCCGCCATTGTGTCTGACTCGGGCCAAGAGGACGTTAGAACGCCATCGCGCCCACGCCGGCCGTCACCAGGAGCGCCGACCCCCAGCGCGCACGCACCTCGCGGCGCGGCTCGCGCCGGTCCAGCATCCTGCGCAGGCTCATTCCCGTCGCCGCGACCCACAGCAGCAGAAGCACCGGCCGAGTCGACATGATTGCCGAGCTGAGGGATATCGGCCCCTGGTCAATGGCCGTCAGACCACACCAGAAGGCCAGGACTACCACCACTTGGGCCAGCCCAACCAGCGCCAGCGCGCCCTTGGAGCGGAGCGCTGCTGCTACCTGTCCCATGCCGGATACCCTCGCCGCAGCCATGACTCCGGGGAACGCAAAGAGCCAGGAGATCGCATACATCTGCCAGACGGAAACTTCGCTGGACGCCGACTTCGCCAGAACGGTGTAGAGCGCAATGCCTGCCGACGCCGTGAACACCGCCAGGACGGACCGGTTGATCTGCAGGCGGTTACCCGGCAGCGTCTGAGCGAAGGAAGCCACCATCACTCCCGCCATCACTAATAGCGCCGCGCCCCACTTGAAGAACGTAACCTCTTCCCCAAGCCACACGACCGCCATCACCATCACGAACAAGGGATAGGCGTCGAGCACCGGGACAATGCGCGAAACGTCCGACGTCCGACGCAACGCATAGCTCGACAAGAGCTGGATGCCGACGTGAATGACGCCCGCCAATGCCATCGCCGCCACGCCCCACGAGGACCAGTCCGGCGGCGAGGCGATCAGGATTGCCACGGCCACGCCGATGTGCGCCATACCGGCGAGCGCAGTGAACGTAACGGCTCCAACGTATCTATCGAGCGCGTGCTTCTGCAAGAGCGTATAGGCGGTGAAGGCCACCGCGGATATCAGGGAGAATGCCACCCAGTCCATGTAAGTCCTTGGTCCTGCCCAATGGCGTCTTCCCGCTTAGACCAGAAACGAGCACCCGAATCACGAATGAAAAGGCTGCTCATTTTGCAGCCCCGCTCTGTACAGCGGGGCCAGCGAACATACGCGTCCGCCGGGTCAACGCACCTGGGCGTTGTGTTCAATTGCTCCTGTGGTCAGTTGCTCTCGCCTGTCGCTCTCCTCGCTCTATTCGGTTTGTCCCTGAGCCTCTATCTGTAGGATTTCCAAAATCCCTGCATGGTTCACGCCTTTGTCCGATAACTCGGCGGCGCGTCTGATCAATGCAAGCTCCGCGTCCGAATACCGCCTCGTGCCGCCCTCGGTGCGATCAGGCTCGAGGATGCCGGCGGACTCGAATGCTCGGAGCTTGTGCTCCGGGACCCCCGTGAGCTCGGAGGCCACACTTATGGGATATTTCCCAGTATTGGCGTCTGCCTCTGCCATGTATATATTCTACCGACCAGCAAGAGATTACTCAATGGGTCTGGCCCACATCATTCCCCCCGTCCTACGGATAACCTCACCAATCTCTACAGTATTTCTATTGCCCTACACCTTGGATGGAAGGCTCCTCTTTGTCCTTTCTCTTGGGGAAAAGAAAAAGATCGGCAAAGGGGCGCTTTGGGCATGATGAGGCCGCGGCAGGGCCGCCGTGGGCGAACCGTTAGGCCCTATGCGTTACCATCCCTGGAGAACTCTCCATGAACAACGTTGAGCTCACCGTCCATATGCTCGAACGCGCCGGCGTTCGCTGGGTCTTTGGCGTTCCCAGCGGTCCCGTCCTGCCCCTCATCGAAGCCCTGCGCCGCAGTAGCAAGGTCGACTTCATCCTTACCGCGAGCGAGACCTCCGCCGGCTTCATGGCCGAGACCGTCGGACGCCTCACCGGCGTTCCCGGCGTCTGTGTATCCACCGTCGGCCCCGGCGCGACCAACCTCGCAACCGGCGTCGGAGGTGCCTTCTTGGACCGCTCCCCTGTCATCGCCATCACGTGCGACTACGCCACCCGCCTCATCGGTAGGCGCACCCAGATGTGGATCGACCACCAAGCCCTCTTTGCGCCCATCACAAAGGCTTCCCTCCGAGTCTCCGAGGGCGCCGTCGCCGCCGTCATAGCCCAGGCCATCGGGATCGCAACCAGCGAGCCTCCCGGCCCCGTGCACCTCGACTTCCCCGAGGACGTCGGCGCCGCCGAGGCCGTCGAGGACGCGGTCCACCCCGTCATCCCCACCGCGCTTCCGCCCCCGCCTGATGCCCTTGCAAACGATATTCGCGCCCTCCTCGAGACCGCCGAGCGCCCCATGGTCGTGGCTGGCCTCACCCTCACCCGCGCGCGCCGCCCCGAGGCTCTCCTCCGGTTCATCGACTCCCAGCGCGTCCCGTTCGTGACCACCCTGCACGCCAAGGGCTTCCTGCCTGACTCTCACCCCGCCGCCCTCGGCGTCATGGGCCGGGCTCGCCGCACCGACGTCCAGCGAATGATTGATCGAGCAGACCTCCTCCTCGCGGTCGGCTTCGACCCCGTCGAAATCGACTACGAGGAGTGGGCGAAATCTACGCCCGTCGCGCACCTCGGCACGGAACCCGTGCAGCCCGATACGCCCATCACCCTCGCCTATCAGGCCGTCGGCGACATTGACGCCATCATCGAGGCCCTGGCCGGGGTCGCCCCCCAAGCCAACCGGTGGGACCCCGCAGATTGGGCTGAGCATCGCCGGGGCTTTGCGGAAGCCCTCCGCCCTCCCGCTAACGGCATGGCCGCCCACCACGTCATCGATGAGCTCCGCGCCATGCTCCCCCATGACGCCGTAATCGCCTACGACGTGGGCGCCCATACTCACCAGATCGCCTCCCAATGGTCGACCGACCTTCCCCACACCGCCGTGGCCACCAACGGCTGGTCGTCGATGGGCTACGGCATGCCGTCGGCCTACGCCGCCAAGCTGGCGCGTCCCGAGCGGACTGTCGTCAGCGTCGTCGGCGACGGCTGCTTTCAGATGACTGTCGGCGAGCTGGCCACCGCTCGCCGCCTCGGTTTGCCCGTCCCCGTCGTCGTCTTGAACGACGGCTGGCTCAGCCTGATGAAGATCAAGCAAGACCGGTCCGCCTTCCCGTCCTCCGCCGCGTTTCTAGGCGAGCAGTGCGACCCTCCCTCCAACTACTTCGGCGTGCCCGTCCGCCCCGTCCACACGCCCGCCGCCCTGCGGGACGCCCTCCGCTGGGCCCTCTCCCTGGACGGCCCCACCGTCATAGAAGCCTTCATAGACCCGGAGCCCTACTCGCAGACCGTGTTCGACGTCTAAGCGTTCATCCGTCCATCCGTCTGCGAGACCTGTCCGCAACTTCATCGCCCGTCCGCCACAGGGTGAAAAGCTGACCAGTCGTGTTTTCGTTACGAGTAAAAAGCTGACCGGTTGCACATTTCCTTACGAGTAAAAACCCTACCGAAAAACAGGGAACGATCAGGTTTTCGGGGGGCGTTTTCATGGCCATGGCCTGCTTCGCGGGTCTGGGGAAGAAGTTGATCGCTCAGATGATTTTGTAGATGCATGCCCCCCTCCTCGATCCTCCCCCCCAGACCCCCTCCTCAATCCTCCCCCCCAGACGGGAGAGGAGGCCGGAGCAGACCGGAGAGGCGGGAACGAGGTCCGGCGCCGGTGGATGGGATAGGCATGTCGATATTCCGACACTGTATTGTAAGGCGTTCGGGGGCGTTGGGGAAGGGGCAAATGTCGCGGCGTCCCCGCGACGCGCGTTCCGCACAGGTCTCGGTCTGCGGGGAGACCGCACACGGAGGGCTGAAGCGGTTAGAGGACCTCTTCCAGAGTCACGTCGAAGGTTAGGTAGATTGCTGAGCGGACCACTGTCACCCGGACGGCGTCTCCGACTTTGTAGTCGGTGAGGAGGAGGCGGACGAGCTCCGTAGTGGTGGTGACGGGGGTGTCGTCGATCTGGACGATGATATCGTCGACCTCTATGCCGGCCCTTTCAGCCGGGCCGTCCGGGGCGAGGGAAACAACGATGATGCCCTCGTTGACAGAGAGCCCGCGCTCAATGGAAAAGGCGTGAGTCACGTCTTGGATGACGACGCCCATACGCGGGCGGATGACGCGCCCGTTCTCGATAAGCTGGGCTGAGACAGGTATGGCGGTCTCCATACTGATGGCGAATCCAATGCCGTCGGCCTGCTGGCCGCGAATGATGGCCGTGTTGATCCCGATGACCTCGCCCTGCAGGTTGAGGAGGGGCCCACCGCTGTTTCCGGGGTTGATGACGGCGTCGGTCTGGAGGAGGTCGTCCAACCGTGTGTTGCTGTCGATGCTGAGGGAACGTCCCTTGGCGCTCACGACGCCGACGGTTACGGAGCCCTCGAAACCGAGGGGACTGCCGATGGCGATGACCCACTCGCCGGGGCGCATGGCCCCGGTCCTCCCCAAGGGGGCTATGACCAAGTAGTCAATCTCCGTCGGGTCAGCCTTGAGGACGGCGAGGTCGGTGTCCGGGTCGGCGCCGACGACCTCCACGGGGACGTGTTGGCGGTTCGAGAGCACAACCTCGATCGCTGTTGCGTCTTCGACAACATGGCTGTTGGTGAGGACGTAGCCCCGTGCGTCGAAGAAGACGCCGGAACCCTGTGAGGCCCCCTGGCTCTCCTGGCCGAAGATATTGGTCTGCTCCACCGTTGCAATGACTTGAACGACCGCGGGGCTCACCTGCTCCACGACAGATGCGACGTCGGGGAAGAAGCCGAACAGCGGAGCTTGGTGCTCGGAGGTTGGAGCATTGAGCTGGGCGGCGTTGGGAGTCTGGGTGGAGACAGAGGTAGGAGTGGGAGTGGGCGCGGCGGAACTGGCGCACGCAGCGGTAAAGGCCGCGAGGGCAGCGAGGACGAGGAGCGCTCGGGGGGCGGGTCTGCGCATGGCGAGATTCAGAAGGGTTGCTCTCCTATTGGATGGCCCGGATGCCGGAAACGGTCTACGTATCACGCAGGGAAATCACCGGCGGGGATGGGCCGGGGAGTCAGGCGTCGGTGATCTGACGAATCGCCTCTTTCTGAATCTGCGCGAGCTCATTGATGCCGGCTTCCGCCAGAGCGAGCATCTCGTCGAACGCCTGCCGGGAGAAGGGGTGGTCCTCGCCGGTGCCCTGCACCTCGACGAACTCGCCCGCGTCGGTCATGACAACGTTCATATCGACGGCAGCCTTGAAGTCTTCGTCGTAGCAGAGGTCGAGCATGGCCTCCTTGGCCACGAGGCCGACGCTGGTGGCGGCGACGGAGCCGGCGAGGGGGACCCGGTGTAGGACCTTGCGTCGAACGAGGCCAAGGAGGGCCTGGTAGAGGGCGACGTAGGCGCCGGTGACGGAGGCCGTCCGGGTGCCGCCGTCGGCCTGGAGCACGTCGCAGTCAATGTTGATGGTGCGCTCGCCGAGCTTGTCGAGCTGGGCGACAGCGCGGAGCGAGCGCCCGATGAGACGCTGTATCTCGTGGGTGCGTCCGCTGGTGGAGCTTCGCTCGCGGGACGTGCGAGAAAGGGTCGAGCGGGGCAGCATCCCGTACTCGGCGGTCACCCATCCACGGCCCTGGCCGCGCAAGAAGGGAGGCACCCTCTCCTCGATGCTGGCGGCGCAGATAACCTTCGTCAGACCCGTCTCGATGAGCACGGAGCCTTCGGCAAATTCCTGGTAGCCGACGGTGATCTTGGTCGGGCGGAGCTGGCTGTTGTGTCTGCCGTCGATGCGCGCCAATAGGAGCCTCTTAGGTATGGATGAGTCCAGTATATCAACGGAGGCAGGCCCATTCGTGGAGAGGCTTCACGGTTGAGGCGCCGCCCGCCCAATCCCTCCCTCGCCGCGGCCCAGGACAGGAGTGAGAGAGCGCCCCCCAGACGCTTCCAAGCGCACTCCGGAACAAGGCGGTCCCTACCGCACTCCTCGTGCTCGGAGAGGTTGGTCCCCGTCTGCCAACGCCGCGGTAGCGGGGTAGTCCGTTGCGAAGTTACGCAATCGATAGCAGCATCGTCCACGATCCCCCCGTCTCTCCCACAATCTTGAACCCAAGCCTTTCGTAGAGCCGGCGGGCTGGATTGTCGGAAGACACACTGAGGCTGAGCATCCTATGTCCGCTCGTTGCCGCGCTACCGATCAACGCTTGTAGTAGCTGCGTCCCGATGCCTTGCGCCCGCTTGTCGGCGTGGACAGCAATTGACAATTCGGGAATCGAAGAGTCGACGAAGCCGTAGCCAGGGCTCTCCTCTGGAAACAGGCGATACCAAGCGGCCCCGATCGGCGAGTCCTGTTCGTCGATGGCTATGACACCAAGATCACCCGGTCTGCCCCAGTCGACGACGTAGCGCAGCGTCTCTCCAGGGACCGACTCGTTCAGCGGGTCAGGACCGGCCTGCCAGTAGGCTGCAACCAAGAGCATGCGTTCCACGAACGGCATGTCTGCGTGGGCGAGTTATCGTATGGTCGCCACGCGGCTACCTTGGGGACTCGTTCTACGAGCGGTGATCGCCTTGGGCCAACCACCTCCGCTGCTCACGGAGTCTTCGAGCTAGAACCCGCTTCGCGGCGTTACTCGCGTGAGTCGCCCTGCCGCTTCTCCTGGTACTCGAAGACGTTGATCCCCTTCTCCTGCTGTTGCGCCAGGATCGGCGTGAAGTTCAGCCGCTCTTGCTTGGCGCCCGGCACGCTGCCCGTGATGTGCATGATCTCGAGCTTCTCGTCGCCCATGCTCTCGAACCAGTACTTCACGCCGTGCGGGATCAGCACGCCCTCGTGCTTGCCGAGCTCGCACGCCACCGACTCCACGTCGTCGTAGAACCGGGCGCGGCCCTCGAGCACGAACCAGATGCCGTCGGTGCCAGGGTGCGCATGGAGGTTGGTCTCGCCACCGTGCTGCACTGCCTGCACGCTCGCTCCTACAACGTCAGTCCTTGCCAGCCCGATGCTGCCCTTCCCGCGGTGCTGGTCGATGTCGGGTGTCTCGTACCTGAACGGCTGTAGCTTATGCTCGACCTTGACCTGCTGCGCCATCGGTCACCTCGCACGGTCGTTGTTGTGCCATCGAACCTACTCGCGCGCGCGCCGCTCGTCAATCGCCAGTCCCTGGTCCTGCGCGTTTGCACGCCCTCTGACCGGACCACCGCCGCCACCTTGACGTGGCCCCGCACGCCGCCTAGCCTCGCCCCACACCCGCACGGAACGTGCGCACGGGACGAAGGAGGGACGATGGCTGAGGAGCGGACCCTCGACAGCGGTATGCGACTGTGGACCGCGCGCCCCGACTCGCCCGGCAGGCGCCCGGCGGTCATCATGCTCCACGAGCGGTACGGCCCCGTCCAGTTCAGCTTCGATGCCGTGGACCGCATGGCCCAGGAGGGTTTCGTGGCCTGCGTCCCCGACATGTTCCACCGCTACGACGGCGACCGGGCGCCCATCGAGGCCGCCCAGGCGCGGGTGGACCCGACAGACGCCGAGGCGCTAGCTGACCTCGACGAGACCATCGCCTATCTGCGCACGCTGCCGGACGTTGACGGCGACCGCATCGGCATTGCCGGGTTCTGCCTCAGCGGGCGCACACCCATCGTCTACGCAGCGTCACGCGACGACGTGGCGGCTATCGCCGTGTTCCACGGGGGCATCTACCCACGCGACTACGTGCCGATCCACCCCGGCCAGCAGACGGTTGCGGAGCTGATTCCGAAGCTGACGTGCCCCGTGCTCGGCGGGTTTGGCGAGCTGGACCCGGCAGTGCCGCTCGACCACATCCAGCGTTTCCGGAGCGAGCTGGAGCAGCACGACAAGAGCTATACGATCCGCATCTACGCGGGCGCCCCCCACGGGTGGATGAACGCGACGATCCCGGCCCGCTACCGGCCTGAGCAGTCCGAGGCGGCGTGGTCCGAGCTCATCGGCTTCTTCCGGCAGGTCGTTGGGGGTGAGTGGCAGTCGGACCGCGCCGTTTGGCGGTTCGAGTCCGACCGCTCGCTCGTCGACGCACCCGGCGGAGGACACTAGGGGGACGCCTCCGCTGACTCCGGTACGAGGCCCAGCACTCTCTCTTCGATGCCGGCAGGCCCATTCGTGGAGAGGGTTTCGCGGTTGAGGCGCCGCCCGCCTAATCCCTCTCGGCTGCGGGCAGGACAGAAATGGGTAAGCGCCCCTAGACGTTATGCCCTACGATGCGCGACGGGCGGAGCGTAACCGCCACCCGCCTCTGCTCCAGCATCGCCCGGTCGTACTCGTCCCAGTCCTCATGCTGGCCGCCCGCTGCTTGGAAGACCTCCCGCAGCTTGAGGCGCAGCGCCTCCGCGTCCAAGTTGTGCGCCCCCAGCACCTCCGCCTCGCCGTCCAGCACCGCGAACGTTCGCCGGTCCGGGCTCACCAGCATCATCGCGCACCGCGGGTCTCTCGCCAGGTTGTAGGCCTTGGCGTTGCGCGAACGCGTCGTAAACGCGAGGCCGCCGTTCAGCTCGCCCACCGTCACCAAGCTCTGCTGCGGCATCCCGTCGCGCCGGTACGTCGTGAACACGACCACCCTGCTCTGGCCCAGCAGCCCTTTAAGGTCATCGAGTGATGGCATTGTCTGCTCCGATATCGTAGTGCTGTTGACGTTAGCCGCGCCTGCGGCGGCCTGTCAAAGCAGCCCCGGTTTCCCCTCCGCCCCACCCTGCACTACCATGCGCCTGCGCGGCCCCAACTGGCCGCTGGAGATCTCTTGGCCTCTCTCCCACCGACCGGCCGCGCCCAGCGGCAGCCCCGCGTGTTCTTCGGCTGGTACATTGTCGCGGGCAGCATCCTGACGAACTCCATCCTCTCAGCGGCCTACTTCCAAGGACTCAACGCCTTCATCCTGCCCATCGAGTCCCACTTCGGATGGAACCGCGCCGTCATCGGCGGCGCCATGTCGCTCCGCCAGCTCGAGTCTGGCTTCATCAGTCCCCTCGTCGGCTTCATGCTGGACAAGATCAGCGCGCGCACTCTCCTCTTCTGGTGCGCCATCATCACCGGGGCCGGGCTGATCCTGCTTGGCCGCATGAACGGCGTCGTCACCTTCTATCTCGCGATCTTCCTCATCTCCATCGGCGCGTCCGGCATGAGCCATGCCGTCACCTGGCCCGTGGTCATCGCGCGGTGGTTCCGGCGCAAGCGCGGCCTCGCGACGGGCTTCGCGGTGATGGGCCCCATCTTCGGCTCGCCATTCGTCATACTCAACACCTCCCTCGAAGACACCTTCGGCTGGCGGAACATCCTCGTCGCCTACGGCATAATCGTCCTCGTCCTCCTCACCCTCCTCAGCGCCGTGGCCCGCGAACGCCCCGAGGACTACGGCCTTCGTCCCGACGGCGACCCCCCTGAGGAAGGCGAGGAAAACGTCTCGGGGCGCCCCGCTTGGCGCACCGAGCACGGCATGCTCCTGCGCCAAGCCGTACGGACCAAGGAGTTCTGGCTCTTCACCGCCTATCTCTCGGGCATGTTCATGGTCAACTCCGCGTTCCAAGTCCACCAGATCCCCTATTTCGTGCAAGACGTGGGCCTCAGCCCAGAAGCCGCCGCCGTTACCTTCACCCTCGTCTTCACCCTCAGCGGCATTGGACGCATCGGGGCCGGCTACATGCTCGACAAGGCCGACTACCGCATGGTGCTCGCCGTCGTGGCAGGGATGATGGCGCTCTCCTTTGCCTACCTCCAGGTCGTAACCGTAACCTCCGTCGCCATGACCCTGCCCTTCGTCGTCCTGTTCGGAGTTGGGTTCGGCTGCATCATTCCCACGCGCGGGACCTTAGGAAGCCTCATGTTCGGCACGCGCTCCCTCGGCTCGATCATTGGACTGCTCCAGGGAGGCTCGGTGGCGGCGGGCGTCGTGGGGCCGCTCTTCATGGCCGCCATCTTCGTTGTGAACGGCAACTACTCCGTCTCCATCTGGGTGATGGTCGCCGTCTGCGCCCTCATGGCGCCGCTGTCCTTCTCCATGAGCTCCCCCAGGGCCCTCCGCGCCCGCCTCAGCGCGCTCTCGCCCTAGAATGCGGACGTACTCCTCCCGGCCCGCCCCACGAACGGGGGGAGGAAGACCCGCAACACCAGGAAAAGGCCCGCCGCTATGGATTGGCGCAACGCTTACCGAACAGCCCTGACTCTCCTGGCGCTCGTCTCGTTGGCGGGCGGCGTGTGGCTGATCGTATCTCCCGGACCCAGCCCCGGCGTCGAAATCACACGCCCCGCGCCCACCGCGACAGCGCTCGCCGCGCCCGAGTCCGCCGCGTCGGAGCCCGAACAGACCGAGCTGACCGACCTCAACACGGCGACCGCCTCCGAGCTGACGGCCCTCCCGGGCATCGGCGAAGTGCTGGCGGCGCGCATCGTGGAGCACCGGAACGCGAACGGCCCCTTCGTGCGCCTCGACCAGCTGATGGCTATCCAGGGCATCGGGCCCATCACCTACGAGCGCATCCGGCCCCTCGTTCGGCTGGGGACGTAGCGCCGTGCCCCTTGCCTGGCTGGCGCTCGGATATTCTCTGGGACTGTTTGCGGGCGGACTGTTTGCGGGCGCCGGAGCGGACATATCCCTTGCCGCCGCCGCGCTCCTGGCGTTGGCCCTCGGGGCCGCCTACTTGCGGTCGCGCACCGCCGGTCTGCGCGTGGGGATCGCCGCCCTCTTCCTCGCCGGAGGACTCCTCGGCATCGTGCGCTCCGGCCCGGGACCGGCCGTCGTTCAGGACGATAGCAACGCGCTGCTCGGGACGACCGTCACGGCGCGCGCGGTGGTCGACGGCGTCCCGGAGGCCGCGGGGCGCTCGCTGCGTCTGCGGGCCGACCTCGTGGAGCGCCGGACGCCGAACGGCTGGGCGCCCGCGGAAGGCGCCGTCATCGTCTGGGCCGACGCCGGAGTCACGCCCGTGGAGGACCGTAGCTACCCCTACATCCGCCACGGCGACACCGTGACGCTCCGGGGGACTGTCCGCCCACCGGAGCGCATTGGCCCGTTCGATTACCCGGAACACCTGGCCGCCCAGGGAATCGGGGCGGTCGTTAGTCCTGCCCACTTCCTGGAGATATCGCCGGGAGGTCGGAATACCGCTGCTTCGGTCCACGAGCTCCGGTCGCGGCTCGCGGCGTCGCTCGAACGCCACATGCCCGAGCCGGCCGCATCTCTCGCCTCCGCCATGCTGTTCGGGCTCCGTTCGGGCGTGCCCACCGGCGTGTCCGACGCCTTCCGCGACGCGGGCCTCGCCCATCTGCTGGCGATATCGGGCATGCACGTCGGCATCGTCCTCGCGATTTCGATGCTGGTTTCGCGGGCGCTCCTGGGAAGGCGGCGCGGCCTCTATCTCATCGCCCCGCTCCTTCTCATGTGGGCGTACGTGCTCCTCGCGGGCGCGCCGCCGTCCGCCGTCCGCGCCGGACTGATGGCGTCCGCGTTCCTGCTGGCCCTCGCCTCCGGACGGATGCCCGCAGCCGTCAACGCCCTCGGCCTCGCCGCCCTCGTCCTGCTGCTCATCGAGCCGCGCTCGTTGTGGGACCGCTCATTCCAACTCAGCTTTACCTCCATGGCCGGCGTCCTCTTCATCGGCCTCCTTGCCCGCGCCTGGACCGCTGAGCGGGTCGCGGGCCTGGGGGAGCGGCTGCCAAAGCAGGCGGCCTGGGCAATCTCCGCCGCGCTGTCGGGGCTCGCCGTTTCCCTCGGCGCCTTCCTCGGTTCCGCGCCCCTCGTCGCCTTCAACTTCGGGAGCGTCCCGCTCCTCGGCGCTCCGGCGACATTGCTGGCCCTGGTCGTCATGCCGCTGTTCCTCGCCGGCGCCGGACTGACGGCGGCCGCCGGACTCTTCCTGCCGCCGCTCGCATACGCGACCGGGGGCGTCACGTGGCCGTTCGGCGCCTTCCTGACGGTGCTGGCGGAGGTCGTGGCGGCGGCCCCCGGCGGACGCATCTCCATCGACGGCCTGAGCGCCGCCTGGGTCTGGAGCGTCTACGCGCTCGCCGCTGTTGTCGCGGCCTTCCTTGGCCGGCGCGTCTGGGCGTCCGCGGCGGTCCACGCCGCGAGGGCCGTCTGGCATGGCCCCGCGAGCCGCGTCGAAGCCGCCCTCGCAGTCGGGGGCCTGCTCGTCCTGGCCGCCGCTCCTTGGGCGTTCGTCGCCACAGCAGGCGACGGCCTGCTCCACGTCGACGTCCTCGACGTCGGCCAAGGAGATGCCATCCTAATCACCTCGCCGACGGGCGGGACAACGCTGATCGACGGCGGGCCCGACCCCCGCGCGGCCATCGAGCAGGTGGACGACCTGCTGCCCCTCGGCAAACTCCGCATCGACCTGGCGGTCCTGACCCATCCCCACGCCGACCACATGAACGGCCTGCTCGAGCTTGCGCGGCGTGGACGGCTCGACCGCGTCATCGCGCCGCCTCCCTCCCCGTCCGCCTCCTCATCCCCATCCACCTCCTCATCCCCACCCACCGGATACGCGGACGCCTGGGCCGCCGAGCTGGACTCCCTCGGCCGCGCGCCGGTGGAAGCGGTCCGCGGCATGACCGTCAGCCTGACGGACGGCGTGCTGATCGAGCTCCTCAACCCCCCGGCGCCCGCCCTGACCGGCACCTCCTCGGACGTCAACAACAACGGCGTTGCGGCGCGCGTCATCTACGGCGAGGCGTCGGCGTTGTTCATGGCCGACCTCTTCGTCGAGAGCGAGCTCTCCCTGCTCGACGCAGGCCTCGACCTCTCGGCCGACATCCTGAAGCTCGGTCACCACGGGAGCCGCACGTCGACCTCCCCGGAGTTGCTGAACGCGGTCGGACCGGTCGCCGCCGTCGTCTCCGTCGCAGCGGAGAGCCCCTTCGGCCATCCTTCGCCGGAGGTGGTGGAGCGGGTGTCCGAAAAAATCGGCCCAGACCGGCTCTTTTCGACCGCGGAGAACGGCCGCGTCCGCTTCTCGACGGACGGCGTCCGGTGGTGGGTCTCGACCGAGCGCGATTGACACTTACCAAGGCTGCTGACGATAATCGTCAGACTTAAGTCCGGCGGAGAGCCGGTCCAAGGAGCGCCATGCCAACTCCTGTGGCTTTTATGAACGGAGAGTACATGCCCTTGGCGGACGCCAAAGTCGGCATCATGACCCACGCCCTCCACTACGGCACCGCCGTCTTCGAAGGCATCAGGGGCAACTGGAACGCCGACCACGGGCAGATGTACATATTCAAGCTCCGCGAGCACTACGAGCGCCTCCTGCGCGGCTGCAAGATGCTCTGGATCGACGTGCCGTACACCGTGCAGGAGCTCTGCGACATCACCGTCGAAGTGGTGGAGCGCTCCGGCTACGCCCAAGACCTCTACATCCGCCCCGTGGCCTTCAAGGCCGAGCAGAAGGTGGCGAACCTCAACCTCCGGGCGCTGGGAGACGGCTTCTTCTGCCTCGCGGTGCCCTTCGGGAACTACATCGACTCCGATGGCGCGATCAACTGCTGCGTGGCTTCCTACCGCCGCATCGACGACACCATGGTCCCCCCGCGCTTCAAGCTGAGCGGCCTCTACCTGAACTCTATCCTCGCCAAGACCGACGCCATCGCCATGGGCTTCGACGAGGCCATCATGCTCAACATGGACGGACACGTCTGCGAGGGCACCGGCGAGAACATCTTCTTCGTTTACGGAGACACCATCGCCACCCCGACCCTCGAGAGCAACGTGCTCCCCGGCATCACGCGCGATACGATCATTGACCTAGCGCGCAACGAGCTCGGGCTGAAGGTCGAGGAGCGCCTCGTCGACCGCAGCGAGCTCTACACCGCCGACGAGGTCTTCCTCTCGGGGACGGCCGCGCACGTTCAGGGCGTGGGCACGGTCGACCATCGCCCCGTGGGCGCCGGCGGAGTCGGCCCGGTCACCCGTCGGCTCCAGGACCTGTACTTCCCCATCGTGCGCGGGGAGAACCCCGCCTACCTTCACACCTGCGCCACGGCTTCTCCGAGAGTCGCAGCTTCCTAGTTAGGCCTCCGATGTCCGCGTTCGAGTTCGCCTACACGCTCTGGGTATTTGTGAGCACCCTTGGGGTCGTCCAGCTCGCGGCCGTCCGAAGCCGGCTGTGGGGCCTCGTCGTCTTCAGGCGCTGGCCTCGCGCCACCGAGGCCGCCTCCGTCCTGCTCGTAATCGCCGCCTTCGCCTGGTTCTTCGCCAGCGGGGAGCGGAACGTGCCGGACACCGCTGAGGGCCTCGACGGCGTCGTTCAGGCGCGCTGGTTCGCCATCGGCGGCGCCGCCGCCGTCGCGCTGCTCATCACGGTCTCGTCGGTCGTGAACCACCGCTGGGGCGCGGACCACAGCTGGGATCCCCAGACCGGACAAGGCCCCCCGGCGGGCCTGACCTGGTTGGAGCGGACAACCTTCGCCAGGGCCGCCGCCGCCCGTGTCCAATCGCTCCGCCGTGAGCGCAGCCGGGCCGCGAAAGGACGCCGCTGATGGACGGGGCCATCCTCCGATTTCTCAACTCCGGCGTCGGGAAGTTTGCTCCCTTCGACCTGCTGATGGAGGCGTTCGTCAGCGACTACCTGGTCCCCGTGGCAGGCAGCCTCGTGCTCTTGGGGCTGTGGTTCTACGGCAACGGGGCAACGCGGCCCTCGAACCAGGTAACCACTATGATCGGCGCCGCCGCCATCGGCATAGCAAACGCCCTCACAACCGTCATCAACGTCCTTGCCAACAGGACGCGGCCCTTCGTGGACAACGACCTCACCCTGCTCTTCTACGAGCCGACGGACCCCTCGTTCCCGTCAAACGCGGCTTCGGTGGGCTTCGCCCTTGCGACCGCCGTCTTTCTGCGTCACCGCGTCCTGGGGAGCTGGCTCTATCTGCTGGCGTTCCTCTGGGGGTTCGCCCGCATCTACGCCGGCGTCCACTATCCCACGGATGTGATCGGCGGCGCGGCCATCGGCGTGGCATCGGCGCTGGCGGTGGCGGCGGGCTTCAGGATCCTCGCCTTCGCGCCCCGCGCCGTCCTCCGGGCCCTGCGCCTCGTCTACGCCGCCTAGGCCCCGGCGACGCCCCGCCGGTAGAGGCGGATCAGTCCCTGCTGCTCGCACGCCGAGAGACGCATACCGGCTGCCCCCGCGAGGCGGCGCGCCTCCCGCGTCACGGAGTTCTCGGGGAGCGGGGGGAACATCCGGTAGAGAGCGGCCGCCCCCTGGCCGTCCCCTCCCTCCTTGGCCGCCAGCAGCGGCAACGCCGCATTGACGACGATCTCCCTGGCCCGCCCCGAGCCGGTGAGCGCGCTGCCTTCCTCCGCCGCGGTGAAGAGGCGTTCGAGGCCGGACGGACCGTCCTCGGCCGCGCGGCGGCACGCCGTCAGCCAGCCCTCGTCCGTGACCCCGGCGGTCAAGACGCCCGCCGCTCGGACGCGCCTCGCCGGATGGTTCGCGGGACGGACGCCTGACGTCCGCCAGAAAGCCCGCTCCATGGCGGACGACCCCGCTCCCTCGCCAAAGCCCGCGAGCGATAGCAAGCGGCGCGTGAGCGCGTCCGCCTGGTCTTGGCGCGGCGTTTCGAGCGCCAGCCGCCGGAGCTCTTCGATGGGCGCCATCCGCGCGAGCTCAAGGAAAGGAGCGCGGTTCTCGGAGTAGCCCAGCGCCTCGAACACCGCTTCGTGGAACGCCTGCTCCACGCCTGACCTGAGGGCGTTCCGCGCCGCGGTCGCCCGCTCCTGAAACCGGAGCATCCCCGCCCGAACGAGCGTCTGCCGCAGCTCCGACGAGCCCATCCTCGCCAGGCCCGCCATCAGCGGCGCCTCCACCGGAGGCTCACGATTCCCTCGCCGCAGCTCGGCCACCGGCAGGTCCGGCCCGCCGGCCGCCGCCCTCGCCACGACGTGCAGAACGACGCCGTCGTACGCGGGGTCGGTGTGGTGGCCGTGGGCGCGCCAGTCCGAGGGCGTCCGATGCAGCTCCACCACTCCGGCCTCGCGGACGCCGTCCAACTCGACGACGGCGTCTTGGAAGTCGGGGCCGTGACCGGGGGCGGGGCGGCCCGCGTAGAGAACGTTCACGCGCCTGCCGTCCACCGTTCGCAGCGAACGGCCCTCCCGCGCTTGCCACAGTTTCGCCAGGAGCCGCTCCGGGAGCAGGGGACTCTTCCGGTGACGGACGGGCCGGTAGCGGCGGACGGGCTCGGCAACGCTAAGGGGCGTCATGCCCGCCCTGCTTACGCTTCGCGCCGTACTCGGCAGGCTGCTCCGCCGACATCGGGAGGGAGCGCCGCGGGACGCCCCGGCCACCCTTCGCGCCGTACTCCCCCTGTTGCTCTGCGACCATCGAAAGAAGCCGCCGCGAGGCGCCCTGGGGCGCGTGCAGGCCCATCTCCCAGTCGCTCACGGTCTGCTGCCGGACGCCGAGGAGCAGCGCCAACTCCTGCTGGGACGCCCCCAGGCGGTAGCGCAGGCCGTAGACATCCTCGGGCTGCCACTCACGTTCCGCTGCTCCCATGCCTTGCCTTCATCTTACACGAGATCGTGTAACTACGCTCTCCTCTCCGCGCGGTCCCCTGCGCCTTGACGCCCGCGCCGTCCCTCCCTACGATAGAGAGGCTAGCATGACAAAGAATAGCCCGCGTCGAGGATTGCCATGACCACGGCCCCCCAACCACTCACCATCACGATCACCGAGAACGGCGCGAGCCACGTCCGCCAATTCTTGGCCGCCGAGGGCATCGAGAGCGGCGTCCTGCGAGTTGCGGTCAAGGGCGGCGGCTGCTCCGGCCTCACCTACGCCCTCGACATCACGGACGAGACCAAGGACGGCGACAAGGTCATCGAGCAGAACGGGATCAAGCTCGCCATCGACAAGAAGAGCTACATCTTCCTCGCCGGCACCGAGCTCGACTATTCTGGCGGCCTGAACGGCAAGGGGTTCGTTTTCAACAACCCGAACGCCAAGAAGGCCTGCGGCTGCGGCACGTCCTTCTCCGTCTAGCCCGCCCGCTTCCTCGTATTGCTTCGGACTTTCCTCTCCCCCGTCCGCGGGATTTTTGCATCACCCATTTCGTCATTCCCGCGCAGGCGGGGACCTCGCCCCCGAACCCCCGGCGTTGGGCATTTGCGAACCGGTTCGCGGTGAGCCTTCGGACCATGAACCGGTTCGGAATACGATAGGGGTGGTGCCCCTTTGCCGGGGGCGTGGGGGTATCCCCCACAACATGACGGGCGGGTGGGTGGGAAGAGCTACACCCGTCCCAAAGTAGGGTTACGTAAGGCTCGTCCGTAGAAGATGTCTGGTCCTCTCCCCTTAGACGGGGGGAGTTAGAGAGAGGAGAGTGAACGATGGCCATCGACGCCGCGGGCCTATCCGCCCTCGAAGAGCGCGCCGCGTTCACCGACCGGAGCGCCTGCGGACGCCTCTGGATCACCGGAGTCGACGTCCTCGACCTCCTCAACCGCCTCACGACCAACCAGCTCGAAACGCTGCCGGAGGGTCTGGCGCGTTCGACCGTGCTCACGAACGGCGACGCCCGTGTCATCGACCATCTGCTTCTCGCGGCGGTCGACGGCGGCCTCTGGTGTCTCACGAGCCCCGGGCGGGCGGAGGCCGTGGTCGAATGGATCGACCTCTACACCTTCGGCGAGGACATCTCCGTGGAGGATGCGAGCGCAACCACCACCCAGCTGACCGTCGCGGGGCCGCTCGCCACCGACGCCCTCGCGAGCGCTCACTATCCCGTCCCTCTCCCAGACGGCGCGGCGGCGAGTGGGGACACTGTCGTCATCGCTGCTCCATTCGGAGCGCGCCCGGTCTACCACGTACTGCTGCCGCTCGCGCAGTCCGGGCGCGCGACGGAGGCGTTGGACGTCGCGGCGCAGGAAGTAAGCGCGGAGACGTTCGAGGCCTACCGCATCGCCCAGGGCGTGCCCGCCTACGAGTCGGAGTTCGGCGCGTTCAATAATCCGCTGGAGGCGCGCCTCCTCGGCTCCATCAGCGAAGACAAGGGTTGCTACACGGGGCAGGAGGTCATCGCGAGGCTCCAGACGTACCGCAAGGTGCAGCGGCTGCTCATGTCGTTCACGTCCGACGTTCCCGCCGCCCCGGGCGACGCCCTGGAGAGCGGGGACGGCTCGCCCGCGGGCGTCGTTACGTCGGCCTGCGCCGACGGCGAGGGCGCGTTGGGACTGGCGCTCGTCCCGTCAAAGCACGCTGTCGCGGGGGCGTCGCTGCGGCTCGCGGGCGGGGGCGCGGCGATACTCTCCGACCCGCTCTACGCCCTGGCCACCGAGCCCGTCGAGGCGTAGGCGATCGCTCTGGACGCGAGGCACCTCGCGCGCTCATCCCTCAGCCGCGTCCGTGGTCCCTCTCTCGCGGCTGAACCACGGAACGCCCATACGTCCCAGCGTGTCGCCCTTTCCCAGCTGATAGCGGACAACACCCGCAACGTGGACCAGCAGCAGCGCGATGAACACCTTGGAGAGCACGTTGTGGGCTATCCGCGGCGGCACGTCTTCGATGCCGGCGGGGACGATACTGCCGGGAACGAGCGAGAGTCCGCTCAACGCGAGCATCCCGATGCCGCTTGCGAGCAGCGCGATAAGCAGCGCGTACAGCAGGACGTGCGTCCCGATGAACGCCCTCTCGTTCGCGGGCGACAGCACCTCCGGCGGCGCGGGCCACCGATGGGCAACGAGCGACACGAGGCGGACGGCGGTCAGCGCGAGCGTTCCGAGGCCCATGCCCACGTGCGCGTTGTAGAGTGACTCCTGCGCTTCGCCCTCGCCGATGCGCGTCATCGCCAGCCCGACCCCCAGCATCCCGACGATCAGCAGCGCGCTTGCCCAGTGCGTTATCTGCGTGATGCGGTTGTAGGCCACGGCGCTCTTGCTCACGCCCTTACCCAAGGCAAAAGTACTTGAACGACTCCGCGTAGGGGATGCCCTTCTGCGCGCCTCGGTCCTTGAGCCAACCCGTGAGCCGTTCGCCAAACTCCCGCTCTTCCTTGGACGGCTCTCCCCCGTTGGCGGGAGTGAACTGCATCTGGCTCGCATGCGCCTTCAGCGCGCGGATCTTCGTCTCGACAGTGCCGCTAACGTCGAAATACACATCTGCGATATCGTCACGCGCGCCGAGGTAGACGTGCTCGACGATATGCGCCTCCAACCCCTCGTTGAGCGCGAGTTCCGGGTACATGTGCACGTCCCGCGCCGACGGGAACACAGCGTCCAGCGTCGCGTCGCCCGTGTTCCGATGGTCAGGGTGATTGATGTAGTGGCCCGACCATCGCACCGTTGGGTTCTGCGTGATGACAGCGCTCGGCTTGTGCTTGCGGATGATGCGGACGATGTCCTTCCGCAGTTCCAGCGTGTTCTGCACCATGCCGTCCTCGTAGCGAAGGAATTCCACCTCGCTTACGCCGAGGATGCGGCACACCTCCCGTTGCTCCTCCTCCCGCAGCGCCGCGAGCTCCGACGGCACGACGTCCGGGTCGGACGTGCCCTTGTCGCCGGACGTAACGAGGCCGTAGACGACCTCCCGTCCTTCCGACGTCCACCGCGCGACGCTGGCAGCGCACATGAACTCCGCGTCATCCGGGTGGGCGACAATCACGAGAATCTTGTCGCCCGGTCCCGCGTGGTCTTCCGGCCATACTCCCGTCATAGCCCCAACCCTCCGTCGACTCCCAGCACCTGCCCCGTGACGTAGCGCGCGTCGTCGCTGGCCAGAAAGGCCGCGCACGCCGCCACGTCCTCCGGCGAGCCGAAGCTCCCCAGCGGGATGCGCTCGAGGACCTTCGCCTGGAGCTCGGCGGGTATCGCCGCGACCATCCGCGTCTCGATGAATCCCGGCGCGAGCGCGTTCGCGGTGATGCCCCGCGACGCCACCTCCCTGGCGACGGTCTTGGTGAAGCCGATGAGCCCCGCCTTGGCCGCCGTGTAGTTCGCCTGCCCCGCGTTGCCCGTTATAGCGACGACCGACGACATGTTGATGATCCGTCCGGAGCGCTGCCGCAGCATGGGGCGCACTGCCGCCCTCGTGCACAGGAACGCTCCCTTCAGGTTCGTGTCCAGCACCGCGTCCCAGTCCTCCTCGGAGAGCCGCATCAGGAGGTTGTCCCTCGTGATGCCCGCGTTGTTCACCAGGATATCGAGCCCGCCCAGCGCGTCGATCGCCGCCGTCACCAGGCCCTCCGCCTGCGCGGCGTCCGCCACGCTCGCCTGCAGTACGGCGGCTTCCACGCCCAGGGACCTGACCTCCTCGGCGACGGCCTCCGCCTCCGCCTCTCCGGAGTTGTAGTTGACCGCAACGCTCGCTCCCTCCGCCGCGAGCCGCAAGGTGACCGCCCTGCCGATGCCGCGGCTGCCCCCCGTGACCAGCGCCCGCTTCCCGTCCAGCCTACCCACCATCCGCCTCCGCCCGCGCAAGCACCCGCGCCAGGTCGTCGCGCATCGTTTCCACGAGCCCTGTCTCCAGCAGGCGACGCGCCAGCCCGATGGACCTTGCAATGCTCCGCGCGCTGGACCTTCCGTGACCCGCGATGACGACGCCGTTCACGCCGAACAGCGGGCCCCCGCTGCCCTCCGCGGCCTCGGCCAGTCCGGCGATCGCCTGCACCGCCGGGTTGTCCGGCCTCAGGGTCGACGCCAGATGACGCCCCGCCGCCGCCGCCAAGCCCTCCGTGTACTTCAGCAGCACGTTGCCGACGAAACCGTCGCAAACGACCACGTCTGCCTTGCCCGTGAATATCTCGTGCCCCTCGACGTTCCCGATGAAGTTCAGGCCGCTCGCCTGGAACAGTGGAAACGCCTCCTGCGCCTGCCGGTTTCCCTTGCCATCCTCCGACCCCACGCTCAACAGTCCCACGCGTGGATCGTCGATGCCGTGGTGGACCCGCTCGAACGACGCTCCCAACGCCCCGAAGCTCAGCAGCTGCGACGGCTTGCAGTCCACGTTCGCGCCCAGGTCGATGATGGTGGTCTTCGGCGCGAGGCCGATGAACGGCCCGCCGAGCGTCGGGCGCTCCAGACCGGGGAACATGCCCAGCGCCAGCACCGACGCCGCCATCGTCGCCCCCGTCGAGCCCATGCTCACCCCCGCCTGCGCATGCCCGACCTTCAGCAGGCCGAGCGTCACCGCGATGGACGACCTCGGCTTGCTCCGCAGCGACAGCGCGGGGTGCTCGCCCTCTACGACCACGTCCTCGGACGCGACCACGCGGATGGGCAGCGAGCCCGCGTCGTGCTTGGCGAGCTCGGCCTCGACCGCGGCCTCGTCGCCGACGAGCGCCACCTCGATCCCGAGCTCGCGCGCGGCTATCACCGCGCCCTCGACCGGTACGGCCGGGGCGTGGTCTCCTCCCATCGCATCCAATGCAATCGTTGAGCTAGCCAAACGTCCTCCTATCGCCTCAGCCGTCGAGCGGGACCGTCGCCTCGCCCGTTATCACCTGGACCCCGTCTTGGTTCGTGACGGCGACCTGGTAGGCGGCCGTCGCTCCGTCATTCGATTTCAGCGACCCCTCGGCGCGCACGACGTCGCCCGGAAACACCGGCGCGCGGAACCGCGTCTTCAGTCTGCCCCCGCACATCCACGACCTGCCGAACGTCTTGGTCATCAGCTCCGAGACGAACGCCAGCACGAGCATCCCGTGGGCGATGGGCCTGCCGTAGGGAGTGCCCTTTGCAAACTCGGCATCGAGGTGCAGCGGATTGTGGTCTCCGCTCGCATCCGCGTACTTCGCCAGCTGGCCCTGGGTGATCCGGTGCACGACCGGCGGCAGCGTCTGAGGCGGGTCGGTCACTCGCTCTCCTCCGCTATCGCCAGCGACGCCCGGCCCTCGACGACCCGTTCCCCTTCCGCGCTTCCCGTAAGGTCCAGGCTCAGGAAGCGCGTGCCGCGCCGCACGCTGTTGGCCGCAACCGACGCAACGCACCGGACCGACGCGCCGATGGGCGCCGGACCGGCGAACGCCAGCTCCTGGCCGGTGTGCACCGCGCCCGCTGGCAGCTCGACGGCCTCCATGGCCGCCGCCATCACGATGGCCGCCACCGCCATCGGCGGCGCCAGCCCCTGCGCTGAATAGAGCGGCGAGTCGTCCTCCACTGCGTCGATGTACAGCGCCGCGCGATCGCTCGTGACGACAACGTCTCGCTCGCACAGCGCCTGTCCAAGTTCCAATGAGCTAAGATCCATACAGTCCCGCTACCCTCATCGAAGCGCCCTCGTCCCCCGCCCCCTCCGTCATTCCCGCGCAGGCGGGAATCCAGGAATCCAATCGGTCCGTGGTGAGCTTGTCGAACCACGCGCCCGCCAATCAACGCCAATTCCTCCCCCGTCTGCGGGAGAGGCCAGGAGGGGGCCTCCAGCGGATTATATAGGCGGCGGAGGCTCTATGAGCGGCTTACCGCCTCGCTGGTCTAAACTAGACGCCAAGCCCATGCGAGCCGCCAACCTCAACCTATCCCGCATCCTGCCCCGCATCCTCGCTCTGAGCTTGCCCCTAGCGCTCATGGCAGTCGCCGCTTGCACCTCCGGCAGCTCCATGCGCGAGCCGGCGGGGGCCATCCCCACCCCCACTCCCCCCGGCGAAACTCCATGGACCGACGCCTTCAAGTCGCCGCGGTTCGTAGCGGCGGCCCCTGACGGGAACATCCTCGTGACCTACGTATCGTCGGGCCAGCTGCTCGTCTTCGGTCCGGATGGACGGCTCGATCGGCGGATCGGCCCCCGAGGGCCCGGCGACGACGTCTTCGGGACACCCGCCGGCGTCGCCACAGCCCCGAACGGAGACATCTACGTCGTCGACGAGTTCGAGAACCGGGTGCACCGCTTCACCGCTGCGGGCTCGCCCGCGGGCTCGTGGGGCGCCCAGGGCGAAGGGCCAGGCCACTTCAGCCAGCCTGTCGGCGTCGCCGTCGACGCGGACGGCGATGTCTACGTCGCGGACTCCGGCAACGCCCGCGTCCAGAAGTTCGGCGCGGACGGCGCCTTCATCGAAGCGTGGGAGTCGGACCCGATAGGCGGACGGCAGTTCGAAAGCCCCTCCGGCATCGCGTCGGACCGTGCCGGCTACGTCTACGTCGCCGACTTCGCCAGGCACTACGTGCAGAAGCTGACCACGAGCGGCGCGTTTGTGGACAACCTCGGCATGCACGGCGTGGAGGGAGGTCAGTTCGACTCTCCCATCGGCGTGGCTGTCGGTCCCTCCGGCGACCTTTACATCGTCGACTCGGTCAACCAGCGCGTGCAGCGATTCAACCCCATCGGCGCGTTCCTCGGCGCGTGGGGGGAGGGCGGCAGCCGTCCGGGCGACTTCCGCTCGCCGTCGGGCGTCGCCGTCAGCCCGTCGGGCGATGTCTACGTCTCCGACCTCTCCAACCACCGTGTCGATCGCTTCACCCCCGACGGCGACCTCGTCCCCAACTGGGGCAGATAGTCCTCGCCGGAGTTCCTTCTCCCCCCGCGCCCCTCTCCGTCATTGCCTCGAAGTCCTCCCCACCGTCTGCGGGGGAGAGTTAGAGAGGTGGGCCGCGCCCCGCCCGCATACTTTCGTTGGTTGAGGTGTGGGCAGGCACATGAAGGATTCCCGCCTTCGCGGGAATCCTTGGCGGGTAGGAGCGCAGAGGGGCGACGCCCCTCTGCCGGGAGCGTGGGGGGTGTCCCCCACAACATGACGGGCGGGTGGGCGGGAAGAGTTACGCCCGCCAGAAAATCGGGTTACGCAAAGGTCCCGTCTGCGGGAGAGTTAGAGAGGGGCGCCGCCCCTGCCGTGGCGAACGGGCGAATCGCCGTTATACACTCCCGCTGCGCGGCGAGTCCCTCTACGGCAACACCGGCCTCTTCTCCCAAGCCCACGACCTCGCCCTCGCCAAGAAGAACGGAGGATGAATCCATGGCGACCCTAAACGTCGGTTTCCTCAGCGCAAGCGGGCGGCGCGCCCAGCACTACGACGACTTCCTCCGCCTCGTGCCACGGGACGTCGACTTGGAAATCATGCCCCTCGGCCTTTGGGGCGGTTCGCTCTACGACCTCGCGGGCAAGTCGGACGAGCACATCGAGATCACCACCAAGCTCGCAAAGGAGAAGGACTGGGAGGGCATCGCGCTCATGGGCGCCCCCATGCAGGTCCAGAACCCCGACCACATCGGCAAGCTGCGCGCCGTCCTCGACATCCCCGTCACGACTGCCCTCGAGTCCGGCGCCGCCGCCGTCAAGGCCTTCGGCGCGACCGACATCCTCCTCCTCACCCCCTTCGACGATGGGCTGAATGCGATGCTGCGCGACTTCCTCACGGAGCGCGGACTCAACGTCACGTTCCCCGCTAACGCGCGGACCGATACCCGCCGCGAGGACGTGCAGGCCACGGAGCGCAAGACGTCCGAGGAGGTCTACCAGCTGGCCGTCGACGCCTTCGCCAACACCCCCGGCGCCCAGGCCGTCTACTTCCAGGGCGCTCCGTTGAACCCGCTTCACATCCTCGAGCGGCTGGAGGCCGACCTGGGCGTCCCTGTCGTCGCAAGCAACCCGGCCATGTTCTGGAGCATCGCATCCATACTCGGCCACACCTTCTCAGTGCCGAACGCCGGCCGCCTGCTCGGCGAGTGGCCGTCGATGGCAAGCTAGACGACTCCCCCAGCCTTTTCCCGTCTGCGTCTGGGTTTGTCCTGAAACTCGCGAGCAATGGCGCAAGCTGGAGCTCGTCGTCGAGACAGCCTGCGAGGTATGGGGATAAGCAACCCGCGCCGCGCTCCATAACGCCGCCGCCACACTAGGAGCGCGGCAGTCCGCCGCTGGTAGACTGGCCTCAGACCCCTAGGAGAGAGGATCGAGGAGGGCATGGACTCGTTCGTCGAACGGCTGGACGCTGCGATGACCCGCAACAGGAGCCTGCTGTGCGTCGGGCTCGACCCGTGGCCCTCCTCCATGCCCATCGACGACATCGCCGCGTTCAACAGGGCCATCATCGACGCGACCGCCGACCTGGTCTGCGCGTACAAGCCAAACTTCGCCTTCTACGAGGCCGAGGGCATCGCTGGGCTTGAGGCCCTGCGGCAGACCATCGAGGCCGCGCCGGACGGCGTGCCCATGCTCCTCGACGCGAAGCGCGGCGACCTCGGCAACACCGCAATCGCCTATGCGAAAGCGGCGTTCGAGGTCTGGGGCGCGGACGCCGTGACGGTGAACCCGTACCAGGGCCGGGACGCCCTCCAGCCGTTCCTCGACTACGCGGACCGCGGCGTCTTCATCCTCGCGCGCACGTCCAATCCGGGCAGCGCCGAGTTCCAGGACCTCCGGGTGCGCGGCCCGGTAGGCGAGCGGCCGCTCCACGAGGAGGTCGCCGGTCAGGCGTGCGCGTGGAACGACAACGGCAACGTCGGACTCGTCGTCGGAGCGACCGTTCCAGAGGAGCTCGCGCGGGTGCGGAGCATCGCGGGCTCGATGCCGGTCCTCGTGCCCGGCGTCGGCGCGCAAGGAGGCGACCTCGAAGCGTCGGTGCGGAACGGAACGGACGCCAACGGACGGCGCGCGCTTATCTCCGCGTCGCGCAGCGTGCTCTACGCGTCGAGCGGCCGCGATTTCGCCGATGCTGCGCGGGCTGAGGCGCTACGCCTCCGGGACGCGATCAACGCGGAGCTCGATCGGATGGAGAAGGGATGGACGTAGAGTTCCACCTTGGAGACCGTCTCACGCTGCGTAAGACTCACCCCTGCGGAGGGGTCGAGTGGCGCGTGGAGCGGCTCGGCGCGGACATCGGCATCCGCTGCCTCACGTGCGGCCGTTACCTTCTGACGCCCCGCCGCAAACTCCAACGCGCCACGAAAGCCCGCCAAGCGCCATCGGTCAACCGGCCAACCTGACTCCCCTCTTTCCGTCATTCCCACGAAGGCGGGAACCTCGCCCCAACCCCCTCCCCCCGCCTCTGGTTCCATCTCCCGTCTACGGGAGATGGCTAGGGAGAGGTGCGCGAGCGCAGCGAAGCGCGGGGGAGGAGAAGCGTTCGTCCGCAAACCCTCCCCCGCCTAGAGCCTGCGCGCTGCTAGATGGGGACCACGGTGAGGTCGGCGTCGTACTCGGGATGGACCGGCGTCTGGTGGCTAAGCTCGACCACCTTGCCCGTCTGGGAAGACTCGACCATCCCGAAGATTGCCTCGGCCGTACCCATGCCCCAACGCCCCGAATGGTATACGGGCTTGCCGTGGACGATCGCGTCGTAGATCTCGTGCACCTCGCCCCGGCTGTGGATGTTCGAGACGCCCGTAACCTCGCGCACGCCGTTGTCATCGTAGATGAGTACGCCCTCGGAGCCGATGCGCATGTCCCCGCGCTCGCAGGTCACGAAGATCGTCCCGGGGTCCCCCGTGTCGTTGAGGCCGCTGCGGTCGCCCGGCTCCCGTGTGACCTGACGCCCGAAGTTCCCCCGGCCGCCGTCGGAGCGGAGCGCCTCCGCGAACTGCTGGGCCTCAACGGCCCCGCCGATGCGCAGGTCCTGCTTGTCTTGCTCCTCATTCCGTGTCCCGTCGCGCATCTCCTTGCGAACGCGCACAAGATTCTCGATGGAGCTGCGGCCCGAGGCCGGTCCGTTGACCTCGCTCATCGTGAAGTAGCCATAGCCATTGTGCGTGGCGGTGGCCACCGCTCCGTCCTCGAACTCGAAATGGGCGGTGTAGTAGCCGGGCATCGGACGCTCCGGCATCCACTGTCCCACCTTGCCCCAGACCCTCTTGACCATCCCGCCGCCGAGCAGGCGGACGGTGTCGATCTGGTGCGGGCCCTGGCGGTACGGAACGCCTCCCCCCTGAGCGAAATCGAGCTCGTCCGGTGTCCTTGGCCGGAGCATCCAGTCGGTGTACGCAATCAGGTGAATCGCTCTGACCGCGCCGAGCTCCCCGGACTCAATCACCTTACGCATTACCCGGTAGGGCAGCCCAAAGCTCGCGGTGTGGGCGCAGACGAGATGCACCCCCGCCTTGTCGCACTCCTCGACCATCTGCTCCGTCTCTGCAAGGGAGATGGCCATGGGCTTCTCGACCATGACGTGCTTCCCGTGCCTCGCAGCCGTGATCGTGTGCTCGGCGTGGAACCGGTTCGGCGACGCAATGTACACGGCGTCGATGTCCGGGGCTTTGCACATCTGCTCTGCGCTCTCGTACACCTTGGTATCGGGAAAGCGCTCCTGGAAACGTTCACGTGTGACAGGGACCACGTCGCACCCCGCCGCAAGCTGGACGATGTCCGGTTGCTGCACTACCGAGCGCAGGATTTCGAGCCCCCCCACGCCGATGCCGATGACCCCTATGTTGATGCGCCGCGTTGCGACCATGTCGATGACCTCCCCAGCTGCGGTAATTGCGATCCTCTCAGAGCGGGATTGTCCTCTTTCCACGCTCAGTCGTCGAGTGCGCGGTCAGCGAGGGCTTGCGGTGGCGGCCGGCATCTCTTTGCCGAGCGCAAGCGGGGCCAGCGGAACGTCCGCATTCAGCGGGTCGCGGGCCTTAGCCGCCTCGACGTACCGTACCGCGTCCTCCTCCAGTAAGAAACCGGCGGCCAACAGCTCTTGAACTGCCTCGGAGACCCGGCGCACGTAGTCTTCATGGGAAGCGTACCGCTCCTCGATGGACAGCCGTGGGTCGCCGGTGGCCTCCCTTTCCGCTCGTGTGCGGGCGAAGGGTATGAAGCTCCCCGAGAGCGAGGCGAAGTCCCCTTCCCCGAACCCGCTCTTGCGCAGGTTCCACCCTGTATGCGTGCCGACCGGCGCCATGATGTCCGGCGACCGCAGGCCGCCAAGGTCGTTGCCGTCCTCGTCAACCTGCGGCGTCTGGACGACATACTCCTTGCCGGACGCAGGCTTCGGCGGATGCTCCGTAATCACCCCCCGGTCGAAATCGGGGCCGTAGTCGTATAGCGGCAGACGGCTGGGCCAGGCCGGTATTCCCGCGCCCGGGGCTTTGGGGAACGCTTCCAGCGCTCTCTCGGGCGTGACCAGCGTGCCGTCAGCCCGCCGGGGCACGATGCTGGGCGGAGGCTGCGCGCCTTCGGTGACCCAACGGTCCATCAACGTCAGGGCTCCTCGCATCAGCGGCCCGTTGTTCATCACGTTGGATAGCTGCTGAGCCACGTCCTCCGCCGGAGGCGTTGCGCCCGAATGCTGCGCGCTCGCCAGGAAGTAGACGCGCACCGCCTCGGGAAACGGGATGTCGTCGCCGGTGCGTGGGTCCGTGTGTCCAAGCGAGGCGTGGCGGTTCCAGTATTCGGTGTTGGTGTGCGTGTGCATCACCAGAGGGTCGGACTCCGGACGCTTCAAGACGCTATCCATCGCGTCCGAGAAGGCGTCAGGCGCCGCCGAGTAGGCGAACGGGTAACGCTCCGACGGCCACTGGTGCTCCTCGTGCTGACGGGGATAGCGCCCCACCTGAGCGAAACGAGCATTCGCGAACAAACGGCCTGCGCCCGATACGTGCGGGTAGACGGCGTCGAACACCCTCCGGCCCGACAAGTCCGCGTTGTAGCCGTCGTAGACGAACTGACGGATCACGCGCGCGCTCAGCGACTGCCCGTACATGTACGCCCGCTCGTGGCCGACCACGGGGTTCGGCGCGCCGTTCGCGTCGGCCTCGTCATAACGGAGCATCGACATCAGGTCCCGGATGCCCACGATGCCGAGGCCCATCACGCGGGAGCCCTCCGTCTCGTATATCAGCTCGTATATCCAGCCCGCTTTGAAGCCGCCCTTCACGTAGCAGGACGTCGCCGACGGACGCAGCCGTACCTCCCCGTCGACCGTCGCCGCCTCCGCGAACGCCCAGGCGTCGGGGGCGACCGGTATCCGCGGGTCTTGCTCGTGCTCGCGCAGCGTCATCGTCGCGTGCGCCGTGTCCAGATCGAGCGCGGGGTAGGAGTGGATGTTCGGAGCGCCGCTGAGCGGCATCGACAGCACCCCATGCTGCTCGGCGATGAACTCTTGGCGCACCGTGCCCCTGAGCGGCTTCCCGTCCTCCAACGCCTCCGGCAGCTCGGCAGTGAGGAGTCCGCCGCCCGGCGTCAGGTCTCCCTGCCAGCCCGACCAGACTATCGTGAAGCCCCGCCGCAGGAGAAAACCGTTGCCCGCCGCCGCCAGGGTGCGGGGATCGCTGTCTGCCGGAGCGTCGTTGAACGCCCTCAGGGCTGTTCTGTTCCCCCGGTTGTTCACGTCATAAAGCAGACTTCGGGCCCCGCGGTCTAGATCGACGGGCTTGAGGATGTCGAGGTCCGCCCTGAATTCGACCATTCCGTCCGCGTTGCGGGGGGCCAGCGACAGGTCCGCCACATTCGCATTGCTGGGATCGCTGGGGTCCAGAGCAAAGCTCGCCGACCCGGTCAGCCGCTCGTAGGGCCCTGCCGCGCCGAACGAAAATCCGTCCGCGAAGCTCATCCGCCGCTCGATGCTCAACCTGACCTCGGTGTTCATGCCCTTCCTCCGCTCGGACGGAATCAGCCAGAGGTTAGACCGGCCCACCCGATTCGTCGATGCCTGCCGGACGACGGCCTCATTCCAGCGCGCTCTCTGCTACCGGATCACCGGATGAGATGCTGACCCCAGGGCGTTCAAGATACCGCCGCCCTCGGCTAGACTAGGGCTCACCTCGCTTTACCCTCCTCCCCCGTCTGTAGGGGAGGACTGAGGAGGGGGCGGCTCGAACCGAGGAGGAGTCCCGAATTGAGCGACGTTGCCTTTCAAGACCTGCTACCCGGCAATCACTGCTGGGGCTGCGGGCCGGACGCCAAGGACGGCCTGCGCATCCGGAGCTTCTGGGACGGACCTGAGGCCGTCTGCACTTGGACGCCCCGCCTCGAGTTCGCCGCCGGGCCGAAGCACATCCTCTACGGTGGCATGATTAGCTGCGTGATCGACTGCCATTGCATCTGGACGGCCATCGCCGAGGCGTACAGGACCGGGGGCCGTCAGATCGGTGAGGGACCGGTCGTCTGGTTCGCGACTGCGTCCCTCAACATCACTTACAAGAAACCCACCCCCATCGACCAGCCGCTGACCATGCGCGCGCGCGTCAACAGCATGAGTGAGCGCAAGGCGCTGGTGAGCTGCTCCCTCGTCTCCGACGGCGTCGAGACCGCCACGGGCGAGATGGTCGCGGTGAAGGTCCCGCCGGAATGGTTCGAGTCCATCTAGGAGGGCCTAAGTGGACGGTAGACAGAACTGTCTTCGAGATGTGGTTGGGAGCCCTGTAATCCTTGACACCGCGATCCTTTGACCGAGAGTTCGAGCCTCTTCGGGTGGGCCGAACCTGCGGTGCGAGTGTCTCGCTCGTCTCCTGCGTGGCCGGAGCGGAAGTCCACTTCTCCTCTCGCGATTTGGTGCCGAGCCTCGCAATCGTCCGCCCCGTCCTCTGCCGTCCACGAAATCGTGAACTTCCCTCCGCTAGGGACACACCCAAGGCCTGACGGCGATCGCAAAGAGCTTATTGCGTGTACCTCCTGCCTGGTTCCCTGAGTAAGCTGGACACCAATTCGACCACCTCGGCACCTTCTGGAGTAGCGGATTTGCGTGCCGCCTCTGCGGCCTCGCGTCCTGCCGCCGCTGCATCACGGTACGCGGTCTCTACCTCCTCTGGCTCTCGCCCCCAAACTGCAAGGGCGTTCCCAAGGGCAAACAGCGACTGTGCTGTCAGTACCAATCCTGCTGGGACGGCGGCATCGCGTCCCGCCGCCGCTGCGTCGCGGTACGTGGTCTCTACCTCCTGCTGCGGCCGCCCCCAACTCGCGGAGGCGATTCGGAGGTTGGACAGCGCCTGTGCAGCCTGTAGTAATCCTGCGGGTGTGGCGGCATCGCGTCCCGCCGCCGCTGCATCACGGTACGCGGCCTCTACCTCCTCTGGTTCCCGCCCCCAACCCGCGAAGGCAAACCCGAGGGCAAACAGCGACTGTGCCGTCAGTACCAACCCTGCTGGGACGGCGGCCTCTCGTCCCGCTGCCGCTGCGTCACGGCACGCGGTCTCGACCTCCTCTGGCTCCCGCCCCCAACTCGCGGAGGCGATTCGGAGGTTGGACAGCGCCTGTGCAGCCTGTAGTAATCCTGCGGGTGTGGCGGCCTCGCGTCCCGCTGCCGCCGCATCACGGTATGCGGCCTCTACCTCCTCTGGCTCCCGCCCCCAATCCGCAAGGGCGTTCCCGAGGTTGGACAGCGCCTTCGCCGTTTCTACCAGGCCCTCTGGAGTGGAGGCCTCTCGTCCCGCCGCTGCCGCAGCACGGTGCACGGCCTCTACCTCCTCTGGTTTCCGCCCCCAACCCGCGAAGGCAAACCCGAGGGCAAACAGCGACTGTGCCGTCAGTACCAATCCTGCGGGTGTAGCGGCTTCTCGTCCCACCGCCGCTGCGTCACGGTACGCGGTCTCTATCTCCTGCTCCGGTCTCCCCCTCTGGTATTGAGGGCCATCTAGCAGGCTGCTGAAGAAAGGGTTTCGTGGCGATGTGAGGGCTGCTGGCATGTCCGCCATGTCGCTGAGTGACGCGTTGCCGGGCGGTCTGACCGTGTGTGGAGGGCCTTTAGCCTCGGGGCCTGTGACGTGAGGAGCGGCCTCGCGGCCCCTGCTTACGCGGCCTGCATAGCCTGTGGGACTGGCGTCTCAGCAGTCATCAGCCTCGCCATCCGCACCAGGTTGTAGGCCGTCCCCACGAGGTAACCAGCAAGGCCCGTGCGGTCCAGACCTCGGTAGCGCGTCCTCCGGAACCCGCCCACCGTCTTCATCCACCCGAAGATCTCCTCGACCCGCTTCCTCAGACGCTGACTGAGCGCATAGCCGCGATGCCGGGTCGTGCGTCCATTGGTAGCGCTGGAGCGCCCGCTCGTGTTTTGCGCCACGTGCGGGGTGACCCCGCAGGCGCGCATGGCCCCCACGCAACCCCGCGTGTCGTAGCCCTTGTCCCCTCCGAGCGTCCGGGGATGGAGCCCGCGTTCGCGCGCCCCGGCCAGCAGCACCGGGACCGCATCCCGCTCCGCCATCCCCCGTGGCTTCGCTCACCAGGAAGTCCACCAGCAGGCCGTTGCGGTTCTCCATCAGCGCATGGGCCATGAACACCAGCCTGGCCTCCTTCGCCTCGGGGTCCGTCACGCTCTGGTGCGTCGCGTTGGTTCGGCGCTCCCCTTGAAAGTTCCACCGAGGGGTTGCCCCAGCCGCCGGCGTTCGAGGGACGATCGGTCTCTCGCGGTTTGAAGTTCTTGAGGCTCGCTGCCGCCTCGATCAGCGTGCCGTCCACCGTGAAGTGCTCGTCCGACAGGAAGGCTTCGCCGGTCCGCCGCCAGAACCACCTCATCGAACAACTGCTGGCCCACTTGGTGCTCCAGCAGCCGCTGCCGGTTCTTGGTGAACACCGTAGCGTCGAAGCTGCTCCGTCAGTTGCATGCCCAAGAACCACGGACAGCAGGTTGTAGTCCAGCTCCTCGCAGAAGGCTCGCTCGCTCCTCACCGAGAACAACCCCATCAGCAGCGACGCCTTCAGCAGGCGCTCCGGAGGAATCGACGGCCGCCCCACGCCGCATACATCCGGTTGAACTCGGGCGACAGCCGGGCCAGGGCCTCATCGGCCAAGGCTTTGATGGCGCGGAGCGGGTGATCGGCTGGCACGCGCTCCTCCAGGTCCACGAAGGCCAACATCGTCACCTGCGCCTCCTGCCGTCTACGCATACGCTCCACCTCCCCCTTGAGCGCTCCTATCTTCACCCGCCCCACCCTCACCCGCCACCGTGCGCATCCACGCTTTTCAGCAGCCTGCTAGTGCCCTTGAGTCGCGGCTGCTCGGTCAATCCGAGGAGACCGTTGCGTTTCATCTCTTCGATTAACACAACCGAGCCGGAACTACGGGCTCCCTATGCTATACTCCGCTCACTGAAAAGCGGTCGTCTCAGGGACGGCGCCACGCATGCGGACTCGTGACGGAGGCTGGCTATGCTAACTGCCGAACAGAACGAACTCTTATGCCGCATTGGACCCGGCACTCCCATGGGCGAAGTGGTGCGTCGCTATTGGGTTCCGGCCCTGCTCTCGTGGGAACTCAAGCCCGATAGCGCGCCGGTTCCGTTCAGACTCCTGGGGGAGGACCTCGTCGCCTTCAAGGACACTAGTGGTCGTATAGGGGTGCTGCAGTGGTTCTGCGCCCATCGTGGCACGCCGTTGTGGCTTGGCCGCAACGAAGAGGATGGGCTTCGTTGCCTTTACCACGGCTGGAAGTACGACGTCGACGGCAATTGTGTCGACCAAATGAATGAGCCGGACGAACTGCGCTTCAAGGACAAAATCAAGATTCGGTCGTATCCAAATGTAGAAGTAGGCGAGGTTGTCTGGGTGTACTTCGGTCCGCCCGACAAGCAGCCTCCGCCGCCGAATTTCGAGTGGACTCAGGTTCCTCCTTCCCACCGAGATATCTCGAAGGTTGTCCAAGACTGCAACTGGGTGCAGGCCGTGGAAGGCGGAATTGATCCGTCGCACGCCCCGGTTCTCCACGGCGCGATCAGCATGGACGCCGGGCCGGAGGCCGGACTGCACCCGACATATGCGACCATGCGGGCTAAGCCCGGCAAGTACGAGATACGGGTAACGGACTACGGCCACGAGTTCTGGGCTGTTCGGCCCATCCCCGCCGAGGGGAAGGACCTCGTCCTAGCGCACCATTTTGTTGCTCCGTGGACCCAAATACGATCGCTCCAGAAGCCATACCGTTCCCCAGGCCACATGTACGTTCCAATCGACGACGAGCACTGCATGGTCTGGAACTGGGAGTACAGCTTTGGGGAAGAGCCGCTCTCGGAGGCAGAGAGGGAGAGTGCGGACATAGGAGCCGCCAACGGCCCTAGTGCAGTCGACCAGAAGACCTTTCGATCGAAGGTGGGGGCAGAGCAGGAATGGGGACTTGATCGAGAGTACCAGAAGACTACGTCGTACTCGGGCATTCGCGGAGTGAACCAGCAAGACCGAGCTGTCCAAGAGGCGGTGGGGCCAATCGTAGACCGAACGCGGGAGCGCCTTGGACCGGCAGACCAAGCCGTCATTCAGCTCCGGCAAGTGTTGTTCGACGCGGTGAAAACAGTCGCTGACGGAGGCGACCCTCCAGGCACGGGGACCTCGTACTATGGCTTGCGTGGGATCGCGAAGATCATCGATGCTGAATCCGACTACAAAGCGCGAACGCTTGATGCGATGCACCCGGCTGAGTTCGCCGGGTCGCGATAGTCCGTGGCGGACGTTCCGGTCAAGCCTCTAGGCAGAGCCGCTACCTAGGATGGCTGACGCCGCGGGTCCGGTGCACGTAGGCCTAGGTTTGCGCCTGTTGGGCGCGGCCCACATCGGCCCGGCAACAATAGTCTTCACACTGGTGCTGGGGATTGTCGCGTTCATCGCGGTCTATCCTATTCTGTTGCTGTTCCTGAACAGTCTCCAAGTGGGGCAGTTCGGCACGGACACTACGTTCGGCTTTGACAATTGGGGAGCCGTGTTCCAAGAGCGCCAGCTTCGCGATGCATTCGTGAACACTATTACGCTCACGGGCACGCGTCAGCTGATAGCATTCTTCATAGGGGTTGTTCTCGCCTGGGTCTTCGCCAGGACGGACCTGCCGCATAAAGGCTGGCTGGAGTTTGGGTTTTGGACAGCCTTCTTCATCCCAACGCTGCCCGTCGTCATTGCGTGGTCTTTAGTGCTCGATGGAGACCGCGGCCTCTTCAATAAGCTTCTGATGCAGCTTCCCTTCGTCCACGACGCGCCGTTCCAGATTTACTCGTGGTGGGGCATCACGTTCATTCACCTGATGACCACGACAGTCGCCATAAAGGTCATGCTACTGACCCCGGCATTTCGCAACATGGATGCCTCCTTGGAGGAGGCGTCGCGCATTGTTGGCGCCGGCACACTCAGAACGCTGTTCCGGGTTGTCGTTCCTGTGATGGCTCCGACGATCCTTGTGATTTTCTTGCTAGGAACGATTAAGTCGATGGAGGCGTTCGAGGTCGAATTGATACTCGGATCGCCAGCCCAGATCAATGTCTACAGCACACTGATATACCGACGAGTTCTACTTAGGGAGCCACCTGAGTTTGGTGAGGCCATGGCTCTCAGCATGATGGTTCTCGCCCTCCTCTTACCGCTAATCGTTTTACAGCAGTGGATAAGTAGGCGGCGGAGCAGCCAGACACTGTCCGGTAAATACTCCGCCCATCTGCACGAGCTTGGCCGGCTACGCTGGCCGCTCTTCTACGTCGTCGCCTTCATGGTCCTGATGATGACTGTCTTCCCAATTATCATGGTTACGCTCGGCACGTTTATGAGGCTGTTTGGGTTCTTTGACATTCCGAATCCGTGGACGGTGAAGAACTGGTACGCAAGCCTTTCGGACCCACGAATCCTAGGAGCGCTCAAGAACACTTTCGTCATCGGTGTAGGGGCGGCGCTGTTTTCGATGACCTTCTTTTCACTGATCGCCTACATTAGCGCTAGGACGAAGTTCGCAGGCCGGCATGTGCTTGACTTCTTGACCTGGTTGCCCGCAACCATTCCTGGCATCGTGATTGGACTAGGATTCCTCTGGCTGTTCCTAAGAACACCTGGCCTTAACCTCGCCTACGGCACGATGTTTGTTCTGGTGCTCGCTGTAAGCCTTGCCAGCATCACCTTGGGCGTCCAACTGCTAAAGACCAATATGATGCAGATTGGCTCGGAGCTCGAAGAGGCCTCCTGGGTGAGCGGGGCTTCGCACATCTATACCTTCCGACGCATATTCCTTCCATTGATAGCTCCTGCGCTGGTGTTAGTAGGATTGTTGTCCTTTGTGCAAGCCGCGAAGGCGATCAGCGTCGTAGCATTGCTATCGACTAGAAGCTCTGAACCGCTCTCTATGCTGCAGCTCGACTATATGGCCGAGGGGAAGTTCGAGGAGGCGTCGGTCATCGGGTTACTGATCTTGCTCTTGACTCTCGGCATGGCTGCGGGCGCGCGCATACTCGGCTTCAAGCTCCGAGGGATATCAACAACCAACCCGTCCGCCTAGCAGGCGACGGTCAAGTTCGCTGCTTCAAGCAGCAATGGCCCATACCTGAGCTTGCAGCGCATCGAAGTTCAGTAGGACCTCCTGCCCCTCTTCCCAATCGTCGGACAGGGGAAGGTAGATTTGCACGTCCTGACCCCATGGGAGACGTACGCGCGCCTCGTATCGTTCACCGACGAAGAGAATCGCAGCGATGGCTCCAACTAGCCTCTCCGCGCCGCTCTGCGAGTCAGCCATCGAGTTATCTACACGGGTGACGTCCACGACCTCTGGACGAACGGCTACGGCGCATCTCTCGCCAGCTCGAAGCGTACTGCCGGAAGTGACGCGCGCACGAATGATAGGGCCTCCAGGCTCTTCGAGCTGCACGGGAAGTGTTTCTGCGTTGCCGCCGTCGGCGACCGTTCCAGTGAACACCACGGTGCGTCCCAAGAAGTCGCGCACCGCCGGGGTCTGCGGGTTCCTGTACAACTGTGTCGGTGTGCCAATTTGTTCTACGTTGCCATGGTTCATGACCACGATGCGATCCGAGAGGCTTAGCGCTTCAATCTGATCGTGAGTGACGAATAGGACAGTGATGCCGAGGCGCCGCTGGAGTTCTTTCAGTTCAACCCGCATCTGCTCACGGAGCTTGGCGTCCAAGTTTGAAAAGGGCTCGTCGAGGAGGAGCAGGTTGGGCTCGAACACGAGACTGCGCGCAACCGCGACTCGCTGCTGCTGACCGCCGCTCAGCATGGTCGATTGGCGGTCGCCCATGCCCTTGAGACCTACTTGGTCCAGGACTTTCGCCACCCGTTCGCGAATCTCGGATCGGCCAACCCGCCTGACGTTTAGGGGATAGGCCACGTTCTCGGCAACCGTCATGTGGGGCCAGATCGCGTAGGACTGGAACACCATGCCCATGTTCCGCTTATTCGGGGGAACGAAGCCGCGGCTACTGCCGCTGTCGACCACCACGCCGTCGTAGAAAATCTCCCCGCTCGACACACGTTCGAGGCCAATGGCCATCCGGAGCGTCGTTGTCTTTCCGCACCCGCTCGGCCCGAGCAGAGTAAGCACCTCCCCCTGGTGGATTTCGATCGACGCGTCCTTGACTGCCTGCACCTCGCCGAAGCGTTTCGAAACGTTTCGCAGCTCCAATACGGTTTGGCGGTCTCCCACAGTTGATTCGGTCATGAAGCCATTGACCCTTATCTCCCCGGCCAGCGCGCGCTGAAAATACCCAGGACATCTGTGCGGCAGCTTACGGGCGTCATCATCGGAGGGTCAAGCCAGCGCGACATTTGATTGGCTAAGCCTCTCATTGCCTCGCCCGGCTTCTGGAGATTGCCGGGACCAAGGCGGCGAACTGGCCGAAGACTGGTATGCGCCCATGGAGGGCGTCGCTTCAGCAAGCCGACATGCTCCTCCATTGTGAGCCCCAGGAGGGGGAGATCAAAGTCGTTGAACAATTGGACAGAAAGAGAGTCGCTTGACACATAGCCCATGTGGCCCTATAACGGCTGGCACGCTACAACATCGATAGCGTGGCTCCGCGGCGATTGCAGTTGCTGTCCAAACGGGAGGACTGATGCGACGAGTGATAAGGGAGACATTGGCCGTGGTCTCTTCTCGTGAACGTCAGGCAGCGCGGTTGCTCGCCCAAGAAAGGAAGTCGCATGACCAGATTACCTAGATCAGTGGTGTTGGGAGCGTTCGCCGGAATCCTGGCGCTATTAGCTGCCGCCTGTGGCTCCGACCCCACGCCGACTCCTGCGCCGACGCCCACTCCGGTGACAGTTGAGGTGGTCGTCACTGCAACTCCGACGCCCGAAGGGCCTCACGTTGCGGAATGGGCTGCCGCGCAAGAGGCGGCAAAGAGCGAGAAGCTCGTCATAAACACCAAACCCGGAGACGGCGCGAACTTCCTTATAAAGGAGTTCAAGAGGACGTTCCCTGACATAGAAGTGGAGCACACCACGGCCTTCCCGAGCAGGTTTGGCCCGCGAATCATCGCGGAGCAGCAGGCAGGTCAATACCTCTGGGACGTGATGGCCAACTTCGCAGGCAACATGACCAACGTCATGGCGCCCGCCGGCACATTCCAGGATCTTGAGCCCTTCCTCATCCTGCCAGAGGTGACGGACGACGATAACTGGTACCTAGGCTTTGACGTGTATGGAAATGACGCAAGCGGGCTCGACCATGTCTTCTACTTCGCTATGGATCTGCGGGGCGGTTTCTATGTAAACCGCGACTTGGAGCCTACTGGCCTGACAGACGTTGAGGAACTGCTCGACCCCAAGTGGAAGGGGAAGATTCTTATCCATGACCCCGCGGCGAATGGCGGAGGCACCGCCGCTATCGGCTCGCTCCTCGCATTCAAGGGCGAAGAGTTTGTCACCAAGCTCCTCTCGGACCAAGAGCCGATCATCATCGAAGACCCGCGCACCACTGCGGAATGGATGGTTACGGAACGCGTGCCCATCGGAATTGGCGTGTACGACAACTTCTTGGACGAGTTCAACACTGAGGGCGTAGGCCTCGCCGTCGAGCGAAGATTGGGTTGGGGACACATCAGCCCGGACGGGTTTGCCGTGTACAAGAATGCTCCGCACCCCAATGCGACCAAGGTGTTCGTCAACTGGTTCTTCGGCGACGACGGTCAGCGGATCTGGGCCTCAACGATGGCCAACAGCCGGCGGAAGGGGATGCCGCACCACCCCTTCCAGAACCACCCGGACTACGACCGTATTGAAAGCTACACAGTGCCCGACTTTGAGAGCAATGCGAGTCTCTTGACGGACACCATCGCGTTGGCTGAGCGGCTTAGGAACTAGCTGGGTCTCGGCGCCAGAGACGGCAGAGAAGACGCCCCCGCTTGTGCGGGGGCGTCTTCGGTTCTCGCAGCTTGGGAATGTGAGAGACGCCGTTACTGTAATCGCCCTCCAGGCCGAACAAGGTCAGCTCACGTGGCGCGAGTGGGCCCTTAGGTGACGCTTTTCGCGGGATCCATAAGAGGCATCAGGGCGGCGCGCCAGTCCTCATCGGCCCCAAGAGCGCACTCTGCGGCGCGGAGGTCGTAGTAGGTGGGCGCGGTTCCCGCCGGCTCTCCGCCGTCTTTGACGGTGTCGATCGCCTGCTGAAGCAGTCTCCGCGTCACGATTACGGCTCGGTCAGCCTGGCCCAAGTGTTCCTGCTGACGATCGACGATTATGCCCATCGATTCCTGCACCGCGCGGTCCTGGGTGTTGATGCCGTAGATCCCAGTGAACGTGTCGGTCTTCTGAGCCTGACGGTCAATCATCCAATCGTTCGACTTGTTGCGGTAGCTGCGAAAGCCATTGCGGGGGTCGATGTCCGTCGTGAAACTATTGCCGCTCACCTGAGGGTCTTGGGCTTCCTCGGCCAGAGGCGCGTCGCCGTAGGCGTAGTACCAGTTGTAGACCATCACGTTTTCGTCGTCGATGGGCACCCAGTGATGCCCATGCACCTCGGCCAAGCCCAGTCCGGGCGGCCGGAGCTGAGTGAATGGCATGATGAAGTGATAGCCCCTCACGTACCGGCGGCCTTCGCCCAACTGGCGCACCCCGAAATAGCGATAGCCGTACTCTGTCTCGTCCAGCTCGATAAGCGGGGCGCTCCCCTGCACGAACGCGCTGCTGTAGGCGGTTCCGGGAAGTGTCACGCCTTCGCGGAGTCGGCGGTGCATTATCGGCGCATGGGACGTGTCTACGCCTCCCTCAAGTGCCTGAAGCCAGTTGCACTCTTGGACTACCTTCGTGAGAGTCCGTTGCTCCTCGGGCACGCGAGTCCACTCAAAATTTGGCAGCGGAGGCTTGCTCTCCGGCGGGCCCATGTAGGTCCAGGCCAGACCGCCCATTTCCTCGACCGTGTAGGAGTTGGCGCGGACCTTGTGGCTGAAGTCGAATTGGTCGGGCTCGTTCATCTGGTCTACGCACTGGCCCGTCACGTCGAACTTCCAGCCGTGATAGACGCAGCGGAGCCCGTTCTCCTCGTTTCGACCCAGCCAAAGCGATGCGCGGCGGTGAGGACAGAATTCGCTCAGGAGCCCAATCCTGCCGCTCGTGTCGCGAAATGCGACCAAGTCTTCTCCGAGCAGCCTAACGCGGACTGGAGGGCAATCGGGCTTCGGGATCTCCATGCTGAGTAGCGCCGGTATCCAGTACCGTCGCATGGCTTCCCCCATCGGGGTTCCAAGGCCCGTACGAGTAAGGCGCTCGTTCTGCTCAGCCGTCAGCATTGCTCACCTCGCCCCGCGTGCTATGGGCATTGGGCCTGCGGCCCGAACACAGCCTACCGAGAAACCATGTTAAAGACCACTTGAAGCGCCGTCAAACGAGTTGCGCTGCGCGCGACTGGCCCTCACGATCACGACAGCGCATCTGGAATCGCTGTCACGTCATCGAGGTCTTCGAGCCGGTCGATGAGGTCAATCACCGATTCGAGCGCCGAATGCGAGAGTGGCAATGGGGCATGCGACGCACAGTCCATGAACTTGTCGATGAGCTGCTCGCGGCTCAATGGCCTCTTCGGGTGTCCAAGGGGCACGTCGATGCGCTTCGTCACCGTGGCGCCAGAGCCGAGAACGACCTCCACTATGCCCGCGTGCGGCGACAGCGAGGGGTCGAGTTCGTGGCTGCCTTTAGCCGCTATCTTCAACGCTTCTGGCTGACCGAGGCCCGCAGGGGTGAAGTCGGATAGTGTAACGGCCCCGTTCGCTAACGCTTTGGCCGCGCCGAAGTAGATGCTGTTAGCCGCTGAGGCTGCGCTACCAGGACGGCGGCGCTCCTCCACCGGCTCGAACCAGTTTCTGGAACTGGGGTGGCCGGTGAGCCTGAGCTCGACGATGGCCTCAGGGTCGATGCCGTCGTCGTTGCGGAGCTGGAGACCGGCCTCGATGAACGCGTGGATTAGCCCGCTCGTCGGCCAGGGTTTGAACGATGAATCGAGCGTGTAGTACGTCGTCCCTAGTCCCTCGGTGATGATGGAGGCGTCGTACACGCCGTCGTAGAACATGGCGAAGAAACCCGCTTCGCCTTCGAGCGCATCGCAGCGCGCACCGAGGCCTTCCTGAGCCAGAAGGGCCGCAAGCACGCCTCCTTGATTGGGGAAGGCTGCGTAGATTCCCTTGGCGGGCGGGTCGCCGTAGACCACCACCTGCCGGCTTCCTGACGCCTGCATCAGCATGAGCCCAAGGGCGCTGTCCAGTTGGTCGACCGAGAGCTCGAGCACCCGGCCTGCGCTGAGCGTGGCGCCCAGATAGCTGAGGAGCTGACCCTCCAGGAAACGGCCCTTCGTGTTCACTCCCGCGCGGAGCAGGGCTATCACGGACCGCATCTCGACCTCGACTCCGGCCACGAGGGCGTTGATGAACTCCTTCCCGCTGACCCCTCCACGACGTTCGGCGACTGCCAGGGGCGCCGTGAGCGCGAATGCTCCCGGGTGTCCTCCCTCCGCGCCAATGGCGTCGTAGTTCAGCGCATGCACCATCGCGCCGTTGGCCAGGCCCGCCATGACCGCAGACACCTTCTCGCCGTACCCCAATACCGTGCTCTCGGGTCGGCCCCCGGAGCTAATGACGACCGCAGCCGTCTCCGGCCCTCCGTCGCCGAGCGTCCCGCCGGCAAGCGCGGTGCCAAGGGAGTCCAGCGTCAGCCTCTTTGCTACCTCGATAACGTCGTCTGGAAGGTCACTGTAGCGGCTGGCGGCGACGTATTCGCAGACGGCGCGCGTGAGTCCGGATGAACTGGCGGTCATGTTCCCTCCTCCAGGTCGGTGAACCGGGAGCCGTTGCCTCGTTAGTTCGGAGCCTGAAAGTCCGGGACGCCTTCTGCGATAGCTGAGGTCCAGCTGTCGAGGTTGGTTACCCAACCGTAGCGTCGCTTGATCGCGAACAGCGCTTGCTCGTGCGTCTCGGGAAGGATTCCCCCACAGCAGTCCTCGATGAGGATAGGGAAATACTCGTGAAAGTATGCGTCCCTGGCGGTGGCTTCCACGCAGGTGGGCGTACCTATGCCGGTGATGAAGAGGTGTCTCACTCCAAGGCGCCTCAGCACCAGGTCGAAATCCGTCCGCTGAAAGGCGCTGTAGAGGTTCTTCGAGATGACGTACTCGCCTTCCAGTGGAGTCAGTTCCTCGATAATCTCCCCGCCCCACGTGCCGTCGATGCCCACTGCGCGCTCCATTGACGGTTCGCTCAGGTCTGCTCGATAGGCGGCGCCCTTCCAGTACCAAGGCGAGTCTGCGCCTGCCCGCATCGAAGGGTTGGCGGGCAGGACCATACGGGTGAACAGGACTGGCATGCCCGCCGCGCGACCGTATGCCAGAGCCCGCTGAATCGGCTCGATGACACGCTTGCCGTGCTCCGTGTCCACGCCCGTGAGGTCGAAGAACCCTCCCGGCTTGATGTCGTAGTTCTGCATGTCGATCACACACAGCGCACTCTTCGACACGTCGAAGCTAATCGGTTCGGGCTCGGCTCTGAGGTTCAGCTGCATCATGCACCCGCTGTCGACAATCTCTCTCGGACGGTATAGCCGCCGCTCTGAGCATGTCAATCGTCGGGACGGAGAACGTCCTGCCCGGCAAGGGCGCGCAGCGCGGAGCTGAAAATCTCGATAGCTTGAAACGGGTCTTGGCCGGCGAACTGTACACGCGCGATGAAGTGGCGCGTCTCAGTTTTTTCCGCCAAGGAAAGGACCTGCGCTGCCGCCTCCCCAGGAACGCCCGCTATGACCATAGCGCCAACCAGATGGCGCAATTGCGTCGGCGACAGGTCCGACATTTTTGAGACGTCCGAAAGCGATGGCGCCCGTTCCCTCAAGACCCTGGAGAACACCCTGTTGCGACTGAGCAAGTTGGAAAGCGCATACTCGGCGGCGCTCTCGTGCGCCTGTGCTTCGGTCTCCGCCATGAACACCGGCAATCCGAGCGCGACAGCCACCTTGTCTGAGGGTCGCCCCGCGTCACGGACTCCAGCCTCGACATAACCCATCGCCGTAGCTACGACGTCAGAGTCGACGCCTACCATGGCGTATACGCCGTCGGCTACGGCGCCCGCGGCCTGTAGCATCCTGGGGCTGCTGGCGTTGATATAGACGGGCACGCCGGCCGGGGGTACAACCTCGGTAGCCAACGCGCGGAGAATCGCCTCCGTAGCCGCCGTCATTTGGGATACCGTGGCCTGGGGGTCGCCTACATATTGGATTGCAGCCTGCCCGCTGCCAATCACCAGACGAGCTCGGCCTGGCGCGAGCCCCCCTAGAGTCGCCCCGAGAGTCGCCAGCATCTTTGGGTTGCGTGACACCGGGTTCGTCACCGATGGAAAGAGGGTCACGCGGGTCGTCCGCTGGGCGGCGAGCGCAAGCCTGACGAACACGTCCTTGCCCGTGTGGGGGTGATCGGGCATCCCCACGCCGGCGAAACCTAGGTTCTCGGCCCTTACTGCAAATCGGGACGACCCAGAAAGAGGCAGATTCGTTGGGTCGTTGACATCGATGCGCAGCCCTGGGTTCGTTTCGGGAAAGGACATCAAGGCCGCCTCTTCAGGAATCTACGATAGGCAAATCGCTCCCGCCATACTACCGGCAATCTCATGGCGCCCACCACCGGCAACACGGATAGGACAGCCGATCGCCACTCTCGACCTAATCAAGAAGCTTCGCGCTACGCCCCCACCTTTGCGCTGTGAGTAAGAGAAGCCCCGCGTCGATTACCGGCACATCATCGGATCTCTCGTGCGCAAGCCGGGGGCCTTCGCCCGCTACCGGTTCCGGGAGCAGATGTTTCCCACCATGACCTTCCGGCTGGCCTACGACACGCTGCGGGAGCGGCGGGGCGAAAGGGCCGACGTGGAATACGTGCGCATCCTGCACCTCGCGGCGACAACGATGGAATCCACGGTGGACAGCGCCTTGGCGTTGCTGCTGGAAGTCGGCGCGCCCTTCAACTACGGCGCGGTGCGGGAGTTGGCGAATCCGGCTCCTCCGGAGGCACTTATGCTGACTCTGGCCGGAGCGCCGGACCTGAAGGTCTACGACAGCCTGCTGACAGGCAGCAGGCTGCTGGCGGGGTGCGGTGATGGACACCGGCATCATGCAGGAACGCATCGGGGAACTGTGCCGCCAGTTCAGGCTGCCCACCATGGAGGCGTAATCGGTGTCCCGCCTCACAGCCGCCGGCCACGACGGTGCCCTGCCCGTCTTCCTTGAGGTGCTGGAGCAGGAGGCCGAGGACCGGAAGCAGCGGCGCATCAACCGGCTGCGCAAGGAATCCCGGCTGCCGTCCGGCAAGACTTGGGCAACCTTTGAGCACGACCGGATGCCCATGCTGCTGTGGCAACAGATGGCCCAACTGGCCCAAGGGGACTTCATCGAACGCGGCGTCAACGTCCTGGCCTTCGGACTGCCCGGCGCTGGCAAGACCCATGCCTTGTGCGCCATCGGCCACCGCTTGGTGGAGTCAGGCCGCTCGGTCATCTTCGCCCCGGCCTACCGGCTGGTGCAGGACCTGCTGGCAGCCAAGTGCGACTTGGCCCTGCCGGGTCAACTACGCAAGCTGGACACCTTCGACTTCCTGCTCCTGGATGACCCGGGCTACATGCCCCAGGGCGCCGAGGAATCCGAGGTCCTCTTCACCCTCATCGCCGAACGCTACGAGCGCCGGTCATTGGGCATCACCTCCAACCTCGTCTTCTCCGAGTGGGAGCACATCTTCGCCAATCCCATGGCCGTCGCCGCGGCCATCGACCTGGTCGTCCACCACTCGGTCATCCTGGAATTCGACGTGCCCAGCTACCGCACCGGCGTGGCCCAACAACGCAGTCAACAGGAGGAGCTGAACCGGCAAAACTGATTGACGCCCACCGGCAATACTAGTTGACGCCAATTAGGCCGTTCTTTTGGGCCGAGTTCATGGCCGAGGAGCTCCCGTGAAGCAACGGAGCGGGGAGGTTGCGTCGGGAGTCGGGGGAGGCCGGAGCTACCCGCAACAGTGCTATCCTGCCCGCTCAGAGGGTGGCTGCCTGATGCGGCCGCTGGCTCCAGGAGGTAGGCGGGATGCCCACGTTTGACACTGTTCCGATAGGCGAAGCACGCGCGAATACCGTGACGGGCCAGCGCGCGGCGCTGCTTAAGGAGTACGTCGAGTACATCCAGCACGTAGGCCCCGGACAAGCGGGGAAGCTGGAGCCCGGAGAGGGCGAGACGACCCAGGCGATCCGGCGCAGACTCACCGCGGCAGCCGAAACGCTGGGGGAGGACCTGGAGGTCCGCCGTACAGCTGGCGCAGTCTACTTCTGGGCCTCGGAGGGCCGGCGTCGCGGCAGGCCTCGCAAAGCCCCGTTCGAGTAGTTCCTCCTCTGAGAGGCCTGACCCATCGCCTAGTGGCGGCGGGGCGCCGAACGCTCGTAGGCGCGAGCGGAGACCCAGCGATTCTTGCTGCGCCCCCAGGTAGGCAATGCCGTCGAATACCCCCCGTAGTTGCGCCGCAGCTCGGACACGTACCGGCGGCCGAGGCCGTCCGCGTTGGCGTCGAGGCAGTCTGCCAGCCTGGTCGTGCCGGTCGGCGCAGCCTCGGACGTCAGCAACCCAGCCATAAGGCCCACAACCTCGTCGCGGGTGAGCGCCACATCGCGCATCAGCAGACCGACCAACCGGGTCAGGGCGAGCCCCACCAAACTTGACGGTAGACAGAACCGAGCCGTTCAGCGCCATCTCCTCGACGTCTCTCCCCGGAATGGGGCTGTCGTCGGGCATCGGAATCGTGTAGCGGATCACGGCACTGTCGGGCATGACGACGATCTCCTTCACGAAGCTCTCGATGAAGGCCCGGCGCTCCGTCAACTCACTCTCGTTCAGGAACATGTTCATGTCCAGGGCGTAGGCCGTGATGGTCTCCACGTCGCCCAGGACCTCTCTGCGCTGGGAGAGCATCGCCCTCGCTTCCTCCGCCGTTGCCTCCAGTTTCTCCTGCCGCTCGCGGTGCTCTCTGATGCGGGGTTTGAAGTCGTCGATGTCCAGGTCGGTGGTCTCCGCCAGGTCGTAGAGCCGTCCCAACCTGCGCTTCACGTCCACCAGCTCCGCCTCGATGGTCTCCAGCTTCTGCCGCTGCTCCTTTGCCACCCCGTCCATCTCCTCGTCCACCAGCTTCACCAACGTCCGGATGTTGGACTCGGTGAGCACGTTCTCCCGAATCTTGCCCACCACCTGCTCCTCGAAGCGGCGAGCGTTGAGCCTGGGGGCGTTGCAGGCCCCGCTGCCCCGCTTCATCACCGACTGGCAGACGTAGTAGGCGAACTTCCCGCTCTTGGCGTCCTGGCCGGAGAGGGCGCGGTTGCACGCCTTGCACCGAACGAGCCCGCTGAGAAGATAGGTGCTGCCCACCCTGCGGGGGTGGCTCCTCCTGGGTGCGCGGGAGCGCAGCTTCCGGTTCACCCTGCGGAACCGGGCCTTGGATATGATGGCGGGGAAGGCCTTCTCCACCCGCACCGGGTCCGCCTTGTCCTTGGCGTCGATCCCCCAGACCAGGGTTCCGGTGTACACCTCGTTCCTCAGGATGATGTGGACGCCGTTCTTGGACCAGAGCCTGCCGGTGGGGTTGGCGATGCCCTCGTCGTTGAGGGTGCGGGTGATGTCTAGGATTCCCCTGCCTGCCTCGGCCATGCCGAAGATGCGCTCCACCACGGCCGCGGTCGTGGGATCGGGTTCCAGGGTGGGCCGCTTCTTGGCTCCGTCCTGCACCATGAGCTTCCGGTAGCCGTAGGGCACGCGACTGGCCACCCAGAAGCCCCGAGAAGCAGACTCACGCATCCCCCTGACAACTTCTTGGGCAAGATTTTCGCTGTAGAATTCGTCCACGCTCTCGATGATGGCCTCCATGAGCTTGCCGGTGGGGGAATCGTCGGCGTGCTCGGTGATGGAGACCACGCGGATGCCCCGCCTGCGGAGCATCGACTTGAATGCGACGGCGTGCTCCCGCTTCCTGGTGAACCTGGAGAACTTCCAGACCAAGATTTCCTTGAACGGGGCCTCGGGCTTGGCGGCCTCGTCCAGCATCTTTTGGAACTGGGGCCGGTCGGCGATGCGTCCGCTCTCGGCCTCGTCCACGTACTCGCGGGCGACATGGTAGCCGTTCTTCTCGGCATAGTCCCTGAGCGCCCGCAGCTGCGCGGCCACTGACAGGTCCACGTCCTGGCGTTCGCTGGAGACCCTGGCGTAGAGGGCCGCCGGTGTTAGATCATATTGTTGCTTCATTGATTTCATCTCCTCGTGGATCTATAGATGCAACCCGTCTCTTTTCTCTCTAGGGAGTGAGGACTCTACCAAAAGAACTCTCCGAATGCCAACAATGCCGCAAGTACCGCAACCAGAAGAGTCAGAACCGTTACACCTATTAAGATATTGTTGTGCCTGCTTGATTGGCTATAGCGGTAAGGGATTGCTCGCTCTCGATACTTTCTATTGGTTTCCTCGTCAACTTCTTCATCAGGGAGCTGGGTATACTCTTCCCAGAATAGGGGCGGTGCGTGCCGCAAGCTTTCGTAGACAGAAAGCAACTCCGATACGCTGAAGCGATCATGGAAGACCTCTCTTAAGCCGTCTAGCTTCTTGATTTTTCGCTGTATGTCCTGGAATCGCTGCGATTCGATAGCGGCGCCAAGGATGAAGCCAATAAAGAAGAAGTTAAACGTATCGTAGACTTGATCTCCCCCGACCCGCGAAGAATCCGTTATCAGAAGTGTAGAAAAAAGGGCTGCGAGAAAAGTGAGAGCTGCGCCGACTACGACGAGAATGCCCAAGCCGATAAACCCTGCCCTTGAATTAGGCCAGAACAGGTCTTCCTCTACGCCCCATTTCCTGTATAGAGAGCGGTTCGTCTTCTTTGACAGCCGCAGCACCGCCTGGAAAACAGTACGCGCAAGGAGGAAGGCATAAACGCTCATTAGCCCAAAAAGGAAGATGACGAAAGCCCAATGGGACCAACCAGCTTCAGTCATTTTGATTCAACTCCTCCCGTAGTCTGAGTCTTGAGGCTCAATGTAACCAGCCCGCAGCCGTTCCAGCCGCTCCCGTCTGCGCCACTCCCTCTCCTCCATGAACAGGCGAATCCCCTGCCGGAGCAGCTCGCTCACAGAGAGATCGTCCTCCTTCATCACCCGCCGCACCTGCGCTTCCATCTCCGGCGGCAGGGAGAAGGTGATGGTCTTGGATCGTCTGGAGGTGGTCACTCCCTTTATCTCCCGTTGTAGCATATTGTCTTACTATACACTATCATGACACCGGCCTTCAACCCCTCCGGCACAGAGTCGCCGCGGTGTTCGGGCTCGTAGGAACGGGCTGGGGCCGATGATGGAACATGCTCCGGCGGTCATCATGGGCCTGGTCGTGAAGGTCGTTGGTGGGGCGGATGTAGCTACGAGCCAAGGCTGAAGCACAACGGAGAACTGAGGTGGACAGGGACTCCCCTGACGTATCAAAACTGCACCAATTTGTAATCGGGAGGGCGTAAGGTGCAAGAGTGGTTGCAGGTGGGCGGACAATGGTCCCAGCAGCCATGCTGGGACACCCCCTACAGGAAGTGGTCGGAACGGCTGGGGCGGTCATTGTTGCACCTGATGCAGCAGGGACAGCGGCCTCCTGTCGAGGGAATGCGGGGGCGGAAGTATCCATGCCTCACCCAGGATGCCACGCTCTCCAAGGGTCTCGGCGTTGGAGGTGATGATGGGGACTCCCTTCACCGTGTCGGCGACATCGAGGAAGGCGTTCTCGCTGCCGGGGGACTCGAAGACGAAGAGCACCCGGGGCAGACGCCCCTCGTGGTCTCGCTCAGCCCATCCGCTCAGGAAGTAGCGTTGGTAGGACTTCAGGCGGGAGCGTGCCCGCTTCGGCGTCGTGGCCCGGCGCTCGAACTCCAGCAGGTACGGACGCCACCGGCCATGGTACTCCAGCGTGAAGGAGGCGTCGGGGTGAATGACGTAGGTGGTCCAGTCGTAGCGATAGCCGATGCTGGAGCGGGACGTGGGCAGCAGGTCGAACAGGTCGTGGTCTGGGGATCGGGCAACCTCGGCGGACAGGGCGGCGGCGAAGTCAACGACGCCGGCGTGGTGCCGAAGCTGGGAGGCGAGGGCTCGCACCGCCGTCCCGGCGTAGATGTCGGCGTTCAGGTAGAGAGGCTCGGCGCTCCACCGTTCGAGGGTCAGCCCCACGGCTGCCCGGTCCCTGCGGGCCAGGTACGTCAGTCCCTCGTCGGTGAGCATGTGCAGGGGCTCGTCCGTCCGCACGAGGCCGTGCTGAGCAAGGGAACGGAGCACCTGGTTGACCCGGCGCTGGGTGACGCCTCCCATCAGTCCTGCGAGTTGCTCACGGGTGCACAGGGGCCAGGCGGCCAGCAGGTCGAGAACGTCCTTCTCGGCGCGGGTCAGCTGCACAGGGAGGGTTGATGTGAGCTGCTCAGTGGGTTCCGGCATGGCGGCCTGCACGCCGGAGGGATAGAGGTCGCTGGGATTTGGCTTGGGTCTGTCCCGGAGGAAGGGGTAGGACGAGTCCAGCAGGCGTTCTGCCAAGGCCAGAATGCCCGCCAGGGATGCGTCGGCATCGATGCGCACGGCCTCGCCCAGGCCGCTCCCGCACTGCTGCCACACGACTCCCGTGTGGTCTCCGGCAAGAAGCTCCCCCTCCGTCGCTACGAAGGTCCTGCGGTGCTCCGACGGGTCTCTCAATGAGCGGACGGCCCTGCGGGTGGCCTGGTCTGCATGGGTCAGCGCCAGGGTGACGAAGGGGCTGTCGCTGCTGTCCAGCCTCTCGATGCTCCTGAGTCGGTAGCGGAGTCTGGACGTGGGCAGCGCCGGTCCCTGGCGGATCAGGCCGACGGTGCGGCCTCCAGACAGGGTGAGCAGCATGTCGTAGGGGCCGTTGCGGTAGTGGTCCACGCGCACGGGGTCGTCGTGCGGGTCGGCGTCGGCGACTAGGGCGGCGACGCGGTGGAGCACGGCCACGGCGTCCAGCCGCTCGGCCAACAACCGGAACCACTGCTTCGACACCGGGTAGGACCGCAGCATGTGATTCCGGCCCTTGGTGGCTGCGCCTGCTGCGGTGACGCCCTTCTCCGTGGGGAAGTATCTGCGCTGCGGACGTGTCCCCAGGACGCTCAGGTGGTGCGGCACGGAGTCCGCGAGCCCCCGCTCGGTCAGCTTCTTCAGCCGGTCGCGGAGCGTGGAAGCAGGGATGCGCCCGAAGCGGGACAGCTCGTCCACGGTGGCCAGGGGCGTGGCGCACAGCAGCAGGAGCGCCTCTTCGAGACCCTGGCGTAGGGAACGCAGCGCAGGGTCCGGTCGTAGGCCCTCCAGGTCGATGATCAGCTCGAACGTGGCCGCCTCAATCTCCCGCACGCTCCCGCCGACGGAGGTCAGAACGGCTGAGGGCAGGGCGCGCCCCGTGTGGCCTCGTTCGAGGAACCGCCACAGGGTGTGGCGGGACACGCCGAGGTCCTCGGCTGCCTTGCGCCGTCCGTGCAGCGCAGCGTAGGCGCGCACGTAGCCCCCGACCGCTCCCGTGAGGCGCGGTCCGGCCTGTGTCGTGCCGTTCAATGGTTGTGTTCTTGGCTCCGCGAAGATCAATCGACTGCTCCTGTCAGCAATGGCCCAACTTCTCATTGTGAATGGAAAATTCGTCCAAAGTAAGGCCTTGCAAGCCCTTGTATACGAGGTGGTTTTGTGGTAGGGGCGAGGACACGACACGAGGCTACGGAGCCAGTAGGACAGGCTGCAGGTGCAGGTCCCCAATGCTATGTGGCAGATGCTTGTAACATATGCTATAGCATGGCTTGCGCCACACACGAAACAAGTAGTAGACTGGTATCATGTCACTGATCGCTTCCATTCGCCTGCCAAGCGACTATCCACAGCGTATAAGAGACGCTAGGGAAGTCAGGGGATTGACCCAGGCCAAGTTCGCGGAACTCGTTGGCGTCTCCTACGCTACTGTCAACCGCTGGGAGAACAGACAGTCCCGTCCTAACAACCTGGCTTGGGCACGTATATTGCAGCTTGAGAGTTCGGCTGACGACCATGGAACCCCAGACCTGTCTACCACTGACGACGCCTCACCGGCGGTTCATGGCTCGGACTTCTCTGCGGACCCGGATGCAGTCTCGGCCGTTGCAGAGACTCACCGACTTGCCTACGGACACCTATTCAACTCGGCGTTCGCTACCGAGACATCACTGATCGATCCGCTCCCGCACCAGCGCATTGCCGTCTATCAGCGCATGCTCGAACAATCTCCCCTCCGCTTCTTGCTGGCCGACGACGCTGGAGCTGGCAAGACCATCATGACCGGTCTCTATGTTCGGGAGATGCTGTCCCGGCGTCTCGTCCGGCGAGTGCTTGTCGTGCCGCCGGCCGGGCTGGTCGGGAACTGGGAAAGGGAAATGCGGAATCTCTTTCGCCTGCAGTTCCGTATAGTCGGCGGGATAGATGCGCGGGCCGGTAATCCGTTCACCGGCCCGGAAGGCGACCTCGTGATTGTGAGCTTGGATACTCTGACCGGCCAGCGTATGTTCGACCATCTCCGATCTGCCGAGACCGAAGCCTACGACCTTGTGGTCTTCGACGAGGCGCACAAGTTATCAGCAAATCGTCAGCCGGACTTCCGAGTACGTAAGACGGGCCGGTACAGGCTAGCCGAGGCCATAGCAGGCGCCGATGTGGATGACGAGCGATGGACGCTTCCCTGGTCAGCCCACCACCTGCTTCTGCTGACGGCGACGCCGCACATGGGTCGGGACTACCCCTACTACTTCTTGTGGCGCCTGCTGCTTCCCGACTCGCTCCAGACCAAGGACGCCTTCGATGGATTTCCTCCAGATTCCCGACGGAATCACTTCGTTCGACGCACCAAAGAGGAGATGGTTCACTTCGACGGGACGCCCCTCTATCCCCAACGAAACTGCGACACGTTGAGCTACGAACTCACGTGGGGTCCTGGCAGCGAGCGGGAGCTTTATGACGAGACGACCGACTACATCCTGGGCTACTACAACCGGGCACAGCTGCTGAACAGATCGGCGGCGAAATTGGCGATGAGCGTCTTCCAGAGGCGTCTCGCCAGTTCAACCTACGCGCTCATGCGCTCCTTCGAACGGCGCAGCGAGAAGCTCGCAGGCATGATCGACGACATCAGGAACGGCCGGCTCACCGAGGAGCAGGTCGCCCGACAACAGCGTCGGCTCGACGCCATCGAGGACCCGTTCGAAACCCAGACTGCCGACGAGGACCCTGCGGATGGAGATGAACAGGAGCAGAACGAGGCGTTTGAAGACCAGGCACTAGGCGGTATCGTGGCGGTCAGCCTTGCCGAGCTCGAGGCAGAGCGTCTGAAGGTTGAAGAACTGCTGGGCAAGGCGCGGAGCCTAGTGGCTGCCAGTCTAGAGTCGAAGTTCGAAAAGCTCCAAGAGGTGCTCCGAGACCCCGCGCACTCCAACCAGAAGCTCATCATTTTCACCGAGCATCGTGATACCGCTACCTTCTTGGTGCGCCGACTAGAAGGCTTGGGCTATACCGGTCAGGTAGCGTCTATTCACGGTGGCATGGACTACCAGGAGCGCGAGCGGCAGGTCGAGTTCTTCCGGAGACCAATGGGCGAGGGCGGCGCAAACTATCTCGTAGCAACTGACGCCGCTGGCGAGGGCATCAACCTCCAGTTCTGCTGGCTTATGGTGAACTACGACATTCCGTGGAACCCAGCACGCTTGGAGCAGCGGATGGGCCGCATCCACCGATACGGCCAGACCCACGACCCCGTTATCATCATCAACTTGGTCGCTACAGGCACCCGCGAGGGCCGGGTGATGAAGACCCTGCTCGACAAGCTGGAGGCTATCCGCAGAGAGCTGCGCTCCGACAAGGTATTCGACGTAATAGGCCGCCTGTTCGAGGGTGTGTCAATGAAGGACTATCTTGATCAGGCCATTGCGGAAGGAGAGGACGAAGCCGTCCGCCGTTTGGAGGGGACGCTAACCCAAGAGCAACTACTGGCACTCGGAGATAGAGAAAGGGCGTTGTATGGTGAGGGTGGCGAGGTCCGCCGTGAGCTGGACGGTCTCAAGAACGAGGCGGACCACGAGACCTATCGGAGACTCATTCCCGGTTACGTGCGCAGGTTCGTGGAGAGGACGGCGCCGTTGCTCGATCTTCGAATAGAGGGGGACTTGGAGACCACCTTCACGCTGGCCCCTTTACGGTCCCGTGCCATCGACTCGCTACTCACCGTGTTCGAGGCTTACCCCAAGGAGGCCCGTGGGCGGTTGACCGTATATCGTCCGAAAGACCGTAAGGAAGCGGTGTGGCTGCATCCCGGCGAGCCCGTCTTCGACCGCATCTCCGCATTAATCATCGACCGCTATGGAAGAGACGGGCTGAAGGGCGCCGTCTTCGTCGATCCCTACGCGTCGGAACCATACCTCTTTCATATCGCGTTGGTATCGGTCGAGAGCGGGGCGGACGGATATGAGGATGAAGCGCCCTCCTCTGGGGACGCCACGCTGCTTGATTCGCGGTTGGTAGGGCTGCGGCAGACGGAGGAAGGATCTGTCGAGGAGTGGCCAGTGGAGCACTTGCTTCTCCTAAAGGGGACCAGAGACTTCGCACCCGGGCGGGCGCCGCTCGCCGCTCTTGCGCGAGGTCTGCTCACGGAGGCAGTCGCATTCGCACGCGACGGCGTGGCCGGACGGCTCGTGCAGTTGCACCGGCGCCGGATCCTCGACGAGTTGCCCTCTCGCCTGACGTTCATCAACCGGGGCTTCGACTTCCAGGCAGCCGAGCTCGCCGCTGCCCGCGCTCGCTTCAACGAGCGAGCGCGGGCCGGCGACCCCGTCGCCAGAATCGAGCACTCCAAGACTAGGGAACGACAGCGGGGCCTTACGGCGATCCGAGAACGCCGCATCGCCGAGCTGCGGTCGGAGCCGGAGCGTGTACGGCCCAGAGCGGTCGAGCTCCTCGTCCACGCACTAGTGGTGCCCGCTCAGGTTCCAGAGGATGCGGAGGGTTTCGACGCGGAGGTGGAGACGGTCGCAATGGACGTCGCAGTCTCCTGGGAGGAGGGTTTGGGCGCCGACGTCAAGGACGTGTCGCGGCCCAACCTGGCGCGCAGGGCGGGCCTGACTGACTGGCCCGGATTCGACCTCCTATCCCTCCGTCCGGACGCCGAGCGCCTCGCCATAGAAGTGAAGGGCCGCGCCGGCTCCGGCAACGTCGAAATGAGCGAGAATGAGTGGGCCAAGGCCTGCAACCTCCGCGGCGGCTACTGGCTCTACGTGGTCTTCGACTGCGCCACCCCGTACCCGTGCCTGGTTCGGGTACGGGACCCCTTCGCCAAGCTGCTCGCCCGTGGCCGAGAGACGCTGGTCTACAGCATCCCGCAGAGCGAGTTGCTTGAAGCCGCGGAGCCTGGTGGTGGGGACATCCCATGATCAGTTCCAGGAGAATACTCATAGTCGCGGGAGCGAACGGCGCGGGTAAGACTGCCTTTGCCACGGAGTTTCTCCCAAACGAGGCAGACTGCCCAATCTTCATCAATGCCGACCTCATCGCCGCGGGCCTGAGTCCGTTTCGACCAGACCTCACCGCCTTGCGGGCAGGCAGGTTGATGTTGAGCATGATCCGCGATTACGTGAGGAGGGGAGAGAGTTTTGCCTTCGAGACCACGCTGAGCGGACGAAGTTATGCCAGGCTGATACCCCACTGGCGGGAACAAGGGTACAGCGTAGAGCTGTTCTTCCTGCGATTATCGAGGCCTGAGATTGCCATTGCCCGCGTGAAGCAGCGGGTAGCAGAGGGCGGACACGACGTCCCGGAGCCGGTCATTCGTCGACGGTTCCACACCGGACTCCGCAACTTCGAGCATCTCTACAAGGGTCTGGTGGATAAATGGGTGGTATACGACAATTCAGGCGACAAACCTGTACTCTTGAAAGAGGGGAGGTCAACATGAAAGCGCGAGAGCAGGACGACGGACATCGGCCAGTGGAGTCCCGTGACACAGACTTCAATGGCGCCCTAGCCGCCTTGCAGAGGGCCTCTGCAAAGGCCCGCCAGCGGGCCTTCGACACCACAGGATCAGTAGCCATCGTTAAGGACGGGAGGGTCGTCTGGCAGAAGGAGAATGGGACGCTCCTTCCCGAATCGGCGCAGGTTTCGGACTGACAGCCTGGATAGACAGATTCAAGATAGGCGCGACCACATCTTCGTAAGCTACGCCATTGAGCAATCGTCACTGTGCGATTGGCTTGCCCGTAAGCTCGCAGCCGAAGGCTACGGCTGAGGGTCAGTGGGGAGCATCATTTTAGTGGGCAGCTTAGAGGGGGGAAGGGCAATGTCTAATCCGAATCAGGATGAAATAGTAACTCCAAGACTTTAGCTAGAGCATTGCAGTAGTTGCGGACAGCCTCAGTTTCCAGAGTGGGTAAATCTGGAATTTAGGATAGTTGGCGGAGGGCGGAAAGGCAAGGGTCATTGAGAAGGAGTGCTTGATGGAAAGCGTGATTACGGAAGCCGACAGGAACGGCATCATTACGATCATTGTCATCTCGTTAGTCGCGATGGTCATCTTGTTGGTGCCCGCAAAGGTTGCGAGTAACGATGTGGCTAGACGCGGCTTCTTTTTCGTGGCAGGACTATGTGGGGGAGTGGCTATTGGATTGTATAGCTTGTGGCCGTTGTTTCTCTAGTTGAGAGGTTCAGGAATACACAGGTATATAATCCCCCAAATGAAGGCTGGAAAAATGGCCTACAACATCCCAATTCAGATTGTCCGGGAATCAACATTGAGATTAAATGACGAGAACCAGTTTGGGCAACGAGGGTTGACTCCACTCTCTAACCGAATGTGGAACCTCGCGACCACGCTGTTCTACAAGGCAGGCGGGAAGCCTTGGAGGCTCGCCACTGCCGGGGAAGGCGTCTGCTATGTTGGACTTGCATTCAGGAGGACCGATGGCAAAGGTGGAACAAAGACGGCCGCCTGCGCTGCCCAAATGTTCCTAGATGATGGTGATGGAGTGGTGTTTTTAGGCAACTATGGACCCTGGTACTCGCCGGAAGAGAAGCAGTTCCGGCTTACAGCTCAGGCAGCGCACGACCTACTGAAGGGTGCTCTTGACACATACACTCAACTTCACGGGAAGACCTTGAAGGAAGTTTTCTTGCACTCTCGATCCGACATCAGTGTGGAAGAGTTCAAAGGATATCAGTCTGCTGCCCCAGATGGCCTAAAGGTTGTAGGTATTCGCGTCCGGCCCTGGCGCGACGGCCCCCGACTTTACCGACCGGACAAGCAGTGGCCTGTGATGCGTGGAACGTTGTGGCAACATTCCTCAATTAGGGGATATCTGTTCGGCTCTGGGTTCAAGCCTAGGCTAGGAACCTATGACGGATGGGAGACACCAGTACCCCTGCAAATCGACATCCAACATGGAGATGCCGATATTTTCGACGTGGCACGTGATATCCTCGGCCTAACTAAATTGAACTACAACGCCTGTAACGCTGGTGACACTCAGCCGGTTACTGTCAAGTTCTCCGATGCGGTTGGCGAAATCCTTGTGAGCAACCCGACCGTGACAGAAAGACAACCCACCTTCAAGTTCTACATCTAAGAAAAAGTGAGGGGTATGATCGAAAGCAACAAGCGCCTCATAGAAGTAGCCTTCCCCCTCAAGCAGGCGTCGCTGGACTCGGTGCACGAGAAGAGCGTGCGGCATGGGCACATCTCCACCCTGCACATCTGGCCGGCACGGCGGCCCCTGGCGGCCTCGCGGGCTGCGCTTATCGCCACGTTGCTGCCGGACTCAGGCGACTCCGACAAGCGCCATGCGCTGCTGGAGCGCATGGCCGGGCGTGTTGTCGAGAAGATCGAACGCAAGCGGCTCAACGGGCGCGTTGTCGAGAAGGTGAAGGAGGTCACCGAGGGCGGCATCCTCCACTGGGGCCGGGAGAACGGCCCTGACCTCCAGTGGTTCCGCGACGAGATTCGCAAGGCTTACGGCGGGCGCGCCCCTAGGGTGTTGGACCCTTTCGCCGGTGGTGGCGCCATTCCCCTCGAAGCCATGCGGCTGGGCTGCGAGGTCACCGCCATGGATATCAACCCCGTCGCCTGGGTCATTCTCAAATGTACCCTGGAATACCCACAGCGGCTCGCCGGCCAGACCCGCCCGCTGCCCGCCTTCGCCGTGGAGGACCGCAACTTCATGGAGTCGTTCCTCAAGGCCAAGGGCTTCAAGGGCGCGCGCTTGCAGACGCAGCTCCAACGGATCGGACACGGCGACCGAGAGGGCCAGCTTGATGCGCTGCCCCAGAACGGTCCAGTCACGGAGGCCGACCTCGCCTGGCATGTGCGCGCTTGGGGCCGGTGGGTTCTGGCGAGGGCGCGCCGGGAGTTGGCCGCCTACTATCCCACCTACGCCGACTTCCAGCCGCTCGCGCCGGACGTCGACTTCGAGGCGCAGCCCATGCGACTCCTGGACACGGACGAGTCCGGCGTCCCTATACTGGACCCGCTGAACGCCGAGTTTAACTCCGCATACCTGCGGGACCCGCGCAACCCACGCTGGGTCGCCAAGCCGACGGTCGCCTACCTCTGGGCACGTACCGTCAAGTGCAAGCAGTGCCGTGCCACGCTGCCCCTGCTCAAGACCCGCTGGCTGTGCAAGAAGGACAGCAAGCGCGTGCTGCTGACTATGGGGCCGGACGCCGAGGGAAACGGTGTGGTCTTCGGCGTGGAGGCCGACGCGCCCCGCAACGGCGGCAACGCCGCGCAGCGACGGGAGCACGACAGGCGCATCGGGGCCGGGACCATGTCCCGCACCGGCGCCGAGTGCCCCCTGTGCAGGGCGATTATGACGATGGAGGACATCCGCTACGAGGGCCGCGCCGGGCGGCTGGGCACCGTCATGACCGCCGTTGCGGTGGACGGGCCGAAGGGCAAAGAGTACCGCCTGCCCACGGATCACGAGCGCGAGGCTGCCAACGTGACCGAGGAACAACTCCAGGCCATCTACGCGGACATCCCCTTCGGGCTGCCAGAAGAACCTCTGCCGAGCAAGGAAGCACTAGGCTTCCGCGTCCCTCTATATGGCTTTGACACATGGCGCAAGCTGTTCACGAACCGGCAGCTGTTGGCGCTAGGACATTTTGTCCTGGCGGTCCGGGGACTTATGCAAGAGCTGGACGACCGGCCCGATGTCTGGCGGGAAGCCATTATCACAAACCTCGCCCTTGTGACCGACCGCCTTGCCGATTACTCCAGCGCGATTTGCTCTTGGCACAACAGCGGAGAAAAGCTTAGGAATACATTTTCTCGATTTGCGCTTCCAATCGTCTGGGACTACACCGAGGTCAATCTCTTGTCAGACACCTCTGGAAACTTCCTCGGCGCGCTTGAATGGGTATCCCGCTCTATTGGTCATGTCCTACAGCCCGCCAAATCCGCAGATTCAACTAACGTGCTAAGCGATAGCGCTACCCGGGTACTAGGGGAGTACGATGTAATCATCACTGACCCACCCTACTACGATGCAATCCCATACTCAGACTGTATGGACTTCTTTCACGTGTGGCTGCGAAGGTCCACCCAGGGGTTGTCGCCAGAGGTGGACGCCGCTTTCGTACACCCTCTCGGTCCCAAGTGGGATCACGACGCCGGCGACGGAGAGCTAATCGACGACGCCAGCCGGTTCAACGGCGACAGGGAGCTTTCAAAGAGCAACTACGAAAACGGTATGGCCCGGGCGTTCCAAGCCTGCCACTCCGCTCTGACGACGGATGGGCGGTTGGTTGTAGTGTTCGCCAACAAGCAGCCCGACGCCTGGGAAACTCTGGTGGGTGCCCTGATTCGCGCCGGGTTCGTGGTGGATGGCTCATGGCCTGTACAGACAGAGATGAGCAACCGGACGCGCTCGCTCGGGTCGGCGGCACTTTCGTCGTCCGTCTGGCTTGTTTGCCGGAAGCGCGCGGCTGCCCGGCCCGGCTGGGACAACATCGTGCTTGACGAGATGCGCGCCAACATCACCCAGCAGCTTCGCGACTTCTGGGACGCGGGGATTCGCGGGCCGGACTTCGTGTGGGCGGCCACTGGGCCGGCGCTGGAGGCCTTCGGCAAGCACTCCGTGGTCAAGAAAGCCAACGACCCCGACCGGCTCATGACGGTATCGGAGTTCCTGCGCGAGGTGCGGCGGATGGTCGTCGACTTCGTCGTCGGGCGTGTGCTGACCGCCTCCGGCGGCCAGGAGGCCGTGAGCGGCCTTGACGACGTGACCACCTACTACCTGCTGCACCGCAATGACTTCGGCATGGACGACGCTCCGGTGGGCGCCTGCATCCTCTACGCACTCTCGTGCAACCTCTCTGATTCAGCATTGGTGGGCCGGCATGACCTTCTGGCCACGTCGGGGAAAGGGGCCTCCGCCGACGAGGAGGAGAGCGAGACGGCGGAGGACGAGGGTTCGGACGAGGATGAGCCGGAGGAGGTCAGCGGATCGGGTGCCCGGCTGAAGCTCAAGCCCTGGAGCCGGCGCCAGAACCGCAACCTCGGCCTAGAGGATCCCGGTGGGCGCCCCGCGCCTCTCATCGACCAAGTGCACCGACTGATGCACTTGTGGCGGGCCGGGGATCAGTCCAAGGTCGACGACTACGCGGACGCGTGGGGCCTCCAGCGCAACGCCCTGTTCGGCCAGATACTCCAAGCCCTCATTGAGTTGGCCCCCTCCGGCTCCGAGGAGCGCGCCATCCTCGAAGCCATCAGCAACCATGTCGCGTCGCGGGGAGACGTGCGCGCCCCGCGCCAGCGGCCACTGCCGTTGGGGGGCATGTGATGGCGAAGAGGATCATGACGGTTGAAGCAAGCGGCCGCGAAGTGCGGCTCCCGGCACATCCGGCTGCAGTTGAGTGTGAGGAGAATAGATTTCGAGTGGAACAGCAATTGACCGCAGTTCCGCGGTGAGTCAGTAGGAGGCGAAGTCATCATGGCACAGAGACCGGCGCCAAGACCCTGGCATGAGGTTGTGAAGCTGCGGGAAGGCGTGAGGACCGGCGAGCTCTCGCTGGCCGTGTTCGCAGCGGACCTGTACGACGTGGTGATGCAGAAGGGGCACCGACCCGTGTACGAGGACCCTGCCCAGTTCTTCGCGCTGACCTATCCCACCTACAACCTTCGTGAGCTCGTCAAGGACGTGGTACTGCGGCTGGACGGCAGGAGTGACAAGGCGTACCGAAAGCTGTCCGTCAACTACGGCGGAGGCAAGACTCACACGCTCATCGCGCTCCGGCACCTAGTGCATGATCCAGACGCCTTGGCCGGTCTGCCGGCCGTTCAGGAGTTCGAGGCGCACATTGGGTCCAGGCCCCCCAGGGCTCGAGTCGCTGCGCTGTGCTTCGACAAGATCGACGTTGAGGCGGGAGTCGAGACACCGGGACCCGACGGTACCGCCAGGATGCTCAAGCATTCGTGGAGCATCCTGGCATATCAGCTCGCCGGGGCCGATGGGCTCAGGCTGATCCATGCCGAAGGCAGAGACGCGGAGCGTGAGACGCCGCCGGCGGAGCCTCTCATGGCCGCTTTGCTGTCGAAGCCGCAAGAGGAGGGACTATCTACGCTGGTGCTCCTCGACGAGGTGTTGATGTACATGCGGGCGCAGGCCGACGCCGACCCTGCATCGCGGGGCCGCCTGCTCGCCTTCTTCCAGTACCTCACCCAGGCAGTGGTGAAGGTGGACAGGTGCGCTATGGTAGCCTCGCTCCTCGCCTCCGACCCGAGACGGTATGACGACATCGGGGCAGAACTGCTCAGGGACGTGTCCGAGGTATTCGGCCGGCAGATGGAGGTGGAAGCCAGCCCGGTGAGCAAGGATGACGTGGCGGAGGTCCTGCGGCGTCGCTTCTTCGAGCCGGAATCCATCCGTGATGTCGGCGCGTTCCGTCCGCACGTTACATCGGTCGTCGGTAGCATCGCCAAGCTCGACCCACAGACCAGCAAGGAGCAGCCGTCTGTCGAAGAGCGGTTCCTGAGCAGCTATCCCTTTCACCCGGACATGACCGAGGTCTTCTACACACGCTGGACACAGTTGGAGGGGTTCCAGCGGACACGCGGCGTCCTGCGAACGTTCGCCATCGCCCTACGGGATGCCGAGAAATGGGACACAAGCCCGCTCATAGGGCCAAACGTGTTTCTCAACACACCCCAAGTTACACCCGAAAAGAGAGCCTTGGCAGAGGCAGCGAACGAGTTGACCGCCTCTGCGAGCGTCGATTCGGGCGAGGGCAGAAACCAAGCGTGGACGCCTATCCTCGAAGGCGAGTTGGCCAAGGCTCGCGACATACAGTCCGAAGTCACCGGACTCAACCACCGCGAGATAGAGCAGGCCGTCATCTCGGTATTTCTGAGTTCGCAGCCCATCGGACACAAGGCGCTTACCCGGGAGCTGATGCTCCTGCTGGGCACGGCAAACCCGGACAAGATTGAACTGGAGAAGGCGCTTCACCGATGGACGGACGTTTCCTGGTTCCTGGACGAGGCGGACGTAGCTACGGCAGGAAGGAACGCGGATGGGGGTCAGACCCTCCCGAAGGCGTGGCGGCTGGGCAATCGTCCGAACCTGCGCCAGATGCACGACGACGCATGCGCGAACCGAGTACCGCCCGCTCTGGTGGAGCAGCAGCTCGTTCACGCTATCGAGAAGCTGAGGCCTCTGACGGCGGGAGCGTCAGCTGCGGGGGCCAGGGTTCACACGCTGCCTGAGAGTGCGCGTGACGTCCAGGACGACGGCGAGTTTCACTACGCCGTTCTTGGACCGAGCGCCGCGTCCGAGTCGGGCAAAGCAAGCTCGGAGGCGCGGCGGTTCATCGACGAGACGACAGGGCCAGACCGACCGCGCGCGAATCGTAACGCGGTCGTTCTTGCCGTGCCATCAAGGGACGGCCTCGACGCGGCCCGCACTCGCATTCGGGAGCATATCGGGTGGCTGGAAGTGAGGGACCAGTTGAAGGGCCAGCCCATCGACCCCATACGCGAGCAGATGCTGGCCAGCGAGACTGAGACGGCGAGCAGGCACGTTCCGGAGGCTGTCAAGCAAGCGTACTCCATAGTCGTGACCGTCAATGAGGCGAACGACATCCAGGCCTTCAAAGTCGCGGTGACTGAAGAGCCGCTGTTCACAATCATCAAGGCCGATAGGCGAGCACGCATCCAGGAGACGGCCATCAGCTCCGAGGCGATGATGCCAGGCGGCCCGTACGACCTGTGGGGAGAAGGTGAGAGTTCCCGTCGAGTCAAGGACCTGGTCGACGCCTTCGCGCGGTTCCCGAAGCTGCCCAAGATGCTGCGCCGCAGGGAGATACTGAATACCGCAGCGCAGGGCGTCCTCTTGGGAATTCTGGTGGCGCAGGTAGTACGCCCGGACCGGACTACCAAGACGTTCTGGCGTACTGCCATTGATCAGCACGTTCTTGAGGACCCCAGTCTCGAAGTGATTCTGCCACAGGCCGCGACCCTCAGCGATGTTAGCCATATCCTCCTCGGCTACGGCGCGCTTCCAGGACTTTGGCCCACTAAGGAGACTGCAGTCAAAGACATCCACGACTACTTCTCAGGAGAGCACACGGTAACCGTGCCGAGAGAAGGTTATGACGACACTTTTCCAATCCCTCGATGCGATTCTTCCCATGTAGACGAGGCAATTGCAGAGGCTGTGGAGCAGGGACTGCTGTGGATGACCAACGGCCCGGCTTCCATCCTCGGGGAGCCGATACCGCTAGGGGTCCTCAGCTCATCCGCGAGGCTGAGACCGCCGCCCGACCCCATCTCGGTCGATGAGTTGATGCCATCGTCGATTCCCGAAGCTTGGTCGGAAGAGAAGACCAACGCACTAGCCGTCGCGACAGCTCTCTCCGCCAAGCGAGGCGTGACTCTGCCCTGGTCCTCTGTGCAAACCGCAATCGAGTCCGCTATTCGGACACGGTGGCTTGAGGCAAGTAGTGAAGGCGCTTCTTGGCCGACCGACTTGGCAGGCGCTCAGTATGTTGTGCTTCAGGCGCCTACGACTGGTATAATTCGTGACCCTCAAGGGAATCGGTACACCCATCGGCCGCTGGGGATGCTTGTAGCAGAGGCGCCACTGGAGGCGCACGGCATCCAGGACCTAGCCGACCACATCCCTGGACTAACCCAGGCAGCGGCAGGGAGTGCTCTCAGCTTCAATATTCGCATCGAGTTGGGCGGTGACGCTGCGCCAGACCAGACAGTCGTAGACAAGATCAACTCCCTACTGTCAGAAGTTTCGGATGATCTGAAGCTAACCTGATAGGGTCCGACGACAAGCCGCAGCCACACTACTGAGGAGGGGTCTAGGAGCTAACCAACACTCGATGGTAGGCTGCCGACGGGTCAGAGCTCCAGCCGCATCTCAAAAATAGTTCTGCCTACCGTCAACTTAGGCCCACCACGACCCCACTCGTCATTGCCTTGAATAGAGCTCAGCAGAGGTGGTGTAGCCGTCCTCCACCCCCTATTCTCGTCGGTTGTGGTGTGGGTCGACAGGCCAACATGAGAGATTCCCGCGAAAGCGGGAATCCAGGTACCGACATCCCTCCCACCACCAGCGTCCACCCCAACAGGTTCGTGGTGAGCCCGTCGGACCACGAGGCCCCCCAATCAACGTTCCCTCTCTCCCCTCTACGAGGGAAGTCGGGAGGGCGCCTCCCGTGCGTTACTCTTCCGCGAACATCATCAGCGACAGTTTCGCTTCGTCGAGCGCCGGTGTTGCTCCTACGGATAGCTCGACGCCAAGTGACTCCGCGATCGATTCCACGAGTTGGGCTGTGCGCGCTGAATCTACGGCCAGCGCTTCCGGCAGCATCTCCTCGGCCTCCAGTAGCTCGACCAAGGCGTCCTGGCGCTCTCTGGTTGATGGAGCTTCCTGAAGGACCTTCAACCCCAGAATCAACTCGGAGTCTCCATCAACGAGGAGCGTCATCGTCGGGTAGTAAGGTCGCCCTCCTTTCCCTTCCTGGACCGGCGTATGCATATAGAAGACGCCCACCTCCCAGGTCCATGGCGCTTTGGGCTTTGATGCGGCCAGTCGCCGGAGTCTCTCCAGGTCGGGATAGTCGGCGACTGGCCGCGGCGCAGGCGGTAGCCTGAAGGTGTCCCAGTGGTCCCGCCAAACGCCGTTCCTCTGGAGGCGGGTCAGCATCATGCCGGGGTCTCTTCCCGAGTACAGGTCCAGCTTGCCGCTTTCGATTCTGGAAGCGACATCCATCATGTTTTTCAACGCTATCGTCAAGAAGACCGCTTCATCCGCCTCCAGGCGCCACGGCGGGTAGCCGGGTCTGATGCTGTAGAACAGAGGCCACCTCCCCCTCCCTCTGTACTTGAAGCCCAATCTGCGGATGGTGGCGAGGTCTGCCGCCTCTAGGAATTCTCTGTCGGCAAGAATGACCGACAGGGCATTCGTCTGTTCCAACGCTTCATTCGACTCCGGTCCGACCTCGTCCGTCATCAGCGCAAGGTAGCTCGCCAGTCCCACGTCCCCGACATATACCGCCAGGCCGTACTCGAACCCTGCCTGGCCCATGACGACGCAATAGCCCATGAACTCCCCGGACGGGTGCTCGATGCCTAAGATGTCGGCGTTGCCCAGCCATTGCCACGGCGTCGTTCGGCAGTAATCGTCGAACGTCATGTACAGGTCGCGCCATTGATCATCCGTTGGTTCCGGCATCGCTTCCCTCACGCCCGCGCTATCGAAGCGGCTGGCTCTTCTGACTCCACCACGACGGCGATGGGAAACCGGAGCGTCTCGCGCCGCGGCGGGGTGCAATGCTCTCTGGCTCGCCTTGGACTCGCAAGGCTGGCCCGGACGCCCCTATGCCCCGTGAGGCAGCCCCTATGCTCCGTGAGGAAGAATAACCGCCTTGACCTCACGGAAATCGGCCATCGCATGCAGGGCCTCAGCCGTCCCGTCGAGCGCGTAGGTCCCCGAGAGCAGCCGCTCGAACGGTGTCGATGCCTGCCGCGTCCGCAGGAACTCCAGGGCTTGGTGGTAGTGACGCCCCTCCCCCGATCGCACGCTCACGATCGTGACCTGCTGACCGAATCCCGGCAGCGAGATAGGCCCGCCCCCGCCTCCGATTGACAGGTATCGTCCTCCCGGCCGCAGGAACCCTAGCCCTTCAGGGATGACCGACGCGGCGACGCACTGGATAGCGACGTCCGCCCCCCGTCCGGAGGTACGGTCCAGCACCCATGCGTGGCGGTCCTCCGCTGCGGGGGCATCCGTGATGTCGAGCGTTTCGTCCGCGCCCCACGCCTCAGCGACTTCCAACCTGGCTCTCGGCGCGCCGATCACGAGCACACGGCCTGCGCCTCGGTCGCGCGCCACTGCCGACGCGTAGAGGCCGACCGGTCCCGACCCTTGGACGACGACCGTATCGTGGCTCCGCAGCGCGCCCAGGCGCTCGAATCCGTGCATCACGGTCCGCAGCGCGCACGCGGCGGACGCTGCTTGGGGCGCCGTGACCTCGTCCGGGACGGAGACAATCGCCGTGCCCGGAGGAATGTAGTGGTACTCCGCGCAGCCGCCCAGCAGGTAGGGAGGCTCGTCGGCCCGCGCGCGTCCGAACCGGATGCTGTCAGAGCACAGCGTCGGCTGGTTCGCCACGGAGCAGTAGAAGCAGTGGCCGCAGAACCGGTAAGCGGATATGACTCGGTCGCCTTCTTGGAGAGCTCTGCCCTGAACGTCCCAGCGCGCCCCGTTCATGGCGACGATACGGCCCGACGTCTCGTGCCCCGGTATGTACGGAAGCATGCACGCAGGCCCCCCGTGCCACATGTGCACGTCGGTCCCGCACAGCGTTGCGGCCTCGACCTGGAGCAGCAGACCTCCCGGCTCCAAGTCGGGCATCGGGATATCCCGCACCTCGGTCGCTTCCCCGAACCCAGTAATTACGGCGGCCTTGCAAGTCTCCATCACCGTCACCTCGCTTCCCCGTCGTCGCTCCGAAAGTCCTCTCCCCCGTCTACGGAGGACTAATAGAGAGGGCATCCCCCGTCATTCCCGCGCAGGCGGGAACCTCGCCCCCCGTCATTCCCGCAAAGCGGGAATCCAGAAGTCCTCTCCACCGTCTGCGGGGGAGAGCTAGAGAGGGGGCGCCCTACAGCCGGTAGTACCGCTGCGCGTTCCGGCTCAATATCGCCTCCTTGGCGACGTCCGTTAGCTCCTCGCTCTCCCGCACCTCTTGGATCTCCCGCTTGCACATCTCCGTCGTGACCTCGTGCGGGAAGTCGCTCGAATACAGGAAGGCGTCCGGGCTATAGCGCGTCGCCGCGAATCCGAGCGCCGGCTCCTCTCCCTCGCACCCGATGAACAGCCGGCCGTCGTGGATGTGCCGCAGGATGTACTCGCTGGGCGTCTCTTCCCCATGCGGACCGTACTCGCCCTCCGGATCGTGCTCGATGTGGGTGACGTGGGAGCGGTCGAACCGTTCCATGGCCATCAGGAACCATCCCACCCCGCCTTCGAGGAAGCTCATCCTGAGTTCGGGGAACCGGTCGAGCACGCCGTTGAAGACGATGCTGGCCATCCCGATCATCACTCCGATTGGATGCCCCATCGCATGGATAGGGGCGTAGCGGTTCAGGTCGTCGAAGCCCATCCCGTCGTGGCACCCGCCGTGGACCGCCACTGCGCAGCCCAGCCGGTTGGCCTCCTCGTACACCGGCCAGTAGCACTTGGCCCCAAGGTGCGTGCTCAGGCCCCGCGACGGCAGCATCGCGCCCACCATGCCAAGCTCGGTCACGGCTCGGCGGAGCTCAACCACGGCTGCCTCGGGGTCCTGCATCGGAATCAGGGCCATGCCCTTGAAGCGAGGGTCTTGACTGCAGTAGGTCGCGTGGAGCCAGTCGTTGTACGCGCGCGTGGCGGCGATTGCCCAGTCGATGCTGGTGATTTTGCCGTAGGCGAGCCCGCGCGTCGGATAGAGCACGGTAGTGTCGATGCCCACGTCGTCCAGGAAATCCACCCATTCGGCAGGCCCAACCACCCCCCGCTTGGCGCGCTCCGGGTCCGGCTCGATCAGGTGAAAGCGATGGAAATGATCGAACGGCGGAAACATGCTCTGCATACGACTCTTGTGGAACTCGCTCGGCAGAAACTGCCTGATGCCGTCGTCGTCCTCTTGAATATGACCATCGGCGTCAATGACCAGTTCAATGTTCGCGCTCATCCCTCGCCTCCTGAGTCCAAGTGGGCCGAGTATAGACCCGCGCTCCCCTCCCGTCATTCCTCGAAATCCCCTAGCCAACCTCCTCCGCCCATGCGAGGACCGACTCCATCAGGGCCCGCTTCTGCGTCCCGCTCTTCGTACTCCGCTTGGACCTGCTCAACCGCTTCTTCTTGAGGGCCTACGAGCCAGGGAAGAGGAAGCAGGGCTGACGTGACAGCCCTGCTGGACGAATGGGATGATTGCGCCGTGGATATGACTCGGCCTACCGGCGGTTGCGAGCGAAGCCTGATATGTGCGGACGATTCAGCCTCATAGCGGAGATGGGAGAGCTTGCGGCGCGGTTCGACTTCGACGCCGACGGCCTGGCCCAGCCGCCCCGCTACAACATCGCTCCCACCCAGCCTGCGCTCGCCGTCACGGGCGGTGAGCGCAGAAGCGCGTCGTTCATGCGTTGGGGGTTGATTCCGGCCGGGGCCAGGAGCGCGTCTGCAGGCGGCCCGATGATCAACGCGAGGGCGGAGACGGTTGCCGAGAGGCCCAGCTTTCGGGCCGCCCTGAGGCGGAGGCGCTGCCTGGTGCTGGCCGACGGGTTCTACGAGTGGCGGCGCAACAGCGCCGGTAGGCAGCCGGTGCGGTTCGTCCTGGCGTCGGGAGAGCCCTTCGCCTTCGCAGGCTTATGGGACACGTGGCGGGACCCGGCGGGCGACCTCGTCAGCTCATGCACAATCATCACGACAGAAGCGAACGAGCTTCTCCGGCCCGTCCACGACCGGATGCCGGTGATTCTCCCGAGAGACTTGGAGCCGCTCTGGCTGGACCACGAGATGCAGGACACCGCTGTCCTTGGCGGCCTGCTGACTTCCTATAGCGCCGCCGCTATGGATGCGTACGAGGTCTCCACGCTGGTCAACTCTGCCGTCAATGACGGCCCTGAAGTGCTCCGGCCTCTGCAACAGGTAAGACTCCTCTAATCTCGACCTACCGGAACACGCTGCAGGCCGAAGAACTGAAGCTGGTGGCGAAGAAGCTGCGGGGGCTGCTGGAAGCAGGAGGGGTCGCTGGGACGCGCATGGCGCACACCCTGCGACCCCAGATGCCGCGCACGCGTTCTAATAGTCGAGGTCCGGCACATCGAACAGGCGGCCGAACCCCTCGATGCGGTCTTTGACGCCGGCCAGCCGCAGACCGGCCCACATCAACGCCTGAGCGCTCGATACCGTCGGGACATCGAGGTCTCGCTCCAGCTCTGCGATGACGCCTACACTGGGCATCGACGCTTGGGTTATCCAGATGCCGTCGGCCTCCGCTGCATGTTCCTCGTACAGCGAGCGCGCCGCATCGTATACCCTCTGGAGCGACAACTCCCCGCTCTCCAGCGCGGAACCTTCTCGCGCGTTGACGTGTCCAACCATCTCCACCTCTGTGTGCCCCAGGTAACGCTTTATCAGGTCGGGGAGCGGGTCTTCGAAGGCGCTTACCACGAGTACTCTGTCTATCCCAACCGCTTTCATCGCCGCGATGCTGCCTGCCGCGTCGGTGATGTAGGGGATCGGCGTAAGCCTTGCTACACGCTCGCGGAGCTTCGTCTCCACACCCCACCCTGCGTGAACCAGCGGTGGGATGCCTGTTTGGATAATCGCGTTCGGCTTGCGCGGCAGCAGACGTTGCACGGGGGTTTCCAAGTTGGCGAGGGCGCGCTCGTAGTTGGCCTCGGACATACTGCCGAGGTTGAGCGACGTGAGCGCCATCTGCACGCCCTCAGGGGCCATCATGTAGAACTCGAACGGGTTCGTGTCAGAGACATCGCCTGGCTGCAGGAGGCCGATGCGCGCTCGCCAGCCGTAGGCTCTGCCCGGGGTGTGTACTACTCCCACGACGGTTCCCTCCTGACCTGAGATCGAGCTAGAACTCGGGACATCTGGTCATCCACAGCATCGACCGTTTCGACTTCGCGCCATGCTACGCCCGCTGAGCACATTGTCGAAGCGCCCTTCGGCTCAACCCTGCGAAGCCCGCAATCGGCGGGTCGCCTCGGCATCGACCGCTAGATCGTCGCCAAGGACCACGCCGTAGTCGTCTCGCGCCGAGTCCCGCGACACGTACCCCATGCGCACGTCTTCCGCCACGCGCTCCGGGGGCCGGAGCCTTGGGTCGCCGAAGCCGCCTCCGCCGCCACTTTCGATGGCATACCGGTCGCCAGGGGAGAGCTGCACGTTGTAGAGCTTCCCGTTCGGCTTCTCGAACCGCTCGCCGTCCACCCGCTCCACGTGAATGTGGTTGGCCATGCCCTCCTTGCCCCCGTTGAGACCCCAAGGCGCGCATTGCGTGCGCTCGATCTGGGAGTTCACCGTGATGGGCGCCCTGGCCTCGACGACGCGTCTTATTCCCAGGCCTCCCTTGAAACGTCCAGGCCCGCCTGAGTCAGTCCGCAGCAGATACTCGCGCACGACGATGGGCGCTTTGGCCTCTCCCGCCTCGATGGGCGCGTTGTGCGTGTCGCCGTCATTGATGCAGACCGTAGCGCTCATGCCGTCCTCGTTGTGTTTGGCTCCAAACCCGCCGCCCTGCGGCCCTACCGGGCCGAAGAAGAAGCGCCCGGTCGCGGGGTCCACCCCGTAGGTGTTGGCGATCACGAGATCGGCGTGGTGCCCCGCCGCTGCGCGTTCCGGAATTGCGGAGGAGAGCGCTCGGATGATGGTGTCCACGATGGTCATCGGGATAGTCATCCACATGCGCATCGCAGCAGGCTTGGTCGCGCTCACCACCCGCCCTGGCGGCAGTATCACGTTGAGGGGCAAGAATGAGCCGTGATTGATGGGCTGGAGGAGCGGGCCCGTGATGCACTTGAACGCCACTTCGGCCGCCGATCTGCCCGCGGTGGCCCCGGAGTTGTAGTAGCCCCCAACCTGGCGGCTCACCTCCGTGAGGTCGATAGTCATCTGGTCGCCTTCGACGACCACGCGCACCTTGATGGGGATGCGTTGGCCCTCCGAGATACCGTCGTCGTCCATGAACGACTCGGCCTCGTACGTGCCGTCGGGGATTGTCGCCACGCTCGCGCGGGCCAGCCGCTCGCTCTGCTCGTAGACGAGCTCGATGCTGCCGAGCACGGCGTCGCGGCCGTAGCGCTCGAGCAGGTGGGTGAAACGTCGCTCGCCGGTCTTGATCGCCGCGACCTGAGCACGAAAGTCTCCCATAGCAAGCTCCGGGAGCCGCACGTTCGACTTGATGATCTCGGTCAGCTCGAGGTCCTGCACGCCTCGCTTGAATATCTTGACGATAGGCAGCTGCAGTCCCTCGGAGAAGATATCGCGGGTGGCGCCGCCCAGCACGCCGCCCACATCCTGCCAGTGGGCCATGGATGACGCGAAAGCCACGATCTCGCCTTCCCAGAAGATGGGGACCGTGAACACCATGTGGTTCAGGTGGCTCCCCGTGATGTAGGAATCGTTGGTGAGCAGAATGTCGCCCGGCTCGATGCTGGTGCGTCCGAAGAACTCGAGCTTGGCTTTGATCGTGTCCGAGAGCCCTCGGATGAACATGGGGAGGCCAAGCCCGATGGATATCGTGTTCCCCTTGGCGTCGAACAGCCCCACGGTGAAGTCCAGCGCCTCGTAGATGATCATGTTGTAGGCGGTTCGCATGAGATTGGTCTTCATCTCATCCGTGATCGCCACGACGCCGCTCCTGACGATCTCCGCCGTCACCGCGTCGACCTCGGCCCCCTGCGAACGCTGCGTCGTCATCGCGCGCCTACCTCGATGACCAAGTGGCCTTGCTCGCTGACAGTTGCCGAGTCGCCCTGATGCAGCACCGTGGACGAAGCGGACTCCTCGATGATCGCCGGGCCGGCGATGAGGTTACCCGCGAGCAGCAGGTCACGGTCGAAGACCGCGCACACCGCGGACCCGGTCGCCACATCGAGCACCACGTCGCGGGATTCCCGCTTCGCGTAGTCCGGAGGCTCGGCGACTCCGGCGCCTATCGCGGGAAGCGTTGGCTTGCTGATTTTGCCGATGACCGACACGCGAACGCTGACCAGCTCCGCCGGCTCGTCTGGTGCTCCGTGGCTGAATCGCAGCCCATGCTCGTCGTCGAACGCCTTCTTGATTGCCGCCCGCGCATCCTCGCTGTCGACCCGCGACGGCGCCCGAACGGCGACCGAATGCTCCTGACCAACGTAGCGCATGTCCGCTGAGCGCTCGATGCTGATCTCCTCTACGGCGATGCCCGCAGCCTCTAGCGCCTGCGTTCCCTCGGCTTCCAGCTCCTGGTAAATCGCCTCGATCTCTTCCATCGGCGCGTCGGCAAGTCGCCGGAAATGCGTCCGTACGTAGTTCCGGCGCAGATCGGCGAGCAACATCCCATGCGCGGAGAAGTGCGCCGGCATCTTTGGCACGACGACCCGCTCAATGGCGAGCTCTCGGGCGACCGCCGTGGCGTGGAGCGGCCCGCCGCCGCCGTAGGCGATCAGCGTGAAGTCGCGCGGGTCGAGCCCTCGCTCCGTCGTCACCGCTCGTACAGCGTTGGCCATCGACGCCTCCGCGATTTCCAAAATTCCCGACGCCGCCCGCCGGCCATCGAGACCCAGGGGCTTCGCTACCCGGTCAGCGATCGCCTGCGCTGCAGCGTCCGTTGCGAGGCGCATCTCGCCGCCGAAGAAGCGCCCGGCGGAGATGCGTCCCAATGCCACGTTCGCATCCGTCACCGTCGGCATCGTGCCCCCGTTCTGGTAGCTCACGGGCCCCGGCGCCGCGCCGGCGCTTTCTGGGCCAACATGCAGCGCCCCTCCTTCGTCCACCGACGCGATACTGCCGCCGCCGGTGCCAACCTCCTTGATGTCCAGCACCGGTATGCGGATCACCAACCCTTCGTTGTACCCCCCGACGAAGTAGTCCAGGGACAGATCGGGCGCCCCGCGACGGATGACGCATGCCTTCGCCGTCGTTCCGCCCATGTCGAAACAGATCGCGTTGTCGATGCCGAGCGCGTCGGCCACGGCAATCGACCCAACGACACCCCCCGCCGGGCCCGACTCCATCATCTGAATGCACTGCCTGCGCGCTGTGCCCACATCGGTGAGCCCGCCGTTGGACTGCATGATCATCAGGCTGCCGTGGAACCCATCGCGTTCGAGGCGCTCCTGCAGGCTGCCCAAATACTGGCTGACCGTCGGCCCGACGTAGGCGTTCGCCACGACCGTGGACGTCCGTTCGTACTCGCGATACTCGCGGGAGATTTCATACGATGGCGTCACGAACACGCCGGGGGCCTCGTCCTCGATGATCTCGCGCATCCGCCGTTCGTGCGCAGGCTCCCGATAGGAGTGCAAGAAAAGCACCGCTACCGCCTCGACGCCGAGCTCGCGTATCCGCCGCGCAACCGCCAGCGCGGCCTGCTCGTCCAGCGGACGTTCCGTCGAACCGTCGGCCAGCATCCGTTCGGGGACCTCGAAGATGAGGTCACGCGGCGTCAACGGGCGATGCTTTCGGAAGAAGAGGTTGAACGACTCCGGCCGGTTGATTCTGCCGACCTCGTAGACGTCGCGGAAACCCTTGGTGGTAACCAAGGCCGTCTTCGCGCCACGCCGTTCCACGATAGCGTTGATTACAACGGTCGATCCATGAACGACGAAATTGGCCTCCGAGGGTGACGCGCCGGAGCGTTCGAGCGCCCGCATGATCCCGTCCACAAGCGAGCCCGGCGTGCTCAAGGCCTTCCCCGGGGTGATTGCCCCGGTCGTCTCGTCGAACACCGCCACGTCGGTGAACGTCCCGCCTATGTCGATCGCAATCCTTTTCAAACGCTAGCCCCCGGTAGGTGGCGGTCCGTCGGCGCGGACTATATAACAGGTGGCGACACCCCGACGGCAATGAGCGCCATGACCCAAAGCACCGAGCAACAGGTCCTATTCACTCTAGCTGCGCGGCAACCCTCGGCCGCCCTCGCAGCCGAGGTCGCGGCCGTGCTACAGCCGCCGTTGGGTTGGAATTCCTTGAACGAGGTGCTTGACCGGATGGCCAAGGCTCGCGTCGTTGTCGTGGCCGACCACGCCCCGCCCGATATCCACCTCGAATCGGCCGACCTGCGCGTCGTGGCTCTTGTGCGAGAGGGCGACGAGTCAGCGGCGATACAGGCCGCCGACGTCGTATGGAATGACTGGCTTCGTGGCTTCTTCAGCACCCACCGGTGCCAGTAACCACGGCAGCTCGCCGTCGCTTTCGGATAGCTACCCGAGAACTTCGTACTCGTAACGTCCCCCGCCCCCGCCGGGAGCCTCGCGCTTGACATGCCTGCGCGCCGCGCAGGTGCTAATCTTCCATTGTTGAGCAAGGAGGTGGCGCCATGCAGCAACCAGGTGGATCGCTAACCATCCATGCCGGAAGGGTCCTCGACGGGACCGGCGCGGCTGCCGCCACCGATGTCGTGGTGAGGATAGAGGGGCGGTCGATCGCGTCGGTGGGTCCTGCTTCCGGCGCTGGCCCGCTGGACGGGCAAGCCCTCAGCTTCCCCTCCGCAACGCTCCTGCCAGGGCTGATTGACTGCCACACGCATACGAATATGCCGGGCGATGGAAGGCGTGGCGAAGACGTCCACGTGGGCGACGACGACGCCATTCGCCTGTTGCGCTCGGCGCACAACGTGGGGCGGGCCCTCGACACCGGGGTGACGACCGTCTGCGACTGTGGGGGCTGGAACCAGACCACATTTCGTCTCAAGGAAGGCATCTAGCAAGGTGTGGTCCGTGGGTCCCGGGTTCTTGCCTCTGGCCGCCCCATAACGGTCAGCGGTGGTCATTGCTGGTTCATGGGTTCCGAGGCCGATGGCGCGGATGGCGTCCGCCATGCCGCTCGTCAGCTCATCAAGGAAGGCGCCGACTTCCTCAAGGTGATGGCGACCGGCGGGAGCACGCTTGGGACCGACCCCTTCCGTCCGGCGTTCTCGTACGATGAATTGAAGACGATTGCGCAGGAAGGACATCGGCGCGACCGCCGGGTAGTGGCGCATTGCCGCTCGAATGAAGCCATGCGGATGGTTATCGAGGCCGAGTACGACGCAATCATGCACGGCTGGTTCACCGACGAGCACGGCGCGCGGGTCTTCGATGAATACCTGGCCGCCGACATCGCTGCGCGTGGCGTATGGGTGAACCCGACGCTGCACATCACGCGGAGCCGGATTCCCATCCTGCAGGACCGCCTGGACCGTGGAGTCGCCACGGAAGAGGAAACGGCGATGCTGGACAGGATGCGGCGCGGGCACGCTACTACCCTCCAGCAGGTGGGCCAGCTGATTGAGCATGGCGTTCGGCTGATGGCTGGGTCCGACTGCGGGTGGGGCGTCTACCCGTTCGGTCGTTTCGACCTGGAGCTGGCCGCCATGGTTGAGGCGGGGCTTAAGCCTCGCGAGGCGCTCGTCGCGGCAACCGGAAACAACGCGAAGGCGCTGGGTATCGACGGTACGGTCGGTACTGTTGCGCCGGGCAAGGAGGCGGATCTGCTCATCGTCGATGGTCGGCCGGACCAGCAGATCTCCGACATCACGCGCGTGCTCGCCGTTATCAAGAGTGGGCAGGTCGTGGTCAACAACTCCGCCTGACAACGCTGTGCTGCCAAGGGAGAAGTGTTCCGTCGGGTGCTGGGATGCGGAGGGAGCCCAGAATGGCCCCGACCGTTTCGCTTCTGAGCCGACACTTCGCTTGGGAGAGTAGGATGCACCCGCTGACCGACGCGCACGTAGCGTGGTCGAGGTTCGGAGTAAACGGCACACCCATCGTCAGGGCCCGATACCGCCACGCGGGACTACGATACTGGCAGGCGCTTTCCGATGGTCAAAGAAGTCGTGATGCCCCAGATGGGGTATGACATGGAGAAGGGGACCATTGTCTCCTGGCTCAAGCATGAGGGCGACACCGTCGTCGAGGCCGAGACGATTGTCGAGATTGAAACGGACAAAGCGGTCTTCGAGCTCGAGGCCCCGGCTGGCGGTTCGCTCCTGCGCATCATCGCTGCAGAAGGCGCTGCGGTCCCTGTGGGCAAGGCCATCGCGTACATCGGAGAGCCCGGCGAAAGGGTCCCCGACGCCGCGCGACCACAGGCGACTCAGCCCGAAGTGTCGTCTGAGTCCCAGCTGTCGGCAGTGTCCGCATCCCCAGCGAAGAGCTCGGGTTCCCGGCAACTCGCGTCTCCCCTTGCGCGTCGCCTCGCCTCGGAGTTGGGGGTGGACGTATCCCTGGTGCGAGGAACAGGCCCTCAGGGCCGAGTCACCAGGGACGACCTTCTGGCGTTCCACGCCGCCGGGGCTGCCGGCGTCGCCGGCAGCCGAGCAGAGGCCGAGGCGGAGCGAGTGACGCCTTCCGGCGCGAATGCCTCTCCGCCAAGCGCACGGGGAGGGCTGACCCCCCGGCAGCCGGACCCGGACGGCCAGATCCCCATCGGCAAAATGGGCCAGGCTATCGCCCGCAGAACGCAGGCCACGTTCAATGAGGCTCCGCACTTCTACGTAACCGTCCAGGTGGATATGACGGACGCCATGGATTGGCGAGATGCGTTGAACCGGCAGCTGTCCGCCGACCGGCGCGTCAGCGTGAACGACCTCGTGATGAAGGGGTGCGCGACTGCGCTGCAACGCCACCCGGCTTTCAACGCTACGTTCGAGGGGGACCGCCTCCGCGTGCACCCCCACGTCAACATAGGTATGGCGGTCGCCTTACAGGAAGGGCTGATTGTGCCGGCGATCCCCTCTTGTGAGGAGAAGTCCGTGGCTGACATCGCCGCAGCCGCAAGAGACCTAGCCGCGCGCACCAAGGCTGGGTCGCTACGCCAAGAGGAGTACACGGGCACCTTCTCGGTGAGCAACCTCGGGATGTTCGGCGTCGCGGAGTTTGCCGCCATCATTGTGTCCCCGCAAGTGGCCGTGCTTGCCGTCGGCGAGGTGAAGGACACGGTCGTGCCGCTCGGCGGCGGCATCCACATACGAAAGATGGTGAATGCAACGCTGTCGGCGGACCACCGCGCCGTAAACGGCGCCGAGGCAGCGCTCTTCGCCGCCGAGATCAAGGGGCTGTTGGAGCGTCCGGCCGAGTTCAGCTGACGAGCCATGAACATAACCACCGAATCCAAGCTCGATTTGCTCCGCCGCATGACGCTGATACGGGCATTTGAGGAACGTGTTATCGACCTCTACCACAAGGGGGATATCGCAGGACTCGTGCACGTGGGAATCGGCCAGGAGGCGGTGGCTGCTGCGGTGGCGGCGACCCTGTCAGAGGACGATTACCTCTACGGAACGCACCGGTCCCACGGCCACTTCATCGCGCGAGGCGCCGACGTCAACAAGATGATGGCGGAGCTTGCCGGCAGGGCGAACGGCTATTGCGAAGGACTCGGCGGCTCGATGCACCTGGTGGCAGCGGAGGTCAATGCGATGGGCGCGACGGGCATAGTGGGCGGCACGATTCCACTGGCGTTGGGCGCCGCCCTTGCGCATCGGGATATGGGGAAGGTAGTGGCCGTGTACCTCGGCGACGGTGCCGCCAACACCGGTGGGTTCCACGAGAGCCTCAACATCGCAGCGCTGTGGAAGCTCCCCGTGGTCCTGGTCTGTGAGAACAATGGCTACGCCGAGTTCACGCCGATGTCGGAGCACACGGTTGTCGAGCGGGTTTCGGAACACTGCAAGCCGTATGGCATTCCCGCCCAAACGGTGGACGGCAACGATGTGTTCGAGGTTCTCGGAGCGATGTCCGAAGCCGTCGAGCGCGCAAGGAAGGGGGAAGGACCGACGATGGTCGAGTGCCTGACCTACCGGATTCGTGGGCACTACGTCGGCGATCCCGCCCAATACCGCCAGGCTCAGGAGGTCGCGGAGTGGCGTGAAAAGGACCCCATCGAGAGGCTGACGAAGCGCCTCACGACGGAGGGCGTCCTGAGCGAAGACGCCGCTTCCGCGATCAAGCGCGAAGCCGGCGAGCGAATCGACGAGGCCGTTCGTTTCGCCATGCGGGGCGAGTACCTCTCAATCGACGCCATGACGGCGCGCGTGTTCGGGTAGTGGCGATGACGGCGCAGCGGTTCGTAGACGCGCTTCGCGAAGGTATCGCCGAGGAGATGCGGGTCGACTCTCGCGTCATGATCTTCGGTGAGGACGTTGCGGTCGGAGGAGCCTTCGGCGTCACCCAGGGACTCGCGGACGAGTTTGGCGACAAGCGCGTCATAAACACGCCCATCAGCGAAGACACGATTATGGGAATTGCCGTAGGCGCCGCAGTCGCTGGAAAGCGGCCCATCGTCGAGATCATGTTCATGGACTTCATGACGCTGGCGATGAGCCAGCTGGTAAACCATGCGGCGAAGGTGCATTTCATGTCGGGCGGGCAGCTTGCGGTGCCGATGGTGGTCCGCGTACAGCAAGGGGCTCATGGCGGCTGGGGAGCGCAGCACTCCCAGAGTCTCGAAGCGTGGTTCTCCCACGTTCCAGGGCTTAAGGTCGTCGCTCCCGGGTCCGCGATGGACGCCAACCGCCTGGTCCGCGCATCTATCCAGGACGATTCACCGGTCGTCTTCATCGAGCACCGAGGGCTCTACTTCCGCCAGGACCCCGAGGGCTTCGAGCCGGGCGAAGCGGCCTTGGGCAAGGCGCACGTCGTGAGGGAAGGCTCGGACGTCACGTTGGTGTCCTACTCACGGATGCTGATCGAGTGCCTTGCGGCGGCCGAGGATATGGCGGGGGAAGGCATCTCGGTGGAGGTGATCGACCTGCGCAGCCTTGCGCCACTGGACATCGACACGATTGTTGAGTCCGTGCGCAAGACGAATCGGCTGGCGGTGGCCCACGAGGCCGTCATCCAAGGCGGCCTTGGGGCGGAGATAGCGGCGCGCGTGCAGGAGACGGCGATGGACTACCTCGACGCGCCGGTCCTGCGTATCGGTGCGCCGCACGTCCCACCGCCCGCGAGTTTGGAGCTGGAACGAGCGTTCGTTCCGGACCGGGTGACCATTGCAGCTCGGCTTGGCCAGATGCTCAATCACAGTTAGAGGAGAGGGCTCCTGAGAGGAGAGTGTGACATGGCGACCGCGGAAATCGCAGTGGATACCCTGAAGAGCATGTTGCGCCGGATGATGCTTATTCGGCGCGCTGAAGAGCAGGTCATCGATTTGGCCACGAGCTTCGACGACCTCATAAGGGGCCACTATCACGTCTACATTGGGCAGGAGTCATCGGGGGTCGGCGCGTGCATGGCCCTGGGGCCCGACGACTACATGTTCACGACCCACCGGAACCATGGGCACGTGATTGCTCGAGGTGGAGAGCCCGGCCCCGTGATCGCCGAGATCATCGGGCGTACGACGGGCTACAACATGGGCCGCGGCGGCACCTTCCACGTCATCGCCAAACACCTGGGCGTGCTCCAAACGTCCGCCATCGTCGCGGGGTGCGTTCCGATGGCGGCCGGCGCAGCGTTCTCGATCAAGAAGCGCGGGACCGATCAGGTATCGCTCGTGTTCTTCGGCGACGGTGTGCTCGAAGAGGGCGCATTCCACGAAGCCCTCAACATGTCCTCGCTTTGGAAGCTGCCGCTGGTCATGATGTGCGAGAACAATAGCGTGCCTCCAGAGGGCCGCCGTCAGGGCGAGTACCCGTCGTCCTCGTTCGCGGCGACGCAGCTAGCCGATGTCGCCAGAGCGATGAACGTTGAGACGCATGTGGTCGACGGCGGCAACGTCAAGAAGGTCGCCGAGTTGTTGACCGAGCTCGTTGGCCGAACGCGCGCCGGGGAAGGTCCGTTCTTCATCGAGTCGCGCATGACCCGCTGGCCAGGCCAAACTCCGGAACTGATCGGTCGCCCGCACGAGATGGCGTGGACCTGGGACCCGGGCAAAGCTGACGCGCGCCTACAGGACTGGCTAGCCAACTCCGACCCTATCTCGCTCCTTTGCAGGAGTCTCGTCGAGGAAGGGGCCATGACCCGGGAGCAGATCGAGGAGGTCGACGCCACGGCCCGAAGGGAGGCCAAGGAAGCCCGCGAGTTTGCTCTGTCAAGCCCAATCCCATCGCCCGAGAGCGCTATGGACTACATCTTCGCGTAGAGAGGACCACCATGAGACTAATGACCTACTCTGAAGCGATGGCCATCGGCATCCAGGAGGCGCTGGCCGAGGACGAAAGTGTCGTACTGATGGGGGCGGGATTCGGCGGAATGCGCGGGGACCCGGCGGTGTGGTCGGCGATGCGCGAGAAGTTCAGAGACCGCATAACCAATCCGCCCATTGCTGAGCTCGGCTACTGCGGCATCGCTGTGGGCGCGGCGCTCACGGGGCTGCGGCCCATCGTGGCTATCGGTACGGGGGCGTTCTCATTCGAAGCCTTCCCACAGATCGTCAACGAGGCCCCTCTGGCGTACTACGGCACGCGGGGGCAGGTAACGTGTCCCGTGGTGTTCCACATGCGCGCCGGCATCCGAGGGGCCGGTGCACTCCAGCACTCGATCGCGCCCCAGGCCATGTACTGGAACACTCCCGGGCTGGAGATCTGCGTCCCGGGGAGCCCGGCCGACGTGCGAGGCCTTATCAAGGCGGCCGTCCGCAGCAACAACCCGACCATATTCATCGACCATGAGCTGCTGCACCCGATGATGGGCGAAGTCGATGAGTCGTCCAGCGGGGACATCCCCCTCGGGGTAGCCGACGTGAAACGGGAGGGCTCGGACGTCTCCATCGTTGCGACCTCCATCATGGTTTCTCGGGCGCTGGAAGCTGCAGAGACGTTGGCGGGCCAGGGCATTCATGCCGAGGTCGTGGACCCGCGGACCCTGGTGCCCCTCGACAAGGAAGCGATTCTGCGCTCCGTTGCCAAGACCGGACGCGTGGTCGTCGCCGACGAAACGCAGAAGAGCTGTGGCGTTGCATCCGAAATCGCGGCCACCATCGCGGAAGAGGGTTTCGAGTCGTTGAGAGCCCCCATCAAGCGGGTTGCCATCCCCAACGTCCCCATCCCGTATCACCAAGCGGAAGAAGACTACGTTACCCCGACGGCGCAACGCGTCGTCGAAGCAGCGCAAGCGATCTGCCGTTGATGCCGTCCTGCCCGTCGTCGGACACTGGCCCGTCGTCGGGCCAAGGTCATCAACATGCGCACCCCCACACCGTCAGGTCCACCAAACTTGGCGATAGACAGAACCGTCTTTGAGATGTGGCTCGTCCTAGCTGGCTCGCCAGAGTCTGTCGCCGCGCGATGACAACGAGGGCGGCGAGGGCGGCAACAATGCCGCCCATGCTCGCAGCCAGACGTCGTCCCGCATCGTCAACATTCGCAGTACACAATCGACACGAAAAACTCAGGTACTCGGGCGGTCAATCTGAAGGCCGCCAAGTACTGACAGTCTGGATGGTCACGGTTCCTGCCCCTTCGGCATTCGATAGCCGACGGGCGGCTCCTGAAGGGGTGCGTGGGCTTGTCCGCGTCCTCGCCCAGCTAGCGGGGGAACTGCTTCACCGCATGTGCGGACGCTCCCCCTGCCGCCGGTGTGTCCAATGCCCCAGACCGCTCAATGGCGAGCTCAGCGAAAGGAACCCGAGTGTCGCTTCTGTACTGGACGAGTACAACGTATTTGACACACGGCCTTGCCTGTGTAGACTGGCGCTTGGCGCGTCCGAGAGGGTCTCACCCGATGATTTATCTGTCCGGCATACACCGTCCGCCCCTGCGCGCGGGCATTGCCTACCGGCCTGGCTAACACCGCCGGCTTGCCGACCACCACGTGGCTGGACCGCGGCGCTTCGTCCCATTCGCCTCCACTATAGTTTGACCGTCATCCCGCCCCGGTGGTCTCCTGATATACCGCTCCGGTGTTTGCCGCGTGCGCGATACGCCATAGCGCGGGCACCCCGAGAGCGTGAGCCATCCAAACGGGAGGACTCGCATGGCGTCGCCGGTGCAAGCAGTCTCGTCACTCTACGGGGGGTTCTGGAACTTCGAGCTCCAGGACTTCTGCTACATGACGAACCGGTACTTCCCTCCCGCCGACCTCATTGGCGAGCTCGCATTGAGCCTCCCCGAGCTTGTCAAGTCGTATCCCTCGACGAACCGTCACCTCTCGTCGCTCGTTGCCGCGCCCCTCGGCCTCACCCACGAGCAGGTCGTCGTTGGAAACGGCGCGGCGGAGATCATCAGCGTCCTCAGCGGTCTGCGCGTCGAGCGCCTGGCCGTGCCCATCCCGACGTTCGACGAATACCCCAACCGCGCCGCCGTCCAGGGCAAGCCCGTCAGTCGTTACCCCGCGGACGCTGACTTCGCTCTCGACGTCGACGGGTTCATCGCGCATGTGGCGGAGACTGGTGCCAACGCAGTGGTCCTCATCCGGCCCAACAACCCATCGGGGACGCTCATCCCCAAGAGCAGCGTTGTCGATATGCTCCAGGCCTTCCGCCGCCTCGACCTAGTCGTCATCGACGAGTCGTTCCTCTACTTCGCGTCGCCCGACTGGCCGCAGCTGAGCGCGTTGAGCCTCATACACGAGTTCCCGAACCTGGTCATCGTCAACAGCATGTCGAAGGCCTACGGCGTGCCGGGGCTCCGGCTGGGCTACGCCGTCTCCGGCGACGCCGCCCTCGTCGCTCGCCTGCGCGCCGAGCTCCCCATCTGGAGCGTGAACTCGCTTGCGCAGCTGTTCATCGAGCGCGTCCAGCGATACGAGGCCGAGTTCGCCGAGTCCTGTGTACTCGTGACCCGTGCGACACAGGCCCTCTACGAGGGACTCCGGACGGTCCCCTTCCTCCACCCGTATCCGACCCACGGCAACTACGTCCTCTGCCGCACCTCGCCCGAGCTTAGCGGGGCGGAGGTCACCGCTCGCCTGTTTGACGAGCACCGGGTGCTCGTCAACGACTGTAGTCGAAAGCAAGGACTCGACCACAGGTTCTTCCGCATCGCCTCGCGGACAACCGAGGAAAACGAATGGCTGGTCGGCATTCTCCGCACGATGGCGGCCGGCGAGCCGCGAGCGCTCCGCTCGGCCGCGCCCGACGGAGTTAGTAGGTAGACGTCATGCAGGCAGTAATCCTCGCAGCGGGACAGGGCACGAGACTCCGTCCATTCACCAACGAATGCCCCAAACCCCTGGTGAGCGTTCAGGGTAAGCCCATGCTGCACTACCAGCTCGAGGCGCTCGACGGGGCGGGCGTTCGGGAGTGCGTGATCGTCGTAGGCTGCTGCGCCGACCTGGTCCGCGAGACCATCGGCGCCCGGTTCGGCAACGTCGCCATCTCCTACGTTGAGAACGACATATACGACCGGACGAACAACATCTACTCGCTCTGGCTGGCGCGGCGAAGCATCGTTGACGACATCCTGTTGCTCGAGGGCGACCTCGTCTTCGAGCCCGCCCTGCTGCTTGACCTGCTCGACACGCCCTGTGACAACGTCGCCGTGGTTGACCGCTACGACTCCACCATGAACGGGACGGTCATCCAAGCGGCTGGCGACCTGGCAACCGCCATGGTGCTCAAGGCGGACCAGCCCCCCGATTTCGACTACGGGTCCGCGCTCAAGACGGTCAACATCTATAAGCTCTCGGGCAGGGCGGTGCGCTGGCAGGTGATGCCGTACCTCGATGAGTACATCGCGCGGGGCCAGACTAGCCACTATTACGAGATAGCCTTCGCACGCGCCATTGCCGACGGCTCGTTGCGCATGCACGTGCTCGGCACAGGCCCCCGGTGGTGGACGGAGATCGACAACGTCGACGAGCTGCGCCACGCCCAGACGATGACGCTGCTGCCCCACCCATCGCCCGCGCTCCGGGCTGATAGCACAGCGCGGCCCAGTAGGAAGGATTGTGCGATGACTGAGCGCGACGCCGCCGAGACGGAGATGGACCAACTGATGAAAACCATCCCGCCCATGGACGCCACCGTGGCAGCGGAGCTCCTCCGGGAGGCGAAGGAGGTCTTCGACGAGCAAGGAGGGGTGTTCTTCCTGAGGCAGGGGACCTGCCTCGGAGCGGTCCGCGATGGCGCCTTCATCCCTTGGGACGACGATATCGACCTCGGCTCCATCTACGGGATGCACGGCCTAACCAAGCGGTCGGTCGCGTCGGTGGCCGACGCCTTCAGGGCTCGCGGGTTCCACGTCGAGGAGGCAACGTACGGCGGCGAGTCGTGGCTCGGGGTCATGAAGCGCCACATACGGATCGACTGGCTTTGCTACCGCGTCCGCAAGGGCCACATCGTCCACTTCCCGAACGTGTCGATTCCGGCGGAGCTGTTCACCCGCCTCGAAGAGATCGACTTCGTCGGCGAGAGGTTTCTGGTACCGAGTCCGCCTGAAGAGTACCTTCGCTGCAAGTACGGACCGAACTGGGCGACGCCCAAGCGTATCGGTTACGAGAAGGACGTCGTCGATAACCTCCCGGCTGAGCGGCTGGCTTGGCCTCGGCGCCTCTGGCGGTTCCTCGCGGCCCGTGTCGCGGGCAGGACGGCCGTGCTTCAAGTCCTCGGGGAGAATGGCAAGCCAATCGCGGACGGGGAAGTCGCCGTGGCGGGTTTGGGCAGGAGCCGGACGAATGGCAACGGCTACGTGCGGTGCTACGTGCCTCGGGAAGACATATACGCATTGGTCGTGCGGGCGGAGGGACGGGAAGAGGTGCTTTATGAGGAGCGGCTTGCGCCCGGTCGGCGGTACGTGTACCGGCCCGACGTCGAGCGGCCGGCGGGGCGTATCTTCGTGCTCACAGAGGAGCGCTGACGGGCGGGGCCTCGACCCTTCGCCGCTGCGCCAACCCAGCAGCAGACCCCCGACGAGCCGCCCTACGAGGTACGTCAGGCCGGCGGCGGCGCTGGCGAGGCCAGCCATGCGCGCGGCTCCCTAGACGATGCTCCTGTTCGACAGCAGCGCCAGCCCACCAAACTTGACGATAGACAGATCGTGGTCATCGACGTGCGCAGAGTAGAACGCATCCTAGCCCAGGCGTCGGAGTCGGAAGAACCCAATCCCCAACCCGACCCGTTGCCGCCGGGCCGTTCCACTGGCGACCGGTATGACCCCATAGGGACGCTCATGTGTGAGCGCCCCTATAAGCCCCACCACCGACGTCTCAACCCATGTCCACCCAGGCGCCGTGGCAGTCGCCCACCGGCGCCAGGGCATTGCTATCCGGCTGGCAGGGGTCGCGCCCGGCGGCCGGGTCCGCCGGCGCCCTCGCGCACGTCTTGGGCCGACCCCTCGTCGACGCCCGTGGGCCAACGGCGCTTGAGCGGGTCGCTAACCGTGAAGGTGAACTTGCCCACGCCCTCGACGCCCATCTCGATCGTCTCGCCGTCCTGCATCGCGCCGAGGCCCTGGTGGTTGGTGCCCATGAAGAGCACGTCGCCGGGGCTGATCTCCTCGATAGCCGCCACGTACTCGATCGATTCAGCGATGGAGTGGGCGAGGTCGTCGGTGTTGTAGTTAACCCGCAGCTCGCCGTCGACGCTCAAGGTGACCTGCAGATTCTCCGGGTTCGCGATTTCGTCCTTAGTCACAATGCAGGGACCAAGGGGACAGAAGGTGGGGTGCGACTTGTGCTCCGCAACGGGCAGCGTGTTGGGAGCCCGGCCGCCGCCGGTTGCCGGCATTCGAGCCGAGACATCCACGCCCGCCGTGAAGCCGAAGACGTGGTCCATGGCCTCCGACGCCGGGATGTCCTTGCCGCCCTTGCCGAAGACCAACACGAGCTCCGCCTCATGGTGAAAGATGTTGGCGTCTATCTCGGGCAGGACCACGACGCCGCCCGGGCTCAGGATGCTGTGGGTGTTCTTGATGAAGCCCCACATTGGTGAAGGCTCCCGTGTGCCGAACTCCCGGTAGTTGCCGCCCATGCAGAGGACCTTGTTGGGGCGCAGCGGCGATTGCAGTTGCGCGCCGGCGACCGGCGACCCCTCGGCGGCGCGGGCCTCGAGTTGGGACTTCAGGTCGTCGTAGTTGGTGACGAGATGGACGATCGCGGCATGGCCGCCGCCGGGGCAGAGGTCGCCTATGTCTATAACGCCCGCATCGGTCAGAATGCCCGGCTGGTTGTCGTTGTACACCACGAACTTCATTGATTCCTCCTCGTTCCCTTGTGACTTTCAGCTTCGCGGTACTCACCCAATTGCTTCTGAAGTGCTCTCCCCTTCCCCTCCGGCCTCTCCCCCGTCTGCGGGGGAGACAGGAGAGAGGTGCGGGGGAGAGTTAGAGAGGGGGCCGCCCCGTCATTCCCGCGCAGGCGGGAACCTCGCTCCCTCCCAGTATAGAGCGGCGCGCGCTCGTCGTCCTTGGTGAGCGCTCCCCTGTCGACCGGCAAGCCCGCTCCTGATATGCGACACTCCCCGCCATGCCGGACCTGCCCCATGCCGACGTCGTCGGCAGCCTCATCAGGCCCCCTGAGCTCCTCGCCGCCCGCGACGACGTTGCAGCCGGACGCATCGCGCCCTCGGAGTTCAAGCGCATCGAGGACGCCGCCGTAGATAGCGCCGTGGCCGCCCAGGAAGAAGCCGGCCTCGACATCCTCACCGACGGCGAGATGCGCAGGCTCTCGTTCCAGAGCCAGATGCCCGAGGCTGTCGAAGGCTTTGGCGAGTTCGACATCGACGCCTTCCTCTGGGGCGACTGGCGGGGCGAGCGGGTAGGGGGCTTGCGCAAGGAGCGTCCCTCGACCCTGGGCGTCGTCGCCCCCCTCCGGCGCAAGCGTCACCTGTCGGCGGAAGAGTTCACCTACCTGCGCGGGCGGACGGCGCGCGTAACGAAAGTGACGCTGCCGAGCCCGAGCCTGTTCGCCAACTTCTGGTCGCCGGCGAAGTCTGCCGAGGCCTACCCCACGCTCGACGCGTTCCTGGCCGACGTCGCTCGGATAGTCCGCGAGGAGATCGAGGAGCTGATCAGGCTTGGCGCAACCTACATCCAGCTCGACGCTCCCCACTACCCCCTCGTGCTGGACCCGGCGTGGGCCGCCTTCTACCAGGCGCGAGGCTGGACCGCGGAGGACTGGATCGCCCAGGGCGTTGAGCTGGACAACGCGGTGATGGACGGCTTCCCGGAGGCGACGTTCGCCTTCCACCTCTGTCGAGGCAACCAGGGTAGCCGTTGGCTGGCTGAGGGCGGCTACGACCAGCTCGTGGAGCCCGTCCTCCGCCGCGTGAACGCCCAACGCCTCATGCTGGAGTACGACGACGAACGCTCAGGCTCCTTCGAGCCCCTGCGCGCCGTTCCCGACGACAAGATCGTCGTGCTCGGCCTCGTCACCACCAAGTCGCCCCGCCCTGAGACCACCTCGGAGCTGGCGGCCAGGATCGCCGAAGCCGCCCGCTGCTTCCCCCGCGACCAGCTGGCGATAAGTCCCCAGTGCGGGTTTGGCACGTCCATCGTGGGCAATAACCTGACCATTCCCCAGCAGAACGCAAAGCTCCGCCTCGTCGCCGACACCGCCCGCCAAGTCTGGGGGTGACGCCCGCCATCGCCTTGGCGCCGTCCTCAGCGGGAGGGCGCCAACAGACGCGAAGCGGATGAAGCGGACGTCGCGTTGCTATGGAAGCGGCCTGAACGACTTGCGGATACGCTGCCAGGGCTTGCGGACGAACTGGCGGCCCAGGCCGCGCTCGATCTCGCGCCACTTCCGCTCTTCGTCCGCCGTGATGAACGTCACCGCCTCGCCGGAGCGGCCCATGCGGCCAGTCCGTCCAACGCGGTGGGTGAACAGTTGCTCCGAGTCCGGCAGGTCGTAGTTGATGACTTGGCCGATGCCCTCGAAGTCCAGGCCCCTGGCCGCCACGTTGGTTGCCACCAGGATCGGCGCATCGCCGGAGCGGAAATCCCTCACAACCCGTTCGCGCGCGCCCTGGCTGAGATTTCCCTGGAGCGCTCCAACCGGGTAGCCAAAGGCATCCAGCTTTTGGGCCAATTGCTTGACGCCGCGCTTGGTCTTGCCGAACACGATGATCGGGGCGTCTTCCCGTTGGTCCAGCAGAGTCCGCAGCGCCTCGAGCTTGTCGCTCTTCTCGATGGTGTAGACCAGGTGCTCCACGGCGGGAGGGGCCTGCAGGCCCGCGTCTACCTCGACCGTCACAGGATTGCGCAGGTGCTTCGAGGCGGTCTGCGACACCCACTCCGGCATCGTTGCGGAGAAGAGCGCCGTCTGCCGCTCCTTGGGCGTCCGGCCCATGATCGCTTCAACGTCGGGGCCCAACCCCCTGTCCAGCATTTCGTCCGCTTCATCCAGCACCAGGAACCGCACGGACCTGAGGTCCAGCGTCCCCTGCCGCAGATGGTCCAGCGTCCGGCCCGGAGTGCCGATGACGACGTGGGCGCCGCTCTTCAACGCTGCATATTCCGGCTTCAGGGACCGCCCGCCATACAGCAGCGTCACGCGGATTTTCTGCGGCGAAGCTAGGGCTTCGACGACTCCGGCCACTTGCATGGCCAGCTCCCGGGTGGGGACCAGCACGACGGCCTGCACTTTCCGGACCGACGGGTCGCATATCTCCGCCAAAGGCGCCGCGAATGCCAGCGTCTTACCGGAGCCGGTGCGCGCTTGGCCGATCAAGTCGCGTCGCGCCAGGAGCTCAGGGATAGCCTTCTCCTGGATGGGCGTGAGCCTGGATATGTTCATCCGGGAAATCGCCGTCTTGGTGGCTGGGTTCAAGGACATCCCGGAAAACGTGGCGTCGCCGGTCAGGATGCCCTCGACAGCTTGCTCACTTACGGGACGCGGACGGATGGCCTGACGGATAGGCTTGATGGAATCGAAGTCGGCGCCGGCCGCAGGGGAAGCCCCCTCACGGCGGGCCTTGAAGCACGAGCGGCAATACACCGGCTTGCCCTGGGTGGGTCGGAAGGGCAGGGTGGTCGGCATATTGCAGTCATCGCAAACAGTCTGGTGTGGGGTGCGGTTCGACGGGCGCGTACGGGCGGACGGATAAGCAAGGGTCATACGAGAACGGACTCCCTAAGTTAGAGTGAGAACACGGGCGAATCACCGGGGGCGAACAAGAAGAGGGGGGGTGAGGGGCCGGTCCGTTCTTCTGTCAAACCTGGTGCGCTAATTAGCGCGTGCTATTACAGTATACCCCAGCGCGACGGAAACCGATACCCAGGACGCAAACCAGGTTCGCCGAAGATGTGGGCCGAAGGCAAAACGACCGCCTCACGCGCCACTGCAAAGCGAGCGACGCGGCTACGATTTCGCCCTCTCCTCCCGAGAGAATGTGGCGGCTAAGTGCGCCGTAAGCGTCCCAAACACGGCGATTCCTCCTATCAGCAAAGGCGCCGCCGCCAGGCGTCCAGCGCCGGTGGTTGGCGCCACATCTCCATATCCGACGGTGGACACGGTTACGAGACCCCACCAAAGGGCGTCAGGGAAAGTCGGGAAAGTTTCTGCTTCTACGGTACGCTCGATGCAAGCGCATATCACCACAATGAGGATCGTGTACACGAGCAATCGCTCCATGGACAGAGCGCGACCTATCCCGGCCCTCACTCGGAAAGCGTACACCACGATTCGTAGCGCTCTTAAAGGCCGTAAAGGGGCTGCGATGACGAGCAGCGCATCGGTCCAGTGAGCGCGGAGATACGCTCTCCTTTGCGTGGAAAGAGCGAGCCGCAAGCAGAAGTCCCCCGTAAAGATCAGCCAGATAGCAAAATCAAACTGGCCTGGAGCGCCTATGTCCTCGTGCCATAGAGGGCTTATGAGCAGCGGTATAGTCAGGATCGCCAGTATGGTGAGAGGGGTTTCCATGACGCGTTCCACCCTCGCCAATGTTTGTTCTCTCCGCGATTGATTCACGTGTCCATCTCCTCTGGCTGAGATTCATCACAAGGCTTAGGAGAAGCCAACCCCAATCGTTTCACATAGCTCCTCAGGGCGGCAGTCCTTCGAGACGACCGGCAGCCCATAGCGTCGCAACGCTACCAGAACCCCTCCCCCCGTACCCGTAATCGCGCCCCACCGTCGTTCCCGCGAAAGCGGGAACCCAGGAAACCCCGCCCGTCTGCGGGAGGGGACGCGTTAGCGTAGCGACGCGCGGGGGAGGAGAACGCCCCGCCCGCAACTATCCTCCGTCACCTGAAACTCACCGTCATTCCCGCGCAGGCGGGAACCTCGCAGCGGCGCGACAGCACCGCGATCCCCTCCCTCCTTCCCCCGTCTGCTCCGGTCCTCTCCACCGTCTGCGGGGGAGAGCTAGAGAGGGGGCCGCCCCGGCCGCCAATCCCCTTCCCACCGCCACTCCCGCGTTCCACAGTCATTCCCGCGAAAGCGGGAACCCAGAGTGGCCGACAGGCCACGCCCCAGGCGCAGCCATTTCTCGTCGGTCGTGGTGCTTCCCCCTTCCAGCTATTGCTGTTGAGGAGTGAAAGTCAACTTCCAATAAGTATTGGTGTTGCTGATTACTCTATAGGTGTATAAACCGATTCCGTGATTTAATGTCCCAGTATCAGACCAACCAACCTCATTACCTGAGAGCGTTGTCTCGTCAGTCACATTCGTAGACACTGTAACAGGATCGTCTGAACTGGCGCTGCGGACGATTGTTAGCTCGACAGTCCACCTGCCGCGGCCCAGAGGAAGGTGCCCGTTCTGACTGCTCCTGCCTTCCATAGTCAACGCAAACCCGACAACATATGTAGGCGTAGGAGTGGGAGTGGGCGTACGAGTCGCCCTCGGTATTCGGGTCGCAGTTGGCAACAGCTCCACACCTTGTATATTCACGTCCTCCAAGTCTATCTCGTACGCCCAATCAGCTCCCTTCTGCTTTATCCCAATCACTTTCTTGCTCGCGGGAGTGGGACTAGGAGTAGGAGTTGGACAAGCAATTATCGAATCATCGCCGTCGTCGCTGGAATTAGGCTCTATACAAGCTCGCGCCGGCGTGGGCGTTGGCCTATCAGCGCTAGGGTCCAGCGTTGGAGTAGGCACTAGAGTCGCAGCATCCTTGCGGAAAATCGTGATATCGTACTCCGCATTGTCTGGCGCGTTGTTAGCGCATGCGCCGAGCGCAAACAAGGCAATGACCAGAACAAATATGGACCTCAATATCCCGCCCCCCAATACGCTGCGCAGTATACCAGTGAATATATATCCCACTCCGGCTCGTTCCCACCCTCCCGCCGCCCCCCCTCCGTCATTCCGCCCCCTCCGTCATTCCCGCGAAAGCGGGAATCCAGGATGCCCCTTTCCGTCATTCCCGCGCAGGCGGGAACCTCGCAGCCCTCCCTCCCCGTCGTTCCCGCGAAAGTCGGGAATCCAGATATCGACGTCCTGTCAAACGCCAAGATCTATAGGCCGGTAAGTTGAGGAATCGCCAGGGTCTATAGGCCAGTTCGCCAAGGTCTTTAGGCCACCCTGGGCACCAAATCGGAGAGCATGGCCGCACTTCATTTCGAGGAGCGGCGATGGCTTACAAGGAGGTGTCCAGGGTGGACATAGTGGAAGTTATCCGGCGCTGGCAGAGAGGGAACAGTCAGCGGCACATAGCCTCGGGGACGGGACTGTCCCGTGAAACCGTTCGCAAGTACGTGGACGCGGCCTTGGAGGCTGGAGTATGCCTGAGTGGTCCAGCCCCCACCGAGGAGCAAGTGAGTCGGCTGGCGGCGGTCGGTCGTTCCGGTCCACGGGCGGTGGCCACGCCAGCCGAGGACAAGCTGGTCCCCTGGGCCGACCAGATCTATCAGTGGCTCACCGTCGACCGCTTGCAGTTGACCCGCATCCAGGAGTTGTTGGCGGAACAGGGCTGCCGGGTTTCCTACACGTCGCTGCGGCGCTTCATCCAACGGCGCAACTGGCAGAGTCGGAGTCGCACGACGGTTCGGATGGAGCAGAGTGCGCCGGGGGAAGTGGCGGAGCTGGACTTCGGGCGCCTGGGCTACATCGAGGATGCGGAGACTGGCCGCCGCCGGACGGTGTGGGCGCTGATCGTGGTGCTGGCCTACTCCCGGCACTGTTTCGTGTGGCCCACCTTCAACCAGAAGCTGGAAGACGTCGTCGACGGGCTGGAGGCGGCCTGGGCGTTCTTCGGCGGCGTTCCCCACTATCTCGTCATCGACAACTTCCCCGCCGCGGTCGCGGGCGCCGACGCCCTGCATCCCCGGCTCGCCCGGGGTTTCCTGGAATACTCACAGCACCGCGGCTTCATCGCCGATCCGGCCCGCGTGCGTCACCCCAAGGACAAGCCCAAGGTGGAGCGAAGCGTCCAATACGTGCGGGAGCGCTTCTTCAAGGGCGGCAGCTTCAGCAGCTTCTCCCACCTGAGGGAGGAAGCGGCACGTTGGTGTCGTGATGTGGCTGGGCATCGCGTGCATGGCGCCACCCGGCGGCAGCCCCTGGTCGTCTTCCAGGATGAGGAGCGGCAAGCGTTGGCTCCCTGGGATGGCGAGCCCTACGAGATTACCCACTGGCGCACCGTCAAGGTGCATCCCGACCATCACGTTGCCTGCCAGTATGCCCTTTACTCAGTCCCGGCTGCCCTTTGCCCGCCGGGCCAGCAGGTGGAGATCGGGCTGGGCAGCAAACTGGTGCGCATCTACCACCGGGGCAGGCTGATCAAGCTCCACCCCCGCCAGCCTCGCGGTGGCCGCTCCACCGACTCAGAGGACTATCCGCCGGAGTTGACCGCCTACACCCTGCGGGCGCCGGACAGCATCAAGCGCAGCGCGGCCGAGCACGGACCGGCGGTGGCTGACTTCGTCGAGCGCCTCTTCGACGGTCCTCTGCCTTGGGCCAAGGTGCGCCAAGGCCTCAAGCTCATACGCCTCGGCCAGCGTTACACCCCGGAACGCCTCGACGCCGCATGCCGCAAGGCCCTGACCGTCGACCTCATCGACGTGCGCCGCGTGGAGCGCATCCTGGTGGAAGCCTTGGAGCAGAGCGAGGTGCAGGAGCATCCCCCGCCATTGCCTGCGGGTCGCTTCACCCGGCCCGGCTCAGTCTTTGCCCTCAGCCACCAGTCATCACCAGGAGATCAGCCATGACCCGTGTAACTGAACTCATGCCTCTGCTCAAACGGCTCCAGCTGGGGCCCATGGCGGCCACCCTGCCCGAGCGCATCGCCTTGGCCAGAAGGGACCAGTTGGACTATGCCTCATTCCTGGAGATCATCCTCGCTGACGAGATCGGCCGCCGCGAGCACCGGCGCATCGAGCTCCGGCTGCACAGCGCTGGCTTCGAGCAGGTCTCCCGCCTCGAGGACTTCGACTGGACTGCGTCGGTCACCGTCGACCGCCGCCTGCTGGACGCCGTCTTCTCTCTGGAGTTCCTGGACGAGCACGAACATGTCCTGCTCGTCGGCCCCGCCGGCGTCGGCAAGAGCTTCCTCGCACAGGCCTTGGGTTACACCGCCATCCGCGCCGGACACACCGTCCGCTTTATCCATGCCGACGACTTCTTCAAGACCATGACTCAAGCCAGGGTCGACAACTCCGTGGAACGCACATTCCGCTCGTTCCTCTCCCCAGACCTGCTCATCCTCGACGACCTCGGCCTCCACCGGCTCACCGCCCAACAGTCCACCGACCTCTACGAGCTGATCATCAGCAGGCACCGCGTCTCCAGCTTCGTCATCACCTCCAACCGGGCCGTGGAGGAATGGCTCAGCCTCTTCGACGATCCCATCCTCGGCAACAGCGCCCTCGACCGGCTCGCCAACGCCAGCTACCAAATCATCATCGAAGGCCAAAGCTACCGCGAGAGGCTCTCTCCGCATCGGGCCTTGTTGGGAGCAAAGGGGGTGTTTGACCTGTCAACTACGACCTGATACAAGTCCAAATCGGTCGTGCCCAGGGTGGCCTAATGACTGTGGCGATGACTGGCCTATAGACCCTGGCGAATGACAGGGGCGACAGCACCGCGATCCCTCCCCTTCCGGCCTCTCCCCCGTCTGCGGGGGAGAGGGGAGAGAGGTGCGGGAGAGAGCTAGAGAGAGGGTCTGCGCGTCTGCCTACCAATCCACGTCGATAGCCCACCCTCTCTGTGACAACAGCCCATTGCGCGACTGACGCCTATTCGTCATGATGGTGTCACATAACCCACCAACCCCAGCAAGAGCGGACGAGCCGCTCGGCCCTTATGTGTCGAGGAAGGCTCATGCTCGCCCAATACAAGAACCACCCCGCCCGATTCGTCAAAAAGGTCCTCCAGGACGCCGGCAAGCCCTATGACAAGCAGGAAGCTATCCTCGACGCCCTCGCGCGCTACGCCGCTGTCTCCGTCGTGGCGGCCAACTCGTCGGGCAAGGACTGGGCCGCCGCCCGCGCCGTGCTGTGGTGGCTCCACACCCGCCCCCACGCCAAGGCCGTCGTCACCGGCCCGACGGCCCGTCAGGTCAAGGAGATCCTCTGGCACGAGCTCGGCGTCGCCCTCGCCGCCGCCAACGGACGCCTCCCCGGCAAGCTCACCGCGGACAAGTACGTCATCGACGACGACCGGTTCGCCATCGCGTTCTGCTCCAACTCCCAGCACAACCTGCAGGGCTTCCACTCGCCGAACCTCTTGGTGGTTGTCACCGAGGCCCAAGGCGTGAAACAGCCCTACTTCGAGGCGCTCAAGCGCCTGAACCCCAAGAAGACGCTCCTCCTCGGCAACCCGCTCTCCCACGAGGGCGAGCTCTACGAGTCCTTCCACTCGAAGTCGGCCCTCTACCACCGGATAGCGATCTCCGCCCTGGACTCGCCGAACTTCCGTCGCAAGCGCTTCCATATCCCCGGCCTGGTCAACCCGGAGGACGTGGAGCGCCGCCGCCGCGACTGGGGAGAAGACTCGCCGCTGTACATCGCGTCCGTCCTCGGCCGCTTCCCGGACGCCCTGGAAGACTCCCTGACCACGCGCCACCACGTAGACCGCGCCGTCGCCCGCTGGCGCTGCGAACCCGTCCCTCTCCCTTCCCCTTCGACATGTCCGGGTCCCCATCCGACATGGCCGCGTCCCCATCCGTCATTCCCGCGGAGGCGGGAACCTCGCAGCCCTCCCCCCGCTCCGCCGTAGACCGCGATTACCTCACCCACCCCTACCGTATGGGCGTCGACGTCGCCCGGTTCGGCGACGCCGAGTCCGTCATCTGCATCCGCCGCGGCGCGCGCGTCGAACATCTCATTCCCCTCAAGCGCGGCCTCGACACGATGCAGGTGGCCGACGAGGTCAAGGCATGGGCGGACGCCCTCCGCGTGCCCGCCGTGTTCGTGGACGAGAACGGGGTCGGCGGTGGCGTCGTCGATAGGCTTGGCGTCCTCGGCGTTCCGGTCATCGGCGTGGAGGCGGGCGGGAAGGCGAAACGCCCCTCCCAGTTCGTGGACATGCGCGCTGAGATCTTCTGGGAAATCGCGCGCCTCCTCCGGGAGGACGCCATCGACATCCCGGACGACGCGGTCCTGGCCGGCCAGCTCCTCGCCCTGCGGTACGACATCTCGAGCACGGGGCGAATCCGTTTGGAGAGCAAGACCAGCCTCCGCAAACGCGGCGTCAAGTCTCCCGACCGCGCCGACGCCCTGGCCCTCGCCTTCATGGAGCCCCCCTCCCTCCAAATCTATGTATGACATCCGTCATTCCCGCGCAGGCGGGAACCTCGCAGCCCCTCCCCCTATAGCGCCGCTGCGATTGACCCAACCGATGGAAAGTGGTATGCACCCACTAGGTTGGGATGTCTCCGGCCTTCAGCCCGAATAGGAGGTTGCGTCTTGAGGAACGACGAAGAACTCGAGATGATTCAGGTGGGGCCGGGAACTCCGTCTGGCGACGTTTTCCGCCGCTACTGGCTGCCGGTGGAAATCTCCCAAAACGTGGGCGGTGGCAGCAACCGCGGCGTGAACAACCCCGTGCGCGTAACCGTCCTCGGAGAGCACCTCATCCTGTTCCGCGACTCTCAGGGCAAGCCGCACCTCATGGGCGAGCACTGCAGCCATCGCGGCACCTCCCTCAGCTACGGCCGCGTGGAGGGCGATTGCATCCGCTGCCTCTACCACGGCTGGCTCTACAACGGCGATGGCATGGTGGTCGAGATGCCCGGCGAGCCCCCCGGCAGCCGGTTCGCCGAGAAGGTGCAGCACCTCTCCTACCCATGCTTCGAAGTCGCCGGCCTGATCTTCGCCTACATGGGGCCGCCTGACCTGCAGCCGCTCTTCCCCCGGTACCATCAGCTATTCAGCGACGATGGGGTCCGCGTCACTGGAAACGGGGGCTACGTCGAGCGGTGCAACGTCTTCCAGGCGCTCCACGACAACAACATGGACCCATGGCACGGAGAGATCGCCCACGGCTGGTTCAGGGACCCCCCGAAGGTCGGGTCGATGTACTGGGGAGCCGATGGCCAGCTCGCCACGCCCATGAAGTACGAGCGCACCCCGTGGGGAACGCGCATGAAGGTGCTGAAGGAGATGTCCGGGCGTCAGGGCCATTACATGTATCACGAGACGCACACCATCTGGCCCACCCAGCGCTGCAACCAGGACAACGCGGGCAGCATGAAGTGGGCCATGCCGGTGGACGACTACAACACCCGCTGGTTCACCGTCGACTTCTTCCCCTTCGAGGACGGAAAGATCTCCAAGGAGGGCCAGGCCGCCATCGACGCGATGAACAGCCCGCTGCCGAACATCGGCAGGGCGCGGGATTTGCCGGACGATTGGGCGCAGCAGGTGGGCTCCTACTGGAACTACGGCCACCCGTGGCGCCAGGGCAACATCTGGGAAGACGAAGTTGCCCAGCAGACCCAGGGACCCGCCGAGCGGCACTACCTCCCGGACTGGGAGCAGTGGCACCTGGGCATTACCGATGAGGGACTCATTATGAACCGCCGTGTCTGGCGGGAGCAGATGGTGAGGGTGAAGGAGGGGCAGGACCCAATCGGGATCATCCGCGCTCCCGAGGACAACGGGATCATCCGCATCACTTCCGACAACATCGCCGGCCTGAGCAAGGAAGAGGGCCTGCGGCTGTTCAACATGGGACAGGAGGAGCGTTCGGCCATGGTGGCCGACAAGCCGTTCCACTTCGCCGGCAGGTCCAGGCTGGGGCACGAGTAGCAAGGAATCGAGGCGGCCTGCCGCCGAGATGGCTTGGGAGGAGCATGTCTGAAACGGTCCGTATCGGCATCGTCGGGGCTGGGGGGTTCACCCGCCGCCGCATGCTCCCCAATCTCCGCTTGATAGAGGGCGTGGAAATCACGGCCGTTGCTAACAGCAGCATCGAAAGCTCCGAGCGGGCCGCTGCGGAGCTCGGCATTCCCGCCGCGGCGGGAAGCTGGCGGGAGCTGGTGGCGAGCGAAGATGTCGATGCAGTCGTGGTCGGAACTTTGCCCCGCCTCCATCACGAGATCGTCATAGGCGCGCTCGACGCGGGCAAGCACGTTCTGTGCCAGACCCGCATGGCCACGAGCCTCCTCGAAGCCCGGCAGATGTTGCGCAAGGTCGAAGAGACCGGCCTCAAGGCCCGATTGGTCCCGGCGACCTCCTACGAGAGGTCGCGCCTGTACATGAAGCATCTCCTGGACACCGGCTACGTCGGCCGGGTCCGACAGGTCTTCTCCTACTACATGGTCTCCGACTATGCCGATAGCTCGGCCCCCTTGCAGCGCCGTCAAGACCACCGCTCATTCGGCGCGATTAACCCGCTGCACCTCGGGCTCGACTGGGAAGTCCTTCGTCTCTTGTTCGGGGACCCTGAGCGAGTCCTGGCGTGGGGGCGCACGTTCGCAGGGCAGCGGGCCGACGGGCCGGACGGCGAGCCCATAGCCATCGAGATGCCTGATGCCTTGACGGTCATCGCCGAGATGGCGGATGACGTGACTATCGCCTGCATCCAGAGCGGCGTCACGCTTTTTGGCGAGGAGCGGATCGAGGTGTACGGGGAAGAGGGAACGCTGGTCTATCCGCGGAGGGGAGAACTGCTGGGCGCTCGCAAGGGCGACAAGGAGCTGGCCCCTCTCCCGACGCCAGCGGAGTACGAAGAGACTTGGCATGCGGAAGAGGACTTCGTGCGTCTCGTCCGCGGGGAGGATGTAGCAGGGAACGAGACCTTCTACGACGGCGTCAAGAACATGGAGTTCCTGGAGGCGTCCTCTCTGTCCCTTGCCCAAGGCGGCTGGGTCGGTTTGCCGCTGTCGTGAACACGCTGCCCTGGCTCGGCCCGGAGCAAGCGGATTTTCTGTGGTTAGAATGGGGCCTCTCGTTGAGAGGATGGGGCGGCCGTTCCGGCCGGGGAGGGGACGAATGGCGGCGACAAGGGTAGTCTCGACTGAGCCAGGCACGCGCGACCATGTCGCGACGGGCGCCGTTATCGGGAGCCATACGCTCCAGCACCTCTACGGCCATGCGTTCCTCGTGGTGCTTCCCGAGATAGTCGTAGCGTTGGGGATCTCACCGATGATGGCCGGCCTAATCGGCGCGGTGCGCAACGTCAGCAGCGGAGTGTCCTCGACGATTGGCGGCGTTCTGGTCGACCGTCTCCGGCACCGTCGTCTCGTGATCCTCTACCTGAGCCTATCGTCGATGGGCCTGGGTTACTTCCTCATAGCGCGGGCCCCCACTCTATTGATAATCATCGCCGCGCTGGCGGCGACCTCGATAGCCGGGGCAATCTGGCACCCCACCGCGCGCGGCCTCATCTCGCAGATATACCCGCGCCGTCGCGGGTTCATGATTTCGGTCGACCGCTCGGCCGGAAGCGTAGGCGACACAATAGGGCCGGTCGCCGCAGGCTGGCTGCTGGGGTTCTTCATATGGCAGCAGCTCTTCGTCTTAGCCTTTCCGCTCGCGCTGGGGCTCGTGGTGTTTCTCTGGCTGGCCCTGCGGCGCTCACAGGTGTTCCAGGAGCTCGGCGCGCGCTCGAAAGGGCCGCCGCGCTCTTTCGGAGGCCAGTTCCGTGAGGTCAAGGCGCTCTTCCAAGAAAACGGCAGAACGCTTACGGTGCTGATTCTGATCAAGGGGATCGCCGGCCTCGGCCAGGGCGGCATACTGTTTTGGATCCCGCTCTACCTGAGGGAGGGCTTGGGCATGAGCACCTTTCAGGTAGGGCTCCACTTCTCGCTGCTGACCCTCGTCGGCATCGCCACCAACCCTGCCTTCGGTTTCCTGTCCGACCGCATAGGGCGCCAGCCGGTCGTCGTCATGGTGCTGGCTGCGAAGGTGGTGATAGCCGTGCTCATCGCCATGGTGGGCTCCGGCATTCTGCTGACAGTGCTGATCGCGATGATGGGGGCCTTCAACTTCGTGGTGAATCCGCTGGTGCAGACCTGGGCCCTCGACATCGCCCACGGACGGGACATCGAGGGGACGATGCTGGGCGTGCTCGACGGGAGCAACTTCGTCTTCAGGGGAGCCGCCCCGTTCATGGTCGGGGCCGTGGTGCAAGCCTGGGGCTACGAGTCCATGTTCTGGTACATAGCGGCGATGGGCGCAGCGGCGCTGGTGGTGGTGGTCTTCACCTTACGGTTCATGCCTTCACAGCCCCGCGGTCTATAGTCCGGTCCCGTAAGAGGCATTCAACGCGCGCATGAGCAACTGACGGAAAGGGAGAAAGCGTATGGCGGTGCTTACGGTAGAAGACCTGCACGAGATGAAGCGCAACGGCCGGAAGATTGCGGCGGCCGTCGTCTATGAGTTCCAGATGACCAAGATCTGCGAGCGGGCAGGGGTGGACCTGCTTTCGGTCGGCGACAGTCTGGGCCGGAACATGCTCGGACACGACCACGTCGACGAATGCACCGTGGACGACATGATTCCCTTTGCGCGGGCGGTCGTACGGGGGCGGGAGCGGGCAATCGTGAGCGTGGACATGCCTACAGTGCCCTCGGCAGCCGGAGTGGAAGCCGTGGCTGCCGCGGCCAAGCGCTTCAAAGAGGAAGCGGGCGTGGACATGGTCAAGATCGACATCCGAACGCGCGAGGAGGAGCTCATCGACGAGGTGCAGGCCGTCCGCGAGGCGGGGCTGTACGCATACCCACAGATCGGCTTTCCTACGCAAGGAGCAGCTCGCGGGATTCAGGGCGGACCGGAGGTCCACGAGTACATCACCAAGTGGGCCCACCGAATCCAGGACGCGGGCGCCGCGCTCATCGACCTGACCAACGTGACGCCGGAGATATACGCAGATGTGTGCGCGGGCCTTCGTGTGCCCGTGATTGGCGGGCAGGCGCCGCCGGAGGCTGACGGCAAGATACAGGTCATGGTGAGCGGCGTTGGCTATTCGGAGGCCACCATCGGCCGCGAGGACGGACGCCCCGATGCGGCCAAGTTCATGTTCGACGTGATGAACTCGATCATCGAGAGCATTCACGCCGGGAACTGGACGACTCGCCAGTAAGACCCACGTCGCTTCTCCTGCGCCTAGCGAGAGGGGTCGAGGAACGGGAAACCAAGCGGCTCTTCCCCCAGGGGGGAAGGGCCGCTACTCGTTCGGCTATTGCCCGTCCGGCTTATTAGACGATGATAAAGAAATTGCCCTCTGTGCAGACGACCCTGCATTCCCCACGAAGGCGGGGAATGGCGGAAGGGTTCAAGATATCCCGACGTAGAAGCCGTCCCGTTCGGCGCACCACTCGTTCATCGACTCGTCGTACTCGGCGGGCGCGGGCATGGACTCCGGGACGGGTTTGCCATAGAGGTCCGCAACGCTCTCCCGCACGACTTTCGCGCGCGTGCCCGCCGGCAGATGGCCGAGGTCGCGCTCGATAATCGCTCCCGAGAACAGCCAGGTGTCGCCCGTTCCAGGGTGGGGGTAGTCGTTCGCCCACAGGAAGCTGTCCGCGCCCCAGCGCGAGAGGAGCGCTCCCCCGACCGGGTCGTCGCTAAAGGTGGCGTAACACTGGCGGTAGAAGTACTCGCTGGGTTGGAGCGGCAGCGTTCCCTTGCGACGCAGGCGCTTGTCCAGCTCTTCGAGCCAGAAGGGTATCCAGCCGACCTCGGTCTCGGCGACGATGATTTTCAACCGCGGATGCCGTTCGAGCACGCCGGAGCAGATGATGTCGGTCAGGGTGTCGGCGGCAATCTTCTTGTGGCCGGTGGCGGTGAAGCTCAGCTCGGACAGGGGGTCGCCGACATTGCGGGTCCGGACCGACTCCGCGGCCTCGGCGTAGGGACCGAAGCCGTTGTTGATGTGCATGCTAACGGGCGTCTCCATGTCCTCGGCGGCGGCCCAGAACCGCTCGTAATGGTCTGACGAGAAGCGCAGCTCCTCCGGCGGCACGAGCCAGGTCGTGACGCCTACGAGTCCCGCGTTCCGGCACCGCTCCATCTCGATGATGGCGTTCTCGATGTTCCACAGGGGGAGGAGCGCCTGACCCCAAAGGCGATCAGGGGCCTCCTGGCAGAACTCGATCATCCAGTCGTTGTAGACGCGCGAGGCGGCTTCGGATATCTCCGGCTCGTAGTCGAGGCGAAATACGCTCTTCCCTCGGGTGGGGTAGAGCACGTCGGCCACGACGCCGTCCGCGGCCATGTCCTTCAAGCGGGCGACGGGATCCCAGCCGCCCTCGCGGCGGTATTGCCCCTTGCCGATACGCTGACCCGGCCAATGAAACGCGCGGTCGCGGTACTTGGCGGGCATCCGTTGGCGCCAAAGGTCCAGCGGCTCCGCTACGTGGGCGTCGGCCGATATCTTGATCTCAGCGGTGGGATCGACCATGGGTCTTCCTCCGTTGGGGTGCTGGGGCGTATGCCGGAGAATCCGGGCGTTGTTTGGTCCTACGCGCCAACCCCGGCCAAGGACGGGGCCAGCCCGCCAATTGGGGCATGAACCGGAGCGCGTTCTGGCCGAGCAGCTTCACCTTGGCGCTTTCGGGCATCTCCTGCCCCGCAATCAACTGGACTCCCTCCGGCCAGGGACTGCCGCCGTGGGGGTAGTCGGTGGAGAACATCCACAAGTGCTCTCCCAGGCTCTCCACGGCATAGGCGATGTGTTCTTCGTCGGCCTCGACGGCTACGAAGAGCTGGCCGCTCGCGACGATCTCGGAGGCGGTGCGCTTCATCTTCGGCGTGACCGCGGAACCCGGTGTGAAGCCGTCGTCCAGCTTCTCGATGAGGTAGGGCATCCAGCCGCCAAAGCTCTCGAACATCCCGATGCGAAGCTTCGGGAAGAGATCGAAGACGCCTCCGCCGATCAGGGCTGTCAGAGCGTATTGTCCTCCGATGGCGTGATAGAGGCCGTTCGGGGCGTGAACCCAGGGGGTCAGCGGAGGCCGGTTGGCTCCGCCATGCACCCAGAGGGGCAGGTCGAGCTCCTGGCACGCCGAGTAGAGCGGGTAGAGGTTCGGGTTATCGAGCATCCGGCCATCGGGGCACGCTCGCGGGAGGTGCACGCCGGCGAAATGGGGGTCCTCCTTCGCCCAGTACCGGAGCTGGGCGATGCTCTCGTTCATGTCGCGCATGGTGAGCACGCCCATCCACCACAGTCTGCCGTCGCCGGGGGCGCAGTAGTCGCTCATGAACCGATGGTAAGAACGGTGCAGCGCGCTCTCGAAACCGACGTCACCCAGCATGCAGAAGCCGTCAGCCTGGCTGGGGAAGATGAAGCTCGCGTCGACGCCCGCGACTTCCATGTCGCGCAGGCGGATTGACGGGTCCCAGTTGCAGGTTGGGTCGATGTCGTATCCCCTGCCGGTGACGGTTAGCGCAGGCCGCGGGGGGCGGTCTTGGGGGAGCTCGGGGTTAGCCAGCTCAAAGGCCTCGTCGAGTCCGAGCGGACGGTCGGGAAGCCGCGGCCAGAAGAGCGGGGTGAATCCCACGTCGCCGGGCTTACTCTGCTTCGAGCGGACAGCGTCGCTAAACCGGGCGTACTTCTCCCGATACTCGGGATCCATGGTGTCCTTGTAGGTCTTGTCCAGCTCCCAGTACTCGCGGAGGTGGCAGTCGGTGTCTATAACTACGTGCCCGTTGTAGCTCATTGCAATGCTCCTCTTGGGACGCCTGGAGACTACGTCTAGAAAGCATCAGGCGGGAGGCCCGAGCTTCCTTCTCCTGCGGGCGAGGCTAGTGCGATTTCATTTCCTTGGCAAGCTGTGCGGAAGGAAGCAGGCGCGGCACGGCCCTCTCTCTAACTCTCCCCCGCAGACGCTGAAGGGAGCTGGCGTTGGTTGGCTGGCGGCGTGGTTCGACAGGCTCACCACGAACCTACTGGCAGCGGACGCTAGGGGCGTGGCCTGTCGGGCACCTTGGATTCCCGCCTTCGCGGGAATGACGGGTTGGCTATTGCCAGTAGGCGAGGGTTACGCCGTGCCCGGTGCCTGCGAGGGACCGGTAGCACGGGAGGTAGTCGATGAGCGTCATGTCCAGGGGATCCACGGCGCCTGCGAGCACTACCCAATTGAGGATCTCCGGCGTACCAGGGGCGCGGTTGAGCTGTTCCCTTGGCAGGTAGCTCAGCGTCTCGACGTCCTTGTGCAGGAGCGCGTCGATAACCAACCGGTCAAGCTCTTCATCGATGATTTGATGGCTGAGCCCGCCAGACGCCATGATGGCGACCCGCATGTCGCTGTCCCACGACTCGATAGCCCGGCGTATGGACTGGCCCACCGCGTAGCACCGCGCCGACGTGGCTTGGTGGGGCAAGTAGCGACTCAGCAGGAACGGCACCACGGGAGTGCTGCGGTCTGGGAGGAACATGTCGTAGGCGAAGGTGAAGGGGCCCTCGATTCCAGCCGTTGGGTCGGACTGGAAGCAGCTCGCCACGTCAACGCCGTCGGCGATGAGGCAGTGCATCAGCTGGTCCGCGAGCTCCGGGCAAGTGGCGTACGGCTCCACCTGCTGGCCCACGAACGTGGGCTGGGACTCGACAGCCTGGCGTCGCGCGCTGGTCTGATGTCCGGAGCGCTCGATTCTCGACTCCGTGTGACTCATGTACATGCCGAACACAGGCTCCATCCGGTCCTGCGGAGCCACGCCGTGAGGGTTGCTAATGCACACAATGGCGTCGGGCGCGGCTTCCTGCAGCACAGCCGACAGCGACTTGATGGCGCGCTGGATGGCTTCGTAGCGCTCTTGCAGCTTCTCGGGAGCGAGCTCGTTCTTGATGTCTGGAGAGGCCGCCGCCAGCACCGCGTCGAAGTCGTAGCGCGGGTCCGCCATGTCTTTCTGTCCGAGCCGCAGCCAGTCCTCGGGCAGCGACTGAATGGTCGGCCCGTGAGAGGCCCCTAGTCCTAGAACGATTTCCGCCATCGTGAGACCTCCTTGCTGAGGGGGACCGCTTCCCCAATTCGGGGATCCCTTCTAGTCCCTCCTCGTCCGCGGGGAGTCCGCGGGGAGGAGGAGCGGGTTACGGCATCAGGGTTACGTGGATGGCGCCCGGATCGCCTTCGCCCGCGGCGGTGTCCAGGGCGCGCCTGACCTCCGGCAGCGGGAACTGGTGGGTCGAGATTTCGAGCAACTCGGGGTAGCTGCCGGAGGTTAAGTAGTCGATGGACTCGGACACGGACGCGTAAGAGTGTCCATGGGCGGTCTTGATGGTGATGTCTTTACGCCGCCTCTCGCCGACGGCGTTCATCGAGATGGGGTCGTCTCCCGCGGCGGCCAGCACCAGGGTGCATTCCTTGCTGGCGACGGCGAGGGCGTCAGCGACCGCGCCTCTGCCGCCGCCGGTTACGTTAACCACTACGTCTACGCCGTCGCCGTGCGTTATCTCGTGCACGCGCTCTCTGAAGTCCTCGGTCTCGATGTTGATGGTGTGGTCAGCCCCCAGGCGCTTGGCCATATCAAGGCGTACCGAGTCCTGACTTAGGCCCGTCACGATGACGCAGTCGGAGCCGGCCTTGCTCGCCGCGAACGCGCACGCGAGCCCCATCTGCCCCGGCCCCTGCACCAGGACGTTCTTGCCCCGCTGCGCGCCGCCGTAGCGGCAGGCCCACTCGATTCCATTGGCGAGAGGCAGATAGAGCGCCAGCACGTGCGGCGGGACCGGCTTGTCGATCCGGTGCATCACGGTGTTTCGAGGCAGGTACATGTACTGGCTGAAGCCGCCCCATATGGAAGGCCATACGTTTACCGTTGTGGAGCCGTGGCGGAGCAGCGTGCCGTACCCGCGGTCCGTCTGATTGCAGAACCGGAACCGTCCGGTGTAGCAGTATTTGCAGTGGAAGCAGGGGACGTACTCTTCCGGGATGGCCAGGTCGCCTTCCTTCACACCCCAGCGCTCAGAGGCGTCTCTTCCCACGGCGGCGATAACGCCGACGTTCTCGTGTCCCATGATCCTCGGTCTTGGGACTTCTTGCCGGTATGACCGGACATCGCTGCCGCAGATGCCGACCGCTTCAACTTTGAGCAGCCCCGTATCCGGCGTGAGCTCGGGAACGCCGTACTCGCGAAGCTCGAACTGCTTGGGCCCAATCAGAGTGGCGGCTTGAGCCTTCTCCGGCATCGTCCCTCCCTCGTCCTTCGTCGGCGGAAACTCGTGCAGCTAGCCTTTCAGGGCCATCACGCCATCGTGGGCTATGAGGGTCCCGCCTTCGCGGGAACGGCGGAAGTGTAGAGATTGGGCCGCTGGCGTTCGATACATTCGTCGAAGGTCACGTCCTTTTCCTCGACGAATTGCACCCCGACTACGGAGTACGCCTCGGTCGCGTGGGGCTCCGGGGGCTCGACGCCCTCCATGAGATCGATCGCTTGGCGGAGCAGCAAGCGCCGCGACTGGATGATGGCGATGTCGGTCACGCCAAGGTGCTCCTTGGTCCTGTTGGCGATCGGCCCCATCGACACCTGGGCCATCGAGTCCTGGATTCCCGTGCCAGCAAGCCCTGTGAAGTTCACTTCCTTCTGCATTTTGCGGTCGATGAGGAAGTCGTTTTCGCGGTTCCGGATAGTCCGGTACGTGCCGGAGACGAGGCCCCCGTGCATGTTGACGCCCCCTGCTAGGTCGTTGTCCGCGGCGATCCCTGCGAGCTGGTGGGCCCGCTCATCTTCCGTGTATGGCCGGTCCACTCTGGAGGTGAGGTTGAAGGACCAGCAGTTGTAGTCGTCGATGGGCACGAAGGCGTGTCCGCCTCCACCGCGGGGCGTCATGGAGTAGAACGGCATGAGGAAGTGGTTGAAGCGCCAGTAGTACTTGTTCTCCGCCTCGAGGTTCCTGCGTGAGCCCACCAGCAGGCCGTAGTCGGTCCGCTTAGTCATGAACTTCGGCGCGGCGTCAGCCGTCCGGTAGAGCAGGTCGAGGTCGGTGGCGCCCTTGATGCGCTCCTTGTAGGCGTCGGTCTTTCGGTAGCGGTCGAGGCCCGCGTGAAGGAAGTTGGTGTGGACAGAGTCGATTCCTCCGTCGATGGCCTGAGCAAAGTTGCACTCTCTGAGGTACTTGGTGTGGAGGCGTTGGTCCTCCGGCACGTCCATGAACCGAAATTGCGGCAACTCGGCCGGCATGAACTCCTTGAGGCCGAGGTACGCCCAGATGAGTCCGCCCCCGTCCCTGGCCTCATACGAAAGCAGCTTGACCTTGTCCTTGAAGTTGCTTTCCGGCGACTCGGTGGGCATATCGACGCAGTTCCCGGCCACGTCGTACTTCCATCCGTGGTAGGCACAGCGGAGCCCGTCTTCTTCGTTCCGTCCAAAGAACAGGCTGGTCTGCCGGTGTGGGCATTGCTCCTCGACGAGGCCAAGCCTGCCATGGGTGTCCCTGAACGCGACGAGGTCCTCGCCGAAGATGCGGACGCGCACCGGAGGGCAGTCGGGCTCCGGCAGCTCCTCGAGTAGGAGGATGGGAGTCCAGTATCTTCGCAGCAGCTCGCCCATAGGCGTCCCAGGGCCAACCCTGGTCAGCATCTCGGTCTGCTCAACGCTCAGCATGTCGGTTCTCCTTCTTGGCGGGGGAGGGGGGCTTTTCTTGGTGGGAGAGGGGACTCAGTCCTCTTTCAGCCACTCTTCATCCCATTCGAAGTTGGGGTTTGTGTAGGCTTCATCGGGCATCAGGGAAGTGAGGCCCCGCTTGGCCAGCTCTTCCTCGAATTTCTGTCGAATCCAGGGGTCTTGCTCCACGAACGGAATCATGCGCTTGGCGTCGGCAGAGGGGTTTGCTCCCGGCCGCGGCGCCCGGATGCGGAGCTGCCTGTTCTCGACTGGCCCTGAGTTCATGTGCATGTGGTACCAGTGATACGGGGGGACGAACACGGACCCCTCCTTCCACGGAGCGACCAGGTACTCGCCGCCTTCCTGCCACATGAGGACGAACCCGTCGGCCTCCTGTATGCCGACGATGGTGACGCCCGCCGCGTGGCGATGGGCCGCGCGGTACCTCCGGGAGGGAAGCACCATGAGGCCGGTGCTGAATGCGGAGCCGGGGAAGAAAATCCTGCCCCTGTAGGCGAGGCGGCCGGCGCTTCCGTCAACATCCAGTTTGTCCCAGACCGACAGGTCGGGGAAGAAGTTGCCGTACCAGAGCATGTTGCTTCTCCCCGGCTCCGTCCCGCTGGCCATGCTCCGCGCCCCCGACGAGAAGCTCGACCTTCCAGAGACCTGGACGGGGCGTGCAGCCGCCGAGTAGAACCCCTCGTCTCCGTACATCTGGCTGAGGTCCACGTAGGGGTTGTTGAAGAAGTAGTCCTCGCTGGGGTTCGTGCCCATAGCCATCGGCAGCAGGTTCACGTGGAGCGTCAGGGCGGACTGGTCCCCCCTTGCGTTGCTCAGTTCATAGGAATAGTTGACCGGGATGCGGAACAGGCTGTGCTTCTGCCATTCGAAGGTAATCTTCGGCTGGCCCTCGGCCCAGACGTTCGCGATGCCGTTGCCCTCGAATACGTAGATGACCTCTTCGAGGGCCATGCGGAAGGGGGGAATCGTCTCGCCCGGCGGGATCTCCAGCATGTGGACGTGCTCGATACCGCGATTGCCTTCAAGGCTGATCACTGCTCCGGGGCACCCGCGCAGCGACCACCAACCCCGCTCAAGGGTGCGGGCGTCTTCCACGTAGAACGAGGAATGGACCGGCACGTCCTGCTTGGCCAGCCAGCGGTCGTAGGCGTGGTTCCGCCAATAGTCGATCACCTCGGGCTGAGTCGATTCCGTCACCATGAGTCCTCCTCTTGCTGACTGCTGACGTTCGCGCGCTCCGTTGACGTAAGGGGAACTACTTCGGAGAGGCGGGATTGCTCAGGTTCGCGGCGATTCGGGAACGGGGGGCGCCGTGCTGTTCTCCGCCTTGGTCAGCACCGTGCGCCTCCCGAGCCCAGAGGGGCGATTCAAGGGCTCTACGCCCCGCCTACTACGCGCGGACGGTACGACGGAGCCTTTACCCTGTCAATCGGCGTTTCGGGTAGGGGGCGCTGCCGTCACGAGCCTCGACGGCATCATCGAGCGGGACAAGGAGATCATCCTGGGCAGGACTATGCTTACGGCCCTGAGGCGCGAGTAGTACGATTGCAGGCGAACATCCGGCGAGGAGGACGCTATGACAATGCCTGCCGCCAGCAACCAGGAGATCCGCATATCGGGAGACTCGCACGTGTCCGAGCCGCCGGACCTGTGGGAGAAGGAGATGCCGCTCAAGTACCGCGACCGCGCGCTCCACTTTCCCCGCGTGGAGTACGGCCGACACAATCATTCGCGCTCGGGAGGCTGGGATTCCAAGGAGCGGTTGAAGGACATGGCCGCCGACGGAATCAGCGCCGAGGTGCTCTATCCCACGCTCGCCAAGGGCGTGTTCGAGCAGTTCTTCTTCGAGCCGGTGGACTTGCCGCTCGGCCAAGCCGGGGAGCAGGTCTACAACGACTGGATGATCGACTTTTGCAAGGAAGCGCCCGACCGGCTCTGGGGACAAGCGCTTATCGGGCTTTGGGACATCGACTACGCCATCAGGGAGATGCAGAGGGCGAAGGACGGCGGCCTCAAGGGCGTCGCGACCTGGATAGCCCCTCCCGACGGGTTGCCTTTCACCGGCGACCACTACGAGCGGTTCTGGTCGGCGGCAGAAGAGATGGACATGCCCATAGGCTGGCACATCAACACAGGGTTCGGCGCCTACGTTACGCGGGCCGATGAGGACCGGTTCGGAGTCATCACGCGCCAGGCCTACGGCCACAAGGCCGTCGCCATGAAGGCCATGGCCGAGATGATTCTCTCCGGCGCGCTACAGCGTCATCCACGGCTCAAGATCGTTCTTGCCGAGTTCGAGGTGGGGTGGATCCCCTTCTACCTCGAAGACCTCGACCGGAAGTTTGGCAGGGGCAGGAACATAGGGATCGAGCTGTTGCCCAGCGAGTACTTCAGTCGCCAGGTGTACTCGACATTCATGCAGGACGGCGTTGGGAGCTACCTGATGCAGCGATGGGGCGCCGACAACTTCGTTTACGCCAACGACTACCCGCACGCAGGCGGCATCTGGCCCTACACCGACGACACGATTGAGCTAACCATGAGCGAGCTGCCGTCGGAGACGCGAAGGAAGGTGCTCGGCGAAACGCTGGCAAAGGTCTACGGCCAACCCCTGCCGGAGGCCATTGAGCGCATGGACTCGGATTACACGGACGAGATATGGAACCGTCCCTGGCTCAAGAAGGCCGGCGAGTTCACCTTCGACAAGCCCACGATGGGCCTCAAGATGTAGCGCCGCTCTTGCGTAGGGGGGTGGGCGTATCCGCCCGCCCCTCACCGTGGGGCCGGATGCAAAGCGCGCCTCATAGGGGACATCCCATCAACTTGGGATGGGCGTCCCCTGGTGGAACCTGAGCCGCCAGCCGTGCTCTGTCCTAGACCAAATCGAGCTGCGGTTCGCGAGTTCTTCTACGTCGTTGTAAGTCACGGCGCTTACATAGGTCGTCTGCGCGATGTTCGAGTCCAGCAAGCGAGCGCTGAAGTTCATTAGGGGCAGCTTGGCGTTGATGGGTTGCTCAGGGATTCGCAGGGTGTCCTCCCGCTCGTAGACGCGGCCGGACCTGCCAAACTCGAAGAAGTCGGGCGCAAGAATCTCATCCATCCGTTTGAGGTCGAAGCGCACATCGGCGCGCCACAAACCCTCTTCGAGTAGCTCCAAGCGCGTCCGCTCATGGCTGCTGAGCTCCATTCGCCCTCCCCTCGAAGTCTTCAGTCGGGGTTACTCCGCCACCCCTAAAGGCGGCTTCTCCAGCTCCCACACGATCACGATGGGCATGCCCTTGACGGCTGCATCTACTAAGTCGGGCATCTCGCCGGCGAATCTTATTGCGGCGATTTCCTGCTCCCCCCACAGAGGCTCCAGGCATTGGACGACTCCGAGTCCCGCCGCACGGAACGCGGTCAGATAGTCCGATAGCAGGTGGATGTAGTTTCGGACGAACCCGAGATCGGTCTGGTTGCGCCGGTAGCTGCCCTGGGCTCCGAGCATCACCGGGAAGGGGTGGACGTCTGAGATGACCACGCGCCCGCCTGGCCGCACGACCCGCGCGAGTTCTCTGATGGGCGGCCCCAGGTCGGCGCAGTGGGTCAGGGCCAGGGCGCAGACGGCCAGGTCCATCGTCGCATCCGGCAAGGGAATCGCCGTCAGGTCGGCAGTCTCGAACCGCGCCGTGGGCGTCTTCGCCTTGGCCAGATCCAGCATCTCCGGCGTGGCGTCGATGCCGGTTACTCGATGGCCCAACGAGGCCAGGTAGGCGGTATGCCTCCCGGAGCCGCAGGCGGCGTCGAGTGCTGCCCCGGCCGGGTAACGCGCAACGAGCTCGCGCACGACAGGCTCCTCGGCGAGCACCACGGGGTTGCCCGGGTTGTCGTAGACGGCGGCCCACTCGGCATATCCCGCTGTGATTGTCCGTTCGTCCGCGACGATCGGGTTCGACCAGGGCTCCTCTTCCAGGCGCCCGGCGGTCTCGACAATCCTCCGCGCTCCGGCCTTGACGGCAGCCGGGTCCACCATCCAGGCGCGCAGGATGCCGAGCCCCTCCAACCCGAGGACGAAATCGCCGAAGGTGGCCTGCTCGGCCATAGATGCTTCTCCTAGTGCAATCGGCTATCGCGTGCCGGGAGGGCCGACTCGGACCGTAATGATGTCGGTGTCGTGGAACTGCTGGTGCCGTACGGATGAGGCGTAGCGCCGCAGCAGCCGCAGTGAGATTTCGTTCTCCATGGGGGTTTCCTCGTCGTGCTGCTGGAGCTGCCGGATCCGGTCTTCGAGATTCTCGTCGTCTCCGCCGCCGATGAACTCGATGTCCGCCACCGGGCCCTCGCTCGACGCCACGACGACCAATCGCCGTCCATCGTGGTCGTCATCGTCGCTTTCGAGGTCCAGCGGGTCCAGCGTGAGGAGGGTCTCTTCCGCGACGGCGCTCAGCCGTTCCTTCATCTCCGTATCCCAGCGTCTGTCATCGGCGAACTTGGCGATGAACTCAAAGAGGTCGGGCAGGGCGTCGACGTGAAGCTGCGATTCGAAGCGCATACGCCGCTGGGTGGTAAGCTCCAAGAACAAGATCATTACAATCGCGGCCAACCCTCCAGTTGTTACAGCGCTTTCCAGCAGCGTTCCCCAAACCGAGCCCAGGTTGGGGAGGGTGACCAAATCGAACTGGAAAGCCGCGCCTATCCAGAAGGCGACCCCTGCGACCAGAAGCTTCTGTCTGCTCTGCTCAGTCTGAATAACCGTTCGCGCGCCTTCAACGAACAGAGTTCCCGTAATCAAGATGAGATATCCGGTCATGACGGGGCCGGGTATGCTGCTCAGCAGGCCGGACGCTTTGGGCAGGAACGCCAATGCGATGAAGATGCCGCCGATGCAGTACCCGACTCTGTGGGATGCGACGCCGGTGACCTGGGTGAAGGAGACGATGCCCGGATTGATGGCGTTGGGCACCGCCCCCGCGACACCAGCAAGCAGATTGCCCGCGCCCGCGCCGGCCAGCGCCCCCTGCACCTCTCGGAAGTCGATAGCCTGGGGCTCGCGCCGGGAGACCCGCTGGAAGGCGATGGCTTCTCCATTCACCTGGATGGAGATGATGATGCCGAGGAAAAGAAACGCTGGGAGCAGTGTCCAAAAGGGGACACCGAAGTCGACTCCCAGACCCGGCCACTCGCTGGGAAGCCCCACCCAAGCGGCCTCCGTCACCCTGCCGATGTCGAATATGCCGAACGCCGCCGCGATGACGCAGCCGACGGTTATGCCGATCATCGGGGCCCAGAGGCGCCATACCGCCGAGCCGCGGAGGATGAGCGCGGCGACGACGATGAGAGTCGCAAACGCGGTCAAGGGCGCCGCCACGGGCTCTTCCACCGACGATTCGTCGAGCAGACCGAAAACGACGGAAGCCAAGGTGATGGAGAGAATCATCATTACCGTGCCGCTGACGGTTGGCGTGACGATTCGCCGCAGAATGAAGAGCCACTTGGAGATGATTATCTGGAATACCGCCGAGGCGATGACCAGCGTCGTCAGTGTCGCTGGCCCGCCATCCACCACCGCGTTGATGCAGAATGGGATGGAGAAGGCCGCTGTGAACAGGGGAAGAACGGCCCCGGCGCCGACGGGGCCGAGCCGCCGCACCTGCAGCAACGTCGCCAGGCCAACGACGACCAGAGAGGCGAAGACCATCCACGTCAGGTACGACTCGCCCCTCCCCGATGCGTTGGCCACAATGACTGGAGTCACCAGCAGCGTCGCCGAAGCAATCAGGCTGAACTGCAAGCCGAAGCCCAGGGAGGCCAGGAGGGGCGGGTTTTCGTGGGCCTCGTAGCGGGGGTTCTGAGAAGCTGGTGTCGTCAGAATCGCCTCCCCGCAATCTTGGGAATGGTGGAGATAGGGGGACTCGGATACAGGAGCGAACTGGCTCTATTCGGGCATCCGTTCCCACAATAATTACCACGCTACGGAACTTAAGGAGTCTTCCCCTAGAGGTCGACTCTCAAAGTATATTATCAGGCCTGCACGGCACAGGCCGACTCCACGACTATGTGCAACAGGTCCGTGTCGCTTCCCACAGCCGGGTGAGAACTGTTGGTGTATGCCGAGTGTGGCATTTCCGTAGGAGGTGGTGCTTGGCCCGCTGCTGGGAATGTCGGTGGCAGACCAAGTCAGGAGCGTCTGTTGCGGTTCCGGCTTGCGTGGATAGACCTACACTATGGACTCTCTGTCCAGAAGACTCTCAGCCTTTGCGCGGTCGTCGGGTAGGATTGCGACTGTAGCGTAATCGCCGCGGCGTGCGACTATGTGCAGGCTCTGAATGTTCACGCCTCCCTGCTTGAGCTTCTCCGCCACCTTCGCCAGGGCGCCCGGTTCATCGCGCAGGTTGACTATCAGTGAGTCGTCCGTGACCGTCCTGAAGCCCGCGCTGGTGAGCGCTCGCAGCGCCCCATCGTAGTCGTCGGTGGTCAAGGAGATGGCGCCATTGTCGCCAATGGCCTCAGCGTTGATGGTCTCGATGTTGATGCCATTGTCTGCCAGGGCCCGGCTGATGTCGGCCACTACGCCCACTTCGTTCTTCGCCATGACTATGATTCTCGCCATAACAGTGTGCTCCTCTATCCTTTTCTTGATGCTATTGCTTCAAGCAATCGTCCACGACTGCGTCTATAGTCTCGCGCGTTATGTGGGGCATGGTCAGCATGTGAGCGATGTCCTCGTAGGGAGCAAGCTGCCATTTGAGGATGACCTCCGCGGACGGCTTCGGGAACACAACGGTGACCGAGTTCCTGTTTCGCCACGCGGGTATGCCGCTGTCCCTGAAGCGCGTGACCGCGTACTCGGCATTATCCAGGCATCCGGCTACAATCCGCTTGAAGCCGTCCAGCCCGTGACGCTCCAAGGCGTACCACATCATAAGTGGCGTAATGGCGCTGCGGGAGCCCGTGAGAGTAGTGTCCAGAACCCCCACGTACTCGATGGAGCGGGCGATGCGCGCCACGTACTCGCGTCTGGTGAGAGCGATGCCACAGGGCAGCGGGGAGCCTATCATCTTGTGTCCGCTTATGGCCACGCTGTCGAAGCCGACGTCGAATCCGTAAGGCTGCGGCTCCTCCACGAAGGGCAGGATCATGCCGCTCAGGGCGGCGTCCGCGTGGATGTAGGAGTTGGTCACCGCCAGATCGTTGAGTATTGCTCGCACCCTGCTCACGTCATCTATGGCGCCCTTCATCGTGGTGCCTATGTTCGCCATGAAGATGACTGGCGAGTCGCGGTTGATGCGGATGGTCTCGTATAGGTCGTCGTAGTCTATCTCGCCGTTGTCCTGGCTCTTTATCATGATGTTCCGGGCCTTGAGCAGGCGCATGATCTTCACCACGCTGTAGTGGGTGTCTTGGGAGAAGTACACCACGCCGTCCGGGAAGATCTCGCGCCCCATGTACAGGCCGTACATATTGCCCTCGGTGCCGCCGGAGGTGACGTAGCCCCAAGCCTGGTCCCGCGACAGATGCATCATGTCAGCGAAGGTGTTGATCACCTCGTACTCCACCTCATGAGTGTTGATGCGGAAGCTACTGCCGTGGAAGGGGTCTCCGACGTTGTTGGCACTGTACTGGAGGAAGGGCCACAGCTCCGAGTAGTCAAAGTCTTGATTACACGGGTAGCCGACCTGCTGGGCGCTCAACTCCTCGAACTCCTTCAGCAAGGCGTCGAGGCGTTTCTGGGTTTGAGTTCTCATTTCATTTCTCCGACCAGTGTTGATTCCCATATTCTCAAGCCCTCATTTCCAATATAGCACGCTAACCCGCCGTCACGGCATCCAAAGACGCCTTTCGCTAGTTGGCCCATTCCCAGGCGGCGACACTGTAGTTTCACAACCGGGCCGTTCGTAGAACCCCCGCTGTGAGAGACCATGGCGTCCAACTCCCGGTCCATGGATGGGAGCAACACCTGCTCCTCCTAGGAAGGCAGCCTGTACGCCACGTCCGAGAGGACGGAGCCGCCGATGGCGGTGTTATGCTGACCGACCACAGGGCGGATGCACGATACGGCCGCTTGTACCAGGAGGTAGACGGATGCCCATATTCGGCACTGTTCCGATAGGCGAGGCGCGCGCGAACACCGTGACAGGCCAGCGCGCACCGCTGCTCCAGGAGTACGCCGGGTTCATCCAGGGCGTGCCCCCTGGGCAAGCGGGGAAGCTGGAGCCCGGAGAGGGTGAGACGACCCAGGCGATCCGGCGCAGGCTCAACGCGGCGGCGGACCTGTTGGGCGTGAACCTCGAGGTCCGGCGTACCGCCGGGGCCGTCTACTTCTGGGCGTCGGAGGGCAGGCGTCGTGGTAGGCCCCGCAAAGATCCGGCTGCGTAGCCCCCGCCGCCGGGGGGGGGGGCTATAGCCTAACCTGCTCCTTTCTGTGCCGGTTGGACTATAGCAACGGAAACTACGGCAATCGTGGGCGGCAGATCGGGCTCAGCAGCAAGCGATGGCATCTAGGGACCATGACGTGGTTCGAGTCTCCGCTGGCCCACCATCACGTACCGTACTGCGAACTCGCCCGTTGAGGGCGACCTCTGCGGCGTCCGCTCCCCCTATGGGACTGTCGTCCGGCGTGGGCATCGCGTAGACGATGACGGCCTTGCCGGGCTTGACCACGATCTCCTTGACGAAGGACCTGACGAACGCCTTGGTCTCGGTCAGCTCGCTCGTCTTGAGGAATTCGTTCATCTCGGCTGCGAAGGCAGCGATGGTGTCAGCGCTGTCCAGCACCACCCGGCGGTCCGCCAGCATCGCCCGCGCCTCCTCAGCGGCGATCTCCAGCTTCTCCTTGCGCTCCCGGTGCTCCTTGATGCGATCGGAGGCGTCGGCCATCTCGATGTCGGTGGTCTCGATGGCCTGCCAGATGCGGCCCAACCGACGCTTCACCTCGTCAAGCTCCTCCTTGATGGTCTCCAGCCGCTGCCGCTGCTCGCGGGCCACGCCGTCCATCTCCTCGTCCAGCAGCCTCACGAGGTCGCGGATGTTGGACTCGGTGAGGACGTTGGCGCGAATCTCGTCGACGATGAGCTTCTCGAAGCGCTTGGCGTTGAGCCGGGGGGTCTTGCAGGTCCCCTGGCCCCGCATGAGCAGGGAGTGGCAGACGTAGTAGGTGTACTTGCCGCCCTTGGCCTCGGCTGCGGTCATGGCCTTGCCGCAGGTCTCGCACTTGAGCAGGCCGCTCAGCAGGTAGGGGCTGAAGGCGCGCCGGGGGTGGACGCTCTTGGGGGCGCGGGCCCCCAGCATCTTCTTGGCCTTCTCGAACTCCTGCTTGGTGACGATGGCGGGAAAGGCGTCCTCGACCCTGACCGGCTCGGCCTTGTCCTTGGCCTTGATGCCCCAGACCACGGCTCCCGTATACGCCTCGTTGGCGAGCATGGTGTGGATGGTGGTCTTCAGCCACCGCTTGCCGTTGGTGGTGGTGATGCCATCGGCGTTGAGGGTCTTGACGACGTCGAGGATGCTCTTGCCCTGGAGCACCATGTCGAAGATGCGGCGGACCACGGCGTCGGCGGGCGGGTTCAGCTCCAACGTGGGCCGCTTCTTGGCTCCGTCCTGGACGTAGACCCTCTTGTAGCCGTAGGGGGCGTAACCGGTGACCCAGAACCCACGGGACGCGGCCTCCCGCATCCCTCTCGTGACCTCCTGGGCAAGATTCTCCGAGTAGAACTCGTCCACGCTCTCGATGATGGCCTCCATGAGCTTGCCGGTGGGGGAGTCGTCGGCGTGCTCGGTGATGGAGACGACCCGGACTCCCCGCCGCCGGAGCATGGCCTTGAAGGCGACGGCGTGCTCCCGCTTGCGGGTGAAGCGCGAGAACTTCCAGACGAGGATCTCCTGGAAGGGGGCCTCCGGCTTGCTGGCCTCGTTCAGCATCTTCTGGAACTGGGGCCTATCGGCGATGCGCCCGCTCTCGGCCTCGTCCACGTACTCGCGGGCGACCAGGTAGCCATTCTTCTCGGCGTAGTCCCGGAGCGCCCGGAGCTGGGCTGAGATGGAGAGGTCCACGTCCTGGCGGTCGCTGGACACCCTGGCGTAGAGGGCCACGGGGGTGTAGTCAATCTGTTGGTTCATGGGTGCGTCCTCCCTGTCTCTTCCTGTTCGGCCCGGCCGGCCTTCAGCCTTCCCAGCCGCTCCCGTCTGCGCCACTCCCGTTCCTCCATGTAGAGGCGGATGGCCTCGCGGAGCAGCTCGCTCACGGTGCGGCCCTCCTCCTTCACCACCTGTCGCACCTGCTCCGCTATCTCCGGCGGCATGGAGAAGGTGATGATTTTGGATTTCCTGGGTGTGGGCACGGTCTCTCCCTTTACCTCTCGTTGTAGTACGATGTCTTACTACAATCATCGACCGCCCACAGACCCGTCGTCAAGGGGCCGCAGGCAAAGCTGAGTCTGGCTCACCTTCATCTTCCCAAGGCGTGCTTTCTGTAAGCTTTCGACCTTTGGTTATGGTGAAGCGTCGCCCGTCGAAGAGGCTCTCCATGATCATGTAGATGTGGTCGTCTGCGCGGACGACGATCTCCTCCGTCATCGGCGGGTTGTTCTTCACCTTGAAACTGACTCCCGTTATCGAGTACCCATGCGCGGGGTGCTCAGGGTATGCGGGAACCGTCGCAACGCTGCCCGCTGGAAACTGCAAGTCATACTCTTCTTCGCCGGGAGCTTTCCCCCGTTCTTCATCGGCCAGCTCTTGAAGGGTCTCCGCTTCCTGGCCAGGAATGCCAATGAAGATCTGGTTCAGCGGCAGCCAATGTATGGGCCCGCCTTGCAAGACTTGTTCGCCGGGACCTGGCCTGGGTGCGGTAAGTCGCAATTGAATGTCATGTATCTCGGTTTGATCCATCATCAGCGTGATGTGAACCTCCCTGATATAGCCGTCCCAATCCTTGTCCACCGGCTTCCTCAACTCGACAAGTCCGATGTTCTTGGACTCTGCGTAGCTCTTGGCCGGACCCGTGAAGCCCATCTTTGAGACGATCACTCCTTTGCTCAGTCTCGCGTCTTGAACAATCTGAGCGAGCTCCCTGACTATGGGTATGCCCACTCTCGTGTTCCAGTTCTTGCAGGAGATAGCAGTCCGGTAGTGATGCAACCCGTCGCTGTGTCTCGTCAGGACGTCGATCTGATGAAAATCGCCAAGGGGGCCTTGCACCTTGCAGGAACTGCCCCAGCACTCGATGGTTACGCCATTGGCCTGTCCCAGAGCCTGATAGATGTCCTTGACCAATTCCTCATAGTCTTGCCACCGGACATCGTCGGCGTCAGAGGCAGGGTTTCCGCTACCGTTTGGCATCTGCTGCTCCTTCAACTACCAGGGGACCGGCCGCCTGCGCGCCACGAGGTCGGGTGCGGCGGCCAGCTGGGGGCCGAGGACGTTGCAGTCGCCGTCGGGCACGGCGACGACGGCCACCTTGGCCAGCTTCCCCTTCCAGACGACGGGCCGGGCTATGACGGCGCAACCGCCGTCCTGGGCGTACCGCGACCCTCCGTAGCGGACGACCCAGTCCGCCAGGGAGCCGTTCGGGAGCGGTCTGCCCCTGCGGGGAACGCCGCCGCGCTCGCCGGAGATGGGGAAGGCACCAGGGTTCTCGAACCCTCGCGTGTGGCGCGCTATCGTCGCCACGAGCGCGGGCGGCTCGGCCCAGCCAGCGGGATTGCCCCGCTCACGGCGCTCGTACAGGACCGCCATAAGGGGTTGGTCGCGCACGACCTCGGCCAGCCGCAGCGCCACCGAGGCGTAGGAGCAGCGGTACGCCTTCTGCAAGGCGAGCACGTCGAACCCGGACCGCTCGGCCAGCGACGCGAACGCCTCCGGCTGCATGAGGCCCGCCGCGGCGAAGCGGTCGGCCTCCCGGCACACCTTGCGCGCCGGCGGGGAGCCAGAGTGCAGGTCGCACAGGGTCTCGTGGATGATCTCGTAGGCCTCGTGGAGGACGGTGTGCTCCTGCGCCCCGTCCCAGAGGTCCTGCCGGTAGTAGATGTCGTAGCCGCCCCCCGGCGCGCTGGCGTGGACGCCCTTCAGGCTGTCCAGATCCCGGCCCGTCACCGTGCCGAACTCCGCCTCTCGCAGCAGGCCGGTCAGCTCATCCAGGGCGGGACGGTCCGAGAGTCCGAAGAAGCGCACGAAGCGGGCGGCGAGGCGCTCCGGGTCTAGCGCCTCTTGGAAGGACTCGTCGTCCAGCAGGTCGCGGCAGAAGCCGTCGAGAGTATTCGTCATTCCAGGATCCTCTTGCCGGTGAATCGTTCGTACATCTCGACGATGAACCGCTTGGCGTTGAGGGAGAGGGGCCCGTCGGGCCTGGTGCCCACCCGGAACTGGGGGTCGGCCAGCACGTACTGGTAGGCCCGCTCCACCTCCAGCGGCTCGTCGTCCCGGGGGTCGCCGCTGCCAAGCCGCCCGGCCCGCCGGTGCAGGTCGTTGGCGTCCACGCCATAGAGGATGGCCAGCTTGTTGAGCAGGTTGGAGCCGGGCCTGCGGTCTCCCCGCTCCACCTGGGAGAGGTAGGAGCCCGAGACGCCGGTGATTCGCTGTACGTCCCGCAGGCTGTGCTCTCCCCGCAGCCGCTTGAGCAGCGGCCCGATCTCCTCGTCGCCGTCCAGGTCCCCGCGCTCGTCAAGCGTGGTCATGACGCACCCCCTCGCTGTCGCTGTGTATCACTCCCGACAGATGGTGAGAGATACAGATAGATTGTTACATCGTAGCGAGCAATCTGTCAATGTGCTGCCTGCAACAGCCTTTGGGCCATTGCGCAGGCGTACAGACTATTGATACGCTCTCGCCACTCCGAACACAGATTCTGAATCCAGGCCGAGCATACATCCTGGGCGCGCCCAACGGCCACCCCCGCGCGGCGCGCCGGGTTCCACCGAGAGACGGACCGTGAAACGAAGCGCAAGCAACAAACGAAGGCTCACTCCGGAGCAGGAGCGGAAGCGCCTTGAGGGCCTGCGGATACTGGCCCGCATCATCGCGCGCCACTATCTGGCCAACCCCGGCGTCTACGCCCACGGCCCCGCCAAGGTCAACGGTCTCCCGCCACAAGGCGGGGAGAGGGCCAGGCAGGAGGACGCCGCATGAAGCGCCGTCAGCCCGCATCCCGGGCGAAGCTCAACCCCTACGCGGTCTGGGAGCGCCTCAACCGGCTCAACATGGCCCAGAACCAACTGGCGCGGCTGGCCGGCCTCTCGTCGGGCTACCTGTCCCAGCTGATGACCGGGACGCGCTGCCCATCGGCGGAGACCCGCAAGCGCCTCATGGAGGCGTTGGGCGTCGCCCGGTTCGACGACCTGTTCATCCTGGAGAGAGCCGATGCGTAACGGACAACTGACCGCTTCCACCCCCCTGTTCATTCCGCCGGGCGTGGCGCTGATGCCGGACGACTTCCCCGACCGGCTGAAGACCCTGAAGGACATGACCGGCCTCTCCTGGGAGAGGATGTCCGTGGGCATGGGCGTGGACCCGCGCCAGGTGATGCGCTGGCGTCGGGGCGTCGCCCCCAACGGGGGCGCGATGCTGTCGCTGGTGCGGGTGGCGATACGGGTGCCGGAGGGGCTCGGGGAACTGCTGGACGAAGACGTGACCGTGATCCGCAGGCCGAGGAGGGAGGGACCATGAGTATGGACCGTGAAGAGCGTATCGAGGGCTTCTGCACACCGCCCTTCCCCGACGACTTCTCAGGGCGGCTGGCGCGGCTGAAGGACCTGTCCAGACTGTCGATGGAGGGGTTGGCTCGGCAGGCGAGCCTGCCCGAGGGCCCGACGCGGGAGTGGCGGATCGGACGGCGAACGCCCACCGCCAACGAGGCGCGGCCCATGATGGAGTGGGCCTGTCGGATCACCGGCGGCGACGCGGCGATGCTGAGGGACTCCTCTCAGCCCTCGCCGGTGAAGGAGTAGGGCCATGGGACGACGGCAGCAGTGGGTCTACCACGTAGAACCGGGAGCGTTCCCGGAGGACTTCCCGGAGCGCCTGGAGCTGTTCAAGGACGCCGCCGGGTTGACCTGGCGGGGTCTGGCCCGCCAACTCCGCGTGAACGCCCGCAACGTGCGCCGCTGGCGGGCGGGGACGAGGCCGGGACCTGGCCACCTGTTCTCCCTGTTCAGCCTCGCCGCCAGAATGGACCTGCTCCACCACCTGCTGACGGCGGCGGGGGAGCCGGAGATCGTCGAACCGTAAACCGTCTGACGGTCATCAGTCTGGGGTGGGGCGCTTTCCTCGATCATGGCGCTCATGGCGAGTGAGGGGGCCTTCGACCCCGCCCCGGACTACGCCATCTTCGCAGACATCACTGGGAGATGCGGAGGCAAGAGGCGTCTACGACGTTCGTCAACCCACGAGGTTGGTAGTCATGCGGGTCCTCAGCTCTGGATGATGGGCCAGCATAGACCTCCACGCTCGTATGGCCAACTGTCATTAGAAGGTAAAGAGTCGTCGACCTGTACCGCAGTGCTTAAGTATTGCCATGAGGTCGCGGTTCTCAATCTAATTGCGGACTGCTATTTTGAATCCACAACCTCTATGCGGCCAAGGGACCTCAACCCCCAGCTCACTTGCGGATACCGATGGCTTTCCACTTCTTCAATCTGTCGCTGTCGCTCTTCCGCCAGATTCGCGGCAATCCTCTCATCTCTTCGGAGATTTGCCTCCCAAACCGGCAGTATCTGGCGCTGCCCCTCGCTTAGGCTCTGCCGGATGCGCCTTAGCGTGGCCTCGGTAGACTCTATCTTGTCCCTAGCAGCCTGCTCCCTGTAGTCGTAGAACGCCTGCAAGCGGGATATGTCTCTTTCGATGCGTCCGGCGGCCTGACCTTCCGCTTCGTCCTTGAGTGCTTGCTGTCTCGAGTTGGCGTACCTGATGGCCTGTGACTCGATATAGTCGAGATTATCTGGTATCCGATCAGGGTCAATACTTTCCTCTTTGTCGAACCGGCATGCCCGCTGCACCAGTCGGCGTCCGATTTCTTCACTTAGGTCCCCCTCGTCGCTGATAAACACCGCTTCCAGTGTTTCGACCTCAGGCACTCCGGAAGTGGTGAATTGGTACTGGAACAGCCACCCGCTGATAGCAGTAAGATCCCCCTCTTCGACTATGCTACGTGTGCCGGTGGTGCCTTCATAGTCCTCGGAGAGGACCTGCCCGATGATGGTGTCAACTACCGGGTGGCCGAAAATCATAAACTCGACGTCCTCGGCATCCGTTCGTTGGTCTCTTCGCAACACCGCCTTCATTCGTGGCCCGCCGACGAACAGGTCTCTCTGATGGGCATCGAGGAAATCGCCTCGAAAGGTCAAATGGGAAATATCCTCCGATTTACTGACATGGGTTTGCACATCAGCGAGCAGTTGACAGATGAACTTCTCAAAGTCTTCATCATTCACAGGTGAAGTTTGCCCTGAAATGCGCTCTGCAATCTCCCGTCTAAAGGACTTCGTGTCCATGATGAAGTCGCCGAGCAGTTGTCCGGCTTCCCTCGATGCCCGAATACGCTCCTCGGTCTGTCGGTCGAAATCCGCTAAGACCGCGTCCAGATTGTCGTCTGCGGCTTGCATTATCTTCTGTATGTCGACCTCTATGCTGTCCGCGTCGCCGAGGATGGGATCAAGACCTCCTACCGTCTCTTCAAACAGCCTGATGCGGTTTTCCAGAATGTCCAGCACGCGCTCCTCGACAGTATCTTTCACCCAGAGATTGAAAATGCTAATCGGCTGAGTCTGGCCAATTCGGTCAACCCGCCCGATGCGCTGCTCGACCTTCATCGGGTTCCACGGCAAATCGTAGTTGACCAGCAGATGGCAGAACTGCATATTTCGCCCCTCGCCACCTGCTTCGGTACTGATAAGGATTTGCGCCCCAGAGTCCTTCTTAAACTGTTCTATGGACCGGTCTTTCGCCTCTGGACTCATTTGCCCATGGAAAACGTGGACGCCCCACCCTCGCCCAGCAAACAACTCTTCTAAGTGGCGCTGCGTTTCGCGGAACTGAGTGAACACTAGCACCTTCTCTTCGCGCTGACGACCGAATAATTCGCTGAGCCGATCGACCAATACGCGCGCCTTTGAATCGGTGCTGCCAACGTTATCGAGGGCTGCTATAGCATTGTCCAGCAGGAATAGTTCCTCCCCGGCAGCATCGGTTATGGCGGGGACCTGTTCTACGACATCGCCCGTATTCGCTTCTTCGTCTAGCATGTCTTCCATATCCTGCGAAGACGCATTGTCCTCTGAGAGTCTGCCTTGGACCTTCTGACGGCGCCGGAGCAATGATTCTCGGATGGCGGCTATGCTGGAAGCCGTTAGTTTCTGAAAGATAACCATCAGAAAGCCGATAGCATTGGCGCTGGTGTCTGCGGCAAACTGATAACCGTATCGCACGTAGTCTTCCACCGCTTGAAGGGCCTCTCGTTCCTCGGGCGACAGATCCACCTCCCAGCGGAATGCGGTGCGGGGCATGAAACCGCCGACGAGGACCTTTCGATTCCGTATTAGGACATCGCTGAGACGATGCTTCTCGGCCAGTTGCTCGCAGATGTTAAGCAGTTCGGCCTCACCGGCGGACAGGCGCCGTAGCACGTCGTTGTCGTCCATCTTCAGCCATGCGGCAACCTGCTGTACCGTCTGGGCAGTCTGCTCGTCGTCTTGACCGGGAACCGGGAACACGCGGTGGCTGAGATTCTCCACCAGCCGGGAAAGTCCGGGTGTTGCCCTTCGGTGACGCTCAAAATCCTCCTCTGAAGGAAAGAGGGTTGGATGGAGGATCTCCACCAATGAGTAAAGTTCATGAGTGTGGAGTTGCATAGGCGTTGCGGTGAGGAAGAGCATCATGCGCTGGGGATGGTCTTCGGGAGCAAGATCTCTGACCAGACGGTACAACTCAGTTGTGCTGCCGTCGGGATAGCTTCGGGCATGGTGTGCCTCGTCAAGAATAATAAGGTCCCAGTACGCTTCGGCGCACAGATCCTTCCATCTACGGTTGCTTGCCCATCTGGAGGAACACAGAATGCTAGGGTAATCGGGGTGTGCAAAGGGGTTGCCGTAGTAGCCGTCCGCTCGCAACTTGTTGACGGTGGCGGTGTTCAACACGGAGAAATGCTCATTGAACTTCGTTCTCATTTCGAACTGCCACTGGCGCACCAGGTTGGGCGGTACAATGGCCAGGACTCGCTGAGCACCGCCCCTGGCCCGTAATTCCTTGAGCACCATTCCGGCCTCAATGGTCTTTCCCAGGCCTACTTCGTCACACAGCAGAAAGCGGTGCGGGTAGTTGGTAATTACTTTGTGAACCACCGACACCTGATGGGGCTGAATGTCTACTTGGGACTGCCCGAGCGAAACAAGGTCGTCCTGCATGTTCTGCATCCGGTATTGCTGGGCGACTTGGCGGAGTTGGTATCGCTTCGTATCGCCGATCTCCCTGAGGCGAAACCGATCCAGCGGGTCAGTTATGGGCAAGGGCCGTAAGTCCGCTTCCGGAATGTTGGCAATACTGGGTGGTCCGGCTGATGAGAATATCTGGCATCGCCAGGTGGGTATAGCCGCCTCCTGAACGAGGTTCAGAATGGCTATATTGTGGCCGGTGGATTTCTGTTGCACTGGTCTGCCAGAGAAGTCAACCCGGGTAAGCGGCGGATCCGAGGCTGAGAATTGCGGAGGATTTCCCGTGTCATCCCAATGTACTTGAACCACCTGGCCGTTGTTGGAGGCAATAACCCCGTACGCTTTCACGTTGTCCCACTTGACGAGAGCGCCAGGGACTAAGGATTGTTGATGATACGATGACACGAAGTTATTCCTCTTTCGCCATTCTCTGAGCCCGAACTAAGGTCTATCGTGCGTGAGTCCAGCCATCGACACGGAATTCAGCAGTGCTGTTGAAAGGCAAAATAGCATTGCCGTTGTTTGGGATGGTGGGTTGGCAACGCATTCCAGGCTTTGGGCAAGTTTGGAAATCCGAAAATCCGCAACAACCGGCGTACGCGTCCGTTGGATAGTGCCCAAATCGGTCAATCCGAGTGCAATTGGCCTGGCCCCATGATTGTACGAGGAGCCGTCTTCCGTCAAGTGGCGCAAGAGAGTCACCCCGTTGTTTGATGAGCCTACGCTAGCGGCATAGGGTCAGCATGTAATCGCCGCGCAGCCGCCTCGCCCAACCCACGCGGACATCCGCTAGCGTGGCCTCCGGTGCCCGTTCGAGCAGATTGCCGGAGCCTACACTGCTGGCGGCCGCAATCGCAAACGTACCGCCCGCGTCCAATGTGTAGACTCAGAGCTTGGCTGGTTAGGCATGTAGCTCGTCGGTTTGGGCCTCGGCCGGGAGAAGGGGCCGGCCAAGAACGCACGCGTCTACCCTGTGCTCTCCCCAACTGGATGTATGGGGGAAGGGCGGATCGGCTCCCAGCCGCCGCCGGGGGCAAACCATGCCCGTCCCAGCAGCCCCTCCCGCTCCAGCAGGCCCCGGTGAGAGACCAGCAGGGGAAGGGCGGTCCTCGTCCGGTCCATCTCTTCGACCGCCACGCGCAGGAAGTGGGTGACTGCGATGTCGTTGTCGAAGACGACCAGGACGGCGGGCTTCGCGCCGTGGTCGTCGGTGGGGCGGTGGGACGAGTAGTAGCGCAGGTAGGGGGCCAGCCGCGCCGCCATCGTGACGGGGCGGACGGCGCGGCGCTCCCACTCCAGGAAGAAGGGCCATGCGGTCCGGCCCTTGCGCAGGATGCCGAAGGCGTCGGGGTGGACGGAGCGCATCCCGCCGAAGTGCCGGAAGTAGCGCGAGGCCCGGATGGGCGGGTCGAGTTGCTCGATCTCCCAGCCCAGGGAGCGGGACTGGCGGGCCAGAGACGCGGCGAAGCCGTGGACGGCGGCCGTGTGCTGCATGTCCCGCAGGAGCTGGCGGCTCCGCCTGCCGGAGACGTTGCGCCAGTCGCCGGCATCCGCGGGAGCGGCGCTCCATCGCTTCCTGGCCCCGCCGACGGCAGCGCGGTCCCGGCGGGCCAGCACGGCCAGCCCCCGGTCGGCGAGGGCGAGGCGTCGGCCTCCGGCGGGGACTCGGGTCGCGAGGCCGAAGCCTTCCAGAGCGGCGGTGAGCTGGTATGCCCGCGGGCGGGAGACCCCCAGCAGTCCGGCCAGGTCTTCCAGGCTGAGCCAGGGCCAGTCGAAGAGCAGGTCGAGGGCGCGCTTCTCGGCCGGCTTGAGCAGGGCGGGCAGCATGTATTCGGGGACGGCCCGGCCCGGAGCGTCCAAGGCCAGGCCTTCGGGAAGGGACGCCCGCGCCAGGGGGCGCTCCGTGGGAAGGGCACCGCCCGGACGCATCCGGTCGAGGGCGGCGGGCAGGCCGATGGCGGCGCCGACCGAGGGGAGCCTCCACACCGGGGAGTCCGGGGCTGCTGCGGCCGCCTCCCGTTCCAGCGCGAGGAAGGCGGGCGCAGGGGAGCGGCCCAACAGCCTGCGGGCGTAGCGCAGCCTGACCTCGTCGGGCATGAGGAGCAGGACGCCGCTGAAGCGCGGCCCCTCCCGCAGCCGCCAGAGCCGTTTCGAGAAGCCCGTCCGGTCGGACGCTCGTCCCTGCCGGACCACGGCGATCACGCGTCCGTCGGGGAGCGCGACGGCGGCGTCCATCGGCATGGCGCGATACCAGCGGAAGCGGATGGGGTGGGCGATGTTGGCGACGTTGGAGGCGAGGCGGTAGACGACGGCCAGTGCGTCAAGGCGCTCCATGAGGACGCGCCGCCAGCGGGCCGAGACGGGACGGCTGCGGAGCAGGTCGTCGAGGCTCATGTCCTCCTCCTGGGCCAGGCGGCGCAGTCCGGCGGGGGTGAGGTGGAACCGCCGGGTGGGAGAGACCAGGTCGGCGGCGTGGGGGACGGGGGCGATCAGCCCTGCGTCCTCCAGCCTGGGGACGGCCTTGTAGACCGCGCCCCTCGACCAGCCGGAGAGGGCGGCCGCCTCCAGCCGGTCAAGGAAGGGCATGGCGGCCAGGAGCCGCAGCAGCTCCCCGTCGACGGGCCTCATCCATCACGCTCCTCGCCGGCCGCCTTCGGCGCGACCGGTCCCGCGGCCTGCTCCCGCTTGGTGCGCTGCTTGCGCCGCTCCGGTCCCTGGGATCCGCCGCCGCTCGCCGTTGCCGCCGGCGCGGGGACCCGGCCGTTCCGGAGCGCCTCCAGCTCGCGGCGGTACTGGTCCACGAGATCGCGCTCCCCGGCGTCCCGCTCGGCGATGTCCCGTGCCGAGGTGAGGTAGGCCTGGGCGTCGGCGCGGATGCGGGCGGCGACGGCGGGGTCTCCCAGCTCCGGTTTGCGCACCATCATCGAGAAGGCGGGCATCCGGTCGGTCCCGACCGTGGCGCGGACGTAGCAGTGGTGGACCGGCAGCGACGTGATGTCGTCCTCGGAGACGCGCTCCTTGCCGAGCTCCCACACGAGCTGCCGGGCGTCCGACCCGGCCACCTGAAAGACGGCGAGACACCCCACGTTGGCCAGGATGGTGTCCCGCATCGTGTGGGAGAGGTCGTCGAGCTTGGCGAGGCTCTGGGTCGCGAGGATGAAGGAGGCCCCGAACTTGCCGAGCTCCGAGAGCATCGACTCGTAGTCGACGCCGGGCATCGACTGCATCTCGTCCATCACCACCAGGGCCCCGCGCCGCTGTTCCGGGGGCAGGGCCCCCTGCTCTCGGATAACCGAGTCGACGAGATTGAGCAACGACGCGCCGACGAGCGCGGCCACGTCCCTCCCCGCAACCCCCTGGGCCGTGGAGACCAGCAGCACGCCGCCGTCGAGGATGGTCCTGCGCAGGTCGATGGTGGAGCGGGACTGGCCGAGGATGGCGCGCGCCCGCTTGGAGGAGGCGTAGTAGGAGAGCCGGGTCTGGACCGGGGCCAGGGAGTCGGCCATGTATTCCCTGCGCCAGCCGGCGAAGTCCCTCGCCCACCACTTGAGGAGGTAGGGGTCGGAGACCTTGGTCAGGACCTCGGTGCGGAAGTCGTCCTCGGAGATCAGCCGCAGCCCGTCGAGGATGGTGTACTGGTCGTCGGCCTCCCGCCGCTCGTTGGCCTCGTGGAGGCTCTTGACCGTGTGCTCGAGGATGGACTGCATCCGCGGCCCCCACTGCTCCCACAGGCCCTTGGCCACCCTGACCACCGAGTCGGCGGTGCGGTCCCGGTCGGCGAAGACGCGGGTGTCCAGCAGGTTTATGCCGGGCGCGCCCCGCTCATCGGCCAGGTCGATGAGCCGCACCCGGTCGACGAGGGACTCGGGGACGTCCTCCAAGAGGCCGCCCACCAGGTCGGCGTGGGGATCGACAACGACGATGGCGTCGCCGTCCCGGCCCGCCGCCTTCTCCCGCATCTTGTGGACGATGATGTGGCGCATCAGGGTGGACTTGCCCATGCGGGTGCGGGCCACGTAGAGGTGGTGGCGGCGCAGCACGTCGTCGGGGAAGTGGATCTTCCGGGGCGTCCCGGTCGTGGTGTCGCCCACGTGGGCGCCGCCCCGGACGCTGCGGGCCGTGGGGAGAAGCACCTTCGCCCCGGAGCGGGCCACGAGGGGCGTCTCGTCGCGCGCCCCCGGCGGGTGCCAGAGGCAGGCCGCCTCGCGGACGCCCAAGACGCTGCGCCTGCCGAAGAGTCCGGGGGGCGACGGGTGCAGCATCGCGGGGTTGGGGACGGCGGGCCGGACCTTGCCGACCTTGAAGCGGGCGCCTGCGGGGTTGTCGTAGTGGCGGTAGGCCGCCGCGACCGGGCCTAGCAGCTCCCTGGCCCGCTGGGGCCTGGTGCTCTGGGGCAGGACGGCGACGACTTCGAGCTCGGCGTCGAAGGCGATGCGGGAGACCTTCTCCTTGATCAGCAGGGGGTCGTAGACGCGGGAACGGGACTGCTTCCACCGATGCCGCGCCCAGCCTATCAGGGCCAGCCCAGCAAGGATCCCCGCGCCGAGGAGGACGGCCTTCCAGGTCTCCCCGGCCTGGACCCAGAGATAGCCCCTGAGGACCGCCAGCGCGCCCAAGCCCAGGACCATCATGTTGGTCACGTCGGTCTGCGTTGCCCTGGCCCGCTCCGCGTCGGAGGAGAGCCGGGGCTCGGAGCCCGGCTGTTTCAGCGCCTTCTCGACGTGGGGCTGCGACCAGTCGGGGCCGAGGGAGCGCAGCAGCAGGCGCGCCACGACGCGCTCGCCCTCGTGCAGGTCCGACAGCGCGCCCATGAGGGCGATGAGGGGGTCGGAGCCGGGGTCGAGCAGGTCGTCGTCTGCGAAGGTGCGCAGGGGGACGTACTCGGGTCCGTCGGCCCGCAGGGTCATGCTCCACGCCTGCTCCCCCTCGCCGAGGCGCAGGGGGTCGTCATCGGTTGAGACCTCGTGGATGCGGCCCTGGGGGTAGCGGGCGGCGATCTGGCCCCGGACCACCTGTTCGTCCAGGCAGCGGGCGAGCAGCGTCACGCCGTCCATGTCCCCGGCCAGCTCGAGGGAGAAAGGCTCGGGGACGGCGATCGCGCCGAGGAGGTTCTCGACGCCGAGGAGGGTGCGCTCCCCGGTGCGCGGCGGCGTGACCGCCAGCAGGACCGGGGGCCTCTTGTCCCGGCCGCCGAGCAGCCACTTGATGGGGTCCAGTTTCATCGCGTCCGTCCTTCCTCTACCGGTCTGTCATTGCGTCTTCGCTGGTCGACCGGCGCGTTCCGGCCGCCGATGGGGCCGTTGGCCTGCCGTCCAGCGTGGGGCGGCGGCCAGCGGGGGCGCCATGCCCTATAGGGGAGGACACGCGCGCCCTCCCCTATGAGGCGTGGGAACGGCGGGGCCAACCTGATGTCATACCCGTGTACAGGGATATGCGTTAGTTCCCAAAGGGGAAGTCGGGGGTTGTGGGCAGAGTGAAGTGGGCAGAAGAGGCGGGAAGTGGGGCCGTGTCCGCAAGCGCCTTTTGGTAAGGGCGGGTTCCCCCGTTTGGGGCCGGAGTTTCCAGAAGGGAAGTCGAGGCGCTGCGGCATCGGAGCAAGCGATCTGGCGGGAGGGGCCGCAGTCGGGAGCGGAAGAACCCCTACAGGACAGCCCTTACAGGACAGCCCCCCTACAGGACATCGAGAGCGACGGAGGCTGAGGCATGAACGAGACGCGGGTGGACGGCAACGAGCAGCAGGCGGGAGGCAACGCGGGGAGCCAGGACGCGGAGAGGCTGCGCCGGCTGAAGCTGGGCGAGTTTCTGCGGGAGCTGGTCCGGCGGGAGGGCCGCATGGAGGCGGCGGAGAAGCTGGGCGTCAACTACAAGACCCTGGTGCGGGCCGAGGAGTCGGACCAGATGACGGGCCGCATGAGCGATGCGCTGGAGCGTCTGCTGCTGTCGGGGGACGGTCCCGCCGGGCCGCAGCAACCGGATCCGGTCGGCGAGTTGGAGCGGCGGCTGGAGCGGCTGGAGGGCGGCGTGGAGGCACTGGCGAAGGAGCTGCGCGCCGGCCTCGAAGCGCTGCGCGGAGCCGTAGCCGGCGGCGAGGGCCGGGACCGGGGAGAGGGTCAGGGGCCGGAGGTCGGTCGTCCCCAGCCGGCGTGGTCCGGGGAAGAGGTTGGCCGGCCGGAGGCCGAGGCCGTCCCGTCGGTGATCGGGTTGCGTCCGGCGAAGGGCGAGTCCCTGCGCCAGCTGGACCCGGAGGTGGTGACCGCGGAGCCGGCCGACGACGAGGTCTACGGCGCGGCGTGGCCGCTCGTGGAGGAGTGGCGCGGGCTGCGGGCCGGCCACCCGGACCAGGGGAAGGGCCTGTCGTGGCTCGTGACCGAGGAGCGGTCGCTGACGTTGGAGCTGGCGATGCTGGAGGAGCACGGGCTGACGCTGCCGCCGGAGACCCAGCCGCTGCGGGGCTTCGGGCGCAAGGGTCAGAGCAGCTGGCGCAGGACGGCGCTGGAGGACACGCGGCGGGCGCTGGCAAGGCGCAGGCTGTGGCGGTGGGTGCGGCGGTGCTGCACCCTGGGGCTGTGGTGGAGGTAGGCGGGGGAGGCGTCGTCGGGGCGGTCTCGCGGGGTTGCCACATCACAGCCACGTCAGCGCAAGTGATGTGGAGCGGGATGCCCCGAAACCCCGTCGCGGGCCTTCCATCCGGTCGGGCGGTCTGGTGATAATGACTGCGTTGTTTGGCTTTTCCAGCGTTTCCTGCCCTAGAAACCTGGAGGATTCCCGTCCCCCAAATCCGGGACCGGCTGCATAGGATTGAGCCTCGCTCTCCGAACAGCCGCCCAGGGGATAGACCGGAAGGATCGAGCCTCGCTCTCCCGGCGGCCGCCCCGGAGGACACATTCGCAGCGGTTGGAGTGGCTCTGTCGCTTCGGCCCCTCGGACACCCTGGTCGGATTGCGCCCTGCGCCCTGGCCGGTTCCTCACGTCTGCGGCATGGCTCACACGTAGCTAGGCCGCGGCTTCAACATGCGCCGTCCGGTGACCACGTCATAGGCCGGCTGCTCCCCCACATCGCAGTTCCCTGAGTCGAATCCCTCGCCCCTGGCGGACCGCGTTCCTCGTCCGCGCCGTCCTATGACCTCGTCGTAGGCCGGCCGGGTCCCAACCCACACTCCCTGTTCCTGCGTCAGGCATCCGACCGGGGGCGGGGTGTGTCCATCGCCGATCAACCCCTGAGCGAAAGACCTGCGCCACGGATGCCGGCGTGGGCAAGCAACGCGGCAAGCAACGCAACACCAAGGAGGACACGATGACGACGGCAGTGCTGAACAACGGAACAGGCGTAGCGCGGGGCCGGCCCAGCCTGGAAGAGCTCGTGGACCGGGTGATCGAGGCGCTCTTCGCCGGCAAACGCGAGACGAAGCCGGAACAGCAGATGGCGCGGACGCTCCGCGAGGCCCCGGCGCAGAACGCGGCCCCAAGCATGGCGAGGACCGTCCACGAGGCGAGGCGGCTGCGGCAGGCCGGCGACCTCGACGAGGCCCTGGCAACCTTGGCCGGCGCGGACATGGCGCGCGCAACGACGGAGGAGGAGCGCCGGTGGGCCTACGCCGAGTGGCTGGGCCTCGTGAAGCGGCGGTTCGCACACGGCGAGGCAGTGCTGTATAGCCCCGGAACGGGAAAGGCCGCTGTCCTCGCTCCCCGCGAGGACGGCGCGTTGGAAGTGGTAGCCGTGCTGGGGATGCGCTGGCAACCGGGCCAGGTAGTCTCCAAGCGGAGCCTCCGGGGAGCGAAACCCCTGGCGGGAGGCGCGCCATGGTTGTAGCCAACGCCCCCGTGGACATCCCGGCGTTGAAGTCGCGCCATCCCCTCGGAGACGTGGTGGAGGCGGCCGGCGTGCAGTTGAGGGGAAGGGGCAGGGTCCGCCAGGGCGTCTGCCCGTTCCACGAGGAGGCCGAGGGCAGCTGTGCGCCGCGTGACGCGGCATAGGATACCCGACTCAATCGGGAAGGATTCGGAGGAAATCTTTGGGCCAACCGACCTACCTTGAGGCAAAAGCCAAGGGGGACAACAGCATGTCGGTAAAGCGGCTACAGTCCCAAAGCGTTGTAGGGCTGGTTCCGCAAGGCCCGCGCGATATGGTGAAAGCTTGGATTGCCTGAACCCCAGTTGCCAGATTGGTGTTTCTCGGCACCCGCCGGTAGAACGCTTGTAACCCGGCGCCACTCATTGCATCGGTCAGAAACTGCGACCGATACACCTCCGATGAGTGGGCGTTGACCAATGAGGTCAATCAAGGCGACGAACGGGGCACCTACAGTCGTGCTAGATACGTCCTATGTCACCGGAACGCGGGATGGCCTACGGGGGGAGACCCCTATGGTCACGGAGTCCTCGTAGTAGTCCGAGCCGGGGAAAGCCCGGCACATGGCGAAGGAGGACAGGTGTCAACGACGAACACACACAGAGAGGTATGCAGAATGCAGAATGCCGAAACTGTACTGAACGTCATACGCGAACGCGGAGAACGAGGATTGCCGCTGGAGAACATCTATCGGCTGCTGTACAACCGGGAACTATACCTGCGGGCCTACGGTCGTCTCTACTCAAACCAGGGGGCGATGACCAAGGGAACCACCGCAGAGACCGTGGACGGTATGTCCCTGGCAAAGATCGACCGCATCATCAACGCCCTGCGTTACGAGCGGTTCCGGTGGACGCCGGTTCGGCGGGTCAACCTTCCCAAACCAAAAGGGGGAACCCGTCCCTTGGGCATACCGACGTGGACGGACAAACTGCTGCAAGAGGTCATCCGGATGATTCTGGAAACCTACTACGAGCCGCAGTTCTCCGACCGCTCCCACGGCTTCCGGCCCAACCGGGGCTGCCACACCGCCTTGAGCGAAGTGGTGCATACCTGGACCGGTGTCCGCTGGTTCGTCGAAGGAGACATCAAGGGGTGCTTCGACAACATCGACCACGAGGTCATGCTGTCTGTACTCGGAGAGAAGCTCCACGACAACCGATTCCTACGCCTGCTCAGGTACCTACTGAAAGCGGGCTACGTCGAGGACTGGAAATATGGCCGCACGCTGAGCGGAACACCGCAAGGCGGCATCGCCAGCCCCATCCTCGCCAACATCTACCTAGACCGGTTGGACAAGTTTGTCGAGAACGTGCTGATTCCAGCCCACACCCGAGGAGCAGACCGGAGAGTCAACCGCGAGTACACACGTCTGAGCGACCGCATGAAATACCACCGGAAAGTGGGACACCACGGCTTGGCGGCAGAACTGCGTAAGCAGATGCAACAACTGCCGTCACGAGACCCCCACGACCCGGATTACCGGCGGCTGCGATACGTGCGCTACGCGGACGACTTCGTGCTCGGCTTCATCGGGCCAAAGGCCGAAGCCAAAGAGGTAAAAGAGTCCTTGGAGACGTTCCTGCGCGACACGCTCAAGCTGGAACTATCCAGGGAAAAGACTCTCATAACCCACGCCACCAGCCAGGCGGCGAGGTTCCTCGGCTACGAGCTCGTGAACCAACAGGCCAACGACCAGCTCGACCCCACAGGTCGGCGTAGGGTCAATGGCCAAATCGGATTGCGGGTTCCCGTCAGAGTCATCAAACAACATTGCCAAACCTACATGGTCAACGGCGAACCGGCCCACCGCAGCTTACTGATACACGATGAGGACTACTCTATCGTGGATAGGTATCAAGCGGAGTTCCGGGGCGTCGTCCAGTACTACCTCATGGCCGTCAATGTCGCCCACTTGGGCAAATTGCGATGGGTCATGGAGTGGTCGCTTGCCAAGACCCTTGCGGCCAAACACAAGACCACGTGCCAGGAAGTGTTTCGGAGCTACAAGAGCACCGTCCCAACCGAACACGGGCCGCGTAAGTGCCTCAAGGTTGTCAAAGAGCAGGGCAAGGGGAAACGCCCTCTGGTGGCACAGTTCGGTGGCATACCCCTGAAGCGGAAACGGCAGGCAGTTCTAGTAGACCGGCAGCCCCAGCGATACAGGTCCGACCGCACCGAGCTCGTAAAACGGCTCCTAGCGGACGAATGCGAGTTGTGCGGGTCAACGGTGGATGTCGAAGTCCATCACATCCGTGCACTTCGCGACCTGAACGTGAAGGGCCAACGGGAAAAGCCCAAGTGGGTACAACTCATGGCGGTGCGCAAGCGCAAGACCCTCGTGGTCTGCCGGACGTGTCACATGGATACCCATGCAGGACATAAGTAAACCGCCATCGCATCGTCGGTAGTGTCCGACCTCAGACTACTGAGGCTCCCACACCATTCTGCTCAACCGGTCGTAAGCAGGGCACGCTATGGACAATCCCACAGTCGTGTGCTATAAACCCTCTCATCCTGCTACGAAAGAATGGTGCTTAAATGTCGAGTCCCTGCAAAGTACGGAGGACACGAACGGTACTAAACCTTGTCGGCATCCTGGCGTTGTTCATCGTTGCAGGAATGCTAGGCGGGTGTAGTTCCAGTACTCCCACACCTGCACCAACATCCACCCCACTTCCTACACCAACATCCACACCCGAACCAGTTACGATACTATCCGCTGAACAACGAGATCAAGTAATTGACCGGCTAAACGGCGGACTTACAGAGTGGGGTTACGTCCTGCTTCAATCGAACGAACTCGGAGTGGTTTGCTCGAATTTCGAACATGCAGAGTGGGACTACGACCAACTCGTTGAGGATGACAAGAGCACAGGACAATCCGAACGTGGCAAATACGTACACGGCACACTCCTGGCCATCCTCTGGGACGAAAGCGGCTTACCATCTGACGAGCGGGTTGCCCAAAGCCCGGATTTGCTCCAGGCGTTCTGCGGCGCCCTCTAGGCAGTTGTCCGCAAAACCAACAAAGCAAACAGCCCTAAGACACACCGACGACAAAGACACTGGAGAGCCGGATGCGGTGAAAGCCGCACGTCCGGTTCGGAGGGGGGCCGACGGAAAAGTGCTCCGGTAACTCGGAGTAACTCGCCGGCGGCCTACCCTACTCACCGTATACGCCGACACCGAGCGGTTCTACTGCTTCGGCTGCGGGGCCGGCGGCGACGTGCTGGACTTCGTCCGGCGCGTCGAGGGCCTCAGCCTCCCCGAGGCGATCAGCCGGCTGGACGGCAACGCCGGGCCGGCCCTCAGCGTTGTCGTCCCGTCGCGCCGTCCGAGCGCCGCCGTTGTCCCCCAGCGGGACCCGGCGTTGCTGACGGCGGCGGCCCGCTTCTACGCCGGGGAGCTGCGGCGCAACTCCCCGGCGCAGGCGTACCTGCGGTCGCGGGGGGTCGGGCGCGCAGCCGCCGGCCGGCTGGGTCTCGGCTACGCGCCGGGGCACGGACTCCGTGAAGCCCTCGTGTCCGCCGGCTTCGCTCCAGAGCGGCTGAGGGACTCCGGGCTGTTCGGCGAGAGGGGAACGGAACGGTTCGCGGGGATGATCGTCGTGCCCGACTTGGTCGACGGCCGCGTCCGGTGGCTTGCCGGACGGGCCGTCAGCCCCCACGCCGCGCCGCGGTTCCAGGTGCTGCCCGGCCCCAAGCCCGTGCTGCGGCTGGGCCGGCTCGGTCCCGCCCCGCCGTGGGCGGTCGTGACCGAGGGCCTCTTCGACTGGGTCGCCCTGGCCGGGTGGGGCCTCCCCGCCTGCGCCGCGCTGGGGACGCAGGGCATGGAGCGGGTCGCTGCCGCCCTGCGCGGATGCCCCTGCGTCTTCCTCGCCTTCGACGACGACGACGCGGGCCGGACGGCGGCGTCGCGGCTCGCCGGCCTGCTGGGACGCCGTGCCGCGACGGTGGCTCTGCCCACGGGCGTCGGCGACGTGGCCGAGCTTGCGGCCCGTCCCCACGGACGCGCCGCCTTCCTGCGCTTGCTTGCACGGGCGGCCCGCTCCGCCCGGTAGCCGCCCGTACACGGGCCTCCGGCCTGCTCTCTCTTCCCAGCCCGCCGCTCTCCTTTGCGGGCTTCCCGCCCTGCTTTTCCCATCCCCGCTCGGACCACCCAGGAGGCGCTATGCCCAATGCACGACAGGCTCTGCCCGCCCACGGCTTCCCTTAGCGGAACCCGCACCAGACATTCGATACAGGCACAACATCAACAGAAGGAGCCACGACCATGTTCAACAAGAACGGAAGCAACAACGGCAACGGGGACAAGCCCGACGCCACGATCGTCAGCGAGCAGGAGCTGCTCTGGGGCGGGCTGCCGCCCGCCGTCACCGACGCCCTAGGGCAGCCCCTGGACCCCGGCCTGGTCTCCCAGCGCAAGGGCCGCGCCGGGCGCACCTACTCCTACATCGAGGGCCACACGGTCATCGACGAGGCCAACCGGGTCTTCGGCTTCGGCGGCTGGGGCTACGAGCTGGTCGGCGATGTCTCTCTGCGGGAGATCGAGAACGTCGACACCAAGACCGGCGAGGTGAAGCGCATCCGCGCCTACAGCGCCCCGGTGCGGGTCGCCGTCCCCGGCGCGCCGCCCCGCACCGACGTGGGCTTCCAGGCGGTGGCCGAGGAGACCGCGGAGGGCCACGAGACCGCCTGCAAGGGGGCGGTCACGGACGGCATGAAGCGGGCGCTCAGGAGCTTCGGCGACCGGTTCGGCAACGGCCTCTACGGCGACCAGCCGGCGGCGACCAGCCCGCCCCGCCCGCAGCGCGCCCCCGCTCAGGCCAAGGGGGCGTCCGGCCCGGCCCCGGCCAACCAGGGCGACGAGACCTACGTGCGGACGCTGCGCAAGCGGCTCGTCGAGCTGGGCGCCGGGCAGGGGTTCGAGGAGGCCCAGGTGCGGGCCGCCGTCAAGAACAAGACGGGCCAGGACCTGGACGACCTGCCCGCCTCGGAATTGAAGTCCCTGGTGGAGGCCGCCGCCGGGAAGCTCCGGCAGATGCAGCAGCCGCAGGCGGCCTAGGCCGCCCTGCCCATCGGGACAGGGGAATCGCGCGGGGTCGTCTCTCCGGGGCGGCCCCGCTCTCCATCTACAGGAAGGGAGGTTAGGAGCCATGACAACGACGATGCACACGCCCTGGGGGCCTCCCCAGGAGATCGAGGAGCTGGCCGAGGGGGTCTGGCGGGTTTCGACGGCCAGCCACGGCGGGCTGAAGCTCAGCGATGAGCGGTGGGCCGAACTGCCCGCCGCCGTCCGGCGGACGCTGTTCACCCCCGCCTTCGCCGAGGAGGACTGCGAGGACCCCATCGTCAGGACACTGCTGGGCATCGGCGGCGACCGGGCGCGGGAGGCGGCGCTCCGGACCGCGGCCTACTTCGAGCGGTACGCTCCCGCGCTCCCCTACCTCCGGGCAACGGGGGCCAATGCCGCCTGAAGCGGCGCGAACAACGGACGCATGGCGCAACGCCGGGGCTGTCTCCACACGGGAGCGGCCCCGCTGCTCATCTACAGGAAACCGACAAAGAAAGGACACGACATGACGACGACGATCGACCACAACAAGGCGGACGTCTACTCCCGCCCGGCGGCGCGCTTCGACGGGGACGGGCAGCTCGAGATACGGGCGTCGGCGGCTGGCGCCTGCCGCCGCGCCCTCTGGTACGCGGCGACGGGCTACGAGCCGACCAACCCGCCCACCGAGGAGTCGCTGACGGTCCTGGAGACGGGCAACGCCCTGGAGCCGGTGGTGCTGCGGGCCATGGAGCGGGCCGGCTGGGAGGTGACTCCCGCCGACCCCCGGGACCCGCAGCAGGCGTCGGTGCGGGTCGGCCCCAACATGGTGGTGACGGGCCATCCAGACGCCACGGGCGTCATGCCCCTGTTCGGCGGCGAGACGGTCATCGAGGTCAAGACCCGGGGGCCGGAGGCGTTCAAACGGTGGCGCGCCCTGGGGGCGGAGCGCAGCCACCCGGCGTCGGTGGCCCAGGCAGCCTTCTACACCCTGGGGACCTACGGGGAGCTGCGGGACGCGGTGATCGCCACGATGGACACCGGCAGCCGCCAGTGGGACTACGAGGTCATCCCCGCCGAGCGGGTGGGACAGGCCCTGGAGCGGGCCTCCGAGTGGCTGGGGGAACTGGGCGCTCACCTCGTCCTCTACGGGCCGGACCCCGACGCCCTGCCGGAACGGGACTACTCCGTCACGGACTGGCAGTGCAGGTCCTGTCCCTTCCTGAACGTCTGCCTGCCGGGCGCTGCGGCGGAAGCCGAGGCCGAGGGGGAAGTCGCAGGGGACGCCGAGCCGGAGGAGCCGGTGACCGACGCAGAGGCGCAGACGGCGCTCCGGGACTACGAGGAGATCCAGGACACGATCCGCGAGTTCGAGGACGAGAAGCGGTGGGTGGCGGCGAGGCTCCGGGCCTGGCTGGGACAGCAGGGAGTGGACAAGGCCAGGCTCGAAGGGCGGGAGAAGACCCGCTCCGTGGGCATGGTGAAGTCCCGCCGCTACTCGGTGGACTACAGGCGGCTCAACAACCTGCTGGACCCGGAGACCCGCGCCGAGATCGTCACCGAGAACGTCTCCGAGTACCTGCGGGTCAGCTAGACGCTCCCCAGCCGGAGCGCAGGACGGGGCTGCATTCCACCTACAGGGGGACGGCCCCGCTCTCATTCAACCGGGCGCGGCAGGGCCGCGCCACACACCCACGAAGGAGCACTGAGATGTCGAAGACCATCAACCGAGTCGAGCTGTTGGGCCGTGTCGGGACGGAGCCCGAGATGCGGTACGCGCCGAGCGGGACGGCCGTGACCCAGCTGCGGCTGGCCACGGACCGCCGCCGCCAGGACGGGGCAGTCGACACCGATTGGCACACCGTGACGTGTTGGGGAAAGCTGGCCGAGGCCGTTTCCCAATACGTCCACAAGGGCGACCGGCTCTACGTTGCCGGACGGCTCGCGCAGAACAGCTACGAGACCCAGGACGGCCAGCGCCGCCACTCGACCGAGATCCACGCCGCCGAGGCCGTCTTCCTCGACTCCCGCAACGGGGCCAACGGGAAGGATGTCGTGGACGCGGCCGTCCCCGTTGGGCAGAACGCGGAGGAGTCACCCTTCTAGCCCACAGACCGCATACGACGTCCGCCACGGCGGACGCGCCACGGGGCCGCCTCCATTCGACGGGAGCGGCCCCGCTGCATCACACACCGGGCGCGGCGCTGCCGCGCCACATCACCCACGAAGGAGCACTCCCATGTCGAAAACCATCAACCGAGTCGAGCTGTTGGGCCGTGTCGGAACAGACCCCGAGATGCGGTACGCCCCGAGCGGGACGGCCGTGACCCAGCTGCGGCTGGCCACCGACCGCCGCCGCCAGGACGGGACGGTCGAGGCCGACTGGCACACCGTGGCCTGCTGGGGAAAGCTCGCCGAAGCAGTGGAGAAGTACGTCCACAAGGGCGACCGGCTCTACGTCGCCGGACGCCTCGCGCAGAACAGCTACGAGACCCAGGACGGCCAGCGCCGCCACTCGACCGAGGTCCACGCCGCCGAGGTCGTGTTCCTCGACTCCCGCAACGGGGCCAACGGCAAGGACGCCGTTGACGCGGCCGTCCCCGTTGGGCAGGACGCGGAGGAGTCACCCTTCTAGCCTGCCGACCGCATACGACGCTCGCCACGGCGAGCGCGACACGGGGCCGTTCCCACCGCCGGGGGCGGCCCCGCTTCCGTTCAGACCGAATCACCCAAGCGGAGGTCAACGATGAAGACCAAGCAGTCGAGAGATCCCATTCCGGCCGGCGCGGGGCAGATGCTGGCGGACGCATTGCGGCGCCACATGGGCATCCTGAGCGAGCTGGCCGTGCGCTACGAGATCGAGACCCAGCCGGAGCGCCCCGCGGGGGCGCTGCCTGTCGTCTCCTGCCCGGAGGACGTGCGGCTGCTGCTGCAGCCGGAGATGGCGGCCCTGGCCCAGGAGCAGATGCGGGTGCTCCTGCTGGACACGAAGAACCGGGTCGTGGGCCAGCGGGTGATCTATCAGGGAAACATCTCGTCGCTCACCATCAGGACGTGCGAGGTGTTCCGCCCCGCCGTGATGGAGGCCGTGCCCAGCGTCATCGTCGCCCACAACCACCCGTCGGGCGACCCCGAACCGAGCGCGGAGGACGCGGCCGTCACGAGGGAGCTCGTCGCGGCGGGCAAGCTCCTGGACATCGCGCTCCTTGACCACGTGGTCATCGGCCGCTCAGGGGTGGTCAGCCTCAAGGAGCGCGGCGTCATCCCTGATTAGCCGCGAGACCTCAAGACCGGCGCCCGCCTTGCGCCCTACACGCGGGGGACTCCCTCCGCGCATCACCAAAGACGCCTACGAAGGAGGATCACTCATGCAAACGACAGAACTCGCGCCCCAACCGGAACACCCCGTGTCGAGCACGGGACAGGCTCTCTACACCATCTCGGCCGGCGGATTCAGCGCGACCGCCGACGCCTTCGCCCGCGACCCCGATTCCTGCGGCCTCTGGTTCCTCTCCATGCTGGGCTCCCAGACGGCGGTCAAGGCCATCTGGGCATCCCTGCTCAAGCAGCCGCCGGACCTCGCCCACATCATCAAGGGCGCGGACGGGATGGCGCTCTCGGGCGGGTATCAACGGTGCATCGTCCCCCGCGAGACCGTGGGGACCTGGACGACGAAGGTCACCCGGCTGCCGGTCTCCGGCGGCTGGCACGCCCTGGTCTACACGACGCTGGCCGAGTTCGGCTCGGACCACGAGAACTTCCTGCTGCTGGCCCGGAGCGCGGCGGAGGCCCCGGCGCTCCACCACCGGTTCCTCGACCGGCGCAGCCCGCTGCCGCTGCACCGCTCCTGGGCGGAGTGGCTGTGGGAGCGGGGGCTGCAGAAGGAGGAGATCGTCCCCCTCCAGTCCGTGGGGGTCGCCGCCTACCGCTGCAACCCCGACGGCGAGTCCCTGCGGGACGACCTCTCCGCGGCGGTGGCGTCGGGCCTGCTGACGCTGCCCGCGGAGGAGTCCGTTGCGGCGGCCGCGTAGGGAGGGACGGACGGGATACGACCCTGATCAGCCAACCAACGCGCCAGCGGGAGACATCACGCCATGATCGATTACCACTACGACGACGGCGGCCGGGAGGCTGCGGGCTACCGGGGCAGGACGGGCGACTGCGTCGTCCGCGCCATCGCCGTCTGCGCCCGCCAGGACTACCGGGCCGTCTACCTCACGATGGCCGAGCAGATGAAGCGCAACGGCTACGCCGCAAGCGGCAACGCCTACGCGATACGGGAGCGCAGCCGCAGAGCGCCCCGCCGCAAGGGCCAGATCACCGCCCGGCGCGTCCAGGACCGCGTCCTCGAGCTCTACGGCTTCCGGAAGGTCCGCCTCCCGGCGGGAGCGCGCCCGACGTTCACGGAGGCGCACGAACGGTACGGGGACTGCATCGTCGGCACGACGAAGCACGTGGCGGCCGTCGTGGACGGGGCGCTGCGCGACACCTTCGACGGCCGCGTCTACCAGTGGGCCAAGCCCCGGACGGAGTCCGCGTGGGACGTCTTCCGCCCGGCGGCGGAGACCGGCTTCGAGACGCGCGAGCGCAAGGCCCAGTCCGCCTGGGTCCGGGACCAAGCGACGAGAGAAGAGTGAGCAAGAAAGGAGCAACGCTATGAGACTCGCGGCGCAAGCCAAGGGAGGGTTCTACCCCACGCCGCCCCGCGTCGTGGACATGATCGCGGAGCTGGTCTACCCGAGCGGCGCGCGGTACCGGAGCCGGGACGCCGTCCGGGCCCTCGACCCCTGCTGCGGGGCGGGGGAGGCGCTGGCGCAGCTGGCCGAGCGGCTGCGCGACCGGTGGGGCGTCCCGATGGAGACCTACGGGGTGGAGCTGCACCGGGAACGGGCGCAGGAGGCGTCTGAGCGGCTGGACCACGTCCTCGCCGCCGACCTGTTCCAGACCTCCATCGCCAACGGGACCTTCGGGCTCCTGTACCTCAATCCTCCGTACGATTGGGACTCGGACGACAAGAAGCGGGTGGAGCACGCCTTCCTGACCCACTGCACCCGGTACCTGGCGGAGGACGGGCTGCTGGTCTTCATCGTCCCCCGCCAACGCCTCACGGTCTCCGCCAGGTACCTGGCCTCCTACTACCGGGACCTCCGCTGCTGGGCCTTCCCCAGCCCGGAACGGGAGGCCTTCGACCAGGTGGTCGTGCTGGGTTCCCGCAAGGCGGAGCCGAACCTCGACCCCGCGGCCGAGGCGCAGGTCCGGGAGTGGGCGGCGGGGGACCCGGAGGAGCTGGAGACGCGCCGCCACCCGCTGTTCGACGCCCCCGCCACAGCGGCGGGGGAGGTCCTGTTCGCCACCCGCACGGTCGACCCCGTGGCGGCCGCGGCCGAGGCGCGGCGTTCGGGGCTGTGGGCGAGCGCCGGGGTCACGGACTCCCTGTGGCCCACGCAGGCCCCGAAGACGAGACCGCTGATGCCGCTGCGGCGGGGCCACATGGCCATGCTGGTGGCGGCGGGGTTCCTGGACAACCTGTGCCTGGAAGCCGGCGGCAGCCGCATCCTCGTCAAGGGCAGGACGATGAAGGAGGTCGTGCTGGCCGAGGAGACGGAGACGGCCGAGGTCTACCGGGACCGGCTGCGGACCACCGTCGTCGCCCTTGACCTCGACGGCGGCGTCATCACCGACATCGCCGCCTAGACGGTCCCCCCGACGGGGCCGCGTCACGGGGCCTGTCCTCCCATCGGAGGCAGGCCCCGCTTGTTGTCGCGAAGCCTCAATACGCCCCATAGAGGAAGGGAGAAGACCCCATGGAACTGAAAGACGTCGCCTGCCCCGCCTGCGGCGGGCGGGACTTCACACTGGAAGAGGTCGTCGAGGACGACGATCTGACCGGCATCGACCTGTGGTGCGCGCGGGGCTGCGGCTTCTACTCCTACGAGGCGGGCGACCGCTGCGGGTGGAGCAGCGTCGACGGCAAGGCCGCGGGCGAGGCCGTCCGTCCCGGCCCCGGCTGCGGCGAGCCGGAGGAGGCCGACCGATGCGCCCCGCCGTGCTGACCGAGGAACGGGCAGCCCGCAAGCGCAACCACAGGACCGGGACGGCAAGCGAGGCCGTCCGCCCCAGCCCCGAGACCATCAACCGGAGGGCGCCATGACAACAACGCCGAACACCCACCGCGACCGCAGACTGCCCGCAGTGCGGGCACGAGGTCGAGACGGTCCTGTACGTCCGCTCCGACGGCGCCGCCGCATACATCTACGGACAGCACTGCCCCGAATGCGACGAGGCCGTGGCCATGGACGTGAACTTCGAGATGCCGGAACCGCCCCCGCTGCGGAACCTGATGGAGTGCCACGCGCCCGGCTGTGACAGCCAGCGCTTCAACCTGAATACCGCAGGCGGCGTCTACTGCGCCAGGCGCCGCTCGCAACAGCGCATGGCATGGCGTCCCGGCTATCCGCGCAACTAGGCGCGGAGCACGGCCGGAGGCCGCACGGCCCCTGCTGCACCACGAACGCGATGGACCGCGCGCTGACCAAGCCGGATGGACCGGTCGACTGCGCGCCGGTCTTCGCGGAGTTCGACGAGCGGCGCCCCCGCACCACGCAGGGCGTCGAGCCGCGCCACGGGGCCGCACTCCTGCATAGGAGGCGGCCCCGCCCTCTGTCCCCATATCCCCCCCGACATCCCCTCCTATAGGAAGGAGCAGACCATGGACCTGGCAGGATTCATCGACACGTACAAGGACGCGATCGCCCAGCGGGTGGTCGAGTCGTACCCGCCCCTCTACCGGCCCTCCGAGAACGGACGGCCCCTCCCCACGCTGCTCCGCTCCCCGTTGGGCGCGCAGCGGGACGCCATCCGCGGCGCGGCCCTCTCCCTCGCAGCCCACCGGGGCACGACCGTCGTCGGGGAGATGGGCACCGGCAAGACCTTCATCGCCGCCGCAGCAGCCCACATGGCGGGCTTCCGGCGCATCCTCGTGCTCTGCCCGCCGCACCTGACGAGGAAATGGAAGCGTGAGGTTGAGGAGACAGTGCCCGGCGCCCGCGCCGTCATCGTCGCCTCGATCACCGACATGGAGCGGCTCCGCCTCTCCGCCGGCCCCGGCCCCCTCTTCGCCGTCATGTCGCGGGAGCGGGCCAAGCTCTCCTACCGCTGGCAGCCCGCCGTCGTCGAGCGGTGGGCCGTCTCAGGCGGCAGGCTGATCAGGGAGGAGGGGACGGACGAGCCCTTCCGCGTCCCCTGCTGTCCGGTCTGCTCCGCGCAGGTCGTGGACAAGGACGGCGTCCCGCTCGCGCCGGAGGAGCTCTCCCGCAGGCGGCGCAGCTGCGTTGGGTGCGGGAGCGCCCTGTGGCAGGCCGACAACGCCGGTACCCGCCGGTACCCGCTGGCCGACTACGTGAAGCACCGGATGAAGGGCTTCTTCGACCTGCTCATTGGCGACGAAGTCCATGAGTACAAGGGGCGGGGCTCCGCCCAGGGCATCGCCGCCGGCGTGCTCGCCGACGCCTGCGGCAAGTCGCTCACACTGACAGGGACGCTCTTGGGCGGCTACAGCTCGACCCTCTTCCACCTGCTCTACCGGTTCAGCCCGGAGATCAGGACGGAGTTCGGGCGCTCCGAGGAGGACCGCTGGATCGAGCGGTACGGCTTCGAGGAGTTCACCCTCGGCAAGGACGACGACGAGGCGGTGGAGGACGGGCGTATCAGCCGCCGCCGCAAGTACCGGAAGGTGGTGCGGGAACGGCCGGGCCTCGCTCCCTCGGCCCTCTTCCACCTCATCGGCAGCAGCGTCTTCCTGCGGCTCTCGGACGTGGCCTCGGGTCTGCCTCCCTACGAGGAGCAGGTGCTGCTGTCGACCATGGACCGGGAGGTGGACGCGACGGGCCTCTCCCAGCGGGGGGCCTACGACCGGGTGTTCAACGCCCTGCGCCACGCCCTGGCGCAGGCGTTGGCGAAGGGCTCCAAGCGGCTGCTCGCCACCTACCTGCAGACGCTGCTCGCCTACCCCGACGGCTGCACGCGGGGCGAGACGGTCTTCGACCCCGCCACGGGGGTCCCCATCGTGCAGGTCCCGCCATTGTCCGAGGAGAAGCTCTATCCCAAGGAGAAGGCCTTGGTCGACCTCGTGGCGGCCGAGCGGCTGGAGGGGAGGAAGGTGCTGGTGTACGCCACGCACACGGGGACGCGGGACATCACCGGGCGGATGGACGACATCCTCACCCGGCACGGGTTCCGGGCGGCGGTGATGAAGGCCGAGGCGGTGGCCCCGGACAAGAGGGAGGCGTGGGTGGCGGACCGGGTGAAGGAGGGCATCGACGTGCTCATCTGTCACCCCCGGCTGGTGCAGACCGGCCTCGACCTCATCGACTTCCCAACGATCGTTTGGGATGAGGTTGATTACAGCGTCTACGTCATGCGGCAGGCGTCGCGGCGGTCGTGGCGCATCGGGCAGACCCGCCCGGTGAAGGTGGTGTTCATGGCCTACCGGAACACGCTCCAGGCCGACGCCCTGAAGCTGGTGGCGAAGAAGCTGCAGAGCTCCTTGGCCGTGGAGGGGGAGCTGCCGGAGGACGGGCTCGCCGCCTTTGGGGATGACGGGGACGACCTGATGCTGGCCCTGGCCCGCAAGATCGTCAGTGGCGCCGAGGAGGACGAGACGGAAACGGTGGAGGCGGTCTTCGCCAAGGCCAGGGACGCCGAGGCCAGCGGCGAGGAGTACCTGGTGGACGACGGCTGGAAGGCGGTTGGACCGGAGCCTGTCGAGGTCCATCGCAGCGAGACCGATAGGATCCGAGTGGCCACGGTCGACGGCGATGCCGCCGAGACGCACCTGTCGTTGTTCTCCTGGGCGGAGTTCTTTGCAGGGGAGCAGGGCCGTAGCCGGAAGCCGAGGCCCGCTTCCACGTCCATCTTCGAGTGGGCGTTCATCTTGGAGCAGGAGCGGGGGGAGGAACTGGTCGGCGCGGGGCGCTAAATCGGGATACTACAGGGGGAGGTCATCGCAGGTATCTGCGATGACCTCCCCCTGCCCTGCCCATGTATGCGCACCTTTTGTTGCCCGGGAAATCTGGTTGTGGACAGCGAGCAGGCGTCACTCAGTTACAATTGCGACGAGGCGGTCGACCCGTTCGGAGTCGTTGTGGACAGCGGGCAGGCGTCACTCAGTTACAATTCCATGCGTAGAGGGGCGTTGTCCCGAATGTGTTGTGGACAGCGGGCAGGCGTCACTCAGTTACAATGAACCTGTACTCATCGGTCGTGAATTGCGTGTTGTGGACAGCGGGCAGGCGTCACTCAGTTACAATATCACTGAATGGCCCTGGGTAGAGCTCAGGTTGTGGACAGCGGGCAGGCGTCACTCAGTTACAATCCAGAGAGCGCTTAGCGGATGCCGTGTCAGTTGTGGACAGCGGGCAGGCGTCACTCAGTTACAATTGTCCATCGACCTGAGCGACCGCGTTGAGTTGTGGACAGCGGGCAGGCGTCACTCAGTTACAATCATTGACGCCGGGACCGATGACGACTACCGGTTGTGGACAGCGGGCAGGCGTCACTCAGTTACAATGGCGGCTCTTGCCGTTGCCGACGCTCACCCGTTGTGGACAGCGGGCAGGCGTCACTCAGTTACAATTGTGATGATATTCGGCATGGTCGCTACTGGTTGTGGACAGCGGGCAGGCGTCACTCAGTTACAATGGCGCGAGTGTGCCGTCCGGCTCCGGCTCGTTGTGGACAGCGGGCAGGCGTCACTCAGTTACAATCACCGGCGCGGAGATACGCGCCGGTGATGCGTTGTGGACAGCGGGCAGGCGTCACTCAGTTACAATGGCAGTCCTTGTGCACATGGCCGTCATGCGGAGAACGGAGGCTCGACGAGCCTAGAAAAACGTTAGCTGCTCCGGCGGTCGCTCTGTCCGGCGGCGCATTCTGCCGTGGAAGACCTGCATCCTGCCGAATTGATGGTCGGTGATGGTCAGCACCCGGACCTCCCCGTCCGGCGGCAGTGCGCCGCGTATGCGTCCCGAATGAACCTGAGCGTTCTCGTCGCTCGGACAATGGCGTGCGTAGACGGAGTACTGGAGCATGATGAAGCCGTCCTCCAGCAGGTGTTTGCGGAAGCGCGTGTACTCCCTTCGCGCCTCTTTCGTGTCCACCGGAAGGTCGAAGAGCGCGAATACCCACACGGTCCTGAAGCCGCCGAAGGTCAAACGACTGGTATATCGAGGGCTTGGCGCTGGCCCATGGCTACGCCCCTGAGGCTGACAGCCTGATGCTGCATAGCCACGTGCAAAGGGAACGCGCGCCCGGCGATTTCAGCAGGCTGGTCCAGTAGGCCCAACAGTGTGGCCTTGCTCTCCTTGTCCAGCGTGGCGGGGCCGCCTTCGCTCGTCATCTCGTGCACTTGGCGATCTACGGCGGGGCGCAGCGGCTCCATCAGGTCACTCGCGAGACAGAGAGAGTCGTAACGGTTGTGGTGATGAAGCTCAACTGAGGGGTGCAGGCCAGCCGCGCAGACTGACCGGGCGACCGATGCCCTTAGGACCGCGTAGCCGTAGTTGAGGAGCGAGTTCACGCCATCCGCATTTCGCTCCCGCCGGAAGGATGGGCCGAAGAGGCGTTGCCAGTAAGCCCTCGCGGCACGGGCTTCGACGTTCTGCGGGTCGCCGCTACGGACCAGGGGGATGAGCGCAGTGAGCGGGGCGCTGTCGCCCGTGCATGCTTCCAGCGCCCGTGCCTGAGCGGCAATCTTCCCTCGCACGAGTTGCTGCCAGAGCCGCTTGCGCCGGGGGAGGGATATGCCGATCTGGGCGCGGAGCGCCTCCGCCTGCACGCTGTGCCCGCTCAACGGCAGTAGAACGGAGTTCGGCTGATGCTTCGCATCGCAGCTCACGACCACCACGTTGTTATCCGCGCACGCCTCCAACAGCCCCTGGCTCACCGCCGCGCCAGGGTGGTCGAGCAGCAGTACGCCGAGGTCCTCAATCGGGACCTGCCCGACACGCTGGCCGTCCCTCTCGACCACGAGTTGCTTGTGCTCGACGTGCAGGTAGGAAGGGGTCGAGACCTCGACGATGCGCCTAATCATAGGCTGGCCTGATTTCGCCGAGCGGGGTGACGTTGACCTTTCGCGCGCGGCGCTTCTCGATGAGTAAGCCTATGGCGACGATGATCCTCTCTGCTTTGTCATCGATTCTGGCGGCTAAGTGATGTCTGAGGACCAGTCTTCTCTCGGCGGGATCGAGGTTCTGCACCCGATAGGTCTTATCAGTGCCCCCTTCGTCGAGTTCCACCATGTCATTGATGGATAGAGACATGAGGAAGACCTTGCCATCCATCTGCCGGTCGACGATGGGGCGCTTCTCCATGCGGCCCCGGCGCGCTGCTTCCATGGTCGTCACGAAACGGTGTTCTACTCTGCCAGTGGCCGTGTCCCTGAATATCTCGACATGGTGGTTGTTCCCGTAGGCAAGGTGCTTGAAGGGCTGCCCGTTCCGGTTGGTCTGCTTGTCCACGGCATAGAGCCGGTCGGCGGAGAAGTTTTCCTGTAGCCGAACCCGCCGGACGGTCTGCCGGTCGTTCTTCGGGTGCTTGAACGGCTCCGCGAATGCTTCCTTTGCATTGGCCACGGAGTTCATCCTCTCCTTGATGGCTATCCGTAGGACAGGATCAACTACCTTGTCGGCCATCTTCCGCGTGAAGTTCGCGTCGAGCTGCTTGCGATAGACGAAGCGCTCCGCGCCGAGTTCCGGGAGGTAGCGAAGGCCGTAGGCTGTGTCCTCATGGAATGCGCCGACGAGCTTTCGTGTTGGCGCGTGGGAGACGACGACGCCCCCGAGCTGGGCGTTGAGTTCGTTCGCGAATCCGTCCCACGGCTCGGGCAGGTTGAGGCCGCCATGGAGTGGCGATAGACGAAGCACCTCCGCTTCCTGGGCGTGCCGGGCGAGACGCTGGTAGGTGGAGCGAGACGTCACGGCGACGACCGCCGCATCGAGCGCGTGGTGGCGATGGTCGCCTCGCTCCTTTTGGTCCGTGTCGTCGCCCAGCATGTGGTTGAGCCCCCAATGCCGGCGGAGCATCGCCGTCGGCGTGCCCTTCGTTACTTCGATGCTGACGCCGAGTGTGCCTACATAGTCCTTGGCCAAGCGGCTGATATAGCCCGTGTCGTTCAGCTGGCGGGAGACGAAGTCGCTGATCTCGTCAACCTCTTCCTGCTTGAATCTCCTCTGCTTCGGAGGCGGCAGTGCCTTCACCCGCTGTAGGATTTCCTCCCACTTCTTCGGCCTACCGTGGTAAGCCTCCCATGGCGTCCGGTTGCCCTTGACCTGCCGGTTCTCCTCCGCCATGCAGAGCGTTTTGTTCATGTAGGAGTCGTCCAAACAGCGGCTGTAGGGGATGATGTGCTCCACATCGACGTTGGGGCCGAAGAGGTCGTTCATACCGATGCTCTTGCCCGTGTAGGGGCAAACGCCGCCGCTCTCCTTCCAGAGCCGGTACTTGATGAGGTCGTCTCGGGCTGGCCGCTCTTTGCCGACCTCCGCAAGCTTCTCTTTGGCCTGCTCGTTCAACCGTTGGTTCTCGCGCTGCTGACGATCGAGCTCGCGCAGGCGCTTGGGCGACAGCTTCATATCGCGCGGGAGCTCGACGCGAACTACGGCGGGCTTGCCATGCTCACGGATGATCGCGTTGACCACCTTCCTAACTTCGAAGAGGGCTTTCTCCACGACCGGGTTGCGAGCTGACGGCGGCTCGCCAAGGGCGTCCTTCGCTCTCTTGTCGTCGTCTCGCTCGTAGTCGTAGCCAGCCGCTTGACGGGCATCCGAGTAGCGTTTCCCGTCCTCGAGGCGGGGCAGGAGTTTGTTGATGGCCTTAAGCGAGTGGTTCATGTAGCCCGGCTCCAGCTCGAGCACGGCCAGCTTGAACGCCTGTTCGCGCTCGAACCCCCAATAGTCGCGCAACCGGTTGAGTAGGCTGCGCTTCTTGTCGATGGTAAGGAGGTCTTCGACGAGTGCGACGCGGTCGGCGCAGGCATGGCTCTCCCACCACTCGGTGGTGACGCCTCGTATCTTCGCGGCGGTCGTGTTGCCGGTCAGGCCCTTGTTCTTGGAGCCCTCCTCGAGGTTGAAATGCTCGAACGACCGCAGTCCCAGCGCCTTGCGTATCGCGCCCCAGGTCATGGACTGCCTCGTATCGAGCTCGGCGGCGAGCTTCGTGCGTTGCTCTGGAGTGAGGGGTTGGTCGTCATGCGAGAGGGGGTCGCGGACGGCTAGGTGATTGACGTCGAGGAGGAGTCGGTAGCGCTGGCTCTCCAAGCGCGCCTTGGCGGTGCGTGGTCGGGAAGCTTCGAGTAAGCAGTAGCCGATGCGGCCGGGGCTCAGCTTGAGGGGGCGCTGGTGGAAGATAGACTCGTAGAGTTCGGCCTTGAGCGCGTCGTCCATCACGTCATGATGCTTGGACTGCTCGGCCCAGACCGTTTCGAACTCGTCCTTGTACATCTGCCGGTCTGTGTGCCGCGCGCGCTTGCGCTCTCCTTGGGGCAGGCGGGCCAGGTATTCGCCCAGGGTGCGCGCGCCAGACGCCTCGATCTGCTCCCGAAGCGTGGCCACTTCCGCAAGCACCCTCCCCTCGTCGGCGTCGGCAGATGCGTCCTTGTCCCTATTGCCTTTGGCCTCGGCTTCCGCGATGAGGTCCGCAACGTCGGGGTCGTCGACTAGTCCGCCCCACCGGGTCTTGCGGTTGCTCTGGAAGCCGCGCCGCGCACAGAGATGTAGCAGCACCCGCCCGACTCCGTACAGGTCTAGGCGCTCTTCCAGCGCCTTCACGCGGAGGACGTAGGGGTCGCCAAGTGCGTTCAGGACGCGCTCCGGGTCTTTGGCGTCCGCAATCTCCGGGGGCAGCAGCCCAACTGCTACGAGCTGGTTGCGGAGCTTGGCGCGACGGCGGCTGCGACGGGCGAGGACGCGGCGGGCAAGGCGGGCGCTGCGGCGCGCCTGGTTCTTCGGAGCGCGTGTCTTCGCATCGACGGCCTCTTGGAAGATACGGACGCCACAGCCCACGAGCGCCTGAGGAAGGCCATCTTCGCTCTCGCGAGCCAGCGCCCAGCCGACGGAGTTGGTTCCGAGGTCGAGGCCGAGGGTGAGATGCGGGGTGATGTCCGGCATTTGACTCCCTACTTGGATGGGTTAGAATGTCGCAAGTGTAACTGAGTGACGCCTGCCTAGCTTTCATACCAAAGAGTTGAAACTCTGCAGGACACCCCTCAGGGGACCTTCCAGCCTCCGGCTTGCCGGGGGCTGTTTTTCTGTTACCGAACTACGCCGCACGAATCGGTCGGTCCCGCTGCGGCGGAGGGCCCCACATGGTCTACGGACGAAAGCTTCGCCCGCTGCCCGGTGCCCTCGTGCCAGCCCGGCCCGGGGTCGGTCGCGGACAATGTCGGCGGCATTCGATTGCCATGAGCCACGGAGTCCTTCCGAGGCTGACGCCTGCTTTTCCCCGATTAGGAGACCCCTTCCTCATCCCGTGGCTGACCGGTACCCGCAGGGCGCGGTCGTTGCTCACTAGCCCTTCGGCAATCGCTTGGACGCCGAATCGCGCTGTGGTCCCCAACCCGCTATGGGCAGAAAGTCATGGTTACAATGGTGGAGACGGCGTACCCTCAAGAATGATGCGCGGGAATCCTCCAGGAAAGGAAGGGATGGCAATACTCGAAAGCTTGACCCCTGGCGCCCTTGTGCGCGGAGTAGCGCCGGACGGGTCCATAGAGGTCGTCAGCGTCAAGTGGTTCGGCGACTCCGCCGTCGAGCTCACCTACAAAGCGCCTGGCACGGGACACGTGGGCACTCGGCTTCTCTATCGGGATGATGAACCAGGCCTCGAAGTAGTCGAGCATGGACTGCCATGGTCCTTCGACGGGGACGGAGACCTCTTCCGTCTCGTCTCCGAAGCCCAGCGGATCCGATTGGCCCACCTCTTCGATCCCGTGCTCGCCGTTCACACGTCGATTGTGGAGCCGCTGCCCCATCAGATTACGGCCGTATACGAATCGATGCTGACCCGCCAACCCCTACGGTTCCTCCTGGCAGACGACCCAGGGGCGGGCAAAACGATCATGGCCGGACTGCTGATGAAGGAGCTCATCGCCCGCGGCGACCTGGAACGCTGCCTGGTTGTGTGCCCTGGCAGCCTGGCCGAACAGTGGCAGGACGAGCTGTATCGCCGATTCCACTTGCCCTTCGAGATTATGACCAACGACAAGTTGGAGGCCGCGCGCACTGGGAACTGGTTCGTTGAGACGCCTTTGGCGATAGCGCGGCTCGACAAGCTGGCCCGCGACGAAGACATCCAAGCCCTGCTCCAGGCTCGCGACAGCGAATGGGACCTGGTGATCTGCGACGAAGCGCACAAGATGTCGGCCACCTTCTTCGGCGGCGAGGCCAGGTACACCAAACGCTACCGGCTCGGCCAGCTGCTCTCGACTCGCACCCGCCACTTCCTTCTGTTGACCGCGACCCCGCACAACGGCAAGGAAGAGGACTTTCAACTCTTCCTTGCCCTGTTGGACGGCGACCGTTTCGAGGGGCGCTTCCGGGACGGCGTGCACACGGCCGACGCCTCGGACCTGATGCGCCGCATGGTCAAGGAGAAGCTCTTCAAGTTCGACGCTACGCCGCTGTTCCCGGAGCGGCGGGCCTACGCCGTCCCTTACAAGCTTTCCGATGGCGAAGCGCGTCTCTACCGCGAGGTGACGGACTACGTGCGGGGGGAGTTCAACCGGGCGGAAGCGCTCCAGAATGACAAGCGGGCGGGAACTGTCGGCTTCGCGCTGACCATCCTCCAGCGGCGGCTGGCGTCTTCGCCCGAGGCCATCTACCAGTCTCTTCGAAGGCGCAAGGAGCGGTTGGAGAGTCGTCTTCAGGAGCTTCGGCTACTGCAACGGGGTTCTCAGGCTGCAACAGTCATTGCTGAGAGCTTTCCGTTGCTGGACGGCGACGACATCGAAGACTTGGAGGATGCTCCCGACGACGAGGTCGCAGCCGCGGAAGGGGAGATACTCGACCGCGCGACGGCTGCGCGGTCAGTAGACGAGCTACAGGCCGAGATCGGAAGCCTCCGCCGGCTGGAAGCACTGGCCCAGACCGTGCGAAGCAGCGGCGAGGACAAGAAGTGGCAGGAGCTCACTGAACTGCTGAACAAGTTGTTCACGGCCTCGACGGAAGGGACGGCAGAAGGGTTTGTCGCCTCTCCCCATCAGAAGCTCGTCATCTTCACCGAACACCGGGATACGTTGAACTACCTCCACCGGAGGGTCACCACGTTGCTGGGACGCGAAGACTCTGTGGTTATGATCCACGGTGGCGTCGGCCGCGAGGACCGGCGCAGAGTCCAGGAGTCATTCCTCCACGACCCTAAGGTGCAGGTCCTCCTGGCCAACGACGCGGCCTCGGAAGGCATAAACCTCCAGCGCGCCCACTTGATGGTGAACTACGACCTGCCTTGGAACCCGAACCGCATCGAGCAGCGGTTCGGCCGCATCCACCGGATCGGGCAGACGGAGGTGTGCCACCTCTGGAACCTGATTGCCGAGGAGACCAGGGAGGGCGACGTCTACTACACCTTGCTGAAGAAGTTGGAAGAGGCCCGAAAGGCTCTGGGCGGGCAGGTGTTCGACGTCCTGGGCAAGGTGCAGTTCGAGGGGAAGCCGCTGCGCCAGCTGCTGCTGGAAGCCATCAGGTACGGGGAGCGTCCCGAGGTCCAAGCGCGGCTGACTCAGGTGGTAAGCGAGGCGTTCGACCGTGGGCGAGTTCAGGACCTCCTCGAGGAGTCCGCCTTGGCCCCGGACTCGATGGATATGAGTCAGGTGCGCAGGATCCGTGAGGACATGGAGCGCGCCGAGGTCAGGAGGCTTCAGCCTCACTACATAGAGGGGTTCTTCATCGAGGCCTTCAAACGGCTGGGCGGCAGAGCCACGGAGAGAGAGCCCCGACGCTACCAAGTCAGCCACGTCCCGGCGCAGGTGCGCGAGCGAGCCCGGCTGATGGGCCTGGGCGAGCCGGTCCTTCCGCGCTACGAGCGCATAACCTTCGAGAAGTCTCTCATTGCGCCCCCGGGTCAACTGCCTGCGGCGTTCGTTTGCCCCGGCCATCCGCTACTGGACGCCGTCATAGATCTGACTCTGGAGCGGCATCGCGGAATGCTCCGGCAGGGCTCGGTGCTGGTGGATGAAAATGACGCTGGCGACCAACCACGCGTTCTCCTCTACTTGGAGCACAGCATCCAGGATGGGAGCCGCACCCGCTCCAGAGAGCAACGGACGGTCTCCAAGAGGGTGCTTTACGTCGGCGTGGATGCGATGGGCAACTCGGTGGCCCATGACTATGCGCCCTATCTTGACTACCGGCCATTGGCCGACGGAGAGCCGGACGCGCAGGCAATCCTGGCTTACCCCGAGTGCGGTTGGATCGGCAGAGAGATCGAGTCCAAGGCCGTCGGGTTTGCGGTCGAGCACGTCGTGCCTGGGCACCTCGACGAGGTTCGCTCGCGGAAACTAGAGCTTCTGTTGAAGACAGAGGCAAAGGTCAAAGAGCGGCTGACCAAGGAGATTGCCTACTGGGACCACCGCGCCGCCGACCTTCAGATGCAAGAGCAGGCGGGCAAGCCCAACGCCCGCCTCAACTCCGCCGAAGCCCGCCGCCGGGCTGACCGGCTTCAGACGCGGTTGCAGAAGCGAATGGAAGAGATTCAGCGCGAGCGCCAGATCGCGCCGCTGCCCCCGGTGGTGCTCGGCGGCATGCTCGTGGTTCCCGCAGGACTCATCCGCAAGATGAACGGATCGACCGAGACCGCAGCGGCGAGGGACACGCAGGCTGCGGCGGCCCGCGCTAGGGCTGCCGTGATGGAGGTCGAGCGCCGCCTCGGGTTTGATCCGGTGGACCGGGAGTTCGACAAGGTCGGCTACGATATCGAGAGCCGGGTGCCTGGAACCGGGAAGCTTCGATTCATCGAAGTGAAGGGACGAGTCCAAGGCGCGCCGACGGTCACAGTCACCAAGAACGAGGTGCTTACGTCCCTGAACAAGCCGGAGGACTACATCCTGGCCGTGGTGGAGTTTCTCGACAGTGGCGCGGAGCAAGTCCACTACGTCCGCACGCCATTCAGGCGGGAGCCGGACTTCGGCGTGACCAGCATCAACTACGACCTGCCAGAGTTGTTGGCGCGGGCCGAGGCGCCGTCCTGAAGCCGAGAGTGCGCTAAAAAGAGACGCCCCCGAGGGGGGCGTCGGCCCAGAGATGCTATCTCTGGGGTGGTATATGCAACACTATTGCACCGGCGCAATTGTGTCAACCTCATGTTAGTACCATACGCTAGGGGATTGCTTGACTCAGCGCGTGACGGTCTACATTGATGGGTTCAACCTTTACTACGGCCTCCGGGCCGCAGGCTGGCAGCGTTACTACTGGCTCGATCTTCGCCGTCTGTGCGAGAAGCTGCTACGCCCTGGACAGCGCTTGGCGGCAGTTCGTTACTTCACTGCCGTTGTCTTCCCTGAACCCGGCGACCCGGACAAGCCACTGCGGCAGAACACGTACTTGGAAGCCCTGGCGACCCTGCCGGACCTGCACATCCACTATGGGTACCACATGGCCAAGGAGCAGCGGTGCCTCAGCTGTGGAGCGACCTGGCAAACCTACGAGGAGAAGATGACCGACGTGAATCTCGCTGTTGAACTGCTCGGCGACGCTCAGGACGACACCTTCGACACGGCTATCGTCGTATCCGGCGACGGCGACTTGGCCAGCCCGGTCCGCGCTGTGAGGGAGCGCTACTCCAGCAAGCGGGTGATTGTCGCCTTCCCGCCGCGTCGGCACTCGGCCGGCCTTCGCAGTGTGGCAACCGGGTCCTTCACTATAGGTCGCAATGCGTTCCGGGACAGCCAGCTGCCCGAAAAGGTTACCAAGGCCGACGGCTACTCACTGGCGCGGCCTCAGCGGTGGAGGTGAGTTCAAGCATGGAGCCTGTCGTCACTCGCAAGAAACTCATAGAAGTTGCCCTCCCCCTGAAGGCCATCAACGACGCCTCGGCTCGGGAGAAGTCGATTAGGCATGGGCACCCCAGCACCCTTCACCTGTGGTGGGCTCGGCGGCCGCTGGCGGCGGCGCGCGCGGTGCTCTTCTCTCAGATGGTGGACGACCCCTCGTCCCGGCCGGAACTGTTCCCCACCGAGGAGGCCCAGTCCCAAGAGCGGCAACGGCTGTTTCGCATCATCGAGGAGTTGGTGAAGTGGGAGAACACCACTAGCGAGACGGTCTTGGAAGCGGCGCGAAAGGAGATTCGCAAGAGCTGGCGGCGGACCTGTGAGGACAACGGAGACCACCCGAGGGCGGCGGAGCTGTTCGACCCTGACAAGCTCCCCGCCTTCCACGACCCCTTCGCCGGCGGCGGCGCCATACCCCTGGAAGCGCAGCGGTTGGGGCTTGAAGCCTATGCCAGTGACCTCAACCCGGTGGCGGTGCTCATCAACAAGGCCATGATTGAGATACCGCCCAAGTTCGCCGGGAAGCCACCGGTGAACCCGGAAGCCCGGAAGGGCAAGGGCTCGACCAACGCTGTCTGGAAGGGCGCCGCTGGCCTTGCAGAAGACGTTCGCTACTATGGGAAATGGATGCGCGACGAGGCGGAGAGGCGTATCGGCCACATGTACCCTAAGGTCGAGGTCACGGCGGAGATGGCGCAGGGGCGCTCCGACTTGGAGCCCTACGTGGGCCGCAAGCTCACCGTCATCGCCTGGCTCTGGGCTCGCACCGTGAAGAGTCCTAACCCGGCCTTCGCTGGAGTAGATGTCCCCCTAGCCTCTACTTTCGTGCTCTCCACAAAGAAGGGCAAGGAGGCCTACGTGGTGCCGATCATCGAGGATGGGGGCTACCAGTTCACGGTCGAGGCGGGGACGCCGCCGGAGAGCGCCAAGAATGGCACCAAATCTGGCAGCAGCGGCAGCCCCTTCCTTTGTCTCATGTCTGGTGTGCCCATGCCTTTCGAGTACCTACGATCCGAAGCAAAGGCCGGCCGCATGGGCGCACGCTTGATGGCGGTTGTCGCCGAGGGTGATCGGAGCCGGGTCTACTTAGAGCCTACGGAGGAGCAAGAAAGCATCGCGCTGAGTGCAATGCCCAAGGACATACCGGAGACAGACCTGCCCGAACGGGCCCTCGGCTTCCGTGTTCAGGAGTACGGCATGACCAAGTGGCGCGACCTCTTCACCGACCGTCAGTTAGTGGCACTCATCACCCTCTCCGATCTGGCGGTGGAAGCCCGGGAGCGCGCTCAAGCCGACGCCGTCGTGGCGGGAATGGGGGACGACGGCGCACCCTTGCGGGACGGCGGGACCGATGCGAGGGCCTACGCCGAGGCGATGGGCGTGTATCTGGGACTCTTGGTCAACCAAGTGGCGAATCATTCCTCCTCAATGTGCGGCTGGAACAGCACCAATGCTCAGATGCGTAGTGTATTTGCCCGCCAAGCTATTCCAATGGTCTGGGACTACGCTGAGAGCAATCCCTTCTGCGAATCATCGGGCAGCTACGCGAATCTGTTTGAGCGCCAACTGAAGGGCTTTGAGACATTGGGAGATGGTCGGCCTGGTACCGCGTGGCAGGCGGACGTCAACCGACAGTCAATCTTTTCGAACAAACTCGTCTCAACCGACCCGCCGTACTACGACAACATTGGCTACGCTGACTTGTCGGACTTTTTCTATGTTTGGCTGCGCCGTTCGCTGCGATCGGTTTTCCCTGATCTCTTCGCCACACTTGCTGTGCCAAAGGCGGAGGAGTTGGTCGCTTCGCCTTACCGTCACGGAAATCGAGAGCAAGCCGACGCATTCTTCCTCGACGGCATGACCGAGGCCATGCAGCGGTTAGCGGAACAGACCCATCCAGTACTTCCAATCACCATCTACTACGCATTCAAGCAATCCGAGAATGGCCTGGGCACTTCGAGCACCGGTTGGGATACATTCCTCGATGCATTGGTTCGAGCCGGTATGGCAGTAGGCGGGACATGGCCGATTCGCACGGAGAAGCAGGGGCGTGTCATAGGGAACAACACCAACGCCCTATCTTCCAGCATCGTCTTGGTGTGCCGCCCACGCCCTGTCCACGCGGCTGTGGCCACTCGGCGGGAGTTCGTTGATGCTCTCAAGTTGGAGATGCCTGACGCGCTGCGCTGGATGCAACAAGGCAACATCGCTCCTGTGGACCTGGCCCAAGCCGCCATCGGGCCCGGTATGGCGGTGTTCACCCGCTACGCAATGGTTCTGGACGCGAGCGGCGAATCCGTTTCAGTGCGCGAAGCCCTCGCCCTCATCAATCAGACCCTCGACGAGGTGCTCGCCGAACAGGAGGGTGACTTCGACGCAGATACCCGCTGGGCGCTGGCGTGGTTCGAGCAGTCGGGGTTCGCCGAGGGCGACTACGGCGTGGCGGAGACGCTGTCGACGGCTAAGAACACCAGCGTCGCGGGCATGCAGGGGGCCGGGATACTACATTCGGGCGAGGGCAAGGTGCGCCTGCTCCGGCCTCAGGAGTTGCCCGAGGACTGGGTCCCGGACAGCGACAACCGGCTCATCGCTTGGGAGGCTGTCCACCATCTGGTCCGCGTGCACAATAAGGAAGGCGAGGATGCAGCCGCCTCGCTGATGGGCAAGCTGGGCCCGAACGCCGAGGTGGCTCGCGAGCTGGCCTACCGCCTCTATCGCATCTGCGACCAGAAGAACCGTTCCCAAGAGGCCGTCGACTACAATGCGCTCGTGCAGAGTTGGCCGGAGGTCGCGCGGCTGGCCCAGCAAGTTGTCCGGCCCACGCAGGCGAAAATGGGGTTGCCCGATGACCGCTGAAGCGATTATTTCAACCATGGTAGAGCGCGTCGTCGTACGTTTCCAACCGTCTCGCGTCGTGCTGTTCGGCTCTCAGGCGCGCGGCGTCGCCAACGAGTGGAGCGATGTAGATCTGCTCGTCGTGGTGGGCAACGCGACGGACAAGCGTCAAGCCGCGGTTGAGATACGACGGGTTCTCGGCGACCTTCCGGTCTGTAAGGACATCATGGTGACCACGCCTGATGAGATCGCACGTCGAGGTCATGTGGTGGGCACCGTTCTCCATGCCGCGCTTCGAGAGGGAAGGGTCGTCTATGAACGACCCTGATCCCGCTGTATCGGAGGCTCTGCTGGCTGCGGTTCTCCGAAGAGGACATCGAGGTCGCGCTGCGGCTGCTCGCCGGACCACCGTTCGCCCCGCGTCACGCCTGCTGGCTCGCCCAACAAGCCACGGAGTGACTCCATCGCGGCGGAATTCAGGCGTCGCGGCGTGCTCGCCGAGTAGGAATGCAGAGAGGAACGCATGGCAATAACCAACAGAGAGCGGGTAGGCAGCGCGATGGACGCGCTCAAGGGTGGTCTTGCGCCATTCGTCGCGCGGGAGTTTATCAATCACCACAGGGGGCGTTCGGCGCAGGTGTTGCAGCAGGTCCTCGGGGAGCAGGTACAGGACGGGAAGGAGTACTTGCTCAGCGTTGACGCCGCAGCGCTCCTGAAGGTCATGTGGGAGTCTTGGAACGAGGTCTACCGCGACACCCTCGGCCACGCCGAACGGAGCCTGGTGAGCGAGCTGCGGGACATCCGCAACCGGTGGGCGCACCAGGAGTCGTTTTCCAGCGACGACACGTATCGCGCCCTCGACTCGACCCAACGGCTACTGACGGCGGTCTCCGCCCCGGAGGCTGGTGAGATCGAGACGTCGAAGATGGAGCTCCTGCGGGTGCGCTTCGATGAGCAAGCTCGTACGCAACGGCGCAGGACCGCCGGCACCCCGGTCGAGAGTGAAGCGACGGGCTCTCTCCCTCCGTGGCGCGAGGTCGTCAGTCCGCACCGGGATGTGGCCAGCGGGCACTACCAGCAGGCAGAGTTTGCGGCGGACCTCTGGCAGGTGCGATTGGGAGAGGGCTCCGACGAGTACCGGGACCCAGCCGAGTTCTTCCGGCGCACCTACCTGACGGACAGCCTGAGGCATATGTTGGGAGGCGCGGTGCGGCGGCTTTCCGGCGCGGGCGGCGACCCCGTTGTCCAGCTGCAGACGAACTTCGGCGGCGGCAAGACCCACTCGATGCTGGCGCTCTTCCACCTCTTCTCCGGCACGCCCATCAGTGAACTGCCTGGCATGGAAGCCGTGATGCAGGAGACCGGAGTGGCAGAGCTGCCTTCGGTCAACCGCGTGGTCCTGGTCGGCAACCGGATATCGCCCGGCAACCCCGTCGCGAAGGCGGATGGCACAGAGGTGCGGACGCTATGGGGAGAGCTCGCGTGGCAGCTTGGGGATGCGGCAGGAGGGCAGGCCGAAGCCCGCAGGGCCTTCGAACGGGTGCAAGCGGACGACGAGCTGGCGACCAACCCAGGGGACGCGCTCCGCGAGCTCCTCAACCAGTACGGCCCGACCTTGATTTTGATCGACGAGTGGGTGGCCTACGCTCGGCAACTCCATGACGAGGGTGACCTTCCCGCCGGGAGCTTCGAGACTCAATTCACCTTTGCGCAGGCGCTGTCGGAATCGGCGAAGCTCGCCAGGAACTGCCTGCTGGTCATCAGCCTGCCGGCCTCCGACTCCACCGATTCGCCCCATGCGGAGACTGACGATGTGGAGGTGGGCGGCCTGAGGGGCCGCGCGGCGTTGAGCCGCCTCCGCAACGTGATAGGACGAGTCGAGTCGTCATGGCGTCCGGCCAGCGCGGAGGAGAGCTTCGAGATTGTGCGCCGCCGCCTGTTCCAGCCGATCGTCGACCCGGCCAACTTCACGACCCGCGACAACGTGGCCCGCGCCTTCTGCGACCTCTACCGCACGAACCAGCAGGAGTTCCCCCCGGAATGCGCCGAAGCGGACTACGAGAAGCGCATCAGAAACGCCTATCCCATCCACCCCGAGGTCTTTGAGCGGCTCTACTCTGATTGGTCCACGCTGCAGAGCTTCCAGCGCACGCGCGGGGTCTTGCGGCTCATGGCGGCCGTCATCCACAGCCTCTGGGAGAAGGGCGACCGCAATCCCTTGATACTGCCTGCCAACGTGCCATTGGACGACCCCCGCGTGCAGTTTGAACTCATGCACTACCTTCCCGACAACTGGGTTCCGATTATTGAGCGTGACATAGACGGGCCGAACTCCCTTCCCTTGAGACTCGACGGTGAGGTACCGAACCTGGGCAAGTATGGCGCAAGCCGCAGAGTGGCGCGCTCGATCTACCTTGGGTCCGCTCCCATCCCGGCGGCGGCGAATCAGGGACTCGAGGACCGGCGAATCAAGCTGGGCTGCGTCATTCCGGGAGAGCCGACTGCCGTGTTTGGGGATGCCTTGCGGCGACTGGGGAGCGCAGCCACCTACCTGTACCAGGACGGTTCTCGCTACTGGTACTCCACTCAGCCCACCGTCGCCAACCTGGCTGAGAGCCGTGCCGAGGAGCTCCGGCGCAACCGGGACGAGGTGGACAAGGAGATTGAGAACCGGCTTCGGGCAGACCTGACCAGCCGTGGGGATTTCAACCGCGTTCATCTGTTTCCGCCGTCGGGGCATGACGTCCAGGACGACCAAGAGGCGAGGCTCGTGGTTCTTGGTCCCAGCTATCCGCACACGCGGGAGGGAGCGTCCGATAGTCGGGCCAGAGGCGCCGCCAAATCCATACTGGAATCGCGGGGGAACACGCCGCGCCTGTTCAGGAACACCCTGGCCTTCCTAGCGGCAGACGAGACGCGGCTTCAGGACTTGGAGGAAGGGGGCAGGCGCTTCCTCGCTTGGAAATCGATTGTCGACAGCAAGGAGACTCTCGATCTTCCGCCCCACCAGGTGCGGCAGGCCGAGACCCAGCGCGATGCCGCTAACGACGCGGTGAAGGCTCGCATAGGGGAGACCTACCAGTGGCTGTTGGTGCCGACTCAAGCCAACCCCCAGGCCGAAGTGGGATGGCAAGCGACCAGACTAACCGGGCAGGGGCCCCTCGCTGAACGAGCCAGCAAGAGGATGCGCAGCGATGATCGGCTGGCGACCAGCTTCGCCCCAACGCTCCTGCGCATTGAGTTGGACCGCATACCGCTGTGGCGGGGCGACCACGTCCCAGTACGCCAACTCTTGGATGACTTTGCCCGCTACATCTATCTGCCCAGGCTCAAGGAGCCTGCGGTCCTGCTCGAAGCCATCCGCAACGGCCTTTCGCTGATGACGTGGGAGCAGGACTCCTTCGCGTACGCCGACAGCTACGACGAAGCCGAAGGGAGATACCGCGGCCTTCACCATGGACCGCGGGGCGCGCTCTCGGATAGCGACCCTGGCCTCATAGTCCATCCCGATGTGGCGAGGCGTCAGATAGAGGCGGAGGTAGTCGCCCCTGAACCCCCCGTACAAGGTGCGGGCTCCACCTATGTCCAGAAGCCAGGAGAGTTGGGTGAGGTACGCGAGCCTTCAGCAGGGAGGTCTCCTGATTCCACGGTGCCGTCTGAGACCAAGCGACGCTACCACGGCTCGGTGAAACTAGACCCCACACGCGTCGGTAGAGATGCAGGCCAGATAGCAGACGAGGTGATTGCTCACCTGGCCGGGTTGGTGGGAGCGGACGTGCGGCTAACCTTGGAGATCGAAGCCAACATCCCCGATGGCACGCCAGAACACGTCGTGCGGACGGTCACCGAGAACAGCCGAACCCTGAGGTTCGACGACAGCGGCTTCGAGGAGGAATAGCATCTGCCGGATGGATTCCTCGTTTGGGGTAGGAGGGTGGTGTCATACTGGGGCAGGAGCCTGTTGGGGTGGACGAGGGGACGCCTCTGACTCCTCCCCGACGAGGAAGGCTGGGGTCTTGGAACCCGGTCGCTGAGGAGCACCTACAACTCCACCACCCACTCGAAAGTTCGCAGTACAGTACGCTTCGGCCCACCAAACTGGACAAAATCAAGAACCTTTGTGCTGAGGTTCAGGCTGGCCCTGTAGGATGCAGGGCTGCCCACGACGCCTCGCCGAGGTCCAACCATTCCGCCCATCGCGGTTGCTGATTAAGGTGGCCACTGCCCGGCGGCATAGCGGCGGAACGGGGTTGCGTGTGGGGGATGCCCCCGATGGGATACGCCGTGCCGGACCTCAGGTCCTGTCCTTGATCCGCCTTGGCCCGCCGCCAACCGTCAACCCGTCCCAGTTGGTCATCACCGCGTCTGCGGTCCAGACCAGCATCGCCGGGCCCCGGCAGCGCCTCCTTCAGGCGCAGCAGCGTCTAGCGGTCGCTCACCAGCTCCGGGTGGTCGGACGGGTCGGGTGCCGCAATCCTGCTCGCACACGTCGCCGACACCGCAATCGCGACCGTCACGACGGCCGCGCCGCCCCCTCGTCCTCCACCGTCAGCGTCACCGTCGTCTCCGCCGCCGCGCTCAGGTCCCCCGCCACCGTGATTTCCACGGTGGTCTCGCCGATGGCGATCAGTCCGGCTTCATCGCCGCTCGTGATCGCGTACGTCACTGGGTCGTAGGTCTCTGACCCGGTCGCGGTGACACTTCCCACCGCCCCGCGCCATGCGGCCGCGTACACCGTCCCGCTCCCGTACGCGCTCACCCGGACTTGTGGGTGCTCACACGGGCCAACCCGTCCACCGTGTGGGACGTCCCGGTGAGCGTGTCGTTGGCGGCGGTCCAAGGGCCGTCGCCCCGGTATTCCGCCCGGTGCATGCTCGCGTTGGCCACCGCGTCCCAACTCAGGGGACGCTGGCCTCCCCCGCCGTTCCGGCGCTGAGGTCCTCCGGCGCCGGCGGCTGGCAGTAGAGCAGGTTGAGGGAGCTCAGGTCGTTGGTCGGCACGTCCTTCAGCGCCACCGGTATGCACCCGGTCAGCGAGTTCCCGGACAGCCGGAGCTCCTCCAGGTTGGGAAGCAGGCCCAGTTTCGCCGGGATGTCCCCCGTCAGCGCGTTCATGCTCAGGTCCAGCGTCGTCAGCGCGAACAGCGTCCCCAGCTCAGCCGGTATGGTCCCGCTCAGGCCCTCGCTCGACAGATCCAACTCGGTCACGCGGCTCGGCGTCCCGCTCGTCGTCACCCCCTCCCAGCTGGCGATGGACGTGTCCACGCTCCAGTCCAACGTCGCCGTGCCCCGCAGCTCCTCCTTCTCCGCCAGCAGCGCGCCGCAGTCGTACACCAGCCCCCGGTTTGCTCCCGGGTCCGTCACGGCGGTCCCGGTCGCGCACGCCGGCACAGGCGGCGGTTGCGCGGGCGGGCCGTCGGGGTGACCGTAGGCGCCGACAGCCGTCATAAACTGTGGTAGCTGGTCCACGTTGGTGACGAGCATTGGCAAGTTGGCGGCTGCGCCGGTGCGTCCGCCATATGCGGCGACACGGGCCTCGTTGGCCGTCGTCACCGCCAGCGTGAAGGCCGGCAGCTCCATCTCGAGCGCGGCGTGGTGCGTCGGGTAGTCGTCGGGTCTGAGGCTCCTCCATAGCTCCCGATCGGGATGGACAGCGACTACGGTGTCGTCCTCCCGCCGCTGCACGTCCCACGTCTCCATGACTAGCCACGTTTCCGCTGAGATGTCGTGCGTGGGGCCGATGAATAGGACCACCTCCCTCCCAACGATCCCCCCCGTGAGTCTTGAGTTGCCTGTCTCGTCGTAGTGCTCGTAGTCCAAACGACCTTGTATGAGCAATTGCTCATACAATTGTCTCAATCCCTCTATCCACTCTGCTTCGGTTTCGTTGACGTCTGCCGCGAATCCTGCATAGGAGCCGTCCCGGTAGATATCCCAGTCCACCTGTACCGTCACCGTGGATGGGCCATCGCCGATGAGGTAGGCGTTCGCGCGTACGTCTGCGTAGCATTTGACGGAGAGTGTGTTGAGTACGAATCTGTAGTTCTCCGGATCCTCATAGGAATGAAGGCGCAAGCGGTCGCCGGCGGTGCAACGCACGGTGCCGGGTAGATACGTCCCGCGCACTACGAGATGAGAAACCCAAGGCACGTAGCCGTCGAGCATTTCACGTACGCTCCGGGGAGCATCTCCGAAGTCAATCATACCTCCGGCCGCCCCCGCCAGCTGCGGCAGTTCCACATCTGGTTCGCACGGGTCCACGGAGGAGCCGGCGGCCGGCGTACAGGGAGCCATCTCGTCGGGGCGGCAAGCAGCGAGCGTCAGCACGAATGAGACAAGCAGGAGAGTAGTCAGAGTTGCGCGCAAGAACATAATCGTCACCTCAACGGGACTGATAGTTCGCCATCACGGCGACGATGTTATACGCCTGCGGTTCGCAGTGGCGATCCGCGGAGGCGACAGGAACCATGCTGGCAGCCCGCGCCGACGCAGGGAGCCGCTGCGCGCTCTCCGTTGCCGTCGTCTGGCGCGCCCGCTCGGTCGCAGGCGACGAGCACGACCAGCACCGCAACCGCGAGGGCTGCGCACGCGAACCACGGAGCAGTCTTGCTTCCATTCATCGGAGAGGGCCACATTACTGAACGAATCCGGCTCATAGACGGCGATCGTATTTCTGTCGTGAGACCACGCCGTTGTTCTCTCTACAGTAGGATATACACCCGCCGACCGAACTCCCCCGGCGCCCAAGTCGATTTCAAAAGTATTATATGTACCCAACATCCGAATACTGCCGCTACTCAAGTCGATAACGGCGCCCGTGGTCCCAACTCCCGTGCCATAGCCGGTTCCGCTCCTGTTGTCTGGTGCTTTAGAGAGGCCTGGGCCACCATGTGCCCTGGGCCTCTTCGCACCGTCTGCTCGCAAGCCCACTCCGCAACGCCGCGCTAGGTGTAGTTCCCAGGGACGTTGTTGACAGGCGGGACGCGGGAGTAGCCCCGCCGATGCCGCCGTGTGGACGCCGGTGATTGTAATACGCGAGGAACCCAGGCAACGCGTTGAGCCGCTCGCGGTTGGAGGAGTACGGTCGCTGGTAGGCCCACTCGGCCTGCATGATCTTGTTGAACGCCTCCGCCTTGCCGTTGGTCTGAGGCCGGAAAGGCCGCGTGCGCTTCACCCGTATATTCCTGGCCGCCGCCGTGTCGGTGAAGATGCGACTCACGTAGCAGGCGCCATTGTCAGTCAGGATGCGCTCGGCGGCGATGCCCAAGCGCTCGAAGTGGGCAAGTGCTCGAACAAGGAAGGCGGCGGCCGTCGGGCCGCGTTCGTCCGGCAGGGCCTCGACGTAGGCATAGCGGGAGTGGTCATCCACGGCCACGTGGAGGAAGTCGAAACCGAGGCGGGGGCCGCGCTGAGGACCACTGCGGGTCTCCGCGAAGCCGGGCAGGATGCGCTTGCCGCCACCCTGCGGGATGCGGCCGAGTTTCTTGATGTCGAGGTGAACCAGCGCGCCGGGGCGGGCATGCTCGTAGCGAACGATCTCCCGTGTGGTGCGATGGAGCCACGCGAGGCGGTGGAGTCCGGCGCGGCGCAGGACGGCGTAGACGGTGGAGCGGGCGATGCCCAACCGCCACCCGATGCGGTGCGGCCCCCAGGCAAGCATGCGGCGTGCAGTGCAGATGGCTGCTTCCTGCAGCTGACCGGTTTGGCGGGGGCTGCGCAGGGGACGGCTGGAGCGGTCGTGGAGCGCGTCTGGCCCGCCTTCACGGAACCGCAGCACCCACTTGGCGACGGTCGCGCGGGAGACGCGGAACAAGCGGGCCACTTCGGCCTGGGGCCAGCCGGACAACACCTGTTCGACCAATTCAGCGCGAGTCACGGGGGTCAAGCGTGCGTTACGATGTTCCATGAGGGCCTCCTGTCGCTGCTGGTTTTGGTTACACAACAGCAACAGCGAGGCCCCCCACCTGTCAACAACCTCTATGGGAACTACACCTAGAGGGGCCATTGAGGAAAGAGATGCTGGCTGTGTAGCCGGGTGGAGCCGCGTTCATCCAGAGCGAATACTACCCTGTCGCAAGCCACTCGGCGCGTCAGCAGGACCGAGTGCTTGCGAATAGGCCCGTAACAACTCGCATATCCAATCTGCCATCTTGGGCCAATTGGCCCTGTCGTACGAATTGATCTGTTGAACCACCACCCACCAGTACCACTCCCCCTCTAGCCGTGCGCCGAACCGGGAGAGTGCCTGCTTGAGCGCTGCATCGTGAGGCATGATCCGAGGCCGGACGTCCTGCTTGGTTTCGCCTCGATACCCCCTCAAGAACGTTGCTACCTCGCCTTCGAGGAGGCAACACGATACCCAGAGCCTGGTCTGCGGGAAATGCCACCACAGATTGCCCGCGGCATGACCCGGAGGCACATCAAGAGCGCAGCGCACACCGACCAACTCCCAGAACTCACGTCGCGTCTCGCGCAGATTCTCTCTACTAGCCGCATCGCTTTGGCTACCGAGCGTCGATTCTCGGCCTGCCTGCTTCCCTGCAAGCCACTGCCGGAGCGATTCCTGGCTCTCGCGGGAAGGTGTGCCTGCAAGCAGTCCCTCAACACTGACGTCCTCGTCAAGATCCGGCCAATGGATGCCCTGCCCCCCGCCAATGAACCGCCAGTTGCCGCGCTCCTTCTCTGTGCCATGCTTCAGCCTCGGATACCAGGCCAGAGGCACCGAGATGGTACGGCCGTCAGAGAGCTCGACAGTCAACGTGTCCTCGGTCACGACTACCTCTTCGGCGTCGGACACTCGCACCTCAACCGCTGAAGTGTTCATCCCAGGCCTCCACGAGCATCGTTGTATTCTCCTCAATCAACTCTTCGATGCGGGGTATTTCCGAACGCCGCATCCTTCCGCTGCTCTGCAGCCTCACAGGGTCCAGCCAGAACTTGGTAATGCGGTCGTCACGCTCAACGTGCACATGCGGCGGTTCACCCTGGTCACTGGAGTAGAAGAAGAAGCGGTATGGCCCGTCCCGCATTATCGTTGGCATCGCATACTTACACTACTGGACATCCCTCGATTGGGCGAGCGGTTCGCCCAATCGCATGCCGAGCCAACTCCTCAAGGCACCACCGCAGAGGCTACGACCGTCCAGGGGGACAGTATAGGTGCTTCAAGCGCTCCGACGGCATCGTGCCAGCCACGGAGCACCTGCAGAACAAAGACCGTATCACCGGACGGAGGGATGCCAGCCGACGCTGTCGAATCAGGGTCTATGGACCAGGATAGTCAGGGTCTATGACCCACCCTGGGAGCGGTGAGCCTTTGTATCAGGTTGCGGATGGCGGGTCGATTGCCTCCCTTGTACGTGAGAATGCCCGGTAGGGGGAGAACCTCTCCCTGTAGTTTTGGACTTCGATGACAATCTGATAGCTCGTGTTGGCCAGCCGGTCGAGCGCGCTGTTGCCGAGGATCGGATCGTCGAACAGGCTGAGCCCACTCTTCGACGGCACGGTTGGAGGTGATGATAGAGCTGCAGACCCGATGCCGATTGAGGATGGGTCGTAGAGGTCGGCGGACGTGAGCCGACGCAGCCCGAGGTCGTCCAGGATGAGCAGATCGGGAGAGGAAGGGCCGAAAGTGCGGTCGACCGAGTTTTCCACTCTGGCCCGGGCCATTGGCCTTCCATCCGCACCGTCCTCGGATCGCGGCGCTGCCAGCCCGGACGGACCATGTAGCGCTGTAGGGACGAATACGACACCCGGCAGCCCCGCGCCGCCAGCAACTCCTGGATGCGGCGTCACCTGCAGCCGGTCCCGCGGGCCTGAGTGGCTGCTAGCCGCTAGTCGGCTCAGTTGCTCCTCCGTGGCCTCAGGGCCACCTCTTGCGATGCGGCCACATACTTGCGCCGTCGCCCGCGACAATCCCGTGCCCGTCGCTATCCGCCTCAGGCCTTCTCCCGCCTGCCAGAGGCGTATCACTTCTCCGATCTCCACCCTGGCCACCTCCCGGTACGCCATCGCCGCTCCTCACTTGCGTTGTGCGGTAATGGTCACATCCCGGCTCCTAGGGTGGGTCATAGACCCTGATTACCTGGGTCATAGTTCCTGATGATTGGCACACAACCCTAGAGCCGGTATCTATCCCCGCGTGTGCGGGGGAACCGCTCGTGGAAGTTCTACAAGCCGAAGAAGCCGAGGTCTATCCCCGCGTGTGCGGGGGAACCATTTGGAGTTTGACCCTGACCTTGACCCTGATCCCGACGCCGATCCGGACGACGCAGACCCCGATCCCGACCCTGACCCCGACCCTGACCCTGATTCGACCCTGATCCGGACCCCGACCCCAACCCTGCCCCCTCGCGGTCGCGACGGTTCCCGCACGCCCGCGTCGTCGAGTTCTCAACAGACGAGGGCCTGCGCTACCGCGTCGACCTGGCGACGGGCGGCTACAGCGTCTTCCCCGCCGACCCCGCGGTGCCTACGGGCTCGTTCGAGGTCGTCGGGTGGGGCACGAAGCCCGCGCCGCCGCGGGTGATCGAGGGCGTCCACGTGCATAGCGCTAGGGTAGGGTCTCCTCCGAACGCGGCGGACGCGGCGCCGAGCGAGTACTGGCCGGACGAGCGCGTGGCCGAGTTGATGGAGATGCAGCCGATTACGACGGAGCCGTACTAGATGGACGCGAGGCCCGGTGGTCGACGCCGCAGCCGCCGGCCGTCGTATTGGGGCCGCTAACGAGAGGGAGATGCCTCCCGGACGCGTTCCAGACTCATACCAGCTGTGAGCCAGGCGTAGAGGGCGTACACCTGGTGATCCAGCGGTGTGAGGCGCAGGCCACGCCCCCACCGGAGGCCGACCTCCCGGAGTTCACGGTAGCAGTGGTCCTCTATGCACATGAGGCCCTGCTCTACGCTGTGCTTCGCCCTGAACAAGGCGTGCCCCATCTCGTGCAGCGCGCGCTCGTACAGCATCTCGGCGGGGTATTCAGCGCCGCTGCTATGCCTCTGGCGTAGCGCCACCGCGTCTTCAACGGCGCATCCCGCCCACTGCCCCTCGCACGTGGTGGGCCCGTTGGGCGGCGCGTACCACCGCAGCGCCACGCCGGAGGCGGGCCAGGAGACCTCTTCCCAGCTCTTCCCCGTCCAATCCTCCATAGTGCCCATCGCGCGCCTGATCGCGCCGATGATCCGGTCGTTCAAAGCGGGGTCGATGGCGTAGCGGGGCTCCGGCAGCTGGAGCCCCGGCGAATGCAGGACGGTCGTACCGTCGCCGCGTATCCACAATCCGCTGCATGCGGGTGAGAGCTTGCAGTCCCACGCCTCAGCGGACGCGGGCGGCGGCGTAGGGGTAGGCGTCGGCGTGGGGACCGGCGTAGGGGTAGGCGTCGGCGTGGGGACCGGCGTAGGGGTAGGCGTCGGCGTAGGGACCGGCGTAGGGGTAGGCGTCGGCGTAGGGACCGGCGTAGGGGTAGGCGTCGGCGTGGGGACCGGCGTAGGGGTAGGCGTCGGCGTGGGGACCGGCGTAGGGGTAGGCGTCGGTGTGGGGACCGGCGTAGGGGTAAGCGTCGGCGTGGGGACCGGCGTAGGGGTAGGCGTCGGCGTGGGGACCGGCGTAGGGGTAGGCGTCGGCGCGGGGACCGGCGTAGGGGTAGGCGTCGGCGCGGAGACCGGCGTGGGGGTAGGCGTCGGCGCGGAGACCGGCGTGGGGGTCTCGCCGCACCCGGCAAGGGCAAGGGCAATGGCGGCGCAAAGTGCCACATGCTTCATACTGAGCCTTCCTCCTCGGCGGCGGGCGGTCGAGATCAAGAGCGCCGCACCCCCTTCCGCAGCCATGCGGGTGTGGCGACGAACGCATGACCGATATGCCAGTGCTTCCCGCAGCGGTAGGCGCTGATCGGGACGAGCGCCGTACTCCTACGCCGGGCCTCTTTCCATGCCTGAGGCCCGGTCGTGTACGTGACCTTCCGCTCGCACCGGCGCTTCAACCGGGCCTTCTGGCGCGTCACAGGTTCCTCCTCCGGGGTGTAATGCCGCGGGCTCTTAGCAGCCCGTCCCACCGCGATCCGCGCGCCAGCTTGACGAGCGCGTTGACGATGAGCCACGGCTCCGAGAACAGTCCGGGCACACCCTCGATACGGTAGCCCCTGGCGGTCGTCGTCACAACGCGCTGGCGCTGGGCGTCTTCGATGGTGGCGTCCAGCACGGCGAGGGTGTGGTTCGGTGCGCCGGACCGGGACATCCAGGCGTACCGGTCCTCGCGGCGGAGCTGCGCGATCTGATCGCGCAGCTCCTCGAGCTCCTCAACGTTCTGTGGGGGGCGTATCTCATCATCGCTCGTCATAGGTGTCCTCCCGTTCGCCGCGTCGCCGTTGTATCTCACGCAGCTTATGCTTCCCCCCGTCGAGCGCCGCCGCGAGAATGACTGTGCCCGTGGTGATGGCGAAGGCCTCGAAGGGAGAATAGCCGACGAAGCGCAGCACTATCGTGATCGCGATGACGGCAACGAAGAGGAGCATCCCAAGCGGCGCGGGTATCACTTTCCCCCTCCATTCTCCGGCTTCGAGAGGTCCGGTGATTAGCGACAATCACTTTTGCCGGTAGGCGACAACTACTCTTGCCGGTCTGAAGAGGCCAACATCCGGTCGGAGGTACCGGGTGTGATTACAAATCAGCAGGTGTTGCTTATGAGGCAGAAGCAGAAAGAAGGAAAGACTCAGCTGGGGGCGGCCGCTATGGCTGGGATGAGCGAGCGGTCGGCACGGAAGTGGCAAGCAGGGCCGCTGCCGTCAGAGAGGCCGCAGGAGCGGCACTGGCGCACGCGGACCGACCCGTTCGACGGGATATGGGCGGAAGAGATTGAGCCTCTGTTTGAGGGCGAGGCGGCCAGCAGACTCAAGGCGACGACGATCATCGAGTAGCTGGAAGAGCGCCACCCTGGCCGCTTTAGTGCTTCACAGCTGCGCACCCTGCAGCGCCGGTTGCACGAGTGGCGGACGCTTCATGGTCCGGAGCGGGAGGTCTACTTTCCCCAAGAGCATCCGCCAGGGCGGGAGGCGCAGATCGACTTCACGCACTGCAATGGCCTGCGGGTGGCCATCGGCGGACGGCCCCACCGTCACCTGTTGTTCCAGTTCGTGTTGAGTCACTCGGGGTGGCGCTATGCCGAGGTGGTGAGCGGAGAGACGTTCATGGCCTTGAGGCAGGGACTCCAAGCCGCGCTACGGGCTCTCGGGGGCGCACCACAGGTGATCCACTCGGACAACAGTTCGGCGCTCACTCACGAGTTGAGGCGCAGCCGCGGTCGGGCACTGAACAACGCCTACGCCGAGCTGCTGGAGCACTACGGGCTCGAGTCCGTGCGCTCCAACCCGGGGGCCAGCAATGAGAACGGCGTCGTCGAACAGGCGCACTACCGGTTGAAAGACGCGCTGGATCAAGCACTCATGCTGCGCGGGAGTCGCGACTTCGACTCCAAGGAGGAGTATGCGTGCTTCGTCAGAATGGTGGTTGAGCGGCGCAACCGGCTGGTGGCGGGGAAGCTGGAGGTGGAACGTCTTCATCTGCAACCGCTGCCGCCGGCGCCGGTGCCGGAATACGTCAACTACCGTGCCCGGGTGCGCAAGTGGAGCACCATACAGGCGGCTGGACGGACCTACACGGCGCCGTCGCGCCTGATCGGGGAGGAAGTGCAGGTCCGGTTGTACGCGGACGCCGTGGAGGTGCTCTACAGAGGCAACCTGATGGAACGCATGGAGCGGGTGCGGGGCGAGCGGGAAGCCCGCGTCGATTACAGGCACGTCATCGACTCCCTCGTGCGCAAGCCGGGGGCTTTCGCGCGCTACCGGTTCCGTGAGCACCTCTTCCCCACCATGACGTTCCGCCTCGCTTACGATGCGCTGAAGGGATGGCGGGGTGAGCGGGCTGAGGTGGAATACGTGCGCATCCTCCACCTCGCGGCGGTCACCATGGAGTCCACGGTGGAGACCGCCCTCGCCCTCCTGCTGGAGGCCGGAGAGCCATTCGACTATGGCTCGGTCAAGGCGCTGGCCAGTCCGGCTCCGCCGCTGGCGCCGGTGCTCTCGCTGTCCGGGCAACCGGACCTCAAGGTCTACGACGGCCTGCTGGCGGGGGTGGCCTGATGGCAGACGTCAACGCCATGCAGAACCGGATCGCCGAACTGTGCCATCAGTTCCGGTTGCCCACTATCGGTGCAGAGTCGGTGTCTCGTTTCATCGCAGCGGGGCACGGCGACGCGCTGTTCACCTTCCTGGAGGTGTTGGAGCAGGAAGCCGAGAACCGTCGGCAGCGGCGCACCGACCGGCTGCGCAAGGAGTCCAGGCTGCCCGCAGGCAAGACCTGGGAGACGTTCGAGCACGAGCGTGTGTCCTTCAGCTTGCGTCAGCAACTGGATGAACTGGCCAACGGCAGCTTCGTCGAGCGCGGCGTCAACGTGCTGGCCTTCGGACTGCCCGGCACCGGCAAGACGCACGCCCTCTGCGCTGTGGGACACCGCCTCGTGGAGTCAGGCAGGTCCGTGCTCTTCGTCCCCGCTTACCAACTGGTGCAGGACCTGCTCGCAGCCAAGCGCGACCTCGCCCTCCCGCGACAGCTGCGCCGATTGGACCGCTACGACTTCCTGCTCCTCGACGACCTCGGCTATCTGTCCCAGGGAGCAGAGGAATCAGAGGTGCTCTTCACCCTCATCGCCGAGCGCTACGAGCGCCGCTCTCTCGGCATCACCTCGAACCTCGTCTTCTCTCAGTGGGAGCACATCTTCGCCAATCCCATGGCCACCGCCGCAGCCATCGACCGGGTCGTCCACCACTCGGTCATCCTTGAATTCGACGTGCCCAGCTACCGCACCGGCGTGGCCCAACAACGCAGTCAACAGGAGGAGCTGAACCGGCAAGAGTAGTTGTCGTCGACCGGCAAAAATAGTTGACGCCGAACAGTCCGGGGCTTTCCCCCAGCCCTCGGTGTGGAGCGCCCACTCGCTGAGCGCGAGCGCGGCGATCTCCGGCAGGCGGGGGTCGTCGTCCGGCACGGCGGCGACGGCCTCCTTCAGTACGCGGTCAAGGTCGCGGCTGTAGCGGGAGTTGGACTGGCCGGCGATCTCCTCGTCGCTTGCGCCCTCGCAGGCGTTGGTGAGTTGGATGATCCGCGAGATGCCCGCGGAAATACGGCGGGTGCGCTGCATCATCGGGTAGTCGAACATCCACTCGTAGCTCTTCCCCTCGTCCCAGAGGGTGACGTGGAGGGAGTCGACGGCGAGATCGGTGTGGCGCAGCGCCGAGCGGTAGAAGACGGCGAGCTCGGGCGAGCTGACGAGCCGCGCGGCGAGCGCCTGGGCGCGTTCGAGGACGGCGGCGTCGTGGTCGACGGTGCCGTCGCGGAACTGCTGCTCGTAGCGCGCCTTGCCCTTCTTGATGTGGCGCTTGAAGCACTTGCTGTTCGCGCAGCGGAGCTCGCCGCCGCCGTAGGGGTACTTGACGGAGGTGGCGCCGTCGGTGCACGTCCCGCAGTCGGATGTGTCGAGGAAGCCCTTGTCGAGCGGTCTATCCCCGCGTGTGCGGGGGAACCTTATCAAACAGAGATCGCCCACCATGCCGCCCCGGTCTATCCCCGCGTGTGCGGGGGAACCACTATACAAGTCTTTCAAGATTTACCTGCCATAAATCTATCCCCGCGTGTGCGGGGGAACCACGCTCCAGGAGCAGTAGACGCTCCAGGAGGCGGGTCTATCCCCGCGTGTGCGGGGGAACCCCATGGAGAAGAGCACGTTGATTTTCGACATGGGGTCTATCCCCGCGTGTGCGGGGGAACCCGCCCCTGGCTGGGCCGCTAGCCCCATAGCAGCTTTGCGATGAAGGCCACGGCGATTGCGACGGCAAGCCGTATGCCCTCGGCGATGACGCTGGTCCTGAACCCGTACACCCTGAACATGACGGCCAGCCCACCGAGGTACAGGCCGATAGGAACGGCGACCTTGAGCACTCCGCAGACAGAATCATCGGTCGCAGGACGCGTGACCCCGCTTACGACGCCCAACGCCGCGGCGCCAAACGCCGCCCATCCGCCCCAGGCCACGTAGATGGCTCGGAGGGGGCCTAAGATGATGACCCAAGCCCACTCTCCCTCGTCCATCTCGTCACGGGGCTTCCTGTGAAGGTCTGTCATTGGCTCCTCCTCGGGGGTGTAATGCCAGCGGGAGGTCTATCCCCGCGTGTACGGGGGAACCCGCGATGCCCGCGTTGCGCCTGCCGTCCTCGTGGATCTATCCCCGCGTGTGCGGGGGAACCTCCGGGCGCGCCTGTTTCGGGTCTATCCCCGCGTGTGCGGGGGAACCTGTTGCCAGGGTTTCGATTTAGGGAAGGTAAACGGTCTATCCCCGCGTGTGCGGGGGAACCCAAAGAAGCTTGCGAGGGAGCATTACGGGAGTGGGTCTATCCCCGCGTGTGCGGGGGAACCGTTGGGGCGCTTTCGGTATTCCTAAAAACGTAGGGTCTATCCCCGCGTGTGCGGGGGAACCGAATCCTTCAGCAGGCTCCGGAATCGCCCAACCGGTCTATCCCCGCGTGTGCGGGGGAACCGCTGCCAGTGATCTCACGGTGAGCGCTGCGAAGGGTCTATCCCCGCGTGTGCGGGGGAACCGGTAATTGGAGCGAAGAAGCTGCGGTAACTCTAGGTCTATCCCCGCGTGTGCGGGGGAACCGGTGCTTTCTCAGTTTATATTAGTGACTATTCAAGGTCTATCCCCGCGTGTGCGGGGGAACCGCGCGGAAGATGGCATACAACGAAAGCCGTCCCGGTCTATCCCCGCGTGTGCGGGGGAACCCAATCTCCTAAAAGGAAAGCGGGAGCTAAAGGGGGTCTATCCCCGCGTGTGCGGGGGAACCGGCCGCCCGACGCAATACATACAGCCTTACCAAGGTCTATCCCCGCGTGTGCGGGGGAACCGAGCGGGTGCGGCGTGGTCGGGAAGCTGTTCTGGGGTCTATCCCCGCGTGTGCGGGGGAACCTTGCTGCCCTCGCGCGTTGTCCTGCCTGGGTCCGGTCTATCCCCGCGTGTGCGGGGGAACCGTTCCGCCCGGTGAGCCGGAAGAAAAAGCAATGGGTCTATCCCCGCGTGTGCGGGGGAACCAGCGGTCCGGCGTTCGGAATGTACTCGCCGACCGGTCTATCCCCGCGTGTGCGGGGGAACCTCGCCTTCCACGCCCCGGATTACCCAATCACCGGGTCTATCCCCGCGTGTGCGGGGGAACCTTTCCTTTCGCGGTGAATGTGTGGGCGGGCGGGGGTCTATCCCCGCGTGTGCGGGGGAACCGACGTCACGGTAGGCGTCACGGACTCTAGACGCGGTCTATCCCCGCGTGTGCGGGGGAACCCTCATGCGACGGAGGGGGCGGAGGTTGGTGGTGGGTCTATCCCCGCGTGTGCGGGGGAACCGGCTCAATCACCACGCGGGGGCGGCCTAGGTGCGGTCTATCCCCGCGTGTGCGGGGGAACCGTCGGGGGCCTGGGCCTCCGGCCAATCTACTGGGGTCTATCCCCGCGTGTGCGGGGGAACCACGTTGGCAAACGAGGATTACTCCCGACGCTACGGTCTATCCCCGCGTGTGCGGGGGAACCATACCGCCATTCAGGGCGATGACCTATACCTCGGGTCTATCCCCGCGTGTGCGGGGGAACCCAGCGCCTCTAAATGATCGCGGACAGTCCTTTTGGGTCTATCCCCGCGTGTGCGGGGGAACCGTACGCGGTCGGCGTGTGGGCGGTCTATTATCGGGTCTATCCCCGCGTGTGCGGGGGAACCCTCACCTGGCGGTGGGTGGTGCGGTGGCGGGTGGGTCTATCCCCGCGTGTGCGGGGGAACCATGCTGGAACAGCTAGCAGAAGGTCGCTAGCTGGGTCTATCCCCGCGTGTGCGGGGGAACCCAGGGCGCCTCTGCCCATTCAACCATCCATAAAGGTCTATCCCCGCGTGTGCGGGGGAACCTCCTGGTCTCGTGATGGTCTCCCTCCTCCTGCGGGTCTATCCCCGCGTGTGCGGGGGAACCCACTCCCTGTCCAGCGACCTGAGGGGGGCCAACGGTCTATCCCCGCGTGTGCGGGGGAACCTCCCAGTGTCCGTCGTGCTGCACCGTGATGCACGGTCTATCCCCGCGTGTGCGGGGGAACCTCGGAATGCACCCCGACTTCTACATCTGCCTCGGGTCTATCCCCGCGTGTGCGGGGGAACCGCCGAGACATCGATGCCGGTGATGTCGGTATCGGGTCTATCCCCGCGTGTGCGGGGGAACCATCCTCTCGCTCGACATCGAAGACCGCACCCTGGGTCTATCCCCGCGTGTGCGGGGGAACCTTGAGCCGCAGGCCCTCCGGCACAACATCACTCGGTCTATCCCCGCGTGTGCGGGGGAACCCTCAGCGGCCTCTCCGTCTCTTGATTCACCATGGGTCTATCCCCGCGTGTGCGGGGGAACCAGCCCGTCGATGCGGTTGGTCGTCTTGAATTCCGGTCTATCCCCGCGTGTGCGGGGGAACCTGGCCGTCGAGCAGGATGATGGGAAGCTCGACCGGTCTATCCCCGCGTGTGCGGGGGAACCCAGCAGGCCGGTCAAGTAACGTCTGGAGTAGGAGGTCTATCCCCGCGTGTGCGGGGGAACCTCAGTGCGACACCCAGGTCAAGAGCGTCGAGGAGGTCTATCCCCGCGTGTGCGGGGGAACCGAATTGCCCTATCAGAAACGCGGTCAGGTCGCGGGTCTATCCCCGCGTGTGCGGGGGAACCCAGAACCTGGGTATCGCGAGCCTCGCGGACGAGGGTCTATCCCCGCGTGTGCGGGGGAACCGACATTGAGGCCATCCATCAACCGCACGAGGTCGGTCTATCCCCGCGTGTGCGGGGGAACCGACGCCATCATCACCCTCAATGACTCTCCGTACGGTCTATCCCCGCGTGTGCGGGGGAACCCAGTCGGGCTCGGGGATGGCGGCAGCGGCGTAGGGTCTATCCCCGCGTGTGCGGGGGAACCTAGTCACGAAGCAGGATTGCCATGGCCCAGACGGGTCTATCCCCGCGTGTGCGGGGGAACCAGCCTGGTGATGTCCTTGATAAGCCCCGCGTGGGGTCTATCCCCGCGTGTGCGGGGGAACCGGCGACATTCTGGAGGGGCTCCAGGATGCCGGAGGTCTATCCCCGCGTGTGCGGGGGAACCGGCCTGCTCCCCGACGACCCGGTGTGGCTCATGGGTCTATCCCCGCGTGTGCGGGGGAACCATACCGGAGCGCCCCTTCATGCGGAACGCGAACGGTCTATCCCCGCGTGTGCGGGGGAACCGATCCGTCCGCCCATCGATACCCTGGTGAGATCGGTCTATCCCCGCGTGTGCGGGGGAACCACATACCTGAGACCGACGGATCTCCTCATGACCGGTCTATCCCCGCGTGTGCGGGGGAACCCTCACCCTCGTCACACCCAGGACGGGCTTGAGGGGTCTATCCCCGCGTGTGCGGGGGAACCGATGTCATGCGGAGAGTGAGGCCAGACCGGGTGGGTCTATCCCCGCGTGTGCGGGGGAACCACCTTTAGCAGAACTAACAACATCCCCTAAATCGGTCTATCCCCGCGTGTGCGGGGGAACCTCTCCGATGGCCTGCTGGCCCTGTCGAGAGAGGGGTCTATCCCCGCGTGTGCGGGGGAACCGATTTAGGGGATGTTGTTAGTTCTGCTAAAGGTGGTCTATCCCCGCGTGTGCGGGGGAACCTCTACACCCTCCCGGACACTGTGCAGACCAACCGGTCTATCCCCGCGTGTGCGGGGGAACCCGTAGGTATCTGGCCGACGCTCACATGCACGACGGTCTATCCCCGCGTGTGCGGGGGAACCGACTCGAAGAGCTGCTTCAGGTTACCCAGGGCGGGTCTATCCCCGCGTGTGCGGGGGAACCTATACGGTGAGGCGGGGGGCCGTCCCCGTGGACGGTCTATCCCCGCGTGTGCGGGGGAACCGGACAGTGATCCCCCACCTCGATATTCGTCTGCGGTCTATCCCCGCGTGTGCGGGGGAACCTCTGAGGAGCAGCACAGCGAGCTGACCGTCTCCGGTCTATCCCCGCGTGTGCGGGGGAACCGAGTCCCATCCTGGCAGGGCCGTGACGATCGGCGGTCTATCCCCGCGTGTGCGGGGGAACCACCAATAGAATCGTAATCCCGGATTTCGGAACGGGTCTATCCCCGCGTGTGCGGGGGAACCACTACTACCGTCGATCGATCAATGGCGAGGTGGGGTCTATCCCCGCGTGTGCGGGGGAACCGTCGGGGTTACCGATAGGCACGACTGTGGCTGCGGTCTATCCCCGCGTGTGCGGGGGAACCACGCGCCTCCGTCAGAGCGACGGCGAGTGTGGGGGTCTATCCCCGCGTGTGCGGGGGAACCAAATATCTGGCAACAAATGGCGAGATTGAGTCCGGTCTATCCCCGCGTGTGCGGGGGAACCTCACCTCCCTCCTCAGGCTCCTACCCCTGGAGGGGTCTATCCCCGCGTGTGCGGGGGAACCCTATATAAAATAGATTCTTAATTATAAATGCGGGGTCTATCCCCGCGTGTGCGGGGGAACCGGGGCCGCCGACGAGATCGAGGCGACCGCTAAGGGTCTATCCCCGCGTGTGCGGGGGAACCTTGTGGTCGATCATCTCGTCCCCGCCACCCATCTAGGGGGTCTATCCCCGCGTGTGCGGGGGAACCTGATTCAGTAAATGGTGATGAAGACGTATCACCGGTCTATCCCCGCGTGTGCGGGGGAACCTCATATCATGAGACTGATACCAGAGCATGCAGGGGTCTATCCCCGCGTGTGCGGGGGAACCGTAACGGCCATAGGCACTGTCCTCGTCGGTGTGGGTCTATCCCCGCGTGTGCGGGGGAACCGTGTACATCACTCGACTCCTATGACCTTATGCAGGTCTATCCCCGCGTGTGCGGGGGAACCCAGGTGTCGATCTTGTCCGCCGTCCTGGCCATGGGTCTATCCCCGCGTGTGCGGGGGAACCCCATAGTCCGGCCCGACGACGTAGAGACGAACGGGTCTATCCCCGCGTGTGCGGGGGAACCGTGAGTAGCCGGACGCCGATTGCCTCTAGCCGCGGTCTATCCCCGCGTGTGCGGGGGAACCTTCATAGCAAATAGGTTATTTATGCTTAAAGGGGGTCTATCCCCGCGTGTGCGGGGGAACCAAAAGAATGGAGCTATTCCTGCCCCTTTCAAAAGGTCTATCCCCGCGTGTGCGGGGGAACCCGTGAAGGGTTTAGGGCGTAAGAGTCGGGGTAAGGTCTATCCCCGCGTGTGCGGGGGAACCTCAATCCGAAATTTCCGGGCGATAAGCCTGAGAGGTCTATCCCCGCGTGTGCGGGGGAACCATGTCACCTAGAAAAACAGAAGTAGCACTGAGAGGTCTATCCCCGCGTGTGCGGGGGAACCTGCTGGCGCTTGCATTGTCGCTAGGCGGCTCAAGGTCTATCCCCGCGTGTGCGGGGGAACCCTTCAAAAGCCGGTAATCCCTTTCTACCCCCACGGTCTATCCCCGCGTGTGCGGGGGAACCGACCCTGACGTCGACCCTGACTTCGACCCTGACGGTCTATCCCCGCGTGTGCGGGGGAACCGGCGCTACTATTGCGTGGCTAGGTCTTCCCATCGGTCTATCCCCGCGTGTGCGGGGGAACCAGAGCTTCATTCTGGCCTGATTGCTATGCTCACGGTCTATCCCCGCGTGTGCGGGGGAACCCAGTAACAAGGCTAATAACTGCCCAAACAACTAGGTCTATCCCCGCGTGTGCGGGGGAACCCGCTATTGGCTCAGTGAGGATGCCCAAGAACGGGGTCTATCCCCGCGTGTGCGGGGGAACCTCGATGCGATGATAAAATAGTATATACGCCGACGGTCTATCCCCGCGTGTGCGGGGGAACCGCGGATATTCAGTTGCGCTGATCAGTGGAAAAGGGTCTATCCCCGCGTGTGCGGGGGAACCAGCTATATAATATTTAGTAATAACAGGTATTAGGGTCTATCCCCGCGTGTGCGGGGGAACCCCTTCAGTATGTAGCAAGTACGAAGCCACTTCAGGGTCTATCCCCGCGTGTGCGGGGGAACCGTTGCCGCTGATATCACGGTGAGCATTGCGCAGGGTCTATCCCCGCGTGTGCGGGGGAACCTGCTAAAAATGAGGCTCTAGAATGCTAGTAACAGGTCTATCCCCGCGTGTGCGGGGGAACCCATCCCCTAAGCTCGCCAGCGCCCCCTAGCGGCGGTCTATCCCCGCGTGTGCGGGGGAACCAAACTAAATCGCTTCCTGATTCTTCCGGTAGACGGTCTATCCCCGCGTGTGCGGGGGAACCCCGGATGGCACTAAATCTGGATGGAAAGGCCCGGGTCTATCCCCGCGTGTGCGGGGGAACCCATATTGTCCTTAGAAATAAGGATGGTAATAAGGGTCTATCCCCGCGTGTGCGGGGGAACCAGGCGGAGCCGGAGTTACAGCATCACCGGCGCGGGTCTATCCCCGCGTGTGCGGGGGAACCACGCTCCAGGAGGCGTCACCGTAGACGCTCCAGGGTCTATCCCCGCGTGTGCGGGGGAACCAACTAATTCATATGCACCTAGAAAATCTGAAGCGGTCTATCCCCGCGTGTGCGGGGGAACCTGACGGAAGGGGCGGGCTTCGTTGTATGCCATCGGTCTATCCCCGCGTGTGCGGGGGAACCCACCATACCCAACCCTGGCAATCCTGGCATATCGGTCTATCCCCGCGTGTGCGGGGGAACCCCCCTCCTTCGCGCTCACAAACTACACGCTGCGGGTCTATCCCCGCGTGTGCGGGGGAACCTCTTCTCCTCTATCTCCTCTATCAGCAACAGACGGTCTATCCCCGCGTGTGCGGGGGAACCATGACAACAGCACCGATGACGAGACCGAACCATGGTCTATCCCCGCGTGTGCGGGGGAACCATTGTCATTCCTGCTGGCCTTGTCATCTACATGGGTCTATCCCCGCGTGTGCGGGGGAACCGGAATAACAATAGCTATAGCAGGCTATGTCGTAGGTCTATCCCCGCGTGTGCGGGGGAACCTGATGCACGAGGAGGGGGTTGATATCAATTCTAGGTCTATCCCCGCGTGTGCGGGGGAACCCCTTCCAAATTCAGATTTAGTTTTCTTTGCACCGGTCTATCCCCGCGTGTGCGGGGGAACCGCTGAAATCACGGCAAGCGGTGCGCAGCTCACGGGTCTATCCCCGCGTGTGCGGGGGAACCTAAGTGGCGCAAGAATTTGCGTACTACCATTTGGGTCTATCCCCGCGTGTGCGGGGGAACCCTATGACTTCTTGGAGCGGTGAGATAAACCATGGGTCTATCCCCGCGTGTGCGGGGGAACCAGTGCCATCCGGCAGGTTTACGTCAATAGCATCGGTCTATCCCCGCGTGTGCGGGGGAACCCATAGCAAATAACCCGGGCCAAGTGGAAGTCTGGGTCTATCCCCGCGTGTGCGGGGGAACCGCTTGGATTTTTTTCATGGCTGTTTTGGGCAGCGGTCTATCCCCGCGTGTGCGGGGGAACCGCAATAAATAACTATTTTTTATCTCTTTTCTAAGGTCTATCCCCGCGTGTGCGGGGGAACCCGGTAAATCACTACCAGTAAAATCCTCTCCCTCGGTCTATCCCCGCGTGTGCGGGGGAACCTTGCCAGGGTTGGGTATGGTGATAGACAATATAGGTCTATCCCCGCGTGTGCGGGGGAACCTGCTACAGAATGGCGATGAGGTCAACAAATACGGGTCTATCCCCGCGTGTGCGGGGGAACCAGCAATCCAATTAACAGTTTCAGGTGATACGTCGGTCTATCCCCGCGTGTGCGGGGGAACCGTATAAAGCAAACGGCTCTTTTATCCGCAATGCGGTCTATCCCCGCGTGTGCGGGGGAACCCGGTAGGTTTACGTCAATAGCATCCGTAACATCGGTCTATCCCCGCGTGTGCGGGGGAACCGGCGTCACTGTAGACGCTCCAGTTCGCAAGAAAGGTCTATCCCCGCGTGTGCGGGGGAACCTTGCTTCTAGCAGTCCATGACTGGAAAGGTAAAGGTCTATCCCCGCGTGTGCGGGGGAACCGAAACTAACCAATATTGACGCCATTTCAGACACGGGTCTATCCCCGCGTGTGCGGGGGAACCTGCTAGAAAAATGTATGGGATTGAAGCGCGCCCGGTCTATCCCCGCGTGTGCGGGGGAACCCAAATCCTTACAGCCCCCTAGCGCCCAAAGGTCTATCCCCGCGTGTGCGGGGGAACCTCTATGAGCATAGCTGTCGCTACTCAATCTATGCGGGTCTATCCCCGCGTGTGCGGGGGAACCTCCGCGTCATTCGATGTGATGCACAAGGAAGGAGGGTCTATCCCCGCGTGTGCGGGGGAACCATAGCCTACTCCTATATCCACCTCATCGCCACGGGTCTATCCCCGCGTGTGCGGGGGAACCCAACTATCGGATATCTAGAACAGGCATGGGGAAGGTCTATCCCCGCGTGTGCGGGGGAACCGATGGTCAACGTTATCCGGAGCATTTCCTCTACCGGGTCTATCCCCGCGTGTGCGGGGGAACCGTAATCGAAAAACATTCGCTCACGCAAGCGGCGGGTCTATCCCCGCGTGTGCGGGGGAACCTCCTCATTGCAACGTACTCCACGCCGTCTATGAGGTCTATCCCCGCGTGTGCGGGGGAACCGACTCCTTAGCAGACTCAATCAAGAGTTTCCCCGGTCTATCCCCGCGTGTGCGGGGGAACCGCTGTGACGCCTCCTGGAGCGTCTACTGCTGTGGGTCTATCCCCGCGTGTGCGGGGGAACCGAGCTTGGCTCGTTCTCCAGCACCCAGTCCATGGGTCTATCCCCGCGTGTGCGGGGGAACCATTCCTGATTCTTTCACGAATCCTGTAATCGACGGTCTATCCCCGCGTGTGCGGGGGAACCCCTGGCCGCTCAGACTGCGCCCAGTGGAGCTACGGTCTATCCCCGCGTGTGCGGGGGAACCATTCCTGATTCAGCAACAAATCCCGTAATCGACGGTCTATCCCCGCGTGTGCGGGGGAACCATTTTCGCCATGCGCCTAGAGCGGCTGCTGAAGGGTCTATCCCCGCGTGTGCGGGGGAACCGGCCGGATAATCGTTTCCTCTGGCAACGTTTGAGGTCTATCCCCGCGTGTGCGGGGGAACCTTTTTGGCTACACGCTGACCGCAATAAAGGCAAGGTCTATCCCCGCGTGTGCGGGGGAACCAGACGGTACGACCAGCTCAGGCACGTATCGATCGGTCTATCCCCGCGTGTGCGGGGGAACCATGGCATGATGAATCAACCCGAAACTGCGCTAAGGTCTATCCCCGCGTGTGCGGGGGAACCGACCTACTTTCAGACCGCGAGCCCGAGCCAGAGGGTCTATCCCCGCGTGTGCGGGGGAACCCGAGCCTGCCGAGGGATTCGATTTCTCGGGCACGGTCTATCCCCGCGTGTGCGGGGGAACCGTTCAAGCTTTTATTCAATGATGTAGCGCCAAAGGTCTATCCCCGCGTGTGCGGGGGAACCGAGCTTGGCTCGTTCTCCAGCACCCAGTCGATGGGTCTATCCCCGCGTGTGCGGGGGAACCTTCGTAAAACAAAGCCTAGCCTTTGCGTTTGCCGGTCTATCCCCGCGTGTGCGGGGGAACCTTACTCTTGACCCCGACGCGCCTAAAACGACAGGGTCTATCCCCGCGTGTGCGGGGGAACCGGATATCCACACTCCTACTAAACCTATTATTACGGTCTATCCCCGCGTGTGCGGGGGAACCGATGCAAACTGGAATGCTAATTCAAATCTTTCCGGTCTATCCCCGCGTGTGCGGGGGAACCCCTTATCATTTCAGCTAGAGGAGAAAAAATGCCGGTCTATCCCCGCGTGTGCGGGGGAACCTAGAGCTAATGCCGATGGCGCTTTAGGCCCAGGGGTCTATCCCCGCGTGTGCGGGGGAACCGACGATAGGGCTACGCCGATTCCGTACGTCGGCGGTCTATCCCCGCGTGTGCGGGGGAACCTACAAACTAGATCTTTCTGAAAAGCCTACTCAGGGTCTATCCCCGCGTGTGCGGGGGAACCGCTGTAATTGGCAACGTTTCCGTAACTGGTACGGGTCTATCCCCGCGTGTGCGGGGGAACCGCGATGCTCCCGATGAAAATGAAAAGAACCGGGGGTCTATCCCCGCGTGTGCGGGGGAACCCTTCAACATATAAACTAGTAAAAACAATCATACGGTCTATCCCCGCGTGTGCGGGGGAACCTCACCTAGGCTTTGTTTTACGAAAACTCAAATGGGTCTATCCCCGCGTGTGCGGGGGAACCTAAATGCGGGCCACATCTGTACACGCTTTTTCCGGTCTATCCCCGCGTGTGCGGGGGAACCGTCATCAGTAGTAGGCCTGTTTTTACCAGAAACGGTCTATCCCCGCGTGTGCGGGGGAACCACTAGGTAGAGTATTTCCCACTCCGCCGCGTCGGGTCTATCCCCGCGTGTGCGGGGGAACCACCCTATCGCAAAAACGACAACAGTATTCTCCGGGTCTATCCCCGCGTGTGCGGGGGAACCTAATACTAATTCTTTTACAGCAGTAACTATAGCGGTCTATCCCCGCGTGTGCGGGGGAACCCCCCTATCACGGATAGAGGAGATACGAAATGACGGTCTATCCCCGCGTGTGCGGGGGAACCCCATTTACTGAATCATTGATATTGCGGTCAACGGGTCTATCCCCGCGTGTGCGGGGGAACCCCAGGCGATAAGCCCGGGATTCCAGCCGGTACAGGTCTATCCCCGCGTGTGCGGGGGAACCCGTATCCATTGGAGCGAACGCTAGAAACCTGAGGGTCTATCCCCGCGTGTGCGGGGGAACCCAGAAGAGCTATCCGATATAACCGACATGAAAGGGTCTATCCCCGCGTGTGCGGGGGAACCACTACAGTTTCTGCCGCTTCAGCCTTACCGTGGGGTCTATCCCCGCGTGTGCGGGGGAACCCGTTTTTGCGATAAGATCGAGCCTAGTCGTGTCGGTCTATCCCCGCGTGTGCGGGGGAACCCGGTATAGAATAGCGTACCATCAGCTCGCTCTCGGTCTATCCCCGCGTGTGCGGGGGAACCGGAAATACAGAATCTGCTCATGCATATAACGCAGGTCTATCCCCGCGTGTGCGGGGGAACCGCGTCGGGGGTCACAGTGGGCACACCCTACTCCGGTCTATCCCCGCGTGTGCGGGGGAACCGAACTAAAATGGAAGAAATTATAGAGATAGAAAGGTCTATCCCCGCGTGTGCGGGGGAACCACCTTCCTCTAGAGCTCGTAATAATGAATATACGGTCTATCCCCGCGTGTGCGGGGGAACCTGAGTGGCTACATTTTTCGCAACTCTCTGAATGGGTCTATCCCCGCGTGTGCGGGGGAACCCTTCACCTTCAAAAGCCGGTAATCCCTTGCTGCGGTCTATCCCCGCGTGTGCGGGGGAACCGATTCCTGAATTTATCCGAGTTCTTGCGCCAAAGGTCTATCCCCGCGTGTGCGGGGGAACCCCCCCAATATCCGCTGGATTGAATCCAAGGATAGGTCTATCCCCGCGTGTGCGGGGGAACCCGGATAGATTAATCATAGACGGCGTGGAGTACAGGACGTGCGAACCCCATCCATATCGCTAGATGGTCCACGAAGGTCTATCCCCGCGTGTGCGGGGGAACCCCTTCTGGAGACTATGGCTTCCTCGCTGTGCCATAGTCTAGAGCCGATGCTTGAGACGACCGATGGCGGGAACACCGAGTCATCGTGGCCGATGAGGAGTCTAGTGGTATCTCACCAAGTAGACGCCATCCGCATCTACAATGTCTTTAGGAGCGTCTCCTAGTGTAAGTATCCGTTGCTCGCCTACCGCTCCCGGGTCTCGCCAGGTCATTACTATCGCGCCCTGCCTGAGCTCGTAGTACCACCTCGTCAGCACGTCCCATACCCGTTCCCGTATGCCATCCGTCATCTGTGGAGAGGTGTACACCCCTGGCGCGATCTCTAACATCGCGGACGCGAGGAATCCCCGGTAACGTCCCTCTACGTTGACCGTAACGACTACGGTCATGGCGTAGCTCCTGAATCCTCGTCCCACTCCTCCGTCGGCGGGGCGGGCTCTTCCGGGGGAACGACTACGTCGTCGAAGATTGCCTTGATATGGTCGATCATTCTTGGGATTACGTGCTCGGTCCGAAGCATCTCTCCCGTGGTCCGTCTGGTCAGCCTCTCAATGTTCAATGTGGGGTTGTCTATCACGGCCTTGGCCGATCTGAGTGCGGCCGGAAGGAGGACCGTGTCGCGGAACAGGTCGGCGATGTCCAGTGCAAAGGCTTCGCCGCTGTGTTCATGGATGAAGCCCAGCTGGGGGATCGCGCCGACGGAGGTGACGGCAATCACCGCCGCCGAGTTCACCGCGACCGAGGCGTGGTTGATGGCCTGGTTCGGGATGTCGGCGGCCAGCGGGTTGGTCCGGTCGTAACGGCGGCCCTGCCAGGTGATGCCGTACCGCTGGGCGAGGGTCTGATAGGTCCGCTTCATGCGGGCGCCCTCGATCCCTCTCAGGGCATCAAGGCTCTGGTGCGGTAGCAATTCGCCGAGGCGCAGGGCGTACATCTTGCGGGCGATGGTGATACGGCTGCCTGTGGGGTCGCCCCAGGCTCGCATCTGCCGGCGGGCGATGTCGGACGTGTCTGGCATCAGCGGAGGAGCGGTGTAACACCTGACGCCATCCTCGCCGACCGCCACGAGCGCAGTGCCGTGGCGCGCCATCAGGCGCAGCGCGTCGTGGCTGACCGTCGATCCGGGGCCGAGCAGAATCATGGACAGCGTTTGAAAGGGGATACCGTACTCGCCGCTTTCCAGAGGACTGTCATTGCCCGGCCCGGCCTGGCGCTCAAACCGAAGCGCGCCGTCCCGCACCGTGAGCGCACCCCTTGACAGCCACAGCAGCCCGTGCCGGTCGGCGTGGGGAATCCTAGCGGTCTCCAGTCCCAAACGGCCTCTGAGCATCGGCCCCTCCTAACCGGTCAGCGTATCCCCGCATGTGCGGGGGAACTGATAAGTGTCGCTTAGTTGTTAAGGTACTGCGGGCACGGTGTCTAGGCGCTGGCGGGGCGAAGGAGCAGCATCCCGTAGCCGTAGGCGCGATGCCTTCCGACGCCGCGGGCCAACAGGGCGGCGAAGGCGGCTGAGTCAGTTATCGTGAGGTTGCCCCGCATCACTGCGTCCGGTCCCTCGCTGTGCCGGCCGTGCAGCTTGCGGATGGCCCGCGTGCGCTGGAACGACGCCAACTTGGTCTTCTGCACGTCCAAGACCGCCCCGCCGATGCGATCAAACTGGCTGGACAGCCAATCGGCGTAGACTTGTTCCCGTTTGCGCTGCATGCCACCCTTCTCTGGATACGTGATTGCTTCCCACAGGAAGACATCACACTCCTTGCCCGGACGCAATTCACCTTCTTTGAAACAGCGTTGCGCGGCGAGGGAAGTCCTCGAAGCATCTCGCTGTAGGCGCACGACAGGGCGGATGCGGGTCTCGAAGCCCAGACGTTTGCCCGCCTGCCATTCCGAGGGCATCGGCTTGCTGTCCAGCTTGTCCGCGAGTATGACACGGCATTGCAACGGGTCGGCGCAGATGGCGGCAGATTCGCGCAGCTCCTTTGCGCCCGCCTGGCCGTAGCCGTAGAAGACGCCTGAGGAACCGCCGCGGGGGACTATCAGGCGGAAGGGCTTGGGGGCCAATTCTCCGAAGCACTCCTTCAGCAGACAGTGCATCGCGTGGTCCGGGTCCTGTAGGCGTCTAACTCCCATCCAGCGCTGGAACGCGCGCACGTCAATCTCGGCGCGCACCATCTCCAGGGTGGCCGTTTCCGATGGGGCGGTAGTGGTGGTCGTCATTGTCGCCTCTCCCCTTCCGGCAGCGGAGCGTCCGCGGAGGCGGAGAATAGCTCCCGGCCCACGGCGCCCTCGCAAACCGCCCGCCCGCCGCCATGCAGGCCGGATACCCAGTTGCGTTGGTCCGTGAGCATGTAACGCCGCTTGGGGTCAATCCCCGCCACTCCCTCACCGTCGGGCCAGAGGGTCCTTACGGTTTCGGGATCGCGCGTCCCGTCGGCAAGGGGCCACGTCACGAGCGCTCCCAAGGCGGTATCGCCCTCGTTGAACTCCACGAACAGGGGAGTGGACGGCAGACAGGGCTTGCGTCCGATGAACAAAGGGCGTGACGGCTCCTGGAGCGCCTCCGCCAGATCATCCAGCGTTGGCTCGCCTGCCTCCGGGTCCAGCCGCAAGGCGACGGTCACACGCATGTCGGCGAAGTAGTCGCGGTAGCGCAGGTGCGGGGCGTGGTGCGTGTTGGCTCCGCCGGCCCGTCCTTCGGGTGTTCCGCGCGTGGTCCAGCCCTTGTCGTCGGCGCCCAATACCGCAGTCTGAAAGTCCTGCATGCTGACGCCGCCGTGGGGTTCTCGATCGATACGGGCCGCGAAGATCAGCCTGTCTTGCAAGCGCTGATGCCGCTCCCGCTCCACTCTCCGCCATCCCAGCGCGTTGGCGAACAGCCCTGTCAGCATCGACTCCGCGGGAAACCAGCGTATGACGCCGTAGTTGTCGATGGTCTCACCGCCGAAGGCTATGAGAGGAGACTCCATGTTCAGGATCAGATGGCGCATGACCCTACTCCGCCGTTCCGCTGCGTACGGCGCCGGCAGCCCACGACGCCAGGTCGTCCATGGAGTGTCGCCCCGCGCCGGGGACCTCGCAGTCCTCGACCGACGCCACGCGCCGCGCCTCCTTGGCGCCGTAGCACGCGTCCAGCTTGCCCAGGTGCCCAGACAGACGTTTGGCGGCGTCCTCGACCTGTGCGCTCACGGGATCGCGGAAGGCGTTGGCCAGGCTACGAGGCTGGCGGCTCCCGGCTTCGATCAGCATCAGGTCGGCGCAAGCGTAGGGTGCGGTCGACCCAAGCTTTGCGCCCGGCGACACCGTGGCGATCAGATGAGTGAGGTGCTCGACCACCTTGGCGGCGAGCTCGCGATCGGCGCTTTCCCATGCGGGCGCGTCGCAGCCCTCCAGATTGGAGACCAGCCCCGGCACGTCCACCACCACGTAGCCGTAGAACAGCCCGGCGGTCAACTCCATGTCGCCGATGTGAGCAGCCCCGGCGTCTTCGTTGTCGCCTTGGAGGTCGTCCACGACGGAGAAGTAGTCGCTCTCGCTTTCCTCTCGATGCACGGTGAAAGCGTGAGCGACGTGGACAGCGGCGTCGATGTTGGCCCCGGGGTCGGAAGTCACCATGCGGCCGAACAGCGCACCTTCCAGTCCGCCAGCGAGGCGGGCGGTCTCGCGGAAGGCGCGGAAGTTGGCCCCTTCACCGCGCCGTGGGCTGAAGAGATCTTCGCACGCAGCCTTCGCGGCGTTGGCGTCGCCGGCGTGCCCTGCGCAGATGGCCGCGGCCTTCTCGCACAGGTACTCCACCTCGGGGAGGCCCAGTAGCAGCGGTTGGCGGCCGGACACAGATTTTCCACTGTCGCCGTACACGCCCACGTTGAAGGCGTCCTCAACTGCCGCCAGCACGTCGTCGGCGATGCCTCCCTGCTCCCTCAGCGGCGCGATCACGCGACGCTCGACGACGTTCCGCGACCGCACCGCCTCCTGCGCGCCTGGAATACTGTGGATCGCGAACTCGTCCTCGGCCATGCGCCAATGCCGCTTGAGGCACTGCGACGATATGCGGGTCCGGACCGCGCCGCCGAAGGGCATTCGTTTCGCCAGCCCGCTATCATCGCGGTTTAGCAGAGCCGCCGGGTAAGAGTGCAGAGTGTGGATTTGCAGGAATCTTGGGGCTGTCATTGTCGGTCTCCTCTTCCTTGGGTTAATCGCTATCGTCGGCCGAGCCCTGGGCATTGCGCCGCTCCGCTTGGTAGTAGGCACGGGCGATCCGGCGGCGCGCCCGCTCTGCCTCCTCTTCATCATGGCCGTCGCTCAGGATGAACTGGGACATCTCCCGCCAGTTGAAGGAGGCGCCGCCGGAGGCCAGCGTTCGAAACATACGGGCCAGCAGAGTCCGCAGCATCGCCTCCCGCGACGTCAGCAATCTGTTCAACCGCGTCTCGCTGTAGCCATTCGAAAAGAGCGCCCTTCCGACGGGCATGTAGCCGTCGTGGGCAGAGCGGGCTGCGCCGTTCCCGGCGTTGGTCGGCGTCATGAGAGCGATGCCGTGGAGAACGAGCGCCCACTTGCTCTCCACCGTTTCGCCGTGGTCTAGCAGGCCTCCCTCCGCCAGCAGCCGCCAGAAGACTGCAGGGTCGGGCTTGTCAGGATCCATCCGCCGCAGCCCGGCTCGGTCGCCTCGCGGAAAGTTGTCACGAGCAATCCGGTGCGCGAAATGGACTGCGATGTCGCCCCAAGACTGGGGCCTTGCCCGTTCCGCTGAGTCCGATGCCTCACCACTGTTCACTGTGGTCACTCTTCCTCCTCCTTATCTTGTTGGTCGAACAAGAACGGTAGACCGCCGCGGCTGCACAGCCGTCCTTCGAAGAGCCGCTCGGCGTTGACACGGGCCTTATAGCGGTGGATGGCCGAACATGGCAGCGAGTCTGAGGCGTCGCGGAGCAGTTCGCTGGCGTAGTCGACTACGCCGGTCGTCCCGTTCATCAGCCAACGGTTGCGGATGCCCTGGCGTTCGCTCTCGGGGGCCTCGAATTCGTCCTGTAGGTCATCGAAGAAGCGGGCGTCCACGATCTCGTCCAGCCGATTCAGCCAGGATCGAGCACGAGTACGACCCTCTGGGCTGACTTTGTCACTGTCCCCACGGGCCACGAACACCTGGATGGCGTGGCTGAGGATGCGTTGGACGGCGCCCACTTCTTCAATGCGGTTCCTGGCGATTTGCCCCAGGTCCTGAATTGCGTCCCGGCGCAGCATGGCCATCTTGATCCTGTGGCCAATGGGAATGCTCCGCTCGTAGTAGCCCTCAGTTTTGCCCTGACCTCGCACCATCCCGCGGGCCACCAAGCGCATCGGTTCGGAGGAACCCTGCTCGGATTGGGCCGGACGCAGCAAGGCAGGACGTTCCCAATCGGCCGACGTGAGGTAGTCCGTGATCCGTTTGTAGGAGAATCCGCCGCCAGCGAGTGTCAGCGGCACACCTTCCCTGGCCGAATTGACCGGAGTCCACGGGTCGCCAGTCCTGCCCTTTAGGTCTTTTCCTTCTATGCGCGACGCCTTGGAGGTGGCGCGGACTGCGCTAGGCTGGCCGTCCGCGCCAGAGCGCAGCCTGATGCGCCGGCAGATCTCGATGTACAGCGGGTCGAGGCGATGCAACAGCAATGTCTCCGCCTGCGTCCCATCCCACGGCATGGTCCACAGTAGGGTTGCGCCTCCATCCGTCATCGGGTACTCGGAGCGAAGCGTTGGCCGGTGCTCCAAGAGAGCGATGATGTCTCGGCGGACGTGGGCACCAAGCCCTCCCTCTGACGGAGCCAGCGAGAAGGCAGGACGGCTGCCAAAGCCACCGTTCATCCGCGAGATGCCGTAGTTCCCGGCCCCGCCGAAGCCCTCCATCGTCTGCAACGTCACCAACGCAAAGGCCCAGTCGTCGGCGCGCGCCTGCGCGGCCACCGCCGACTTGAGGTCGTGGTTCTTGGATGTGACCAGCATGTCGAGCTCGTCGGGGGTTGCGACGGGGCTCTTGTAGTCATCTTTCCGTTCCTGGGAACTGGCTGGGGGCTGCATGAAGGCCGGCTTGGCGATGTCTGCCACCACTAGGCTCCACGGCTCGTCGTCGGGGTAGTCAGGCGTCAGGCCGCGAATCAGACGAGCCCACTCCCCCGCGCCGGGGGGCGGCTCACTGGCTCCGGCGCGGTGCATCGCCATGGCGCCCAGCTGGACCAGGAAGGCGTGCCAGGCGTGGCGCTGATGCGGACGCAACGCAGGGAAGGCGTCCACCTCGTCAGCCGTCAGCGCGGCGTAGACCTCCGACAGAGAGACTTCGACACGCCCGCCACCGGACCGGTCGAATCGAATCAGTGGATCGGTTAGCAGGTTGTGCATGAGGTTAGTCCTATCAGTTCGGGGGTTGTCCATTGCGCTTCCTTGCTATAAGCTCTAGTAGCTCAAAACTTATGTGGTAACGGTACTCCATGGAGAATATTCGAGTCAAGCCCCATCTGATTGGGGATACACCGCTTTGCGCTACAGCCTGAAGTAGGGCGAGTCGAGTTCCCCCGCACACGCGGGGATAGCGACCGGTAGAGGGGCGAGGCGGTTACGTCGCCCGCCTAAGCCCCCGCCGGTCATAGCGGAAGGACCGGTCGCCGATGGCGAAGGTGAAGCCGCCTTCGACCAGCTGGGGAGCGATGGGCCCGTCCACGGCGATTCCGTCGAGCCAGCGCACAGGTACCGCGATGCGGTCGATGCGCCGAGCCGGGTCAAAGGGGCTGGACAGCGGCGGGGTGAGTTCCACGTCGAGACCTTCGTCCCCCAGCCGGGTGCGGATGCGCTCCTCCGCAGTACCGAAGAGCACATCGTGGTTGTCGATGAAGAAAGACTTGTCGCGCTGGATGATAGCGTTCTGAGCGGTCAGCCCTTCGGCGAGCATTCCACCTTGGATGTGGTTGGCGTGGATGCGCCAGCTGTCTCCCCTCTCCTCGACGATTCTCTCCAGCGCCTCGGGATGGGTAGCCTTCTCCACCAACTCTCGGTTCATCGCAGGGATGTCCCATTGGGGGAAGTCGTCAATCAGACGACGGGTGGCTTCCAGGATGCGGAGGTCTTCGTAGACGTAGCCTCCAAGCCCGTTGATGGGCGACTTCAGCAGCGGCGAGAGGTCGTCTCCGTTCGGGGTCAGCACGACGCAGCGGGGCGTTTCGTACCCTGCGGGCCGGGCGTGGTGAGAATGGCGGTGCAGGCGGCCGATCCGTTGCAGCAACACGTCCGCCGGGCATAGGTCGGTGATCAGCAGGTCGGCGTCGATGTCCAACGACTGCTCCAACGTCTGCGTCCCGACCACTATCGCGCCGCCCCCTGGAGCGCGGTCCTTGCCCAGCCAGGCTTCCACGGCGCGGTCCAGCAGGCGGCGGTCGCCCGCGGCGAACCGGCCGTGGTGCAGCGTCAACGTATCGCCCAGGGCGAACAACAAGGCGCGGTCGCTGCTGGAGGCGGCCTCCTCCACCGCCCTCTGCGTGTCGATGGCGTAGTCAACGGTGTTGCGGATGACCAAGACCTTTGCGCCGGCGCAGGCCGCATCTAGGGCCAGTTCCGCCGCCGCGTCGAAATCGCCCATCAGCGGCGCGGCTGTTACGACGACGTTCTTCTCCCGGTCGTTCCCGCCAACGCCGTCGATCCTCTGTCCGTTCGCCGACATGACGCTCACCGCAGGATAAGGCGCGTCGATGGCCTCAGCCAAGGGTGGGGCGTCGTTCAGGCTCAGATGGACCGGGGAGAGCCACTGCCGCCTCGCCGCTGAGCCCAGGGTGGCCGACATGAGCAGCGCGTATCCTCCGGTGCCGAGGTGGGCGTCCAGAAGGGCCTTCAAGATGCGGCGCATGTAAGTGTCGGAGGCATGGACCTCGTCAACCACCAGCAAGTTGCGGGCCAGGCACGCCGCCCGCATGTGGGCGTGCTTGACCTTGAGGACGGCCATCATCGCCTGGTCCACAGTCCCGACGGCCATCTGCGCCGCCAAGTAACGCTTGGGGTTTTCGGATGCCCAAGGTATCGTCACGTCATGCTGACCAGCAGCGCTGGAGTCGTATCCCAAGGCTACGAGGTCGGCATCGGCGTCGGCGACATAACCGGGGACGGCCAGCACAACCGGCGGACGGAACCGCTCAGGGAAGAGCTTGGCGGCGAACTGCTTGACTCGCTCATGTATCTGCACGGCAGCGGCGCGGGTGGGCAGGGCGAAGTAGAGGCCGTCCACTAACCCTTCCTCGTACATGCGGGCGAAGCGCCACAGCACTGCCTCGGTCTTGCCGGAGCCGGTCTCCGATTCGATGACGACTAGGCGCTCGTCAAATGGAACGTCTTGAACAGCGGCCCGCTGGATGGCGTTGGGCGGCTGAGGGATGCGCGGAAACAGGTCGCCGAAACCGGGCGCAGGCGCTCCGGCGAACGTGTGGCGCTGCTCGCGGAGATCCAGGCCAAGAGCCTTGATAGCGCTCTCGGCCCTCTCCCGCGCGCTGTTCATGTAATCGTCACGGGGCTCGTCGCAGAAGGGGAACCAGACCTCGTTGGAGCCAATCCAGTCCGCTAGGATGCACAACCCTAGGAACGCGTGCTGAAAGGGAGCCGCGGAAGGGAGGGGAGGAGCGCCGGACTGCCAGGCGGCCGGGAACCATCGGCGGGCCAGTTCGCCGACGCGCCGGACGTACTCGCGGGGTTCCAAGCCGTTGTAGTCGCGCCAGATTCCCGGATTGGGGGATCGCTTCCCCTCCAACTGCACAGGCAGTCCATGGTGGGATAAGGCGGCGATGAACAGGCCACAGAAGGTCTCGCCGTCGCGGTCGTCCCAGGACACAGTTGCGTCATTCCACCAGCCCAAGGCGTCGAAGAACCAATCGGCGGTCGCCGTATCATCGCCCTTCAGCACAGGCACGAGGTCTAGGGTGTGGCCAGCGCGGTGTGGCCGGCGCTGCCCAGCGGGCAAGTCAGCGTCCTGCCAGATTTGCGTTTGGAAGCCGGTGTTGACCTTGCCGATGTCGTGCAATGCGGCAAAGAGGGCGAGACGTGCCGCTGTCGCGTCGTCGAGCCCGTCCAACCCGCCGGATCGGGCCAGCCGCTTCTGGATGGTCGGCTGGGCCAGCAGCGCCTCGAAGCAGGCACCGACATCAGCTAGGTGGTGCTCGAGCAGGTGTATGCGCCGAGGATCTTGCCGGTCTGACTTTGCCCAATGGAACTGGGTGTAGGACGGTGCGCTCTCGCTGTTCGCCATGTCTTCTCCTCTGTCCGCCGCGTCCCCGGCCAAGCTCTCCTTGCGCCGTGGGCCGTCCTACACGACACTGACGGCGGGACCATGGGCAACCAGACGTTCAATGCTATCGACGTCGAGACGGCAAACGCGGACCCTTCCAGCATTTGCCAGATTGGCATTGTTTGCGTCCGCGACGGTGAAATCAAGGAGCAACTGTCAATCCTCGTCAGTCCTGAGCAGGGCTTCAATCCCGTTAACATCAGGCTCCACGGGATTGACGAAGCTAGGGTCAGAGGTCGCGAAACCCTCCCGCAAGTCGCCGTCAGGCTGCGCCGACTGCTGGAGGGCGGAGTGCTCGTAAGTCATACAGAGTTCGACCGGATTGCGCTCGACGGGGCGATGCGCAGGTATGGGCTGGCGCCGATTTGCGCAACCTGGCTCGACAGCGCCATGATTGCGCGGCGCGCTTGGCCGGAGAAGTACGGGCGCAGATGGAGCCTGGGGGTCATCGCGGGCAGTTTAGGCATCGCCTTCCGCCATCACGATGCGGCGGAGGACGCCAGGGCGGCAGGAGAGATCGTGCTGCACGCCTGCCTTCATACAGGGTTGGACATCGACGGGTGGCTGAAGCGTGACTGACGCGGGTTTGGTGGTGCTAGGGAAGTCTGCCACAGGAAGCGGCAGCGCCCGTGCCTGCTCTGGACAGCGCCCCGGGGCCAAGATGCAACCGAGAGGGTTGTAGGCTGGTGCTTGCGACTACGGCTCTTTGGCCATGAACTGAGCTCGCGAGAACAGGACCGCCGCCCTCCCGTACACCGGCATTGACATGTGACGGCTGCCTAGTGCACCCCTCCTTTGCTACGCTCGCCCCATGCCCCTCTCCGAACGACAGATCCTCGACTCCCTCAGCCGGATGCCGTTCATCGACACGGCGGAGCTGGCGTGTGTCCTCGGCGAGGCCCACGCGACAGTCCATCGAGCCCTGACCGGCCTGCTGGCCCAAGGCATCATCGGGCGTGTGAGCCACGGCGCCACCCACCTGCCGTCGAGCCAGAGATACTTCCTGACGGCCAACGGCATCAGACAGGCCGCCGGGATTCTTGGCTTTGCGACGCCCTCGGACTTCGTGCGGGCCTACCCCGTGTCTAGGGAGTGGCTGACGCTGCTCATCCGCCGGATGGACGCGGTTGCCTCCGTCTATCGACTCGCCGCCTCGATGTCCCCCGGCATCGACGGCCTCCGGTCCCACGTGGAGTTCCACCGCAGGGGCCGCTTCGACGCCACCATCACCTTGCACGACGGCCGCAGCTTCGGCGTGGTGCGCCAGGGCCTGGCCCTGCGGCGCCGGTCTCTCTACGACCGGCTGAGAGCTATCGCGGGGTACGACTACACCCGCCGTCCCAGCGCCGTCCTGATCCTCGTGCCCAGCGTCTGGGAGGAGAGATTGACGACGAGGTTCTGCGAGCGACTGAACCTCGCGACTGCTTCATCGCCGTGGAGTCCAGGGAGTCCCTCGAAAGACGGGGCCTTCGCATCTGGTGCGAACCCACGGGCCTGTTCGGACTCTCGCACTCCACACTGGTGACGGTCAGTTCCCACGGCAGCCCCGGCGGAAGGCGTTCCACCGCATCACCGGAGCGGAAGCGGGCATCGCTGCCCCGTCCCGAGCGGATGGCGCAGGCTGCGCCGGCCTTCGGCGTCAGCCCGTCGGAGAAGCGGACGCTGGACCTCATCACCGACCACCCGATGATCCCCCGTGAGCACCTTGCCTGTTGGCTCGGCGTCTCCGAGGGACGGGTCAGCCAGATGATGCGCAGCCTCGTCGATACTTGGAACCTCATTGAACGCCGGGGCAAACGCGGAGACGTTCGCTACACCCTGTCCGCCGAGGGCATTCGCTACGTCACCCACCGGGACCGGGCAGAGCTCCCTACCACGCAGGGCATATGGAGCGCCGCCCTCACCACCGACAAACAGGGCCGGAGGCGGCACGTGGGCCACCGCATTGAGACGTGGGCGAGGCAGACGAAGCACGCAGACGGCATCACCTGGTTCCTCTCCAAGCTGGAGGCAGAGAGCAGGGACGACCCCGACAGCGAGCTGCTATGGTCGGTACCCACCGCCAGGTCTGACCGGGCCTACAACTGGGGCGAGTCGGCCATTGCCCCTGACGCCGTGGGGCAGCTGACCGCCCAGGGCCTTCGGATACCGTTCTACTTCGAGCACGAGCTTCGCGCCCGTCACCCCAGGGGAGTCATAGCCCGCCTGAGACCCTACACGCGCTATTACCATTCCAACGAGCCGGGGGAGGACCAGCCGCCGTACCTCGTCACCCTGTTCGTCGTGGACACCGAGGCGGTCGAGGACACCTACGTGAGCACAGCGGCCCATATGACTCTGATGACCGTGCCCGTCCTCGTGTCCTGCGTGCCCGTCCTGTCAGACACGGGGATACTTGGCCCGTCATGGCGTCCACTGTGGGAGCCGGAGTCCCCCCGACTGGCGTTGTCAGGGCTGAGAGCCTACCACTGGGACTCACTCTACCACCGGATGCGTCACCGTCCTGTAGGGGGGGAATAGATAGGGCCGATGCGTCCCTATCTCCCCTCTATGCTGGATGGGGGGTACAAAATGGCACAACCGGCCCGATTTCCGGGGTCTGCCACCGGCCAAATCACCCCTGTTTTAGCTACGAAACGGGGTTGACGTGTCGCCTGACCGGTCAGGGTGCAAAATGGGAAGCTGTGCTAAAATACAGAGTGAGCCCGAGTACATTTTGTACCCCCGATACAACCGCTGACGTGTCAGCCGATAGGAGGGGAAAAGCGATGGATGAGCCTGTCCGCTGGGTCACGAAAACGGAGGCGGCTGAGGAGCTGGAGATTTCCTTCTCGACCCTGGACCGGAAGATCAGGAGTGGAGAGGTCGAGGTTGTCAGGGAGGGCCGCCGGGTCTACGTGCGGATGCAGGGGCCGGATTATCTGAGCGACGCGGAGCTGCTGCGCCGGGCCGTCGCCAGGGAGCAGGAGCTTGAGCGGACCGTGCGCCAGTTGGAGCAAAACGTGTCCGAGTTGAAGCTTAGCGCATCGGAGCTGGAGCGGGAGCGGGACGAGGCCAGGGAGTCCGCATCCGCCGGCAGACGGCCGTACCACGAGCTTGAGAGGGAGCACCGGAAGGAGGTCGCCGAGCACAAGGAGACGAAGGAAGCGCTCATCGCGGTCCGCGTGACCGCCTTCGTGCTGTTGGCGCTGCTGACCGCCAGCGTTCTCCTGTGGTGGTTTGTGCTGAGGTAAGGGGGCCGCCCCGACACTCCGAGAATGTCCGCTTCTGGCCAGAGTCCCATTTCCGTATACATCCCCTGACTGCAATCGGCGGCCAATCCGATGGGCCAACCTGGGCCGCCGTCCCTGCCCACGCGCCGGGAACCCGTGCCGGGCTGGAGGTCCTGGGAGACCGGCTTCGAGACCCTGAGCGACCCGACATCAAACCCCGCAACGTGGTTGACGTGTCACCCCGCCACGACCTCGACGAGGGTTGCGTCAACGCCTCTCAGAGGGCCGAAGATGCCTCTGACAGCCGCAAAACCGCCACGTCCTGCACCCCCCCACTTCAATCGCCTTTTCCGGGGCCTGATGTCATTGAGACGCCGCTCCCACGGGCCTGCCGATGTCATGCCCCACGTTTGGCAATGTCATTGTCGTCCGGAACGCACCCTTTCTAAAAGTGTTCACTGTTTCCGTCCTGTAGGGGGGCGATTTACCCCTGTTTCAGCTTGCCGACGACCCGAAATGCACTCCTGGTACAAAACTCCAACTCCTGTACACCCCCAATACTGCGCGGACGCTCTCCGTTTCGGCGGACCTCATAGGGGCGCGCACTTGTGCGGGGTGTTATGAGGGCCATGCCCTGTGAGGGGGGCTGTGCGCGATCCCGCAGGGACAACGCAGACGTTGACAACAACGCGCTTGTTGTGCATACTATGACAGGATGAACGCACGAGAGCTCCGACGCTGGCTGCGGAAGCAGGGATGCACCTTCCACACCCACAAGGGCGGAAGCGGACATCTCACCGTCCGGCTCGGAGACCGCACCAGCCAGCTTCCGATGCACGGAGGCGGCAAGGAGTTGGGACGAGGACTCGTAGCGAAGATCAAGAAAGACTTGGGGTTGGACTGATGCTTGCCTATCCGATAACGCTGGAAGATGACGACGGAACCCTGCTGGTAACGTCCCCCGACTTCCCGGAGTTGACCACCTTCGGGGAAGACCGGGAAGAGGCCATCGCCCGAGCGGTCCACGCGCTGGAAGAGGCGATAGCGGCCCGCATTCACGACCGCAAGGACATTCCCACGCCGTCGCAGGGCGAGACCTACGCAGCGCTGCCGACACTGATTTCGGTGAAGGTGATGCTGTACCAGGGAATGAGAGACCAGGGCATCGGCAAGGCGGAGTTGGCTCGCCGTCTTGGGTGGTTCTTGCCGCAGGTAGACCGGGTGTTGGACGTTCAGCACCGGTCAGGGATGGATATGATGGACGCCGCCCTCGGCGCCATCGGACGGCGGTTGCACGTAACCGCCGCAGTCACGGCCGATTCAGCGGTCGCAGTCGGAGAAGAGTCCGGCGGCCTGCATTAGCCGCAATACTGGGAGGAGACCAAGGAGGACAGAATGACGACGACGAAGAACCTACAGCCACTTACACCGGCGGCGCTCTACGCCAGGGTGTCCAGCGACCGGCAGGACGTGGACCTGTCCGTGTCCGCACAGTTGCGGGCGCTCAAAGAGTACGCCAAGGCCAACGGCTACTCCGTGGCCCGTGAGTACATCGACGAGGCCGAGAGCGGCCGCGTCGCCAACCGGCCCCAGTTCAGGGAGATGATCGAGGAGGGCAGCAAGCCCAAGGCCCCCTTTGACGTGATTCTCGTCTGGAAATTCAGCCGCTTCACCCGCAAGCGCGAGCACGCCGTCGCCTTCAAGTCCCAGCTGCGGCGCAAGGGCATCCGGGTGGTGTCCATCACCGAGCAGGCCGAAGACAACGCCACCGGCAGGCTGCTTGAGGGAATCATCGAGAGCGTGGACGAATATTACAGTGAAAATCTTGCCCAGGAGGTCGTACGGGGAATGAGGGAGGCCGCGTCACGGGGATTCTTCCTCGGCTCCAAGGCCCCCTTCGGCTACAGGCGGGTGAAGGTCAGCGACGGGGCGAAGGAGCGCCCCATCCTTGAGGTTGACCCGGCCACCGCCCCGGTGGTGAAGGAGATATTCGAGAAGTCCCTGCGGGGCAGCGGCCTCAAGGAGCTATGCAAGGAGCTGAACGACCGGGGCGTTACCAACCGGGGCAAGCGGTGGAACAAGGGCGGTCTCCACTACGTGCTGAGAAACGAAGCCTACACCGGCGCCGCCGTATGGGGCCGGACGAGCAAGGACGAGAAGGCCCAGGAGCCGGTGAGGGTGGAGGACGCCTGGCCCGCCCTGGTGTCGAGGGAGCTGTTCGAGGACGTGCAGCAGGCGATGAGCGACCGAGCCCCGAAGGTGCAGAGGCCCGCCAGGGTGGGCAGCCCCTACCTACTGAGCGGCCTCTTGCGCTGCGGGGTGTGCGGCAAGCCCTATTCGGCCCAGGGAGCCAAGAGCGGGCAGTTCGCCTACTACATCTGCGGCACCCTGTTCAGGGAGGGAGCGGGGACGTGCAGCGCCCGCTACCTGAACGCCCCCAGGCTGGAGACCTTCGTGGTGGAGAAGATCAGGGAGCGGATACTGAACGAGGAGACCATCGTGGCCCTGGTGCAGCTGGTGGCCGAGGAGATCGACGCGATGGCGGGTGAGCTGTCGGGCCGGCTGGAGGTCGTCGAGGCCGAGCTAGGGGACGTGAGGAAGCGGCTTGAGAAGCTCTACGAGGCCATTGAGACGAGCGAGTTGACGTTGGAGGTCCTGTCGCCCCGCATCATGTCTCTGAGGCACCGCGAGGAGCAGTTGGAAGCTGCCAGGGACGAGGCCGAGACCCGGCTTGAGCAGCGCAGGGTTGTCCTTCCCGACACCGAGGAGATAGTGGAGTACGTGGCGGACTTCCGAAACTTCCTGAAGGATGGGACGATCCCGGAGCGCAAGGCGCTCATCCGCAACTTCGTGGAGTGCATCGAGGTGGTGGGAGACGAGGCGACGCTGACGTACACGGTCCCCATGCCCAGCGACGGCGTGATGTCGGAATCGGCTTCGGTTCTTGATTTCGTCAAGTCCAGCCCACCAAACTTGACGGTAGACAGAACCGAGCCGTTCAGCGCCATCTCCTCGGCGTCTCTCCCGGGTATGGGGCTGTCGTCGGGCATGGGGATGGTGTAGCGCACCACGGCATTGTCGGGCATGACAACGATCTCCTTCACGAAGCTCTCGATGAAGGCCCTGCGCTCCGTCAGCTCGCTCTCGTTGAGGAACATGCTCATGTCCAGGGCGTAGGCTGTGATGGTCTCCACGTCGTCTAGGACCTCTCTGCGCTGGGAGAGGATTGCCCTCGCCTCCTCCGCCGTGGCTTCAAGCCTCTCCTGCCGTTCCCTGTGCTCGCGTATCCTGGGCTTGAAGTCGTTGATGTCCAGGTCGGTGGTCTCCGCCAGGTCGTAGAGCCGTCCCAGCCTGCGCTTCACGTCCACAAGCTCCGCCTCGATGGTCTCCAGCTTCTGCCGTTGCTCCTTTGCAATCCCGTCCATCTCTTCGTCCACCAGCTTCACCAACGCCCGGATGTTGGACTCGGTGAGCACGTTCTCCCGAATCTTGCCCACCACCTGCTCCTCGAAGCGCCGGGCGTTGAGCCTGGGGGCGTCGCAGGCCCCGCTGCCACGCTTCATCACCGACTGGCAGACGTAGTAGGAGAACTTGCCGCTCTTGGCGTCCTGGCCGGAGAGCGCTCGGTTGCACGCCTTGCACCTGACCAGCCCGCTGAGCAGGTAGGTGCTCCCCACCCTACGGGGGTGGCTCCGCTTGGGAGCGCGGGAGCGCAGTTTCCGGTTCACCCGGCGGAACTGGGCCTTGGAGACGATGGCGGGGAAGGCCTTCTCCACTCGCACCGGGTCCGCCTTGTCTTTGGCGTCGACGCCCCAGACCAGGGTTCCCGTGTACACCTCGTTCTTCAGAATGATGTGGACGCCGTTCTTGGACCAGAGCCTGCCGGTGGGATTGGCGATGCCCTCGTCGTTGAGGGTGCGGGTGATGGCCAGGATTCCCCTGCCCGCCTCGGCCATGCCGAAGATGCGCTCCACGACGGCGGAGGTCGCCGCGTCTGGTTCTAGGGAGGGCCGCTTCTTGGCCCCGTCCTGCACCATGAGCTTGCGGTAGCCGTAGGGCACCCTGCTGGCGACCCAGAAGCCGCGAGAGGCAGCCTCCCGCATACCTCGCACAACTTCCTGCGCAAGATTCTCGCTGTAGAACTCGTCCACGCTCTCGATGATGGCCTCCATGAGCTTGCCGGTGGGGGAGTCGTCGGCGTGTTCGGTGATGGAGACGACCCGGACGCCCCGCCGCCGGAGCATGGCCTTGAAGGCGACGGCGTGCTCCCGCTTCCGTGTGAACCTGGAGAACTTCCAGACGAGGATTTCCTTGAAGGGGGCCTCCGGCTTGGCGGCCTCGTCCAGCATCCTCTGGAACTGGGGGCGGTCGGCGATGCGCCCGCTCTCGGCCTCGTCCACGTACTCGCGGGCGACATGGTAGCCGTTCTTTTCCGCGTAGTCCCTGAGCGCCCGCAGCTGTGCGGCCACGGACAGGTCCACATCCTGGCGGTCGCTGGACACCCTGGCATACAGGGCCGCCGGTATCAGATCGAGTCGGTCATTCATCAGTCTCTCCTCCCTGTGTCTTCCTGTTCGTTCGGGCGGGAGCGCAGTCGTTCCAGCCGCTCCCGTCTGCGCCACTCTCGCTCCTCCATGTAGAGGCGGATGGCCTCTCGAAGCAGTTCGCTCACGGTGCGGTCCTCTTCCTTGACCACCTGCCGCAGATGCTGCGCCATCTCTGGCGGGAGCGAGAAGGTGATGGTCTCAGTGTTCCTCGATAGTTTGGGGGACATGATTGCTCTTTTCAGTGACTATTATAGCACTGCGTCTTACTATACGCCACCGGGCGACCGATCTTCAACCGCCACCAAGCACTGCAACAATTGTCACGTTTCGACCTGTTGGGGGCTCACACCATAGGTGGCGGAATGCCCTTTTGTCCCCCTACAGGAAGTAGTAAGAACGGACTGGGGCCGGCGGTGGAACATGCTCCAGTGGCCATCATGGTGCTGGTCATCAAGGTCCTCGGTGAGGCGGGTGTAGCTACGAGCCAAAGCTGAAGTGCAACGGAGAAGTGAGGTGGACGGGGCCTCCCCTGACGTGTCAACTCTGCACCAATTTGTAATCGGGAGGGCGGAAGAGGCATGAGCGGTTGCAAGTTGGCGGACAATGGTCCCAGCAGCCATGCTGGGACACTCCCTACAGGAAGTGGTCGGAACGGCTGGGGCGGTCATTGTTGCACCTGATGCAGCAGGGATAACGGCCTCCTGTCGAGGGAATGAGGCGGCGGAAGTATCCATGCGTCCCCCAGGATGCCCCGTTTCGCAAGGGTCTTTGCGTTCGAGGTGATGATGGGCACCCCCTTCACCGTGTCGGCGACGTCCAGAAAGGCCCTCTCGTTGTCTATGGACTCGAAGACGAAGAGCACCCGGGGCGGGCGTCCCTCGTGGTCCCGCTCTGCCCATCCGCTGTCGAAGTACCGACGGTAGGACCTCAGGCGTAAACGGGCACGCTTAGGCGTCGTGGCCCGGCGCTCGAACTCCAGCAGGTACGGACGCCACCGGCCTTCGTACTCCAGGGTGAAGGAGGCGTCGGGATGGATGACGTAGGTTGTCCAGTCGTAGCGGTAGCCGATGCTGGAGCGGGACGTGGGCAGCAGGTCGAACATGTCAAAGTCCTGGGAGCGGGCGACCTCGGCGGACAGGGCGGCAGCGAAGTCGATGACGCCGGCGTGGTGCCGCAGCTGGGAGGCCAGGGCACGCACGGCGGTCCCGGCGTAGACGTCGGCCTTCAGGTACAGAGGCTCGGTGCTCCACCGGTCGAGGGTCAGTCCCACGGCGGCACGGTCTCTGCGGGCCAGGTACGTCAATCCCTCGTCGGTGAGCATGTGCAGGGGCTCGTCGGATCGCACGAAGCCGTGCTGGGAAAGGGAGCGCAGCACCTGGTTGACCCGGCGCAGGGTGACGCCGCCCATCAGTCCTGCGAGCTGCTCACGGGTGCACAGTGGCCAGGAGGCCAGCAGGTCGAGGACATCCTTCTCGGCGCGGGTCAACTGCACCGAGAGGGCCGGTTGGAGTTGCTCAGTGGGCTCCGGCATGGCGGCCTGCACGCCGGAGGGGTACAGCGTGCCGGGCCTCGGCTTGGGTCTTCCCTGGAGGAAGGAGTAGGACGTGTCCAGCAGGCGCTCCGCCCGGGCCAGGATGCCCGCCAGGGATGCGTCGGCGTCGATGCGCACGGCCTCGCCCACGCCGCTCCCGCACTGCTGCCAGACGACTCCCGTGTGGTCTCCGGCCAGAAGCTCCCCCTCCATCGTCACGAAGGTCCTGCGATGCTCCGACGGGTCGCCCAGGGAGCGGATGGCCCTGCGGGTGGCCTGGTCTGCGTGGGTCAGCACCAGGGTGACGAAGGGCGTGTCGCTGCTGTCCAGCCGCTCGATGCTCCTGAGGCGGTAGCGGAGCCTGGACGTGGGCAGGGCTGGTCCCTGGCGGATCAGGCCGATGGTGCGCCCCCCGGACAGGGCGATGAGCATGTCGTAGGGGCCGTTGCGGTAGTGGTCCACGCGCACAGGGTCGTCGTGCGGGTCGGCGTCGGCGACCATGGCGGCGACTCGGTGGAGCACGGCCACGGCGTCCAGCCGCTCGGCCAGCAGCCGGAACCACTGCTTCGACACGGGGTAGGTCCTCAGCATGTGCTCCCTGCCCTTGGTGGCTGCACCTGCTGCGGTGACGCCCTTCTCCGTCGGGAAGTACCGGCGCTGAGGGCGAGTTCCCAGCACGCTCAGGTGGTGCGGCACGGAGTCCACGAGGCCCCGCTCGAACAGCTTCTTCAGCCGGTCGCGCAGCGTGGAGGCCGGGACGCGCCCGAAGCGGGACAGCTCCTCCACGGTGGCGAGGGGCGCAGCGCACAGCAGCAGGAGCGCCTCCTCAAGCCCCTGGCGCAGGGAGCGCAGCGCGGGGTCGGGCCGCAGGCCCTCCAGGTCGACGATGATCTCGAATGTGGCCGCTTCAATCGCTCGGACGCTGCCGCCGACCGAGCTCAGGACGGCGGAGGGCACGCCGCGCCCCATGTGGCCTTGTTCCAGGAAGCGCCACAGGGTGTGGCGGGAGACGCCGAGGTCCTCGGCTGCCTTGCGCCGTCCGTGCAGGGACGCGTAGGCGGACACGTAGCCTCGGACCGCTCTCCTGAGATCAGGCGCGGCCTGCGTCGTGCCGTTCAACACTTGGGTTCTTGGCTCCGCGACGATCAATCGACTGCTCCATTCGGCAATGGCCCAACATCTCATTTTGAAGGGTAAATTCGTCCAAGGTAAGGCCTTGCAAGCCCTTGTTTAGGATGCGGTTTTATGGTAAGGGCGAGGGCCGTAGTCGTAAGTCGGCCAACCTGTCGGTGGTCAAGTGAGCACTCACATCGGAGTCTTGCAAGCTAGGGACACATTCCGTCTGTCGCTGGTATGATTACGCCATTCTACTAAGGCCAGTACCAAAATGACGGAGCTTCCATACCCAACACCAACGAGTCCTACTGCGACTAAGAAAATGCGCTCCAACCGCAGGTCGGATACGACACCTGAAGTCACGCTCCGGTCCTTGCTACACCGAAGCGGATTCAGGTTCAGGAAGGACTATGCCAGACGGCAGCCGAATGGCAAGTTGATACACTCTGACATAGCTTTCCCACGCAGGAAGGTAGCGGTGTTCGTAGACGGCTGCTTTTGGCATTGTTGCCCTGACCACGGGACAATACCCAAGTCAAATCAGACCTATTGGATACCCAAGCTGAGTGAGAATGTTGAACGGGATAAGAGCGTAACCGAGGGCTTGCTATCGAAAGGGTGGCAGGTAATCAGGATTTGGGAGCACGTGCATCCTGTCGACGCTGCCAAGCAGATAGCGGACAGGCTTGCCGTCTAGGTGTAGTTCCCAGGGACGTTGTTTACAGCCGGGAGGCGGGAGTAGCCCCGTCGATGCCGCCGTGTGGGCGCCGGTGATTGTAATACGCGAGGAACCCAGGCAACGCGTTGAGCCGCTCGCGGTTGGAGTAGTACGGGCGTTGGTAGGCCCACTCGGCCTGCATGATCTTGTTGAACGCCTCCGCCTTCCCGTTGGTCTGAGGCCGGAAAGGTCGCGTGCGCTTCACCCGTATATTCCTGGCCGCCGCCGTGCGGGTGAAGATGCGGCTTACGTAGCAGGCGCCGTTGTCAGTCAGGATGCGCTCGACGGCGATGTCTTGGCGCTTGAAGTGGGCAAGCGCTCGAACAAGGAAGGCGGCAGCGGTCGCGCCGCGTTCGTCGGGCAGGGCCTCGACGTAGGCGTAGCGGGAGTGGTCGTCCACGGCCACGTGGAGGAAGTCGAAACCGAGGCGGGGGCCGCGCTGAGGGCCACTGTGGGTCTCGCCGAAGCCGGGCAGGATGCGCTTGCCGCCGCCCTGCGGGATGCGGCCGAGCTTCTTGATGTCCAGGTGGACCAGGTCGCCCGGGCGGGCATGCTCGTAGCGGACGACCTCGCGTGTGGTGCGATGGAGCCACGCGAGGCGGTGGAGTCCGGCGCGGCGCAGGACAGCGTAGACGGTGGAGCGGGCAATGCCCAACCGCCACCCGATGCGGTGCGGCCCCCAGGCGAGTATGCGTCGAGCAGCGCAGATGGCCACTTCCTGCAACTGATCGGTCTGGCGGGGGCTGCGCAGGGGACGGCTGGAGCGGTCGTGGAGCGCGTCCAGTCCACCTTCACGGAACCGCCGCACCCACTTGGCGACGGTAGCGCGGGAGACGCGGAACAAGCGGGCCACTTCGGCCTGGGGCCATCCGGACAACACCTGTTCGACCAACTCGGCGCGAGTCACGGGGGTCAGTCGTGCATTACGATGGGTCATGAGGGGCCTCCTGTCACTGCCGGTGTTGGCTTTACACAACAGCAACAGCGAGGCCTCTCACCTGTCAACAACCTCTATGGGAACTACATCTAGCTATCGTTGTCCCACTCCCACTCGCCAATCTGACGGATTAGGTCTGAAATACGTCCCGCATCTGCGTGGCGCTCTAGGAATTCCCTGTAGTTCGCTTCTGAATCGGCTAGCAACTGCTGGTAGGTGACCACTCGCGCTTCGATCTGGACAAGTGTTCGAGCAGTCACATCGCGCTCTGCTGGGTCCGTCCATTCTCTTAGCTCTCTGCCAACGATGCATACGAGCTCCAGGGGCTTTGGTTGCTCCTCATGTTGCCTAGCGACTTTCTGGAAAGCGATGCGATACTTGTCCAACTGCCTATGCACGTCATTTGTACTCAGGACTCTGTCCGCTCTCTTCAGTTCAACGATGACGTGTTTGCCGTGAGCCGTCGTATACTTGATGTCGATACGGCTCAACCGTTCCTCCTGAGTCAAGGTCGCGTCTACATCCTGGAACATCTTCACAACCGACTTTTCCATATAGGACGGAACGGTTTCAGTCGCTCTCTCCCATCCTGGATCAAGCAACCACAGGTGCGTAAAGATGTGTTGTTGCAATACCTTTTCGATGGCATTGTCATCCACTGCCTTAGCTAGGGCATCAATCACTCGTAGGCGCTCCATTACGATCCTATGGTAGAGAGTGGCCTCCAGATCATCTAAGTCGTAGAATATCTTGCCTATCGTCGAAATGTCTTGTGCGGAAAGTGATTCCAGCTTGTCCAACTGTTCCTTGTGGCGAAGAGTCTCAAAGGCGATTACCCCATTCTGCAAGAGTACTCTACGCTGCTCGTCTTCCAAGTTGAGTTGATTGATCTTTCCAAATAGGGCTCTTGCCTTGCGTCGATGGTCTGACCCCAGCTTCTGAAACCAAGCATCAATCGCTGGAATCTGCCTTGCCACATCTTCGCCCTTCTTGTTGCGCAGATCCGTCCACTTGCTTTGGATCTCCTTGAGCTCATTCCCAATGAACGTCTTGAGCGCAATGTATCTAGGATCATCCTCGATAATCTTCTGGCGACTGCTTGTAGCGATGTCGGTTTCTCGGTCGATGTCGAGAAAATCGGCGTACAGTTCGCCGAAGACGTAGCTTGCATATACGCCGCCTTCACCAAACTGCTCAAGAATATCCTCCTGTGCTAATTTCTCCCTGACGAATAATACGATCTTGTTGATGCTCTCCTGATCCTCTTTCCCGCCTTCCTTTAGATCACCCGAGCGGAAGGATGTGCCAATCCAACCTGTGAGGGACAGCCCTCTACCGGAGTCAACCACGCCTGACCGGGTGAAACGCTCTGCGAGCTTATTGCACTGCGACTCAAATGTAGGGTTGGAATCTCCATACTCCCAGAGATACTGCACCTTGTGGAAATAGTCTCTATCCTGTGCGACTACCGTAGCACCATCGATGAAGACTTCGAAGTTGAACGTGACTCCCCTGATGCCGAACCGCCTCGCTATGCGACGGCGAAGGTTCTTTGCGGCTTGCCCAATATCTTTCTTCAAGTCGGTGAGTATTATCTGAGTTCCGCGTTCTACCTCGACGTCAGCAGACGCTATTGGGCGAGGGTTGTAGACACCCGACTCTTCTTTGATCTGCTCCCTAATGTCGTTGCTGGACATTATGCATCCAGCTTTGTGTCCATCCTTTGCCGTATGCACTTGAAACTCATTGGCAATAGCGAAGAGGGAGAGTTTGCCGATCCCTTTCCTGCCCATGACTGGACGCTTGAATATCGGGGTGATCGAGTTCCCCTCGGCGTCCCGGGTCAGCACTGTGCCATGCTCATCGAATTCGTCTTGTTCGTCTCGTCGGTGATAGCCTACGTGAAGGTATCGGGCGTTGATCTCGTTAACTTCTCCGTGTACGAGCATGCCTTGACCATCGTCGGTGATGGTGATGCGTCCATCTTTCTGGTCGACTTCGATTGTGACTTTGGTTGCGTCAGCGTCCCATGAGTTGGCCACGACTTCAGCCAGGACTGCGGGGACATTGCTGTAGAGATTGATTCCTAGCTCGTTCAGCACGTGGAGGCTCAACGTCATGCGATACGTAGTGTCCCTAGCCTGGGTCATTTATGTCCTCCAAGTGCGCGATGATGGACTTGCCGATGGCCTCTCCAAGCCTTACAGGAACTGCGTTCCCTATCAGGCGGGCAACTGACGATATGCGTATTTGGTCCCCGTCGGGAACGAACGAGTAGTCCTCTGGGAATGTTTGAAGGAGCGCACCTTCCCGCAGAGAAATAGCTCGATTCTGGTCGGGATGGCCGAAGCGTCCATTGCCGAACCCGTGGAATTGCGTCGTTATGGTCGGAGCTGGTTGGTCCCATCGCATCCGCCCGTATACGCTCGGATATGTACGTCCGCTTTCCCGCACATGGCAAGCCGCGCGCAGGGAGTCGTCCCAGTCGCGCCAAGTTCCTCCGGGCTTGGAGCTGCGTATGCGGTCAAGGTTCCTCTGTGACAGTCCACTTGATTTGTGCAGAGGATCAGTCGTGGCAGTGGTTCCAGCGGCTATACTATCCAGATGTTTGATCGTCTCACTGACGGTTGCGAATTCTCCATCGGCGTGAGTCGGTGGCGCCAATTCGATGTCGCCTAGCTTCGAAGCTAGGAGCACTAGCAGGCTGCTGAAAAACCACGAACCGAACAGTGGCGACTGAGGGTGCCGAGGGCCGATCCTAGGGGCACTCGAGACGGAGGTGGAGCGTATGCGTGGACGGCAGGAGCCCCAGGTGACGATGTTGGCCTTCGTGGACATGGAGGAGCGCGTGCCAGCCGATCACCCGCTCCGCACCATCAAGGTCCTGGCCGATGAGGCCCTGGCCCGGCTATCGCCCGAGTTCGACCGGATGTATGCCGAGGTGGGGCGGCCGTCGATTCCTCCCGAGCGCCTGTTGAAGGCGTCGCTGCTGATTGCGTTGTTCTCGGTGAGGAGCGAGCGCGCCTTCTGCGAGGAGTTGGACTACAACTTGCTGTTCCGCTGGTTCTTGGGCATGCAACTGCTGGAGCGCAGCTTCGACGCCACGGTGTTCACGAAGAACCGGCTGCGGCTGCTGGAGCACCAAGTAGGCCAGCAGTTGTTCGACGAGGTGGTCTTGGCGGCGGACCGGCGAAGCCTGCTGTCGGACGAGCACTTCACGGTGGACGGCACGCTGATCGAGGCGGCAGCGAGCCTCAAGAGCTTCAAGCCGCGAGGCGCCGATCCTTCCCCAGATGACGGCGACCGGGGCAACCCCTCGGTGGACTTTCATGGGGACCGGCGCGCCAACGCCACGCACCAGAGCGCGACGGACCCCGAGGCGAGACTCTTTCGGAAGGGCAAGGGAAAGGAGGCCAGGCTGGTGTTCATGGCCCATGCGCTGATGGAGAACCGCAACGGCCTGCTGGTGGACTTCCTGGTGAGCGAAGCCACGGGGACGGCGGAGCGGGATGCGGTCCCGGTGCTGCTGGCCGGGGCGCGCGAACGCGGTTTCCATCCCCGGACGCTCGGAGGGGACAAGGGCTACGACACGCGGGGTTGCGTGGGGGCCATGCGCACCCGCGGGGTGACCCCGCACGTGGCGCAAAACACGAGCGGGCGCTCCAGCGCTATCGATGGACGCACGACCCGGCATCGCGGCTATGCGCTCAGTCAGCGTCTGAGGAAGCGGGTCGAGGAGATCTTCGGGTGGATGAAGACGGTGGGCGGGTTCCGGAGGACGCGCTACCGAGGTCTGGACCGCACGGGCCTTGCCGGCTACCTCGTGGGGACAGCCTACAATCTGGTGCGGATGGCGAGGCTGATGACTGCTGAGACGCCAGTCCCACAGGCTATGCAGGCCGCGTAAGCAGGGGCCGCGAGGCCGCTCCTCACGTCACAGGCCCCGAGGCTAAAGGCCCTCCACACGCGGTCAGACCGCCCGGCAACGCGTCACTCAGCGACATGGCGGACATGCCAGCAGCCCTCACATCGCCACGAAACCCTTTCTTCCGCAGCCTGCTAGGCGGGATCGCGTCTGTGGAACTCCATAGTCGGCACATCGAACCACCCAGTGATCGTAGTGATAGTCGGCCAGGTCGAGGATGGATAGGAAGCTCTGGAACACTGAATGCTTGGCGAGGCGAGGTACATTCTCCATGGTGACGATTTCCGGCTGCAACTCAAGCACTATCTCTCCAAACCTGTCCAGCAACTGCCATTGACGCGTCTCAACACTACTCGGGTTAGTGTAGGTGGAGAATGGTTGGCATGGTGCACAGCCAGCGAGCACTCTTACGCCCCATCTAGGGAAGATCGCCGCAACGAAGTCAGATGATAGATTGGCAACGTCGCGCTCATAGTAGTCTGCTTTGACGTTAGATTCGAAGGGGTGCCGACAAGCAGGGTCGATATCAATCCCTCCGGCAATCGCAATGCCAGCTTTTTGCATCCCATAAGACAATCCCCCTGCGCCGCAGAACAGGTCGACGGCGACGGGGCGAACGGTGGTCGCTGCGCTAGGCATTGCCATCATGGGTCAGCCCACCTTGCTCCCAGGTCTTCCAGCGGCAGGTGCCGCATCAATGTAGGTAGCAGCGAAGACCGTCTCGGAGAGCCACCGGTGGAAGGATTCGTTGTCGCTGAACTGCTTGAATAGCTCGGTGTGGTCCGCCAGGAGCTCGGTCATGGCCCGTTCCAGGGCCTTGTCGTGCTCAATCCGGGCGTTCTGCTGGTCGGAGTTGGCCATTGCATTCTGGTAGGCTCTGTCGCCGGCAACCTTCGCGGGCAGCTCTTCCGCAATCACCTTCTCGATCTTGTCCTGGTCCTTCCAGTCGATGTTGCCGAAGCGGTCGTTGAACTCCCTGATGATGTTGGAGAGCCGCTCCATCTCCGTTTCCGGCTTCTGCCCGCCGCCGCTGGTGGATACCGGCTCAATCTCGGCGTCCTCGTCGGGAAGCTGGATGTCCTGCACCGCCTGCTTCTCCACCCGATAGCTGTCCATGTCGATGGCTTCGAGAATGCCCTTGGACAGGTCGTCCTCAATGGGTGCAGGCAGCTTTGGAACGAGGAAGGTGAGGAAGATCGAGAGCTTCTCCCACTCGGCGTAGGTGTAGGGCAGGATGGCGGCCAGGAACCCATAGGTCCGGAGGAATGCCTTGGCCTTGCCCTTGAAGTCCACTTGGCCGTCTTCGTCCATCTGCTCGCGGTAGAGCGAGACGCAGCCGTCTAGGATGGGGTCGAGTCGAGTGCGGTCTGCCTTGGACAGGAACAACTTCACGAAGTCATCCACCTGCGCGGGGGCGTAGACCTGATAGCCATCGAGCGCCGCTTTGAGGTCGTGCAGCCTGTCGGGGTCGGTCTCTTCCGCCAGGACCGTGGTCCGGTAGTAGTCGGAGAAGGCGTCCTGGATCGTGTCGGCGTCGTTGGCGAAGTCCAGCACGAAGGCGTCGTGCTTCTTGGGGAGCTTCCGGTTGAGGCGCGACAGGGTTTGCACTGCCTTGACGCCCGACAGAATCTTGTCCACGTACATCGTGTGCAGCAGCGGCTCGTCGTAGCCGGTCTGGAACTTGTCTGCGCAGACGAGGAAGCGGTAGGGCTCTTCCTGAATCCTGTCGGCAATCAGGTTCGACGAGAAGCCGTTGAGGGATGCCTCGGTAACCTTCGCGCCGTCGTGCTCGTGCTCTCCGGAGAAGGCGGCGATGGCCCGGTAGGGGCTCTTGCGCTCCACCAGGTAGGCCCGGATGGCGTAGAAGTAGCTGATGGCCCGCTGAATACTGCTTGTGACCACCATGGCCCGCGCCTGCCCGCCAATCTTCTGCAAGCCGGCCACCTGTTCGTGGAAGTTATCCACCATAAGCTCGGCCTTGAGGCGGATGGCGTGGTCGTTGTCCTCCACGTAGCGGCGCAGCTTCTTCCCGGCGCGCTTGGTGTCGAACTCCGGGTCGTCTTCCACCGTCTTCACCAAGCGGTAGTAGCTGTCCACCGGCATGTAGTGCGCCAGCACATCGATGATGAACCCCTCCTGGATGGCCTGTTTCATGGTGTAGGAGTGGAATGGGACGTGCCTGGTCTTCCCGCCTTCGGGAACGGGCGTGCCGAAGAGCTCCAGGGTCTTGCTCTTGGGGGTGGCGGTGAAGGCGAAGTAGCTGGCGTTGGGCAGCATCTTCTTGGCCTCCATCAGCCGGTTGATCTTGTCCTCGGTCGTCTCGTCTTCTTCCTCGCTACCGGCTTCTCCCAGCGCCATGGATACAGATGCGGACGTCCGTCCGCCCTGGCTCGAATGGGCCTCGTCGATGATGATGGCGAAGGTGCGCCCCCGGTGCTCGTTGCCCATGGCGTCGAGGATGAACGGAAACTTCTGGACGGTGGTGATGACGATCCGCTTGCCCTCCTGGAGCAGGGTGCGGAGATAGCCCGAGCTCTCGGCATGGCCCACGACGGAGCCGACTTGGGTGAACTGCTTGATGGTGTCCCGTATTTGCTTGTCCAGCAGCCTCCGGTCCGTGACGACGATCACCGAATCGAAGAGCGCCTTGCCGTCCTGCTCCAGCCCGATGAGCTGGTGCGCCAGCCAGGCGATGGAGTTCGACTTGCCGCTGCCCGCCGAGTGCTGAATCAAATACTTCGGGCCGACTCCCCTGGTGGATGCGTCAGCCAACAGCCTGCGCACGACGTCCAACTGGTGGTAGCGGGGCCATATCTGCTCCCGTTTCTTGCGGCCCGTCTTGTCGTCCTTCGACTCCACGACTTGAGCGTAGTTCTCGATGATGTCGGTGAGCCCGGCGCGGGTAAGGACTTGCTTCCAGAGGTAGTCGGTCTTGATGCCGTTGGGGTTGTCCGGATTGCCTTTGCCGTCGCTCCACCCCTTGTTGAAGGGCAGGAACCACGATTCCTTCCCCTTGAGGAGGGTGCAGAACCGCACCTCGTGGTCGTCTACAGCGAAGTGGGCCAGGCACCGGCCAAGCTTGAAGAGCTTCTCCCTGGGGTTGCGGTCCCGCTTGTACTGCTCAACCGCGTCGTCCACCGTCTGCTTGGTCAGGCTGTTCTTCAACTCGAAGGTGGCGACGGGCAGGCCGTTGATGAATAGACCGAGGTCAAGGGCAAGCTGCGTTTCGTCCCGGCTGTAGCGGAGCTGCCTCGTCACGCTGAACCGGTTCTGCGCGTACTGGACATGAGCCTTCTCGTTGCCCGGCGACGGCGTGCCATACATCAGGTCGATCTGGTGCGGGCCGTGCTTGATACCCTTGCGTAGCACGTCAATGGTCCCTCGCCGGGTGACTTCCCCCTGTAGCCGGGCTAGAAACTTGCGCCGCGTCGCACTGTCCTGGCCAAGGTCCAGCGATTCCGCGGCAACGGGCTGGGTGGCATCGAGGAAGGCGGAGAGCTGGGCGAGGTCCACACAGTATTCGCGGTCATAGTCCTGCGGGTCTCCGCATATCCATCCCGCTCCGTACTCAGCCGGCCGCTCGCGCACCATGCCGCCCTGCGGCGGGTCGCAGGGCGCGCCCGTCAGCGCCGTGCAGATGAGGCGCTCAAACCCCCTCTCGCTGGTATCGGTGGTCACACTATCCATCGCCTCTCATCGGGATGGGGACTTCCTTCAACTCTCCGGGTTGTATCCCCTCAAGGGCGTTGCGGATTTCTTCGATCTTCATTTCCACATCAAGCCACCTGTTGGCGAGCAACACTACAACACCCACTTGTCTGCGGGCGATGCTCTGCTGGTAACGCATGCTCTGGTCGGCGGTTATCAAAACCTCGTAGCTTTCCCGTTCTGCGTTGTCCAGCAAGTTTCCATTCCTGAGTTCGGCCCAGCCCTTCTCCCTAGCTGTATCTACGATGTGTTCCGCGAGGTAACGGCGCAAGGGCTTTGGGGTATTATGGTCAAACAGGATGCGCATGCTTTACTTTGGCGTCGAGATTCTCGACCACGTGCTCTAGTACAGCATTTACCTGCCACTTCTCCACGCCTTCAAACCAGTCCAGGAACTCTTCGATGGTGGCTCCAGAGGCCAGGTTCCCGAACAGGGCTGAGACCGGCACCCGCGTCTTGGTGAACACCCAAGCTCCACTGAGCTTGCCGGGCACACTCTCCACCGCCGGGCACTTGCTCCAGTCCGTCATGCGGTCACCTCCCTTTCCATAGTCTGCTCCTCTTCCAGTAGTTGACTGACATCAGAGGAGCCATCGTCCATATTGTCCAGTACAAGGCCATCCCTGTCTATCGGGCCTTCCTCGTCGGACTCATCGGGCAGCTGCGCCGCCGCCTCTCGCACGTCCAGTTTGCCCGTCACCACGTCGGCGATGAGGCGCGTGCGGTACTCCTCCACGAGTTCGATCTGGCGTCTGGCACGGGCTATGGCGGTGTCTATGCCAGCGGTTGCTTCGTCCAGATACTCGACGATGGCGGCTTGCTCCGTAAGTGGCGGCACTAAGGTAAGTGCTCCCTTCAGGTGTGGCCAGTACAAGTTTCTCTGTATCGTGCCAACACCCTTGGAGCAGACGAGGTATTGACCCACCATTGACTTGTCCCTGAAAAGCAGATCGGCGAACTTCTGGTCCATTCTACGGGTCAATTCCAGCACGAAATAAGCCGGGCTGACGATTCCCTCAAAATTGGATACCCCCACAGAACCTCGCCAAGCTTGCTGATTATTCAAGACTAAGTCGCCGGGATCGACCGCCTGATAGCTGGAGAGGTCTTGGCTTGTGGGATTAGTCCTTCTTTCATCTACATCTGAGAATCTGATGACACCTAAATTGAGATAAACGGGCAACAATTCACGATGCTGTTGGTTCACCATCGACTTCGGTAGGGACACCGATGCTAGGCGCACAACCTCCCAATGCTCCGGCACATCGCCGAGCCACTCGACGCCGGAGGGTTTGAGGCGGACGTTGGGGTCGAGACCGCGGGTGACAGCTCGGTTGACGACGGCCTGCTTCTCCTCCTCCAGCAGCGTGATGAGCTTCCGCTTGGCTGCGACGTACCGCCGGACGCGCCGGTCCACGTGGTCCAGATAGCGGACGATGGCAGCTTGCTCGGGGAGGGGTGGGAGGGGGAACTCCTGTCGAGCAAACTCCGAGTACCTGAAGTCAGTGGAGCGTTCACGTATTCCCTTGGCAAGAGCCAAGATCCATTGATTGCGTGCCATTTCGCGGACGACATGCGCATAGTAGAGAGAGTGGGCAACATCTGTCGGGTAACATACTGAATATACAGGCGTCCCTTTGCCATCAGAGTCTGAGACCCCGACTGCGCCTGCGAAAGCATCCATCTGATGGATAACCAAATCTCCCTTTCGGACGCCTTGATATCCAATTTCTTTCAACGACTCAGTGAACCCTTCTGTACGCCGATTCTTGCGAAGAGTAACCGTGCCATCACGGAAGCAAGTTATCACTTCATCGGCGTCACTCACTGCCCTATCCATCTTGCGAAATAGCCAGCCGCCGCGCCGCACATCCCAATGCTCAGGCATGTCGCCGAGCCAGGGGACGCCGGAGGGCGTATAGGCGGGGTAGGGGCAGAAGAGACGCCCTAGTTCCATTCTTTCTCCCCGTCTCTCTTGTTGGCCTGTAAGCCCACTGACTTAGGTTGTTTGATCACTATCGTAGTACTCATCAATCTCACAGCAAATGTCCCGCAGTTCGTGTAGGTTTGATTTCACAAACCGCGCGAAGATTCGTACCGCCTCTGGATCAGGGGCCTGGATACCATTGTCTTCATCCAAATAGAAGGCTCTCAATGCAGCCATTGGGTACCGGAGTTCATCCCGGACCAAATCCACACCCGCCCACGCCTCAGGAGGCTTGCCTCGCTCCGACAATGCGTTGTTTAGGTCGCTCAACATGCTATCTATGACCTCAACAGCAGCCGCGGCTGGATAGCGGTCGCTTTCACTATTAGAATCTAATGCTCCTGTCAGCAACTTCTCGCACATATAGTCAAGTGATTCGTGGAATAGAGTGGCTAGATGCCTATCACGAAACTCGGCCTTGTGTTTGTCTATATCGTCTTCCAATTTGCCTCTCAAATCTCTCAATGCCTGAAGGATTAGCGACTCGTTGTCAGAGAGCTTTTGCGTGAGATCGACTGAAGCTACTTGGGCCTGTCCACCTTTCTTGTTGTACTCCATCACGTCAAATCTCTTCAATGACAACGAATTTCTGTTGATGGCGTAGTACGATTCAGTTTTCCTTCTCTTATAGCTCGTTGGATGCCCAACAATCTGATTTCTTATCTCACGAATGTCCTTGAGGCTGGGATAGTCATCGAGTCGAAAGGGAAAGCCAATGGCGTTCGCTAAGTTCATAAGCGCATCCTGTTGGAGGAACATCCCTTGCAGAACTCGATAAACGGCAAGGTACAACCTCCCTGTGTTCGTCTGGTCCTCCGAAAGATGTAGTCGGCGGTATTCGTCTATGGCAAGCTGAACATCTTCTATCGTATCCAGACAAGCTACGATCTGGAACCGATTGTCAACGCTCTTCAAGAACAGATGCCCAGTCACCGCATTAAACAGAATATCTCTTATTGACTGGGTCAGTTTATGCATCGTCGCGTCCGTCATCGCGCTTACATTCTCCCGCCACTCTGCACAATCTCCGCCAGCAGCCCCTCGGTTTCCTCCTCCAGTGCCAGGATGTCTGCCCGTATCTCCTCCAGGGGGCGCAGGGGCTGAGGCTTGTAGAAGTGGCGCGTGAAGCTGATCTCGTAGCCGACCTTCACGCTGGCCGCGTCGTACCAGGCGTCCGGGGCGTAGGGCAGCACATCGCGGCGGAGGAAGGCTTCGATGCCGCCTTCATGGAGAAGCGGCACCTGCTCGGTGTCGCGCAGGTCGGTGTCCGGCTCGTACTCCACCAAGACGCTCTGACCGCCCAAGGCAGCTTCGATCAGTCCGCGGATTGGGTCAGTTTCCAGCGCGCCCGGCTTGTGGGTCTTCTTGATGACAGGCGCAGCGGCCTCATCGCGGGACGTCAAGGCCAGCTGCAACAGGTTCTTTCGCTTGGCCGTCATCTTGAAGCCATGCGCGGAGGCATCCGCCGCAACGACTTCCATGAATCGGTTGAAGTCGGGGTGTGGTCCAACGCCCAGCGCTGCCGCCACCCGTTCAATGACGTTGGCGAGCGGCTCTTCATTTGCGTCACGACAGGCGGCTCGGAATCGCTGGCGATGGTCCGGCGACAGATCGACGGTGAGCCGCAACGGGCGCTCGACGGTGACCTTCCGGTAGCCGAAGGCCTCGTTGGGGAATATCTTGGACTGCTCCGTCTCCTCGAAGCCGAGGAAGGCGTCGCAGATGCGGCTGATGTCGTCGTCGGACAGCTCGCAGTTCTTGCTGCCCAGGTTCTTGCGCAGCGGGCGGGACCACTGCGTTGCGTCTATGAGTTGCACCTTACCCCGGCGGTGTTCCGGCTTGCGGTTGCTGAGCGCCCAGATGTACGTGGCGATGCCGGTGTTGTAGAACATATTGAGCGGCAGGGCGACTATGGCTTCCAGCCAGTCGTTCTCGATGATCCAGCGGCGGATGTTGCTCTCGCCCTGCCCGGCGTCGCCGGTGAAGAGGGAGCTGCCGTTGTGCACCTCGGCGATGCGGCTGCCCAATGGGGTGCCGTGCTTCATCTTGCTGAGCATGTTTGCCAGAAACATCATTTGGCCGTCGCTGGAGCGGGTGATGAGAGAGTAGTCCGGGTCGCCGCCGTGCTTCACCACGAAGCGCGAGTCAATGATGTCGGACTTGCCGCCCATGCGCTCCAGGTCAGTCTTCCAGCTCTTGCCGTAGGGCGGATTAGACAGCATGAAGTCGAACTCGCGGGCTGGGAAAGCGTCGGAGGAGAGGGTGGAGCCGAACTGCATGTTGTCGGCCTCGACGCCCTCGCCCTTCAGGATCAAGTCGGCCTTGCTGATAGCGTAGGTCTCGGGGTTGACTTCCTGTCCGTACAGATGAATGGAGACCTCCTTGCCCTGCTCGCCGGCCAGCTGCGTCAGCGTCTCCTCCGCGACCGTCAGCATCCCGCCGGTGCCACACGCGCCGTCATATACCAGGTAGGTGCCGGATCGCACCGCATCGGCAACCGGCAGGAAGACGAGGCGGGCCATGAGCTGCACCACATCCCTCGGTGTGAAGTGTTCACCGGCCTCCTCGTTGTTCTCCTCGTTGAAGCGCCGGATGAGCTCTTCGAAGACGGTGCCCATGCCGTGGTTGTCGAGGCCCTCAAGCCGCACGGAGCTGTCCCCATTCAACACGGGCCGGGGGCTGAGGTTGATCGAGCTGTTCAGGAACTTCTCTAACAGGAAGCCCAGAGTGCCCGTATCCACTAACGTGGGAATCTGGTTGTGGAACTTGAACTTCTCCAAGACTTCCTGGATGTTGGGGGAGAAGCCGTCGAGGTACGCCTCGAAGTTGGCCCGGAGCCTCTGCTGCTGGCCGATAGAGGTCAGGTCACGGAGCCGGAAGGAGGATGTGTTGTAGAAAGCCTCGCCGGATGCCTGACGCAGGGCCTGGTCCTGGTTGGTGATACCGGCGGCGTCCATCTGCTCCTTCATGCGGAGCACCGCTTCCTTCGTCGGTTCCAACACAGCGTCGAGGCGGCGAATGACCGTCATGGGCAGGATGACGTCGCGGTACTTGCCTCGGACGTAGATGTCCCGCAGCACGTCGTCCGCGATGCCCCATATGAAGCTGCTGATGTTCAGGGCGCTCATCGGCTCGTCATGCTCCTGTAGGCTGCCTTTACCATCTGGTCAAGGGCAACGGCGGCTTCCTCATTCAGGCGAGGGTCGGAGCGGAGACAGGACGAGATCACCGCGAGGGGTTCAGGTTCTATCTTGAGATGATCACCTCTGACGAACCTGTCCACATCCAGCCCTGACCACGCCGCCAACGCTGCGAGACCGTTCACGTCGGGATGCTTGCCTTGGGACATGCGGCTCAAGGTGGAGGCGCTGATGCCGCACTCCTCCGCCACCTGCTTCCAGGTACATTGGCGGGCCTGCCTCTCTGCGTCCAGAGCGGCGAAGAAGGCGTCGCCATCGAACCTCGCTGTCTTGGCCATGAGCCTCTCCTTCGTGGGTCCACATCCCAGATAGTCATCACAGGTAGTGGAATGGATCACCTATTCGATTATCGCAACTGCATGATATGATTGCAATAGCCGTCAGGGACTGAGGAGGTTCATTCCCAGCAACCCCGTGGTGAAGAAGGGGAAGGAGGATCGACAGGCAATAGAGCTACTACGGCCGTGCGACGTTGAATCTCGGCCTTCTACCCTGTCATGCAGGTGACCGAGCGGTTAGCGTGGGCTCACAGCTTCAGCAGCATCTCAAAGACGGTTCTGCCTACCGTCAACTTAGGCCCACCTGGCGGGACTCGAACTAGCGGGGGTGTTGATGGTTGCTCCTTGCCCGCTACGGCGTTCGGTCTACCACCCACGAATACCGAAACTTTCCGTTGCTATTGCGTCCTACCCATGAGGGCTAGGGCGCGTTCAATGCGCTTCAGGACGGCCAGGATGCGGAGCAATGGCCGTGCTCCTGGTCGGTCGGCGACCAGGGCGACCAAGAGCTGCTCGTCTTCGAGGATGCCGAACCGCCGGGCCAGCTCGCCAGCGAGTCGGGGGCCATCTCGGTTCCAGTGGATGAAGATGCGCGCCATCTAGAGCTTCCCCCGCGCCGCGTCGTGCTCGACGCGGCGGCAGAACTCCGAGACCGTCAGCTCGTCACGGTCCGCAGCTCGCACGATGCCGGCGCGCATGCCCGTGGTCTGCCACGTCTTACCCTTGCGCGTCGTCGGTATTCCCCCGACGGTACAGCGGCCCCGGAATCGCCCGTCGTGCCCGTCGCGTGGGATTGATTGTGGGATGAACCTCGTCGGAGCGTTATTTCACTCGTGAGTTCGGTTCCCTGGACCGCCAACGCCCCCGGCGGGGCGGGTTTCGCAAGTTGACGTAACGGGTGGAGTGCGCCCGCGAGGGGTGCGCCAAAAGAGGGCTGAGCATCAGGCCCTTCCCCGACCTGTCGCGCGCGCCCTGCGGCGGGCGACTCCGAAAGCAGGTGAATGCGGCGCGCCCTTGTAGGTGTAGAGGTGGACAGGTGGCGCGCCCGCGAGCGCTTGGACGGGGGGAGTTGGGTGGGTAGAGGTCAAGAAGGGCATTCCCCTAAGCGGTGGAAGGGGAAGGTGTAGGGGGGTGGGGGAGTGGGTGGGTAGAGGTCAAGAAGGGCATTCCCCTAAGCGTTCAAGGGGTAGGTGTAGAGGTGGACAGGAGGCGCACACGCGGCCCCAAAATCGAGCACCCAGCAAGGCGTGTGGAGGACTAAAGAAAATGTGTGTGTGTAGAGAGGTAAAATGCGGGATATTAATATAGACAGCAGAAGTAGATTCCGCTAAACCGGACGGCCTCTCAGGGGGTGGGGTGGGGTCGAAGGGCGGACTAGTCCCCGTTTCGTCACCTACGTCGGCGTCGACGTCGCCGAGGAGCTCGGTCGTCGCGCTCAGCTCGCGGGCTTGAGCCTGAGCGGCTGGCTGGCCGTCCGGGTCGCTGAGGTCCTGCGCGATCCGCTGCCGGCAACGCCAGATCCCGAGCAGCCCCAGCCGAGTCCCGAGCCGGGCGCTTCCCCGATCAAGAGCCGAGCGTCCGAGGGCGACCCCGTCCTGCTCCAGCCTCGCTGACAAGGAAAGGCCCCGCCGTATTAGGCGAGGCCTCCCCCGTGCCGTGGGGAACGCTTGCGGGGTCGCTCCCACTCGATTCTACCCCCGGCACGGTTAGTCACCGACCACTCGGCAACGAGCAGATAGCCCGCCCCGACCGAATCAGAGGAGTGGTCTATCACTGGACCCGCTACCTACACTGGGAGAGCGGGATGGTGCCTCTTGCAGGGGATGAGGCCCAATCAGAAGCCACAGGAGGCAAGTAAATGGGGTTCGCTAGGGACACTCGGCTTGCCCGCTACGGCCCTGGGACAGTCACCTCCACCCGCTCGGACAACATCCTGCCGTCCTCCGTGCAGATTGCGCCTGTTGCATCGCAGTCCGTGGTGGCAGGCAGCACAATGGCGACCGTCCCGTCTCCGGACGGCCTGACGTGTATCTCCCAACGGACGTTCTTGCCCTTCTCCAGCCGCCTTGCCTTCACTACCTCGCCGCCCGTCACCGTGAAGGCGTGGTCCCGCAGGGTCTTGTAGCTGAGGCCGAATTCCTCGCTGAAGCGCAGCTCGAAGATGAACTTCTTCCGTCCGTCATGGGAGTCCGGCGCGTCGTGAATGGTGGCTGTCAGCCGGCTGGGTGACCGCCGCCGTCGCCTGGCTGGTCAGCGACTCCTCGTTGCCCGCGTCGTCGGTGAAGGTGACCGTCACCTTGAGGGCCTTGCCCGCGTCCCCTGCGGCCACAGTGTAGGTCGACGCCGTAGCGCCCTCGATCGCCGCATCGCCAGCCAGCCACTGGTAGGCGAAGACCGCGCCGCTGATCCCATCGTCGTCACCGATACCGGTCGTGGTCGCCGTCAGCGTCTGCCCGACCACCGCCGAGCCGTCTATGCCGGGCGCGCCGGTAGCCGGTGTGTTGGCGGGCGGCAGCAGCTCCACACTGCCCCCGATCGATCCCCTTGGCCCGGACTTGTCCTCGCCGGGTTCCTTCGGCTCAGCCTGCTGCACCGGAGGGGAGGCGATCACGGCGTAGCTGGTGACCGATTCCTCGTTGCCCGCGTCGTCGGTGAAGGCGACCCTGACCTTGAGGGCCTTGCCCTCGTCCGCGGAGGTCACGGTGTACGTCGAGCCCGTGGCGCCCTCGATGTCCGTGTCGGTTGCGGTCGCCGGGTCGTGACGAATCCACTGGTAGGCGAAGGCCGCGCCGGTCATGCCATCCTCGTCCGCAATGCCGGACGTGGTGGCGGTGAGGGTCTCGCCGGTCCGCGGGGAGCCGTCTATGCCGGGCCCTCCCGTCGCCTGGGAGTTCGCGGCCTGCTGCTGGGAGCTCGGGCCCGGGACCGTGGCCTCGGGCTGGTTGCTGAGCCGCCGGCCTCCGGCGGCGCAGGGCGCGCCGGGCACCAGGTTGGCCGTTTGGGTGGCATTGCTGTTGGACTCGCAGTACCGCTCCTTTGGCAGCACAACGGTGATGGCGCCCTGGGAATCGGGCCGTATGGTCACGGCCCATCGCTTGGTGGTCCGGTCAAGCCAGTGGGCGCTGGTAACCGTACCGCCCGTGACCGTCAGCATGTCGTTCCTGGGGAAGCCGTATCCCACCCACACCGACTCGCTGAACACTATGTTGAAGGTGAAGCCGGCCGCGCCGTCGTGGGAGGCTGGCACGTTGGTGAACTGGGCCGTCAGTGGCTGTAGCGACGAGCGGGGCGTCTCGTTGGCGGCGTCTTCGAATCCCAGGACCCCACCGCCGACAGCATAGTTGCCGCCCGCGGCGCGGAGAGCGGGCGCCGTGGGGCTGACGGGCTGCTGGTAGAGCCAGGTCACCTCGTCGGCCGCCGACACGGCCGAGAACAGGGTCAACCTCACCTCGTTGCCCGATATGGACACCGAGTCAACGGCGCGTATTCCGCCGTTGACGATCACGACAAAGGAGCTGGTCGCGGGCACGGAGCCCGGGTCCATGTTCCTGTTATAGCGCAGGGTCAGCGTCGCGCCGTTGACGACCGACTCGGTCACCCTAACCAACGCCCCCTTGGGGCCTGGTCGCCATCTCAGCCGAGGGTTGGCTGTCCCCCACCGCGTTGGTTGCAATGACCCGCACGGTGTACAGCGTTCCGCGGGTCAGGCCGCTTATGGTCGCTCTTCCGGCCAGCCGGTTTCTGCTGTCCTCCGGTATTTCGGCTACGGCGGCGGCATCGGTCCAGCTTTCCCCGGCCTCCTTCCACTGCCTAGGCCGTTGTGGTGGCCCATCAAGTGGACAACTTGATGCCATCATCACGCAGTCCCCGGCTGCCGCCTGCGCAAGAATGGCATGCGCTACCGCTGGTCCGCTGAGCCGGGCGGCGAACAACTCGCGCTCCCCATCACGCTGTTCGTCGTAGGCAGTGAAGCCATACCCCCTCTTGCAAGCGGGCAGGGCCCGTGCCCTACACTCGTTCTATGGGGGCGAACACGATACGGGCGAAGATCCGGAAGGCGGGTGGCCAGCGCGCCTGGCGGCTCGGGTCGCCGTACGGCAACGCGGCCGCCATACCCGGTCTCCATGAGCGGGCGATGGGCCGCCGGGGTGAGACTGCCCGCTCCGGCGTCCTCCCGGACCTCAGGGCCGGCCCGACGGAAGGGAGGAACGCATTGCCGGAGGGAGGTGCCGGCGGGTGAGACTGCTGCCGCAAGGAATCCCCGAGGCGAGCCGTAATTTCCGGTGGGGCATCGAATTGCGCCTGCAGCTCATCGACGAGGTTGTCTGCGATCCCCAGGCCGTCGATATCGGCGGACCCCGCATGGAGGAAGCGGAGGAGCGCATCCACCGGGCCGTGGAGCGGGGGGATACGGAAACTGAGGAGGCGGCCTTTGCGGACTACATGAGGGCTCAGGTGCGGGAGTCGTGGCAGACATTTCGTGAACGTCAACTGCTCATCGATCTCTACCGGCGGGCCGCCCGACGGAGGGAGGGACGCGGTTCTCCCAACAGTAGACGCCGCCCGTTTCCTCGGGAGGGCCTCCGGGTTGCCAGGGCAATGCTGGCCAACATCGCGGCCACGGCCCGGTTTGACTTCGCGTGGGAGTCCGAAGCCGTATCGACCGCTTTGGCAGACCAATGGGCGTCCCGCGACGGCAAACGCCGCCCTGCCGAGTTGCGAGTCTACATCGACTACGCCGGGGCCAGCCGGGCCTACTTCGACGCTCTCCAGTGCATCGAGAAGAAGCTTCACAGCCGGGGCGAGTCCATCCCCCGCCCGCTCGACAGGTGGCGGGCCAAGGTTGATGGCGAGCGCCTGCGGTCTCCCGACCGGAAGCCTATCCCGCCCCATTGCCCCGTCAGACCGGCCCACCTCGTACGCGACGTCGATATTCAGTTCACCATTGAGGTCCTGCGCAGGGTTGGGGTACGGCCGAATGGCACTTACGTCTCCGGCTGTCGCATCGTGGCAGAGGCACTGAAGCAGGTCGCTGGAGCAGGTTGCAACGAGGTCGCTCTTTCCGAAGACACCGTGAAGCTCATCTGGAAAGAGCGTGGCTGAAAAAGGCCTTTCGAGCCCGTGTTCGTGAAATATTCAAAGGCCATCGCCGAACGCACCGGGCCCTTCCATACCCACTGAGGCCTGAGCGAGGCTCAGGCGACGGACCCTCCCGTCCCCCTCTCGGGAAGGGGCCGCTTCCCGCAGCTCCCAGCCACCAGCCGTTCCTCCAGTCATGGACTGCCCAGAGACAACGGGGCCCCCTGCGGGGAGTGGTTGCCTCGTTGTGTCGGGGCAATTCTGAAACTCCCGACTTATTGACCCACTATCGGCGCCGCCGCCGCTCTACGCTTTCTATGTTGGCCCCCCACAGGCCAGCGAGGAGGCGAGCGAGATTGCGCCAGGGACACGAGCCATGCGCCGGGTGTCCGGTAGCCATGGGATCGTAACGAGAGGCCAGCGACCCAACGACTACGGCAAGACAGATGTTTCCTGGTCGAACAGAAGCGCATGACGAGGTGATGAAGATGGGGGACAGACTGCTGAGGCGTCGACAGGTGGAGGAGATCACGGGCATGGGACGATCGTCGATCTATCGGCTCATGCAGGACGGAGACTTCCCGCCGCCCGTACGGGTTGGGCCCGCTGCCGTCAGGTGGAGGGAGAGCGACATCACGGGCTGGTTGGAGTCCCGACCGATAGCGAGAAGCCCGTCCGGCCCGCTCAACGCAGCCTAGACGCGGCCTGGCGCTGCTTCGGCCTCCATCGAGACTACGCTGGTCAGGTAGTCCGCCCAGAGCTGCATCAGCGCGCGACGCCGCTCGAAGAGATCGGACCTGGCGTAGGCCTGTTCGGTCGAGTTGCCCAACATATGGGCAAGCGCCGCCTCTGAGACAGCCCAGGGGGTGTCCGTCTGCTCCAGCGTCCAGTTCTTGAAGCTGCTGCGGAACCCGTGGACGGTCGCCCGTTCCGCCAGGTCCGTTGAACGGAGCACCTTCGTCAGCGTCATGTCAGACATCGGCGACCCCGGCTTCAGCACAGACGGGAACACCAGGCCGCTTCCATCACGCAAGGCAGCTGCTTTGCCCAGTAGCTCGAGCGCCTGTCCGCTCAGGGGGACCCGATGCTCCACGCCTGCCTTCATCCGCTCAGACGGCACGCGCCATACCTGGCCCTGGAGGTCGATCTCGTCCCAGGCGGCGCCCCTCGCCTCACCGGAGCGCGCTGCCGTGAGCACCAGAAACCGGAAGCACAACTTGGCCGCGGTCGAGGCTTGGGACGCCTCAACGGTCACGAGCGCCGCCCCGACTTCCTGGTAGGGCAGGGCTCTCAGGTGCGCCTTCACCTTCGGCATGGGAGGCAATGCGCCGTCGATGACCTCGCCCGCTAAGTTGACCTCCATGAAGCCGTGCGCTATGGCCCACCGGAAGACGGTCCTCATCCGTTGACGCACCCGCCGGGCTGTCTCCGGCCGGGTCGTCCATATCGGGTTGAGAACGCGCAGCACATCGCTGCGGTCGAGACGGTCGAGCGGCGTGTTGCCCAGCGCCGGCATGGCGTGACGCTCCAATGTCTGCATCCAGCTGGCGGCGTGCCGGGCGTTGCGCCAACGGGGTTTGTTCACCTCATGGACGGCCCGAGCGGCTTCCCGGAACGTCGGCATCGCCCGCGCGTGCTTCGCGGTCAGGGGATCGCGGCCCGCTGCAACGGCTGTCCGATTGTCCGCCGCCTGCTCGCGCGCACGAGCCAGGCTGACGGACGGGAACCCTCCCAGTCCGATATCGCGTCGGCGTCCGTCGATGGTGATGCGCAGGACCCATGACTTGCCTCCCGCCTTGTTCACGTAGAGGTGCAGGCCCCCGCCGTCGGAGTATCGCCCTGGTTCCTTGAAGGCCTTGACCCGCGTCGCCGATAGCGCCATGCGTCTCCCCATGCGATCGATTGTTCCCACATATGTTACCACACATGATGCGGGACACTGGGGGACGCATGGAGCACGACTGGGAGCCGGACAACGGCTACTCAGGAGTAAAATGAGGGGTTTCTGAGACCGCAAGAGACGAGTCTGGACTGGTTAGTGGTGGAGCCGAGGGGATTCGAACCCCTGACCCCCTGCTTGCAAAGCAGGTGCTCTCCCAACTGAGCTACGGCCCCACGATGGAATCCGACCCCCCTCAGTATACCGTGGGCGCGCACCTAGCCGACCTGGGATGCAAGCCCTCGTGCGTCCGGCGCTGCGCGGCCTAGCATCGCCGGCTTAGTGTCGCTGGAGGAAAGCGAGCAGCTCGCGAGCGATGGCTTCAGGCTGCTCGGGCAGCATCGCGTGGCTGGCGTCCGGCAGATCGACGACTTCGACCCGATCCGCGCCGAGCTGCTCACGCAGCACGTAGCCGTTCTCGGGAGTGGCCATCGGATCGTCCAGCCCTTGGATGACGAGCACCGGCGCCGACCCGGCATGCCCCCATTCAGCATAGGGGACCGAGTCCCGCGCGTCCCATTGCATCTTCTTCGTCTCGGGAGACCAGCCGTCGAGCCAGACCGAAGGGTCACGGCCGGGGGAGAAGAACACGTGCTGAATATCGGCGAGGCGCTCCTCCTCGGGGCGGTCGATCTCGAAGATGCGCATGAGGGCTGCGCCGGTCTCCGGCGCCGGTGGGACCTGCCCCCCGGCGGCGATCAGTGTGACGCTGCGGACCAGTTCCGGGCGGTCGGAGGCAAGGCAACGCACGATGCGGTTGCCGTACGCGTGGCCAACGAGATGGGCCGGTCCGCCGGATAGATGCTCGATGGCCCGCGCCACGTCGTCCGCGAAATCGCGCAGCGTCAGTCCATCCACAGCGGGGGAGCTGCCGTCAATGCCGCGATGGCTAACGCCGACGGCCTGATAGCCTGCGGCCTCGAGGTCGCCCATAAGCGCGTCGAAATCGCCGATGCCGCGCCCCAAGGAGGACACGAGGACCACCAAGTCTCCGCTGCCCCTGACCTCAACTTCGACCTCGCCATCCTTCACCTTTACTCGCAACGCTTCCTCCTTGGGACCAGCCTGTCCCCAGTGCACCGTGGCTGCCTCCCCTGGAGGCTCTTGCGCTCCCGATAGCCTCCCTGTCAACCCGCGGGTCGGCGAGGGAGGCGTCGTCTACCCTGCCCTGGGGCGCAGACCCGGCAGCGATAGGCCCTCCAAGGTCTCGGACACGATGCCGAAACGCTCGAACGGCGGCATGAAGTACGCGCCCGCGATGCGGTCGGCGACCGCCGAGAGCAGCTCACGGCTGATCGCGATGCCCTCCGCCGCCGCGCCCTCGCCCGCCCTCTCGATGCGGTCCAGCACGTGCAGCGGCGTCACGATTCCCGGCACCTCGTTGTGCAAGAAACGAGCGTGACGGACGCTGCGGAGCGGCAACACTCCCATGATGACCGGCAGCGGGAAGCCCCCCAGCGTTGACTCCACTCGCTCCACGTCCTCCGGCGCATAGACGGGCTGCGTCAGCAGGAAATGCGCGCCCGCCGCGACCTTGCGCTCCAGCACCCGCAGCTCGCGGTCCAAGTCGGGCGCATTGAGGTTCAGCGCCGCCCCGATGAAGAAGGACGTCGGCGAGTCCAACTCGCGACCGTTCGCATCGAAGCCGCGGTTGAACCCGGCCATGAGCCGGATCAGGCCCGACGCCGTCACGTCGGTCACCGCCGTTGCCTGGGGGTAGTCGCCGGTAATCGGCACATCGCCCATTACCGTGAAGACGTTGCGGACGCCCAGCGCATGCGCGCCTAGGAGGTCCGAGTGCAGCGCGAGCAGGTTCCGATGACGAATGGCCATGTGCATGACGGTCTCAACGCCCAAGCGCGACTGGAGCAGGCTGCCGGTGGCCAGCGCGCTCATGCGTCCCTGCGCCCGCGGGCTGTCCGCCACGTTGACCGCGTCGATATGCCCCGCAATCCCGCGCAGCTTGTCCAGCGTTGGGCCAATATCGAACCCGCGCGGCGGTGAAAGCTCCACCGTCACGACAAATTCGCCTCGCTCCAAACGCTCCGCCAGCCCTGTCGGCGGACTAGGCTCGGGCTCCGGTTTCGAGGCGGGCGCGGAACGCGGAGCTACGTGGACCCGGGACGGCGAGACGCCGCGAATCGCGTCACGGGCGGCGGCGATATGCTCCGGCGTGGTTCCGCAGCAGCCGCCCAAGACCACCGCGCCCGACCTGGCCGCCTCGCGGGCCACCTCCGCCATGTAGTCCGGGGCCGCCATGTACCGAAGCCTGCCTCCCACGTAGGCAGGTAGGCCCGCGTTTGGCTGCGCTGCGAGCGGCAGACTCGTCAGTCCCGCCATCCGTTCGACGACGCTCCTGACCAAGTCCGGGCCCACGCTGCAGTTGGCGCCGACCCCAAGCACGTCCTCGCCCGAAAGCGCGGCCGCAGCCTCCTCGGGCGAGTCGCCGTTCGGCGTAAGACCGTCGTCGTTGAACGTCAGCTGGGCGATGACCGGCAACCCCGCGGCGGAATTGACCGCGGCGATAGCCAGTTTAAGCTGCGCCAGTGATGTGAACGTTTCGAGGAGGAGGAGGTCGGCCCCGGCGTCGGCCAGCACAGCGGCCTGCTCGGCGAACATCTTGTGTGCCGCGGCGGAGCCGAGCGCATCGGCCCCAAGTGTGTCGGGCACGAGCGGGCCCATCGCTCCGGCCACCCAGACCTGCTGCCCGTGCAAGCGCGCCGCCTCTTTCGCAAGCGCCACACCCGCGCGGTTCAGCTCCTCGACGCGCGACGCCATGCCGTGGGCCATGAGCTTGGAGGCGTTCGCGCCGAACGTGTTGGTCTCGATCAGCTCCGACCCTGCGCCCAGGTAGTCCAGGTGAATCGACCTGACGGCGTCCGGCCTGTCGATGTTGGCGAGCTCCAGCGGTCCCGCGGTGATGCCGTGAGCGTAGAGCTGCGTGCCCATTGCACCGTCTGAGAGCAGCGGGCCGCGCGATAAGCGTTCGAGTAGTGAGGAAGCCATGAAGAGAGAAGCCTGAGTGATTGTAGCAGCCGACCCGTTCGACCCCGTTTGTCATGACCTTAGCCGGAGGCTATGCTGGCGCGCGTCTCCGCAGCGTCTCTCCACATGACAGGCCCCGATCTCACGCTAATCAACTGGCTGCTGGCATCCACGCCCGTGGTCCTATTGGTCGTGACGATCATTCCCCTCAACTGGAGCGCGCCCAGGGCCGGAGCGGCGGCCTGGGCGCTCGCGCTGGCGCTGGGCCTCCTCATCTTCGGCGCCTCGCGGGACCACGTGGCCATCGCCAGCGCGAAGGGCCTCAGCCTGGCGGTGTTCGTCCTGACGATCGTCTGGGCGTCCGTCTACATGTTCAACATGGTCGACAAGCTGAAGGGCATCGACGCCATCGGGCGCGCGATGGCGAGGCTGGCCGACGACCGCCTCACCCAAGCGTTGCTCATCGGCTGGGGCTTCTCCAGCTTTATCCAGGGCATCACCGGCTTCGGCGTGCCTATCGCCGTCTCCGCTCCGCTGCTCATCATGCTCGGCTTCTCTCCCGCGAGAGCGGCAGGGATGGCCTTGGTGGGCCACGGATGGGCCGTCACCTTCGGGTCCATGGGCTCTTCCTATTACACCATCCAACTGGTCACCGGCATCGAGGGCGATGTCATCGCCCCGCACATGGCGCTGCTGTTCGCGCCCATCATCGTCGTCAGCGGATCGCTCGTCGCGCACATCTACGGGGGGCTCGCCGCGGTCAGACGCAGCCTGCCCCTCGTAATCGTGACGGGGTCAATCATGGCGGCGGCCATGTACGGGCTGGCGCTGGCTGGCGCGCCGCAGATCGCGTCGAGCGTACCTGCCGTCCTCGGCATGGTCGCGATTGCCGTCGTCTCCCGCACGCCCCTCTTTCGGAAGGAGGCGGTCTCCGCCGGAGCGGCGCCCCCCGTAGACGGCGACAGCGGTAAGCCCATGCCATTCTGGCTGGCGTTCATGCCCTACATGCTGCTGATCACCCTGAGCGTCATCTCCCAGATTGGCCCTATCAAGGAGGCGGTCTCCGGCATCCGCTGGGGACTCGACTACCCTGCCTTCGTTACCGGCGAAGGGTTTGCCGTCCCTGCGGTCAGCAGTTACGCGCCGATACGGTTGCTGAACCACCCCGCGCCGCTGATAACGTTCTCCGTTCTCATCAGCGCCGGCCTCTACGTCCTCGCAGGACGATGGCGCCGCGGTGTCGCCTGGGAAGCGATGAAGCTGACCTATTCCCAGAGCCTGGGAACAACCATCGGCGTTGCGCCGATGGTGATGATGGCCGTGGTCATGGCCGACTCCGGCATGACGGTCCTCCTCGCGCGGGGCATCGCCAACGTTTCGGGCCCGGTTTACCCACTAGTGTCGCCGTTCATCGGCTTGCTCGGTTCGTTTATGAGCGGAAGCAATACGAACTCCAACGTCATGTTCGGCCTGCTTCAGTTGGAAACGGCCCGCGCGCTCGGCATCGGCCCCGTGACCATCTCGAGCATCCAATCGATAGGCGCGTCGGTGGGCAGCCCCATGGCCCCGGCCAAGGTGCTCGTCGGCGCCGCCGTTGTCGGACTGGCCGGCAAAGAGCGGGACATCTTCAGAATCGTCATCCCGTACATCCTTGCCCTCGTGCTCCTCGCCGGGATCGAGGCGATCATCATCATCGAGCTGCTGCCGAGATTGTCGAGGTGACCGTGCTGTCAGCCGAAATGAAACGCAAGCTGCGCCACGTCGTCCTAGCCGGGACAATCATCAGCTTTCCCCTGCTCTATCTGGGCCCCGTCACGTTGGAGAACGCGGTGGTGACCGTCGCGGGCTTGGTCGTGGCCGGCGCAACCGCAGCCCTCGCGTGGCTCGTCTTCTAAGAAACGGCCGCTCGCCCGCAGACTACCCTTCTCAGTCCCCCACTTGAGAAAGATGATTGAGGGAGAGGCTCGGATAGAATGGCCTCCCACACTAAGCGCCACCAGCGAGCATCAAGCATGACCTCCTCCCAACGACCCCAACGCACCTCCCAAGGCCACTTCGGCAAGCTTGCCGAGGCCTATCGCGACAGCAAGACGCACGCCCAGTCGAACGGCCTGGCTTCAGCCGCCGACTACCTGAGCGACCGGCGGTACGGGACCGCCGTCGACATCGGCGCAGGGCCAGGCTTCACCGCCTTCGCCATCTCCGGCCACTGCGAGCGGGTCATAGCCACGGACGTGACGCCGGAGATGCTGGAGCAGGCGCGCTCGCTCCGGGCCGAGCGTGGGGCCCCACAGACGGAGATGATGCTCGTAACGGCCGAGCGCCTGCCCTACGCGGCCGGCTCGATTGACCTCGTGACCTGCCGCACCGCCGCGCACCATTTCTTGGATGTCGGAGCATGGCTCGAAGAAGTCGCGCGAGTCCTTGCTCCGGGCGGCGAGCTCATCCTCATCGACACCATCTCGCCGGACGACGCGGAGGCCTTGGCCTGGATGCACGAAATCGAAATCTGGCGCGACCCGTCCCACGTGAGGAACCTCACCGCCAGCGACTGGACCGGCGCCGCTGCTCACGCCGGCCTCCGAGTCGCCGAGACGGCCCTATCGCGGGTCGACCTAGAGTATCCGGACTGGACGGAACGAGCGGGGATGCCAAAGGAAGATGCCGCCCAGCTCGGCCAAGCCCTCGCCGACGCGCCCCGGGCAGCGGCGGAAGCATTCGGCATAACGCCCCGCGCGGAAGGCGTCATAGAGTTCTACTGGCCGGTGCTAACGATGAAGGCGGTCAAGCCGTAGGTTAATGGGCTAGAGGAATGCGCCATGGCGACAACCAACACGAACCACGAGAACAATGGGCCCGATAAGGGACCCCTGCCTGTAAGCCTCTTCTTCATCTACGACGACCAGGCCCAGCGGATAGTCGACACCGCTCTTCAATATAGAGTGAAAGCGAGTGAGAGCGCGCGGGACGCCCTGAGCGCCGCCATCGATAACTCGGGAATCAGCATCGATGGGTTCAGGAAAGCGAGCATGGCACCTACCGACCAGCTCGCGGGTCCCATCCATTCCGCCTGCTCCTTCGGGAATAATAAGCTCGCCGCCGCCGTTGTCAGAGTCTGGACGGAATGCCGAAGCGACCTAGCCGATGCAGTGATGGCTCACCTCTCGGACCTAGGGGAAACATTCGAGTACCCTCCGCCCAAGCGCGAGTTTTTCGAGCAAACGTTGGGCTGGTCGGCCTTCGCCAGGAAGCGCGACGCTATCGCCGAGAGGGGCGCGTTCGATTCGCGAGACATCGAGTTGATGCTCATTTGTCTCACCGGCAACCGTCCCCTGGACGATTACGACATTAAATCGCCTCTCCTCGACGAGTGGTTAAAGGAGTTGCGCGCTCTTCCCCTAGACGCGCCTGACTGGGACGAGGTCTCCGTCTTTACAACTGCCGCCCTCGATATGCTCAGAGACAACCGCGAGGCGCTCATCGAAGAAGCAAGGCGGGGCCTTAGCGACGCCATATCCGAGATAAGGACCTCCTACGCCGAAGAGTTGAGCTACCTCGACGTGGGCCTGGGCCACTGGGAGGACGACGCGGCAGAGCGGCAGGGTCTCGCCACAGACGCACTGGAGCTGGCTTACGAATTGATGGACGCATTGCACGCCTACTCCGAAACGCGCCCTCAGGCGCCCACCCGCCGCCTGGAACTTGCCCGGGCTATCGAACGGGCGGAGTCTGAAGAGACGGTCTACCGGCTCGTGGCCGCCTGGGATGTCCTGATGAGCTCCCCCGTCGAGGATGACGCCGCCAACCCGACCGACCCGCAAGCGCCGAACGAGGCCAACGAGTCTTCGGCAGCGTTGCCGGAGGAATACGCCGCCCTGCGGATGCAGGTCGGCAATTGGAAACAGAAGTACGAGCAAGCCCAGGCAGCTTTGAATAACAGAACAAAGGAACGGGACCAGGCCCGTAAGAAGGTTGAGGCCCTCCAGATCCAAATGGTTAGACTGGAGCGCCAACGCGGGGTAGACGGGCCTCCCTCCGCCGACGCCGGCGACACGGCGCGGCTGGCGGATACAACCGGAAGCGAGCCTCAGGTACGCAACGTCCGCGACGCCATCGCCGTCGCCAAAGACCGGTTCCCCGGCACGCTCACCATCGCCCCCAACTCAGCCTCGGAAAACGACACGCCCTTCCAGCGCCCCGACGAGGTCTATGCGGCGCTTGAGTGGCTGGCGACTGAGTACTACGAGCTACACACGAACCCGCAAGGCGCCGACCCTCGTGAATTCGACAGACGGCTCAAAGAAGCCTGTCCCGGCTGGTCGTACACCTCAAAGCAGTCAGACACCGCCAAGAACAAGTTCAAGGTTGAGTACAAGACCACGGCGGACGAGAGAACCTACACGCTAGACCAGCACGTCGGCAAAGGCACGAAGGGCGACCCTCAGTACATGATCCGTATCGCCTTCGCGTGGGGCGAGGACATTAAGAAGGTGGTCGTCGGGTATATCGGGCGCCACCAGCGAACGCAGGCGAGCTAGTCAGCGCCCCGCAGCGTCCGTTGCGCGGCGGCGACGCCCGCGCCGGCTTGCGTCTCGTACCCCTGGTCGGCCATCGCGTCCTCCAACGCGCTGAGGACCGTCAGGACATTGGCCGCCGTGCTGTTGTGGCCCATCAGCCCGATGCGCCACACCTTGCCCGCAAGCGGCCCAAGACCGCCGCTCAGCTCAACGCCGTGGACCTCCAGCAGGTGCTTGCGCGCTTGCGCTTCGTTGACGCCCTCGGGCGCCACGACTGCGGTGATCGAGGGCAGACTCACGTCGACGTCGGCCACGACGCTCAAGCCCATCGCCGCCGCGCCGGCCCGCAGCGCCGCCGCGCTCCGTAAGTGCCGCTCCCACCGGGCTTCCAGTCCCTCCTCGACGATGAGGCGGAGCGCCTCCCGCAACGCGTAAATCATCGAGATCGGCGCTGTGTGATGGTAGGCCCGGCGGTCCCAGTAGCTGCCCAGCTCCGTGAGGTCTAGGTAGAAGCTCCGCACCTTGGTCGATCTGCCCTGGACAACTTCCATCGCGCGGGAGCTCATCGTCAGCGGCGCGAGGCCGGGAGGAGCGCCCACGCACTTCTGCGTGCAGCTGTAGCACACGTCGACGCCCCACTCGTCGGTCCGAAGCTCGACGCCTCCTAGGGAAGTCACGGCGTCCACGACCAGCAACGCGCCCGCCTCGTGGGCGGCGTCGGCGATCTCCTTCAACGGAGTCAAGACGCCCGTGGACGTCTCCGCGTGGACGACCCCCACGGCCTTGACGTTGCTGAGGCCCTGCAACGTCTCGCGCACGCGGGCGGGGTCGACCGGCCTGCCGAACTCGTGCTCAATCGGAACGACGTTCGCTCCGCTGCGCGATGCAATCTCGCCAAGCCTCTGCCCGAAGTAGCCGTTTATGGCCATTACGAACGTGTCGCCCGGCTCGATGATGTTGACAATCGCCGCTTCCATGCCGGCGGTGCCCGTGCCCGAAATCGGCAGCGTTACCGGGTTCTCGGTCTGGAAAACATACCGCAGCATGTTCCGGACATCGTCCATCGCTCCTAGGAAGCTGGGGTCTAGGTGTCCGAGCAATGACGAGCTCATCGCCCGCAGCACGCGCGGGTTCGCGTTACTGGGACCCGCTCCCATGAGTAGTCGATAGGGCGGAACGAACTCAGAGCTAGTCGGCATCATGCAGCTTCTCGACATTACGGGATTTGGCGGCGGAGCTTACCGGCATCGTTGCGCCCGCTGCCCGACAGCGTCGCATTATAGCAACGCGAGAGTCCCGCTACACCCGCCCTCGCTCGCGTCTTATCCCCGACTAGTGGGGATCGCCGCGCCGCCGGCCTTCGAGCGCGAGGATAGGAAGAATGACTCCCATCTTGCCAATGCTTGGTTGACCATTTCCTGAATAAGTCTTAGAAATCATACTACATATTGGGCCGCTCGCTTATGCCCGCCCCGCCAGTCGCGCTAATCTCCATAAACGAGTCTATTACCTTGTGTACAAGACCAAACCGAACACGCTAAAAGCCGTTGAAATGCTACGGAAAAGCATTGTACTTGTCTTAGACAATAACTAATGTCTTGTTGTCCGGCGCGGCCGGACCCGCAACCCCGGAGACAAGTCACATTCACGCCATGCAGCCTGTCAACGACATTCAACACGAGCCGGTCATGACCAGCCAGGTCATCGACGGGCTGAACGTGCGCGCCGGCGGCGCCTATGTCGACTGCACCATCGGCGACGGCGGGCACACCGCCGCGATCCTCGACGCATCCGCTCCCGGCGGGCGGGTCCTCGGCCTCGACGCCGATCCCGAAGCGGTCGCCCATTCAACCCGCCGCTTGCAGTCCTACGGCAGCCGGATCGTCATATCCAACGCCAACTTCGGGGCACTCGCATCTCAGGCCCGCGCTTACGGCTTCGTCCCCGCGGACGGCCTCCTGTTCGACCTCGGCCTATCGTCCCGACAGCTGGACGCCGAGGAACGAGGCTTCAGCTTCCGCCGCTCCGCTCCCCTCGACATGCGCTTCACTCCGGAGGGCCAAACCGCCGGAGACCTCGTGAACGGCCTGCCCGAGTCGGAGCTCGCCGACCTCCTCTACCAGTTGGGCGAGGAGCGCCGCTCGCGCCGCATCGCACGCGCCATCGTCGCGGCCAGGCCCATCAATGACGCCGTCGAGCTCGCGGAGACCGTCGCCCGGGCGTCCGGCTACCGCCGGGGGCGCACTCACCCCGCCACACGGACGTTCCAAGCCCTCCGTATGGCGGCCAACGACGAGCTCGGTAATCTCCGGCTCGGCCTCAGCCAGGCAGCCGAGGTCCTCCGCTCGAGCGGACGCCTCGTAACCATCGCCTATCACTCTCTCGAAGACCGAGAGATCAAGCACTTCATGGCCGGCGGCGAAGTTCGCCCTGTCAATAAGCGCGTCTTGAAACCGGACACAGAGGAGGTCGCTCGGAACCGGCGCAGCCGTAGCGCGCGGATGCGCGTCGCCGAGCGGCTGTAGACGGGGATGCGCATGACGCTTGCACGCCACGCTCCACCGCGCACAGCACTGAGGGCACAGACGTAAATCGGGACGGAAGTTAAGCCTTCGCAACGGAGGCACGGGCCGGGAATGGCCCGACTTTAGGGGGTTCACACAATGATGGAATTGTTTGGTAACGAGCAGAAAGCGCAGATGGACGGCCTCGCGCAGGTCAAGGTCATAGGAGTGGGCGGCGGCGGCTCCAACGCCGTCAACCGCATGTTCCGCGAGCGCGTTCCCGGCGTCGAATACCTCGCCGTCAACACGGACGCACAGCACCTGCTACGGCTCGACATCCCGGTCAAGATCCGCATCGGCGAAAAGCTCACGCGCGGACTCGGCGTCGGGGGCGACCCTGAGATTGGACGCGCCGCCGCGGAAGAATCGCGCGAGGAGATCTACGAGGCCGTTCGCAACGCCGACATGGTGTTCATCGCCTGCGGCATGGGCGGCGGCACCGGCACCGGCGCCGCGCCCGTCGTCGCTGAGGTCGCCCGGGAGACCGGCGCCCTCACCATTGGCGTCGTCACCAAGCCCTTCGGCTTCGAGGGCCGACGCCGCTCTCAGAACGCCGAGGACGGCCTGGTCCGCCTCCAGGAGGCGGCCGACACGGTCATCGTCATCCCGAACGACCGGCTCGCCAGCACGTGCGACGAGTCAATGACGGCGGACAACGCCTTCAAGATGGCGGACGATGTCCTCCGGCAGGGTGTGCAGTCCATCGCCGAGCTCGTCACGGTTCCCGGCGAGATCAACCTGGACTTCGCCGACGTCAAGACGATCATGAGCGGCACCGGTCCCGCGTGGATGTCTATCGGCACCGCCGAGGGCGAGGACCGCGCAATCAACGCCGCCAAGGCCGCGATCAACAGTCCCATGCTCGACGTGAACATATCCGGCGCCCGTGGCGTGCTCTTCAACATCACCGGCGGAAGCGACGTCACCCTCAAGGAGGTCCAGCTGGCCGCGGATGTCATAGCCCGCACTGTGGACCCCGAAGCCAACATTATCTTCGGCATGGTCACCGACCTGAAGATGGAGGACCAGATCCGCGTGACCATCATCGCCACCGGCCTCCCCGACATGGACACCACCGAGAACCTGCACGACGACGAAATCTCCGAGTTCCTGAAGAACGCTCTCGGCGAGGACGCCGGTATCGAGCTGCCTCCCTTCCTCAAGACAGACAGGTTCTAGTCAACCAAGCCGATCCCCGGCCTGCAGGGAAGCCTCCTCCATCCCGGCAGGCGTCTGGCCCTTTCCCCCGACTCTCGGGCCCGAGTCTCTAGACCGGGTCCGGGGGCGGCGGGCCGGACTACAACCCTACATTCGATGCCCGGCTATCCCCCATAGACGGGCAGATCCCTGGGACAGATCCTCCCCAGACTGTCCCATCAGTCTCCTCCGGACCTCTCCTGACACGCCAAGAGGGAGTGGGTCAAGCACCGGGCCCCGAAGGATTTTCCTGAGGGGCCTCTTCCTTTCTCCCAGCCTGGCCTCCTCCCCCTCTGCCCGAGACCTTTTGCGCAACCTCAACGGCTTTGTGGTGAGCCTGTTGAATCATGGACAGGCTTGGGATACCGGGGAGTGCAGCGATGGGACGAGCTACGCAAGGTCTCGTCTGCGAAGGAGGAATGTGGAGGCATGCCGACCCAATCCCACAAGATATTGTGGGTCCGTTAAAGCAAATCAGCCCATTTTGTTAAAATATCGAGATTGCCTCTTGACTTTCCCTACGACAAGCTGGAAGAATCCCCTTTGTCGAGCAAATTGGGCTGTATCTGGTAGCCCCTGCGCCTTAACATCCTATATATTGTTGCCCGAGAGACACGGAACGCTAGCCGCCCGTTGATCAAGGGCCGGCTGGCGAGGTGGTGCGTCAGCCATGCGTTGCCCTCATTGCGGAGCCCTCGAAACACGAGTGACCGACTCCAGGGACACCGGGCAGGAGATCCGGCGAAGGCGGGAGTGCGCCCAATGCGGGATTCGCTTCACGACCTATGAACGAGTCCAGCACGCAGTTCTCCAAGTCGTGAAGCGCGACAACCGCCGTGAAGAGTTCGACAAGGAGAAGCTCCTTCGCAGCGTCCGTCTCGCCTGCGTGAAGCGCCCGCTCCCCAGTGGGACATTGGAGAAGCTGGTCCAGGACATTGAGACCGACCTTCACAAGCTTGGCAAGACCGAGGTGCCCACCGCGGTAATCGGAGAGACCGCTCTCACCCGGCTCCGCGTCCTTGATCCCGTCGCCTACGTGCGCTACGCAAGCGTTTACCGGGACTTCGACACTCTGGACGGCTTCGTGCAGGAGATACAGGAGTTCCAGGCGAGCGAGCCCGTGGGCTCGGGAAGATCGAGTCAGCTGGAACTGATTCCTAACGAGTACGTGATTCCGTCCAAGCAGTCTGGTCGGCGTGGCCGTCGGCCAAGCATGACCAGCCCACTTTTCGAGGAGCGCCTCAGCGCTCCCGAGCCCGCCGCGTCCAGCTAACCCAGACTCAGCTTTCGTTCCTGACAGGCTTCGGCCATCTGGCCGAGCCTAAATCGCCGTTCGATTTTTGTTGGGGGGCAACCCGAATGTCGATTGACTCTGTCCGCTGGATTCTTGATGTCGGCCTGCCCGCCGGACCTTATCGAAGCATCGACGCCCGAAGCGCGGAGCGAGTACCGCGTACGCCCGGCCCTGTCGGCCTGCGTGAGGCCTCAATGCTCGGTCGGACCCTCGTCACCTGTGATCAGGAATTCCGAGGCCCTTGGCAGCTCAACATCGAGCATCCCGGAGTCATCGTCCTTGCGAGCGCCACCCACGACCCACGCGACTTGGAGCGCAACCTCAGCCATGTCGAGTTCATCGCAGCCAAGCTGGACAAGCCGAGAGGCCTTGCAGGGTGCAGGCTCGTCGTCCGGCTGGATTGCGAAGTCCGCGAGATTCTGCCGGACGGTCGAGAGATCGAGATAGAGACTTGGAAGACAGCCCGCTTTCCAAGGCCGCAAACGCTAAGGCTGGCGACGTAGACGTAGACATCTAAAGGAGTCCGCCGCTAAACACGAACTCAAACCTCGATGCGTCGGGGTATCCGGAACGCTTAGCTCCCCTGAGCGTTCCTCGGTCTCCCTCCTCCTCAGGCCCCTCTCGACGCGCCACGGGAGTGGGCCAACGGGCCCCGTCGGAATCATCCGACGGGGCCCGCCCTTTTTCTGCGGACACGCTCTGCCGACTCGGCCTGTATACTGACTGTCGCCCTTCATCGATATGAACAGACGCCCACGCATCGCAATAACCCTCGGCGACCCCGTCGGCATCGGCCCGGAGGTCGCCGCTAAAGCCCTCTCCCGTACCGACCTCTGGCGCAACGTTGAGCCATTCGTCGTGGGCTCCCCCGACGTCCTCGACAAGGCCTTCGCGCTGATCGACTCCGGCCTCCGCGCCCAGCAGGTCGAGGGCCCGTCCGCAACCGCGTCTCCTGGCCGCGTTGGCGTGATCTCCCCGCACGACGACTCTGGCCTGGCCGATCTTCCCTATGGCCAAGTATCGCCGCTTGCAGGCGCTGCCGCGGTCGCTTGGGCTTCTGCCGCCGGTCAGCTCGCCCTCGATGGGGCTGTCGACGCCATCACGACCGCGCCGATTAGCAAGGAGGCCGCCAGCCTCGCGGGCCACGCGGACTTCGGGCACCAGGAAATCTACCAGCACCTCGCGGGCGCTCCCCGCGTGCTCACCATGCTCGTGACCACCGGCCTCCGTGTGGTGCACCTCACGACTCACCACTCCGTCCGCGTCGCAACCGACTACGTGACACGAGACGGCATTCTGGAAGCCCTCCGCCTCACCCATGACTTCTTCGTAGGCCGGGGCTTCCCGCAGCCGCGCATCGGCGTGGCCGCCCTCAATCCCCACAGCGGCGAGTCCGGCCTGATCGGGACCGAGGAGATCGACGCGATACGCCCCGCCGTGGACGACGCCAACGCCGCCGGCATCGCAGCTATCGGCCCCGTTCCCGCCGACACCGTGTTCGCGCAGGCTGTCGACGGCCGCTACGACGCCGTCCTCGCCATGTACCACGACCAGGGCCACATCGCCGTCAAGATGCACGACTGGGCGGCAAGCCTCACGCTGAACATCGGCCTCCCCTTCCTGCGCACCTCCGTAGACCACGGCACGGCATTCGACATCGCCGGTAAGGGCGTCGCGGACGAGACCGGCATGGTCGAGGCCGTTCGCTACGCTGCCGAAGTCGCCCGCGCCCGCCGGCTCCCCGGCGCCCCCAACCCCTCAGGCCTCGTGGTATAATGCCAGCGCGCCGGCAGCCCTAGCCGGCGCTTCCTTATCTGAGGTCTAACGATGCGCGCTTCCTTCATAGGCGGCGGAGTCATGGCGGAAGCAATGCTCAGCAGAGCCATCGCCGCTGGCCTGTGCGACACGAACGACATCGTCGTCGCCGAGCCCATCGAACCGCGACGGCGCGAGCTCGCCGAGCGGTACGGCATCCCCGTCGCCGAGGACAATGCGACAGCCGCCGCTTCCGGCGGCCTCATCGTGCTCGCGGTGAAGCCCCAGCACATCGCTCACGTCTACGAGGACCTCCACGGCAAGCTCGGCAATGACCAGACCGTCATGTCCATCGCGGCGGGCGTACCTGTGGCCTCGATAGCAAAGGGACTCCGCCACGACAAAATAATCCGCGTCATGCCCAATACGCCGGCCCAGATCGGCGCGGGAATGTCCGTCTGGACCGCGACCCCCCAGACGCCGAGCGACGCCTGCGACAACGCCGCCCGGCTGCTCGCGACCCTTGGCCGCGAGTGGCGCGTCGATAGCGAGGACTACCTGGACATGGCCACCGCCGTTTCCGGTAGCGGACCCGCCTACGTCTTCGCGTTCATCGAGGCCCTCACCGAAGCCGGCGTATTCGTCGGCATGCCCCGAGACATGGCCCAGACCCTCGCCATCGAGACCACCGTCGGCGCATCACGACTCGCCAAGGAGTCTGGACAGAACCCCGCGCTCCTCCGGGAGATGGTGACCTCTCCCGGCGGCACGACGGCCTCCGCGCTGCGCGAGCTCGAGCGCGGACGGTTCAAGGCCACGATTATCGACGCGGTCGACGCCGCTTTCAGGCGCTCTCGCGAGCTGGGGGGCAAGGCTTGATCCGGGGCCTCGTCTTCCTTCTCCTCGACGTCCTGTGGGTCGCTCTGCTCGCCCAGGTCATCCTCTCCTGGCTCATCGTCGCCGGAGTCCGGAATAACATCGTCGTCCAGCTCTACCGGAGCGTCACCCAGCTCCTCGATCCCATCATGCGCCCGCTCAGGCGCGTGGTCCCGACGATCGGCATGGTCGACATCACGCCCCTCGTCGCCTTCATCCTGCTGGCGGTCCTCCGGCAAGTCCTCGGCCGCCTCCTCTAACCCCACCCCGTGAGTCCCGAGCGGCGGAGGAGGCCGGAAGGGCTGAGGCTATTCCGAACGCCCAAAATCGGCCCGGACTGTCGCCGCGGCTCGCGGCGTCGCTGCCGCGACGCCGCCTATAATGGGCCCCTGCCATGGCCCCAGCCGTCGTCTCCGACTCCAACGTATCCCTCCCCGGCGGCCTCGTGAGTGGCTTGCCGCTCTTCCTCGCGCCCCTCGAAGTCCGTATCGGCGGCCAGGTCTACGCCGACGGCGTCGACATCACCGCCAACCGCTTCTACGAGCTCATCGCCACGAGCTCCGACCTCCCCACCACTTCCGCCCCCCGCCCCGGCGCCTTCCTCGAAGCCTTCGAGCGGGCAGGCGCAGTCTCCAACGAGATCGTCTGCGTGACCCTCTCCGCCGAGCTCAGCGCGACCTACAAGTCCGCCGCCGAAGCCGTCGCCCTCGCCAAGACCCAATTCCCCGACCTCGACATCACCCTCATCGACTCCCGCAGCGCGGGCACGGCCCAAGGACTCATCGTCCTCGACGCCGCCCGGGCCGCCGTCGCGGGAGCGCCGCGCGAGGAGGTCGTCTCGCGCATCCAGATGCGGATGGCCGATACGATGCTCCTCGGCTACATCAGCTCCATGTACCACCTCTGGCGGGGAGGACGCGTCCCCCGCGCCCTCATGTGGATGGGCAAGCTACTCAGCGTGAAGCCCATCCTCCAGCTCGCCGACGGCGCCATCGGCATGGTCGAACGGCCCCGCACCGAAGCGAAGGCGATGAGACGGCTCACCGCCCTCGCGGAGAAACGCCTCGCCGGACGGCGCGGACGTATCGCCGTCATGCACGCCGCCGCTCCCGATAAAGCCGACCTCTTCGCCGATTCCCTCCGCGCAACCCTCGACATCGAAGAGCTCTTTATCACCGAGTTCACCCCCGTCATCGGCGCCCACACCGGCCCCGGCCTCGTCGGCTGCGCCCTCCACCCCGTGTGATACGCTCCCACCACCCGATCCCCTTCCTGCAAGAGGTGTAACTATGGTCACCATGAGAGTCGAATCCGGCGACATCGCCCAGTTCGCCGCCGACGCCATCGTCGTCAACCTGTTTGAGGGGGTCACCTCTCCCGCCGGCGGCACAGGCGCAGTCGACCAGGCGATGGGCGGCGCCATCTCCGCCCTCATCGCCGACAAGGAGATCGCCGGAAAGCAAGGCGAAATCGCCACGCTCCACACCCTAGGCAAGCTCCCCGCCAAGCGCGTCGTCGTCGTCGGCCTTGGCAAGCGGGAGAAGTTCAACCTCGACACCGTCCGCTCCGTCTCCGGCGACGCCGCCCGCCACCTGCGGCGTATCGGCGCCAAGAGGGCCGCCGCCATCACCCACGGCGCAGGCATCGGCGGACTCGACGCCGGCGAGTCGGCCCAGGCCATGGCCGAAGGCGTCCTCCTCGGCCTCTACGAGTTCAATCGCTACCGGACCAAGCGGAACGGCGACTCCGACGACGGCGATAAGCAGCTCGACGAGCTCGTCCTCGTCGAGAGGGACCAGGCCCGCGTCCCTACCCTGACCGCCGGCCTCGCCAAGGGCGCCCTCCTCGCCGAGTGCGCCGCCATCGCCCGCAACCTCGTCAACGAGCCTGCCAACGTCGTCAATCCCGCCCGCATGGCCGAGGTCGCCATCGAAGTCGCCAAGGACGCCGGCCTCGACATCACGGTCCTTGGCCGCGAGGACATGGTCCAGCACGAGATGGGCGCCATGCTCGCCGTCACCGCGGGCAGCGCCAACGAGCCCCGTCTCATCATCATGGAATACCGGGGCGACCCCGCCCATCCCGAGAACAACGTCGCCCTTGTCGGCAAGGGCATCACCTTCGACTCCGGCGGCATCTCCATCAAGGGCGCTTCCGGCATGTGGGAAATGAAGGGCGACATGAGCGGCGGCGCCTCCGTCATCGGCGCCATGAAGGGCGTCGCCGCCCTCAAACCCAAGATCAACGTCTTCGGCGTCGTGCCCGCCGTCGAGAACATGCCCTCCGGCACAGCCCAACGACCCGGCGACATCATCCGCGCCATGAACGGCAAGACCATCGAGGTCGACAATACCGACGCCGAGGGCCGGCTCATCCTGGCCGATGCCATCTCCTACGTGAAGCAGATCAAGGACGCCCGCCGCGTCGTCGATATCGCCACCCTCACCGGGGCCGTCGTCGTCGCCCTCGGGCACGTCGCCAGCGGCGTCATGGGCACGTCCCAAGAGCTCGTCGACTCCGTCCTCTCCGCCTCCAAAGCCACCGGCGAGAAGATGTGGCAGCTGCCCCTGTTCGACGAATACAAACGCCAGAACCACTCCGACTACGCCGACGTCAAGAACACCGGCGGCCGTCCCGCGGGCAGCATCACCGCTGCCCTCTTCATCGGCGAGTTCACCGACGGCGTCGAGTGGGCGCACCTCGACATTGCCGGCACCTTCATGTCCGATCGCGCCGGCGGCCACGTCGTCAAAGGCGCAACCGGCGTCCCCACCCGCACCCTCGTCCGCTTGGTCGAGGACCTCGCCCGCTGAGAGGTAGCGCGCCCTCTCGTCATTGCCTCGAAAATACCCCTCCCGTCTGCGGGAGGGGTCGTGCGTAGCGCGGGGGAGGCGAGGCGGCGGCGCGCAGACTTCCCCCCTTCACCCCCACCCCTCCCGTCATTCCCGCGCAGGCGGGAACCTCGTAGCGGGGCGACAGCACCGCGATCCCTCCCCGCCCGCCTATTTTCGTTGGTTGTGGTGTTGGACGAGGCCAACAGGGGGAATTGCTCGAAAGTCCTCTCCACCGTCTGCGGGGGAGAGTTAGAGAGGGGGCCGTAGGGGCGCCCCACAGCAGGCCGCGACGCCGACCGTCGTAATGAGGAGCCTTGTCAGGCGTCGTCGAGGGCGTCGCGGAGATAGCGGAGGGTGCGGGTCGCGAACTCAGCCATATTGGCCTGACGATCGGAGAGGCCGGTCTCGATGACCTCGGTGCGGGTGACGGGGCCCGCGACGCCGAGCGTCGTGCGGCCTGCAGGCGCGCCGGAGCGTCCGCCGGTCGGCCCTGCGATGCCCGACTCGGCGATGCACCAAGTGGCCCCGAGGCGCTCGCGCATAGCTTCGGTGAGCGTGGCGAGCATCTCCGGCGTCGTGCCGCGATAGTTGGCGTACGTTTCAGCCGGGACGCCGGCGAGCGCGGTGCGCGAATTGAGCGTGTACAGAACGCCGCCCCCGGCGTAGTACCGGGATGCGCCTGCGACGGCCAGGAGCGCCGCCGAGACGAGTCCGCCTGTCGTCGATTCCGCCACGGCGACGGTCTCGCCGCGAGCGATGAGGCGCTCGGCGATGTCGTTCGCGAGTTGCTCTTGTTCGTCGTTCAGGAACATGGTGGCGTTACCGGCGTTGGCCGCGCCACTTGTGGGGGTCGATGCCTCTGGAGCGGAACCAGTAGTAGATGCCATCCCAGTACGGCTCGGGGTTGACGTCCAGCACCTCGCCGCTCGCGGCGCGTGAGAGGACGAGGCTGCCCCACTGTTCGGGATCGCGCTGGTCCGCGTCGACCTCCAGGCCGACGACCTTCATATCCAAGTCGACCATGTCGTTCAGGAAGTCCGTGAGCAGGACGGAGTCGGCGTCCCAGGTCCGCAGCACGGTGTTGTCGTCCTCGCCGAACTCACCGACATACAGGAGCGCGTCGTCGCCCTTGCCCTTGGTTCTCCACTCGATGCGTGCGGCCATATTGGTTTCTCCCTGCCCGGAAGCTTGCGCCGAGCGCCCCCACCCTAGCCCTCTCCCTTTGTAAGGGGAAGGAATCAGACCCTCCGGCGCTTCCTCGATCGGACCGCTGCGCCGCTCCCTAGATTCCAGCTTTCGCGGGAATCCCTCATGTTGGGCTGACGCCCCACACCACAACCGACGAAAGTAGCGGGCGGGGCGGCCCCCTCTCTAACTCTCCCCCGCAGACGGTGGAGAGGACTTTCGAAGCAATGACGAGGCTTTCTAGAGGAAGGTGTTGAGCACCTTGGGGAGCATGACGTTCTGGGCGAGGATGAGCTTGCGGAACACGAGTTTGAAGCCGGTTTCGGGGTCGCGGCGCAGGAGATCTTCCCGGCGTCCGACGAAGTGGTTCACCTCGTCTTGGAGGCGGTTCTGGTAGCAGAAGAACTTGCTGTTGACCCTGACCTCGTCCCCCTCCACGCTCACGAGCTCCACGTTGGAGACGATGTGCTCGAACCGGGAGACCGGCTCCTCCGGCCAGTGGATGCCCGTGTTGATCTGCCGGATGCGTCCGGCGAGGATGTCCTTCCCCTCGTCGAACCAGTTGATCTCCGAGTCCTTGTCGGTGAACTCCATGTCCCAGTCGCCGAACTTGATGTTGCGGCGCATGGGCATCCAGTAGTGGAGGTCTTCGGCGAGCAAGTCGAGCCACTCATCGAGCCTGCGCTCGTCGAGCAGCCGTGCCTCCAAGTACAGGAACTGCTCCAATTCGTGTTTGAGGACAACGGCTTCCAGCGACTGCTGGTCTGCGCCTGAGAGATCAACCATCGCTTCCCTCCTCGTATGCAACGAGCGGCGCCGAGCTGTCGCACGACGCCGCTCGCGGAACGTCTCCTCTTGTACTACTCAGTCGCCTCGCGGACCTCGTTGAAGAAGACGTACTCCTCCTCGCCGACCAGGGCGGGGTCCTGATGCTCCGTAAACCGCACGAGCACGTACGCTCCGTCGTGCGGGTTCGCCGTGATCTCCCCGGCGGCCCCGTATATGGTGGTGAGCTTGGTCCCCTCCGGCAGGTTGCGGAACATGTCAGCCCCGTTCGGGCCGGACAGGACGTATTTCTTCGATTCTGTCACGGTTCTCCTCTACCAGATGCGGTGGTCGGCCTGCTTGTTGACGGGGTACAGGTCGTCCCAGCTGGAGGCCTCCATGAACGCGAGCCACCGGCTGAAGCGCGCGCGCTGGGCCTCCTCCGTGTAGGAGCCGTTGAATACGACGCCCGGCATCTGGTCGTTGTACTCGCCGCGCCCGAGGCCGTTGGCGAAGAAGTAGTCCAGCTTTCGCGCCCTCGCGCCCTGGCTGGCGGGGTAAACGTAGTTCCAGTTCTCCATGTCGTCCGACTCGAAGAAGCCGACCGGGCCGTTGAAGCGCTCCGAGTAGTGGCGGACGGCCTGCCGCACGTGCTCAGGCGCGGTCTTGTCCACGCCGGACAACGTCCACCGTTCCACGACTCCGGGGGTGTGCGGGTTCCACCAGCGCAGCCGCCAGCTGTCCACCATGACGCAGGGGAAGATGGCGAAGTGCCCTCCGCCCCAGCCGTGGGGCGCCATGACCTTGTCCACCAACAATTTGGCCTTGCGGTCGCGGCTCTCGCTGAAGTACTCGTCGACGCCCTCCTCGTACCACTCGTGTTCGTAGTCAGGCACGCCGGGCTGGTGGTAGAGCGTGCACATGCCGCCGTGGCCGAGATTGTGGTCGCCAATGGCGTACTTGTTCATCGGGAAGGGGGCGGCTTTCCGGCCACGGTCGCGTCCGCCCTTTGTCCCGCGGTCCTGATGCAGTCCGGCGGCGGCGGCGGAGCGGTGGGTCATCGCCGTGTGGGTAAGGTCGGTGACGGATGTGAAGCCGGGCACCTTCCAGTTGGTGGGGAGGCGGTGCCTCTGGAACGGCGGGAACATGTCCAGCCCGCCGTCCACGCCGTCGCTCGACTGCAGGCAGTGGCGGAGGCTCTCGGTGAAGGGACCGAGGTACTCCTCGAACGAGGGCGCCTTCGGGTCCCAGGTCGCCCAGAGGGAGCCGTAGAAGTTCTTGAACTGGGCCACTTCGGCCAGGCCCCAGTCCTGCTTCGGCAGCGTTCCCGCGTAAGCCTCGGGTGAGTGCTGGAATCCCGCTCCCACCAGGCACCCCTTGGTGTCGTAGGTCCAGGCATGGAAGGGGCAGGTGAAGATCAGAGCGTTGCCCTGGTCGTACCGCACGACCTTCATCCCACGGTGCCTGCAGGAATTGAGGAACGCGCGGATTTGGTTGTCCTTCCGGTCCCGCACCAGGATCACCTCTTCGGTGCCCATGCGGCTGATGACGAAGTCGCCCGGATTGGGGAGCTGGCTCTCGTGACCGAGGAACAGCCAACATCGCTGGAATATCTGCTCCATCTCCTGCTCGAAGATGTCCGGGTTGACATAGAGCTCGCGGCTGACCGTCCCGCGCTCAGGGTCTATGTAGTCGCGGATAGAGCGGTCTCCCCGTGCACGAATAATGGCTACCATGGCTGCCCTCCTTGCGAATCCACACGTGCGTATCTGCCTTGTAGTTGCGAATCTTACCATTTGGGGCCGCGCTGTCTATGGGGATGCCCGCTCCGGGGACGCAGATCTTCCCGCCCACCCGCCTGGAACCCTCGGGGGGCGCGCCCCCATACCCCCGCCAGAGGAGATTCCCCTCCGCATTCCCCGTTGGCCCATTCCGTCTACCGTCGAGATAGGCCCACTCAATAGGTTCATGGTGAGCCTGTCGAACCACCCCTCCGTCTGCGGGGAGGCTAGGGAGGAGGGCCGCCTCTCCTACCGGGACAGGTAGCGTGTAGCGCGGATGAGGGGAGAAAGAATCCACTATGTCGCGCATGTCAGATGGCCAACTTCGAGACAGCCGATTGCTGACTCCGCGGCCGACAGCCTATAGAGTGATTTGGGAGTAAACGCTGGTGTTGTCCACGCGCGCCGCTACAAGGCTGAAGTGGGTCGCCCAGGCCCTGAGTCTGTGCCTTCTCTTTGTTTCAGCGGGATGCTTCGGGGCGGCGACTCCGACCTCGACGGCTACCCTCTCTCCCACACTGCCACCGCCGACTCCGACCTCGACGGCTACCCTCTCTCCCACACTGACGCCGCCGACTCCGACCTCGGCGGTTACCCTCTCCCCAACCCTGCCACCGCCGACTCCGACCTCGGCGGCCGCCCCCTCTCCGACACTCCACCCGCCGATTCTGATCTTGACGCCGACTCCATCTCCTGCCGCGACAATCGAATCTTCGAGGCCTGAGTTGCTGTGGCTGTACGAGGCGCCCGCCGAAGTGTGGGGGGCGGCGACGACCGAAGGCGTCGTTTTCACCTCCTCGGACGATGACGTCGTTCACGCGGTGACGGCTTCCACCGGCGAGCTCTTGTGGCAGCGCGAGAGGTTTGGATTGGCGGCAGTCTCCGACGGCGTTGTGTACGCGATCTTCCCTGATGAGAAACGGCTGTACGCCCTGGAAGCGACAACGGGAGAGGTGCTGTGGGAGCGCGAAGGGTTTGGTCTGGCGGCGGTTTCGGACGGCGTAGTGTACGTGGGAATGTCTGAGGGGCAGCTGCACGCCCGGGACGCCTCCACGGGAGAATTGCTGTGGCAGTACGAAGCATTAATGGTCGGGCGGCCTGCAGTGTCGGATGGCGTCGTCTACGTAGGTTCGTGGGACCCCGCTGTCCCGGATGACGGTCGCCTGCACGCTTTGACAGCGTCCACAGGCGAACTGCTGTGGAAGTACGAGGCTAAGGGACCGGCGTTCTGGCCGGTGGTGGTGGATGGTGTTGTCTTCATAAGCTCGGGGGGTGATGGCCTCGACGCCCTGGACGCCTCCACGGGCGAGTTGCTGTGGCAATACGAAGGACCAGTTGTCGGCCCGCCTGCAGTGTCGGATGGCATCGTCTATGTTTCCTCCTGGGACTTCACCGTCTCGTACAACGGTCGCCTGTCCGCTTTGGCGGCTTCCACAGGTGAACTGCTGTGGAAATATGAGGTGGAGGGTCCGACATTCTCGCCATTTGTGTCCGACGGGGTCGTCTACTTCGGTGTGCCCCAGGCCATTCATGCCCTGGACGCCTCCGTGGGTAGGCTCCTTTGGGAGTACGAAGTGGAGGGTCTGTTCGGTCTCCCACCAGCCGTGTCCGACGGCGTCCTCTACGCCGGCTCAGTGCATCTGTACGCGCTGGCGCTCGCTCAACCATGACAGGGCGCCGCGTCTACCGATCGTCTTGCCAGCCGACCTGAGACCCACGATGTCACCCGCACCGGTTACTAAGTCCGTCACAATCGCGACACTTGCCCGTTGTGCAGTCGTCTCTTCACCTCCTACCCTGTTCTGAACACCCCGGCCCCCGATGGCGGACCCGCCCCGGACGACCGGCCCCACCCAAAGGAGGAATGTCTCACTTGGACAAGAAAACGTCCTCTCCCAACGCCAGACTGCGGCTACTCCCCTACGTCGCCTCCGAGCCCACGCTCGCCGGAAGCCGCCCGCGCCCAGCCCCGCGACTCCGGCTCGGAGCAATTGTGCGGGCTTTGCCTACCGCCCCGGAAACCCACGAACAACATATTTTTCTGAGTGATCACCTTTTCAGACCCCGGAAGCAGGCCACGGCCATGAAAACACCCTCGAAATACCCCGTCCCGCCGTACAAAATGGTGAACTTTTTACGCCTGGCACCGAGCGAAACGATCAACTTCTCACGCCTGGCAAATGTGAGTTGGACAACTTCTTCACGCCTGGCAAAAATGAGGTGGACAACCTTTTTCCCGCAAACGGACAACTCCCTGCCCCCTCCCCTCCGGCCTCTCCCCCGTCTGCGGGAGAGACGAGAGAGAGGGTCTGCCCGTTTGACCCCTCACACCCCACGCTCGTAAAATCAGACTTTCGTGGTGGGCGTGGTCGAGGGGTTAAGACGCCAGGTTGTGGCCCTGGAGATCGAGGGTTCGATTCCCTCCGCTCACCCCATCCCTATTTCCTTCACCGCCAAGGCTTGACCCCGATTTTCTACAATTGTACAATTCCCACATGGACTTGGTGATAGACACCTCGGCGGTCATCGCGGTAATTGCCAACGAGCCTGAGCGGGACGCCATCATCGCGCAGACCGTGGGCGTGAGCCTGCTGGCGCCCGCCTCCGTACACTGGGAGATAGGGAACGCCTTCTCCGCTATGCTCAAACGCCGCCGAATCACGTTGAGTCTGGCCCAACAGGCCATCAGGAGCTACGAGCAGATGCAGTTCCGGTTCATAGACGTAGACCTCAGCCAGTCGCTGGATCTATCGGCCCGGCTGGGACTCTACGCGTACGATGCTTACGTGCTGGCCTGCGCGTTGAATCTGCGTTCGCCGTTGCTCACCTTGGACAACGGGCTCGCCGGCAACGCCGCCCTGGCCGGAGTCCGCGTTATGGAGGTCAACGCGCCATGAAGGTCTACACCTACTCGGAAGCCCGCCAGCAGCTTGCCTCTCTCCTGGACGCCGCCCAGCGCGACGGCGCGGTCCGTATCCGCCGCAAGGACGGACGCTCATTCATCCTCCAGCCCGAATCTTCCAGCGCATCGCCCCTCGACGTCCAAGGCGTGAGCCTCGGCATATCCACACCTGAGATTGTTTCCTTGGTCCGCGAGGGCCGCGAGCGCTACGGCTGACCCGCCGCTTTCCCGCCGCAACGCCTTCGCTTAGAATCTCGCGCGGCGGCCTGGCCCCAAACGACAAACGACACGACACTTAGGAGAACCAACATGGCGGAAGGCTACGAAAAGGTTGCGGCCCGCAGAGACGTGAAGCCGAACGAGCTGAAGCTCGTCCAAGTCGGCGAGACGCAAGTCATCCTCACCGAGCTAAGCGGCGAGGTGATCGCCTTCGACAACATGTGCACCCACGAGGAGTGCGACCTCATCTACGGCGCCATCGACGAGGAGAACGAGATCGAGTGCGACTGCCACGGCACGCGCTTCAACGTCCTCACTGGCGAGGTCACGGCCCCTCCGGCCGAGATACCCCTCCCCATCTACAACGTCAGCGTAGACGGCGACGACGTCTCTGTAGGCCCCCGGAAGAACTAGCCCCTTCCCCCGCCTCCGCAGGGAAATTGACGCCCTACTTCCTCCTTCCCTCTGCGAGGGAGGATTGGCGCCTTACCTCCTCCCCCATCTGTGGGGGAGGCTTGAGGAGGGGGCTACACCGACCCGAGCGCGACGCTCACAATCTGGCGTTCGAGCCTGAGCGCCAGGTCCGTCGCGATATCGAGGTGCCGGCTCCGGCCGAGCGACACGACGAACGCCACCCCCAGCAACCGGCCCACCGCAAAATCGACGATCGTCGACCCCAACGTCCCATTCGGCACAACGTGGACCGCGAAGAGTGCGGCGGCCTTGCCGTGGAACCCAGACACTTCCAGCTCCTCGGCGTGGACCAGCTCGTGCCCGTTGTCCCGGATCAGCCCGACGTTCGCCAGGAACTCCTTGATGAACACCTCGTCTATCCACCGCGCGACGGCGTCCGCATCCGTAAACAGATGCGCCACCATCCCCGCCGTAACCACGTCCCCCTCAGCCGCGTTCGGCAAGCGGTCGGGCGCGACCTCCCGCACGTATCCGGTGATGCGGCCCATCTCCCGAATGGAGGCTGCCGTCTGACCGGGGAAGCCGTGCTCAGCCATCGTCGCGTTGTCGAGCTCGCCCTCCCGCCCAACGCTGAACCCGGCCAACTCCTGCGGCAAGCCCTGAGGCGGCAGCGTCATCCACTGCAGGTCCGCCTCCGTCACCGCGTCCGTCGCTCGGCGGAACGCCTCCGCCCGCTGCCGGTCGCCCTCGTTCAACTCGACCCCCCAGCCCGCTGCACACGGACTGACAAGAGCCTACCAGCCGCCAGCCGCCGGAGAAATGCACGCCGCCTCGGTAGTACAATCTAAAAGCCGCCCGCCCGTAGCTCAGCGGATAGAGCATCGGTCTTCGGAACCGAGTGTCGTGGGTTCGATTCCCTCCGGGCGGGCCAATCCTCTCACCCAACCGCGAATCACCCGACCGCGAAGACACGGCACTTACCGTCGGCCCCGACGTTCGCCAGCCATTGGCTGTCCGGGGCCCATGCCAGGCCGTAGACACCCTTGATGGGCAGCGCGACCGACGCCTCGATCTGCAGCGTCTCGTAGGACGCTATCGCCACCTGACGCTCCGCTGACATCGCCACCCATACGCCGTCCGGCGACACCGCCATGCTCAGCGGCGCGCCCGAGCCAAGAACAACTTCCCGGCGCTCGCTCCAGTCCTCCATCGACCACTCGATGACCTTCCCCTCGAGACCGGTCGACAGCGAAGATCCGTGCGCGCGGGATACGGTCAGCGACCCCACGGCCTCGCGGTGGCCGGTCAGCGTCTGGGCGAGGGAGCCATCGCCGACATCCCAGACGAGCACGTCGCCGCCCACGCCGGCGGACGCTACGCGGGAACCAGAGGGCGCGTAAGTCACAGAGGTCACGCCGCCTCCGTGGCCCCGCAGCACCGTCGGCTTGCCGTCGCCGTCGAGCGGCCACAGCCGCACCGTCTTGTCATACGAGGCCGCAAGCTGCGCCCCGTCTGGAGACAGCGCAAGGCCCGCGACCACGTTCGTATGCCCCTTCAGCGTCCGCTCGCATTCCGCGGACGCGACATCCCACATACGGACAGTCCTGTCGGTCGATCCGCTCCAGAGCGAGCCGCCGCCGGGCCCGAACGCGAGGCAATTCACACTGGCGCCGTGCCCATGCAACTCCCCCGTCATCCTCCAGCCGTCCGTGCTCCAGAGACGGAGAGTGCCCTTCATCCCGCCCGTCGCCAGCACGTTTCCGTCGGGCGAGAACGCCACGGCTGCCCCGTGTCGGTCCGACGCCTGCACTTCCGCCACCTGTTCCAGCCTGCTCATGCGCTCGCCCTCCTCGCCCGGCTCTCGATGAATTTCTGGAGCCACCCCCGATGTGCCGAGGCCAGCGGCGCCGTTTCGAGGTGGTGCAGCTTCAAGCGGCCCATCCGCTCGGTGCGGACCAAACCAGCTGCTTCCAGCACAGCCAGATGCTTCATGACCCCGAACCGAGACATCCCTGCGCCATCGGCCAACTCGCCCAGCGTCAGCCCATCCCGCCCCAACAGCTTGTCGAGCAGCCTGCGGCGGCTTGGGTCCGCTAGCGCTTTGAAAACCTCGTCCACCCGACAAAAATACGTGACCGATTGGTCACAAGTCAACGCCTCTGCCCCCGCTGGGCGGGCCGGATACGAGGCCGCTCCCAGAAGGGCGTCTGCTATCGGCTATCTCAACTCGTCCGCTGGGGTTAGAATCGCGCCGAGCAACACGGGGCTGGCCCTACGCCGCCTCACGAGGAGAGTCTGATGACTTTCAGAGGCGTCCTCTCCCGCCGCCGCGCGGTCATCGTAATCGTGTTGTCCCTTACGCTGTTGGGCTTCTCCGTCGGCTCGCCGTCCATCGCACAGGCCGCGGAGGTCGGCGATGAGACGCAGTTCATCCTCAACACCTTCTCGTTCCTCATTTGGGGCGCGCTGGTGATGTGGATGTGCGCGGGCTTCACCATGCTGGAGGCCGGCTCGGTCCGCACCAAGAACGCCTCCATGATCTGCCTGAAGAACATCGGCCTCTACTCGATTGCCGGACTCGCCTTCTTCTTCATCGGCTACAACATCATGTACGTGGATGTCGGAGACGTCATCGGCTCGTTCAAGTTCCTCTACGGGCCGACGACTGATGAGATAGCCTTGGTGGGAGGCGACGACAGCGCGACCGGTGCCGTCGTCGCGGCTGGCTACTCGACCATGTCCGACTGGTTCTTCCAGATGGTCTTCGTGGCCACCACCGCCTCCATAATCTCCGGGGCCGTGGCCGAACGGGTCAAGATGTGGTCGTTCTTTCTCTTCACGCTGATTCTGACTGCGCTCATCTACCCTATCGTCGGCGCGTGGACTTGGGGAGGCGGATGGCTGGCTGAGAGGGGATTCCAGGACTTCGCGGGCTCGACCATCGTACACAGCACGGGCGGCTGGGCGGCGCTGGCCGGCATCATGATCCTCGGGCCGAGGCTCGGCAAATTCCGCCGCAACGGGACGATCAGGCCCACCCCGCCTTCCAACGTGGTTCTGGTGACGCTGGGCGTATTCATCCTCTGGTTCGGCTGGTTCGGCTTCAACGGCGGGTCCCAACTGGCGTTGGGAAGCGCGGCGACGCAACGGCGATGAGCCACGTGCTAGTCAACACCAACCTCGCGGGGGCCGCCGGAGTCGTAACCGCTTTCGCTGTTTCACGACCGCGCCTGGGACGCACAGACCTCCTCGCCACCCTGAACGGCGCAATCGCGGGACTCGTCTCGATTACCGCAGGCCCCGACATCGTCGACCACTATTGGGCAGTCATTATCGGGGCCGTTGGCGGTATCCTCTGCACAATCGGGATCAAGCTCATGGAGAAGGTCAAGCTGGATGATGTCGTCGGAGCGGTGCCTGCCTACCTGATCGCCGGCATCTGGGGCACCCTGGCAGTCTCCATCGTCGCGGGCGGAGACTTCGTCGTACAGCTCACCGGCGTGGCGGCAGTCGGAGCGTTCGTGTTCAGCGTCTCGTGGGTGCTCTGGCGCCTGTTCGCCATGACATTGGGGCTCCGAGTCTCCCCCAATGTCGAGCGCCTGGGCCAGGACACAGCCGAGCTGAGACTCGAAGCCTACCCCGAATTCATACTCATGCCGGAAGAAGACGATGAAGAAGACTGACGCACCCTACATTGGCCAAAGCGTTCTCCGTTCCGAGGACGATCGACTCCTGCGTGGTGAGGGCCTCTTCACTGCCGACATCCAGCTCCCGCGGATGCTGCACATGGCCATCGTCCGCAGTCCCCACGCCCACGCAGAAATTGAGAATATCGACGCCTCCGCCGCCCTCGCTATGCCCGGCGTCGTTGGCGTGCTCACCGGAGACGACCTCGACGGTGTCGGCCTTCTGGAGAGCGTCGGCAGGCCAGGTATGGACATCAAGAAAGGCGGCGCCCACCCGGCCCTCGCCTTAGGCCGAGCGCTGTACGCGGGCCAGCCCGTCGCCGCGGTCGTCGCGGAGACCGCCGCCCAAGCCGCTGACGCCGCAGCGCGAGTCGACGTTGGCTATGAGCCCATCGAAGCCGTGAACGACCTCGAACGCGCCGCCGCGGGAGGCTACCCGCCTCTCCACCCGGTAATGGAAAACAACGTCTGCGCTTACCAGCGCGCAGGCGGGGGCGACGTAGACGGAGCGTTCGCAGCGGCGGACAAGATCGTCTCCGGCGCCTTCGTCGTCCCGCGGCTCGCGCCGATGGCCATGGAAGGCCGCGCTTGCATCGCCAGCTTCGATCAAGCCTCCGGCGACCTCACGTTCTGGTCGTCGAACCAGTCTGCCCACGACACCCAGCACCACATCGAAGAGGTGATTGAGGTCCCCGGACGCATCCGCGTCTTCGCCCCTGACGTGGGCGGCGGATTTGGCCACAAACACCACGTCTACCCCGAGGAGGTCGCGGCCATCGTCCTGTCGACTCGCCTTGGCAGGCCGGTGAAGTGGGTGGAGGAGCGCAGCGAGAACATCCACTCCTCCCATGCGCGCGGCCTCCAAGCGTCCTTGCAGGCGGCCGTCCGCGCGGACGGCAAGGTCCTTGGCCTCAGGGCCCGCTTCTACTCCGACATGGGCGCGTATTGGATCAGCGGCGCCTTCACGTCGCCCGATAACGCAGCCAAGCGCATCACCGGCCCCTACGACATCCCCGCCTACGACGGCGAGCAGTTCTGCCTCATGACCAACCGCCCGCCCATGACCGCCTACCGCGGCGCCGGCCAGCCGGAGGGCACGTTCTGCATGGAGCGGCTGCTAGACATCATTGCCGACGAGTTGGGCCTCGACCCAGTCGAGACCCGGCGACGCAATCTCATCCCGCCACGGAGCTTCCCTTACACCACTGTCACCGGCGTTCCGTATGTCGACGGCGACTACGAGCCCGTGCTTGACAAGGCGCTGGAGGCCGCCGGGTATGAGAGCCTGCTCGCCAGACGCGACCGCGAAAGAAGCGAAGGGTGCCTCGTCGGCCTTGGCATCGCCCTCTCCACCAAGGGCTCCGGCGGCACGGGCGGCGAGGCTGCGCGCTCCAGCGCGGCTAAGATCACGGTCGGCTCGGATGGCCGCGTGACCCTCGTCACCGACATCTCTCCCCACGGCCAGGGCAACGCCACCACCTTCGCCCAGATCACCGCCGATGCCCTTGGCGTGTCGATAGACGATGTCGCCGTCCTATGGGGCGATACCGATCTCATCGAGCCCTTTGGGGCCGGCGCGGGGACTTACGCCAGCCGCGGGCTCGTCATTGGCGGACACGCCGTTCACCAGACCGCCGAGCAGACGCGCAGCGCCCTCCTCGACGCCGCGTCCCATATCCTCGAAACTGACCGCAACGACATCGAAATCGCATCTGGCTCCGTCCAGTCGCGGGCCGACGCCTCGCGCTCAGCGCCGATCGGACGGGTGGCGGGCTTGGCGGGCGCTCCTGGCGACGGGTTCGAGCACTACTCCACGTTCACGCTTCCGCCCGGCAGCTTCGCCTTCGCCGCCCATATCGCCTATGTCGAGGTCGACCGCGAAACAGGCGCCGTCGACGTGCGAGACTTCGTCGCAGTCCACGACGTGGGGAACCTCATCAACCCCATGATTGTCGAGGGTCAGATCCACGGCGGCGTTGTCCAAGGGTTCGGCGAGGCGATGCTCGAAGGCGTGTCCTACGCCCAGGACGGACGACCCAACGAGTGGTCGTTCATGGACTATGCGATGCCCCTCGCCGAGGACCTCCCGCGCCTGACGGTCGAGACCTACGCTACCGAGGCGCGCAATGGCGCGTTGGGCGTCCGCGGCATCGGAGAGATGCCTTCCGTCGCAAGCCCCGTGGCGCTATCCAACGCCGTCCACGACGCGCTCCGCCAGATCGCGGCGCCCCCCGTGGATATTCCCTTAACCCAGGAGCGCGTCTGGCGGGCAATCGAACAAGCCACGCACAATCGAGGCCCAGAGCCTCTCCCCTAGGGTTGCAAAAAAACGCCCGCAGGCTACCATAAGCCCATGAAAGTCGGAGAATTCGAAATCAAAGAACCGCTTCCTGAGCTTCGCGACCCTCACCTGATCGCGACCCTCACTCCATGGATTGATGCAGGGAGCGTCGGCTCCCTCAGCATCGAGCGTCTCGAACGCTACATGTCGGCCGAAGAGCTCGGCGGACTCTCCACCCCCGGCAGGTACTTCGATTTCACCCGCTACCGCCCTGTGGTGTACTACCAAGACGGCAAGCGCAAGATGCGGGTCCCCAACGCCGACCTGCGCTGGGCGACGGGGGCGCAGGACCACGACTTTATCTTCCTGCACATGCTGGAGCCGCACTCCAACGCCGAGGAGTACATAAACGCGGTCTCCGAGGTTATCGAACGGCTCTCGGTCAAAAGGTTCTGCCGCGTCGGCGCGATGTACGACGCCGTCCCCCACACCCGACCGCTCCTCGTGATGGGCAGCCTCAACGGCGAACCGTTGGAGAACGTCGAAGGCATAGAGGGCAACCGGCGGCGGCCCTACCAGGGGCCAACCTCCATCATGAACATGGTGGGCGACCGGTTGAGCAATAAGGGCATCGACAATATGATGCTCATGTGCCGCCTGCCCCACTACGTCGAGCTCGAAGCCGATTTCGCAGGGCGCACCAAGATGCTCCAGGTCCTCAGCACGCTCTACGACTTCCCCGCGGAGTACTACACGAGCCAGCGGGACACCCAGCAATACAAACGCGTCAGCGCCGAGATGCAGCGCAACCCCAAGGTCAAGTCTCTCGTCGAGCGCTTGGAATCGGACTACGACGCCCGCCGCGGCAGGCGCAGGCCAAACCCCTCTCCCGCCGCCGACCTCCCGCCCTTGCCTCCGTCCGTCGAAGAGTTCCTCGGCAAGCTCACCGGCCCCGACGACGAAGAGAGCAAATAGCCCCGTGCATCCCAGCTTCCCGCGCCAGCGCGCCTAGGGGCTGATATCGCAACGCGCCGCGCGCCTCCCGGACGCCCCTACTACGGCTGGGTTATCGTTGTTTCGTTGGGCGTCGCCGGCGGCATCAGCATGTTCATGGGGGTCGGCAACTTCGGCCTTTTCGTCGCCCCCATGAGCGAAGAGCTCGGCGTCGGCAACGGCTACTTCGGCTGGGCCCTATCCGCGCGCCTCCTCGGGTTCGCCGCGTCGGGGCCTATCATCGGACGCCCCATCGATCGCCACGGCTCCCGCGTTCCCCTGACTGTCGCCAGCCTCCTCTTCGGCGGGAGCGCCGCCGCACTGGGCCTCATCGAGGCGGGCTGGCAGATGATCGGCCTAACGCTGTTCGCCGGAATCATGGGCTTCTGGGGCAGCAGCACCCTCTACCTTGGCATCCCCATCGCCAAGTGGTTCGTCCGCAAGCGCGGACGCGCCATGTCCCTGTTCTTCGCCGGCATCCCCCTCGGCATTGGCATCGCAAGCCCCCTGACTCAGCTGCTTATCGACGCCGTCGGCTGGCGCGACGCCTGGGTTATCTTGGGGGCCACAGGCGGCGTCAGCATCGCCGTCATCTCCCTCATTTTCGTCCGTAACACGCCCAGCGACCTCGGCCTCCTGCCGGATGGCGCGCCCGCCGAGCCAAGCTCTCCCGGGGCCGGGGCCGACACACGCAGCGAATACCCCTGGACAGTCTCCGAGGCGCTCCGCACCGGCGCCTTCTGGCGCATCAGTGTGGCCTACGGCATCCTGATGGCGGCCATGGGCACGCTCGGCGTCTTTTGGGTGCCCTTCCTCCGCTCCCTCGACGTCGCTCCACAAGTCGCCGCCATGGCTTTTGCGACGCAGGCGTTCACCCAAGTCATCTCCTCGGGCCTTGTAGCCCCATGGATCGACCGCGTCCAACCGCGCTACATCGCGATGGCCGGGTTCGCGAGCGTCGTGGCCGCGATGCTGGTCGCAGCCAACGCCTCGACGGCGTGGCACGGATTCGCGGGCGCGCTCCTCGCGGGCGTCGGCTTGGGCGCGGCGATGCTCATGCAGGTCCACATATGGCCCGCCTACTTCGGACGAGAGCGCCTCGGGGCAATCAGAGGCGCCGCCACCCCCCTCACCCTCGCCATGACAGCCTTGGGAGCGCCCATCCTCGGCGTGCTTTTCGACGTTGCCAGCTTCACGGTCGGCTGGCTGACCGCCGCCGCCGGGCTCCTCGTCGGACTGACGCTCCTGCTGCTCTCCCCCAAGCCATCCGCGCGGCAGCAACCGGAGGCTGCGTAGGGCCGAGCAGGAATGATCCGTATCCCTTGCATAGGCCGACGCCCCCTAACTCCCCTGCTGCTAACTAGGAACGCCCAAACCGCCGCGGGTCGAACAGCGAGATGTCGTGGCGCGACTCGCCGCGCTCGGCGAGGTCCGCCATGATCTCGCCGATGGCGCTGCAGAACTTGAAGCCGTGCCCGGAGAACCCCGCCGCGAACGACACCTGCGGATAGGTCTCGTGCTTGCCGATGATGAAATGCTTGTCCGGCGAGTTCGTGAACATGCAGACGACCTGCTTCAGCAGCGGGCCTGCCGCCTCCGGGAAGCACTCTTCCGTGAACTCGCGGAGCATCTCCTCGTCGGCCGCCCGATGGCTCCGGTCGAGCGCGTCGGGATCGGTGTGCTCGCCGTGATGGTGGAACTTGCCCACCTTGTACCCGGGAACGCCAAACGACGGGAAGCCGTAGTACTCCTCGCCCCGCCACGTCACGATGAACACCGGGAAGCGCGACGGCTCGAACAGCTCCGGCTTGCGCGGTTCGAACCACGCCACGACCTGCCGCTCCGGGACCGCAACCCCATCGAGCTCCGGCAGCAGCTTGCCTGCCCACGCGCCCGCCGTCAGCACCAGCGAGCCCGCCTCGTACTCCCCGCGGTCCGTCCGCACTCGCACGCCGGACGCCGTCGGCGACCAGTCCAAGACCTGCTCCCCCTCGTGCACCTCCGCCCCCATCTCGCGGGCGACGGCGACGTGCCCCTCGACGCAATCCTCCGGCGCGAGGAAGCCGCCCTCCGCCTGCACAACGGCCATCCAATCGTCGGGCAGCCGGTAACCGGGAAAGCGCTCCGCGACCTCGGCGGCGGACAGCGCCTCATGGGGCACGTCCTGCTCGATGCACGAGCGAAGCGTGTTCTCGAAACCGGCGCTGCCCGGCGCCCCCGCGTGGACCGACCCGGTGACGTGCAGCACCTGCTCGCCCGTGCGCCCTTCCAGCTCGCGCCACAGCTCGTAAGCGCGTCTCCCGATGGGCACGTACTCCGGCCCTTCGTGGAACGCGAGGCGAATGATCCGGGTGAGGCCGTGTGAAGAGCCCATCTCGTGCGGTACGCTGAACCGCTCCAGCCCCAGCACGCGCAGCCCTCGGTCCGCGAGCTGATAGACCGTCGCGCTTCCCATGCCTCCAACGCCTACGACTATCGCGTCATAAATCCGCCGGCTCGTCACGAACGTACCTCCACACGGACGCGTCCCGGCATTTGCCGTGAGTGGAGGATGCTAGCACGCGCCATCCACGCGCGACGCCATGCCGTCTGGCCCGCCCGCGCGCTCAGTGCTAGACTCGCCCGCGCCCCAGGGTGCCGGAAGGCGGCTCGACGAGGTCGTTCCCTACGAGCGTAAATGAGCGCCCCCGCTCGGCATCGCACAGCCCAGCATGAAGATGATGGAACACGTAGCTCCACGTTGGAAGGCGCCTAGCCTTAGCAAGCGGCGCCGAGCAAAAGGGAGAGAAGCGTGAGAGGCAACCAGAACAAGGGGCGGCAAAGCACCGGGCTGACCATCGGCGACGGGTTTCGCCTGGGAATCGGGCTCTGGCTAGCCGGTCTGGTGATCATGACTGTCCCGCTGATTCTATTTATGATTTTTGGCCTAGCAGGTCGGACATAACCACTTTGTTTGGGCTAGCCAACACACAGGAGGAGGGGAAGAAGTGACCACCTCAACCACGCGCGACCCCGTCGCGTACAAGAGCATGCGCGAGTACATGATGATCTTGGAGGAGCGCGGACTCCTGAAGCGCGTCACGGCCCCCGTCAACCTCGACTACGAGGTCGGCACCATCAGCTATCGGGACCTGACCAGGACCGGCCCAGGTCTGCTGTTCGAGAACATCATCGACAACCCCGACAAACAGCTGGCCACCAATATCATGTACTCCCTGGACCAGCTCTCCATCGCCTTCAACGGACCGAAGGACTGGGTGAAGCTGCACGACATCGTGAAGGAGGGCATGACCGACCGCCTCCCCTGCGTGAAGGTCGACGACGGGCCCGTGAAAGAGGTCAAAGTCTTTGGCGAAGACATCGACCTAGCCGAGATACCGACCCCCCTCTGGCACGAGCTCGACGCGGGCCGCTACATCGCCACTACCGCCGGCGTCGTCACCGTCGACCCCAAGACCGGCGCCCACAACATGGGGCAGTACCGCTCCATGATCATCGACCGCAATCACACCACCGTGAAGATCCAAGGCGACTTCAAGGTCGGCGACGCTCCACCCAAGGGCTCCACCTACGGCGGCGTGGGCGACCGCAACGGCGCCGTGCATGTCCTCGAGAACGAGGCCGAGGGCAAGAACACTCCCTGCGCCATCGCCATCGGCATGGACCCTCTTCTCGTCCTCGCCGCTGGCACCGCCGTCCCCGAGAATGCCGACGGCCTGTCCGAGTACGAGGCCGCGGGCGCCTGGGCAGGGAGGCCCGTCGAGCTGGTGAAGTGCGAGACCATCGACGTCTGGGTCCCCGCCGAGTCCGAGTACATTCTCGAAGGCGAGATCCTCGCGGGAGAACGCCACTTCGACGGCCCCCACGGCGAGTCCTCCGGCTTCTACAACAAGAACTACTCGGCGTTCGTGTTCCGGGTGAACGCGATCACCCACCGCAAGGACCCCATCAACTTCGGCCTCATTTGCGGCCGAATCGAGGACTACCCCCGCCCGCTCATGCGCTCCGGCTCTATCCTCCAAACGCTCATCAGCAAGTCAGGACTGACGACCGTCAAAGAGGTCCACTTCCCCGATGCCGGCGCCGGCGGCGTCATCATCATCCGCGCCAAGATCGAGAAGGAGGGGCAGGCGAAAGAGATCATCGACGCCGCCTACGCCCACCTCCGCTACCGCTGGGTCGTCGTCGTCGACGAGGACTGCGACGTGCGCGACTGGAACGACGTGTGGTGGAGGATCGTCTCGTTCTGCGAGCCGGCGGTCCACGCGCACATGGGCGCCGAGATGCCGAGGCATCTGGGCCGCCCCGGCGAGATGGACTTCGTTCCCCCCGGCCACGGCATGGGTCTGGACGCCACCCGCGAGCACAAGGTAACCGAGTATCCCGTGCCCCCGCCCTCGAAGCCAACGATGGAAATCCTCGACAAAGTGGGCGAACGCTGGGACGAGCTCGGACTGCCCTAGCCCGAGACGGCGGAGCAGCAGCAAAACAACATGCGCAGAATCATCGTCGGCATCACAGGCTCGTCCGCGCCTATCTACGGCATCTACACGCTCAGAACGCTCCGGGACATGCCGGACATCGAGACGCACCTCATCCTGTCCGAGGGCGCCCGCCTCTCGATCAAGTACGAGGCCCCTCAGTGGGCTATCCCCGACATTGAGGCGATGGCCGATGTCGTGCACGACCCCCGCAACATGGCCGCCAGCGTTTCGAGCGGCTCCTTCAAGACGGACGGCATGGTGGTCGTGCCCTGCTCTATGAAGACCCTCGCAGGCATCGCCAACTCCTACAACAACGACCTCATCACCCGCGCCGCTGACGTCTGCCTCAAGGAGCGACGACGCCTCGTCGTCGTCGCGCGGGAGACCCCCTTGCACCGCGGGCACCTGCTCAACATGCTCTCCGTCACCGACATGGGCGGCGTTATCCTCCCGCCCATACCCGGCTTCTACTCCGATCCCCAGACCATCGACGACATCATCAATCACACCGTCGGCAAGGTCCTTGACCTGCTCGGCATCGAGAACAACCAGTTCAAGCGCTGGGAGGGCAAGGACCCCTCCAGCGACTAGCGCGAGACCCCATGTCCGACGACATTGGCAAAGAGCTCCCCGACGACCTCTTCGACGCCCTCTGGAACGAGGACGTGACCGGCCAGCGCGGACGAGCCATCCTCATCACGACCGCCGACTCCAACGGCTGGCCCCACCCCGCTCTCCTCTCCTTCCGCGAGGTGGGCGCGCGCGACCGCAACACCATCCGCCTCGTCACCTTCAACGGCAGCACTACCACGAAGAACATGCGCGAGAACGGCAAGGTCACCGTCATCTTCATCGACGAGCGCATGACCTACTACGTAAAGGGCTCCGCCAAGGAGATTCCCTCCCATCGAGTCGGCGCCAGTCCCCACTTTGCCACCATGGACGTTACTATTACGCAAGTGCTGCGCGACTTCACCGGCGCGGACGAGGCCGGGGCCCACATCACCTCCGGCATCACCTTCCATAACCCGTGGACGAGCGGGCGTCCCGCCCAGGAGCATTAGCCAACGAGGGGCTACTATGAAAGTCACGGAAGTCCTTGCGACCACAGCCGTCATCCCCCTGCGCAATGTCACCTCCTTTTCGACGAGGACCGTTACCGAACGCCACTACACCCTGGTGAAAGTGCGGACCGACGAAGGGTCCGAAGGCATCGGCTTCTGCTACTGCGGCAACGGCGCCGGGTGGGTCGTCACCACCCTCGTCCGCGACCTCCTCGCCAAACAAGTCGTGGGGCGCGACCCCCACGACACCGACGCCATCTGGGACGCCATGTACCGCGACGCCCTCCTCATGGGCCGCCGCGGCGCCGTCCTCCGCGCCATGAGCGCCATCGACATCGCCCTATGGGACGTCAACGCCAAGGCCGCCCACCTCCCCCTCTACCGTTACCTTGGCTCCTCCTACAGGGACACCGTCCCCGCCTACGCCAGCGGCGGCTACTACCTCGAGGGCAAGACTCCTGAGCATCTCGCCGAAGAGTGCGCCAACTACGTGGACATGGGCTTCCGCGCCGTAAAGATCAAAGTGGGGCGTGTCAGCGCCCGCGAGGACGCCGAACGCATCGCAGCCGTCCGCCGCGCCATCGGCCGCGAGGTCGAGTTCTTCACCGACGCCAACAACGCCTGGAACGACGCAACCTCCGCCATCCGCGCCATACGCCTCTGGGAGGACTACGGCCTCGGCTGGGTCGAGGAGCCCACCATGCCCGACGAGATGGAGGCGAGCGCGGCCATCGCGGCCCGCGTGAGCGTCCCGATTGCCACGGGCGAGATACACCAAACGCGATGGGACTTTATGGACATCGTCGACGGCCAAGCCGCATCCATCATCCAGCCGGACGCAGGCGTCTGCGGCGGAGTCACCGAGTTCCGGCGCATCGCCGCCTACGCAGCCGCCCACGGCGTCACGGTCGCGCCTCACTGGCTGGCCGACATCCACGTCCACCTCGTGGCCGCGACCCCCAACGCGACCTACGTCGAGTTCTTCACCGACACCGAGGTCCTGAACATAATGGAGATATTCAGCAGTCGCCTCGAGTTCAAGGGCCGCGGTCTCGATCTGCCCCAAGAACCAGGCCACGGCGTCATTTTGAACGAAGAAGCCCTCGAACGTTTCGCAAGAGACGGCTGGGCCTAACCAAGACCTTTGCGTAACCCTTTCCGTCATTGCTTCGAAAGTCCTCTCCACCGTCTGCGGGGGAGAGTTAGAGAGGGGGCCGCCCCGCCCGCTACTTTCGTCGGTTGTGGTGTGGGGCGTCAGCCCAACATGAGGGATTGCCGCGAAAATAGGGGTCCGCAGAGGTAGTGAGCCGCGCCCCCTTTCCGTCATTCCCGCGCAGGCGGGAACCTCGCAGCGGGGCGACAGCACCGCGATCCTTCCCCCTCCCGTTCCCCCTCCTTACCAAGGAGGGCAGAGGGGCGTCGCCCCTCTGCCGGGGGCGTGGGGGTGTCCCCCACAAACGTGATGGGCGGGTGGGTGGGAAGAGTGACGCCCGCCAGAATAGAATTACGCAAAGGTCTCTAACCAAAGGAGCGCGCTAGTGATTACGAAGTTCTCGGTCCTCTATGTCGGCTTCACCGAGCTCGACAACGTTGGTCTAGGCGGCACGCCGCCCGATGAGCGCAGGCTCTCGAACGAGCAGATCGTCAAGGCCTATCCCATGTCCCTCGACGTGGCCAAACACATGGACGAGCTGGGCTACTACGCGCTCTGGGGCGCCGAGCACCACTTCCAACACGAAGGCTACGAGGTCATCCCGAACCTCATCCTCTGGGGAACGTACCTCGCCGCCCAAACCAGCCGGCTCAAGCTCGGCTGCGCCTTCAACGTCAGCCCCGTATGGCATCCCATCCGCCTGGCTGAGGACTTCGCCATGGCCGACATCCTCACCGACGGCCGCGTCATATTCGGCGTGGGCCGCGGCTACCAGACCCGCGAGGTCGAGACTCTCGGCGCCCCCCTGCTCGACCCCGACGCCAACCGGGCGTTGTTCGAGGAGCAGATGGAGGTCATCACCAAGGCCTTCAGCCAGGAGTCCTTCAGCCACCACGGCAAGCACTACACCATCCCCGCCCCGGTCCCCTTTCGGGGCTACCAGCCGACGGAGGTCACCCTCGTCCCGCGCCCTATCCACCAGCCCGTGGAGATATGGCAGGCCATCGCCAGCGGCAGGTCCATACCCTACATGGCCCAGAACGGCATCAAGGGCATGATTACCCAGAACGGCGAGAAGCTGGCTCGTCAGATATTCCACACCTACCAGGACGAAGCCGCCAAGGCCGGACGCGACCTCGAGCTTGGCGAGGACCTCATCCTGGGGGTCGCCATGTACATCGCCCCAACTCCCGCTGAGGCTATCGAGGCGGTGCGCCCCTACCACGACGAGGCCTACAAATGGTTCGCTCCCTTCGGATTCGTCCGCTACACCGACGAAGAGGGCCGGCCTTGGGGCACCCCCGGCGCTCCCGCCGCCAGGGCGCCTGCTATCGAAGACGGCGTGCGTCAGCGCGCATGGCTATGCGGCCCCTCCGAGCTCGTGCTGGAAGAGCTCAAGGCCTACGAAGCCGAATTCCCCGGCCTCGACCAGGTCATGTTCCGCTGGCCGGAGGGCATGCCCGCCGAGGAGTTCAAAGAGCAGCTCTCCCGCTTCGCCGAAGAGGTCATGCCCCACTTCAGCAACGGCTAGTCCCCGCCCCCGCCTGCGCGGAAACCCCCTCCCGTCCAGACGGGAGGGGTGGGGCGCCAACGACGCGCCGCACGGGGGAGGAGAACGCCCCGCCCCCAACTACCCCCGTCACCCCAAACCCAACCCGTCATTCCCGCGCAGGCGGGAACCTCGCAGCGGCGCGACAGCGCAGCGGTCCCTCCCCCGCCCGTCTGCGGGAGGGGCCGCGCCAGCGCAGCGAAGCGCGGGGGAGGAGAAGCGTTCGCCCGCAACTACCCCCGTCACCCCGCTCCCCACCCGTCATTCCCGCGAAACCGGGAACCTCGCAGCCTTCCCTCCCGCGCCCCTCCGTCATCCCGCCCCCCTCCCGTCATTCCCGCGCCCTCTCGTCATTCCCGCGAAAACGGGAACCCAGGAAACCCCCTCCCGCAGACGGGCGGGGACGCGCCAGCGCAGCGAAGCGCAGGGGAGGAGAAGCGCTCGCCCGCAACTATCCCCCGTCACCCCAACCCCTCCGTCATTCCCGCAAGAGCGAGAATCCAGGAAACCCCGCCCGCAACTTGCGCACGCGCCACACCAACGCCTCAATCGGTGGAACCCTGATAGACGTATCCGCGAGTGGCAGCCAAGAGTTATAGTGATATCTTCGGTGTAGCAACGTAATCTTCCTTAGGGTTAATCTTTCCTGCCCGAGGGAAAGGGTGGGTTCTGGCTCGTGAGTCTCTTAGCCAGCATAGTCTTGACTGGTACTTCGATAGCGCCGGTGTTGTTTGTCTATGCGGTGGTAGGGTTTTTCGAGGGGAAGTGGCTTCCGTCGGCCGCTCTTGCCTTGACCGGGTTGTTTCTGGTTGTGCTCGGGTTGGCTTTGTTAGTATTCGTAAAGAAACACCTCGAAAGACTGCCGTTTTCATTCTCCAGTGTCGAAGTAGCCGACAGGGAGAGTCTAGGGTTGCTGATTGTTTATCTGGTGCCCTTACTTAGGACATCATTCTCGGATCTTGAATATCTGGTCTTGGTACCTGCCGTTGCAATCTTCTTGGCCTTGGCCCTAACTGGTCACAACTACCATTTCAATCCGTTGCTTAGGCTGTTCCGTTGGAATTTCTACAAGGTGAGTACCTCCGAGGGAGTAACGTACGTCCTGATTACTAGAAGAACTCTGAGGAGTGCTGTTGGCAATGTCATCGTTGGGCAGTTGACTGACTACACCCTACTTGACTTGGAGAGGTGATACCGATGCCCGAGAATCTATTCGCTGCATGCCGAATCAACGGCGCGCTGGTTCCCAGACGCGTACAGTTGGACGGGACCATTCAGAACGCCGTTGAGGAAATTTTTGCCTCCGAGGCACAGGACTTCTTTGAAGGAGTGAACGAGGAAGTTCCCTTTGACGTTAGGTGGAAGCCGGACAAGAATGAGTTGCTTACCGTGGAAGTGACTCCAGAAGCTGAAATGCTCCGGGAGACGCTCAACATAAATCCAATCGCGGTTGAACCCTTGGATCTTGCCAACTTCGCCGACACCGGGGTCAAGGCCTTGTTTACTGGTGATGGTACGAATGAGGCTCGACGCGTCTTAGTGCAACAATTCACAGTTGCGCAGGTGCTCGACAGGAGATTCGCGGTTGTTCTCCAGGGAAACTCTTTCCGTCGTCTCACAGCTCCTGCTTTTACTCTAGCGAGTTCACTTACCTCTGTGATAGATGCTGGCTTAATCAAGTTCAAGAGTTTCTCAAATCTGCGTGCGATTCTCGAAGTGATGGAGATCTATCGCGACGCGACAGATCAGGAGTTGCGGGATTTTGCCGGCCACCCGAAACTCCGAGTTGCAGAATTGAAGGACTTCATGCTAACGGCTGATCAGCCCACCCGGAAGCTTATGGGCGCGGTCGTGGCCTCTGGGGTCCTTGATGTTTATACGGCAGCCGAGATTCGGGAGGCTGCTGCGGGGACTCAGTTGAAACTAGAGTTCGACGGTGACCGTCTAATCCTACCTGCTGAGCGTCGCGAGTTGAAAAGCCTCCTCCAATTCTTAGATGAAAGCCGCTACAACGGCCCTCTCTCAGGACGTACATACGTCACTAACTCTCGGAAGCTCGCTTTTTAGGTCAAAGCTGGTTTGGCACCCAGCCTATGGGCACGGCTCAACCGGACACATATGGCTCTCACTTCCTTCGAACTCAGGTCTGCCACCCCACGGCACCGAAACTTTCCGTTGCTGCTCCAGTCCTCTCGCCCGTCTGTGGGAGAGAGCTAGAGAGAGGGTCTGCGCGCCTGCCTACCCATCCACGTGAACGATCCAGTGACAACAGCCCATTGCGCCGACTGACGTATACCCGTCATACTGGCGTCACATAACCCACCACGCGCCAGCAAAGAGCGGACGAGCCGCTCGGCCCTTATGTGTCGAGGAAGGCTCATGCTCGCCCAATACAAGAACCACCCCGCCCGATTCGTCAAAGAGGTCCTCCAGGACGCCGGCAAGCCCTACGACAAGCAGGAAGCTATCCTCGACGCCCTTGCCCGCTACGCCGCCGTCTCCGTCGTGGCCGCCAATTCGTCAGGCAAGGACTGGGCCGCCGCCCGCGCCGTCCTCTGGTGGCTCCACACCCGCCCCCACGCCAAGGCCGTCGTCACCGGTCCCACCGCCCGCCAGGTGAAGGAGATCCTCTGGCACGAGCTTGGCGTTGCCCTCGCCGCCGCCAACGGACGCCTGCCCGGCAAGCTCACCGCGGACAAGTACGTCATCGACGACGACCGGTTCGCCATCGCCTTCTGCTCCAACTCCCAGCACAACCTGCAAGGGTTCCACTCGCCGAACCTCTTGGTCGTGGTGACCGAGGCCCAAGGCGTCAAACAGCCCTACTTCGAGGCGCTCAAGCGCCTGAACCCGAAGAAGACGCTCCTCCTCGGCAACCCGCTCTCCCACGAGGGCGAGCTGTACGAGTCCTTCCACTCCAAGTCCGCCCTCTACCACCGGATAGCGATCTCCGCCCTGGACTCGCCCAACTTCCGCCGCAAGCGGTTCCACATCCCCGGCCTCGTCAACCCGGAGGACGTGGAGCGCCGCCGCCGGGACTGGGGAGAAGACTCGCCCCTCTACATCGCGTCCGTCCTCGGCCGATTCCCCGACGCCCTCGAAGACTCTCTCACCACGCGCCACCACGTAGACCGCGCCGTCGCCCGCTGGCGCGGCGACCCCGTCCCCCTCCCGTCTCCATCCGACATGGCCGCGTCCCTATCCGTCATTCCCGCGCAGGCGGGAACTCAGAATGCCTCTCTCCCGTCTGCGGGGGAGGCTGGGAGGGGGCCGTCCCCATCCGTCATGGCCGCGTCCCCATCCGTCATTCCCGCGCAGGCGGGAACTCAGAATGCCTCTCTCCCGTCTGCGGGGGAGGCTGGGAGGGGGCCGTCCCCATCCGTCATGGCCGCGTCCCCATCCGTCATTCCCGCGCAGGCGGGAACCTCGCAGCCCTCCCCTCTCCCAGCGCCCGCCGTAGACCGCGACTACCTCAACCACCCCTACCGCATGGGCGTGGACGTCGCCCGTTTCGGCGACGCCGAGTCCGTCATCTGCATCCGCCGCGGCTCTCGCGTCGAGCATCTCATCCCCCTCAAGCGCGGCCTCGACACGATGCAGATCGCCGACGAAGTCAAGGCATGGGCCGACGCCCTCCGCGTTCCCGCGGTCTTCGTGGACGAGAACGGCGTCGGCGGGGGCGTCGGCGACCGACTGGGAGTCCTCGGCGTCCCGGTCATCGGGGTGGAGGCGGGCGGGAAGGCGAAACGCCCCTCCCAGTTCGTGGACATGCGCGCCGAGATCTTCTGGGAGATCGCCCGCCTCCTCCGCGAAGACGCCATCGACATCCCGGACGACGCGGTCCTGGCCGGCCAGCTCCTCGCCCTGCGCTACGACATATCGAGCACCGGGCGCATCCGGTTGGAGAGCAAGACCAGCCTTCGCAAACGCGGCGTCAAGTCCCCCGACCGCGCGGACGCCCTGGCCCTCGCCTTCATGGAGCCCCCCTCCCTCCAGATCTATGTGTAACCTGCCATCCCCATCCGTCATTCCCGCGCTCTCATCCGTCATTCCCGCGAAGGCGGGAACCTCGCAGCCCCTCCCCCTCTCTCGTCTGCGGGAGGGACGCGCCAGCGCAGCGACACGCGGGGGAAGCCGAGAGCGGGCTCGTCAGTGCTAAGATATCCCGCAGTTGGGACTCTGGAGGTAGGCATGCCATACGACCTGCTCATCAAGGGCAGACTCATTGTCGATGGGACCGGGGCCGCCCCGCACACGGCGGATGTCGGGATAGCCGGCGGCCGAATCATGGACATCGGCGAGCTCGACGGCCCCGCGGCGCGCGTTATCGACGCCTCCGGCCACGTCGTCGCTCCCGGGTTTATCGACCACCACACCCACTACGACGGCCAGGTAACGTTCGACCCGCTCTGCACCTTCTCCTGCTACAACGGCGTGACCACGGTCGTCAGCGGGAACTGCTCGCTCACCCTTGCCCCCGTCAGGCCCGGCGACGAGACCGCGCTCGCGGGGATGCTCGCGAAGGTCGAGGCCATCCCCTACGACGTGCTCATCAACGGCGTGCCGTGGGGCTGGACCACCTTCGGCGACTATCTGGCCTCGCTCGACAACCACTTGGGCATCAACTTTGGCGCGATGCTCGGTCACTCGGCCGCCCGCCGGTGGGTGATGGGCGAGGACGCCCACGACCGCGAGGCCACCGGCGAAGAGATCGAAGCCATCCAGGGCGTCGTCCGTGAGAGCCTCGAAGCCGGCGCCCTCGGCGTGTCATTCGACCGCAATCCCCGCCATGTGGGCTTGGACGGCAGGCCGCTCCCCGCGAACGTCGCCGGCATCGATGAGCTCTACGCCGTCGCAAGTACGCTCAAGGAGCTTGGCACAGGCGTCATGCAGGTTGGCGACCCGCTCAACCAAGAGCTGAGCGACGAGATATGCACGAAGATAGCGGAGGCTGCCGGCCAGCCGGTGACGTATCTGTCCATCGTCCAGAGCACCCTCAAACCCGAGCAATGGAAGGAGCACCTCGCTCACCTCGACGATGTGGCGGCGCGAGGTACGGCCCGCATCTTTCCTCAGATCAACCCCCGCCCCGGACTCCGGTTCTTCCAGATGGACAGCGCGGAGTTCTTCAACTTCATGCCCACCTGGAAGCGGATCATGAACAGCCCCCGGGAAGAGTGCATCGCCGCCTTCGCCGACGCCGGGCTCCGGCCCCAGCTGGCGCGCGAGGTCGGCGAGCACCGGAGCAACACCGCGCTCGGCTTCTCAGGACGCTGGGACCACGTCGTCTTCGTGAGGCCCGTCCTTGAGAAGAACAGGGCGCTGGCAGGCAGGACCATCGCCGAGATTGCGGCGGAGCGCTCCGAGGAGCCCCTCGACGTCTTCCTCGACTTGGCCGCCGAGGAAGGCTTGAAGACGTGGTTCGCGCGCAACCAGCAGAACAACGATGACGACGCCATGTCCGTCATCCTGAATGATGAGCACACGCTCATCGGCCTGTCCGACTCTGGCGCGCACGTCGTGCGGGAGGGCGGCTACGGTTACGCGGTCCACTTCCTCAGCTATTGGGTGCGCGACAAGGGCATCATGCCGCTCGAAGAGGGCGTGCGCCGTCTGACGTCGTTCCCCGCGGACATCTTCGGCGTCCCCGGCCGGGGACGGCTGACCCCCGGCAGCAAGGCGGATGTCGTCGTGCTCGACTACGACAACCTCGGCCTCGACGACTCCGAGGAAGCCTACGACTTGCCCGGCGGATCGATGCGGCTGAAGCAGGTGGCGCACGGCATCCCCTACACCATCGTCAACGGCGAGGTGCTCATCGAGAACGGCGCCCACACCGGCGCTCTGCCAGGACACGTGGTGCGGAACCACTACTACGAGGCCGCCAACGGGAACGGGGCTAAACAGAACGGCGCGACGGTCTAGGTTTGTCTTGGGTCTGGCTTGCACTGGGCGGAGCGGCAGTCAGCGGCCTCGTCAGCGTCTTCGATAAGACCGTCGTCTACCGCTACGCGACCTCCCCCCGAACGCTGCCGCTCCTGATCGGCATCGCGCAGACGGCGGTGGGCGTTGTGCTGATGGCGGTGCTTGTGGCGCTCGGCGCGCCCGATACCGCGACGGTCGGTTTGGTGCTCTGGGCGCTGGCGTCCGGCGTGTTGTTCGGCATTGGCGGCCAGCTCCTTTTGCACGTCCTGTTCGCGGAGGAGGCCTCACGCACCATCCCGGTGTTCCAAAGCTCCCCGATCTTCACGGCAGTCTTAGCCTTCTTCTTCCTCGGCGAGCAGCTTGGACTGATCGAGTGGCTAGCCATCGTGGCCGTCGTGGGCGGAGCGATCTCGCTGTCTTTGCGTATCGGTTCGGGGTATGGACGGCTCTTCCTCCACCGTACATTCTTCATGCTGATGATTGGCAGCGCGCTCCACGGCGGGGCCCACATCCTGGGGAAGGTGGCGGTCGACGAGATGCCGGTGCTGTTCACGCATGCGCTCCGGTCGCTGTCGCTTGGCGGCGTACTCCTGCTGTTCAACCTGCGCCCTGAGCCCTGGCGCAACATCTCAGATTTCGTCCGCGACCGCAGCCCAGCGCTCCGGTTCGTGGCGATGAACGAGCTGATCATCGCCACGACGGGGCTGCTATTGCTGCTATGGGCCCTATCGTTGGGCCCCGCCGCGCTGGTCACGGCGTTGAGTGGAACGCGGGCGTTCTTCCTCGTGGCCTACAGCACGGTGCTCGCGCTGGTCTGGAAGGGCGCCCTCGGCGAGGTCACGACGCGCGGCGCCATCGTGACAAAGGTGGCGTCGACCACGCTCATCGTCGGGGGAATCGCGGCCATAGCCGTGCAGAGCGCGTAACGGCATGTCCTGGCTTGTGGTCGCGCTCGCGGGAGCGGCGCTTGCCGCGTTCATCAGTATCCTCGACAAGACCCTCATCCACCGCTACGCCCGCATGCCATACCTGCAGCCGCTCGTGATTGGCATCGCCATGCTGATCATCGGGCTGGTCCTGTTTGCGATAGTCCGCATTCCTCCCTCCGCAACGTTCGAGCCCGTGTTCTGGGCGCTGATATCCGGGGCCTTCTACGGCCTCGGCACTCAAATCCTCGTGTACACGCTCTATAAGCAGGAAGTCTCCCGCGTCATTCCCGTCTATCAGACGTATCCCATCTTCACCGCGCTCATAGCTTTCCTCTTCCTTGGCGAGCGGCTGGGAGCCCTGGAGTGGCTCGCCATGCTCGCCATTGTAGGAGGCGCTGCCCTGCTCTCCTTCCGCCAGGACAAGTCCGGTTGCGGCTTCCTGCTGGATAAAGCATTCATAGTCCTGATCATCGGCAGCGCTATCGAGGGCAGCTCCTTCGTGTTCGGCAAGTCGGCAGTGAACGAATTGCCGGTGCTGTTTGCGCACGCGCTGCGTCTGCTCGCCATGGGCGGCGTGCTGCTCGCGTTAAATCTCCGCCGGCGCTCTCTGGAACAAGTGCTGTGGTTCATCCGGACTCGGAGCCCCGCGCTCCGATATGTGGCCCTCAATCAGTTCGTTATCTCCAACGCGAGCCGGTTCCTGTTCCTCTGGGCGCTCTCCCTTGGTCCTACCACGCTCGTAACGGCGCTCACCGGCCTCCGGACTTTCTTTGTCGTCGCCTACGCCATCTCCATCTCCCTGGTGTGGCGCGGCGCGCTCGGTGAAGTGACGACGCCTGCCACGGTCACGGTTAAACTCGTCTCGACCGTCCTCATAGTCGGAGGCGTCGCCGCGATTGCGGTGGGAAGCGGGTAAAGGCATGTCCTGGGTAGCGATTGTGCTGGCTGGCGCAGCGCTTGCCGCCTGCATCAGCATCCTAGACAAGACCATCATCCACCGCTATGCCCGCACGCCGGGCACACAGCCGCTTGCCATCGGCCTCACCATGCCGTCCGTCGGGCTCACCCTTCTTCTCGTGGTCGGCATCCCGGCGTCAGCAACGCTGGAAGCCGTGCTGGCCGCGCTCGTCTCCGGCGTCTGCTACGGCCTCGGCACGCACATCCTGGTGCGCGCGCTCTACACGCGGGAAGTCTCCCGCGCCATACCCGTCTATCAGACGTACCCCATCTTCACCGCGCTCATCGCATTCTTCTTCCTCGGCGAGCGGCTGGACGCCGTCGAGTGGCTCGCGATGCTCGCTGTTGTGGGGGGCGCTGTACTGCTCTCATCCGGCCCCGGCATATCCCGGGGCTTCCTTCCCGACAAGACCTTCATGCTCCTCATGCTCGGCAGCCTCATAGAGGGGAGCTCATACGTCTTCGGCAAGTCGGCGGTGAATGAGCTGCCGGTGCTATTCGCCCACGCGCTGCGCTTGCTCGCCCTCAGCAGCGTCCTGCTCGTCTTCAATCTTCGGCGGCAGCCCCTCGCCGACATCCTGCTGTTCTTCCGGCTGCGTAGCCCTGCGCTCGGCTATATTGCCCTCAACCAGTTCGTCGTCGCCAATACGAGCCTCTTCCTGCTCCTGTGGGGACTCTCCCTCGGCCCGGCGACGCTCGTCACGGCGCTCTCCAGCCTCCGAACCCTCTTCCTGGTCGCCTTCGCCATCGCCCTCTCCCTGGTATGGCGCGGCGCCTTGGGCGAGCGCACGACGCGCGGCGCGATCGCCGTCAAGCTAGGTTCAACATCGCTCATCGTTGCCGGCGTCGCGGCCATAGCCGTGCGAAGCGCGTGAGGACGTCTAAGCCGCGAGGGAGGGGCGAGGCAGGCCACGAGTGAGAGGAGCGGTCAGCGGCGGGCGTCAATGTGAACTCGAAACTAGCCCTTATTCGGCCCCGCTTGCAGACCTCGCGGCAGCGTCAAGGGCGCCATCGAAAGTCATGATCTGGATCACCCCGCGCCGTCGGCAGCTGGCAAGATGGCAGAGGTCCCGCGCTCCGAGAGCGGGATGCCGTCCGTGAAGCTGGTCAACGCAACCCCAAGAATGCCGCCTCGTGCGACAATCACCCTTCCGATGACCAGCCCTCCCCAGCGCGCCCGCCCGAAACTCTACCCGTCCTTTCGCGGATGGTGGATTGTCGGCGTCTCGTTCCTCGCGCTGTTCACCCACGGCGCGGCCACCAGCTACCTTTTCGGCCTGCTCGTCGTGCCGATGGAGAACGACCTCGGATGGAGCCGGACGACCCTCGTCGGCGCGCTCACCGTGGCCACCTTCGTCTCCGCTGGGCTGGGCCTCTTCCTCGGCCCGTTGTTCGATAGGCGCGGCGCCCGGCTCGGCATGACGCTCAGCGCACTCTTCGGCGGCGCTTGCCTAATCGGCCTCGCGTTCGTGGGAGCGCCTTGGCAGTTCTACTTGCTGCTCGGCGTCGGCGTCGGCGCGGCGCGGACGGGGCTGGAGGTTGTCGGGCCGCGAACGGCAATCGCCAACTGGTTTGTGCGCCGCCGGGCGGCGGCGTTCGCCTGGTCCAGCGGGGGGCGCGCCGCGTTCGGCTTCACTATGGTCCCCGTGTTCGCCATCCTCATCGAACAGACCTCGTGGCGCGCGGGATGGGCAGTCCTGGGCGTCGTCGAGCTCGTCGTGCTCGCCCCCCTGGCTTGGCTCATCGTCCGCCGCAGACCGGAGGACTACGGGCAGCTTCCCGACGGCAACCAGCCTGTCCAAACCCGCCAACCAAAGGCGCACGAGCCTGTTGGCGATGACCCTTCGCCCGCGCCCCAACCCTCTCTCCCTGGAGCGGGAACGCAGACCGAGGAGAGCTGGACGCTGCGAGAGGCCGTCCGCACACGCACTCTATGGCTCATCGTCATATCCCTCATGCTCACCGGGTTCCCGGCCACCGGCGTCATCGCCAACATAGTGCCCTACTTCATCGACGAGGGTCTCTCCCTCTCGTTCGCGTCGGGCGCGTTCGCCTTCTTCGGGTTCGGCGCCATGTTCGGGCGTCCGTTCTGGGGCTACCTCGCAGGACGCTTCGGCGTCCACACCAGCCTCACGCTCTGGGGCTTCGCCTACAGCCTCGTCATCGCGCTCTACGTCCTGGCGAGCACGCCCGCGACACTCTTCGCCGCCGCTTGGCCCATCGGCCTCGTCACCGGCGGATCGCAGCAGCTCCAGTCCCAGGCCTGGCCGGACTACTTCGGACGGCGTCACGTCGGCTCGATCACCGGCCTCACCGTCCTGCTCGTCACTCCATCAATGGCGCTCGGGCCGCTCGTCGCCGCGGCGGCGTTCGACCTCATGGGGAGCTACATCCCCGTGCTCAGCGCCTACGCCGTGGGCGCCTTCATCGCCGGCTTCTTCTTCTTCCTTGCCCGCCGACCAGTGAGGCTCGCCCGCCAGCCGGTGAGGCGCTAGGGGCCCGATTGACGGCGACGCCTGGCGAGAATGGCCAGCGTCAGCGGGAAGGCGATCACCACGACGCCTATCGCCACGACGATGATGATGGGGGACTGCCCAAGGATGGCGTCAAGGGTGTGGGTCAGCCATTCGAGGAGTTCGCTGTCCGTTGGCTCTGAGTGGTGGGCGAGAACAGTGAGGGAAGGCGCCATCTAAGCCTCCGCTCCGCGCGCCAGCGGACGGACGGGGCGGAAGCGCGACGAAACGTCCTTCTCGCGGAGCGACCACGAGGCCGCCGATGCAACGCCGAGCGCAACAACCGACCCGAGCCAAACGGCATCGTAGGAGTCCCAAGCGGTGAACGCCCACCCAGCGATAGCGACGGCCCCCGCGCCGGCAATCATGTGGACCATCGTGAGCAGGCCCGCAATCGTGCCCGCTTTGCGGACCCCGTAGACCTCGGCGGCGAGGGCGCTGGTCTGCGGGACCGTCGCCAGCCAAGAACTTCCGGCGATGGCGGCGAACGTCCACAGGCCGATCGAGGTCGGCAGCACGAGCAGAGAGAGGAACCCAATGCCTCGCACCGCATAGATGACCGTCAGCGCGTTCTTGCGCATCATCCTGTCCGAGAATATCCCCAGACCGAGCACGCCGAGCATGTTCATCAGGCTGAGGAGGCCGAAGGCGAGGGCGGCGGTCGTCACGGGAATCCCCTCGGACTTGGCGAACTGGACGAAATGGACCGAGATGATGGCGGTCGTCATGCCGCAGACGATGTAGGAGAGCGTCAGCAGCCACATGGGCGCGGACCGATAGGCGTGCTTCCAGTTGTCAACCGCCAGCGGCCCCTCGGGCATGAGCGCAGGCTTCGAGCCGCCGCCGGACTGAGCGAGGTCGCCGTCCGGAAGAGCGCCCACCTCGTGAGGACGGTTGCGGGCAACGAACACGAACAGCGGGAACGCGAGCACGAGCATTATCCCGGCGAGCGCTATGAGCGCTACGCGCCAGTTCGTGAGGACCATGATGTAGGCCGCGAAGGGCACCAGCATCATCGCGCCCGCGGAGCCGCCCGCCGTCAGCATGCTCAAAGCGGTCCCGCGGCGGCGTATGAACCAGCGCGAAATGAGGGGGACGACGGGCGTGAACTGAGCGCCCGCGACTGCGAAGGACGCGAAGGTCCCGTAGAAGAACGCCAGCACCCAGATATTTCCGGCGAAAGACATCGCCAAGGTGCTCATGCCCAGGATCACGACGCTCAGTCCCATCACGACTCGCGCGCCGTGCCTGTCGGCCAAGGCTCCCACTATCGGCTGGGCAATGCCATTGACCACCCAGCCCGCCGACGCAACCGCAGAGATTGCGGCCACCGATACGCCGAACTCCTCGGTCCAGAACGGCACGAAGAGGCCGTAGCTCTGCCGGAAGCCGGCGGAGACGAAGACCATGAAGAACACGGCGCCCACCACGTACCAACCGTAGAAGACGCCCCCGCTGTTCTTGGTGCTGGATGACGACAATGAAGCCTCGCCTAGGGAGACCTTCCGAGTATACCGACGGCTCCCATCCTACGCCCGTCAGGGTATCCGTCATTGCCTCGAAAATAGACTCCCACGCTCCCCTTTCCGTCATTCCCGCGCAGGCGGGAACCTCGCAGCGGTGCGACAGCGGCGCGATCCATCCCCCTCTCCCCGTCCGCCCCGGTCCTCTCCACCGTCTGCCGTGTCTGCGGGGGAGAGCTAGAGAGGGGGCCGCCCCACCCGCTACTTTCGTCGGTTGTGGTGTGGGGCGTCAGCCCAACATGAGGGATTCCCGCGAAAGCGGGAATCCAGGACGCCCCCCTTTCCGTCATTCCCGAGCAGGCAGGAACCTCGTAGCGGCGCGCCAGCGCCGCGACCCCTCCCCCGACCCCTCCCGCAGGGCCTTGCTCCAAAAGTCTCCTCATCACGCGACCTTTGGAACAACTAAGAACTCTGGCTCAGAAGTCCGTTGACGCCAGACTGAAGTCTCACTCGGCTATTGATTTGTGGGAGAGAAGAACGGTTCCTCAAGGAAACGCCTGCTGAACTCCCACAAGCGGTAGCGGAAGTCGTCCAACCCCAAGAGGCAGGTTAGCGACTTGTCTAGCACTGGCCGCGCCAGCCCTGCTGCCTCCTGCAAGGTTGGCCCCAACCTCACTTCTATGTAGTCATCCCGCAGCACAAAGCCGACGATCCCGATGTCCCTCCCGATGTAGTCGGTTGTGTACACGGTGAACGTGTTGTTCCCCTCCCCGGTTTTGATGCCCTGTTCAGCGCGGCATTCATCTCCTCGACATCACGCTGGACGACGTTCCTCAGATCCTCAAACACTTTCTGAGCCGTGCATTCGGCCCGCTTTGTCACCCATTGCGGTCTGCTGTTCGTTCATGGGTGCGCCTCCCATCACGATGTCCTTACTTCTCTGCCGTTACCGTTCCCGCTTCGCTGGATTCCGCTCGGAACTTCCGGACCGCCATCGAGAGGGCATTGGCGGTAACCCGACTCTGGTTGCCGTCCTTGAAGTCGTAGCCTGCCTGAATCAATCGCTGATACGCTTCGTCCGTGGACAGGTTGGGATTCTGCCGCACGATAGGTAGGAGGATCGCTGACGGCCTCTTATCCGTCTGAGGCCGAACCACAGGGCTAGGGTGGTTGGCCTGAGCATCGGATGTGTCGTCGGGGTCGTTCGCCAGATATTCCTCCAAGGACGTTACGATCCGTCGGAAGCGATCCAGCTCCCGCTCATAGAGGTCCAGTTGTGTCCTAGCCCACACAACCTTTTCCTGTGCTCTCTCTCGAAATGTTCGCGTATCCATCGGGGCTTCCTTCGATTGTCGACCACTGTCCGTTCCTCTATAATCAAACCAGCCGGAAGGGGAGACAGGGACTCCAACCCTGCGTTACCAGACTGAGAGGTCTGGCGTCCTAAGCACTAGACGACTCCCCTATTGTGGCTGGAGAGAGGGCGGAATACTTTTCATGGGTAGCCGCCCTCTCTCCATATCTAAGTCTAACGAACCTGTCCATCAAGTACAATCCCCTCCTGTTTCTAAGTGTCCAAACTCCTCTCCTCCGCCTCTTAGGAACCTATAGCCTTGTACCTGTTCAGAGTTGGTGAGGAGGATTGGCTAAAAGTGGTGTTCCTAAGGGCTAGCGCTGACCGAGGCAGTTCGGTGATAGAGATGACATGGATGCCCGCATCGACTTGGACGCCGCCCGCCGCGACGAACTCATCGCCCTCATCGTCCAGCAGCAGACGGTCATTGGGCGCTTGGAACGGCGCATTGCCCAGTTGGAGGACAAAGCCAAACCGGGCGGCCCATCGGGAATGCCCGGCCTCAAGCCACAGTCCAGCCCGAAACCTCCGGCCCCCCAGCAGCCCCGGAAGCCCCGGCCCCATGGCTTCTCCCGTCGACGGATGGCCCCCACCCACCGGGTGGAGCACGTCGTGGAGAGCTGCCCCGATTGCGGGACCCCGTTGTCCGGCGGCTGGGCCTATCGCACCCGGGAGGTCATCGACCTGCCCCGGGTCCCCGCGCAAGTCACCGAGCACGTCTTCATCGCCCGGGTTTGTCCCCGCTGCCGGCGCAACTGCCTCCCCTCGGCAGAGTTGGACAGGGCTGCCTTGGGGAAGCAGCGCCTGGGAGTCAACCTGGTCAGCCTGATTGCCACCCTGCGGGAGGAGGGGAGGCTGCCCATCCGCAGCATCCAATGGTATCTGCGCACCGTCCATCAGTTGCGCCTCAGCGTGGGAGCCATCGTCGCAGCCACCCAGCGCACGGCGGAGAAGGCCCGGCCCGCAGTGGCGGGCATCTTGGAGCGCATCCGCGGCAGCCCGGTGGTCCACGCCGATGAGACCGGCTGGCGGGAGAACGGCGCCAACGGCTATGTGTGGACGTTCAGCACGCCCACCGACCGCTACTTCCTGCGGCGTGGCCGAGGCAAGTCGGTGGTGGATGAAGTCCTCGGCGACGGGTTCGCGGGGGTGCTGGTCTGCGATTTCTACGCCGCCTACCACCACTACGACGGCCCCAAACAGCGGTGCTGGGTCCATCTGCTGCGGGACATCCACGACCTGCGGGGCCTCTACCCCGATGACGGCCGGCTGGCCCAGTGGGCCGAAGCCGTCCATGGGCTTTACGCTGAGGCCAAAGCCTTCGCCCATCCCAAGGAAAAGCAGCGGCGCGCCGCACAACAGGCCTGGGAACAGCGCCTCCTGGCCCTCTGCCGTCCCTTCCTGGATGACCGCGCGGCAGCCCAGGCCAAGCTGTGCCGTCGCATCGAGCGCCACATCAAGGAACTCCTCGTCTTCGTGGGCGAACCGGCGGCGCCGTCGGACAACAACGCCGCCGAGCGCAGCCTGCGTCACTTGGTCGTGAGCCGCAAGGTCAGCGGGGGGACTCGGTCAGCGCAAGGGACCGACGCCATAACTGCCTGGTACTAATATCCACACCAATCTTACTCTCTGCTCGCAAACAACTAGACTCCAAGCCTGTAATATCAGGCGAAATACGCGGAATGTCGATGACGCTAGGTGAGGACGAAATAGTAACCAGCGGTTACATGGGTGCCAGAGACTCTAAAGCCTGACGCCAGCAGGAGGCTACAGACCCCAACGCCGATGCCTGAGCACTCAATTCCAATGTCGGCGGGAAGCTCAACGGCCTCGGGATGGCTGGCAGGCCGGGGCTTAGGCCCGGTGGGCCGCTAGCTCGACAATCTCGGCTTGCTGCTCGCGTCCCTCGACCATCCGGCCCCATGCCTCCATGAGCGCCACGCGCTCAATCCAGAAGTCGTGCCTCATGTACGCCTTGGTGGTCGCGCTTTTCTTGTCGTGCGCGAGGCAAAGGTCGATAGCGATTCCCCGGTAGTCGCGCTCCTCTGCCCATGTGGCGAAGGACGCCCTCAAGCCGTGTGGCGTACCGGCAAGATTGAGTTCAGTCATCGGGTGCGAGAGCTTGTTGCTGCCCATCACGACGCCTCTTGGCGATGGAAACACGAGGTCGCCGCCGTCTGTCAGCGCACGGGCCTTGTCGAGGACCGCGAGCGCCGCGTCGCTCAGTGGGACAACGTGAGGGCGTCCCATCTTCATGCGCGAGGCCGGTATCCGCCAAAGCCGCGCATCAACGTCAATCTCCCCCCACGTCGCGCCTCGCGCCTCGCCGGAGCGCACGGCTGTCACGGCGATAAACCGGAGCGCCAATGCTGTGTGGGGCCACTGGATGTGCGCGTCGAGCGCGTCGAGCGCGTCGGGGATTTCGGCAGGCGCGAGCGCGGCGTTGGATATCGTCTCGTGCTTGGCTTGAAAGAACTTGACGACGCCAGCGGCCGGGTTCGCGGTAATCCACTCGCACACGACCGCCCACTCCATGATGGCGCTGATTTCCGTGCAGAGCTTCCCGCGCGTTACGTCGGCGTCGATGGCCCGCAGAGTGTCGATGATGTCCCTACGGGCGATGGCGCTAACGGGCCGGTTGAGAAGTGGCGAGGCATACTTGAGCAGGCGCAGCCGCGCCTTGTGCTCGGTCTTGCTCCCGGCCTTCAGGGATGGCCGCTTGTAGTCGTAGAACGCATCGCGGCATTCCGCGAACGTGGGGGCGAGCCGGAGCGCCGGAGCCACCTTGGGGCGCATCTCCTCGCCAGCCTTGAGCCGTTCGACGTTGCGGAACGCCCTGGCGCGCGCCTCATCCAGCGACACGGTCTCCGCTCTGCCAAGGCCGAAGGCGAGCGCCGTGCGGTCGCTCTTGCGCAACTGCTGGGTGAAGCTCCGGGTGACGCGGCCATTCTCGCTGCGCAGCACCCGGAGCGCGAGCCCATTGCTGCCCCTCCCGCCGTCGCCGTAGTGCCCAGGCTCTTTCACGGTCCGGCAGAATGCCGCCGTGAGCCGTTTTGGTTGCTTCATCTTGACCTCCCCCAGTAGTGACTCAGTAGTGACATCGTCCTATTTCTACTGGCCAAAGTCAAGCGGCACGGGGTGGCATTTTACGAGTAAATGGGGCATTTGGTGGCACTGGTGGCAACCCATGGCGGGTTCCAGTCCAAGACACTCCAATACCGTGTGCCCATCGACGACGAACACACGCTGCACTTTATCTACTACTCCTGGCGAGTCGCGCCGGGCCAGCCCGTCCCCAAGCAGGACCGCATCCCCTACAAGTACGTGCCGTGCAAGGACGAGTTCGGCCGGTTCGACACGACGTTCACCGTGGACCAGGACAAGATGGCGTGGGAAACGCAAGGCCCGATCGCGAAGCGCCACCTGGAGCGGCTCGGCAAGTCGGACGTGGGAATCATCCTGTACCGCAAACTCCTCAACGAGCAGGCCAAGATCGTGGCGGACGGCGGCGACCCGATGAACACGTTCCACACCAAGGAAGCCGCTGAGAACATCAAAATCCCGACTGAGCACATGGCGCTGGGCCGGGACCAGGTCCCGCGGATCAAGTTCATTCCTCTGGAAGCCGGCGTCAGCGGCGCGGAGGCGGACATCGAGTACGCCGTGGAGTCGTGGTACGTGAACGAGAAGGCGGGCGCCGGCAGCTAGTCCGGCCTGATTCTGAAAAGCCGCTTGAGGAGCGCCCAGCGCAGCCTGCTCCAAGAGTCCTCGGCGGCGCGGATGGCGGGGAGCGGCACACGGCCCGGCCCGTAGCGACGCAAGAGGTAGGCGTGGGCGATGACGTCTATCTCCTTCGACTGCTCGGGAATCTCCGCGGCGAGGGATGAAGCGTACTCGACGGCCGTCTGCTCCGGGCGGGGAGGCATACCCAGCATCGAGCCGAGCCTCGACATCTTGGCGAAGATTTCCTCTGAGCGGGCGAGCCGGCCAAGGCCCCACCACCACTTGTACCAGAGGACTAAGGGAGCGAAGACTGCGAAAACCGCGAACACACTCCCCAGCGCCACCAGCCACCTGTTCGACTGCGGCCCGCCCCCAACTTCCACATAGAAGTCCTCTTCTTCCTCGTCCTCGATGAACTCGCCGATATCGCTGGGGTCGGGACTTTCCGTGAGAATCGGCGGAGCGCCGACGCCGCCCCCGAACTCGATAGCGTCGGGGGGCGTTGGCTCGAAGGGTATCCAGCCATAATCGGGGAAATAGACCTCGACCCAGCTGTGGTAGTGCAGTTCCAGCACCTCATACGCGCCCCGGGCCTGGTTGTACCGGCCGCTCGCGTAGCCAAGCACGTACCGCGCGGGCACGCCGGCAGCCCTCAGCAAGACGGCCATGGACGACGCGTAGTAGTCGCAGTAGCCCTCTCGGAGGTCGAACAGAAAGTAGTCAACGCCGTCCTGATCAGACGGCGGCGCGTCGATATCCAGGTTATAGGGGTAACGCAGAAGGTAATTGCGGACGGCTATCGCCTTGTCGTAGTCGTTATCCACGCCATCGACGATGTCGTCAGCCAGGTCTCGCACCCGCTGGGGAAGGGAGCCGGGCAGCTGCAGATAGGTCTGCTCAATCCACTCGGGATGGTCCATCCCCGCAGCTCGCAGCTGGCTTGGGACAGCGCTGGATTCGAGCCCGGTGCTCCAGTAGTTCAGGTTCACGCGGGTCGGAAAGTATTCGCGCCCCTCGGAGAACAACACCTGAAAAACATCCGATGGAGCGTCGGGGCTAACGAGCGCGTCCGCGGGCTCGTCGAATCTCACCGGCAGGCCGCCGGTGAAGAGCGTGTCGGTCGCGGCGGAAATCCTAAAGTTGTGAGTCGCGGCTACGCGCTCCAGATCGTTGACTCCGGGCAAGCTCTCGTGCGGCGCGAAATCGGCGTCGACGGTGTCCCAGCCCTCGCTGGTGTAGCTCGTGTAGGTGCGTGCCCGCCAGTAGGTGGGACGGCCGCCGGTCACCCTGAAGAGGAGACTGTCAGACAAGTTTGGGTTGCCCCTGAATAGAGTGTTCGTCTCGAAGGTGATGGTGTGATATGAGCCTCGCGCGGGGAGGCCCAAAAAGAGACGATTGAAATGCCGTTTTACCTGCGCACTGACATCCTCTAAGCGCGCCGCTGTTCCCTCCAGAGGCGCCAGGGATGGCGCGGGCAGCGCCGCCGCTAGGAGCGTGACGACGAGTCCGAAGGCGAGCACGATGCCCGATTGCGCCAGGACGGTTTGTGGGTCAAAGCTGGTTTGCCGAGCGCGCCAGCCTATCATCCGGCGAACAGTGTCCAGGTGAATGATGAGCAGGACACTCGTGACCATGAAAATCCCAAGCGACCAGCCTGCGGCCCCCGCGATGTTGCCCAACGCCATCGCAAGTACGATGCCGCCAAGCACCACGGTGACCCAGCCGTGGGCGCGGCGCAGCGCAAGCCAGACTCCGAGGTAGCTAAATGCCCAAATAATCAACGTCAGGAACATCGCAAACTCGATGAGCCCGCTCTTGGCCTCCTCGGTCGGCACAGCGGCGAACCAACCGATCAGGTCCTCGAAGACGTTCACCACGCGGGCGACTGCGGTGGACCCACTGGCAATGGCCATGCCCGAGATGACCGTTACGAGCAGTCCGGCCGCCGCCGCCACAGGATGGGCGCGCAGCGCAGACCATCCCATCCTATGGAAGAGATAGCCGGCGCCGCCGCCAAGGAACGCGACAACCACGAGATCGATCATCCCCCTTACCCAATTTGCCTGCTGCAGCGGCAGCGCAACGGAGAGAGAGACCAGGGCGGCAAGGGTCAGGGTGAGGCCGTTGCCGCCGATGAACTGCTCCCAGATTGAGAGCGCCCGGACTCTGCCGACAAGGGTCGTCACAGCCTCGTCACCATCTCGGGCAACGGACTTGCAAGGCTGTGGCCGAGCGCGCGGTAGTCCAGCCGCTTCTCGATCTCGTCGCCCATGTGGATGACGTAGGCGGAGAGGTCTGCGCCAGGAAGCCGGTACTGCTCGCCCCTGGCGGGCAGGTTGCCGGCGAAACTGCTCGCTTCGATCAGGATGGGAACTACGGCGGCCCCCGCCGTTTGCAGCGTTATTGCGGCTGCCCCCGCCGCGTCGACGGACGCCGCAGTGATGAGGACCACGCTGGCGCCTGGCGTCAACTCCAATTGGACCGTGGAAGCGGCCTCGGTGATGGACCCCAATCTCCCAGGTTCGATCAACGCGAGCGCTTGGAGGATGCGCCCAACCTGAGAGAAGCCCGTCCCAGGCTTGATCACGTGCCTTTCCTGGCCCACAAGGACCGCCCCCACCGTCCTGCCTCTATCGAGGAAGCGCCTAGCGATGGATGCAGCAATCGTCACACCATACTCGACGGTGCTCTCGGGGCCCTCTCCAACCTGGACTCGCTCGTCGAGGTCCAACACCACCCATACCGCATCCGCCGGCCCCGAGGGCTCGCGCTCAAATTCCTTGGTCATAAGCCTGCCCGTGTGGGCGGTGGCGGGCCAGTGGATGCGGCTCATGCTGTCCCCTGCGCTGTATTCCCGCACCCCGAACGCGAGGGGGCTCGGCATGAATGTGCGACCCAGCGCCACTCCCTCCGTCCAACCCCGCCCCGATGGAACGAAGAAACCGGGCAACTCGACGACCGCCGGGTAGATGAGCGCGGTCTGTTGATGTCCCAAGCGCATCGTCCGACCGAAGAGGCCGAAGGGGTCGCGGCTCGTGATCTGTAGCTCGCCAAAGTTGTAGACCCCACGGCGCTCCACGTGCTTGGAGGTCGTCCATGTGGCTGTGCCAAAGGGCCAGAGCGTCGCGATACGTCCGATACGTCCAAAGGGCCGGGTGTCGTGCTGGACTTCGAGGAGGAGCTTGGGCCACCAGTGCGCATTGCGCAGGGTAATGCGTTCTTCGAGGCTGTCGCCGACTTGCAGGAAGGGCGTCAGCCGTCGCACGCCGCCTTCGATGCGCCGCGCCGCGAGCACGCTCGCGAAAAAGCCCAGAATCGGCACCGCGACCAAGCCGAATAGGAGCCGGTAGAAGAGCGCAGAGCCCGTGGCAAGGGCAAGCAGCAGAAGCACAAGCCCCAACGACGCCCACAGAATCCTGACCTTCACGCCGCCTCCTTCCGCTGTCCGAAGCCCAGGGCTCAGGCTATCGGCGAGGCGCCGGGCACGGGCGTCTGATCGAGGACCTCCGCAATCGCATCCGCCGCGGTGGCGCCTTGGATGCGGGCTGCGGAGCTGAGGATCACCCTGTGGCCAAGAGCCGGATACGCAAGCTCTTTCACGTCGTCCGGCAGAACGAAATCGCGGTCTGTCATGACCGCCTTCGCTTGGGAGAGCCGGTACATGGCGAGCGAACCCCTAGGCGACGCGCCCAGGTAGAGGTTCGGATGGTCCCGTGTAGCCGCAGAGATTGAAACGATGTAGTCCCGGACATCTTCCGAGACGTGGACCTCTTTCACTGCGGCCTGCAGAGAGGACAACTCCTCCTGGTCGACGACCTCCTCGATCTCGTCGATGGGATGCTTGTAGCGCTGGGCTTCCAGCACCTCCATCTCGTCTGCTTTGTCCGGGTACCCTATGTGTAGACGCACCAAGAAGCGGTCCAGCTCCGTCTCCGGCAGCGGGAACGTGCCCTCGTACTCGAGGGGGTTCTGTGTCGCCATCACGATGAATGGCTCCGGCATCGGATGGGGAACTCCGTCCACGGTGACCTGGCGCTCCTCCATCGCTTCCAACAAGGCCGCCTGAGTCTTGGGCGACGCCCGGTTAATCTCGTCCGCCAGCACGACCTGAGCGGAGATAGGTCCCTCCCGGTACTCGAACTCGCCGTTCTTCTGGTTGAAGACGGAGACGCCGGTGATGTCCGCCGGCAGCAAATCGGGCGTGAACTGGATACGGCGGAACTTTCCGCCGACTGACTTCGCTATGCTGCGCGCCAGCATGGTCTTGCCTACGCCGGGCACGTCCTCAATCAGCAAATGACCCCGACACATCAGGGTCATTACGGCGAGCTGCCCTTCCTGGCCTTTGCCAAGAATTACCCTGCCAAGGTTGTCGACCAAACGATCGGCAATCTCCTTGGCCTCAGTCACATTGAGTGTGCCCCTAGAAACGGCCAAGCCCTCCTCCTTCATCAGCGCCAATAGCGCATCGAGCACGACTGCCATCGCAGGCCGGGGGGCTAGGCGCCCATCCCCGGCCGCAAGTTTCGGAATGGTATGAGCGCCGGAAGGGACAGTCAAACGGAGCGCAGCCACGGTAACTGTTCAGAGTTGAGGAGAGAGGAGCAGTTGGCGGCAGGCGGCGAGGGGATTCAGGCCTTGGGCCCGCCAGGAGCCGAAGAGCGAAGTCAGGGTCATCTTGGCGTCGGTCCCTTGCGCTGACCGAGTCCCCCCGCTGACCTTGCGGCTCACGACCAAGTGACGCAGGCTGCGCTCGGCGGCGTTGTTGTCCGACGGCGCCGCCGGTTCGCCCACGAAGACGAGGAGTTCCTTGATGTGGCGCTCGATGCGACGGCACAGCTTGGCCTGGGCTGCCGCGCGGTCATCCAGGAAGGGACGGCAGAGGGCCAGGAGGCGCTGTTCCCAGGCCTGTTGTGCGGCGCGCCGCTGCTTTTCCTTGGGATGGGCGAAGGCTTTGGCCTCAGCGTAAAGCCCATGGACGGCTTCGGCCCACTGGGCCAGCCGGCCGTCATCGGGGTAGAGGCCCCGCAGGTCGTGGATGTCCCGCAGCAGATGGACCCAGCACCGCTGTTTGGGGCCGTCGTAGTGGTGGTAGGCGGCGTAGAAATCGCAGACCAGCACCCCCGCGAACCCGTCGCCGAGGACTTCATCCACCACCGACTTGCCTCGGCCACGCCGCAGGAAGTAGCGGTCGGTGGGCGTGCTGAACGTCCACACATAGCCGTTGGCGCCGTTCTCCCGCCAGCCGGTCTCATCGGCGTGGACCACCGGGCTGCCGCGGATGCGCTCCAAGATGCCCGCCACTGCGGGCCGGGCCTTCTCCGCCGTGCGCTGGGTGGCTGCGACGATGGCTCCCACGCTGAGGCGCAACTGATGGACGGTGCGCAGATACCATTGGATGCTGCGGATGGGCAGCCTCCCCTCCTCCCGCAGGGTGGCAATCAGGCTGACCAGGTTGACTCCCAGGCGCTGCTTCCCCAAGGCAGCCCTGTCCAACTCTGCCGAGGGGAGGCAGTTGCGCCGGCAGCGGGGACAAACCCGGGCGATGAAGACGTGCTCGGTGACTTGCGCGGGGACCCGGGGCAGGTCGATGACCTCCCGGGTGCGATAGGCCCAGCCGCCGGACAACGGGGTCCCGCAATCGGGGCAGCTCTCCACGACGTGCTCCACCCGGTGGGTGGGGGCCATCCGTCGACGGGAGAAGCCATGGGGCCGGGGCTTCCGGGGCTGCTGGGGGGCCGGAGGTTTCGGGCTGGACTGTGGCTTGAGGCCGGGCATTCCCGATGGGCCGCCCGGTTTGGCTTTGTCCTCCAACTGGGCAATGCGCCGTTCCAAGCGCCCAATGACCGTCTGCTGCTGGACGATGAGGGCGATGAGTTCGTCGCGGCGGGCGGCGTCCAAGTCGATGCGGGCATCCATGTCATCTCTATCACCGAACTGCCTCGGTCAGCGCTAGCCCTTAGGAACACCACTTTTAGCCAATCCTCCTCACCAACTCTGAACAGGTACCAGCCACGCTCCCGCTGTCGAAGCTTCCTTTCCTCTGCCTTACCTCCGCCAAAGGGAAGACCGGCGAGGCGTGCGGGCGCGCTTAAAGGTTTGACCTCCAAGCTTCACGGAAGCTATCCTGTTAAGGAGATTAAGTAGACAACTCCAGATTTCATAAGATTTCTACAGATTCAGAGATTCCAATGGCCGCTAACACCGAGAGCGTCGCCAAACAGCAGTGGCTCACAATGGGGCTGGCGCGGGCGCTTCTAGGCATCAACGAAGCGACGCTCCGACAGTGGGCCGACAACGGCCAAGTGCGGGCGTTCCGAACGCCGGGCGGGCATCGTCGCTTCTCGGCAGTCGACGTTCAAGCGCTCATCGACAGCGCATCCAAGCCAGGAGCGCCGGTGCTCCTGGCCAACGATCACTCGGTCCTGCCGCGCGTCCGGCGCCGCGTGAACACAACCAAGCCCCGCAGTCCGACCTGGATGACCAAGTTCGACAGCCAGGCCCACGAACAGATGCGGGAGTTGGGCCACGCCTTTCTTGACCTCTGCTCCTCCTACGTGGACAACGCCGACAAGCGCGCTCTGACGGCGGCGGGCAAGCTGGGGCGCTGCTATGGGGAGGCTGCGGCGGGCAGCGGGCTGACCCTGCGAGAAGCCGTGGAAGCATTCGTCTTCTTTCGCGGCGCAACGGTCAACGCAATAAGGCCCACGTTGGTCCGCCAGGCGCGCGCCCCCGAAGAACTCTTCACGGCGATGGAGCATGTCGGACGGCTCATGGACCAAGTGCTCGTAGGACTCACGAGCGCATACCAGGGAGAACACGATTGACAACCACCACTGTCCCCGACCTGCTTGACCGGCAAATTCTCAATCTCATCCAGTCCCGCTTCCCCTTGGACCCGCGCCCCTACGCCAAGATTGGGGAGGAGGTTGGCTCCACCGAGGACGCGGTCATGGAACGAATCGCGCGCCTCGAAAAGGCCAACGTAGTCCGCCAGATCAGCGCAATCTTCGACACCCGCCGGCTGGGCTACAAGACGACCCTCGTCGCGTTCCGGTTGCCCGAAGAGACGCTGGACGAAGCCGCCCAGCGCATCAATCTGCATCCGGGAGTGAGCCACAACTACGAGCGCAACGGCTACTTCAACCTATGGTTCACGATCGCCGTTCCACCTCACGAGGAGATCGAGACCGCCGTGAACGCGATGGCGGAGGAGACCGGCGCGCTCTCCGCGCGGCTGATGCCCACCATTCGATTCTTCAAGATTGGCGTGAACTTCGACATGATTAAAGAGGAGGGCGCCGCCTACGAGTACTTCTCGCCCGACGGCTACGGACGGAGCGGGTCTGCTGTGAAGAAGAAGCCCGAGCTGAATGAGGCTTGGAACCGCGCCGAGGAGCTCTCGGCCAGCGACATCGCGTTCATCCGCGAGTTGCAGGAGGACCTTCCCGTAATCCAGTCGCCGTTCGACGGGATGGCTGCGCGGCTGGGCGTGAGCGTTCCCGAGCTGTTCGCGTGGGCTGACGAGGCCGTCGAGCGCCAGATCATGCGCCGCTTCAGCGCGGTGCTGCACCATCGCAGGGCGGGGTTCCGGGCCAATGCGATGGCCGTTTGGAAGGTCCCGGAGGAGCAGGCCGTGGAGGTCGGGCTCAAGATGGCGGAGAGTCCTTGGGTGTCCCACTGCTACCAGCGGCCCACGTTCCCCGACTGGGAGTACACGCACTTCACAATGATCCACGCAACCAGTGAGCAGACCTGCGAAGAGGTCGCCGGCGAAATCTCAAAGCACACCGGCATCGATGACTACGTGCTCCTCTACAGCACACGCGAGTACAAGAAGACCCGCGTCCGCTATTTCGTCGAGGACGAATACCCAAGCCAGCCGTGAGCCGTTACTACCCTGCATACCTGGACATCGCCGGCCGTCGCGCTGTCGTGATTGGCGGCGGGATAATCGCCGAGCGCAAGATCCAGCAATTGCTGGCGTCGCGCGCCGATGTCATGCTGGTCAGCCCCGACGCGACGCCGGAGGTCGAGCGGCTCGCCGCCGAAGGCCAGGTGCGATGGGTCAAGCGGTCGTACGTCACCGGCGACCTAGCGGGCGCATGGATCGCCGTCGCAGCCACGGATGACGAGGCTGCGAATCGGGCCGTGCACGAGGAGGCCGAGCGTGAGAAGACGCTCCTCAACGTGGTGGACGACGCCGAGCTCTGCGGGTTTATCGCGCCGTCGATCGTCGAGCGAGGCCCGGTGACGGTCGCTGTGTCAACAGCGGGGACAAGCCCTGCGCTCGCGCGGAAGCTTCGAGAGCTGATCGGCGGCGCGCAGAACCCGCCGCACTACGACCACGAGCCCTTCTGTCGATGCATCGAATGGGCCGACGCGGCGAACGTGCTCACCGAAGTCCGCACAGAGCTCAAGGCGAGGCGGCAACCGGCGACCCCGGAGGCCTGGCAAGCCGCAATGGACGCCGAGCTATTGGACCTCGTCCTCGCAGGCAAACAGGACGAAGCCAAGGAGCGGCTGCGCGCGGCCTTGATATCCGGGGGGCATGCGTAGCGATGCGCATCGTCCTGACTGGCCTCAGCCATCACACCGCTCCCCTGGGAACCCGCGAGGCGCTCTCCCTCACGACCGAGGCGCTGCCGTCTGCGCTCGAAACACTTGAGAAGCACATGGAGCACGGCGTAATCGTATCCACCTGCAACCGCACCGAGGTCTACACCATCGCCCGCGACGCGGAGCACGGCGCCAACGCGCTCGAACGGTTCATCGGCGCGCAATTCGACGTCGAGGTCAAGGACATCCGCAGCTGCCTCTACACATTGGATCAGGACGACGCCGTCCATCACCTCTTCCGAGTTACCTCCGGACTCGACTCCCAGATACTGGGCGAGTCCGAGATCCTCGGTCAGGTCAGGGATGCATTCAGTGCGGCGACGCGGCAGGGCGTCGCCCGCGGGGCCCTCGCGCACCTCTTCCACAGCGCCATCCGCACAGGGAAACGCGCTCGGACGGAGACAGCGATTGGCCGCAACGCGCTATCCGTAAGCCGCGCGTGTGTCGAACTAGCCAAACGCACAACCGGACCGCTGGAGCAGAAGCATGCGCTCATCCTAGGCGTAGGCGAGGCGTCGAGGCTGGCCGGCGTTGCCCTGAGGGACGCAGGAGCCGGGACAATCACGGTCGCTAATCGCACGCCGGCGAATGCTGTTGAGATGTCGCTGGAATTGAACGCCGAACTGAGGGGCCTCGATGAACTCCGCACATTGCTAGCAGAGGCGGACATCGTCGTGACCGCTACCGCCGCCCCCGATTTCATCCTCTCCCGCCAGCTCATCGAACAAGCGATGCAGCACCGGGGAGGGAGGGGCCTGATAATCATGGACATCGCGGTCCCCCGGGACGTGGAGGCGTCGGCGGCCTCGGTCCCCAACGTGCGCGTCTATACGCTGGACGACCTAGAGGCTATCGCCGAGGCGAACCGCCATGAACGCGAGGCCGAGGCCGAACGCGTCGAGGAAATCGTGGCGGAGGAGGTGGGACGTTTCCACTCGTGGTGGAACGCGCGCGCCGTGACGCCGACCATCGCGGCGATACGCCGCCAGGCCGAGGAGCTGCGAGCCGACGAGGTCACGAAGACGATAGGCCGCATGGACTTGGCGCCCCACGACGCCGAGCGCATCGAACTGATGACCAAGTCCCTAGTGAAGAAGCTGCTGCACGAACCGACCAAGTCGCTCCGCTCGCGCAACGACGAATCCTTCACCCTATCGGCCCGCCGTCTCTTCGGGCTGGACGAGTAGCGCGGGAACAGCCCATGCTCGGGACGATCACGCTCGGCGCCAGAGGGAGCAAGCTCGCGCTCGTCCAGGCCCGCACGGTGGCCGCCGCGCTGACAGCCGTCGCCCCTGACCTCAACATACGCATCGAGACGATAAGCTCAGCCGGCGATCAGCAGCCGGAAACCCCGATTCAGTCGCTGGGGGTCGGCGCGTTCACGTCGGCCATCGAGCGCGCCTTGCTCGACCGCCGCATCGACATCGCAGTCCACAGCCTGAAGGACCTGCCGACGGAGCAGCCGCAAGGGCTGATTGCCGTGCCGGTGACGCAGCGTGAGGATGCGCGGGACGTGCTCGTCAACCGCTGGGACAAGACGTTCCTGGAGCTCCCCCAGGGGGCGCGCATCGGGACGAGCAGTCCACGCCGCGCGGCGCAGCTGACCCACGGCAGGAAGAATGTCTCCTTCCTGCCGATTCGCGGCAACGTGGAGACGCGCATGGCAAAGTCGGAAGGCGACGACTACGACGGCGTGGTCCTGGCCGCAGCAGGAGTCAGGCGACTGGGCATGACTGAGCACGTCGCCGAATATCTCTCTCCTCACGTCTGCACGCCGGCGCCCGGACAGGCGGCCCTCGCCGCCGAGGCGCGGACCGAGGACAGCGAGCTGCTCTCGCTCGTCCGCGAGATCGTACACGGCCCAACGGCGGCGGCAGTCGAGGCGGAGCGCTGGGTGCTGCGGGCCGCAGGCAGCGGCTGCGGAGTGCCGCTGGGCGCGTTCGCCGAGGTGGAAGGCGCCCAGATGCGTCTATTTGCGACGGTCACGCCAGCAGACGGCTCAATGAGCTACCGGGTCGAGGTGACAGGGGACGCTTCGGACCCGGAAATCTTGGGCAAGGCCGCGTACCGGGGACTGCTGGAGCAGGGCGCGGGCGCCCTATTCGATACGCAAGGCGAGGCGTCGGGCTGATGGCGGGCGTCGTCTATCTCGTCGGCGCGGGGCCGGGCGACCCCGGCCTCATCACCACAAAGGGCGCCGACCTGCTTCGGCGGGCCGACGTGGTCGTTCACGATCGGCTAGTCTCGCCGGAACTGCTGGCGCTCGCGGAGCAGGCCGAGCTCGTCTACGTAGGCAAGGAGCCGGATACTCCCAGCGCCTTCCAAGCCTTCATCAACGAGAAGCTGGCGACAGCGGCCAAAGACGGCAAGATGGTCGTCCGGCTCAAGGGCGGCGACCCGTTCGTCTTCGGGCGTGGCGGCGAGGAGGCGCTGGCTCTTGCCGAGGCGGGCGTCAGATTCGAGGTTGTGCCGGGCGTCACGTCGGCCATCGCCGTGCCCGCCTACTCCGGAACGCCGGTGACCCACCGGGGAGTCTCAGCCTCCTTCACCGTGGTGACAGGCTCTGAGGACCCATCAAAGCCGGAGTCCTCGCTGGACTGGCGTGCGCTTGCGAAAACTCCGGGGACGCTCGTCGTGCTGATGGGCTGGCGCAGCCTGCCGGCAATCGTCGACGCGCTGATAGCCGAGGGTCGCTCGCCAGATACGCCGGTTTCGGCGACGCAGTGGGGCACGCTACCGCGCCAGCGAACGGTCGACGGCTCGCTCGCCGATATCGTGGAAAAGGGCAACGCGGTCGGGCTGAGTTCGCCCGTGGTGACGGTCATCGGCGACGTGGCGGAGCTTCGGCCAGCGATCCGCTGGTTCGACAAAGCGCCCCTCTCCGGCAAGCGAGTGCTGGTCACCCGCTCGCGCACACAGGCAAGCGTCCTCAGCGTCCTCCTTGCCGAGCAGGGGGCCGAGGCGGTCGAGCTGCCGACGATAGAGATACAGCCTATCGAGGACACAACGAATCTGGACGCGGCGCTGGCGGAGCTGGGCAGCGTGGATTGGGTGGTCTTCACCAGCACGAACGGTGTCGACGCCGTATTCGATCGGCTCGCGGCCAACGGCAAAGACGCGCGCGCCTTTGCAGGGGCCAAAGCCGCCGCGATTGGACCGGCGACGGCGGCGGCGCTGGCATCCCGTGGCATCGTCGCGGACCTCGTGCCCGACACCTATACCACGGTGGCCGTGGCCGAGGCGTTTCGGTCGCGCGGCGTCAGCGGCGCACGGGTGCTCCTCCCGCGAGCGGACATCGCTGTGAGCGCTCTCTCGGACGGCCTGCGGGAGCTGGGGGCCGAGCTAATCGAGGTCGACGCCTACCGCACCGTAACCCCGGCAGATGCGCCCGAGCGGGCCGGGGAGACCCTTGCCTCTGGTACGATAGACGCCGTCACGTTCACGAGTTCCTCGACCGTTCGAAACTTGGTAGGCCTGCTCGACGGAGACCCGGCGTTGATCAACGCCTGCCAAGTCATCTCCATCGGGCCAGCAACCAGCGAGGCGGCTCGAGAGCTTGGAGTTCGAGTGGACATCGAGGCCGCCGAGCACACGGTGGCAGGGGTCGTGAGCGCGGCATTGGAGCTGATGAGCAATGAACGAGCTACTCCATAGGCGCGAAACGGCAGGAGCACGGTTCCCTGCGGTCCGGCCCCGCCGGCTCCGGCGCACGGCGGCTTTGCGCGACCTCGTCCGCGAAACAACTCTCTCGTCGAGCGACTTCGTCTATCCGCTCTTCGCCACCCATGGCCGCGACGTGCGTGTGCCTATCGCCCCGATGCCTGGCCAGTCCCAGCTATCCCTCGACCATCTCCTCGAAGAAGCGGCGGAGGCGGAGCAACTGGGCATTCGGGCCATCCTGCTCTTCGGACTACCGGCCCTGAAGGATGCCCTCGGGACGGAAGCCTACGACCCAAGCGGCATCATCCAAGAGGCGACAGCCGCTCTGAAGCACGCGCTCCCAAACGTCGCCGTCGTCACCGACGTTTGCCTATGTGAGTACACCGACCACGGACACTGCGGCGTGCTGTTGGACGACGGAACCGTCGACAATGACGCGACGCTCGATCTGCTGGCGAAGACGGCCGTTTCCCATGCGGAGGCGGGCGCGGACATCGTCGCGCCGTCCGCGATGATGGACGGTCAGGTGGCGGCACTGCGCGAGGGACTAGACACAAGCGGCCTCTCGCACGTCCCCGTGATGGCCTACGCATCAAAGATGGCGTCGGCGTTCTACGGGCCGTTTCGGGTTGCGGCTGAGTCGTCGCCGAGAATGGGCGACCGCAAGGCATACCAGATGGATGGCGCGAACGTCCGCGAGGCCATGCGCGAGCTCGCTCAGGACGCCGCCGAGGGCGCCGACCTGCTCATGGTCAAACCCGCCCTCGCCTACCTCGACGTGATCGCGCGCGCCCGCGACGCATTCGACCTGCCCATCGCCGCCTACAACGTCTCCGGCGAGTACGCCATGATCAAAGCAGCTGCCGAGAACGGCTGGCTCGACGAGGAAGCCGCCATGTTAGAAATGCTGACGAGCATCAAGCGCGCGGGCGCGGACCTCATCATCACCTACTTCGCCAAGGACGCCGCGCGGCTCCTTCGCGAGCATGCATAGGCCATGCTTAGCCGTTTGCGAGCCAAGAACTTCAAGAGTTTCGAGGACGTTGGCGTCGAACTGGGGAACCCGGTCGTCTTTATTGGCCCAAACAACTCGGGCAAGACCTCTGCACTGCAAGCCCTAGCGCTATGGGAAGCAGGCGTCCGCCGGTGGACGGAGCGCAGGAAGAACAGCACGGCAGCCCAGCGGCCCGGCGTAACCATCAACCGGCGCGACCTCGTAGCCATTCCAGTTCCCGCTGCGAACCTGCTCTGGCGCAACCTCCACGTCAGAGACATGCAGCGGGTGGATGGAAGGCAGCATACCGACAACGTCTACATCGACATCACCGTGGGGGGCGTCTCGGAGGGTAAATCCTGGGAATGCGGCCTCGAGTTCTACTACGCGAACGAGGAATCGTTCTACTGTAGGCCATTACGGCTGAACGACATTGCGGGTGCAGAACGAATGCCCGTGCCTCCCGCCGCCGAGAAGGTTAGCGTAGCGTTCCTCCCGCCCATGTCCGGGCTAGCGTCTAATGAAATACGGCTGGACGCCGGAGCTGTGAACGTCCGCGTAGGCGAGGGGCGAACGGCGGAGGTGCTGCGGAACCTCTGTTACCGTGTTAGCGAGGAGAACCCTGAGGCATGGATGGACACGTCCGAGCGCATCCAGAAACTGTTTGGCGTCAATCTGGAACCTCCGCGTTACGTTGCCGAACGCGGCGAAGTCTCCATGGCCTACCGGGAGAACGGCACGCGATTCGACCTCTCCTCGTCGGGAAGAGGACTGCAACAGACGCTTCTGCTGCTCGCCTACATGCACGGAAACCCAGGCGCGGTCCTGATGCTGGACGAGCCAGACGCGCACCTAGAGATACTGCGCCAGCGGCAGGTTTACCGGATGCTCGTGGAGAGCGCCGAGAAAAGCGGGACCCAACTCCTCATCGCCAGCCACTCGGAAGTATTGCTGAACGAAGCCGCCGACCGGGACGTCGTCATCTCGTTCGTCGGCAACCCGCACCGCATGAACGACAGAGGGGCGCAAACGCTGAAGGCGCTGCGAGAGATTGGGTACGAGGACTACTATCAGGCGGAGCAGACCGGTTCAGTTCTCTATCTCGAAGGCTCGACCGATCTTACGATTCTGCAGGCGTTTGCGGAGACGCTCGACCACCAGGCGGCTATGCAAGCGTTGGAGAGTCCCTTCGTCCACTACGTCGGCAACCAGTTCTCCAAAGCGCAGGATCACTTCCACGGACTTAGGGAAGCAGTTCCGGGCCTGCGGGGTTTCGCCTTGCTCGACAGGCAGGAGTCGGCAGCGCCCGCCGACCCCACCCTCCTCAGCCATATGTGGTGGCGCAACGAGATAGAGAACTATCTCTGCCAGCGCGAAACGCTCGAGGCATACGCGGCGGCCTCCATCGTTGAGGACTACGGCGCTCTCTTCAAGCACGCGGAGTCAGAGCGCCGCGCGCAGGCGATGCGCGAGGCCATCGCGGAACTCGAACAGGCGCTGGGCACGGTCCGCGACCCCAGCCCATGGGGGCCCGACCTGAAGGTGAGCGACCGTTTCCTGGCACCTTTGTTTGCAAGGTTCTTCGAGAGGCTGGAACTCCCCAACGCCATGGAGAAGAAGAACTTTCACATGCTGGCGAGACATGTCCGCCGGGAAGACATAGATCCTGAGGTCGTGAAAGTCCTTGACCGCATCGGAGAGCTCGGTGACCACCACTAACGCCAGCGCCAAGCAGTACGTCATAGCTAAGCTCGTGGAGCGAGGGGTGGCGGTGTTCGAGCCGGTTGGAGGAAGGGCGGACGTTGATCTCGCGGTCAGGACGGGCGACGGGCAGTACGTCGAGGTCGTGATACGAGAGCCGTCGGCAACGGACAAACCCCGCTCCTTCGTGATGCGCCGGTTCAGGCCGCGGCCGCACCTGTTCATCATCGGCATCACGGAGGGACCGGAGGCATGGCTCATACCCTCGACGGCGTTCGAGCGGTTCGCGGCAGGCGCTCCGGGCGAGCCGGAGTGGCTCCTCGACCTCGACGACTCGGCCGGCGAGCCCTTGAGCGATCGCCTCGCCGTGTACCGCGAGCGCTGGGCGCTCATCGCCGACTACTCGAAGTTCCGATCGACGTTGGGCGACCCCCTCGCGCTCCAAGTCCGGATTGCGATGGGTTAGGCGCCAGTGAAGCTCGATAGGTCCGAACAGCTCTTCTCGCGCTCCCGGAAGCTCATCCCCGGCGGCGTGAACAGTCCCGTGCGCTCCTTCGGCGCGGTCGGGGGGACGCCGCCGTTCCTTGCGCGCGGGGAGGGCGCCCGCGTATGGGACGTCGACGGCAACGAGTACGTCGACTTCCTCGGATCGTGGGGGGCCCTGGTCCTGGGCCACGCGCATCCGGCGGTAGTCGAGGCGGTCAAGACAGCCGCTGAGAGCGGCACCAGCTTCGGAGCGCCGACCGAGCGGGAGCTAGAGCTCGCCGAGCTCGTCTGCCGCGCCATCCCGTCAATCGAGATGATGCGGCTCGTCAGCTCTGGCACGGAGGCGGCGATGAGCGCCGTGCGCGCAGCCCGCGCTTATACGGGCCGACCCAAGATCATCAAGTTCAACGGGAACTACCACGGCCACGCGGACGGCCTACTCGTGAAGGCAGGCTCCGGCGCCGCGACCCACGGCGTTCCCACCAGCGCCGGAGTCCCGGCGGGATACGCCGCCGAGACCCTCGTGGCGGAGTACAACGACCTCGCGTCGGTCGAGTCCCTCCTCGACGCGAACGCTAACCAGGTGGCGGCCGTCATCGTGGAACCGGTGGCGGGCAACATGGGTGTCGCGGCGCCTGCCGACGGCTTCCTCGAAGGGCTCCGCAGCCTGTGCGACGACAACGGCGCGCTGCTGATATTCGACGAGGTCATCACCGGTTTCAGGGTCGGCTTCGGCGGAGCGCAGGCTCGCTATAGGGTCGCCGCCGACCTGACGTGTTTGGGCAAAATCATCGGCGGCGGGCTGCCCGTGGGGGCTTACGGCGGCAGGTCCGAGGTGATGCAGATGATTGCTCCGTTGGGACCGGCCTATCAGGCCGGGACACTCTCGGGCAACCCTCTGGCCGTCGCCGCCGGCCTCGCTTGCTTGCGAGAGCTGGGCAAGCCGGGCGTCTACGAGACGCTGGAAGCGCTCGGCGCAGAAGTGGAAGCCGGTCTGCTCGCGGCGGCCGCCGCGACAGGCGTCCCGCTCACCGTGAACCGCGTAGGCTCCATGCTGACGGCGTTCTTCACCGAGGGCCCCGTCACGACATGGGAGGAGGCCGCAGCAGCCGACACCGGCAGCTACGCCCGCTACTTCCACGGACTGCTGGAGCGCGGGGTTTACATTGCGCCCTCCCAGTTCGAGGCGGCTTTCGTCTCGCTGGCCCACACGCCCAGCGATCTCGCGTTCGCGGCGGAGCAGGCGCGCGAAGCCTTGGCGGCCCTGTGAGGGAGTTCGCCCCGTTCCACAAGAATGCCGCTAACAGCGCCGCGCGCCGGTTGCGTTCCGCGACGGGAGGCCGCTATATTGCCGCCTGAACAGCATTCTCGTCTGCCGATCTGGAAATCAGTGCCAACGGCGCCCGTGAAGACACGAATCATCCCAATCTTCATCCTCACGGGAGTAGCATTCGCACTGAGCGCCCTGGCAGGGTGCGACCCCAAGCCGACACCGACACCGGCAATCGCGACCGGCGGCGTGCTGGACGTGGAGATGCGCAACTACCTCTATGAACCGGAGGCCTTGCAGTTCGAGACTGGCGAGACGGTGGAGTTCCGGCTGCTGTCCGTGGACGAATCACACACGTTCACCGTGCGCGACCTAGGAATCAACTGGGTCGTGCCGAAAGAGAAGGAGCCGCAGGTGCAGACCTTCACGTTCAATAAGGCGGGGACGTTTAATCTTATCTGTATCCTCCCCGGCCACGAAGGTTCGGGGATGGTAGGCACGATTACGGTTGTGGAGTAACCTCACACACGCATAGTTGCCGGGAAAGGAGCACAGTATGGAGATATATTACGACCTGGTGCGATACGGCCACATCTTCAGCGGGATTCTCTGGATAGGTATTCTGTACTTCTACAACTTCATCCAAGCAATCGCGCTCCCACGCATGGCGCCCGAAGGTAGGCCACACTACCAGACGTCCATCCTGCCCTTCTCGCTGAACGTCTTCCGCTGGGCGGCGCTCTCGACACTGGTCTTCGGCCTGCTCTACATCATTGGCCAGGAAATCGAACGACCAGGCGACCAGTCCTACCTCCTCGAGACTGCTGCAGGGAAATCCATCCTCATCGGCGGAATCCTGGGCATCATCATGGCCTACAACGTCTGGATGATTATCTGGCCGAACCAGCAAAAAATCATCGCCGCCGTGAAGGACACGATGGAGAACGGAACGGCCGCTCCGGCGGACCAGCCCAAGTGGGCGCGCACGGCGCTGCTTGCTTCCCGCACGAACACCATGCTCTCCATCCCCATGCTCTTCTTCATGGTGGGCGCGAGGAACCTGCCGAGCCTCTGGAGCTAGCCGTCCGGCCTGCCTACGCCACGAGAAAGAGAGGACACCCAGAATATGAACAACCCACTCACTACCGTCAAAGGAACGCTCACCTCGGGCGTCATCATCACCGTCGTCTTGGTCGTGCTCGTCCGCATCTACGTCGCCGCGACCTAGCCCGCAAGACAGGAAATGCAGAAGAGCGGGGGCCTAATGGCCCCCGCTCTCTCGTTAACCCGCGATGCGCCTGCCGCGGCGCCCTACACTCCCAGCAGCCGATCCCTAATCACGGCGTCCGAGGCCATATCGAGCATGGTCCACGCCATCGCAACGGCGCCGTCGTACAGCGCCTGGTCAGCAGCAGGCGTAGCGCATGCATCCGCGAACTCGGGTTGATGGTTTACGGCGGGAAGCGAGTCTATGCCGATTGCCGGATGGATAACCGGAAGCGCCAGCGAAACGTTGCCCATATCGGTCGAGACCGGCGTCGCGGGGCTCGGCCCGCCAGGCGCGGGGAAGCGTCGGCCCAGCATCTCGGCGTTGCGCTGGTAGAGCGCCGCCATCGGCAGGTCGTGCTCCAGATGGGAGAAGGGCTTGCCGCCCCCCAACACCTCCAGCGTGGAGCCGGTGGCGAGCGCGCCCGCCTCGAAACACCGCATCACTTTCTCGTAAACGTCACTCAGCTCCTCCAGCGTGCGAGCGCGCACAGCATACTCGGCAGACGTGTACGCGGGGACGATGTTGAATGCGTCCCCGCCCCTCGTCACGATGCCGTGGACCCGGTCCGTCGAGCGGATGTGCTGGCGCAGCAGGCCGATAGAAGTCTGCGCGATAGTGAGAGCGTCGGCGGCGTTGATCCCCTGCTCCGGAAAGCCGGAGGCGTGCGCCGCCTTACCGTGATAGCGCACCTCGAAGAAGGACGCGGCAACGATCGGCCAAACGGCAACGTCCCACGGCGCGGGGTGCGTCATCATCGCCGCGTGGGCGCTGTCGAAAGCCCCGTGCTCCAGCAAGTGTATCTTTCCGCCTGAGCGCAGCACCTCCTCGGCGGGCGTGCCGAGCACGGTAACGGTCAGGCCCGCGTCGTCCGCGACTGCGCCCGCGCCAATGCCTGCGCCGACGGCAGTCGCGGCGATGACGTTGTGCCCGCAGGCGTGGCCTATGCCGGGAAGAGCGTCGTACTCGGCGCAGACGACGACGTGCAACGGGCCCGAGCCCTTCGTGCCCCGAAAGGCCGTGGGCAGCCCGCAGACGCCGCGCTCGACAGCGAAGCCTGCCGCGTCAAGCTCCTCCGCCAGCCAGCCCGAGGCCTTCTCTTCCTCGTACCCCAGCTCAGGGCTCGCATGGATCCGGCGGCTCAAAGCGACCAGGTCGTCGCGAGAAGCGTCGATAGCCGCCCGCGCGGCATCCTTTACGTCCGCCATTTAGTCGTCGTGCCCCTTGTACAGTAGCTGAAGACGATGGCCGTCGGGGTCGTCGAAGTAGACGCACGTCGGGTCGCCCCGGCGTCCCTCCACCACAATGTCCTCGGCCTCGAGCCTTGCCTTGGTCTCCTCATAGCCGGCGGGCTCCATGCGCAGCGCCATGTGGTTCATCTCGCGCCCTCCGGCAACGTCGGCGCCCATGCGGCTGGCGTCAAACAGAGCGATCTGGTTCTGGCCTCCGCACCAGAGGAAGGACTGCCAGTCGCTCTCATGCGCGACGCTCATGCCGAGAAGGTCGATGTAGAAGCGCTTCGAGCGCTCAAGATCGCTCACCCAAAGCACAACATGGTCTATCCCGGTGGTCTTGATCTGCAGCTTTTCGGCCTCCTGCACCATGACGCGCCTCCATCCTCCGTCCGCTAATGCGGTCCTGGACCTTTACCTCTCGTCGTACGTGCACAGATTACCACCCTCGCTTCTTCCGCACGCAGCCTACGGGGTGCATAATCCCAGCGTTCAACCTGGCGCATGGGAGGCGGCGATGATCTCGATACAGGAACGGTATGAGCCTTGGACCCTGACTCCGTTCGAGAAGTGGGTCTCCGACGAAGGCCTGGCGGTCCACACTCAGCAGCTCGTGGAGGACATTTACACGGTGGGCGTTGGGCCGTGGGGGCGGACCGGCACGAACGCTGCGCTCCTCGACCTCACCGCCGACCCGTTGGATGGCGCTTTGGTGAACAACCAGGGCACCATTCGGTTCGTATGCGAGATCCCGCCGGGCGGCAAGTTCAACCTGGAACGGCACATGTACGAGGAGATTTTCTTCGTTGCGAACGGGCGCGGCGCGACGTCGGTATGGTACGAGGGCCAGCCGAAGCACACCTTCGAGTGGCAGACCGGCAGCGTCTTCTCCATCCCCCTCAATTCCTGGCACGAGCTCTACAACGCCAGTGGCGACGAGACCGTGCGACTGTACGGCGCAACCAACGCGCCGACGGCCTTCAACCTCTATGGCAGCCCCGAGTTCATCTTCGACTGCCCCATGACGTTCCCCGACCGCTTCGACCCGACGGACGAGCTGTACTTCAGCGGCAAGTTCTCGAAGCTCGAGCATCGGTTCATGGAGACCAACTTCATCCCCAACGTGAACAACGTCATGCTCGACCGTTGGACCGCCCGCGGGCCGGGGGCCAACATGATGATCAACATGGCCAACGGCCACTTCATCTGCCACCTCTCCGAGTTCCCCCATGGCACCTATAAGAAGGCCCACTCGGGGGAGGCGAATCGCAAGAAGGCGAGCCTCGTCTCGGATATCGCGTACCTCTTCCTCAGCGGCGAGGGTTACGACCTGCAATGGCCGGAGGGCGTCCATCCATCGCCCGGGACCGAGTGGGAGCAGCTCGACTATCGGGCGGGAACCCTGATGTCTCCGGGCACGGGCTATCACCAGCACTTCAACTGCAGCGCGGAGCCCATCCGTTACCTCGTCCTGCGTTACGGCAACCCCCGGTTCGCAGGGTACGTCGGAACGCGGTACAAGGAGACAGGCGGGCCGCAGGTGCAGTTCAAGGAGGAGGACCCCGCAATCCGCGCGCACTTCGAGGAGGAGCTCGCCAAGCGAGGCGCGACCTCCCACATGGAGGGCTATACCGACGAGCCCTAGCGGGGCGGCGCGCATGAAAGAGGCCTTACGAGACAAGACGAGAGACAACCTGGCTTACGCCTTGAACCTGCTGGGCGTAAGAGCGGAGCTGGCCGAACGCGACAGGGCCGAGGAACGGATTCACAGCTCCTGGCGACGCTCGTTGGGAATCATCGACATCCTCGAAGGGCCGATCAAGTGGATAACGTAACCAAGAGAGACGGCTCCCAGCATAGCTCGCCCCAATGGTGGATCGTCCTCTGCATACCGGATGAGCGGCTTCCCTCCATTCACGACGCGGCCCACGATACGATTGAAATAAGCACCGTTAGAAGAAAACTATTTCCCCTGTTCGGGAAAGTGGTCGACGTGACGTGGACAGGCGAGGACCACGGCGCCGGGCTGGCTAGGACGCTCTCCCACGATGCAGCGGTGAAGAAGCTGTCCGCAAGGGTTGGCAATCTGGAAGTCCGTAGCTACTCCGAAGAGTTTCAGGGGTGGACGTTGCAGGTGGACAGGCGCCTGAGGCCAACGCCTCAGGACTGGAAGACCATAACGACAATCGCTGAGCATCTCCTGTCGGCGCCCCGCGGACTCTAGGCGCGACCCGCTAGTGGCGCAGCCAGGCGCCATCGTCTTCGGAGCGCAGGTCGCCGAGCTCGGCGCGGGCCTCTTCGATGAGCTCCTCGACCTCCGCGCCGGCGACCCCGGCGTCCCGCAGGGAGATGCGCATTATCTCCAAGGCCGCCTCCAACTCAGGCCAGACGACGGCGTCCGCGCCCATGTCGTACAACGCTTGGACCTCCTCTTCCCACGCGGCGCGGCCCACGATGTGGATGCCCGGGTTCAAACGCCTTGCGTGCTGCACGGTGACGAGGTTGGATACGTGGTCCGGCGCCGCCGCGATGATGAGCTTGGCGTGCTCCACTCCCGCCGCGATAAGCGCAGGCTCGCTGGCCGAGTCGCCGTAGAGCAGATAGCCGTGCGGGCCTACCTGCATCTCCATCCTAGCCGGGTCGAGCTCGATAGCTATGTGGGGGATCTTCTGCCGGTCTAGGTCCCCCGCAATCAGCGATCCTACCCTGCCAAAGCCCGCGATGATTACGTGGCCCCGGAAGCGCGGCGCGCGCTCCCTCGCCGACTCGGCAAGCGCCTCCCCCGCCAGGTAACGCCTGAACCGGCGCGACCTTGCCTGCAAGAGGTCAAGCGCGCGTGAACCGGCGTTGATGAAAGCAGGCGTGACTCCCATCGTCACGACGGCGGCCGTGACCGTCAGCGGGAGGAGCGAGTCATCGACAATCCCCATCGTGGTCGCCGCGCCGGCGACGATGAAGCTGAATTCGCCTATCTGAATCATCAGGAAGCCCGTGCGCAAGGCCGTATTGGGCAGATAGCCCAGCGCGCGCACCAGCCCGCCGACCAGCACGAGCTTCACCACGATGGACGCTGCGATGAACAGCCCGACCTCGCCCGCGTGGTCGAGGAGGAATTCGAAGTCCGTCAGCATGCCGAGAGAGACGAAGAAGAAGCCCGCGAAGATGTCCCGCAGCGGGATAACCTCCGAAAGGGCGCGGCGCCCCGCCCAGTCCGAATCGCTGATGACGAGTCCCGCGACGAAGGCTCCAAGCGCAGCCGACAGCCCCGCCCACTCCGTGAGCGTGGCGGCCCCCAAAGTTGCGGCCAAGACCGTCACGACGAACGTCTCGCGTGCGCCGAGGAGCGCCACTCGCTTCAGTAGCCAGGGCACGAACAAGCCAACCAGCAGGATGAGGCCGAGCACGGCGACCGCTTTCCCCGCGCTGATCGCGATCTCTACAGCCAACGAGCCGCCCTCTTCGCCCAGCGCCGCCAGCACCGCCATCATCGGGACGAAGGCGAGGTCCTGCATGAGGAGCATCCCCGTCGCCATCCGCCCATGCAGCGCGCCGAGCTCGCCCCGGTCGTTCAACGTCTTGAGCGCCACCATCGTGCTGCTCAACGAGAGCACCATGCCCGCGACGAGGGACTGACGAGGCCCCCAGCCGAGCGCGGCGCCTATCCCATAGCCGACGCCGACCGTGAGAATGATCTGCGCCGCGCTTGCCACCAGCACCCGCCAGCCTACGCGGCGGAGGTCCGAAATCGACACCTCCACGCCGGCTGCAAAGAGCAGGAGAATCACCCCCAGCTCGGCAAGCGTCTGGACATCCCCGATGTTGGTCACGAGGCCGAGCGCCTGCGGGCCAACGACCGCGCCGACGGCCAGATAGCCGACGAGCGCGGGCAGCCGTGCGAGACGAGCGGCGAGCCCGCCAAGCGCGGCTGCTATGAAGATGACGACTACGTCGTCGAATATGTCGGTTCCGACTTCCATGAGTCCCACGAGCGAGTATAGCCACGTCGGTGTGCGGCTCGCCCGTGTTTCCAGGCTGCGGACTACGCCGGTTGCGCCGCCTCAGCCAGCTCCATGAGCATCGAGTAGCCGTGCTGCGGGTCCTTGATGAGCGCGAACGTGCCTACGGTGGGGATGAATTGGGGGATTATCATGATGCTCCCGCCCAGCTCTTTCACCCGCTCCAAGGCAGACTCTATGCGCTCGACCACGAAGTAGACGGTCCAGTTCGGCGGGACTTCGCCCCACTCGGGCCGGATGGCCAGCATCCCGCCTGCGGGAGCGCCCCCACTGTAGAAGACGTCATAAGACTCCCCGCCCGGCATCGGAAGCGTTTCCCGCGTCCAGCCGAAGAGGCCCTCGTAGAAGGCGGCCGCGGCGCCAGTGTCTCGGGTATAGAGCTCGGCCCATGTGAACGCGCCGGGCTCGGTCATGACCTCCGCGCCGATGTGCTCCTTGGGCTGCCACGTCGAGAGCACCGCGCCCGTCGGGTCTTGGATAAGCGTCATGCGCCCGGCGTCGAACACGTCCATCGGCCCCATCAAGACTGCCCCGCCCAGTTCGGCGGCTTTTACCGCAGTTGCGTCCGCGTCCGCGACGGTCACGTACGCGTTCCAGCAAGTGGCCATGCCCTGCTCCCGCATGTACGGCGTCATCTGGAACATGGCGGCGGCGTTCTTGCCGTTCTTCGTGAGCATGGTGTAGACGTTCGTATCGTCGACGGGGATATCGATGGGTTCCCACCCGAACAACCCCGTGTAGAAGGCCCGCGCGCCCTCCGCGTCGGTGGTGGTCAGGGTCCACCCAGCTGAACATTCCCGGCTCGTGCTTGGTTATCTCCGGCATGGTTACTCCTCTTTCGTGATGAGCGTAGATGATTCCCCATGGACTGGCCGCACCGCAAGGGGCTCGTGTCAATGGCGGGTAAAGCAGGTGGAAGGTCTGGACCTCCTCCCTGTCTGTGAGGCCGGAATCGGCGCTGGCCCGGCGCATCGCGCGAACGCAGGGGCGTGGTTGTCCGACGATCGCACTCGTAACTTTCCGGGCCTACGAGTGCGCGGGGCTGCCACTCGCAAAAAGCGTGCCATTTCGCGCCATTTCGCGCCATTTACTCCTGGCGGGACCACCCCCAGCCCCTCCTTGGTAAGGAGGGGAGGCCCTGGATTCCCGCCTCCGCGGGAATGACGGGGCTGGGTCTACGGGCGGGGTGAGCGCCGATTTTCCAGAAAACTGTCGCATTGCCCGGTTTCCATGGGTCATTTACTCCTAGTTCGGGGGGTTCGGGCGCGACAGTGTGCAGCATTCTGCGACAGTAATTGCGACACTTTGCGACAGGGGCGCGAAAGGGGGCATCGGAGCGTGGAGGGCGCCGGGCGGTTGGTGCATAAACGGGAGGGTACCCGGCAGGGGGGCGATGGCGTAAGGGGCAAGTGTCACAGCGGGACGTGGGGCGCCTCCTCCCCACGCATCGCTATGTTCGCGCACCTCTCCCCAGCCCTCTCCCGCAGACGGGCGAGGGGGCCGGAGCAGACGGGAGCGGGATTGGCGTTGACTGGCGGGCGCGTGGTTAGACAGGCTCACCACGAACCGTTTGGATTCCTGGATTCCCGCCTTCGCGGGAATGACGGATGGGGGCTAAGAGAGGACGCCCCGCTCCTTGAGGCTGACGAACCCGTCGCGGCCGATCACGACGTGGTCGAGCAGTTCGATATCCAGCGTCTTGGCGGCTCCCGCCAGCTCCTTGGTGACAGCGATGTCCTCGGGGCTGGGCTCCGGGTCACCCGACGGGTGATTGTGGACGACGATGACGCCGGGAGCGTTGCGCCGGACGGCTTCGCGGAAGACCTCGGCGGTGCGGATAGCGGTCGAGTTCACGGAGCCGACGAACACGTCCGGCCACGCGAGCACGTGGTTCTTCGTGTCCAGCACCAGAACGCGGAAGTGCTCCTTGTCCAGGAAGGCCATCTCCGCCGTGACCAGGCGCGCCACGTCCTGCGGCGAGTGGATGGTGGGCCTGTCCGTGCCGCGCAGGCCGGATATGCGCTTGCCGAGCTCGATAGCGGCCAGGAGCTGCGACGCCTTGGCCTCGCCGAAACCATGGAACTTGCACAGCTCCGCGTGTGAGGCCCGGGCAAGACCATCGAGCCCCCCGGCCTGGGCAAGCAGCCGCGACGAGAGGTCCAGAACGCTCTCGGCGTGCGTGCCGGTGCGGAGGAGAATGGCGAGCAGCTCCGCGTTGCTCAGGGACGACGCGCCCGCGTCGCGGAGGCGCTCGCGCGGGCGCTCCCCGTTCGGTATGTCGCGGATGAGCGTCGGGCGGTAATCGAGCTCACGGAGGACGCGGAGCGGGCTTGGGGAGTCCGGTATGGTAGTCATGGGCCTATCATTCATCCCAGGAGCGCAACGCGCTATAGGGCGTTGTCACTATGCCGGAACGATCCATAGAGGGCGAGAAAGCGTATTGGCGGGCGTTCCAGCGGGAGCGCCCCGTTAGCATCGACGCGCCGGGATCAGGCCAGGAGTCGGTCTGGGACTATCCCCGTCCGCCGCGCGTCGAACCCGTCCCGGAGCGGTTGCGGGTGGATTTCGCGGGAGTGACGATTGCGGAAACAACGCGCGGGATGCGCGTGATCGAAACGGCGGGTCCGCCGGTCTACTACTTCCCCCCGGAGGACGTGAAGCGCCAGTTCCTAGCGCCGATGCGCCACACGACGCTCTGCGAGTGGAAGGGGACGGCCCGCTACTTCACCCTAGGCGTGCGGGGGCGGGAATCGGAGGCCGCGGCATGGGCCTACACCCACTCCGACACCGGATACGAGGCAATCGCCGAATACGTCGGCTTCCACGCCGGACGCGTCGACGCTTGCTACGTGGCCGATGAGCGCGTGCGGCCGCAGCCCGGCGACTACTACGGCGGATGGGTGACTTCGAGGGTTGTGGGCCCATTCAAGGGCGGCCCCGGCACGGAGCGCTGGTAGCGGCCGCTAGGCCCTACTCCGGCGAAGCGTTACGTACGTGATAATCGTCGACGTCGCCAGGCTGAGCAGTCCTCCGATGAGGATATCTATCGGCACGAGAATGCCGGGCCAGGTGGAGAGCATCAGAAAGATAGGCACGATGTAGGTGGCGTAAGCCCCGCATCCCAGAACAAAGCTGTTCTTCATCGCCTTGCCGAGATTGTTCTCTTTTACCGCCGGTTCGATCGCCAGGTAGCTGTTGGCGAGCGCAATCAGCAAGAAGAATGCAAGCACGGCGAGGATCTCGCCGCCGCCCCACGTGCTCTGCTCTTTTCCGAAGCTGTCAAAGAGCGCGTCATTGCCGCTCGCCTCGTAGAGCCTTTCGTACATGCCCGTCGCAATGGGCGTGACGTTCCATCCCACGTCAATTATCGCGTACACCACGAATGCCGCTAGGAACCTGACGTATTGCATACTCACCTCGCCCTAGGTCGAGCCAGCCCGCCTGCGCCAGCCTTTGTACTATGCCTATGCGCTACGCAGTTTGGCAAACAACGGAACGGGGCGCCGGTACGCTACGGCTGCGTCCGCTTGCGCGTCCAAGCGGGCGGGCGGTAACGTGGAGGAGCAGCGGAAGGCCGCCGCGCCCCGCAAACGAATATGGAGGCCCCATGCCAAGCGCAAAGGTAACGTACAACGGTCAGGTCATCGCCGAGAGCGACAAGACGATCATCATCGAAGGGAACCACTACTTCCCGCCCGCGGACGTGCGGCTGGAGTACTTCTCCGAGAACGAGAGCCAGACCACCTGCCCCTGGAAGGGAGTGGCCAGCTACTTCGACCTCGCGGTCGACGGGAAAGATTCCGCCGGCGCGGCGTGGACGTACCGCGAGCCCAGCAACGCCGCCGCCCGCATCAAGGACTACATGGCGTTCTATCCCCGCAAGGTCGACTCGATCGACTAACCGGCCTCTGCACAACCGGCGCCGGAGACCTTTACTGAACTGCGCCCCTGCCAAGGCGTTGCCCTCATTCAACTTGATCCTTCGCCCGTGCTGAAGGCGGCTTATCTGCGTGCTACGCGTCGCCGTGAGGCCTACGTCGCGCCGGCAGTTGATCGTCACCCTCGACCAAGTCAACGTCGAAGGCGTTATTGAAGGCGGCTACGTACCGGTAGAGGCCGATGGTCGCGATCATGAGGATCAGCCACCGCTGGCCATGCCTTGCCATAAGGGAGTCGAACATTGCTTGCTCGACTCGATTCGTGCGGCATAGCTGACGGCATAGCTCGATGACGTCGCGCTCGTCATCGCCCAGGAGGCTGCCGTCGGCGCCGGTGCGCGCGACCTCGATTGCGGCGTCACGCAGGCCCGAGGCTCGGGCGCTTGCGATGTGGGCCGACCACTGATAGGGAGCGTCGTCCTCGTAGGCAACGGCAAGGATGGCGAGCTCGTGCAGCGCGTCGCTGACCACGCCGTCACTATGCGCGTGGTGGACGCTCGCAAGGAAGCCTAAGGAGAGACCGGGGCTATGGAGCATGACCCCGAACGGCCCCCGGACGCGCCCTCGCTCGGCCAAGACCGCGTCCCACTCGTGTTGTCGCTCCGGTGGCAGCTGGGCCTTGTCGGTGATGGGCTCGATGCGTGTCATGGCTCTCTCCGGATGGGCGCCGGTTGTGGCAGCCCTAAGGCGTTCTCGGCCGAAAGGATATCGTCTGGCGGCCCGTTGCGTCTGGGCTCGCGCCGGACCGCTCGGCTGACGGTCGTCTTGGCCGCCTTGGCCGCCGCGACTATACTCGCGGCGCGTGGACGCACGGGCATTCGCGCGCATGGCGGCAGGTAGGCTGGGAGCAAGCCCGGCGTCAAGGAGAATGGCATGGAAAAGGTCGCGGTCTTGGCGGACGGTATGGCCCAGGCGGCCTCTGCCTTTCTGAACGCTCTGTCTTCGGAGCAGCGCAGCGCGGGCTCGCTACGATTCGGGGACGAGGAGGAGCGTCGCCGTTGGTTCTACACCCCTACCCCGCGCGTGGGTCTGCGCCTCGGCGACCTTGCCCCCCGGCAGCAGCAGAAGGCAATACAGCTGATGGCGACGGGGCTGAGCGAGCCCGGCTACAACTATGCGTCGTTGCTCATGGGCATGGAGAACGTGGTGGCCCGCTCGTCGGGATTTCCGGACCGGACGTATGGGGACCTGCCGAACACGCGGGTGCGTGACCCCGCCAATTATTTCGTCGCGGTCTTCGGCACGCCGGGCGACGAGGGCGGGTGGAGCTGGCGCATCGGAGGGCACCACCTGAGCCTCCACTACACGGTGCGGAGCGGCTTGGTGTATCCAACGCCCGCCTTCTTTGGCGCGGAGCCCGCATGGTCGACGTTGGCCGGCGGTGTGGTTCTACGTCCGTTGGCTGCGGAAGAGGACTGCGCCCGTGAGCTGTTGGCGCTCCTGACGCCGGAGCAACAGACGCAGGCCGTCCTTGCGCCGGTGGCCCCCACCGACATCGTGCAGACGAATCGGTCTCAGGTCGAGGACGGCGCGCTGCCGCGCATCGGCGGTCCCGGCCCCGGAGGCGAACGTCTCCGCACGGCCTTGGGCCTGACGCCAGAGCTGGACGAGATGGTGCGCTATTCGCTCACTCCGAAGGGACTGCCCGCCAGCGCCATGGATTCGGTCCAACGCGACGTCCTCGTGCGCCTGGTGCGGGTCTATCTCGATCACCTGCCTGAGGAGATCGTGGACGGCTACACACCCCTGTTGGAACCGGAGTGCGTTGGAGAACTGGTCTTCGCGTGGGCAGGTCCGCCGGAGCCGCGGGCGCCGCACTACTACCGCGTGCAGTCTGACGACCTTCTGATCGAGTACGACTGCACGCAGAACAACGCGAACCACACGCACAGCGTGTTGCGCAACCCGCGAGGCGATTTCGGGAGCGACCCTCTCGCCCTTCACTACGCGGAGGCGCACGGGGGCCGGTAGCACAGCGAAGCGAGGCTCAGGCCGCAGGGCTGACCTCACGGCAGTGGCGCAGCAGCACGTCTACGGCGGCTGCTGTTGGATATCCCTTTAGCTATTCCCCCGCAGACGGGGGAGAGGACAATTCATCCTCCGGAGGCTTCCCGATGCCCGACTTCTTCGAGACCCTGTACGCGCAGCGCGCCATCCGCAGGTTCAAGCCCGACCCCGTGCCGCGGGAGACGATCGAGCAGGTGATCGAGGCGGCTACGCGCGCGCCGTCGGGCGGGAACCGCCAGCCCTGGGCGTTCGTCGTCGTTACGGAGCAAGCGAAGAAGGACCAGATCGCGCAGTGGTATCACGAGGGGTGGGTCGCCCTGTACGAGTCCGACAGCTCTCGCCCGCGCAACGCCGTCTTCCGCTCCGCCGAGCACCTTGCGGACCATCTTGCCGAGACGCCCGTCCTCATCTTCCCGTGCATCTCGGCCCGCGTAGGGCAAGCGCCCGCCTTCTCGACCGGCTCGTCGATCTACCCCGCCGCGCAGAACCTCATGCTGGCGGCGACGGCGCTCGGCCTCGGGACGGTCATCACAACATTCCATCTCCGCCGCGAGGACGAGCTGAAGGCGCTCCTCGGGATCCCCGACGACTACGCGACATCCTGCATGATCCCGATGGGGTGGCCCGCCGAAGGCGAGCGCTTCGGAGGAGGGAGCCGCAAACCCGTCTCCGAAATTACGCACTACGAGACGTGGACGGCATAGCCCCCCACGCCCCTCTCGACCGCCGACGGAACGATAAGGAGCCGCGATGCTCAACGGCATGACCCTCCACAAGGCTATCTACTCACAGCGAGCGATACGCCGCTTCAAGCCGGACCCCATCCCCCAGCCAACGCTCGACGAGATACTCGATGCGGCGATGCGCGCGCCCAGCGGCAGCAACCGCCAGCCGTGGCATTTCGTCATCGTCCGCGACCCTGAACGCAAGGCGGTCATCCAGGAGTGGTATGCGGAGCGCGGGCGGCAGATGGCGCGCGGGGGCCGCCCCACGATCGGCTGGTCGTTCGACGAGCACATGATTGACGCGCCGCTCCTGCTGGTCGTCTGCCTGCGGTACTGGGGAGGCGGCTCCGACCCCCTTGTTATGGGAGCGTCCGTCTACGCGGCTGTGCAGAACCTGATGCTGGCGGCGCTGGCGCTCGGCGTAGGAACGACCATCACGGCGCGCATCTACTGGAAGCGGCATGAAGCACGCGAGCTATTCGGACTACCGGATGACGTGGACCCGCTCATCGTGCTACCGATGGGTTACCCGGCCGAGCCGGACCACTTCGGCGGCGCCAAACGAGACCCGGCTCCCGAGCACACGCATTACGAACGTTGGGGCAACCAGACGCTCTAGCCCTCCTTCGTCGAATACCCCGGCAGGCGGGAGGAGGTCATGGCACGAGCAGATGTGATTGCGGGGCAGCGGGCGGAGGCCCCGCCTTAGCCTTCCAGCCAGCCCTTGCCTTTGAGAGCGCCCCGGGCGTAGGCGACTTGGCCTCCGTGGTGAATCGATTCGACGATGACGCCAGGAAGCCGTTCGGATAGGGGAACGAGGTCCGTTCCACGCACCGGCGGGACCATGCGGGTGAGATTGGCGTCGGTGAGGGAGTCGAGGAAAGCGTCGGTGTTGGCTCGGACGGCCTTGTAATAGGCGGCCAGCGTCTCGACGTCCGGGGCCGCGAAGGCGTCGACCTGTTCATTGGTGTCGCCGTTGCCCCGGTAGGCGGGGTCGGGGGCCATGCCGAAGCGCTCGTGCCAACCATCGCGGACCCAGAGCGTCTCTTTCTCGGTGATGGTGGAGACGGCGTAGTCCTGCACACGGGTGAGGTGCCACATGAGCCAGCCGATGGGGTTGGACTCAGCAGCGGGCCGCGCCCGCAAGTCCTCCGGCGAAAGTCCATCGATAGCCGCGAGCATGTACCGCTCGTTCCTGTCCAACGCGTCCTTGATGACCTGGCCCACTGACATGCGCCGCCCTCTTTTGGTTCTTCCTCAATCCCTCCTCCGCCGAAGGGAACAGGAAGTACGAGTACCTCCATCGCAGACGGAAGGAGAGAAGTCTCCTCGCGGTTACCCAAGGCCCCTCGAAAAGCGAGGGGCGGCCTCTCACCGACCGCCCCCTCGCATACGTCCGAATGAGACGGGGAAGCTAGGCCACGGCGACGGTTGCGCCGGCTTCCTCGAGCTTCTTCTTCGTGTCCTCGGCGTCGTCCTTCGCGATGCTCTCGCGGATAGCGACCGGAGCGGACTCGACGAGTTCCTTGGCCTCGCGGAGGCCCAGGCTGGTCAGCTCGCGGACGACCTTGATAACGTTGATCTTGTTCGCGCCGATGTCCTGCAGCGTGACCGTGAACTCGAACTGTTCCTCGGCGGCGGCTTCGCCACCGGCAGCCGGAGCGGCTGCGACGGCGACCGGGGCAGCCGCGCTCACGCCAAACTCTTCCTCGAGCGCCTTCACGAGGTCGGCGAGCTCAAGCACCGTGAGCGACTTGATCGACTCGATAAGCTCTTCTTTCGTTGCCATTCTCTTCCTCCTGACTTTCGACCCTTAAGTTTGTTGACTGGTCCCTTAGCTCGCCGTTACCCGGCGGCGCCGAGCTGCTCCGCCCGGCGCTGCAGCACGATAGCAAGTCCGCGCGCGGGGCCCGCCAGAACGGTCACGAGACCCGAAATCGGGGCGTTCATCTGGCCCAGCAGCATCGCGAGCAACTGTTCCTTACCGGGAAGCGCCGCGATAGCCAGGACTTGCGCCTCGGTGACGAGAGCGCCGTCCATCACGCCCTTGCGCACTTTCAGCTCAGAGCGCGTTTGTTTGACGTACTCGTCCACTGCCTTGGCCGCCGCTATCGGCTCGCCGTAGCCGATAACCACGCCCGTCGCGCCTTCCAAGACATCCTTGAAGGACGCGAGGCCCGCCTGATCGGCAGCCAGCGCCGCGATGCGGTTCTTGACCACTTTGTACTCGACGCCGACTTCTCGAAGACGGCGCCGGAGCTCGGTCATCTGATTAACACTGAGTCCGGAGAAGTCGGTAGCGATGGCGATGGAAGCCCTCCCAAGCCGTTCGGCCAGGTCGGTCACCGCTTCTCGTTTCGCTTCAGTTGGCACTGTTCACCTCAATAAGAAAACCCGCCTCCGAAGACGCGGGTCCTGGCCCAGGACACCCTGGGACGATTCAGGTCACCTCGGTGGGCCCTTACGGCTTAACCCCGGCATGCGCTGGGGACCCACGGTCTCCGGTGGAACTATTCCGTTTCGCTGATTCTACTCGACTCGCATCGCCATCGTCGACCCGATATCCAGCGGCACGCTTGGCCCCATGGTCGTGGTGAGATGCGCTGTCTTGACGAAATGGCCCTTCACCGCCGCCGGGCGCAGACGGTTAATCGTGTCAACGACCGACGCCATGTTTTCCAGCAGCTTGTCGTCCTCGAAGCTGGCCTTGCCGACGGGGGAATGGATAATCGCGGTGCGGTCCATCCGAAGCTCGACACGCCCCTTCTTGGCCTCCCTGACTGCCTGGGGGATGTCCTGCGGCTGCACCACCGTGTTGGTGCGCGGGTTGGGCATGAGGCCGCGCCGACCGAGGATGCGCCCCAGTTTGCCGATCTTGCCCATCATGTCGGGCGTCGCGATAGAAACATCGAAATCGAGGAACCCTCCCTCGATGCGCTCGATGAGGTCGTCGGCCCCGACGACTTCAGCGCCTGCTTCCGAGGCTGCCCGCGCCGGCTCGCCGGACACGAACACCGCAACCCTGACATCCTTGCCCAGACCATTCGGCAGCATGGCGACGCCGCGCAGCTGCTGGTCCGCGTGGCGCGGGTCGGCGTTGGTGCGGATGTGAAGCTCAACGGTCTCGTCGAACTTGACGGCGGCCGCCTGCTTCAACATGCCGATGGCCTCCGATGGCTCATAGCGCTTTTCGCGGTCGACGAGGCCGACCGCCTCGCGGTGGCGTTTTCCGTGCTTCACCATCGTTACTCTCCCTCCACCGCGACGCCCATGCTGCGGGCCGTGCCCTCGATAATCTTGACCGCGGCGTCGATGTCAGTCGCGTTCAGGTCCTTCTGCTTGGCCTCCGCTATCTCGCGAAGGGCAGAGCGGGAGATTACGCCGACCTGCTCATGCCGCGGGCTCACGGAGCCTTTGTCGATGCTCAAGGCCTTGCGGACGAGCTCGGCCGCGGGAGGCGTCTTGATGATGAACGTGAACGAGGCGTCCTCGAACACGGTGATCTCGGCTGGAATAATCGTCCCGGCCTGACTTGCAGTCCGCGCGTTGTATTCCTTCACGAACTGCATGATGTTGATGCCGTGCTGACCCAGCGCCGGCCCGACAGGAGGCGCAGGAGTTGCGCTCCCAGCCGGCAACTGTAACCGAAGCACTGCGCGAACTCTCTTAGCCACTACGCCCTCTCCACTTGCAAGAAGTCCAGCTCAACCGGCGTCTCTCGCCCGAAGAAGGACACCAAGACGCGCACCTTACCCTTGTCCTCGTCCACCGCGTCCACGGAGCCGATGAACTCGGCGAACGGCCCGCCGGTGATGCGGACCATCTGCCCTGGAGCCAGACCCACCTTGATTCGGGGAGTGGGCTCCTCCATCCGGTTTAGGATCTGGTCGACCTCCCGTGGCTCCAAAGGCACCGGCTTGGGACGCCGCTCCCGCTCGTCTTCCGACGATACGAATCCCGTTACCCCCGGAGTGTTGCGGACGACGTACCAGCTCTGGTCGTCCATCTGCATCTCAATGAGGATGTAGCCAGGGAAGATTTTCCGCTGAACGGACTTACGCTTCCCATCCTTGATCTCGACCTCTTCCTCAGTGGGCACGACGACCTTGAAGATCTTGTCCTTCACGTCCATGGACTCGATGCGGAGCTCCAGGTTGCGCTTCACGCGGTCTTCTTGGCCCGAGTACGTATGTACGATGTACCAATGGGACTCGGTCTCGGTGGTCGTGGCTTGCTCTGTCATTCAGCCTCTATTCGTCATAGCTAACCCGACGGCCTTCACCGCAGTCGGCAGCGGCGGAGGAAACGCCTACAGAAAGACGCGCTCCACCAGCTCGCTGAACCCGAAGTCCCACAGGCCGAGGAAGACTCCCATGAAGGCGGAGACGCCCAACACCAGCAGCGTCAGGCGGACGGCGTCCTCCCTGGACGGCCACGTGACTTTCGTGAGCTCGCCGTATATCTCGCCGATGAAGGCGAACCTTCCCCGCCGGCGACCCTGCCCCTCGTCCAAGACGGACCGCAGCGGGTTACGACCCCTCGCTTGCGCCACGTCTACCGAACCTCGCGGTGCAGCCGGTGCGTCCGGCATCGCGGGCAGAACTTGTTGAGCTCCAGCCGGTTCGGGTCGTTCCGGCGGTTCTTCTCGCTGTGGTACGTCCGCTCGCGGCACTCGGTGCAGGCGAGGTTAATCAGCTGACGGACGTCTCCCCTTTTCTTGGCCACGTCCCCTCCTTAGGTGACGCTGGTGATGACTCCGGCGCCCACGGTCCTGCCGCCCTCGCGGATAGCGAAGCGGAGTCCGGGCTCCATGGCCATCGGGTTGATCAGCTTGATGTGCATCTGCGTGTTGTCGCCGGGCATCACCATCTCCACTCCGCCTGGCAACGCAATCTCACCGGTCACGTCGCTCGTGCGGATGTAGAACTGGGGCTTGTAGCCGCTGAAGAACGGCGTGTGCCGTCCCCCCTCGTCCTTCGCCAGCACGTAGACCTCCGCGTCAGCCTCGGTCACGGGCTTGATGGAGCCGGGCTTCGCCAGCACCTGCCCCCGCTCGATGTCCGAGCGCTCGACTCCGCGGAGCAGCGTGCCGACGGCGTCGCCGGGCTCGGCCTCGTCGAGAAGCTTGTGGAACATCTCCACGCCGGTGACGGTGGTCTTGCTCGTGTTCTTGATGCCAACGACCTCGACCTCGTCGCCCGGGTGAACTGTGCCGCGCTCGACGCGGCCCGTCACGACGGTGCCCCGGCCCTTGATGGAGAAGACGTCCTCGACAGGCATGAGGAAGGTCCCATCGCGTGGGCGGTCGGGAATCGGGATGTACTCGTCGATCTGGTTAACCAGTTCCAAGATGCCTGCATACTCAGGCGCGTTAGCGTCCGTGCTGGCGGATTCGAGGGCTTGGAGCGCGCTCAACCGGACGATCGGCGTGTCATCGCCGGGGAAGTTGTACTTGCTCAAGAGCTCGCGGACTTCGAGCTCGACAAGCTCGAGGAGCTCCTCGTCGTCCATCATGTCGACCTTGTTGAGGGCGACCACGATCCGCGGCACTTCCACCTGGCGCGCGAGCAGGATGTGCTCCCGCGTCTGGGGCATGGGCCCGTCCGGAGCGGAGACGACGAGGACAGCCCCGTCCATCTGCGCGGCGCCGGTGATCATGTTCTTGATGTAGTCGGCGTGGCCTGGGCAGTCCACGTGGGCGTAGTGGCGATTGGCAGACTCATACTCCACGTGGGAAATGTTGATCGTCACGCCGCGCGCCTTCTCTTCCGGAGCGCTGTCAATCGAATCGAACGCACGGAACTGGCCGCCCCCCGCGAGGGCGAGCACCTTCGTGATCGCTGCGGTGAGGGTCGTCTTGCCGTGGTCGACGTGTCCAATGGTGCCGACGTTGAGGTGCGGCTTCGTTCGTGCAAACTTCTGCTTAGCCATCTAGCGCTCTTCCTCCGTCATTATCTCTATGTTGCCTATGGTCCCCGGTCAGCGGCGCCGGTTGGGCCGCCCGTCATGTGAGTGGAGCCCACAATCGGACTTGAACCGATGACCTCGTTCTTACCAAGAACGTGCTCTACCGTCTGAGCTATGTGGGCGAATCATCGGTCTGTATGGATTGAATGGGTTCCGGCTTCTGGTGGAGGGAGCAGGATTCGAACCTGCGTAGCCCTTAGGGCGTCAGATTTACAGTCTGATGGATTTAGCCGCTCTCCCATCCCTCCATAAGGCCATCGCCTAGTCTAGCACACCCCCAAGGGACATCCCCGCCTAGGACATGGAGCCCGAGGAGGGAGTCGAACCCACAACCTGCCGATTACAAATCGGCTGCGCTGCCGTTGCGCCACTCGGGCCGGCACGGCGCCCGCGACAATCAAAAAAGGACGGCCCACGGGCCGATCCAATCACAGATTATAGGCGCCTCGCCTAGGCAAGTCAAGCGCCGCCCAACGGATGCGGAGGACTGTTACGGGGTAACAATCCCACAAAATCTGGTCTTCAATGTCCTTCACACCCCTAGAACTGCCCTTTAATGTATTATTGATAATAAGATCTCCCCTCCCTGGGTGAATCATGCCTCGCTCAGCGGACCAACTAGTAGGTGGCTATGCGGCCCGGACTCGTTTTCATCGGACTATTCGCGCTGCTGATGGTGTTCTACGTCCTCTTGGCAGGCGCCATCGGCAACTTCCTGACTTTCGTCCTTCAGGGGGGGGGGGATTGTCCTCGCCCTCTTGGGCGCAGCGCTCTGCGTGCGGAAGCAGCGCGACATCCGCACCGGGGACAGGTTGAGCGGCGGCGCGCATCCTGACTAGCCTGGCTCCTCCTCTTAAGGAACGGCCGGTAGCCCCCTCCCGTCATTGCCTCGAAAATAGGCGCCTACGCCCCCCACTTCCGTGATTCCCGCGCAGGCGGGAACCTCGTAGCGGGGCGACAGCACCGCGATCCCTCCCCCTCTCTCCCGTCTGCTCCGGTCCTCTCCACCGTCTGCGGGGGAGAGCTAGAGAGGGGGCCGCTCCATCCGCCAATCAACGCACCCGCACCAGTCATCGCCGCGCGCCCCTCCGTCGTTCCAGCGCAAGCGGGAATCTAGGTATCAGCACTCCTAGAAGATCCGTAGAAAGCCGGTATGCCAAGGGCATCAGCCGACTCGTTCAGAGGATTTCTTAGGCCTTAGAAATCCACGGTTAGCGTCGACACCCTCTCCAATGCCGCGTCCAGTACGCGGACGGCATTGTTGTTCGTGTCGGCCACGTAGATCTTCCCGTCCATGATGCTCAACCCGCCGGGCTCGTAGAATCGGGCCGACCTGAACGGTCCGTCAGCCGAGCCCGCCTCGCCCGTGCCCGCCACCGTGCCCACCGTCAGCGTGTGGAGGCCAACGCGCTTGATCTTGTTGTTGTACGTGTCCGCGACGTAGACGATTCCGCCCTCCTCAGCCACTCCGAGCGGGTGCTGCATCCTGGCGGAAGCCGCGTCGCCGTCGATGTCGCCGAACTCGAACAGGCCGGCCCCCACGAGCGTCGAGACGTGGTGGCTCGTGATGAGGTCCGCCTGGCGGATGGCGCTCGTCTCACTGTCGGCGAAGAAGAGCACGCCATCCTCGTCGGCGTCGATGCCGCTCGGCTGGGCAAGCAGGGCTTCCTCCGGCGGGCCGTCCACGATGTTCTCCCCGCCGTTGCCGGCCACCGCCTGAATGAGTCCGCTGTCCAAGTCGTACATCCATATCTGATGGCTGCCCGCCATCGCGATATACAAACGCCGCCCAACGATAGCGAGGTCCCATGGCGAGCGAAGGCTCACCGTGAGCGCGGGACCGCCGTCAACCCGCCCCACCCCCGGCGCGCCTGTCCCGGCGATAGTGTCGATCGTGGCCGCTTCCAGGTCCGCCACCCGAATCGAGTGGTTCCCGGTGTCGGCCACGTAGAGCGTCTCGCCCATGAGCGCCATGCCCTGTGGACGCCTGAACTGCGCGCCCTCCAGAATGCCGTCGGCTATCCCTTCGTTGCCGCTGCCGATGACCGTCTGTATCTCGCCCTCCGCGTCGGTGACGAGCACGCGATGATGGCCGGAGTCCGCGATGAACAGGCGCTCGCCGATCGGGTCGGCGAGTATCTTCCCGGGGTAGCTCAAGACGCTGGCTTTGGGCGTCTCCGGCTCGAAAGCGGTCGGCCGCGGCCTCAGCGTCCCGCGCAACCTGAACTCCGCCAGCATCTCGGTGATGAGGTCTACGCCCTGTTCGAAGGTCAGCTCGCCCTCGATCTTGCCGATGACCTTCCCCTCCGGGTCCACGAACATGAGCGTCGGCCACGCCCGCACCGCGTACTGCCGCCAGACCGACATCCCAGTGTCATTCGCGACGGGGTGGCGGACGCCGTAGCGCATGACGGCCTGTCGCACGTTCTCGGTGGAACGCTCCTCGTCGAACTTGGCGCTGTGAACGCCAACGACGGCAAGCTCCTCTGGAAACTCGCGCTCCAGCCGCCTGAGCGTGGGGATGACGTGCATGCAGTTGATGCAGCAGTAGGTCCAGAAATCGAGGAGCAGGAGCTTCCCCGAAAAGTCCGCCAGCCTGAGCGGACGCCGGGTGTTAAGCCACTCGAGGCCGTCCGGAAACTCCGGAGCATTCACTCTGCCTGCGTACTTGGTCGTCATCAGGAGAGATTCTAGCCGGGCAAGGCATTGGGTGTATGGGCCGGGAGAGAGTCAAGGAGGAGTGGCTTTAGGCGTCCCCTCCCGTCTACGGGAGGGGACGCGCGAGCGCAGTGACGCGCGGGGGAGGAGCCCTCACTACGACACTTGCCCCTTACGCCATCCCCAACCAACCCCTACCATGGACTCCGACAGACTACGCGCCGCCCCCTAACGTTCCCCTCCTTTACCAAGGAAGGGCTAGGGGTGGTCCCACAGGGGGTCCGGCGCCCCCCACCAGCCTTCGGAAAACCGGGGGGACGAAAATTTGTGGGTTCTTGGATTCTTAACCCCCTTCCACCGCACCACGGCCTAGTAAACAGGTTCAGAAATGCCCGGGGACTTCTGTTCCTGCCCCCCGCCCCGTCGCCCGGCGACCGCATCACGGCCAGGTAAATCAAAGATTCCAAGAATTGAAGGCGCATGCAAGAAAAACTCTTGCTCCACGGACAGAACAACGTTGACAGCGGCGCCGCGGCAGTGTCTACTGAACTCGACTGGAGAGGTCCAGCAGTCTCGGAGTCCGCTAGGCGGGCGCCGAGGCTGTTTTTATTTTGGGGCCGGGTCGAAGCCTCCGGCCTTCCGCCCACCGAGCGCCCACCGCTATAATCAATGCCCATGACCGACTATGAGCCTGTGATCGGGCTGGAAGTGCATGCGCAGCTGCGCACCCGCAGCAAGATGTACTGCTCCTGCCCTTCCGATTATCAAGACGCCGAGCCCAACACACGGGTCTGTCCCGTTTGCCTTGGGCTGCCGGGCAGCCTGCCCGTCATCAACCGCGAGGCCATCAAGTCGATCATCATGATTGGCCTGGCTCTGCACTGCGGCATCTCCGAGCACAGCAAGTTCGACCGCAAGAACTACGCCTACCCCGATCTGATGAAGGGGTACCAGATTTCGCAGTACGACCTCCCGCTCTGCACCGACGGCTACCTGGAGGTCGCGGTCGATGGAGAGCGGAGCCGCGTCGGCATCGAGCGCGTCCACATGGAAGAGGACGTAGCCAAGCTCTCCCACCGGACAGACCCCGCCACCGGCGAGGGCTACTCCCTGGCCGACGTGAACCGCTCCGGCGTGCCCCTCGTCGAGATGGTCAGCCGGCCCGATATCCGCTCGGCGGAAGAAGCGCGCCAGTACCTCATGAGCTACCAGTCGATACTCCGCTATCTCGGCGTCTCGACCGCCAACATGGACGAGGGCTCCTTCCGGTGCGACGCCAACGTGAGCATTCGCCCCAAGGGACAGGAACGCTTCGGCACCAAGGTCGAAGTGAAGAACATGAACAGCTTCCGCTCCGTCTTTCGCGCCATCGAGCACGAGGTCGAGCGGCAAGCCAAGGTCCTCGAATCGGGCGGCCGCGTCATCCAAGAGACGCGAGGCTGGCTGGAGGACAAGGGCGTCACCATCTCCCTCCGCAGCAAGGAAGAGGCGAATGACTACCGCTACTTCCCCGAGCCGGACCTGCCCCCGCTGAACGTCGACCGCGCGTGGGTGTCGGAGATCGCAGAGCTTCTGCCGGAGCTACCCGAGGAACGCAAGGCGCGGTTCATGGCCGACTACGGGCTGTCCGACTACGACGCCGGTCTCCTCACGGACGCCCCCGGACTCGCCGGCTACTACGAGGCGGCCGTCGATAGCTTCTCAAAGGCCAACTCCGGAACTAGCGGCGCCGCCAAAGCGACCGCCAACTGGACGATCACCGAGCTCGGTCGGCTCGCTAACGAGGCGCACGTCGAGATACACGAGTCGCCGGTCACCCCGGAGCGGCTCGCCGGGCTGCTCGGCCTCCTGGAGAAGGGGACCATCGGAACGCCCCAGGCAAAGATAGCGATCGAGGAGATGTTCAAGACCGGCAAGTCCGCGCAGGCCGTGGTCGAAGAGCTGGGGCTGGTCCAGATATCCGACTCCGGCGAGCTCGAAGCCGCCGCCTCGCAAGCCATCGCCGACAATCCCCAGGCTGTGGCCGACTACCTCGCCGGCAAAGAGACCGCGGCCAAGTTCCTCGTTGGACAAGTGATGAAAGCAACCAGGGGGAAAGCGAACCCCTCGGTCGTATCCAAGCTGATCATCGAACAGCTCGACGCCATGAAAGGCTAGCAGGGAGAGCACGTGGGCACGTACATCAGCCTCGCCGTCATCGTCGTCGTAGGCCTCTTGGTCGCAAGCATTCTGATGCAAGTGCGCGGAGCCGGAGGGGGGCTATTCGGCGGCGGCTCGACTCAGTCGTTCCGAACGCGCCGCGGTCTCGAAAAGACGCTCTTCCAGTTCACCATCACGCTGGCCGTAATCTTCGTCATCCTCGCGCTGCTGAACATAGTCGTCAGCTAGCCGGCCAAGTCCGCGAAATAGTCCCGCAGACGCCGCTCGCCGACGGCGGGCGCGATGACGTCGACTTCGGTCTGGGCCAGCTGATAGACCACGACATCGTAGTTGTGGCGGCCCGTGAACCGGCGAAACGCCGCCATTAGTTGAGCGCGCCACGTCATGGTAAAGACCACATTGGCGTTGCCAGCGGCCTCCGCCGCCAGGTCCGCGATCTCGGCCTGCGTCAGCACGTCCGGCCCGCCGATGTCGAGGTCCGTGCTCCGGCCGTCCAGCTCATCGGCGAGCGCCTTGGCGACGTCAGCCTCGTGTACGGGATTCGTTCGGGCCTGGCCCGCCCCTACCACCGACAGCTTGTGCTTCTTGCGAGCGCGCTCCACCAGCGACGCGAGGCGCGCGAAGGTCGTCGTGGGTCTCACGACCAGCCCGTCGAGACTGGACGCGTGGAGGGCGGCAGCGAAGGACTCATGGGCCCGGATGTACTCCATCATGCCCACGAACCTCCCGCCGTACACCGAAACGTAGGCGAACCGCCGAACGTTCGCGGCTGCCGCCTTCTCCAGCAGGTTGCGGTTGCCCGCATCATCGATGTCGTAGAAGGTCTCGCGCCCCCCGGTGAAGCGAGGCTTGAACCGGAGCGGCGCGCCGACGCTGGACACGACCGCCTCGACGCCCTCGCAAGCGCCCTCCAGCGTGCGCGGGTTCTGCAGGTTGCCGACGAATATCTCCTCCGGCTCCGTGGTGAGCCGCGAGGGATCGCGGACCAACGCGCGCACACGCGAGCCGCGGGACTGCAGCTCCCGCACGATCTCCGAGCCGATAGCGCCGCTCGCCCCCGCAACCAGAACGCTGGAAAAAGTCATAGCCCCAGCTTATCGGGATTCAGGACGCCGCTCGGGTCCACGGCGCGCTTGGCGCGTCTCGCGAGCAGCAGAGCGTCTCCCCACTCACGCTCCGCCCACCCGGACAGCTTTATCCCGATGCCGTGGCAATACTCGACGCCGCCGCCAAGGTCGAGCGCCTTATCGAGCATGGCGTCGACAGCCTGCCACAAGGGAGGATTACCGCCCTCGGCTCGGCTAGGGTCGGGGTCGCGAACGAACACCGAGAAGAGTTCGGGGTCCGTCCACACCGCAGATTCGCGCACCTCGATTCCATGCTTGGCTGCGGTCTCGTCGCAGAAGCGCTTGTAGGCGACGACCTTGGATACGGGCATCGCAATGTGCAGGTAGTCCGCGCTGCGCCAGCGCTGGTCCTTCCAGCGCTCCGTTGGCCGGAGTGGGCGCGTGTTATCGCGCCAGCGCTCCGCGACGGCGTGGCGCGTCTCCCAGTACTGGCTCGTTGGGTCGGAGCCTAGGTCTTCCCCACCCGCCGCCAAGGCCTCGGAGACGGCGCGCCGCCGCTGGGCCTCGACCTCCTCCCGGTAGCCCTCAAACCCCAAGTACAGGATGCACGGCGCGGGGTTATCTGCGTCGTACAGCTCCTCCGTGAGGTCGTTGAGCGCTGGAACCAGGCCGATGTCGAACAACCGGACGACCGCCGGGTATCCCTGCTCGAAGCTCCGAAAGCCAATCGACGCGAACTCGCGCGCCTCAGGCTCAGTGTACAGCTGCACCGTCGCCTCGGTGATCACGCCCATCGTCCCCTCGGCGCCCACGAACAGACCGTTGAGCATGGGACCGCTGCTCTGCCGCGCGATGGGCCGCGTGCGGACGATCTCGCCTCCGCCGAGCACGACTTCCAACGCGCGCACCTGACGGCCCATGGACCCGTACTTGCTGGCGCGGTAGCCAACGCTGTCCGTGGAGATTGCGCCGCCGACGGTCGCGATGGGGACGCTCCAAGGGTCGTGGCCAAAGATGAGGCCGTGCTTACGGGCGGCGGCGTCAAGGTCGGCGAGGTAGACCCCCGGCTGCACCCGCGCGATACGGTCCTCGCGGCTGATCTCGATCACTCGGTCCATGCGGCGCAGGTCGAGGGAGACGCCGCCCCGCCGCGGCACAACGGCCCCCATCACGCCGGTGCCTCCGCCGTAGGGGATGACCGCGACCCCGTGGGCCGAGGCATAGGCCACGACGGCCGCGACCTCCGCCGTGCTCGCCGGACGCGCCACCACATCCACCCGGGCCTCGGTCAAGCCTTCCAGCCTTCCCAACCGGCGGCTGTTTATCGCGTCGAAAGAGAGCCGCTCCCGCGACTCGTCGTCGGTCAGCACGTGCTCTGCACCGACGATAGCGGCGAGAGCGTCGCGGAGAGTTGCGGGGGATAGCGTGGTCATAGGAGCGGGCGTCTCCTCACCCACTCAACCGAGCATTGAATGGAACGAACGCGTTGCAGCCAAAATCGTGGGGCAAGTCCCCCTACCCCACCACTCGCCACGTCGTGCCTGCCGGCGAGTCCGTGACCTCGACGCCCAAGGCGGCGAGGTCGTCGCGGACGGCATCGGCTCCGGCGAAGTCACGGGCGGCGCGGAGCTCGGCCCGCCGGTCGACGAGCGCCTGCGCCCTCGACGCTAGGTCGGCGTCGACGGCCGCCTCTCGCTGTTCGAGCGTCAGGCCAAGCACGCCGGTCAGCTCGACGAGCGCCGCCTGCGCTTGCGAAACGTCCTGGCCTTCGGACGAGCCCCGGTTGATATCGCGGGCAAGGTCGAAGAGCGCGGCGACGGCCTGCGGGCTGTTCAAGTCGTCGTCCATCGCCTCGATGAAACGGACGCGCGCCTCCCCGCCGTCGAGGCCCTCAGGGGCGTTCGCGTTGGACGCCGCCGACGCCGCCTGACGCAACCGAGCGGCGGCGCGCTCCGACCCGGCGAGGGCCTCGTCGGAGTAGTAGCCGGGGCTGCGGTAGTGGGCATTGAGGACGGAGAGGCGAATGGCGTCCGGCGAGTAGCGTTCCAGGGCATCTCGTATCGTGACCAAATTGCCCAAGGACTTGCTCATCTTCTCGGAGTCGAGATTGAGCAGGCCGTTGTGCAGCCAGAAGGCGGCGAAGGGCCGCCTGCCGGTGAACGCCTCGCTCTGAGCTATCTCGTTCTCATGGTGAGGGAAAACGAGGTCCTGCCCGCCCCCATGGATATCGATGGACTCGCCCAAGTAGCGCAGCGCCATCGCCGAGCACTCGATGTGCCAGCCGGGACGGCCGCTCCCCCACGGGCTTTCCCACGCCGGCTCGCCCGGCTTGGCGGACTTCCAAAGCGCGAAGTCCATGGGGTGCTCCTTCTCGACGCCCGGCTCGATGCGGGCGCCCGCGCGCATCATGTCCAGCGACCGATGGCTGAGCTTGCCGTAGTCGTCGACGCCGCGCACGCGAAAGTACACATCGCCGTGGGACTCATAGGCGTGGCCGGAGTCGATCAGGCCAGTGATCAGCTCGATAATCTTGGGCACTTCATGGGTGGCGCGCGGATAGATGTCCGCAGGGCGGACATTGAGAGCCGCCATGTCGTCGAAGTACTCGCCGATGTGCTTTTCCGCCAGCTCCTCGACCGTCATTTCCTCTTGGACGGCGCGGTCGATGAGCTTATCGTCGATGTCAGTGAAGTTCTGAACGCGCTTGACCTCGAAGCCCCTGAACTCCAGGTAGCGATGGAGGACGTCGAAGACGATATAGCTCATCGCGTGGCCCACGTGGGCCGACGAATAGGGCGTAACGCCACAGACGTACATACGCACTTCGTCGCCGGCGGGAGCGAAGTCGCGCTTCTCGCCGGTGAGCGTGTCGGATAGCTTCATGGAGTTTCGTCTGTGATGGAGGCGACAGCCAAGGCGGAAACGCCCTCGCCGGTCCCGGTGAACCCGAGGCCGTCTTCGGTGGTGGCCTTGACGCTCACGGCGGAGAGATCAACGCCAAGCGCGGCAGAGACTGCCGTCCGCATGGCCGTTGTCCGCTCCGCGAGCCTTGGCCGCTGGATGACGATTGTAGCATCGACGTTCACCACCCGCCATCCGGCGTCGCTCAGCATGGCGGCCGTGCGGCTCAGCAACTCCATGCTGGACACTCCCTTGGGAATCGACGGAGCGTCCGCCGGAAAGTGCGAGCCGATGTCTCCGAGCGCTGCCGCGCCCAGCAGCGCGTCGATGATTGCGTGGGCCGCCACGTCTCCGTCGCTGTGGCCTTCGAGCCCCCGCTCGAACGGCACCTCGACGCCGGCCAGCACGAGCGAAGCGCCGTCCATCAGCCGGTGAGCGTCATAGCCAATGCCGAATCGGATGGTCATTCCGTCATGTACTTTGCATAGCGTAGGGACAAGTAAGCTTTCAATGAATCCAATGACTCAGCGGCCTCACTAGCAGAAAAATCACTTCCGAACTTCGAAAACATCTGCTTCACCAAACCCAGAAGGTCAAGTAGTTCGTTAGCTACCCCTACGATAACAGTTACAACTCTAAGCTCATCATATGGCTCTACTCCCAGAGGAAGAGACTGTTCTCCTTCAGGAGAAAATCTTACTTCGGCACGAGTGCCTGAAGGATGAGAGAAATTGCTAAGGTCGCCATAGATTTCCCAATCATATTTATCACCAATATCTTGAGCCATTCTCGTGAAGTTGACTCTGTCTCCATCTCGTACTTTCTTTACGGTGTCCGGGTGGTTCTCTGCATGTATAGCGGTCAACATGCATTCTCTGCTGCAACGAAGCATAACTACTGACTGACTGTAATGGCCATAGTCCAGCAGCAGCATAGCCGAGAGCAACGACTGGTAATTCTTCACGGCCAACAGCATCCAAGCTTTATTCAAGGCATCATCTTGGCGCGGAGCCTCTCTCAAGGCTTCTGCGGTCTGGATCAAGGCATCATTGAGAACAACCATCTCGTCAGTATGCTTCTCGCGAATCTCTCGCCCTGTCCTCGTCCCCGCCCCCAATAATCCCACTGCCACTACCAAATCCTCCGGCGTCGTTACTTTGATATTCGAGCGCGCCCCCTCGAACGTCCGCACCTCGACGTCGATGCGCTCCGCCATCGCGGCGTCGTCAGTTACGTCCTCTGTGACCTCGGCGTGGACTTGCTGGAGGACGTCGCGGCGGAAGACTTGCGGAGTCTGCGTGAGCGCCAGCTCGCTGCGGTCGAGGGTTTCGACGACGCTGCCGCCGGGGGCGACGCGCTTCACCGTGTCGAACGCGGGGACGACGGCGACCGCGGCACCCGTCGCGGAGGCGGCGCGCAGGCCGTCCTCGATCATCCGCGCGGTCACAAACGGACGGGCCCCGTCGTGGACGAGCGCCCACTTGCACTCCGAAGGGAGCGCCGCTAGGCCGATGCGGACGCTGTCCTGACGGCGCGCGCCGCCGAGAAGTGGAGGCGCGGTCTTGCACCAGCCCTTCTCGTCGCGCAGCTTGGCGATGGCGTCACGGTTGCCCTCCCCAACCACGAGGACAATCGCGCCGACGGCGGCGGACTGCTCGAAAACGGCTACGGTGTGGGCTATGAGGGGCTCGCCTCCCAGGTCGGCGAGGGTCTTGTCGGCGCCCCCCATGCGTGTGCTGGCTCCCGCCGCGACGATGACGGCGCCGACGCGTTCGGCGGGGGGGAGAGCGGCCTCAGCGGTCATGGCGACGGGTAGGAGACCCTACCGCTACCAGAAGCTGGAGCGCGTGCGGCCCGCCGCCTCGGTGAGCGCGTTCCATTGCTCATCGGTCAGGCGCCAGCCGGCCGCGCCGCAGTTTTCGTCGACGCGGCTCAGGGTGTTGGTCTTGGGAATGGTGATGACGACGGGCGACCGCAGAGTCCAGTTCAGCAAGACTTGGGCGGACGTCTTCCCGGTCTGGGAGCAGACGCTCCCCATCGCCTCGACGAGGCGCGTGTTGCGCTTCATCTCACGCTCGAAGGAGCCCTGCTCCAGGGAACTGTAGGCCAGCACCATAATGCCCCGCTCCTCACAGTACGGGATGACGCTGTCGGCGAACTCGTGGTCGAACAGGCTGTACTTGATCTGGTTCTCAACGATCAGGTCCGGGCCGAGCGCGGCCTCCGCGTCCCGCATCTCGTCGACGGAGAAGTTGCTGACGCCGACGTGGCGCACCTTCCCCGCCGCGACGAGCTCCGCCATCGCGCCCATCGTCTCCTCGATGGAGACCTTCGAGTTCGGCGCGTGGAGCTGGTAGAGGTCAATCGTCTCGACGCCGAGCTTTGCCAGACTCCTATCGCAGGCATCGATGAGCTGTTTGCGGTGGAAGTGCTCCGGCGAGACCTTGGTGGCGATAAACACATCGTCTCGCCTGCCTGCGATAGCCCGTCCGACGCGATCTTCCGTGCCGTACGATTCGGCGGTGTCGATCAGAAACGAGCCAAGCTCAACGGCGCGGTGAATAACCGCCGAATCGCCGCTGAAATTCCACGTCCCGAGTCCGATCTCGGGCAACTGCACGCCGCTCTTGCCTAGGGGTTTCGTATCCATGCCCCAACCTTACCACCGACTCATGGGACAGGGCCCGGAAGCCTACGTATCGCGGACGCGGGTCGGGCCGACCTCCCCGGAGCACCAGGGCATGAACGCCTTCATCCTGCAGGGCGCGCCGTTCTTCGCCAGCTGAACGCTCGGGAAGGGAATTCCCTCCCCTTTTCTTCCCATCGTTACTACGCCCCCGCAGACGCGGGCTCGCGCGATTCGCTGTTGGCGAAGGTGAGCCGCCCGTCCTCGGCGCCGACGATGACTGTATCGCCATCCTGACATTCGCCGGTGAGGATGCGCCTGGCGACCTCGTTCTCCACATGACGCCCGACCGCCCGGCGCAAGGGGCGCGCGCCGTAGACAGGGTCGAAACCTTCGTCCACGAGCCAGTCCAGCGCCGCCTGAGTGAGCTCGATGCCGATGGAGCGCTCCGCCAGCTGACGACGCACCTTGTCCGCCATCAGCTCGATGATTCGGTGAAGCTCTTCCCGGCTGAGCTGGTGGAAGATGATGTACTCGTCCACCCGGTTGAGGAACTCCGGCTTGAAGGACTTCTTGTGCGCCTCCATCACCGCCTGGCGATGTTGCTCCTCCTCCGCGGTCTTCCGCCCTGCCTGGAACCCCAGTCCGCCCTTGCTGAACTCGGCCGTGCCCAAGTTGCTCGTCATGATGATGATGGTGTTGCGGAAGTCGACCGAACGGCCGTGGCCGTCCGTCAACCGGCCGTCGTCCAAGATCTGGAGCAGCACGTTGAATACGTCTGGGTGCGCCTTCTCGATTTCGTCGAAAAGCACAACGCGGAACGGACGCCGCCGGACCGCCTCCGTAAGCTGGCCAGCCTCGTCGTAGCCGACGTACCCCGGAGGCGCGCCGATAAGCCGCGACACGGTGTGCCGCTCGCCCAGCTCGGACATGTCGATCCGCACCATGTTCTCCTCGTCGTCGAACAGGTACTCGGCCAGCGCCCGCGCGAGCTCGGTCTTCCCCACGCCTGTAGGCCCCAGGAACATGAACGAGCCGACAGGGCGCCGCTCATCCTTCAGCCCGGCGCGCGCCCGACGGATGGCGTCCGCGACGGCGACGACGGCGTCGTGCTGGCCAACCAAGCGTTGGTGCAAACGGTCCTCCAGATGCAACAGGCGCTCTGCCTCCTCCCCCATGAGGCGCGCCGCGGGGATGCCGGTCCATGCCGCGATGAGCCGGGCGATGTCCTGCTCGTGGACCACCATATCGGCGTGGTCGCGGCCCAGGAACTCGCCGCGCTCCCGCTCGAACTCCTCTTCGAGGCGCACGCGGTTGACCTTCAGCCGCGCCGCAGCCTCGTAGTCCTCCCGCTGCGCCGCCGAGTCCTCCTCCTCGCGCAGACGGCGCGCCTCTTGCGCCTTTGCGTTCAGCTCGAGCGGCAGGCTCTCGACGTCCAGCCTGAGCTTGGCGGCAGCCTCGTCGATCAGGTCGACTGCCTTGTCCGGCAGGTGGCGGTCGGAGATGTAGCGCGCGCTCAGGCGGGCCGCAGCCACGAGCGCGCCGTCGTCGAGCGCGACTTTGTGGTGCGCCTCGTAGCGCGGCTTGAGCCCGCGCAGGATCTCGATGGCCTCCTCGACCGTCGGCTCCTCCAGCCAGATGGGATGGAACCGCCGCTCCAATGCCGAGTCCTTCTCGATGTACCGCCGGTACTCGTCGGGCGTCGTCGCGCCGACCACCTGCAACTCGCCGCGCGCGAGGGCTGGCTTCATGATGTTGGCGGCGTCGATGCCGCCCTCCGCCGCCCCGGCCCCGACGACCGTGTGAAGCTCGTCGATGAACAGGATGACGTCCCGTCGCGCCTCCTTCATCTCATCGATGACCGACTTGAGGCCCTCCTCGAACTCGCGGAACTTGGACCCGGCCACGACCCCCGCCATGTCCAGCGCCAGCACCCGCTTGCCGCGCAGCGACTCCGGAACGTCCTCCGCGACGATGCGCTGAGCGAGTCCTTCCGCAATCGCCGTCTTGCCGATGCCTGCGTCGCCGATGATGACGGGGTTGTTCTTCGTGGGACGGGTCAGTGTCTGCATGACGCGCCGTATCTCGGGGCCCCGGCCAACCACCGGGTCGAGCTTGCCCTCGCGCGCCAGACCCGTCAGATCAACGGTGTAGCGCTCCAACGCCTGATAGCGGCTCTCGGCGCGCGGATCGGTCACCCGGCGCCCGCCCCGCACCCGTTGGAGCGCTTGGTAAGCCCGCTCCTTGTCCACGCCATGACTCATCATGATGCTCGCGGACTCGCCCTTCTCGTCCGAAAGCGCCGCGATGAAGAGGTGCTCGGCGCTTATGTACTCGTCGCGGAGACGCTCCGCCTCATCCTTCGCGACCTGCAGCAGCGTCAACGCGCGGGGCGTAGGGTGTATCTGATTGGACTCATAGGCGAGTCGCGGTGTCTGGGCGAGAGCCGCCTCAATCTCGGCGCGGACAGCGCCGGTATCCACGCCAAGCTCCCTCAGCATCTGTACGGGGACGCTCCCTTCGTTCTCGAACAGCGCGAGCACGACGTGCTCCACGTCCCATTGCGCGTGCTTGAAGCGGCGCACGATGTCATAGCTCGCGCCAATGACGTTCTGCGCCTGTTCCGTGAAGTCGTCCTGCTTGAAAACCATCGCCTCTACTCTCCTCTCGCGCTCTCCCTCATTCCCGCGCAAGAACCTCGCATCCTTTACCGACTGCCCAGCCGCTCCTCGAGCTCGCGCACCTGCCGCCCAAGCTCCGCCATACGGGCCTGCATACGCATGATTACATCCACTCCGGCTAGGTTGATCCCCAAGTCGTCGATGAGCGACTTGATCCACCGCGCCCGCTGGACGTCCCACGGCGAGAACATGCGGATGTTGCCCCGCGACCGGGCCGGCTCGAGTAGGCCGATGCGCTCGTAGTAGCGAAGCGTCTGAGCGTGCACGCCCACCATCCGCGCTGCAACGCTGATGACGTAGCAAGGCTCGTCCTCGGCGACTCCGTCCACACTGACAGCGCGGCCCGCTATTCCCTTGACCACCCGTATTTCGACCATTCCCCGTTCCTCCAACAACTCGCCCCTTCCCGCCATTCCCGCAAGGCGGGCGCCCAGGGCCCGCTACTCCCTCACTCTCTCCGACTCGCGAAGGCGCTCGAACAGCGCCCGCTCCTCGTCCGTGAGGCCGCTGGGGAGCACCACCCTGACGGTCACGAGCTGGTCTCCGTATCCGCTGCCGCGCCGCTTGGGCATGCCCTTGCCGCGCAGACGGAACACCCGGCCGTTCTGCGTCTCGGGGGGAATCTTCAACACGACGCTCTTGCCCGTAATAACGGGCGCCTCGATCTCGCCGCCAAGCACGGCGTCCACGAGCGGAACGTCCGCCGTAAGGCGAAGATTGTCGCCCTCGCGGGTGAAGGTGGAGTGCGGCGAGACCGTGACCGAAAGATTGAGATCAACTCCCTGGCCCGCGCTCGGCCCACTATTCGCGCTCACGTGGACACGCGAGCTGGACTCCACGCCCGCGGGAATGCTGACCTCGAGCCGCTTGCCAAGTGCGCCGGTCATGGGGTCTGGCGGCGACTGCACGGTGCGCTTGGTCCCCGCATAGGCCTCCTCCAAGGTGATCGTGGCCGGCGCGTCGAACTGACGTCTCGTGAACATCTCCTCGGGGCCATGGGGGCGCTGCCCGCTGAAGAGGTCGCTGAAGACATCGCCCAAGCCTCCAAAACCGGCGGAGGCGGCTGAGGTGGGCCGCCGGGTCCGCGCGCGATTGAACCACGTGTAGGACGACTCCCCTCTCCCAGCGCCCGTCCTCGCCTCATCGGCGTGCCGCCAGTTGTCTCCGAAGCGGTCGTACTTTTTCCGCGACTCCGCGTTAGAGAGGACCTGATAGGCCTCGTTAATCTCCTTGAACTTGGCCTCCGCGCCCTTGTCGCCGGAATTCACGTCCGGGTGATGCTTCCGCGCCAAACGCCGGTAAGCGGCCCGCACCTCCTTCTCGGAAGATTCCCGCTCGATGCCCAACGTCTCGTAGTAGTTCTTGGTCATAATCCATTTACCTGTAGCAACATTGAGTGTATCACTATCAACTATTCTCAATCAACAGATGATAGCCCACGCCCACTGACCCCCCAAGGGCGCCTCTGGGTTAGACTAAATGCCGTCCCGATTCCCTGAACACGACGTTTGTACGAGTAAAGAAGTCCATGCCTTTCCCAACCCAAGCTTCCGTACGCCCGCTGCTGAGGAGCGCCTTGGCGGCAGCCCTTGGCCTCCTGCTTATCGTCGGTTGTCTCTCGCCCGCGCCCACTCCCACTGCGGCGCCGACAGTCACGCCCATAGCCACCCTTACGCCCACGCCGACCGCTATTCGCGTGCCTACTCCCACCCCTACGCCGCCCATCATGCCTGGGCAGATCGCCAGGCCCACGCCCCTCCCGACAGCTACAGCCACGTCTACGCCCACGCCGACAGCAACGCCCACGCCTAATCCCACTCCCACGCCTACTCCGACCCTAACTCCTGGCGCCCTGGATAGGGCTGTACTGGTTGCTTTCTACAACGCGACAGGCGGGGCGAACTGGTCGAACGACAACAACTGGCTGAGCAACGCCCCGACCGGCGAGTGGCGCGGCGTCGTCACTGACGACGGTGGCCGCGTCATCAGACTGGAGCTTCCGAATAGCCGGTTGACCGGAGAGATACCGTCCGCGCTTGGCAACCTGGCAAACCTGCAACTGCTGGACCTCTCCGAGAACGAGCTAAGCGGGCAGATGCCGTCCGAGCTGGGCAAGCTCGCCAACCTGCAACTGCTGAACCTCAGGGGCAACGCCCTAGCCGGGGGGATGCTGTCCTGGCTGGGCAACCTCGCCAATCTGCAATGGCTGGACCTTTCCGGAAACCCCCTGGGCGGAGAGGTGCCGTCTGGGCTGGGCAGTATCCACAATCTGGAATGGCTGCGCCTCTCGGCAAGCGGACTGACCGGAGAGATACCGCCGGAACTGCTCGGCCTCTCTAGCCTGAGAGGGCTCTATCTCAACGATAACGAGCTGGTCGGCCAGATCCCGCCCGATCTCGGGGGTCTTGTCATGCTGGAAGCCCTGGACCTCTCGGCAAACCAGCTGAGCGGAGAAACTCCCTCGGCGTTGAGCGGCCTCCGCTATCTGGAGCTGCTGAACCTCAGGGGGAACGCACTCACCGGAGAAATCCCGTCCGAACTAGGTCGCCTCGTCGTTCTGAGAACACTGGGCCTCGGGGCGAACCGGCTGACCGGAGAGATACCGCCCGAGCTGGGCCGCCTCGCCAACCTGACTTCGCTGGGTCTTTCGGAGAACGCATTCAGCGGCGGGATACCAGCCGCCCTGGGCAACCTCGTCAACCTCGAATTGCTCTTCCTCAACCGAAACCGGCTGAGCGGTGAGATACCCGGTGCTCTGGGCAGCCTCGCCAAGCTGCAGTGGTTGTCGCTCTCACAGAACCGATTGAGCGGTGAGGTACCTGCCGAACTCGGCAGACTCACTAACCTGATAAGGCTGCGTCTCGCCGCGAACCAGCTGACGGGATGCATTCCCCAGGGACTGCGGAACGTGCAGGACAACGACTTCTCCGAGGTCGGTCTGTCGTTCTGCGGCGCTTGACGGGTCCGGGCGCGATCGACCGGCGTGCGCCATGGCGCGCATCGAAGGCCATGACCTAAACGGCATCCACCCGGTCGGTAGGGGAAATCCCTTCCCGCTAGTTGTGGCGAAACCCGTTTAGCAGGCCGTGGCCACGTTGACGGCTATCGACGCCCCTGTTACGCTATTGGCAACGTGAAGAGGATTTCTCCTCGTTTCGTAGCCGTCTGGCGATGGCGCGTGCGGAGTAGGCGAACCGCCGCACGCGTCTATGTGTATATAGGGGGTTGCCGTGGCGAACACCGCCGCTCTGCGCTGTAAGGAATGCTCTCGCGAGTACCCCATCGGCGCCTTCAATGTTTGCGATTTCTGTTTCGGTCCGCTCGAAGTCGTCTACGACATGGACGCAATCGCCAAGGTCGCTAGCCGCGAGCGAATCATGGCCGGTCCCCTCAGTCTCTGGCGCTACGCCGACTTCCTGCCCGCGGACTACAACCCGGCCGTGGACATCAACGCCGGCTTCACGCCGCTCATCCGCTCGCGCAGATTGGCGGAACGGTTAGGCCTCAACGAGCTCTGGATAAAGAACGACAGCGTCAACCCGTCCTACTCGTTCAAGGACCGCGTCGTCGCCGTCGCAACGGCCACCGCCCTCGAGCTTGGATTCGACACCATCGCCTGCGCGTCGACAGGAAACCTGGCGTGCTCGGTGGCCGCCCACGCGGCCCGCGCCGGCATAAAGGCGTACGTCTTCATCCCTTCCGACTTGGAGAAGGGAAAGGTGCTGGGGGCGGCCATCTACAACCCCACCATGGTCGCCATCGACGGCAGCTACGATGATGTCAATCGTCTTTGCAGCGAGCTGGCTGACCAGTACCCGTGGGCCTTCGTCAACATCAACGTCCGCCCCTTCTACGCCGACGGCAGCAAGACCCTCGGCTTCGAGGTGGCGGAGCAGCTCGGGTGGCGCGCCCCCCGGCACGCAATCGCCCCGTCCGCCTCCGGCGCCATGTTCACCAAAATCTACCAGGGGCTGAAGGAGTTCGAGCAGGTTGGGCTCATCGGCCCGGTTGAGACGCAGATGCACTGCGCCCAGGCCCGCGGCTGCTCGCCCATCGCCACCGCCTACGAAGAGGGGCGCCTGGTGATCAGGCCGGTGAAGCCGGCCACCATCGCCAAGTCCCTCGGCATCGGCAACCCCGCCGACGGCTACTACGCGCTCAAGACGATTGAGGCCTCCGGCGGCTCCGCGGTTATCGCCGAGGAGCACGAGGTGGCCGAGGGCATCAAGCTCCTCGCCGAGACCGAGGGCATCTTCACCGAAGGCGCCGGCGGCGTCGCTATCGCAGGCCTGAGGCGGCTCGTCGAGCGCGGCGAGATCGGGCCAGATGAGTCAACGGTGGTCTACATCACCGGCAACGGCCTGAAGACGACGGAGATTGTCGAAGACGTGGTCAACCCGATCCACATCGACGCGACAGTGATGGCGTTCGAGCAGTCCGCAGCCGTAAGGGCCTGATGACCATGGTAGCGATGCAGCGCGTGCGGCTCACCTTCTTGGACAGGCTCATCAAGGAGCCGATTATCTATAGAATGGGCCGCGACTTCGCCGTCGTCACCAACATCAGGCGGGCTGACATCCAAGAGGGCGTCGGCTGGGTGATTCTCGAGGTCGAGGGCGAGTTGGAAGAAGTCGAGCGCAGCCTGGACTGGGTGCGCTCGTTGGGAGTCCGGGTCGATCCCGCGTTGGGCGACCTGGTCGAACCGTAACCACGGAGGAACTGACAGCATGAGCGTAATGGTGCGCATTCCAGGTCCGCTGCGACGGATCACTGATGGCGCCGACAAGGTCGAGGTCGACGCCGATAGTCTCGGCGGCCTGATCTCCGCCCTCGACGACCAGTACCCCGGCATGAAAGACCGGCTTCTCGACGAGAACGGCGAGCTCCGCTACTTCGTCAACCTATACCTGAACAACGAGGACGTTCGATTCCTGGAAGGTCTCGGCACTTCGGTCAAGTCCGGGGACGAAGTGAGCATCGTCCCTGCAGTCGCGGGGGGCCGGGCCTAGACGCCCGCCTCCAACCGGCCGCGCCGAGCGCAGAGTCTGATACGTGACCCTTCCACCGGACGACGAGCTGTATAGCGAGAGAGAGCTCGCCGAAATTGACGAGCTCAACCGCATGACGGACGACCGCGCGTCGTTCTTTCAGAGTCGGTGGTGGAAGCGCGGAGCCATCGCTTTCGCCCTCATCATCGTGCTCTCGCTGCTATTGCCTATCCTCGTTCTTGTCCGGGGCGGCTCCTCCCCCGCCCCTGTGGAAACACCGTCCACCGCTTTGCAGGTCCCGGACTTCGAGCTGGAGGCGGCGCAGGGCGGGACCGTCCGCCTCTACGACGAAGTCGCGGCCAACTCCGCCGTCGTGCTCGTCTTCTATCGCGGCTATTTCTGAGGCATCTGCCGAAGCCAGCTCGTGGAGCTGGAGGAATCCTACGACGCCATACGCGGCCTGGATGCCGAGTTGCTCGCGATCAGCGTCGACACCCTGGAGTACTCGCGGCAGATGCAGGACTTGGTCGGCGCCAGTTTCCCCGTGCTGGCCGACCCCAACCACGCCGTCGCGTCCGCCTACGGGATATTCGACCTGCTGGGCGACGGCGTAGCGGCGCCCGCGACCTTCATCATCTCCTCTGGCGCTGTCGTCGCAGGCCACATCGGCCGGGACATCAGCGACCGCGTACCGGCATCCGCAATCCTTGAAGAGTTGCGCGAAATCAACATGGCGCCCCAGACGACATCCAGCTAGCTCCTTGGCATACTGCATGCCAGACACCCTCCTCTCGTCCGCACTCCGTGCCCGCGGATAGCCCCATACTCAGGAGAACGCGAACATGCGGCCCTTGCGCCGAAGTGTCCCCATCCTCACAGGCGCCCTTGGGCTCATCGCTGTCCTCTTGGTCGCGTGCGGCCCTGGCGCGCCGGCGGCGAGCTTCACCGCAACTCCTCTGTCGGGCGACGTGCCGCTCATGGTCCAGTTCACCGACACTTCGGACAACGAGCCGACGGAATGGCTGTGGGACTTCGGCGACGGCGCCGTGACCTCGGAACAGAACCCCGTCCACACATACGCTACCCCCGGCAGCTACCGAGTGCGGCTCACCGCGACGAATGAGGACGGCTCGAGCGAAGCAACGATTCGCCAGTCCATAGAGGTAGGCCCCGGCCCTGTTGCGCGCGCCGAGCTCTCCGTGAGCGAAATCTCGCTCTCCGTCGGCCAGCAACAGGCTTTCGGCGTGTCCGCATGGGACGAGTTCGGTAACGAGATCGCCGGCCCCGAGGTCGCCTGGTCAGCCTCCGCCGGCGCCATAGACGCATCAGGACAGCTCACTGCCGGGACTGTCGCCGGGACCTTCGACGACGGCGTCACGGCCCAAGTCTCCCACGGCGGCTCGACAGTGACAGCGACCGCATCGGTCGCCGTCACCCCAGGGCCCGTGGCGACGGTCGGCATCACCCCGGCCGACGAGGTCTCGCTCTCCATCGGCCAGCAGCAGACCTTCGAGATATCCGCGCAGGACAGCTTCGGCAACGAAATCGCCAACCCGGAGATCGCCTGGTCCTCCTTTGCCGGCGCTGTGGACCAGTCCGGGCAGCTCACCGCGGGGACCGCCGCCGGCGCCTTCGAGAACGGCGTCAGTGCCGAGGTCTTCTACAGCGGAGCAACCATGACAGTCACCGTACCGGCGAACATTGCCGCCGACCCGGTGGCGACGGTGAGCATCACGCCGGGAGGCAACGTCGCATTCTCGATCGGCCAGCAGCAGGCCTTTTCGGCCTACGCTTGGGACGAATTCGGCAACGAGATCGCCAGCCCCGAAGTGGCCTGGGCCGCCTCCGCCGGCGCGATAGACGCGTCCGGGCGGCTCACGATGGGGACAGCCGCCGGGACCTTCGATGAGGGCGTTACGGCCACGGTCTCCCACGGCGGAGCGACCGCGACGGCGGCCGTACCGGTGACCGTCCTCACGGACCCCGTAGCGGCGGTGAGCATCGCGCCGGCAAGAGGAGTCTCGCTTTCTATCGGCCAGCAGCGAACCTTCGAGATATCCGCACAGGACGAGTTTGGCAACGAGATTGCCAGTCCGGAGATCAGGTGGACCTCTGCCGCTGGTAGCGTGAGCGCATCCGGGCAGCTCACTGCGGGAACCGTCGCCGGGACCTTCGACGACGGCGTTACGGCCGCGGTCTCCCACGGCGGAACGACCGTGGTCGTAGCGGCGCCCCTGACCATCCCCCCTGACCCCCTGGCGAGCGTGAGCATTGCGCCCGAGAAGGTCAGTGCGGCCGCCGGATCGGACGTTCAGCTAGCGGCTTCGTCCGTCGACCAATACGGGAACGCTGTGGCGCCGTCTCTCCTTATATGGCAGACCTCGCCGGACGTAGGATCGATTAACTTCGGTGGTCTCCTCAGCATGACGACAGTCGCGGGGGAGTACCCCGCCTCGATCCGGGCATTCGCATGGCGCGACGGCCAGGTCGTGTCCGGCAGCGCCGACGTGACGGTAACCCCCGACCTCATCGAGAGGCTCGACATACTCGGCGTCGACGGCCCACTCCAGATCGGCGACGCCGTCTCGCCGTTCTTGGTCGGATTCGACAGCTTTGGCAACGAGATAGCCTTCGAGGACGCGGTGTTGTCGTCGACGGGGACCAACGCAGTCGACCCCGAGACAGGCGTCCTGCAGGTTGGCCCCGAGGCCGGGACCTTTATGCTGGAGGCGCGTCTGCCTTCCGACGAGGCAGTTGTCGTTGCATCGCTCGCGTACGAGGTCCTGCCCGGCCCGCTGGCGATTGTCAGCATCACCGACCAGACCATCAACATCGGAGCTGGCGAGACCCTCCAGCTCACTGCTCTCGCAACCGACGAACACGGTAACGTCCTGAGCGGGTTCGACGCGGTCTGGGAGTCTCCCACGAGCGGCGCCAACGTCGACCAGTTAGGCCTGTTGACTGCAGGGAAGGTCGCCGGCGCCTACGACCTCGCAGTCCGTGTCGACGTCTCCCTAGACGGCGTCACGGCCGGGGCGATAGCCGACGTCGTGGTGACGCCCGGCCCGCTTACACAAGTCGCCTGGGCCCCGAAAGAGGTCTCGGTTGGCATCGGCCAGAGGCAACGGTTCGTCGCCATCGCGGGCGACCGGTTCGGCAACCGGATACCCGATGCGTCCTTCGAGTGGGCGCTATCGGAGGGCGGGACGCTTACGTCCGACGGGTTCTTCACCGCGGGCGACGCCCCCGGCGAGTACGAAGTCACCGTAACGGCGACTCTGGACGACACGGCGACAGTAGGCCGTTCGACCGTCACCGTGGAGCCCGACCGGATTATGTTCCTCTCGAACAGCGACCACGAAGACCATATCGACCTCTATTGGGTTACTCCGGACGGGACCGAGACTGGCCGGATCACCCGGTCGGACGGCAGGGAGTACGATGCCGAGTGGGCTCCAGATGGCCGCAGAGTGGTCTACACCTCGGAATTGGGCCTAGTTGTCTCCTCGGACGATGGCGACTGGCCGGACCTCATACACGAGGATAGCCCCTTCCCCTCCGACCCGATCGTGATCTACTCCGATCCGACGTGGTCCCCCCTTGGCGACAAGATCGTTTACGTGAAAATCACCCTTTCTTTCACTTTTTACGGCCTGGACGTGCAAAGAGACCTCTACGTATCGGATATCGATGGCGACAAAGAGGTCCGTCTGACCGAAACGGACGACGGGGAGTACGCGCCGTCCTGGTCTCCCGACGGCTCCCAGATCGTCTACGACCGCACAACCGAATCGACGAGCGGCGACATCTGGATCATGAACGCGGACGGCTCCGGCGCCCGAGAAGTCTACGCCTCGGAGCGCAACGAGACCGTCCCACGCTCCTCTCCGGACGGCGCGAGCATCCTATTCGTGTCCGACATGGACGGCGACTCCGAGGTCTACGTCATCGGCGTCGACGGTGAAGGACTCCAACAGCTGACCGACAACGAAGCGCACGACTCCAACCCGACGTGGTCGCCCGACGGAACGCAGATCACCTTCGGCTCCAATCGCGACGACCAGTTCGGCGATATCTACGTGATGAATGCCGACGGCTCTGACGTCAGGCGCATCGTCGAGGGAGTGGGCCGTGATTTCGGACCGGACTGGGCACCTCGCAAACGCGGCTTGCGGGTCGAAGAAAGCGGCCTCGGCCTACCCTCCGTGGAGCTGCCCGACGACCTCACTATCGCGGCCATAACCGCCGCCGCGCGAGGGGCCATCGTGCGCATCGAAACGGATATCGCCGGCGGGTCCGGGTTCATCCTCGACGCGTCGGGGTTGGTCGTAACGAACAACCACGTCATCACCGACGCCATGGAAATCGACATCACGACCGGTGACGGCTTCGAGACCACCGCCACGATCGTTGGCCGGGACATGGTCCGGGATATCGCCGTCCTCCAGATGGCGGACACGCCTGACGACCTGACCCCCCTGTCCTTCTCCGGCCAAGGCGAGCCGGTGCTCGGCTCTGGGCTCCTTGTCCTGGACTTCCCCTTGTTCGCAAGCGAACTGAACGTCACCCAAGGAATCGTCTCCGCAAACTTCTTCGAGTCCGGAAGGACGATCCAGTGGGTGCAGACGGACGCCGCGGTCAACCCGGGCAACAGCGGCGGGCCCGTCCTCAACCTCCAAGGCGAGGTCATCGGCCTGGCGACCGCGAAGTTCGTCCATGTCTCCATCGAGGGCATCGCATTCGCCATCTCCGACGAGACCATCCGGACCTACCTCGATCGGGTCATCGCAGGCGAGACCATCGGCCAAGAGCCGGAACCATACCCAGAGGCCCCCGAAGACTCCGACGCCACGGACGACTCCGACAGCACGGACGACTCCGACGGCGCGGACGACTCCGACGCCACGGACGACTCCGACGCCACGGACGACTCCGATGGAACGGATGACTCCGATGGAACGGATGACTCCGACAGAACGGACGACTCCGACGGAACGGACGACTCCGATGGAACGAACGACTCCGATGGAACGGACGGCTCTGACGGCACGGACGACTCCGACGGCGCGGGCGACTCCGATGGCACGGACGACTCCGACGGCGCGGACAGCTCCGATGGAACGGGCGGCTAGCAGGACGTGGGAGAAGAAAACCCTACGCCCTCAGCTCCCGCACGACCCGCTCCACGGACTCCGGCGGGACCCCCCGATGGAGGCTTGACCGGCCCACGCCGTCCAAGAACACCCAGGACACCTGGCTGGCGGATGTCTTCTTGTCGCGGCTCATCGCCTCGATGACCGCCTCTGGCGCGACCCCCGCGTAGCTCGACGGCAGGCCGAAACGCGCGAGGAGCGACGCCTGGCGCTCGACCAGCTCCGGCGGGGTCACGCCCTCCATCATGCCGAGCCTGGCCGCGCCGGTCATGCCGATAGCGACCGCCTCCCCGTGCAGGTACGCGTCGTAGCCCGCCGCCGCCTCGATGCCGTGGCCTATCGTGTGGCCGTAGTTCAGCAGCTGCCGCCGCCCGCTCGTCTCCCGCTCGTCCTCGGTCACGATGCGCGCCTTCACCGCGGCGTTCCGCGCGACAACCTCCGTCGTCAGCTCCGGGTCGAGCGCGAGGAGCGCCTCGGCGTGCTCCTCGTAGACGTCGACCAGCGGAGCTTCCAGGGCGAGGCCGTGCTTGATGGCCTCTGCCCATCCCTCGCGCAGCGCCCGCTCCGGCAGCGTCAGCAGCGCGGAGACGTCCGCCACCACCATCGCCGGGTGGTGGAACGCGCCGACCATGTTCTTCGCAATCGGAAGGTCGACCCCCGTCTTGCCGCCGATGCTCGAGTCCACCATCGCCGTGAGCGACGTCGGAGCCTGCACGAGCCGTATCCCCCGTAGGAACGTTGCCGCGACGTAGCCCGCGAGGTCCCCCACGACTCCGCCGCCGACCGCGACGATGGCGTCGCGCCGCTCCACCCGGCGCGACGCGAGCCACTCGTACAGCGCTGTCGCCGTCGCGAGGCTCTTGCTCGCCTCGCCCGCCGGAAACGTGAACATGCCCATCTCGATGCCCGCTTTGTGCAGCGAGCGTTGGGCCGCCCGCCCGTAGGGGTGCACCACGTGGCTATCGCAGACGATGTAAGCGCGCCCGGAGAACCCCGACTCGGCCAGGCGCGGCCCAAGCTGCGCCTCCAGTGTGCCCCACCCCACGAACACCGGGTAGGCGCCCGCGTCGACCGTCACCGTCGAGGCGAGGTCGGGATCGCCATGCCAGGCGTCGGCGGCACCGATCTTTCGCCAGGCGCGCACAACCTCGAGCGCCGCCTGCTCGACGCCCATCGCGTCGGTGGGGATCACCCAGTGCGCCAGTACGTAGGCCCACTGCCGCTCGCGCTTCAGGGACTCGATTCGCCCCAGCGGGTCGTCGGACCGGAGCATCGGGCGGACCATCGCCTCCGCGCCCTCCCGTTCTGCGATGCTCGTCAGCCGTGCGTAGATGGTCTCCGGCCGCGCTTCTAGCGCAACGACCAGCCCCGCCTCCAGCATCGTCTCCCGCGACTCGTCGCGCATCACCGAGCCCGCGCCCGTCGAAACCACGACGTTCCGCCGCGTAGCCAGCTCGGCGATGGCGGCCCGCTCCCTCTCGCGAAACGCGGACTCCCCGTCCTCGCTGAAGATGCGCTCGACGGGCTTACCCGCCCGCTCGACGATGAGCTCATCGGCATCGGCGAACTCCCACCCAAGCAACCGCGCCACGCTCCGCCCCACGGCGCTCTTGCCAACCCCGGAGAAGCCAATCAGGAAGATGCGTTTTCGGTCGTTCATAGAGGACTTACAGCCTGACCACTACCCGCGCGGCCCCACCGTCGCCATGTAGCCCTCGTAGTTGCGCTTGATTTCCGAAACGTGGTCGCCGCCGAACTTCTCGATGAACGCGTCCGCCAGCGTGAACAGCACCATCGCCTCGGCGATGACGCCGCATGTCGGCACGAACGTGATGTCGCTCCGCTCGTAGTGCGCCTGGTCCAACTTGCCCGTCGTCAGATCGACCGACGGCAGCGGCGACATCATCGTCGCGATGGGCTTCACCACCGCTCGGATGATTAGCGGCTCACCCGTCGTCATGCCGCCCTCGAGCCCGCCCGCGTTGTTCGTGCGGCGAGGCCACGGCTTTGCCCAGCCCCCGTCCGCGTTCCGCTCCCACTCGTCGGTCGGCTTGATGACGTCATGCACCTTGGAGCCGCGCAGGTCGGCCAGCTCGAATCCCTTGCCGACCTCCACGCCCTTTACGGCGTTGACGCTTCCCACCGCCGCCATCAGGCGCGTGCTGAGCTTCGTGTCCCACTGGATGTGCGAGCCAAGGCCAATGGGAAGGCCCGTCGCGATGACCTCGACGACGCCGCCCAAGCTGTCGCCCGCCTCTTTCGCGGCGTCGATTTCCGCGACCATACGCGCCCCGGCGTCTGCGTCGGCGCAGCGAACCGGCGAGTCCTCAGCCGCCGCCCAATCGATCGGGGTTGGAGGCTCGGCCTGCACGCCCCCGATGTTGGTGACGTGGCTGTGGACCTCGACCCCAAACCCGGCGAGGAACGCGCGGCAGATGGCCCCGATGGCGACGCGGGACGTCGACTCGCGGGCCGACGAACGCTCCAGGATATTGCGCGCGTCGTCCTGTTGATACTTGCTGATGCCGGGCGTGTCGGCGTGGCCGGGGCGCAGGCGGTGGATGGGCGTCACCTCGCCCTCGACCGGCTCCTTGGACATGGTGTGTGTCCACGGCTTGCCGTCCGGGCCGTTGCCCGTTGTGTGGTCGCGGTTCTCGATGAGCATCGCGATAGGCGCGCCCGTGGTGACGCCGTGGCGCACGCCCGACTGAAGGACGGCGTAGTCCGTCTCTATCTGCATGCGGCCGCCGCGGCCGTAGCCCATCTGGCGACGCGCGAGGTCTTCGCGGATTCGCGCTTCGGAGATGACTATGCCGGCGGGGAGCCCTTCGAGTAGCGCGACGAGCCCCGGGCCATGCGACTCGCCTGCGGTTAGGAATCGGACCAAGACGACAACCTCCTCTGGTTCCGTCCCATTCTACCGGGGATAGCCGCTAGGACGCCAAAGGGCAGCCTCCCGCGCTCATAGCGGGAGAAAAATGCCGCGCCTAATGACGCCTGCATAGCGCACTGCCGCCGCCGCGACACTTGCCCATTGCCCCCGTCTCCCTACACCCCCTACGATGAGGATTCGTCACGCCTCAGTCGGGAGAACAGGGGAGGGGCGGCGCCTCCGCCTCAATTGCTTCCCCCTTCCCCGTCCCCCTTCCATCATTCCCGCGCAGGCGGGAATCCAGGGTGCTCGGGAGTGCAGACGAGGCGTGTGGCAAGAAGGACCACATGAACGGGGAGCACAGAGGGGCGACGTCCCGCTGCTGGGAGCGTGGGAATGTCCCCCACAACATGAGGAGTGGGTGGGTGGGAAGAGTTACACCCGCCAGAATATAGGGCTACGCAAAGGTCTCGCCTGCGCGGAGAGGCGCGTGAGGAGGACAAAAGAAAAGAAGATTATCAGTCAGGAAGTAGTTCTGAGGCTCAGGAAGCAGGCCACGGCCATGAAAACGCTCTCTGTCAACCCCCTGTTGTCATCCACTTCCGGGTACTTTTTTACTCGTAAACTCATTGAGAATCAGGAACTTTCTATTCGTAACCTCATCGAAAAATCGTAGACTTCTGCACCCTGCGGCGCATCCTGGCCCGGAGGTTGTCCAGAGATCTCCGCCAAGGGGTATACTCGCCTAGGCTATATGCCCGCTGCATAGGGAGACGCGATGCTTTCAGCAAGCGACAACGAACTGCTCACCAAGGTCGGGCGAGGCACGCCTATGGGCGAGTTGCTGCGCCGCTACTGGATACCCGCCGTCTTCTCCAACGAGGTCGCGGCCGACGGCGTCCCTCACCGCACGCGGCTGCTCGGCGAGAACCTCCTCGTCCTGCGGCTCACCAGCGGCAAGGTGGCGGCGATGTCGCCCGTCTGCCCCCACAGGGGAGCCTCGCTCTTCTTCGGACGCAACGAAGAGGAGGGGCTGCGCTGCGGGTACCACGGCTGGAAGTTCGACGAGACGGGCAAGTGCGTCGACATGCCGAGCGAGCCGCCCGAAAGCAACTTCAAGGACAAGGTCTCCCACACCGCCTTCCGCGCCGCCGAGCGCAACGGCCTCATCTGGGTCTACCTCGGCCCAGACCAAGACTCTCCGCCTCCCCTGCCGGACCTCGAGTGGAACCTGGCGCCCGAGTCCCATTGCTACATGACAAAGCGCATCGCCCAGAACAACTTCTTCCAGACGATCGAGGGCGAGATCGACTCCAGCCACAGCGGTTTTCTCCACTCCAACTTCAAAGACCCCTTCCGGCTCACCTCGAAGCAGGAGCAGGGCATGGTCTACAAGATGCGGGACAGGCATCCGCGCTTCGAGGTGTTGGACACTGACTACGGCGTGCTCATCGGCGCCCGGCGCAACGCCGAGGTCGACTCCTACTACTGGCGGATAACGCAGTTCATGCTGCCGTTCCACACCATGATTCCCCCCTACGGCGCGGACCCCCTCTTCAGCGGCCACGCCTACGTGCCGATGGACGACCATCACGTCATCGCGCTCTGCTTCACCTACAACCCCGTGCGGCCCCTCAGCGAGCGGGAGCTCGACAACCTGAAGTTCGGCCCGGGGAACGGTCAGGAAGGGCTCCACCCCACCGTGAACGGCTTCCTGCCCCCCATCCCGAACCGGCCCGAGGCCGCCTGGTGGCCAAAGCACCACATCGACAACGACTTCAACGTCGACTGGGAGCGCCAGAAGAACGTCCAGTTCTCCGGACTCCCCGGCACATGGCCGCAGGACTCCGGCATGCAGGAGACGATGGGCCTCGTCGCCGACCGCACGACTGAACACCTCGGCGTCAGTGATTCGGGGATCATCCGGACGCGGCGTGCGCTGCTCAGGGCCGCAAAGCTCATGGCCGACCAAGGCATCGTGCCCGCGTCGGTGTCGGATCCCACGGTCTACAGCCTCAGGTCCGCCGCTGTCGTGCTGCCGCGAGAGGACGATTGGGTCGCAAGCTCGGCCAAGTATCGCGAGGCCAAGCCCGACGTGAACTTCGCCGCGGTATAAGCCCAATAAAGCCATTGCTTCGAGATTCCCTCTCCTACCTGCGAGGGAGGGCTAGGAACGGGGAATCCGAGCTCACTTGCATATTTCGTGACTTGCGAAGTTCAGGGCGCCTTATGTCGAATTCCGCTCTCTTTGGCCTCTGCGCCGCTCGCCCCATCGTATGTCTGTAGCAGCACCGCTGTCCCTCCATCTGCGCCCGATTGATATAATGGGGGCCCGCGTAGGACTAAATGCTATCTGCCTCCAACCTCAGTAAGGCCTACTCGAACAGGACTCTGTTCAGTGGCCTCAGCCTAAATGTGGACGCCGGAGACCGTATTGCGCTTATAGGCTCAAATGGCTCCGGGAAGACTACGCTCATGGACATTCTGGCTGGCGACACCCCACCGGATTCTGGGAGCATCTCCAAGCGGAGCAACGTCTCCATAGGCTATCTCAAGCAGGAACCCTCATCCTTTGCCGGCAAACCACTCCTCCAGGAGGTGTTGGACGCTAGCTCTGATGTGATTGCCCTCACGGACAGCATTACCGCCACGCGGGAGGCGCTGTCGTCGGAGCCTGACCCAGCGAAGCAGGCCGGCTTGATGCAACGCCTCACCCAGCTTGACATAGCGCTGGAGGCCGCAGGAGGAGACGACAGGGAGCACGAGGCCAAGGCTATTCTCTCAGGCCTTGGGTTCAAGCAAGGGGACTTTCTCCGGCCAATGAGTGAGTTCAGCGGCGGCTGGATCATGCGCGCTGGCCTTGCCAGGCTGTTGTTCAAGAGACCTGCCCTTCTGTTCTTGGACGAGCCAACCAATCACCTCGACCTTGATGCAAACCTGTGGGTTGAGAGGTATCTGTCCTCTTTTCAAGGTGGGGTGCTCGTCACATCTCACGACCGCGCTTTTCTAAACCAGGTTGCAACCAAAGTTCTTGCCATTGAAGACGACGAAGTGGTCCTCATGAAGGGTGACTACAACGGATACATTGTTGCGCGTGAGAGCTCCCTGAAGATCAAGCAGGCGGCCGCCGCCAGGCAGGAGCGCGAGATACAGAAGCAGATGCGCTTCGTAGAGCGTTTCAGGTCCAAGGCAACGAAGGCCAGGCAGGTGCAGAGCCGCCTGAAGCAGATTGAGAAAACGCAGACTATTGAGTTGCCAAGAACGACCAAGAAAGTCCGCTATTCGTTTCCGGAACCGCCCCGCAGTGGTTCGGAGGTCATATCGCTGACGAACCTCAGCAAGTCATACGGCGAAAACGTGGTCTACCGCGGCATCAACCTGACGCTTTCGCGCGGTGACCGCGTTGCCTTAGTCGGGCCAAACGGCGCCGGCAAGACCACCATGTTGAAGATACTCGCCGGCGTCCTGCCACTTGACGAAGGGGAGCGAAAGACCGGCCACAACGTGGTGACGGCCTACTACGCGCAGCACGTACTCGAACTCCTCGATCCAACCAATACGATCATCGAGGAACTGCACAATGCCGCGCCAGGAGTGTCGGAGCAGAACCTTCGCACAACGCTGGGCGGCTTCCTCTTCAGCGGCGACGACGTCCGTAAGCCGATATCCGTACTCTCAGGCGGAGAAAAGGCGCGGGTGGCCCTGGCCAAACTGCTCCTCCAACCTAGCAATTTCCTCCTCATGGACGAACCGACCAACCACCTCGACATCGCCTCCCGGGAGATACTCGGGGACGCCCTTGGGGACTACCACGGCACGATTTGCCTCATAACCCATGACCGCACTCTCATACGGCAGGTTGCCAACAAGATAGTCGAGATTGACGCCGGGCGGCCCTCGGTCTTTCCCGGCGACTATGACGCCTATTTGTACCGGAAGCAGGCTGGACCCAGCAACGGAATCGTCGCTCCGGCAACCAATGGATCAACCGGCGCAGCTTCAGGATGGGGCCCAACCAGGAGACGGTCCGGGCGGCCGATTAGCGCCGAGGAGGGCCAGCGTCGATTACTTAGCAGAGAGGCCCATCGATTGGCGATGCAGATAGAGGAGATAAACGTTTCGCTATCTGACCGCGAGGCCCGGATAACGGCACTGGAGACGATGTTCTCCCAGCCTGACCAGTTCGACGGCCCAGCCCAGCTGACGTCAGCAGGAGAGCAATACCGCGTGCTCAAAGAGGAGGCCGGATCGCTTTGGGAGGAGTGGGAGAGGTTGTCATTTGAGGCGGATGACATCGACAGTCAGCTAGAGGGACTGAAGGCCCTTTAAGTCAGCCGTTTCGAGTGGACTTGCGTCGCTGTCCCTTCACCAAGGGGAACGATAGGGGACTTCGGCCTCCTAAACCGGCGCCACCTCTTCTTCCAAGGGCGTGTCCGGCGGCTTTGCGGGCTGCACTATGTAGCCCTCGCGGATGACGCCTTTCTCAGCGTCGAGCTCGGGAACGCGGCCAGCGATGCTCGCCTCGCCCAGGTGGAACTTGTAGGCGGTCCATGCCGCAATCGCCGCGTCCAGATGGTCGTGTGTCAGCAGGGGCGCTTCGGGAAGCTGAACGCCCAAATCCGTCAGAAGGTCCACGCGAGCGCGGCGCCCTTCTAGCGTGCCCTTCTTTGGCAACTGCTCCGGCGCAATCAGCTTCCACGCGCCGCCCGGATAGACCTCTATGAGCGTGGTGTCGGTTGGCGGAATGCCCTCTAGACCCAGCAGCCGGAACCGGCTGCCGCTCGTCACGAGCCGGTGGAAGAGTTTGACCGAGCCGGCGATGAACCCCTCAAAGGGCTTGCCGCCCGTGGGCATGTCGTGCGGCGAGTGGCCCGGCGCATTGACGAGCCGCTCCGACTCCCGCATCGTCGCCCCCGGCTCGCCTGCGAGGCCCTGGGGACCGTCGACAGCGAGAATAAACGAACGGCCCAGGGCGCGGTCGGGGATGATGCCCGCGCCGTCCTCCCGGTACTCCCACTGACCAAACGTGCAAGCGAGGTCCGTGTCGAGAACGGCGTAGTCGCAAGGCCGCGGCGCGGCCACGGTCGGATCGGGCAGGTCGAGGCCGATGAAGACACGACCGCCGCCAACTTCGCGGTCGCCACCGCCTCGCCGCATGGAGCGCCGACTCCGCCACTTCGCCACGTAGCGCGCGGTCACCGCAACGGCGATGAGCGACGCGCCGGCGGCGCCGTACACCCGGGAGTTATCGCGGAAAGCCATTATCCTTGAGTCTAGCAAACGAGAGTCCCTCACCGTGAAAGGATCTCAATCACGCCGGAGCCCCCCGCCGCCTATCGAGCCAGGACTGCAAGATGATTGCCGCCGCGGCGGCGTCCGACGCGCCCTTGGGGAGCCGCCGTCCCGCCTTGGCGCGCTGATGGGAACGGGAGTCGCGCTCGCGGGAGCGGGCCATGCCGCGCTCCGCCTGTGCAGTCGATAGACGCTCGTCGACCGTTTCGACATCGATGTCCGCCGCCGCGCGCAGCAGTTCGAGGAACCTGCCGACGGCCTCGGCCTGTGGCCCAATGCGCCCTGACATTGAGTACGGCATACCCACGACGATGACAGACGCCTCCCGGGCCCGCGCTTCGCGCACCACCTCAACGACCGCCGAGTCGTCCGCCCCGCTCTCGATAACGCCCACCGGGACCGCCAGTCCCGTCTCAGTGTCGCCCGAGGCGACGCCGGTGCGGCGCTCGCCCACATCGAGTCCGATGACGCGCACTAGACCGCTTGCCGCTTCACCGCGTCGACGGCGCCGGCGAGGGCGTCGTCGAGCTTTGAGGTGTCTCTGCCGCCCGCCTGGGCAAGCCTGGCTTGGCCGCCCCCGCCGCCGCCCATCAGCTTGGCGGCCTCCCGCACGATGTCGCTCGCGTTGAGGCCCCGGTCAACCAGGTCCTGCGTGACCATCGCGATGAGCGCCGGCCGGCCGTTGAACACCCCGCCCAAGACCACCACAGCCGAGCCGAGCTTGTCCCGGAGCCAGTCCCCCGTCTCTCGAAGCACGTCCGCATTGGGGGCGCCGCTGCGGGCGGCGAGGACCTTTACCCCGGCGATGTCCTCCGTCCGCGTGAGCAGCGCCTCCGCCTCTTGCTGCGAGGCCTCACGCCGCCCGCCCTGCGAGCTGCGCTTTGCCTCCTCCACCTGCGCGAGCAGCGCGTCAACCCGCTGCGGCAGCTCGGCGGGCGCGGCGCGGAGCTTGGCCGCTGCTTCCTCCAACGCGCTCAGACGCTGGCCTATCCACGCGTCGCCGCCTCGTCCCGTGACGGCCTCAATGCGGCGGACGCCCGCGCCCACGCTGCTCTCGCCCACGATGTGAAAGACGCCGATCTGACCGGTGCGCTCCAGATGTGTTCCGCCGCAGACCTCGAAGCTAACGGGGTTGGTCTCGCCGATCTGCACGGTGCGAACGCGGTCGGCGTAGCGTTCGCCGAAGAACGCGAGAGCACCCGTTGCCGTCGCCTCGCGGTAGGTCGTCTCGTCCTTGACCAGCGAAAGGTCGCTCCGCACCGCCTCGTTGATACGACTCTCAATCGCGGCGAGCTCGTCCCGCTCGACCCCTGAGACGTGCGTGAAGTCGAACCGCAAGCGCTCGGAGGCAACGAGCGAGCCCGCCTGCCGTACATGCGAGCCGAGCGTGTCTCGTAGAACGGCGTGCAGCAGATGCGTCGCGGTGTGGTTGCGTGCGACATCGAGCCTGCGCTCCCGGTCTACGGCGGCGTGGACAGCGTCGCCCACCGCAATCTCACCGGAATCGATTGTGGCCGTATGAACGATGAGGTCCGCCATCGGCTTCTGCGTATCGCTGACCTTCGCCGAGCCGCCGTAGGCAGTAATCAGGCCCGTATCTCCAACTTGCCCCCCGCCCTCGGGATAGAAGGGTGTCTCGCGCAGAACGATTTCAACCGCGTCCCCCGCCGACGCCTTCTCCACGCGCTCGCCCTTCTTCAGGATGCCCGCGACTACGGTGTCTGTCTCCACGCGGTCGTACCCCAGGAACGCCGTCTCGCGCACATCGAGCGCTTCGTAGGCGCGGAGCGCCTTCCGCCCGCCGCCGAAATGCGCCGAGGCGCGTCCCCGCTGCCGCTGCGCCTCCATCTCGCGCTCGAAGCCTTCCACGTCGACGTCGAGTCCGTTCTCGCGGGCTATCTCTTGGGTAAGGTCAAGGGGAAACCCGTAGGTGTCGTACAGGAGGAAGGCGTCCTTCCCCGCGACGGGCTTGCCGAGAGCTATCTTTTCATCCAGCACCGGCATGCCGAGGGCGATAGCCTCCTCGAAGCGTTCCTCCTCCGAGTCCAGCGTTTTGAGGATGAAACGCTCATGCTCCTTCAACTCCGGATAGAGCGGGCTGAAGCGGTCGATCACCGGTACGCCGACGCGCGACAGGAACGCGTCCTCAATGCCGAGCCGACGCGCGAAGCGGATGCCACGCCGAATGACGCGCCGCAGGACGTAGCCGCGCCCCTCGTTCGCAGGCACGACACCGTCGGCAATGAGAAACGACGCGCTGCGGGCATGCTCGGTGACGACCCGTATCGCCAAGTCCGTCTCCGGGTCCTCGCCATACGTCTTGACCGCCAGCTCCTCGACGCGCTCACGTATCGGGGCGAGCAAGTCCGTCTCGTAGGCCGACGGGACGCCCTGCATGATGGCCGCGACGCGATCGAGTCCCATGCCGGTGTCGATGCCCGGCGCGGGCAGGTTCGTCCGTGTGCCGTCTCGCGCCTGATGGAATTGCGGGAAAACGAGGTTCCAATACTCCACGTAGCGGTCCGTCTCGTCGCCGGGCTTCGTGCCAGGGCCGCGCTCCTCGCCTAGGTCGTAGTGCAGCTCGCTGGACGGTCCGCATGCGCCCTCGTCGCCTGCGGGGCCCCAGAAGTTGTCCTCGTCACCCAGCGTGACGATACGCTCATCCGGCACGCCTACCTCATCGCGCCATATCTCCCGCGCTTCGTCGTCCGTGTAGTGGACGGTCACCCAGATACGCGCGGGGTCGAGTTGGAGGACATCGACGCAGAACTCCCAAGCCCAGGCAATCGCCTCCCGCTTGAAGTAATCCCCGATGCTGAAGTTCCCCAGCATCTCGAACATCGTGTTGTGCGTGAAGTCCCCCACCACGTCGATATCGGTGGTGCGGAAGCACTTCTGGCAGGACGCCATACGGCGGCTGGGCGGGATCTCGTCGCCGGCGTAGTAGGGCTTGAACGGCGCCATGCCCGCCGACGTAAGGAGTAGTGTGGGGTCGCCCGCCGGTATCAGCGACGCGCTGGGCATGATGAGGTGCCCGCGCTCCTCGAAAAAGCGCAGGTACGCTGCGCGTATCTCGTCGCCGGTGGTCGGGGGCGGGTGCGGCAAAGCAGTCCTCGTCGGGCGGTGTGGAAAAGGCCGCGAGCGCGTCACGGCCTAGTGGAAGTGTACGGACGGCCTCTCCGGCATGTCAATCGGCGCCGTGGGTTGCTCCTAGCCTCTCTAGCAGGCCACGGCCATGAAAACGGCGTTGACGCGCTCCTAGCCCTATGGTACCGTCCCCTCACCCCTCAGGGCGTGCTTCATGGAGCGCGCCCTCGCAGGCCATATGGCGCGATTGGCCTTCCGGAAAGGGTTCTCTCCCAGTCTTCGGGCTGATTGCATGTGTGCGGGCGCCCGCGTCGCGGCACGCGGAAAGATGGGGCTCGATGCAAGGCACATCGGCGGCCAAGCACGATCGTGATGCTCTCTGGGCGCTGGCGGACGACCTGCTCAAAGAGCAGCGTCTTATACTGGTGTCGAACCGCGGACCGATGGAGTACCACGTCGGCCCGAACGGCGAGCTCCAGCCCCGGCGCGGCAGCGGCGGCGTCGTCACCGCCCTCAGCGGCCTCACCCACTACGTCGACTTCACCTGGATTGCTTCCGCCATGGGCGAAGGCGACCGCCGCGCGGCCGAGGCCAGCGGCGGCAAGGCCGCCCCCTCCCCACTGCCCGGCCAAAAGGTGGCCGTCCGCTTCGTGACCACCGCGCGCCGCGCCTACCACAAGTACTACAACATCATCTGCAACCCGCTCCTCTGGTTCCTCCAGCACTACATGTGGAGTTCCCCCTATACCCCGCGCGTCGACGCTGTCGTTTACGACGCTTGGGAGGCCGGCTATGTCTACGTGAACCAGCAGTTCGCCAACGCCATCGTGGAGGAGGCCGGAGAGTCGCTCCTCCAGCCGCTGGTGATGGTGCACGACTACCAGCTCTACCTCGTCCCCAAGATGGTCAGGGACCAGCTTCCCAACGCCCGCATTCACCAGTTCGTCCACATCCCTTGGCCCGCCTCCAGCTACTGGGAGCTCCTCCCGGCCATGATTCGCATCGCCATCTGCGAAAGCCTCTGCTGCGCCGACATCGTCGGCTTCCAGACCATGCGCGACGTGCGAGCGTTCCTCGACAGCTGCGACTCCTTCTTGGAAAACGCGACCGTCGACTACCGGGAACACACCGTGACCTACAACGGCCGTACTGCTCACGTGCGCTCCTACCCCATCTCCATCGACGTGGACGAGGTCCGCCAGATCGCGGCCTCTCACCGGGCAGCCGAGTACGTGGAGCGCCTGACTCCCCGGCTCGGCAAGCAAACAATCATTCGCGTCGATCGGGCCGAGCCCAGCAAGAACATCGTCCGCGGGTTCAACGCCTACGAGACCCTGTTGGACCGGCATCCCGAGCTGCGGGGCGAGGTCCGCTTCCTCGCGTTCCTCGTGCCGTCCCGCACCCACATCAGGCAATACCAGCGGTACATCGAGGAGATCGACGCCGCGGTCAAGCACGTGAACGAGCGCTTCGGAACGGACAGCTGGACCCCTATCCAAGTCTTCTATGAGAACAACTACATCCAGGCCATCGCCGGTATGCGGCTGTACGACGTTCTCATGGTCAACTCGGTCATCGACGGCATGAACCTCGTTGCCAAAGAGGGCCCTATCGTGAACCAGAAGGACGGCGTGCTGGTGCTATCGGAGGCCGCCGGCGCCTACGAGCAGCTCCGTATCGGCGCGCTCCCCGTCGCCGCCGCCGACATCGAAGGCGCCACCCGCGCCCTCTACCAAGCGCTAACGATGTCCCCCGAAGAGCGCAAGCGCCGCGCCCAGCTCCTGAACGACTCCATCGAGCGCGAGAACATCACGGTGTGGATCCATCGCCAGCTGTCGGACATCGCAGCGCTCGTGAGCTAGCTCCCCGTGTCCGAGCCCCTCGTATCGACCATACGCGCCGAACAGGTCCCCTTGGCGGCGCTCGCGATGGCCAATGCATTCGCAGACGCTCCCCGCTTCAGGTTTCTCGTTCCGAACGACGCGCAACGGCCCAAAAAGCTGCGCTGGTACTGGGGAGCGGTCATTCGCGCCGGCCTCCATTCGGGCGGAGTCGTGCATGTGGCCCACGAGGAACCAGGCGGTCCCCCGCTCGGCGTCGCAATCTGGGACCCTCCCACACAGGGCAAACAGAGCGCCCTCACGCTATTGCGGTCCGGTCTATGGGCGACGCCCGTCCGGCTCGGCTTCGCGGCATACCGGAGGCGCCGCTCTCTGGGCTCCGCGCTCGCGGGGCTTGGGCAACCCCGTCCTTGCTGGTACCTGAACGCCATCGGCGTCGACCCTTCCCCGCAACGCTCAGGCCTGGGAACGGCGCTCCTCGACCGGATGCTCGCGCGGGTCGACAGCGATGGCTTGCCCGCCTTCGTCGACACTTCCGCGCCGGACAACCTCGGCTACTACGAACGGTTCGGCTTCCAGGTGACGGCCGAGGCGACTTTGCCGAACGGCATTCCTCTCTGGGGCATGACGAGACAGCCGAGACCCAACAACGCCTAGCCGCGCTCGCCGAGGTCCAGCTCGTAGAACAGCGCATCGGGCATCGGGTTGATCGTGTAAGGAGCGATGCGCCGAAAGCCCTGGGCCTCGTACAGCCGTTTGGCGGCGGCGAGGCGCTCCAGTGTATCCAGCCGCATGACGCGATAGCCGAGACGCCTCGCCAAGCTGACTGACTCCTCGCACAGCATCTTCCCGACACCCCCGTTTCGGTAGGCCGGTCTCACGTACATGCGCTTCAGCTCACACACTCCGGCGCCCAGGTCGCGCACCGCCGCAATCCCGACGATCTCTCCCGACTGAGCAACCACGAGCAGTGCGGCTCCCCGGCGGGACTCCCCGTACCGGCGCTGCGCCTCGGCAATCTCGATATCGACATCTTGGAAATCAACCTCGAAGCCAAGGGAAACGATGTACTCGCGGACGACCTCGGTGAAGGCCCGGTAGTCGTCCGAGCTCTCGGCAAGCCTGATGCTGACTCCGCCCATAGGCCCGTGCGATTCGGTCACGGTTTCGTTCTCTCCCCCCTCCTCGATCCTCCACGCGCAGACGGGGGAGGTCCGCGCCGCCGTTTGAGAAGTTCCCCAGTTGTGTTTTTAGTCACCAGCGTTACGAGTAAGAAGTTCCCCACCCGCACATTCCCCTACGAGTGAGAACTTCCCCGAAATACATAGGGCGGGGAAGTTCTTTTCATGGCCGTGGCCTGCTTCATGGTCTTGAAACTACTTCCTCACCCATGATGATTTTGTGATTCATGCCGCTGGCGCCGGGTCGGCGACCCGGTTGGGCCCTTCGAATCCGAGGTTTGACGGCACTCCATCGTAGGAGGCGCTAGGGGATTCGGCAATGGGCAAATGTCGCTGTGCGACGGGCCGGACAGGGATGCGAGAGTCGTCGAGCGAGGAGGGGAAGATGGGGCAGCCCTACAACGCTCCGGCCAGCCATCGGAGGAACACGTGCACGCTGTTTCCAAGCTAAGACTCCCTATCTTGCGGTCCATTTAGACAGCAGCAATGACCCCTTTTGCGTCCGCGAGACGCAGGCCGAGCCAATCGTTGCGGAGGACGAAGCACCAGACTAAGCTACCTGGTGCCCTTGGCGGGACCCTTGCGGCGTCTGCGAAGGGACTTGTGGTGAGACTCAGGCGGCAAGGGTGTTCTTATGTATCGTCTCGGAAGCCTGTCCCTCGTTCTCGCGTTGCTCATCGTAGCTGCGGCCTGCGGTACGCCAACGCCTACATCTACTCCCTGGCCAACTCCAACGCCGACGGCTACGACCAAACCGACGCCGACTTCGAATGTTCCTGCTCGGAACACGCCGGCATCTCCGACCACTACCATCATTGGGAGATGGCGCGACAATCGTCTCGGCGTGGAACAGTCCATAACAATCCGGAAACGGGGCGATGTTCTCTACCTCGACCAGGAGTTTTCCGACGGCAGCAAGTTAGGTAACGGGCTGACTGAAGAACAGAGAGAACGTTACGTCGTTCGGGGAAATCCAAATGAAACCTACGTCATCAACAGAGCGGGAGACCTCGAAATATGGGATAGCTACGGATTGATTACTACAGCAAGGAAGATACGATGAGCAAGCAACGTGACGAGAAACCTGGAAGCTTGGAGCAAGTAAGCGATGGCATGCTCAGTTCTCGGCGTCAGCTTGTATGGGACTTTGTTCATTAGCGGTGTTGTCTTGGTGGTACTGATGGTCATCGCCGGAACATCACGGGTTAGACATTCTTGCTATTCATCGCCCTGTGGCCTTCCACGGCTCAAATGCAGGATAGACGGCCACGCGCGTCACCAGTCATCCTACTCCTGTCATTAGCACCACCAGCACAGGTAGAACAAAGGCAACCAAAAGGAGAGGCACGCAGCCTGCCTTCCTCGCTAGCTTGACATCCCTATTTCGGGCTCTCGCCTCGCTATCTGCGCCCGCTTCAAGCACTTTCGCCGTTTCGGTATGACGGTTAATAGTGGCCATATGCAGCGCGGTATAGCGCACATCAGCTCTTGCATTTATGTCCGCACCCTCTCGAAGCAGCGCTATCACTGTTTCGGTATGGCCATTCCCTGCCGCCATGTGCAAGGGCGTAATTTCCAATTCCCCCTTCACATCAACGTCTGCGCCTACTTGAATCAGCGCCATCGCTGTTTCGGTATAGCCGTTCCGCGCAGCCTCGTGCAGTGGGGTGTCACGTGAATCGGTTCCTGCATCAACGTCCGCGCCTTCTCGAACCAGCGCTATCACCGTTTCGGTATGGCCATTCCCTGCCGCTATGTGCAACGGCGTGATATCTGAAGCAGCCCTCGCGTTCACGCTCGCGCCCTCTCGAACGAGTGCTTTCACTGTTTCGGTATAGCCTGCCATCGCAGCCTGGTGCAATGATCTGAGGCCCGAATCATCCCTTGCGTTGACATACGCGCCCGCTCGAACCAACTCCGCCGCCGTTTCAGCATGGCCCACCGCTGCCGCCAAGTGCAACGGAGTGAAGCCTGAATCAGCTCGCGCATCCACGTCTGCACCTACTTGAACCAGCTCCTTCGCCATTTCGGTGTGGCCCACCGCCGCCGCCATGTGCAATGGCGTGGATTCCAAACTGTTTCTTCCATTCACGTCCGCGCCCGATTGAACCAGAGCTATCGCCGTTTCGGTGTGGCCTCCCTCAACTGCCATGTGCAACGGTGTACTATTCCTCTCAGCTTTCGCGCGCACATCCGCGCCCGCTCCAACCAGCGCGATTGCCGTTTCGGTATGGCCCCACCTCGCCGCCAAGTGCAACGGCGTGAAGTCTGAAGTGTCCCTCGCATTCACCTCCGCGCCCGCTCCAACCAGCGTTATTGCTGTTTCGGTACAACCGTTCCGTGCCGCCCCGTGCAATGGCGTGCCTGGTGCTACCACCAAATGCAATGGAGATGTGTCGTTCTCCTCGGCATTCGCATTCAAATCTGCGCCCGCTCGAATCAGGCTCGCCACCATCTCGGTGTGACCCGCCGACGCCGCCATGTGCAACGGCGTGGCGTCACTCTCAGCCTTCGCGCCCACGTCCGCGCCCGCTTGAAGGAGCGTTTTTGCTATTTCAGTATTGCCCATTGCTGCCGTCGCGTGCAACGGAGTCACGTCCAAAACTTTGGGGATTATATACCAAATTACACGGATTCCCCTGAAAACGCTTGACGGCCCGCCCGTATTCGTGTAGTCTGCTACCATCGATTAGGAGGTAGTGGACATGACGCAAGCACCCGGAAAGTCGTACCGCAAGGGAATCTCCCTCGTAGAGGCAGTGCGGCGGTTCTCCAATGAGGCCGTTGCCGAATCGTGGTTCATCGAGACGCGTTGGCCCGATGGGGTGCGCTGCCCCTTCTGTGAGTCCGGCGCGCACGTCAAGGAGCGGAAGAACCGGAAGCCCCAGCCATACAACTGCAAGGCGTGCCGCAAGGACTTCTCCGTGAAGACCAACACGCTCATGCACGGCTCCAAGTTACCGCTCGGCACGTGGGCAATCGCCTACTTCCTCTTCTCAACGCACCTCAAGGGCGTCTCCAGCATGAAGTTGCACCGCGACCTGAGCGTCACGCAGAAGACGGCGTGGCACCTGGCGCACCGCATCCGCGAGACGCTGAACGACAGCACAGACCCCTTCGCTGGCCCCGTCGAGGTAGACGAGACGTACATCGGCGGCAAGGAGAAGAACAAGCACGCGGACAAGAAGCTGAACGCCGGGCGCGGCGCGGTCGGCAAGGTTGCTGTCGTTGGCGTGAAGGACAGGCCGACCGGCCAGGTGAAGGCGAAGGTAGTAGAGACAACGAACGCGCCTACGCTGCAAGCGTTCGTACGCGAGTCCACGCAACCGACGGCGCAGGTGTATACGGACGGGGAACGCGCCTACGAGGGGATGCCGAGGGCGCACGAGGCCGTAGCCCACAGCATCGCGGAGTGGGTGCGCGGGATGGCGCACACGAACGGCATCGAGTCCGTGTGGTCGATGCTGAAGCGCGGCTACAACGGCACCTATCACCACTGGAGCGGGAAGCACTGCAATCGCTACGTGCAGGAGTTCACCGGACGGCACAACGCCCGCCCGCTGGACACGGCGGATCAGATGGGCGCGATGGTACGGGGCGCAGAGGGGAAGCGACTTCGCTACGCCGACCTGATAGGTGAACCTGAGACGCGCCAGCCCCGCCTGCTGGGTGGTGCGCTGTGACGGAGCGCAATTTCAAGAATCGCACATTGTGGACGGGCGACAACCTCCACGTCATGCGCGGCCTCAACAGCGAGACGGTTGACCTCATCTATCTTGACCCGCCGTTCAACTCCAATCGCGACTATGCCGCTCCCATCGGCTCGGAAGCGGCGGGCGCGGCCTTCAAAGACACATGGACACTTTCCGACGTTGACCACGCGTGGCACGGGGAAATTGCTGAGGTCAACCCCGGCCTTTACCGCGTTATTGACGCGGCGCGGGAAGCGCATGGCAAAGGGATGCAGTCCTACCTCATTATGATGGCCGTGCGGTTGTTAGAGATGAAGCGAATCTTGAAGCCGACGGGCAGCATTTACTTGCACTGTGACCCCACGGCCAGCCACTACCTGAAGATGGTCATGGACACCATCTTTGGACACGACACCTTCCGCAACGAGATTATCTGGCACTTCCCCGACAACTTCCAAGGCAACGTGAAGAGGTTCGCTTCCAACTCCAATACCATCTTCTTCTACGCGGGGGGGGGGATTCACCTTCAACCCTGTCTTCATCCCCCTGGACAAGCCTAAGAAGCGCGGGGGACGCGTATGGAGCAAGGAGTTAGGGAAGGTGGTAGCAGAGCATGGGCCGGACGGCAAGCCCGTCTATCGCACCTATACGACCAAGAAGTCTGACAACGTGTGGACGATAGGCCAGTCTTCCGTCACGAATTACGGATCAAAGGAGCGCACCGGCTATCCGACGCAGAAGCCTTTGGCCCTGTTGGAGCGCATCATCAAGGCCAGTTCTAACGAGGGCGATGTGGTGCTGGACCCATTCTGCGGCTGCGCAACGGCCCTCGTCGGCGCAGAGAAGTTAGAACGACAGTGGATAGGCATTGACCTCTCCCCCAAGGCCAAGGACCTCATCAAGACACGGATGGGGAAGGAGTTGGGCCTGTTCAGTCTCCAAACGGTCTACCGCGACGACGTGCCATCGCGGACCGACATGGGTAAGTTGCCAGCCTACCAGTCGCACAAGAACACGCTCTATGGGCAGCAGGAAGGTCTATGCGCGGGCTGCAAGGTGCTGTTCCCTATCCGCAACTTCACCGTCGACCACATCGTTGCACAGAGTAAGGGTGGGACTGATCACCTGGACAACCTGCAACTGCTCTGCGGGGCGTGTAACAGCATGAAAGGCACCAAGACGCAGGAAGAGTTCCTCGCGGCACTCAAACAGGCCGGAATCGGGCGATAGGACGGTGAAGGAGGCACAATGACAACGAGGAAGCCGGACAAGCGGATGGGGAGCCTATGGGAGCCTGTAGAGGCCACACCCGAGGAGATAGCGCGGGCGTGTATGCAAGGCCCGCCGAAGGAGACGTGGGATTACCTCACGAAGGCCACGCCGCCGGACGATTCAGAGGAGTCTGTGTAATTTGGTATATAATCCCCAAAACTTTCATTGCCTTCTCGTCTGCATTTACTTGAACCAGCGCCAGTGCAGCCTTCGCATTCACATCCGCGCCCGTTCGAACCAGGGTCGCGACCATCTCGGTGTGATGCAACGGCATATGGCCTTCCTCATCCCGCTCGTTCAGGTCAGCGCCGGCTGAAATGAGTCTATCCGCAGTATCGATGTTGCCCTGAACAATCGCCGCGTGTAGCGCATGAGTCGGATTGCCCTCGTTCACTGTGCCCCCCAAGGAATATTTGCGCAGCTATGTCGCCAGGGTGGAAGTCCGCCACTCCAGCGGCATACCCCGTCAGGTTGTAACGCCCGCGCAGGCACCCCCTACAACGCTCCGGCCAGCCATCGGAGGAACACGTGCACGCTGCTAGGACCGTCCACCGCGTAGTCCGCCGCCGCCGCTAGCCCGTCAGGAGCGTCCTCGGCGAGCACGGCCACGCTCGCGCCCCGGACCTCGCCTGTACGGCGCATCTCCGAGATAGCCGTGAAGGCGTCCACGTCGGTGATGTCGTCGCCGACGGCCAAGACGGAGGCGAGGCCCTTGCGGCGGGTGAAGGAGCGGAGGGCGTCGCCCTTGGAGAGCCCCACGGGAGGCCGCACCTCGACAACCATCTTGCCATCGCGGACCAGCATGTCGCTGGCGGCGCGCGCGGCGAAGTCGAGAATCGTACGGCGGGCGGTAGGCGGGTCGAGCGAGTTGCGATAGTGGATGGAGAGCGTCGGGCCCTTGTCCTCGACGAACACGCCTTCCATCGCGACCTCGCGGCGGGCGCGGCGGGCAATCTCCTGGATGCGGGGCAGATAGGGGATGGCGGCAGGCTCGATCCAATGGCAGTCGCCCTCCAGCCATTCGGCCCCATGGTTGCCCGAGTAGACCACCTCGTTCAGGGCGACCATGCTCCGCGCCTGCTCGACGTCGCGGCCAGTGACGGCAATGATCGTCATCACTCCCGCAAGCCGCGCCAGCGCCTGCCTCGCATTTCCGTGCACGATCGCTCCAAAGGGGTCGGAGTGGATCGGCGCCAGGGTGCCGTCGATGTCCGTGAACAGGCCGGCGGGGCCTTGACGCATGAGGTCCAGGATCTCGCTCCGATGATCGAGGATATTCGGAGGGTCGCTCACGAGGCCGCCTGCCGCGCGGCAATCTCCGGGGGCAGTCCGTCCTCGTACACCAGCTTGCGGACCGGGTAGTTGATCTCGATGCCTTCTTCGAGGAAGCGCACGTGCAGCCGCTTGATAAGGTCATTCATCACGATGAAGGAGCCGATGCGGTCGCTCGCCTGCAGGAAGATCCAGAACTCGATGTTCGAGTCCCCGAAGCGGTCGAACCCGAACCAGGGGTCCTCGGTCTTCACGGCCTCCTCGTTCGCGTCTCTGGTCTCACGGGCGACCTCCAGGCCCACTTCGTTCACCCGTCCGAGGTCGCTGGCGTAGCTCACCCCGCAGGTCACGAGGATGTTCATCTTGGGGTCCGGCCCGCTGTAGTTGGTCAGGATGGTGTCCGACATCACCGAGTTGGGGATGATGACGTAGTTGTTCAGCCAGGTGCGTATCTTCGTGCTCCGCCATCCGATGCTGACGACGTACCCCGCCGGCCCGCCCTGGAGCTCGATGTAGTCGCCCACCGAAATCATGCCTTCCGAGAGGACGTAGGCGCCCGCGAAGGTGTTGGCGAGCGTTGGCTGGAGCGCAAGGGCCACGGCCAACCCGGAGATGCCGAGTCCGCCCAGCAGGGGACTGATGCTGACCCCCAGCGTATCGAGCACGATCAGCAGCGCGACTCCTACGATGATCACGGACACGAACCGCCGGAGGATACGTATGACCATGTCATCGAACGTCGAGCTGGTGGTTGGGGCGACAAAGTCGGTGTACCACCTGAGGACCGCGGACAGCACACTCGAGGCCGCCCAAGCGCCGATGATGACGAAGCCGACCTTTGCCACCTGCCCTATGAGGTTCTGCCAAGCCTCCGCGTCGGGCAGGGCCGAGAGACCAAGGTACAGGCCCAGGAAGACCACGAGGACCGCGCCCAAAGTGGACTGCGACCCAACGAGCGCGGCGGCCAGCAGATGGGCCTCGTGCGCAATCAAGCGCCTCCGAACGAGCTTTATCGCGAGGAGATAGATGATCGCCAATGCGACGAAGCCGCCGAAGAGGCCCACCGCGATGAGGCGTTGGCCGTTCAGGCTATCGGTAAGAGAATCGAAGGGCATCGGCGCTGCCTACCTAACAAATCGTCACAATCACTTTACCCGGCGCGCCCTCCGGCGGGGAGCGGATACGCTTACATTCCAGCCTCCATTAATCCCTCTCCCGCAGGCGGAAGAGGAGCCGGGGGTGGACGCCCGTCATTCACTGCTCCAGTTTTCGTGAAGCGGACAACGCCTACTGCACCCGTGGTCCGGTCTCTCAGAGGATTGACGCGCTCTATGGACAGAGGAAAGAAGAACCCAGAGTTGGCGATCTGCCCCAAGGCCGTTCGAACACGATAAGCTCGACGTCCTTGGGGGCCCAGCGCCTTGCTCCGGCCCGACTACAACCATTCGAGTGGTTCGTGGTCGCCCGGGCAAAAGCCCGCTACGCCCTGGACGACAAGGTGGTGGCCGACGCCTTCAGTCCTCGCCTGTGACGCCAGACTCGTCCATCTCCTTGGAGTCGTTTTCAGGTTCTGGATGGTCCCGGAGCAGACGGACTACGTCGTGCGCGAGCTGGACGGCAAGCCTGCGGGGGTCCTCTCGCTGAAGAAGGTGAAAGAGATCGCCACTGACCACTGGGGCGACATGTCTCTGGACTCAGTGCTGACGACCCGCTTCCCCACCGTCAACCCGAGCGAGCCTATAGACGACGCCTTGGAGAAGATTGTGGAGCACGGGCTAACCACCATTCCTGTGGTGGACGAGCTCACAGCAGACCTACTGGGCGAGCTCACCGCTGCGAACGTCTATTCGCTCCTGTTGGGGGGCGCGGAGGGATAAGGGGAGGTTGCGCGAAATCTCCTTGCGGCAGGCCGTGGCCTGTAGTAGCGTTATCTACCGGCCCGAACGCCCGACCCCTTCACGGAGGACTCGAAGCTCGAATGTCAGTCGCAAGCACCGCACCGGCCAGCGCCCGCACCGTCTACATAGCCCTCATCGTTCTCGGGCTCGTCGCCATGGCCGTCGCAGGCTCCGTCATCGGCTTCATCTCTTACGAGTACGTCACTCGCGAAGAGCTTCGCAACCCGCCTCCCCAAGAGAAGGGCGAACACGCCAGCCTCCCGGTAGACCTCGTCTACATCTAGCCCCCGCTCCCAGCGGCGCCACTCACCCTGCTAGTCCTCCCCACAGTCAAAGGAGGGCCGTGACAACTGCCCATTGCCCGGTCCGCCCTTCCTCCCCTACCCTGTCGCTCCGAGAATCCCTCCTCCGGCAGGCGGGGGAGAGCCAGGGAGATCGCGCTCGCGCACTCGGAAAATGGCACGAAATGGCACTCTTTTCTCAGTTCCCCACGCCTGAGGACGCCCACCCAGGCGTGCGCGGCGACTCACTGTCGGCCCCATTCGCCACCTGCGGCATGACAAAGGAGACCGCCACGGTTACGCAGAGGTCTCAACGACGACGGAGGCTCGCATGAACGTTCTCGTTATGGGCGCGGGGGGCGTCGGAGGATATTTCGGGGCGCTCCTCGCCAGGGCCGGCCACCGGCTGACCGTCATCGCGCGCGGGCCCCACCTCGAAGCGATGCGCGCCAACGGACTGCGCGTCGAGAGCGCGATTGAGCCCGCCTTTTCCGTGCCCGTCCATGCCCACGCCGGACCGGAGCCCGGACTGAAGGCCGATCTCGTCCTTTTCACCGTCAAGTCCTACGACATGGACGACGCCATCAAGCGCATCCGCCCCGCTATCGGCCCTGACTCGACCATCCTCACGCTGTTGAACGGCGTGAGCTCGGGCGACCTGCTCGCCGCCGAGTTCGGCCTCGAGAGGGTGCTCGACGGCGTCGTCTACATCGAGAGCTACGTGAAGGCGCCCGGAGTCATCGCCCAGGACGGCGGCCCGCGCCGGGTCACCTTCGGCAGGCGCGGGGGGAACGGCGAGCGCGAGTGGCGCCTCCTCTCCGAGTTCGAGGGCGCCGGCTGGAACGTCGATCTCGCCGGCGACATCCTCACGCCCATGTGGCAGAAGCTGACCTTCATCGGCCCGTTCGCCGCCGTGAACACGGTGACGGGCCTCAAGGCCGAGCAACTCTGCGCCCGCGACGCCTGCGCGCGACTCGTCCACTCGATGATGGCCGAGTACGCAGCCATAGCCCGCGCGGAGGGCGCCGACCTCCCCGCCGACGCCGCAGACGCCGCCCTCGACCGCTTCCGCGGCTTCGCCGGCCTCAGCTCCATGCTCCGCGACCGCATCGCCGGAAAGCGTCTGGAAGCCGACGCGCTGGTCGGCGACGTGGTCCGCCGGGGCATCGCCCACGGCATCGCGACTCCCACGACCGACGCGCTCAACTGTCTCCTCGCGCCAATGGCGGACGGCGGCGCGGGTGGGATAGCCGCTCCCATGCGCCAAAGCCTATAATCCGGCCCCTATGAGCGAGACTCCTTTCAGATTAGACGGCAGGGTCGCCGTCGTGACCGGCGGGAGCCAGGGCATCGGCAAAGCCGTCAGCGTCGCGCTCGCCAAGGCCGGAGCGGCGGTCGCCATCCCCAACCTCCCATCGAAACGGGCCGACGTCGACGAGCTTGTCAGCGAGATCGAGGCCGCAGGCGGCACTGCCCGCGGGTACGACCTGGACGTGGCGCAGGTCGGCGAGATCGGGCGGGTGTTCGACGCCGTCGCCGCGGACCTGGGGGGCCTCGATATCCTGGTCAACAACGCCGGCATCCGCGCCGCGGTGAGCGTGTTGGACGTGACCGAGGAGCTTTGGGACGCCGTCAACGCCGTCAACCTGAAGGGCACGTTCTTCGCGGCTCAGGCGGCGGCGCGCTACATGCTCCCCAACGGGTACGGCAGGATCATCAACGTGGCGTCGCAGCTGGCCGTCACGGCGACCGTCAACAGATCGGTCTACGTCGCCACCAAGGGCGGAGTCGCCGCTCTCACCAAGGCGATGGCCCTCGAATGGGCTGCCCAGGGCGTGACCGTCAACGCCATCGGCCCCGGACCGACCGAAACGCCGATGACCCAAGGCGGCGACCGGAGCGGTGCCGCCCTCTCCGCCTTCCTCCAGCGGTCGCCCATCGGCAGACGGCTGGAGCCGGACGAAGTGGCGGGGGCTGTCGTATTCCTCGCCAGCGCCGAGGCGGGCGCCGTCAACGGCCACCTCCTCGTCGTCGACGGGGGATGGAGCGTCGGCTAGCCGCCCGGCAGGGCGCCGCGGACTATCGCCGTATCCGGGTTGAACGCCGCCCAGGAGAACCAGAAGCTGTTGGTCTGCGCCAGCGGCCGCAGCCTCCGGCCCTCCAATGGTCCTTCCAGCGCCACGCCGGTCAGGTCCCACGCCGAGCCCGTTTGAGCGTCCACGAACAGCCCGCCGTCCTCGGCGAAGGTGAGCGTCTCGCCGTCGATGCGAGGGTCGAACGCCACCGCGGCCCCAACGTCGCGCCCCAGCGCCACGGTGGCGTGACTCAGCGCCGATGCTGTCCCCCGCCGCCAGAACACAACGACCGGCGCGCCTCCCAGCTCCTGTTGCACGACCGGCTCCAGGTCGAGGCCGGCGAAGGGCACGGCCAGCGCCTCGTCTTCGGCCCGCAGGCCGAGCACGCGGGCATGGGCCGGCAGTCGCGGGTCGGGCCCGCCTTCCAGCAAGCTGGGCGAGCTGAAGTCGACGTCGAAGTACGGGTTGAAGTCGTAGTCGCTGCCGAAGCCCGAGTTGACGGACACCACCGAACCCTCCGGGTAGGCGCGCTTGAAATCGGCCCAGGAGATGAGCAGGCCGGGCATGGGCATCAGCCTAAGCCCCGCCAGCTCCCCCGCAATCGCCTCTCCGGTGGCCTGCTGCCACCAGCTCTCCGTCGCCTCGTCGTACATGACCAGGTTGCTGAAGCGCAGCGCTCCGCTCGTCAGGAACACGGGCGCCGACACGCCGGCGCGCCGCTCGAAGACCGAAGCCGCGTTCGACAGCGGGGAGTAGGTCGCGAGCACCGGCTCGCCGCCAAGCTCGTCGTTCACAATCTGATGCCAGAGGAGAACGCGGAGCGGATAGGCGCGGGCCTCGCCTCCGGCCTCGACGGCCAGCACCGGCTCGACATCGTCCAACCAAACGTCCGCCTCCTCGATGGCGTCATAGACGGACGACCCCGCGCTCAGCCCGCCTATGGTAAGCGCGGGAATCGTGTTGCGCGGCGCTCCGGTAACGAGGAGCTCAGCCGGGTCGATGGTCATGCGACTGAAGTCGGTCCCCCATGCCTCGACGGGGATGGAAGCGGCGGCGACGGCCTGCGAGACTTCCGCGTTGGTGAGGTCGCGCACGACGGAGCGTCCGCCTCGCCGCAGCGTGGGGAGTCGCCACCAGGCGATGCCCTCCGCCCGCTGGTGGGCCGCCGTCGGGGTCCACGCGAGCCTGGGCGCGAGATCGTCCTTCCCAACGAGCGCCTTGCCACTCGTCATCTGGCAGGTGACGCCCGTCGCCTCCGTCCCCGGACAGATACCCGTCGATGTCGCGATAGGCTGGCCCAAGAACCAGCCATCGAAGCTCGCGGAGCGGAAGGTGAGCGGCCCTCCAAGCTGCAAGCCGTCTCGCGACTCGACCCTCGCCTCAAAGGGCACCAACTCGAACCCGTCTGGCGCGAGCGGGCTATCGCCGCGCTCCCCTGCGGTCATCGTGACTTCGATGGCCCGTCCATCGGCGGAGACGGCCTCGGCCAGCGATCCCGCAAGCAACGGGCGGGCGAACGTACTCGGAGCCACGGCCTCGTAGGCGAGCGGGGCCTTCGCCTCTCCCGCCTCGGCGCCGCAGCCGGGCGCCACGGTCAGCGGGTCGAGCCACCATGCGTCGCTCACGACCACCCACCTGTCCCGGCGAAGCACCGGCGGTCCGACGTCGCGCCCGAACGCGCTCGCCCGCCGCGTGATCCAGGCCTCGTCCCCCTCCACCTCTACGCCTACGACCTCCCAGTCGAGCCGGGGCAGGCGCGCCAGCTGCGCAAAGAGCGAGCTCTCGCGCGCCAGCGCCGCTTCCACGTCCAACGCAGCGCGGCGCACAGCCTCCGCGCCGTGGGCCTCGAGCGATTCCGTTCCGCACGTCTCCCCGCCACCGGGAATCAACGAGTTTTCCAGAGCCGACCAGTCCTCATCCGAGAGGTCGGTATAGGCGGCGCGGGCGAACTCACGCAGGTCATCCGTCGAGGTGAATATCTGAACGGGCGGGGGCGGCGTATCGGGAATGGGCTCCATCATCCTCGCGCGGCCTGGGTCGCCCAGGTCCGCGGCGACCACCGCCATGCCCGCAAGCAGCGCGGCAGCCAGCAGCAGAGGAATGGCTAGGCGTACGCCGGGCATCATTTTATTGCCGCGGTAGGGTCGGCCCGCTAGCCAAGCGCACTTCGCAGCTCGGACATCAGGGCCGGGATGACCTCCTCCCAATCGCCCACGATCCCGATATCGCATTGGCCCCGGAAGAAGGAAGCTCGCCGGCTGTTGTTGACGACCAGCACCGTGCAGCTCCGCTGGATGCCGACCGTATGATTGAAGTCCCCTCGCACGCCCACGCCGATGTAAAGCCTTGGGGCTATCGATCGGCCGGTCAGCCCGACTTGGCGCTGCCTCGGCATCCAGCCGGCCTCCACTACGTCGCGGGTGCATACGTACTCCGCGCCGAGCAGGTCCCGTAGCTCGTCGAGCTTCGCGATATGCTCCGGCCCGCCAACGCCTTTGCCGATGCAGATCACGACTGCCGCCTTGTCGAGGGTCGCCGCATCGTCGTCCGGCGCGGCGCGAAACTCGATGGACACGGGTCCATCGCCGCGCGGAGCGGACGCGGGGACCTCGACAACTGCCGCCGAGCGTGCGGGGTTCGGCCGGAGCGCGTCGAAGACGCCGGGGCGCACCGTCGCCATGTTCGGCAGCGTGCGGGAGTAGATTGGGGCAACGATGTTGCCGCCGAACGCCGGCTTGAGCTGCACCAGCCTCCCCTCTCCATCCATCTCCAACCCTATGCAATCGCCTGTCAGGCCAAGGCCGAGCCGGGCCGCCGCCCTCGCCGCCATATCGCGGCCGTTCGGCGTCGACGGCAGGAGAACGGCGTAGGGTGGACGGGCCTCTATCGCCTGCGCGAGAGTCGACGCGTAGGCTTCCGTCGAGTACGCCCCTAGCGCGGCGTCCAACGCCAAGTCCACCCGGTCGGCACCCGCCTGCCCGAGCACGTCGGCATGCGCCGCAACCTCCGGCCCGCCCATGACGAACGCGATGACGGGGCCCGACACCGCATCGGCGACCGGCTGCGCTGCGGCGAGCAACTCGAAGGTTATGGCGCGAAGTCCCTCCGCGTTCCCCTCGGCGACCACCCAGGTCTCGGGCCCGTCAGCCCGGAGGGCGTCCGGCGCTGCATTGCTCTCCTGGCTCTCCACTTCGCCAGACTGGAGCGCTCCTCGCTCCTTCAGCAGACCGACGGCTTGCTTGGCTGCCTGCTCGACGGACTCCTCCTCGATCAGTGCGCCCTCGCGCGGCGATTCGAGCTGCCTAATCTCCGCGACCCACGTCGGCGAGCCAGCGGCGCCGAGTTGCGAGAGGTCCTCGGTAAGGTCGGCGGCGGTTAGCTCGGGGATGTCGCGCTCTTCCGCAGCCCTGATGTCGTCCCGCGCCGCGGCTGTATCGGGAGCGACTCTCTCGGCCACGCTGACGAGCAGCGGCAGCCGCCCTTCCACCACCTCAACGCCGTTCTCCAGCGCCCGCTCCGCGAGCACTCGGCCGTCGGGCGTCACGTCGAGCTTGGAGACAGACGTTATCTGCGGCATGCCAATCAACTCGGCGACTTCCGGCCCAACCTGCCCCGTCTCCGCGTCCACGCTGTTGTTGCCGAACAGCACCAAGTCGTACGCGTCGCGTCCCAGCGCCAGGGACAACGCGCGCGCCGTGGCAAGGGTGTCCGCGCCCGCGAAGGCCATATCATTCAGATGGAAGGCTTGGTCGGCGCCCATGGCGAGGCATCGCGCCAGGCCGCGCCGCGCGTCAGGCGGCCCCATGGTGAAAGCGGTCACGCTGCCGCCGTGCTCGCGCTTGAGCTCGACGGCACGATTGACCGCGAGCACGTCGAAGGCGTTCAGCTCATTCGGCACGCCCTCCCGGACGATGCGCTTGGTCTCGGGGTCGAAGCGCACCCGCGAAATCGCGGGCACCCACTTAACGCAGACAGCAATATTCATGGCGCTCCTATCGGATTGGCGGCCGAGCCCTAGAGGATGACTGCGCCGCCGTCGATTACGAAGGTCTGGCCTGTGATGTACGCTCCCGCGTCCGAGGCGAGGTAGACCGCCATCAGGCCCACGTCGCGCAGCGGGCCGCTTCTGCCCAGCGGAACGCGCGGCCTGATCTCGGCCTCGCGCTGGAGGAGTTGCTCGGCGCTCTCCTGCTCAGGGTCAGGGAAGAGCCCCGGCGCGATGGCGTTGACTCGGATGCCGTGGGCGGCCCACTCCAACGCGAGCGACTCCGTTAGCTTGGTCAGCCCCGCCTTGCCCGCGGAATATGCAGACCCGTACAGCATCGCCCGGAGACCCCGGATGCCGCTCACGTTCAGGACTACGCCCTCCCCTCGATCGATGAGGCGCGGGCCAAAGATGCGGCAGCCCTCGAACACTGACGTGAGGTTGATGTCGACAATCCGACGCCAGTCCGCGCTGCTCATGCCCGGCGCGTCAGGGCTCTCCGGAAGCGTCGTCACCGGCTGGCGCAGCGAGTCGCCCACGCTATTGACCACGATCGATATATCCGGGAAGTCGGCCAGCACCCGCGCCGCGAGAACGTCCATCGACGCGCCGTTTGTGGCGTCGACGGTGTAGGCGTTCGCCTTCACGCCGAGAGCGGCAGCGCGCTCGGCGACATCGAACACCTTGGCGGGCGTGAGCGCGGCGACCGCAACGTCCGCCCCCGCTTCAGCAAGGGTGAGCGCGATGCCGCGCCCGATTCCTCGTCCCCCGCCGATGACGACGGCCTGCTTCCCCTGCACGCTGAAATCTTGGAGCGTCAACGCGAACCTCTCCTCGCCAGACCGGCGCGGGAAACTCTACACCAAGGTCGTCCGTGCATCGTTCCCGACGCCCTCATTGGCTGCGAACCTCCCCCGTCGCGAGGAAGGGAATGGTCTAACCTCTAACGACATTCCGCGTCCTCCTCTGCTAGGGAACGCATAAACGGCGCTGAGGGTAGCCTCTACGTCCAACCCCGGTTCCAGGGCTCGCCGCGCTCGAGCTTGCGCTTGTAGTAACGCCAATCGTCGGAGTGCTCGACCTGGGGCCGGTTGATGGCGCGCTGCCGCTCCCGCATCTTCTGGGCGTTGCCCGCCATTTCCTCCCGGAAGGCCCCGTCTACCCCCTCATGGCCGAGCAGGCGCGCAGCCTGAATCAGCTTCGCCGTCCGCTCCATGTAGACCGCGTTGAAGCACGCCTCGTCGATGCTCTTCCCCACCGTGACGATGCCGTGCCCGTTGATGGTCATTCCGGGCGCGTCGCCGATGGTCCGCGCAATGGCGTCCCCGTCGCCATCGTCGGAAACGTAGACCGGCGTCGGGTAGACGGGCAAGCCGTCGGGGCCGAACTTGGCCGACGCCAGATGCACCGCGCTCACCGGCACACCGGCCAGCCCCAGAACGATGCACATCGGCGCATGGGCGTGGACGATTCCGTTAATCTCGGGTTTCGTCCGGAACAGTCGCGTGTAGATCGCCGCCTCGCCTGGGACGGTGCCCTCGCCGGAGACCTTGTTCCCGTCCATGTCGAAGTGCATCATCCAGTGCTCGCCTCCGACTTGGGGCGCCCGCAGCATCTTGACCGCGATGCCCTCACCTTCCGGGAGCCGCACCCCTACGTGACCAATGATGTCGCCGAACTCCCATTCCAGGATCGTCGACGCCGTTACGAGGTCCTCCTGCAGTTCGTCGAATTCGCTCACAACAAACCTCCGAACGAGATGGGGCCAGTCTACTCCAAGCTCCGCTGGCGGTACTGCACCGCCTCGGCGAGGTGCGCCATGCCGATTTCGGGCTCCCCGGCGAGATCGGCAACGGTGCGGGCCAGCTTGAGCGTGCGGTGGAACGCCCGCGCCGAAAGGTGCAGGCGGTCCATCGCCGCCTTCGCAAGCCCATGGGCCGCCTCGCCCAAACGGCAGTACGTCCAAACGTCCGCAGGGCCCATGTCGGCGTTGGTCTGCGCGCAGGAGTCCTCGAACCGGGCGCGCTGAATCTGGCGCGCGCGGCACACGCGTTCGCGGATGCTTGCCGACGGCTCGCCCGTCGCTTCGCCCGTCAGCTTGTCGTACTCGACCCGGGGTACGTCGATGAAGATGTCCATACGGTCGAGCAAGGGCCCCGATATGCGTTTCTGGTAGCGGCTGACGTTCGACGGCGAGCAGGTGCACGACTTCCGGGGGTCGCCTAGGTTGCCGCAGAAGCACGGGTTCATGGCCGCGACGAGCATGAAACTTGCCGGGTACGTGACTGAGCCGTGCGCCCGGCTTATCGTCACGACCTTGTCCTCCACGGGCTGGCGCAGCACTTCCAACACGCTATGGCCAAACTCCGGCAGCTCGTCCAGGAAAAGCACTCCACGATGACTCAGCGAGACCTCGCCTGGCCTGGGAGCCTTCCCCCCGCCCACCAGCCCGGCGTTGGAGATCGTGTGATGGGGCGACCGGAACGGCCGCGTCGTCACCAGCGGCATGTCCACCGGCAGCATCCCCGCCACGCTGTACACCTTCGTCGTCTCGAGCGCTTCCATCGGGGTCAGCGGCGGCAGAATCGACGCCATCGCCCGCGCCAGCAGCGTCTTCCCGCTCCCCGGCGGTCCCGTCATCAGCACGTTGTGCCCGCCCGCCGCAGCAACCTCCAGCGCTCGCTTAGCCTGCTCCTGACCCCGTATGTCGACCATGTCCACCGCGTAATCCGCTTGCGCAAAACGCCCCATCCCCAAAGAGGCGGGATGCGCGTCCATCGGCGCATCGCCACGGATGTGGTCGACCAGCTCCCGCAGGGAGCCGGCGGCGAGCACCTCGACTCCCTCCACCAAGGCCGCCTCGTCCGCATTCGTCGAGGGCACCACCGCCGTCTTCAGCCCGCGCTGCCGCGCGAGACCGACCATCGGCAGTATCCCGTCCGTATGCCGGAGGTGCCCTTCGAGCGATAGCTCCCCTATCAGCACCGTGTCCGCGAGACAGGCCGCAATCTGCCCGCTGCTGCTCAGTATCCCCACCGCGATGGGCAGGTCGTACGAGGGACCCTCCTTGCGCAGGTCCGCCGGCGCTAGACTCACCGTGATCCGGCGCATCGGAAACTCGTAGCCCGAGTTCCGGATCGCCGCACGCACCCGCTCCTTCGACTCTTGGACCGCCGCGTCCGGCAGGCCCACCACTATGAACGCCGGCAAACCGGGCGCAACGTCCACCTCCACCTCAACTATCTGCCCGTCGAGACCAGCGAGCGCACAAGTCCTAGCCTTCGTCAGCATCGATTCACCTCTTTGGCGCGACCCCTGTTGACCACCCTGAAGGGTCGGATAGGTCGGGCGCTGAGGTCCAGATCGGTCACCACTCGCTGGTCGACGTCGCCGACCTCGCGCGCCCTGACGCCGGGGAGCTTAGGGAGACTGGGGTGTATCGCGAAAGGCCCAAATGTCGCACATTCGTTCTTGGGCGCTGATCGACGCGCAGATCGGCCCGCCGGCCACCGACATTGTTCCTTTCCGCTTCAGGGTGAAGAGGGAGAACTTTGAGACCCATATCCCCTTGAAGGGGGGACGGGAACGGCTGGCCTCATCAACCTCCGTCCGGAGCGAGGGTTGTCCGCGTTGCGGCCGCATGGGCGAGGGGTTCCCTGGCACGGAGGGAGCGTCATTGACGCTCCTTCAGCGCCTGCATACACTTAACGAGCGTCCCCTGCCGATTCGCCAACGAGAACCAGCAGAAGCGGGCTAAGCCACGATAAGGAGTCGAGCGATGGCACGAGATTACCGGGTGATTTCCGCAGACGCGCACCTTGACCTGAACCCCGAAGTGTGGACGCACCGAGTCCCGGCTAAATGGAGGGACCGAGCTCCTATCCGGGTGGTTATGCCCGATGGGTCGGACGCCGTGAGCTGCGATGGCAGCGAGCCAAACACGATAGGGCTCACCCGCAACGTCGGCGTCCCCTTCGAGGAGATACCGTTCCAGATCTCAAAGTTCTCTGAACCGGTCGGCAACGGCACGCCGGAGTTGCGAGTGGAGGAGCAGGACCGCGACGGCGTCGACGCGGAGGTCATGTTCACTTGGGCTGACGGTCTATTCCGGAATGCGAAGGACGACGAGTTGTACCTCGCCCTGGTGCACTCTTACAACGAGTACCTCGCCGAAGAGTACGTGTCTTTCGCACCCGATAGGCTGTTCCCCAACGGGATCATCCCAACCACCGGCATCGAAGACTCGGTGCAGGAGCTCGAGCATTGCGCCGAGCTTGGTTACAAGGGTGTCACGCTCAATACCTTCCCCAGCGGCCGGGGCTTCCCCACGCCCGAGGACGACCGGTTTTGGTCGACCACGCTCGACCTCGGCATCGCCATTTCCTCCCATGGGGGAGGGCGGTTCGGCGGGTTCGGCGGCGGGGCGTTGGGCTCCAACAAGCGCGACCCGGTCTTCAACTATCCCAATTTCATCGACTCACCGCAGAACCACAAGGCAGACGCATTGAGCCTGCTTTTCTCCAACCAGGGCGGGAGCCACAATGGTATGGGAGTCATGCAGTTGGCGTACGCCGGGGTGTGGGACCACTTCCCCGACCTCAAGATCTACTTCGCCGAGACTATGGCTGGCTGGCTTCCCTTCACCCTGTTCATGCTCGACGACAACTACCGGCGGTACCAGCCAATGATGCGGCACTTCTGGGGGATGCCGGACCTCGAGCGCATGCCCAGTGAATACATGAGGGAGCACTCGCTGTGGGGGACGCTCTACGAGCCGGTGGGTGTCTCGGCTCCGGTGCGAGAGGCCATCGGCGCCGAGAACATCTTGTTCTCGACCGACTTCCCCCACGCAGCCGGAGACTGGCCGAACTCGCAGCAGGTCATCGAGGACATGTTCCAGGGCATTCCCGAAGAGGAGAAGCACGCCATCCTAGCGGGCAACGCCGTGAGGTTCTGGCGCCTGAACTCGTAGCGCAGCAGACCTTGGCCCCAGCACGAGAAAGAAGGAGCCCACGATGGCGAGTACAACGCGCACGCTTGAAGATATCAGTGACCTTCTAGCTGAGCACCATCTGATTGGCTCGTGGGCGCGCGGCAATACGTTGCCTCCGCGGGCGGGGAAGACCGCCGCCCACTGGAGCGGGGAAGGCATCCGAAGGGCACTCCTAGAATCCGGCGAGGTGACCCAGATAGGCTCTGGGGGACAGACAGGCATGCGGTCTGTCACGGGCGTTGAGGCCAGGCGCTCCCCTGTCTACATGAACGCGCAAGTGCTCATGCCTGGCGAGCGGACCGAAGCGCATCGGAACTTGCGCAGTGAGACCCGGCTGGTCCTAGAGGCCTCCCCCGGCGCGGTGTTCGTGTGCGAGTTCGAGGCCTACCCCATGAACCGCGGCGACGTGGTTATCAGCCCCGCGTGGACCTATCACGACCACTACAACGGCAGCGCCAAGCCCGTCATCTTCGTCGACGGCTACGACAACGGATACAACCCCAACGTGAACGTCAACGAGAAGTTGCCGGACGGCCAACTTTACGAGGACATCACCCGGCCGGCTGGCTACTCTCGCTACCTGCACGGTCACAGCAGGCCAATCTCTGGAGAGCGGCCCTTCCCCCTGCCGCCTATGCACTATCCGTGGCGGGACACAGAAGCGGCGCTGGAGACGATGCGTGAGGCGGGCCCGTCCGATCCGTACGAGGGAGTCCTCCTGATGTTCTCGAGCCCAGTGGACGGTGGCTCGACCCTGCCCACCATGGCCTGGCAGGTCCAACTGCTCGATCGCGACCTGAAGACCCGCAGCCACCGCCACAACAGCACCAGCTACTATCACGTGTTCGAGGGTGAGGGTTGCACCGTCATCGACGGTGAGCGGCTCGAATGGCGCAAGGGAGATATCTTCGGCGTGCCGCCGTGGACGTGGCACCACCACGAGAACACCCACAGTGACGACACCATCCTCTTCTCAGTCGATGATTGGCCGGCCATGAAGAAGCTGGGCTTCTACATGAAGGACGAAGAGACGGCCTAGCCCTCGTCACAGATGGCGCGACTACGGACCTGCGACGCGACAGCCTCAGTACGACTGGGGTTCCTCAAGCCAACCTGCAACTACGCAGTTCGACAAACCGCGCCCGCAATCATGGCGGGGCTAGTAGCCTGGCAACGCCGCCGCTTCAGGCGAGAAGAAACTCATATAGTCGACCTGGTAAGGCGTCAAGCCCTGCTGATACGCGAACAAGGTCAACGCCTCCAGCGAGTGGCGATTGTCCTCTACGTTGTACGGCCAGTAGTCCTCTCCCATCAGTGCCCGCTGCTCCTCGACCGCCGAGGTCACCCACGAGATGATCAGGTACTGCGGGTCTGGACCCATGATGCGGTAAAAGGCCTCGTCCCGGGCCTTACGGAACGCCTTCAGTAGCACGACAGGCGACTCCGGATGCGCATCGACGAACTCTTGACTGAGGGTCACCGCATGGCTGATGGGAAAGATTCCGGTGTCCTTGTAATACTTTTGCTCTTCTGCCTTGTAGTCGGGGAAAAGGCGATGCACACGTGAATCACGCTGTGTGATGGCGGCTGGAACATTCGGGTCGATGACGGCGTCAAGCCTGCTGTCCAAGAGCATCGAATCCAGGTCACCCTCCAGTTTCTGGATGACGATGCCCGGCGCGGTGGGACTCTCGTCGGGGCGGGCGGAGAACCATTGTAGCTTGGTGAGGTCCACGTCATAGTAGTTCTGGAGCGCGCCTCGGGCCCAGACCCCGGCCGTGTTGCCCCAGCCCAGGATGCCTACCCGCTTACCCTCCAGGTCCTTCGGCTTCTTGATCCCGGCGTTCGAGTTGACGTAGATGTACGACAGCCGGAATTTCCGGTTGGGGAAAGCAGGAATGCACACATCGGGCGCCCCCTGAACCTTCCGTTGCACGAGCGCGCCGAAACCCTCGTCGCGCGCGTCGGCAGCGAAGCGTCCCGACTCCGGCGTATCCATCACCTCCAACTCGAACCCTTCAATCTTGATCGTGCCGTCGCTGATGGGTAGATTCGTGTCCACCGTCGGCTCACGAAATCGGAATCGTATTTTCGGCTCAGACACGGCTCACCTCCGTTAACGAACTTCCCGGCGGAATCCCGACGGATACCGACCTACTCATGCACTCTAGCCGCGACGACACGCCGTCGCAACGATTGTTGAAGATTTCGCTTGCGCGCCACTCGCTCTTAGCAAACGCGAGAGAGCCTTTGCTGAGCACAATCAGCGCGTGTCCTGCGGAGTTGAAGCAGGAACTAAGCCTGGAGCGGCCGCAGCCTGTGAACGATCGTTGGCCCGTAGGGAGTGCCGCACGCCGAACCGTAGGCCAATTGTTCTGACAAAGAGCGCTCCGCCCGCCGTCAGGAAGACGATGAAGACGCTGATGATGCTCGCGGCCTCGCGGTCGCTGACGCCTACCTGCGACAGCTCGAGCGCCATCAGAGATAGCGTTCTCGTGTCCCGCGATGCGAGCAAGACGATGTTGCTCGTCGCTCCAGCCGCGATGGTGAAATTAAGGACCGCGAGCAAGACGAGCGTTGGCATGAGCAGCGGGAGCCAAATGCGGAAGTAGGTCCGGATCCAGCCGGCCCCGGCCACGCGTGACGCCTCCTCCATATCTGCGCCGACCTGGATAAAGACGCCTTTCATGATGTTGACGCCGGTGGTGTTTCCCTGAAGGATCACAACAATGATTAACGCCCAGATCGTTCCGAAGAGTACGCCTACGATAGGCGTGCCTAGGAAGAGCCAAAGCAAGCCCAGGCCAGATAGAATTCCTGGTATCGCTCCCGTCCCCCAGACCATCCAGTCAAGGAGCCCTCTGCCGGGCACCCGAGTCCGCACAAGCAGATAGGCCAAGATCGAGAAGAGAAGCGGGCTCATCACCGCCGCAGTGAGTCCGAGGACTAGCGTTGTGCGAAGCGACTTGAAGAAGACCGCGTCCGTGAGAACGAGCCGCCAATGGTCAAGCGTGTACCCGAGCACGAAATAGCCTATGCGTTCCATGAAGCTGCCAAATACCAACGCGAAGAGGGGGACGATGGTCAGCATAAGAATCAAGAACGCGATAGCCCCGAAGTTCACGTAGTTCCACACTCCCAGGTCAATCAGTCCCGGACGGAAACTCCCCGTGATAGTCGTGTAGCGACGACGTTGAATAATGTGGCGCTGCAGAGGGACGATTAAGAGCAGCAACAGCAGCGTAATACTCGCAAGGGCGGTCGCCTCGCCATAGTTCGGCACGTCGCTCCGTACGAGTGCGTAGATCTTGGTCGAATAGACGAAGAAGCCAAAGGGAGTACCAAGGAGGAGCTCCGTCTCAAACGATGAAAACACGCGTAGCAGCTGGAGGGCGAACACTAGAATCATGGGCGAAATCATCAGCGGCAGCGTAACCCGAAGCATCGTTCGCAAATTATTGGCGCCGCTGGTTCGGGCGGCCTCCTCCATCGCCGAGTCCATATTCCGGAACGCGGGTGTCAGCAGCATCACCTTCACGGCGATGCCATTGCCCATGAGATTCGCCCATACGATGCCGCCAATGCTGAAGATGTTGAAAGGACCCTGGTCAATGAATGGAAGCTTAGTAAGCAAGAGATTTATGAACCCCAGGTCGGGGTCCAGGAGCGATATCCACGCTATCGTCGCCGGTAGGCCGGGCACCATGTAGGCGACCCAGAACATGAATTCGAGCGCGTGGCTGAAGGGAACCTTCGTTCGGGCGAGAGTCCATGCAATGGCAATGCCAATCGGGAAGCTGATTCCTACCGTCAAGACCCAGATCAACAGGGAGTTGCCGAGCGCGATAAACAGCTTGGGGTTGCTGAAGGCCGCCCCCCAGTGAGCCAGACCCCAGCTTCGCGGCTCTACAAACCAGTCGGTTGCGGTGTTGAAGCTATTCATCAGGACCAGGATGACTGGCCATGCCGTGAAGAACCCGAAGATCAGCAGGACAGCCGCCATCGCAAAGGTCGCCGTGCCGGGGCGCCTCACTCGAAGACTGCTGCTCGAACCTATCCTGCCTAGCGCCTGCACCAACGGCTCCTTCCCATCAAACCGTCCGCTCTCACCCCCATTGGACTCTCCGCCAGCCAAAACAGGCCGGAGCCATCACGCTGCCGGCCTGTAGTGTCCGCGACCCAATCTGCGTCCAGACCTCCTGGAGGGCAGGTGTTGCGCTATCGCGTCTCCCACACCTCGAATGCGTAGGCCTGCCCCTCCTCCAGTCGAGCGGCGAAACCAGGGTCGGCGTCGGGGAAGTCATAGGTCTTGTTCAGGTCGCGCCGGCCTTCGGGAAGCACCAAGCCAAGAGGTATGCCATTCAGCAGCGACGAACTCTGGGACTGCTCAATCGTCTCATGCAGCGCGGTTTGGCCCTCGGCCGAGAGGAACCAGTTGACGAAGAGCTTTGCCGCGTTGGGATTGGGGGCTCTGTCGAAAATTGCGAGACAACAGCCGGAGCCGCCCGCTCGCAAGCCAGGCAACTCGAGCGGCAGCGTTGCGAAGTCGATCGGGAGCCCAGACTCCTTCAGGTCCCGCAGATCTGCCCCGCCGCCGCCGATCGCCTGGAGTGGATATCTACCCTGGGTGAGCCAGGTCTCCAGCACCCGACGATCGTCAACGAATGTGACCTCTGCGTCGGTCAGGTACGTTCGAACCCATTCCGGGCCCATGGTGGGCTCCCAATAGGCGTTCACGACGCCGCGGATCCCCGATGGGTCTCCAAGACCCTGGCCCGCAATCTTGCCGCGGTATTTCTCGTCAAAGAAGTCCCACGGGTCCTGAATCTCCGCAATCTCCTCTGCAGTGTATTCGTCGGTGTTGTACCAGAATTCGTGTTCTTCAGCGATCGAAACCGAGTAGATGAACGACCGCCGCTGCTCTTCGTCGCCGTACCAATGGCGTCCGCCTTGCCACATTGACGTGTCAAGAATATCAGGGTGGATGAGCCACGGATCGACCGGGACGAGCGCGCCGGCCGGAATGAATCTCGTGTTCATAATCCGGACGCTAATGAGCGAGACGTCCACGGTGTAGGTGTCGGCGTCGCGTTCAGCCAAGACGCGGTTCACCGTGTCGGTTGCGCCTCCCGTGGACATCTCAACACTGATGTCGAACTTGTCCTGGAAGCGGTCGAGCAAGGGACGATACGTCCGCGACGGCTGCCCGCCAGCCGCTATCCCGAGTCTTCCCTCTTCCTGAGCAGCCGCGATCAACTCTTCCCACTCCGCCTCAAAACCGCTCATCTCGTCGGGAACCTCTTCAGCAGGGAGCGGAGTAGCCGTTGGGAGTGGGGCAGCTGTTGGAGTCGCAGTGGGGTCGTCGCTTCCACATGCAGCCATAAAGAAGAGCAGAGGCAGAACCAGTAAGACCAGCGGCCTCAGGTGGAGCTTCGGGGACACGAGGACGGACCTGGCTTTCATGGCTTTTCTCCTCTATCGAGGTTTCCTAGGCGGCCGCACGCTCCAATCTTGACCTTGGCGCGCAGGTCTGACGTTAATCGTACCACTACATGAAGCGTGTTTCGGAATTCGTAGGTGGCACAGCCTAGCAGCACTCTACTACGACGCTCAACGATGTCAAGCTCTCGCATGTTCCGTAGAAGCCCGACAGTCCATGGAAATGGTCATGGGACATGTCGGACGTCACGTGAGCAACTAGTCTTGCTCGGCGGCTTAGCGTTGAAGGTGGTGTAGAGACAGCAAGGCCTGGTAAGAAAGGGCCACCTCGTCACTCTCTTAAACCACCAGCGGTCTCCTCACCGGTTACTGGTGCTCCAGATGGAAGAACCGGATGGCATTCCCTGCAACCATCCGATCACGCTCCTCTTTCGGCACATCGACGAAGTTCTTCTCAATCACCTCCCGCGAGTGGGGCCAATCGCTGGCCGCGTGGGCGAAATCGCTGCCCCATAGAAGATTGTCGATGCCGGCCGCGTCTCGATTCGCTACACCGATGGGGTCGTCGAGAAACCCCCAGAGGCAGTGCTCCCGAATGTACTCACTGGCCGGACGCTTCAGTAGCTCCAACCCCCAGAGGCTGTTCCAAAGGTGACCGTAGCGATCGACGTGGTCATCGATCTGCCAGAGCGTATAGGAGAGCCAGCCGATCTGCGTCTCTGCCCAGTAGATCTTCAGGTTGGGGAACCGGTCCCATACTCCGGCAAAGGCCATCTGAATGGGGGCGAAGGGCGCGTCGCTGCAGAAGCGGAACATCTGTCCAAAGGGCTCCCCCCGGTCTGACTCGGGGCGATGGGGGAACAGAAAGCTTGGTCCTTTGTCCCTGAACCGTGTGCACCCACCCGCGGTGTGAGACGTGATAGGCATCTGGAGGTCGAGGGCCGCCGACCAGAATCTGTCGTCCTCTGGGGTGGGGCGCCCCGACCCGTTGGGAAAGCGGTCTAGGAGCACACCCTTCAGGCCTGCGGTAACGCAGTACTCCAGCTCCGCCACCGCGTCTTCCACGCCGGTAGTCGGTATCACACCCAGTGCGAAGAGGCGGTCGGGAGCCGCAGCGCAGTACTCCTCCGCCAGATACTCGTTGTAGGCATGGTTCATCGCGAGGTAGCCCTCATCCTCTTTGATCGCTCGCAGGTGCCCAACGCGGGAGAAGAGGACCTCGGCATCGACACCATCCTCGTCCTGCTCCCGCAGGCGCTGCTCGGGGTCTCCTGTGCCGGCGCTGTTCTTGAAGGTGGGAACCTGGAGGTGGAGTTGGTCATGGGACACGCCCACGCTTCTCGTATATCCGATGCGCATAGGCTCCCTGTCTTCAATGACCACGGCATCCTCGCCGTTCTCCATCGTGACCCGCTTCGGCGCGCGATCACGCCACTTCGCCGGAACGCGGTCCCGCCAACGCTCAGGCGAAAGGTCCAGATGCGAATCGCTGGAAATAAACTGGTAATGTCGAGCCATCCCACTCCCCTCCTCTGGTTGTCCCCTAGTGTCGTTCCGTCGCTTCCTGGCTGTAGCCTAACCGCGTTTCTGCAATCATATTCAGCTCATTGCACAAGGCAAGAATGGGCGTGGGCGGCCGCGTGAGCGTTGGGGTTGGCGTCATGCCGGAGTCACCGATCGGCTAGGCGAGGCTACCCGTCCGGGCGCCGCCCGTGGATGCCGCTCCAGTCCACCTCGACAGCCGGAGGCTACCCGTGTGCGTGCTGTTTCTGTTGGCGACCAGCACAAGCGCGACACCGGTCCTCAAAGGTCCGCGTTGACGTTCCTGAGGAAATCCTCAGCGCCGATGCGGAGCAGGCCCCAGGCGGAAACGGTTACAAAGTTCGCGCCCTGTCTGATGAACTCGGCGACGCCCGCGGTGTCGGCAGGGTTGTTCCCACCCACCCCAACAAACTTGCCGCCGGCCCGAATCCGCGGGATGACCTCGCTCATTACCCGGCGGACTTCGGCGGCGCCGGGATTGCCCAAGCTCTGGCCCAGATCGGAAGACGCGACATGGAGAACGTCGGCGCCGGCAATCTGAAGGATGTCGTCGAGGTTGCGGACGGCTTCGATGTCTTCGACCATTGGAATCACCAGCATCTGTGAGTTAATCCACGCCGTCGCCTCGTCGCGGGAGACGCCGATACCGTAGTCATGGGCCCGGCCGCTGCCCACTCCCCGGTAACCGTCGGGAAAGTAACGAGCGGCGCGAGCAACCGCGGCGGCCTGTTCTCCCGTGTTGACGTGGGGGACGATTATTCCCTGGAGGCCGCGGTCGAGGAACTGGAGGATGGTGTGCTCGGAGTGGTCGGGAATGCGGGCGATGGGAGTGATGCCAAAGGATTCGGCGGCGCGGACCATGTGCTCGACCTGGTCCAGGTTGGCCGGGCCGTGTTCGCAGTCAATCATGACAAAGTCGTAGCCGAGAGCGCCGAGAATCTCCACCATGTCGGGAGCGTAACGCGTGACGATCCCCCCAAAGACGACTTTGCCTTCATTGAGCTTGGCCTTGGTAGTGTTGGTGCGCATGAACATGTCCCCCTGTTTTCACTAGCATACGGGACTGCCGGAGCGGAAGGGGCACGCCTTGGACGAACCCGGCGTACTCCTGCAGCAGCGCCGCGCGCTTGCTCATAACGCCAACACCGCCATCGGCGGCTCCACCCTCTCAGGCGCGGCGTACGGGCTGCCGCCCTAGGAGGAGCAGGTGTTGGACTGAGAATTGGACGCCATGACCTGTCGACTCAAACCCTAACAGCCAAACCCCGGTTGCAATGCCAAACTTTCCTGCACTCGTTTCACCGAGATAAAGCACCCGCGCTCTCTTGCATATCATGGCTACCATTCTCCTTCCTACCGCAGACTAGGTTGACAATCGTCAACTAGTTCCACTAAATAGACGTGACCATATTGTGTCACTATGGGGGATATGGTGAAGCAGAATACCGCGTCTTTCGGCGGCCTCAGAACCTTGGTTCGCAAATCTTGTTCCTGTCCTTAGAGCGGGAAGAAGCTTGTTTACTTAATCAGTTGCTGAAGATTCATCGACTAGCATCGCCGCGTAAAATTGTGATATTCTTGGTGACCTATCGGCCCGAGATCAAACAGCGGGAAGTCCCCGGCGACTTCTTGACAGCACCTGTGGTCGGAACCAACCGCCCGTATACAAGGATGAAGGGTAAGAGATGAGATTAGGTCTGAAGTCAGCGTTAGTCGTTATTTGCATCACACTAATGGCGCCGGCGTTGATAGCGTGCGACCCCGAACCCACGCCGACGGCAACGCTGGCGCCAACAGCTACGTCAATCCCCACTCCGACTCTCACGCCTGAACCCACACCCACTCCAACCCCCGAGCCGACGGCTACCCCAACGCCGACGCCTACCGCAACCCCCGAACCCACACCCACTCCCAACCCCGGAGCCTACGGCTACCCCGACACCGACGCCTACCGCAACCCCCGAACCCACGCCCACTCCAACCCCCGAGCCCACGGCTACCCCGACCCCGGAGCCGGATACTTCTCTGGCCTTTGATCCCCTGGTGGTCCGCGGTACTCTTTCCAACGGTCTGAGCTACTACATAAGGCACAACGAGGAGCCGCGAGAAAGGGCGCAAATCGCATTGGTGGTCAAGGCCGGCTCCATCCATGAAGAGGAGTCCCAGCGGGGGCTGGCGCACTTCGTGGAGCACATGGCGTTCAATGGCACGGAGCGCTTCGCCAAGCAGGAGATAGTGGAGTATCTGGAATCCATAGGAAACGTCTTTGGCCCTGACGTGAACGCCGGAACCGGCTTCGATGACACGACGTACTGGCTGGAGATTCCAACCGACGACCCCGAAATAGCCGAGACCGCCTTCCGGATTCTGAGCGACTGGGCGTACGGAATATCCTTCGATCCGGAAGAGGTGGGCCTCGAGAGCGGCGTAGTCCTAGAGGAGTGGCACCTCTATCAGGGATTCGGGTCCCGCCTTCAGGACAGCCTGCTCCAACTGCTATTCGGGTCCTCCCTCTATGCCAACCGGAGCCCCATTGGCCTCCCCGAGGTCGTGGAGAACGCGACGGCAGAGCAATTGAGGGAGTATTACGAGCGCTGGTACCGCCCTGATCTGATGGCCGTCATAGCCGTTGGCGACTTCGATGTTGAATCGATGGAAGCCAAGGTGAAGCAGCATTTCGCGCCGCCGCCCGAGGGCGAGGCCAACCAGGAGCTCGCCGCCGTCGGTCCCTCCACCGATAGGCCGAGCGTCGAGATTCCCGGCCACGAGACACCGTGGATTGAAGTGTTCACTGACGCCGAGTCGCCCGGCACCCAGTTTGTCCTGGTCCGAAAGCTGGCCCCGGACAAGGGTCAGGACGAGGCGGCATTCCGTCGCTTTGTGGTCGAAAGGCTGGCCCTAATGATGGCGAACGCTCGACTCTTCGAGCGAGGCCAGGTCGAAGACCCGCCATATCTGTTTGCTGAAGCCTATCGTTCGCCCTATGTGGAACCGTTGGACATCGCGCAGTTCGCCGCGTGGGTGCCGCCGGGCGGGGTCGAGCGCGGGTTAGCGGCTGTGCTGGAGGAGCTGCAGCGCATCAGGCAGCACGGCTTTACCGACGGCGAACTGGCCCGGGAGAAAAGCAACCTGTTGCGAGCGATAGAGAGCGTGTACAAGCAGCGAGACCAGGTGCCGTCACAAAACTTCGTCGACGAGTACGTGGACCACTTCCTGGCCGGCACGCCGGCTCCGGGAATCGAGGCTGAGTGGGAGCTGTACCAGGAGCTGCTGCCGCAGATCACCCTGGCGGAGTTCGTTGCCGTGGCGGAGTCCTGGACCGCGTCTGAGGACACGGCGCTACTGGTCGTGCGGCCCGCGGAGACTGAGGCCGCCTCGGATGACGAATTGACCGCTGCGACCCTCGCGCAGCTCGAAGCTGCAAGCTCCCTGGAGGTAGAACCCTACGCAGACGTCCTTGGGGATGTCCCGCTGTTGGAGACGATTCCCACTCCGGGCAGCATCACCAATGAAGAGCAGCTCGAGTCCATAGACGCTCAAAGATGGATCCTATCCAACGGCATTACCGTGATAGCCAAGCAGACTGACTTCCGCAATGACGAAGTGGTCTTCAGAGCCTTCAGTCCCGGCAGACACTCGTTGGTGGTGGACGAGGACCACGTATCCGCCCTCCACGCCGCGCAGCTGATTGCCGGAAGCGGCGCTGGTCCGCACGACAGCGTAGCAGTGGACAAGCTGCTGGCCGGCAAGAGGGTCTCCGTGTCCCCATTTATCGGAGAACTCTTTGAAGGGTTTACGGGCAGCGCCTCACCGGAGGACATGGAGACCCTGTTCCAACTGATCACGCTTTACGCAACCGAGCCCCGGATTGACCCGGTCTTCTTCGCAAGGTATGAGACAAGCCAGCGCAGCATCGCCGAAATTAACGCCGCCCAGCCGGACGACGTTCTCTTCGACACCGCAAGAACTGTGCTGGCCCAGGAACACTTCCGCCGCCGGCCTCTCACGGTCGAGCTGCTGGAGGAGCTGAGCCTGGAGCGCGCGGAATCGGTCTACGCCGACCGATTCGCGGACCTGAGCGACGCAACCTTCGTCTTCGTGGGAGCGTTCGACTGGGAAAACCTGCGTTCGCTCGCCGCCACGTACCTCGCCAGCCTGCCTACCACCGCGCGAGCGGAACAGTGGGTGGACCACGGCATCGACCCGCCGGTGGGCATCGAGGACCATGTAGTACACAGCGGCATCGAGCCGCGCAGCAACACGGTGCTGGCGTTTGCCGGCGATATAGAGTGGAGCCGCAGGGAGGCGCTCACCCTCAACGTGGCGGGTGAGATGCTGGGGATCCGCCTCCGCGAGGTAGTGCGTGAGCAGTTGGGAGGCACTTACTACATTGGGGTGAACGCAAGTGCCTCCACCCTTCCAGACACCGAGTATCTGATCTCAGTCATTTTCGGCAGCGACCCCACACGCGTCGAGGAGCTGTTCGGGACGGTTATGGATGAGGTGGCCTGGCTGCGCGAAGGGGGTGAGCAGAGATACCTGGACACGGTCAAGGAGCAGCTGCGAACGGCACGGCAGGAGGATCTGAGGGAGAACGGGTTCTGGCTCGGCCAGATTCGGGCTACGGTGCAGCGAGGTGAGTCCTTCACGGAGATAACCGGCTTCGATGAGAGCTTGGATGCCTTGACCCTGGAGGATATCGCCGCCGCCGCCGAACGCTACTTCACTCCCGAAAGCTACGTGCGGGTTGTGCTGTTCCCGGTAGAGGCAGCGTAGTCCTCCGATACAAATAGTCCGTCTGCGCGCTGGGCCCGCCACAGCTCAGCGCGCTGCGGCTGCTGAAGCGCTTCCTGGGAGTCCCCGTCCAGGGGAGCGGAGATTACTCGCCCGTACCGGCCGAATCGGACAAATGAGATTGGAGGCTGCCGCATGGCGCAGGCAACACCGCGATACGTTTGGGGGTTGATCAATCCAACGGTTGGAGTAAACGAGCGGGAATCGAACGAGAAGAGCGAGCCCCTGCTTCCCCCGGATGTCGCGGTCGTCTCCAATGGCCTCGGCATCAGCGATTACACCGTAGAGGGAGTTGAAGAGGCCATGGCCCGCTACGACGACCTGGCTACGGACTTGGTCAGCCGCGGCGCTCAACGGGTCGTCTTGGCGGGAATCCCCATTTCGGTCCAGCTCGGCCGCAAGCGAGTGCTGGAACTGATGCGCTACACGCAGGAGCAGTTCGGCGTTCCCGGGGACGCCGCCGCCGAGGCAGTCATTGCGGGGATGCAACATCTGGGGGTGAGCAGGGTCGCGGTGGGGAGTCGCTGGGCCGACGAGGTGAACAACGCGCTCATCAGGTACTTCGCCGAAGCCGGTATTGAGGTGCTCACGATTACCAGCGAAGGACAATGGGCGGAACAAGGGTCTGCAATGAGCTTCGATAGGGGAGTCAGGCTCGCCTTCGATCTCGGACGGCAGGCTATGCGGGAAGCGCCGCAAGCCGATTCGTTGTTCCTCCCGGGCGGCGCATGGCGCCCGCTCGCCGCGGTACCGATCCTGGAAGAAGACTACGGCAAACCCGTCTTCACCAATGGCAACACCCGGGCTTGGCGCATCATCCACGACGGCTATGCCCCGCCGGTCACCGGATGGGGAACGTTGCTGGCGACTCCGTAGCAACGACATAGCGCAAGGAAGAATAGTCGACCGCCAGCGCCTGAGCGTCACCAGCACGATAGCGACGGGTGACGGCGTAGGATGACCAAGTGAGCATCGAAGAACGATGGATCACCGTCGACGGGACCAACATCCGCTACCTGGAAGTAGGCGTCGGCCCACCCGTGATCATGATTCACGGGGCGCAGACGTACCTGTCGGCGGACATTTTCACCGATGTCATGGGGCCGATTGCGGATGGCGGCTTCCGGGTGATTGCGTATGACCAGCCCGGCTACGGTCTCTCTGACCATCCGTCGGACTATACGGTCTCATACCGCATGGCGTTCATCACAAGGCTGATGGATGTGTTGGGCATCGAGTCTGCCGCACTCGTGGGTCACGCTCATGCCGGAGGCATGGTGGTCCGTCTGGCCCTGCGTGAGCCGGACCGCGCCGCGGCCGTCGTCGTGGTCTGCAACTTTTCGCTGGTCCCCCCACTCCCCGATAAGCCCGCCGAAGACTCTCAGGGGCTGAGCGTCCCCTCGCCATCCGGTCCAACCTTTGACGATGTCCGCGCAGAGCTAGAGAACGACGTCTACCACAAGAGCTTGATCACGCCGGACGTGGTCGAAAAGAAACATCGCCTGAGCATCGGGAAGAACGCGGCGGCAGCCATCGAGCGAGCGAAGGCTCGCTCGCCCTTCCATGACGCGACTCCGTTGTGGGAACGCCTCGGCGAGATTCGCGTCCCTCTCCTGCTTCTCTATGGGAACGAGGACCGCGAGTCGATGAGTCAGCGAGCCCGGTTGCTGAAAAGCCAGCAGCCGACTCTCGATATCCGGCTGGTCCCGAACGCATCACACCTTCTGATGTGGGACGCCCCAGACGTGTTCACGACCAGTGTGCTGGAGTGCCTCGCCACGCCCAGTCAGCGATAGCCTCTACCTCTTCGTAACGCCGTCATTCATCCAGTTAGCTCCCTCTCGCCGCCGCTCTCGTTCCCCAGCCCTCCGGATCAGCCGGCGAAGTAGCGCCTGACTACCTCCAACGCCTCTTCCTGCGTGATGGAGCCGCTGAAGTAATCGACCACCGTCGCCAGGGCCTCGTCACGGTCGATAGCTTCGTTGTTGTCCGCGTCGTAGTCGCTGGCCATGCCGGGCAGGTCCACGTTCGTCACCATGATGGTCACGGCGACGGTCGCGCTTGCGCCCGATGAGTCCGCGGCAGTGACTGTCACCTCGTAGACGTTCTTGCCCGCCTCGTAGTCCAGCGCCGTCCCGGCCCCGACCCTGATCTGTCCCGTGCCCGCGTCGATGGCGAACAGCGCCGCGTCCGCGCCCCCAAGCGCGTAGGTCAGCGCGCCGCCTTCCGGGCTCGTTGCCGCCACCGGCGCCCCCACGACCTCGCCTTCGCCCGTGTTCTCCGCCACGCTCCGCTCGAACACACCATTGAGGGCGTCCGGGAACACCGGCCCGGTGAACTCCATGACGGCGGCGTCCGAGATGGCCTGCCTGCTCTTGTCTGGCCCGTGGCCGTCCTCGTAGGACGCGGTGACCCGCAGGTAGTAGCCCAGGTCGGCCTCCACCGCCGCGTAGGCGGCCGACTCGGCCCCGCTGATGGCCCTCCACGAGCTCGACCACGGAGTCCCGTCGTGCGAGCGCTCCCACTTCCAGACCACCTCCCCCACGATGCCGTCCGGGTCGGTAAGGCGGGCCCCAAGCGGGACGCCGACCCGCGGCTGGGACGACAACAGGACGAGCGTCCCCGGTTCGCCCACGTTCACCACGGCGATGGTCACCGTGACCTCCGCGTCGACGGCCGTGTCGGGGTCCCCGTTGAAGTCCCTGCTGTCGCGCACCGACACGACGACCGTGTAGACGGCCTGGGTCTCGTAGTCGAGGGGGGCCTTGCTCCACAGCTGCCCCGTGGAAGAGTCGATCTCGAAGGCCCCGGCATCGTCCCCGCTCAGGGAGTAGGTCAGCGCGTCGCCGTCGGGGTCCGCGGCCGCAACCGGCTCGCCTACCCCGCCGGACTCCGCGTCGCCGGAGCCCTCCTCCACCTCGATCGTTATCCCGCCATCGGCGTCCACGCCGGGGAAGCGGGGAACGGTGTTGATCAGCACCGGGTCGCCGGTGACCGCGACCGCGCTCTTGCCCCGTCCGTGGCCGTCCTCATACGACGCCGTGACCCGCAGATAGCTGCTCAGGTCCCCCATGACGGGGGTGTAGCTCGCCGTCCGCACCCCGTCGATCTCGGCCCAGTCGGCCTGGTCGGCAGAGCGCTCCCACAGCCAGACGACGCCGTCGAGGCCGCCGTCGAGGTCGATGAGCGTCGCCGTGAGCGCGACGGCGACCTGGGGCTGGTGGGACGACAGCGCGACCGCGCCCGGCTCGTCCAGATTCTCGACGTTGATGGTGACCGTGATCGAGTCGTCCCGCGCGTCGCTGTCCCTGCCGGATGAGCTCTTGCCATCGGAGACCGACACGATGACCGAGTAGACGGACGTGGCCTCGTAGTCCAAGGGGGCTTTCGTGAACAGCTGGCCGGTGGCGGGGTCGATGTCGAAGGACGCTGCGTCGACGCCGCGCAGGGAGTAGGTCAGCGTGTCGTCCTCGCGATCGGTGGCCGCAATGGGCTCCCCGATGTCCGCCCCCGCGGGCGTGTTCTCGGCTATCGAGCGGTCGGTCGTGGAGCCGTCAGTGAACTCAGGCGACCGGTTCTGCGGCGCTCCACCACCACCTCCTCCGCCGCCGCCGCCACCCCCTCCGCCGCCACCGCGCGTTATCGGTGGTGGCGGAGGGGTTACCCTGGCCGTTGCGGTCGCCTCGTTGGACCATTCGGCGTCGCCGTCTATGTTGAAGGCGCGCAACTGGTACGTGTAGGTCATTCCAGGTGACACCTGACTGTCCCGGTACGTCGTGGCTGCAACGCCAGGTTCGGGACTAACCAGTGAATAGCTCCCACCGGCCTCCTTGCGTTCCAGCTCGTATCGGGTGATGGGGCTGCCATTGTCGCCAGGCGTGCTCCACGTCAGGTCAATGTCTGCGCTCGCTCCCGTCGCCCGCAGGTTCGTGATTCGCCGCGGCGCCGCGTCCAGCTCCGTCGTGACCGAGTCGTCATTGTCCGCCGGTGTGCGGTCGAGCTGGTCCGCTCTCGCAGTGGCGGTGAAGTGAACATCCGCCGAGGCGCTGCCGCTGACCCCGACAACGATTTCCCCACTTGCGGCGTGGCCGAGTTCCAGCGTCCCGAATGTACAGGTGACCGTTCGGCCCGACTGCCTGCACTGGCCGGTCGCCGGACTTGTCACCTGACCCGAGACGTAAGATGTTCCCGCGTCCAGCGTTGCGGTGAGGACCGTGTTCGTTGATGCCGACGGCCCACCGTTATTGACCGACCAATCGTAGGTGAGTTGCTCCCCCGGCTCGACAATGCTTGCACTGGCGATCACCGTCGTCAGCAAGTCCGCCAGCGACGCGACGTCGTCCGTGGTGGTGACTGTGGCTGTCGAATCGCCGAGGGTGAGGTGCGGCTGTCTGGAGCCGACAAAAGCCAGCCTGACGGTGAAACGCTCAAGTGGCTCGTCGACGGTGTCGTGCTCAACGTTGACGACGAAGTCCTCCGAGGCCACCCAGCGGGACTGGCCATCCACCGTGGTGCGCGAGAAATCGCTGCGGCCAAACGTTCCCGTTGCCGACAGCTGCTCGTAGTCGTCCGGCTGCCGCGCGGAGCCATCGACCGTGTTCACGGTGAAGTCAAAGGTGAAACCGCTCTCGGGGCGTTTGTCCGTTGCCGTGACCGCCATCGCACTCAGGGTCACAGGCGTGGTTGTCCCCGGACTCGTGGGCTCTTCAGCCGTGAATGCCGTTTCTTCCCATCCCAGCGTCACCGGCACGTGGTCGTTGTCGGCAATGCTCACCGTCGCAGTGGCGGGACCTCCCTGCAGATGGGGAAGGCTGGGGTTGGAGTAGCTCAGGGTTACCGTGAATTCCTCGTTCGGCTCGTCGACGGTGTCGTCGATGATGGTCACGCTGACGTCCCGGGTTGCCTGGAAGCGGAATTGGCCCCCCACGTCTGTGCGCGTGAAGTCACCCTGGCGGAAGCTGAAGCTGTTGGACAGCCTCCGATAGTCCGAGCCTTCGGTGGCCGTGTCGCCGGCCGTCGTCGCGGACAGGGCGACGGTGAAGCCGCTCTCCGGCATTTTGTCCGACGTGGTGGTGGCCCGGGCCTGCAGGGTGACCGTTGTCGCATCCTTGTCCACGCTCACGAACGACTGGTCCCAGCTGATGGTGACGGGTACGAAATCGTTGTCGGCGATCTTTACGCTCATTGTGGCCGGTCCGCCCTGCAGGTGAAGCGGGCCGGAATTCACGTAGTCAATGGTTGCCGTGAACTCCTCATCGTCTTCGTCGGATGTGTCGTCCACAATGGGCGCCTGTACCTGCTTTACGGCCCGATAGCGGCGTTCTCCGTTGATAGTTGCCCGGCTGAAGTCGTTCCGGCTGAAAGTGACGGTATCGTCCACCTGCGTATAGTCGCCGGGCTCGGTCGCGCTGCCGTCAGACGTAGAGATGAAGGCGTCGAAGGTGAACCCGTCTTCAGGCCGCTTGTCCACAGTGGTGACGGCGTAGGCGCGCAGGGTGGCGTTTCCGGTGTTCTCACCGACCGTTATCTCGGACGCTTCCCAGCTGAGATTAACTGGAACGTGTTCGTTGTCCTGGATTGTGATGACTACGGTAGCGGGGCCTCCCTGGAGATGCGTGAGGCCGGGAGTCAGGTAGGCCAGCCTTACGCTGAATGATTCATTCGATTCATCCGCTGTGTCGTCCAGGATGGTTACGGTGAAGTCCCTGGTTGCACGGTACCGCTGCTGGCCGTTCACGTCGGTCTGGCTGAAGTCGCTTGCGACAAAGTTCGCGGACGAAGGCGGAGCCGTGTAGTCGTCGTCTTTGGTCGTGCTGGTGTCGGTGGTGGTCAGACTTACGTCGAAGGTGAAGTCCGCCACCGGCGGCGCGTCCAGTGTCGTCGTGAACACTGCTCTCAACACGACGCTACCTGCGTCCTCGGCCACGGTAATAGAGGTCTCTTCCCATTGCAGGGTTATGGGTATTTCCTGCTGCGGTGTGCCTGTCTCTGTGCCGGACCATTCTCCATCCCCCGCGGAGTTGACGGCCCGCACCTGTACGTCGTACTCCGTCGCGTTTGTGAGACTGGAGATGACATATCGCAGGTCGCCGCTTCTCCAGGCGTTGTCCCGCATTGTCCAGTTGGCGTCGTCCGTCTCGTCTTCGCTGGTCTCGATGTAGCGCACGTCGTAGGCGGTGATAACCCCGCCGCCCGTGTTATCGGGAGCAGTCCAGACGACAGCCAGGGTCCTATCGCCGCGCGTGATCAAAGTTATGGCCGGCGCCGACGGAGCGACCGTGGTGGGCTCGTCACCTACCACTTGGGACCAGGGGCCATGTCCAGAACCGTTGTGGGCCCGCAGTTGGAATTCGTACTTAACTCCGCCTCTCAGTCCGGTGATGGTGTAACTCCGATTGCTCGGCGTCCCCACGCCCGTCTCCACAGACCAGTTGCCATCGCTCTTGTCCGTAGCATCTTCGCGAATGTAGCGCAGGTCGTAGGAGGTGATGGCCGTCTCCCCTGTGTCGGTAGGGACTTTCCAGTCGATCGTTAGCGTGCCTCCTCCCGAGGTCACAGTGTCGATTTCAGGCACGCCCGGAATCGAGCCGTGTCCGTAGACGGTGAGGCCCCACGATCCGAGATTGCCGGTACTTCCTCTCCGAGCGTCCGTGATCCGCAGCCTCCACTCGCCGGCCGCGTCCTCGCCCAGATGGCGGGCCGAACCAAAGCGGAACTCGGTGGTCAACGCCCCGCTTATCGGAGCGGAGGGGGACAGCGTTGAAACGGCTCCTGAGGGAGAGACCAGCTCAACCATAAGGTCCCGGAATCTAGAGTGATTGAAGTGGGCGTTGACCTCCACAAACTCAACGAACTCCACAAACGGGTCGATGGTCAGGCTGGCAGTAACCGTGTTAGGCCCAGCCAACAAGGGCGGGTCGGGGATTCGCAGGTTGATAACGCCTGACTCAGAGGTGATTTCCCTCAAGTCGCGGACGTTGGTCCAGCCCGGAGCCAGGTCCACGGCCGCCTTGGCGTCCACCATGCCGAAGCCGTACTCGTGGTTGAAGTTGTAGTGGTCCGTGGTTGAGCCGTACCTTAGCGCACCTTGCTCCCAACCGGTGTTGTCCGGGTCGACCTTCCGGGCGGAGGCAGCCAGGATGAGCTTGACGTCCCGCCACGTCAACGCGCTGTTCGCTTCTCGAACAAGCGCTACCACGCCGGATACGATCGGAGTGGCGGCACTGGTGCCGCCAAAACTGCCCCTATACCGGTGCCCGTTATCGGTAGTGGCTATTCTGGGTTGGCCATCCCGCCCGCTGCTGGACGGCCCGCACACCCACAGGTTCGCGCCCGCCTCCGAGTAGTCGCTGCGTATGTCGTCGTGCCCAACAGCGCAGACGGCAGTCACAGCATAGAAGTTCGATTGCTCGTCCAGAGTGGAGTAGTCGAGGTCGTCGCCCCCATTCCCGGCAGCCCACGCGTAGAAAACGCCCTTTCCGCCATACCCGGTCGTGACTCCATCTTTGACCGCCGTCTCCCACAGTTCACTGGCGTGCTCCGGCCGGCCGGAGTCTCTAAAGCCCCAGCTGTTGTTGGATATGGCCGTCGTTGCCGCGTTACGAGACATCGCGTCTGCTTCGTTGTCATCGGTTTGTTCCATCAGGTAGTTGTATCCATATATCTTGGCCTCAGGCGCGACGCCGCGCATTCCCAGGCTGTTGTCTTTCGCAGCGATAAGACCGGCCACGGCGGTGCCGTGGTCCTCGAATGGGTGGTATATGTCGGTCAGGTCGGGATCATAGTTGTGATTGAAGGAGGTGAGGACGTTGTCAGTCAGGTCCTCGTGCTGGTAGTGCATTCCATCGTCCACGACCGCTACGTTGATGCCCGAGCCTGCGTATGTGGGCCACACTTCCTCGACCCTGATATCCTGACCGGCGCCGTTGCGAAACTGGTCGTCGTTGTTCAGGTGCCACTGGCAGCCGTAGAGCGGATCGTTTATGCCCGTGCTCCTGGCAATACTGGAGCAGCGGTTCTCGAAATAGGCGTAGCTGCCCTCCACGATAGCCCTGACGGTGTAACGGCCCGTGTCTGTGGCGTCCTTACCCGTCACCTTCAAGTAGTATGTGCCCGCGTCCAATCTGCCCTGGAAGGAGAAGGTGTCGTCAAAGTGAACCGAATCGACAGGAGCCGCGAGGTTGTTGTCATCGGTCAGAGCGCCACTAATATTGGTGACGCTGCTCACGCCGCCGATGATTACGTACGTGGTTTCTTCGAGGGTCACGCTGAAGTAGTCCTCGTCGCCGGCCGGGTCGATGATTCCGCCCGCCGTACCGCCGAGGGTCAGGGGCTGAGCGTCGACAATGGCGCTGCCCGGCTCGGTGATGGCCGTGGCGTACACTGAATACGGCCCGTCGGACCTGTCATCGAATGAACTCACCTTGACGTAGTACACCCCGGCGTTGAGGCTCTCCCGGATGAGAAAGTTCGTCCTGCGGCCAGGGAGATAGCCGTCATCGTTGGATGCTATAACCGTGCCGTTGCTCCTTTGCAGCTCGCCAACGGTGTCGGGGTACCCGGAGGCGCGAAGGGCAACTTCCGTTGTCTCGGAAAGCTCCAGCTTGAAGTAGTCGTCGTCGTCCTCCGGGTCTATGGTGCCGCTCGCAGAGCCGTCAATACTCAGAGTGGCGGCGTTGCTCCTTGAGGTGGTGTCCGTGAACTCCCTGATTCTGAGAGTGTACGGTTCGTCAGTAGACCCGTAGCCGGTTACCTTGACGTAGTACGTCCCGGACTGGAGTCTTTGCCACAGGAAAAAGTTGTCCGGGTTGGGCAGCGCACCGCCTCTATCGCTGGTGTCGAGGGACATGCCGTTGCTGTCCAGCAGTTCTCCCACGGTATCCAGATCGCCTAAGGCATATATCCAGTAGTCGGCTGTTCTTGACACGCTAAAGCTGAAATAGTCTTCATCGTCGGCGGGGTCGATGGCTCCCCACACCCTGGCGCCCGCGGTCACGCTCGTGGCATCAGCGCGAGTGTCGCCGTGGTCCGCGGAGGTTGCGCTGGTTGTGGCCGACCAGGCGCCGTCAACGTCGTCGACGTCCACCGCGCGCACCTGCACGTCGTACTCCGTGCCGTTCGTCAAGCCGGGGATCGTGTAGGCCAGGCTGCCGCCGCCCTCTTCCCAGGCGTCCTCCTCCACAGTCCAGTTGGAGTCCACCATCTCGTCAGCGCTGGTCTCGATGTAGCGCACGTCGTAAGCCGCGACGCCGGTGGTGATACCGGTGGGAGCGCTCCAAACGACTCGCACGGCGCGGTCGTCGGCGCGCACGGAATCTACAGTGGGAGCGGGCAAGGCAGGCGTCCCGACCGTAGTAGCGGTCCAGGTCCCGTCGCCGTTGGCGTTGACCGCCCGCACCTGCACGTCGTACTCCGTGCCGTTGGTCAGACCGGCGATGGTGTACTGCAGCGCGCCGGAGGTCCAGGCGTTGTCTACCTCAGTCCAGTTGGAGTCCATCGTCTCATCAGCGCTGGTCTCGATGTGACGCACGTCGTAGGCCGTGATGCCGGTTTCGCCGGCGGGAGCGGTCCAAGCGGCTGTGAGTGTGGTGTCGCCAGAAGTTACCGAGTCGATGGTAGGCGCGGCGGGCACAGACTGCGCGCTGGCGTAGCCCAAGGCCAGCGCTAGGCAGAGCAGGGCAAATCCCGCCGCCCACAGCACTCTGGTCAGACTGAGCATCCTAGTCATGGGTTAGGTGACTCTGGGGAGACGTTAGCTTGCACGGGAACAATGGGCGCCAACAACCCATGGCATTCACAGGCGACAGTCACTTCGGCGTGGCTTCTCTTCCCCAGTTGGGGCTGGAGATTTCCACACCCTCCTGCGCTGCCAGGGCGTTGGCGAGGTCCAGCGAGGGGAACCCCGGTTCAGTTTCAATGAAGAAGCCGTTGGCGACATAGCCCAACTCCGACACGCGGGCCAACTTGATCCCGTTGTCTGAGAAGAAGGCGTTCGTTTCCGCCTGGCTCCATTCAGAGCTGAGCACCAGCAGAACGCCGCCGGGGAGGGTCATCAGCGCGCTGGACTCCGAGCGAAAGACGGGCAAGGTATCACTCTTCGATTGTCCATCCGCACTCCTAACAACGTTCGTTCCCCCCTCGTCGGCTGGAACGACGTCACGAGGCAGTCCGCCGGAACCTCTCTCGACTACCAGGTCTGCCTGGAGCTTCACTGTCATGGTCCTGTCGCCGTCCTCCCAGGTGTAGGAGTCGCCTTGGACAGGACCGGTGGCGCCGGGGCTGTCCTTCTGGGGAGAATCCGAATCAGCAACCGCTATGGAATCCTGTCTCCCGGACGTTCCGAGAGAGTCGACGGGCTCGAATTCGAGCCCGTCGTCGACAGACGACGCGGGAGTCGGCGTTGGCGCAGAGTCGTCCACTGGAGGCGTAGCCTTGGACGTTCCGGAAGAGTCGACCGGCGCGAATTCGGTCCCCTCGCCGGCAGACGACGCGGGAGTCGGTGTCGACACGGCGTCATCCACGAGAGGAGTAGACGCCGTGGCCGTGGGCGTCAGGAGTGGCGGCGTGGTCTCGGTGGCCGTTGCAGCGGACTGGTCCGTCGGTGCGGACGATCGGCATCCGGCCAGGACCGTCATCACGCTTGATACAAGGGCAACTACGGTCAGCAGGACAACGAGCTTTCTCATTTCACTCCACCCATATGACCCTAAATCATATTAGGTGTAACGGCCACTGAGTAGCCATCGGGCGCGGAATTCTGAGACGCCTCGCGAAGGGTCTCCGTCGTCGAGCCCCTTCCCTCCGACCGAGCTTGTGGCCGCCCTCGTGCTGCCCCCGTGCCGCTCTAGCTGAGTTCCCGTGTGCTCTCCGCGAATAGTTCGTCAACCGCTAGGGTTTCGGCGATGATCTGTTGGCTATGGGCGAAGCGTGTGATCGCCTCGAGCGCCGTGCGGTTGGCGTTGATTCCAATGGGCAGCGGGTCGCCGCCAACTATGTCCGCGTAGCGCTGATCAGCTTCTTCGTCGCGGGCCTGAGGACCCTCCGCCTTCAGCCGTTGCAGGTAGAGCGCTTTTGCCTCCTTGTACGCTGCGAAGAAGGCTGAGGCGACATCGGGGTTCGTGGCCAATACCTCGTCCCTAACCACCATCGTGTTGTTGATAGGAAACACGCCCGTCTTGTTGAACCAATCGGCTTGCGCTTGACGAGCGTCTGGAATCAACGGCTTCACGTCGGGAGAATCAACGCCCATGACGCCGATGCCGGCGTCAATCTCTCCCGACGTCAGCATCTCCGGCAGACTCGCTCCCTCCATGGCGACGGTGTTCGAGGGGTTCGGCATATCGCCAAGGTGCTCGATGTCAGTCAGCACCCAAGTCACGCTGGAAAGGTCGACGCCGTACTCGGAAGCGAGCAGGCCGCGCGCCCACACTCCCGCGGTGCCCGCGTAGGCCCGAACGCCGACCTTCTTGCCTTCCAGGTCCTTGGGCGAGGTGATGCCTGAGTTCACGTTGTAGGTGATCGTGCTCTGGGGAAACGCGCGCATCGGGAAGATAGGGAGGCCGGTGAACGCAGCACCCATCTGCTTGAGCTGTAGGAATGTGACGATCGCCATCTCCGAAATATCGAATTCGAGATCGTGAATCATGCGGTCGAACAGCTTGGGCATCGGCGCAACCTCGATGCACTCGAGGGCCATGCCTCGGGGCTTCACGATGCCATCCTTCAAGGCCGCGTACTGCGAACGGGCAACGATTCCCAGTCTGATGGTCTGTTCTGCAGAGGTCACGGTCGCTCCTAGGTTCCAGTGTGAGTTGGGGAACGTGCCAAGTATAGCCTGTACAGGTGTGCCGCCTCCGCCGGGGGCTGCCGCCGCCGCCATGTCAGGTGACCCTCTACCTTCGCCTGCGTCCACCAGCGCGTAGGTGGACGCTTTAGAGAAATTTGGCAGGTCGTTGCTATTGGCGAGCAAGGCCATGGCTGCGATGATTGCCGTCAGTCCCTCTCCTGCAAATCCCCATTCGGGCGCTGTAGAACTACAACATGCGGTCATTGCCGGTACAAATCCTTGCCCTCGGCTCGTTGGTGGTCCTGACGCTGGCGGTGCTGGCTTGCGGCGGAGACAAAGAGCCTGCCGCGACGACGACCGCCCCTACCGATGCGGCGCAATCGACGCCGACCGCCATTCCCACGCGCTTGCCTCCTTTCGTGATTGGGGTGATGGAATCGGTCACCGGCCCAGGCGAGACCTACGGCACAGTAGCTGTTCAGGCCAAGCAGATGGCCGTGGACGAGATCAACGCCGCGGGCGGAGTCAACGGGCGCAGACTGGAGCTCGTCGTCGAGGACTCCCAGTGCAGCGCAAAGGACGCGGTCGCCGCCTACAACGAGCTGACCGACGCGGACGGCGTGAAGATCATCCTCGGGACGTCGTGCAGCGGGGCCATGCTCGGCGCCGCTCCGCTGGCGGAGGCCGACGGCGTGATCCTGTTCTCCGGGCTGGCGAGCAACCCCGACATCGCCAACGCCGGCGACTACATCTTCCGCACCCAGATCAACGACCTGCAGGTGGGCATCGACACCGGAAACGTCCTGTGGGCCGACGGGGTCCGCAGGCTGGCCACCATTGCCGAGACCACCGATTACGCCGAGGGCGTTAGACGCACCTCGGTCGAGCAGTTCGAGAAACGCGGCGGCGCCGTCGTGGCTGCGGAGCGATACGGCTCCGACGTCGCCGACTTCAGGAGCCAGTTGACGAAACTGCTGGACGCCGACCCGGACGCGCTTCACCTAGCGCCCCAGTCCGAGTTCGCGGCGGGGACCGTCATCAAGCAGGCGCGGGAGTTGGGTTACGAGGGCCCGCTCTACGCGGAAACGATATCGGTGGGCACAACCGCCCTCGAAATCGCCGGCGAGGCGGCGACCGGCATGAAGGCCATCACGGCTGACCTGGACCCCGACAACGAGAAGGGGCAGGAGGTCCTGACCAACTTCAGAGAGCGCTACAACTACGTCACGCTGCCATGGCATCTGGGGTCGGCGTACGACGACGTGTACATCGCGGCCGAGTGCCTCAAGCAGACCAACGACGACCAGGACGCCGACGGCTTCCGCGACTGCATGTACGGCATCACCTGGAGCGGCGCGATCGGCGACAACTACAGCTTCGACGCCAACGGCGAGGTCGTTGGCCTCTCAAGAGTGGTCGTGGAGGTCCTCCCCGTAGCCGAGCGAACCGCAGAAAGAAAGTACCAGGTCCTCGGCCCAGCCCCAAGGCCGTAGCACCCGACGACCGCGACAGTCCCCGCAGCCAGGCTGCCCCACCAAACGTATACGGTAGACAGAACCGTCTTCGAGATGTGGATGGTATATCCGTCTACTAAAAGGGGCCCCTCAGATGTCTTTATCACACGGCGCCGCCAGAGTGGACAATGCGGGTACGCCTGTCCGTCACCCGGTCGGTATGGACACCAATCAGAAGCAGTAGCCTCGTTGCACTCGTGCTAAATGGTGGGCGATTCCTATGCAATGGGAAGGGGCTGATAGCGCTTGACTCGTATTCTGTCTTCACCCTTGCGCGCCTGAGCCAAGTCGTACGCAGTCTGACGGCTCAGCCAGAAATCAGCGCTGGACCATCCGGCTTTCTCTAGGCGAATGGCCATGTCGGGCGAGATCGCCGCGTGACCGTTCAATACCCGCGAAAGGGTATGGCGCGCAACTCCCAGAACCGCCGCTGCCTCGGTAACGCTTAGGCCAAGGGGGTCCAAGCAGTTTCCTCTGACGCTGCGGCCCGGATGGGGTGGATTCTTCATGGGCATGGTCTCTCCCTCCTCATTAGTGATAATCGACAAGAGCGACGTCGTACACGTCGCCAGCTTCAAACTTAAATGTGATCCGCCAGTTCCCAGAAATCGAAATGCTCCATAGTTCTCTTTGGTCCCCTCTGAGTGGATGCATTCTGTATCCCGGCAGATCGAGGTCGCTCGGCTTGCCGGCTGCATCCAGGTCTGCCAGAGCGAGGGTGATTCGGTCCAATTGGTCGGCGGCTATCCTGCTGGGGTCGCCTCGCTCATAGAGTCTCTTCAGTCCTCGATGGCGAAACGATCGAATCATGATAAGATTATACCGTGTGCCGGTACAGCTATCATCTCTGACCTACCCCCATACTGACGCAGTTGACTCTGACAAGAGTCTGCTGCGCGTAGTTCCGCTCGACACATAGCGACCTCAGACCGACAGCTGCTCGACGTCCTCAGCCGGACGCTGTCCGTCGATTCGACGGAGCTGGCGCTCATTCTCGGCGAGCCTCACGCCACCATCCACCGCGTCCTGACTGACCTGCTGGCCAAAGGCATCCTCGGGAGGGTGAGCCACGGCAACGCCCACTAGCGGGGACTCGAACCACGTCAGGGACTGGGATACTGTGTCGGCGTCAGTCACCGCCATCGTCGATACGGGTAACCTTGAGCGTGTACGTACCGACGTTGCCCTCGACACCATCTATGGCAAGTGAGGCTTGCCCTGAACTCGCCAAATACCATCTGAATCCGGGGGGAGCCCAGCCTGCGTACTCACCTGCAGTGTGCCTGTAACGATAACCATTCGGCATACGCATCCTGAACCGGAATTCCTCGAGTGTCCCGCTCACGATTTCAAGGTGGTATCGGTTACCTGTCTCTACTGGAAATTCAAAATAGTCTATATCCAAGTCATTTGATATCGTACCATTCACGCTGGCTCCGAGCGAGATGTCAGCTGCAGTAGCCGGTGTATCGCCGTAGTCGTCAGAACCAGGCCTATCTACGGACGTAATGACGAGCGTATAAGAGCCTGTTTGTCCGCCGAAATTGTGAACAGCGAAGTAGTACTCGTCAGAGCTCGGCGCTGTCCAGATTATACGGGGACCTGTCGATATGAGTTCGCGAGACTTCCAATTTCCATGCTCTGATGCTGCTCTACGAGGGCCGTAGAGGCCGATACTAGTGGAACGCAGTATCTCGTGGTTGATGGCCATGCTGTACTTCTGCCCCTCCTGTGCATGGAAGCGGAAGTAATCGAAGTCAAACATGTAGTCCAGGTTCCCGCTGATGGCCTGTCCTACTCCTACAGCAGTGGCATTAGTTGCCTCGTCGCCATGGTCATCGGAAGAATCAGTAGCCGGAAATGCTGCTGCTCCGCCGTGCAGTTCTCTGTACAACTCACGGAAGTCCTCACGACGATCGTCAGGAACATGCTTTAGAAGAATCTCATAGATGCGCTCTTCCCTTGTTTCTAGGTCTCGACCCGGTTCTGTCAAGTGCAACTCTCCCATCGCCGACCCTATCGCCGTCTCACCCATGATTATCGCCGCTTGGTGCAAGAGGTTTTCGCCCATATCATAGATGCATCCTGCTGGAATAGGAGATATCCAATCGTTCGCAATCACAACGGTGAGGTGCCGTATGTTCTCTATCCCGCTGCGGAAACAGCTTTTCGTTGAGGATGCCGCCCCAGACCTCTCTTCGGCAAGCGCCAAAATTCCGTGCTGGTGATTGTAGTGAGCCGCGATGAACTCTGCAGCGCCTTCCGTAAGCCACCGGGGTCCCGTGTAAGGTGCAAAGAAATAGTAATGAGCTGTCTCATGGGGCAGATGCCATACTTTACCTTGAGATCTGAACATCACCATATAGCTGTTGAAGTGTCCAATTCGACGCGGTACCGCTTAATGCTGGGGTCAAAGACCAGCAGTATGATGTCGGTCGTGGGAAATGGCGCTCCCAGAAGTTCCTCGCTCATGCGTGCGGTGTCTTCGATGATTGTCAACAGGTCGTCGTTTGGCGGGAACGGAGTGGTCTGGAAGATCCAGATATTGACATCTCCAGCCAATGGGAGAGAGACAGTCCTCGCTTGACTGAAGTGGGCCTCAAGCAGGTCGTCGTAGAAGGTGGAGTCCCTGGAGACGGTATTGCCGAGGATTGTCACCAATGCTGCTTCTGAGTCCTCCAAGCCGTCAGCGAACCAAGACTGGGCAATGAGCTGTTTGAAGTCCTCTGGATAGGCGTCCGCCATTCGGCCCAAGGACTGGAGAAGGTACTGGCCGAGATCTCGTTCACGGGAGGTCAGATGGCGCAGCGCTTGGCCGGTGAACTGGTGATCCAGGTCCGCGAGGGCGGCCAAGACGCTAAGCGAGTCCTCCTCGTTTCTTCCGGCGCCTCCTGCCACCCACGCCGCCGCCCGCCGCGCCGCCTCGAGGTCTGACCCACCTATGGCGGCTAGGTGGGAGAGTGACCACGATTCGGCGCCGTCGACTCCATCCTCAACCCAGGGGTACTGAGCGACTGTCACGCCGAGGCTAGAGTCCAATTCCCAGAGGCTGACGATTGCCTCGAATGCGCGGCGCTCGCTGTTAGTCAGCGCGAGGTCGGCCCAAGGGAGGAGTTCGGCCACGTCTGCCATCGCGGCTGTGGGGCCGGTCTTGAGCAAATCGTCATACAGTTCTGAGTCTCTGGAAGCGCCAATGAGGGCAACCACAAGGGCAGCTTCCGCATCGTTCAGGCCGTCAACAAACCAAGGCGCGGCTATCAGTCGGTCGAATCGTTCAGAAGTAGGACTGTCGGTCGCCCATGAAGACAACGAAACCAGAAGAGGGCGGCCCGCGCTTACGTCGCGGTTCACGAACGCCGCAGCCGCCAACGCCGACTCCACGCTGCGGTCTGCGACCTGCACTAGATGGAAGCTCATCTCCGGATCACTCATCACATTGCCCGTTATCTCAGGGAGGTCTTTCAAGGCCTGCGCCAGAGCGGGATTGTGGTCCACCGCGTCGGCTATGAGGACGAGCATCTCGAGGTGCGCCATCCGGACGTCAGTACGGCTTGGGCCGGCATCGAGCCAGTAGCGGGCTGGTGCGTAACCCAAAGCCGGGTTGTGGAGGGCGCGGTCCCTCACGTACCACATCGTCCGGATCTCATCGACACGGATGCCGTCGTTGACCCAAGGGACCCGGGCAACCGCGTCGCCAAGACCGGGGTCCCGGGCCCACGTCTTGGTGAGCGCGGTCACGGCCTCGGCGTGCCAGTTGTCCGGCGGGTCTGCGAACCATGGAACAATCTGGGACAACTGCTCGATGCCGAGCCTCTCCCTGGCCGTAGGCGTCGGCGTTGGGCGGGGGGTCGGCGTGGGCGTCGGCGCGGTAGTTGGGGCAGGGGTGGGTGTTGCCGTCGACGCGGGTCCCGGCGCCGGGGCGATAGTCGCGGGTGGGGTGGGTATCGCCGTCGATGTGGGTCCTGGCGTTGGCGCGAAGGTCGGGGCCGGGGCGGGCGTTGCCGTCGAGGTGGGTTCCGGCGTTGACCTACCGTCGCTGCGTCGATTGTCGCCTTCAACGGACCGCAGGGAGGACTCCGCAGTCACGGTGGCCTCAACGGCCGCGCCTACCGCTGCATCGAAATCGGACGTAGCGGTCTTTGGGCTGGACTGGCACGCGGCGAGCGCAATTGCAAGGAGCGTAAGGGCAAGGAGCGTGAGCCTTCGAATAGTATTGTCCCAGGAGGTGGTGTAAGACAGCAAGGCCTGGCAAGACAAAGGCCACCGCGTCACCTTCATCAAGGACAGAGATGAAGGAGGTGACGGCGATTGCATGGGACAGGATGGCCGTGTTGGAGCTGTTCCGCAAGAAGGAGCCTGACGCAGACCTCGACTTCCTGCGCGCGAGGCTCCGGGTGCTGGTCCAGGCAGTGACGGAGGCCGAGGTAGCCACTAACGCCGGGACTAGCTTCGGCGAGCGCAACTCTGAGCGGACCACTTACCGCAACGGCTACTGGCCCGGCCCGTTGGACACGCGGACGGCACCCTGAGCTTGAGCATCCCGAGGGCGAGATGCGCATCTCTTTTCCCGTCCGCCGCGGGCCCAACCGGCGAGGTGTAGGCGGCTGGCGGCGCGCTCACAACGCCGTCACCCGATCAAAGTTCGTCCTCCCCGCCTCCCTTTCGCCCACCAGCGGGGACTCGAACCACGTCAGGGCCTAGGGAGCCATGCCACCCATCGAGACCGGCGACGCACAAGTCCTAGCCTTCGTCAGCGTCGATTCACCTCTTTGGCGCGACCACTGTTGACCGACCCGAAAGGGTCGGATAGCTTCTCCCCACTCTTGAGAGAGCGGAGGTTCGGCTGCGGAATGGCAAGAGCGTCCATCGCCCCCTACAACCCCGAGCCCGTCCAACGCCTGCTCGAGCGGGCCGCGGTGCTGTGGCCGTCGGAGACGGCAATCATCGAGGGCGACCGCCGCTTCACGTTCGCCGAGATTGACGCGGCGTCCGGCAAGCTGGCGTCGGCCCTGCTGACGATGGGAATCGGCCGGGGAAAGCGCGTGGCGCTCCTGGCGCCGAACTGCGCCGAGTTCGAGGTCGCCTTCTTCGGCATCCTCAAGGCGGGGGCAACGGTCACGACGATCAACTCCGGCTACCGCGAGCGCGAAATCGCCTACCAGCTCAATGTGTCGGGCGCTGAGGTCCTGATCGTTCACCACTCGCTGGTCGACGTCGCGGACCTCGCGCGCCCTGACGCCGGGGAGCTTAGGGAGACCGTGATCATCGCGAAAGGCCCAAATGTCGCACACTCGTTCTGGGCCCTGATCGACGCCCAGACCGGCCCGCCGACGCCCCCCGACCTCGACCCCTACGAGGACCTCGCCGCCCTGCCCTTCTCCTCCGGCACCACGGGCTTGCAGAAGGGCGTGATGCTCACCCACGCCAACCTGCACGCCAACGTCCGCCAGTACCTGGAGCGCCCCGGCGAGGAGAGCGTCGTCCGCCGCGATGACGTAGTCCTCGTCCACCTCCCCTTGTTCCACATCTACGGCATGACGGTGCTTCAGCTGAACGCCATCGCCGCCGGAGCCGTCCAGGTGATGATGGGGCGGTTCGACATGGGCGAGCTGCTGTCGCTTATCGCCCAACACCGCGTAACCGCGCTCTACACCGCGCCGCCGGTCTGCCTTGGGCTATCGCTAACCCCCCTGCTCGACGAGTACGACATCGCGTCGCTACGGTTCGTGCTCAGCGGAGCCGCGCCCCTCTCGGCGGAGCTCCAGATGCGGCTCGCCGACCGGCTGGGATGCCCCGTCATCCAGGGCTACGGGCTCACCGAAACTTCCCCCGTGACGAACTCCGACTACTCGGACGAGCGCGGCAAGCCCGGCACGATAGGCCCCGCCCTGCCCGACACGGAAGAACGTATCGTCGACGTGGAAACAGGGACGCGCGACGTACCGCCAGGCGAGCTCGGCGAGCTGCTCATTCGCGGCCCACAGGTGATGAAGGGCTATTTCGAGCAGCCGGAAGCGACCGCCGACGCCATCACGCCCGACGGCTGGCTCCACACCGGCGACATCGCAAGCATGGACGAGGACGGCTACGTCCGCATCGTCGACCGCAAGAAGGAGCTGATCAAGTACAAGGGCTTTCAAGTCGCTCCCGCTGAGTTGGAAGGCGTCCTGCTGGAGCACCCTGCCGTCGCGGACGCCGCCGTCATCCCCAAGCCCAACCTCGAAGCAGGCGAAGTCCCCAAGGCGTTCGTCGTCCTTAAAGCAGACGCAGCCCCGTCCGCCGATGAGCTGATCGCGTTCGTCGCCGAGCGCGTGGCGACGTTCAAGCAAGTGCGCGAGATCGAGTTCGCCGACGCCATCCCCAAGAACGCCTCCGGCAAGCTCCTCCGCCGCGTCCTCATCGAGCAGGACCGGGCGCGCGGCGTGGTAGGATGAGCCGAGAATCACGCTGCCGGAGCGGTGGGACGATGAAGCGAGAGTTCACTGCCAGCATATGGCAGGAAGGCGAGTGGTGGATTGCTCAGGCAATCGAGGTGGATGTGGCCAGCCAGGGAGAATCGGAGGAAGACGCGCTGGCGAATCTCCGCGAGGCATTGGAGCTGTACTTCACCCCGCCCACTCCCTCGGTCGAGCCCCGGCTCCGGCGCATTGAGATAGAGGTTGCCGCCGCTTAGGCCGCTGCCCTACCGTGAGGTCGAGCGCAAGCTCATAGCGGCAGGTTTCGTGGAATCTGATCAACGCGGCAGCCACGTCAAGTTCGTCAAAGAGTCTAACGAAGGCGTGCGCATCGCCATTGTCCCCCGCCACCGGGAAGTAGCCGTGGGTACCCTACGCCATATACTGCGGCTGGCCGGGCTGACTCCCTCCGATTTCGAGGACCTGTAGCGCCATCCCCAAGGACGCGTCCGGCAAGCTCCTCCGCCGCGTCCTCATCGAGCAGGACCGGACACGCAAGAAGTAAGGAAAGCCGCCTATGGCCTACGATGAGAACCTAGCCGAGCGAGTCCTCGGCGTGCTCGGCGGTAAGCCGGACCTGACGCCAAGGAAGATGTTCGGCGGACTCGCCTTCATGCTTAGAGGCAACCTGGCCTGCGGCGTGATGAAAGGCGACTTGATGGTCCGCGTCCCGAAAGACGACTACGAGGCGATGCTGGCCAGGCCCCATGTCCGCGAGATGGACTTCACCGGCAAGCCGATGCGCGGCTGGGTTGTCGTCGCCCCCGAGGCGACGGCCGACGACAACGCATTACGGGAGTGGGTGGAGACCGGCGCGACCTACGCCCTCAGCCTCCCGCCGAAGTAGGCTACCCCGCGTAGCTCGCATCGATCGCTAGCATCTCCGACAGCCCCATCGTATCGAAGCACTCGTGGATGCTGACCATCCGGTCGGCGACGGCGTGGGCCGTGGTGCCCGTGTCCCGCAGCTCCCGCATCAGATCGCCCATCGTCTTCATCGCCGCGAGCATTGCGCTGATAGGGAATATCACGAGCTTGAACCCCAGCTCCTCCAACTCGGACGTCGGCAGCAGCGGAGACTTGCCCGTCTCCACGTAGTTGTAGAGCACCGGCGCGTCGAACTGGCTGGTCACGTACGCCGCCTGCTCCCGAGTCTGGATCGCTTCCAGGAACAGGACGTCCGCGCCCGCTTCCACGTAGGCCTCGCAGCGACGGAGAGCGTCGTCCCAACCCGTCACCGCCAGCGCGTCGCAACGCGCGATGATCGTGAAGTCGTCGTCCTGGCGGGCGTCCAGCGCCGCATGGAGCTTGCGGACCATCTCCTCCTGCGGCACAACGCGCTTATCGTCGAGATGGCCGCACCGCTTGGGCGACTCCTGGTCCTCGATATGGATACCCGCGACCCCGGCGCGCTCATACTCGCGGACCGTCCTCCGCACTTGCAGAACGTCGCCGTAGCCCGTATCCGCGTCCGCAATCACCGGTACGCTCACCGTATTGGCGATCGCCGCCGCATTCGCGGCCATCTCGCTCATGGTCGCGAGTCCGATGTCCGGATAGCCAACCCGGGAGATGGATGTGCCGGTGCCGGTCATGTAGACCGCCGGGAACCCCGACCGCTCGATGATGGCCGCGCTGAGGCAATCGTAGGCCCCCGGCGCAGGGATGATTCCCGGCGCGGCGAGCAGCTCCCGCAAACGTGTAGTCGTTCTCACCCCAACCTCCCAGTCCCCCCGGCAAATACCCCTCCCGTCATTCCCGCGGAGGCGGGAACCTCGCAGCCTCCCCCTCCGTCATTCCCGCGAACGCGGGAACCCAGGAACCCCCTCCCGTCTGCGGGAGGGGACGCTCGAGCGCAGCGAAGCGCGGGGGAGGAGAGGCGGCGGCCCGCAGACTTCCGCCCGTCACCCTCACGCAAGGTCTCGCAACTCCTCCGACCTACGTTCCCCAGGCCCGGCGCGCCGTCTCCACCACCAATTGCAGCTTTCGCAGCTGGTCGTCCCATGTGATGGGGTTGCCCTGCAGCGTTGACGAGAAGCCGCATTGGGGGCTCAGCGCCAGACTGTCCATGTCCAGGTAGCGGGACGCCTCCTCGATCCGCCGCAGCAGCGTGTCCTCCGTTTCCAATTCGCCTGCCTTGGTCGTCACGAGGCCCAGCACAACCGTCTTGCCCTTGGGCATGAACCGCAAGGGCGCGAAGGTGCCTGCGCGCTCGCTGTCGTACTCTAGGAGGAAGGTGTCCACTTCCAATTGGCTGAACAGCTGCTCCGCGATGCGATCGTAGCCGCCGGACGTGTGCCACGCGCCGTAGGCGCCGTTGCCCCGGCAGAGGTGCATCGCCAGGATGGTGGCGCTGCGGTCGAAGCCGCGCAGGCAGGAGTTATCGGCGTCGATGTCCTCCTGGAGCGCCCTGTCCTGGTCGACGCCCATGGATGCCCACTGTGCACGGCGCTCGTCGGGGATGTAATCGGGGTAGTGCGGGTTGTCGAGCTGTACGTAAGGGCAACCCTCATCGATAAGGGCCGTGACCTCGCTCCGGATGATGGCTGAGGCGTCGGCCAGCACGGCTGCGCGGGACTCGTACACCTGGTCCGTAACGCCGGGCTTGTATCCGCGGGCCACGACGTAGCTGGCCGCGGGCATCGTCACCTTGTACGGCCCCGGCGCGTGCTGCTTGATGAACGCCGACTCATGGCCGGTGAGGCGCTGCAGCTGCTGCAACCGCTCGCCGATGATGCGGCCGCCTGCCGTGCCGGGCATCCCCATGGGGTTCTCCGGGGTGATGCCGGGGCCCTCCCAGTTGCCCTGGCCGCCCTGGAAGGGCATGCGGACCGGCGGCTCGCCGACGATGAAGCCACCGACCGCCTCGCCGAAGTCGCCGGCCCAGCCGCTGCGCCGCAGCTCCCCGTCCGTGTATATGCCGATGCCGGACTGCCGCTGCAACTCGATCACGCGCAGGATGTGCTCGTTCTCCACCTCCCGCAGCGCCTCCTCGGAGATGCGCCCGTCCTGAAACGCCTCCCTCGCCTCCTTCACCTCCGGTGGACGAAGGAAGCTGCCAACGTGGTCTGCGTGGAACTGTGTCGTCATGGGGACTCCTCTCCCTATCGCAGCGAATACCCGCTCACCGGCCACCCGTCCTCGATGCCCGGCCCTCTGCCCTCGTCTATCCAGCCGAACTCCTTGAGCAGCTGCTGGCTGTAGCAGACACGGCCGCTCACTCGCTCCAGCGGCTCCGTCGCAAGGAGCAGCACCGCGCGCGCCAGCACGTTCGGATGCTCGCCGCGCGGGTCGTCGAAGCCCGTAACGAGTTTGTGGAAGACGGTGCCCGGAGTCGGAACGATGAGCGACGGCGCCACCGCGGCCACGCCCACGCCGTCCGCATACACCTCGGCCGCCAGGCCTTGAGAGAAGCGTTCCAGCGCCGCTTTCTCCGCGCCGTAGCAGCTGCTGCCCTTCAGCCGGTGCTCCTCGGCGTGCTCGCCCTCGTAAGGACCGCGGCCGGGGCCGATGGCCGCGACCGACGAGATATTGACGATGCGCCCGCTCTTACGCGGCAGCATGTCCCCAAGCGCCAGCTGGCTGAGGATGAACGGCGCGTGCAGGTTCACCGCCCACGACCGCATCCACCGGTTCACCGCGTAGTCCTTAATCGGCACGAAATAGGTGAGCGCCGCGTTGTTGACGAGAACGTCGATGGGGCCGTAGGCCGCCCGCGCCGCCTCGACCAGACGCTCGCACTCCTCAGCCTCCGAGATATTCACCGCGACGGCAGTCGCCTCGTGACCGTCGGCCCGGATGCCCGCCACCGTCGTCTCCAGCGACCCCTCCAACGGATGATCGCCCTCACTGAGCGTGCGCGCCGCGCAGACGACTCGCCCGCCCTCGGCGGCCAGCACCCGCGCGATCTCCGCCCCGATCCCCCGGCTCGCCCCCGTCACAATGACAGTCCTACCGTCCAATGCGCCCAACGTTCACCTCCGCAGAAAACTAGCGCATTGTATACGGGGCGAAGCCCGCGAATGTCCGCAAACGGCCAGCAACCCCTCCACCATCCCCACGCCCCCACCCGTCACTCCCGCCCCCTCCGTCATCCCCTCCCCCTCCGTCATTCCCGCCCTCCCTCCGTCATTCCCGCCCTCCCTCCGTCATTCCCGCGAAAGCGGGAACCCAGGGTGGCCGATAGGCCACGCACCCCTACCGTCTGCGGGAGGGGCCGCGCAAGCGCAGCAAAGCGCGGGGGAGGAGAAGCGTCCGCCCGCAACTACCCCATGCCCACCCGTCATTCCCGCGAACGCGGGAACCCAGGACGCCCCCTTCTCCCGTCATTCCCGCGCAGGCGGGAACCTCGCAGCCCACCCACTCCCGTCTGCGGGAGGGGACGCGCAAGCGCAGCAAAGCGCGGGGGAGGAGAAGCGGCGGGGCGCAACTACCCCCTGCCCCAACCCGTCATTCCCGCGAACGCGGGAACCCAGGACGCCCCCTTATCCGTCATTCCCGCGCAGGCGGGAACCTCGCAGCCCACCCCACTCCCGTCTGCGGGAGGGGACGCGCAAGCGCAGCAAAGCGCGGGGGAGGAGAAGCGTCCGCCCGCAACTACCCCCGCCACCCCAACCCGTCATTCCCGCGAACGCGGGAATCCAGGACGCCCCCTCCGCATTCTTCCGAAATCCTCTCCCCCGTCTGTTAGGAAGAGCTAGAGAAGCGTCCGCGCCCCGCTCGCCTTTCGCGGTCGCGGAATGGGGAATAACCCCGCGCGGCGGGTATAGTAAGCGGCGATGACCACCTCCCAACAAAGCAGTCCTACCCCGGAGGAAGCGGGGCTACAAGCTCTCATCCTCGACGAGGACTTGGAACGCCTCGAAGACCTCCTTTCTGCGCCACTTCCTCACGGAGGCAGCGGTCGAGGCCCAGAAACAGGGAATCGATACCCCGACCCCATTCAACGTTGACGCCTGGAAGCTTAGCGATGTAGAGGTTGCGACGGAGCGTTATAATATAGACATCCTGCTTATCGGCTGGAGCGATGACTTTGTCTGTGTAATCGAGAACAAGATCAACACCGGCGAACACTCCGACCAGTTACGCCGATATCTAAGAACTGTCGAGGAGGAGAAGAAGGAATATGCAAGTCTCACGCCGTTCCCGATATTCCTGACTCCAGACGGGAAGAAACCAGATCCCGAAACGGGCGCAGGTGATCGCTTTGTCCCGCTCGGCTACGAAAAGGTCGCTAGGTTGATTAAGCAAGTGCTGGAGATGCGCGAATCCACTATCAGCACGAGCGTTGCTAGTTTCCTGAAGCAGTACGCTGACACCCTAGGGAGACACGTATTGGAAACCACGGATAACAATAATATCGACGTACTAGCCTATCGCATCTACGAAAAGCACAAGGCTGCGATCGAGATTATCAACAGAGTTAGGGCCGATAATGAGAAACTTTCACAGAAAAAAGTTCTAGAAATAGTATCATCTTCTGTGGTCGAGCACGCGCCAGACTTGAAGTCCTATAACCAGAATAACACGACGCGTGAATTCCAATCAAGTGCTCTCAAAGACGTAGGAGAATTGACGGAAGAACGAGTTTCGTTTGGATGCTTACTTCTATTCAAATTCAGGTACCAAAGCAACCTATACATGATGTTAGAGATGGGACCTGGCCCCGTGGAAACCCGCACTCACATACACGAATGCAGTCAAAGCTATATTCCCCCCTTCAAGAAGACTGAGCCGTTGACGTCTCAGTGGACTCGCATCTACTACAAGCCCATCCTCGATAAGCAAGACTTTGAGCCATTTAACTCTGAGATGGCTAAGCCAAGAATAGAGCAAGCTATCGCCAATTTCTTCAAGAACGACTACTGGCCGATAGTCAACGCCATCCGCCAAGAGTTCGGGCTGTCGCCTGTGTCCTAGCGGTTCACCCACGATTCTCGAACTGGCCCTCGCTCAGTGGAGGAGCGTCCCGACGCGCCCCCCCACTCGTCATTCCCGCGAAAGCGGGAACCCAGGTATCAGCCCCCACCCCCTTGACATAACCGACAACTCTATGTCATAATACCGTCACGCACCCAACCCCCACCCGACACCTCAACACCCCCGAGCGGACGAGCCGCCGGAGCCACAGCAAGGCCCGGCGGCTCTTTTTGTTCCACCGGGCGCCCACGAAAGGAGGACCCCATCGACCTCTCCCCCTACCGCGACGACCCCCTCGGCTTCGTCAAAGACATCCTCTCCGGATCAGGCACGCCCTACGCCAAGCAGGAAGAACTGCTCAACGCCCTCGTCAGCGACAAGCGCCGTGTCTCCGTCGTCGGATGCAACTCCTCCGGCAAGGACTGGGCCGCCGCTCGCGCCATCCTCTGGTGGATCGAGACTCGACCCAAGGCCAAGGTCATCGTCACCGGACCCACCCTCCGACAGGTCAAGGAGATCGTCTGGAAGGAGCTCCGCGCCGCCCACGCCGCCGCCAAGGACCGCCTCTCCGGCAAGGTCCGCGTCGGCGAGTACGACGCCGGCCCCGACCGTGTCGGCCTCTGCATCACCTCCAACAGCCAGCACAACCTCCAAGGCTTCCACTCCCCGGAGCTCATGGTCATCGTGACCGAAGCCCAGGGCGTCAAGCAGCCCTATTTCGAGGCCCTCAAACGCCTCAACCCCAAGAAGATGCTTCTGTTGGGCAATCCCCTCTCCCTCACCGGCGAGTTCTACGACTCTCATCACGGCAAGAGTCCGCTCAACGAGCGCGTCTCCATCTCCGCCTACGACTCCCCCAACGTCATCGAGGACCGTCTCGACGCCCTCCCCGGTCTCGTCACCCCCGAGGACATCGAGGAGCACCGCCTCGACTGGGGCCCCGACTCCCCCCTCTACATCGCCTCCGTCCTCGGCCAGTTCCCCGAGGCCCTCGAAGACTCCCTCACCTCCCGCGTCCACGTCGACGCCGCCATCCAACGCTGGCGCCGTGAGTCCGGCGACACTCACGATGGGCAATCAATCGGGGCGGATATCCGTCATTCCCGTGCTCCTCTCCGTCATTCCCGCGAAAGCGGGAACCCAGAGTGGCCGATAGGCCACACACCCCGCCCGTCTGCGGGAGGGGAGCGCGAGCGCAGCGACGCGCGGGGAGGTGCGGGAGGGGAGCGCGAGCGCAGCGACGCGCGGGGAGGCGCCTCGCAGCCCTCCCCCCTCATCCCGCCCAGCGACGGCCCTCACCTCAACCAGCCCTGGCGCATGGGCGTCGACGTCGCACGCTTCGGCAACGACAAGTCCGTCATCTGCCTCCGACGCGGCGACCGCGTCGAGCGCATCATCTCCTTCGAGCGCAAGGACACCATGCGCCTCGCCGACGAGGTCCGCGAGCTCGCCGAGACCCTCCGCGTCCCCGCGGTCTTCGTCGACGAGACCGGCGTCGGCGGGGGCGTCGTCGACCGCCTGAAGCAGCTCCGCGTCCCCGTCATCGGCGTCGAGGGCGGCGGCAGCGCGCCCCGCCCCGCCCAGTTCGCCGACATGCGGGCCGAAGTCTTCTGGGAGGTGGCCCGCCGTCTCCGCGAGGGCCAGATGTCCCTCCCGCCCGACGACGAGCTAGCGGGCCAGCTCCTCGCCCAGCGCTACGACATCTCGTCGGCGGGGCGCATCCACCTCGAAAGCAAAGCGACGCTCCGCCGCCAAGGCGTCCCCTCCCCCGACAAAGCCGACGCCCTCGCCCTCGCCTTCATGGAACCCCCCAACATGAACGTCTGGTTCTAATTCCTCCAGAATCTCTCCCCCGTCTGCGGGGGAGGCTAGGAGGGGGCCGCCCCACCGTCATTCCCGCGCAGGCGGGAACCTCGCAGCGGCGCGACAGCGCAGCGGTCCCGCCCCCCGGCGCGCAGGCGGGAACCTCGCAGCCCTCCCCCGTCCGTCTGCGGGCGAGACTTGCTATTCCTCTCCCTCGTCTGCGGGGGAGAGTTAGAGAGGGGGCCGGGTGGCGCGCCGCGCGCTTTCGCGCTAACGTTCTCACCATGCGAGACAAGGTCTACCCGGACTTCGATGCTGCCGTCGCCGACGTGCCCGACGGTGCGTCCATCATGCTCTCCGGCTTCGCTGGACCCGGCACGGCGAGGAACCTCATCACCGCCCTGCTCCGCCAGGGCGCGAAAGACCTCACCATCATCGCCAACACGCCCGGACGCTGGCAGGACGACCGCATAGACGGCGGCGCCCTCGTCAGGAATGGCCGCGTCGCGGTGGTGCGAGCCGCCTTCACCGCGTCCCCTCACCCGTCGATTCCATCGCCCTTCACGGACCTCTACGAGGCGGGCAAGATCGAAGCGGAGCTCATGCCCCAGGGGACGCTCGCCGAGCGCATCCGTGCGGCGGGCGCGGGCATCGCCGCCTTCTACACCCCCACCGGCGCCGGCACCGAAATCGCGGAGGGCAAGGAAACGCGCGTCTTCAACGGACGGCAGCATGTCCTCGAAACGGCGCTCCCCGCCGACTATGCCCTGCTGCGCGCCCGCCGTGCCGACCGGCTCGGCAACCTCCAATTCCACCGCACCCAGCGCAACTTCGGCTCCGTCATGGCTCGCGCCGCCAGGACCGCAATCGTCGAGGTCGACGAGCCCATCGTCGAGCCCGGCGAGATCGACCCGGACTACGTCCACGTGCCGGGCATCTTCGTGGACCGCGTCGTCGTCGTCCCGCCGGACGGCATCCAGGAGGCGCCGCAAAATAAATGAATACAGAGAGACGATGACGGAACGACAACGACTCGATAGGCAGACGATGGCCAACCGGATCGCCACGGAATTCCAGGACGGTTGGGTGGTCAACCTCGGCATCGGCATCCCAACGCTCTGCTCGAACTACGTCCACACCGACAAGCAGATCATGTACCAGTCCGAGAATGGGCTGGTGAACTACGGGCCCCTCGCCGCTCCGGGCGAGGAGGACCCGAACCTCGTCAACGCTGGCGGACAGTACGTCATCGAGATGCCCGGCATGGCCGTCCTCGAGCACGCCGACTCCTTCGCCCTGATTCGCGGAGGCTACGTCGACGTCACCGTCCTGGGCGCGTACGAGGCGGCCGCGAACGGCGACTTCGCGAACTGGAAGATCGCAGGCGCGCGCGGGGGAAGCATCGGCGGCGCGATGGACCTCGCCGTCGGCGCCAAGAACGTCTTCCTCATCCTCGAACACACCACTCGCGACGGGCGTCCGAGGCTGGTCGATCGCTGCTCCCTGCCCGTCACGGCTGTCGGCGTCGTCAGCCTCGTCGCGACGGACCTCGGCCTTTTCGAGGTCACGGAGCAAGGTTTCCTGATGAAGGAGATTGCTCCCGGCTACACCCCGGAGAACGTGCAGGCCGTAACCGGCGCCAAGCTCGCCATATCCCCCAGCCTCCGCGAATTCGCGCGGGTAGGCTGACTACCCCAGCACGCGCTCCATGAACGCCGCCGCTATTTCCAACGCGCGATGGTCTATCCCGTGACCGAGGCCCGGCAGAACGTAGGCCTCCACGTCAAAGTCCAGCGACGCAAAGACTCGGCCCGCCTCCGCCGTTTCCACCGGGTCGACCACCATGTCCTCGCCGCCGTGGATGAGCATGACGGGCGGCTTGCTCCTGACCTCGGCCTCCAACGTATCGGCGGTGATGAGGGCGCCGCTCATGCCGACCACGCCCGCCAGCTGCCGCTCGCGCCTCGGGCCGGTGTGCAGCGCAACCATGCAGCCCTGCGAGAAACCGGCCAGCACGCACCGGTCCGGGCCCAGGTCATACTGCTCGATCAGCCCGTCGATATACGCGTTAACGGCGCTCTCGGCCCGACGCACGCGTTCGCCTCGACTCTCGCGGGGTTCGCGGGGGAACCACTGGAAACCGAACCCCGCATCGGCGTAGGGCTCCGGCGCGTCGGGTGAGTAGAATGCCGTCTTGGGGAAACGCGGCGCGAGGACATCGGCGAGGCCGATCAGGTCCTCGCCGATCGCGCCGATGCCGTGCAGCAGGACGACAAGCGAGTCGGGAGCGGCGCCGGAGCTCGGCGCGCGGAAGGGGCCGGAGAGAGGGGACATGACTACCTCGGCGAGTTGGTCCATCTACCATAACGCGGCTGAAACGCGGCGCCACTACGTGCGATAATGCGACCATGACAACGCGACGACAGGGCCCTGCTCCACAACGCATCTCCCAGACCGCGGAGAACTACCTCCTCTCCCTCGCCATCCTGAAAGAGGACGGCATCAGCCCGCACATCAGCGAGCTTGCCGCCTACCTGCGGCGCATCCCGGAGGGCGAGGAGGTCGGCACGACGCTCGCCTCCGTCTCCGGCATGATCCAACGCATGGCCAAGGAGGGCCTGCTCGAGGTCACCAAGGAGAAGCGCATCGCGCTCACCGGCGCCGGCCAGACCCGCGCCCGCGACGTCGTCCGCCGCCATCGCCTCGCCGAGCGCCTGCTCGTCGACATCCTCGATGTTCCGCTCCAGCGGGCCGAGGCCGAGGCCCATAGCTTGGAGCACGGAATCTCGCCCGCCCTGTTGGAGCGCATCGAGGAGAAGCTCGAGTACCCCGACGTATGCCCCTACGGACGCCCCATCTACCGGGCCAACGACACCGAACTCCGGACGGACCCCAACGTGCTTCGCTTGAGTGAGGCGAAGAGCGGCTCGGCCTACCTCGTCATGCGCATCCCCGACGAAGAGTTCCCCCTACTCTCCTACCTCGTCGAGAGCGAGATCCTCCCCGGCCAGCGCATCGTCGTCGAGGACATGGCCGACTACCGGGGCGTCGTCGACATCAGCCGCAACGGCGCGAAGGTCTCCCTCGGCGTAGACGTCGCAGCCCGCATCCGAGTCAAACCCGCCTAGCGGGGCTGGGTAATCACGTCGATCACTGCGGGCTTGCCCGACCGCACTACCTCTATCGCCTGATCTAGCGCCGCCCCTAGCTGGTCGGGGTCCGTCACGGGGCCGAAGCCGGCTACGCTGAACGCCCTGGCTAGGGTCGCGAAGTCCGGCTCGGGGTCGTTGATCTGGATGCCGATGCCCTTGTTCTCGACGGGCCTGTCCCGCCAGCGGGCCATCCGCTCCTGGTGCTCCTCGTCGTTGTAGTAGGAGCGATTGTTGAACACCACGACCAACAGCGGGATGTCGCAGTGCGCCGCCGTCCAGAGCGCGTTCGACGTCATCAGGAAGTCGCCGTCGCCCAGTACGCTGATGCAGAGCCGGCCCGTGCCTTTGTAGGCAAGCGCCGCTCCGACGGACGACGGCAGGCCGTAGCCGACGCCGCCCGCGCGCCCGCCGCCGAGCTCATGGGCGTGCTCCGTGAGCTCCAGCACCTCGCGCGCCCGGCGTCCGTGGGAGTGAACCATCGCCCAGTCCGTGCCCCTCACGCGCTCCGCGATCTCGCCGTACAGGCGGGCCGTTGAGATTGGCGTCTAGTCCCAGTTGTCGCGTATCCACTTGTCGGAAGCGGCGCGCGCCTCGTCGTGCATCGCGGAGACCCGCGCGCGGCGTTCTTCGACTGCGCCGGCCGAATCGGCCCCCAGCCGTTCTCGCATCGCAGCCGTTAGCAGAGGGATAGCCTGGGACGTGTCGGCTGCGATGGGGACCGCCACCGGAAGCAGCCATTGGTTGTCCGTCACCCAGTTCTGCCGCTCTTGGTCGAGCAGCGTGATGTGGATGACCTTCGCGCCTTGCGGGGTGGCGAGCGTCAGCGCGCCGCGCTCCCGGACCGATGGTCCGAGCGGCACGCCCAGGCTCGGCACATCGAGGGCGAGCACGACGTCCGCCTCTCCCAGCGCTCGCTCTCGGGCCGTCGTCAGGTCCAGCGAGTGGGTGCTTGGGAAGCCGAATCGCCCCTCGGCGTCAATGACGGCGCAGCCCAGCATCTCCGCCAGCTCAACGGTGGCAGGCAGGGCCGACGGGTTGCGTCCGATCTCTCCGGTGATGATGACGGGCCACACCGCGCCAGCCAGCATGTCGGCAGCTTCCGCGAGGGCCGCGGGGTTGGGCGCGGGAGGCGCGGCGGGCTTGAACAGCGACACGTCCGGCACCGGCAGCGCCTCGTCCATCCGCAGCTCTTGCACGTCCGAGTCCAGACAGATGTAGACGGGTCCCTTGGGGTCGGTCATCGCCGTCCGCATCGCCCGCAGCAGCGACTCCGGCGTCGCCTCGATGCTATTCGGCTGGTCGTCGTACTTCACGTAGTCGCGGGCCACGTTGCCCTGAACGAGGGCGGGTGTGGACCCAGTCGGTCGAGCGCCGGTGGTTCGCGTCCTGGGGCCCGCCGCCGCCCAGATTGAGGATGGCGGAGCGGTCGCACCAAGCGTTGAAGATCGCCATCGACGCATGCTGGAGCCCGACCACGTTGTGCAGCCCCGTCGCGATGGGTTCGCCCGTCACCCGGAAGTAGCCGTTCGCAACGGCGACGGCGATCTCCTCATGGGTGCAGAGCACCATCTCCGGCCCGCCGCTTCCGAAGTTCACCAAGGAGTCGTGCAGCCCCCGGTAGCTGGCACCCGGGTTCAGGGCGATGTACTTCACCCCCAGCTCGCGCAGCACCTCGACCATATAGTCGGAGCCGTAGACCGCCTTGCTCGCCTTGCCCCCGCTGAGGGCCGTGTTCTTGTCCGTAGTCATGCCTCATGCCTCCTCATCCGAACGCGGGGGATTGTAGTCGAATGGCGGGGGCTACGAGTGGGGGAGCGCCGATTTTTCAAGAACTGTCGCATTTCTCTCCGGTTTTCATGGTTTTCACTCGTGGTTGGGGGTTTCGGGCGCGACACCGTCGCGACACTTTGCGACAGCAAATGCGACAGTTACGCGACACTTTGCGACAGCAATGCGACGCTTTCCGACAGCGATGCGGCAGGGGCCGAAAGAGGCTTGCGGGCGGAGGAGCGCGGAGGGGTTGGGCATTAGGCGGACAGGGTACGCGGCAGTGGGGCGTTGGGGTAAGGGGCAAGTGTCATGGTGGGGAGGGGCCTTCCAATACGTAGTGGTCAAGGCACTGGGATGAGGCTGGAGCAACGAACATTCCTTGATTCTTGGGCCCCTGGGTCATTTTTCGGAATGGCTTTCAAATAAGAATACCGTAAGAGCTGTAGCAACTCCCACAACCAGCTTAGCATGGCGCGACGAGAGCCTTGGGCTACTCGATGTTGGCCCGTGGCCGGTCCCATAAAGATTACGCAGCGTATCAACGTCATTTGCAATTGACCCGATGTTGCTAAGCATTCTTTTTATAACTCCAGACCCCTTTATGTCGCTGGGGACACTCTCACGCGCAAGGTTAAGTTCTTTGAGCGTTGCCTTTATGAGATCCGGCATGTCAGCCCTATTTAGCAAATTAACATTTCTTTGTTCTAAGATAGTCTTACAACAAGTTTCAATCAACTCCTTCGCAGTCCCAATTGCAAGGTCTGGGTCGTCCTTTCTAAGCGCATCTTCCATTCGAGCGGTTTGCCGATTTATGTACGCTGCGTTAAACTGGGCTGCAGCCTGAGTCAGTAATTCAAAGCTCGGCCCCCCAGCAAGGAGCCTTTGGGCAATTTCTTGGCATTCTGCAATCAGTTGCGGGTCATTAGGACGAGGAGAGTCCTGGTATTCGTGGATCAATACAGATAGCACTTCCCCAACTAATGAATCAGACTCTATCTCCCAAAAGGCTCTGAGCTTTTTTGCCTTTGACGTTCCTTTGGATTGGTACTTCTCTGAATGAATTTCTACACCGGCAATCTCATCAAACAAATCGCCGAATGTTCGGTCGCCAAAAGAAAGGACATATCCGTTAGACATCCCTAATAGATTCTCAAGGCTTCGTTTTTCTCTGTACGTCAACGTGCTCATCACTTGTAAGCCTAAATCCTCTTTGTATCTTTCTCACTCGCGCAACAGATGGAGCGACTCAATGACGCCGACGACCGCGTCGAGGTCCGGGTTGCCGTGGGCGTCGGTCATTAGAGTAATGCTTGCCGCGAACAGGCTGCTTGTCAATGGTCTCGCGTCGGGTCGGCCTCTAGGCTGCGAGGTTTCCGCTTGCCGAGGGGAATGACGGAAAGGAGCGGAACGCCTTCCTCCCCTGCCCGGCAGACTGTAAAGGATGTCCCCGGTCTACACAGCGAGGGGAGGGGGCCAGGGGACCTGAGGAAGGAGAGATGCATTGGGGCGAAGCCATGTGGTTGGACAGGCTCACCACGAGCTTATCACGCTTACCCGCCACTCGTTTCTGGAACCGCCGTGCCGCTGCAGAACGGCAGGTCCAACTCGGTGAAGTCGTGGGCCGCTGGCCATCCCTGATACGCTGGGGCGGTCAGAAGATAGCGCAATCCTTGGGGCACGCACCCCGTCAATTGGTTGCGGGACAGAGACAGTCACTGTAGCTGGGTGAGGCTGCCCAACTCGGCCGGAATCTCCCCCGTCAACTGATTGCCCTGCAGGTCCAAGGCGATCAATTGGCTAAGGCTGCCCAGCTCGGCCGGAATCTCCCCCGTCAACTGGTTCCAGGACAGAGACAGGCCCCGTAGTTGGGTGAGGCTGCCCAGTTCGGTCGGAATCTCTCCCGTCAACTCATTGAAGCCCAAATCCAGAACCCGTAGCTGACTGAGGCTAGCCAACTCGACTGGAATCTCCCCCGTTAACTGGTTGCCGAACAGATCCAAGTCCCGAAGCTGGCTGAGGCTAGCCAACTCGGCTGGAATCTCCCCCGTTAACTGGTTGCCGAACAGATCCAAGTCCCGAAGCTGGCTAAGGCTGCCTAACTCGGGCGGAATCTCCCCCGTCAGCTCGTTGCCTGACAGAGACAAGTCCCGAAGCTGGCTGAGGCTAGCCAACTCGGCCGGAATCTCCCCTGTCAGCTCGTTGCCTGACAGAGACAAGTCCCGAAGCTGGCTGAGGCTGCCTAGCTCGGCCGGAATCTCCCCCGTCAATTGGTTGTAGGACAGAGACAGATCCCGTAGCTGGGTGAGGGTGCCTAGCTCAGCCGGAATCTCCCCCGTTAACTGGTTGCCGGACAGATCCAACTGCACGACGTAGCCATTGGCGTCCGTGGAGACGCCGTGCCAATTGCTGATTGGCTGATTGGTATTCCAGTTCGTGTTGGTCGTCCAATTCGCGCCGTCCGTGCCGTGATACAGCTCCATCAGGGCGACCCGATCCGTCGCCTTCCCCCGCGGGCGTTGAATTGGATCGTACTAACCGCACTTGTCGATATTGGCCTGGACCGGCGTATCGAATAGATGTGCGATATTGAACGAATGGATTTCGAAACCCTGAGCCAGTCTAACTCTCAACAACTCTTTGCCGCGCATGGACTCTACGAAATCCCTCGCCGCACTATCGTATAAGCGGACCTGATTCTTCAATGTAGGCATGCCCCAAACTTGGACAACCGCGTCATCATCGTCCAACCGATGCGTGGCTGGGGTGTTTGGGAAGGGTCTATCTTCAAGCCATTCCAACTCATCGCCTTCGAAATCCAGAATCCACACTGACAGACGCTGCGTAATCCCATCACCATTCAAGTCCGAACACTCCACCACCAATGCAGACGCATCCGCGCGCGTCGAAATCTTCGTCTGTACTCTATCTGTAAGGCTGTCTGGAGCGGCCCAATAGTTTGTCTCTCCGATCCTGCTCACACTACGCACCACGACCGGCGGCATGAGCATTGGGGCAGGAGTGGCTGTAAGCGCGGGCGCGGTGATGGTGACGGGGGTGCTGACCAGCCATCGGTCGACCGGCGGCTCGGCGGGAAGGAAACGGCTGCGCGGGGCGACCCGCTCGCTCCAGCCGTCGCCTTCACGCTGTTGGAGGGCAAATTCGGTGCGTCCGTCTTCCAGACGCTGCGCGGTGATGCGGACTTCGAACTCGCCACCGCTTTGGGTCTGCTCGACCGGCGCGGCGACAGTGACGGGGGTGCTGACCAGCCATCGGTCGACCGGCGGCTCGGCGGGGAGGAAACGGCTGCGCGGGGCGATTCGGTCGCTCCAGCCGTCGCCGTCGCGCTGTTGGAGGGCGAATTCGGTGCGTCCGTCTTCCAGACGCTGCGCGGTGATGCGGATTTCGACCTCGCCGCCGCTTTGGGCCTGCGCGACCATCGTGGCGGAGCCGGCGGCGGCGATAATCAGCAAGACGGCGAGCGCAGCGTTCTTGAGCATGGGGCTCCTTTCCAATACAGCACGAATTGCACCGACATCGGGCGGCATTCTATGCCTTAGCCATAGAAGTGTGGGAGGAGAAAAGGGCGTAGGCGCGTCCCGCCCCCTCCTTGTCCCTGTCCCACGCTGCGGGGATAGGCTGCGAGGTTCCCGCCTGCGCGGGAATGACGGGTGAGGGGGCCGGAATGAAGGGAAGAGGAGCGTTGGTTGGCGGGCGGGGCGTTCTCCTCCCCCACGCGTCGCTGCGCTTGCGCGGCCCCTCCCGCAGACGGGAGGGGTTTCCTGGGTTCCCGCTTCCGCGGGGAATGACGGAGGAGGAGGGCTGCGAGGTTCCCGCCTGCGCGGGAATGACGGGTGAGGGGCGGGAATGAAGGGGAGAGGGGCGTTGGTTAGCGGGCGGGGCGTTCTCCTCCCCCGCGCGTCGCTGCGCTCGTGCATCCCCTCCCGCAGACGGGAGGAGTTTCCTGGGTTCCCGCTTCCGCGGGGATGACGGAAGGGGGGAGGGCTGCGAGGTTCCCGCCTGCGCGGGAATGACGGAGGGAGGGGGCGGGAATGAAGGGGAGAGGAGCGTTGGTTGGCAGGTGGGGCGTTCTCCTCCCCCGCGCTTCGCTGCGCTTGCGCGTCCCCTCCCGCAGACGGGAGGGGTTTCCTGGGTTCCCGCTTTCGCGGGAATGACGAAGGGGGGAGGGCTGCGAGGTTCCCGCCTGCGCGGGAATGACGGAGGGAGAGCCCCCTCTCTAACTCTCCCCCGCAGACGGGAGAGGACGCCTACAGGCCTAGGAGGCGCTCGGCGTTGGTGTGGTAGATGGCTTCTCGCTCGGCGTCGGTGCAGTCTAGGCGTTCGACCATGCCGATGTGGCGTCCGTCGCCGAAGGGGTGGTCGGTCCCCAAGAGCATCCGCTCGGCGCCGACGACGCGGTAGCAGTGCGCCAGCGCCTCGTCGTCGTGGGCGACGGTGTCCACGTAGAGCCGATGGAAGTAGTCGCTCACCGGACGCACGGAACCCTTCACATTTGCGCGGATGCGCCCGCCGAGGTAGGGGAGCACACCGCCGACGTGGGGGACGATGAGCTGGAAGCCAGGCTCGTCGTCGAAGATGCCGCTCTGAATGAGGCGGACGGTTGCGAGGGTCGTGTCGTAGATGAAACCCATGCCCGACATCAGCGCGCCGTCGAGGGCGGTCGTGTTCAGGGGAGAAGTCGGATGCATGTTCAGCGGCACGCCGAGGGCGGCGATGCGCTGGTAGACCGGCATGAACTCAGGCGCATCGAGGGGCTTTCGGAAGGTGTTCGAGAAGACCTGGAATCCTTTGAAGCCGAGGTCATTCACGCAGCGCTCGGCCTCGGCGATGGTCCGGTCGGCGTCGCCAAACCCCAAGCTCCCCCAAGCCGCAAACTTGCCGGGGTACTGCTCCACGACGCGCGCCAAGAAGTCGTTGATGCGTATCGCCCACTCGTCGGCCTCCGCGCCGCCTAGGAGCTCGGGGCCGGGGATGCCGTGGCTGAGGACGGAGAAATCAACGCCCATGCCCTCCATCGCCACGAGCTTCGCCTCGACCTCGCGGTGGCCGGGCGGCGACGCGATGCTGAAGGCCGGCGAGCAGGCGGTGATGAGCTGGCCGTCCCTCACGACGACGTTGGGGAACTCGTTGCGCGTCGTCAGGTAGTCCGCGAAGTCCTGGAAGTACGTGTGGGTGTGGATGTCGATTCGCATGTAAGGCTTACTCCTCCGCCGGAACGAACTTCATTGAGAGCGAGTTCACGCAGTGGCGCGCGTTGGTGGGGGTGAAGCCTTCGCCCATGAAGACGTGGCCGAGGTGCCCCCCGCAGGCCGCGCACTGGATCTCGGTGCGGAAGCCGTCCGAGTCGGGCAAATGCTTCACGGCGCCCTCGATCTCCTGGTCGAACGCCGGCCACCCGCAGCGGGCGTCGAACTTGTCGTCGGAGCGGTACAGCTCTGCGTTGCAGCGGCGGCAGAGGTAGACGCCCTTCTCGTAGAAGTCGTCGTACTCTCCGGTGAAGGGGGGCTCCGTGCCCTTCCGCTCGATGACGTAGCTCTCCGACGGGTTAAGCGGGTTGTAGGTTGGGTTGGTCATGGGACGTTCTCTCCTTCGTTACGGGCCACGCGAGTTACAGCCTACGCGAACCTTTGCCTATGCGAACTGGGGCCAGACTTCCTGCTCGAAGCGCTCCCACTGGGACGGCTGGTCCCATGATGCGAAGCGCACGATGACCGTATCGGCCCCGGCGTCGGCGAACTCCCGGATGCGCGCGGCGACCTCTCCCGGCGCGCCCCACGGGCCCCACGCGCTTCCCCAGTGCGCCACCTTGTAGTAGCTCATCAGGAAGTCCTGGGCCTCCGCCTCGGATGCCTGCCGGTCCGCGCCGAGGTTCACCGTAAGATAGTACGTCCGCTGGAACGAGGCCATGTCGCGGCCCTCCACTGCCGCGGCCTCGTCCACCTTGGCGACCGTCTGGGCGAACTGCTCCGGCGAGTCGGTGATACCGATGATGCCGTCGCCGTAGCGCGCGGCGCGGCGCACCTGCGCCTCCGAGCCCGTGCGGTAGTGGGTCGCCAGCAGCAGCGGCACGCCGCCGGGCTGGACGGGTTTGGGGTCCAGCGTGACGTCGGACAAGTCGAAATGGTTGCCAGGGAAGGTGACGTTGTCCTCTGTCCAGAGGCGCTTCATGATGCGGACCGCCTCGGTGAAGCGTCCCGCTCGGCGCTCCGGGTCGACTCCGGCGGCGGTCCAGTCTTCGCGCTGATCGTCGTTGAACGCGCCGCCCACGCCGGCGCCTATGACAATCCTGCCGTTCGAGACGATGTCGGCGGTGGCGAGGCTGTGGGCGAGGGGAACGGGATGCCGTATGGCGGGGAGCAGCACAGCCGTGCCGATGCGGACACGCGACGTGCGCGCGGCGATGGCCGCCATCGCCGCGACCGGCTCCAACCTCGGCTTCGAGACCAGGCTATCGCCGACCCAAACGGAATCGAGGCCCGCGGCCTCGGCGCGCTCCGCCAGGGTCAGCATCGCATCGGCTGAGGGCGCAACGCCCTCGCGCTGCGCTTTCATCACCATGCCCCGTGTGCCCAGCAGCAGTCCTATCTTCGGTCGAGCCATTCCTGGAACTCCTTACGAGACTTATTACGAGCGTCACGCTCCCCTAGAGGCGATGGCGGCAAGGGAGCCCGCATACCGCTGTGGAGCCATTCCCGCCAGTCCAACAGCAAGGCGGCGAAGTTCTCAATGTTCCACTTCAGCCATTGATACTCGTCCTCAGTATCGAGGTCCAGCATCACGTTGCTCAGCTTCAGCGTCCGTATGGTGGTCCCTGCGCGCTTGGCGGCTTCGCGATGCCTGAGGTAGCTGTCCTCGCCCAAGAGGGGCTCCATGTCCATTCCGGCGGGTATGAGCAGCGCGTTCGTCCCGCCGCCCGTAGCCGCGGGAACGCCCACCGGGCGCTTCAGCATCCGCCCCCCCCAAACAATATCCATCACGTCCTTCGGTGTTATGAGCGGCAGGTCGCCCGGGAGGTAGACCGCCACTTCTATGCCGTCGGCGTAGGCGGCCTGCATCGAGAGCCGCACCGCGTCGTTCAAGCCGGTCCCCGGTTCGGGAGTCCAGTCCGCCTCGAGCGCCGCCGCAACTCGCCGAACCGGCTCATCTCCGCCGACAACCACACAGGGGCAAACCCTCAATTCGCTGATGGCGGCGAGGACCCGTTCGAGCATCAGCAGGACGAGGGCGTCGCACAGGTCAGGGGGCAGATGCTCCCGCAGCCGCGTCTTGGACTCAGCCAGTGGCTTCATCGGCACGATGAAGCGACATCGAGGCAGCGGGATTGGCGTCATGCTTCCTCTCGAACGCCCAGCTCCAGCTCCAGGACATGCTCAGCTAGCGCCGTCTTGTCGGCGTCCGACGTCATTATCGTGGGCGCGACGCGCGCTTTGACGCCCAACGCTTCGACTGCCGGCGCTTCGGCGGCGTCGCTCGTGTCCAGAACGAGGATGTCTATGAGCCCCACGTAGCGCCGCGCCACGCCGACGTTGCTCACCTCCTCGCCCAACTCCGCCATCATCTTCGCAGCGGGGCCCTTGAGGGCAGCGCCTCCCACGATGGGACTGACGGCGATACGAGGTCCGGCGAAACCTTCGATGGCCTCGCGGATACCGGGCACGGCCAGGATGGGGCCGATGCTCACGACGGGGTTCGACGGGCAGAAGACGATGGCGTCCGCCTCCTCCAGCGCTCGACGGAAGCCGGGCGACGGCCGCGACGACTCAGCGCCGTCGAACCGCACGCCCTCGATGCGCGGCTCGCAGCGATGCTTCACGAAATACTCCTGGAACGCCATCTCACCGTGCTCGGTCAGCGCGATGGTCCGGACCGGATCGTCCGACATGGGAACGACCGCGTGCCGAACGCCCAGGGCCTGCGTTATCGCATGTGTCGCCTCACTCAGGCTCCGCCCTTCGGCGAGCAGCTCCGTCCGGCGCAGGTGCAAGCCCAGATCCAAGTCGCCCAGCCTGAACCACGTCTCGCCTCCCAGTCTGCCGAGCGCGTCCAGGACGCGGAACGAATCGCCGTCGACGCCCCAGCCTGTCTCGCGGTTCGTCATGCCAGCGAGCGCGTAGGCGACGGTGTCGACGTCCGGGGAGACGTGAAGGCCGTGGAAGATGTCGTCGTCGCCGGTATTGACGACGGCCGTCAGTTCGTCCGGCGCGAGTGTCTTGGAGAGGCCGAGGGCAAGTTTCGCGCCGCCGACGCCGCCAGCGATGGCAAGGACTCTAGGCATGGCGGCCCCATTGTAGCGGCGCGCCGAGGGACGCGTTCCACCAAGGTGGACGGCAACATGCTTACATGCCATCATGTACGCATGAAACGAACACAAGTCCAGCTAGACGAAGCCAGCTACGAACTGTTGCGGCAGAAAGCGCATGAGCGCCGTGTTTCGGTGGCGGCGGTCGTGCGCGAGGCCGTTGGGCAGTACTTGGCCGAGGCGCCGCGCAAACGTACGCTGGCCGATTTCAAGTTCGTCGGCATCGCCAAGGGCGAGCACCCAGACAACGTTTCAGAGCGTCACGACGAGGTCTTGGCGGACGCGCTGTACGAGGAACTGCAGGAGAAGGGGCGCGAGTTCGCGCGCATCCAGGGGTGGGAGGACTCGTGATCCTTGTCGACACGTCGGGGGCTTTCGCGCTCGCCAACTTGAACGACCTGCGCCACGCCCAAGCCGCTTCGCTGTTACAAGCAGCCAACGACAAGGGCGAAGCGCTCCTCATCCATTCGTACACTATTCTAGAGGCCGCCAGCCTGATGCAGAGCCGCCTTGGGCTGACAGCGGCGCTCGCCTTTCTCGAAAGCCTCGACCAGTTCACCGTCCACTGGATAGACCCCATCGACCACGAGGAGACCGTGGAACTGCTCAAGGCGCGCAACCGCCGCGGCCTCAGCTTGGTGGACTGCGCGAGCTTTGTGGTGATGCGGCGCTACGGGGTGACCCACGGGTTGTTCTTCGACGCCGACTTCGAGCGCGAGGGGTTCGAGCTCTACTCCGGGTGAGCGGCCGCCAAGACCTCCGGCAACGTCGGGCCTTCGAGGGTGGGCGCGCGCTGGCCCTCGTAGCGGAACGCTTCCAGCTTGATCAGCTCCTTGTAGGAGCCGAACCGCTCGGGATGCCGCGACGCCACGTCCAGCGGCTCGGGCTCGTCCGGCTCCGTCTCGTAGACGCGGCGCGTTTCGTAGAGCGTCGTCCGCTCGACGGGCATGCGCCCGATGTCCCGCACCCACCGCCGCAGCTCGGAGGGCGGCACGAGCTGACCGTAGGACGCGCCGGCGGCGGTCGAGATGCTCTCGTTGATGAGTGTGCCCCCAAGGTCGTTGCACCCAGCCACTAGCAGGGCCTGCGCCAGCTTGGGGCCCTCCTTCACCCACGAGCATTGGATGTTGTCGATCCAGCCGTTGAGCATCAGCCGCGCGATGGCGTGCATGCGGATAACCTCCGCGCCGGTGGCGCCGGGACGCATCTCGTCCGACATCCGCTCCGCGAACATCGGGGCCTCTTCGTGCACGAAGCTGAGAGGGACGAACTCGGTGAAACCGCCGGTCGCCTTCTGAATGTCGCGGAGATAGGCGAGGTGCGCCGCGCGGTGCTCGTTGGTCTCGATGTGGCCGAACATGATCGTTGAGGTCGTGGGAAGGCCGAGGCGGTGAGCGCTCGTGATGACCTCGGTCCATTGCTCGACGTTGATCCGGCCCGGCGCGATCTTGTCGCGCACCGGCTGATCGAGAATCTCGGCGGACGTGCCCGGCAGCGAGCCGACGCCAGCATCCCTCAGCCCACGCACGTACTCCTCGATCGAGCAGCGCGAGCGGACGGCGCCGTAGAGGACCTCCTCCGGGGAGAAGCCGTGGATGTGCAGCTCCGGCAGCTCCGCCTTCAGCTCGCGGGTGAGGTCGATATAGAGCGAGCCTTCCATCTTGGGAGGGAGGCCCGCCTGCACACAGAGCTCCGTCGCCCCAAGCTCCACGGCCTCGCGGGCGCGCCTGACGATCTCGTTCAGCGGAAGGAAGTAGCCCTCCTCCGCGCGGAAGTCCCGGCTGAAGGCACAGAAGCCGCAGCGTTTGATACAGACGTTCGTGAAGTTGACGTTCCTGTTCACCACGTAGGTGACGTGGTCGCCGTTCGCCCTGCGCCGCAGCTCGTCGGCGGCGGCCATCAGCGCTAGGAGCGCCGAACCGTCCGTCTCGAAGAGGCGCGCGCCCTCCGCCACGCTCACCTCGCCGCCTCCGAGCGACTTGTCGAGGGTCCGCGCAATGTCGAGGGGCACGCTGTCGAGGAGGGATTCCAGCCCCGACCGCAGGTGCGCCAGCTCGTCGTGTCTGTCGTTCAACATTCCCATGCTTCAAGCTCCTGTTTCACGTAGCCGTCGCTGTCGATTATTCCGGCAAGCCGGGCCGCGACGGCGGGCGGCGCCCATCTATATTCCGGATAGAGGGCGGCGAGCGCATACTCCGGATAGAGGGCCGTGCGCTCGCGGAGCTCGTAGCCGGCCTCCTCCGTAAGGGCGCGCAGACGGTCGATCTGGGGCCACGCCGCCTCCGGGTTGATGAAGTCCTTGGTCAGGGGCGATACGCCCCCCCAATCATTGATGCCGCAGAGGAGATAGGACTGGTATTCGTCGGCGTTTAGGTTCGGAGGGGCCTGGATGTTCATGTCCGATCCGAGGACCAGCCGCGCGACGGCGAGCGTTCGCAGCATATCCAGCGTCGACGGCTCCGGCGAGCGCCTCATGCGGGTGGTTGCTTTCGCGCGGAAGTTCTGGACGATGACCTCTTGAATGTTGCCCAGCCGGCGCTGGGCATCCCGGATGAGCAGCAGCGAGTCCACCCGCTCCTCGGGCGTCTCGCCGATCCCGATGAGGATGCCCGTCGTCATCGCGACCCCGAGTTCCGCCGCGATCTCGAGCGTAGCGATGCGCTGCTCGGGGCGTTTCGTGGTTGTGCCGTAGTGCGGGCCGCCCTGCTCGTGCAACCGCGGGCTCGCGCTCTCCAGCATGATGCCCATGCTCACGTTCCACCGGGCAATCTCAGCCATCTCCTCACGGTCGAGTGTTCCGCAGTTCACATGGGGCAGAAGCCCCGTCTCCTCGAGCACGAGCTTGGACATGGCTGCGACGAACTCCGGCGTGGAGCGGAAGCCCATCCCACGGAGCGTGTCGAGCATCTCCGGATGGCGAAGCTCCGGGTGGTCGCCGAGGCTCAGCAGCGCCTCCTTGCACCCCATCCTCGCTCCTTGGCTCGCGACGGAGAGCACCTCGTCGGGCGTCATCGTGTGTGCGCCGCGCTGGCGTGGGCCCTTCACGAACGTGCAGTAGCCGCAGCGGTCGCGGCAGAGGTTGGTGAGCGGCAGGAAGACCTTGCGCGAATAAGTGACGCGGCGGTGGGGCCGGGCGCGGGCGTTCATCTCGCACGCCCCCGCCATGAGCGCAGTCAGACCTGGGCCGGACGCCCGCATAAGCGCGTAGCCGTCGGCGGCCGACAGGTCCGCCCCCGCGAGCGCTCGCTCGATGATCGGTTGCGCGGGCGTTGCTTGCGGGGACGTTACCTGCACGGACGTTGAAAAGGGGATTGCCATCGCGCCTCTGAGCATGAAGTATCCAACCCGCTACGCGGGTCGAGGCGCGATGGGCCTCCGAGGGGACACGATGGTACCATCCCCCGGCAAATCTTGGGCAGGCCGGCAGGCTGTAAACACTTGGCGACGACGAAACTCACAACACGGACGCGCGCGCTCCGATCCATCGCGATAGCGGCGCTGGCCGCCGGGTTGCTCTTCTCCATCACAGCCGTCGACCGGTGGACCGGCGACTGGGCCGCCATGCTGTGGGTGTGCGGAACGCTCTTCTTCCCCTGGCTTGCAGGCATAGCGGCCGGTGGAAGGGTGAGCATAGCCACGGGCAAGCTGATCGGCGGCGCAATCGGCATCCTCACCGTCGCGGCGCCGCTCATCGTGTTTGCGGCTACGCCGCTCGCCGGTCCGCCCGCCGCCGACGCTCGCATCATCGCCACGGTCTTCACGGCCGTCGGCGCAATCAACGGGGCGATGGCTTTCCCCGTCGGCATCCGCGTCCGCACCACCAGGGAGAGCGGATGACGCTACGAGGCAAGACGGCCCTCGTCACCGGCGCGGGGAGTGGCATCGGCAAGGCGATCGCAGAGCGGTTCGCCGAGGACGGCGCGTACGTCATTGCGAACGACGTCAACGAGTCCGCCCGCGCCGTGGCCGACTCGATAGGCGGGGCATTCCTTCGAGCCGACCTCGCGGACATGGACCAGACCCGCGAGCTGGCGGAGGCCGCGCTCGCCCTGCGGGGCGGGGTCGACGTGCTCGTGAACAACGCGGGCGTCCAGTACGTCGCGCCGGTCGACGAGTTCCCGGAGGAGGAGTGGGCCAAGCTTGTGCAGATCATGCTCATCGCGCCCTTCCAGCTTACGAAGCACTTGGTCCGCGGCATGAAGGCGCGCGGCTGGGGGCGTATCGTCAACATCTCGTCGATACACGGCCTCGTGGCGAGCCCCAACAAATCGGCCTACATATCGGCGAAGCACGGGCTCATCGGCTTCACCAAATCGGTCGCGCTGGAGACGGGGCCGTACGGCGTGACCGTCAACGCCATCTGCCCGTCGTTCGTTCGCACGCCCCTCGTCGAGAACCAGCTGCCGGACCTCGCCGAGATCGCCGGAGTCGAGGTCGGCGAGGTCATCGAGAAGGTGGTGCTGGAGCAGGCGGCGGTGAAACGGCTCATCGAGCCGGACGAGGTGGCGGAGCTGGCCCTCTTCCTCGCTTCCGACGCCGCGGGCGCAATCACCGGCTCGTCCTACACCATCGACCTCGGCTGGACCGCGCGGTAGGGCGCTCTCTCTCACTCTCCGCCGCAGACGAGACCACCCCTAGCCCCTCCTTGGTAAGGAGGGGACGGGGCGGGGACGGGGCGGAGACGAGGCAATGCCCCGTCCCTTCCCGTCCGCGCTGGGTAGTAAGATGCGCCAGTGCCCACGAGCACCTCTCTCAACGCTGCGCCCGCCCGCCGTTTGGCGCGCCTAGCGGCGCTCACCCTGTTACTTGCCGCCCTAGCCCTTGCGGCCTGTTCACAGGAAGCGCCTCCCACGCCTGATATTGAGGCCACGGTCAGCGCTGCTATGGAGGCCACGGCGACGGCGGAGGGAAGGTCTCGCGCCACCATCGACGCTTCCGTCGCGGCAACGATTGCGGCCCAAGCGCCAACGCCGACGCCAGTCCCCACTCCAACGCCGGTAACCCCAACGCCTACGGCGACTCCAACACCGACGCCGCTTCCACCGACGCCAACGCCCACCCATACCCCGACTCCTACGGCGACCTCGACCCCCACGCCCACAGCTACTGCAACTCCGACGCCCACCCCGACGCCGGTAACTCCGACGCCTACGTTCACGCCCACGCCCACTCATACCCCGACACCCACGCCAACGCTCACGCCACGCCGACACCCACTCTGACGCCCACGCCCACGACTATGCCCACGCCGGACTTGGCGTCGATTGTCGAGAGGGTGCGGTCGAGCGTCGTCAGGGTGTCGACCATCTCCAGCGCGGGTTCGGGCGTCATTGTGGAAGTGGAGAGCAACGGAAGCGCTGTAGTCGTCACCAATCACCACGTCATCGATGACGGCGGGGCCGTCGATGTCTTGGTCAACGACTCCGATCGGTACAGCGCGACAGTCCTCGGCTTCGACGCAAGCAAGGACCTTGCGGTCCTGAGAATCTGCTGCTCGGCCGGTTTTCGTGCATCGCCGTTGAGCAGCGGGACCGAGCTGGCGGACGGCAGCACGGTGTTCACGATGGGGTACCCGCTGGGTCGATGGGCGGTTACCGACGGCATCGTGTCAGGGTTGAATTTCGATCAAGAGGCGGGCCGGTGGGAAATCCATACGAACGCCAGTATTAATTCTGGCAACAGCGGCGGCCCGCTGTTCACGATGGACGGCGAGGTTGTCGGCATCAATACGTACGTCATTAGACAATGGAGGTCAGGGGCTCCGGTAGAGGGATTCGGGTTCGCCATCTGGGCGAGAACGGTACTGGAATCGCTCCCCGCCATGATGGCCGGCTCGAAGTTAGGCGTTACGCCAGAGCCAACGCCTCGACCCTCCCCGACGCCCGGGGCTGGCTTCGGGCCGGTGGACGGCTCCATAGAGCATAAGGACGACGGCTCCATTGACACCTACTCGGCGCGTGTCTCCGTATCCGATTTCAGCGCAGTCGCCACATTTGAGAATCCCTACGCAAGGTCGGTCGGCGGTTGGGACTACGGATTCCTATTCCGTCACCCCGCGCACAACACATTCCATGTCGTCTTCGTGACTGATGACCGCCGTTGGTTCCACTACGTGCGGAACAGCTCTGTTGAAAGCCAGCGGCTGGCCGACAGCGGCAGCGTATCCGCGCTGCAGACGAACGCAGGCGCATCGAACGAGCTCCGTGTCATCGCGGCCGGTGATTCCAGCTGGTTCCTCGTCAATGGCGAGTTGGTTGCTCGCCTGGACTTGACCGGTGGCCCGGCTGCAGGGGATGTGGTCGCTATCACAGGCTCCTTCAATGACAACGTCGTTGCCGGTTACTCGACCCGCTTTCGGGGATTCGCCGTGAGGGAGCCTCGGCATGTCGGCGACGAGTCTGGGCAACTGCAGCACGACGCTGACGGGTTCATCAATCAGTTCAACATAGGCGCGGACGTCTCAGACTTCGTTGCCGCGGCAACGTTCACCAACCCCTACTCCTCCCGAACCGGAACCTGGGACTACGGGATCGGGTTCAGAGACGACCCCGGCGCCCAGAACACTTTCCATGCGGTCACCATTCAAAGCACCGGACAGTGGGAGTACTACGTCAGAGAGGGCAGCGACATGCCAACGCACCGGGAGTCGGGCAGCGCGCGCCTCAACTTGGGTCAGGGAGCAGAGAACCAGCTGCACGTCATCGCCGTCGGGGATACGGTGCTGCTTCATATCAATGGCGCGTTCATAAAGGCGCTGGACATCAGCCGCGGCTCCGGCAACGGCGACGTGTGGGCAGGGACAGGCTTCTACGCCGGCAACGAGATACCCGGACATAGCACGGGATACGACTTCCAGGTCTGGTCGTTGGACTGACTCGCGAGGTCTCGTCGCTGAGCGTGTCCGGTGCGCAGTCAACGTCCCGCCGCCCTCGCCGTGGACCGTCGTAGCGCCGGCAACCGGTAGGCCAGCCTACTTCCAGTGGGCATAGGGATTGCTTCATAATTGTGTTGTAGCTGTCTCACCTCCTCCCCCTCCCCGGCAACTCATCGCCACGGAAGAAGCCAGCCCCAGGAGGACCGTTATGTGGGGCTTCATCCCTCTCGCAGGTTGGACCTCGATGATGAAAATCTCGTTCCACCGAACCAGCGCTCCTGAGAAGAGCAACCCGCGCTTGGCCGACGAGCGGCTGCCTCGCGAGGTCCGCGCCGAAGGCCAGCGGCTACATCAGGAGCTACAGGCCAAACACGATAAGGGCAGCACTCGCAGCCCCTCCAAGCTGGGCTGGCTCCAGCGGAAGCGTCAGGCGCCGCAGGCCGAACACGATAACGGCAGCCCCCGCAGCCCCTCCAAGCTGCGCTGGCTCCAGCGGAAGCGTCAGGCGCCGCAGGCCGAACACGATAACGGCAGCCCCCGCAGCCCCTCCAAGCTGCGCTGGCTCCAGCGGAAGCGTCAGGCGCCGCAGGCCAAGCACGACAGCGGCAGCTCCGGCAGTCCCTCCAAGCTGCGCTGGCTCCGACGGCGGCGTCAGGCGCCGCAGGCCGAACACGATAACGGCAGCTCCAGCAGCCCCTCCAAGCTGCGCTGGCTCCGACGGCGGCATCAGGCGCCGCAGGTCGAACACGATAACGGCAACTCCGGCAGCCCCTCCAAACTGCGCTGGCTCCGCCGGCGCCGGAGCTCCGGCTGAGCCCGACGATGGGCGTTTGACGACTTTCCCGGCTAGGGGTAGCCTCACCCCTACATGAGTCGACACAATCGGGGGAGGAGACACACGATGACCACCACTCAACCAGCGCCCGCGGAGCTACTGGACCTCTCCAGCGAGGTGCTTATCTCGGCCGACTCACACGTGATGGAGGCACCCGACTTCTGGCACAGCCGAGTGCCTGATTCGCTGAAGGGCGACGTTCCGGCCTTCCCCCCGCGCCCCAATACCGGCGCCGCCATGAACGACCAGCGCCCCGGCGGGTACAACCCCAACGAGCGCATCAACGAGATGGAGACGGACGGCGTCGCAGCGGAGGTGCTGTACCCGACGCTCGGCCTGCGGCTGTTCAGCCTCGAAAGCCCGGAGGCCCAGGAGGCCTGCTTCCGCCTCTACAACGACTGGCTCATGGAGTACTGCTCCGTGGCCCCCAAGCGCCTCGTCGGCATCCCCTGCATCGCGACCTACGACATCGACAAGGCGGTCGCGGAGCTGTACCGCACCCACGAGGGCGGGCTGTACGGCGGTCTGGTCTGGCAAGTCCCGCACCCCGACCTTCCCTTCACCAGCGACCACTACGACAAGCTGTGGGCCGCGTGTCAGGAGCTCGGCGTGCCGGTCCACCTGCACATTCTCACCGGCTTCGACTACAGCGCAGGCGTCAACTTCGGCGCGCGGCAGAACGACCCGCTACTCGCCCACCGGGGGTCGGTCAACCTGAAGCTCCAGAGCGTGACGAACTCCCTGTTCGACCTCATCTACACCGGCGTCTTCGAGCGCTTCCCCAAGCTCAACGCCGTCATTGTCGAGAGCGAGATTGGCTGGATCCCGTTCGTATTGCAGCAGTGGGACTACTACTACCATCGGTTCCTCGGTCAGCGCGAGACGGCCATGACGATGGCCCCGAGCGAGTACTTCTACCGCAACTGCTACGCGACGTTCTTCAACGACGCCGTCGGCGGGCAGCTGCTCTCGTGGTGGGGCCAGGACAACTGCATGTGGTCGACGGACTACCCGCACCCGAACTCGCCCTGGCCGCACTCGCGGCGCGTTCTCGCGGAGAACCTGGGCCACCTGTCGCAGGAGACCATTCACAAGCTGGTGAACACGAACGTCCGCAAGATCTACCCCATCGGGGAGTAGCTTGGGGGCAAGCTCGACCTTCTAGTCGCCCTTCAACAGGGTGGCTAGTCCTCGTGTCCTGGCGATGGTCCTCAGGTAGAGGATGAACGCGGGGAGCCAGATGAGGTCGTTTGAAATTATCACCAGCCCGAAGCGGAACGGCAGATCGCCGGCGAAGTAAGTCGCCAGGAAGCCAATCGGGCCGAGCACCTTTCCAGCCGTGGCGATGAGTACGAGCTGCGGATGGCGCCACGGATTGCGCGCGGCCCACCAGAAGGCGGGCGCGTACACGAGCAATAACATCCCTACGACTCGCCACAGCGCCGGATGATCGAGCCGGTCCATCCCCATCAGCTCGAAATAGGCGTGGGGGAACAGGATCGTCGCCATTCCCCATGCCGCGTTGTAGACGGCCGCCGCATAGAACCACGGCTTGTAGGCAGCCAGCGACGGCCCGCCTTCGGGGGCGACGCTCATTCCGAGACAACCCTCAAGCCGAGATGACCCTCAATGTTCCGTGGTACCCGACCAGCAGCTGCCCCCAGGGCATCTCTATCCGCACGTTGACGCTCATCTCGCCGGCCCCGACTTGCCGCTCGGCCCCCGACGTGCGTGTGGACAGGCATCTCGGCGCGAGCAGGCGGCGACCTCGGACGGATAGCATCATCTGGCTAGAGGTGAGGGTCAGCGAATCTTCATCAGCGGCGGCAACCATCGGGAACAAGAAGGGCCCATAGCTCTCGACTATGAGCCCATCCTCCGCCCACTGCTCGGTGCTGAGCCGCCATGGGCCTATGCGCCGGTCCCAGTTTTCTCGCCGGCCGGAGCGCGTCACGCGGAGCTCCACCGGCATCCGCCCCTCCGTTGTAGGCATCCGCAGCGCCCTCCGGATGAGACCGGCCCCCATGGACCGGCCCAGCATCACGTCCATCTCGCCGACGGCGGTCACCTGCGCATCCGTCCCATGGACTCGGCGTAGAACGCCGGGCAGCGAGGCCCACGATTCGCCCAGCAGCAGCTCGTATAGCCCTACGCCGCCGGGGGCCATCCCGCCCGATTCTCCTTGCGGACGACGAACCGCAGCCCAGACCACGTCTCGTCGATGGCGCAGACCTTGTTGTCGACCATCCCCGTCGGCAGGCCGACCTCGCGGAGCACGTCCTCGGTGATGTCCGTCGGGACGCCCGACGAACGCTTGGGCCACGCAATCCAGTAGCCGCCGTCAGGCGCGACGCTCCGGGCCTGCCGCACGAAGCTCGCCTCCAGACGGGCGCGTTCCGTGTGGAACGCGACGAGCACGTCGAGCGGGCCGTCGCCAAGGCCGACCCGCGCAACGCCTTCGGGCAGCTCGCCGAGCGTCGCGTCGAAGCCGGGCGGCGCAGCCTCGATTGCAAGGGTCGCCCCGGGCCTGATGCCTAGCTTGCGGGGAAGGGGCGTTCCGGAATAACCGGCCACGTCGGCTATACCTCCGCGGCTATGCCCCTCCGGACCGAGTCGTCCTCGTCGAAAGCGTCCGTCGAGGCGATCTTCGTCTGGTAGGAGCGGACGCGGTAGGCCTCGCCCTTGTGAACGATGACGGGAATGGTCCCCTCCATCAGGTCGACGGCCGCCTGCATGAGGATGCGGCGCGCGCCCTCGATGGCGCCGTCGCTCGGGCCGAGCATCTCATTGGAGCGGTCCACGATCGCGCCCATGCTCTCCTGGCACGCGATGGCCATCTCGAAGGACGTCTCGAAGCGCGACGCGAAGTCGTTCGGCTTCTCCTTGCCCTCGGGGACGAACCCGTTCTGCTTGTTCCGCTGCCGGCGGTAAGAGTCCTCTTCCAGCTTGGGATGCACGCGCTTGCCCTGCCGTATCTCGGTGAGGAGGCTCCTGCTGAGGGGCTTGCGCGGGTCGTAGGTGACGGGGAACGCCATCGTGCTCTCGTCGTCGATGGGGACCCACGCCACGCCCTCGTAGATGCCCCTCTTGCCGGCCGTGGTCGTTGTGTAGAAGGGCATGAGCCAGTGGGTGACCTGCAGGTCCGCCTTGCCTGCCGTGGGCTCCGCGGCCGTGCCGACCAGCAGCCCGTACTCCGTATCTTTGGCCTGCACGGTGTGCGCGGCGTCCTCGCCCATCGGGTCTCCAGGCCCGATGGCGCCGACCTCCATCAGCGCGGCCACGCGCGAGGCGTCGAGCCCGCCCTCGACCGCCTGCATGTAATTGCATTCGACGAGGAAGCGCGATAGGTAGCGGTGCTTGGGCTCGACGCGCGTCCACTCGAACTCCGGCAGCTCCGGCGTTTCATCCCGGGGGCCGTAGTACGCCCAGATCAGTCCGCCGAACTCCGTAATCCCGAAGGCGGGGGCCTTGACCTCCTGCCATAGCGGGCTGTCGGGCGGTTCGAGGGGCAGGTCGAGGATGGCGCCGTCGACGTCGAATTTCCAGTAACAGCGTCCGCAGCGGATGCCGCCCTCCTCGACGATGCCGAACGACAGGTCGGCGCCCCGGTGCGGGCATCGAGCGTCCAGCAGGCCCAGCCGTCCTTCGGTGTCGCGGAATGCGACGAAGAACTCGCCAAGCGATTTGACGCGGATGGGGGGAGAGTCCGGCTCCGGCAGTTCGTCGGCAAGCAGGATGGGGACCCAGAACTGCCGGATGAGGTCGCCCATCGGCGTGTCCGGCCCGACGCGGGTGAGCAGCTCGTTGTCTTCTTTGGAAAGCGCCATAGTGGGCTGATTTTAGCAGGCGGCGCCACGCTTGGTCTGCGGACGGTCAAGCCCCGTCCGTAGGGCGTCTCCACGCGGCCTGAGACCATGTGCTAGAGTCGCCAACAATGCATCTCTCTGAGATTCCGCGGCCTTGATAGACCTAGTTGGAGTATCGAAGCGCTACCAGATCGGCCCTGTCGAAGTGCGGGCGCTGGACGGCGTGGACCTTCACGTCGAGAGCGGCGAGTTCGTCGTGGTCCTCGGCCCATCAGGGAGCGGCAAGACGACGCTGCTGAATATCATCGGCGCCCTGGACACGCCTACCTCCGGAAGCGTCTCCGTCGCCGGACGCGACGTCACCGCCGCCTCGCGGTCGGAGCTCTTCGCTCTCAGACGTCAGACCGTGAGCTTCATCTTCCAGAGCTTCAACCTGTTCCCGGGGCTCACCGCCTTGGAGAACGTCGAGTTCGGCATGGACGTGGCCGGCAAGCGCGGAACCGCGACCCCGGAGTCGGTGCTGGAAGCCGTTGGGCTCGGCCACCGCACCGATCACTTCCCCCACGAGCTATCCGGCGGCGAGCAGCAGCGCGTGGCTATCGCCAGGGCGCTAGCCACCGGCAACCCCATCCTCTTGGCCGACGAGCCTACGGGGGAGCTCGACTTCAAAACCGGGGCGCAGATCCTCGAGCTGCTCATCGCGCAGGCGTCCGACGACCGCGCCGTGCTGGTGGTGACCCACAACCGGGAGATATCGCGCATCGCCGACCGGGTTGTCGAAATGAGCAGCGGTCAGGTCATCGGCGACGGCCCGCCGCCCGGCGGCAAGACTCCCCTCTCGGAGCTGCACTGGTGAGGACGGGCCGGCCCTCCTCGACGCGCTGGCGCCTACGCCCGTCACTCTTCACTCTCGAGCATCCACCTCCTTTTCACGACAGCCGCCACCCCGAATATGCCGGTCGCGACCAAGGCCATGGCCGGGCCGGAGGGCAGGTCGGCGTGGTAAGAGAGATATAGACCGGCCACCGCCGAGGCCGCGCCAATCGCCGCGCCGATCACCATGACTCCCACGAACCCCTTGGCGAGCAGGTACCCCGTTGCTGCGGGCGTGATGAGCATCGCCATGACGAGGACAATTCCCGCAGCCTGGATGCCTATGACGATAACGAGGGCGAGCAGGGCCAGGAGCACGTACTCGATGAGGCCGGTCCTGATTCCGACGACCGTGGCGCCCACGGGATCGAAGGTGGTGTAGACGAGCTGCCGGTGGAACGCGTAAAGCCCAACCATCACCAGCGCCGTCAGCCCGACCGATACGAGAACGTCGGTCTGCGACACTCCGAGCACCTGCCCGAGCAGCAAGTCTTCGATGTTGACGTTGACACTGGTCGCTCTCGAAAGCATCACGAGGCCGAGCGCGAACATGCCCGCGAAGATGATGCCTATCGACGTGTCCTCGCTGATGCCGGCGCCCCGGCTGACGTAGCCCATCAACAGCGCGATCGCGATCCCCGCCGGGACCGCCGCGAAGAACGGGCTGATTCCCAGCATGAACGCAACCACCATGCCGGGCAGGACCGAGTGCGCGAGCGCGTCGCCCATGAACGCGCGCCCGCGCGTGATGACGTAAGCGCCGAGAAGCGGGCACATCACCCCAACCAGCACGGAGGCGACCAGGGCCCTTATCATGAAGCCGTACTCGAACGGCCCGACGAGGTAGTCGATCATGACAGGCCTCCCGAATGTCTATGCTGGCCTCCCATGTGTCCCGCATGGCTGTAGTGATCATGGGCGAACTCGACGCCGTGCGAACCGTAGAGCTCCTCGAGCACGGCAGGAGTGAACGCCACGTCGGGCGGTCCGCACGCGCACACGTGATGGTTGATGCACAGAATCTGGTCGAAACGCTGGGCCAGATTCGTGAGGTCGTGGGTGGCCAGGAGAATGGTCTTGCCCTCGTCGCGCAGCGACTGGAGGACTTCGATGATGCCCTCCTGGGCCCCCACGTCGACGCCGCTGAACGCCTCGTCCAGCATGAGGATACTCGCCTCCTGGGCGAGCGCCCGTGCGATGAAGACCCGCTGGCGCTGGCCCCCGGACAACTCCGTTATCTGAGACGAGCGCCGCTCCCACAACCCAACCCGCTCCAAGCACGACCGCACAATCTCCCGGTCTCGCTTGCCGGGCCGCTGGAACCACCTGATGCTGCGATACCGCCCCATCATCACCACGTCCAGAACGGTCGCGGGGAAACGCCAATTGATGCTGTCGCGCTGGGGGACATACGCCAGGGCGCCGTCGCGGGACTCCGCGCCGTGCAGGTCCACCCGGCCCTCTGCGAGAGGGAGTATCCCGGCTACAGCGTCGAACAGCGTGCTCTTGCCCGCGCCGTTCGGGCCGACGACGCCCACCAGCGCGCCCTGTACGAACTCGAAGGACACGTCGCTGAGCGCGTGGTGCCCGTTGCGCTCGACGCATACTCCCTCGACGGTTATCGCCGGCTCAGAAACCATCGTTCGTCTCCTTATCTGAGGGCCTCCGCTATGCGGCTGACGTTCGTCCGCACCATCTCGATGTACGTCTCCGCCCCGCTGCCCTCGCCGCCGAGGGCGCCCGAATAGAGCCGGACCAGCTTCGCGCCGGACTCCTCCGCTACGGCGCCGGCCAAGCGCTCGCTCACCGTCGTCTCGCCAAACACCGCCGGGATGCCTTCCTCCTCGACCTCGTCCACCAAGTCAGCCAAGTCCTCCGCCGACGGCTCCCGCTCGGTGCTAACCCCCAGAATAACGCCGATGACCTCGAACCCGTACAGATTGGCGAAGTATCCCAGGCTGTCGTGGGACGTGAGGAGCAGCCTGTGCTCCTCGGGCACGACTTCGACCTGTTCCAAGGTCCAGGCGTGCAACTCGTCGAGACGCACGTTGTAGGCGGAGGCGTTGGCGTTGTAGACGGCGGCGCGGTCCGGGTCCATCGCCGACAGGCGCGCCGCGATGTCGTCGACGGCGACCTTCACGCGGAGCGGGTCGAACCAGAAGTGGGGGTCCTCTTCGCCATGGCCGTGGTCCTCGTGCTCTTCCTCGCCTTCCTCGCCGAGCCCTTCGAGGGCTTCCAGCGCTTCCTCTACGGTAAGTTCGCCGGACTCGTATCGCTCGATGATCTCGCCCGCCACGTCAGCGGGCTCCTCGCCATGGCCTTCCTCTTCCTCTTCCATTGCCTCGTCTGCGTGAGGTCCTTCTTCCTCGTCCTCTTCCCCTTCTTCGCCCTCGTGGCCTTCCTCCGCCGCTTCCGCCTCTTCGAAGGCAATCAGGAGCTCCTTGACTTCCTCAATGGCGGCCTCCGGCGTCAGTTCGCCCTCCTCGGCCTCGTGGACGGCGTGGCTGATGCCCTCGATGAGTTCGACCTCGTCGGCATGGCCCTCGGCAAACTCTATGGGGTCGATGGCCTCGCCCAGTTCGACGATGCTCGATGAGTCTCGCGCGGCGTTCTGCACCAGCTCTGTGAGCCAAGAGCCCTCCAGACCAAGGCCGACGCTCAGGACGAGGTCGGCGTCGGCAATCTTGGCGACGTCCCGGGCGCCCGGCTGAAATCCGTGGGGGTCGCTACCCGCGGGCACGATGCTGAAGACTTCCACGTGGTCCCCGCCGATGTGCTCCACCCAGTCCACAACGATACTGGTCGTTGCGACTACCTGGACGGGAGTCGGAGCGGGGGTCGAGGTGGGGGCGCTGTCATCCGAGCACGCGCCCAGGACAAAGAGCAGCGCGAGCACCAAGAGCGCGGCTCCCACGAGCCTTAGCGCCCTGCTAATGATACTCTGTATCATAATAGCGTAATGGTTTCGTGTCGAGTTGGTCTGCATCATGGGGCTGGTAACTCCTCCATTTTCGATACTAAGTCTCAATAACTACCCAACGAATCACCTAATCGCGTCATAGGCTTTAGGCGCTCCCGTCCGCGAGGCACTGGTCACAGTTGACGTAGAGCTCAATGCGATGGCCGACGATATTGCCGGGTATGTCGTTGCCCAAGGTCCTCAGCAAGCGCTCGACAGTGGCGGCGCGGAACTCGCCGACATTCCCGCACTTGACGCAGACCGTGTGGTGGTGGTGCTCGACGCGGGACAAGCTATATCTAGGGGCGCCGTCGATGAGGTTCAGCTTGCATATGACGCCGACTTCCATCAGAAGCTTGAGCGTCCGGAAGATGGTCGCTCTGCCCACCCCCGGCAGCTCGTTGACGACCTCTTCGGCTGTAAAGCCCTCCTGCTTGCCGTCCAGGACCCGGATGATTGCGCGCCTCGGAGCGGTCGACCGGTAGCCCCGGTCTTCGAGGATAGCCATGATCTCCGGTCGTGAGGTGAGCAGCGTCGTCATGATACCTAGTCTCAGTTTTACTCCGCCACATGAGTGAACAGCGCCATCCTAGAGAGGTCTATCTTGCCTTGTCAACCCCGCTTCAGACTCGATCGGCGCCGGTCACCTCGCCGGGCGCGCCTCGGCCAGCAGGTGCTCCACGTGGTGATTCTCGGCGAGGCAACTCGCCCCCGAGAGCTCCAATTGGACGGTGACGTGGCTGATGCCGAAGTCGCTGTGGACGAGCTCCTTTATTCGTTCGAGCAGAAGGGCGGTGTCCGTGTAGAGAGGGTCCACGATTACGTGGGCCGTGAACGCTTCGCTGCCTGAGGTGATGGTCCAGACGTGGACGTCGTGTATGACCGTGACGCCTTCCAGGTCTTCGATGTCGCTGCAGAGCTTGTATACGTCGATGTGTTCGGGAACGCCTTCCAGCAGCACAACCATCACCGATTTCACCAGGCGCCGGGTGCTGTACACCATGAGCACCGCGATGACGGCGCTGAGGACCGGGTCGGCGAGGTCCCAGTCCAGTGTCAGAATGAGCACCCCGGCAACGACCACCCCCAGCGCGCCCAACACATCGGCTATCACATGCAGGAAAACCCCTTGCACGTTCAAGTCATCCCCAGCCGACCGGCGGAGCGCCCACGCGGCGGCGAGGTGGATCAGGACGCCCCCAATCCCGACGATCAGCACCGGCCATCCCTCGACGTGATGATGGTCATCGCCAACCTCCCCGACGAAAATCCGCTGGTACGCTGCTATGAGCACCCACGCAGCGAACAGCCATAGCACGAGGGTGTTGACCATCGCAGCCAACACCTCGACACGTTGAAACCCGAACGTACGCTCGGAGGACGCAGCCCTCCCCGATATCCACTGCGCCACGAGAGCCATCGCGATGATGGCGACATCGGTAAGCATGTGCCCTGCGGCGGCTATGACGGCCAAGCTGCCCCAGATCACGCTCGCCCCCACCTCGGCCACCGCATAGGTCGAGACGAGCGCCAGGGCCATGATCAGACTGCGCCTGCTGGCCCCTCGTAAGTCGTGAGAGTGGCCGTGCCCACCGCGTCGTGATCATGGCCCTCGTGGGCGTCGTGATCGTGACTCTCGTGGCCTGGTTCGCGCATGACTCAGGAACCTCCCAAAACCGTCGCCCACCTATTCGGGGCCTTGCGGGAACTATACGGGCCTTACGGTCGCCTTGCGCTCCGAATCCGCAACGTCCACGCGGCAGCGACCGCCAACTGCCGACGGCCCTGCCGGCGTTCGCCTCTGCCCAGGACTTGCCGGTCGCGCCGCCCTAGCTCTTCGGGCCTATCAGGTCGTTTCCAGAGAGGTGCTCGACCGTCTCGCCGGTGGACGCGAACGTGCGGGTCACGCTGGCTGAGGCGTACACCCACATGATCTTCATCGGCGAGTCGCCGGTGTTGCGGAAGCAATGGACGACCCCACCTGGGATGAGCGTGGTGTCGAACAGCTGCACCGGACGGACGACGCCGTCAATCTCACACTCCCCGGAGCCCTCGAGGACCGTCACCATCTCCTCGACGTTATGCGAGTGGAGCGGCACTTCGAGGCCGGGCGGGAACTGGCTGATGCCCGCGGTGAACGCGTCCGTCCCATCCTTCCCGCCGACCAGCGGATAGCTGACCGCCCCGTTCCCTCGCGAGATGGGGGTCTGCTCCTCGAACCGCATGTACTTCAGGTCTGTCATGACATTTCGCTCCTGTTAGGGGACTGTCCTACTCGCCGCCGCCAGCCAAGACCGTGCGGAAGGTAAGGGATAGTCGGCGTTTGCGCCGGCGTCCGCCGCGCTCCTTCTGGCGTTTGGCGATCCCGTGCCGCCATTTCTTGCGGGCGTCGCCCGTCAGGATAAGCGCCGAGCCGCACTCCAGCATCATATGGGATTTGGCCTGAAATCCATCGTCTGGCCGGGAGAAGTCCATCTCCCAGTCATCGCCCAACGACACTGTCGCAACCGCAGGCCCGAAGCCTGGATGGTCCGTATGCATCGCAATCCCCTGGCCCGGTTCGTACTCGTTGACTGTGGCCTGCTCCGGAGGACGCTCGAACAGACCCGTCTCTTCGTAGAGCCGCTGCGCCAGGGCCTGCAGCCAGTCCGGCAGCGGGCCGACGCGCATGTCCGAGGTGATCGCCCGCGCCCTGTAGTCGTAGCGCCAGCCGTACTGCTTCACCCTGCGGCCCACGTTGCGGCTCGGGCCGGAGAGCCCGGCGTCCCCGTTCTCTTTCACCCAGGGCTTTTCGCTCTGGTCGATGGCGAGCCAAGGCTCCTCGCTCCGGTAGACGTGGCGGATGAACTCGTCTTGTTCCTCCGCGCTCAGGAAGTCGGGCAGGTAGCACATGCCTGCTTCGACGCACTCCCGCGGCAGGCCGTCGTTCGAGTATTGCTCAGGAGCAAGTCCGAGCGGGAGGACGGTCTGCTGCTGCTCGGCCACGACTCCCTCTTCTACCTATCCCCCAGCTCCGTGACCACGTCCACGAGCGCGAGGCGCCCGTTCTCCAGCACTTCCCGCTTGGCCCGCTCCAGCGCCCCGCGCAGCTGCGACGGGTTCTCGATGGGGCCCTCCGCCCATGCGCCGAAGGAGCGCGCCATGCCCGCGAAATCGACGTATGGGTCGTCGATGTCGATGCCGATGGTCTTGTTCTCGTCGGGCCGGCCGCGCACTTCCGCCATGAGGCCCTGGTGGCCCAGGTCGTTGCCGTAGGTGCGGTTGTTGTACATCACGACCAGCATCGGGATGCGGTGGTGGACCGCCGTCCAGACCGCCGCCGGCGTGAACAGGAAATCGCCGTCCGACTGGATGTTGATGGTCAGCCGACCCTTTCCCTTGTTGGCGAGAGCGACGCCGAGCGCGTGACCGAACCCCTGGCCCAGACCGCCTCCGCCGCGCGACTCGATCACCTGATACGGCGCCTTGTAGTCCCACAGCCGGTCGGTCCAGCCCCGTAGATTCCCGTTGCCCAGCACCCAGTCCGCGTCCTTGATGACCTCCCACATCTCCGACGCGAGGAACGGCAGCGCGATGGGCGACTCGCCGGAGCGGTTCGCGACAACCCGCTGCGCCTCCGCCTCCGCCGAGTCGTGCAGCGACGCGACGCGCGCATGCCGCTCACGGAGCTCGCTCGTCCGGTCGGGGCCATCGTCGAGCCGCCGCTGGATGAGGTCGGCGAGCGCGGGGACGGCGACACCGATGTCCGCCTGCACCGAGAGCGTCGTCGGGTAGAGGCCGCCGTAGTCGTGCGTCCAGCTGTGCAACGTGAGCTGACGCAGCGATACGTCGATGAGCTTTGCGTCCGGGCTGAGCAGGTGCTCGAGACTGCGGGCGCGGTAGTCCTGCCCCGTCAACGATTGCTGGAGGTCGTACACGTCCAGCGCGAGCACCACGTCCGCCTCCTCCACCAGCTGCCGCTTCGACCGCGTGACGTTCAGCGGATGGCGCGTCGGGAAGTTGTAGAGGTCGCCGCCCGAGACGACGGGCGCCGACAGCATCTCCGCCAGCCGCACCAGCCCGCTAGCCGCGTCCTCGGACCTGCCGATGAAGTCGGCCAGGATCAGCGGCCGCTGCGCCGAGACCAGCAGGCCCGTGGCCTGCTCCAACGCCTCGGGGTCAGCCTGGATGCGCGTCGGCGCCGGGAACGTCGAGAGGTCGGGCAGCTCGACCGGCGCCTCCAGCTTCTGCTCCTGCGTCGCGACGTCGAAGCAGACGTACACGGGGCCTTGCGGGGCGCTGGTCGTGATGTGGTAGGCGCGGATCAGCGACTCGATCGCCGCGCCTACGCTGGCGGGCTGATCGTCCCACTTCACGAAGTCGCGCACAGCGTTGCCCTGGACGTTCGCGGTGTGTATCCAGTCGATCCAAGGCCGCCGGCCGTCGGCGGCCATGGGGCCGGTGCCCCCCAGAACGATGACGCTGGACCGGTTCGCCCAAGCGTTGTAGACCGCCATGCTTGCGTGAAGCAGGCCCACCACGTTGTGAACGTAGGCGGCCATCGGCTTACCGGCGGCCTTCCCGTAGCCGTGGGCAATGGCGACCGCAATCTCCTCATGCGTGCAGAGGATCATCTCGGGGCGCTCGTTCCCCAGGTAGTTCACCAACGAGTCATGCACGCCCCGGAACGTGGCCCCTGGATTGAGCGCCACGTACTCGATGCCCAAGTCCCGCAGGACGTCGACGATAACGTCGGAGCCCCACTCCGCCTTGCTCATTCTTGCGCCGTTGGGTCCGATAGCCGTCACTGGTCTCCTCCGGAATTAGGTCGGTTAGATCGTCGGGCGGCCCTCGAAGCGTTCGCGCCAGCGGGGTATGACGTCGCGGTTGAACACGTGTTCCGGCACCTGGCCGCGGAGCGCGCGCAGCACGTCTTCCGTCGCCCACTGGATGCCGGGGCCGATGCCCGCGCCGTGATTGTGCGCGGCGACGTGCGGCGACAGCAGCACGCGGTCGTCCATCTGCCGCAAAGGACTCTCCAGCGGCAGCGGCTCGACCTCGAACACGTCGAGCCCCGCACCCGCGATGGTCTCGTCCTGGAGCGCCTTCACCAGCGCCTGCTCGTCGACGGCCGGCCCCCGCGACGTGTTGAGGAAAATGGCGGTCGGCTTCATCAAACCGAATTCCCGCTCGCCGATCATGTGGTAGGTCTCCGCAGTCAAGATGACGTGAAGCGTGACCACGTCCGACTCTCGCAGCAGCGTATCGAGGTCGACACGCTCGACGTTGGCGTGAATGAAGCGGTCGATGGGCTGGTACGGGTCGTACGCAATCATGCGGACCCGCCACGGCGCCAGCATCTGCGCGACGCGCCCGCCGATGCGCCCGAGGCCGATGATGCCGACCGTCAGGCCGGGGTAGCCGTCCTCGCGCCTGCCGATGTGCGTCGCGGTCAGCTCGGGCGTCCGCCAGGCCTCACCCTGCTTGAGGGCGGCGTCGCGCTGGCGCGACTTCTTCAGGAGCGTGAGCACCTGCATCATCGTCGTCTCAACCACGCCGCCCCAATTCGCCTCGGTGGGAGCGTGGGTCACGATGATGCCGAGCTCCGTCGCCACGTCGGTGTCGATCTCGTCGACGCCCACGGTGTACTTGGAGACGATGCGCAGGTGCTCCGAGGCAGTCATCACGCTGCGGTCGATGCGCCCGCCCTTGATAGACGTGCCAATCAGCGCGTCGGACTCACGGGCCATCTGCTCGAGCTCAGCCGTGTTGTTGCCCCTGGGGTCGGCCCACGACGCCTTCCCGAGGACGACCTCGCAGCCAAGCTCCTCGAAACGTTTGTAGCTCTCCTCGTCTCCCGGCGCGAAGACAACGACTTTAGGACCTGCCATAACACCCTCCTCTAGAACGGGCGCCATGATGCGCCACGGGCGGGCGGCGCGCAACCTGCGGAAGGCGGGGGCTTGGTTCGTGGCGGGCCTGTCGGATCACGCCCTCCCTCAGGAGGCGGGCTGGGACTCCAACGACAGCAACACGTCGACGCGCACCTCGTCGCCGAGGCTGACGACGCTGCGGACGGAGGGCTTGGGGAGCTGCAGGTCGTCCCACGTGAAGGTCGTGCGCCCAAGCACGAACACGGAGCCGCCGTCATCGCGCGCCTGCACTGCGAACGTGAGCGGCGCGTCGTACCCTTTGATGTTCAGCGTGCCGACGACATCCGTTGCTACTTCATCGCCCGCCGTGAAACCGTCCGGCAGCGGAGTGAGGTCACCGAACGTGATCGTCGCGGAGGGGTCGTTCGGGAACATACGGGTGCGGACGTAGCGGTCGCGGAACTCTTGATCGCTCGTCATGCTGTGGAGGTCGATCGACACCGTCGACGGGCCGCCGTCGAGCCGGACCTCGCCGGTGAGACCGATGGTCTGCATAACGGCCTCGTAGCCCGGCAACGTGCCGCTCGCCAGCTCCTCATCGACGGCGAACGTCGCCTTGGAACCCTCCGACACTACGAACACCACGCCGTCCACGTCGCCCGTCCCGCGCTCGACCGGCCCGCTGTCAACGACGGGCGCATCAGGCGTCGCCGTCGGGACCAGCGTAGGCGTAGGCGTGCCGACGACTGGAGTACTAGGCGGCACGGGCGTATGGGTAGGCGCGCCCGGCGCGAGAGTGGGCGTGGGGTCGCCGCCACCACAGGCGGAGAGCGCGAGCAACGCGGCCAGCACCGGAATCGCTAGGGGAACTACCTGAAAAGCACGTCGCAGACTCGGTTTCATCTGGTTGTCTCCTGGGTCCATGCTACCGGAGTCGAAGCGGCCCCGGCGCGGGGCGGCAGCTCCAGGCGTCCGCTCGGCTGGTCGCCGAAGCCTGCGAGCCCAACGCCAACGACGACGGCAATGGCGAGGGCCGCGAGCACGACCGGCAGCCGCGTCGCCAGCGGCGCGCGGGATAGCCGCGGAGTGAGCAAGCCGATGCCGCCGAACGCTATCGCCGCGAGGGGGACGCTGAACGAGACCATGCGCTCCAACACGGTCTCGAGGGCGAATGCGACGCCCACCCATGCGATGAATCCCACAGCCATCGCCGCCGCAAGCCGGCGCCCGGCATGCTCCCGGCGGTGTACTCTCCGCCAAACGAGACCGACGGCCACGGACAGCGCGAGCACTCCCCACACGACGCTGGCCGTGTTCAGCAGCGCATCGTGCGGCGAATGCAGCGGAAGCGATACGAGCGCGGCCGCAACGGCGGAGACAGCCCCCGCGAAGAGCGCGGCGCTCAACGGCTTATGCACGGCTGGACCCATGACTTAGATATAGCGTAGGACAGTCAACGAATTATGGGGAAGCCGCCAAGCGCCGTAGAAGGCATCCGGACGGGCATGGCGAAGCACCGGCCCGCGCCAAGACTACCGGCCCACGGATTGCCACGGCAAACAGCGGCTTCCTCAGTCGGACATCCCGTAACGCGCCTGCCGTGTGGATAGCGCAAGTGGTCCGGTCTGCTATGGACCGACCTCGCCCTTGCACGAAGGTCTATGCTGGCCGCCACACGGTCTGAACGGGATGCCAGGGTAGCGATGGTGGACCAGCAAGAGACAACGCAAGAGAGCCCGCGGCGCGGACTGCGCCGGAAGGTCTACTACGGCTGGACCATCGTCACGGTCCTGTTCCTCGTCGAGTTCATCTCCTACTCGACCACCGGCAGCACCATCACCCTCTTCTTCCCAAAGATGTCCGAGGACCTCGGCTGGTCGCTCACGCGCCTCAACGGGGCCGTGACCGCCGCCGGACTCGCGGGGATGGCGGCCGCGCCGATCACCGGACCGCTCCTCGACCGCTACGGCCCTAGGCCGGTGTTGGCGGTTGGCGCAGTCGTCGCAGGCGTAGGGCTTCTGCTCATGACCCAGGTGCGGGAGGTCTGGCAGTACTGGGCGCTCTTCGCGCTAATCGGCGCGCTTGGGATGGGAGAGCTCGGTCGCCTCTCAACGTCCGTCGTCGTCTCCAAGTGGTTTATACGCAAGCGAGGCCGGGCGCTCGCGTTCGCCGCGTCGGGGAACCCGCTCGGCGGGATGCTGCTATCGCCGGTGGTCGGACTGCTCATCCTGGCGTTTGGATGGCAGAGCACTTGGGGAATCCTGGCCGGGGCCGTACTGATAATCAACCTCCCCCTGGTCCTCATCTTCATGCGGAGGCAGCCCGAGGACATGGGCCTGCTCCCCGACGGCGACCCCCCGCAGTCGGACGTGCGCGACGCGCCATCCGCCGGCGAGCCGCAAGCCGGCCCGCGGTTCGACGGTCTGGAAACGACGTGGACGCTGAAGGAAGCGACACGGACCCGCACGCTCTGGATGATGGTCATCGGCTCGAATCTGGTGGGGTTCGCCACGGCTGGCGTCTCTTACAACCAGGTGCCGTTCTTCGTGAACGAGGGCATGTCCATCCAGGGCGCCGCCCTCGTCCTGAGCGCGAGCGCGATGGGTACCGCTTCCGCCCGATGGGTATGGGGGTTCATCGTCGAGCGCTACTCCGTGCGCTCCTGCCTGACCGTGATGGCAGGCATACGAGCCCTCGGAACGCTATCGCTGGTCGTCGTCCCCTACCCCTTCAACATCCCGACGTTCGTCTTGGGTTGGGGGACGTTCGGCGGCGCGTTCGGACTGCTGCAGCCGATCGCGTGGTCGAACTACTACGGACGGCGTTTCCAGGGGAGCATCCAGGGCTCGATGCGCCCGTTCATGACCATCTCCCGGCTCATCGCGCCGCCGGCGATAGCCGCCCTATTCGACATCACCGGCTCCTACAACGTCGCCTTCGTGGTCGCGTTCGGCATTGCCTCCTGCTCCATGCTGCTCTTCTGGGCGGCGAAGCCCCCGACGCTTCCGGCCCAGACGCCCTAATCGGTAAGGCTGCTCAGGCATCATGCAATTCAAGCGCCATGCAACCGGTTTCGAGCTGATTGTGCCGACCGCAGATGGTCTGGACCGCGACGACGCGATTCGCATCGGAGGCCGTGGTCCGCGAGTGCTACGAAATGGGTGCGCCTGAGCATAGTCAGTCGTAGTCGGCCTCCCCTCCGCCGCCTTCCAAGGCCGCCGGCAAGCGCCGGAAAGGAGCATCTGGAGCCACCGAACGGATTTGAACCGTTGACCTGCTGTTTACGAAACAGCTGCTCTGCCACTGAGCTACGGTGGCCCGAAAATAAGTGACGCCGCTGTGAAGAACGCGCCTAGCCGACTGCCAGAGCGTCCGACCCGCGCCTGTAACTCTGCAGCGACTGGCCTGAGTCCCGGTTCACCAGCTCCCGCCCATACATCGGATGGACCATGCTCCGCACCTCGTGCTCGAGCTCGTACAGCTTCTCGCCCGTGTCCGGGTCGACGATGTCCACGAAACGGTACTGGGAATCGTTGCTCTCCTCGCTGACGAGGCCCATCTCCTGCAGCGTTCGGTGTGGGCCGGAGAAGTCAGCCAAGTAGACCGCGATGTGATGATTGTCGTAGGCCCTGGTCTCGTCGGGGTCCTCTCTGAATATCATCGCCTGATGCTTACCGGCCAACACCCGCGCGGCGGGAGCCCCGCGGCGCTCCACCACCCCCGCCTCGGCGCCCATGACCTGAGAGTAGAAGCGCGCGATGCCGGCCGCGCTGCCGGGAGGCGTGTTGAATATCAGGTATTCCAGCCCCAGCCGCGCGCCGCCCAGCCGCTCACTGGCCGGATGACACCTGAAGAGATTGCCCCACGGCCCAACAACGTCGAGGTTGGCCCCTACCCTCTCGAAGGAGAACTGGGTTCCCGCCAGCCCCTCCGCCACACTCTCCAAGCTCGCCTCCAGCTGGTCCACGTCCGGCACGACCAGCCCGATTCGGCCCCGAAGCTCCTGGGCGGTGTCCCGCGTGGGCAGGTGGAACTGCTGCCGGCCTATGTTGATCCACATGTTCTGGAGCCCAACGGTCATGTAGGGGTCCCGCGTGAACCCCATACCGACGATATAGAACAGCGTCGACACCTGCTGATCGGTGATGGTCAGGTTCACGTGATCGAGCGATACGACGTTCCCGACGTCTTGCGTACTCCGGTCGAAGCTCCCCATAGCAGCGCCTCCTTAAACGAGGTTGGTTGATACTTGCGAGAAGACGAGAGCGATTATAGACCCTCGCGCGAGGCATGTGCGCCTGGTAAAGGGCCGTCGTTCCCGCTTGCGCGGGAATAACGCATCTTTCCCCTCTCTCGCCTGCGAGACCTTTGCGCAACCAACTGGTTCGCGGTGAGCCCGAGACTGCTTCGTGGTGAGCTTGTCGAACCATGAATCTGCTTGGATACCGGGGAGCGCAGAGGGTCAACGCTCCTCTGCCGGGGGTGTGGGGGTGTCCCCCTCAACATAACGGGCGGGTGGGTGGGAAGAGTTACGCCCGCCAGAACGCAAAGGTCTCATTTGCGGGAGCGACCGGAAGAGAATCGCATTGACCGGCTTTCCCGTCGCCGCTGATAATCCCTTTCGTCGTCGGAGCGAGAAGTCGGTGAAGCCCGGCGGGCGGTGAGGATTGTTCGGCAGCGTCGCCACCAGCACCCACTCAATCGATGCCTACGCCCGTTTCGTCGGCGAGAAGGCAATCGACGACCTTCGCGCGGCAGCCGCGCCGTTGGCGGGGTTGCGTGTCCTGTACCTCTCCTCTCCCGCCGCGAGCATTGCCGTCCGCAGTGTCCTCCAGAGCTCCGTTCCCCTCCTCGCCAACCTGGGTCTCGACATCCACTGGCAGCAGGTGCGCGTCGCTGCCGAGCACCTCGAAATGGACGGAGCGCTGCGGCGGGCCCTCTCGGGCTATGTCGTCAACTGGAACGAGCGGTACGAGAACGACTGGCGACAGTTCAATCAGTCCAACGCCCAGATGTTCGACGAAGACTTCGATATCGTCGTCGTGCACCACACGGCCTCCGTTGGCCTCCACGCCGCCTTAACCCAACAACACGGCAAGGCGCCGGCGGGCGTCTGGCTCTGGGACTCCCACCGGGACTACCGCTCGGCGTCTCCTCAGGCCTGGTCGTTGATACGCCACCACGCGGACGGCTTCGCCGCCTCCGTCTACGACTACAAGCCGTTCATCCGCCCCGACGCGCCCACGAAGCGCTCGTACGTCGTGCCTCCTGGCGTCGACCCGCTGAGTCCCCGGTCCCTGCCCGTCTCCGAAGAAGTGCGAGAGACGATCCTGACGCAGCGCGGGTTGGACGTGGACCGTCCCGTGCTGGCCCAGATCGTGCTTAGCCTCCGTGAGGACGACCCCCAGCGCGTCCTGGACGCCTACGCCCTTATCAAACGCCAACGACCAGACATTCAGCTCGTCATCGCGAACCTCCAAGCAGAGGACATGGCGTCGATCGAACAGCTGAGCGTCCAGCGTGAGCGCGGGCAGCAGCTCGGCGACGTGCTCATCCTCACCGAGATGGACCGCGTCGGAAACGTCGAGCTCTCCGCTTTACGCGACGAGGCGACGGTCCTTATCCACGAAGGCTACCCGCGCGGCATCTCCATGGAACTGATCGAGGAGATGTGGCAGTCCCGGCCCATCGTCAGCGCCCGTAGCTCTCCCGCGGAGGCCCTCCTGGCCGCCGATAAGACCGGCCTGCTCGCGGACTCCCCCGAGGAGCAGGCGGCGGCGGTGGAGCGACTGCTCGCTGAACCGCGCCTGGCGGATCGGGTAGGACGCGCGGCCCACCGGTACGTCGCCCGCCGCTTCCTCATTACCCACCACCTCGCCGGCTACCTCAAGGTGTTCCAGCAAGTACTCGGACGCCGCCGGAAGGCATCGAGCGGTTAATGCCAACGCCCGTCCCCATCACCCCCAAGGCGCTCTCCGAGTACGGGCCGCACATCAGCGAGTCGCGCGTAGAAGAGATTCGGCGGCTCGCCGAGCCTCTCAAAGGCGCCAAAGTCCTCCACCTCAACGCGACCGCCTTCGGGGGCGGCGTTGCCGAGATACTCAACAGCTTCATCCCGCTCCTTCGCGACTTGGGAATCGACGCCGACTGGCACGTCATGGAGGCGTCTCCCGAGTTCTTCAACGTCACCAAGAGCATGCACAACGCCATGCAGGGCATGTACATCCCTTGGAACAAGACCATGGCGGACCTGTGGCGCGAGACGAATCAGGCGAACGCCCTCGCCATGGGCGGCAACTACGACTTCGTCTACATCCACGACCCCCAACCCGCCGGCATCCTCCAATTCCTCAAGGAGCACGACCCCAACATGCTCGGAGCGAAGTGGATATGGCGATGCCACCTCGACACCACCGACGCCCTCCCCGAAGTCTGGGACTTCCTCCGCGGCTACGTCTCCGTCTACGACGCCGTCGTCTTCACCATGGCCGAATACGTCAAGGAGCCATTGAACGGCCCGAAGCTGGAAGTCATCTGGCCCGCCATCGACCCCACCAGCACGAAGAACTCCGACATCTCGCCGGCCGTCGTCCGGGACATACTCGCCCGATACGAGATCGACCCAGACCGCCCCCTGATCGCGCAGATTTCGCGGTTCGACCCCTGGAAGGACCCCTTGGGCGTCGTGGACGTCTACCGTCTCCTCAAGGAGAAACGCCCCGACCTCCAGCTCTTGATGATTGCCGCCATGGCGAACGACGACCCCGAGGCCTGGTCCTTCTACGAGCGCATCGTCAGGAAAGCCGGCGAAGACTACGACATCCATGTGCTCACCAACCTCAACGGCGTCGGCAATCTCGAGGTCAACGCCTTTCAGCGCGCCGCCGACGTCGTCATGCAGAAGTCCATACGCGAAGGTTTCGGCCTCGTAATCTCCGAAGCCCTCTGGAAATCCAAAGCATTCGTCGGCAGCGAGGCCGGAGGCATCCCTCTCCAGCTGGACTACGGGCGGGCAGGCAGGGTCGCCACCACTACCCAGGACTTCGCCGAAGCCATCGGAGAACTTCTGGACAACCCAGAAGCCCGCGCCGGCCTCGGCGAAGTCGCCAAGGAGCACGTCCGCGAGCACTTCCTCACGACCCGCCTCTTGGAGGACCACCTGCGCCTCATGAACGCCCTGGCCTCGGAAGACCACCGCAACTCATCCAATGCAGCCAATGGGGCGAAGCAATCTCGCCCGGAGTAGCCCACGTGCCTGACACCGTTGTCCTCGGCATCGACCTCGGCGGAACGAAGATACTCGCGCTCGCCGCGACGCCCGATGGCGTCACCCTCGCGTCCGAAGTCGCCGAGACGCCCGCTCGCGAGACGCCGGAGCGCATCATCACCGCGATGGCGGACACTGCCCGCGCGGCAATGACGAACGCCGGGCTCGACGCGGACGCCATCGCCTGCGTCGGCGTCGCCGCTGCGGGCGCCATCGACGCCAAGGAAGGGGTCGTCGTCCACTCCCCGCACATAGGCGGGATGTCCAACACCCCGGTGGCCGCGATGCTCGCTCAACGGCTCGGCATGCGCGTAGTCGTTGGCAACGACGCAAACCTCGCGGCCCTCGGCGAGCAGCGGTATGGAGCGGGAGCGGGCGCGAGCGACCTCGTGTTCATCACCATCAGCACCGGCATCGGGGCAGGCGTCATCATCGGAGGGCGTCTCTACACGGGCGCGGCGGGCTTCGCGGGGGAGGTCGGCCACATGACCGTAGACGCCCGCGGCCCCTACGGCGCAAGCAAGACACCCGGCGCGTGGGAATCTCTCTGCTCCGGGACCGCGCTCGCTCGTATCGCGCGGGAGCGCCTAACGGCGGGCGAACGCTCTTCCATGAGCAGCGCGATGCACGATACGAACCAGGGAGAGCTCACGGCGCGCGACGTGTTCGCCGCCTGCCGCTCCGGCGACGTGCTCGCACGGTCGATTGTCGAGAACGCGACCGTCTACCTTGGCGCTGGCCTGACGAGCATCGTGAACCTGCTGAACCCGGAGAAAATTATCATCGGCGGCGGCCTCTCCAATGAATGGAACGCGTACATCGCCCCTGCGGTGACGCTCATGCGCGAGCAGTCGTTCGCGGGAATCGGCAACCTCACCCCGGTAGTGCCGCCCGCTCTCGGCGTGGACGCCGGCGCCCTGGGCGCAGTAGCCCTAGCCAGCGACACCCTCCCCTAACGCGCCCCGCCACAAACGCCCTAGATGCCGATGCTTCCTGGACTCAGGCCCTCCTGAAAGGGGCGACGTGACTTGACAACTAACGATAAAGTCGTTAGTTTTGGGCAATGGACAACCATCAGAACCCCGCAAAACAGATCATCGACCGCTTCGGGAACCAGTCCGCGTTAGCCGCCTTGCTGGGCAGACGCCAGAGCACCGTGCAGCATTGGGTGAAGACCGGGAGGATACCCGCCCAATGGCACACGCGGCTGCTGGAGCTCGCCCGCGAGCGTGGAATCAGCCTCGAACCCAAGGACTTCGTATCGCCGGCCGCCCCGCGAATAGCGCCGGCGGATGGCAAGCTCGGCGTCCTCTTGGTAGGCCTTGGCGCGGTGTCGTCGGCCCTCATCGCAGGCGTCGAGCAGGTGCGGCGCGGCGCCGGACAGCCCATCGGGTCCATCAGCCAGATGGCGACCATTCGACTCGGCAAGCGGTCTGACCGGCGCGCCCCACTCATACGAGACTTCGTACCTCTCGCACGACTCGACCAGCTCGTCTTCGGCGCCTGGGACCCGATCCCGGACAACGCCTATGAGGCCGCGGTCAAGTGCGGCGTGCTGGAACGGAATGGAGAGATCGAGCCCATCGCAGACTTCCTCAGGACGGTTGGGCCCATGAAAGCCGTCTTCGGCGGCGACTACGTCAAACGCATCCGGGGCGTCAACGTCAAGACCTTCGACAACAAGCTCGAAGCCGTCGACGCCATACGCGAGGACATACGCCGGTTCAAAGCGGACAACGAATGCGACAGGCTCGTCATGGCATGGTGCGCTTCCACCGAAAAATTCATTACCGAGAGCGAGGCGCACCAGGACATCGAGAGCTTCGTGAGCGGCCTCCAGGGGAACGACCCGAGCATCGCTCCTTCCATGGTCTACGCCTACGCAGCCCTGCTGGAGGGCGTCCCCTTCATCAACGGCGCCCCCAACTTGTCCGCCGACGTACCTGCCCTGGAGAGGCTGGCAAGCGAGCACGGCGTGCCGGTCTGCGGGAAGGACTTCAAGACCGGCCAGACGCTGGTGAAGACCGCTATCGCGCCGATGCTCAAGGCGAGAATGCTCGGGCTGGACGGCTGGTTCTCCACCAACATCCTGGGCAACCGCGACGGCGAGGTGCTCGACGAGCCCGAGAACTTCAGGACCAAGGAGGAGTCCAAGCTCGGCGCGCTGGAGCACATCCTGCAGGCCGACACCTACCCCGAACTCTACTCCGACGCCTACCACAAGGTGCGCATCAATTATTACCCGCCTCGTGGCGACGCGAAGGAGAGCTGGGACAACATCGACCTGTTCGGGTGGTTGCGCCATCCGATGCAGCTCAAGATCAACTTCCTCTGCTCCGACTCAGTCTTAGCCGCTCCTTTGGCCCTGGACCTCATCCTTTTCATGGACCTAGCCCAGCGCGCCGGCATGGGGGGCGTGCAGGAGTGGCTCTCCTTCTACTTCAAGAGCCCCCAGCACGCGCCGGAGGTCTACCCTGAGCACGACCTGTTCATACAGCAGACCAAACTGAAGAACACGCTGCGCTGGCTGATGGGCGAGGAGCAGATCACCCACCTCGGCATGGAGTACTACCACTAGGGCTAGCGTCCGCTCCGACTCCACGGAACGGAACGCTCAGCCGATGAGGCGACAGCTATGCTGGAAATCAAATGATCAAATGATAGACGAGCCCTTGCGAATGACTCCTCCCAATCTGGTCATCTTCGACTGCGACGGCGTATTGGTCGACAGCGAGCCTTTGACCAGCCGGGCTATGCAGCATGTTCTCGCGCGCTACGGTCTGCGACTGGAGTTGGACGAGGTTCAGGCGCGCTTTCACGGGGTCTCCAATAATCAGGTCCACGATACAGGGCTGGCGCATTGGGGCGTGCAGTTACCGGACGACATCGTGAGTCTGATCGAGGAAGCGGAACGGGTCGCGGTGGAGGAGGGGCTCCATGCGGTTCCCGGGGCCGTCGACGCAGTGCGCGCGGTCGCGGCTTCGGGGCTGGCGATGTGCGTCGGTTCGAACGGCTCACCCGACGCGATAGAACAGCGGCTGAAACTCACCGGCCTCTATCCCTGGTTCGAAGGACGGCTGTTTAGCGCCGCGACGATGGCGCGCGGCAAGCCCTATCCCGACGTGTTCCTCCAAGCCGCGGAGACGATGGGATTCTCTCCGTCGGATTGCGTGGTCATCGAGGACAGCGATGCATACGTGGCGAGCCCGACAAGTGATGTCGCCGACTCGAGGGGAGTTGAGCGGTTCGCTGACATGGCCGCGCTGCCTGCGCTGCTTGGACTCAGCGAACTTGGGCGAGTCCAATGAAGCTCCTGAACGGCGTCCGCCTAGGCGAGCGGTTCGGCATCCTGAGCGAGCCGAACGTCAAACCGCCGTCCCAAGTCAAACCGCTGTCCCAATAGGTTCGTGGTGAGCCTGCCGAACCACGAAGCCCCGCCAATCAACGCGTCCTACCCGTCATTCCCGCGAAAGCGGGAATCCAGGACGCCCCCTTTCCGTCATTCCCGCGCAGGCGGGAACCTCGCAGCGGTGCGACAGCGCCGCGGTCCCTCCCCGTCTCCCCCGTCCGCTCCGGTTCCCTCGCCCGTCTGCGGGAGGGCTAGGGAGAGGGGCGGACCGCGACACTTGCCCCTTCCCCCATCCCCAACCAATCCCTACCATGGACTCCGACAAGCGAAGAGCCGATGCACTCCCCCGCCCTGCTCCATAGACCCCAAAGCCATGCGGACCGGGGAGGGGATTTGTGGATTCTTTGATTCTTAGGCCCCTTCCACCGCACCACGGCCTGGTAAACAGGTTCAGAAATGTCCGGGGACTCTCTGTTTCTAGCCCCCCGCCCCGTCCCCCGGCGACCGCATCACGGCCACCTAAATCAGAGATTCCAAGAACAGAAGGAGCCTGCGAAAAATGTTCCTGCTCCACAGACGGCCCCCTCTCAGTCTCCCCCTCCTAAGCGGGACCCTCGCCCCCTTTCCCCGCACTGCAAGAACGCGCATCTTGATTCTTGGCCCTCAAAAAGCCTCGGGACCGCATCACGGCCACGGAATTAAGATGCGAAAGGCCCGGGAGATTTCGCATCTTGACCATCCTCCCACACTCCTACGCCGCCCCTAACCCAAGATGCGAGCCCTCCGAAAATCCCCCATCTTGTCCATCCATGTGGATACTCCCCTTGTCCACCATGAGGAGTTACGCAAAGGTCTCGTCTGCGGGGCAGACCTGAGAAGGGGCGGTCTGCTATACTCTCGCTCGGCCTGCGCCCCTACGGGGTTTGCGGGCCGGAAGTTTGTTTGCCCGAAATCCGGGCGGAGTAAGTGCTGATGCCCGCCTATGGCATCGTCGGCGCCCAATGGGGCGATGAGGGCAAGGGAAAAGTCGTCGACTTCCTCGCTGAGGAAGCGGATGTCGTCGTCCGCTACTCAGGCGGGAGCAACGCCGGCCACACCGTCATCAACGAGAAGGGCAGTTTCGCCCTTCACCTCGTGCCGTCCGGCATCTTCCGCCCCCACGTCGACGCCGTCATCGGCCCCGGCGTCGTTCTCGACCCTGACGTGCTCCTCGGCGAGCTCGAAAGCCTCCACGAGAGGGGCGTCGACACGAGCCGCCTATTCATCAGCGACCACACGCACATCGTCATGCCGTACCACGTCCAGCTCGATCAGCTGGAGGAGGAAGCGCGCGGGAGCCAGGCCATCGGCACCACCGGACGCGGCATTGGCCCCGCATACGTCGACAAAGTCGCCCGCGCCGGCATCCGCCTCGGCGACCTGCTGGACTCTTCCTATCTCGCCCACCGCCTCGAGGGCGTCGTCGCTCAGAAGAACCGCCTCCTCACCCGCGTCTACAACGCCGAGCCCATCGATTTCGATGCGCTGCATGAGAAGGTGCGCGCATGGGGCGAGGCGCTGCGGCCCTACGCCGCCTCTGTCGAGGAGCGTATCCTCGACAGACTTGCAAGGGGCGCCCGCGTCGTGCTCGAGGGTGCCCAGGGCGCGATGCTCGACCTCGACCACGGCACGTACCCGTACGTCACGTCCTCGTCCGTTTCCATCGGCGGCGCGTGTACCGGCCTCGGCATCTCCCCCCGCGAGATCGTCGGCATCATTGGCGTCTTCAAGGCCTATTCCACCCGTGTCGGCGCCGGCCCAATGACCACCGAACTGAACGACGAGGTGGCATGGGACATACGCGAGCGCGCATGGGAGTACGGGACCACCACTGGCCGCCCCCGGCGCGTCGGATGGTTCGACGGGCTCGCCGCCCGGTACGCCGCGACTATTAACGGATTCACCTCCGCCGTCCTCACCCGTCTCGACGTGCTGGACGGCATCGACCCTGTCAAGATATGCGTCGCCTACGAGGCGGGAGGCAAGCGCATCCACCGCTTCCCCAGTCAACCGGGCCTCCTCGAGCGCGCCAAGCCGGTCTGGGAAGAGATGCCCGGCTGGAGCGCCCCGACGGCGGGCATTACGGATGTCTCCCAGTTGCCCTCCGAAGCCGCCGCCTACGTGCGCCGCATCGAAGACGTGATAGGCTGCCCCATAGACCTCATATCAACCGGCCCCCGCCGGGACGAGACTATCGTGGTCCGGCCTATCATCCTACGGTAGAGCCCGGTCTGGCCTTCCTGCTCTGCGCGGGAAGCCGGACGCCAAACAGACCAACGACACAGGAGAAGCACGCATGAAGCTTGGCTTTTTCAACGATTGGACCCTCGGAGTAGTGAAGAACGACACCCACATCGTGGACGTGTCCGAAGTGCTGGAAGGCGTGCATGCCCACGGCGCGCAGGAGCTCATCAACCTCGTCATCTCCCACTTCGATCAGGTCCGCGACCCGTTCGAGAAGCTCGTGAGCGTCTCGGAAGGCGTACCCCTTGCGGACGTCCGCATCCGCCCACCGATTCCCCGGCCAAGCCAGATCTTCTGCATGGCCGTGAACTACCTCGAGTTCGGCCAGCGTCCCATGCCTGAGATTGACGCCTTCCAGAAATCGTCCGACTGCGTCATCGGCGACGGCGACACGGTGCGCCTCGACCCCGACTGCCACGCTACCATCTTCCACCACGAGGCCGAGCTTGCCGTCGTGATGGGCGCCGAGGCGAAGAACGTCTCCCAGGATGAAGCGATGGACAAAGTGTTCGGCTACACCGGCTTCATCGATGTCTCCGCGCGTGGGTTCGAGCCGGGCGGACGCACCAGCTTCTTCCAGGTCAAGTCGTGGCCTACTTTCGGTCCCATGGGACCCTTCATCATCACAAAGGACGAGGTCCCCGACCCCCACGACGTGAGCCTCCATATCACCAACAACGGCGAAGACCGCCAGGCGTTCAACACTGACGACATGGCCCACAAGATTCCCGAGTGCATCGAGTTCATCTCCCGCATCGCTCACCTGAGCGCCGGAGACGTCATCAGCACCGGCACCAACCATCAGGGCCTCGGGGCTCTCCAGGACGGCGACAAAATCGCGTTCACCATCGGAGGCATCGGGACGCTCCACGTCAACATCGAGGACCCCGCCAAGCGCGAGTGGAGCAGGGGCGTCGACACGGAAATGGCCACCCGCATGCGCGAGGCCGGCGGGTCGTCGATGGGCATGGGGCCGCGCAGCTAGCCCGGCCACCGCTTTCGGCGTGAGGAAACGCCCATGACCAGCGCCCTCCCCATACGAGTCGCCGTACATGGCGCGGCGGGACGCGTCGGGCGCGAGGTGCTCCGCGCGGTGAGCGGAGCGCCCGACATGACGCTGACCGTCGCGATAGATCGCGTGCCACCTTCCGACCTCGCCCCCCTGCCCGTCTCACTGCCGTATCACACGGACGTCAGCGAGGCCCTCGAAGCTAACCCCACGGACGTCGTCGTCGACTTCAGCTTGGCGGCCGCGACTCTCGCGATGGCGCCGCAAGCGCTCGCCCTTGGCGTGCGCCCCGTCATCGGGACGACCGGCTTCACCGAGGAGCAGACGGACTACCTGCGCCGACTCTGCGGCGAGCACGGCCTCGGCGGATTCCTCGCCCCTAACTTCACCATCGGCGCCGTTCTGCTGATCAAGCTCGCCGCCGTCGCAGCGCCCTATTTTGACTACGTCGACCTCGTCGAGGAGCACCACGAAATGAAGGTCGACTCGCCCTCCGGCACGGCCATGGGCATCGCAAAGGCCATTCGCGACGCCCACCCGGCGCCCTTCGCGCACAACGACCCTGAGCGCGAGCCCCTCCCTGGCGCCCGTGGCGGCGACTACGAAGGCATCAGCATTCACGCTGCCCGGATGCCCGGACGCATGGCCCACCATCAGGTGACGTTCGGCGGCCCCGGCCAGACGCTCTCCCTCCGCCACGACACCAACGACCGCGAGTGCTACATGCCCGGCGTCCTCTTGGCCGTCCGCAAAGTGCGCGAGCTGACCGGCCTCACCGTGGGCTTGGACAAGCTCATGGGCCTGTAGCGGCCCCGCGTCGGGTACCATAAGAGGAACGCAATATCTGCCGAGTATGGCGAGAGGAGCGGTTTGTGAGTGATCCGAGAGTAACGATAGTTGGAGCGACGGGGGCCGTCGGCAACGTGGCCTTGGCCGTCTTGGAGGAGCGCGCCTTTCCCATGAGCAGCCTCCGCCTTACCGCCTCACAGCGCTCCGTGGGCAAGCGGATCGCTTTCGCCGGAGGGGAGATCGCCGTCGAGGCGACCACGCCCGATGTCTTCGCCGAGACCGACATCGCTTTCATTTCCGCGAATGACGACGTCAGCCGCGAGATGGCCGTCGCCGCGAAGGAGCGGGGATGCGTCGTGATCGACGATAGCGGCGTCTGGCGCATGGATTCCGCCGTCCCTCTCGTTGTTCCCGAGGTCAACGCTGCCGACGTGGACGGCCACCAAGGAATCCTGGCGATACCCAACTGCTCGACCACTCCGCTCGCCATGGTCCTCGACGCGCTGCGCCAGGCGAGCCCGCTGCGGCGCGTCGTCGCGGCCACGTACCAATCGGTCTCCGGCACAGGCGCCGCGGCGATGGCCGAGCTCGACCAGCAGTCGCGCGACCTGCTTGCGGGAGGCGAGGCCCGCGCCGAGCAGTACCCGCACCCCATTGCCTTCAATCTCCTGCCTCACATCGGCTCGTTCCGCGACAACGGCTACACCTCCGAGGAAGCAAAGATGCTGAACGAGACACGGAAGATCCTGCACGAGCCAGACCTTCCCCTCTCCGCGACCTGCGTCCGCGTCCCTGTCCAGGTCTGCCACAGCGAGGCTGTCCACGTCGAGCTCGAGCGCCCCGTCAGCCCCGGCGAGGCGCGGGAGCTGCTGGCCGCCTACCCCGGCATCGTCGTCGTGGACGACCCCTCGGCCAACGCTTACCCCATGCCCATCGACGGCGCAGGAAAGGACGAAGTGTTCGTGGGCCGCATCCGCGAGGACGCCGCCCTCCCGAACGGCCTCGCCCTCTGGCTCGTCTCCGACAATCTCCGCAAGGGAGCCGCGACAAACGCCGTCCAGATTGCCGAAGAGATAGTCCGGAGGGGCGCGTGGCTCCGTCAGCCCGCGCAGCCCCGGTAGTCCTTCCGAATCGGAGCCCAGGGATGAAGAACAACTCCCGCGACCTTACCGGAATGATGGGACGTGCCGCCTCCATCGTGTTCGGCGCGCTCATCATCGAGCGCGGCGTTACCGCCTACTTCGGCCCTATCTGGGGCGCCGTGGTCGCGCTCTCCCTTACCCTCGCCGTCTTCGCAGGCGTCTATTTTTGGTCCCGGAGGAACCAGGAGTAGCGCGAATCTCCCGCTCACGCCCCTCCACCATCCGCTACAATGGGCCCTTACCCCTCACAGGAGGCCTGGGCATGAGCGAGATAGGGCGGCTCATCACGGCGATGGTCACGCCGTTCGATACGGCGATGGAAGTCGACTACGGCCAGGCCAAGCGTCTCGCCAAGGCCCTCGTCGCGTCGGGCAGCGACGGCCTCGTCGTGACCGGCACGACCGGCGAGAACCCCGCCCTCGCCCATGAGGAAAACCTGCGCCTGTGGAGCGAGGTCAAGCAGGCCGTCGGCGACTCCGCGACCGTCGTCGCCGGGTCCGGCACCAACGGGACCGGCGAGACAATAAAGCTGGCCGCGATGGCCGAGCAGGCCGGCGCGGACGCCCAGCTGCTCGTCGTGCCTTACTACAACAAGCCCACGCAGGAGGGCCTCTACCGCCACTTCCAGGCCATAGCTGAGAGCACCTCCCTGCCCTGCATCCTCTACAACGTGCCGAGCCGGACCATCGTCAATATGACGGCGGAGACGACGCTGCGGCTCGCCCATGACGTGGACAACATCATCGGCGTGAAGGAAGCCTCCGGCGACATCGAGCAGATAGCCGCCATCCTCCGCGACGCCCCGGACGGCTTCCGCGTGTGGAGCGGGAACGACAGCGACACGTTCGATGTGGTGCGCCTCGGCGGATGGGGCGTGGTCAGCGTCGCGTCTCACCTCATCGGCAAGCAGATCAAACGGCTGATCGAACTCACTGCGGCGGGCGACATCGAGGCAGCCCGGGCGGAGCACGAGCGTCAGCTCCCCCTCTCGACGGGCCTCTTCAAGATCTCGAACCCGATGCCCGTCAAGTACTGCCTGAACAAGGCCGGATTCGATGTCGGCAGCCTGCGCCTGCCGCTCGTGGACGCCGACCCGGACACGGCCGCCTTCCTCGACGACCTCCTGGCGCACTACGAGATCGACCTGCCAACGACCGTCGCCGCCTAGGCCCTTCCTCAGTCGTCCCTGCGGGCGGGGGAGGAGGAGCACTGGTCAGTCGACGCGCGCTGGCGCCCCCAGCGGGATTCGAACCCGCGATCTTCACCTTGAAAGGGTGACGTCCTAGGCCGCTAGACTATAGGGGCGCGCGTCGCGAGCGGGCGCCGGCGCGCTACGGGTAGCCCGTTACGGGCAGCCCACTACGGATAGATGGCGAGCTGTTCCAGGCCCGTGGCCTCCGGGAGCCCGAACATCAGGTTCATGTTCTGCACAGCCTGGCCCGCCGCGCCTTTGACCAGGTTGTCCAACGCCGAGAATACGACGAGCCTGCCCGTCCTCGAATCGACCGTCGGGTAGACCAGGCAATCGTTGTTTCCCCACGTCTGCTTGGTCTGAGGCGCTTTGCTGACCACCTTCACGAACGGCTCGTCCCGATAGTAGTCCGCGTACAGCTCGGCCACTCCCGCAGCGGCCTGCTCCGGCGAGCCGAACGCGCCATCGACGAAGTCGGCGTAGACCGTGTCGAGGATGCCGCGCGTCATCGGGATAAGATGCGGTTGAAAGAGCGCCTTCGGCTGATAGCCGGGCCTGAGACGCTTCAGCTCCTGCGTGATCTCCGGAAGGTGCCGGTGACCGCCGACGGCGTAGGCGAAGACGTTCTCGTTCACCTCGGAGAAGTGGGTGGTCAGGCTGAGGCCGCGCCCGGCGCCCGATACCCCCGACTTGCAGTCGATGATGAGCTGGTCCGTGACGAGGCCCTGCTCCACCACCGGCGCCAGCGCCAGCAGCGCCGCCGTCGGGTAGCAGCCTGGGTTAGCCACGAGCCGCGCCCCGGCGACACCCTCGCGGTCGAGCTCCGTCAGTCCATAGACCGACGTCTCCAGCAGGTCGGGCGCGGGGTGCTCGGCGCCGTACCACTCCGCATACTCCGACGGGTCGTGCAGGCGGAAGTCGGCCGAGATATCCACGACCTTCACGCCGTCCCGCGCGAAGGGGACGCACGCCTCGGCGGACGCCACTTGCGGCAGCGCGGAGAAGACCAAGTCGACGCTCCGCGTAATCTCCGGCTCGATGGCCATGTTCATGCGCCAGAGGTGCGGGAGCGCGTCGCCCAGCTCCTCGCCCGCCTGACTGCGGCCCGTGACACTGACCACCTCGGCCTCGGGGTGGCGGTGCAGAATGCGCGCAAGCTCGATGCCCGCGTATCCCGTGACGTTGATGATGCCTACCTTCATTGCTCCATAACCCTCTTAACGCTAACCCTCTCTCCTTGGAGAGGGGAACACCGGCGCTCATGCATCGAGCGGCACGAGCTTCTGATGGAAGGGCTGGACGATCGCTTCCGCCTGCAGGCGCATCTGTTCCAGCATCTCGTCCGCCCCGCACGCCGGGTTGAACACGAACTTGGTCGCCCCTGCGTCTATGTACTCGCGCAGCCGCGCCATGATCTCGTCCTGTGTGCCAAGCAGGTTAATCTGCTCGGGCGTCACGTCCGCTCGACGCTGCAGCAGGAAGCGCTCCTTTACGTGGTCCGGGACCGTCCCCTGCTCGACCATGTAGCTGCTTATCTGGAGGCCGAAGTGGTCGTCCGGTATCTCTCGGCCCGCCTCGGCCGCATAGGCATTGATTCTCGCGATGCCCGCCGACACCTCGTCGGGCGTGAGCTGTGTCGGCAGCCAGCCGTCACCGACCCGCCCGGTGCGGCGCAGTCCCGCCTCGGAGCGGCTGCCTATCCAAATCGGCACGTTGGCCTGCTTGGGACGCACGCCTATCGACGCGTCCGTCAGCTTGAGGAACTCGCTCTCGTAGGTCACGCGCTCCTCGCTCCAGAGCCTGCGCATCACCATAATCGCCTCGTCGAGCCGCTTGCCCCGGTCCCTCTTGCGGACGCCCATCGCCTCGTACTCGGCGGGGGACTCTTGCCCGACGCCCACGCCGAGCACCAGCCTGCCGTTCGACAGCAGATCGATGGTCGCGACCTCGCGGGCGGTGGCGACCGGGCTCCGCACCGACATGAGCAGCACGCCCGTGCCGAACTTCAGCTTCTCGGTGCGCCCCGTCACGATGGCCATGCCCGCCAGCGGGTCCATGCGCCATGCGGGACCGACGATGCGGTCGGAGAACCAGACCGAGTCCCAGCCCTGCTCCTCGGCGGCATCGACATACGCCAGGAAGGACTCGCGCCCCTCCCGCGCCATCACCGACGCGCCTGCCAGGCCAATCTTTACCGACATACGGACCTCGCTCTCCCTACCGTCATTCCCGCAGGCGGGAACCTCGCAGCCAACTTTCCGATTCTAGCATGCCCCTACCCCAGCCTCCCCCAAGGGGAATGGATGTCACCGCACGCGAATGAGGCCCCTGCACGTCCCGGCCCAGTCCCCGCAGCAGAGGACTAAAGTCCTCGATTCTCGATGACGTTACGCGTAAAGGTCCCTGATTTCTCGATGAGGTTACGAGTGAAAAAGTACCCGAAAATCGACGACAAAAGAGGGTTGACAGAGGGCGTTTTCGTGGCCGTGGCCTGCTCCCTGGACCTTGGAACTATTTCCTGACTGATGATTTCTTTTTTCCATACGCCTCGTCGATTCTCCCTCGCAGACGGGAAAGAGGCCGAAATGCTCCCCCATGCAGACAGCCCCCCTCCCCAGTCTTCCTCCGCAGATTGGACGGCTCGTCATCGTAGGACACGCAAGGGGCACAGGGCAATGGGCAAGTGTCGCGGTGCGCCAGCGACGTTGCCACGCAAGGGACTCGTCGGTGGGCGGAGAGGCGAGGAGGGCTTAAATCAAGCGCCCCGGCCCGTTGAAGAGCCGAGGCGCCCGTCCCATTCCCCGAGTCCACATCGCCGAAGCGCGCTTTCTCGGGGCGCACCCTGCTGCGCCGCCCGAAGGACCCACCGCTCAGGTCCCACGGGACACCGCGGGGCGACCGGTATCGACCAGCCGGTCCCTAGCGGTAAGCAGCGGGTGACGCAGCAGTGCGAGGTAATGATGTTGACACTACTAGATCACCCCCTTTCTACGGCCTATCGCCGCAACCCCATCTTAGGGGGTACAAACGCGCCTGCCAAGGCCCGCCAAGCCCGTTTCCGCCGATTTCTCGCCCCTCTCCGACCTTCCCGCGCCGGCCTCTTCCACAAACGAGCGGGAATCCACCAGTCCCTCCCCCTCCTTCTTTCCCGCGCAGGTGGGAGTCCAGGGTTGGCCGGCCGAGGAGGGCAACTAGCTGATATATGGCCCTTGCCTCCGCTGCCGTCAGCCGAGGAGGAATAGACGACCTACAGCCAACCTGCGGCTACTGCTAAGTTGACGAAAGTTGCCACCGCAATAACTGCTGTCATACCGCGATACCCCAAGTCAACCTGAGCATCGAGTCTGTCTGCCGCTTCTGAGACCTCCGATTGAGTTCGTCCAGGTAGTGCGCGGGATGATGGGGCCCTACTCGTCCGTTTCCGGCAGCCAGCCCCAGGGGAAGGGGCCGTAGTCGACGTTGTGCTGCTCGCCGCCTTTGAACGTCAGCACGGGGCGGAGGGCCTGCTCGCCGATGAGCGTTACGTTCTCGGAGTCGGCAAAGCTCCACCGCCCTTGAAGGGCCTCCAGAATCGTCACGTCGGCGGTCGTGCCCTCGGCGAGGGAGCCGAGCTCCGCCTCCTGTCCGATGATGCGGGCGGGGGCAAGCGTGCTCATGCGGATCACGTCCGGGAGCGAGAAGCCCAACGCCAGGAACTTGCCCATCGTATGGGTCATCGACTTCACGATGTCGCGTCCGGGCTTCGTGATGTCCGTGCTGATGCTGGCGGGCGTGATGTCCTGGTCGAGCAGCCGCTTGGCGACCTCGAAGCTCAGGTTCCACCGGCCGTGCGCGGGATCGAACAGCACGCCCCGGTCCTTGGCGTCCACGAGCTCCGGCAGCACGCGGTTGGCGTCGTCGATGGCCTTGCCAGGCTTGCCGGTGTAGAGGTGGGTGAGCAGGTCGCCCGGACGCAGCAGCGGGAGAAGCTGCCGCGTAATCGTGGGGTCGGAACCGAACTGGGGGTCGCCGATGTGGACCATCAGCCGCACGCCGCCCTCGTGAGCGGCCGTCAGCGCGGACTCGATGTAGGCGATGCCCATCGCGTCCACGGCGGGCCCACACGCGCGGACCTTCACGCCGATGATCTCGCCGGGGTGCGCGTGGACCATCGCGATGGTGTCGTCGAGAAGGATGTCGTCTGCGTCGCGCGCCTCGGGCATGAAGGCGAGGCCGGCCTTGGCAATGTGTATGTTGGTGAGCACGCGCGTGGCGGCCCGCTGAATGACGAGGTTGTGAAAGCCGGTGTAGTTCGAGCTCCCGGCGCTGCCGCCGTCGACGATGGTCGTGACGCCGGAGCGGACTCCCGCCAGATCGGGGTCGAGGCCGTTGCTCGAGCCGTGCTCGAAGATGTGGGCGTGGACGTCGATCAGGCCGGGGACGACGAGCTTGCCGCGCGCGTCCACCCACCGCGCCGCCTCCGACGCATCGATGTCCGCCGCCACTTTCGCGATGCGTCCGCTTTGGATAGCGACGTCGAGGGTTTTGTCGGTTTCGGAGGCGGGGTCGATGACCCGTCCGCCCTTGATCAGCACGTCGTAGGCCATGGTTCTCCTCCAGGAGCCTCAGCTGAGGCTCGCGGCTCGAATAGGCAGCGACGGTACCCCCGCCAGTCCCGCCTGACAACCTCGCAGCCCCCCTTGGCCCTGGCAGGACCTTGCGCAACCCACTGTTGAGAGCAGGGGAACCGGAGCGTTTGTAGCGGGCGGCGTGGTTCGACGGGCTCACCACGAACCAATTGGGGAAAGCGAGCGATTGGGGAAGGCGAGCGATTGGGGAAAGCGAGCGATTGGGAAGGCAAGCGATTGGGGAAGGCGAGCGATTGGGGAAAGCGAGCGATTGGGAAGGCGAGCGATTGGGGAAGGCGAGCGATTGGGGAAGGCGAGCGACTAGGAAGGCGAACGATTTGAAAGGGCGGTTCACGAACTGCCCCTACGGTCATGGGAGGTCTCGTAAGCGAGACCTTTGCGTAGCCCTGTTTCCCCGGCGGGCGTAACTCTTCCCACCCACCCGTCATGTTGTGTGGGACACCCCCACGCCCCCGGCAGAGGGGCGACGCCCCTCTGCGCTCCCCAGCATTCCCAAGCCGGTCCATGGTTCGACAGGCTCACCACGAACCAGTTGCGGTTGCGCAAAGATCTTGTCTGCGGGGGAGGCAGGGAGAGAGGGGAGGCAGGCGTTGATTGACAAGCGCCCTTGGCGGTGGTTTAGTGCAACGAGCGTGGACCAGAGGCGCGGGCCATTCTGTATAACCTCTATACACCCTGGCCGCACACCCTGGCGGCAATAACGCGTGTGAACGGGAGGAGAGACCATGGCCAACCTCATCACCGCCCGCGGGGAACGCTCCCTTCGATCGCTCATCGACGCCGAAAACGGCACGGTGAGCCGGGAGCTGTACGTCAACGAGGACATCTTCGAGCAGGAGCAGGAGCAGATATTCGGGAAGTGCTGGCTGTTCCTTGGACACGAGAGCCAGGTCCCGAATCCGGGCGACTTCATCGTGACGCGCATGGGCACGGAAGAGGTGCTCGTAGTGCGCGACCGCAAGGACAACCAGGTCCGCGCCTTCCTGAACTCCTGCGCCCACCGTGGCATGAAGGTCTGCCGGTACGATCAGGGCAACGCGCTCCTGTTCACCTGCCCCTTCCACGCCTGGACCTACGATTGCGCCGGCAGCTTGGTGGGAGCGGCCTACCAATTCCACTCCAACTCCTTCGCCGGCGAGCTCGATAAGGAGAATTGGGGCCTCACTCCCGTAGCCCAGTTCAAGAACTACTACGGCTCTCTCTGGGCGACCTGGGACCCGAAAGCACCCTCCTTCGAGGACTACGTGGGACCCTTCGCCGAGGGCATCCGGTACGACTGCGAAGCCAGCGACGGCACGGAGGCGGGCATCGAGGTCTTCACGCCATTCCAGAAGTGGCGCCTCCCGACGAACTGGAAAGTCCCCGCCTTCTCCTCGTCAACCGACCTAACCCACGCCGCGATGACCCACCGCTCAGTGAACGCCGCCGCCATCGGCCCGGACCGTGGCACCATGTCCGCAGGTGAACGCGGCAAGCGTCGAGCGCCCTTCCCTGCCGACCGGTACGCGGTGGGCGACCACAACCTCGGCCACGGCGGCAACTGGACCGTGTTCCAGCAGTCCGGCGTACCCGAATATGTGGACACGTGGTTCGAGCCGGGGGTCGACGAGTACTTCCGCGCCGCCCACGAGCGCAAGGCGGCAAAGTACGCGAACCGGGTACTGCCTCCCCACGGCCACGAGGGAGGCCACTTCTGCGTGTTCCCCAACTTCATCATGGACAGCTGGCGCTGGCGCTGGTGGCATCCCCACTCCGTGGGCATGGTCGAGCGGTGGAGTTTGTTCGGCGTGGACAAGGACGCCCCGAAACTCGTCAAGGACGCCGTGCGTCACTACGTAATGCGGTACAACGGCCCGACCGGGGCAACCGAGTCGGACGACATGGAGAACTGGAACTACGTGTTCTCAGCAAGCCAAGGGGCGCGGGCGCGGAAGCGCAACTACTACTTCGCAAACGGCCTGAAGCGCGGCGCGGAGAGCGGCCAGTTCCCCGGGCTCGTGTTCAACGGCTCTCACACCGAGGAGGCGCATCGCGCCCGCTTCAGCAGGTGGCTTGCGTTCATGGAAGCCGGGAGCTGGGACGAGCTCTACCCGATCAACAGGAACACGTCCCATCGGATCTGGTAGGAGGGCCGCCGTGGCGTCGTCTCAGGAGTACAACCTGTCGGGAACGGATGGTTCCGTGGTCTTCCGTACGCTGGCCGAAGGGCTGAAAGTGGCGCTGGCGGACGGCGCCGTCGGAGAAATCATCGGAAATCCGGGCGACGGGGCCTACCTCATAGTGCGTATCGTGGAGTCCGAGGCGTTTCCCGCCAGAGTGGACGGGGTAGAGTACGTCTTCTTCGGCGACGTGAAGGCGGTCGTGTGATCCCTCGCCTCCTCTCCCACCAGACGGGAGAGGACCGAGGAAGGGCCGTCCGTGCGGGAGGCTTGAGGGGGTAGCGGAACCATGGAGCAAACAAAGATACCCACGATAACGCCCGACCAAGTCGTGCTGCTGAAGGAAGTGGAGCAGTTCCTGTACAAGGAGGCCCTGCTCCTGGACGAGCGTCGTCTGACCGAGTGGCTCGACCTGCTAGCCGAGGACGTGCACTACTGGATGCCCATCCGCCGGAACATCAAGTTCGGCGACTGGGACCTAGAGTTCAGCGACCCGGAATCGGAAATCTCCTACTTCGACGAGGGGAAGGACATCCTGACGGGTCGCGTGCGGCAGATCAACACGGGCGTCCACTGGGCGGAAGAGCCGGTCTCCCGCTTCGAGCACCTGGTCTCGAACGTGCTGCTTCTCGAAGTGAACGGCGACGAGGTGAAGGTGAACAGCAAGTTCTTCTGCTACCAGAACCGGCTCCAAGACGAGGTGAACCTGTTCGTGGGGAGACGCTACGACACGCTGCGCCGGGACGCCGACACCGGGTTCAAGGTCGTCAAGCGCACGATCATTCTCGACCAGAACGTCCTGCTTCCGAAGGTGGTCAACACCTTCTTCTAGACGCCTGAGCGACGAAAGCGAGCGGATGCGATTCGAGTGGAGAAACAAGAACCACGAGGACGACGCCCTCTTGGTCGTGGAGGAGGGCAGCGGCGCAGTAGTCGACGCCTGGGAGGCTGATGCCGCGTCGATTGCCGATTTCTTGAATGAGATGGCCCTTATCAATAGCCGTGAGCGGCGCGGGGGCGTGGACGCCGACAAGCGAGACCCTCAGGACTGGGGCGGTCTCGTGGTCGCCAGGCTAGACAACGGCGCTGTCGTCGGCGTCGACCCCGGGCTGTACTGGGACCGCATGCTGTACGTGTTCCGGTCGCGCGGAGACGATCCCCACCCCTGGCGCAGGGACGGATAGCAGAAGGCGTTCCGAGTCCCGTGACTCCCCTAGCGCCCCGTCACCGCTAGACGGCAGCACTGCTCGTCCTGCTCAGGCGTGCCGCCTGCGACACCGATGGCGCCGATGACGTACGGCCTGCCGATAGGTATGCCGCCAGCCCCGGTGACGAGCCGGGCGCGGTCGAGTGACTCGGGGGCCCGTTCGATCGCCCGCTCGGTGATCTGCGATGTCGACAGGGCAAAACCCACGGCACTGTACGCCCGGCTGGCGGCGGTCTGCCGCTTGTGGGGGTCGTCGGACTTCGCCTGGGCTGTCGCCACCGCCTCGCCGCGGGCGTCCACCACTACGACGCTCACATCGATGCCCAACTCGCCCGCACGGACCAGGGCCGACCGGACCAGCTGTTCCGCCCACTCGGGCGAGACGGCGGGCTCCTCCTTCTTCGCTTCGAGGAAGAAGGTCCGATTTCGCTCAATCGACGCCTTCCACGCCTCCGGCACCTCGTGTTCGAGGTAGATGGCGTCCACGGGGCAAACGAGCACGCATTGCTCGCAGGCGATGCAGAGCGCCGGATCGATGTAGAACTGGTCGTCGTCGTCGGTGGTCTCGATGCAGTCGACGGGGCAAACCTCGACGCACGTCCCGTCCTTCACGCCGATACATGGGTCCGTGATGACGTAGCTGGAGAAGACGGAGTCTGTGGTCATTGGTGGAGTCCCTCTTCCGCTACGAGTCAGGACGGCCGGTGGGCAACGGGAGGTCCGTCAGCACGGCGTCGCCGACGTACTGGCGGCGCTGGGGCTCGAGGCCCGCGGCTCGGGCAGCGGCCGCTGAGTCCACCGGCCGGACCGTAGCGCGATATCCGAGCTCCCGGATGTATGCGGCAAGGCTGAAGTTGACCGACACCGACTCGTGCAAGACGTGCTGGCCGGCCATGCCCTTAGCCTTGGCGGGGTGGTGCTCGGCGTGTACGGCGCACACGATGGCGAAGGGATATTCCATCGCCAACTCACCCAAGTCCGGCGGCGCATCGGGACCTGAGCCGTCGCCGGGGCGCAAGAACGCGGTGTCCGTCCTGGCCACGCCCATGGCGCTCCCGCCCAGAAACCGCATCAGCTGGTCGAGGTCGCGCATCAGCCGGCCCGGCTCGGGCAGCTCGCTGCGTGCAGGGAAGACCCGCCCTCCCGGCGCGTGGCGTATGGCATCGGTCAGGACGTTCGTCGGGTCGGCAAGTGGCCGGTTGACGAAACCGTCCCAGTAGGGGTCACGGGAGCGACCCAACCGCAGGCCGAGGAGTCGCATCAGCTACGCCTTGCTCTTGAGCTTCTCTTTCAGGATGTCAAAGCGCCGCGTGTTCTCCTTGAGCGGGTAGTAGTAGCCCCGCTTCGGCTCCACGGGCATGACCGTTCCGTCGGGAAGCTTCAGGTTCCCCGAGTCGTGGCTCATCCACTGCACCCGTTTGCGCCCCAGCTTGCCCCAGAACCGGTCATCGATCCACTTCAACGGACGGGTGACGAGCCCCCGGAGCGGTATCGGCGTCCACTTGATCGCCCTCACAGCGACGGTCCGCCACCAGACATCGGGTTTGGTGTACGGGCAAACCGCTACGCACGTCATGCAGATGTCCCAATAGTCCATGACGTGGGGCCGCAGCCGGTAGCAGGTCTCCCAGTTGATCTTGTACTTCTCGACCCCGTTGACGACCTGCTTGCCCTCGGTGGTGATGCTGTTGGTCGGGCAGGTGTTGGCACACTTGCGGCACACCTTGCAGAAGTCCTCGACGCCGATGTCGATGGGCTTGTCGGGCACCAGGGGCAGGTCAGTCAGGATCGGGTCGCCCAGGTGCACGCGCGCGCCGAACTTTTCAGTGATGAGCATCCCGTGCCTGCCGATCTCCCCGAGCCCTGCTGCAAGCGCGACCGGCATGGGAGTCGCCACCCGTTGCGCCACGCCATAGCCCAGCTCGCGGATGTAGCCGGCGAGGTTTGCGTAGGTCGAGCGCAGGGCCTCCGCGCCCAAGTGGTACGCCGCATCGCCGATCCGGTGCCGGTGCGCACGGCCCATCTCATAGTCCCACGCGTAGACGCAGACGATGGCATACGGGAAGCGCCGCGCGCTCTCCTCGGCGCTCACCATTGTGCCGCCGGGGCCGCCGGCGCCCGTGCCGTCGTCGGGGTACCGTCCCTCGCTGTACAGGAACGACGGGTGCACGCGCATGATGCCCACGTCCGACGCGCCGAGGTGCTTGGCGACACGCTTGATGTGTTCGGTCATCACCATAGGGTCGGTGACCTCGGTGCGCGCCGGGTTGATTCGCCCGCGAGGGGCCCCCGCGATGTGCGACTCGATTGCGTTGCGCCGGTCCGCCGACGTGTTCGCCGTTGCGATGCGTCCGAGCGGGTCGCGTGAGGTCCGATTGAAGTACCAGTTGTGGAGCGGCTTGCCGAGCTCGGCCCGCTTGTTCTTTTCGTGGGGGGTCTGCGACGCGTCCACCGACCGCCAGTCGCCCACGACCCTGACGCTGCGGCCCAAGTACGGAATCGGTTCTCGTACGGCGTCCTCGCTCCCCGCTTCGTCTTTCGTGACCATGGGCGACCTCCGAGGCGCATTCGGCCTACGATGGGTACTATATACCTGCATCATCCCGACCCGCATCCTAGCCGGCGCCTCTGAATGGACACTCGGCTCCAGGCTGAAGCCCGACGTATCCGTCGTCGTAACCGCCGGCAGACGGGAGCGCGCGTTAGGACTGCGCCCACTCGGACACCGTCGTTCTGTCGCCTCTCACCTGCCTGACGAGCATCCCCTTGCGGGGGCCGCAAGCGCGGCAGTAGAGGCCCGCGAGGACACGGGCGCGGACGAAACGGGTCTTGCACCCGGGGCATTCGAGACCCGTGTAGCGGCGGTTAGCCAGGCGGTCGGGAGCGTGCACCGGGGCGCGCTCGGAGGTGGCGCGGGGGTTGGCGCCCAGGCGGACCGCCCATTCCCTCCACCGCGCTCCATGGGGACTGCGGCGCGCGGGGCCGACGGCGATGTGCGCCAGCTCGTGGCGGAGCGTCTCATGCGCTTGGTCGTGGTCGAGCCATGCGGAGAGCCGTATTAGGCGCCGGTCGACGTAGGCCCGCCCGAGCAGGCTGCGCATCCGCGTCGACCATTCGAGGCGGGGCGCCGGGGCTATCCGGTGCTCCGCCGACAGCTCGATGAGGAGCTTATCAACGGAATCGCGGGTCGCCGCCTCGACCGTGGGCAGATTCTCTCTCGCAGTCTTCCGAGGGGCCTTCGGCGGGGCCGGAGCAACAGGTTGGGCCTCCGGCTTAGGAATGGGGAGCACATCCGGCCACAGGAGGCCTTGCATACCTTCATTCTGCTGGGACGCCTGTCGGGGCTGCTGGGGCACCTGTCGGGGGACGCGGCCCTTGGGAACTTTCATAGCGGCTTGTGACGCAGGCTGACCGTCGGCGTGCGGGTGTCGCCCTCCCGCAGGTAGAGCGACTGCGACGGACACCGTCCCGCAAGCGGGCACTCGTGGCAAAGAGGACGTTGCGCCTTGCACACCTGCCGCCCGTGGGTGATGAGGTAGACGTGCAGGTTGAGCACCCGCTCCGCGACGATGGAACCTTCCAGCACGTCGTGGGCCTCGTCCGCAGTGACCTTGGGGCCAATCAACGCGAGCCGCTTGGAAACGCGGTGGATGTGCGTATCAACGGCCACCGCCGGCTGGTCCATCGCGAACGAGAGGACCACTCCGGCGGTCTTAGGGCCGACTCCCGGCATTGCGCGCAGCCATGCCTTCGCCTCCTCCAGCGGAATGCCTGACAGGAACGAGATGTCGAACCCGCCTGTGCGGTCGAGGATAGACTGGAGCGTGGTCTGGATGCGCGGGGCCTTCTGGCGCGCCAGCCCGCCGCTGCGGATTGTCTCGACGAGGTCATCAACCGGCGCGGCGAGGACAGCCTCCCAGCTATCGTACCGGTCGGAGAGCGCGGCGAACGCTCGCTCGGCGTTCAGGTCTGACGTGTGCTGCGAGAGAATCGTCCAGATCAGCTCGGACGTGCCGTCGAGCCGCTGCCGCCGGTCCGGCTTGCCGTAGTAGGCCTCCAGCAGGTCATAGACCTCGTCGGCCGCATAAGGCTTCACCCCGCGCACGCTGCGAGGCCGCAGCACCTTGGACCGGCGTGTCCTGGCCCTAGGCTGAGGCATCGATGCCCGCCAGGTGCTCGATGTCGTTATGCAGGCGCAGGCGCACCGACCCTTCCTCGACCTCGAACAGGTTTACCGCCGCATAGGCGGTCTTGAGGAAGTCCTCGCGGTGCGACGCGTCAGGGAGCCCAAGGGCGATGGAGGCCGCCATACGGATGGGCGAATCGTGACTCGCAGCCAGCACTGTCCCGTTGGGATGGTCGGCCGCCGCCTTGGCGATGAATCGCGAGATGCGCTCTCGGAGATGCGCGAGGTTCTCTCCGTTCTCGAACGTCACCGTCTCAGGCCTGTCCCGCCACCGCTCCAGCAGCTCAGGTTTCTCGCGCATGACGTCGGCCACCAGAGCACCCGCGTAACGTCCGTAATCCAGGTCTTTCAGGAGGGAGCGTTGGCGGACGGGAAGGCCGAGCACGCGCGCGACGGCCCGCGCCGTCTGCTCGGCGCGCCAAGCGGGGCTCGCGTAGACAGCGGTTATGGGTTCGACGGCGACGCGCCTTGCGAGGGCGTCCGCCTGCGCGCGACCGACCTTGTCAAGGCCGCCTCCACCTTGGACTCGGCCTTGCACATTCCAAGCGGTGCGCCCGTGGCGCACCATGATGAGACGGAGCATCCCTAGAGATACTCGCGGACGGCTGTCCCGCGGCGTTCTTCGAAGCCGCTCCTCAACCGGTCGAACAACGCCTTGTATTCGTCGGACGCGATTTTGCCGGTGGTCATGATGACGGCGTCCTCGCGGTTGTCTGCGTAGTATCCCCGGCGCAGGCCCACCTCATCGAACCCGTACTTCGCGTAGAGCGCCTTGGCGGCCTCGTTGGAGACCCGGGCTTCGAGGGTCACGACCTGCGCGCCCCGCGCCATGCTGAGCTCGATCGCTCCGATCAGCAGCAGCTCGCCGAGGCCGAGGCGGCGACGGTCCTCCCGGACAGCGATGGCGACGATGTGGGCGTCGCCGGCCATGAACCAGATCCCGACGAAGCCTACCAAGAGCTGCCTCGTGACGGGCGGCGTCGGCTTGTTACGGCGGAAGAGACGAGCCAGCCCTCTGGGCTTCCGTTCGACGGCGACGTACTCGCCTTCGTGAACGCACACGAGATACTCGGCCATATGATTCTTGATCTCGCGGCGATAGGAGGTCGGAGGCCAGAGCGTAGGGAACGCTTCGCGCTCCATGGCGGCGACCTGGTCGAGATCGTCCCAGTCCATGGGTCTGAGCGAATAAGGAAGTACGGCTTGTCCGCGCATGATGGTCCGGCTATCTAACGATTGCGATTCTAACACCGGAGACCCCCTCCTCAATCCTTGCTCACCGCCAGGAGAGGAGGCCTCCCCCGCAAACGGGAGATTGAGGAAGAACAGCCTCCCCACCGGCGCCGGAATCAGGCGCAAGATATAGCCCGTGCCGATTCCATTCCGGCAGTCTATAGACTATAATCTTAGGGTCGCGTACAACTTGTAAACGGTTTTGCGCGACCTTCTTCAATGAGAGTTCTCTGGCGAATAACCAAGCTTGCCTCCCTTGAGCGGTGGCGGATGTTGGTCGCTTGGCTTTCGCTCATCATCGCAACGCTCCTCTTTCTGGCGGTGCCACGGCTCATTGGCACGTCCATCGACGCCGCTCTCGGAGAGGGCGCACGAGAACGCGCGACGACAGGCGACCTCGTTCTTCTCGGACTGCTCGTCATCGGCGTCATCGCGGTGCGCGGCATCTTCAACTACGCCAACCTCTACCTGGCGGAGGCTGTTTCGCAACTCGTTTCGTTCCGCATCCGGAACCTGCTGTACGACAAGCTCCAGCACTTGAGCTTCGGCTTCCACGACCACGAGCACACGGGCAACCTTATGTCCAAGTCCACCATCGACGTGGAGATGACGCGGATGTTCGTGAGCATGGGGCTCGTACGCTCCGGCCAGATCACGATGCTCACCATCGGCGCAACCGTCATGATGATGCTGACCGACGTGTGGCTTGCCTTAATCAGCCTGACCTTCGTGCCAATCATCGGCATCCGGGCGGTCTGGGCGAGCAACCGGATGCGCAAGATGTGGCTCACGGCACAGATCGAGATGGGTAAGCTCACTACCGTTCTTCAAGAGAACCTCTCGGGGCAGCGGGTGGTGAAAGCGTTCGGCGCCGAGGAGCACGAAGAGCGTAAGTTCGACCACCAGAATGAGGTCGTCTACGCGGCTACGTACCGCGCCCGGCGCGCTCAATCGGCCAACACCGCCATCATGCAGGTCATCTTCTGGGCCTCTTTCGGGGCGATTCTCTGGTTCGGCGGCCGGGCGGTCATCGAAGGGCGAATGACCATCGGCGAGCTCACCGCGTTCCTGCTTTACATCAGCCTGCTCGTGCAGCCGATACGGATGGTCGGCTTCCTCGTGAACACTTTCGCCCGCGCCGCGTCCGCAGGCGAGCGACTGTTCGACGTGCTGGACGCGGAGTCACCGGTCAAGGAGCATCCTGACGCCGCGCCCCTGCAAGACGTGCGCGGTCACGTCCGCTTCGAGGACGTGACGTTCTCCTACGGCAACCGCCCCGCTGTGCGGGGAGTCACCCTGGAGGCGCGGCCTGGCCAAGTCGTCGCGTTGATGGGCGCTCCCGGCTCGGGCAAGACGACGCTCATGAGCCTGCTCGCGCGCTTCTACGACGTGGACGGAGGCCGCATCACCATCGACGGCATAGACGTTCGGGACGCGACTCTGCCGTCGCTCCGTGCGGCCGTCGGCATCGTGCAACAGGACGTCTTCCTCTTCAGCGTCACCGTCGCCGAGAACATCTCCTACGGCTGTGAGGACGCAACAATGGACGGGATTCTGGCCGCGGCGAAGACCGCCCAGATTCACGACGAAATCATGGCCCTCCCCGAAGGCTACGAAACGATAATCGGCGAGCGCGGCGTCTCGCTCTCGGGCGGCCAGCGGCAGCGGCTATCCATCGCGCGCACGCTTGCCCTCGACCCGCCAATCCTCGTATTGGACGACTCGACCGCCAGCGTCGACGCCGGGACCGAGTCCCGCATTCAAGAGGCCTTGGCCGGCGCAATCAAAGGGCGAACGACGTTCATCATCGCGCACCGTCTCTCGTCGATTCAGAACGCGGAGACCGTAGCGGTGATGCTCGACGGCAAGATTGCCGAGATCGGCACGCCCGAAGAGCTGATCGAGTCCGGGGGCCTCTTCACGCACGTCACCGAACTGCAATACGCCACGAGCCTCAACGGAGTCGCCGCCGAGCGGGCCGTCGCGGCCCCAAGGGGGACCCCGCGATGATGCTGAACACGGGCGGCGGCGGCTGGATGACGCGCGGCCAGCAGGGAGACATAGACGAGGACGGCACGAAGATATACGACCAGCGCGTCGTCATTCGTCTGATGAAATACATGGGGCCGTACAAGCGGGAAGTCTTCCTTAGCTTGGTCGGCGTCTTCATCTACACCCTGGCCACGGTGGCCATCCCCGCCATCATCGCCATCGGCGTTGACCGCTACATCGAGACAGGGGACCTCTCCGGGCTGAACACGCTGGCCATAGTCTTCTGCTTCGTCTTGGTGGTCCATTACATCTCGAACTACAGCCACCAGCTCCTGCTGGCCCGCGTCAGCCAGCGGGTTATCTACGATCTGCGGCGCGAACTCTTCGAACACCTCCAGCGTCTGCCGATGTCGTTCCACAACAGGCACAAGGTCGGCTCGGTGATGTCGCGGGCGCAGAACGACGTCTACCAGCTCCAAGAGTTCCTCGACATCGTCGTGTTGAGCGTCGCGGACCTCCTGAGCCTGGCCGGAATCATCGCCTTCATGCTCGTGACCCACTGGGAGCTCTCGCTGTGGTCCTTCGCCACCCTGCCCGTCCTCATCTGGATCATTTGGGTGTGGCAGAAACACGCGAGGCCGGCGTTCCTGCGCGTGCGCATCGCTATCTCCAACGTGAACGCTTCGCTCGCCGAGAACCTGGACGGCGTCAGGGTCGTCCAGAGCATGAACCGCCAGCGGAAGAACCTGGTCGCGTTCAATGCGCTGAACCGCTACCACTTGAACACCAACCTCCGGGCGCAGCGCCTCTCGTCCTCCCTCATGCCGGTGGTCGAGATTTTCATGGCTTTCGGCCTTGCCGCAATCATCATCGTGGGCGGGGGGCTCGTCATTGGCGGCGCGATTGGCGTCGCCCTGCTCATCCAATTCACCCTCTACGTCCAGCGCTTCTTCGACCCGATTCGAAGCCTCACGCAGCAGTTCACGCAACTCCAGCGGGCGATGGCGTCCGGATCGAGAATCTTCGACCTGCTGGACGTCGACCCTGACCTGTACGACGCAGAGGATGCAGTAGAGCTGCCTCAAATCGATGGCGCCATCCACTACAACGACGTGTCGTTCGCTTACGAACCGGGCAAGCTGGTCCTCTCCGACGTACGCCTCGACATCGAGCCGGGGCACACGGTCGCGTTGGTGGGCCGCACCGGCGCGGGCAAGACGACGATGGCAGCGCTCATATCGCGCTTCTACGACGTCACCGGCGGGAGCTTGACCATCGACGGCCACGACGTGCGGTCGGTCACGCGCGTTTCCCTGGCGCGGCAGATGGGCATCGTCCTCCAGGACCCGTTCCAGTTCTCGGGCACGATCATGGAGAACATCCGCTACAACCACCCCGAGGCCAGCGACGAGAAAGTCTTCGCGGCGGCCAAGGCAGTCGGCATACACCATCACATCGCCGACCTGCCGGACGGGTACGAGACCATGATGGAGGAGCGCGGAGGGAACATGAGCCTCGGCCAGCGCCAGCTCGTGAGCTTTGCGCGAGCGCTCGTGGCCGATCCTCGCATCATCGTTCTCGACGAGGCGACCGCCAGCGTCGACACTCAGACCGAGCAGCTCATCCAAGAGGCGATCGGCCGGCTGTTGCACGGACGCACCGCCGTCGTCATCGCGCACCGCCTTTCGACGATACGCAACGCCGATAAGATCGTCGTCATGGAGAAGGGGCGCATCGTCGAGCTGGGGAACCACGACGAGCTGATTGCGCTCGGCGGGCTGTACGCCAAGCAGCACGAGCTCCACGCCCGCCTGGCCGCCAGCGGCGCCAAGCGCAAGGACGCGCCCGCCAACGAGTTCGACGACGATATCCCCGATGAGCTCCCCGGCGGCCCAGTCCCCAACCCCGCGCCCGCTCAGGCGTAGCGCTCCCTTACAGCGGAGGCGTTAGCTCGACTCCCAACACGTCCTCGACCCACGCCGCGACGCGGAGGAGCTTCGCCTCCTCGAACGGGGCGCACGCGAGCTGCACGCCAAGCGGCAGACCGTCGCCCGACAGCCCGATTGGGACCGATATGCTCGGGAAACCGGTAAAGCTCCACGGGCTCTGGAAGCGCGTGTCGCCCGTCTGTGTCCTGTCCTTGGGAGCGGGGCCGGAGGCGGTGGGCATGAGCAGCGCGTCAACCGTCCCCATCGTGCGCTTGACTAAGCGTTGGACTTCTCCTCGATAGTCCGACGCCGCGACGTAGTCGCGGGCCGTGTGGGCGTACCCGTTCTGCAGGTAGACAGTGATCTTCGGGCCGTACAGATGCTCGGCGCCCTTATGGAGCGGCGCGTGCCACACGGCCATCTCCGACTCCTGCATGACGCGGTGCGCGGCGTAAGCGCGGGCGAAATCGACTCCGAGATCGACCTCTTCGATGGTCGCTCCGGCGTGAGCAAGCTCCTGAGCGGTCTCCTCGGTAATGAGCCGCGTCTCAGCGTCCGACTGCTCGGAGAACCAACCGCGGATGAGTCCAAGGCGCGGCGCCGGACCTCCTCCGCGAACCGCCGCGGCGTAGTCGTCCACCGGCGCGTCGGCCGAGTACGGGTCATTGGGGTCGTGGACAGCGAGCGCGCTCAACAGCAGCGCGGCGTCCTCGACTCTCCGGACGAGGACGCCGACGTGGTCGAACGACGTGGCCATCGGCACGACGCCGAGACGAGGGATGCGGCCGAACGTGGGCTTGAATCCAACCACGCCGTTGTAAGCCGCGGGCCGCAGGACGGAGCCGACGGTCTGCGAGCCGAACGCCCACGGGACCATGCGCGCGGCCACGGCCACGCCGGAACCGGCGCTCGACCCTCCGGGGGTGTGGTCGCGATTCCAGGGGTTGTAGCTCGGCGCAGGATCGCCGTCCGCGAACTCGGTGGTGTGCAGCTTGCCGAGAAGGATGGCGCCCGCGTTGCGGGCCAGGGTAATCGGTGCGGCGTCGGCATCCGGGACGCGGTCCGCCCATATCTTCGAGCCGGCGGCAGTGCGGACGCCAGCAGTGTCGAAGATGTCTTTGGCGCCGTAGGGGACGCCTGCCAGGACGCCTTTCTGTCCGGCGCCTGCGTCGGCTTCCCGCGCGGCTGCGAGGGCCTGCTCGGGGATGAGGGTCGCCCAAGCTTCGAGCCGAGGCTCCAGCGCATCGATGCGCTTCAGGAGCGACTCAATGAGCTCAACAGCGGAAAGCCGCCGCGACGATACAGTGTCAACAGCTTCGGTCAGCGAAAGCTCGAACGGCTCAGCCACGGCGGGCTATCGGACGCGCTTGGTGAAACCGTACCTGACGCGCTTGCCGTTCCGCGTCTCGTCCTGCTTGCTGACGCGCGCGATGAACTGCTCGGTCGTCTCCGCGGGCTTCTCTTTCTTTTCCTTCTTGATGCGGGGCATAGGTCATTACCTGCTAAGGGTGCTGACGAGAGTATATCAGCCCAGCCGTTGGCTAGGCTGCATGTGCCCCACGTCGTTCCAGGCGGCGAGGGCCGCGCCGCCGTTCCGCGTGCGGACTTTGGAGACGCTGCCGGAGCCAAGGCCCCCTAGCGACCAGTACGCCTCGTAGGGAAGGCCCAGCAGACATACGGCCAGCGCCCGCAGCGCCCCGCCGTGCCCGACCACGAGCACGTCCGTGTCCGCGTGGCTGCGCCGAAGCGCGTCAGCGAACACGCCGCTCCGGTCCATCAGTTCCCGGTACGACTCTCCGCCCGAGGGGTGGTAGTCGAGGTCCCGGGAGTCCTCTATCTCCTCGCTCCGCCCGACGTTCACGATCTCGGGCCAAGTCATACCCTCGAACTCGCCGAAGGCTATCTCGCGTAGTGCGGAGTCGAGGCGAAGCTCGTGGGGACCCGTCAAGCTGGCCGCGATGATGATCTCCGCGGTCTCGCGGGCCCGAACGAGATCGCTGGCGTAGACAGCGTCGAAAGGGACATCGGCGAGTCGGGCGGCCGTTCTCGCGATCTGCTCCTTCCCATGCTCGTGCAATGGAACGTCGGTCTGGCCTTGCACGCGCCGCTCGGCGTTCCATTGCGTCTCGCCGTGACGGACGAGATACCAGTCGGCCACCGGATCAGCCTCGCGGTCGGGGGGCGGGGTTGGAGCTATCGATGGCCGCGTTGGTCCCCTCCCACCACGAGGTCAGCGCGTCGAGCTCTTCTAGGTCGGCCTCGGAGAGCTTGCAGTCCGCCGCGCGTACGTTCGCCTCGACATGCTCGGGCCGGTCGAAGCCGGTCAGGGCGAGCGCGAGCTCCGGATGCGAGATGACCCATGCCAGAGCGACCTCCGCTATGGAGTAGCCGCGCTCGCCCGCGAACGCCTGCAGCCGGGGAACGAGGCGCTCGACCCGCTCGGAGCGGATACGCGTCACGATGCCGGTAGGCACTTTGGCGACGCGGCTGCCCTCCGGGTACGGTTCGCCCGGCTCGTAGGCGCCGGCGAGCCAGCCCCCAGCCAGCGGGAAGTACGCGAGCAACGACCGGCCGTACGCGCGGCAGAACGGCATCAGCTCCAGCTAGGCATGCCGGTACAGCAAGCTGTAGTGGTTCTGGGTCGACTGGAACTCCGCCAGCCCACCGGCGCGCGAGACGTCGAGCTCTTCATGCCAACGCCACGCGGCAGTGTTGCAGTTCCCGATGTAGCGAACCTTCCCCTGCTGCACGAGGTCGTTCAGCGGGCCGAGCATCTCCTCGTGCGGCACCTCGGGACTGGCGTAGTGGACTTGGAAGAGATCGCCGTAGTCGGTCCGCAGCTTGCGGAGCGCCTCCTCGCACCTGGCGAAGATGCGGTCGCGGGGCGATTGGGCGCCGAGGTCGCGGAAGTTGAACTTGGTCGAGAGGTAGACCTGATCGCGCTTGCCGCGCAGGGCGTTGCCGAGCAGGTCCTCGCTCTGGCCTTGCCCGTAGACGTCCGACGTGTCGAAGAAGTTGACGCCAAGATCGATCGCCCGGTGGACGACGGCCGTCGTCTCTTCCTGGCCGAGGAGCGGCGGGCCGAATGGATACCCGCCCGCGCCGATGACCGAGACCTGCATATCCGTCTGACCGAGACGCCGGTATTGCATGGGTTACTCCGTTGCCTGACCAGGGAAGACCAGGGACTTGATGACGACCGGGGCCGCACCCGATGACGGAATCAGCTCGCCGATGTCGATGTAGTCGAACTCTCGCAGCTCGATGCCGTCGATAGAGATAATCGGGTTGGGGAGCTCGAGCTCCTCGCGCAGGTGCAGCCCCAACAGGCCGCCGATGTCGCCGTCGCTCACCAGCACGAGGGGATTGCCCTTGTCCAGCAGCTCCTTCATGGCGGCCGCCATGCCGCGGGTGAAGGCGTCGAGCCGCCAGAACGTGGCCGAACCACCCCACCGGAACCCGACCGCGACGGCAGTGTCCGCGTCGTGGAGGTCGAGCCGGGTGAGGCCCGCGCGGGCCGCCTGCTCGATGACCGCGGGGTCGAGCTCGTTCAGGGTGAGGTCGAACTCGGGGGTCATCACGGGGATGTTTCTTATCGGCGCCGCATCAATGGGCGAGATGAAGATCGTGCTCCCGCTGACTTGCACCGTGTACTGCGACGCGCCGACAACCGTCGCGCGGATGCCAGCATCCGGCGACATCAGTATCGCACCCAGCTCCTTCACGCGCTCGCGCACCGCCTTTGCGACGAGGGGGCCGAGGTCGCCGAAGCTGCTCCTCTCATGGCCGTAGATGAACTCGGAGACGCCGCCGGAGAAGATCACCGAGCCTACCGGCCCACGGAACGTCAGCTCCGGCAGACGCATCAGGCCCTTCGTCTCCTCCGAAAGATTCTTGAGCAGGACGACCTCCATGAGGCGGTCCACCATCTTCGAAACGATCTCTTCCTTCTCACTCTCCGAGAGCCGTACCCCGACCTCCACGTTCAGTCCGGCCTCTTTCGCGTAGAAGCGTCCAGCCTCCTCGACGCGCGTCACCACGCTGTCATCGTCGAACGCTAGGAGCCGCGCGCCGACGTCCACGGCGGTGACCTCGGTCGTCTTCCCGCCCTGGCAGATGGCCACCTTACTGGTGCCGCCGCCGATGTCGATGTTCATCACCACGCCGGAGACACGCTCGGACTCGCCAACCGCGCCGGAGCCGTGGGCGGCCATCGTCGCCTCCAGACCATCGCCGGCGCTGACCGCGACAAACTTGCCGGCCTCCTGCGCGAATAGGTCGGCGATGGCCCGCGCGTTGTGGCGCCGGACAGCTACGCCGGTCAGGATGAGCGCGCCGGTATCGATCTGCTCTCGGCGAAGATTAGCCGCCGAGTACTGCGCGTCGATGAAACGGCCAAGGGAGTCGGAGTCGATCGTCGCGCCCTCGTCCACGTAGGGGGTGAGCAGAATGTCCGATTCGTGGAGCACCGTGCGCTTCACGATGACGTAACGGGTGTTGCGTCGTTCGAGCTCGAGCTCGGAGAACACGAGGTGGGACGTTGACGAACCGATGTCGACGCCAACGCTCGTGAGGCGTAGCTCCTCCTCTCCCATGAACGACCGATCGGAACCGGTAAAACCTTCGCGAGGTTGCGTCATAAGCCTCCAGAGTGGGCGCGCCGCCGCGGAAGGGCGGCCATCAGCCCGCGTGAGTCCGCTGCTGCCTCGCTCGCAGCCGCAGACGATGTGCCAACGTGGGGAGTAAGGTGGGCGCCACCATACGGGGGCGCGCCCGGCAGTGTAGGAGCGCGCTCGGAACAGTGTCAAGGAAGGCGTACGCGCCGATTTGACAACGGGCCGCTGGCGTTCCTATCGTTCCGTCTGAACTAATCAACGGCCTGGAAATGGAGGTACCTGTTCAGAGTTGGTGAGGAGGATTGGCTAAAAGTGGTGTTCCTAAGGGCTAGCGCTGACCGAGGCAGTTCGGTGATAGAGATGACATGGATGCCCGCATCGACTTGGACGCCGCCCGCCGCGACGAACTCATCGCCCTCATCGTCCAGCAGCAGACGGTCATTGGGCGCTTGGAACGGCGCATTGCCCAGTTGGAGGACAAAGCCAAACCGGGCGGCCCATCGGGAATGCCCGGCCTCAAGCCACAGTCCAGCCCGAAACCTCCGGCCCCCCAGCAGCCCCGGAAGCCCCGGCCCCATGGCTTCTCCCGTCGACGGATGGCCCCCACCCACCGGGTGGAGCACGTCGTGCCCCGATTGCGGGACCCCGTTGTCCGGCGGCTGGGCCCATCGCACCCGGGAGGTCATCGACCTGCCCCGGGTCCCCGCGCAAGTCACCGAGCACGTCTTCATCGCCCGGGTTTGTCCCCGCTGCCGGCGCAACTGCCTCCCCTCGGCAGAGTTGGACAGGGCTGCCTTGGGGAAGCAGCGCCTGGGAGTCAACCTGGTCAGCCTGATTGCCACCCTGCGGGAGGAGGGGAGGCTGCCCATCCGCAGCATCCAATGGTATCTGCGCACCGTCCATCAGTTGCGCCTCAGCGTGGGAGCCATCGTCGCAGCCACCCAGCGCACGGCGGAGAAGGCCCGGCCCGCAGTGGCGGGCATCTTGGAGCGCATCCGCGGCAGCCCGGTGGTCCACGCCGATGAGACCGGCTGGCGGGAGAACGGCGCCAACGGCTATGTGTGGACGTTCAGCACGCCCACCGACCGCTACTTCCTGCGGCGTGGCCGAGGCAAGTCGGTGGTGGATGAAGTCCTCGGCGACGGGTTCGCGGGGGTGCTGGTCTGCGATTTCTACGCCGCCTACCACCACTACGACGGCCCCAAACAGCGGTGCTGGGTCCATCTGCTGCGGGACATCCACGACCTGCGGGGCCTCTCTACCCCGATGACGGCCGGCTGGCCCAGTGGGCCGAAGCCGTCCATGGGCTTTACGCTGAGGCCAAAGCCTTCGCCCATCCCAAGGAAAAGCAGCGGCGCGCCGCACAACAGGCCTGGGAACAGCGCCTCCTGGCCCTCTGCCGTCCCTTCCTGGATGACCGCGCGGCAGCCCAGGCCAAGCTGTGCCGTCGCATCGAGCGCCACATCAAGGAACTCCTCGTCTTCGTGGGCGAACCGGCGGCGCCGTCGGACAACAACGCCGCCGAGCGCAGCCTGCGTCACTTGGTCGTGAGCCGCAAGGTCAGCGGGGGGACTCGGTCAGCGCAAGGGACCGACGCCAAGATGACCCTGACTTCGCTCTTCGGCTCCTGGCGGGCCCAAGGCCTGAATCCCCTCGCCGCCTGCCGCCAACTGCTCCTCTCTCCTCAACTCTGAACAGTTACAAATGGAGGCGTCAATGAGAACGACTCGATTGTCCGTCGTAGGGGCTCTCCTTGCGTCAGTCGCCATCGCGGCCGTTGCCTGCGGCGGCGACCCGACCCCTACGCCCACCGCAGCCCCCATTCCAACGGCAACCCCGACTGCTGCGCCCGCCTCGCGGACTGCGACCCCGACGCCACTGCAGCCGGGCGCGACTCCTCCCCCGCCTCCCACCTCCACTCCCACTCCCGTCCCCGCGCCGACGGCCACTCCGGTGCCCGGCTTCGACGCCGTGGAGTACTTTGGCGGCAAGCGGATCGTCATCAACGTAGGCTTCTCGCCAGGCGGCGGCTACGACACATTTGGCCGCCTGATGGGCAAGTTCCTTCCCAACCACCTGCCCGGCAACCCGACCTTCGTCGTTCGAAATATCCCCGGCGCAGGCGGCGAGCGCGTTATGCGCGAGACGCTCTCCGACTCTCCGCCCGACGGTCTCGCCGTCGCCGTAGCTCACCCACGCTTCTTCAAGCGCGAGCTCGTGGGCACGGACGTTGAGCACCTAGACATCCAAACCGTCAAGATAGTCGGCACCGCCTCCGCGGTTAACCAGACCAGCGCCATGTACTCGCTCAAGGACTACGCCACCAGCTGGGCCGACGTGCTCGCCAAGCCCGAACCAGCCACTGTCGGCGCGACAGCCCCCGGCGACACGGGCGGCGTCGGCGCAGCTTTCATCCAGATGGTCGGCGGCCCCATCAATAACGTCTACGGCTACGGCGGCACCTCCGAGATAGCCGCAGCCTTTGACCGCCGTGAAATCGACATCTCATCCCGCGGCGCCCAAGCCACTGCCCGCAGCCTGTTCCCCGAGTGGATCGAGACCCAGGCAATCGTCCCGCTGTTCCGTTGGGGGGCCGACCCCGCACTGGATCCGCTGTTCACGGACTACGTCCTGAATGACCTCGGCGCGGAAATCCCGCCTCACCTTTTCGACATCATCGACCTCAGCGACACGCAGAAAGCCCTCTTCAGCGTCACCGAGACGATCAACGACAAGATGACCCGGTTGTTCATCATGCATCCAGACACGCCTGAACACATCTACCAGGTATGGGTCGAAGCGCTCCGGGCCACCGCCACTGACCCCGAGTTCATCGAAGCCGCCTCCCTCGAAGGACGCGAGGTCGGTTACGCCGGTCCCGAAGAGATCGTCCAGATTCTGGCCGACGGCGCCGCCGCTCTCCAAGACGAAACGCTGCGCGAGGGCTTCATCGTGCTGGCAGGCGTCGACTAGGACATTGCGTATAACCGGGTGCGGTTAGGCCAGGGTCGCCTCGACGCTGAGTTCGACGTTACCCGCCATCGCGGCGGATATGGGACACCCATTCTTGGCGTCCTCAGCGGCCTGCCGGAAGTCGTCCGCGCTCATGTCCAGCACGTCGCCAACGACTTTGAGGGCGCTGGACGCGACCCTAGCGCCGCCCTCGAACAGTTCGAACGTCACGGTGGCGTCCGCCTCCAGCTTGGCGGCGACCTTGCCGTCGCGGCCCAGGCGGGCGGAGAGCGCCATGCAGAAGCAGCTCGCGTGCGCCGCGGCGATGAGCTCCTCAGGGCTCGTGCTGGGTCCGGCGGCCTCGTCGCTGCGCGCCTTCCACGAGACCGGAAGCTCGTTGTACGCGCCGGACGACGACGCGGTCACCGTGCCAGCGCCGGACATAAGGTCGCCGCTCCAGACGGCGTGTGCGGATCGAATGATTGCCATGAGTCCTCCTCGGGGGTTTGGTCTGTTGGGAGCCGCAATTAAAGCGGCCCCGAAAGTATCGGAGCCGCGGTTTCGCTGGTCAACGCCGCGCTGACAGAAAACGTTAGATAAGATCAGACTTTGAGCGCTTCGAGGTGCTCCTTGCGGAGCTTGGCGACCTTCGGCGCGATGATGACCTGACAGTAGCCCGCTCCCGGATTGTTGCGGAAGTACTGCTGGTGGTAGTCCTCTGCGTCGTAGAAGACGTCGAGGGGCTGCAATTCCGTAACGATGGGCGACCGCCAGACTCGGCGCTCCGTGAAGTCCGCGATGACCTCCTCGGCTATCCTGCGCTGCTCCTCGTCGTGGTAGTAAATGGCGGAGCGGTACTGCGTGCCCGTGTCCGGGCCTTGGCGGTCGAGGGTTGTGGGGTCATGCATCGTGAAGAAGAGCTCGACGAGCTGACGGTACGACGCCTGGTCCGGGTCGAACGTGAGATGAACGGCCTCCGCGTGTCCGGTCCTGCCGGAACAGACCTCGTAGTAGGTTGGGTTGACCGTCGCGCCGCCGGTGTATCCGTTGACGACTTTCTCGACACCGCGCACCTGCTCGTACACGGCTTCCAGACACCAGAAGCAGCCCCCGGCCAGCGTGGCCATCTCGGTCGCCATACCCAACCTCCTAGTCTGCCGCGCTCAGGCGCTCTCTACACACGCGCACGGCGCGGACGTTACTGTCTCTTTCGGCGCACTATTGCCATCAGATACACCGACCCGCCGCCACCGTAGCCTTCCAGCCCCGCCAGTTCGTAGCCGTTGGCGTCCATCAGGTTCAGCCATTCAGCGAGTTTCGGCGCTTTATCTCTCTCTATCTCATAGGTGACGTACTCATCGCCCACCGCGCCGCCTTGCCCTTTGGGGGGCTTCTCTTGCCCTCCCACCCTCCGGAAGTCCATTCGCACGCTCTCCCTACATCGTACTAGGCGGGGACTGTGGCGCGGCTCCTCACAACTCGACCAGGATACGCGCCGGTATGCTCGCCATCCTCCAGCAGCACCTCGCCGTTGACGATCGTGTAGTCCACGCCGCGCGCCTTCTGGCGCAGGCGCATCAGGCCGCCGGGGAGGTCGTTCACCTCGTCCGGCTCCTCCGCCCCCACCGTCGCGGGGTCGAAGATAACTACGTCCGCGGCAAAGCCGGGTCGCAGGAGGCCGCGGTCGTGCAGACCGTAGAGAGACGCTTGCATGAAGCTGAGCTTGCGGACCGCCTCCTCCAGTGAGAGCGCGCCCTCCTCCCGCACCCAGCGTCCAAGCACGAGGGTGCTGTAGCCGTAGCCCGCCTCGAACACGACGTGGGCGCCGGCGTCCGAGAGGCCGATAAGGGTGTAGGGGCTCGCGATGAGCTTGCCCATCACTCCATCGTCGCCGCCCGACTGTCTGTTCTGCAGTCCCGTGCCGAGGTCCTCGTCCAAGACCAGATCGAGAAAGCCGTCGATGACCTCCTTACCCTGCGCTTCCGACATCTCCGCTACGCTCATGCCCTGGAAGGAGCTGTTGCGCTGCTTCAGCGTGCGCGTGATGAAGATCCGGTCCCAGCTGATCGGCAAGACGCCGGTGGGGAGATTGACACCGTCGACGGACTCGGAGCGGAGCTTCTCGCGCACCGCCGGATTGCGGAAGGCCGACGCCTTCTCTTCGACCGATCCCAGCATCACTTCCCGCCAGGTCGGCATGCGGTCGAATGTCTGGGCGTTGCGCATCGTGAACCGCTGCGCGGCTGGGCGCGGGTTTATCACCGGGTAGACCTGCCGCCCCTCGCTGATGCGCTGCTCGACGAGTTCCAGGTGGCTCTTCCACCGCTCGGGGTCGTTGGAGTTGTAGACAATCTGGTTGTAGATGACGGGGCGCTGCGACTGCTCGCCCAGCTTGGTCGCGAAGCCGTCGCGTATCTCCAGCGGATAGGCCGCGCCGCACTGCACGATGCCAGCCCCTACGTCTCGGAGCGCCGTCGCCAGCTCGTATAGCTCATCGACGGGGGGGACGATGCCGGGAATCGGGCGGCCTGCGAGGTCCAAGTGGCCGCGATTGCGGTTGAAGGACAGGCCAAGGGCCCCGGCCCGAATCGAGTCTCTTATGAGACCTTTCATTTCCTCCATCTCTTGCGGCGTCGCCTGCTCGCGCTCGTACGCTTCCTCGCCCATCACCCAACGGCGCACCGCCGAATGGCCGACGAGCGCGCCCGCGTTCACGCCAAGGCGCTGGTCGATGAAGTCGAGGTACTCGCCGAACGTCGTCCACTCCCACGGAATGCCCTCTTGAAGGCTCTCCATCGGAATCGCCTCGACCCGCGAAAGCATCATGGCTAGCGCCTCGCGATCGTCGGGCTTGGTCGGCGCCAGCGTCAGCGAGCAGTTACCGAAGATAACCGTCGTCACGCCGTGCTGCGGCGAGTACGTGCACAGCGGGTCCCACGTCACCTGCGCGTCGAAATGACAGTGGTTGTCAATGAACCCCGGCGCCACGACTCGGTCGGACGCGTCGATGGTCCGCTTGGCCGAGCCGGAGAGACGCCCAACGTCAACGACCTTCCCGTCGGAGACCCCAACATCCGCAACGAATGACGGCATCCCCGATCCGTCCGCGACTCTTCCGTTCTTGATCAGCAGGTCGTACATGACACACTCCTAGAGATGTCGTACTACGCGCTCCGCACGCCCGGCGGCAGCCAGTTCTCCGTCTTCTTCGGGCCATACGATCTTATGCTGAAGCGCAACCGTTCCAGGCCGCCGCCCTCCACTTCGACCGCATCGCCGTCGTTTATCGGCCATAGCCCCACGTGGTGCGTGCCGCACGAAATGATATCGCCCGGCACGAGCGTGAGGTACTGCGACAGCCAGGCTATCTGCTCGGCGACGGAGTAGGCCATCGCCGACGTGTTGTAGTCCTGTTTGAGTTCGCCGTTGATCCACGACTGCACGCCGACGTCCTGGGGGTCGGCTATCTCGTCAGCCGTCGTAATCACGGGACCCATCGGCCCCCAAGTCTCCTGCCCCTTGTGCAAGAAGGTCGTCCTGCGGTTCGGGATGCCCCGAGCCGACACGTCGACGAAGTTCGTGTACCCGAAGACGTGGGAGAGGGCATCCGCCTCCGAAACGTTCTTGGCGGGCTTGCCGATAACGTAGGCGAATTCGGCCTCCGCTTGAAAGACCTGAGCCTCGGGAATGTCTGGGATGTGGACCGTATCGCCGTCTCCGATGACGCTGCTCGTCCCCTTGTAGAAGAAGTCCAGCACGCCCCGCGTCGCCCCTTCCCTATCCAGGTAGTTCGAGAAGGCGCAAAGCGCGTTGTGGGGCCGAGGGAGCGGCGCGCGGACCTTCACGCCGTAGAGCGCAGCCCCGTCGCCCGAGGACACAGCCGCCTCCAACTTTGGCCGGTAGCTGTCGAACCCGCCGATGACCCGCTCCATCACCTCCTCCGGCGGAAGGATGTCCGAGTGCTCAACCGCCGAGCTCACGTCAAAGACCTTGCCGTCCTGGAGGACGCCTAGCTTGTAATCATCGAAGAAGAGCAGCTTCACGCATACCTCCTGAGGGGCCCCTTCAGTGGACCTAGGGGCGCAGGCTACGCCTAGCGGCCTACAGGGGCAACTTGCAGGCGCCGCTTTTCTGCAAGAGCTCCTGATAATCCCAAGAGGCTCCAAGGTGTACGATGGCGATGCGCCAGCCGATGCCCTAGCAATACTCTGAGAGACATTCTTTGACCATTGCCACCCGACGACCGGCATACAGACCCCACCCCCGACGACGCGCCGGAGTCTGATTTCGATTGGTCGGACCCCGACGATAACTCGCGGCAGGCGCGCCGCGCACGGCGGTCGGCTTACGCCACTCGAAACCTAACGACTGGGGGAGTCCGGCGCAACCTCTGGTTCCTCGCCTGGCCCCAGATGGTCGGCGGGGTCTTCAACGCCTCCGACCAGATATCCGACCTGTTCTGGGCGGGCCGCATCGTCGGCTTTGGCGCCATCGGCGGCATCGGCGTCGCCCAGGCGTACGGCCACCTCATCATGATGGCGCGCATGGGCCTTGACGTCGGCATGCAGGCCGTCATCGCCCGCGCCGTGGGCGCCCGCCGCATCGACCTGGCGAACCACGCCGCCCTGCAAGCCTTCACGCTCACCATCATCGTCTCGCTGCTCCTGTCTGTCGCTGGCATAGCCCTCGCTCCCATGCTGCTACGGGTCCTCGGCGTAAGCGAGTCGGTGGTGCAAGTGGCCATCCTATACCTGCAATTCCAGTTCGTTTCGTCCGCCATCCAGAGCTTCCGGCAGACCACCGGGGCGGCGCTCCAAGCATCGGGCGATTCGTTCACGCCGATGAAATCGACGATTGTGTCGCGGGTCCTTCACCTCATCTTGACCCCGTTCCTCATTCTCGGCTGGCTCGGCATGCCTGAGATGGGTATCGCCGGCGCGGCGGCGGCCAACGTCCTCGCCCAGATCGTGGGCGTGGCCTGGAACATTCGCGCACTGGCAACAGGAACGTCCCGCCTTCACCTTAGACTCAGTGGTTACCGCGTCGACCCCGCGCTGATGTGGCGCATCATCAAGATTGGCGCGCCCGCCACAGCTACGCAGATGGAGCGAGGCCTTTCCGAGCTCATCCTCATCCGTCTCGTCACCCCTTTCGGCGACATCGCCCTCGCCGCCTACTCGCTGACGCGCCGCCTCGAGCGCATCACGAACATCGGCAGCCAGGGCATGGGCCGGGCGTCCGGCGTGCTGGTCGGACAGAACCTCGGCGCAGGGGAGCCGCAGCGAGCGCGGATGACCGTCAAGTGGGCCGTCGCCTACGTGATGGTGATACGAGGCTTAGCCGGCGCGCTCCTCATCGCATTCCCCGCGTTCTTCGTGAGCCTCTTCAGCAGCGACCCCGAATTCATCGAAACTGCCGTCGTCTGGCTGCGCATCCAGGCGGTCGCGGGCACGCTGTTGGGAGGCGGCCAGGTTTTCCAGCAGTCGTTCAACGTGGCCGGAGATACGCTGGCGCCGATGCTCGTAACGTTCATGAGCATGTGGGTCATGGAGATACCCATAGCCTTCGTCCTCTCACGGTGGACGTCCGCCGGGGAGTTTGGCGTGGCTATCGCAATTGCGATAGCCATGCTCGTCCGTTTCTGTCTGTACGGCGGCTACTACTTCACCGGCAGATGGCTACGCATCGATGTCTTCGGCGAGACAGAATTCGCGCGCCCGCCGCCGCGCTGAGTCGTGGGGCTCCCGTGGCCGCCCTGCGGTCGCGGCTGTAGAATGCCGCCATCACTTACCGGCACAGAGGGACGCATGAAGGATGCAATCACAGTCTGGGACTAACCGACAGCCCTTCAGAAGGAGCATGAGATGACACAAGCATTCAGAGCGCTCAATGCCGGCGCGCAAGGCATCGGGGACCACCTGGCCTTCATGGAGCCAACCCCCAAGCGCGTTCGGGTTATGTTCGGCGGCGAGACGATCGCCAATAGCGTCCGGACGCTGGTCATGCAGGAAACGGGGCACCAGCCGGTCTATTACTTCCCCATGGACGACGTGCGGATGGACCTGATGGTGGCCACCGATAGCTCGACACATTGACCGATCAAAGGAGACGCCCGGTACTGGAGCGTCAAGGTCGGAGATCAGGTCGCTGAGAGCGCGGTCTGGAACTATCCCTCACCCCTGGAGGGATGCGTCGACGTGCGCGAGTACGTGGCCTTCTACTGGAACAAAGTCGACGCCTGGTACGAAGAAGACACGCAAGTCTTCGTCGGACCGAAGGACCCGTACACGCGGGTGGACTGTATCGAGAGCTCGCGCAGCGTGAGCGTCGTCATCAACGGCGTGACGGTCGCGCAGACGGACCGGCCCATTATGCTGGTCGAGACAGGACTGCCGCACCGGTACTACATACCGTCGAAGGACGTACGGATGGACCTGCTGCAGCCAAGCGAGCGCGTCGTAGGTTCGGCGTACAAGGGCGAGGCGCGGTACTTCCACGCGCAGGCCGGCGATGGGCTGGTCGAGAACGTCGCGTGGACGTACCGCTATCCCACCTCCGAGGCCGCGCGCATCGCGGGCTACGTCTGCTTCCCCCAGGGCAAGGTGGACATGTACGTGGACGGCGAGATCGAACCGAAGCCAAGGACCCGCTGGGACTAGGCTTCTGGCGGGCTTCTCCCACCGCTCCGTTCATTAGGGACGCCGCAGATGTTCGGCGTCCCTGGTCGTTGACGCGGAGGACGGCACTCCGGCAGTTCGGCCCCCAGCGAGCCGTTCCCAGGGGCTCAGACCCCTCGTTAGTCAGCCGTTTGCACCGCAGCCCATGGCGGACTAGGATGCGGCCTGTTAGGACGTGACCCAGGCCGACCGAGTGGGCGAACTCGGCCCACGTATTTGCCTTTACCTCCTCCCCTCGGGGGAGGATTGAGGAGGGGGCATGGGAGCTGGCGGTATAGACCTGTCAAGGGTCATCCGGGCTGTCCCGGCGTTGAGCCCAACGTCGATGCTGCTTGCGGCGATTGATTCCGTCTCGTCTGCTGAAGCGGCCCCATTGACACATTCGTCACTATCATTCCTGCGTTCGCCGCGCCGGGATGGATTCCGCACGAGCGTCGCACAGTAGGAGAGCACTGAGGCGCATCGTTTCCGCGTTTTAGAACTGACAGGAGATAAGCGGTAGTCGAATAGAGGAGGAAGTGATGGCAGAGGCGCCGTTGAAAGTCACGGAGGCCACCGAAGAGCAAGTCACGGCCAACAGAGCGGCCCAGCACGCTTACGAGACGTGGATCAGGTCGATCGGCGTTCCCGTACATGAGGGCTACTACCTCGACGATCTTCGCACCATCGAGCTTGGGTGGTGGGAAGACAGACAGTGCAACGCAGCGTTCCTCCAGCTCGAGGGGCAGCAGGGCGTGGCGGAGGCCCGAGTAACCGAGATTGCGCCTGGGCAGACCCTCCCACCACTGAAGTTTGCACTGGATGACGTCGTCTACGTGCTCGACGGGCGCGGCTTCTGCACCGTGTCGTCAGACGACGGCAAGACCACGCGGACCTTCGAATGGCAGAAGCACAGCCTCTTCCTCTTGCCCCGGAACCATACGCATCAGCTGTCGAACGCTCAGGGAGACCGTCCCACCCGGCTTCTGCACAACAACTACTTGCCGGTCGCAATGGTGGGAGTGCCGGACCCTGAATTCTTCTTCAACAACAACTCGCCTTCCGGAGCGGGCCGGCTCGTCGGCGAGTTCTACTCGGAGGCGAAGGTCCACAACCGGGCCATCGCGAACGGTCGCGTTCGGGCGCAGTGGATGGGCAACTTCTTTCCCGACATGCGCGCGTGGGACAAGCTCGTCCCGTTCTATGGGCGCGGCGCCGGAGGGCACACGGTGTTCATCGAGTTCCCGGACTCGCCCATGACATGCCACATGTCGGTGTTCGACGCCGGCGCCTACAAGAAGGGTCATCGCCATGGCCCGGGCTTCGTAATCGTGATTCCCAGCGGCGAGGGCTACTCGATCATGTGGCCGGAAGGGCATGACAAGGTCGTCGTCCCCTGGCATGAAGGGAGCGTCTTCGTGCCGCCGGCAAGGTGGTTCCACCAACACTTCAACATCGGCTCCGAGCCGGCGCGCTACCTGGCGCTTCACCCCCCACGACAGTTCTCCGGGACGGGGGAACGGGTCGAGAATCCGGGGGCCAACCAAATCGAGTACCCCGACGAGGACCCGTTCGTCCGCCAGAAGTTCGAGGCCGAGCTGGCGGCGAGAGGAACGAAAAGCATCATGCCGGAGATCGCCTACCAGGACCGCAACTACGAGTGGGACTACAGCGCCAGTGAATAGCTGAGTTGCTCGTCAGGGAGCGCGGAGGCACAAGCCTAGGGTCACAGGGAGGGCTCGACCGATGAGATTCACGAGTTCCATGGTAGTGGCGTTCCTTCTAGCCAGTCTGCTCTTGGCGGCGTGCAGCAGCGATGCAACGCCGACGCCGACCCGCGCGCCGGCCACTCCCACGCCGGCGCCGACGCCCACCCTGGCGCAGGGCGAGCCGACTCCAACCCCTGCGCCGGTTCTCGCGCCAACGCCGACGCTGGCCCCCACGGCGACGCCCGAGCCCTCCTTCGACGCAGAGGCGTACTTCAAGGGGAAGACCATCAGGATGGTGGTCGGGCTTGCTCCGGGCGGAGGGACCGACACCCAGGCGCGGTACTACGCGGCAAACTTCCGGCGCTTTATACCGGGGAACCCTCGCATCGTCGTCACCAACCACACGCCGCAGATCGCGGCTTCGAACTTCGTCTGGAACTCCGAGCCAAGCGGCTTGGTCATACAGTACACAGCGGGCACCCTGATCACCGACTCCTTCGAGCCTGAGGCCGATTTCAGCGCATCTGAATTCAGCATTATCGGAGCGCCGCAGTCAGGCAATCCGGTGTGGGCAATCCGAGGAAACCTCCCCTACCAGGACATTAGGGATGCCATGGGGAACCCCGGCGGCGAGCCTCTCATCCAAACAGGCCCCGGAAGTCCCCCGGAGGTGAACGGCACCGCTCTTGCGACGATGCTGTTGGCCGACTGGCTCAACATTCCCATCGAATACAAGGTCATCGCCGGCACAGGGACGGAGCAGACGCTGCTGATGATGGAGCGGGGCGACGTCAACGCAATGACGATGTCCCCCGGCAGCACCTGGTACACGCTACCCGCCCGTCGCCCTGGATGGTTCACGGACGAGTTCCTGCGGCCTTTCGCGGGGCTCTTGGTTCCCGGACAGGAAATCTTTGCCAACGCGGAAATCGAGTTCACCGCCCCCAACGGGCGCGATCTGCTGAACCCGGAGCAGCAAGCCATATTCGACTCCCTGACGCCCCCCAACACGGTGGCATTGAAGCACCTCGCCGGACCGCCAAACGTTGACCCTTCGGTGCTCGCAGCGCTGCGCCAAGCATGGGACGACGCTGTCGCCGACCCCGAGTTCAACGCGGGCCTTGCCCGCGTCCTTGGGTCCGACGTGTCCGCCGTTCCGGGCGCGCGGCTCCAGCAGATGTACACGTCGGTCGTGGACGGATACCGCGAGAATCTGGACACGCTCACGGAGCTGCAGGAGCGCTTGTTCAGCAAGTACATTGAATGAGGACCGGTTAGAGGAGTAGCCCAGCCGAAAATAAGTCTGGCGGAGAGTGACCGATGCCTGACTTCAGCCAGGTGTTCGTTGGGTTGGGACACCTAGGCACGTCAATCTACTGGATCACCTTCGGGACCGCGATTCTTGTCGCGGCTCTCGCAGGCGTCATACCGGGACTGTCGGCGCCGCTGCTCATGGCGCTGGCGGTCCCGTTTGTCGTCTTCACGATCGACAACCCGGTCGTCGGCATCGTTTTCCTCGCGACGATCACCGGCGTCGAGGAGATGCTCGACGTGCTGCCGATCATCGCCATGGGCCATCCTGGCGGAGGCCAAGTCACCTTTATCGAAGGCAGGCCGCTTTCGCAGCGGGGCGAAGCCGCGCGGGCTCTAGGATTCGTGTACGTCGTATCGGCGATCGGGGGCTTGATTGGAGCGATTGTTCTGCTTCTCGCCATGCCCATCCTCAAGCCTTTCATCTTATCGTTCGGGTTCGGCGAGATCGGAGCGATGGGCCTGTTCGGGGTGGCTCTGGTCGGCGCGCTCAGCCGCGGGGCGATGGTGAAGGGACTCGCTTCGGGCTTGCTGGGCATCCTTCTGGCGACCGTCGGCACAGACCCGTTCACGGGGACCGACCGCTACGCGTTCGGCTCGCTTCAGCTCCAGACGGGACTGCCGCTCATCGCCACGACGGTGGGGCTCTTTGCGCTCCCCGAGATGATGGACATCACGATGACCCGAAGAGCGCTGGCGTCGTCCAGCGCCGCCTTGAACATCAGAGAGGTGTTCAGGGGCGCGGGCATGGCCTTCAAGATGACGCCGTTGATCGTCAGGCATTCGATCTTGGGCGTCATGATGGGCGCCGTACCGGGCGTGGGCGCCAGAGTCGTCTCCTGGCTCTCATACGGCGTGGGAATCGCTCTCAGCAAGGACAAATCGCAGTTCGGGAAGGGCTCCTACGAAGGCTTGGTTTTCTCCGAGTCGGTGCAGAGCGCCAAGGAAGGCGGACAAGCCATCCCAACCCTGGCGATGGGCATTCCCGGCGGGTTCAGCTGGGCATTCGTGCTCGTTGCAATGCTGGCTTACGGCATCTCGCCCGGCCCGCCGATGCTGACCCGCTACGCGGACATCACGACGCTCATCGTGGTGAGCTTGGTGCTCGGCAACGCCGCCCTCGCCATCGTGGGCTTGCTCGCCTCCGGTCAGCTCGCCAAACTGAGCCGGATCCCGTACCCACTGCTTGCCGCCGCCATCATCCCGCTCGCATTCCTCTCCTCTTTCCAAGACACGCGTCACTGGTCGGCGATTCCCATCGTGTTGGGGTTCGCCGTGATCGGGATGCTGATGAAATTCTTCCGCTGGCCGCGCCCTCCCATGATCCTCGGATTCATCTTGGGTCCCATCATCGAGCACAACCTGTTGTCTGCCGTGAGCATCCATGGCCCGGTAGGCATGCTGACGAGGCCGATAACGCTGGTTCTCATATTCCTCTCGATTTCGGTGGCCGTCTTCTTCTCGTTCCTTGCCGGTAAGAGCGAAGAAACGGAGCGGCGTATGGTCGGTGTCAGCGCGGACTCGCCTTCCGGCGCGGGTCCCAACATCCCTCCCTCTGGCGCAATTCCCGATAGCCCGCCGAAGGCCCGTTTCGTTTGGCGGTCGTGGGAGCACTTATTCCCTCTCGTAATAATGGCGATCGCCTTGGCTTTCATCGTCGAAGCCCTCGACTTCCCCACGAGAGCGCGGTCCATGCCGATGATGGTGGGCATCGGACTGTTCGGGTTGGCGCTGATCCAACTGATGCTTCAGATCAGAGGAGTGAAATCGGGAGACATCCTGGACCTAGGCATGATGAGCAAGGCCGACGAGCAGCGGCGCACCGGCGTCGTCCTTCTAGTCTTGATCGGCCTGTTCCTGCTGGTGTCGGTGACTTTCGGACTGAAGTGGGCTGCCATCGGCCTCGCCCTCGTTTTCCCTGCCGCCGTGTCAGGGAGACAGTACGCCAGGTGGGGCCTCCTCACTGGCGCCATCATTGCAGCACTGGTGATAGTGCTCTTCGACAACGTCCTGTTCGTCATCTGGCCGCAGCCAGCGGTGTGGCTCTTGATACAGAACCTGTTCAACTGACCGGACGTCGAGCCGAGTCCTCTTCCAAGATTGACCCGTCCTCGCCATACCCGCGAGCCCAGTTGTTCCGGAGCGGCCGGGCTAAGGCTTGGGCTATCATGCGCTCATGGGACGAGCCCCCGGACCGGCAGGGAGCGAACCCGCGACGTCCATGACGCCTAGATACTCCGCCGCCCTCTTCGACCTCGACAACACCCTCTGGGATCGCGCGGCCGCGATTCTTGCGACCGGACGCTTGCTCCATCAAACGGAGCCCGTCGTGCGGGCGGCAACCTCTGCCGAGGAAGCCGCGGCCAAGTTCGCAGCCCTCGACGACAACGGTCAGGCTGGGCGCGACCGGCTGATTGACCGCGTTCTCGCGGAGTGGCCCGACATCACCAGTACACACGAGGAGATGGTTGAGTGGTATCTCGAAGCGTCGCGCTCCGCCACTCCACCAGACCAGGCGGTCCTTGCGCTGTTGCGTGAGCTGAACGCTACAGGCGTGCCCTGGGGCATCGTCACCAACGGCACGTCGATGCAGCACGCCACAGTCAAGGCGCGGGGGCTGGAGGCGCTCGCCAAGTGCCTGATAGTGTCCGACGAGGTAGCTTGCCGCAAGCCCGATCCTGCGATATTCCGCTTGGCACTGGATCAGTTGGGACTCCGAGCCGGCCGCGACGTGCTCTTCATCGGCGACGATGCCATCGCGGACATAGGCGGCGCTAAGGGAGTTGGACTGTCTACCGCATGGGTGACGCAGGGACAATTGTGGCCGACCACGCTGGACCCGCCGGACCACCAAATCAGCCACGTGGCCGAGGTCGGGCCGCTGCTCCTCGGCTAAGCCCGCTCGCCGCCCATCGCGACGTACGCGAACAGCCCCCCCCAACTGCTCGACTGGGTAAGACGTCAGCTTGACCCGCTCCTTGAAGGTGCTCTCCGAACCTTCATCTGGTTGCTCCAAGCACTGGCCCATCTCGTCGTACAGCCACCCGTGATAGGGACAGCGGAGCCCGTTCTCCTCGAGAATGCCATAGAGAGAGGTTGATGCGGCGGTGCGCGCATGCCCAGTCAATCAGCCCGTAGGCGCCGCTCCTGTCCTAATAGAGACCGAGGTCTTCCCCCAGAAGGCGAACTCCTTGGGGGGGCTCCAGCAAGAGCAGCGTCTAGGCGGCTGCCAATGAGGGCGATGGAGGAGAATCCACGCCTGTTCCGATGGCGCAGCCTTCGTCCTATGCGGTAAGGTTATACGTAAGAGATTGTGTTTCTGTCTCCTCGGAGGTTCCCCGTTATGCTCAGTTTGGCCCGCCTGGTTCTACGCTTCGTATGGCTCGCCCTCTTCGTCCTAGGCGTGAAGCAGGCTATTGAGATGGTACAGGGCGGGACCGACATACTGATCGAGCGGTTGGAATCGGGAGGCAACGGTCCCATGGAGACTACTCTCTCGCAGCTCCACGCCGCGCTCCACCGCCGCCAGGCGTATGAGTCCGGCGGCGTCGACCCCTTCGGCGAGATGTAGCGCGGCGCTCCGCCGTACGCCCCGCCCTGAAGAGAACACTTTGCTGAAATCCATTGCTTGCGGCGAATTGCGCCTAGAACACACCGGCCAAGAGGTCTCCCTCGCAGGCTGGGTTCACCGTCGGCGCGACCACGGCGGCCTGATCTTCATCGACCTTCGCGACAGCACCGGGCTCGCCCAGGTCGTCTTTCACCCGGAAGACGCGGCCGAGGCGTTCCGGACCGCCGAGCGGTTCCGTGGCGAGTGGGTCGTCCAGATCACGGGCGCCGTTCAAGAACGGCCCGAAGGGACAGTCAACCCCAACCTGGAAACCGGGGAGGTCGAAGTCCTCGCATCCTCCGCATCCGTCCTTAACGCATCCAAGACGCCGCCCTTCGACGTGAGTCAAGACTCCCAGGTGGACGAGCTGTTGCGGATGCGCTACCGCTACCTCGACCTCCGCCGGCCCTTCATGCGCGAGAACCTCAGGCTCCGACACCGCGTCGTGAAGTTCATTCGTGATTACCTCGACGAGCGGGGGTTCATGGAGGTCGAGACGCCCATCCTCATCAAGAGCACTCCCGAGGGCGCCCGCGACTACCTCGTCCCCAGCCGCATCCACGCCGGCAGCTTCTACGCCTTACCCCAGTCGCCCCAGCAGCTAAAGCAGCTGCTGATGGTCGCCGGCGTCGACCGCTACTTTCAGATTGCGCGGTGCTTCCGCGACGAGGACCCGCGGGCTGACAGGCTCCCCGAGTTCACCCAGCTCGACCTCGAAATGGCCTTCGTCGACCACGACGACATCATCGGTCTGATGGCCGACCTCTACGCCCAGCTGATCGAGGCTGTCCGCCCCGACAGGAAGGTGCCGCAGCCCATCCCCCGGTTCACATACGAGGAGGCAATGGCCCGGTTCGGCAGCGACAAGCCGGACGTCCGGTTCGAACTCGAGATATCCGACCTGTCGGACATCGTCGCCAACACCGAGTTTCAGGTCTTCGCCAGCATCGTCAAGGACGGCGGCGTGGTGAAGGGATTTGCCGCCCCCGGCATGGCCACCATACCCCGGCGACAAGCCGACGAGCTCGTGGAGCTGGCCAAGCGCTACGGTGCGCGGGGCCTCGTCACAATTGCCTTGGACGAGTCCGCTGGCGGGCTCGACGCCCTCACCATGGAGCACATCAGGACGCCGGCAAGGGCGCTTTCGCTTGCCGAGGTCAAGGCTATCGCCGCCCGCTGCGGCGCCGGGCCCGGAGACCTCGTCCTGATAGGCGCGGGCCCGAAGACCCAGGCCGAGACGGTCCTGGGCCAGTTGCGGCTCAACATGGCCGAACGGCTCGGCCTGGCCGACCCCGACACGATCGCCTTGTGCCTTATAACGGACTTCCCCCTCTTCGAGTGGAGCGAGAACGAAGGCCGATGGGACTCCGTCCACCACCCCTTCACCGCCCCGTTCGACGAGTATTGGGAGGGGCTCGCCGACAACCCCGGGGCCGCCGTGGCAAAGGCTTACGACCTCGCCGCGAACGGCTACGAGCTCGCAGGCGGCAGCATCCGCATCCACCAGCGCGACAAGCAGGAGCTCATCTTCAAGATCCTCGGTCACGCGCCGGAGAACGTCGAGTCCCAGTTCGGCCATCTTCTCGAGGCCTTCGAGTACGGCGCCCCGCCCCACGGCGGGTTCGCCGGTGGAATCGACCGGCTCGTCATGCTCCTCACGGACGGGGCGGAGTCCATCAGGGACGCGATTGCCTTCCCCAAAACGCAGATAGGCGTTGACCCGCTGTTCGGGGCCCCATCGCCGGTCGACCAAGCACAGCTGGACCAGCTGCGCCTCGCCATCCTTCCCAACGAAGACGGCCCATAGCGCCTGCGCTCTGCATCGGGAGAGGGGCATCCCTGACGAATACAGCCCTCGATGTAATAAGGTCGTGCCATGCTCCCTGAGCCCACTCTCGCTCTGTTCGCGGTCCTTGCTTCACTCGGGCTTTCCGTCGGCGTGGTGGGGGCTATGGTCGGCGTCGGCGGCGGCTTCCTCATCGTCCCCGCGCTCCTGTTCCTCTTCCCGGACGCCACTCCTGCCCAGGTCACGAGCATCTCGCTCACGGCCGTCTTCTCCAACGCCCTCTCGGCGAGCATTGGCTACCGCCGCCGACGCAGCCAGGACTACCGCACCGCGCTGATCCTGATAACCTTGGCCGCCCCTGCCGCAATCGGAGGCGCCCTCCTCACTCGCATCACCGACCGGGGGCCCTTCGAGGTCATATTCGGGGCAGCCCTCATTGCCGGCTCCGTCTATCTCTTGGCCCGCAGTCTGCTGGAAGACCACTCCCCAGAGCCGTCGCAAACCGGACGCCGCCGCACCATCGTCCTGCGCGGTGGACGCCGCTTCGAGTACCGGGTCAACGAGCCGCTAGCCGCAGCCGTGGCGCCGGTCGCCGGCTTCGTAGCCGGGTTCTTCGGCATCGGCGGGGGCATCATCAACGTCCCCTTCATGCTCATCGCGCTGAAGATGCCCTCAGCGGTGGCCGTGCCCACTTCCCAGCTCGAACTGACTGTCGCAGCCGCCCTGGCCCTCGCAGTCCACCTCGTCGCGGGTATCGGCGAAAGCGGTCAGTGGACCATGGCAGGCATCGTGGGCCTTGGAACGCTGCTTGGGGCGCAGGTAGGAGTCCGCCTCGCGCCGAGAGTCAGTGCGCGGCTGGTCCTCAGCATCATCGGCGCGGGCCTTATGTTCGCCGGCGTCCGCCTGCTGCTGTAGAAGACCCCTGCGCCCCCTAGATGCGTCGCTCGCGCCCGGCCCACTCCCGCTCTCGCAGCACGTACTTCTGAATCTTCCCCGTCGCCGTCTTCGGAAGCTCCCCGAATTCCACATGCTTCGGCGCCTTGAAGTGGGCGATGCGCTCGCGGCAGAAATCGATAATCTCCTCAGCGGTGAGGCTCGCCCCGTCCCTTGGCACTACGAACGCCTTGGGGACCTCCCCCCAGCGGTCGTCCGGCGTCCCTACCACCGAAACCTCCAGCACGCCTGGATGCTCCATAATGACCTTCTCGACCTGCTGGCTGGAGATGTTCTCGCCGCCGGAGATGATGACGTCCTTGGCTCGGTCCTGAAGCTCAATCTGCCCGTCGGCGTGCCACACTGCCAGGTCGCCTGAGTGGAACCAGCCGCCCGCGAACGCCGCCTCCGTCGCCTCGGGGTCGTCGAGATAGCCCTTCATCACCCCGTTCGCGCGCATCACGACCTCGCCCATCGTCCGGCCGTCGCGCGGGACGTCGTTCATCTGCTCATCCACGACGCGCACTCCCACCGATACGTGGACGTAGGGCATCCCTTGCTTGGCCTTGGCCACCGCGAGCTCGTCCGGAGTCATCGAGTCCCACGACAGCTGCGGCTCACAGATCGTTACGGGTCCGTATGTCTCGGTCAGGCCATACAGGTGGACGATGTTCGCTCCCATCGCCTCCATCATCCGGACCACTTGGGGCGCGGGCGGCGCGCCGCCTGTCGCGATAGTCACCCCGGAGAGGTCGCGCCCCTCGGCGGAAGGCGACGAGTACATCCCTGTCAGCACCGTCGGCGCTCCGCACATGTGGGTTGCCCCGTGCCGCTCGATGAGCTCGTACACCCGCGCGGGGTCGACGCGCCGCAGGCAGAGGTGCGTGCCCCCTGCCGCGGTTACGGCCCACGTGAAGCACCAGCCGTTGCAGTGGAACATCGGCAGCGTCCACAGATAGACGCTGCGCCAGTTCAGCCCCATCTCGATGACCTCGCCGAGGGCGCTCAGGTACGCCCCCCTACCGTGGTACTGCACGCCCTTGGGCATTCCTGTCGTGCCCGAGGTGTAGTTGATCGTGACCGTGTCCATCTCGGAATCGACCGGGACCCTATGCGGTCCCGCCGGGGCGGACACGAGGAACTCCTCGTACTCGGGGCCGGGTATGTCGTCGGCCTTGGGGAACTCGTCGACAACCTGGACGTAAAGCGACACGCCCGGCGTATCTTCGCGCGTCTGGCGGACGACCGGCGCGAACTCGGAATCGAACACGAGCACCTTGGCCTTGGAGTGGTTGAGAATGTGCGCGATCTCCCGCGCCGACAGCCGCGTGTTGATCGCCACCAACACCGCGCCGATGCTCATCGGCCCGTAGTGTCCTTCCAGCATCGGAGGGATGTTCGGCACGATGTAGGCGACCCGGTCGCCCTTCGTCACTCCCGCCTGCGCGAGGGCGCCGGCCAGTCGGTCCACCCGCTCCCGCAGCTGCCCGTAGGTGTACGTCTTGTCCCCGTAGACCACTGCGGGCTTGTCCGGGTAGACGAACGCGCTGCGCTCCAGGAAAGAGAACGGATCGAGGTTCTGATAGAAGACGCTGTTTTCCATAAGCGGGCCTCCGAGATTGCGAGATTCTACCCAGCATTCATAGGAGGCGCTCGACTGCTAGCACCCCGCGCCTGCCCCGGCCCAATGGAAGAACCATCTCCCGCAGACAGGGGAGAAGTTTAGGGAAGCCTGTCCCGTAAAGCTCGCGCCGTCGGTGGATGGAGCAAGAAGTTTTTTCTGTAGGAGCCTTCACATCTTGGAATCTTTGACTTACGTGGCCGTTATGCGGGCGACGGGCGATGGGGCGGGGGGCAAGATGCGAAATTCCCCGGAACTTTCACAACTTGTTTACCAGGCCGTGGTGCGGTGGAAGGGGTTAAGAATCCAAATTTTTTCGCCCCCGGTCCGCGGGGCCCCTCTCAGTCTCCCCCGCAGACGGGGAAGAGGTTTAGGGGAGCAGGCCCGGAGGGCGCCTCCGCTCCTCGCTGTCGGAGTCCATGGTAGGGATTGGGCGCGGATGGGGGAAGGGGCAGATGTCGCAGACCCCTTCCTCAGTCCTCCCCCGCAGAGGACGGGAAGGGAGGGCTGCGAGATCCCCGCCTGCGCGGGAATGTACGGAGGGGAGCGGCCCCTCCCTAACTCTCCCCCGTCTGCGAGACCTTTGCGTAACCTGATCCCTAGGGCTTCTGCGTGGGGTTAGGGCCGGGGACGCCAGGCCCTATTGCCGCTGACAGGCGTTCGCAACCCCCGGGACCGGGGGGTTGCCCCCGTGAGACGGGGACCTCGCAGCCCGGAGCCTCACTGGCAGAACGGCAAATCGGGGTCTGGGGAGGAAAGCAACTGGGCTTGCAAGCTGCCCGGTATGCACCCGCTTAGCTGGTTGCCAGAGAGCTGCAGCTCTCTCAAGTTGGCGAGATTGCCCAGCTCCGACGGTATCGGCCCGCTTAGCTGATTGTCAGACAGGAATAGCCCTAGCAAGCTGGCGAGATTGCCCAGTTCCGACGGTATCGGCCCGCTTAACTGGTTGGCTTCGAGGGACAGCACCAACAAGTTGGCGAGGTTGCCCAACTCCGACGGTATGGTCCCGCTCAGCTGGTTGCCAGCGAGGAACAGCACCAACAAGTTGGCGAGGTTGCCCAGCTCCGACGGTATCGGCCCGCTTAGCTGGTTGCCAGCGAGGGACAGCCCTGCCAAGTTGGCGAGACTGCCCAACTCCGACGGTATCGGCCCGCTCAGCTCGTTGGTAAAGAGGTACAGCCCTCTCAGGTTGGCGAGGTTGCCCAGCTCCGACGGTATCGGCCCGCTTAGCTGATTGCCATAGAGGGACAGCTCAGCCAGATTGGCGAGGTTGCCCAGCTCCAGCGGCATCTGCCCGCTTAGCTGGTTGCCGGAGAGATCCAGCGTCACTACGCGGCCATCGTCATCCGTGGTCACGCCATGCCATTGGTCGAGAGGGGCGCCGCTCAGCCAATTGGTGTTGTTCGTCCAGTTCGGTCCGTTGGTGGCGTTGTAGAGCGCGACGAGGATGGGCCTGTCCATCGAGGGCGTCGACGCGGAGATGGTGACGGGGGTGCTGGACAGCCATCGGTCGAGTGGCGGCTCCACGGGGAAGAAGCGGGCGCGCGGGGCGATCCGATCGCCCCAGACACCGTCTTCGCGCTGCTGGAGGGCGAACTCGGTGCGCCCGTCTTGCAGGCGCTGCGCGGTGATGCGGACTTCGAACTCGCCGCCGGTCTCGCCGCCGCTTTCGGTCTGCAGCGTGCCCGGTGCGACGATTGTGACGGGAGTGCTGGACAGCCATCGGTCGAGTGGCGGCTCCACGGGGAAAAAGCGGGCGCGTGGGGCGATCCGGTCGCCCCAGACACCGTCTTCGCGCTGCTGGAGGGCGAACTCGGTGCGCCCGTCTTGCAGACGCTGCGCGGTGATGCGGACTTCGACCTCGCCGGCGCTTTGGGCTTGCGCGACCATCGTCGAGGAACCGACGGCGGCGGCGACAATCAGCAGGGCGGCGATGGCAGCGTTCTTGAGCATAAAGCCTCTCCGATGCCGCAGGACTGCGCCGGCATCGCGCGCATCCTATGCTACCCCACCCCGCTTGACCGGTGTGTTGAAGGGGAGGAGAGGGGCCCGCCTGCGCGGGAGTGACGGATACCGCAGAGTCAGGCCCGTCTGCAGAGGAGACGTGGGGAGAGGCTGGGGAAGGGGCCGCCAGTGATAACATGGCTCTGCGGGCCGACGCGCCCGACTTCCACGGAGGGCCCGTCGTATGTCCATCGCTGAAGACCGCCTACGAGAGCTGGGGCTGGAGTTGCCCCAAGTCTCGACCCCCGTAGCCAACTACATTCCAGCCGTCCGCACCGGCAACCTGCTGTTCGTCGCGGGCCAAGTTCCCCGCGGCGCCGACGGCCAAATGATTACGGGTAAGGTCGGCGACAACATGAGCGTGGAAGACGCCTACGCCGCCGCCCGGAACTGCGGCCTCTACGCCCTCGCCGCGGCGAAGGCGGTTATAGGCGACCTCGACAACGTCGTGCGGGTTGTGCGCGTCATGGGTCTGGTCAACGCGACGCCCGACTTCGGTCAGCAGCCTGCCGTGATCAACGGGTTCTCGGACCTCATGGTCAACGTCTTCGGAGAGTCCGGCAGACACGCGCGCGTCGCCTACGGCGCCGGCTCTCTCCCCGGCGGCGCGGCAGTCGAGGTGGAGTCGCTCTACGAGGTGAGGGGCTAGGCACCCTACCCTGCGGCGCGGAGCGTATTCGCCAGCAGCATCGCAATCGTCATAGGTCCGACGCCTCCCGGCACGGGCGTGATGGCCGACGCCTTCTCTGCGACGGCCCCGTAATCGACGTCCCCCACCAGCCGGTAGCCCGCCTTCCTCGTAGCGTCGTCAACGCGGTTGATTCCGACGTCGATGACGACGGCCCCTCCCCTCACCATGTCCGCCGTCAGGGCTCGCGGACGGCCGATTGCGGCCACCACGATGTCCGCCTGGCGCGTCAGGGCCGCCATGTCCTTGGTGCCCGTGTGGCATACCGTCACCGTCGCGTTGGCGCCCGGCGCCTTCTGCATCAGCAGGGCCGCCAGAGGCTTGCCGACGATGTTGCTGCGCCCCAAAATCACGACGTGCTTGCCGCCGGGGTCATTCCCCGACCGGACGAGCATCTGCTGCACTCCCGCGGGCGTCGCCGGAAGGAAACGGGGACTACCCTCCAAGAGCCGACCGCTGTTGACGGGATGCATCCCATCCACGTCCTTATCCGGGCTGACCGTAAGAATGACCTCCCGCTCCTCGATGTGCGAGGGCAGCGGGAGCTGGACCAGGATGCCGTGGTAACGGTCGTCGGCGTTGAGTCGCGCGACGATGTCGATCAGCTCCGCCTGCGATGTCTCAGCGGGGAGCTCGATGGTCTCGCTGAACATTCCCGCCTCGTCGCAGGCGCGGCGCTTGTTGCGCACGTAGACCGCCGACGCAGGGTCGTCGCCGACGAGCACCGCCGCCAGCCCCGGCGTGACACCCGTGCGGGCCTTGAGGTCGCGGACGCCCTCCGCGACCTCGCCGCGTATCTCCTCAGCCATCAGCTTTCCATCAATGACGGTCGCGGTCACTCGGGCCCTCCTGCCGCAGGATAGAGCGATGATACCAGCCGGCCCGTTCCGCCTCTCCGCGCGGAGGAGCTGGCTCTTGTGTCCCATACGTGGTACATTTGTGCCGAGGTGGGTTCATGGCGAAAACGGGAATGATACGAGCGCGAATCGAGCCGGACGTGAAGCGTGAGGCGGAGGAGCTGTTCACCGCCTTGGGGCTCTCGGCGACGGAGGCGATTACGCTCTTCTACAAGCAGGTCGCCGCGCATCGCGGACTGCCGTTCGACGTGCGTCTCCCCAACACGACCACCATCGAGGCGCTCCGCCAAGCGCGCGCCGGAGAGGGAGTCACCACCTACGCAAGCTTGGACGAGCTGAAGGCCGAGTTCGTTTAGCGCGCATGCGCCTCGATACGGCGAGTCAGTTCAGGAGAGACGTGCGGCTGGTTCAAAGGCGAGGAAGGGATCTCAACAAACTCTGGGCTCTCGTTGAACAGCTCTTGGCGGAGCAGCCTCTCAACCCACGCAATAGGCCGCACCGGCTGTCCGGCCCCATGTCCGGTTCGTGGGAATGTCACGTGGAGTCCGACTGGCTGCTGATATGGGAACAGACGGACGACGCTCTTCTTCTCGTGCGGACTGGGACACACGCGGATCTGTTCGAGTAGCTCCTCCTTCTTCCCCTCCCAGGACACCGGCCCCCTACTGCTATCATGCGGTCAGGACTAACTTACGGAGGAGCGGCATCGAGCCCCTCACCTCTTAAGAAACCTGCATCTCCCGACTCGCTCAGAAGGGGCATCACCTCAACCTCTTCACGTGGAACCCATGCAAGACATCTCCGTAGGAGTGGACATCATCGAAATCGACCGCATCTCAGCAACGCTGGAACGGTTCGGCGACCGCTTCCTGCAGCGCGTCTACACCGATGGCGAGGCCGCCTACTGCCGGGGCCGCGCTCCACAGCTCGCCGCCCGGTTCGCCGCCAAGGAGGCCGTTATGAAAGCCCTCGGCACCGGTACGCGCGGGGTCGGCTGGCGCGAGGTGGAAGTGACCCGCAAACGCACGGGCGAGCCGGAGATCGCCCTCCACGGACGCGCCGCCGTCCGCGCCGAGCAACTCGGCATCGGCCGCATCGCCGTTAGCCTCTCCCACTCCCGCAAGTACGCGGTCGCATCCGTGGTCGGACGGCGCCCATGAAAGTCGTAACCTCGGACCAGATGCGCCTCTTGGAGCGCCGCGCCGTCGAAGCGGGCGTGCCCGAGGACACGCTCATGGAGAACGCCGGGCTCGCCGTTGCGCGGAGCATCGGCCACATCCTCGACGGCCCTCGCGGCAAGCGCGTCGTCGTACTCGTCGGCCCCGGCAACAACGGCGGCGACGGCATGGTCGCCGCCCGCTACCTTGCCGACTGGGGCGCTGTAGTCACCCTCTACATGACCACCGAGCGGCGGCGCGACGACAAGTTCGCCGACTGCCGCGAGCGCCGCGTCCGCGTCGTTGAGGCGGACGAGGACCTCGAGCACTGGCAGCTGGGAAGCTACGTCTCCCTCGCCGACCTCGTCCTCGACGCGGTCCTTGGCATCGGCACGCGGCCCGGTCTCGATGCGGATCTGCGCAGCGTCATCGAAGCAATCGGCAGGATGAAGGCCCAAGACCACGGCCCCATCTTCGTGGCGCTGGACATCCCCACGGGCCTCGACGCGGACACCGGCGGCTGCGACGAGGCATGCTTCCCCGCCGCCGTCACCCTCACCCTCGGAGCGCCGAAGCTCGGACTCCTCCAGTTCCCCGGCGCCGCCCACGTCGGCGTGCTCGAAACGCTGCCCATCGGACTGCCGGGGGGCATCGAGGACGACCTCGCCATCGACCTCGTCGACGCGCAACTGGTCAGCAGTCTCCTTCCCGAGCGGCGGCTCGATGGCCACAAAGGGACCTTCGGAGGCGTGCTTGTGACGGGCGGCAGCAGGCGATTCGTCGGCGCGCCCATCCTGGCGGCGACCGCCGCGTACCGCGCGGGCGCCGGAATGGTGACGCTGGCCGCGCCGGAGAGCATGCGCCTCGTCGCCGCGTCCCAGCTGCTGGAGCAAGTCCACCTCCCCCTGCCGGAGTCCGACGACGGCGCTCTCGACGCGACTTCCACGGCGATCGCAAGGGACGCGCTGGACGCGGCCTCCGCGGCAGTCGTCGGACCGGGCCTCGGCGCAGGCGACGCGCCGGCAGCCTTCCTCCGAGCCCTGCTCCTGACCGAGCCTGCCAGCAGCGCCCCCCTCTCTAACTCTCCCCCGCAGACGGGGGAGAAGACAAATCCCACACCCGTCGTCATCGACGCCGACGCTCTGAACATTCTGGCAGGCGCCTACGGCTGGGAGTCGAAGCTGGCCGCGCCCGCGGTCCTCACTCCCCACCCCGGCGAGATGGCCCGCCTCCTGGGCCGGACCGTCGAGGACATCCAACGGGACCGGGTCGCGACCGCCGCATCCGCCGCGGAGCGTTGGGGGCACGTGGTCGTGCTGAAGGGCGCCCATACCGTTATCGCGTCGCCGGACGGACGAATCGCGCTCAGCCCGTTCGCCAACCCCGCACTGTCCACGGCGGGATCCGGCGACGTGCTCGCGGGCATCATCGGCGGGCTGCTGGCCCAAGGCGTCGCCGGCTACGACGCAGCAATCGCCGGGGTCTACCTCCACGGCGCCGCGGGTGAGCGCTGGCGCGCCGACAACGGCGCCGCAGGACTCCTCGCCGGCGACCTCCTACCCCTCCTCCCTCGCATCGCCGAAGAGCTCCGCAGTCTCCGCTAGGCCCTTCAGCGTCCGAACGCCCTCACCTCCTCTCCCCAACCGAGGGGGCCGTCCGCGGGAGGGAATCGAGGAGGGGGGTATAATCGCCCCGATGCTGCTCGCTCTCGATATCGGCAACACCAACGTCACGATGGGCGCGTTCGACGGCGACGACCTCGTCGCGAGCTGGCGCGTCGCGACCGACTCCCAACGCCCGAGCGACGAGTACACTCTGCTGCTGCGCGACCTGCTCCCCATGAAGAGCGTCGCCGCCGGAGAAATCACGGAAGTGGCGCTGTGCAGCGTCGTTCCCCCGCTGACGAGCGTCTTCGAGGACGTAGCCCGCGCGCTCTTCTCGACTGAGCCCCTCACCGTCGGCGCCGGAACGCGCACCGGCGTCCGCGTCATGTACGACAACCCCCACGACGTGGGCGCCGACCGGGTCGCCGACGCCGCCGCCGCCCTGCACTTCTACGGCGGACCGGCGATAGTCGTCGACCTCGGCACCGCCACCGTCCTGGACGCCGTGACCGCGGACGGCCGCTACCTGGGCGGAGCAATCTCCGTCGGCATCGGACTGGCCCGTGATGCGCTGGTGTCGAACACGTCGATGCTCAGGCGCGTCGACCTCGCCGCTCCCGACCAGGCCATCGGCAAGAACACCGTCGCCTCCATCCAGTCCGGCCTCGTCTACGGCTTCACGGGCCTGGTCGAGACGATGGTGCGCCGGTTCAAGGAGGAGATGGGCGAGCCCGCCGCCAAGGTGGTTGGCACGGGCGGCCTCGTGCCCCTCGTCGCCGCCGAGACCGACATCTTCGACGTGGTCGATCAGGACCTCACCCTGCGCGGTCTGCAGCACATCTTCACGCTCAACCGTGAGGCCCCCTCCCTAGCCCTCCCCCGCAGACGGGAGAGGGGATTGGACGAGCCGGGGGGCGCGGGATGAGCGGGCCGTTCGAAGGCAAGCGCTTGCTACTCGGCGTCAGCGGCAGCATCGCCGCCTACAAAGCGGTCGACCTCGCGAGCAAGCTGACCCAAGCCGGCGCCGCCGTCGACGTGCTGATGACCTATTCCGCGACCCACTTCGTGACGCCGCTGACCTTCCGAAGCGTCACCCACCGCCCCGTGGTCACGGACCTCTTCGACATCGACTCGCCCGAAGCCGTCGAGCACGTCGCGCTCGCCAAGGCGGCGGACGCGCTCGTAGCTGCCCCGGCGACCGCCCACCTGATCGCCAAGCTGGCCCTCGGACTCGCCGACGACCCCATCAGCGTCACTGCCCTCGCGACCGAGGCTCCCCTCATCGTTGCGCCGGCCATGGACGCCAACATGTGGGAGCACCCCGCCGTACAGCGGAACGTGGAAACCCTGTTGGAGCGCGGGGCCGTGATTGTCGGGCCTGGCCGGGGAAGGCTGGCCTCCGGCCTGTTCGGCTGGGGGCGCCTCGCCGAGACGCCCGAGCTGATGGGACGCATCGCTCAGGCCTTAGGCGCCGGACGAGACCTCGCGGGACGCTCTATCGTCGTGAGCGCGGGCGGCGCCCAGGAGCCCATCGACCCCGTCCGCGTCGTTACGAACCGCTCATCGGGCAAGATGGGTTACGCCATAGCGGAAGCCGCCCGCGACCGGGGCGCAAGCGTCGTCCTGGTCAGCGCCCCCACCGCCCTGGAGGACCCCGCCGGCGTGCGCGTCATCCCCGTGGAGACCTCCGAGGAGATGCGTAACGCCGTCCACGAGGCCGCGGGGAAGGCCGATGCCCTCGTGATGGCCGCCGCGGTCGCCGACTACCGGCCGTTGAGCCCGAGCGCCCGCAAGATTAAGCGGGAAGCGTCGGCCAGCCTCTCCATCGAGATGGAGCGGACCGCCGACATCATCGCCGGGGCGCCCTCCGGCATCGTGCGCGTCGCCTTCGCCGCGGAAAGCGACAACCTGCTCGCGAACGCCCGCGCCAAGCTCCGCTCCAAGGCCGTTGATCTCGTCGTCGCCAACGACATCACCCTCCCTGACGCCGGGTTCGGCGCCGACACAAACAAGGTCTGGTTGGTCGACGATAGCGGCGACGTCGAACTGCCGCTCATATCCAAGTACGAGGTCGCGATGGCGATCCTCGATAGGGTGGCAAGCAGGCTGGCCGAAGGAGTCCCCTCTTCCCGGAGAGAGAGCTAGGGTGACCACGGGAGGGCTGCCGCAAATGACGACCTATCGGCAGGCAGGCTGTCGCCAAGCAGACGTTTCACTCTCGTCCGGGGCGGCTGGTTAGCGATGGAAATCGCGCTCATCCTGGTCGCCGCCGTCCTGCTCGCTTATGGCGCCGTCCGGTACCGCCGCGCGTACCGCGAGGCCCGCGAGTACCAGGAAGTCCACGCCGCCTGGGGTTCCGGCGAACGCGAGCAGGCCGAGGCCATCTACAACGGGCTCCTCGAACGTGGCCTCCGCGTCAAGCTCAAGACCATCGGCATGCCGGACATCGCGCGGATGCTGCCCCAGCGCCTCACGTCGGTGCGCGTCCACCGCGACGACTATGTAGAAGCCGTGCAGGTCATACGCTCGTTGACCGGCCGCTAGCCTTCTGCCGCCTCACCATCGCTCCTTCGCAATCTACTCTCCCGTCTGCGAGACCTCTGCGCCTCTCTGCCGGGGGCGTGGGGGTGTCCCCCACACATAACGGGCGGGTGGGTGGGGAGAGTTACGCCCGCCAGAGCACGGGGTTACGCAAGGGTCCCGTCTGCGGGGGAGGAGCGAGGAGGGCCGTCAGTCCCGCGAAGGCGGGAATGAAGTCTCTTGCGTCGCCTTCGACCCCAGCAGCGCGACGACCACGACGAGGACCAAGACAAACCCGGCTATCTCCAGCAGGAACACGCTCCGCAGTCCCCATCCCACGACCGCGGCGCCGCCCGCGAGCGGCCCTATCGCGACCCCGATGGCGTGCGCGAACTGCGCCGAACCGAACGATGCGCCGTGCCGGTTCGGCGGCGAGCGCATCGCAATCAGACCGTTCACCAGCCCACCGAGCCCCCCCGCGAACAGCGATATCGCAAGCAGCCCCGCCGCCAGCACGAAGTAATGCCCCGCGAAGTACGGGATCAGACTCATCACGCCGGCTCCTGCCGCCGCCCCTATCAGAATCCGCTGCAGGCTGTGCTTCCCCGCGAGCCATCCCATCAGGACCGACGAGACCGCCGCCCCGATGCCCATCGTCGCGAACACGATGCCCGAGGCCGTGCCCGACTCCGAGCCGCCGTCGATCGTCTTTACGATCCCCGGGACCGCCGGCTGGATGACGAGGTTGCCGGCCAGCACGAGGAATACGACCGCGTACAGCGGCAGCATGGTCCGCGAGGTGCTCATGCGCCACATGTCGGCGAAGGGCTGGAGAGGATTGGCGTCGGACGGCGCCGGGCGGAAGTCCTCGCGCACCATCACGATCACGAGGAGCATGGACGCCAAGAGCGCCACGCCGGTCGCGAGGAACGCGACCCGCATCCCGAAGGCGTCGTAGATGATGCCGCCGAACAACGGTCCGAGAGCGACGCCGAGGAACAGCGCCGACTGGACGGCGCCCGCCGCGAAGGTCAGCCGCTCGCGGGGCGTATGGGCCGCCACGAGCGCCATGATTGTCGGCAGCACCCCGCTCGTCGCCCCGATGACGAACCGGGACGCCAGCAACTGGAGCGGCGTCTGAGAGAAGCCGGAGAGCGCGAGGAATATCGCCCCGAGCGCCAGCGCCCGCACGACGTTCAGCTTGCGGCCGAAGCGGTCGCCGAGGACGCCCCAGATGGGACTGAACAACCCCATGCCAACCCCGAAGACCCAGCCCGACATGCCGGTCCAGAAGGCAGCTTGCTCAGTAGCGAAGCCGCCGATCTCCTCGAAGAACAGCGGGTAGAAGGGGAACGTGAACGAGAATGCAAGGGTCGTCCCCACCTGCGCGAACCACAGAGCTATGAGGTTCGCCTTCCACGAAACAGCACGCGAGCGGGATGGGGAGGCCACGCCAGGCAGGATACCAGCCCCGCCGGAAGGAGCGTGGGCGTGGCGTCAGGAGAGGGGTCAATGCGTCGTAGGAGGGCTTGGGATAGTGTTGGGGGCCGCGAGTAGTGCGCGGCGACCATCGCATCTAGGATTCCGAGCCTCCAAGAGATGGCAATCCGCAAACTGGAGATTGGTTTGTCGGAGCATCCTACGGCGGGACGAACGACCAAACTGCCAGGTTCCTCCGAGAAGGTATCTGGCACAATGGCTGGCAGAACAGAAACTTAGAATTGGTAAAATCGATGCAGCCAGGGGATCGCATCGCTATCAAATATTCAGCTACTAGAAAACACTATCTTCCGTTTGCTTACGGGGGAAACGTTGTCTCAGTCATGGGTATCAAAGCAATCGGAACTATCACGGACAACTTAGGGGACGGGCGCACAGTTAAAGTCGACTGGAGCCCTGTAACTCCTCCACGTGAATGGTATTTTTACACGTACCGGCGCACCGTTTGGAAGGTCACTCCAGGGTCGGGAACTCTCCCGTGGGCGGCGGATGGACTGATTAGCTTCACCTTTGAGGGCAAAGAACAGGACTATAGTCGATTCCTAGAGGCATGGAAACCACGTGGTTTGGATGCTAGCGGAGGTGAAGAAAGTGGAAGCACAGACGTCGCTTGTTCGCTAGAAGCTCTCGCTGATCGATTACTGCTCTCTGCAAGTTTCATCAAAGAAATCGAGCAACTTCTCGACGAAAAGCCCCAAGTCATATTCCAGGGACCACCGGGGACGGGGAAAACTTATGTCGCTCAGCAACTTGCGGCCTGCCTAGCAGGGTCAAAAGGAACGGCTACGCTGGTGCAGTTCCACCCGTCCTATTCCTATGAGGACTTCGTGCAGGGGTTCCGTCCCGCGCTTATGGGAGATGACGAGCAGCCTGGGTTCGAACTCAAGGATGGGCCGCTGCTGCGAGCTGAGCAGCAAGCGCGAGACGAGTCGAGTGCGAAGCATTTTCTCGTGATTGACGAGATTAACCGTGGCAACCTCGCCAAGGTGTTCGGAGAACTGTACTTTCTATTGGAATACCGCGATCAAGAGATTCGCTTGATGTACCAAGATGAAGAGGAAGACGAGTTCGCGCTCCCCCCCAACCTCTACATCATCGGGACGATGAACACGGCGGACCGTTCTATCGCGCTGGTGGACCTGGCGCTGCGGCGGCGGTTCTCGTTTGTGGAGTTCCATCCCGATAAATCGCCTGTGCAAGGATTGCTCAAGCGCTGGCTCGAAAAGAATGCGCTTGGTCACATGGCATGGGTAGCGGATGCCATTGATGAAGCGAACAAGCTGCTAGACGATGAGGACGCTGCTATCGGTCCCAGCTATTTCATACGGAAGGACAAGGAGGGCAATCCCAGCCTCAACATTGCCGATGTCGACCGCATTTGGGCGCACAATGTACTTCCGTACATCAAAGAGCGCCTGTTCAATGATTCCGGCAAGCTCGGAGAACTGGCTGTTCTCTGGAGCCGCCACAGGTACGGCGCTCCATCCATCCATCAGCCCGACGAAGAGCATCCGGGTGATGCCAACGAAAACGCGGAGCAAATCGTGGCGGCGGACAGTGATGCGCAAAATCAACCTGACTGAGTACCGGCAGAGTCCTCCGCTGACGCTCTTGCCTGCTGAACTTGGAAACGCTGCTGCGTGAGAGGAAAGCCCTAGACCTCTCCATCACGCCCTCCACCGGTGAGAGCGCAAAGTGGACACTCACTCCCTCCTCCACTGTCGGAGCAGTCGAGGTCGGCGACCTGTCGGTGCTCATCGAGCCGAAGATAGGCATTCGGCAACTGCTTTCACTCGCGTGCTACGCCATCGGGAAGGTCAAGTTCCAAGCAAGCGACTTCGACCTCCCGGAGGAGTCCGCACTGCCGGACGCGCTCGCCCTTGCGTTTACGAAAGCGGCTCGTCATGCATTCTCACGCGGGCTGCTGCACGGCTACCGAACGGAGGAAGAGGCGCTGCTCACCGTGCGGGGGCGCATCCGGTTCGACGAGCAGATACGCCGCAGGCCCGGCATCCTCCTCCCCATCGAGGTGCGGTACGACGAGTTCACCGACGACATCCTCGCCAACCAGCTCGTGAAGGCGGCGGCCCACCGGCTTGGCCGAATGCCCCTGCGCTCTCCGGAAGCGCGCAGAGGCTTGGGGTGGGTCGCGGGGATGCTCGACAACGTCTCGTTCCGCGAGTGGCCGCCGAACGCTGTGCCGGAGGTGACGTTCGACCGGCTAAACGAGCACTACCGGGGCGTAGTGACGCTCGCGCGGCTCGTCCTCCGGCACGGCGCATTCGAGTCCCGTCGCGGGGAGGTGCGAGCGTCCGGCTTCCTGATGAACATGAACGATGTATTCCAAGAGTTCGTAACGGTCGCCCTGCGAGAGAAGCTCGGAGTCTCCGCCGACACGCTTAACGAGCGAATCGTCCCCTCGCTCGATGAGGGAGGCCGCGTGCATCTCAAGCCGGACCTCGTATGGCGGGACGGCGGCCACTGCGTATTCGTAGGCGACGCCAAGTACAAGCGCATAGACGGGAGTGTCCCCAACGCCGACCTCTACCAGCTCCTCGCCTACGCCACCGCGCTCGACCTATCGGGCGGCCTGCTCATCTATGCGAAGGGCGAACGGGAGCCTGCGACTTACATGGTCCGGCACTCCGCCAAGCGGCTGGAGGTCACCGCGCTCGACCTATCGGGCACACTCGAGGACGTGCTCGCAAGCGTCGGGGAGCTGGCGCGCAAGGTGCGGAAGCTGCGCGATGAAGCGCGCAAGCTACGCTTCGCCGCATGAGCGGCGGCAGTCCCCTCGCCGTGACAACGACCCTCCAACGAGCCCCCGTCTCGTTGACCGAGCAGGCCACGGCCAATAAAATGGCCATCCCACCCTATACCGGAGCCCATTCCCCATGACCACGAGTCCGCCTCGCGAGCCGCTGCCGAAGGCCTACGACCCGAGTCAGGTTGAGGGCAGGCTGTACGACTGGTGGGAGCGCTCCGGCTACTTCAGGGCCACGCCGGACCCCGACAAGAAGCCCTTCACCATCATCATGCCGCCGCCCAACGTAACGGGCGAGCTGCACTTCGGCCACGCGCAACGGGCGGCGATAGAGGACGCCCTCACCCGCTATCACCGTATGAAGGGCGACGCGGCGCTCTATCTACCGGGGACCGACCACGCGGGCATCGCCACGCAGGTTGTGGTCGAGCGGCAGCTCGCGGCGGAAGGGCTGACGCGGCACGACATCGGACGTGAGGCTTTCCTGGAGCGTATATGGGACTGGGTGGGGAAGACGGGAAACACCATCGACAACCAGCACCGGCGTCTCGGCGTCTCCTGCGACTGGGAGCGCAAGACCTTCACGCTGGACGACGGCCCGGTGCGCGCCGTCCGCACCACGTTCAAGAGCCTCTACGATGCGGGTCTGATCTACCGGGGCGAGCGGATGATCAACTGGTGCGTCAGCTGCCGCACCGCCCTCTCCGACCTCGAGGTCGAGCATGAGGAGGAGCAAGGCAACCTCTACTACATCCGCTATCCCTACGAGGACGGCTCCGGCCATCTGACCGTCGCCACGACGCGCCCCGAGACGCTGCTTGGCGACACGGCGGTCGCAGTCAACCCGTCGGACGAGCGCTACGCGGGAGCGCCGGGCAAGCGCGTCCTCCTGCCGGTGCTTGGACGGCCTATTCCCGTCATCGCCGACGACGCGGTGGCAACGGAATTCGGCACGGGCGCGCTGAAGATTACGCCGGGGCACGACCCCAACGACTTCGAGACAGGCGAGCGGCACGGCCTGCCCATCGTCAACATTCTCAACCCGGACGGTACGCTGAACGAGGAGGCCGGGCCCTACGCCGGCTTCGACCGTTTCGAGGCTCGCAAGGCCATCGTCGCGCAACTCGAACAGGAAGGGCTGCTGGAGAAAGTCGAGCCGCACGCGCACTCGGTCGGTCATTGCCAGCGCAGCCGCGACGCGGTGGAGCCGATCGTCTCGATGCAGTGGTTCGTGCGTATCCAGCCGCTGGCCGAGCCGGCGCTGGCCGCCGTGCGAGACGGTCGCATCCGCATCGTGCCGGAGCGCTTCGGACGCGTGTATGAAAACTGGATGGAGAACATCCGCGACTGGTGCATCTCCCGCCAGCTCTGGTGGGGGCACCGCATCCCGGTCTGGTACTGCGACGCGTGCGGCCACCCGACGGTATCCGTGGACGACCCGGATGCATGCGCGACATGCGGCGCGGACAGCCTGACCCAGGACGACGACGTGCTCGACACCTGGTTCTCGTCCGGCCTCTGGACGCACTCCACCCTCGGCTGGCCGGAGGGCAACGCCGACCTGGACTATTTCTACCCAACCTCCGTGATGGAGACGGCCTACGACATCCTCTTCTTCTGGGTGGCCCGCATGATCATGATGGGCATGTGGAACATGGAGGATGTTCCCTTCCGCACCGTCTATCTGAGCGGCCTCGTCCGCGACGAGCACGGACAGAAGATGAGCAAGACGCGGGGGAACGTGCGCGACCCCCTCGAAGCCATCGCACAGTACGGTACGGACGCGCTGCGGTTCGCGCTCACGACCGGCACGGCGCCGGGGAGCGACACCCGTTTCAGCGACGAACGCTTGGAGGCGGCGCGCAACTTCGCGAACAAGCTTTGGAACGTGGGCAGGTTCGTGGTCCGCGAGCTGGAAGGACGCGACGGCCTCGACGGCTGGAACGACTCCCCGCCGCGCGAACACCGCCAGGACCGCTGGATGCTGTCGAAAGCCCAACATCTCGCCGTGCGCGTGAACGATCTCATCGAGGACTTCCAACTGGGCGAGGCGGAGCGCGTGCTCCAAGAGTTCATCTGGAGCGACTTCGCGGACTGGTACATCGAACTCGCCAAGGTCCGCATGCGCGCCGGCGACGACCAACCCCGCCAGGTGCTGGGCCACGTCCTCGAACGTGTCCTCCGCCTGCTTCACCCGTTCATGCCCTTTGTGACCGAGGAGCTCTGGCAGCGCCTCACCGACGTGCTCCCCAGGGAGGGCAACCTCCCCGAGTCGATCATGATCGCTCCCTACCCCAATCCAAGGGCGCGCTTGAGCGACGACGAGCTCAACGCGCGCCGCGAAGCCGACGCGCCTGCGGCTGGGGAGGTTGAGCTGCTTATCGACATCGTGCGGGCCATCAGGAACGTGCGCGCGGAGTTCAGGATCGGGCCTCGCGAGCTTCTCGACGCCACGATCACCGTGCCCAACGACGGGGCGTCGCTCCAGGGCGAGGCGGACTCGATCCGCCAGCTGGCCCGCGTCGGCGCGTTGCGCTTCGGCGACCCGGACGATACGGACGGCGTGCGCCTCGTCATCCAGGATGCGACGGTCACTTTGGCCGTCGGCGGGGCCGTCGACTTGAGCTCCGAACGCGCGCGGCTGACCAGTGAAGCCGACGAGACAGAGAAGCGCCTCACGCAGCTCCGGGGGCGACTGGGCAACGACCAATTCGTCTCGAAAGCCCCGGCCGAAGTCGTCGAACGGGAGCGGGAGCGCCTGGAAGAGGGCGAGGGCCGCCTCGACCGCATTCGCGAGCTATTGAGGGACCCAGGGGCCTAGCCTATCAACCGGACCTCACATGTCGCGGGGGCAGTCCGGCCGCTGCACGCCGGCCCGAGCGGCGCAAGGCCCCAGGCGGATGGCGCATAGGCATGCGGTTCGTACCCTCGAAAAACAGCATCACCGGCGGGCTTCGCTTGGAGCTCGTGATTATCACCGGGGGACTGATTGCGTCGGCTCACGCCTCGCTCATGATCATCACGCCGGTGATGCCCCAGTTCATCGACCTTATCGGCGGCAGCATATTCGTATTGGGACTCACGTTCTCCGTGTATGGCGTGGGGCGTTTCATCACGAACATCCCGGCGGGCGTCTTATCGGAGAAGGTGGGGCGCAAGTGGATCATCACCATCGGGGGACTGGGCGTGGCGCTGTTCGCCACCCTCGGCGGGCTCTCCCAGGACGTGCCCACGTTCCTCGCGTTCCGCTTCTTCAGCGGCGTGTTCAGCTCAATGACCATCGTCATGGCGAACGTCGTCGCGGCGGACCTCAGCACAGTGGAGAACCGGGGACGCGTCCTCGGGCTGATGCACGGCCTGCAGCTCGTCGTGGGCACGGGCAGCCCCGCTCTCGGCGGCTTCGTGGGAGAGGTGTTCGGGGCGCGCGCGCCGTTCTACGTCTCCGGCATCGCGGTGCTGCTGTTCGCGCTGTGGGGCGTCGTCCGTATGCCGGAGACACGGCCCGCGCCGGGGAGCGGGAGCTCGGGGCAACGCCCTAGGCACGGTACCTCGACGCGTGGGGCGCTCTTCCTGCTGCGCGACGCCAGTTTCTTCATCGTGTGCGTGAGCGGCTTCTCGACGTTCTTCCTGCGTGGGGGCATGGCCACCACGCTGATCCCGGAGTTCGCGCATGACGTGCTCGACCTGGGGCCTGGAGCGATAGGGCTGCTGTTCACGTTCTCATCGCTCATGCACGGGCTTCTCATCTATCCGGCGGGAGCGATGGCGGACAAGTACGGACGGAAGATCATGATCGTGCCGGCGGGCTTCCTCGTCAGCCTCACCGTCGTGGCGCTGCCCTTCTCGGATACGCTGGGGCCGTTTGTCGTAGTGTTCATACTGCTGCACGCCGCACAGGGATGGGGAGGTCAAGCGCCCATCGCCTACGTCGCCGACCTTGCTCCGGACGGGATGCGCGGCATGGCGATTGGACTGTACCGGACGTTCGGCGACGCGGCGGCGATGATAGGGCCGGTCGTCTCTACGAGCCTCGTTGCGCTCTATTCCTATCACGCGGCGTTCGGGTTGAACGCAGTGCTTTGGACGGTCACGATCATCGCGTTCGCCTACATTGCGGTGGAAACGGCGGGGAAGCATCGCAAGCGCGGGCCTATCGCCGCGCCGGAAGAACAGACGCAGGCTTAGGGCTTCATACCGCCCTCGTTACACCTGAGAGCGATTGCATATGATACTATAATGCTATCATTTGGATAGCTCCTATCGGAAGGAGTCCCACATGCCTGATGTCGCCTTGCGCAACATGCCTGACGATCTACACGCAGAGCTCAAAGCCGCCGCCAAGCGGAACCACCGCAGTCTGAACGGCGAGATACTCGCGCGGTTGCTCTCGTCGGCGGAGCCGTCCGTTGCCTCGAGAACGGCGGCGCGGCAAGCCCTCCTGGAACGCATCCGCGAACGGCGAGCTGCCATCGGGGAAATAGACCTCAGCCCGGAGACTATTCGCTTGCTCACGAGCGAAGGTCGCCGGTGATTGTCGTTGACACAAATCTCATCGTGCGCTTCGTCATGGGCGAAGAGGACGCATCCCGACTCCTCTAACGAGACGACGAATGGGCGGCGCCAAGCATCCTGCCCTCTGAGCTGCGCAACACCTTGCTGGGATACGTGCGCCGGGGCGCCATCACGCTGGATCAAGCGAAGTCGATGGACAATGACGCGGCGACGGTGCTGGAAGATCGTATCTTTGACGCGCCTGGGCTGGGAGTGCTCGACACCGCTGTGGAGTGCTCCCTGACCGCCTACGACGCCGCGTTCGTCACTCTCGCGCGGGTATTGGGCGTGCACCTGGTAACGATGGACAAGACCATCCTGCGCGGCGCTCCCGATGTCGCGTCGCGGTTGGCCTCGTTCGCGCCCTAGGCTGCGGGGGAGCCGAACGCAGGGGCGCCTGCGCGCTCGCGGAGCTCGTTGAGCATCCCCAGCCCCTTGCGGGTGTCGCTGGCGACCCTTGCTTGGTTCGACCCGACCAGCCTGAGCTTGAACAGCCAGTAGGTGAGCTCCCGCACGTCCGCCAGCGAGAGCGTCATGCTCCTACCCCGCCCGCGTTCGCGTTGGAACCGGCGAACGAGCGCGCCCAGGTCCGCGCGGTACAACCGCTCCGCCACCATGTCCTGCACCCCAACGGGATGCCGCAGGCCGCGCACGCTCCGCTCCTTCTCGATTTCGCGCTCTACGGCATGCCACAACGCCTCCTCGACGACCACGCCGTAGAAGAAGTTGAGGTGCGCCCGGTACTTCTCCGGTCCAAGCGCGCTCCTGAAGTCCGTATCGCTCACGTCCGCGGGGAGCATCCCCTTGAACAGCAGGCGGTCTCGGTCCTCGATGGGAACGCGGCCGTCGGGGACCACGCGCAAGAGTCGCTCCGCCAGCAGCAGCCAATCGAACGCTTCTCCGCCCACCAGATATTGGATGTGGAGCCCGTCGACGGTCTCGCTCGGAGCGGTCCACCGGCCTACGGCCGCGAGAAGCGCCTCGGCCCAGTAGGCGCCGCTCAGAATCGACGAGCGCATCCTCTCGATTGTCGCCGTGCGCGAGTCAATGAGGCCGGCGAGCTCGCCCCCGGGACCCTCTGTCCCCATTTGCAAGGGGGACGTTGGGGACGCGCTCGGAGAGGCCTGCGCCATGTCTACCGGTCCGCCTTGCGCTTCTTGGCCTTCTTGCCCCCGCCCGCAGCGCGTTCGGCCTGACGCCGCATCCATCGGGGAGCGTTCGGGTCGACGTCGACCGGCGCAGGAGCGGCCGTCCGCTCGCGGCCAGCCACTTTGGACATCACCGTCTCCGTCCTGCCGGTGTTGATCCTCGACGCCCTGCCATTGCCCGCCGCGCTTGGCTGGTTCGACGGCGCTACGCGATAGATCGTGTGGACGATTCCGCGCTGTATGTCTTCGAGCAGACCGTCGAACGCCTCACGGCCCTTCACCTTGTACATCACGAGGGGGTCGCGCTGGCCCACGGCCTGCAACCCGATGCCCTGACGCAGGTCCGACATCGTCGTCAGGTGTTGCAGCCAGAGCGGATCGATGGTGCGGAGCATCACCGCGCGTTCAATCGCGCGCATCAGCTCCGGGCTGTAGTCCTGCTCCCGCTGCTCGTACAGTTCCTCGGCGGCTTCGAGCAGCGCGTCCTCCGTGGCGGCCGCGCCCTCCTCCAAGACGAACCCGGCGTCGATATGCGAGGGCACGGGGAAAAACTTGTTGACCTCGGCCAGCATCGAATCCGGGTCCCACTCGGCGGCATCGCCCACGAGATGACTGCGGACCAACCCGGTGATCTCCTTGCCGATCATCTCCTGGATATTCGCCTTCAGATCGGCGCCTTCCAACACTTTGTCGCGCTCGCCGTAGATGGTCTCGCGCTGCCGGTTCACAACGTCGTCGTACTCGAGCAGGTGCTTGCGGATGTCGAAGAAGTAGGACTCCGCCTTGCCCTGGGTCATGTCGAACGTCTTCGCGAGCATTCCGCTTTCGACGGGGGCGTCGTCCTCGAACCCCTTGACCGCGAGGCGGCCCATCGTATTGTTGAAGAACCTCACCAGTATCTCGTCCTCGAACGAGCTGAAGAAGCGAGTCTCTCCCGGGTCTCCCTGACGCCCGGACCGCCCGCGCAGCTGATTATCGATCCGACGGGACTCGTGACGCTCGGCGCCGAGAACGTACAGGCCGCCCTTCGCTATGACCTCGCCGTGGGCCTTCTGCCACTCCTCCGGGGACTCGGCCATGGACGGGTCCCCGCCGAGGATGATGTCCGTGCCGCGGCCGGCCATGTTCGTCGATACGGTGACGGCCCCCGGCTTGCCGGCCTCCGCGATGATCTGCGCCTCCCGCTCGTGGTTCTTGGCGTTCAGCACCTCGTGCTTGATGCCGCGTCGGCGCAGCTTCTCGCCCAGCTCTTCCGAGCGCTCGACGGAGCCCGTGCCCACGAGCACTGGCCTGCCCGCCTCGTGCAGCTCGGCGATGTGGTCGACGATGGCCTTGAACTTGGCGGTGTGGGTCTTGTAGACGTAATCGGGATGGTCATCGCGGACCATCTCCTTGTTCGTCGGGACTGCGACCACGTCGAGGCCGTAGACCTTGAAAAGCTCCTCCGCCTCGGTGAGGGCCGTGCCGGTCATGCCCGCGAGCTTCTCATACTTGCGGAAGTAGTTCTGGAGCGTGATGGTCGCGTAGGTGGCCGTTCCGCGCTGGACCTTGACGTTCTCCTTCGCCTCGATGGCCTGATGCAGGCCCTCCCCGTAGCGCCTGCCGGGCATCAGCCGTCCCGTGAACTCGTCGACGATGATGACCTGGCCGTCCTTGACGATGTAGTCCTTGTCCCGGTTGTAGACGAACTGGGCGCGCAGGCCGTTCTCGATGTAGTGGGTCAGCAAGCCGTTATCGTGAGCGTAGAGGTCGTCGATCTTGAGGATCTCCTCGACCTTCGTGATCCCGTCGGGCGTGAGGATGACCTGTCGCTCCTTCTCGTTCCGATCGAAGTGCTCTTCCTCTCTCAGCTGCTTCACGGCCCGCGCCACGTCGCCGTAGTGCGCCGGAGGCTCCGGCGCCGGACCACTGATGATGAGCGGCGTCCGCGCCTCGTCGATGAGGATGTTGTCCACCTCGTCGACGATGGCGTAGTACAACGGACGTTGCACTTTCTGGGCCAGGTCCGTCGCCATGTTGTCGCGCAGGTAATCGAAGCCGAACTCGTTGTTGGTCCCGTACGTGATGTCGGCCTCGTACACTTCCCGCCGGGTCACGGGTCGCATCCCCGACGGCGCGCCGCCCACGGCCTCGCGGTCCGGCTCGACGATGTAGGAAGCCTCGTGCTGCAAGCACGACACGGACAGGCCAAGGAACGTGTAGACCTTCCCCATCCAGAGCGCGTCGCGACGCGCCAGGTAGTCGTTGACCGTAACGACATGCGCGCCGCGGCCGCTCAACGCGTTCAGGTACGTGGCCAGTGTCGCCACCAGCGTCTTGCCCTCGCCGGTCTTCATCTCGGCGACCTTGCCGCCGTGAAGGACCGCGCCGCCGATGAGCTGCATGTCGAAGTGACGGAGCCCTATCGCCCGCCACGCCGCCTCTCGGGTGACCGCGAACGCCTCCGGCAGGAGGTCGTCGAGACTCGCGCCCTTTGCGATGCGCTCCCGGAACTCCCCCGTCTTGGCCGCGAGCCGGTCATCGGACAGCGACTTCATCGCGTCCTCGAGCTTCCCGACCTTCTCCACCACCCACCGGTAGCGGCCGATCTGCTTCTCGTTCGAGTCCCCGAATACCTTGAGTATCTTGCCAATCATGCGTACCACCCTCGCCGTCTCGTCCATTCTACCAGCGTAAGGCTCAGCATCGGACTCACCGCCGATGCCGGCTCATTCGCATTTGGGGCGGGCGCGTTTGCTTGGGGCGGTGAGGCCCCCGCAATTGCCTCGAAAGTCCTCTCCACCGTCTGCGGGGGAGAGTTAGAGAAGGGGCCGCGCGCGAAGGGCGAGGGTAGGGTAAAATGCGCCGCATTATGCGAATAGACGTTCACGCACACTACATACCATCCTCTCTCCCCGAAATCGCCAACCGGCGAGGAAGCTTCGGGCCGGCCGCCAACATGCGCGACAACATGTCCGACCTCGACCAGCGCCTCGCTGACATGGACGAGCGCGGCATCGACGTCGAGCTCGTCTCCGCCCCGCCCTACGTCCAGAACTCCGAGCCGGACCTATGTCGACAGATGAACGACGCCACCGCCGCCGCCATCGACGGCTCGCAACGGCTCATCGGCCTCGCGACGCTCCCGATGCAGGAGCCGGAAGCGGCCGCCGCAGAGCTGGAGCGCTGCGTCAAGGAGCTCGGCTTCCGGGGCTTGGAGATTCTCACCAACGTGAAGGGCGAGAACCTCCACCTGCCGCGCTTCGCCCCGCTCTATCGCAAGATGCAGGAGCTCGACGTTGCGGCCTTCGTCCACCCCCAGAACGTCCTCGGCGCCGACAGACTCGGCCAGTTCTTCATGAACAACATCATCGGCAACCCCAGCGACACCTCCGTCGCCGCCGGTTGCCTCATCTTCGGCGGCGTGCTGGAAGAGATGCCTGGTCTGCGGTTCGTCCTCGCCCACGGCGGCGGAACGTGCCCCCTCCTCCGCGGCCGGTGGGAGCACGCGTGGCGCCAGCATCTGATACTGGACACGCCCATAACCCGCCCTCCCTCCGAATACTTCAAGAAGCTCTACTTCGACACCCTCACCCACAGCGGCCCCGTCCTCAACTACCTCGTGGAGACGGTCGGCGCCGAGCGCCTCATGCTCGGCAGCGACTACCCGTTCGGCATGGGCGACTACACGCCGCCCGTGAGCGTCCAAGCCGTCCCGCGCCTCACCGACGCCCAGCGCGAGGCGATCTACAGCGAGAACGCCATCCGCGTCTTCGGCCTCGACCTCTAGGCCAGTGGACGGACGCACCGCTCTAATCACGGGCGCCACGTCCGGCATCGGCCTCGCCATCGCTCGCGCCCTAGCCGGCGCGGGAGCACGCGTCATCGTCCACGGACGGCGCGACGACGGACAACGCGTAGCGGAAGAGATCAACGGCGCCTACCTCCAAGCAGAGTTGGCCGACAGGAACGAGGTCGCCCGGCTCGCAGAGGAGGCCCTCGCCATCAGCGGGCGCGTCGACGTACTCGTCAACAACGCCGGCTATCAGCACATTGACGCCGTGGAAGACTTCCCCGAGGACATCTGGGCCGAGATGCAGCGCGTGATGCTCATCTCTCCCTTCCAGCTAACCAAGGCCTTTCTCCCCGGCATGAAGGCCGCCGGATGGGGACGGATCGTCAACATATCCTCTACCCAGGGACTGACCGCAAGCCCCTACAAATCGGCCTATGCCGCCGCCAAGCACGGCCTCATCGGCCTCACCAAAGCAACTGCGCTGGAGGCCGGCCCATTCGGCGTAACCGCCAACGCCATATGCCCCGCCTACGTCCGCACCCGGCTCGTCGAAGCCCAGATCGCAGACCAATCCAGGACTCTCGGCATACCCCCCGACAACGTGGTCCGGGACGTGATGCTCGCTCCAGCCGCCATCAAACGCCTCATCGAGCCCCAAGAAGTTGCCGACCTCGCGCTCTTCCTGGCCTCCGACGCGGCTGCCGCCATCACCGGCGCCTCCTTCCCCATCGACGGCGGCTGGACGGCCCGCTAACCCGATCCGTCATTCCCGCGAAGGCGGGACCCTCGCAGCCCTCCCCTCCGCCCCCTCGGGTACTCTCGCCCGTCTGCGGGAGAGAGCTAGAGAGAGGGCTCCCATCCGCTATTCCTCTCGAAGCAAATGCGACCGGCCACCGGCAAGGAGTACCATCGGAAGACCACGGGCCGTGGTGGGAGCGGATGCCAAGCAGCATCGTAGGGACCGATACGGGTGGGACGTTCACGGACTTCGTGATGATGGAGGCGGACCGTCTCATCGTCCACAAGACGCCCTCCACTCCCGCTGAACTTTCGCGGGCGGTGGCGATTGGACTGGAGGAACTTCCCCTGTCCCCGGACACGGTGGTGGCCCATGGCTCTACGGTTGCCACCAATGCGCTGCTGGAGAGGAAGGGCGCATGGACGGCGCTGGTGACGACTGCGGGGTTCGAGGACGTGCTGCAGATCGGCCGGCAGGCGCGTCATGGACTGTACGACCTGCAATACCAGGCGCCGGAGCCGCTGGCGCCTCCGGACCTGCGGCTGGGGGTGCTGGAGCGGGTGGATGCCGCGGGCAATGTCCTGCGTGACCTCTCGGCTGAGGAGGTCCGGCGCGTCGTGGCCCGGCTCAGGGCGCTGGAGGTGGACGCCATTGCGGTCGCCCTGCTCTTCTCCTTTCTACGCCCGGAGCACGAAGAGCGTCTGCGGCTGGCCTTCGAGCAGATGGAGCCGCGGCCTTTCATCTCCCTGTCCAGTGCGGTGCTGCCGGAGTTCCGGGAGTACGAGCGCACCAGCACGGTGACAGTAAACTCCTACGTGGGCCCCCTGGTGTCGCGGTACCTGGGCAGGATGGAGGAGTTGGTGCAACGGCCGCTCCGGGTGATGCAATCGTCGGGCGGCGGCATCACGGCGGCGCTGGCCCGACGGCAGCCGGTGCGCACGATTCTGAGCGGCCCCGCGGGTGGGGTGATCGGCGCGACTTACGTGGCAGGCGCGGCGGGGTTCGCCCAAGTGATTACCCTGGACATGGGAGGCACCTCTACGGACGTTGCCCTGTGCCCCGGCCGGGTCCAGACCACGACCAGCTCCAGCGTGGGCGCCTGCCCCATAAGCGTGCCTATGATCGACATCCAAACGGTTGGCGCTGGAGGCGGGTCGTTGGTCCGCATAGACGCGGGCGGCGCTCTGCTGGTGGGCCCGGAATCGGCTGGAGCGTCGCCCGGCCCCGCCTGCTACGGCGTGGGAGACCAGGCGACGGTCACCGACGCGAATCTGCTGCTGGGAAGGATGGACCCAGCCCACTTTCTGGGCGGCCGGATGGCCCTCGACAGGGAGCGGGCCGGAGCCGCAATGGACCGGGTAGCGACTTCTATGGGGGTGTCGCGCGAGGAGGCTTCCATGGGAGTGGTGCGGGTCGCCAACGCGGTGGTGGAACGCGCGCTGCGCACCGTGTCGCTGGAGCGCGGCCATGACCCGCGCGACTTTACCCTGGTGGCGTTCGGCGGGGCAGGCCCGCAGCATGCATGCGAGCTCGCGGCGGCCCTGGCCATCCCCAGGGTCCTCGTGCCCCAGTACCCCGGCGTGCTCTCCGCCATGGGCGTTGCGGTGGCCGACGTGGTGAAGGACTACTCCCGTACGGTGATGGTCCGGGACGAGGCGGGGATGGCGCAGATGGAGGCCGCGTTCCAGGCGCTGGAGTCCCAGGGGAAAGCTGAAATGGCCGAGGAGGGCTTTCCCGCAGAGGACCTTCAGCTGCGCCGCTGGCTGGACGTGCGGTACCGGGGGCAGTCGTTCGAGTTGTCCGTGGACTGGCCAAACGAGGGAAGAGGGGCGCTGCAAGAGATTGCCGGCGCCTTCCATGCGGTCCACGAGCGCCGGTTCGGCTACAAGGACGAGGCGGCTCCGGTGGAGGTGGTCAGCGTACGGCTCAGCGTGGTCGCGCCGACAGCCCGGCCGCCCCTGGCGCGGGAGGAGCCCACACCCGGCGAGGCGCCCTGGATAGACGAGAGGCCCATCTGGTTCGAGGGAGGCCCACAGCCCACCAAACTGTTCGACCGTGAGGCCCTGCGCCCGGGCCACTGGTTCCGAGGGCCGGGGCTGGTGTTCCAGATGGACGCTACTACGGTGGCGCCGCCCGGCTGGCTGGCGGAGGTGGACGCCTACAGGAACCTGGTGTTAAGTCCGGTGGCAGACCATGCCAGTGACAGACCATGACGGTTGACGCTGTATCCCTAGAGGTGTTCCGAAACCTGTTCTTCTCCGTGGCGGATGAGATGGGGGTGACGCTGGGACGGACCGCGTACTCCGCCAACATGAAGGAGCGCCGGGACTACTCCTGCGCGGTGTTCGACGCCCAGGGGGCGATGGTGGCGCAGGCTGCCCATATTCCGGTGCACCTGGGAGCGATGACCGCGTCGGTGCAATCGGCGCTGCGGCGCGCGCCCACGGGACCGGGCGACGTCGTAATACTCAACGATCCGTACCTGGGCGGGACGCATCTGCCGGACGTGACGCTCGTGGCGCCGGTGTACGACGAGGAGCAGGGCATACCGGCGCCTATCGGCTACGTGGCCAACCGCGGACATCACGCAGACATCGGGGGAATGGCGCCGGGCTCGCTCCCAATCTCGACCGAGCTGTACCAGGAGGGGACCATCATTCCGCCGGTCAAGCTGGTGGAGGGCGGGTGGTTGAATGAGCCTCTGCAGGAGCTGATCTGTCGCAACAGCCGAACGCCGGAGGAACGCCGGGGCGACTTTGCGGCGCAGATCGCCGCCATCCGCATCGGGCAGCGGCGGTTGGCGGCGCTTGCCAAGCGGTACGGCCTCGAAACGGTGCACGAGCACATGGCCGCGCTGCTGGACTACTCGGAGACCCTGACACGAGCGGCGGTGGCCGAGATGCCGCCGGGCCGCTATAGCTTTGTCGACGCCATGGACGACGACGGGCTGAGCGACGAGCCGCAAGCCATCGCCTGCACTGCGACAATCGACGGGGGACGCGTAACCTTCGATTTCACGGGTACGGCGGCCCAAAGTGACGGGTGCATCAACGCGCCGCTGGCGGTGACGGAGTCTGCCGCGCTCTATGTCGTCCGGTGCCTGACGGGGTCGCACATCCCGGCCAACGACGGATGCCGGAGGGTGGTGAGTGTCATGGCGCCGCCCGGCTCGCTGGTGAACGCCGGCCCTCCCGGCGCGGTCAGCGGCGGCAACGTGGAGACATCGCAGCGCATCGTGGATGTGCTGCTGGGTTGCCTTGCGCAGGCGCTGCCGGAGCTGACGCCGGCGGCAAGCCAGGGCACGATGAACAACGTGCTGGTGGGCGGGCCCAACCCTGCGACGGGGCGCCCTTTCGTCTACTACGAGACGGTGGGCGGCGGCATGGGCGCCGGTCCTCGCAACGCGGGAGCGTCGGGAGTCCAGTCCCACATGACCAATACGCTGAATACACCGGTTGAGGCGCTGGAGTTCGAGTTCCCGCTGCGGATAACTCGGTACGCGCTCCGTAAGGGGAGCGGCGGCCGGGGAGCCCACCAGGGCGGCGACGGTCTGGTGCGGGACATGGAGTTCCTGGCGCCGGCCCGCCTAACCCTGCTGTCGGAGAGGCGTCGCAGCAGGCCCTACGGCCTGCAAGGGGGCGAGCCCGGACAACCCGGCGAAAACGTGATCTATCGCTACGAGGGAGGGGGAAAGGGCCACGAGGGAGGGGAGGAAGAGCAGTTGCCGGCGAAGGTGAGCCTGGACGTCGGGCCTGGCGACGTGCTCAGCATCCGCACGCCGGGCGGCGGCGGCCTGGGGAGCGTCGGCGCCGGATAGGAAGGGGTCGAAGATGAAGCCGTCTGTAACTCTGCAGGACGTCCGCCGGGCCCAGAGCGCCATCGCTCACCTGGTGCTCAGGACGCCCGTATTGCCCGCGCTCTCCTTGGGCCGGATGGCGGGGTGCGAGCTTTTCCTGAAGGCCGAGAACCTGCAGAGAGCGGGCTCCTTCAAGGTCCGAGGCGCCGCCAACAAGATCGCCGCCTTGAGCCCGGACCAGAAGGCCCTGGGCGTCATTGCCGCCAGCGCCGGCAACCACGCCCAGGGAGTCGCCTTGGCGGCCGCCAATATCGGCATACCCTGCACCATCGTAATGCCCACGGGCGCTTCCCTCCCCAAGGTGGAGGCCACCCGGGGCTACGGCGCAACAGTGCTCCTCCAGGGCGATGACTTCGACCAAGCCCAGAGACACGCCCGACGCGTCATGCGGGAAAGCGGCATGACCTTCATCTCCGCCTTCGACGATCCGGCAATAGTAGCGGGGCAAGGGACCATCGGCCTGGAGATCCTCGAGCAGGTGGAGGACCTGGACGTGGTTGTGGTGCCCGCGGGAGGGGGAGGCTTGATATCGGGTATCGCCCTGGCCGTAAAGGAGACGGCGCCTGCAATCAGGGTGATCGGAGTGCAGGCTGAGGCGTCCACCGCCCTTGTCGACTCGTACAAGACCAACCGGCGCGTCACCGTGAAGGGACAGGCCACTGTGGCCGACGGCATTGCCGTGGGCACGCCGGGCAAGATCACCCTTCCCCTAGTTTCACGCTACGTGGACGATATGGTCGTAGTGGACGAGGACGAGATCACGCAAGCCATGATGCTGCTCTTGGAGAGAAGCAAGCTGCTCGTCGAAGGGGCCGGCGCGGTCGGACTTGCGGCCGTGCTCGGAGGCAAAGTCCAGGTAGCGGGGAAGAGGGTCGCTGTAGTCCTGAGCGGCGGCAACGTGGACACTCACCTGATAGCGCGGGTCATGGAGCACGGCCTGACCCACGCGGGCCGCTACCTCGTGCTGCGAATCATGGTGGACGACCGTCCCGGTCAGCTGAACCGTCTGCTGAGCATCGTCTCCGGCGCCGAGGCGAATGTGCTGGACATAGGCCATCTCCGGCATGCCCCATCGGTGCACCTGGGCCAGGTGGAGATCCAGCTCACTCTTGAGACGAGGAACTACGCCCACGCCGAGGAGGTGCGGGAGCGGCTTCGCAACGCGGGGTACATGCCCCGTGAGACTGACCCGGTCGGCGGCCCCGCCGACCCCTCCTTCACCACCCACGGCGGCTAGGCGCCCTGCTAACCCAATCCGTCCCAATCCGTCACTCCCGCGCTCCCTTTCCGTCATTCCCGCGAAAGCGGGAATCCAGAGTGGCCGGCAGGCCACGTCCCAGGCGTCCCGCTCGCCTACTCTCGTTGGTTGCAGTGCGGGCAGGCCAACATGACGGATTCCCGCGAAGGCGGGAACCTCGCAGCGGCGCGGTAGCGGCGCGGTCCATCCCCCTCTCCCCCGTCTGCTCCGGTCTCTCCACCGTCTGCGGGGGAGAGCTAGAGAGGGGCCCGCCCCACCCGCCAATCAACGCACCCGCACCCAACCCGCTACAGACCCGGCTCCCCGCCCATCTTTCCCGCGAAAGCGGGAATCCAGGACGCCCCCGTTCCGTCATTCCCGCGCAGGCGGGAACCTCGCAGCGGCGCGGTAGCGGCGCGATCCATCCCCCTCTCCACCGTCTGCGGGGGAGAGTTAGAGAGGGGGCCGCCCCACCCGCCAATCAACGCACCCGCACCCAACCCGCTACAGACCCGGCCCCCCGCCCATCTTTCCCGCGAAAGCGGGAATCCAGGACGCTCCCTTCCGTCATTCCCGCGAAGGCGGGAACCTCGCAGCGGCGCGGTAGCGGCGCGATCCATCCCCCTCTCCACCGTCTGCGGGGGAGAGTTAGAGAGGGGGCCGCCCCACCCGCCAATCAACGCCCCCTGCCTCCCGTTGACCGACGCCCCACTCCCGCCGCGACACTTGCCCCTTACCCCAACCCCCCAGACCCTCGTAAAATTAGGGAATTATATACAATCCTACCCAAAACACTTGACCCCGCACGCCTGTACAGGGTAGAATAGTGCCATAAACTCCAAGGCGGACAGCATGGCACACAAGGCTCCGGGCAAGCACTATCGAAAGGGTCTCTCCCTCGTGGACGCGGTCGCGCGGTTCAGCCAGGAGGAAGAGGCTGAGCGCATGTTCGTCGAGGCCCGTTGGCCCGACGGCATCGCCTGCCCCCAGTGCGCCAGCCTCAACGTCAAGACCCGCCCGACACGCAAGCCTGCCCCGTTCCGCTGCTATGACTGCCGCTTCGACTTCTCCGTCAAGACCAGGACGGTCATGGAGGGCTCGAACCTCTCACTCAGCAAGTGGGCGCTGGCCATCTTCCTGCTGACGACCAACCTGAAGGGCGTGTCCAGCATGAAGCTGCACCGCGATCTCGGCGTTACCCAGAAGACAGCCTGGCATCTTGCACACCGCATCCGCCAGGCTTGGCAGACCGGCGACGGTCTATTCTCGGGGCCGGTCGAAGCCGACGAGACATTCGTCGGGGGGCTGGAGAAGAACAAGCACGCGAGTAAGAAGCAACGAGCTGGCCGCGGGCCGGTCGGCAAGGCCATCGTCGCGGGTGTCCGTGACCGCAACACCGGCCAGGTCAGCGCCACCGTCGTGTCGAGCACGGACCGCCCAACGCTCCAGGGATTCGTCGGCGCGCACACGGCAGACGGCGCCATGGTCTACACGGACGAGCACGCCGGATACCAAGGCCTGCCGTTCCCACACGAGACCGTCGGCCATCGAGTCAGCGAGTACGTTCGAGACCAGGCCCACACGAACGGCATGGAGTCCTTCTGGGCCACGTTGAAGCGGGGCTACATGGGAACGTACCACCAGATGAGCGCCAAGCACTTGGACCGCTACGTTGACGAATTCGCCGGCCGCCACAACGACCGGCCATCCGACACCGTTGACCAGGTGAGCCACATCGCGCAGGGCATGGTCGGCAAGCGACTCCGCTACCAGGACCTTATCGCCTAGGGGGAGGCTCGCTTGGGTGGGGGCGGGGGAGGATTTGGGTTGGGTCTGCCCGACGAGTAGAGGGACTTCTGTCCATCCCCATTGTTGACAGGTCGCGCAGGCCGACCTACACTACCCCATGAACTGCGCATTGTTCACGGCCCTTTCGGAGCCCCCGCGTCAACGGGGGCTCTATTCGTTTCTAAAGGCTAGTGTACCACGGGCCCCCCTGCTACCAAGTGATGCGGGTGCTCATGCTGACCTTCGCGCCTAGCGCGACCTGGTTGCCGTTCGGGTAGTACACACCGATGAGGTAGTCGTAGATGCCCGTCCCGATGTCCTGCCCTGGCGAATCGTCTGGGCTGAATGACTTGACCAACCGCACGAAGTTGTCGCCCATCTTCTTGGCGTACTCCTCGTTCAGCGCGTAGCCCACGACGACCACTAGCCTGAGCTCCCTTCCCTCCTGCCCCACAGCGGCGTCCCGCACCCATTCGTACTGGGTGATGACACTCACTGCCAACTCGATCTCATCCGCTGAGACCATCGGAATAGGAATTGGCGTGGCAGTCGGCGTCGGCGTGGCGGTCGTCGTCGGACTGGGGGTTGGCGTTGGACTGGGGGTTGGCACTCTCGTGGGTGTCCGCGTGGGCTCTAGGGTCGGGGTGGGCTCTAGGGTCGGGGTGGGCGTCAGCGCAGGCGCGGCAGTCGGCATCGGTGCTTGAGTCGGCTCGGACGTCTGCGTCGGCGTCAGTGTGGCAGTAGGGGTTGGAATCTTGCCGTCTGCCGGCTCCTCCGGATCCGCCGTCAATGACGCCCAACTGCTAGCGAGGAAGGCCCCGAACTGGTCCAGAAGGGGCATGGGCGTCGGAGTGGCGGTCGGAATCGGAGTGGGGGTTGGTGTGGGAACGGGCGTCGGAGTCGGAGTCGGCGGTGGAAGAGGAGTCGCAGTCGGCGGAATGGCGGTCGGTGTGGACGTAGGCGATGGTGGGCCACACCCCGCGAGCAACGCGAGCAGAGCGAGTAGAGCGAGTAGAACTATTACCCCGGTTTCATGGGAACCCCCTTGCGGCTAACGGGATAGGACGCTTGCTACAGCCGTTCCGCCCGAATGGGGCCGACAAGGGGGCGCGAGGGCGCGCCTGTCCCCTTCTCGGAACGGCTGTAGCGTGGGTAAGGTACAGCGGGGGGAGATATAATGTCCACCACCTATAGACTGGCACTGTGTTCTACTCCTAGAGTAGAATATCCTCCATCATCGAAAGGAGATACCAGATGGCAGAAGACAAGAACCCAACTGGCAGACCCCCCAAGGTCATCCCTGGCATCCCCGACACGTTTGAGAACGTCGTCAAGGCGGTTGTGCGCACTACCCCGTCGCCAAGGCCCAAGGGTTGACCGCTATGGCTATGGAACGCGTTGCTGCGCTAGAGGGCCGCGTTGACCGCCTTGAAGGGGTGGTCGCTGAGATATTGACCGTATTGAAGTCTATCGAGAGCCGCCTCACCAACATGGAGAGCCGCCTCACCAACATGGAGAGCCGCCTCACCAACATGGAGAGCCGCCTCAATCAGCTAGTCAAGCGCGACCTCAAGGCAAGTTCGGACTACTAGGCCCCCATCCCACCCACACAAGACAACTAAGCGGCCCCTCGCATTGAGGGGCCGCTTCTCTTTGGGGGGGGCATGGGTAGGATTGTATATAATTCCCTAAAATTAACCTCCCCGCCATGCCCTCCTCCAACCCGAGAACCGCCTCCTCCCCTACGCCCGCGCCCCCCGACGCGGCAACCTCCCTCCTGCCCACCACGCCCCCGACCCCGCTCGCTTCGCGTAACAACAAGAAACTCTCGCCTGGGGAAGTTTCGGAACCCTGGAAGCAGGCCACGGCCATGAAAACACCCTCTAAAACCCCCGGCTCACCCTGTGTTTTTGGGGAAGTTTCACGCCTGGCGCCATGCAAAACGGGGAACTTTTTACTCGTACCCAAAATGACCTGGGGAACTTTTTTACTCGTAACGAAAATGAGCTGGGGAACTTTTTTTCACGCAAACGGGGAACTTCCTCGCCCTCGCCCGGCTCTCCCCGCCGCTCCCTCGCCCGCGAAGGCGCCGCAGCCGGATATACTCTCCCCACACCCAAGACCCCCGGAGGCAAAATGGCTGACCTAGAGAAACGAACGCTGGGCCGCACAGGTATGGACGTAACGGTCCTCGGTTACGGAGCGATGGAGCTGCGCGGCGCTCCACGAGGCCGCGAGATATCCGAGGAAGACGCCGGAAAGATGCTCAACGCCGTCCTCGACCTCGGCATCAACTTCATCGACACCTCGATCGACTACGGCACCAGCGAGGAGCTCATCGGACGCCACATCTCGCGACGCCGCAACGAGTACTTCCTCGCAAGCAAGTGCGGGTGCGCGGTGAACTGGCAGCCCGAACCGGGCCAGGACCGCGGCGGCCCCCACATCTACACCAAGGAGAACATCCTCGCGGGCATCGAGCAGAGCCTGCGCCGCCTGAACACCGACCACCTCGACCTGCTGCAGGTGCACGCGAATCCCTCTAAGCAGGTCCTCGAGGAGCACGACGTCATCGGGACGATGACCGAGCTCCGCGACCAGGGCAAGATTCGCTTCCTCGGCATGTCGGGCACGATTCCCAACCTTGCCGACCACATCGAGATGGGCGTGTTCGACGCCTTCCAGATTCCCTACTCCGCATCCCAGCGCGAGCACGAAGACCTGATTGCCAGGGCGTCCGCGGCGGGCTCCGGCGTCATCATCCGAGGCGGCGCGGCGCGCGGCGCTCCCAGCGGCGAGCGGGGCGCCCAGCGCAGCCCTGAGCTCCTCGACGTGTGGGAGAAGGCCAAGCTGGACGAATTGCTCGACGAAGGCCAGTCCCGCATGGAGTTCGTCATCCGGTTCACCGAGACGCACCCCGACATGGACACCAACATCGTCGGCACCATCAACCTCCAACATCTAGAGACCAACCTTGGCGCCGCGGCGAAGGGTTCCCTCCCACCTGACGTCTACAACGAGGCCAAGCGCCGCTTGGAAGCGGCAGGCGCGGCGCCCAAGTAATCATGGCAGGCGCAGTCGGCATCATCAGTCCGGGCGACATGGGCGCCGCCATCGGCGCCGTGCTCACTTCCAACGGACTCGACGTCGCAACCAGCCTCGACGGCCGCAGCGAGCTGACCAAGCTGCGCGCCGCCGAGGCCAAGATGCGGGACGCAGGCGGCATTCCCGCGCTCGTCGAGCAATGCGATGTCCTGCTATCCGTACTCGTCCCGTCCGAGGCCGTCCCCGTCGCGGAACGCGTCGCGGGCGCGATGGCGGCCACCGGCGCGAGGCCCGTTTTCGTCGAGTGCAACGCCATCGCGCCACGCACCGTTGAGCGCATCGCGACGCTGATTGGCGACACGGGAGCCCCGGTTATCGACGCAGGCATCATCGGCTCGCCGCCGAGGCCGGGCTCCAAGTCCGCTCTCTATTGCTCCGGTCCCGACACATCGGCCTTCGAGCAGCTCGGCGAGTACGGTCTCGACGTGCGGCGCGTCGGACCCCTCATTGGCCAGGCGTCGGGGCTGAAGATGGTCTACGCCGCCTCCACCAAGGGCACGACCGCCGTTTGGACCGAGCTGCTCGTCGCGGCGGAGGCGATGGGGCTGAAGGACGCGCTGCTCGCCGAGTTCGGCGACGCCGCCGACCCCGCGCGTCACATGAAAGGCGCGACGGAGATGCCCCGCCGCGCGCGGCGGTGGGTCGGCGAGATGGAGGAGATAGCGGCCACCTTCGAGCATCTCGGACTCACCCCGAAGATCCTGCAAGGCGCGGCCGATATGTACCGCCTCGTGGGCGAGACTTCCCTGGCCGACCAGACCTCCCGCGAGCCCAACCCCGAGCTCGACGAGATGCTGCGCGTCCTCGCCGCGCAAGCCGCCCGACGCGATTGACGGGGCGCGCGCGCCCGCGTAGGTTCCCCGTGTGAGACTGCTTTCGGGCCCCGCAGAGTTAGCGTCTTTCGTAAGGCATCCCCGCAGCCAGCCCACGTACCTCGGCTATACCAACGGTTTCGTGTACGGGTTCGGGATGAGCGGCCTCATGCTGCTGATTCCGCTCTACGTTCTCTCCCTCGATTTCAACCTGGCGGACCTGGGGTTCATTGTGGCTGCGCCCGCGTTGTTCATGATCCCCATGCGGCTGCCGGGAGGGGCGGTCTCCGACAGGTTTGGCGAGAAGGTCATCCTGCGGTTCAGCTTCCTCATGTTCGTCACGTCCGCGCTGATTGCCGCCTATTCGTCGACAATCTGGCCCCTGTTCGCAGCCCAGCTCTTCAACGGCGCCTCCCGCTCCGTCTACTGGTCCGCCGGCCAGTCCTATATCAGCCGCAGCAGCCCCGGCGAGTCGGGCAAGGTCATGGGCCGCCAGCTGAGCTTCGAGTCCACGGGCGGCATCATCGGGGCCATCGCCGCTGGCTTCTTCGCGCAGGTCTACGGCTTCCAGGCAGCGTTCATCTTGATGGCCGCCGCCAGCGCCTTCGGCTTCCTGATTACCTCTTCCCTGCCGCCGTTGCCGCGAAAGGACCAGGTGCGGAGCTTTATGAAGAGCTTCGCCCCGGCCCGCCAGATGCTCTTCAAGCGCACCCTGCTCCACGCCCACATGGTCGCCTTCATGGCGGCCTCCTACGCCGGGCTAATGGGCGGCCTCTTCATCGCCTTCCTCCGCGACATCGGCTACTCCGAGGGCGAGACAGGCGTCATCCGCTCATTGAACAGCATCAGCCTGGCCGGCCTGGCGTTCGTGTTCGGGACCATCCTCTCCCGCTTCGGGAGCCGGAACATGGCCCTTACGGGCATCACCCTCACGGGGCTTCTCGCCATCGCCATTGCGGCGTCAGGCAACGTCCCGGTCCTCCCCGTCGTCTTTATGACCCTTACCGGCATGACCTTCGGCAGCCTCCGCGCCCTCTACCCCACGCTCGCGGCGGACAACAGCACCCCGGCGCAGCGGGGCTTGGCCCTATCGGTCGTCAGCCTCTACTGGGCGATTGCCATGCTCCTCTCGCCTCTAATCTTCGGGTACATCGCCCACGCCACCTCTCTTCAGACGGCGATCTACATCTTCGGCGCCTTCTGCGCCACAGCTGGCCTGCTCTCCCCCATCCTCTACGCCTACGGCCGCGCCGGCATAGAAGAAGAGAGCGAGGAAGCCGCGCCCGCCGGGCAGAACGAGACGCGCCCTTAGATCACCAGCAGCGTCGCTCCCACGAGCGACACCCCGATACCCGCGAGGACGCGCGGCTCGTAGCTCTCGATCTGCCGGTTGACCAACCAGTTGAACGCCAGCCCGAACACCACCGCCGTCCGCATCAGCGGGATGACGAGGCTCACCGGCGCCACGCCAAGCGCCATGTAGCGGAACACGTTCGCCACGAACGAGCTCGTCCCTGCGATCAAGAACCACATCCGCGTCGACCTGTCCATCGACACTGCGCCGGCGATCTGCCCCGGCAGCACGAGCGTAAGCGCCAGCACCGCCGACGCTGCGGCGTACGAGACGAGGCCGCCGATGATTCCCAGGCCCGTCTCCTCCACTCCGGCGCGCATCAGCACCGGCCCCGCGCCCCAGAAACCCGCCGACAGAGCGCCGAAAATATAACCCTCGAGCAGCTTGGGGTGCGTCGCCGCGTTCCTGACGGTTGTCGTTGACTGGGCCACCTCCGCACGTCGGACCGGCGACCGGGCCTGGGAGCGCGGGCGCGCCACCAGCCCCGGCCCCACCATCACCAGCGCGATGCCCACGATCATGAGCGGCGTGAGCAGCTCGCTGAGGAAAACGACGGCTATCAGCACTGACCAAAGCGTCGACGTGCCCACGATGGGCTGCGTCCGGTTCGCTCCCATCGCCGCGACCGCGCGGTAGTTGCAGTAGCGCCCGATGAGGATGTGAACGATGCCCGCCAAGGCCATGATTCCATAGTCGTGGCCTGTGATGCGGTCGATCTGGAACATCTGGCCGGAGATCAGGGCTGCGGCCACGAACATAATCGTGCCGAGAAACAGCGTTATGTAGAGGCCCTGACTCGCTGCCGCCGACGCCACTCCCCGCCGGACCGAGGCGCCGTTGAACCCGAACGCCATCGAGGACAGCAGCGCGAAGACAACGCCCGCCCCCACGCTACGCGCCAGCCAGATCGACGAAGAACCGGACCGACGCCGGATTGGCGAGCGCGTCCATGCTCACGGCCAGCTCCGGAGCAACACCGGTCAATATCTTCTTCACCGGCACCTCCAGCTTCTTGCCGTTCAGCGTCCGCGGCGTCTCCGGTATCTGGTGCATCTCGTCCGGCACGTGACGCGGCGATAGGTTCGTGCGGATTGCCGACGCGATCTTGCGCTTCATCTCGTCGTCCAGTGCATGGCCGTCCCGCATGACGACGAACAAGTACAGCTTACCCTCGGTTCCGAGCTGCGTCGTGTCTATCACAAGGCTGTCCAGCACCTCGGGCAGCTCCTCGACGACCCGGTAGAACTCGCTCGTGCCCATCCGCACACCGCTCCGGTTCAGCGTCGAGTCCGACCTGCCATAGATGACGCAAGCGCCGCTCTCCGTGACCTTCAGCCAGTCCCCGTGCCGCCACACGTCCGGGTAGACGTCGAAGTAGCTCTCGTGCAGCCGCTCGCCTCCCGCGTCGTTCAGAAAATGCACCGGCATCGAGGGCATCGGCTCCGTCACGACCAGCTCGCCGACCTCGCCGACGACCGGCTTGCCGTCCTCTCCAAAGCTCTCGACCTTGCAGCCGAGGCAACGGCATTGGATCTCCCCCGCACGGACGGGAAGCGTCGGCCCGCCGCCGATGAACGCGGTGAGCACGTCGGTCCCGCCGCTCACCGACGCCAGGAGCAGGTCGCCCTTGACGTGCGCGTATACCCAAGCGAACCCTTCCGGCGGCAGCGGAGCGCCCGTCGAGCCGATGGCCCGCATCGCGCCGAGGTTCAGCTCTCTTCCCGGCTCGATCTCCGCCTTCATGCACCCGAGAATGTAGGGCGCGCTCACGCCGAAGCAGGTGACCTTCGCCCGCTCCGCCATCCGCCAAAGCGCGTACATGTCAGGGTGGGCCGGGTTGCCGTCATAGAGCACAATGGTGGAGCCGAGCAGCAGACCGCTGATGACGATATTCCACATAATCCAGCCCGTCGTGCTGAACCAGAAGAAGCGGTCGCCCTCGCCCAGGTCCATGTGCAGCGAGAGCAGCTTGAGATGCTCCAGCAGCGCGCCGCCATGCCCGTGCACAATGGCTTTGGGCGCGCCCGTGGTCCCTGACGAGTACACCACCCAGAGCGGATGATCGAAGGCCACCGGCTCGAATACGAGCTCTTGCCCCGGCGTCAGCAGATCGGCCCACAGAATCGTGTCGCTGAGAGAGCTGATGTCTGGATCCGGCGACAGGTACGGCAGCACAACTGTTTTCGTGAGTGTCGGCAGCGCCTGCTGTATCTCCGCGACCGCGCCCATCGAGTCGAAGGGCTTGCCGCCGTAGGTGTAGCCGTCCACCGCCAGCAGCGCCTTGGGAGCCAGCTGCTGGAAACGCTCGATGACGCTCTTCGTGCCAAACTCCGGCGGACAGCTCGACCACGACGCGCCTATCGCTGCGGCAGCAAGCGCGGCCGCCACTGCCTCGGCGGTGTTCGGCATATACGCGACGACTGCATCGCCGCGCGTTACGCCCAGCTCGCGTAACCCCGCCGCTATCTCCGCTGTTCGCGCGTACAGCTCGGCCCGAGTCCACTCGACCATAGCGCCGGACTCGTGCACGCTGACCAGCGCCAAGGCGCCGTCGCGGCGGGAGAGAGCGTGCTCGGCGTAGTTGAGCTCCGACCCCACGAACCAGCGCGCGCCCTCGACTCGCGTCCCCTTGGGGCCCGGAGCCAGCGCCTGCTCGTAGGGCTTGAGGGCCTCGATCTCGAAATACTCCCACACCGACGTCCAGAACGCCCCCACGTCGTCGACCGACCAACGCCAAAGCTCCTCGTAGCTCTCGAAACGCAGCCCGCGAGTCTCGCCCAGCCACCTCTCGTAGGCTGCGAGCTTGCTGCTCTCCCTTCGGCGCTCGGACGGCGTCCAGAGCAGGGTGCCCTCGGCTATGGGGTTGAACGCTTGGGTGGACTTTTCACTCAATGGGGGCCTCGTGAAGATTTCTTTGCCGTGGGGGGCCACGGCGCATGTGGACAGTCTCAGCAAAAGGCGCCGCGCGTCAAGCGCATATCCCCCGCTTCAGGGTATATGCGGAGAATATGCCTCCTAAACTCCGCATATTTTACGGAGATTAGCTATGGGATCGAGGTTGGCTCCAAGGGGAGGCGGCGCGGGATGCGGAGAATATATCTCCCAATCTCCGCGCATTATGCGGAGATTAGCTTGCAGCGTGCGGGGAATGCCTTGTATAATCACCGCATATGGTGCGGAGAATATACATCCACGAGGACCCTGACTGGCCCCGCCTCCACTGGCGGAAGGAGCAGTTGGCCGACCAGCTGGCTGCAGTTAGGCACGCGCAGGGCCGCTTGTCCGGCCGGATGGAGGCCCTGGGCTTCGACCTCCGCCGGGAGGCCGCGCTCGGCACGCTGACCGAGGACGTCGTAACGACCAGCGCCATCGAGGGCGAGTCGCTCGACGTCGAACAGGTGCGCTCGTCGGTCGCCCGGCGCCTCGGCATGGATATCGCCGGGCTGCGCCCATCGGACCGCCGCGTCGACGGCATCGTCGACCTGATGATGGACGCGACAGAGCACTACGACCAGCCTCTCACCGAGGAGCGCCTGTTCGGCTGGCACGCGTCGCTGTTTCCCACTGGGAGGGGCACATTCGGGCGGATCATAGTGGGCGCCTGGCGCGACGGGCCGATGGAGGTCGTCTCCGGCGCAATAGGCAAGGAGCGGGTGCACTTCGAAGCGCCGCCCGCGACAAAGCTCAACCACGAGATGCAATCTTTCCTGGAATGGTTCAACGCGCCCGCCGGCACAGATGAGACGCTCAGGGCGGGACTAGCCCATCTATGGTTCGTCACCGTACACCCGTTCGACGATGGGAACGGACGCATCGCCAGGGCCATCGCCGACATGGCCTTGGCTCGCTCCGAAGGCAGCCCACAACGGTTCTACAGCATGTCCTCCCAGATACGGAATGAACGGCGCGCCTACTACGACATCCTCGAACAAACCCAGAAGGGAACGACGGACGTCTCCGAGTGGATGGAGTGGTTCGTGGCGTGTCTCGGCCGCGCCATAGATGGGGCCGAGACGACTCTTGCAACAGTGCTCGCTAAAACGCGGTTCTGGGATCGAATCGAGGGCATTCCCATCAATGAGCGCCAGCGTCTGATCATCAACCGCCTGCTGGACGACTTCGAAGGCAAGGAGTTCCAGCGCAGGATCACGACGTCCCGGTGGGCGAGGATGACGCAATGCTCGCCCGACACCGCCCTGCGGGACATCACGGACCTTACGGAGCGCGGCGTGCTCGCGCGCAGCGCCCAAGGCGGGCGCAGCACCAGCTACGCCCTGCTCGACGCCTAAGGCGAGTGGGCGCTCCTACGCCTTCTGTAGGCCACAGGTTTGCCAATCATTCTTTTGCAAGCGGGAACCTCTCCCCTGAATCCCCCGCCAACGGAGGCTTGGCGAGCAGAACGATGACTCCGGCGAGCCCCCATGCGGCGGCGGCCATCAGAAACGCCAGCGTATACCCGCCTTTCAGGTCGTACAGCGCGCCGAAGATGATGGGCCCGAGCGCTCCCGTCCCCATCGCGAACGGACGGAATAGGCTGTTGATGGCTCCGAGGTGCGCCCGCCCAAAATAGTTCGCCGTCAGCAGCGCGCGCAGGATCAAGTAGCCGCCCATCACCACCCCTGCCATGAACATCACCGGGACGAGTGCGCTGAGTCCGCGAACATTCAGGAAAACGACAATCAGCCCCGCTGTCGCTATCGTCGTGCCGGACATCAGGTAGCGGACGGGGATGCGTTCGCCCAGCAGTCCCCATCCCGGTCGCACCAGCCCGGACACCAGCCCGTAGATGGCAATGCCGAACGAGGCGTCCGCCGGCCCGAACCCCGACTCCACGAGGAAGGGATGCCAGTTGGTCTGGAACCCCGTGATTCCAAGCCCCACGAGGCTGAACGAAACGAGCAGCAGCCAGAAGGCCGGACGGCGCACCGCCTCCCGCCTCGTGAGCGACCGCTCCACGGGAACGAGTCGTGCTCCGCTCCCCGGAGCGCCGTTCACCGACGCGCCGCCGTCGGGCAGCAGGCCAACATCCTCGGGGCGCGTTCGGACCAGGAACGCGAGCGCCACGGAGATCGAACCGATCGCGATGCCGAACCACAGCCACGCGTCTCGCCATCCCACCGTATCGATGAGGGCCGAGACTGACGCGGGAAAGAGCAGCGCGCCCAAGCCGACGCCCATCACGGCGACGCCCAGCGCGCGCCCACGTCGGCGCACGAACCATTTCGGAACGATGGTCTGGGAGATGAAGAACCCGCTGCCCAGCTCCGCAACGCCGCCCATGACCCCGAACAAGACGATGAACTGCCAAAGCTCGTCGACCTTGCTTACGAGCGCTGTCGAGACGCCGAGCAGCGCCGCGCCCGCCAACGCCAGCAGACGCGGCCCGTGCTTCGTATCGTAGAGCGGGCCGACGAACGGCGAACAGACGCCTATCAGGATCTCCCGCACGAAGAACGCCGTGAAGAACGCCGCGCGCGACCAGCCCAACTCCTCCGTCATCGGCAGCAGGAGCACGCTGGGGCCCCAAATCGCGACGCCGGAACCAATCCCCGACGCCACGAACGCCACGCCGACGATGACCCAGCCGTAGAAGAACGGCCAGCGGTGGGGAATCACCCCCACCTCCCTGTCCTAGGACAGGCTAGGACCCCCGCCACCACGAGTCGTCCGGGAACACGTTGACGCACATGTGCCGCACCGGGTCCTCGGCGTAGATGTCCGTTGTCGCCTCGCGGTACTTCAGAAAATGCGGCATCCCGCGATGGGCTTCGAGCGCAGCCTCGTCCTCGTAGACCTCGAACAGGAAGAAGCGGTCGGGGTCCGTCTGGTCCCTGATTGCGCTGAACTGGAAATTTCCCTCCTCGTTCGCCGTCGTTCCCGCGCCGTCCGCCTGCACTGCCGCGATGAAATCGTCGGCGCGGCCAGGCTTCACCTTTAGGCTCACCATCAGTACGAGCATTGTCGAGTCCTCCCCATAACGATTAACTTACTCGATTCTATCCCCCTCAAACGGCGACGAGCGCGCTCAGTCCGACAACCGCCGATATGCTGACGACCGCGCCCGCCCACTGCATGGCGCGGGGCCGTTCCCGCATAATCACCACGGCGAGAGCGATGGTTGCGACGGGATGGGCGGCGACGAGCGGCGCGGCCACCGCCACAGATGACGCCTCCACCCCTAGGTTGTAGCCCACGTACCCGCCCGCGTCGAGGAATGCGGCCCCGATCAGCACGCGCCACGACCCCGAACCCCTTGGCAAGCGGACCTTCTCCCCACGCGACCGCACGAACAGGAACGACGTGACCACGGAGAGCGAGCGCACCACCAGGAAGGCAAGCATCGGCCCCGCCGCCTCCGTCACACGCGCCAAGACCGCGAGCGCGACGCCCAGCCCCAGCATCGCGCCCAGCCCCCAGAACAAGCCCGACCCATCCCCGGACGCGCTCTCCCGCCGCAGCGAAAGCATCAGGACCCCGGCGAGAATGAGGAACATCAGTCCCGCCTGGCCGAGTGTGACGCTCTCGCCGAACAGAGCGACTGCGATAATCACGGTGACCGCCAGCCAGGCCGAAGCCGCGCTCGTCACGACCGACACCGGACCTCGCTGCAAGCCGGTGTAGTAGGCGAGATAGGCGAGCCCGAGGAACCCCGCGCTTACCGGCGCCCATATCGCCAACGACGACCAGTCCACGTCGAGACTGCCTGACGCCAGCTCCGCCACAACGAACGGCAGCGGTAGCGCGATGCCGAAGAACTGGACGAGGAGCGCCGTACTGAGGCTGCCGATCCGCCCCGCCGAGGATGTCGCCAGGTAGTCGGCGATTCCCCAGGAAAGCAGCCCGAACAACCCCCAGTAGAAACCGGCGTATGAGTCTACGGAAGGCCCTTTTGGCGCAGTGCGGAGAACACCTTCTCCGCACTCACGGGCAGGTCCTTGACTCGGACCCTCACTGCGTCCTCCACGGCGTTGGCTATCGCAGGCGCGACCGGTGTTAGCGGGTTCTCGCCGATGCCCTTAATCCCGTAGGGGCCGACCCCCGTCTCCGGATCGAGCAGCACTGTCCTCAGCTCCGGGATGTCCTCGATGTTGGGGATCTTGAAATCAGCGAAATTGGTCGTCGTAACCCGACCGTTCTCGACCACCACCTCTTCCATCAGGCCATACCCAATTCCCTGCATGACCCCGCCGTTTATCTGTCCCTGGTGTCCGATGGGGTTGATGATGCGGCCAACGTCATGTGCCGTCGTCAGCTTCCGCAGGTCCACCCTCCCCGTGTCCGAGTCCACGTGCACCTCGGCGACCTGGGCCACGAACCCGGTGACCGGCGCGCGGTCCGCTGAGAACGTGGCCTGCGCGCTGACTGAGCGGCCAAGCTCCGTAAGGAGGTCTGGCCAGCGCCGCTTCTCTCCCGAGCTGCGGAGCACGATGTCCGGACCCGCGATATCCACGTCGCCCGACGGCCAGCCCAGCGCCTCGGCGGCCAGGTCTCCCATCTCCTGCTTCAACGCCTGCGTCGCCGCGTGCATCGACCCCGTCACGATGTTCGTCCCACGGCTGCCGCCGATGCCGGAGTCGAACGGCGAGTGGGCCGTATCGAGTATCTCGATGCCCACCTCCTCTGGGTCGAGCCCGAGCTCCTCCGCGACCACCTGCCTGGCGATCGTGTACGTCCCCGTGCCCTGTTCGAACACCGGTGTGCCGATGACAACCGTGCCGTCGGGATTGAGCGTTATGCGGGCTGCGGACTCGCCGGTCCCGGTGCCCCTGAACGCCATCGCTACTCCCCTGCCCACGCCGGCTTCCTTCGGGGTGGAATAGTCGGCCGCCTGGAGCGCCGCCTCCAGCGTCTCCTTGGCGCGCACGTGCTCGAGGAGGTCGCCGGCCATCGTCGTGTCGCCCTCTATGATGACGTTGCGTAGCCGGAACTCGGCCGGGTCCATGCCAATGGCCCGCGCCACCGAATCGATGTGCGACTCCGCCGCGAAGAACCCTTGAGGCTCGCCCGGAGATCTGGCCTGGCCGCCGGGCAGATTGTTGGTGTAGACGCGGAGAATCTCTGCCCGCGCGTTGGCGGTCTTGTAGAGCCCTCCGCCGTGGGCGGCCCCGCCGAGCGGAGCGCCGGGCCTAACGCCCCCATAGGCGCCCCCGTCGAACACCCCGTACATCTCGTGAGCGACTATCTCGCCATCGCGGTTCACTCCCGTCTTCAGCTTCATGACGCCCGCGTGGCGAGGGGCGGCGGCGGTGAGCTCTTCCGGGTGGTCCATAATCATCTTGACCGGCATCCCGGTGCGCATCGCCAGCAGGCAGACGATGGGCTCTTCCAGCGTCGCGCCCTTGCCGCCGAAGTCACCGCCCACCTGCACCGGGTTGAGCACGACCTTCTCCGGCGGCAAGCCGACCGCGCTCGCGATCGTGTTCCTGATGCCGTGCGGGTTCTTGTTCGGCGCCCACAGCTGAAGAATGCCATCGCTGTCAACGAGCGCGACGGCGCAATGCGGCTCGATGTAGGCCTGGTGCGTCCGCGGCACGCTGAATGTGTTCTCGACGATCACGTCCGCGCTCGCGAGCCCTGAGTCCACGTCGCCCTTCTCGTGGGTGTCGCGGGCCAGCACGTTGAGATGCTGCCCTTCGCCCACCTCGTACCCCGCGTAGGACCGAACGTCCGGGTGAATGACCGGCGCCCCGTCCTGTATCGCCTCGACGGGGTCGAACACCGTGGGAAGCTCCTCGTACTTCACCTCGATGAGCTCGATCGCCCGCTGGACGGACTCCTCGTCGTCTCCCGCGACGGCTGCCACGCGGTCCCCGACGAAGCGCACGACATCCCGCGCAAGGACGGGCAGGTCGCAGTACCTGCGGCCATACAGCCCGGCCGGCACGTCCGCGCCCGTCAGCACCAGACGCACGCCTGGCGCCTGCTCCGCCTTCGAGGTGTCGATGCTGACGATGCGAGCGTGGGAGACGGGGCTGCGCAGCAGCTTGGCCCACAGCATCCCCGGGACCTGGACATCCACCGCGTAGATGGCGGCGCCCGTCACCTTCCCTTGCACGTCGGTCTTCGGAATGGGCTGGCCAATAACGCGGTAGGTGGTCATGCGGTGCTCCTGTTCCGGAACGCGGGCTCGCGTTCCGGTCCTTAAATCATGAAGATTTGCTTCTGCAGCCGGAGGTCCTCAAGCGCGCGTATCGAGCGCGCCCGTGAAACAAACGACTCTAAGCTGACCCCGGACAGCATATCCGCCTCGATAAAGGCCATATGCGCCTCCGGGAAGAGCCTGTCGGCCGACCGGCCCACGTTCAAAAGGTCTCCCGCAAAATGGTACGGGAGGAACTCCGGTGTGAAATACGAGAAGTTCTCCCTCAAAATGCGCTCTTCTTCCGCGCTGCCTGCCGCCGAGCAGCGGGCGCTGATGTACGACTCGATGAGCGGCGGCGAGAAGTCGATGTAGAGAAGAGCGCCGCTGTCCCCCACGAAGTTCTTTATGTGCGGGTCGATGGACAGCCCCGCGGCCGCGGCCCGCCGCAAGATGTCCACTGCGGCGGCGACGGCGTCGGGGTGTTCGTGAAAGAGGACCTCGGGGGTCTCGTACAGCTCCACGAGATTCTCTCCGCCGTCCTCGCACAGACACACGACGCAGTCGTCCTCGACCCAGCTATCCGTCACCCTTGGCATCCGTATCCCGGCCGCAACGAGCCGCTCCCGGTATTCGGCCAGCTCCTCGTTGAGCTCGTCGAGCGAAATGGGCAGCGAGCCGTTGGGGCGGATGGTCTTCTCCACCACCCGCTTCCCGTCCCGGACCATCTTTCGCACCCGCGTATTGTGGACCGAGAATCGGCTGGAGTCGGACGTCCCCGTCATGTCAGTCGACAGCGCGCCCACGGGACACACTTTACCCCGGCGCGCCTGGCTAGGCGTGAAGAGAGCGCTGCCACAAGCCGCGGCGCTAACCGAACCTTCCTGCGCTTGTGGGCGGAACTAACCCGCGACACCGGCTGCGGCCTCCACGGGATGGAGCTGCGCAACGAACTTCTTCGTCGACACCATATGCCGGGAGAGCCCGAGCTCCTTGGGAGCGATCCCCAGAGCCAGCCCCACCACCTGCGGCAGGTGAAGGATCGGCATCTCGATGTCGCGCCCCACCGCCTTCGCCGCATAGCTCTGCTCGCCGTCCAGCTCCAGATGGCAGAGCGGACAGGGCACGACCATCGCATCCGCCCCCTTGTCCATCGCCTCGCCGGTGTGCTTAGCGGTCATCGCGAAGGAGTTGCCCTCATTGATCGTGAGCGTCGGGAACCCGCAGCACTTGCCTTTGCCGCTGATGTCGATGTTGGTCCCGCCGAGCGCCTCCGTCACCTGCTCCAGGTACATCTTGCGCTCCGGCCGCTGGATGACGTCGATCGGGCGCCGCAGATAGCAGCCGTAGAACGGAGAAATGCCGAGGCCGTCGAGCGGGCGGCGTATCTTGCTCTTGACCACGTCCAGCCCCACGTCCTCGACCAGCGCCCACAGGAAGTGCTTAACGTCGGTCGTACCGTGGTACTGGAGGCCTTGGTCCGCCAAGTGCTCCCGGTTGATGCGCTCGCGATATACCGGATCGCTCAACCGGAGCGCGCTCCCGCCGATGACGCCCTGGCAGGTGCTGCAGATCGTGAGGAGCGGCAGGCCCATCACCTCAGCCTTGGCCAGGGTGCGGGCGTTGATCGGGTCGGATACCTCAGCCGGCAGGACTCCGGCGCCGCTGCACCCCACGTCCATCAACTCTTCCAGCTCCATGCCGAACTCGCCGGCGACACGGGTGAATGATTCGTAGAGCTCCGGACAAGAGCCTTTCGCAACGCAGCCGGGATAGAAAGCGAAACGGTTCACGCTAATTCTCCTTACGCCTTACGCCGTTGTTCGGTGGAGCGGTGGTACCGCTCGAAGACCCGCCTTATCTCGCCTGAGCCGGGCCGCCTTCGATGGGGCTTCAGCGTGGCCTTGCCTTTCCTCAGCGCTTTCAGTCCCATGGGCAGCATCTTGATCCCGCCGCGGATGAGGCCTCCGTAGCTCGCCAGCGCCACCGCCCGCTCGTCCAGCCACCCGCTCTTCTCCACGGAACGCTCGAACGAGTCGTAATGGCGCTCCGCCGACTTGTTGTGGTGGCCAGACCTGACGCCGTAGCTGATCGCCTGGTCGCGCACGTCCATGATCAGGTGCGTCGGCTCGAGGCCGAAGGGGCAGTGCTCCGTCGCCTCCCAGCAATGGACGCAGTCCCAGATCCCGTTGGTCTCGCTCCCCTCGATGAGCCGTTGCTTGGTGATGCTGTCGCGGGGGTCGGAGGTGAACCGGTAGAGCTTCGTCAGCGCCGCCGGCCCGTAGAAGTCCACGTTCACGTCGATAACCGTGCAGCCCTCGTCGCACAGACCGCACGAAGTGCAGCGCATGGCCTTGCGGACAGGCTGCAGCTCCTCGTCGGTGACGGGCCGCTCTCCGTTCGGGACCACTCCCCGCGCGAACAGGTCGATCTTGTCCCACATGAACTTCTTCACGTCGTACATCACGTCCTTCTCCACCGGTGCGTACCGGACCGGTTGGACCGTGATGACGTCGTTCTTCTGCGTCTCGCCGACGGTAACCAGGCATGTGGGCTTCTGCGCTCCGTTGACGCTCAACGTGCAGTCGCCGCAGAAGCCCACGCCGCAGTTGCCCCTGAACGCGAGCGTCCCGTCCTGCGTCTCGCGGACGGACACGAGGGCATCGAAGACCGTGGCCTCCGGCGCCACGTCCGCCTCATAGTCGGAGTAGACCGGCTGGGCCCGCGTGCCCGCACGCTGGAACTTGAAGGTGATTTTCACTTCACGCCTCCTGAATCAGTACTACCCAAATCCTGGACGGCGCCGCCACGCTAGGAGGCCGCGACGGACTGCCTGCCCACCTGCGGGCCTGAGTCGGCGCGCACTACCGAAACCCTCGCGGCCTGCGCGTCGTCTTGGGCCGGATAGTCCGTCCTTACGTGCGCGCCCCGGCTCTCTGTCCGCTCGATGGCGCTCGCCACAATCGTCTCCGACACGTCCAACAGCCAGCCAAGCTCCAAGTGCTGAACGAGACCGAAATTATAGTCCCTTGCTCCTGCGCCTGCGCCGAGCGCCGCGCACTCCGTCCGCATCGCCCCTATCCGCTGCAGCGCATCGCCGAGCCCGTCCGCGTTGCGGCTCATCCCGGCCTTCCCGTGCATGAGGGACGCGAGCTCCTGCCGGAGCGCCGCGACCGGCGCGCCGCCGGGCCGGCCGAGGGCCTCCGCTATCGCGCTCTCCTCGCGCCGCAGCGTCTCACCGCTGGGCTCTGCGCTGCCCCCGCCCTTCGCCTCCCGCGCCGCCGACTCTCCCGCGCGCTTGCCCGTGGCGACCGAGACCAGCAAGAAATTGCCGTCGAGGCCGGACGCGCCATGGAACCCGTTGCCCGCGCACTCCCCGGCGGCGAACAGCCCCGGCATCGACGTTGTCCCGTCGACGTCCACGGCGATTCCACCGAGCAGCCGCGACATCGCCGGGGCGACGGGCGCGGCATCCTTCAGCAGGTCGACGCCCGACAGCGCCTTGACGCGGTGGAGCGTGTCCGGGAACCGCGCCGCAGCCTCGGAAGCATCCGGAGAACCGCTGAGCGTGACGCTGCCGTTGTCGGAGGACGCGCCCCGCGCCCAAAGCAGGGGCGTCAACGCCAGCTTTCTGTCTTTGAGCACTGCGGGGTAGTACTGCACGAACTCCATATCGATCAGGCTCACTCCCGCCCTGTACGCAAGCGCGATACCTGAGCCGCTGCACTGCAGAGAGGCCGTGCTGGGCTCGAAGGCGCGCCGAGGCCCGCCCGTGGCCAGCACCACCGCGTTGGCGCTCAGCGTTTGCAGCTTGCCGGAGGCCATCTCCAACGCGACCGCGCCGCGGCACCGCCCGTCCTCGATTACGAGCGACGTGACGACCCACTCGATGTGCATGTCGATTCCCGCGCCGATGGCCTGCTCGTACAGAGTCTGTGTGAGCGCGAGGCCGGTGCTGTCGTCGATGTAGCGCGTGCGCGCCTCGCTCGCGCCGGGAAGTTGCACCCGGTCTATGTCCGTGCCCTGCCCCGCGCGTCCCCGATTGAACGGCGCGCCCATGCGGTCGAGCTCCGCCACGAGGCCCGGCGCTTCCCGGCACAGAGCCTCCACAACAGACGCATCGCTGATTCCCGCGCCTGCCGCAAGCGTGTCGGCCGCGTGCGACCACTGGCTCTCCTCGCTCTCGCCGCCTGCGTTGATTCCGTCTTGGACCGCAACCGAATAGCTCCGGGCGGGATGCGACTGCGTCACCAGCGCGACGGATGCGCCGGCCCGCTTCGCGGCTATTGCGGCACGCAGTCCTGCGATGCCGCCTCCTATAACGAGCACGTCGTGCATGTGCTCTCCTCCGTTATTGATGACGACCCATTGCTCCGCCCGCGACCTCTGGCGTGACGGAAACCGGACGCTCGGAGGACGGGACTGGCCCGTCCATGCGCAACTTTACCACCTACGCGCACGGGATGTAGCCGTACGCAGCCCCCATTCCTTTGGCTGCCCCAAGATAGCTATCATCGTCTCCATGGCGAAACCACAACGACGCACCAAAATCGTCGCAACTTGGGGACCGGCGCTGGCGGACACGGAGGTCCTCAGAAACGTCATCCTCGCCGGCGTCGATGTCTTCCGTCTCAACTTCTCCCACGCGACACGCGAAGAGGTCGACGAGGTCGTCCCCCGCATCCGCGCCCTGAGCGAAGAGCTGGGCCGCCCCGTGGCCCTGCTGCAAGACATCCAAGGCCCGCGCCTGAGGACCGGAGAAGTGGAAGACGACCGCGGCGTGGAGCTGCGGACCGGGGCCCGTATCCTCGTCACCTCCGAGAACGTCCCTTCCACGTCCTCCCGCATATCCATCCCCTACCCCAAGCTCGCCCAAGACGTCGGCCCCGGCGACCGCATCCTCATCGCGGACGGCGCGATGGCGCTGCGCGTCGCCGCCGTTCGGCCCCCTGAGTTGGAAGCCGATGTCCTTATGGGCGGCGTCCTCACCTCCCATAAGGGCGTCAACCTGCCTGACTCCAGGGTGACGGCGGAACCGCTGACCCCCAAGGACAAGGCTGACCTGGCCTACGGCGCGTCCATAGGCGTCGACTACGTTGCTATCAGCTTCGTGCGAAGCGGCAGCGACGTGCAGGCCTGTCGAGATCTGCTGCGGGAGATGGGTGTTGCTCCGCCGATCATCTCCAAGATTGAGCACCCCCTCGGTATCGAGAACCTCTCCGAGATACTTGAAGCATCGGATGCTGTCATGGTTGCGCGGGGCGACCTGGGCGTCGAAGTCTCGCCTGAGCGCGTGCCCTTGCTACAGAAGCGCATCATCACCCAGGCCAACGAGGTCGGACTGCCCGTAATCACCGCCACGCAGATGCTGGAGTCGATGGTCGAGCGGCCCGTTCCCACGAGGGCGGAGGCCAGCGACGTCGCAAACGCCATCCTGGACGGCACGGACGCCGTGATGCTTTCGGCGGAGACCGCCATCGGCGCCTACCCGGTGCAAACGGTCGAAACGATGGCGCGGATCGCGCTCCAGGCCGAGGCCGCTGAGTCGCCTCGTCACCCGCGCCACAGGCAGGAGCAGGCCTACGCGATGGCCGAGGCCGCGTGCTTCTTGGCGGAGAACCTGAAAGCTCGGGCGATGGTTGTAGTCACCGGCACCGGCCGCACCGCCAAGACCCTCTCGCACCAGCGGCCGGCGGTCCCTATCTACGCCTTCACCCCGGAGCTGGCGGTCTGCCGAAACCTCATGCTCTGGTACGGCGTCTGGCCCATTCAGACCACCATCGACGACCGCTTGGAGGCGACCGTGGAGTCGGCCCTCACCCGGCTCGGGACATGCGACGCCGTCGGCCCCGGCGACCGCGTCGTCTTCTTCGGGACAACCCCCGTCCGCACCGGGACCGTGCCCAACCTCATCAACGTGCGGACGGTCGGCCAAGCATGAACATCAGTCCGAGCCCGGCGTCCCAGCGGCCCATGCCCCGTCGGCTCTTGGTCTTGGACGCGGCGCGGGGGTAGACTGCCGCCATGGCCAGCGACCTGCACTTTCTACGGCTCTTCCCTCTCCAAGCCATGGTGCTGTTCCCGGGAATGGAACTGCCCCTCGTCGTATTCGAGCCGCGCTATCTCCAGCTGACCCAGGAATGCACGGACAACGATGAGCCCTTCGGCGTCTTGCTGCTGAAAGAAGGCCCCGAGGTTGGCGCGAATGAGACCGACCCCTTTCAAATCGGCTCCACCGCCAACATCGTGCGCGCCGAGGACGCGGGGGGCGGACGTCTCAGCGTCCTGGCGGTCGGCGGTCAGCGGTTCAAGGTCCATTCGTTCATACGCGGCAACCCCTACCTTGCGGCCGAGGTTGAATTCCTCGACGACACCGACGAAATGGTCGACCCTTCCCTCGTCGACAACGTCCGCTGGGACGCTGAAGCATTCGTCCGCCAACTCGTCGCCGCGCGGGGTGGTTACGTGCGCAACGTCAGCTTTCCCACCGACCCTGCTGCGCTCTCGTACCAGGTCGCCCAGATGTTCCAGGGCAACCCGGGCATCCAACAAAAGCTCCTCGAACAGCCGACTTTCGACCGGCTATGGGACGAGCTGGAGCTCCTCAAGAACGCTCGCAAGCAGATGCAAAGCCGCCCCGGCCCCGGTCGCTCCTTCTCCGCGAACTAGCCGCCCGCGCCCAACCCCATCTCGCGCGCGTGGGTATCGCCAGCGTGGTGCATATTGTTGTCCCGGTCGAGCTCATAACTCCGCGGCGCAGCGCTACCCCGACCTCGCAACGTGCGGCTCCGCGAGCAGCAGCGACGCAAGCGTCTTGGCGTCGTTGAGCTTCCCCGCGCGGGCCATCTCCACCGCCTCCCAAAACGGAACGCGCACCACCGTGATGCGCTCGTCCGCGTCGGCGGGGAGTGGACTGTCGAACAGCCCTGTCGCCATGAACGAGAAGAGCCGCTCGGTCATCGAGCCGGGCGCCGCGAAGAAGTTCCCGAGCGCGACGAGGCTCGTGGCGTCCAGCCCCGTCTCCTCCCGGAGCTCGCGGCGGGCGGCGTCGAGCGGCGTTGCATCCCCCTCGATAACCCCCGCCGGCAACTCGAGCAGCTCTTGGCCCGCCGCCTTGCGATACTGCCGCACCATGACCACGTTCCCCTCGTCGTCGACCGGAACGATGGCGACCGAGTTCGGGTGGTAGACCATGTCCCGCAGCGTCTCAGTCCCATCGTCGAGACGCACACGCTCCACCCGCACCTTCACGCGACGACCGTCGAACTCCCGCTCGACGGCGATCGTGGGCTCGTGCTCAGTTGGCATAGCGCGCCTCTTCATCGGCCAAGCGTCGTGCGATGCTCATCGACTGCTCGGCCCCGCGCCGCAGACGATAGACCAGCGTCTCGTAGAACCGGTCCGGAGGACCGCCGCGTAGGAACCGCGCCCGATGCGGACTCGCCGACACCATCGCCGAATCACCTCGGGCCATCGGAATGTCCACGAAACCGTCGGCCGTCATGATCGCGTCGTGATCGCTCTTCACAACCAGCTCGACCGTGCAGTCGTCCGGCACGACCACCGGAGCGTCCAGGTCGCCATGCGTCGCGACCGGCACGACCACCATGTCCCCCGACGCCGGGTACAGAATAGGACCGCCGACCGACAGCGAGTACGCCGTGCTTCCCGTCGCCGTCGAAACAATCACGGCGTCGGCCTGGTAAGTCGTCAGCTCAACCCCGTTGATTGACACGCCAATCCGGGCGATGTGGGCGACCCGACCCCTACCCACGACAACGTCGTTCAGCACATGCACCGGCTCGCTCGCCCCATCCGGCGTCAGCGTGACGCACTGCGCCATACGGCGCTCGTCGGTCCAAGCAAACTCGCCGGCCAAATACCGGGGAACGAGCTCCAGAGCGTCCGCAGCCTCTACCTCCGTCAGGAAGCCAAGTCTGCCGAGGTTGACCCCCAGCAGCGGGATGTCCGCGCGGGCCGCCATCCGGGCCGCCCGCAGGAGCGTTCCGTCGCCGCCCACGGTGACCAGCACGTCTGGCGCCGTCGCGTCCAGCGCCATCTCCCCGTCGTTCGTCGACTGCGGAGCATGGCGGACGCCAAGCGCCGACGCGAGCTCATCCGCTAGGGACCTCGCCCGCTCGGAAGCCGCGTTATAGAGAATCGCTGCGTTGCTCGGTTCGATGCCCACGACCTTGTTCGCAACCCTCCCCCGTCTGAGGGAGACGCTCGTTCCCCGTCATTTCCTCGAAAATAGGCGCTCCGTTCCCCAACCCGTCATTCCCGCGAAAGCGGGAATCCAGGTATCGGGCGCGCCCCTTCCGTCATAGGCGCCCACGCCCCCCTTCCGTCATTCCCGCGCAGGCGGGAACCTCGTAGCGGGGCGACAGCACCGCGATCCCTCCCCACCCCCCTTATTTTCGTCGGTTGTGGTGTGGGCCGACAGGCCCACATGACAGATTGCTTCGAAAACCCCTCCCCCACCTGCGGGGGAGGATGGGAGGGGGGCTGCGGAGATTATAGCCTCCCGCCATTTACCCGCAGGCGGGGGACGGCCGCCGCCCAGGAATGGCCCACGCTGGTATCATGCCAGGAGAGGTGACCGAATGCAGGTGCTGTTGGGCTCCCCCCGTGGATTCTGCGCCGGCGTCGTCCGCGCGATCGACATCGTCGAGATCGCCCTCGAACGGTTCGGCGCGCCCGTCTACGTGCGCCACGAGATCGTCCACAACATGTACGTCGTCAACAGCCTGCGCGCGAAGGGCGCCATCTTCGTCGAGGAGATTGACGAGGTCCCCAGTGGCGCCACCGTTATCTTCAGCGCCCATGGCGTCGCCCCCGCAGTCTGGAAGGCCGCCGAAGAGCGCGGCCTGAGCGTCATCGACGCTACGTGCCCCCTCGTCACCAAGGTCCACCTCGAGTCGCAGAAATACGCCCGCGACGGCTACTCCGTCATCGTCGTCGGACACGAGGGCCACCCTGAAGTCGTCGGCACCATGGGCCAGTCCCCCGACGCCTCGCTCCTCGTCAACGATGAGAAGGAGGCGCAGCGCGTCGAGGTCGCCAACCCCGACCGCGTCGTCGCCCTCACCCAGACCACCCTTAGCGTCGACGACACCCAGGAAATCATCGGCTCCCTCCAGCAGCGATTCCCCAAAATCGTGGCCCGCAACGACATCTGCTACGCCACCACGAACCGCCAGGAGGCGGCAAAGGAGCTCGTGAAGCGCGTCGACATGGTCCTCGTCGTCGGCGCCGAGAACAGCTCCAACTGCAACCGCCTCCGCGAGGTCGCCGAACTGGCCGGCCTCCCCGCCTACCTCATCGGCGACGAATCCGACATCGACCCCGCCTGGCTCGCAGGAATGGAGCGCATCGGCATCACTTCCGGCGCCTCCACCCCCGAATCCCTCGTCGAGCAGGTCATCGACTACCTCCAACCCGACTCGGTGGAAACGGTCCGCGTCAGCGAGGAGAACGTCGTCTTCGTCCTCCCCAAGGAGCTCCGCAGCGACGACGACGCAGTCCGCGCCCGCCGCCGCCTCGACTCCCAAACAACCCGTTAACCCCCTCCTCAATCCTCCCCCGTCCACGAGACCTACGCGCCTCCCTATAGGGTTCGTGGTGAGCCTGTCGAACCATGGACCGGCTTGGAATGCTGGGGAGCGCAGAGGGGCGTCGCCCCTCTGCCGGGGGCGTGGGGGTGTCCCCCACAGCATGACGGGCGGGCGGGTGGGAAGAGTTACGCCCGCCGTAGAATGGAGCTACGCAAAGGTCTCGATATGCGAGGGACAGCGAGAGAGAAGACCGCCTGCAAGAGGCGAAAACTAGGGCAGCGGAGCCCCGCCAACGAACTCCGCAATCGTCTCCCCGGCCCTCGCCGTGCCCTCCACCGGCTGACCGCGCTCCCCGATCTGCAGCCGCCCGCTGCGCAACGACTCCGACACCGCATTCCGGACCAGGTTCCCGCCCTCCGTCTCGCCCAGGTGGTCCAGCATCATCGCCACCGTCAACACTTGCGAGACTGGATTGGCCTTGTCTTCCCCCGCGATGTCCGGCGCGGAGCCGTGGATCGGCTCGAAGTACGCGTGCTCGTCGCCGATGTTCCCCGAAGGGCAAAGGCCGATGCCCCCGATCGTTCCCCCGCCCAGGTCGCTGAGAATGTCCCCCAGGAAATTCTCCATGACCAGCACGTCGAAATGCTGAGGCCCCACCACGAGCGCCTGCGCCGCGGCGTCCGCGTACAGGTGCTCCCGCTCGATGTCCGAGTACTCCTCCCCCACCTCGTCGAACACCCGTCGGAAGAACGCCATCGACGGCAGAACGTTCGCCTTATCGACGCACGTCACGCGCCGCACGCCGTCGCTCGGCGCTCCGTTGCGCTGCCTCGCCAGCTCGAAGGCCCGGCGCGCCACCCGCTCGACACCCTTCCTCGTAACGAGAAGCGTGTCCGCGGCGGCGGTGTCCGTCTGCACGCCCTTCCCTCGCGACAGGTAGAGGCCCTCCGTGTTCTCGCGGACGATGACGTAGTCGATCTCGCCGGGCTCCGCCTTGATCGGCGCAGGCACGCCCGGAAGCAGCCGGACAGGACGCACGTTCGCATACGTATCCAGCCCCGTCCGAAGAACGCCGCCGAGCACTCCCGCCTCCGTCCCGTCCGGGAAACGCACGCTGGGCAAGCCGACCGGCCCCTTCATCGTCGCGTCGGCCGCCCTGATTGCCGCCAGCGACTCCTCCGAGAGGTTGCGGCCCGTCTCCTGGTACAGCGCCGCGCCGCCGCGATGGTATTCGACGTTCAGGTGAAACGTTCCGACCGCCTGCTCCACGGCCTCCAACACCTTCATCGCCGCCCCGACCAGCTCCGGCCCGATGCCGTCCCCCTCGATGACGACCACGTTATGCGTCCGCTTCCCGCTGGAATCAACCATCCTGCCCCCTAACCGTCATTCTTCGAAATCCCCTCTCCTGTCGACGGGTATCCGTCATTCCCGCGAAAGCGGGAATCCAGGACGCCCCCCTCTTCCGTCATTCCCGCGCAAGCGGGAACCTCGCAGCCCCTCTCCCGTCCGCTCCGGTTCTCTCCCCCCGTCTGCGGGGGAGAGCTAGAGAGGGGGCCGCCCCACCCGCCAATCAACGCACCCGCTCCCGTCATCGCCCCTTTTCCGTCATTCCCGCGCAGGCGGGAACCTCGCAGCGGCGCGACAGCGGCGCGATCCTCTCCTTCCGGCCTCTCCCCCGTCTGCGGGGGAGACGGGAGAGAGGTGCGGGGGAGAGTTAGAGAGGGGGCTCCCCCTCACTATCATACCCCGCACCCACTTCATCATACCCCGCACCCACTTCCCCAGCTTGTGACCCTTTGCACAATATGCCCCTAGGCGCCCGGTAGAATCGTCGCCAGGGATACAGTCGCCAGGGATAGAGTCAGAGGTGTGTTCATGTCGATCAACTACTTGCACGAGATTGAACGCCTAAGGGTGGAGCGCAACGCCGTCATCCTTGCCCACAACTACCAGCTCCCTGAGATTCAAGACGTCGCGGACTACGTCGGCGATTCGCTGGGGCTCTCCCGGCAGGCCGCACAGACCGACGCCGACGTAATCGTTTTCTGCGGCGTGCACTTCATGGCGGAGACTGCGGCCGTGCTGTCGCCGGGCAAGCGCGTGCTGATCCCGGACCTGGAAGCCGGCTGCTCCCTGGCGGCCTCGATCACGGCGGACGACCTCCGCGCCTGGAAGGCGGACCATCCGGGCGCCGTGGTCGTGTCCTACGTCAATACGACCGCTGAGGTAAAGGCGGAGAGCGACTACTGCTGCACCTCTGCGAACGCGGTCGAGGTCGTCGACTCCATCCCGCGGGAGCAGGAAGTGCTCTTCCTGCCGGACATGTTCCTCGGCAACCACGTCAAGAAGGTGGGGAATGTCACGTGCACGCCGCCGTGCAGCCTGTTGAGATCCGACGGGCCAGGGAGCGCCACCCGCAGGCGGACTTCATGGTACATCCCGAATGCGGATGCACCACGCCGGCCATGTACCTCGCCTCGGCAGGCGGCGACTCCATGGACCAAACGCACATTCTGTCGACGGGCGGCATGCTACGGCATGCGAAAGAGTCGAGCGCAAACGAGTTCGTGGTCGCGACGGAGACGGGCATCCTGCACACGCTGCGAAAGCAGAACCCCGGAAAGCAATTCCACGCCGTGGCCGAGTCCATGCTCTGCCGCTTCATGAAGATGATCACCCTGGACAAGCTGTACCGCTCCCTCGAGGACGACGTCTACGAAGTGAGCGTCCCTCCCGAAGTCGCGGAGCGCGCTCGAATGCCCATCGAACGAATGCTGGCCGTGGGATAGCGCCACCCACCAACGCCCAAAGCGCATCCCCAAGAAGAGAGTACCCCACCCGCCATTCCCGCCCCCTCTCCGTCATTCCCGCGCAGGCGGGAACCTCGCAGCGACGCGGCAGCGGCGCGATCCATCCCCCCTCTTCCCGTCTGCTCCGGTCCTCTCCACCGTCTGCGGGGGAGAGCTAGAGAGGGGGCCGCCCCACCCCCCAATCAACGCACCCCCAGCCATCACCGCCACGCCCCGCTCGTCTTTCCCGCGAAAGCGGGAATCCAGGACGCCCCCTTCCGTCGTTCCCGCGCAGGCGGGAACCTCGCAGCGGCGCGACAGCGGCGCGATCCTCCCCCCAAAGCACCCCACCCCAATAGGTTCGTGGTGAGCCCGTCGAACCACGAAGCCCGCCAATCAACGCACCCGTACCCGTCATCGCCACGCCCACCCGTCATTCCCGCGCAGGCGGGAACCTCGCAGCGGTGCGGCAGCGCCGCGATCCATCCCCCTCTCCCCCGTCTGCTCCGGTCCTCTCCCACCGTCTGCGGGGGAGAGCTAGAGAGGGGGCCGCCCCATCCGCCAATCGATGCCCCGCACCCTCCACCGCCACGCCCCACCCGTCTTTCCCGCGAAAGCGGGAATCCAGGACGCCTCACTTTCCGTCATTCCCGCGCAGGCGGGAACCTCGCAGCGGCGCGACAGCGGCGCGGTCCTCCCCCCAAGCACCCCACCACAATGGGTTCGTGGTGAACCTAAGAAGGCCGTACTGCGAACTTTCCGATGGGAAGTTGACCTGTAGCGTGCCAGGGCGGCGCGGCTTTTGGAGCCATGCACCCGACCATGAGGCCGGGTGCAACGTGCGCGCTGTCCACCGGCTCCCACTCCATCCAGTTTCAATCCTCACTCGACCATGAAGCCGGGTGCGACGGTGCGGTTCGAGACGGGAGCCCGGCGAGCAGGCGCAGGTGGACTGGGGGAGTTTCAGCTATGTCGGCACAGACGGCCGCAGGCGCCGGCTCTGGGCGTTCGTGATGGTGCTGGGCTGGTCGCGAGCGATCTACGTCGAGTTCGTCCGGCGTGCGGACGTGGCGAGCTTCATGCAGTGCCACGTCAACGCGTTCGAATACTTCGGCGGGGCGCCGCGGCGGCGCCTGTATGACAACGCGAAGGTGGTTGTGCTGGGCCGAGATGCGGGCGGGCGTCCAGAGTGGAACCGGCGGATGCTGGACCTGTCGCTGCGCATCGGATTCGAGCTGCGGGCGTGCCAGCCGTATCGGGCGCAGACGACGGCGGTGGTGGAGAGCGGGGTCAAGTATGTGCGCGGGAACCTGTGGCCCAGCATCCGTTTCACGGACGACGCGGACCTGAACCGGCAGACCCTCGAGTGGTGCGACAGTGTGGCCAACCGGCGCGTGCACGGGACGACGGGCCGGCGTCCCTGGGAAGATGCTGGTCGAGGAGCGGGTCCACCTCGGAGGGTTGCCGGAGCGTTCGACGCTGGCGCCGTATCTCAGGGACGACCGCAGGGTGGCGCATGACGGCTACGTGCACTGGGAGGGCTCCCGCTACGGTGTGCCCTGGCGGTGGGCGGGAGCGACGGTCCAGGTGGGACAGCGCTCGGGGACGGTGGAGATCTGGACGGGCGACCAGCGCTTGGCGGTGCATCCTCGTGCCGAACACTCCGGCCAGCGCTTCACCGCGCCCGGCCAGTGGGAAGGGTTGCCCAGGGGAGACGGCCGTCCACAGCAGGAGGCCGTGGCAGTCCAGGTGACGGTCGGCGACGTGGAGCGGCGCTCCCTGGACGTCTACGAGCTGGCTACGCTGGGAGGTGTGCGATGATCGCCCTGGAGCAGACCCGTCAGCACCTGGAGAGCCTGGGGCTCAAGCAGGCTGCTGAAGCGCTCGATAACGCTCTGGACGCGGCGGCCGGCAAGCAGTTGACCTACCCGGAGATGCTCGCCGAGCTGCTGGGCGTGGAGGTCAACGCTCGCCGCGAGCGCTACCTCACCACGAGAACCAAGCTCGCGCATCTGCCCTTCCAACGCTCCATCGAGCAGTTCGACTTCGACTTCCAGCCCTCCGTCGACGAGCGCCAGGTCAAGGAGTTGGCCAACCTCGCCTTCGTCGCCGAAGCCACCAACATCCTGCTGCTCGGACCGCCCGGCGTGGGCAAGACCCACTTGGCCGTCGCATTGGCGCTCAAGGCGATCGGGCACGGCTATGGCGCTTACTTCGTCCGCGCCTACGACCTGATGGAAGACCTCAGGAGGGCCCAGGCCGAGCAGAACCTCGGGCGGCGCATGCGTGTCTACCTCGCTCCCAAGGTCCTCGTCGTCGACGAGTTCGGCATCTGGCCCTACGACAGAGACGCAGCGACTGCTTTCTTCACGCTGGTCTCAGCCCGCTACGAACGCGGGAGCATCATCCTGACCTCGAACAAGGGCTTCGGCGAGTGGGGTGAGCTGCTGGGCGACACCGTCATCGCCTCGGCCATCCTTGACCGGCTGCTCCACCACAGCCACATCCTCAACATCCGGGGAGAGAGCTACCGGCTCAGGGAGAAGCGCCAAGCGGGCCTGTTCAGCTCGCATCGCCTGCTGAGTCCGCTGTCGGAGGGAGCAGCCGACAACTACAGCCGCTGACGGACGGCTGGCCAAGACAGCGAGGTGGGTCAACTTTATCCCGGCGTTGACAGCGGCAGGGGATTACAGTTCCTTCCGCTACAGAGGCTCAATTCGCCTAAGCAGACACCCGCGATAGTGAGCTTTTCTGCGCTCGCCGTTGCCTATGTGGACTACGCACAGAAGAACAACTCAGCCATCGTTCGCGAAGAGGCCGAGGAGGCCGAGAGCGGACGCGTCGCCGACAGACCGCAGTTCCGCCGCATGATTGACGAGGGCAGCCGACCCAACTCACCCTTGGAAGTTCTCCCGCTTTATCCGCAAGCGCGAGCACGCCATCGCCTTTGAGTCCATACTCGGAAAGCAGGGCGTCAGCGTCGTCTCCATCACCGAGCACGCCGACGACGCACCCACCGGCAAGCTCATGGAGGCGATCATCGAGAGCGTGAGCGAGTTCTATTCCGAGAACCTCGCCCAGTAGAAGAGGGCATACGCGAGGCGGCGTCTCGCGGCTTCTGAATGGCCACCCTCGCAATCGCTCGTGATCGAGGGCCTGCATATCATTGGCCGACAGCTTCCTGGTATCGTGATGCCCTGAATGCTCAGTGGGCTGTGAGGGTGCCATGAACGAACAGACCGAATGGTGGCAAATGCTGACTCGCCTCTCACCTTTCTTGATACCAATGGCGTCAGCGATAGTTGTACTATTCATAAGAGATTTATTGGAGCCGCGTCAGTGGCAACGGCTTGTTCGAAAAGCGTTGGCAAGCGCAACCAGTGGAATTTTGGTCTTCGCTGGCATTGTTTCGGGTTACCTGATTTTGGTCCAATATGTAGGCAATGAACATAGTCCGCTCATTACCATTGCTGAGATCGTTGTCGGCTTAGGCCTAATCCCGGCAACCGCAATTGCAAGTATCTTTGCATTCTGGAGAGTCGAATCAAGCCTCGACTGGTGTATTAACAGCCGGTTTGTACATTCCTTCCAGAACGGATCGTGGCCAACCCTTTCCGTAGACGTGCGCTCGGAATGTCTTCCGGCAGAGGTAACGGCCATAAATGGCCGTATCTTTGCTTCGAAGGAACATATAGGCGAGTATCATCTAAGGGTGGCAGTCGGATTTGCAAGTGGTGGTAGGGTTTTGATTGACGAAACCACCCCAAGCCCTTGGCACGGTTGGGAGAGGGTGATGCGAGCTGTTCTCAAGGCTCAGCTTGGGGACCTCCGGGAAAATGCAACCTGGCAGAAGCGCATTCCGTTCTATGGCAACTTAAACAGATGGTTCAGGAGCCGGACATCTACTCCGACCCCAAATGAACTATACAAGTGGCAAGATCACGCCTACCTGCAAGTCCACGGTCTGGCAGGAAGGATAGATGCTAAAGGCGTGCAATGACAGCACCGGCCATTACCAGTCGCGACATGGATAGGGTCGAGGATGGCCAACCGAACGACCGCTTTGTCCCAACCCGTGCGTCCGAGAGACCGGAAGAGGATGGAGCCGTTGGCGACGGTGTTATGCTGCGCTCCCGGAGGCGGCTGCCCGATGGGCCACTCCCTGTAGGAGGTGGACGGTATGTCCACGTTCGAGACGCGGAACGCGCGCGGGGAGCGCGACGGGTCAGCGCGCTGCGCTGCTCTGGGAGTGCGCCGGATACATGGAGCGCGTAGCGCCGGGACAAGCGGGGAAACTGGAGCCCAGAGAGGGTGAGACGACCCAGGCGATCCGGCACAGGCTCAGGGCAGCTGCTGAGACGCTGGGCCAAGAGCCTGGAGGTTCGCCGTACCGCCGACGCTGTCTACTTCTCGCCATCGGAAGGCGGCGACGCGGAAGGCCCCGCAAGAACCCCACTGAGTAGCCCATGCTTCTCCGAGATTCGACCAGCCTGCGGCGGAGGGGGGCTTGTGGCCAACGGGCGTCAACGCCATCGCATGGTGGCGTTACGCACTTGCCACTGCGGGCGGGACTGATGGGCGCGGCGGCTTGCTCTGCCTTCCCCGCCTCGGAGCATTGGCCCGGCGTCGCCTCAACGTCTCGCGCCTCCTTCGTGGCGCGGTGGCAGAAGGCCCGTGGAACCTCTGTTGCGCACTAAAGGAGCTGCGGTCATCCCCGAGCCGGCCCCAGCGGTCAAGACAACTTCCGCCTCAAGTTGAGCCACGTCCAGACGTCCACCTCGCCAGCTCCCCCCATCGGGTTCCATTTTTGCCTGGGGCCTCAGTTGGAACCGCCGCTTCTTCAGTCCCTGGGCGATGTTAATCTTCTTGAGGCCGCCCGGGGCATTGTGCGTGCTTTCCCCCAATATCACTATGTATGAACACGTCAGAACCGGCGATGGCGCTCTGGGCCTTGCCCGGCCATGTGCTCTCCGGCTGCGTCTCTTGTAAAGAGAAATCGGTGACCGAGGATGGAGAATCGGAACCGTTCCGCCAGGCTGATCAGATCCTCTTTGAGCGTTAGGTCCGTGTCATAGTCGAAGCTGACGAATACTTTCAACTTGGCCATTGGCTGCACCACAGAAGAATCTTCACCGGCGCTCCCCACGCCGCGCTCAGGGCAAACGCCGCCTCCACCTATTGCCGCTCTCCTCCCTGCCGCTCGCGACCTTCCTCGCTGGGGATCAGCATCAGGTCGCCGCCAAGTATGCGCGGACCATCCTATATCCGAGGAAGAGAAAGAACCCGAAACCGCCCAAGAATAGGACCGGCGTCCACCACTGGTCCAATGACAGTTCGGAGAACGCCCCCAGCCATCCCAGAGTAAACGCCGCCCACGTCAAGGTTCCCAGGGCCGGCGAAAAGTAGCGAGAGGTATGGCGAAGCGCCCACGACCGGAGCGCCGACGTTAGGGAAGCTAGAGCGAGCGCCAACGACAAGGCGAAGAAGAAGGCGACGAGGGAAAAGAGCACGATATCCGGGAAGGTGAGAAACGGTACGTTGAAGGCAAGGCCGGAAGCGCTGTCCGATAGTTGCAAGCGTTGCGCCATCAGAAGTGCGCCCACGAAGGCAACCACCGCATTGCCGGCCAGCCAATCTTCCTGTAGGCCTGCTTGGTTCATTTCGCTCCTCAGGACTTGATCGTGGATTCGGTAGTGAGGTTAGGTCTCGTCGTTCTGGTTGTCGCTTCCGGCATTGCCACTATCCTCTTCCACTTCAGTTCGTCAACCTCACACATCGGCCAGCTTCCCTTCATTCTTCGGCTCCCAAGCCAAGTGTTGATTGAAGGAGGGGAACTGCGAGGGATCTAGGTTTCTGCGCATCCGGCTCGGCTTTCCTGATCCCGATGACGTCACAGCCTTGAACTTGCATCAACGATGGTCTCCGTTGTGATCGCCGCCGTGATTGCCTTTCCCACGCTACGCGCACTCTTCGTTCGGCCGCGTTCGGCTTGGCTGCTGGCCGTCACCACAAGGCCGTCGGCCTGTACCGTTAGGGCGTAGCGCCCCTGCTCCGCGTAGTTGAAGGCGGCCTTCACCGTGACCGCGCCCATGCCACCGTCGATGGCAAACTCCCCGTCTTCATTGCTCGCCGTGATCGAGTAGGAGTCATGGTCGAACATGGACCCTGTTTCATGCCTCCGTCATCATCTACTTGGCGTCCGACGGATCGCCCCACTAGTTCACGCGCGTCAGCCGTCACTGCACGACCGCGCCCGAAACTTGTACGTCGTCCCGCAGGGCGGGTCGCTCTTCCAGCGTGAACGTTTGGCTCGTGGAGAGACGTAGCGGGCAACGCCGTCCACCTTTCCTCCAAGGTCCGGTGCTGGACCTAATGCCGGTCCGCCCCGGCCGCCGCCTTCCAAGACCGGGAACGTATCGTCACTGCGCCCCCTGCGCCATCTGCGAAGAGCCCTGTGGCAAAGGCTCGGATGCTAGGCGGCAAAGGGGTTCCCCCATGCCCCTCTCCGGGGTTGGGGTTGGTGCTGCACGAATATAATCCTCGAAACGCCCTCTTCCCCCCAGACGAGAAGAAGGCTAACATCCAAGCCGAACGCTAGGAGCGCAAGGCTAAGCCTGAAGCACGTGAAAAAGAGTTAGTCTGTTGCCTGAAACCGGAATTGAAGCCTGACAGCGCGACCTGGGATTCATAGCCATCATCACATATCATAGGAGAAGCCAATGCCATCATCCAACTACGAATTAATTCGCCAAGCTATCATTGCTAAAAAACAGGTGATTGCTGTCTACCAAGGTCATGAACGTGAGATGTGCCCTCACGTCATTGGCCTCAAAGATGACAAGGAGCAAGCCCTGTTCTGCCAATTCGGGGGGTGCAGTGGAAGCGCTGGAGCAATCACTCCCGACTCCCGACTATGGCGCTGCCTCTTTATTGATGAACTGTCCGATGTGTCGATAAGACAGGGGCAATGGTACACTATCGACACGCATACTCAACGACAGAATTGCGTTGACGTAGTAGATGTGGAAATGGACTGGACTACACCTTAGTCTTCATCCAGTCACGTAGTTGGCACTCCAAATGCAAAGATGGTGACATAGCATTCCCATCTGGGTCGCCAGACTCTACGAGCCAAGCTAGAATGCCTGCAACAGGCCGTCAACCTTGCGGTAGCGGTGAAGAGAAGGAGTAGTCTCTCGTCCGACACGCTGGCCTTCCGAGAGATTCAATCGCTCCCACTGACATGTTATGGGTTGGGCAGTCATGACCCCAAGTTGCGGTATTCGTGGTCGGTCGATCTGAATACAACAAACGACGGCGACACCGGTTTGGAAGCCCGGCACAACTTCCCTGCCAGTCAAGGAAATCCTGTGGACATGCCGATTGATCTCGCGCGAAAGTCCACCATATTTCGAACGCTAACCGATCTCGAACTCAATTGCCAAACAAGTCTGATTCATCATCCCCTCACCTATGCTTCTTTGGAGATGTCCCATGCTGCTGAAACCGCCTCACGAATCGCTTTGGGAATCTCATCATCTGTCACCGTGCGTGCTAGCGCCTCCCCTATCTGTGGTTTGCTCACCCGACCACGCAACCGCCGTGAGAACAGGTTTTCAAGAGCTTGTCCCATCCCGTGTTCATCAGCGCGGGCGTTGGCAAAATTACTCAGTTGCCACGAGGGCCCATCGTTGACCGGAAACCGCTCCTTGGCAACGCGCAACCACACTTCATCATCAAAGGCATTCTCGAATTCCTTAGTGCCAATGAAGAATCCGTTGGTGCCCTCCGCCAGTTGCATTTCGGATAACCACTCGTCGTTGATCCTGCCGGGGCTGCGCCTCGCGTCTTCGTCAACCAGAACCACCACCGATCGATTCAGCTGTTTAATGAGGACTTCAACCATTCTTCGAACGCTGCCGACGCCGTCTGTATTGACGAGCGTAATACCCGCACCAGGCAAAGTCTCGCCGGTCATCTTCTTGAAGAGAATCGGGAGCGCGCGTTCTTCGGTTGGCCCTTCGACCACTAGAAAGCACTTTTCACTGAGAAGCACGGAATTGCGCATGCCAAGGCCCGACACAAGGTCGTCAATGAACGCCGATTCGTCATCGTCTCCATAATCAGAAGGAATATCTACTTGCGTCCGCTGATCCTCTAGGCGGAAATGGCGGAGAGACTGAAGCGTCACCGTGTCTATCAGGTTGACGGAGTGAGTTGCAACTACCACTTGCACATGTGGTAGATTGCCTTGCTCTCGGATGATTTCGAACAGTTCGCGCTGAGCTTGGTAATCGAGATGGGTATCGGGCTCATCGTAAGCTAACAGCGCCCCAACGAGGTCTACTCTTGCTCCTTGCAATGTCGCGAGAGTCGCCGCATAGATCGCAAGCCCTACACGCTGCAACAGGCCCGAACCTGCCTCGTAAAGGTCTATAGACTCACCGCTAATCTTCGTGAGTCGCATCTGTACCTGCGGACTGATGCGCGAGAAATCAAAACTCGTGTTGATTGCGACGTCATCGATACCGGGACAGTAGCGCCCGATCATCGTTTTGATTGACCCCAAGACCGGGGCGACGCCTTCCTGAATCTCGGCAGCAATTTCATCCAGCCTAGGCGTGTATGCTTCGGTCGCCAGCAGCCTCTGTGCTTCCCGTGACACCAAACTCCTGACCTGTCCAGGTTGATCTTCGGCATCTTGTGAACGGAAGACGGTGAGACGAGGCAGGCGGGCAGCCGTCTCAGGCGGTAAGGCGACCCAGGTCTCCTCCAGTTCCGCGAGAGGGCGCCGGCCAATCCATTCCGTTGCCACCTCGACGAATGGAGCCTTGGTCGCACCTCCCGGCGATTCGATGCCGGCAGATGCAAACGCGAGGCGAAGCGCCTGGATGGTCAAGCTGTCCGGTGGATTGCCGAACTGCGGATGCACGAGGCGTAGGACTTCACGCTGTACGTGGCCCGTCGAGTAGGTGGCTCGGACCTCAATGGACTCGGTTTCATCGACCGAACTGAACTGGCCGGTCACGGCAATGTCCCGGTCGCCAGACGAGCGGGCCTCCTCACCGGGCGACCTGCTCTCAAGAAGCATCGACAAAGCATCGATAAACGATGTCTTGCCGCCACCATTCTGTCCCGTCAGGACCGTCAGGTCTGGCTCAAGGGGGGTAAGCGGCAGATCCTGAAGAGAGCGCACATTGTCGACGGATAGACTCCGAAGCGCCAACCGCGTGGCATCCGGCGCTATCGGATCGTTCGCCATGGTCTCATTCCTGTTTCTTTCCTGAGCGCCGTGCAGGCATCGACCAGTATGACTGAATCACGCCGTTGCGATGAAGGCGCATCCAATCCAAGGTTAGCGTGAGTCATGGCACATCTACAGTAGTCTTGTCTGGGCCATTATATGGCGATGCGGGAGAGCCAGCCGACGAAATAGGTGCCGTCACCCCGACCCATGCCAGCTCGTGCTCTCGAACAGCCCGACCCTAGAAGGCAGTCGGCCCCGTCGCCTATGCTGGCGACGGGGCCGGTGCGCATCAGCCCGACAGTCCCTCTTCCCCGCTGGTCGGAGTCGCGGAAGCGGCACCCGCCGGCGCGCTGTTTCCGTCGGCGTTCACCGCGCGGATGGTGAAGGCGCACTCCGCGCCGTCGGCGAGGTCCGTCACCGTGTGGGAGGTTGTGTCCGCCCTACTACCGGGGATGTCCCTCCATGCGCCCCAACTTCCGCCGCACCGCACGTTGTACTGGTACTTCGTTATAGCGGGGTCGCCCGAGTCGTCCCAGCTCAGCGTCACCCGGCCGTCAACCAGCGTAGCGGTGAGCCCCATTGGTTGGGCCGGGTGCGTTGCTACTGATGTGTCGGAGGAGCCCCGAGCCCCCTGACTCGCTGCCGGGGTCACAATGGCGAAGGGGGACGAATTGCTGTGGCCGCTGACGTTCACGGCGCGAATTGCGAAGACATGCCTCACGCCGTTCGTGAGGTCCGTCACCGTGTAGGAGACCGTGCTCGCTCCGCTGCCGGGGATGTCCATCCACTCCCCGAACTCGCCGCTGATCTCTCTCTGCCGGTACTGGTACTTGGTGATGGTCCCGTCGTAGGGATTGTCCCAGTTCAGCGTCGCCTGGCCGTCGCCTGGCGTGGCCCTGAGGCCGGTGGGGCCTCCAGGCGGGTAGGTCGGCGTGGCCATCACAGAGTCCGATGCGAGGCTGTCGCCCACGGCGTTCACGGCCCGGATGGCGAAGGTGTACTCCAACCCGTTGGTCAGGCCCCCCACCGTGTAGGACGTGGCGTTGGCCTCGCCGGGCGCGCTGTCGGGGATGTCGGTCCAGTTCGCGCCCCCGTCCAAGGTGTACTGGTGCTTGGTGATGGTCCCGTCGAAGGGGTCGTCCCAACTCAACGTCACCTGAGCGTTGCCCTCCGCCGCGGCAAGGCCTGTCGGCTTTGTCGGCTCCGTTAGCGCGGGCGTGGCGGCCGCCAGGTCCGACGCCGGACCATGGACGTTCCCGCTCACAGACCGGACCTGGAAGACGTACTCCAACCCGTTAGTCAGGCCCCCCACCGTGTGGGAGGTCGTGTCCGCCCCGCTGCCGGGGATGTCTTGCCAGCCGCCGGAGCCTTCTTGCCGGTACTGGTATCTGGTGATGCTCGCGTCGCTCGGATCGTCCCAGCGCAACGTCACTTGGCCGTCTCCCGCGATGGCGGCGAAGCCCGCCGGCTTGGCCGGGTGCGGCGTGGCGGCCGCCGAGTCCGACTCCGGGCCAACGCCGTTCGCGTTCACCGCACGGATATGGAACGTGTACTCCAACCCATTGGTCAGGTCTCCCACCGTGTACGACGTGGCGTTGGCCTCGCCGGGCGCGCTGTCGGGGATGCCCGCCCAGTTCGCGCCACCGTCCGAGGTGTACTCATACTCGGTGATGGCGGGGTCGCTCGGATCGTCCCAGTACAGCGTCGCCTGGCCGGCGCCCGCAATCGCGATGAGCCCCGTCGGCTGGGCCGGGTACGACGATGGCGTGGCGGCCGCCGAATCCGACTCCAGACTGTGGACATTCCCGCTCACCGCACGGATATGGAAGGCGTACTCCAACCCGTTGGTCAGGCTCCCCACCGTGTACGACGTCGCGTTGGCCTCGCCGGGCGCGCTGTCGGGGATGCCGGTCCAGTTCGCGCCCCCGTCCGAAGTGTACTCGTACTCGGTGATGGCGGGGTCGCCCGGATCGTCCCAGCGCAACGTCACCTGGCTGTCACCCGCGATGGCGGTGAAGCCCGTCGGCTTGGCCGGGTGCGGCGTGGCGGCCGCCGAATCCGACTCCGGACCGGCCCCGTTCGCGTTCACCGCACGGACCGCGAAGGTGTGCTCCAACCCGTTGGTCAGGCCCCCCACCGTGTACGACGTGGCGTTGGCCTCGCCGGGCGCGCTGTCGGGGATGCCGGTCCAGTTCGCACCCCCGTCCAAGGTGTACTCGTACTCGGTGATGCTCGCGTCGAGGGAATCGTCCCAACTCAGCGTCGCCTGGCCGGCCCCCGCGATGGCGATGAGCCCCGTCGGCTGGGCCGGGTACGGCGACGGCGCCACCGCAATGTCGTCCGACTCTGGACCAGCACCGTTCGTGTTCACCGCACGGATATGGAACGTGTACTCCAACCCATTGGTCAGGTCTCCCACCGTGTACGACGTGGCGTTGGCCTCGCCGGGCGCGCTGTCGGGGATGCCGGTCCAGTTCGCGCCCCCGTCCAAGGTGTACTGGTACTCGGTGATGGCGGGGTCGCCCGGATCGTCCCAGCGCAACGACGCCTGGCCGTCGCCCGCGATGGCGATGAGCCCCATCGGCTTGGCCGGGTACAGTGAGGGCGTGGCGGCCGCCAGGTCCGACGCCGGACCGTGGACGTTCCCGCTCACAGACCGGACCTGGAAGGCGTACTCCAACCCGTTGGTCAGGCCCCCCACCGTGTGGGAGGTCGTGCCCGCCCCGCTGCCGGAGATGTCGGTCCACCCGCCGGAGCCTTCCTGCCGGTACTGGTATCTGGTGATGCTCGCGTCGCTCGGGTCGTCCCAGCGCAACGTCGCCTGGCCGTCTCCCGCAATGGCGGCGAAGCCCGCCGGCTTGGCCGGGTGCGGCGTGGCGGCCGCCGAGTCCGACTCCGGGCCTGCCCCGTTCACGTTCACCGCACGGACCGCGAACGTGTGCTCCAACCCGTTGGTCAGGCCCCCCACCGTGTACGACGTGGCGTTGGCCTCGCCGGGCGCGCTGTCGGGGATGCCGGTCCAGTTCACGCCCCCGTCCGAGGTGTACTCGTACTCGGTGATGGCCGGGTCGCTCGCATCGTCCCAGTACAGCGTCGCCTGGCCGGCCCCCGCAATCGCGATGAGCCCCGTCGGCTGGGCCGGGTACGGCGACGGCGCCACCGCGATGTCGTCCGACTCCGGACCGGCGCCGCTATCGTTCACCGCACGGACCGCGAAGGTGTACTCCAACCCGTTGGTCAGGCCCCCCACCGTGTACGACGTGGCGTTGGCCTCGCCGGACGCGCTGGCGGGGATGCCGGCCCAGTTCGCGCCCCCATCCGAGGTGTACTCGTGCGCAGTGATGCTCGCGTCGAGGGGATCGTCCCAGCTCAGCGTCACCTGGGCGTCGCCCGGCGTCGCGGTGAAACCCGTCGGCTTGGCGGGCAGCGCCGCCATGGGCGTCACAACTTGCGGCATGGTGTGCGGACCATCGCCTGCGGCGTTCACCGCCCGCACTCGGAAACTATATCGGCTGCCGTTGTTCAGCCCCGTGACCCGGTAGGCCGTGGTGCTCGCGCTGCTCTGCGGCACATCGCGCATCTCCTCCTGCCCGGAGCCTTCCGTGATCCCGTACTGCCATTTCGTGATCGTTGCATCCCCCGGGTCGTCCCAGCTGAGCCAGACCTGCGTGTTGCCGGCCGTCGCGGTGAAACCCGTCGGCTGCGCCGGGGGCTCCGTTGGAGCATCTGTGGCTGAGGCAGACCACGCGCCATCCCCGGCCGCGTTGACCGCCCGCACCTGCACGTCGTATCCCTCGCCGTTCGTCAGCCCGGTGATCCCATACGTCAGGGCGCCCGCCGTCCAGGCGTCCTCCTCCAACGTCCAGTTGCCATCGACCGTCTCGTCCCCGCTCGTCAGGATGTGACGCACGTCGTACGCCGTGATGACCGAACCACCATTGTCCGGGGCCGCCCAGGTCACCGTCAGGCTTCCGTCACCCGGCGTCAGCGTCGGCGCCGACATCTCCTCCGGCGTCGTGCGCGGCGTCCCCATTGCAATGGCCGACCAGGCGCCGTCCCCGGCCGCGTTGACCGCCCGCACCTGCACGTCGTATCCCTCGCCGTTCGTCAGCCCGGTGACCTCATACGTCAGGGCGCCCGCCGTCCAGGCGTCCTCCTCCAACGTCCAGTTGCCATCGACCGCCTCGTCCCCGCTCGTCAGGATGTGACGCACGTCGTACGCCGTGATGACCGAACCACCATTGTCCGGGGCCGCCCAGGTCACCGTCAGGCTTCCGTCACCCGGCGTCAGCGTCGGCGCCGACATCTCCTCCGGCGTCGTGCGCGGCGTCCCCATTGCAATGGCCGACCAGGCGCCGTCCCCGGCCGCGTTGACCGCCCGCACCTGCACGTTGTATCCCTCACCGTTCGTCAGCCCGCTGACCTCATACGTCAGGGCGCCCGCCGTCCAGGCGTCCTCCTCCAACGTCCAGTTGGCATCGACCGCCTCGTCCCCGCTCGCCAGGATGTGGCGCACGTCGTACGCCGTGATGACCGAGCCCCCGTTGCCCGTGGCCACCCAGGTCACCGTCAGACTTCCGTCACCCGGCGTCAGCGTCGGCGCCGACGTCTGCTCCGGCGTGGTGCGCGGCATTCCCATTGCAGTGGCCGACCATGCGCCGTCCCCAGCTGCGTTGACCGCCCGCACCTGCACGTCGTACCCCTCGCCGTTCGTGAGTCCGGTGATCCCGTATGTTAAGTCGCCCGCAGTCCAGGCGTCCTCCTCCAACGTCCAGTTGCCATCGACCGTCTCGTCCCCGCTCGTCAGGATGTGACGCACGTCGTAGGCCGTGATGACCGACCCACCGTTGCCCGTGACCGCCCAGGTCACCGTGAGACGCCCGTCACCCGGCGTCAGCGTCGGCGCCGACGTCTGCTCCGGCGTGGTCGTCCCGGCTAGCGGAGCGCCTGCCACGGAGGGAGACCATGCACCGTCCCCGGCCGCGTTGACCGCGCGCACCTGCACGTCGTATCCCTCACCGTTCGTAAGCCCGCTGATCTCATACGTCAGGGCGCCCGCCGTCCAGGCGTCCTCCTCCAACGTCCAGTTGGCGTCAACCGTCTCGTCCTCGCTCGTCAGGATGTGCCGCACGTCATAGGCCGTGATGACCGACCCTCCGTTGCCAGGGGCCGCCCAAGTCACCGTGAGACTCTGGTCACCTGGCGTCAGCGTCGGCGCCGCCGTCTGGTCCGGCGTGGTGCGCGGCGTCCCCGTCGCAGTGGCCGACCATGCGCCGTCCCCGGCATCATTGACCGCGCGCACCTGCACGTCGTATCCCTCACCGTTTGTCAGCCCGCTGATCTCATACGTCAGGGCGCCCGCCGTCCAGGCGTCCTCCTCCAACGTCCAGTTGCCGTCGACCGTCTCGTCCCCGCTCGTCAGGATGTGACGCACGTCGTACACCGTGATGACCGAGCCCCCATTGCCCGTGGCCGCCCAGGTCACCGTGAGACTTTGGTCGCCCGGCGTCAGCGTCGGCGCCGCCGTCTGGTCCGGCGTGGTGCGCGGCGTCCCCATCGCAGTGGCCGACCATGCGCCGTCCCCGGCATCATTGACCGCCCGCACCTGCACGTCGTAGGACATCCCGTTCGTCAGCCCGCTGATCTCATACGTCAGGGCGCCCGCCGTCCAGGCGTCCTCCTCCAACGTCCAGTTGGCCTCGACCGTCTCGTCCTCGCTCGTCAGGATGTGACGCACGTCGTAGGCCGTGATGACCGCCCCCCCATTACTGGCAGGCGTGCTCCAGGCCACCGTGAGACTTTGGTCGCCCGGCGTTAGCGCAGGCGCGGCCGTCTGGTCCGGCGTGGACAGCACGCCCATCGGAGCTTCCGTGGTTGAGGCCGTCCATGCACCGCCCCCGGCATCGTTGACCGCGCGCACCTGCACGTCGTACTCCTCACCGTTCGTCAGCCCGCTGATCTCATACGTCAGGTCGCCCACCGTCCAGGCGTCCTCCTCCAACGTCCAGTTGGCCTCGACCATCTCGTTCCCGCTCGTCAGGACGTGCCGCACGTCGTAGCTGGTGATCCGTGCCCCGCCGTCGTTGGGGGCGTTCCAACGCACCGTCAGCGTCCGGTCACCTGGGGTCACTGCGCTGATGGCCGGCTCGCCGGGAAGCGTCGGCCACATCTCCGTGGACGACCAATCGCCAGCGCCGCCCTCGTTCACCGCACGCACCTCCACGTCGTACTCCGTGCCCTCGGCCAACCCGGTGATCTCGTATTCTCGACTGCCGTCGCCAGTGCTCCATGCACCGCGAATCAGACTCCAGTTGCCGCCGCCGCTGCGGCGTTGCACGTCGTAGCTGGTGATCCGTGCCCCGCCGTCGTTGGGGGCGTTCCAACGCACCGTCAGCGTCCGGTCACCTGAGGTCACTGCGCTGATGGCCGGCTCGCCGGGAAGCGTCGGCCACATCTCCGTGGACGACCAATCGCCAGCGCCGCCCTCGTTCACCGCACGCACCTCCACGTCGTACTCCGTGCCCTCGGCCAACCCGGTGATCGTCGTCTCCGTCGTCGTCGCGCTCACCGAAGGCGCGCTCGTCCAAGACGAGACCGTGGTGCGCTTGTACTGCACCTCGTAGCCGGTAATCGGCGACCCGCCATCCGCCGGCGCACTCCAACCCACCGTCAGACGTCCATTGCCCGACGTCAGCGTCGGCGCAGCCATCTGGTCTGGCGTGGTGGGAATAAGAATGCGGGTCGGGAAAGACCAGAGAACAGTGCATCCGACCTGATTGCACGCCCGCACCTCCACGTCGTACTCCGTCCCGTTGGTCAAGCCGGTGATCGTCGTCTCCGTCGTCGTCGCGCTCACCGAAGGCGCGCTGCTCCAGGACGAGACCGACGTACGCTTGTACTGCACCTCGTAGCCGGTAATCGGCGACCCGCCATCCGCCGGCGCACTCCAACCCACCGTCAGACGTCCATTGCCCGACGTCAGCGTCGGCGCAGCCATCTGGTCTGGCGTGGTGGGAATAAGAATGCGGGTCAAGGGAGACCAGTCGACAGTGCATCCCGCAGCGTTGCAGGCCCGCACCCGCACGTCGTAAGCCGTGCCGTTGGTCAGGCCGGTGATCGTCGTCTGTCGCGCGCTCCCGATGACCAAAGGCGCGCTGGTCCAGGACGAGACCGAAGTGCGCTTGTATTGCACCTCGTACCGGGTGATCACCGCTCCACCATCCGCCGGCGAACTCCAACCCACCGTCAGGCGTCCATTGCCCGACGTCAGCGTCGGCGCAGCCATCTGGTCTGGCGTGGTGTAGGGCGGTTTCGTTGCGGAGGGAGACCACTCGCTACATCCCGCAGCGTTGCAGGCCCGCACCTGCACGTCGTAATCCGTGCCGTTGGTCAGGCCGGTGATCGTCGTCTCCGTCGTCGTCGCACTCACCGAAGGCGCGCTGCTCCAGGGCGAGACCGAAGTGCGCTTGTATTGCACCTCGTACCGGGCTATTTCGGAGTTGCCATTGTCGTGAGGCTCGTCCCAACGCACCACCAGGCTTTCGTCATCACTTTCGAGCGACAGATTCCTCACGAGGTCTGGCTTATCAATAACCTTCAAGTCGTGCTCAGTGGTGGCGACTTCTTCATCATCACCGCCGCCGCCGTCCACAACTTCAAAGAGCCTCGCCGTCAGGGTCACGTCCCCAGGCGTGCAGGCATTCAGCGTTAGGTTCCAGAGGTACGTCGTTTCATCGTAGAAAACGCTACTCCCCGTGATCCAGGTGCTGCAGTCTGGCGGCTGGGCGCGGTACTCCACGGGAGGCGGCTCCTCCTTGATGTCAGAAACACCGTCGTCTGAACGGAAACCGACTATCTCGTCATTGAAGGGCACCTTGATGCTGAGCCGGTACTCCAAGGACGTATCCAGCCCGGACGCCACCACGGTGAATGCATGGTCGTCCGATCCAACCACCAACGTGGCCGGGAGCCCGTTGATCGAGACCGACTCGCCGCCGCCCTGCCGCGGGCCCGACGACCCCTCCTGGGCCTGGACAGTTTGCCCTCCCCCCACAAGCAGGGAGGCGATGATCAAGATGAGCGCGCCCAGCGGCCCCGGGGCTCTCTTGCCCGCGCCAGCGGCGAAGGACAGGAGTGAGGCTGCGGGGCGTCTGACAAGCGCTCCAATAAGGGTTGCTACCAAGAGAACTGTTGAGAATCGAGTCGTCGCCATCATCACATAGTCACCAAATGCTTCGAGGAGCCATGCCTGGTACGTAGCTATTTGTGCTACCAGCAGACAGGGGTCGGCGCATGACATATCCATGTGATTTCACGGATGACGCGAAAGCGGGGCCCATGACGCCGAGCAGAGGGAACATGGCCGCATTTGAGAGTGGATGGCCGGGGTCAGGCGGCTTCACCTACCAGGAAACCGGAGGCGGCGCATGACATGTTTTCGTTATTTCTCTCGCAGACGGCCAGAGGGACACTTGGCGACAGATGGGGCGCGGCGGGTCCGTCAAAGTGTCCGCAAGAGCATGGACCCGTGAATTAGTTGCAGCATGCCGTGGAGCGGTGCATTGAGCACCACGCGCGCAGCTTCTCACCAGAGTCGCGAGCGTGGTTCTGGACGGTGGGCGGGTTGATGTGGCGGCGCTCGGCAATCTCGGCATTCTCGCGTCCCACCGCCAACAGGCCGACAACCTCCAACTCACGGGAGGTCAGGGGCTCGACGGCGCCCGGCGAATCTTGCGGGCTTACGCGCTGGCTACTCTCTTGTGGAACAGGTGCACCAAGCACAGTCCGCGAAGCCGGTGAGTCCTGTGGGCGAGTGCGATTGACAACCCCCTCTCGTCGTACGAGTCTCCGTGAGGAGAACCTCGGCTCACCGTCCGCCGAGCGCGGACGGGCCGGACGAACCCCTACCCGAGAGCGCCGACCTGCCCAGCGCGTTCCCGCCTAGGAGCAGGAGGCGCTGATGACCCCACACACCTGTGGGCTTGCGAGAGCCGCACGCTGGGCCGCAGGGACGGGACTCCTGCTCTTGACGGCGAGCGCTCTCCTCCTCGCGTGCGATGGCGGGCCGACGCCAACGCCTCCGCCGACCAACACGCCCACGGCCGCCCCGGCGCCAACCCCCACGCCCGTCGCGCCCACACCCACGCTGGTCCCCACACCGACGCCGACCGACACGCCCACTCCAGTCCCCACGGCGACGCCAACGCCAACTCCCACGCCGACGCCTTCGCCGACTCCGACCCCGACTCCCACCGGCACGCCGACCCCAACGCCAACCATCACGCCCACCCCCACGCCCACCCGTGAACAGCTGGCGGAACAAGCCATCTCCGAGTTCATCCCATGGTTCCGCTCCCGGCCAAGCTACTGGCATTGGTACGTAGGGGACGCGCTCGCGAGGATATGGGTCCGCGACCCCGAGGTCGGCCTTGCGGCCGCTCAGATGCCCCTTAACGCAGACAGCTTCTGGCAAGCCGACGGGCGCGCCATGGACGCCTTGGACTCCATCGCCGAGGCGGACCGGGACCTGGCGCTGGCCATGACACAGTTCGCCTGGTTCGCCGACGGCATGCCGGACGGCGACTGGCGCTTGGAGGGCTACCGTCCCAGCCCAGAAAGGCTCGCCGTGCAACGCCTGTTGGAGATCGTCGAGCTGAGCCCTGAGCTGGCGAGAGCGGTCTGGGAGATCGACTGGAGCGACGACCTAACCACAGATGAGTCAGCAGCGCTCAACTACCTCATTGATCTCGCGGAGGAGCACCCGGAACTGGCGGTGCAGGCGGCGGGGGCCCCATGGGTCGCCGACGGTATCGCCGGACTTGAATCTATCGCGATTTCCAGGCTGCGTGGCTTGGCCGATTGGAGCCCAGAATTCGCTAGTCGGATGCTCGGGTACATTTCGGAGGAGCCCGTCTTAGACCGTGACCTCTATCTTATACGGTCCCTCGGTTCGTTGAGTTCGGACAGCGAGCAATTCGAGCGCCTCATCGGGCAACCCTGGTTCACCGATGGATTGGACCCGGAGGAACGCGCCTTCATCACAGCGCTTAACGGAGCAAGCGGTTTTGACCTCCTGTTCGACGACATGTTGGACTCTCACTTCATACGTTCAGCGGCTATCACGCTGCCCTTGGCTGGCGAAGTCACCCTCTGGGCGGTCCATCACGACCCCTTTCCTCCCGGCGACGAGGCACTGGCGGCGATGGAAGAGGCGGTCCGCGGCGCCGAGCGGTTGATGGGAGTCCCGTTCCCCACAACCGACGTCATCCTGCTGACCCACTCCTTGGACCTTGGCTTTCCCGGGCTATTCAGCGACGACCATATACGAATCCAGCGAAATATAGAGGGTCTTACTAGCCCAGGCATTGTCTTCCATGAGGTGGGCCATTACTACTTCCACGACGCACCTGGATGGTTTGTAGAGGGAGGAGCCGAGTTCATACGGGTGTACCTCACCATCGGGCTCATCGAGTGGTACCTCGCACAGAACGACCCTCGACTACCCCCTCCCTTCAACCTGAGCGGATACGAAACGCTGGAGTGGGAGCTGAACCACTCGGCTGAAATCCTGCAAATCGGCTGCATGGCGTCCGGGTGGGAGAACATTCACACGTTGAGCATTCGCCCCGAGCCCAGTTGCAACTACTCCTTTGGCCGATATCTGCTTGTGAGCCTGCTCGACCTGCTGGGCGAGGCGGCACTCTCATCAGCCCTGCGGGAGCTGTACCTGGAGCACGATCTGAATCCAGGTTCCGCTGAGGTCTTCCCGACCACTCTGGTCGAGGAAGAGATTTACCAGGTATTCCTCAAGCATACCCCGCCCGGCCTCGAAGAAGACTTCCGCGACCTCTACCGCCGCATCCACGGCGGGCCGTTCATCGACGGCGAGGGTTGAGGGGGGCGTCATTCTTGCAGCCCCTCCCCACCCGTCCTCCCTTCCAGAAGTCCTCTCCACCGTCCGGGGGGGTAGAGAGGGGCCCCCGTGCAGGCGGAAACCTCGCCGCTTGCGTATATTCCCCTAATGACCCCCACCCGGCGCACGATGGTCCGCCATGCCCGCCTTACCGCAGGGACGGCGATGGCGCTCCTGATGGCTGCCGCCATCCTGTCGGCGTGCGTCGCGGGACAGCCGCCCACGCCTCCGCCGACCGACACACCCACGGCCGCCCCGGCGCCAACCCCCACTCCCCTTGCGCCCACGCCCACGCCGGTCCCCACCCCGACGCCGACCGACACGCCCACTCCAACACCGATGGCGACGGCGACGCTGACGCCTACTCCGACGCCGACACCTTCGCCGACGCCGACCCCGACTCCCACCGGCACGCCGACCCCAACGCCGACCGGCACGCCCACCCCCACCCTCGAGGACATGGCTGAAGACGCCCTATCCGAGATCATCCCCTGGTTTCGCCGTCCGCCGACCTCCATGCAATGGCACGTCGCAGAGGCGCTCAAGACGCTATGGGTCCCATACCCCGAGGTCGCCGTCGCAGCCGCACGGGCGCCCATGTTCACGGACCCCAACCGGCCCCTCCATCCCTCATCGCGACAGCCGTCGACTATCTCCCGGCACGACCTGGACGCCGTCGCCATCTTGGCCGCCATCGCCGAGGCGGACAGGGAGGCGGCGCTGGCCCTAACCGGGTTCGCCTGGTTCGGCGACGGCATCCGATATCAAGAAAATGGGTACAGCGCAGAAGGGGAAGCGCTTCAACACCTATTGGAGATGGCCCAGCTGAGCCCCGAACTGGCGAGGGCAGTCCTAGGGCTGGGCTGGGTCGCCAACGGCTTCCCTCCCGGTTTTACGGCCACGCTCGGAGACATCATTCGCCTCGCCAAGAATGATGTCGAGCTAGCGGTGGAGACAGTGGGCGCCCCATGGGTCGAAGACGGCATCACCAGAAGGCCGGGCAGCGTGGGTCGCGAAAGTGGCATCAGCAATGTGGACGCATTGGCCGAATGGAGTCCAGAGTTCGCGCGTCAGATTCTTACATACGTTTCGGAGGAGCCGGTCTGGGACCGCAACCTCTACATGCTTCGCTCGCTGGGTTCTCTCAGCTATTACCACAGAGAGAAGTTCGAGCGCCTCATCAGCCAGGCCCTGGTTCACCGACGGGCTGGACCCGGCGGAGCGCGCTCTCATCACCGCTTTGCGGTCCGCATATCTCAATGACCCGCTGTTCAACAAGCTGTTGGACTCTCACTCCACGCGTTCGGCGAGGATAACGCTGCCCCTGGCCGGCGACGTCAACCTGTGGGTGGTCTATCACGACCCTTTCCCGACCGACCTCCCTCCCGCTAACGAACCACTGACGCTGCTAGAACAGGCGGTGCGCGGCGCCGAGCGACTGATGGGCTCCCGTTCCCCACCACCGACGTCATCCTGCTGGTCCATGACCCAGCCTATAATACCTACCCAACCCATGGATCACACTACGGTGAACACATGCGAATCCAGCGGGATATGTTCGGGTATTTTGCGTCGGGCGGGTTCGTCTACCACGAAGTGGGCCATTACTACTTCACCGGACACAGCAGAATAAAATGGGTGGCCGAGGGCGGGGCTGAACTCGTGAATTGGTATGTACGTATAATCGAAGGGCAGGAAACCTTGGAGTCCAGTCTGGAGCATGCAGTCTGGACTATCCAGCACTTCTGTGCGCCGTCGGGGTTCGAGAAGATTCACGCGTTGACCCCGTCTGCCGATCGCACGGACGCCGCCTCTTACTGCCCCTACCCCCTTGGCCGGTATCTGTTCGTGAGCCTGCTCGACCTGCTGGGAGAAGCGACGCTCTCATCAGCTTTGCGGGAGCTGTACCTGACGTATCAGGACTTGTCGGCGGTGGACCCGAACGAACCCGGGGCGACGGAGGAGGAGATATACCGGCTATTCCTCAAGCACACCCCGCCCGACCTCGAAGAAGACTTCCGCGACTTGTACCGCCGCATCCACGGCGGGCCCTTCATCGACCGTTGAGGGTCGGTGCAAGCCCGGTTCTCGCTAGGGTGTCGGCTACAGCGGGTCGAGGCGCTGGGCCGCAAGCACCAAGGCAAGCTCGGTCGGCGCGTGCAGCTTCTCACGGGAGTTGCGAAGGTGGCTCTGTGGGCTAACGCCTAAGCATACTGCGAGTCGGTAAGCGCCTCTAGCATCCCTACAACACCCTAGGGCCTGTTTACATTCAGTAGTCGGGAGGGCCGGTCATGGACGACCAAACAGAACATCATCAGCTTCGAGCGCATCGACAAGGACCCGAATCAGAGCCCCTGCCTGCTCAATCGACAGCTCTACCTGAATCGGACCCTGTTCAGTCACCAGCTCTAGTAGAAGATGGACGGTTCCTGTGGGGCGGGCATACTTACTCGCTGCGCTCTCAAGGACCTCAGGGACCTTGCGCCAATTACCGCCTGGTGGAAAACTAACCATCGTAGTCTCCTTTCGCCCCCGGCCTACGGGACGCCAATCGCGAGGCCGGGGGCGTTATTGTACCCACGCCTTAGCACACGCGGCCTAGGTACCAGGGGCGATACTCTCCGCGTCTTCCGTAGGACTCCGAATTGATCGCCGGCTCACAGACGTACTCGGTAATCACGTCAGGCGACCGCTCGGATATCGGGTAGCCGTACGCTTGGCAAAGGCGCGTGAGTTGGCGGCCTCTGAACATGAGAGCTTGGGCGTCTGCGGTGCTGATGCTTGACCATCTGCTCAGGAGCGACCGTACCCATAGAGGGTGGTACACCCTGCGCATGAGAGCGTCATCTTCGACGGCTTCGGCGATGGCCATGAGGCGGCTCCGAACAATAGCCATGCCACCGGTGACGTACTCGCGCTCGTCTCCCAACGGCGTCACCATGAACTGGTCCAGGTCATCGACGAGGGCGGCGAACAGCGCGCACCCGTCCCTCCTGCTTTGTTCGAGGGGTGTGAGAGTGGGCGTCGGCGTTGGAGTGGGCGAGGCGGTCGGAGTCGGAGAGGGCGTCGGACTTTGGGCGGAGACGGTGGCGGCGAGGACGAGAAGGACGGCGGCTAGGGCCAGTAAAGTTACCCCGGTTTCATGTGGAACCCCCTTGCCGCTGAGTTGGAGCTGTGCCACCAGCCAAGACTCGTAGACGCGGACAAGGGGGCGCGGCAGCCCAACTCGTACAAACGTCCACGGTCCCTCTGTGGCGGAGGGGGGTGTGGCTGGTGGCGAGGGCAAGGTAGCAGGCGTGGGGGTACGTCGCAACGCGCACGGATGTTCGATTGACGCATAGGTGGCCTAAATGTACCCTCCGACGACTGTGAAAGAGGTATGGGCACATGGCTACAACAGAGGAGCGGGTAAGCCGGTTGGAGGGAGCCTACGAGCACCTGGCGACCAAGGCGGATGTTGAGGGTGTTCGTGTGGAACTAGCGACATTCAAAGGGGAAATGCTGGTGGCGGTCGTCAACGTGAGGTCGGACATCGCGGCACTCCGAGGCGCCCCTGGCGGCCATCTCCACCCGCACGCGGGTGTTCCGGCGCCCCTATGCGGTCCGCAAGCCGAAGGGGTATGCCATGGACCAGCCCAGCGACCTTGGTCGGACACCCTGGACGTGTGCCCCGTACCTGGCGTGGTGCTAGCGCAGTCGCTTCACCTTCTCATGTATCGATTCAATGAGATAATCCACTCGAAAGTTCTGGCTACAGTAAGGTCAGGGGTACCTGATTCACTCGTAAATCAGGCGTATTTGGTGCTCGTTCCTCAATTCGCTACCGCTATACGCGCCGCCCCGCGCCCCGGAACGCGTTCTATTACCGCTAGGCGGCTCCCAAACCCCTTACCTAGCTGCCCTAAAGCCCGTGTATGAGCCCCAGAGGCGGCTTACTGAGGCTTGCTGACGGGGGTTTAGGGCATTCGAGATCTGAGGCGGCGGGTTCAGGTCATTAAGTATAATCCTCCGCCCGCCACTGCAATTACTGCCAACTGTGATTGACTCATACTGTGTGTATTGCCTTGATCTGGGCTTCATCATCAGGTTGAGGATTGAATTTAGCAATCGTCTCCACTGGAGCGCCTGCTATTCTTTGTAGCTCCAGTTGATTGAATTCAAGCACCTGTTCCGGTGATAAAGCTGGTAGGCCATGTCCTGCATACCCCGGACCAGTAATTCCCTTTACGCCGGGTTTGTGATTGGCCAATGACAATACCATAAATGGCATTTCAATCAAGCTCTCTCCAGGCTCAAGATTTATGGAGTTTTCGAAGTCTTGTTTACTTATGACGAGGAGGTCTCGCTCGGTGGAGATTTGATTGCCGAAAGCCGTGTTTCCTTTTCGGTAGAAAAGAACCAGGATATGCCCTTTCTCTGTTTTGTCAATCCGCAACCAATGACAGCGACAAGTGAATACTGGGAATGCGTATATCTGCCCTCTTTTATCACTATCATTACATCGCCTGTGCATTGGCTGCAGATTCCACTCTTGATTATAGTATTCCGGGCTAACAGGTTGCCTATCTTTCCACCAAGATTTCGGTACAATGTGGTCTAATGTAGTTAGCTCACTCTTTGGCAAGCCTTTCTTGGCGGTAGTAAGACGTTCGCCACAGCCATCAAGGTGAATCCCGCAGCGATAATCGTCCCTTTCGAGTACAAGGTCACGTCGCCTTTTCCTTGAGAAGTTTATCATGTCTTGCATTTGTAAAAGGTACCATGCACCACCGTGTTCTGTCTACGAGTGGGTGGGCATACTACCGCGCGCTCTTCTCCGGCGAGTTGGGCTTCGAACTTCCACACTAATTCCCTATAGACTCGATAATCCCTAACGTCCCACGGCGAGGCAGACTCCAACCTACGCGTGCGAACGACCCATCCGACTCGGTTAGGACGCAGTCTCGTAGCTTTCGCTCCGCAAACCTCCTGCCTTGCCTCGCTGGCGATCCGCCAAGAAAATGACGAAGCAGGCCGATAGGTAACGGAGCGAGCAGCGACGAGGCCCCTGCTGTAACGGCGGGGGCCTTTGGCTTGTTTCAGACCGCCGCAGCGATTCCGACACTCACGGCTACGCCCCGCCCGCTCCTCGCCATTCCCCGACCGTTAGCCGATGGAAGTCCCGTTGAGCGTCCACGTCGCTTCCTGAACCACGCTGGGCTAAGACCTGCCGCGATATGGGCATAGGTCTCTGTTTGTAGGTTCATTTGCCCACGCGACCTCTGTAGACAAATGCCTAATGCGAATTGGGCGTCTGATCCTTATATCCGGCTTGGAACCTCAATACGATTTACTTCGGCGAGGGCTGCTTTACAGGCGGCCAGCTGTGCTGTGGGTGGCGATAAGTCCAGGCAATCATACGACGTTCGGCTAGTGGAGCGATGACTCGTACCGATAGATGAGGAAACCCAATCCTCGACGGAGTAGAGATAGTGGTCGCAGCGACCCCGTGTTGCCGTGAGGTCCACGACCCGGTCCGCCTTCCATCGCGGCCTAGAACAGACGTCCCCCCCCCGATTTTCCCTCTGCTCTAGCCCTCTCATCCCCTCCAAGAACTCTCAGATTCCTCGAAGGACTCTTCCGGCGGGCTTCGCACGTCCCGCACTCACCCGGACAGCCTTCAACCATGCAACCCCCTACGCCGGTGCGCGCCGCGTCGCTATCGGCTGACACCTGTGGACCGGACGGGCTGCGTCCCATACCCCCGCACAAGCACAAGGAGGAGCCATGATCACGGGCACCGATAGACGACGATTCCCCATCCTGTTCGCCGCCATAGCGGCGCTGGGCCCTGGCGGGCACCGCGCTCGGCCTGCTCTTCTCCACGGTGCAGGCGCAGGAGGGCTCCGTACCGGCCAAGCCCGCGCCCAGGGCTGGGAGACCCGCGCAACTCGACCCGCCCAGCCGAGCCTCGCGCTACTTCCGGCACTTCGGCGGGATGCGCTCCATCCACCCCGACGCCTTCGGCATCCTGCGCGGAGGCCCGACGGCCTGGCCCTTCTTCCTGGAGTGGGAGCGCCGCGCCGTGCGCCCCGTCACGATGGCGGCGCGGCTGGCCCCTACTACTCCTCCCACCGCCCCACCGACGACCATGGCGCACAGCCCGCCGTCCTCGTCGTCTTCGACGACGACCTGGCGGCCACCCACTTCCTCCGCGTGGCGGTCGAAGAGATGAACCGGACGAGAACCGCCCTTCCCCTGCTGGTCTCCCACCGGGGCTTGCTGGAGCCGGAGGGGCCGCTGGGGCGCACCTGGCTCGGCCCCGGGCGGCGGCTGGGAGCCGGTCCGCCCGTTGCCCGCCCCCTGAACATCAACGAGTCTGAGGGTCCCCGCAACTACGTCCGCTCCGCCTTGGGCGTGGACGCCGAGCGGTGGAACGACCTGTTCCGCCGCGTCCAGGACTCGCGGCTCGAGCTGCGCGACCGGTACGGCATCCCCGCCGACCGCGAGCTTCACGCCTGCGACCTGCAGGCGGATGCAAGCTCGCCCGCAGCGGCGGGGATGGCCGACGGCTCACCCGCGAACAGGGGCAGTGGTCTTCCTGCAGGGTTTGCGCCGGGTCGCGGACGCCGCACGGAGCATGGGTGCCGTCGAGGTCACAACGTCTGCCTGCGCAAGCCGGACGCAAAAGGTACGAGCGGGTCCGCCTCGCGTCTAGCTCGGGCGTGAAGCGACAGGAGTCTCTAGGTGGTTGACCTGACACCATATCTCCTGCCAAGTGCACTCATCGCACCACTAGGCAGGCGGTCTTTGGAGACACGACGGATCGCGACGGTGCCAGTGCGGCTGAACGAGCCCTCGCAGGCCGATGCTCTGAAGCTGGTGGCAGCGCGCAAGCGCCTACAATAGTCGAGTGCATCTCGTCCACAGTCGCTGTAAGGTAGCACCACATCGCATGATTGAAGCTAGGATATCTGCGCCATGACAAGCTTGTCTCCAAAAACACTTGACGCCATGCTTGAGCAACTCGCCATCGATACATGGGAACGTTCCCGCGATGCAAAACGCCTGTCAGTTCGCCTCGGCGAAGAGACGATCACCGATCTCCTGATGCTCGACCTCAGACGACAAGGGTTCAAGACGTTCAGGCAGACCTCTAAAGCCTACGAACCGACTTTTGGCACCGACTTCGAATGTTGGCTTGGCTGCCCCGGTAGCTGGATAGGATTTGCGGTCCAAGATAAGAAACTGGACTTCAGGACAGGCCGCTATCTCGCGCTTGGTCACTACGTTGGAGGACAACGGCAATCAGACATCCTGGAGACATATGCGAAGAACCGTGGAATGATCCCACGATACTGTCTCTACAATCATGCCGACTACGTCGACAAGACGTATCTGCAATGCTGTTCAAGGTGTTTCAGAGAAGAAGAGCTGGGCTGCACACTCATTCCTCTTGCGGTCGTCCAGACGGCTATTGGCTCATACGGCGGTAAGGACTTTCATTCCCTTCATCGCCTAGACTGCACCGTACCTTGGCGATGTTTAGCAATATGCCCTAGATTGCAGGAGGCGCTAGCCTCGAAATCATTATCCCTGGACGGATTGACACCTCTATTGGACAATGACACACCTATTCATGAAGAACTACCTGCTGAGCTTGGTCAGCTGTCCAAGGCTGAAGATCTTGAGGATGTGGACTTCGAACAATACGGTATCGGAGTAGATCCGGCAGAGATGGGCTTTGACGATGTAGTCTTGCCTACAGAGGGCATTCCTATGGGGAGATTAGTTATTCCAAGGCGGGTCTATATCCTAGAGTTGCCGCGGGGCGAAATAGAGCAGTATTCGGGATGATTCGAGTTGCCTCAAGCGTCGTACACTGGCTGAACCATTCGATTACCGCAGTAGCCTAATGGGGCCCGTCCATCTAGATGGACGGGGGAGGTCGATGATGCGCATGAGTTGGGATCCTAAGTCGCCTTCGCTACTTCCAACGATTGTCTGCTAAGCCGATATCCTTGGATTCCGCAACAAGATAGAACAGGCCTTCGAATCAGGCAAGGAGAGGGAATTCCTTCGTCAGATCAAGAGTTCCCTAGATGCGGCGTACGAAAAGGTGCGCGACGCTGCGACGCTCGGCGGCAGAGCGGACCCTCCCATCTTTGATATGAAGGTCTTCACCGACAACATCGTCGTCGCCTATCCGATGCGCGACGCGGTCGAAGATCGCGGGGAGCCTGAGCTTGGGACCTTGCTGAGCCTCTTCGCGGATGTGCAGGCCAGTCTTGCGGCAGATGGATTCTTGCCCCATGCGCATGAATGGCGGCGATGCGTTCGGCGATGCGCTGTCCCCCGTGCGGCCGACGTACAGCAGTTCGCCGATAGGGGACGCGATTCTCCACACGTAGAGCCAGAACCCGCGTTCGAGCATGGCACCTGGCATCGTCAGCGAGTAAGTTGAGGCAGGCATCCCTACACTCTCCTCGAAATGCTCGTTACACGGACGAGCAGGGTCGCGTAACGGTCAGCGAACCGCCGACCAGTTCGGCGTCGTGTTCCTCCTCCAGGCCAAGCGCCCACTCGAAGAGGGATGTGGAAAGCGGGCTTGGGGTTCCGGCTGCGGCCCCGGCCCTGCTCCCCGGCGAGGAACTCCGTCCACGAGAACAGCGACCGCTGCGTGTCAACGGCCTTCCCGTTGCGGCCGACCGTCTCTATGTCCGGCCCGTAGCTGAGCGGCCTGCGGCGGCGAACCTCAACGACGCCGGTTCAGGCCCGACCGCCTGCCAGCCGTTGTCCACTAGCAGCTCCTCGCCGCTGGCCTCGGCCTCCCTGGCCGCCGCGAACATCGCCTCCACCGTCTCGGCGTCGTTCCCATCTCCCCTGACGATCTTCCTCGGCTGAACGGGCTACGCTTCTAGATCAACTTCTTTCACTAGGTCACGGAACCAGATTATCATGCGTCGTATCTCCCGCGGGTTGTGATCTATGACCCATTTAAGGTCCGCTTCTGCTTTAACGGCTTCGTTTCGAGTGTTAACGGGAGCGAACCAGACGAGTTTCGGGGCTTTGCCTGCTGTGCTTTGCGTCTTGCCGTCACGGTGTTCACCCAGACGCTCGCGGAGGTCCCTAGTCTGGCCAACGTAAAAGTCGCCGCCGGACAGCTTCAGGATGTAGACGAAAAACACGTCGGCGTCGGCATCTCCCCTATCCCACGCGGGGTTTTCTTCAGGGTCGTACTTGCCGCGGAGTCTTGGAGTGGCGCTCTTTGGCGCAACGGCTTTGGCGCTAGCATTGCATTGTCGGCAGAGTGGGTAGCGTGGGTCTTTGTACTGCCCACACCCGGGACATCGATCGATGAGTCCAGACTGTTTGTTGGCGTTATGCTCCTGACACAACTCGAACCAAGGTGCAATGGACTGATTGCAGTCTTGGTAGGCGCAGATTTTAACCGGCATGAACGCACCTCCGTGCAACCTAGAGGTTTCCCCCGAATGCACTATACCGTAGCCGTATGTAGTTACTGCGTTTTTCAACCCCTTTTGCTGTGTAATTTTATGTAGTTTCGGCCAATTCGCTAAGACCGGGGCGAAACGGGCCTGAACGGCCAAAACGGCTTGTTCATTTGCCGGAACTCGCGCATCATTGGACGGAGAGAGGGGCTGAGGATAGATTTCAATAGTTTCGTTGCCGAGATGGTCGTTGGCGCGCCGATTAGCATCGTCGTATGGCAACGCCTACAGTTGTGGAAGTGTTTACCGCGTGGTTGGCGGCAGTGGCTAAGCCCCCGCTAGGACCTCCTTATCTCGGCAATAGGTGGTTATCGAGCACTCATCCTCAGCCATCCCTGAGTAGATGGCGCCAAGGATGGCAATCTGCTTCCAGTCGAACACGTCCCATACGAGCCGCTCCAGGGCGGTGATGGTCCGCTCGGTCCTGAGCAGGTCTCGACAGACTGCGGCGACCTCTTCTTCAGTCACTGGATACTCCTTGATCGACCTTCCATAGACTGCATTGCCGGCCCATATCTGCCGTGGGGAGACAGGAGTCGGTGTGGAAGTGGGAGGTGCGTTAGCCGTCGGCTCCACCTCGCATGCGATGGCGGCGAGGATGGCAAGAACGGCTATGACGAGTCTCATGGAGTGGCCAGACAACCTTCGGGGAACTTTGGGGTCAGGCGCCGTGCGGTCACCCCATTGAACGATACGGGTGACTGAGAAGAAGTCGATTGGCTTCCTGACCGGGATGGGGGATTCCAGTCCACGACCGTTCCGGTCTGCTTCTGGTCATGCACTGATCGAACTTGGCTTCCCGCCTTGAATTGTGGCTCTGGCATGTTCATGCAGGCTCCTTGACGAGTTCTCGCAGCGAATGAAATCGTCTGCAACCCCGCCTTCTCTTCCTGCACGTCATGAAGCAGACTGGGACTTTGGAGACGGTCAAGTAATGCTTCGGTGGAGCGATCTTGTCAAGGGCGTTCGCAAAACGTACCACTGCGGCGGAAGAATCGTGTACCACCGGCGTGATGATCGAGGGCCGTATGGCAGGTGGAGTGGGGACTGTTTGGGAGCGAGAGAGGACAGTGCAGGGGTAACCTAAGCGTCGTCCAGCTCGTCTGGTGGCGGCGGTGCGGCGGTCTCCCTGCTGCGCTTGAGGCGGTAGCTGTCGCCGTTCATCTCCAGGATGTGGACGTGATGGGTGAGCCGGTCCAGCAGGGCGCCGGTCAGGCGTTCCGAGCCGAAGACCTCGGTCCACTCGTCGAAGGGCAGGTTGGTGGTGACCATGACGGAGCCCCGCTCGTAGCGCTGGCTGAAGACCTCGAAGAGGAGTTCTGCGCCGGTGGGGGACAGGGGCACGAAGCCCTGTTCGTCGATGATCAGCAGGCTGAGGCGGGACAGCTGCCGCTGCAGGTTGAGCAGCCGTTTCTCGTCCCGGGCCTCCATCAGTTCGTGGACCAGGGCGGCGGCCGTGGTGAAGCCCACGGACATTCCCCGCTGGCAGGCGGCGAGGCCAAGGCCCAGGGCGACGTGGGTCTTGCCGGTGCCGCTGTTGCCGACGGCGATGACGTTCTCCCGGCGCTGGATGTATTCGCAGCGGGCCAACTCCATCACCAGTTGTTTGTTCACCGAGGGGATGGCCGTAAAGTCGAAGGTGTCCAGGCTCTTGACGGCGGGGAAGCGGGCGGCGCGGATCCGGCGCTGCACCATGCGCTGGTGACGGTCGATGAGTTCCAGTTCGGCCAGGCGCAGCAGGTACTGGGGGTGGTCCACGCCCTCGGCGGCGCACTGGGCGGCCATCTTCCCGTACTCCCTCAGGAAGCTGGGCAGCTTTAACTCCTTCAGGTGGTGTTCCAGGAGCAGGGTGGACCGCTGGTTCACGCCGCCCTCCCTGGCAGCAGGGCCATGTAGTCCCCGGCGGAGGTGGTGTTCACTCTCACCCTGGGCAGGGAGGGATACAGATCCAGGTCGAGGCGGGGCGGCCGTCCCTCCAGCCGGCAGAGCACCAGGTGCTTCACGGCGTCGAAGCTCAACGCCCCCAGACGGAGGGAGTCCTGCACTGCGGCGTGCACCTCTTCCTGCCTGAAGCTCTCTAGGAGCCGCAGCACCTGGACGAACTCCCGCTTGCCCCTTGGTCCCATCCTGGACTCCAGGAGGCGGCGCAGCGTGGCAAACTCCCCGGGCAGGTCCCACCCCCGCAGGGGCGCCGCCTGGTCCAGGGCGCCCGTCTTCCGCTCCAAGAGCGGCAGGTAGTGGATGGGGTCGAAGACGAAGTCGTCCCGCTGGTAGGAGCGGGGGTGTCGGGCGATGACCTCCGACCCGCAACTGATGACCACCCGGTCCACGTAGCCTTTTATCAGAACGTCGCGGTGACCGTAGGCCACCGGGGCCGAGTAGTCGGTGGTCCTGTACCGCACCAGGGATAGGGAACTGACCCGGCCCGCCCGCTGGTCGCAGGCGTCGTAAGGCGCGGCCGGCAGGGGCAGCAGGGCCTCCAGGTCCCGCTCCATCCGCTGGCCGATACTCTCCGTGTGGCCCCGGAGCCGGGCGTCCATGCGCGTCAGGCAGCGCCGCTCCAGGTGGGCGTTCAGCGCCTCAAAACTCTCGAAGGACGGCACCGGCACCAGGAAGTTGCGCCGCACGTAGCCCACCATGCCCTCCACCTTCCCCTTGTCGTTGCCCTTCCCGGGCCTGCCGAACCGGTCCTCGAACAGGTAGTGGGACTGGAGCTCGGTGAAGGCCCGGGTGCGCTTTCGCCGGCCGTCCCCCAGGATCCTGGCCACTGCCAGCCGGGTGTTGTCTTAGAGGACGCTCTGGGGCGCCCCGCCCAGGAAGGCGAAGGCCGAGACGTGGCCGTCCAGGAAGGCCTCGGTGGTCTCCGCGGGGTAGGCCTTGATGAAGCAGCCGTCGCTGTGGGGCAGGTCCAGGACGAAGTAGTGGGCCTTCTGCTCCACCCCGCCGATGATCACCCGGGCCTCGCCAAAGTCGCACTGGGCATGGCCCGGGGCATGGGACAGCGGCACGAACATCTCCTTGGTCCGGCGGCGGCGCTCCCTGACGTAGTCCTTGACGATCGTGTACTGGCCCGCAAACCCGTGCTCGTCGCGCAGCCGCTCGAAGATGCGCTTGGCCGTGTGGCGCTGCTTCCTGGAGACCTTGTGGTCTTCTTCAAGGATGCGGTCGATGACGCCGGTGTAGGGCTCCAGCTTGGGCATTCGGGGAGGTGTCTGCCGCCGGTAGCCCGGGGGGACTGAGTAGGCCAGCATCTTGCGCACCGTATCCCGGTGCAGACCGAACACTCGGGCAGCCTCCCGCGTGCTCATCCCGTCCACCATGCAGGCCCGGCGCACTCGAACGTACAGTTCCACCTTGTACATCCTTCACACCTTCCATCGAGTTTCCTCGAACTCTATGGAAGGCGGCGGGTGGTACGGTTTTGCAGCGCCACTCTCGAACGCTCACCCCCGCCTCGCCGGTACAGTATCCCTCCGCCCTTTACACGATCTCCTGGACGCATTTGACCGAGGCTTCCACAGGCATGCGGCACGGCACGCAAGAAGGTCTTGACCACCCTCGGACTGTAATCGTCGCCGCTGAGTCTTTCTGACGAGTAACTCATAGCGGTCTCCTTTGCCCCCGTGCTCGCGAGAGGCGTCCTCGGGCCGGGGGTTGCTTTGTGCTGAGGTTTAGAGGCTTGGAGGCCTGGTGCAGAGGTTCTCGTATCACCAGCCCACTCTGAGGCGTTTAGCTCGCAGGATGCGGAGACCGCGGGCCTCGGGGCGCTCTATGGCGGAACCAAGGATGAGAGCCGTTCCGCCTCGTCCTCGGTGATGCCGTCGACAACCCACGAGTAGCCTGCGACCTCCATCGCCAGCGCGAGGTCGCTCTTCGCGATACCGGCCAAGGACGTGAGCGCCGACGCTCCGGGAACATCGACGCCGTCGGTGACCCACGAGTAGCCTGCGATGAGCTGACCCAATGCCAAATCTGCCTTGACGATTTTCTCTAGGTCCTGAATCGCCGAGTCTCTATTTGGAGCGACGTGGTCAATGAACCAGGCATAGCCTCCTATTCGGCTCGCCAACGCGGCGTCGTCCTCGGCGATGATTGCGAGGCTCTGGAGAGCAAGAGCTTCGGCGTCGGGGCCGTCGGCGAACCATGACAGCCCAGCGACTCGCTGGCCCAGGCTGAGGTCCGCGCGAGCAATCTTGGCCAAGTTCTCGATAGGACCCCATTCCCCTGCGTGCAGACCGTCCGTGACCCATGGCAGTCCGACAACGCTCTCGAACAGACCGGCGTCCGCCTCCGCAAGCTCGGCGAGACTTTCGAGGGCTATCCATTCGTTTCCGTCAAATGGGCCGTCCGCCACCCATGGAAGGGCCAGCGCCTGACGCGCGGCCTCCCCATCCTGCACGGCGATCCGCGCGAGGTAAGAGAGCGACCGGCGCTCGTTGACGGCCTCTGCAACGGAGGGAGCCTCCGCCACCCATGGGGCGGTCAGCAATGCGTCGGCGGAGGTTGGCGCTGTTTCAACCAGGAGGGCAAGGTGCTGAAGCAGCATCCGCTCCTCGTTGTCCAGGTTGTCGGCCGCCCACGCGTAGCCCGCCGCAAGTCTGCCCGACGCGGGCGCTTCTTGGACAAGCCGGAGCAAGGCGTTGAGCCCCTGCTGCTCCGTGAACCAGATGTCGTCGGTCGCCCACGGATAGCCCGCCACGAGCCTGCCAATCTTCAGGTCTTCCGCGGCGGTCCACGCAAGGTTGGATACGGCCGCCGCCTCGATGCGGTTGACGCCGTCTTTGACCCAGGCATACTGAGCGACCGCCGCGCCGAGGGCCGAGTCGAGTCGCCAGAGGGTGGCCAGGGATTCTAGGGCGCGGGCGTGGTGGTCGTCCGGCGGACTCTTAGCCCAGGGGAGGACCTCGGCGATCTCGGAAACGAGCGGCTCCGGCACGGGAACAGGGGCCGGTAGGAGCGCCGTGAACGGACCGCCGTGGACGCGCTGGTACAGGTCCTTGACTGTTTCCTCCAACCGGGCTGGAGTGTTCCTCAGGAACGCAGCGTAGATGTCTTCTTCTGAGGCATCCCAGTAGCGCGTCTCGTAGAGCTCGTACACCTCGCCCAGAGCCGCCCCGGCGGCTTCTCCGAGCGTTTCGAAGAGCTCGATCAGGAAGAGGTCGCCCCAGTTGTAGTAGCAGCCGATAAAGTGGTGCGCGTCGCGTATCCGCAAGCCCAGCCCCGTATCCGCTCGAAGGTCCTCCAACTGCTGGATGTTCGCGACTCCGAAGCGCTGCTTGCACCGTTGGACGAATGCCGAGACCTTCCGTTTGTTGTCCTCTAAGCTCCCCACGCCGGTGCGGTCATAGACATATGCCTGGATGAAGGTGGCGCCGCCCTCTATCAGCCAGAAAGGCAGACCGATCTGCCAGTAGTAGTGGGCCGTCTCGTGGGGAACAAGGAACAACCCCGCGCTGTCGGTGCCCGTCTGCATGAATGTTTTTTGGTTGTTGCTAGGCAACTGGCGCCCAATCTGCAAGATGACATCGGTGGTGGGGAATGGCGTCTGCAGCAGCTCCTCGCTCAGGCGGGCCGTCTGTTCGATGGCGGCGAAATACTCTTCACCCGAAGGGGACGGCGCTTCCCGGAAGATCCATATGTTGATGTCGCCGGCCAGCGGCAGGGAGACCGTCTTGAGGAGGGTGTAAGGGGACTCGATCAGCTCATTGGACAGGTCTCCGCCGTGAACTCCGGTGTCCTGCTGCATGACCAGCACTGCCATCTCCTCGTCGCTCAAGCCGTCGGTGAACCAGGGTTGGGCTCGGAGCTGGTCGAGGACCCGTCGGTAGGGAGACAAGCGTTGGAAAGACCCCAGGAGGTATAGATCGAGGTCGCGTTCACGAGTGACCAAGCGGTGCAGTGCCCTGTTGGCGAACTGGGGGGCCCAGTCCACGGTGGCGGCCAAGCCGCCAAGCGCGTTGGCTTCATGCGCTCCGGGTCTTTCCGCAGCCCAGGCTGCCGCCCGCCGCCCCATCTCAAGGTCTGACCTTGCTATGACGGCCAGAGAGCTGAGTGACAGGTCTTTATAGTAATTGTCGGCGCCGTCTGCGACCCAAGCGTACCGAGCGACTGCCGCGCCGAGGCTGGCGTCCAACTCCCAGAGGCTCACGATCGCCTGGAATGCGGCGAACTCATATTCGGTCAGCGTGCCGTCGGCCAAGCCGTCGGCCCAAGGGAGGAGTTCGGCGACCAACTCTGCCGCAGTGGGAGTAGGCTCGGGAGTCGAAATCGAAGTCGGAGTCGGCGTGGGAGTGGGTGTAGGGGTAGGCGTGGGGTCGGGCGGCGGCTGGAGTGTAGAGAGTCGTTCGGCCTCGTCCTCGGTGATCCCGTCGACGACCCAAGGGTAGCCTGCGACCTCCCTCGCCAGCGCGAGGTCGATCTTTGCGATGCCGGCCAGGTGGCGAAGCGCAAACCTTTCGGCTACGGTGATTCCGTCAGGCGCCCACGTGTAGCCGGCTATCCGGTCCGCCAACGCGGAGTCAAGCTCGGCGATGGCCCCGAGCGACCGAAGGGCGCCACGCTCTGAACCATCGATGCCATCGACGAACCACGAGTATCCTGCAACGCGCGCCGCGGTGGCCGGGCTGCTCTTCGCAGTTGTCCACAAACCTCCAAGAGCGAGATTTTCGGAGTAGTCGATCCCGTCGGCCACCCAGCCATAGCTGACCAGGCGGCCTCCCAACGCCGGGTCGTGTTCGGCGAGAACGAAGAAGAAGGCCGGATGCTCGTTGTCCTCGACGCCGTCGGCGAACCATGGCAGGCCTGCCACCTGCCAGCCGAGGCTACGGTCTGCGCGCGAGATATGGCTTAGATTGACGATCCTGTTCCACTCGGCGTAATACAGGCCGTCTTCGACCCAAGGCAGCCCTATCACATCCTTGAACAGCTCCGCGTCCGCCTCCGCCAGCCCGGTGATGAAGTCGAGGGCTTGCTCTTCCTCATCCCCGTTGAGCACGCCGTCCGCGACCCATTGGAGGGCCAGCGTCTGACGCAACGCCTCCTCGTCCTGCAAGGCGATCCGCGCTAGGGCGACGAGAGCCTGTTGCTTACCGAACTCCTCTGAAAAGGAGGCGGACTCCGATACCCAGGGGAGCGCCAGCAACACCCTGGCTGCGCCGGGCCACGCTTCAGCTACACTTGCGAGAAGCTCCAGCAGCCTCCGCTCTTCATTGCGTATGTTGTCCGCCACCCAGGCGTAGCTGCCCGCAAGCCTGCCTGATAGAGGGACCTCTTGCACCAGCCGGAACAGCGCGTTGAGGCCCGATTGCTCCACGAAGCCGATGTCGTCGGTAACCCATTGGCGACCCGCCACAAGCTTGCCTGTCTCCAGGTCCTCGGCGGCGAGCCCCGCGAGGTCGGATACAGCCGCCGCCTCGATGCGGGCGACGCCGTCAGCGACCCAGGCGTACTGAGCGACCGTCGCTCCGAGGGCCGCGTCGATTCGCCAGAGACTCGCCAGGGACTCCAAGGCGCGGGCATGGTGGTCGTCGGGCGGGCTCCCGGCCCAGAGAAGAACCTCGGCGATCTGGGAAGCGAGCGGCTCGGGTACGGGGACAGGAGTTGGGAGGGGCGCGGTGAACGGCCCGCCGTGGACGCGCCGGTAGAGTTCTTTGACCGCTTCTTCCAACCGGGGTGGAGCGTTCCTCAGGAACGTCTCGTAGACATCTTCTTCCGACGCGCGCCGGCCGCGCGCCTCGTAGAGCGTGTACACCTCGCCCAGTGCAGCCCCGGCGGCCTCTTCTCCCAGCATCTCGAAGAGCTCGGTCAGGAAGAGCTCGCCCCACTCGTAGATGCAGAAGTTGGCGACATCCCTTTCGGACTCTCCGAAGTCTAACCCGCTGCGGGCGTCTGGAAGGAAGTCGTCCAGCTGCTGGAGGTTCGCGAGTCCGAGGCGGTCCTTACACCGCTCTTGGACCCGTTCCGAGACCCAGACTTTCCGGTCTTTGAAGCTTTCCACGCCGGTGCGGTCGCGGACGTACGATTCGATGAAGTTTGCGCCCCCCTCTGCGAACCACTTCGGGCCAGCGATGGTGAAATAGTAGTGAGCTGTCTCGTGAGGAACGTGATCAACTTCGCCGGCGCACCTGTCCAACTGCATGGAAGCCGCGTCATGCCGTCCACGAACGGAGGTCCCGACTAGCAGAATGACGTCGGTGGTGGGGAAGGGCGCTCCGAGGAGTCCTTCGCTCAGACGAATCGTGTCTCCGATTACCGCGGAGAGGTCCTCACCGGGAGGGAACGGGGCGTTCTGGAAGACCCATATCTTGACCTCGCCGGCGAGCGGCAAGGAGACCGTCCTGGACTGGACGAAGTGTGACTCGAGCAGGTCGTTGAAGAGGTCGCGGGGCGAGTAGGCGTCGTCTGCGCCGACAGTGTTGATGGTCCGAAGCGTCACGATCAGGGCCATCTCTTTGTCGTTCCAGCCGTCGGTGGACCAAGGTCGACTTATGAGCCGTTCGAATTCCTCCGGATACGAGTTGGCCACTTGGCCCAAAGACTGGAGAAGGTACCGGTCGAGGTCTCGTTCGCGGGCGTTCAGGCGGTGCAGCGCCTGGTCCGCGAACTGGGGGGCCAGGTTCGCGAGGGCGGCCAAGCCGCCAAGCGCGTCCCCATCGTCTCTTCCAGCGCCTCCTGCTATCAGGGCCGCAGCCTGCCTCCCCAGCTCGAGGTCTGCCGTTGCTATCGCAGCCAAGGAGGCCAGTGCCGACGATTCGCTGTGGTCGATGCCGTCTGCGACCCAGAATTGCTGAGCGACGGCCACGCCTAGGTTGGCGTTCGACTCCCAGAGGCTGATGATCGCCTGTAATGCGTCACGCTCTTCATAACTGAGCGCGCCGTCGGCCCAAGGGAGGAGCCCGGAGACCAACTCTACCGTCGTGGGAGTCGGCTCGGAGATGGGCGTTGGAGCGGCCGTCGGACTCGGCGTGGGGTCGGTGGTGGCCCTTGGAGTCGGCATAGGGGTGGGCGTGACGCCGGTCCTGAGCAAGTCTCTAAACAGCTCCGGGTCCCTGGAAGCCGCATGGAGGGTGAGCACGAAGGCGGCCTCCGCATCGTCGAGGTCGTCAGCGAACCAAGGCGCGACGATCAGTTGATCGAATTGCTCAGAAGCTCTGTCATCTCTCGCCAGTGTGGACAGGGAATACAGAACAAGGCGGCCCGCGCTTTCGTTGCGGTCCGCGAACGCCGCAGCCGTCAACGCCGACTCCACGCTGCGGTCTGCGATATAGACCCAGTCCCGCGCCATCTCCGGATCACCGAGCACGCTGCCAGCTATTTGAGGGAGCTCCTGCAATGTCTGCGCTAGAGCGGGATTACGGGCTACGGCGCCGGCTACGAGGACGAGCATCTCGAGTTGCGCCAGCCGCACGTCGATCTGGCTCGGGCCAGCCGTGAGCCAGTGGCGGCCCTGAACTACAGGCGCCGTCGGATCGGCTTGGGCGCGGTCTCTTACGTACCACATCATCCGGATCTCATCGACACGAATGCCGTCGTTGACCCAAGGGAGCCGGGCAACCGCCTCGCCAAGATGAGTGTTCCGGGCCCACGTCTTGGCGAGCGCCGTCACGGCCTCGGCGTGCCAGTTGTCCGGCGGGTCCGCGAACCATGGAACGACCTGGGACAGCTGCTCGATGGCGAGCCTCTCCTTGGTCGTGGGGGTCGGCGTTGGGCGAGGGCTCGGGGTGAGAGACGGCGTAGGGGCCAACGTGGGTCCCGGCGCCGGCGCGATAGTCGGAGCTGGGGTGGATGTTCCCGTGGGCGTGGGCGTAAGGGCGGCTGTCGGAGTCGGGGTCGGGGTGGTCGACGGAGCCGCCGATGCGTCGATAGTCGCTCGAATAGACCGAAGGGACGCCTCCGCGGTCACCGTCGCCTCAACGGCTGCGCTTACCGCTGCATCGAAGTCGGGTGTAGTCGTCGTCGGGGCGGACTGGCAGGCGGCCAGCGCGAGGAGCGATGCGGCGATCAGGCATAGGAGAATGCCGGACGAGGAGAGGCCGGTTCCTGCGCACCGCCGGTAGCAGGGCGTCAAATCCAACCCGCCACCCCAGCAATGAACATCGCCGCCAAGAACAGGATGAACAGCACCGCGCCGACGCAAGTCTCTATCAAGGCGTTCACCTCAGCGGCGGTATCGCGCCGCTCCCAGACCGGCCGGAGCCACACCGAACTCCGCCATTAGGGCAACTGCCCAGACTGGGGGCTCCAAGCCACGTTGCCCAAGATCACCATGGACTCGCCGCTGGTGGCCTCGTCGCCCTAAAGTCGGCTTCATCCTAGCGAAGGCGTATGCTATTACTGTGTGTTTAAGGTCCCTTTCCCGTGTAGTTATTGTGTACTTTGGGCCAGTTCGCTGGAATCCGGGCAGAAGCGGTCTCAGCGCAGTCGCAGCGGCCCCTTCCCTTAATGTTGATGCCGCAGACGCAGCGCCGTCAGTCCCAGACCCGCCAGGGCTGCGCCGATTCCCGCCGTCAGCGCTAGTGCCCAGATCGGCGGCTTGTAGCCGCCGGTTCTTGGAAGCTCAACGGTGCTTAGCGTGTAATTGATGCGCGAGTAGTAGAAGGCGCTCAGGCCCTCGAACCCCGAGTCCGTGCCGACGATCAGCCAGACCCGGCCGTCAGCGTCCGTGTCCACGGACAGGGGCAGGTCCATGTTGTCGAGCGTCTTGATCCGGTACTCCCGGTTCACCACCTCGCCCTGGGCCACGTTGCCCAGGACCACCATGTCCTCACCGCCGTTGGCCTGGTTCCCCTTGTCGATGTTCATTCTGAGGTACCGGTTGCGGCCCTCCTCGGTCAGGGGCTCGACGGTCGACGCGCCCGCTTTCACGAACACGCTCTCGCCGGGCGAGCCGCCGATGCCGAACGTAGCTGTCGGCACGTTGGTCGCCAGGTCCAGGGATACGGAGACGGCATACGCCGCGTTCGGCCTCAGCCCGCCAACCTGCTTCTTCAGGAACATGAAGAGGTCGTCGCTGCGGTTGTGTCCCTGGACGTAGATGCCGCTGCCCTCCAGACCGTCGGGAAGCGGGCGGTGTCCGTGGTCTAGCTCGAAGATCGACTGGGCGAAGTCGATGGGCAGGTCCGCGAACCCGAACGTCCATCCCTCGGCGTCCCTCTCGAAGTCGAAGTCGTAGGCGGCCTCAGCCCCATCCTGTGCCAGGGCCCCCGAAGGGCTCAACAGGCTGGCGATTGCGGCGAATGCGGCGATGGGCAACATCCACCGGATGCACACCCTGCGGCGCGGGCTTCGGTGTGAGTCAGGCAACGTATCCTCCTAGTGGCTGGCAATCGCGTGCCGACCGGATGCGACTCATCTGGGATACGAACCTACATGCTTTCCGTTTGGGGAATGTTCGGCCCCTCCCCCCTCGGCATCCGGTAGCCGACTCTGGGCTCGGTGTGAATGTAGGTGGGAGTGTCGGCGTCGTCCCCCAGCTTGCGGCGAAGGTTCTTGACGAAGGTGCGCACCGCCCCCGGCTGCCCGGAGTGTGCCTGCCCCCACACCCGCTGGAGCAGTTGCTCGTGCGTCAGCACCCGCCCGGCGTTGACCGAGAGCTCGAAGAGGAGCCGGTACTCGATGTTGGTCAACAGGACCGCGCTGCCCGCCAGGGACACCCTGCGTTCGGCGTAGTCGATGGTCAGCTCGCCCCTCCGGTAGGGTTCCGGCGGCTCGGACAGCTCGGACGCGGCCCTGCGTCGCAGCACCGTCTGGACCCTCGCCACCAGCTCCGTCGGCGAGAAGGGCTTGACGACGTAGTCCTCGGCCCCCGCCTCCAGCGCCCGCGCGATCACCTGGTCCCTGCCGTAGGCGGACAGGAAGATGACCGGAAGGTCGGCGAGCCCGGGGACGCTCTCCATCAGCTCGATGCCGTCCATGCCAGGCAGCATCAGGTCGAGCAGCGCCAGGTGGGGTCTCTCCTCCTCCACCAGGCGCCCCACCTGCCCGGGGTCGCCCGTCACCGTCACCGTGTACCCGGCATTCGAGAGCGCGTCCCGCACGAACCTGAGGGTCTGCGGGTCGTCATCGACCGCCAGGACCCTCGTCCGCCCCTGCCCGGCTCGGCGGGAACCCTCGGAGGTTCGAGTGTCACCGGCCGTGGCCGGGTGCGCGGCCTCGGTGGCCGCCGGCAGCGTGAAGGCGAACCGGGAGCCCAGGCCCGGCCCTTCGCTCTCCGCCCAGATACGGCCTCCGTGGGCCTCCACTATCCCCTTGCAGATGGCGAGGCCCAGCCCCGAACCCGCAATGCCGCCCTCACGGTCGTCCCCGTCGATGCGGGAGAACTTCCTGAACAGCTGGGGCAGAAGATCGTCGGAGAGGCCGGTGCCGTCGTCGCCGACGGTGAAGGCGACCTGCACGCCGTCCTGAGCGGCGGCCAGCCGGATTGCGGACGACTCCGGCGAGTGCCTTGCCGCGTTGGACAGGAGATTGCCGATGACCTGGGCGATGCGCCGCCGGTCCGCCATCACCGGGGGCAGGTCCGGCTCGACGTCTATCCGGATGTTGTCCCTGCCGCCGCCGCTCAGGAACGAGTTCCTGGCCCGGTCCACCAGGGCGGCCGCGTCCGACGGCTCCGGGGACACCGACAACGTGCCGCTCTCGATGCGGGCCATGTCGAGCAGGTCGGTGATGAGGTCGCTCATCTGGTCGGCCTGGGTCTCGATGATCCGGAAGAACAGGTCCATCTCCGCCGGGTCCAGCGAGTTGGCCGACTCCTTCAGGGTCGTTGCCGACCCCTTGATGGAGGCGAGGGGAGTCCGCAGCTCGTGGCTCACCACCCCCAGGAACTCGGCCCGCTGCCGCTCCAACTCCTCCAGCGGCGTCAGGTCCTGCAGGGTGACGACGAAGGACTCCACCTCGCCGTCGTCGGCGCGGATGGGCGTGGCGTTGACCAGCGTGGCAATGCTCCGGCCGTCGGGGACGGTGATGACGATCTCCTCGGCCCGCACCGCCTCGCCCGCGCCCAGCGCCCGGGCCAGCGGAAACTCCGCCAGGGAGATCTCCCGCCCGTTGGCTCGCCGGAAGGTCAGGACCTCGAGGAGCTGTTCCACGTCCTGTTCCGCCGTTGTCAGCTCTTCCAGAATCCTTCTCGTCTCCCGGTTGATCGACACCGGGGCTGCCGTCCTGGCGTCGAAGACGACGACGCCAACGGGCGAGGTGTCGATCAGGGTCTCCAGGTTGCCCCTGGCCCGCCGCTCGTCCCGGTGCCTGCGGGCGTTGGCGATCACCAGCGCCGCCTGGGACGCGAACATGACCAGGGTCTCCTCATCCTCCTGGCTGAACTCCCGGCCCGGGTCGCTCCTGGCCAGGTAGATGTTGCCCACGCCACGCCCCCCGTGGCGGATGGGAGCGGCCAGGAAGGAGCCCACCGGAACGGGCGGGCGGAAGTCGGGCAGGCCCATGGACCTCAGGTGGGCGGCAACGTCTCCGACTCTCAGCGGGCCGGGGATGGCGCCGAGGTACTCTATGAACTCTGAACCCTCCGGCAGCTCCCAGAGCCGTCGGGCCTCGTCGGGGGTGAAACCGGCGCCCAGGAACTCCTGTACGCCTCCCGAACCGTCCAGGAGGACCATCACGCCGTAGCGGGCGCCGGTCAGCGAGCGGGCGCTGTCGAGGACCTCCTGCAGCACCGTGTCGAGGTCGAGGCTCTCGTTGATGCGGTGGCAGGCCTCGCACATCCTGGTCAGGCGGTCCCGCAGGGCCTGGATCTCCAGGTCTCGCGCATCGGGTCTGTTCATGTCTCTTCCCTCTCGTTCCGGGCTGCGGCTCGCCGGAGGGCCTGCGTCACGGGAGCCAACCCGGCGGCAGTGTTTCGTTTTGGTGGTTCAGGCCGGTTTTGCCCCGATTCTAGCGAATTGGCCCAAACTACACAAGAATACATGGGGAAAGGGGTTGAAATACACAGTAACTACATACGGCGTTGGTAGCATGAGGGCCGACTTGCCCAATTTGAGGGGAGAGTTTCGCTTGGCATTCGACCAACCGGCCAACGGACCGGGGACGACGGCGCAGAGTTGTGCGGTCTCGTTTCGTTTTGCTCTGGGCCGCGTGCCCGCGGAAGCCCGGCCCCTCCTCTTCGCTGCCGTACAGGGAACCATGACATCGAACAAGAGGTGGACAGAACAATGACCGGATTGCGGATGCCGTCTTTCTCCCCCCCCCCCCGCATTTCGTAGACCCTCCGCAGCAGGCGTCATGATCCGGCGCCGCAACTTCGCCCGCACCCTGGCGGCGGCATTCCTGCTGGCCGTGGCAGCCGCACTCCTTCTCCTCCCCTCCGCGCCGGGCCACGCCCAGACCACCACCTACACCTACGTCTCCAACATCGACCAGGGCTCGGATGACAGCTACAACACCCCCTTCATCCGGGGACAGAGTTTCAGGACCGGTCCCAGGGTCGGCGGCTACACCGTCACCAGCGTCGACATTGGCTATGAGAGCGGCGGCGCCTTCTCCGCGAGCATCTACACCACGAACGCCTCCGGCCATCCCGTCTCCGAGGTCGCCGCCCTCACCCCCCCGTCCAGCTTCGCCGCCGGCACCCTCACCTTCACCGCCCCCGCCAACACCGTTCTCGCGGCCAGCACGACCTACAGCGTGTACTTCTCGCATGGCGGCAATAGTGTCAGGCTCGATACCACCACGTCCGACGGCGAGGACTCCGGCAAGGCCATCGGCTGGTCCATCGGCAACCAGCTCCACCGATTTCAAGACAGCGCGTGGACAACGCCGTTCCTGGACGCAATCCGCATCGCGATCAAGGGCACCACCGCTCCCGCCGCGACCAACAACCCCGCGACGGGCGCGCCGACGATCAGCGGCACGGCATCGGTCGGGCAGACGCTGACGGCGGCCACCGGCGAGATCATGGACAGCGACGGCCTGACCAGCCCCGGATACACGTACCAGTGGATCCGGGTGGACGGCAGCACGGAGGCCGATATCTCCGGCGCGACGTCGAGCGCCTACACCCTGGTCGCCGCCGACCAGGGCAAGACCATCAAGGTCAAGGTCAGCTTCACCGACGCCGCCAGCAACGCCGAGACGCTGACCAGCGCGGCGACCGTGGCGGTGGCCCACAAGTTCGTCGACTTCAGCGACCTGCAGTCCGGCCACACCAGCCCGATCGGGATATGGTCGCCGGACGGCTCAACGCTCTGGGTCGGCCAGTGGTTCTCGACGCAGGTCTACGCCTACAACCTGGCCGACGAGACCGCCAACTACAGCGAGAACTGGACCCTCCACAACCCAGCGACCGCCAGCGACAGGAACCGCTACCCCGCGGGCATCTGGTCCGACGGGACCTACATCTACGTGGTCGACGACGGCAACAGCAAGGTGTTCCAGTACAACTTCGGCGACAAGTCGCTGACGTCGAACACCCTCTCGCTGGATAGCACCAACGGCTCGCACAACGGCCTGTGGTCCGACGGGACCACGGCGTGGGTGTCGGACGCTGCCGACAACAAACTCTATGCCTACGTGCTGTCGGACTTCAGCCGCGACTCGGACAAGGACATCGACCTGCACAGCGACAACGCCACGGCCCGGGGCATCTGGTCCGACGGGACCACGATCTGGGTGGTGGAGTGGGACGACGACAAGATCTACGCCTACACGCTCGCCGATGGCGTCCGCAAGGCCGACCTGGACATCACCGGCCTGGATTCCGACGGCGTGCACTACGTCAGCATCTGGTCTGACGGCACGACGATGTACGTGGTCGAGAACGCCGCCGGCTCCGCCAGCCGCGACCCCCAGATCCACAAGGTGCCCCTGCCCGCCGCGACCAACAACCCCGCGACGGGCGCGCCGACGATCAGCGGCACGGCATCGGTCGGGCAGACGCTGACGGCGGCCACCGGCGAGATCATGGACAGCGACGGCCTGACCAGCCCCGGATACACGTACCAGTGGATCCGGGTGGACGGCAGCACGGAGGCCGATATCTCCGGCGCGACGTCGAGCGCCTACACCCTGGTCGCCGCCGACCATGGCAAGACCATCAAGGTCAAGGTCAGCTTCACCGACGCCGCCAGCAACGCCGAGACGCTGACCAGCGCGGCGACCGTGGCGGTGACCGGTTCCGTGGTCTGGGAAGCGACCTTGACGGCGCCCACCGCCTGGGGGAACTCCGGAACCACGTACGAAGGCTATGGCTCGTCCGTCAATACCATCGTCAACACCAGCTACGGGACCCTGACTCCCGACTCGTTCACCGTCGGGGGGACGACCCACACCGTCGAGCTCCTCGCGTATAAGATAACCAACGGCGACGTGCTGTACTTGTTTACGGATGCCGGGGTGACCAAATCCGACCTGGACGGATCTGAGCTGATAATCACCGTAGACGGCGTCGCGAAAACGCTGGCGGTAAGCGATGCGACGAACCTTTCGTCGGGCGGCACCAATTACGGAATCCAATGGCCAGGCAGCGTCCACGGCTATTCAGCTAACGATTGGGCCGGTAAGACCATAACGGTCCAGTTGTGGTCGCCGAACAACCTCGCGACGGGCGCGCCGACGATCAGCGGCACGGCGACGGTGGGGCAGACGCTGACGGCGGCCACGTCGGGCATCATGGACAGCGACGGCCTGACCAGCCCCACATACACCTACCAGTGGGGCCGGGTGGACGCCAGCACGGAGGCCGACATCTCCGGCGCGACCTCGAGCACCTACACCCTGGTCGACGACGACGAGGGCAAGACCATCAAGGTCAAGGTCAGCTTCACCGACGACAACAACTTCTCCGAGACGCTGACCAGCGCGGCGACGTCGGCGGTCACGGCGGCGGTGATCACCACCTATATCTCCAACCTCAGCCAGGGCAGCGACAACGAGAACAGCTCCAGCCTTGTTCGGGCGCAGAGCTTCCGCACCGGTTCCCAGACCGGCGGCTACGCCGTCACCCACGTCGACATTGGCTCCGACGATGACCAGGGCGACTCCTTCTCCGCCGCCATCTACACCACCAACGCCTCCGGACATCCCGACTCCGAGTTCGCCGCCCTCACGCCCCCGTCCAGCTTCGCCAAAGGCGACCTCACCTTCACCGCCCCCGCCAACACCGTTCTCGCGGCCGGCACGACCTACACCGTGCGCATCGTCAAGGCCTCCGGCGCCTCCCTCACGCTCGACACAACCGTGTCCGACAACGAGGACGGCGGCGGGGCGAGCGGCTGGTCCATCGGCAACGTCGCCCACCGCCAACTGAGCGGTGGTTCTTGGTCCAACCTCAGCGGCAGCGCCGCAATCCGCATCGCGATCGAGGGCAGCACCGCCGTGGCGATCAACAATGCCGCGACCGGCGCGCCGACGATCACCGGCACGGCGGAGGTCAGGCAGACGCTGACGGCGGCCACGTCGGGCATCATGGACGCCGACGGCCTGACCAGCCCCACATACCACGTACCAGTGGATCCGGGTGGGCAGCACGGAGTTCGACATCCCCGGGGCGACGTCGAGCACCTACACCCTGGTCGCCGCCGACCAAGGCAAGACGATCAAGGTCAGGGTCAGCTTCACCGACGACAACAGCAACTCCGAGACGCTGACCAGCGCGGCGACCGTGGCGGTGACGGCGGCGGCGGTGAACAACCCCGCGACGGGCGCGCCGGCGATCAGCGGCTCGGCGCAGGTGGGCGGGACGCTGTCGGCGGACACGTCGGGCATCATGGACGCCGACGGCCTGACCAGCGTCAGTTACACGTACCAGTGGATCCGGGTGGACGGCGGCACGGAGTCCGACATCTCGGGGGCAACGTCGAGCGACTACACCCTGGTGGCCGCCGACGAGGGCAAGACGATCAAGGTCAAGGTGAGCTTCACCGACGACGCGGGCAACGCCGAGACGCTGACCAGCGCGGCGACGGCGACGGTGAACACCACCTATATTTCCAACCTCGGCCAGGCCGACGACAGCAAGGACGACTCCAGCCTTGTTCGGGCGCAGAGCTTCAGCACCGGTTCCCAGACCGGCGGCTACGACGTCACCCACGTCGACATTGGCTCCGACGATGACGAGGGCGACTCCTTCTCCGCCGCCATCTACACCGTCGACTCCGACGGCTATCCCGACTCCGAGTTCGCCGCCCTCATTCCCCCGTCCAGCTTCGCCAAGGGCGCCCTGACCTTCACCGCCCCCGCCAACACCGTTCTCGATGCCAGCACGACCTACACCGTGCGCATCGTCAAGTCCTCCGGCGCCAGCCTCAAGCTCGACACGACCGTGTCCAACAGCGAGGACGGCGGCGGGGCGGCCGGCTGGTCCATCGGCAACGCCGGCCACCACCGGCTGAGCGGTGGGTCTTGGTCCGAACTCGCCGGCGCGGCCTCAATCCGCATCGCCGTCAAGTACACCCCCCCGGCGGCGAACAACGCCGCGACGGGCGCGCCCACGATCAGCGGCACGGCGACGGTCGGGGAGACGCTGACGGCGGCCACGTCGGGCATCGCCGACACGGACGGCCTGACCGGCCCGCCATTCGTCTACCGATGGGTCCGGGTGGACGGCAACACGGAGTCCGACATCCCGGGGGCGACGGCGAGTACCTACACGCTGGTGGCCGCCGACGAGGGCAAGACCATCAAGGTCAAGGTGAGCTTCACCGACGACGCCGGCAACCCCGAGACGCTGACCAGCGCGGCGACGTCGGCGGTGGCGGCGGCCGACTGCGCCGGCGATACGACCACCACCTGCTCCGTTTCGCTGGGCGGCTCCGTAACCGGCGATATTGAACTCGTTGCCGATAGAGATTATTTCAGTCTCTCCGTCACGTCGGGCGCCAGCTACCAGATCGATGCGGAGGGCTCGCAGACAAGCAAGGGTACGCTTGGCGACCCGTATCTCGTCCTACGCGATGCATCCGACACGGAGCTCGTTGACAATGATGACGGGGGCACCGGCAGGAACGCCCGCATTGTCTGGGTGGCCGGCAGTACGGGGACCGTCTATGTCGAGGTCAAAGCGTTTCAGAACAGTACCGGCACCTACACCCTGACGGTTTCTGTCGGCCCCGCGGACGACTGCGCCAACGATACGACCACCGCCTGCTCCGTTTCGCCGGGGACCCCCGTAACCGGCGATATTCAATACAGTGGCGATGACGATTATTTCAGTTTCTCCGTCGCTTCGGGCGTCACGTACCAGATCGATGCGGAGGGGTTGCCGACCAGCATGGGTACGCTTGGCGACTCGTATATTGAACTACGCGATGCATCCGGCGCCATTATCGCTGAAAACGATATCGGGGGCACCGGCTATAACGCCCGCCTTACCTGGACAGCCAGCGATACGTTGACCGTCTATGTCGCCATCCGATCGGGAGAGGGCGGCACCGGCACCTACACCCTGACGGTTACCGCCACCAGCACCCCCGCGACGGGCGCGCCGACGATCTCCGGCACGGCGCAGGTGGGAGAGACGCTGACGGCGGACACCGGCGACATCATGGACACGGACGGCCTGAGCGGGGTCAGTTACACGTACCAGTGGATCCGGGTGAACGGCACGGAGGCCGATATTTCCGGCGCGACGGCGAGCACCTACACCCCGGTCGCCGCCGACCTGGGCAAGACCATCAAGGTCAAGGTGAGCTTCACCGACGACGCCGGCAACGCCGAGACGCTGACCAGCGCGGCGACGACGGCCGTGGCGGCGGCGAACACGGCGCCGGATGCGCCGGGCGCGCCCAGGGTGGCCGTGTCGGCGACGGATGTGCGTGCGATCACGGTGGAGTGGGACGAGCCGGCGAACAACGGCGCTGCGATCACCGATTATGACGTGCAGTACCAGCGCGACGACGAGACCGTTTGGCATAACGCCTCCCATACGGGCACGGGCCGGACAGTGACGATCTCGAACTTGCTGCTCGGTTACGGCTACAGGGTTCAGGTGCGCGCCACCAATTCCGCTGGCACCTCGGCTTGGTCGGCGTCGGGCAGCGGCGCCACCGAGTCGAACACGGCGGCCACGGGCAAGCCGACGATCAGCGGCACGTTGCTGGTCGGCGAGACGCTCACCGTTGACACCAGCGGCATCACGGACGCGGATGGGCTGAGCGGTGTCAGCTACGCCTATCAGTGGCGGCGCGACGGCGCCGACATCACGGGTGCGAACTCGATGACCTACACGCTGGCCGTGGCCGACGCGGGCGCGGCGATCAGCGTGGAGGTGTCGTTCACCGACGACGGCAGCTTCGACGAGGTCCTCACGAGCGACGCGACGACGACGGTGGCGGCGGCCGTGCCCGACGCGCCGCTGAACCTCAGCGCGACCGCGGGCGATGGGGCAGTGATGTTCACCTGGGGGGAGCCCCCGAACAACGGCGCGGCGATCACGGGTTACCGGATTCGCTACAAGGTCAGCACCGCGACCTCCTGGGAGAACTGGGTGTCGGCCCCCACCCTGTCCGCGACGGTCACCGGTCTGACCAACGCCACCGGCTACGACTTCGAGGTGCAGGCGCAGAACTCAGCCGGCTGGAGCGCGAGCGCGGAGGTCAGCGCCACCCCGGTAGCGCCGGCGAATAACCCCGCGACGGGCGCGCCGACGATCAGCGGCACGGCGCAGGTCGGAGAGACGCTGACGGCGGCCACGTCCGGCATCATGGACAGCGACGGTCTGACCAGCCCGACGTACGCCTACCAGTGGGTCCGGGTGAACGGCACGGAGGCCGATATTTCCGGGGCGACGTCGAGCACCTACACCCTGGTCGACGCCGACGAGGGCAAGACGATCAAGGTCAAGGTCAGCTTCAGCGACGACAACAGCAACCCCGAGATGCTGACCAGCGCGGCGACGTCGGCGGTCGCGGCGGCCGTGCCCGACGCGCCGCTGAACCTCAGCGCGACCGCGGGCGATGGGTCAGTGATGTTCACCTGGGGGGAGCCCCCGAACAACGGCGCGGCGATCACGGGTTACCGGATTCGCTACAAGGTCAGCACCGCGACCTCCTGGGAGAACTGGGTGTCGGCCCCCACCCTGTCCGCGACGGTCACCGGTCTGACCAACGCCACCGGCTACGACTTCGAGGTGCAGGCGCAGAACTCAGCCGGCTGGAGCGCGAGCGCGGAGGTCAGCGCCACCCCGGTAGCGCCGGCGAATAACCCCGCGACGGGCGCGCCGACGATCTCCGGCACGGCGCAGGTGGGGGAGACGCTGACGGCGGCCACGTCGGGCATCATGGACACCGACGGCCTGGGCACCCCCGGATACACGTACCAGTGGATCCGGGTGAACGGCACGGAGGCCGATATCTCCGGGGCGACGTCGAGCACCTACACCCTGGTCGACGCCGACGAGGGCAAGACGATCAAGGTCAAGGTCAGCTTCACCGACGACAACAGCAACCCCGAGACGCTGACCAGCGCGGCGACGTCGGCGGTGGCGGCGGCGGCGAACAACCCCGCCACGGGCGCGCCGACGATCAGCGGCACGGCGCAGGTGGGGGAGACGCTGACGGCGGCCACGTCCGGCATCATGGACAGCGACGGTCTGACCAGCCCGACATTCAGCTACCAGTGGGTCCGGGTGAACGGCACGGAGGCCGATATTTCCGGCGCGACGTCGAGCGCCTACACCCTGGTCGACGCCGACGAGGGCAAGACGATCAAGGTCAAGGTCAGCTTCACCGACGACAACAGCAACCCCGAGACGCTGACCAGCGCGGCGACGTCGGCGGTCGCGGCGGCGGCGAACAACCCCGCCACGGGCGCGCCGACGATCAGCGGCACGGCGCAGGTGGGGGAGACGCTGACGGCGGCCACGTCCGGCATCATGGACAGCGACGGTCTGACCAGCCCGACATTCAGCTACCAGTGGGTCCGGGTGAACGGCACGGAGGCCGATATTTCCGGCGCGACGTCGAGCGCCTACACCCTGGTCGACGCCGACGAGGGCAAGACGATCAAGGTCAAGGTCAGCTTCACCGACGACAACAGCAACCCCGAGACGCTGACCAGCGCGGCGACGTCGGCGGTCGCGGCGGCGGCGAACAACCCCGCCACGGGCGCGCCGACGATCAGCGGCACGGCGCAGGTCGGAGAGACGCTGACGGCGGCCACGTCGGGCATCATGGACACCGACGGCCTGGGCACCCCCGGATACACGTACCAGTGGATCCGGGTGAACGGCACGGAGGCCGATATCTCCGGGGCGACGTCGAGCACCTACACCCTGGTCGACGCCGACGAGGGCAAGACGATCAAGGTCAAGGTCAGCTTCACCGACGACAACAGCAACCCCGAGACGCTGACCAGCGCGGCGACGTCGGCGGTGGCGGCGGCGGCGAACAACCCCGCCACGGGCGCGCCGACGATCAGCGGCACGGCGCAGGTGGGGGAGACGCTGACGGCGGCCACGTCCGGCATCATGGACAGCGACGGTCTGACCAGCCCGACATTCAGCTACCAGTGGGTCCGGGTGAACGGCACGGAGGCCGATATTTCCGGCGCGACGTCGAGCGCCTACACCCTGGTCGACGCCGACGAGGGCAAGACGATCAAGGTCAAGGTCAGCTTCACCGACGACAACAGCAACCCCGAGACGCTGACCAGCGCGGCGACGTCGGCGGTCGCGGCGGCGGCGAACAACCCCGCCACCGGAGCGCCCACGATCAGCGGCACGGCGCAGGTCGGAGAGACGCTGACGGCGGCCACGTCCGGCATCATGGACAGCGACGGTCTGACCAGCCCGACGTACGCCTACCAGTGGGTCCGGGTGAACGGCACGGAGGCCGATATTTCCGGGGCGACGTCGAGCACCTACACCCTGGTCGACGCCGACGAGGGCAAGACGATCAAGGTCAAGGTCAGCTTCACCGACGACAACAGCAACCCCGAGATGCTGACCAGCGCGGCGACGTCGGCGGTCGCGGCGGCGGCGAACAACCCCGCCACGGGCGCGCCGACGATCAGCGGCACGGCGCAGGTCGGAGAGACGCTGACGGCGGCCACGTCCGGCATCATGGACAGCGACGGTCTGACCAGCCCGACGTACGCCTACCAGTGGGTCCGGGTGAACGGCACGGAGGCCGATATTTCCGGGGCGACGTCGAGCACCTACACCCTGGTCGACGCCGACGAGGGCAAGACGATCAAGGTCAAGGTCAGCTTCACCGACGACAACAACAACTCCGAGACGCTGACCAGCGTGGCGACGTCGGCGGTCGCGGTCGCCGATGACTGCGCCGGCGATCTATCCACCACCTGCTCCGTTTCGCCGGGGAGCTCCGTAACCGGCGATATTGAAATCGTAGACGATCGCGATTATTTCCAGCTTCTCTCCATCACTTCGGGCGTCACGTATCAGATCGATGCGGAGGGGTCGCCGACAAGCATGGGTACGCTTACCGACCCGATTGTGTTCCTACGCGATATAACCGGCAGCTCCAACACCGTGATCGCTTCTAATGATGACGGGGGCACCGGCTTTAACGCCCGCCTTACCTGGACGGCCGACCGTACGGGGACCGTCTATGTCGCCGTCGCTGGTGCAAACAGTAGCACCGGCACCTACACCCTGACGGTTACCCGCGCGGCCAACAACCCCGCGACGGGCACGCCGGCGATCAGCGGCACGGCGCAGGTCGGGCAGACGCTGACGGCGGCCACGTCCGGCATCATGGACACGGACGGCCTGGGCACCCCCGGATACACCTACCAGTGGATTCGGGTGAACGGCTCGGAGTCCGATATTTCCGGGGCGACGTCGAGCACCTACACCCTGGTCGCCGCCGACGAGGGCAAGACCATCAAGGTCACGGTGAGCTTCACCGACGACGCCAGTAACGCCGAGACGCTGACCAGCGCGGCGACGGCGGCGGTCGCGGCGGCGGGGCCCGGCGCCGTGAACCTGAGCGCGACCGACGTGTCGGTGGACGAGGGCGAGCGGGCGACCTGGACGGTGGCGCTGGCGACGCAGCCGACGGGGACGGTGACGGTGACGCCGGTCTCGGATGACACGGGCGCGGTGACGGTGAGGCCGTTGCGGCTCTACTTCACAACGTCGAACTGGGACACGCCGCAGACGGTGACGGCGACGGCGCTCCAGGATGCCGACGGCGTCGCGGAGACGGTGACGGTGAGCCACCCGGGGTCGGGCGGGGGGTATGCCGCGGTGACGGGCGACGTGACGGTGACGGTGACTGACGACGAGACCCCCACGGCGCCGGGCATGGTGGAGAACCTGCGCTTCACCACCTCCGCCGAGCGGTCGCTGTCGGTCGTGTGGGACCCGCCCGCCAACGACGGGCGGGCGCCAATCACGAACTACCGCTACTCGCGCGGCGCCGGTTGGATTGAGACCGGCTCCGCCGACATCCGCAGCGGCTCCTTCACCGGGCTGACCAACGGCCGCGCCTACACTATCCAGGTGCAGGCGAGGAACGCCGTCGGCTGGGGCGCGTCAACGTCCGTGGTGAGGACCGCCAGCACCGAGACGCCGGACCCGATCTCCGGGCCGACCAGCAGGTATGTATGGGACGCGGATGCCCAGCGCGGCAGGCTCGACATGATCTGGATGCCGCCGGTCAATCCGGGCTGGGGCGAGCTGACCTACCGGGTGGAGATGGCGAGCGCGCCTGCCGCCGAAGGTTTGGGTGTCAACCTGGACTGGCAGGTGCGGGCGGCCGCCCATCCGGGCGGGCACGCGGACCCGGCCCGCTGCCCCATTGTGTGGAGGCTCGAGGGCCAGCCCTGCGTGATCTACAGCCTCGCCAACGCGGCCGTGAACACCGATTACGCGTTCCGGGTGCGCCCGGAGAACACCCGCACCGGCCCGTGGCAGTATGCCTTCGTGTCGCTGGCAGACTGGGGCCCGCATATAGTGAATGACAACCCCCTGGGCGCGGACTACCGCATCGAGACGAACACGTCGGGGGACCGGATCTATTTGACCTACACCCACCCGATCCGGACGGTGGACACGGACGGCTACCGGGTGCACCGAAGCCACCCTGGTGGCTTCGGCAGCCACGCCGAGTACGCCAACGCCGTCGGGTTCTTTGTGGATTCGGACGGGAACGGCGACTTCGACTGGAGCGGCAACCTCGCCTCCTACGGGGAGGCGCCGGAGCGGGTGACGCGCAGCGGGCGCAGGGTGACGCTGTGGCTGGACCCGCCCATCGATCCGATGGACGATCCGTACGTGGCGGCGGTCCGGGGGGCGGTGGTGGGCAGCAACGGCCTGTCGTCGCCGGCCCTCAACCCGATGGGGCATGTCAAGAACGAGGTGCAGATGGGGACGCCGCCGGCGCCGGTCATGAAATGGCGGTACGCGAACCCGCCGCAGGGGCAGCGACAGTTGATCCACGTCCAGTGGTCGATGCCGACCTGGGGTTCTTTTCCGGACAGCTGGGCGGAGGAGGACGGCTGGGAGGATCACTACGGGTCGCCGGACGGCTACGAGGTGGAGTGGTCGGCGGACCGGGGAACGACGTGGCAGGCGGTGGACCCGCCGCACGAGGGCGTGGAGAAGATTTACGCCCACGGCGGGCTGACCGTGGAGGAGGACTCGACCTTCCACTACCGGGTGCGGGGGGTGAACGGGAGTGGGGCGGGGCCGTGGTCCAACGTGCTGGGGCCCTGGCCTCCTCCGGCCCAGCAGCAGCAGGCGGGCGAGGCGTGGACGGAGGACCTGTCGGCGGACCTCCAGCCGCGCGACCTGGAGGCCGATCCGACGGCGGCGGGCAACGTGCTGAGCTGGCGTGCGCCGTGGCTGTCGCCGGAGGACGTGACCGGCTACCGGATACTGCGCCGGCGGGTGGACACGGGCGAGCAGCCCTGGCCGATCGTGGAGGACACGGGGAACACCGCTACCGCCTGGACGGACACCGGCGTCGAGGAGGGGGTGCTCTATTTCTACCAGGTGAAGACGGTGCGGGGCCGGGAGCTGAGCCGGGCATCGAACTACGTCGAGGTGTACGCGGTGGCGGTGGAGACCACGGAGGCGGCGCTGACGGCGAGCTTCTCGGCTGACTTCAGCGCGCACGGCGGTGCGGGGACGACCTTCGTGGTGCGCCTCACCTTCAGCGAGGCGGTGGCGGTGGGCTACCGGACGCTGCGGGACACGGCGGTGCAGGCCGACCAAGGGGAGGTGCGCATCGTCAGCCGGGTGAACGGGAGCAGCGCGGAGTGGGACATCACGGTGGCGCCGGCGTCGGACCAGAAGATGCTGGTGACGCTGTCGCCGGGCGACGGGGCGTGCGGGGAGCCGGCGGTGATCTGCACGGCGGACGGGCGCAAGCTCTCCAACTATGCGGCGTGGGTCGTGTTGTCCCCGCCGCAGGAGGCGCAGGCCGCCAACAGTCCCGCCACCGGAGCGCCGACCATCACCGGCACGGCCCAGGTGGGCGAGACGCTGACGGCGGACACCTCGGGGATCGCCGACGCGGACGGGCTGGACAACGTGTCGTTCAGCTACCAGTGGCTGGCCGACGGCGCGGAGATATCCGGCACAACCGGCAGCGCCTACACCCTGGCCGACGCCGACGAGGGCAAGGCCATAACTGTGAAGGTGAGCTTCAGCGACGACGCGGGGAACGACGAATCTCTGACCAGTGCGGCTACGGACGCGGTGGCGGCAGCCGCGGACCCGCACGCGCCGCAGGAAGCGCAGGCCGCCAACACACCGGCCACGGGCGCGCCCGCCATAACCGGCGCGGCCCGGGTGGGCGAGACCCTGACGGTGGACACCTCCGGCATCGCCGACGAGGACGGTCTGGAGAACGCCGTCTTCAGCTACCAGTGGCTGGCCGGCGGCGCGGACATATCCGGCGCGACGGACTCAACCTACGTGCCGGTGGTTGACGACGCGGGCCGGGCCATCGGCGTTCGCGTGTCCTTCACCGACGATGCGGGCTTCGAGGAGACGCTGAGCGGCGCGGCAGTGGCGGTGCCGGCCGACGACTACACGGTGAATGAGATCTGGGAGGACGGCAACTGGGGAACGGTCGCCGTTGGCGGCTCCGCCACCGGCGTGATCGAAAAGCCCGGCGACCGCGACTTCTTCGGCGTCAACCTGAGCCGGGGCCGCACCTACCGCATCGACGTGGCGGGCCACGGAGACGTGTCCGCCCTGGAGCAGGTCCGGCTGTACGGCGTGTTCGCCTACGCCGAGGACCTCGAATGCTCCGGCGCCTACGACGACCCTGGGGTGACCACCTACGTCCTGACCGCCGAGCACAGCTCTACCCACGCTGTGGGGGTGAGGGCCGAGGGCGACGGGACCGGGGTCTACCGGGTCTCGGTATCCGAGTCCGACGCCACCGGCACCGGCTGCGATACGGCCCCGGCGGCGGCGGCGCAGACCGCCAACACCCAGGCCACGGGCGCGCCCGCCATCACCGGCACGGTCCGGGTAGGCGAGACCCTGACGGCGGACACGTCGGTGATTGCCGACGAGGACGGGCTCGGCAATGCGGCGTTCAGCTACCAGTGGCTGGCCGACGGTGTGGACATATCCGGGGCCACTGGCGCAGCCTACACCCTGGCCGGCGCTGATAAGGGCAAGGCCATAAGCGTGAAGGTGTCCTTCACCGATGACGCGGGCAACGAGGAGACGCTGACCAGCGCGGCCACGGCTGCGGTGGAGGCGAAGCCCAACACCCCGGCCACGGGCGCACCCGCCATCAGCGAAACGGCCCAGGTGGGCGAGACCCTGACGGCGGACACCACCGGCATCGCCGATGAGGACGGCCTGGACAACGCCGTGTTCAGCTACCAGTGGCTGGCCGACGGCGCGGACATATCCGGGGCAACAGGTGACACCTACACCCTGGCCGACTCAGACAGGGGCAAGGCCATGAGCGTCACGGTGACCTTCACCGACGACGCCGGTAATGAGGAGGAACTGACCAGCGCGGCGACGGACGCCGTGGAACCCGAGACACAGGAGGCGCAGGCCAACACCCCGGCCACGGGTCTGCCCGCCATTACCGGCACGGCTCAGGTGGGCGTGAAGCTGACGGCCGACCTGTCCAGCATCGCCGACGAGGACGGCTTGACCAACGTGGTCCCCGCATACCAATGGCAGGCCGACGGCGTGGACATACCAGGGGAAACCCTGAACTGCTACACGCCGGACGACGCCGACGAGGGCAAGACCATCAGCGTGAGGGTGACCTTCACCGACGACGCGGGCAACGAGGAGACTCTGACCAGCGCAGCCACGGACGCGCTGGAGGCGAGGCCCAACCGCCCGGCGATGGGCGCGCTCCCATAACCGGCACGGCCCGGGTCGGCGAGCTGCTGACGGCGGACGTGTCCGGCATCATGGACGACGACGGGCTGGACAGAGCGGCCTTCGCCTACCAATGGCAGGCCGATAGTACGGACCTGTCCGGCGCAACCGGTTCCAGCTACACCCTGGCCGCCTCGGACGAGGGCAAGGCCATGAGCGTCACGGTGAGCTTCACCGACTACGCGGGCCACGAGGAGTCGTTCACCAGCGCGGTCACGGCTGCGGTGGTGGCGGCAGCCGAAGAAGACGAGGAGCCGACGGACCGGCCCCACGGCCTGATCGCCGAGGCGTCGGACGGCGCGGTGGTCCTGACCTGGACCGCTCCGGTGGTGGACTACAAGGTGTCCAGCTACCACATCCTGCGCCACCGTCCCGAGCAGGGCGAGGCCGAGCCGCTGGTGTACGTCGACCAGACGCCCAACGACGACACCGCCTACACCGACACGGGTGTGGAGCCGGGCGTGCTGTACGTGTACCGGGTGAAGGCTATCATCAATGTCTTCGGCGACCTGGGCGAGGCGTCGGACGCGGCACAGATACGGGCGCAGGCAACGGCGCAGCAGCAGACCGCCAACAATCCTGCCACGGGAGCGCCGACCATCACCGGAACGGCCCAGGTGAGCGGGACGCTGACGGCGGACACGTCGGGGATCGCCGACGAGGATGGGCTGACCAACGCGGCTTTCGCCTACCAGTGGCAGGCCGACGGCGCGGACATATCAGACGCGACGGCCTCGACCTACACCCTGGCCGACGCCGACGAGGGCAAGGCCATCAGCGTCACGGTGTCCTTCACCGACGACGCGGGCAACGACGAAACGCTGACCAGCCGGGCCTCGGCGGCGGTGGCGGCAGTGCCGCTTCCGCAACTGACGGCCGTCATCGAGAACGCCGCTGCCTCCCATGACGGGGAGGGCGTCTTCACCTTCGAGCTGCGGTTCAGCGAGGAGTTCGGTATCAGCTACAAGACCCTGCGGGACCACGCCTTCACGGTGACCGGGGGAACGGTGCGGAAGGCGCAGCGGCTGGAGCAGGGCAGCAACATCGGCTGGAGGATCACGTTCAGGCCGGACGGCAACGGCGACGTGACGATCGTCCTGCCGGAGACCACGGACTGCGACGCGCAAGGGGCCATCTGCACCGAGGACGGCAGGAAGCTGTCCCACCGGCTGGAGCTGACCGTCAGCGGTCCCTAGCTGAGACGCGCAAGGAGGGCGGCGCATCTTCTCCCAGCGCTGCCCTCCTGAACACAAGGAAAGGGGTTCCTCATGTACCGCCTACTCGGCCCGTTTCTTGGGCTTGTTATTCTCGCCTCAGTCTCAGCTTGTGCAAGCAACGAGAGTTACAAGGTCGAGGTCTCAGAGAATAGAGCCAAGGTTACGGCCTATTCTGGAGGCGTCTCGGTTGTAAAGTCTGTCCCTCTAACTAGTGTACGCATCGAGGGCTACGAGTTCATTCCGACTCCCACTCCATCGCCTATCCCAACACGAACACCCACTCCAACGCCGACTCCATTTCCTCCTAATGTCGTCACGCTCAGCGGGACTGGTTCTCAGGTCGGCATGTTCGACATGGGCAGACCTTCTCGAAAGGTAACATTCAATTTGGCGGAGAACTTGGTTCATGGTAGGGCTGGTCATGTTGAAGTGAAGCTAGCTAACGAGCATTTCATCGAGCGGGAATTTATGAGAGAGGGCGAATGGACAGGTAGATACAGTCAGGCAGGTTTCGGAAGAAGGAGCACCTTGGTTCGGGTGAACGTCCAAGTCGGAGATACCGGTGCTTGGTCGCTCATATTCGAATAGATTTACAAAAGAGGAGTAAGACGCAATGAGTAGAGGACGCACAACAAAGCCTGGGTTCGTGAACGAAAACGGACAGATAACTGTTGGATGTAAGGACAGACGGGATGCGGGGTACCGCTATCAATACATCTATGTCATGTTCTGCCCTGAGCCTCACAAGGACGGGAAGCCTCAGAACTACGGCTCGCCGGGGAACTGCATCCACTCTCGGCGGTGCGAACACCACGACGGCGGCGATCCCGGTCCCGCCCTCACTCCCGATGAACTCAACTGGCGTCCTGCGGCTTAGGCGGTCCGCATGGCCTCTACGAAAGGGCCGCAGCCGACGGGCCGGTGCTGGTGCGGGTGTGGCGGGAAGACCGGGCCGAGCGCTTTCTTCCTGTCGCGCCATGACTCCATCGCCGTGACGTCGGTGATCCTCGCCCACTACGGCGGTGTCCCGGAGTTCTTGCTGGCGCATGGTCGCGGACCGGCCGGCAAGGACTTCAGACGGGGCGGGGCGGCGTAGCTAACGGCCGGGTGGGCAGGAGGAGCGACGCGGGATGAGTACGGCGCGACAACCGAGGGTGCGAGCCCCTCGGCCCCGCCGGACTCCGTGACCCCCAACCGCCGCACCGTCATCCGCTATTGCGCCTTACCGCATGGACGGCCATTCCCCCCTCCTGTTCCAGGATCTCCGCCCTCGCCATCCGGACTCGGCTGTTTAGAGTGTCCCGGACCTGTCCGAAGCGGCGGTGGCGGTCGAGGGACAGACCGTCGCCTTCACGCTGCTGGGGGACGAGCGTTCCACGTACGCGGTCACCGTTCCCAGCGCGGAGGGCGTCTACTCCCTCTCCGGGATCCTGTTGGACGCGAACAAGGCCGAGCAAGCGGTGGGGGGCGGTTCCACCGTCAGGGTCGGGCCCGAACCCACCCCGACGCCGGAACCGACGCCAACGCCGACCCGGGGGCCCACCCCCACGTGGAAGACCCGATGCCGCTGCCTCCAGGGCCAGCTTGATCAATCAGCGAGGGTGACGCTCTTACACCACGAGGCGGGAGACGACCCACTGCAATCATGCTGGCAGCCCCGCCCACCGCCACGAGCCCTCTCTCTTCCGCAGCCTGTCAATGCGCAGTTCAGTCCACTTCCACATCTACTATATCAACGCAGGTCTCCCGTTGGTATGCGTGTCGAGGGTATGCCATGGCCCTGGTCTTACTTATACGTCTGACAGTTCACCAATAGAGATGCAGCGCCATCTCGGTGATTCAGGAGTGATGATACCCTCGCTTGCCCTGGCGCCGCCGAATTGGCAGAAAGGGCTTGCTCTTTGCCGTTCTTCAGACCGACAGCGTGAGAGCACATCTCCCGCCGGTGATTCTGGTAGATAGCAATCACCTGTTCCCTATTGACGATAGCTCTGCGAATCAAGGGTCGAGGGTCAGTTTCGCTGATGGCTCGTTGAAGTAGTGCACGGCGGCGGCTATAGTGGGGAAGGGCATGGTGCCTGCTCCTTCGTCAAGACCCACGGTAAAGGACGACGTTGGAAGCAAGCCCTCGCGGGCACCTTGACCTTTGGCCGTTAGGAAAATCCCTGACTGTCCACTGGCACGTCGCCCATTTATTGCAGTAATACGGCGCTGACGCGTTGTCTACTTCTCTGATTCATAATCTGGGTGCGGCATCAGGGAGCCCGCTGCGAGCGACAGGTCGAGCCATCTGTTCGTATGTTCGAATCCTACTCTCATGGGTTCGGTGAGGTCGAGGTCTGTATAACTGTTGCCCCGTTTACGCCCTTGCACGGGTGTCTCGCTTTGAGGCCGCGCTAATGAGCAGGAGGATGGTAGTCGGTAGAAGGATCAGCATTGCCACCATAAGCCCTAGCTGCGTGAAGAACACCGCTGCCATCGTTGCGAATCGGAGGACAACACTTCCCAAAGCTGCCGTTTTTCCGCGACTTGAAACGATGAACCCGAATGCCCATATCACGGAGAATATCCCTGTCAAGCCTGCCATCTCGTATCCGAACTCCAACGGAGTCCGGTTGGGGAGGTCGCTAGCCAGAGATCCGAGGAAGAAAGCCGACACGACGACTGTGAAGCCGATGGCTTCTACTATCAATACCGCCTTTGTCAATCTCCTTCGCGCTGTTTCGAACATGAGACTCCCTTTTAGTGCCAAACGTGTGACCGCTCTGACCATATTGTACCAGAAGGCCCCGGTATGTCCCGGTTGGCGAGACTTGGTCACTACCGACGTATCGCAGTCTTTGGTACTCATGTGACGTGTGCGTTCTGCTTCAGCGGGCGTCCAGCGTGGATGTCCACATGGCAGGGGGCGCATACGATCAGCGTCTTGCGACGCCGGGCCGCCATCACCTCCATCCAGGCGGGCTTTGCAGCCTGCCCCTTCGGTCGTAGGTCTTTCAGCGCTCGAACGTGATGCACCTGTACCTTGACCGTTGAGCCGCAAAGCTCGCAGGCGCCGGCCAGCAGGCGCTGGACGAGTTCCGTCCGACCGTTGAGGAGTGGAGGGTGTTTGTCGATGAGGGTAGCCGTATTGTCCCGTGCCAGGGATACGTCGCCCCAGTACGCCACCAGCGGCTTTTGGCCCGGACGGGCCACTTTCACCATCAGAACCTTCTTAGGCCCCTTGTCCGTCTGAATCGTGGTCTTGTATCGCTTGAACACCTGTGGCACGCTGATTTTCAGCTTGGCCGCAAGCGTCTTGGCGAGGGACATTTCCGTGACCCAACGTAGATGGTCGAGTGCGCCCAGGTTGAGAGCACGCCGGTAGTAGTTGGCGATGCCCCGGAACTCCGTCTGGTACTGGCTCACGATGCTGAATGGCGAGTCGTGAAGCCGCTCCCCGCGATGAGCCGGTTTGCCGCCACGCATGTATGCGGCGCTCTTAGCGCGAGCTACGTCCGCGGGAACGCGCAGCCCGATGATGGGTAGTGTCTCAGTTTGAAAGAGCCACTATCTGCGCCATCGTCAGCGGCTCCGTCGCCAGTCCCGCCGCCATCGCCGGAGTCACCCCCAGCGTCTTGTGAACGCGGCACCAGTTGTAGAACACGGTGTACACGGCAACCATGTGGCAGTGATTCTCCACCTTCTTCGAGAACCCATTGGTCAACCGCGTGAACCGCCTCATGCTCATACGCATGGTCAGGTTGTGGCGCTCCACGTGCGACGTGCTCACGTCAGCCATGTCGGGGTTGCCCACGACTGCCTCCCGCTCCGCCCCAACACACGCCGCCGGAGAGTAGCGGCGACCCTCCATCGTCTCCACGTAGCCACCGTACTTCTTCACTAGCCGGCCGTAGTCCACGTCTCCCCCGAACGCCCCCTCGACCGCTTCAAGGTAGGGCCGGTGCCCGTCCGTGGTCAGTTGCACCCGTCCCGTCAACCGGGACCGCACGTCGTCCATGAACTCGATTGCCGTGTCCGAGTCCCGTCCGCCCACCAGCCAGGAGATGATGAGCTTGGAGTCGGCGTCTATCGCCGTCCAGGTCCACAAGTCCCCCGCTCCGGCGGGCGCCGCCGTCGCCTCTCCAACGTTCTTCCGCTTGGCATAGCAGAACGACCATATCTCGTCGCCCTGGACCCGCCGTGCCTGCACGTCCCGCACATGCTCATCGTGGAACTCCGCGCAGGCTTGGCCCGCGTCCACCAGGAGCTTCGAGACGGTGTTGATGGAGACTCCCGTGATGCGCATGACCGACCGCATTGAGGAGCCTTCAACCAGCAGTTGGAGTATCGCCGCACGCTTGCTATCCGGTAGTCGATTCACGAGTAAATCATAGGCGTTTACGAGTGAAAAGTCAAGCATTATATGGTATGTTGTGGACAAGGAACGACCCCGACAATACGGGATAGCCGGGGCCGTTCGATTGATACGGAGGGTGTTGTCTGTCGGTACAGGACCGGGCCTCAGAAACCCGGAATCGCTAGACAACCCTAGCATTGCGGTTCGACTCCGCCACCCTCCGCCGCCGCAACCGAGTCTAAGCTGGCTCCTTGATGACCTCGCGGAGTGACCTCACATTCTGCGTGAGCTTCACAACGCTTCGGCGCATGGTGCTGAACCGCTTCTTGGTTTCTTCCTCGAAACTGTCCAGCTCCTCGAGGAGATTGTCGGCTGTTGCTTCTATGTCGGCCAGACTGTTCTCGATGTGCCGAGTGGTCATGCTGGCTCCTTGCTCCAGCGGGCCAAGGCAGCCTTGCTCGCAATCTCCGACCGGCGCTCAGGGCTTAGCGCGTCTCTCCGTCCAGCTCCGCCCTTCAGACCGCCCTTCCGCGTCGCCGAGGGCAGTTTCTCCTCCTCCTCGCCGGTGGCGATACGCATCACCTGGACGGCGCGCTGCACAACGTCGCCCTTCCGCCTCTCTCCATTCGGTCCAATCGGTACGCCCATACCCATGCTCCTGTGCCCACTCAGGATACCTTACTTGACTGCCGCCACTCGCGCATCCTCAACTCCTCCTAAGGGTACATTCGACCACACGGGGCGCGCAATCCCGCTGGACAGGCAGAAGGCCGACAGATATTGTTCGCCACGCAACGCAGTAGTCCTAACCGTCCATGAGCAGGATGGCATAGGAAGGGGCCTTCGTGCCCCCTTGCCGGCTCAATAGGACAGGGCTACTGCGTTGCAACAGAGTCTCATCCTATGCCCGCAGGCAAGGGGGTTCCCGTGCGCCGCATGGCTGTTGTCCTCGCCGCTGTACTCCTCGCAGTCCTCATCGCCATCTTCGCCGTCAGTGCCGCCGGTCCCCCCGGCCAGTGGTACGATTTCAACGAAAGCGGCTCTATCGAGTGGAACGAGCTCGAAACCTCGGCCCGCGACTACTACGAAGGCGAGTTGGAGCGCGACGACGCCCTAGACATGGTGCTCCGCTACGTCGGCAACGTCCCCGTGGCCACACCTGCGCCCAGGTACAGCGAGGAGCCAGAGTCACCGACGCCTGCTCTGATCGGAGACTGCGAGACACCCCGGCATGGAGTCTTTGCAGGGTCCCTCCAAGTGTTCTCAAACGAGTTGGACATAACGTTTGTGAACCCATCTACTTCCGGCTATTGGGAGTACGCGGCCGAGTGGTCCTACCACCCTTGGCGCACGTACAGCGTTAACCCCAGGCTGTACACCGGCATCAACTCGAACGGCGAGTGGTTCATCAAAAGGAACGACGCCTTCGGACACGAGCGGCAACCCCCCGCCCACCGCCCCCTTGCCGAGCTAGGGATACCGTTCAACGCGGGCGAAGGCGAGCGGAATAGGCTCACTTGGACTGACACGAAGTTTTGGGTGAACGGTCAACTCGCGTCTACTCAGCCTCCATCCGGCTTCTACCTAGATATTCATTACTTGAAGTCCCGCACATGGGGCTCCGGCTCCGTCCCCTACCAAGGCGTGAGGCAGCAGTACGAGAACCTCTGCGAAGGACCACCTCACTAAACTAGGCACAAAGCAACGCCCCCACCCCGTCCAGACGCCAATCTTTCGGGGTGAGGGCGATAAGGAGAACGCTATGGTTGATCCTAATGAGTTTAGTCCGTGGGCGATGAAGATTTTCCTTGAAGCGCTGCCAAGCGCCATTGCAAGTCTCGATCAAACACGGCTTGGAGACCGCTCTGCCGACACACTACTTGAATACCTCGCGCTTGCCGTCGCTGAATCTCAACGAAGTAGTCGCGAGTCATGGTCATTACGCGACGAAAGATTGCTTCGTCAGTTGGTGAAGAACCTAACGGATGCGGTGGCTCATAATCAAGGTCTTTCGTAATCATCCTAACCCTCCTCCCGGCCCTAGGCCAAACTGAGACACTACCCGATGATGCCATTGACCGAACGAAGGCCTTGGGCGTCGAGCTTGGTGGCGCTCTGTTGGACGACGACCTCGTAGCCGAGGAACCGTGCCGCCTCGGTGCGACCGTGGGTGACCAAGGTCTTGGTGTCGGAAAGCTCCAGCTTGAGGCTATCGTGCAAGAACTCGCCTATCCGGGCCTTAATCTCATCGGCCTCATCCTTTGGCCCCGCGAATCCGAGCAGGAAGTCGTCGGCGTACCGCATGTACCGCAGGCGTCGGTATTCCGGGCCGTGCGTGTCACCGTAAGGCAACGACCGGAGGAGAGGGCCTAGAGCCGCCGCCTCTTTTGCACGTTCGGTTTTCCGCAGACGTTCTATCTGGCGGAAAATCCTACGGTATTCCGGGTTTCGCCGTCGCTTCTCACCACGGTTGTGAGCGGGCAAGAGCACTCCCTCCACGAACCTGTCCAACCTGTCCATGTAGATATTGGCGAGTATGGGACTCACCACGCCGCCCTGCGGGGAGCCACTGTACGTGGCGTTGAGCTTCCAATCCTCAAGGTAGCCAGCCCGGAGGAGTTGGGAGATCAACCGCAGGAAACGGTTGTCCTGGATGTTCTCGCGCAGTATTTCCAGCAACATCAGGTCCGGTAGGGCGAGGCGCATCGTCGCGCTGGCCGCAGCCGTCGCGCTGCCGCTGCGTCACACCAGGCCCACGATCCAGTCAACACCGATTCGGCACGCGTACGCGATCGCCACGAACTTGACGGTCTCTCCAGCCAACACGAATAGCAGGAACCGCTTGATCGAGTACCCAAAGGACCCTGCGGCTATTCCAACAAGATCAAAGAAAGGGTTGGGAATGGCTGCCAGCACAAACAGCGGCAGGGACCCATTCCTGTCCACCCAATGACTGATACGGCGTATCGCTTCGACCTCTGTACAAACACCTTGCCGCTATACCCTGCGAGGTAGCCGCTGAGCTCTCCGATTGTGGCCCCCATGGCTCCAGCCATCCCGAGCAGCGCAGGGTTGAGATCGGATCCCCCAGTAGACACCCCGCATATCACAGCGAGGCCAGGTACCGGAATGAAAATCGACGCCGAACTAGCTAGGTTGACTGCGAATGCGCCCGCATAGCCTACCGTTTGGACATCGAGCCGCCCCGTCGTCCACATGAACGTGCCCATCGCTATTGACGCACCGACAACCACCCGGATGCCCCATCGAAGCGCAACCTCGTGGGCGGCCATCCAGTTCGCGAAGGCGCTCTCTCTACGCCCACGGGGCGGTTCCCTTTGCATAACTCTCCCGGCATCCGTCATCCCCGCCCGGTACCCGTCATTCCCGCGTAGGCGGGAACCTCGCTCCCTCTACCGGAGCGGATACTCGCGTCACCTAATTTCCGTTACGTCACCAGCAAGGAACATGTGATAGCGGTCATCAGGGTCTACTTATTCAGCTGAGTTACCCGGGCGACATCATCCCCTGCCGACAGGCGCCACCACGGCCCGGCGAGCTGCGGGCCGCTCACGGAGCGTTAGCGGCCACTCCCGAGATGGGCCGCATCGTGAAGCGGCCCGGTAGGCATGGCCTCAGCCAACACCAACTGCGACGATTTGCAAGCTTGGAGCCTGCCCCCGTCGTCGAGGGTCCCGTCAACGATGAGGGCATACTTGAACCTCCAGCCCGCCGCGAACTCACACCACGACAGCTCGCTCTCTGGAAGGCGGTGCAGCAGGCCAAGGTCCAGGGCACTTCCCTGCGCGAGATCTCACGCCAACTAGGAATCTCGCGCAACACGGTGCGCAAGTACGCCCATGCTCTTACGCAACCCACCAACCGCCCCCTCAAGCGGAAGGCCAGACGATTACCCCAGCTGGCTGGACCATCTACCCTGGCATATTCGCTGGACAACGACATCACACCTGGGTCAAAAGTAAACCGTCATTGACATTAGGATGTAACCCTTTGGGACACCCGCTCTCAACACCTACAACGCTAGGAGCAGTAGTACCGGAATGCCCAAGAGAGAGCCTATGAATATCGCTATCTCAGTCTGCCGGTAAAGGCGATGAGCAGTCATCGCGGGCGCTGGCTCTGCATTGAAGCCAACTCGGTACGCTAGCACTGGCAATATACACATAATCACGCCGAAATAGGATCCCATTATGATTTCGGACCAGGTGAAGGTTAAAAGGGGCACCTCGCCATCAGGCAAAGCCAACATCGAATGCAACAAGACAGTGGAAACGAAAATGCATATCGGCAAATAGATAACGATGGATCGAAGGGCGTTCTTCAGATCGTACCTGGCTCTTAACCTGAACACGAGTCCGTGAAACACAGGATTCAGGACTGCCGCTCCTCCAAGCATGAACAGGGCGGACTTGAATACTGAGTCGTTAAATCTGTCGGAAACTGGGAAGAAAATGGAGACTATGCTTGCTGCTGCAAGTACCAGATAAAAAATGGCGGGGCCAAGTAGAGAGATAACCACCTGCTTCCGGGTGCGCGCCGTCTTGGCAGTATAGTCGCGCAAGAGTAGCGTCCTGAGTACATTCTTGCGAATTGCCCACATTCTTGCTATTTCCACACGCTCCCTGGACGCTGAGCGGACAAGGTCGAACAGCATATGCATCCAGACCGCCAAGGTTCCCAGTCCACCACCGTCGCGACTCATCCTGTCACGGAAAAGCTGGACCATCGGCTCCCCGTACTCACGCCTGTGCTCCTTCGGGTAGGCCAGGAGCAGCGCTCTGTAGATCCGTTCCGAGAGCATCTCAGACGCCCTCCCCAGGCAGTTTCTGTCCAGGGGCCGACCATCTGGTCCGGGCGATACGGGCAAGCTGCTCCATCCGTGCGACCTCGGCGTCCAGAACGCGAGCGCCAAGGCCCGTGAGTCGATAGTAGCGGCGGCGTTCGTCGTCCAGTTCCGGGTCTGGTCGTTCGTCCGCCTCCTCGACAAGTCCAGCTTTCAACATCCTCTTGACGGTTCCATACAACGTCCCTGGACCCATCGTGACCGATCCCTCGGTCAAGACCTCGACCTCGCTCATGATCGCGTAGCCGTGCTTCTGCTCGTCGGCCAAAGCCAGCATGATGTGCAGCTGCGCGACCGGAAGGGGCAGAAGATGCGAATGATCGGTACTGGTCACTGGAAAGCACTCTCCATGGAGGTTGACTCCACTATATCACATGCGGATATATATCACCCCCCAGGAGGTCAGGAGGCCTCGCTCACCAGCCTGGCCCGAACGGCGGGGTTGTTCTCATTGGCGAGCCTGTTCAGTCGGAGAGTCAGCTCGCGCTGCGACCGAAATAGGGTCGTGCGCGTGTACCGCCAGACGTCCCGCCAGGGAATGCCCAGTGCCTTGGCGATCTGGGGGCCGGTGTAGCCCTCCCTCGCCAGTTGCCTAACTCTGTCGCCGATGTGGTTGTTTGCCATGTCTCTCCCTTTCCGGCCCGGAGACCTTTCTGGTCACGTCGAGCCCTTGTCGCGGTAGTAGGTCGTTATCGAGTACACATCCCGGGCCATGCCCTGATAGATGGCGCCGAGAATCGCCGTCTGCTTCCAGTCAAACACGTCCCACACGAGCCGCTCCAACGCGATGATGGTCCGCTCGGTCTGGAACAGGTGGCCGCAGACCACGGCGATTTCCTCGTCTGTCACCGGAAACTCTTGGAGCGGTGTCCCCCACGGGGCGTAGGCGTTGCCCGTCGTGTACACGACGTCTTCGATGAAGCCGTGGTCGAACCGGTCCCCACGGCCACGGTAGAAGTCGGCGGCGTCGATGGTCCATTGCCACACCTGCCGCGGCGAGACCGGCGTGGGCGTCGGCGTCAGCCCCTCCGTGAGCAAGCCGTTCATATCGCGCTCGCACGCGAAGGCCGCCAACAGGGCGAGGCTCAGGAGGGCCAGTCTGGCCGGAACAGAACGGGCTTTCACCAGCATCGCCGTCCTCCTAGCATGGCGCACATCTTGGTCAGGCGGTCCCGCAGGGCCTAAATCTCCAAGTCGCGCCTATCGGGCTTGTTCATTTCACGCTCTCGTTCCGGGCAGTGGCTCCCCGGAAGAGGCCCCGCCGCCGGGAGCCGGATGGCGGCGGCGCCTCGATTTGCCGCTAAGACTCGTTTCGGCCTTAATTCTAGCTAATTAGCCCGAAACACATAACAACTACACAGGGAAAGGGGTTGAAAAACACAGGAATACCATACAGCTCTGATAAAGTGGAAAGCTAGTCAGCCCAGTATGGCATGCCGTTCGGCAGGGAACGGCGGAGACGCACATGCATGTGCTGCATGGAACACCCGTGCCCCCTTGCAGCGTCTCCGAGCAGGACTAGTGGCATAGTTCCAAAGCTCATGCGGCAAGGGGGCCTTCCTATGTTGCGCCGCTCCTTCCTCGGCATCGCCGCCCTCCTCATGCTCGCCGTCCTCATCGGCGCACTGGTTGTCAGCGCCGCCGGCCCCGGCGATAGGTACGACGTGGACCGCAGCGGCTACATCGAGGCACCGGAGGTCGTCGCCGCCTTCAACGACTACTTCGACGGCGTTGCCACCCAGGACGAGGCAGTAGAAGTCTGGATGCGCTTTGCCGCCTACGTTCCCGTAGCCACTCCCTCGCCGGCCACGCCAACACCGCTGCCACCATCCACAGCTACGCCTATCCCCGCTATCACTCCCACGCCGACGCTGGAGCCGATCGAGGAGCTGCTGAGCGTTCCATGCCGGCGCCGTGAGGCGGGTGAGGGCTACGCGCGGTTGGACGACAACACCTTTTGGAATCCCCTGTCGCGCTACGGCGAGTTTGTCGAAGTGGACGTGACGTTCGTCAATCCGTCGTGGGCCTGGGAATACGGCGTGATTGCGGACAGCCACGTTAGGGCCATCAATGACGAGGGCGCGTGGGTGAGAAAGACCATTCACCCCCACGGTTGGGGCATCCGGTACGAGGTCAACGGATGGGACTACATGGAGGCGGTCCCGTTCAACCCGGAGCCTGGAGAGCGCAACCGAGTCACCGTCACTCAGGACAGCTTCGTGGTGAATGGGGCCGACGTGCAGGTTGAAGGGATGAGGGGGCGCGTTGAGGGGCTATGGGTCAAGGGCATAGTCCGCTACGAGGACCTGTGCGTAGTCCGGCATCCGGAGGCTCCGGCTAGGTAACACAACGCCCCCTGCTCGTCTGATTGGCGTCGGGCCGAGCAGGGGGCGAAAGGAGATCGCTATGGTTGATGATGTACCCGAGAGCATCCCCGATGCGTTCACGGTGCGAGTCTTTCAGGTCCGCACTATCCAACTTGGATTGTCTTACTATACCGATAGTGTTGGGAAAGAGGGGCCTTCGTTTCTGGAGATGAAGATACCTCCCTGGCCTCCATCACGAGCTGCTCTCGATGGACTGGCTCGCCCGCCAGCTTCCGAACTGAACTCGGCCGTTGATATGACCTCCGGCTCGCCTTGCCGTTTGGCCTTGCCATGAGCACCCTTGAACTGGCCGGCGCCGTCTCACTCATAGCCTTGTGCGCGGTAGTCGCAGTCATCTTGACATGGCCGGGCCTCCGCTGGCTCTTGGCGCTCCTCTACGGTCGCTCCAAGGAACGCCCCAACCCCGACGAGTGCTACCTCAACCTCGACGCACCCCGCATAACGCTCAATCGTCCCTCTTGCATCTACGTGGAGCGGTACGCCCATCGTCTGAAGATGCAAGGCGGTTGGTTCTGGTTTGCATCAATCGAGGAAGCCAAGCGATTCACGTTTCGCAAGGTCCACTACTGCCAACGCTGCTTCCCGGTCCCAACGCAGTCCGTCGCCCTTTCACACTATACAGAAGACGAACGCAGAATCGAACGCTAACTAGGCGAAAGGTGCACATGAATAGAGGAACAACAAAACCAGGATATGTGAACGAGCACGGACAGACGGGATGCGGACTATACGTCTACGTTCTGTTCCGACCGGAGATCATCTTTTGACGCCGCAAGGGGGTTTCACGTTGACCAACCAGCCGTCTCATCGCTGTCGTAAGCCATGCCAGATAACACTCGTCGTCGGTGCGCAACGAGCCTCCGCCTGGACCCTTATTGGACAGTGGCTTATATCAGCAAGGATGGGAAGAGGTCGAAAGGCGTGAGTCCTAGTTTGACATGGCGCGGGGTTGTACCCTTATCATGCGGGCATATGCTGGAGAATTGGCTTAAGGGGAGAGCGATGGCACAGACAAACGAGAATCTCAACAAAGTGATGGAAGTTCTAACCGAAGGCTTTAAGACGGCTAGGGAGTTTTATGATTACCAGACCGAGTTCAATCAGCAACTTGACGCCAAGGTAGACCGTGTTGAGGAGAAGGTTAATTTCTTAGCAAGCGGCTTCAAGGTATTGACCGAGAGGCACATGGAGTTGCAGAAGACCGTAGGCCGGTTTGAGAAGTCGCTTGAACGGCTAGACGGCATTGAGAAGTCGCTTTGAACGGCTAGCGCCGCCTGAGAAGGAGAAGGAGCCGAGGGAACTTGGGTGGCCGGTCGCACTCTAGGAAATGGTCGGCGAGTGCCTGTTCCTACTAGTGCTCCTCGCGCTGGTAGTGGTGGGTGTAATTGCTAGAGGGGTGCAATGAGGGGGTAGCTAGTGCACTTGGTGGCTAAAGTCGCGGGTCGCATTGGTTTGACAATCCTAGGCATAGCCTTAACCATAGTCTGTGTCATAGCCTTCCTAAACTCTCTCCTACCCTACCTAGTCTTGGGGGTGTTGCTGCTATGGGCGGTATTGAACCTAGCCTGGACGGTATTACTGTTTCCATAAAGAACGAGAGGATTGCCGTTATGAAGGGTCCAGGGAAAGAGCAGTTTGAAAAAGCGATGAACGAGAAAGCGGAGCTAGGATACGAGTTAGTGGCCTATGCTGGCTCTGGTGGCGGCAGTATGTGGTCGGCGATAATGGCGGTTGAAGTCTTGCCCGCCTAGCGGGAAGGCATTGCGGGGTAGCAGGAGGGGGTGATGATTGGTCGGCGCGTGTTTGTTCCTCCTGATGATTCTCTTGCTGCTGCTGGTCTGATTGCTAGGGAGGCGCAATGATGAGAGTGATATTAGGTTTACTTCTGCTCGTGCTATTGGCCTTCCTGGGGTGCGAAAGCGGAGAGCCTACTCCTTCACCCGACAGGAGAGTTCCTAGTTTTGAGTTCGAGGTTCCATCGTCTTATGACCCTTATGGCCCAGACCGCGATTGCCGCCACTTCACTACCTGGGCTGAAGCGATGGCGTTCTTCAGGGCTGCCGGTGGACCTGCGCGAGACCCGCACCGGCTCGATGGCGACAGAGACGGCATCCCGTGTGAGACTCTGCGCTAGCGGCTGCTACAACCGGTCGCGGATGGCCATGAGCAAGTCCTGCTGCTGCTCCCAACGCGCCTTCTCCTCTCTGCGGTAGGCGGCATCCTTGAAGGCGTTCACCACGAGGCTGGTCAGGGCACCGATGAATGATGCGAGGAGTACCGCCTGCGTTGAGTCTGAAGACGGCTCGAATATGGAGGCTATGGAGTAGACGAACGCCATCGCAAAAAAGGGATAGAGTGCTATTTGTACATCGGCTTTCTGGAATTGTCCGGGTCGCTCGCGTTCTTTCATTGTCTCTACTCCTCTGGCGGCTGAGCTACGGAAGCCCATGTTGTAGTTTACCAGAAGGAGGAGTGTGCTAGACTGGGGAGACCCCTCGGTAGCTCAGTGGATAGAGCGCTTCCGTGCCAAGGAAGAGGTCACGGGTTCGAGTCCCGTCCGGGGGGCCGCTAGAAGGGTTGACATTGGGGTTGACACTGCTATATGATGTCTTCGCCTTGGCACGGAAGCTCAGGTTCACTGAGTTGTAATGAGGGACGGACAGCCTTTTGGCTGCGGGGGGCTTGCCTTAGTCGGGCAGGTCCCTTCTCTCTATTAAGCGGCGTGCGCGCGTTATCCGCTTGGTGGGCTGTGTAGCCTGGTATATAATCCCCTACACTTGTCCGTGTTCCCTATCGGCATCGCCACGACCTGGCCGGTCTCGCGGTCCTTGGCTCCGATTACCGCCGTCTTGCCTATCGGTCCGCGTCCGGCGTTCTGCCGCTTGCTTTTGTGCTTGTTCTTCTCCTTGCCGCCGATGAAGGTCTCGTCAATCTCTACCGGCACGCTCAGAAATTACTGTGACGATCCGCCCATTGAAGCGGCGCACGGTCATCGCTGTAAGCTGTGTCATCGTTCCCTAATCCTTCTGAAATGCAAGAAAGGCCGCATACACGGCTGTGCAGGAGGAGGACACCGAATCACGGTGTTCCTCCCCCTGTGTGTTGCGGTCTAGCGTCCCGCGCCGTCCGGCTCCCGCTCTTGCTCCGTGTTGAGCGCCCACTCGAACATCGAGAGGGTGGCGAGCTGAGGCTTGCGCCTCTGGTCCCTCAGAACAGCCTCAGCGTCTCGGGTTGCTGCTGGTCTGCCGCTCCCCCGGCGGCCCCTGCCTGCGCAGCCACCTGCCCACGGCGGGTCTGACGCCTGGCCGGGGGAGCGGGTCTCGCGTGAGCAGGATACTTCGGTTCGTCCTCCCACTTGGCTCTCGCCCGTTCCATCACCGCCGGGGCCTCCTGGGTCAGCCCGGAGAGGTCAGCGTCGTCGAAGGACTCGATGTGGGGGTCCGACGAGGGCTGTTGCACCCCGATGGTGGCCCTGCCGCCTTTAATAGACACGACGACTTTCATGTCCTCGGACGAGCCTGTCTCGTCGCCACCGGCCTGCTCCTCGGCGTCCTCTGCGTCCTCTGCGCCCTGCGGGTCCTGTTCGGCGTCCTGCTCCTCGGCAGCCGCGGCCTCCGTGTCGTCCGCGGCTTCGCCGAAGAGACTGTCGTCTGCGCTCGGGGCATACGAGCGGGTTGGTCCCGTTCCGTTCTCGTCAGGCATAGTCTCTCCTTTCCTTGTCTGTTCTCCAACTGAGTCGGTTACTGCCCTTCGTTAGGCCGCCATCCCCGACGACTGTCTCCTGATCTCACCGAGGGTCTGCGGCGCCCAGTAGAGGTCGCGCTCCACGGCGGGGACGCTGCCGAACACGGTCACTTCCGAAAGCTCCGTGAGATTGAAATACCCCAATTCGGTTTCAAACCCCTCGACGAGGCCGAAGCACGTTCCGGTCTCCAGGTCCCACTCGGTGATGTACCAGCGCCAGCCGTTGTAGGGGGAGAAGAGCTTCACCCTGGCGACGACGGCGTCGGGGTCGTCCGCGCCGTCATTGGCGTACAGGGGCGGGATGGTGTCGGCAAGCTCTTTGGTCATGAGCTTGTGCCTGCGGAGCCCGCTGTGGTTGTCCTGCCAGATCGTGGCGTTTCCGTTCTTGTCAGTCATGGTTTCTCCTTCTCCTTGTTTCTTCTCTGACTGCGTGTTTGTGCGCTGGTCACTGGGAGGCAGCGTCGGATCGCACCACCCGCGCCACCGTCTCCGGTGTGGCGTAGGTCGGCGTGACGGTTCCTTGCTCCATGTCCAGGTAGAGGCCCATGAAGGGGCAGGTGCCCGCCGCCATGCGGCGGACCACCTGTAGCGCCAGCGACGCCATCATCTGGTTGATGGTCGGGTCCTGGTCGGTGAGATCGAGGGCGGCCGCGCAGTCCACGTCCGGCGGCGTGGTCGACACCGCCGTCAGCAGGTCGGGCCGCTGCACCGTGGGCGCGGGGAGCAGGTGGCAGGTCTCGCCCGCGAAGGCTTGTTCGTTGCCAAAGTCCCGGTCGGCCACGTTGCCGATGAGGACTTGGCCCCAGTTGGTGTCGTTGCCCGCGTCGATGAGCCACCGATGCGGGTCGCCCGGCAGGGACTCGGCCATGGCCCTGCGCGCGGCGGCGTTGTCGGCGCAGCCGATGAGCAGGGAGTTCCCGTAGGTGGGGAGGCCGGGGTAGCGGCCCCCGTCGGGGCGGGAGTCCTCCTCCCTGAAGGCGTAGACCGAGTAGCCGACGGGACGCCGGTAGGCCCGCGCCAGCCGGTCGGCGAGGGCTTGGCTCTTGAACCTTCCCACGTCCTCGGGGTAGAAGTTCTGGCGCAGCAGGTTGTGGGGCTCCACCCGGTCGTGGTCGACCAGGACGATGGCGGCCTGCCGCCCCTGGAAGAGCCGGCAGAGGCCCTCGGCCACGAACCCTCCGGTCCCGCCGCAGCCCACCACGGTGATCCAGGGGTTGTCGAGCAGGAATGCGTTGTCCAGGTAGTAGGGCATCTTCAGTTCACCTCCTTGTCGTTCGATTAGGCTGTTCGATTGGTGTTTCGTGTCGACTCCGGCTCTGCGTCCATGAGCCGGACGCCCGGGTCCGGGCCGGAGAACACCTGGGGCCAGTCCAGCGGGGCGAAGTGGCCGTAGACGCCGACCCGGAGACGCAGCTCCGGTCGAGGGTTGTCGAGGCGTCCAACGACGCCGTAGATGCGGAATCCCTGCTCGTCCCGGTCGTCGGTGGCCGAGAAGAAGGCGCGGGAGCTTCCGTGGGAGTGGAACTCGGCGACCACCCCGGCGGGGGGCTGATACGCGAGTCTCGTTGCGGTGCCTGCCTGTGGGGGAACCACCAGCCGGTAGGCATCCCCGCCCCACCGCACGGCGAAGAACCGCTCGGTGTCCGGGGCGTCCTGGAACCAGCGCAGCCCCAGCTCGAAGAGGCAGGCAGGGATGGGGCCGTGGGTGAATTCCACCTTCTCGGCGACGGGAGCGAGCCCGCGAACCGCGCCGGGGGCGACCAGGACCCGCGCCGTCAGGTCGGCGCTCCGGGACTGGACGTAGACGCCCCCCGATCCCAGCACGTAGTCGTAGCCGATGCCCTGGACGCCCGCGAGGCCGTCGGGGTGGTTGACCAGGTAGCCCACCGGCCCCGGCGTCCTGCTAGAGGCGGTAGCCACGTCTCCCTTCGGAGACCGCCATCGCCTGGGCCACCGTGCACTGGGGAACCAGGTCCTCAACCGGGTATGCAGTTGTTCCATCGAGCTCCTCCCATAGCGCTTGCAGGTTGTCGGCGTGCTTCTTCGAGCGGTCCCGTGAATCGCCGGTCAGCGAGAAGTAGGACTGGAAGAAGGACTCCGGTATCAGTCCCACCTCCTCGGGGAACCGGTGGCTTCCGGGGCAGGCCCGCCCGTCCCTGAAGACGTTGAAGGCCGGGGCCCGGAAGAGCTGCTGCTCGGGGCCGGCCGGCCGGCTTGTTGCGGCGTAGACCCAGGGGGCGCGGCCCGGCGAGCAGACGAAGACCAGCCCCGGCATGGGGAGCCGGAGCCGGGCGGGGGGCTTGAACGCCTCCCGTTGCAGCGCCACGGGCCAGACCTGCGGCGGCCGCCAGAGGGCAACCACCTGTCCCGTCTCGCCCTGGCCCCACCAGAGGGTTTCCTCCGACAGCAGCCCCGAGGAGGACCCCAGGTGCTGGGTGAACACGCTGGCGATGGCGTCCGCCGAGACGGTCCTGACCCAGACGGAGTCGTCCTCGAACCCCCGCAGGAGGATGGTCTCGTTGTAGACCTCCAGCTGCAGCCTGAGCTCGTCCCTGGGCAGCTCCGCCTGTCCCGGCAGGGACCATCGGGTGACATCGGGTTCATTGCTCATCGTCGTTGTCCTCCTGTTCTTGATTGGGGAGCCGCCCCAGGACGAACTCCAGCATCTCGGCGAAGCGGCCGGGGAGGTCCTCCTCCAGCCAGTCGGCAAGCTTGCCCACCGCGTCCATGACGGCGGCGGCCTTGCGCCACTCCTCCGTGCCCGCCTCGATCACCTCGTCCTCCCAGGGATCGGAGAACCCCTCGTACATCCCGTCGTCGTAGCTGGCGTCCAGGAAGAAGTTGCCTGTCTCGGCGAAGACCCAGGAGCAGGCTTGCGCCGCCCCCTCGAAGCCGGTCCCCTTGAGCGCCTCGGCGAGGTCGTCCAGGGGTATGCCGCCCTCGGGGATGCGGCGCAGGGTCTCTTGCGGGATGCGGGCGGCGGCCGACTCCAGCCAAGCCACCCGCAGCCCGTCGGGTCCCTCGTAGGAGGAATCGGGGGGCCTGGCCAGGAGGACCATGGCCGAGAGCCCCTCGCGGTAGCCGTCCCACAGCTCGTGGGGGGCGTCGTAGCCGAAGCCCATCAGCTCGAAGGGGATCCCCCTCCGCAGCCAGGTCCAGGGGGGTTCGTCCCCCTCGTCCATGAAGAACTCGAAGAACGGGGCGTAGAGGGGGAAGTGCCGCTCCCCGAAGAGCTGGGCGAAGCGCTCCACCCTCGTGCGTATGTCGGGGGCCGAAAGCGCATCCTCCGCCTCCTGGGGAAAGAGGCGGCGCGCCAGCCCCGCGAACCATGCGTAGTCGTCGGCGTACCCGATCAGCGTGACCAGATCCCGCAGCGACGGCGGACGCCGCAGGAGCAGGTTCGCCAGGCCGCTCAGCTGCGCCGGGGCCGCAGCTGCCATCGCAACGCCTCCAGCAGGCGGCCCGTGGCCGCGGCGTAGTCCTGCGCCTGGACACAGGCCAGCTCCACCTCATGCTGCCGGGCGGCCGCGGCGTCCAGGTCGAAGGCGCCGTCGGGCCGTGTGAGCTCCGCCGTGAGCTCGAGGATTCTCAGGTCCGCCGGCGGGGTCGCTGCCAGCAGACCGGCAAAGGTCCGGTTGTCCATCGGACTCCCTCCTTACTCTTTGGCGTGGGTGAAGGCGCCCTTGGTGCCCACCCGCCGCTGGAACTCGTAGATGGTGTCGTTGCCCCGCGTTGTCTCCTTCACCGAGGCGTTGGCGATCTCCCCGTAGAAGTCGCTGAGCGTTGCCTTCACCTGGTCGACACTCATCTGGGGGTCGGGGTCGGGGAACTCGCGGTCGTCGTAGACAAAGATGCGTCCCATTGGTCCATCTCCTTGTGATGGTTTTGTCCTGCTTCGTGCGGGGAGGCCGTCGCTCCTTGTGCGGCGGCCTCCCGGTGTCCTTGCGGTCTAGCGTCCCGCGCCGACCGGCTCTTCCTCTCGCTCCTGCTCCATGCTCATCGCCCACTCGAAGAGGGACGCGGAAGCGGGCTTCGGCTTCCGGCTGCGGCTGCGGCCCTGCTCCTCCGCGAGGAACTCCGTCCACGAGAACAGCGACCGCTGCGGCCCGACGGCCTCGCCGCCGCAACCGCTGTCTGCGGCCGTTCCAGCCTCGTCGTGATGGACCGCCATGGTCTCCGGCTCCACTTCGACGGCCTCCCAGTCGTCGTCCACCAGGTATTCCTCGGCGCTGGCCTCGGCGTCCCTGGCCTGGGCGAATACCGCCTCCACCGTCTCCGCCTCGTCTTCGTCCTCGTCGCCGCTGACGATCCTGCGGGCCAGGGCCAGCATCAGGTCGTCGCCGTCGTCGCCGTAGGCCGCAAGCCCGTCCTCCGGCAACTCCCCCTCGACGGCGAGGGAGCTCTGCAGCTTCTTCGCCACCAGCTTCAGGGCGTCGGCCTGCAGACTGTTCCGGTAGGACATGAACACCACCTTCACCGGGCGGGTCTGCCCGATGCGCCACGACCGGCGCGACGCCTGCCGCATGACGTAAACGCTGTAATCGGTCTCGAACCAGACGATGGTCGGGAAGTCGATCAGGTCCAGGCCGGTCTGCACCAGCCGGGGGTGGCAGACGAGGACGTCGACGCCCTCCTTCACCCGGTCCGCCACCCAGGCCTCCCGCCGGTCGGGGGCCACGGCGTCGGCCTTCATCACCGCGACCCGGAACCCGTGCCGCGTCAGGATGTCGTCCATCCGCCCGGTGATGTCCCGCGTCCCCGTGTGGGTGGCGTACACCAGCACCTTCCTCCCTTCGAGCCGCTCGGCCGCCACGAGGTCGACCAGCGCCTGCTCCTTCGGGTAGAGCTTCTCCTCCGACAGCGGAGGGACCTGGACGATGGGGATGCCCGTCGCCGGGTCGAAGACCGTCTCGCCCCGCGTGCAGCCGTCGGGGTAGGCCAGCAGCGTCTGCAGGTAGGTGGCCAGCAGCCGCTTGGAGCCCTTCGCCAACGCTTGCGCCAGGGCATGGCGCAGGGCGTTGAAGACCCGGTCGTAGGCCCCCCGCTGGGAGAGGCCCATCGCGTCGGGCTCCCGGTCCATGGTCGAGAGGAGCACCTGCTCCTCGTAGGGCGGCAGGCCCGACGCCACGTCGGAGAGCCGCAGGAAGACGCTGTTGCCGATCAGGTGGAAGAGGGCGGAGGGGGCGAGCCCCGGCCGCTCCCGCACCACCTTCCGGTACTTCTTCCGGCGGCTGAAGCGACCGTCCTCCACCGCCTCGCCGTCGTCCTTGCCGACGGTGAACTCCTCGAACCCGTACCGCTCGATCCAGCGGCGCTCCTCGGAGCGCCCGAACTCCGTCCTGATCTCCGGGCTGAACCGATAGAGGAGGTGGAACAAGGTGCTCGAATACCCTCCCAGCAGCGTGCCGGTCAGGGTGAGGGACTTGCCGCAGGCGTCGGCCAGCACGCCGGCGGCGACGCCTTGGGCGGAACCCCTTCCCTTATATTCATGCACCTCGTCCCCGACAAGCAGGTCGAAGAAGCCCTTCATCCGGTGCTTGACATAGTCGGCCAACGGGTAGCGGCGGGGGCCCCGGACGTCGGCCTGCCAGAGGGGCGAGCCGCACCGGGCGCAGCTGCGCCGCCTGCGCGACATCTCCTCCGGCGTCAGGGGCACGCCGTCCTTGTCCACGGCCTGGCGGGAGCAGACCGGGCAGCAGGGGACTCTGAAGGGCTCCCCCGTCTCCTCGTCCCGGATGAGCCTGCCGCCCGAGACGGCCCACCGCTCGACCACGGCGGGTTGCCAGCGGTAGGACAGCTTCGCCCGCTCGCGGGACATGACGGCGAAGAGGGGGCCGGGGCCGGTGGAGAGCCGGAGCTTCTCCAGGTCGGTGATGGAGGACACGATGGCGGCTCGGGCGCCGGGGACCGTCTCCTCCACCTCCCGCTTCCACTTGCGGACGAGGTGGGGCGGGCAGAGCACGAGGACCCGCTTGAAGCCCGCCATGTGGGCGGCTGCCGCGGCGAGTAAGGTAGGCCGCCGGCGAGTTACCCCGCGTTAGCGGAGCACTTTTCCGTCGGCCCCCTTCCGAACCGGACGTGCGGCTTTCACCGCATCCGGCTCTCCAGTGTCATTGTGGGTAGTGTCAGTAAAAGCAAGTACCGCGCCACCCGGCGCGGTACGTTGTGGTTATGGGTCGTTAGGCAGCTAGGAACAACTGAGGACTTCCCGGAGGACTTCCCGCACGGCGTCGTCAAGCGCCTCATACGCCCTGCCGTGTGTTGTGTAAGCTTCCTGCATCTCCGGGCCTTCGCGGTACTCGTTCCAAGCCTCTTCGTCCTCATACGACAGAGAACGATGTTCCTTTGCGAACCTCACTATCAGTTTATTAATCGCCACACTGGTCTCGACGGTATCTCGAAGTTCCGCCGGGGGCTCGTTATTCTCAAAGAAGTCGATGTCCTTCTGTATCTGGTCTGCCTTCTCGCCCCAGGTGGCTGCCTCCTGTTCGGCGGGCTGGAAAGCGCAAAACGCCTCCATGTACTCCCGCGTTTCTCTGATGATCCCTGTGCTCTCTCCGACCTCCGCAGCCTCCGTAGGTTCGGGCGTCGGAGTGGACGCCGGGGTCGATGTTGCGGTCGGAGGGCTGCCAGTTGTGGCACCAGGGGTGCTGGTGCTGGATGAGCCGCCACAGGCGGTCAGGGCCAGGGTTAGCGTAGCCAGCAGCAGGACGAGGATGGGCCATTTACGGCCCTGGGCCTGCTGCCGGAGGGGGCGTTGCCTATTCGTATGCTCGTTTCGAGAAGTCATGCGCCATCCTCCCGATGCAGGGGTTAGCTGGTATTATACCAGGGTACGGCGATTGTGTCAATGAGTTTGACCGTGGATTACGGCGCTACTGAGCGTATCTTTGCCGTGTGTGTGACCTGCGGGGGGTAGGACGTGGCTGGGGCCTCGTTCGTCCGAGTCGTGACACTACCTACTGCTGCTTGCGCGGATTACTGCGCCCGTGGTGGATGTCCATGTGACACGTCCGGCAGACCGCGAGGGTCTTGCGTTTTCGCGCCGCCATGATTTGTACCCACTTGGGCTTTTCCCGTTGGCCTTTCACGTTCAGGTCGCGAAGGGCGCGGATGTGATGAACTTCTACGTCCACCATTGAGCCGCACATCTCGCACTCGTCCGCTTCGAGCCGTTTGATAAGCTCGTTGCGACCGCTCCTGTATCGTTGGGGCTGTTGGTCTACTAGGACGGCCTGCCGTTGCCGTTTCAGGGGGATGCCACCGAAATATGCCACGCGAGGTGGCTTGCCGTTGTCCCGGTGCTTGACGACCTTGAGACAGACGCGCGGCCCGTGCTCGGTTTCCGCGACGCTCTTATACTGGCGTTGCATCTTCCGGGCGGTGGACTTGTGCTTTGCCGCAAGGGTCCGTGCCAGCGACATCTCCATGACCGATTGCAGTCGCCCGAAATGGGAGACGTTGTAGGCCAGAAGGTAGTAGTTGACGACGCCCCGGAACTCCGACTGGTACTGTGCCACGATGGAGAAGTCTTCATCGTGGAGTAGGTAACTGCGGTGTGCCGGTTTGCCTTTGCGCATGTAGGCTTGGCAGTGTTGTTCGATGACGTTGGCGGGGACCCGCAATCCAATTTGGCCGTTGACCCTGCGCCGACCATTGCGGTCAAACTGGTCGTTGGCCTGTTGGTTCACGAGGTCGTAGCCGAGGAACCGCGCCGCCTGGCTGGTGGCGTGGCTTATGAGAGTTTTCTCCCTGGATAGCTCCAGCTTGAGTGTGTCGCGCAGGAACGTCTCCAAGGACTCTTTCACCTGTTGGGCTTCGACCTTTGGCCCGATGAAACCCAGCACGAAGTCGTCCGCGTAGCGCACGTACCGTAACCGGCGGTAGCCGGGGTCGTAGGGGTCACGTGATGGCAGTTGTTGCATTTGCTTGCGCAGTTGCAGTGCCTCGGCGTGGTTCCCCCGCTTCCTCTGGCGGGCCGCTTGGTTCAGCAACCGTGTGTACTCGCGGTTGTCTCTCCGCTCTGTGCCTCGGGTGTGGGCTGGTATCAGCACGTTCTCGATAAACTTGTCCAACCGGTCTAGGTAGATGTTGGCGAGGAGAGGGCTGACGATGCCGCCTTGCGGTGTCCCGCTCAGCGTGCGACCGTATTGCCAATCCTCAACGTAGCCTGCTTTCAGTAGGTACTTGAGCAGGCGTAGGAATCGGTTGTCGTGGAGTTTCTCGCCGAGCACCGACAACATGACCTCGTGGTCGATGTTGTCGAAGCACCCTTTGATGTCGCCCTCGACGAACCAGCGGACACCAGACCAGTAGTCCACCACGTTGCTCAAGGCGGTGTGGCAACCCCGGTCGGGCCGAAAGCCGTGGGAGCGGTCGGAAAACTGCGGCTCGTAGTAGGCTTCCAGAATCATCCGGATGACCTCTTGCAACAGCTTGTCCGGCCCCGTCGGTATGCCCAGGGCGCGGGTCGTGCCGTTAGGCTTGGGAATGTTGACCCGTCGCACCGGCGTCCACCGGAACCGCTCGTAGCGCAAGGCTTCGATGATGCGGTCGATTTTCGCCAGTGACATACCATCCATGGTCTCTGCGGTGACGCCCTTGGTCGTGGCTCCCTGGTTGGAAGCGATACGACCGTAGGCCCGCAGGTAAAGGCTCCGGTTGTAAAGCAGCCGATAGATGTTCTCCAGCGGCAATCCTCGTTCTCCGCGTTCGCGTATGACGTTCAGTACAGTTTCGGCGTTTTGCATTATGCATACCTCTCTGTGTTTGTTCGTCGTTGACACCTGTCCTCCTTCGCCATGTGGACGGCTTTCCCGTCCTCGGACTACTACGAGGACTCCGTGACCATAGGGGTCTCCCCCCGTAGGCCATCCCGCGTTCCGTTGACATAGGACGTTCTAGCGCGACTGTAGGTGCCCCGTTCGTTCCCTTGAATTGACCGCATCGGTCATCGTCCACTCATCGGAGTTGCATTGGTACCTTCATCGTACCGAGGCAATGAGCGGCGCCGGGTTACAAGCGTTCTACCGGCGGGTGGCAAGAACACCAACTGGGAACTGGGGTTCAGGCAATCAAGCTTTCACCGTATCGCGCGGGCCTTGCGGAACCAGTCCTACAACGCTTTGGGACTGTAGCCGCTTTACCGACATGCTGCTTTCCCCCTAGGCTTTCGCTTCGAGGTGGGTCGGTTGGCCCAAGAACTTTCTCCGAGTTCTTCCCGACTGAGCCGGGTATCCTATGCCGCGTTACGCGGCGCACTGAAGGTCTTGCCGGTGCCCATCTCGCCGACGACGGTCGTGCCCCGGTGGGCTTCGAGGGAGAGGGCCGCGCCTTGGATGGCGTCGCGCTGGGCGCCGAGGGGTGAGCGGAGGAGGAGGGGGAGGGGCCGTCCGTTGTCGGAGGGCCGGTAGAGGGGCGGGTAGGACTCGACCACCCGCCGGGCGATCGCTTCCTTGTACGTGTCGATGAATCCTGCCAGGTCCATGGGTCTGCTCCTTTCCTGGGAGAGGGGGTGTGGTGGGGGGCGGGGACAGGGGGCGGGGCCGCCTCCCATGGGGAGCGCGGCCCCGTGGGGCGGATCGATGCTCCGTCTTGCTCGTGGCGCTGAGGGCCGTGCGGCCTCCCGCTGTGCTCCGCGCCTAGTTGCGCGGATGGCCGAGACGCCATGCCTTGCGCTGTTGCGAGCCGCACCTGGCGCAGTAGACGCCGCCTGCGACATTCAGGTTGAAGCGCTGGCTGCCGCAGCCGGGCTCGTGGCACTCGGTGAGGTTCCGCAGTGGGGGCGGTTCCGGCATCTCGAAGTGCACGTCCATGGCCACGGCCTCGTCGCATGCGGGGCAGTGCTGCCCGTAGACGTATGCGGAGACGCCGTCGGAGCGGACGTACAGGGTCGTCTCCACCTCGTGCTCGCACTGCGGGCAGCCTGCGGTCGCGGGGTGGGTTCTCGGTGTTGTGGTCACGGTGTCCTCCGGTTGATGGTCTCGGAGCCGAGACGGAAGGCGAGGCCGTCCGCATCGGTCCCGTGGTTGCGCATGCGGGCTGCGCGCGCCTCCTATCGGCGCGGCGCGGCGCACGGGTCGGCCTCATTCGGCCCGACGGCGCTCCACCCGCAGCGGTCGCCCGCCTCGTAGGAGTAGAAGCCGCAGCCGTGCGCGCACCGCAGGTAGATGCCGGTCAGCTCGTCGTCCTCGACGAGCTCTTCCGGTGTGAATTCCCTCCCGCCGCAGGCGGGGCAGTTGACGCCTTTCAGGACCATGGGGTCTTCTCCTTGTATCTTGGTTTTGGCGTGAAACAGGCGGGGCCGGCCTCCGGTGGGAGACAGGCCCCGTGACGCGGCCCCGTCGTGGGGACCGTCTAGGCAGCGTTGGCTGCCTTTCTGCGGGCGGCCATGGCCGCTTGCTCCTGGTGTTTGGCGGCGCGGTAGCAGCCGCCCTCGATGTGGTAGGACCTTGCCGGAGAGGCGGCGGCCCTTCCGTCGATGATGTCCACCGTGGCGGTCTGGGCGACGGGGTCGTCGGAGCGGACCGGCCGCTCACACCAGGCGCAGGTCTCGACGTCGAGCGCGGGGCTGACTTTGGCGTGCATGGGCTCCTCCTTTCCCTGGATGGGGATGTGCTTGGGGTTGCGTGACAGAGGGCGAGCCCCCGTGGTCTTCGGAGGAACCAGGGGTCTCGTGACGCGGCTCTTCGTAAAGCCGTCTCAGGCGGCGATGTCGGTGATGACGCCGCCGTCCAGGTCGAGGGCGACGACGGTGGTCTTCAGCCGGTCGCGGTAGACCTCGGCGGTCTCGGTCTCCTCGGCCAGCACGACCTCTTTGGAAGTCCTGCCCTTGACGAGGATGCGGCTGCCGTTGGCCTCCAGGCAGAGGTTGTCCAGGAAGCCCGCCGCCACCAGCATGGCCATGTGGCCCCGCCGCAGCGGCATCAGCGGCCTCGTCTTTGCATCCTTGGCGGGCCAGAGGGAATCGGTCACCCCCGCGCTGGCCCACAGCCCCGAACGCCGCGCCTCGGCTGCCGCCGCAAGGGGGTCCACGGTCCGGTTGGCGAACAGGACGTCGCCCGACGGCGCGGCGGGGGCGTCCACGACGGGACGGGGCCGGCGCGAGAGTTCTTCCGGTTCTCCCACCGACCACTCCCGCACCTGCTCCTCGGCGTAGGCGTCGGGGTGCGGCTCCGCCCGGCGGCAGCCCATGAGGACCACCTGGTCGAAGACCTCCCGCTCCGGGCTGGGGAACGCCCAGCAGCGGAGGTCCCGGTAGTGGGAGGCCAGGTATCGGGCCGATACCTCCAGCCGCTGGCGGGGAACGATGAAGACCAGCAGGCCGTCCTCCGCCAGGTAGCGGGTGCATTGGACGAGGAAGGCGTGCTCCGTCCGCCTGTTTTCCGAATCGTAGTCATAGGGCGGATTCAGAAACAGGAGGCCGAAGGCCCCGTTGGCGACGGAGGTCTGGAAGAGGTCGGCGGCGAGGGCGCGGCCCAGCCGCTCCGACGCCTCCTGCGCCCGCTCTCGGTGCAGCTCCACCCCGAAGGTCTCGATGGGCGGGCCGTTGCGCCCCCTCAGGCGCTCCGCCAGTTGGGCGGCCGCATCACCGGCCCCGCAGCAGGGGTCGAGGATGCGGAGCTCCTCCTGGCCCCGCCCGCGGTAGCTGACCGGGGCGGAGACCAGCCCCGCGATCAGGTCGATCACGCGGGGCGGCGTGGGGTAGAAGCCCCCCTTGGCCTGTGCCGCTAGTCTCATATCGTCGCTCCTTTCTCTGTCTCGTCTGTCTCTTGCCCTCTGGAGGTCTCCACCCAGACGGACTGGGCCTTGCGCTCGCGCGTCTCGAAGCCGGCCTGTTCCGCCGGGCGGAAGACGTCCCACGCGGACTCCGTCCGGGGCTTGGCCCACTCGTAGGTGCGGCCGTCGAAGGTGTCGCGCAGCGCCCCGTCCACGATGGCCGCCACGTGCTTCGTCGTGCCGACGATGCAGTCCCCGTAGCGGCGGTGCGCCTCGGTGAAGGTCGGCCGCGCTCCCGCCGGGAGGCGGACCTTCTTGAATCCGTAGACCTCGAGGACGCAGTCCTGGACGCGCCTAGCGGTGAGCTGGCCCTTGAGGCGGGGCGCTCTGCGGTTGCGCTCCCGTATCGCGTAGGCGTTGCCGTTGCGCTGCATGTGCTCGGCCATCGTGAGGTAGACGGCGCGGTAGTCCTGGCCGGCGCAGATGGCGATGGCGCGGACGACGCAGTCGCCCGTCTTGCCCCGGTAGCCGGCGGCTTCCCGGCCGCCATCGTCGTACTGGTAATCGATCATGGGCGTGATGTCTCCTGCGTGTGATGTGAGGCCGATGGGACCCGTGAGCGGGCCTTGCGCGCCCGCCCCTTCCTTACGCAGCCGCCGCAACGGGCGCCTCTTCGGGCAGCGTCAGGACTCCCGACGCCACGGCCTCGGAGAGGTCGTCCCGCAACTGCTCGCCGTCGGGGTTGCACCGGTAAGCCGCGAGCCCCACGGACTGGAGGGGGACCACCTCGCCGCTCCGGAGACCCCGCTGCCAGAGCCAGTCCGACCAGGAGCGGTGCAGGGGCAGCGGGCTCCGGCGGTCGAGGAAGCGGTGGTGGAGCGCCGGAGCGTCCTCCGCGCTCTGGGCCAGCAGGAGGAAGGCGTCGCGGTCCGAGCCGAACTCCGCGAGGGTGGTGTAGACCATGGCGTGCCAGCCCCCGGAGACCGGCAGCCGGGCGATCTTCGTCGTCCAGGTCCCCACGGTCTCCGGGGGGATGACGCAGCGCTGGTAACCTCCCGAGAGCGCCATGCCGTCGGCGCCGCGGATGAGGTGGGCAGGGTCGGGCGGCTGCTTGAGGAGGGAGGCCCAGATGGCCTTGACCGCCGTCTGGGAGCCGACCATGGAGAGGAACCAGAGTCCCTGAGAGTCGGGGTCGCGGGCAAAGGCGTCGGCGGTGGCCGAGAAGCCGCCCGCGTTGATGGTGAACAGGTCTTCGGGTTGGGGGGCCAGGTCTGTCGCTTGCATGGGTTTGTCTCCTTCATAGGTGTTGATGCGTTCGAGCGGCGCGTGGGGAGCGATGCCCCCGCGTGAAGGAGTCCTAGGCCGGGAGGAGGCCCCGCTCCTTGAGGCTGACGATGCCGGGGCAGCCGATGACCACGTGGTCGAGCACCTCGATGTCCAGGAGCTTCCCGGCCTCGACCAGCGCCTTCGTGACCGCGATGTCCTCGGGGCTCGGCTCCGGGTCGCCCGACGGGTGGTTATGAGCAACGATGACGCCGGGGACGGCCTCGACCACGGCGGGGCGCAGCACCTCCGCCGTCCTGATGGAGGAGACCGCGCTCACGTTCCCCTGGTAGATCACCCGCTGCCCCACGACCCGGTTCTTCCGGTCCAGCAGCAGCGCCCGGAACTGCTCCTGGGCGAGTCCCGCCATCTCCGGCTGCAGCAGCCGACGCACGTCCTCCGGGCTGTGGACGGCGGGGAGATCGCCCGCGAAACGCTGGGGCTTGGTCTCGATGTCGTAGCGCACGGCGAGCTCGCCCAGGACATGCAGGTTGCGCCGCAGAGCGTCCAGCAGCGCCTGCTCCGGGCTCGCAAGAGGGGTCTTGGCTTGCCTCGTCTTGGTGGTCATCTCGGCCTCCTTCTGGGGGATGATTGATTGGTGATTCGGTTCTGGAACGGAAGCGGGGCCACTCCCACTGAGGAGAGCGGCCCCGTGTTGCGCCCGCCGTGGCGGGGGTCGGCATACGTCTGTGGGCTAGAAGGGGGAGTCGGCCGCCTGCCCAGCCGGGACAGCCTCTGTGGTGTCCGCCGTGGCCTTGGCCCCGTTGCGGGAGTCGAGGAAGACGACCTCGGCGGCGTGGACCTCGGTGTTGTGGCGGCGCTGGCCGTCGGAGGTCTCGTAGCTGTTCTGGGCGAGGCGCCCGGCGACGTAGAGCCGGTCGCCCTTGTGGACGTACTGGTTGACGGCCTCGGCCAACTTGGCCCAGCAGATGACGGTGTGCCAGTCGGTCTCCGTCTCCCCGTTCTGGCGAGGACGGTCGGTGGCCAGCCGCAGCTGGGTGACGGCCGTCCCGCCGTTGGTGTAGCGCATCTCGGGCTCCGTTCCCACGCGGCCCAGCAGCTCGACTCGGTTGATGGTCTTCGGCATCTCAGTGCTCCTTGCGTGTAGTGGCGCGGCCTTGCCGCGCCCGGTGTGAATGGGCGGGGCCGCTCCCTCGGTGAGGAAGCGGCCCCTTGTTGCGCCCGCCGTGGCGGGGGTCGGCATACGTCTGTGGGCTAGAAGGGGGAGTCGGCGGCCTGTCCGGCGGGGACGGCTGCGTCCACAGCCTCCGCCTTGCCGTTGGCGCCGTTGCGGGAGTCGAGGAAGACGACCTCGGCGGCGTGGACCTCGGTGGAGTGGCGGCGCTGGCCGTCGGAGGTCTCGTAGCTGTTCTGGGCGAGGCGACCGGCGACGTAGAGCCGGTCGCCCTTGTGGACGTACTGGTTGACGGCCTCGGCCAACTTGGACCAGCAGATGACGGTGTGCCAGTCGGTCTCCGTCTCCCCGTTCTGGCGAGGCCGACCGGTGGCCAGCCGCAGCTGGGCGACGGCCGTCCCGCCGTTGGTGTAGCGCATCTCGGGGTCCGTTCCCACGCGGCCCAGCAGCTCGACTCGGTTGATGGTCTTCGACATCTCAGGGCTCCTTGGATGTGACGCGGCTCCTTGCCGCGCCCGGTGAAATGGGCGGGGGCCGCTTCCCCGTCGAGGAAGCGGCCCCGTGTGCGTCCGCCTTGGCGTCCGTCGTGCGCGGCGGCGGGCTGGCGGGGCCGGCTGTCGCCGTGTGCGCTCCGGTCTCGGAGCGTCTCCCTCCTGCTCCGCTTTACGCGGCCGCCGCGTCCCCGCAGTGGGGGCACGGGACCGGCCTGCGGCCCATCGGCGCGAACTCGGCGCGGACCCGCTCGAAGAGGTCGTGCGCCCGCTCGATCACGCGCCGTCCGAAGGGGCTGCCCTCCGGCACGGGGAACAGGCGGCCCACCTCCTCGATCTCCTCCTGGAACCCGGCGTGCCCCGCCTCCTCCATCTCGAACCACAGCAGGGCGAGACCCTCCTCCACCTGGTCGATCATCGTGTCGTTCGTCACGCTCATCTCTCGTCTCCTTTCCGTTATTCCGGTTGACTCGCTCGGACGGATGAGAACGGGGTCGTCCCCGTGGAGACGGCCCCGTTATGATTGCGCTGTTCCGCTGCGGGTTACGCCGCGGCCTTCATCTCCGTGCCCCCGGCAGCCTGTCGGGGCGCGGCCGGCGCAGGCGTGGCCTGCTGGGGAGCGGCCTCCACGGTCCTGGATTGCTGCAGCTTGACCGCCGCTCCCTCGACCATCCGGGCCAGCTCGGAGGCGGGAAGCTCTTCGAAGTCCTTCCCCGTCCTGCTCCTGACCGCCTCCCGCACCTGCTGCTCGCCCAATCCCTGGGACGCCCCCAGGCCCACCAGCGCCTTCCGCAGGGATGGGACCAGGGCCTGCTCAGGGACGGACGCGACGGCGTCCGCCCCGCCGTCGCCATACAGGGCGTTCCCGAACTGGGCGCCGAAGCTCCGCAGCGCCCGCTTCAGCCCGTCCGTGACGGCCGCCTTGTACGCGGTCTCGTGACCCTCCCCGCTTTCCTCCGCCACGGTGTGGAACCCCACGTCCGTGCGCGGCGGAGCGCCGGGGACGGTCACCTTGACCGTCGCGGCGTAGGAGCGGACCCGCTTGACCTCGCCGGTCTGCGGGTCCGTGTGCTCGTTCTGCCACTGGGTGACCTCCCCGACCAGCTCGTATCCCCAGCCCCCAAAGCCGAAGATCCGGTTCGCCTGATCGATGGCCGTCCTGCCCTCGACGTAGACGTAGTCGCGGTTGGCCCGGCCCTTGCGCTGCGAGACCAGGGCAGGGTCGAGGGGGTTGTTCAGTTGCTCCGTCACCGCGGGAGAGAGGTTGTCCCAGCCGAGGTCGTGCTCGCCGGCCGTCGCGTCCACCGGGCGGACGCCGTTGCTGCTGCCGTTGTTGTGGACCGTTCCGTTCACCATGTCGTGTCTCCTTCTGCGATGCGCTTTCTGCGCGCGTGATGGGTGCGGGCTCCCGCGGGGGAGTCCGTGGGCGGGGCGAGCCCCGTCGTCTTTGGGCGTAGCGCCTCCTTGGCGTGTGGGGCGTGTCTGTTGGGAACCAGGGAAAGCGCGGGAGCGAGTCCCGCATGGGCGGACGGGTCTGGGGGAGGAGGGCGGGGGTCTTACCGGGCGGCTCGTGCGGCCCGCGCGAGCAGGCCCAGGAAGGCAGCGCGGCCGTTGGGGCGCACCGCCAGGTCGGCGATGTCCGCGACCCCTTCGGGCAGGGTCACGGTCGCGGCACGGCGTCCGAGCAACGCTTCGAGGCGCTCGGCCGCCGCCCGGCCCGCGTCGTCGTCGTCGAAGGCCAGGAAGACGCGGGGGCAGCCGCGCAGGGCGGCCGCGACGCGCTCCATGCCCTGCGTTCCCAGGGCGGCGCAGGCGGGGAGCCCCCACTGCGCCAGGACGATCCAGTCGAACACTCCCTCGGCGAGCACCGCCCACGACGGAGCGCGGCCGAGCCGGCCCAGGCCCAGCACCGGCTTGGGGCCGGGCGGGGCCTGGAACCGAGGAATTACGTTGGGGTCGACGGCCCGTCCGGCAAGCCACCGGACCCGGCCGCCGATCAGGTCGGGGACGGTCGCCATCCCCGCGAACCGCTCCGCTCCCCGCTCCATGAACAGGCCGGAGTCCCGCAGCCGCTCCCGGCTGAAACCCCTGGCTTCGAGGCTCCCGCGGAGCCCGCTGCCGGGGGCGTAGCCGAGCCCCAGCAGGACGGCGGCATCGAGGCCGACGCCCCGCGACCGCAGGTACGCCTGCGCTTCGGGGCTGCGCCGCAGCTCCCCGGCGTAGAACCGGGCCGTCGCCGTCAGCAGGGCCGGGTCTCGCCGGGGAATGACGAAGCGGCGGGGCTTGACCGTCGCTCCCGAACGAACGACGGCGGAACTGGATCCGAACCCAGTCCCGCCGTCGAGCCGCCGGATCGCCTCTGGGAGGCTGAGACTCTCGACGCGCCGCACGAAATCGAGCACGTCGCCGCCCGCCCCGCATCCGAAGCAGAACCACCGCTCCGAGTCGGCATACACGGTGAAGCTTCCCTCGACCTCCTCGTGGAAGGGGCAGACGCCCTGCCGGACTCTGCCCCTTCCACGCAGCTGAACTCCCGACGCCTCCACCACGTCCCCCAACGGGTGGCGCGACTTCAACGCCGGGATGTCCACGACCGGCGCGTTGGCTACGACCATGCCGCGCCTCCCCCCAGGGGCTTCAGCCCCCGCAGGCTCCTACGGGAGACGACCTGGCCCGGCTGCCAGCGCATCCCCAGCGCCGCCAGGACTTCGAGGCTCCCGTCGCCGCGGGGAGCGAGGACCGCCGCCCGTCCCGTTCCGGGGCTGTAGAGCGCCGCCCCGCCGTCCGCGAACCGCCGCTTCGCCAGGCCCACCCACTCGGCGTAGGCCCAACGCGTCTCCTGCTCCGTCTCCGCCGTAGCGATGTCCGCGTCGGCCAAGACCGCCAGCGCCCCGTCCAAGTCGCCGGCCTGCCGCAGCCTCCGCGCCTCATGGACTGCCCTCGCCACGCTCTGGACCATTCGCCCTTCATGGACGCTCTGGGCCGGGGCCTCGCGGAGCGTCCGCGTCATTCGCTGTTCCGGCTTCGTCTCGCGCTTGCCGAAGAAGAGGGCGTCCACCATCCGGTCCACCAGCTCCTCCAGGCTGGGCCGGCCTATCGCTGTCATCGTCTGGGTGTGCAGTGCAGCCGTTGCCGTCGTCATCGTGTCCTCCTTGCTGTGCTCGTTCTGCCTGTGGCGTGCTCGTTGACCTATGCCGGCATCCGTGGGCGCAGGTCGTTGGTGTCGGGTGTCAGTCGTCGATGGACACACTCCGCCCCCGGCCGGATGCCTGACGTGGACGGGGGAGTGTGGGTTGTGACGTGGCCGGCCTGCGGATCGAACGCGGGGCGGCCAAAGTGAGGTAGACGCAGTTCGCCCAGGGTCTTGCGTTGGAGAAACGACCCTGGGAGTTGCGGGACGTGAAGCGGTCGGCCTGCGACGTGGTCGCCGGGCGGCGCATGTCAAACCAGCGGCCTAGCTATCCGAAGCTATGCCGCCGGGCGTCGGGAGGCCAGTCAGAGCGCGTCGCGCACTCCAACCGGCGTATGCAGAGGACGAAGCGTGCGATGCGCTCGGCCTCAGAGTCCCGTCTTCTGAAGCGGCTTTCGGGAGAGCAACGCTCGATCCTTCGGCCACCTCTCGCAGCGGGGAGCGGGGTATCCCTCTTGGGCCGACCATCGGGAGAGCGAGGCTCGATCCTCCTGGTCGTTCCCGGGTCAGGGAAGGGACCCTCCAGGTTTCTAGGGCAGTGGAAACGCTGGAAAAGCCTGACAACGACCTCAGTATTGCCGCCCCGTCCGCCGCCGGCAACAGTTTCGGGCCGTCGCCGGCCGGATTGATTCCTCCGATGGGCCAACCATGCGCCAAGAGTCGCCACCGTCGGGCGACCCTCGCCGGCCAACCCCCGCCGTCGGCCCTCAGTCCCACCACAGCCCCAGGGTCAGGACCCGGCGCAGCCACCGCCGCAGCAGCGCCCGGTTCCGCTCCACCCGGACCCGCTCCAGGTCCTGGGTGCGCCGCCACACCTCATCCCGCCGGCCGAAGCGGTCCCAGGGATACGTCGCCGGGGGCAGCGTCAGCCCGTGCCCTTCAATGATGGCGATCTCCAGCTCCCGCATCCGCTCCTCGGCCATAGCCTTGGACAGCCGGTCGCCGGCCTCCGTGAAATCGACCCGCGCCTCCCGCCACTGAACGATCAGCGGCGTCGCTTCCCCGTACACCTGCTCCTCGCCGGGCTCGGGCTCCAGGGTCACCACGTCGCGGTACGGCCTCCATGCGGGCTTCGCCGCCGGCTTCTCGACCGCCGCCCTACCCGCCACGACCCGGCCGGCCTCCGACTGCGTTAGCCGCCTCTCCAACCGGCGCATCCCCTGGGCGTGTTCCTCCCCCAGCGCCTTGACCTCCCCCGCGATGGCTTCCAGGCCTTCCTCGCCGACCTGGCCCTTCGCCTCCAGCGCCTCCACCCGTTGCTCCAAGGCCTCGACCCGCTCCCGTTGCCGGGCTGCAGCCGACCCGCCCCCCAGCAGCAGGCGCCGCTCCAGGGCGTCGCTCATCCGCGCGGTCAGCCGGCCCGACTCGATGGCACGATCCACTGTTCGGTAGTTGACCCCCAGCGCCGCCGCCGTCTTCACCTTGCCCTCGTCGCCGACCATGTCCCACAGCAGCGCCAGCAGCCGGACCTCCCGCAGGCTCTCCAGGCTCCGGCTCTCCTCCGGGTACTGCTCCTCGCCGTTCATGCCGCCGGCCTCCTCGATTGCACTTCTGCAATCTCCACTCGCGGCGCTGTCCGCTCACGGCCGCCTCGCCACATTGCGCTTCTGCAACTCTCACTCGTGGGACTGTCCGCCGAGACCTGAACGCGCTGTGGAACCGAAGCGCTTCCCGGGACATTCCTGTAGGGGGCGTTTTCCCCTGTACGGCCTTGTCCGCAACCCCGCCGTCCCGCTGTTACGGAACTCATTTCTCTGTACACCCCCATGACGCCACGAACCCCCCTGCGATTCCCATGCCCCATAAGGGGTGTCGCGCGTGACACCCCTTATGCGGCGTTACGCAGCGTTTCCCGGCTGCCCACACTCGGTTGCAGGGCCAACGGCCCCATCACCGGCGAGGAGGCGGCGAATTGTCACTGCAATCGAGAATCAGGTCCGTTAGGGCCAGGCGGACTCTCACCCTGACGGCGGGCGTCGCGCTGCTGGCGACACTGGCGGCCATCCCGTCGAGCGACCCCGTCCTGGCCCAGGCCCCTCCCCCCGACGGCGTTGTGCTCGTCAACGAGGGCGAGAACTTCGTCGAGCGGAAGAAGGAGGGGCGCTTCATCGCAAGGCCCGTCTTCAACCTCAAGCTCGACACTCTCCACTACGCCGTCCGACACCCCGACACCGGCGAGTGGCTCGCCGCCCCCTTCCGGGTCACCGGCGGCGAGAAGCGGCTGCGCGACGGCTGGGAGTACACCTTCGAATACCCCGGCCACGACAGTCAGCCCGACCTCGACCCCGACCGCTCGTACCTGCTCGTCCTCCTCATCCCCGAACCGGACCGGCAGACCTTCCATGCCGTCATCCCCGTCCACCAGCCCGGCGGCCTGTGGGACCGGGTGATCGGCGCCCTCGACCCCGGACGCTGGGCCAAGGCCTTCGCTCGCTGGATGGTCGAGGGCGTCCACGGGACCCTCTGCGGCGTGGTCGAACGGGCGAGCGGCGAGGCCGCCGCCAACTGCCGGGAGGGATAGCGATATGACGGACATCCTCACCGGCACGCCCCCCAGCCTCACTTACGACCACGAGCTTGTCAGGCAGGCATGGATGACTGTCTGGGCCGTGGTCTCCGGACTCCTGATCGTCATCTTGGGCTGGATGGGGCTCACCCTCATCGTCGGCGAGCACCTGGGCAGGCCCCAGGCGGGCTGGCGGGAGATGGTCCCCCGCCTCGTCCTGGGCCTGGCGGCCGCCGCCTCGTCCCTTTGGTGGTGCGCCCTCGTCATCGACACGGCCGACGCCGTGTCCGGCTTCGTCGCCGCATCCCTCGACGTGACCGCGGGCGACCTGCTGCGGGCCTCGCTCCAGACGCTGCTCACGGCGGCGGAGGCCGGGAGCGTGGGGATGGCCCTGCTGATGGCGACGCTCTACCTGGTCTACGGCTTCTTCGTCCTCTACGTCATCGTGCAGATGGTCATCCGCCTCGCCCTGATCGACGCGCTGCTCGCCCTCGCCCCCGCCGCCCTGGGCCTCTGGATATTGCCCCACACGGCGGGGTGGGGGCGGCACTGGCTGCGGACCTTCATGACGACGGTCTTCCAGCAGGCGGTGCAGCTGGTCGTGCTGGCGCTGGGGTTCGGGTTCCTGCGGGAGTTCGCGGGGATCGCGGCCTTCGAGCCGGTGCGGGACCTGGTCTGGAAGCTGCTGATGTCCACGGCGTTCATCTATCTGGCCACGCGGGTCCCGGGGATGCTCGGCAACGCGGGGACCTTCGACGCCTGGCTCCACACCCTCTTCTACGGCATGTCCCTGCCGGGGTCGGTGGTCCGCTCCGTCCAGTCCCTCGGGCTCGTGGCGGGCAGTGCGGCCGGCGGCCCCGGCGGCCTGGCCGCGGGGAAGCTGGCGGGAGGGATCGCGGCGGGTGTCGCCCCGGCGGCGGTGGGGCTCGTGGTGAGCGGACTCCGCTCGGCGGCCGACATGGCCTCGGGGTCGAGTCAGCCGAGCGAGGCCCCCCGCAGCGCCAGCGAGTAACCCAACACCATAACCAATGGCGCAGCCCAGCGCCGCATGCGCGGGGGCTGGCCGGCGAGTCAAGACGACAGCCAAGGGCGCAGTGGAAACGCGCGCAGCAGCAACGGAGGAGGGGGAGCGATGTGCCAGTAAAGGCGGGGGCAGCGGAAAGAACGGAGCAGAGAACTTGAAACGCCGGGTGAAGGCATTACTCGGAGGAACAGAGGAGCGACAGAAATGGAACAGCTGACACAGACCGTATCGAACCTGGTGGGCATCCTGCTGGGGATGGTGGGGGCCGTGGGCGTGGGCTTCTTCGTCTACGGCGCCTACATGTACCTGACGGCGTCGGGCGCCCCCCAGCAGATGGAGCGGGGGAAGAGCGCCATGATGACCGCCGTCGCGGGCATCGTCCTGGCCCTGCTGGCCTACGGCGTCGTCGACATCGTCATGAACGCCGTGGTCGACCCGGCCGTGGACGTCGACCTGCCCGACCCCACTCCTAGCGGCGAGACCGAGAGCAATGAAGGTTAGGCGCATGTGAGGAAGGAGGAAAGACCATGAGAGAACACGAAGTGCCGACCCACGTGCAGGCCGAGGACAAGGTGCTGCTGTGGTTCACCTTCCCCCAGGTCGTGGCGATGACGGCGGTGGGGGCGCTGGCCTACGGCGCCTACCGCTACATGCCCGTCGGGCCGTCCGAGGCGCGGCTGGCCTTGGCCGTCGTCGTCGGCGTCCTGGGGTTGGCATTGATCGTCGGGAGGGTCGGGGGCAGGCGGCTGCCCCTGGCCGCCGCCGACCTGCTGAAGTTCGGGCTGGGGCCGCGCCGGTTCGCCGGACCCCCCGCTGAGCTCGCGCGCAGCGAGCCGCCCCCAAGGCCAGCCAAGGAACCCGGCCCGCTGCAGTTGCTGGCCAGGCGGGCGAGGCGCGGCCTCCGCAGGCTGCGCAAGAAGCAGCGGAAGGAGAGCGAGCGGCGGAACGGGCGCATGCCCCTCCGCCCCCGCTGGCTGGGCGGACGGCGTCAGCCCCCTGATCAAGGCAATGGGCACGGCAACGGCCACCAGGCCCCTATACGACAGACCGAACACAAGAAGACCCGGCGCGCGGTCCTTGCCGCCGCCATCGCGGCAGCCGTCCTGGCGGTTGGAGTGGCCGCCGCGCCGCAGGCGGCCCTGGCCGACGGCCACTGGCTCGACGAGGGCGAGTTCGAGCCCCCGCCGCCGGTCCCCGGACGGCGGCTCTTCGTCGAAGCGCTCGAGGTCTCCGGCGACCGGGCGAAGGTCACCCTGCGGGCCGCCACGGACCTGGACGTATGGGCGGTGGCCCACGGCGGACCTCGGGGCGGGGAGCTGCGCTTCTGGGGGGCGGCCACCGCGTATGAGGGGGGACGGGTCTTCTACGACCTCCCCCTCTCCGGGGACGCGCCCTCCCTCACCTTCGCCTGGCAGGACTCCCTCAACCAGGTCGGGGCGTTCACCCTGCAAGGCGAACGGTTGCCCTATCCCCTCCCGTCAGCGGAGGGGGAGCTCTGCGATGTCCGCGTCGCCTCCCTGGGCTGGACGCCGGGGAGGATCGAGGGTGTCCTGGCCTCGAACTGCGCCGCCGCGATCGAGGAGCCCATGCCCCTCCAGACCGTGGCCGGACACGAGAGCATCACGGTGACGGCGGTCATGGACGCCGGCGTGACCGCCATCACGGGGACGGTGCGGGTGAGCGCGTCGGACGGGACGGAGACCTCCCGCACACAGGCCAAGTTCGTGCCCGGCGGCGATACTCGTTTTGCCCTGTTCGTCAAGCACGGGGAGGCCGTCCACGGCGTGGCCATCGAGGCCGAAATGCAGGGGGCCCTCCGGGTCCCCCTGCCGCCGCTGGTGCGGCTCACCCACCGTCCCGAGCGGACGGAGCGGCGCACCGAGACGGTCAGTCTCGTCCGTCCGGGAACCAGCAGGCAGGTCAGCGAGACCGTTACGGTGCACCACGACGACGGGACCACGACGCAGCACCGGATCTCCGCCCGCCTTTCCATCCCCAGCGAGACCGTGCAGCAGGACGTCACGCTGGACATCGTCCACGAGGAGCACGTGCGGGCCGAGGTCGTGCAGCGCGCCCCCGCCGCACGGAGCAGGAGAGAGACCGCCGCTCTGGCGCTGAGCGTCGGCGCCGACGCCCCCTTCCAGGTCCTCGACCTGCCGGAGCCGGAGCCGGAACCCGTCCCCGCCGATCAGTCGCCCCTGAGCGAGGGAGAGGCGGACCACCTGTTCGGTGGACTCGGCTGGGAGCGGCCGCGATGAGACGGGGCATCGCAACCCTGCCGCTCGCCTCCGCCGCGCTGGCGTCCCTCGGCGCGGCGGAGGCCGAGGAGCGGGAGATGCTCACAGCCTTCGGCGAGGTGCTGACGGCGATGGCCTTCGCGGGGGCCGGGCTCTGCCTCTTCTCCGTCGTGTGGGCGGGCTTCCTGCTCATGGCGGAGGGGGGATCGGAGCGCGGCGGGGGCCAGGCCCGGAACGCCGTTGTGGGCGCGGTCGTCGGGCTGGTCGTCGTCCTCTCGGCCAAGACGCTCTCCCTCGTCCTGCGCAGCGGCATCGTCCCCATCCCCTAAACCGATAGGAGAAGACACTTTGAAGAAGCTATCTGCACTCACAAGGCATGGGGAGCGGAAGAACGCCGAGCCGAAGCCTCCGCTGCCGCTGCCCCGATGCTTCATGCTCTCCCACCTGGAGGACGACGGGCCGGTCCGCCTCGACGGCGTGAAGCTCGGCGTCTGCGAGGTGATGGGCCTCGATCTCGATGAGCCGAAGCTCGGGTCCTTCGCCGGCGCGCTCAACGCCCTCGACTTCCCCGTCCAGCTCCTCGTCCGCCAGCACCCGCCCAGCCTCGGCCGCCTGCGGGCGGACCTGCTCGAATCACAACCCAAGGACCTGCCCCCGCAGGTTGCGGAGGCGGCCGACTCCCTCCAACGGCTCCTGACCGACCTGGAGACCCGCGACGGCGTCCTCGATAGGCGCTTCTACGCCGTCTGCAAGCTCGACCGAATCGATGACCTGCGGGGGCTCTTGGCGCGGGCCGGGCTCTCCGTCCACCCCCTGAAGGGCCGCGCCCTCCAGATGCTCCTGCTGGCCTCCGCGCTCGGTGGGGCGCCCGCCGAGGGGGACGAGGAAGGACCCGTTTCCGTCGAGATCAACCGCCGCGACGTCCGCATCGGGGATCGCCTCACCCGCTCGCTCCACCTGGGCAAATGGCCCCGGTCCCTGTCCCCCGGCTTCCTCCAGGGCCTCATGGCAGCCGGCGTCCCCATGGACCTGTCCATCCACCTCGGCCCCATCCCCGCCGACCAAGCCGCACGCACCCTGGAGTGGCAGAAGGTGCGCTTCGAGTCCGCCCACTCCCTCTCCCTCCGCCGGGGACGCACCCTGTCCCCCGAGGCGGAGATCGCCCTCGAAGACATCACCCGCCTGCGCGACGAGGTGCAGCGGGGACGGGAGCGGCTCTTCCACTCCTCCCTTTCCGTCACCCTCCACGCCAAGGACGCGGCCTCTCTGAAGGAGATGACCCAGCGAGCCAAGGCCCACTTCGGGGCCACCCTCGGCAAGCTGGACCCGCTCGCCTTCCGCCAGCGGGAGGGGATGCTGTCCACCCTGCCCCTAGCCCTCAACGCCGTTGCGGAGTGGCGCACCCTGGACACCTCCTCCCTGGCGAGGTTGTTCCCCTTCTCCCCGCCCGACCTGGACACCCGGAGGGGCACGCTCTACGGGACCGACCTGCGGGCATGCTCCCCCGTGGTCTACGACCCCTTCGACGGGACCCACCTCAACGCCAACACCGCCGTCCTGGCCCGCTCCGGCTCTGGGAAATCCTTCGCCACCAAGCTGGCGTTGCTCCGAGGACTCACTCGCGGGGTAACGGCCTACGTCATCGACCCCGAGGGCGAATACGCCGACATGGCCCGCGCGGCCAGCGGGCGGGTCATCTCCCCCGGCGTCCCAGGCCAGGGCATGAACCCCTTCGTCATCGACCGGGGAGACTCGGAGGAGCTGCTCCAGCGGATCGGCAGTCTGCGGCGGCTCATCGAGGTGATGGTCGGCGAGCGGCTCAGCGCGGAGCGCAGGGCCTCCCTCGACCACGCCCTCGCCGGCTACTACGCCGAACCCCGCGAGCGCACCGGCTTCAAGGACTTCTACGCCCATCTCGCAGGCGGCGAGGAGAAGGACATGGCGATGCTGCTCAGGCCCTTCGCCACCGGCAGCCTGCGGCACCTCCTCTCCGACGAGGGCGACGACCTGCTCGCCCAGGAAGCCCTCGTCACCGTCTTCGACCTGCGCCTCCTGGAGCCCGAGCTGCGGCCCGCCGCCGCCATGGTCTGCACCGAGGCGGTGTGGGCCGCGGCCGCCCAGGACCCCAAGCCCCGCGTGCTCGTCGTGGACGAGGTGTGGTCGATCATGCAGCACCCCGAGGGCGCGGCCTTCATGGTCTCCATGGCCAAGCGGGCCCGCAAACACCGCCTCGGGCTGCGGTTCATCACCCAAGACGTGCAGGACCTGCTCAGCGAGGACACCTCGCGGGCCATCACCGGCCACTCCGGCAGGGCGCTCCTCCAGAACGCCGCCTTCAAGCTCCTCCTCCAACAGGACTCCGCCGCCGTCGGCGCGGTGGGGGACGCCTTCGACCTGCCGCCGGAGCTGCAGCGCTGGCTCGTCTCCTGCCCCCGGGGCGACGGCCTCCTCATCGCCAAGGGCAACCGGTTCCCCATCCGCATCGAGGCCACGCCCGAGGAGACGGAGGTCATCGAGTGGCGGCCCGGCGCACACCGATAACTCTCTGAGGCAAGGAAGGGCGTCCCCTTATGAAACTGAATCCCATCCACTCCCTTTTCGGCAGTCATCGCCAGAAGCCCCCGGTGCTCCTAGCGGTGACCCCGCCCCGCACCGGCGAGAGCACCCTCCTCGGCGTGGAGAACCTCCTCGGCTCCATCGCCGTCCCCGAGCCCTTCTCCCTGGAGATCGCGGGCGACGCCGACGGCGTCACCCTCATGGCCCGCTGCCACGACAAGCAGGTGATCCAGGGACAGATCGCGGCCCACTACCCCCAGGCCCGGATCCGCGAGGTCCCGGAAGAAGAGGACCCCCTGCGCCTCGAAGAGGGGGAGCAGGCGTGGGGCATGACCCTGCTATCGAGCGGCCCCGAATACGCCCCCCTGCGCACCTTCCGCGACGACACGACCTCCTCGACCCCGGCTCAGATCCCCTCCTCGCACTCCTGGGGGCGCTGTCCGATCTGCGGGAGGGGGAGCGAGTCGTCGCCCGCCTCCTCCTGCGCTCCCTCGGCCCCGACTGGTCCCAGCCCCACCTCGAAAAGGCGATGAAGGGGCCGGGCCCCGAGCCCCGGCTCTCACCCGACGCGGAGCGGGCCAGGGCCATCCAGACCGACGTCACGACCATGATGGTCCTCGGGCTGGGCGCTCTGGGAGTCCTCCGGGGCTACCTCTGGGTCCAGGCCGGGGAGACGTGGAAGGCGGCCCTCCTTGGCCTGGGCGTCTTCGCCGGCCTCGCCCTGGCGGGCTGGGTCTCGCATCGCTGGAAGAAGGCCCGCTCCCGCGTCTACGACCCCCTCATCATCCGGGAGAAGGTCGAACATATCGCCTTCGATGCTGAGCTCCAGGTCACGGCCATCCTGCCCCAAGGCGCGCGGCCCCAACGCGCCAAGGATCTCCTGGGGCCGGTCGCCACCGCCTACCGCCACTACGACCACCCCGCCGGGGCGCGCTTCAACGTGAGCGCTATCCGGCCCGCGATCCCCGTCCCCTCGCTGCACCCCACCGGCGCCGGATTCTTCGGCAAGCGCAGCGTCCTCGGCGTCCGCGAGGCCGCCGCCCTCTGGCACCCGCCGGGCGCGCGGGACGAGACGCCCCTGGTCGAACGCTCCGGCGCCAGGGCCCTCCTGCCGTCGGCAAGGGGCGTCACGGGCGGGGCCCTGGTGGGCGGCACGACCGTGGGCAAGCCGAGGGAGGTCCGCTTCCCCGAGGACCTGCTCCGCCGCCACCACCTCTACGTCGCCCGCACCCGCATGGGCAAGTCCACTCTCATGCGCCACATCGTCGCCCACAAGCTCAACGAGAAGGCGGCGGGAAGGGACTCCGACGCCATCGTCGTCGTCGACCCCCACGCCGACCTCGTCCAGTCCCTGTTGGAGCAGGTCCCCGAGTCCCTCGTCGACCGCGTGCGCCTCATCGACCTCGCCGACGAGCGGGGCGCGCCCGGCATCAACCTCCTGGATGCCCGCGTCTTCGCCGATAGAGACCGCACCGCCGACTCCGTCGTCCGCGTCGCCAGGGGGCTGTGGGAGCAGTGGGGGCCGAGGATGCAGTCCATCCTCGAGCACACGGTCAAGAGCCTCCACGAGGCCAACGAGCAGACGGACCCCGACGAGCAATACACCATCCTGGACGGGCTGCGGCTCCTCTCCGACGACAAGTTCCGCTCCGGCGTCCTGGCGAAGGTGACCGACCCCTACATCCTGGAGTGGTGGGCCAGGGACTTCGGCAAGTGGCGCAATGAGTACAAAAGCGAGGCCATCGCACCCGTCCAGACCCGCCTCGCCTACTACGCCTCCTCCAAGCGCGCAAGGGCCATCCTCGGCCAGTCACGCTCCACCATCGACATCCGGCAGACCATCCTCGACGGCGGCGTGCTGCTGGTCTCCACCGCCCAGGGGATGGCGGGGCGCGACGTGGCCGCCCTGGTCGGGGCCTCCCTCCTCAATCTGGTGGACTCGGTCATCCGGGAGCAGGAGGGCCTGCCCCCGGAGCGGCGGCGGGGCGCGCTCATCGTGGTGGACGAGATGCAGTCCATGCCCGGCGTCGACTACGAGTCGATGCTCTCCGAGCTGGGGAAGTTCGGGGCGTCCTTCATCCTCGCCACCCAGAGTCTCGCCAAGCTCGACGACCTCTCCCGCACGATGCGGGACACGGTCCTGGCCAACGTGGGCTGCCTCGCCGTCTTCCAGGTCGCAGGGTCCGACGCCCGCCACCTGGTCTGGGAGCTGGGCAAGGACCGGGTCTCGGAGGACGACATCACGTCGCTGCCCGTCCACCACTGCTACGTGAGGGCCACGGTGGGGACCGAGCGGATGCCCGCCTTCTCGATGATGGTGCACAAGCCGGTGCCGGGCGACCCGGGCGCCGCCGCTCGGATAAGGGCGGCGGCCTCCTCCTACGTCATGCCGGCCGAGGAGATCGCAGCCCAGCAGGCCGAGGGCCGGAAGCGGGTGGAGCAGTTCCGGGATGAGCTCAACGCCATGAAGGAGAAGGACGGCCAAGCACAGGCGGAGCGGCAGGACAAGAAGGCCGCCGCGCCCCAGGTCTCCAAGCGGAAGACGCAGCGCAGCAAGCGCTCCCAGCCTGCCGGTCAGGACGCGCCGGACGGGGCCCGAGGCGATAACGCCGCCCATGACGGCGGGGCGGACGGGGAGCGGATCCAATGAGGCCCGCCGAGTGCGAGCGCGAGCTCCTGCGGCGTCTGGCCGCCATGCCCTTCCTCGACCGGCTGGAGATGGTCTGCGTCTCCGGCTGGTCCAGGGGCGCGGTCTACCCAGCCGTCGAGAGCCTGGAGTCCCAGGGGCTCATCGCCTCGGTCCCCCACGCCACGGACCTCGTCCCGCCGACGCGCAGGTTCCACCTGACCGCCGCGGGCATCTACCGGCTAGCCAAGGGCGAGGGCATGACCGTGGACGGCCTGCTCCGGCCCTATCCCGTCTCCGAACAGTGGCGGCGTGTCTTGCTGGAACGGCTCGACGCCATCGCGGTCATCTACCGCCTCGCCTCCGCCGTCTCTGACATCGCCCACCCCATCCGCTTTCGGTGGTATCGGGCCATGCCCATGGACGCCGCGCTAGCGCTTCCCGACGGACGAGTGATCGCCGTCGTCAGGCAGGGAATCGCCGCCGACCGGACGGGGTTCGCCAAGCGGCTGTGGCGGCTGCGCGAGGGGCCGCTCCCTAGCGCCGTCCTCCTGCTTGCGCCCGACGAGATACGGCTGCGGCACGCCCGCAGGCTGATGGCGGGAGCGCCCGCCGTCGCCTTCCTCGCCCTCGAACGCGACACGGCCTCTGCCGGCGCCGCCGCCCCCATCTGGAAGCTGCCATCGGGGCATGCGGCCCTCGACCTGCACACCGCATTGGCCCACACGAGGCCGCGCGGAGCATGGCCTCAGGAGGAGCCCCTAGCCCGGGCGTCCCTCCCCGAAGACCTCATGGCTGACGCTCCAGAGCGGGCTGTGCCTGGTCATCTCCTGCCCGCGCTGCTCAACCCAGCCGAGAAGCGCATCCTCGACCTGCTCGCCGACTGGCCGTGGGTTACGCCCGCCCACCTGGGCGCGCTGTTGGGCGTCGAGCGGTCGATGCTCTCCCGCACCCTCGTCCGGCTCACAGGGCTGGGCCTCGCCGTCGATCCCGTCATCGACGGCCGTCGACGCCTCGCTCCCGCCGGTCGGGGGCTGGCCTTCCTGGCCCGCCGCGACCGCGCCGCCGTGGGCGCGGCAAGGCGGCGATGGAGCCCCGCTCTCCTGGACCCGAAGGCGTCCCTCACGTGGCGCAACGTCTCCGGCAGAAGGAGCCGACAGCTGCTCAGGAACCTCGACCACACCCAGGCGGTCCACTGGTTCGCCGCGGTCCTGGCGAGGCAGGCCCGCTCCAAGGGCTACGAGATCGTCCAGATCGACCCGCCCCGGCGGGCGGCGCGGTTCTTCCGGCATGGGGACCGGCTCCACTCAGTCCACCCCGACGCCTTCGGCATCCTGCGCAAGGATGGACGGACATGGCCCTTCTTCCTGGAGTGGGAGCGCCGCGCCGTGCGCCCCGTGACGATGGCCGACCGGATCGCGCCCTACCTGCGCTACTTCGCCACCGCACGGCCCATCGACGACCACGGCGCGCAACCAGATCTCCTGGTCGTCTTCGACGACGAGATGGCGGCGATTCACTTCCTGCGCGTGGCAACGGACAAGATGGCGCGCGCTAAGGTCAGTGTTCCCCTGTGGGTCTCCCACCGGCGCTTGTTGGAGAAGGCGGGGCCGTTGGGACCGGCCTGGCGCACGCCCGGCGGCTCGGGGCCCGGCCACGCTTTCCAATTGCGCTGAACATCGAATCCAAGTAGGGAAACTGAGCGCCATAGGGACTTGTGCACGTCAGCGAGTCCTAAGGGGCCAGAAATCCATGTTGGACATTCCTCCTATTACGCCCTACCATCAACAAAAACCACGATAGCGGTTTACGCTTAACCACATTAAAGGAATATCAGGTCAATGCCACTTCCAGGCGGACCCAGCGATAAAATAGGGAATAGGTACGAATACCTTTGGACCGTCATGTGCATGATACGTGTCATGAAAGGTGAAGCAGACTTGATACACATAGAGCCGGCCGGACCGGCAGGCAAGGGCATAGAATTCTCTGTCAACATCTCCTCTGAGATTGAGTACCATCAGGCCAAGAGTCAATTGACAGGAAAGGGCGTTTGGTCGCTTCGCGATTTGGATACGAGGGGTGTGCTTCCCAATTTCTACCAAAAGCTAAACGACCCGTTTGCAAGTTGTGTATTCGCATCCTCTCACGCCGCCCATCCTCTTGACGAGCTCGCGTGTCGCGCCCGAGATGCCGGTTCTTGGGAGGAGTTCGACCAGCACTTTCTTTCTTCTGACGAATGGTCTCGTCACTTCGACCAACTCTGTAGCCGCTGGACTTTTTCCAGCAAGGAAGATTCGTATCAGCGTCTGCGGCGAATCCACGTGCGGAAACAGGATGAAGCCTCTCTCCGTCAAACGGCCAAGTACGCGCTTGAAACTTTGGTCTCTGACAACCCTTCTAACGCGTTAAGCGCCTTGTTAGAGTTCGCATCAAACCAGATTCACCAGAAACTAACGTCCGCGGACATATGGGAATTCCTCGAAGACCGTGGATTCTATAGGCAGATGTGGGTCCAACAGCAGACCGTCACTGACGCCATTTCTGAACTGAATCAAACCTATCTCTCTGGGATACAACCGGTAGGTATCGGGAAAGAGATAATACCCCGAGACGAGGTCAGTCAGGTACTTCAAACGTTTGATGACAATCAGGCAGGGAACATTGTCCTCGTTTCCGGAAAGGCAGGCGTCGGGAAGACCTCGACAATTTCACAGATATTGGACCGCATAAAGGGCAGGGACTGGCCCATGCTTGCTTTAAGGGTAGACCGGCTCAAGGTATCATCTACACCGGCTGAATTGGGACAGTCGTTTGGATTGCCTGCGTCCCCTGTCAGCGTTCTCGCAGTTGTCGCCGAAGGACGCGATTGCCTATTGGTGGTAGACCAGCTGGACGCCATTAGCCTCGCTTCCGGGCGCAATCCGGAGTTCTTCGATTGCATCGGGGCGATGCTTCATCAAGCACAGAGTCATCCGAATATGAGAGTTCTCTCTGCTTGCCGCAAGTTTGATGTTGACAACGACCACAGGCTCCGTGAGCTGATCAGGGACGGAGGAATAGCGAAAGAAATCGTTGTGGAGCAATTCGATGAGGCGACCGTTAGGTCTCTGGTTGCGAACCTAGGGCTGGAAGCAGACAACCTCAGTGCGAAACAGATTGACTTGTTATCATTGCCAATCCACCTTAGACTTCTAGCAGAGGTCACACCACAAAATGGCGTTGACTCTCTCGGTTTTCAGACCGCCAAAGATCTCTATGACAAGTTCTGGGGTTACAAGCGTATGATCATCCGAGAGCGCATAGATGCTATACAAATGCGATCCATTGTGAATCTGATAATCGAGAACATGACTGAGCGCCAAGCTCTCTTTGTTCCTGTAGCGCTGCTGGATGAATATGAAGAGGCTGTATCCGTGATGGTCTCGGAGAACATCCTCGTAAAGGATAGGGCACGAGTTTCGTTTTTCCACGAAAGTTTCTTTGACTATGTCTTTGCCCGCCGGTTCGCATCCGACGGCTTTGACTTGGTGTCATACATCCGCCAGCAAGGACAAAGCCTATTCATACGCTCGCAAGTGAGGCAAGTGCTATTGCACCGGCGCGACATCTCAACCCAGGATTTCACGCTCACGTTGAAAGCCATCCTGACAAGCGACGACATACGCACACACTTGAAAACCATTGCCTTATCCCTACTCGGTTCGCTCAATGACCCCACTGAAGAAGAATGGGGCGTCGTTGCCCCTCTGCTTGAGTCAGAGCTGTCAAATCATGTGATGGGAGCAATATACAGCTCAGCGGCTTGGTTCGACGTGTTGGACCATACCGGTACTATACAACAGTGGCTTGATAGCAATACCGAGCAGTTCGTAAACCGGGCCGTGTGGTTCCTCTCGTCTGTTCAGAGGGAAAGATCCGAGAGGATAGCGGCTTTGTTGTCTCCGTTTGTCGGCACTTCCGAATTATGGGATAAGAGGTTGGCGGGCCTATTCTCACGTTCCAACGTTGCTGCAAGTAGAAGATTCTTTGACTTTACGCTCTACTTGGTACACGCAGGCATCCTTGACCACTTACTCACTCCTTCCACTCTGAGTGACTATTTCTGGCGCGCGATCACAAATATGGCTCCACAAAATCCTGATTGGACCTGCGAGTTGATATCCTCCTATTCGGAGCGGCTACTTATCCTTGCCGAACAGTCCGGGACTGCAAGTCCATTCTCATCTCGTTTCGAAAGACACCGCACTGCTGGAGAGGTAATAGGCAAGGCAGCTAAGGCTGCTCCGCTAAAGTTCGCAGAACTCCTGTTTCCCTTCCTTATGACTATCTTAGAGAGAAACGCCGACAAGAGTCATGGTCCACCATGGCGAGACCGCGTTTGGGGACATGGCGTAGCTTTGCAAGACGGGCTGCCTAATAACTTTCTCGCGGGCATGGAGTCAGCTCTAAATCTGCTATCCGTTAACGAACCGGCTGAGTTTCAGCGGTATGTAAGTATATTCCGAGACTCCGAGTACCAGACAATACATTACTTGCTCGTCCGTTCATATACTGCGACTCCCCTGCGTTACGCTGATGACGCAGTCGAATACTTGCTAGCAGATCCAGCAATTAGATTTGAAATAAACCACGTGTCTATCAGTTCGGTAAATCCAATTTTACAGCTTGTCATTGCTGTGACACCCCACTGCGCTTCCGCCGCACTCGCTCGACTAGAAAACGCGATTCTTAACCATTATCCCCTATGGGAGCGACGAGGTGACGCTAGAACACTAAGGGGCATTTCTCAACTAAGGCTGCTGGAGAGCGTTGAAGTTTCCCGGCTCTCTGAGAAAGCACTTCGTAGACTGCAAGAACTACGCCGAAAGTTGGGAGGCATCAGTCTTCGTGAACCAATGGGCCTAACAAGCGGTAGGGTAGGTCCGCCAATATCGGAACAAGCCGCCCGCAAGATGAATGACAACAGCTGGCTAAAGGCAATGGCACATTACTCTTCTAACTCGTCGACTAGCGATTCCACGAGATCGTTAGTCGGCGGGGCGCCTCAGCTAGCTCACGTCCTAGAGGCGCAGACCAAGGAAGACCCGGAGAGATTCGCCAAACTCGTTCACAGTATGCCACAGGATACAAACTCATTCTATTTCGAGGCAATATTGCGTGGGCTTGCATCATCGGATATTGATATGGAAACTGTCGTAGCCGCATGTCTCCGCTGCCATCAGATTCCCGACCGTCCGTTGGGCCGCTGGATAACACCGGCTCTCGTTCATGTTTCAGATTCTCCATTGCCCGATGGCGCACTAGACATGATAGCTTGGTATGCTATTAATGATCCAGACCCCGATCCTGTCCAGATTTCAACCAACATAATTTACTATCAGGGTGATCAAGAGGGATCGAGCTACGACCCGGAATCAGTCGGGCGAAGTTCCGTGAGAGGTTCGGCAGCGGAGTCCGTGGCCAAGCTGATATTCAAAGATGAGCGTTACCTGTCGTTCTTCAAGCCCTACTTGACAAAAATGGTAAATGACCCTTCGGATGCGATACGAGCGTGCGTGGTTGAGGTGTTGTTGGGCGTGCTACGATATGATGATGATTTCGCAGTAGAACTGTTCCTCAGTCTTTGCAATACGGACGAGAGGCTGCTAGCACTATACCATGTCGAAATGTTTTTGAAATATGCGACCCAGACGCATTACCATCAACTTGAACCAGTCCTCTCCCAAATGGCCGAGTCAAGGTTCGACAATGTGGCTAGCGCCGGGGCGCGTTGGCTGTGTTACGCATCACTAACAGTTGAAGAGGTACTGCCTCTTGCCAGTCGCTGCGTTTCTGGATCTAAGTCGCTCCGGCTGGGCGCGGCAAATGTATATTCTGCGAACACCAAGATAAGCGCACATAGGTCTGTGTGCGAAGATATGCTCGTTAAGCTGTTTTCAGACTCTGACATGGAAGTCCGACGAGCGGCGGCCCGATGCTTTTATGAATTTGAAGGGCTGGAATTGGGAGATTATGAAGGTCTCGTCAAAGATTATGCAGGCAGTCCGGCCTTTGAGGCTGAATACGATCCCCTATTTGACGCCTTAGAGAAGACCACCGCGGATATGTCTGATGTTGTTCTGATGGCGTGTGAGCGTCTTTTAGATCTGGCCGGCAAAGATACGGGTGACATACGTACGGCTGTATCTGGAACTTCTAACAGCGTGGCTAAATTGGTTGTCCGGGTGTACAGCCGCACGGTCGGGTCATCGTTCAGGTCGCGTTGCCTGGATATAATCGACAAGATGTCGCTTTTCGGAGCATACGGCCTCGATGCGATCACAGGCGAATTCGACCGCTGACCTACCGAGGCAGGACAAAGTTATGGCGCAGTCCGGTGAGAGGCGAATTCCTCTTCGCCAACCATGAGCGCCATGATGGGAACTGCATAACTCCCTTTGAGGCTGATGACCGTCTAACGGTTCATTGCCCGTCGGCCTCCCGCGCGCCGGCAGCTGGCAGCAGGTGGGGAAGCAAGCCCATCTCGGCGGCGAGGCTGAACAGGGCGTAAAGATGGCCCGCGTCCGGTCGCGTCCCGGCCCGCCAACGCCACACGCTGCGGGCTCTCACCCGCAGGCGGCGGGCCAGCTCCCGCCACGACAGCCCGGCGGCTTCCCTCAACCTCTCCAGACGCTCCGGGAAGTCCGGGGGAAACCGCGACGGCTCCACGTGGTAGACCCATTGCTGGCGGCGGCCCATAGCCCTACTCCACCCCGCGACCAATCCCCGGTAAGGGCGTCGCGCGAGAGTCTCCGGTCTGATTCCGATCCTCCACAGCGCTAGCTCCTCTTGCCGCGGATGACGATCAGGTCCTCGGCCAGCAGTTCCCCCAACCCCCCCGGGGCCCGCGTCGCCAGCCGGACCAGCGACAGCATCGCCCCGCCGTTCGGTGATCTCCTTGAGCACCGTCAATCGGTCCGCGAAGTCATCCGGCAGCAGGGCTATGCCGGGAAGGAACAGTGGGGAGGGGGGATGGCGTCCGCTACTCATCGGCGGCCGCCACGATGAACAGCTCGTCGAACTCTGAGCAACCGAGGGCTTCCTGTAGACGGCGACGCATCCGAGGCGACGGACAGCGCCTCCCGTTGATCAGGCGGGACAGGTAGCCCGACGTGACGCCGATCAGACGCGCTAGGTCGTTCTGGGTCATGTGGCGACGGTTGAGGAAGTCCCACACCGCCATGGCGCTCAGCTTCACCTTCCGGGGGGAGCGCTTACCGGACATGCCCGCCCTCCTTCTGCGGGAGGTCCCCATCAGGGGCGGCAGAACGGCCGGGACTACCCGCGCAGCCGACGCCCTCTTTCTCGGTGTTCTCGGCGAGGGACGCCAGGTGGGCGCGCGCGATCATGCGGGCCAGGATTCGCAGTCCTCCCAGCCGCATCGCGTCCTGCTCTTCGGTGAGCCTCGGGTCTCTTCTCACGTGTCCGACTCTCTTGCGCGTCCGCGTCATCCGCAGGTGGCAGAGTGATGCGACGGGATGTATGATTCAGCCGCCGCAGCGCTCTATTATGCTGCAGAAGTCTAACTATAGAGCGCACTAATAGGCAACGAGCTACGGGCAGTAGTCTCCTAATCTCTTGACGATTGCTTCCCCCAATGGGACAATCATTGCACAACTGTTGCACTACAGCGGGCGGGAGCGCCGGTATGACACAAGAATCGCATGACGAGGCCCCGATACACGAGGAGACCGGCCGCCAAGACGAGGACATCGGCGCGATGCTCAAGCGCCTGCGCGGCGAGACCAGCATGCGCGCCGTCCAGCGGCTCACCGGCATCTCCAACTCCTACCTCTCCCAGATCGAGAGGAGCGACCGCCACCCGGGACCCCGGCTCCTCAGGCGGCTGGCGACCCTCTACGGCGTCGGCGTCCACGGCCTCCTTCAAAGGGCCGGATACCTGGAGAGCGAGGGGGAGGAGCCTGAGGCCGACGAGGCGACGGAGGTGGAGCGGGCCTACCGGTACGTCCTGTCCGACCCGGTGTTCCGCGTGGGAACCAGGCCCCGAGGACCCCTCTCCATCGAGTCCAAGCGCTTCATCGTCGAGCTGTACGAGCGCTACAGCGGGAAGCGGCTGCTCCCATGAATAAGGGCATGTTGGACGAGTTCTGCCATGTCCTCATGGCGCAAGCAGACCGCTCCCGGGGCCTCCAGCCCACGGACGTGGCGCGGGAGTTCGTGGACTTCTTCGGCCTCTCCGCCTTCCCCCGCATGGAGGAGATCACCGCCCTGTTGGATACGGCAGGCGTGGGGGCCGCCGTCTGCTCCCGCCTGCCCGGGGGCATCAGGGGCGTTCACACCGGGACCAAGAACGGCCGTTACCTCATCGAGTACAACGTCTCCGACTGGAGCGGCGCCCAGGAGCACACGCTCCTCCACGAGACCTACGAGATCGTCAGGGAGCGGCTCCGCGACCTCCATCCCGAGGCCGGCTTCTCCCAGGGCGCGAGCCTGTGCCGGCAGGCCGACCGCTTCGCGGCGGCGGCGCTGATGCAGCCCGCCCTGTTCGGCCCGTTCGCCGAGGCCGTCGGGCTCGACGTGGTCGCCCTGCAACGCAGGTACGGACGCGCCTACTCCTCCCTCACCATCAGGCTGGCCGAGGTGATGCAGCACCAGCCCCTGCTCGCGGTCCTGTACGAGCGCAGAGAGGAGGGGGACCCGCGCCGGTGGACGTCCGCCCCCGCGCCGGATGCCTTCAAGGCCACTGTCGTCGCACGGACGCCCGGATTCAGGCTGAGGATGCAGAAGAGGCCGCTGTCGTGCCTGCGGGGCCTGCTTCCCCGCAGGGGCGCTCCGCCCGCCCAATGCTCGGTCGCCGAGCGGGTGGCGCTCACCGGCAGGCCCGTCTACGTGGAGCGGGTCAGCGGCTACGACCTGTGGCGCGACGACGACCTCGCCGTGGCCGCCAGGCCCGCCAACTGGCACGGACGCCTCGCCAAGATCGCCGTCGTCGCCGTGCCCTACCGCGACCGGTCCGTTCTCCGGCCACAGCTCGCCAGCGCCTCCTTCGAACGCATCCCCCATGCCCATCAGATCGTCTGACTGCGAATGGGATGCGACGGCCGCCGCGGGGCCCGCGACAGATGCTCGTTGACAGGAAGCGGCGGCCACAGGACGATACGAGTAAGACTCGGTAAGGTTAGAGCGCCATGACCAGGACGACCAAGACCATCACCTTCTCTCTGCCCCCTGCAATGGCGCAGCAGGTCCAGAACGTGATGCAGGAGGAGGGCCGCACCATGAGCGAGCTGGTCCGGGAGGCCCTCCGCAACTACATGGAGGAGCAGGAGTGGCGGCGCGCCGTCCGGTACGAACGCATCAAGTCCCGCCAGGCCGAACAGGAAGACGCATGAGGGAGAACAAGCACATGGATAAGCTACCGAACCACAACCACACCTCGGCGGCCCTCTACGCCCGGGTCTCCAGCGAACGCCAGGACGTGGACCTCTCCGTCGCCGCCCAGCTGCGGGCGTTGCGGGACTATGCCCAGAAGAACGGCTACGTCGTCGCCCGCGAGTTCGTCGACGAGGCCGAGAGCGGACGCATCGCCGACAGACCCCAGTTCCGCAAGATGCTCGACGAGGCCACCAGGCCTGACGCCCCCTTTCACGAGATCCTCGTCTGGAAGTTCTCCCGCTTCACCCGCAAGCGCGAGCACGCCATCGCCTTCAAGTCCATGCTCAAGAAGAAGGGCGTCAGGGTCGTCTCCATCACCGAGCACGCCGACGACACACCCACCGGCAAGCTGATGGAGGCCATCATCGAGAGCGTGGACGAGTTCTACTCGGAGAACCTCGCGCAGGAGGTCATGCGCGGCATGCGCGAGGCCGCATCGCGCGGATTCTGGATCGCCACCATCGCCCCCTACGGCTACCGGAAGGTCTCCGTACAGGACGGGGCGAAGAAGCGCCCCCGGTTGGAACTCGCCCCGCCCGCCGACGCCGTGGTCCGGCGCATGTTCGATATGGCGCTGCACGGCAGCACGACGCTCGACATCACCAAGACCCTCAACGCGGAGGGCATACCCAGTCCCTTCGGGCAACGCTGGCTGAAGGCATCCATCTACCGGATGCTGGCCAACGAGGCCTACACCGGCGCCCTCGTCTGGGGAAAAAGCGCCAAGGACAACGCTCCGCCGGTGCGCGTGGAGAACGCCTTTCCCGCCATCGTCACGAAGGAGGAGTTCCAGCGCGTGGCGAGGCTGCTGGGCTCCCGCGCTCCGAGAAGCGTGCATCCGAGGCGTGTGGCCAGCCCGTATCTGCTGAGCGGCCTGCTGACCTGCGAACGGTGCGGGCGGGCGCTGAGCGCGTCGGAGGCGATGAGCGGCAGGTACACCTACTACGTCTGCCACTCCCTCCTCAACCGGGGCAAGGGGACGTGCCAGACGCCCCGGCTCAACGCCAAGCGCTTCGAGCGGCTCATCCTCGACCAGATCAGGGAGCACATCCTCACCGAGTCGAACATTCGCGACCTCGTGCGGTCCGTGAACGAGGAGATGGACTCGGTCATCAAGGGGGAGCGCGAGCGCGTCGACGCGGCGGAGCTGGCGCTGGCTGAAGTGCGGCGTCGGATGGACCGGCTCTGGCGCCTGGTGGAGAGCACGGAGATGACGGTGGAGGACATCCTGCCGCGCATCCGTCATCATCAGGAGAACCAGGAGCGTCTGGAGCGGGCGGCTGGCGAGGCGCGGAGGCTGCTTTCCATGCGGATGGCGAGCGTGCAAGATGAGGAGCGTGTGGCGGCGTATGCGGCAGAGATGAGCGAGTTCCTGCTGGAGAGCGGTCTAGCAGAGACGAAAGCGTTCGTCAGGTCGTTCGTGAAGCAGATAGTGGTGAGGCCGGGGAAGGCGACGATCCACTACACGATGCTGACGCCTGAAGACAACCCTATAGGTGGCGCGGACATCGCGGAGGTCGCCCTGGCACGCAGTGTTATGAAATCGGTAACGCCTGGTGAGCCCGTCGAACCACGAAGCCCGCCAATCACTCCCCGTCCACAGAGCGCGAGCAGGCGGCGAGTGAGATCCGAGACCGCAAGCCCCCCGGCGCGCCACCGCGTCACTCTTTGCGTAGGCGCTCAGCTTGGAGCAGCAGCGCTTCCTCAATGGTTCGGAGCTCATCGACAACTGTGCGGCAAACTTCCTTAAAATGAGCCTGGTAAGTTCCATGCTTCTCTAAAGCATCTCTCCCCAACTCGCTTGCTCGGTCGCCTCGCGAGTGGGAGGCTATGTTTGAGCGAATTGCTTGCACTGCCCTTAGCCCGTCCAATCTCCTTCCAGCATCGAGTGAGCCAAGGTCGGCAAGGATCTTCTCGATGAGGGCCAAGCTTCTCTCGTCCTTGTTGAATTTGACGCCCACCTCCTTCAGTCTTGCTTGCATGGGTGCAATTTCGAATCCCTCAATAATCAACTTTGAGAGATCCGCAAATGCTTGTGCCCATTCATCCTGACTGCTTGTGCGTGGAGTGTTGACGCGTTCGAGCAAAGCTTCGTCACGAAGCCTCCACCAATCCAAGTCAGATTGGTTCCAATGTCGCAGCATTGATAGGGCAGCTTGCAAAGGATCAACAATATCCGTCCATTCTCCTACGAAGTCGTGCAACAAAGCACGATGCGCAATCCGTGCCTTAGGCTCCTCATTGAAGCTTTGCCAATATCGTTGTTCATCATCAGGAAGATCTCGAAGGTAACAGATATAAGTGTGAATTTGGCCCGCATCATTGACATCAAATTTACGGAGCTCCCAGCCTCCTCTACAATGTATGGACATGTGTTCTTCACTAACAGTGTACTTATCTCGGTCAGCCTTATATTTCGATAGAACTTCGGGGCGGAAAAATACCGGCGACGTCTCAAAAGGCAGCGAGTTGCTTGAAGCGTCGAAGTAGCTAGTAGTGGCTGACGGATCTGTTGATATACTCACGACCTTCTTATTTCGCCCATCGAAAGCCAGGAATTCGCAATACTGACGATGTCGGTGTTCAGCCCATCCGTCCTTTATTGTAGCGAATATCTTGCTCTTCTCGGGGGATGGCCGAATGATCTGTACACCGCGCGTGTAGGCCGCCTTACCAGGGTCGATTTTTTGCCGATAGAAAAGGCTGTCGCTCTCCTTTACGATGGTGTCCGGACCCAGGGGCCAGCTTGTGAATTCAGAGTGCCGCAACAGCATGAAGTCGAACATTCGAACGAGTGTGGAACCAGAAGCTGCAAGATATTGTTCAAGTTCCCCTCGCTTGAACGAAACAAGTGTGACGCCGCCCCTCTGTCGCCTTGGCGTGATTGAAACTATGTTATCGAATTCGCCATGATTATCGAATCGGCAGTAGGCATGCCGTTCGGGCCGCCAGTGGATTCCCGTCACATGCAAATACTCTTGCAGAATTTCATGATACCCACTTCCTGGTTCCTTTAGTCCTTCAAAGTCGCGACCATACACGAGCTGTCGAGCACTCTTGAGGGAAGCGAATCCCCAATGATTCTCTCTTTCAATCCAAACCTCATCTTTGCCTCCTCCCCATGCATAGCTGGCGCAGGAAAAGAATGGATTGCCGCTCCAACCCAACAAGTCATCATGGTCTACGGGAGAGAGGCTATTCTCTTTCACTACCACTGTGTGGATAAACGTGTGGTCACCAGAGGCGTGAATGATTAGCTCGTCGGCAAATGCATTGTCTCGCACTAAGTCCAAGTGGCCGCCGGCTTTGATCCAAATTGCATACTCATCGGCAGCTTGAGGTAGAATGTCTAGTTGAACTATCCGCTCAGCTAGTCTGTCATGTTGATAGCTTGTCAAGGCAACCTCCCTCGTTCTTGCCTCTACTGTCCTTGGGGTCTGTGGTGCGCGCTTCATGGAAAGACTAGAACAGTATTAAGTCTAGCAAACTGGATGCTTCTAGGCAGCTCATTTAGGATTGAGGCGGCGCAATGCGAACGACGCTGCGCTGCCAAAGCTCGGGGTAGGCCACAGACACCGAGGACCTCGCCGCCTCATCTACGCCAGACGATAGACCTCGCCGGAGGGAACGCTAAGGATCAGCAGCATAGTTGTCCCTAGTACTCTCCTAGCAACGAATTGCCCGCTGCTGAACCCAGGTCTACCGTCGCTACCCCCCCTCCCCGTCATTCCCGCGCAGGCGGGAACCTCGTAGCGGTGCGACAGCGGCGCGATCCATCCCCCTCTCCCCCGTCTGCTCCGGTCCTCTCCCACCGTCTGCGGGGGAGAGTTAGAGAGGGGGCCGCCCCATCCGCCAATCGACGCTCCCCGTAGCCCACCACTGTGACACTTGCCCCTTACCCCACCCCCCTCACCCAAGTAAAATTAACGCCAGACAGGCCCTGGGAAGCACGGCGACCCAGGGCCTTTTGCATCCTGGAAACAGAGGCTCCCGCCATGCCCTCCCCCCAAGACGAGAACTACCTCCACACCGTCTCACGCGCCCTCCGGTGCGGCAACCCCGATTGCCTGTGCGCCTCCGAACCCCCGCGACTCCACTGCCCCATCCACGCAACCCCCGACGTTCCCACCCTCACCGTCGATTTCGACGATTACCTCGGCTTCACCTTCCAGTGCTCCTCCGACTCCTGCGACGACGCCCGCATCGCCGCGGCCCTCGCCAAACGCGGACTCGCCCCCGACTCATGGCTCTACACCTCCACCGGCGCCCAGGAAGCCGGACTCAACCCCCTCTCCCTCATGGTCCCTCACCCCCAAGACTGGCTATGGCCCAACCGCATCCCCATGGCCGCCCTCACACTCATCGCCGGATTCCCCGGCTCTGGCAAGACCGCCATCGCCCTCGATATCGCCGCGCGCGTCTCCGTCGGCGCCCCTGCCCCCGACAACCCCAATGCTGCCTTCCTCCGTGCTCCCGTCCTCATCGCTCCCTTCAACCGCGCACCCGCTTCCGCCATACCCCTCCTTCGCGCTTTCCGCGCGAACCTCTCCCTCATCTACTTCGCCGACACCCTCTCACCCGAGCACCTCGCCGATCTCCCCGAGGGCCAGTCCCTCCCCGACTACGAAGCCCTCGAGCACAAGGCCAAGCTCCACGAAAGGGCGCGCTCCTTGGAAGACCTCTGGCAGTCCCCCATGCCCGACGAGATGAAGCAACCCCTCAAGGTCCCCGACCGTCCACCCTGGCCCAGACTCGACCTCCTCATGCGACGACTCCACAACCTCATCGTCCGCGGCAGCGTCGCTCTCCTCATCGTCGACCAGGTCGAAGACCTTGCCGCACGCCACGCCACGCCGCACGGCCCCTCACCGTCCTCGGCAAGCTCAACGGCCTCGCCGCCCGCACCGACGCGGCGATAATCGCCATCGCCCACAACCCCGAGCCCTCCCTCCCCAAGGCCGCCCGCTCCATGCGACAGCTCATCCCCGCCGCCTCCGCCGTCTTCACCACCGCCCTCGCCGGACCCAACCGTCGCCGCGTCCTCGTCCCACTCCGCCCCTCCATGGACGACGCCCCTCCCCCCATCCCCTACGCCCTCACCTCCACGACCGTCACCTGGCGCAAACCCATCGCTCCCTGGCGCCTCCGCGCCCTCGTCCACTCGTCCCGACGCGGCCAGCGAACTAAACAGACCGTCGCGCGCCACTTCCTCGCCCGCGTCCTCGCCAAAGGCCCCCAACCCGCCTCCCTCATTCAGCAGGACGCGAAGGCCCTTCACATCACGAAGTACCAACTGGATCAAGCTCGCGCCTTCTATCAAATCATCACCGTGCGCGCTCAGCCCAGCGACTCCGATACGGAGCGCTGGTGCTGGACCTTCCCTCCGGAGTCCGAACGGCAGAAGGCGGACGCCTTGGAATCGCTAGCATGAAACAAGAACACATCAGTCAGAAAGTAGTTCTGAGACCCAGGAAGAAGGCCACGGCCATGAAAAAACACCTTGTCAATCCCATTTTGACATCCACTTTCGGATACTTTTTTACTCGTAACCCGTATGAAAAAAAGGAACTTCGCACTCGTAACACGCGCGTAACTCCCCCACCCTTCCCCCGTCCCGTGACAAGGCCGGGACCGAAGACAAAACGATGCTCGCCCACGGTGTACAATCCAAGGAGTCCTATGCTCGACGACGCCCAACTCCAAGACATCGAACGCCAGACCGTCGACCTCGTCCGCGCTGCGGGCGCAATCCTCCTCGGCTACTTCGACCGTCCCCTCTCCATCGACTACAAGTCCGCGAACAACCGCAACCCCGTCACCGACGCCGACCACGCAGCCGATGAGTTCCTCCGCATCGAGATCGCCAAACGCTTCCCCGACCACGCCATCGTCACCGAGGAGACCGAGTCCGAGTCCGACGAGGCCCGCGACATCACGTGGGTCGTGGACCCCCTCGACGGCACGACGAACTTCCTCCACGGCCTGCCGATGTTCGCCGCTATGGTCGGCGTCTTGGAGCGAGGCGTGCCGGTCGCCGGCGCCATCTACACGCCGCGCATCGGCAGCGTCGAAGGCCGTGTCCTTCACGCGCGCAAAGGCGGCGGCGCCTACGAGGACGGCCAGCCCATCTCCCTAGCCAACCTCGACCCGGCCCGCCGTATGGCTTCCGTTCCCGGCTATTTCCTACGCATGTTCGACCAGCACCGCCGCCTGCGTCGGCGCCTCGGCGACCTCCGCACCTCCGGCAGCGCGGGCTTCGAGCTGGCCATGGCCGCCCGCGGCGTGTTCGACTACGTCGTCTTCAACGGCCCGTGGGTATGGGACCTTGCGGCAGGCACGCTCATCGTCAGGGAGGCGGGCGGCCTCGCGCTGCTGCGCAGCCCCCGCACCAAGCGCTGGAACCCGTTCGAGACCTTCTCCGCTGACCCCGACCAGAACCCCCGTCCCAGTGAGCTCCGGCGTTGGAGAGGCGCAATGGTGCTCGGCAAACCCCCGGTCGTCGAGCAGATCACATCCGGCATATCCGTGCGCGCGTACCCAATCCGCGATCTACAGCGGCGTGTCGGGAGGCTATTCGGCAAGGGCCAGCCCACCGACGCCCCGGCGCCCGCGGCCCCGCCCCGCGCCCCCCAAACGAACCCCGACGCCCCCTAAATCCACGGCCACGGCAGGTCTCGGCGCGTACGGGGCGACGGAAGGACCGGCTCGTCCAGCAGAAACTGAAGCCGCCCCCGCAACGCGGCCGTTTCGGACTCGTCGAGCTTACCCGCAACGGCCTCCGCCAGACCGCCATCGCTTGAGTCGAGCTCCCTTGCCGCCCTGGCCGCATCCTCGATGAGAGCGTCCGGCACGCGCTGGCCCGCGAAGTCCCAGACCACCGTCCGCAGCTTGTAGCTCACGTTGAACGTTAGCCCGTTATCCACCGCCAACACCCGCCCATCCGGGCCGACGAAGCAATGTCCGCCCTTGCGGTCGGCGTTGTTGGCGATGAAGTCGAACGCCGCCAGGCGCAGGCACTCCTCTTCCCGCTCGTCCCGGAACGTGAAGAAGTTCGAGTCGGGGTCATGCGGAACGAACAGCTGCAATGAGCCTTCCCCGGCTTCGCCATCGCGCTCGACCGTCGGCGGAATGAGGCCCCACCCGAGCGCCTTGCTCAGCTCGTATGCGGCGCACTCGCGCCGGTACAGCGTCCCGCCTGGGAAGTCCCACAATGGCGCCTCGCCGGCCCGGGGCTTGTACACCCCATGTCCTCGGCAGCCGTCGAGCTCAAGCTCCACCACGAAGGTATAATTCGAAGCCTCGGGGTGCAGCCAACCGTCGCTGATGCGCGCCTCGCGGACGAACTGCTCCGCTTCCGGAGAGGACGGCGATACATCGTGGCGCCCCATCGCGATCTGCTCGCGGGGGTAGCGGCTGTGCAGCGGCATCAGTTGGCGCGCGGACAGGCGTGGTTCTTGTCCTCTCGTATGGCAGCGCCGCAGAGAAAGCAGCGAGCGCGACCCGCGTCGTGGACCTCGAACGCCCGGTCGGCGAGCCAGTTCATCACGTCAGAGTCCGCCCACAGCGCGATTGCGTCGTCCTCTTCCTCGGATACCTGGGCAAGGATCATATAGCGCCCAGTCCTCCGGTCGTGGCCCAGCGACAACGCGGTCACCTTGCAGTCGAAATCGACGCTCGTGTCCTCACTGCCGCTGACGACCGGTTCGCCGGTCTCCCGGACCGCGCTCCGCAGCAGGCGCTTGATGGTCAGGGCGAGCTCATAGAGCTCTTCCTTCTCCAGCCAGAGCAACGCCGAGCCGTTCTCTCCCGCGGCGTAAAGCCGGAATGTGCGGCTGCCGGGAGAGCCCACGAATTCGGGCTCGACCAGTGTGCAGACCCCAAGGTCATGTCGTGCATATGCTCTGTCGTCAGCCATCGAACCTACTTATCGAACATCGCGCCAACCGACAGCCCATCGTGGATGCGGTGGATAGCCTCGCCAAGCAGCGCCGCGATGGAGACGACCTTCACCTGCCCGTTGCGCCTCTCGTCGGACAAGGGAATGGTGTCAGTGCAAACGAGCTCGCGTATGGGGCTCTCCTTGAAACGCGGAATGGCCCCGCCGGACAGCACCGCGTGAGTGGACGAAGCGTAGACCGCCTGCACTCCGGCGTTCACCAGCGCGACCGCGGCGCTCACCATCGATCCCCCGGTGTCGACCTCGTCATCCATGAGGATGGCGGTCTTGCCGTCGACTTCGCCGATGATGTTGAGGAGCTCGGTCTTGTCCTCGTTCCCCATGCGACGCTTCTCGATAATCACGAGGGGCACGCCCAGCCGCTCGGCCATGTCGCGCGCCCGCTTTGATATCCCGATGTCCACCGCCACGACGACGGGGTTCTCGAGCTCCATCTCCTCGAAGTAGTTGACGATGATGGGCAGGGCCGTGAGCTCGTCCACCGGGATGTTGAAGAATCCCTGAATCTGCCCGGCATGGAGGTCCATCGTGAGCACCCGGTCGGCGCCCGCGGTGGTGAGCAAATCGGCGATGAGCCTCGCCGTGATGGGGACTCGGGGTTGGTCCTTCTTGTCCGTTCGGCCATAGCCGTAGTAGGGAATGACGGCGGTGATGCGTCCGGCCGACGCGCGCTTGGCGGCGTCGATCATAATCAGCATCTCCATCACATGGTCGTTGACCGGCGTCGAGAAGGACTGGAACAAGAATACGTCGCGCTGCCTGATGTTCTCCTGGATGCGGACGAACGTATTGTCGTTGCTAAATTTGAAGACATCGATGTTTCCCAACGGAGTGCCGAGGTAATCGGCAACGTTGGACGCCAGCAACTTATTGGAGTTGCCGGAAAAAATCTTGAGCTCCTCGTACAGGGCCATATCGCCACTCCAGGGAGATTCAAAGTCCTAGGCAGGGAGTGGTATTGGAAATCTCAGGGCCTAGGACTCGAACCGAGCATCGGTACCAGATTCTACACGCGAAGCCTCGACACGCCTAGGAATTCCCCGCCGCGAATGCGCCACTCTCTCCGATGAGCGACGGCTGGGGCAGGACCACGCGACGCCTGCCCTCTCGGACGTCGCCGATGACAGACGCCTCGCCGCCGACGCCTGCAATGGACTCCAGCGCGGCATCGACCTGCGACGCCGAAACGACCGCGCAGAAGCCTACGCCCATGTTGTACACCCGGTACATCTCCGCGACATCGACGTTTCCATCGCGCTGTATGACCTCGAACACTGGGGGAACGGGAGGGAGAGCGTCGATGTAGTACTCGACCTCGGCGTCGAGCCTGAGCAGGTTGAGCAGCCCGTCGCCGGAGATGTGAGCAAGCCCGCGCACGTCGACGCCCGCCCTGATCATCGCCATCGCTTGGGGGACATAGATGTGCGTGCGCCTGAGCAGCTCCTCGCCAACACTGAGTCCGCACTCCGGAATAAGCCGGTCCACCGCGGCCGGGTCGTCCCCGAGCAGAACGCGGCGGGCCAGCGTCAGCCCGTTTGCGTGCACGCCATTGCTGGGCATGCCGATGATCACGTCCCCCGGCTCGATGCGAGCGCCGGAGACCGGGGCCGCGCCATCGAGCAGCCCGACGCACGTCCCTGAGATGTCGAACGCGTAGCCCTCGCGGGGGCCGGTGAGCGTGTCGGGGTGTTGCGACAGCTCGCCGCCCACAACCGACACGCGCGCCCGCTCGGCGCCGTCGCGCATCCCCTTACCGAGGCCCGCGAGCAGGTCCTCGTGGGGGTACTGAAGCGAGATGTAATCGACGAGAGCAAAGGGCTGGGCACCCGCGCAGACCACGTCGTTCACGTTGACGGCGATGCAGTCCCAACCGATCGACTCGAAGTCGCCGGTCAGCTGGGCCAGGACGCTCTTCGAGCCAACTCCGTCCGTGGAGATTGCGAGCGACAGCCTGTCGGTCAGCCGGAGAACTGTCGCGAAGAAGCCGTTGGGCACGATCTGCTCGCCGACGCCCTCCCGGAAGTCGCGGGTCTGAGACACCCATTCGAGCAACCCGGACAGTCCGGTCGCCGCGGCGGCGGTATCGACTCCTGAGTCCGCGTAGGTCTGATGCATGGGGACGTTGGTCATGGAAGACGCATTCTATCTGAACCGCCCCCCCTGAGTCTTTCCTCCACAGCGTGGGCGAAGGCCAGCAGAGGTGGAGCGCCGCAGGGAGGTCCCCGATGCGTGAGGATAGCGGGGTTACGAAAAGGGGTCTTCCTAACCGGGTTGGGCGGCTTGGCTCGCGTCCTGGGAAGCTTGGACCGCCCGCTGGGCCAGCACAGCCTCGGCCAGCAGGTCGAATCTGCGGGACACAACCCGCAGGATGCGGGCCAGCAAGGTCTGACCCATGTGCGGGTCGTTCGCGGTCGCCTCGGCGATGTCGGCTGCGTTGAAGCGGGCCAGCGTCGCCTTGCCGGAGCAAACCGCGGTCAGCGAATAAGTGGAGGGGTGGACCATTGCGGACCATCCGAGGACCTGTCCGGACCTAGCCGTCGACACCTTACGGCGATGGGTGTCGATCCCCCACCAATCAGGTATGGCCATGTGCAACTCAACGGCGCCATCGAGCACGACGTAGAGGTGAGAGGCGGCCGCGCCGCTGCGGAACAACTCGGTCCCGACTGGAACGCGGATGGTGGAGGCCAGGCTCTCGAGGCGGGCTGCCTGCTCCGACGTAAGACCCTCGAACAGCTCGCTCTGAGAAAGAACACTAGCACTGCTCACCACTGAGAACCTCCTATGGGGGAGGGCAGACGCTGCCCACGATTCAGCCACCGTTCAATTATGCGTATGCGGCACGCAAATGTACCGCGTCCCAGCTGCGCGTTTCCTTAACATCAGTACGATAACAGCAACGCAGAGCGACAACAATAGCGACAATCGAGAGGTTAAGGTCTTCGATGTCAGACAAAGGCTCACAGCTTGAGGATGATGTTGCCGATGACGGCGTTGCTCTCCTGCAGCTCGTGGGCGGCCACAATCTCGTCGAGGGGCATCGTCGCGGCGATGGGGTGCGTCAGCGCGGCGTCTGCGATGGCCCGGGAGATGTCCTCCACCGCCTGGCGCTTGGCCGACTCAGGCTCGGAGTACACCAACACGAAATGCACCGTGGCGTTCTTCCGCGAGAAAGCCTGATACTCAACCGCCGGCTCGCGGTCGCCCGTCGACGCGTAACAGCCGATGGCGCCATTCATTGCGATAACCTGCTTGCTGACGGCGAGATTTCCTCCGAAATCGACTTCAACGATGCGGTCGGCGCCCCGGCCGCCGGTAATCTCAAGCACTCGGGCCGCGACGTCCTCCGTGCGGTAATTCACGGTGTGATCGGCGCCGGACTCCCTCGCACGCGCAGCCTTCACGTCCGAGCTGACGGTCGCAATCACGTTGGCGCCCGCCCACTTGGCGAGCTGGATGGCGTAGTGTCCGACAGCCCCCGCGCCCCCGGTCACGAGGACGGTCATGCCGGTCATCGAGCCGCCGCCGCTAGCGAAGAGGCAGCGGTGCGCCGTCATCGCCGGGATCCCGCGATGCACGCGCCCTCCTCAAAGCTCACCTCATCGGCGAGGGGTGCCGCGTGGTCCGCAGGGAGCGCGATGTACTCAGCGGCCGTGCCGAGCTGCCGCTGCCACTGGCCCTCGAACAGCCATACGCGCTGCCCAACGCGGGCCGGGTCGACTCCCTGCCCAACGCCCACGACCTCCCCGGCCCCATCGCTGTGGGGCACGACGAACGGGAACAGCATCTGGGGGCCTCGCGAACCGGTGCGCGACTTCCAATCGGACGGGTTCACGCCGGAAGCGCGCACCCGCACGAGCGCATCGCCGGGGCCCGGCGCCGGATCCGGAATCTCGCCGACCTGCAACACGTCCCGCGCGGGGCCGTAGCGTTCGTACCAAGCAGCTCTCATGCCTTCTCCTCAGTCGTTTCCACGCGAAAGCGAGACATTCCCGAGACATTGTGAGACATCCAAGCTTCGACCGCTCATGAGCGGCTCCCCTGCCGGGGACGGAGCGGAATGGGCCTCTGCACTCACTCCTACGAGGGCGGAGTCCAGGAGCGGAGAGGACGTTCCGTCGTGAAAAACGGTCTCATTTGGTCTCATTCGGACTCATTTCACTCGTAAGCGGGGGCTGCGAGACAGGGCGGACAGCCGACCGTCACGAGGGCCAGCGTACCAAGAGCGCCGACAGCATTGCAATAGGCAAGTGTCATGTCTGTAACAGGGTGTCCCGGTGGGGTAGGTTAGGGGGATACAGGGATAAACAATTCCAGAACATAAGGAGAAGGGTTACTGGGGTTGCAGCACGCGGAGTATTTCTTCATTCAGATCGCGTTGCAGTGCTATTTGTTCAGGAGTGCAGCCTTCTTTTTCCATCTCGTGCAAACGCATCCATGCACCTTCCCGCAGTATCCTGTATGGAGTGTAGCCCTCTGCATCCCTGTGCATTTCTGTCTGCTCCTCTGGCTATGAGCAATACCGCAGTCTCTGCGCTTCGATTCCACGCGGTTTTGTGTAGAGGTGTATAACCCCACTTATTCGTTGCTTCAATAGACATGCCCAAACCAAGAAGTAGTTCAACAATTGCTCGTTGATCTTCACTCACTGCTGCATGCAAAATTGTATCACCATACTTGTCTCGCGCCGCAATGTTCGCTCCTCTATCCAGCAGCAGAGCAACAACCTCAACTTCGTTAAAAGAAGCAGCCATATGAATAGGCGTTCTGCCTAAGAAATTCTCCTGTGCTTCGATATTTGCTCCGCAATCCAATAACACCTCGATGAGCGGTGGTCTTGCATGACCCGCAGCCAAGTGCAAAGGAGTCATGGTGCTTGGCGCCAGCTCACCGGAGCCGTCTATATTCGGATCTATACCTCGCGCTAGCTCAGCCTCCACTTCTGCAAAGGTTGCTGTGCGCCAGAATTCTGCGTCAAGTAGTCGATCAGGAGGGGTATACACATTAGTGTCCTTGATATTTGAGCCACTACCACTTGCGCTGACTCAGTGTTATCACTTCAAGACTTGGGCCGCTCTGACCAGCGCAGCAGGCCGAGTATCGCCTCGCTGGCGCCGCGCTCCTCTGAAGTCGGCGCTCCGACTCAGTAGCATCTCAATCACTGTAGTCGACTTTCATATCCTCAATGCGGTACTCGGGAATCACCATCGAGGGGTGGGCGGTGTCCCATCCCAAAGCGTTGAGAAGCGGGTCGATAAGGGCGGTGCGCGTACGAGTCTCGTCCAGGCCGATGGTAGCGTGGTCACGCTTGATGCGCCCTTGGAGCGATTCGATGACGGCGATAAGGGCGTCGAGGTCAGGGTTGGCGTGGGCGCCGGTCATGGGTTAAGGCTTGCGGGGGCAAGGGCGGCTGTCAATGGGCGCGGGTCGCGGTGGGGGCTCCGACGCTCCTCCCCCGCGCTTCGCGCGTCTCCTCCCGCAGACGGGAGAGGGGGAGGGACCGCGCCGCTGTCGCGCCGCTGCGAGGTTCCCGCCTGCGCGGGAATGACGGGTGGGAGCGCTAGATATTGCACTCGACGCCGAACTCGGCGCAGACGCCTCGGAACCATTCGACGACGTCGCGGTGGAGGGGGATGCCGCGGACGGAGCGGTCGTCGAGAGCCTCCCATTCGGGCTGGCCTGCGACCAGCACTCGGTCGTGACCAGCAGCGGGCGGCGTGGCCTTGAGCTCCTGGATAAAGTCGTCCATACGCGCCTTGAACTCGCCAACGTCGCTGAAGGCGTCGATGTCATAGGCGGCCACGTAGTGGCGGAAGTGCAGGCGTCCGGCCCGGATTCCGAAATCCGCGCCGGCGAGGACAGAGCAGAGAATGTCGACGGCGACAGCCAAGCCATAGCCCTTGTGCGAGCCGGAGCCACGGTCGGTCCCCAGAGGCAGCAGCTGGAAATCGTCGGGCGCGAGGACCGGCTCCATGATCGGGGTCCCCTCGGCGTCGGCGATGAGGCCCGGCGGGAGGGGCGCGCCCATCCTGCGGGCGTTGCGGACCTTGTTCACGGGGACAACGCTCGTGGCCATGTCGAAGACCCACGGGCGCTCGCTGAGGGTAGGCGCGGCGATGGCGATGGGGTTTGTGCCCAGCCGGGGGACTCTGCCAAACGTGGGGAGCACGGCGGGACCGGCGGCGGTCATGCACATGCCGATCATGTCATGCTCCAGCGCCAGCATGGCGTGATATGCCGCCATGCCGACGTGGCCGCTGTTGAACATGGTGACGACGCCGACGCCGGTGTGTTTCGCCTTCTCGATGGCAATCTCCATGGCCTTGGGCGCGAGGATGATGCCGAGGCCGCGGTCGCAATCGATGTTGGCGGACGACGCTCGCTCCCGGACGATCTTCCAGTCGGGCGTCGGGTTCTGCGTGCCGTCGGCGTACCGGTCCAGGTAGACCTTGAGCATATTGGAGACGCCGTGGCTGTCCACGCCACGGAGGTCGGCCATGATGATGACGTCGGCGCCGATGCGGGCGTCGTCGTGCGGCACGCCCACCTTCTCCAGCAGCGCGGTCGTCGCTTCGCGGAGGGGGTCAGGCGCGACCCGGACCGCATCCTCTTCCTTGATTTTGAAGCTTTCCACCATGGCTATAGCGCCGCAAGGCCCGTGGCGGCGACATCCTCGTCTTCGTCCGGTCGCGCGCCGCTAACGCCGATAGCGCCGACCATAGTCCCATCCGCGCGTCTGACCGGCAGCGCGCCTTGCCAAGGGATAAGCCGACCGTTCTCCATCATCGACAGGGCGCGAACGACGGGCTGGTCCCACCGGTCTCGCAGGTCGCCGCTCGGCATATCCCAGGCTGCCGACGCGGCGGCTTTGCCCTGGGAGATGGGGACGCTTCGCCACAGGGCGCCGTCCATGCGGTTCAGGGCCACGATGTCGCCGCGCGGGTCCAAGATGGCAATGCTGACCTTGATGCCGAGCTCGTCGGCTCTGGAGCGGCCCGCGGTCATCATTCGGATGGCTTCGTCAAGAGTTAGAGGCTCCATGCGCTCCTCCTTGGGCAAGAGCATACCGCAAGGGCGTTTCTCAGTCCTCTCCCCCTCCCTGCCATCCCCGCCATTCCCCTCTCCGGTTCCCTTCCTTATGGAAGGAGGGGCTAGGAGAGGTTCCGACTGACATTTGCCCCTTCCCCGAACACCACCGAGCGTCTTACAATACAGTGTCGGACTATCGACATGCCTAGCCGCAGTTATCCCAACCACCGGCCCCGTCTGCTCCGGCCTCCTCTCCCGTCTGGCGGGGGAGGATTGAGGAGGGGGTCGCGTGAAACATCAAAAAATCTCGAACGGGGAAGTTCTGAGACCCAGGAAGCAGACCACCGCCATGAACCTCCCCTCCACAACCCTCGGCTCACCCCCCGATTACGGGGAACTTTCACGCCTGAACAACATGAAAACGGGGAACTTTTTACTCCTAGCAAAAATGCAACGGGGAACTTCTTCACTCGTAACGAAAATGAGATGGGGAACTTTTTCGCGCAAACCGGGAACTTCCGGTACCAAGCCCCCACAGGTGAAGGGGCGGGGCGCCGGAGGGCCGCGAGGTTTCCCGCCTGCTCTGGTCCTCTCCCCCTCCTGCGCAGACGGTGGAGAGGACTCGGACAGGGAATGGGACTAGGCCTCCATCTCGATGATTGCGCGACCGACTATCTCGCCGGCGGCCAGGGCGGCGTAGGCTTCGTTGACTTGGTCCAGAGTGTAGCGGCGGGTGATGGGAGCGGAGGTGTCGACGGCGCCGCGGCGGACGAGCTCGATAATCTCCGGCATGTCGCTCCGGGCTTTCGCGCCGTAGGAGCCGACGACGGTGAGGCCCCGCCGCACGAAGCGCGTAATCTCCAGCGAGGCCTCGACTCCGGCGGGGGCGATGCCGATCAGCACGACCTTGCCGCCATCGCGCACAGAGGCGAACGCTTGCTCGACGGTGACGGGCGCCCCAAGGGCCTCAATGGCGACGTCCACGCCGCGCCCCCCGGCCAGCTCGCGCACTCGGGCAGGCGCGTCCTCCGACGAACTATTCACGACGTCCGTCGCGCCCATCTCCAACGCCTTCTCCAGCTTGTCGCCTCGGATGTCGACAGCTATGACCTGAGACGCGCCAAAGGCCCGCGCCATCTGCAGCACCTGTGTGCCGACACCGCCCACCGCAAAGACCGCGACACTCTGGCCAAGGCGCAAATCGGCCTGGTTCCGCACCGCGCCGTACGCGGTAAAGATGGAGCAGCCAACGATAGAGGCATCGTTGAGGGGCACGCTGTCCGGCAAGCGGTAGACGGAAGTGTCGGGGGTCACCGCATACTCGGCGAGGCCGCCCATGCTGTACATGGCGATGGGCGAGCCGTCGGTCCTGGCAAGGCGAGTGGCGCCGTCGTACAGCTGGCCTTTGAGCCGGTTGTAGGCGAAGAAGGTCTCGCAGAGGTCCTCCCGCCCGCGCACACAATAGCCGCAGTGGCCGCAAGGCATGATGAAGGAGCAGACGACGCGGTCCCCGACGGCGACATAGGAGACACCTGGGCCTACGGCGTCGACGATGCCCGACACCTCGTGACCAAGCACGCCGGGCGTGGGGAAGGCGACCTCGCCCTTGAGCACGTGAAGGTCCGTGTGGCAGACGCCACAGGCCGCGACCCGGATACGCGCCTCGTGCTCGCGCGGCTCCGGCATGACGAGGTCCTCGATCGTCATGGGTTGGTTGGGCTGAGTGAAGACTGCCGCGCGCATCCTAGGACCACCTGCCGACAGCGACCTTGCGGTCCATGAAGAAGTCGGCGACCTCGCGGCTCTGTGGTAGGCGGGGCTGAAGCACTGGCGCTCCTCCTTTGCCCTCGAAGGGGTGGCGAGCATTCTAATGGAGCGCGAGCTAACGAGCGCGCCTATAATCGCGCCGCCGGAGAGGAGGGGACATGGGCGACCAGCATCAGCGTCTTGCGCTCCATATTCCCGTGGGCGGGGGTCTGACCCGTCAGGAGACGCTCGATCTCATTCGACGGGCGGAGGAGCTGGGATACGAGTCCGCCTGGTACGGCGAGTCGTGGGGGTACGACGCTTTCACGACGCTCGCGTGGGCCGCGTCGCACACGTCCAGGATCGGAATCGGCACCCACATTGCAACGATGTTCAGCCGCACGCCGGCGATGACGGCCCAGAGCGCGGCGTCGCTCGACTCCCTGTCGGGAGGCCGGCTAACCCTTGGGCTGGGAACGAGCGGGCCTATCGTCGTCGAGAACTGGCACGGCCAGCGCTGGGAGCGGCCACTGCAGCGGACCCGGGAGTACGTCGATATTCTGAGGCTCGCGCTGGCCGGCGAGCGGGTGGACTACGAGGGCGAGGTATTCCGGCTGAAGGGCTTTCGACTGCGTGAAAGTCCGGCCAGGCCCGATATCCCGATCATGATTGCGTCGATAGGCCCGCGCAACGTCGAGCTGACCGGAGAGCTAGCGGAAGGCTGGCTGCCGATCTTCCTGCGGCGCGACGCGCTCCCCAAGCTGCGGGAGAGCTTGGCGACGGGCGCTATGCGCTCAGGGCGCAACCCTGACGCCATCGAAATCGCTCCGAGCGTGCTTTCGGCCGTAGCGGACGCCCCCAGCGACCCCAGAGCGAGGGTCCGCGCCCACATCGCCTTCTACGTCGGCGGTATGGGCACGTTCTACAACCGCATGATGCAACGCTTCGGCTGGGAGGACGAGGCCACGCGAATCAAAGAGGAGTGGCGGAAACCCGGGCGCGAAGGCCGTCCCGCCGCTGCGGCTGCCGTGACCGACGAGATGGTCGATACGACGAGCGCCGCCGGGACGCGGGCTCAGGCGCGCGAGAGGCTGGAGGAGGCCCGCGCCGCCGGAGTAAGCCTGCCCATCCTGATGTTCCCGTTCGGCGCGGATAAGGCCATGATGCGCGAGACAATCGAGTCGCTAGCGCCGACGGGCGGATGACGACAGGTTGACGTCGCCAGCCTAGGCAGGACTCACGAATCGAGACGGTTAATGCCGTTCAGCGCAGCTGTCGTATAGCACTCGGCCAGCGTCGGATGGCTGATCACGGCTTCAACGAAGTAGTCAATCGTTCCACCGTGCGCAATGACTGCCTGCCCGATGTGTATCAGCTCCGCAGCGCCGTCCCCGATGATGTGCACGCCCAGCAGTTTTCGCGTCTCGATATCGAAGAGCAGCTTTAGGAGACCGGGGTTGTCGCCTTGAATCACACTGCGCATGGTCTCTTGGTAACGCGCCTTGCCGATTTCGTAGGGGACGCTGTCATCCGTGAGCTGGGACTCCGTCTTGCCGACCATGGCCACTTCGGGGGTCGTTTTCACCGTATACGGAAAGAGGCCGGGGAAACTATTGGTCGCCACGCCAAACGCATGGCACGCAGCCAGACGACCTTGCACCGCGGAAGTCGATACGAGGTCGGGAAAACCAATCACGCCCCCCACTGCGTAAATGCCTTCTACATTGGTCTGGTAGTCGCCGTCCACACTAAGACGCCCTCGTTGATCGGCCTCCAGGCCCGCAGCCTCCAGCCTAAGCTCTTCTGTGCTGCCAGTGCGTCCGACACAGTACATCACTACGTCGCTTATTATTTGTTTTCCGCTTTCAAGTTGGACGCGCACCCGGTCTCCGCGTTCGTCTCTTATATATTCGATGTCAAAGACATTTTCGCTCATTCGGAAAGTAACGCGCCTCTGACGCAAATGATATACAAGGGTGTCCACAATCTCATCGTCCGCGAACGGCAGCAGTCGTGGATTTCTGTCTACGAGCGTAACCCTCACCCCCAGCGCCGAATAGGTGCTGCAGTATTCCAAACCAATCGCGCCGCCCCCGACGATAGTCATCGTACGAGGCAGCTTGGTTAAGTTTAGAGCGTCATCGCTTACCAGCACCAGTTTTCCATCCACGAAGACTACGGGCGGCGTCGTGGAATAGCTTCCCACAGCTATCACCACTTTATCGGCAGTGATTGTGCGATTCGATTTGCCGTCATCAGAGGAGAGGTTTATCGTGTGGCGGTCAACGAACGAACCCTCACCATTTATCATCTCTACGCTGTTACGGCCGAGCTGAGCGCGCAATATATCGACCTGCTGCTGCATCGCATAGCGAGTACGCACCATGAGGTCGTCCATTGTTATGTCTTGCTTTACGGCGTAGGACTCGCCATAGATACTGCGTTCTCTATAGCCCGTAAGATACAATACTGCTTCGCGTAGAGTCTTGCTTGCGATTACTGTGTTGCCACTGACGCCGCCGATGTCCGAATGGCGTTCAACTATAGCGGCACGCTTTCCAAGCTTGCTAGCCTGAATTGCGGCCCTTTGCCCAGCCGGCCCTGACCCGATGGCTACCATGTCGTAGTCGTAGTTGGTCATGCTAACCCCTCTCGACTCTCGGACGCGAAGCTCAAAATCGCGCACAATCATGTGCTAGCCGCGCATGCTAGTCAAGTGCGTCGGCTCCGTCCCGCACAGCCGACCCTAAGCCTTGGCAGCCGCAGTCCGCCTATCTCTCGACACTACCGACGCTTAGGCGGGGGCCTCAGCAGGGGTCTTGATTCCATAGAGCTTTTCGACGTTCTCGTGCGACAGCTTAGCCCGGACATCGGGAGGCAAGGCGCCCATATCTCGCGAAACTATTTCACGGGACTTGGGCCAGGTGGAATTCCCATGCGGATAGTCGCTGGACCACATGCAGTTGTCAGCGCCCCACCAAGACAGGAGCCTGCCGCCGACTGCATCGTTGAAAAAGGTTGCGTACACCTGTCTGTTGAAATATTCACTCGGGAGCCTGGTGAGACTCAGGGCCTCCCGGTCCGTACCGTGGCGCTTGTAGTAGTAGTCCCACTGCTCCAGGATGAACGGGAGCCAGCCTATCTCGTTTTCGACGAGCACCAGCTTGAGTCGAGGGAAACGCTCCAGAACGCCGGAGAAGATGAAGTCGTACAGGGAATCCATGGCGTACACCAGCTTTAGGTTGACGCTGGTCCGCTCCTGCTCGATACCCCTGTCGAAGGTTGGCGCGCCTCCATCGCTGAAGGTCCGCCGCAGGTTGTAGCCGTGGCCGCTGAGGATATGCAGGGCAATCGGCATGTCGAGGTCCTGGGCGCTGGCCCACAGCCGGTCGTAGTGGCGCGAGGTGAAGGGAATCTCGGGGGCGGGGACTTGCCAGACTACCGCCCCAGACATCCCTCCCTTTCGGCAGCGCTCCATCTCTTCGATGGCCGCATCGATCCGGTACGTCGAAAGTAAGGCGAGGCCGATGAGGCTATCCGGCGCCGCCGAGCAGTAGTCCATCAGCCAATCGTTGTAGACCCTAACGCACGCCTCTTCCAGATCACGGTCGCCGAGGACGAGGGTCTTCAACCCGTGAGTCGGGTACAGCACCTCGGCGCTCACGCCGTCGCGGGCCATCTCGTTGACTCGTTCCAACTTGTCCATCCCGCCGGGGGCGTCGGTCCTCCGAGCCCCGCCGAAATCCGGGGCTTGGTCGCGGAACGCTTTAGGAAGGTTGTCCTTCCAGAGTCCCGCCGGCTCGATTACGTGAGAGTCTGCCGAGACCAGCACCCCGTCTACCGCGGGGCCAACCTCGGGAGCGTATGTACGTTCAAGAATCGCCATGGAGTCCTCCTCTAGTACGCCGGGGGCAGGCCTCGGCGCAGTTCTGGCGCAAGCTACACCTCAATGAGAGTGGCGGCGTTCCCGCCGAGGACTTTGCGCTTCGTCTCTTCCGAGAGCCGGGTGCTTTCGAACACGGGCTTCGTCACCTGCCCGGGAGGGGCAGAGTCCCAGTGGGGATTGTCCGTCGCCAAGATGAAGTTGTCGTCGCCGAGCATCTCGATCGCCATCTCGAAGTGTGCGTCTTCGAAAGGCTCGCAGCCAACGTAGACCTGCCGGTTGAAGTAGGCGGATGGCTCCATCCTCAACCACGGCACGAGGTGGGGAAGCTTCTCGTAATGCTCATCCATGCGGCTGAGCCACCAGGGCATGTGCGAAGCGCCGCCTTCCAGCAGCACCACTTTTAGGCCGGGGAAGCGTTCGAGCACGCCACCGCAGATGATGGCCATCAGCATGACCATCCCTTCGATTACCCGACCGACCATGTGGGAGTAGAAGAAGTTGTCTGCGAAGCGCTCTACACCCATCGACCAGAATTTCGTGTCGTGGATAATGATGGGCATGCCCAGTCTCTCTAGATCTGCATAGATCGGGTCGTAGTACCGATCCCAGCACTCACGCCCAAGTACGGGAACCGCCTTCATGTTGACCCCTACACTGCCCATCTCGTGGGCGCGGTGGAGTTCCCTAACGGCCTCCTCCGCACCCTGCCAGGGAATGAGGCCCGCCCACTTCAGCCTCTCCGGGAAGGACGACGCGTAGTGGGCCATGTATCCGTTCTCGGCCCTGCAGAACGCCGCCGCGAGCCTCGGGTCTTCGGGGAACCAGGCGAGATCCAGAGCGGGTGAGTTCGGAGAGAGGACGGCGCAATCGATCTGATCCTTGTCCAGGTTCGCCACCCGGCCCTCGGGTGTGTAATCGTGCGCGGTTGCCCAGTTGGGTTTCTCACCAGCATTGCGGGTGACCTCGGCGCCGATCATTATCTGGTTGCCAATAAGCGTGCGGCGGCGCTCTTCAGGCCCCGTTGGCAAGGGCTTCGGAAGGTAGTCCCGCCATTCCTCGTCGATGAAATGAGGCCAGTTCGGCACGTCGCCGACAAGATGGCTATCGAAGTCCACAATCTTAGTCCCGTTATAGGCCATCGTTCGCTCCTTTAACAGTCGGGCTGTTCAGCCGGACAACCACTCCAGGAGAAACGGCTTGGGCCAGAGGATGGCCATGACCCGGCCCGCAAGACCGAATACGAACGCCGACACAATCAGGCCAGTCGCCACTGCCACCAACCAGCGATAGCTTTCCTTAATTAGAAGGATGCTTCCCGCCACCGCATAGAAGATGGCGGCGTATTGAAGGCCAACGCTGATCGACACCAATCCGGACAGGACAATGAGCCCGAAGATCATCGCTCCCGAGCGTCCGGCGCCGGCCATGCCGGTGCTTCGCATGCCTAGGTCCATGATCTCTGTGGCGCCCCGGGGGGTGAGCGATTGCCTTACCAGCTGGAAGACAACCATCACTATCGCTCCGCCGCACAGCCAACGTGGCACCATGCCGGCTTTCGGGCCGAAGTCCAACGCCATCCAGAAAGCTACGCCAAGGATGATTAGCACGCCGACGGGGAAGAGGTTCTCCCATCTAAGCACGTTCTCAATGCGCCACTCGGCGCGTTCCAGCCCCACCATGCGGCGCATCCAAGTAGCCGGAGTCGTGACTGTGCTTACGCCCTGGGCGCTTCGCTCGGCCGGGATTCCTAACCTTGGGTCTAACGAGCCGGCGTTCTGACGGGCTACTTCACGCTCGCTGCGGGCCGTCGCTAGGTTGAGGCCGGCGACGAACACGACGAGCAGGACCAGCAGGATGAGCGTTACGGGGCGGGTGACAACGCCCCAAAGGTTTCCTTCGAATCCCAACGCGGAACGAAGATTGCCCTCAAATATCGGGCCAAGGATAAACCCCAATACAAGGGGAGGCCGCGGCCACTGGAGGCGCTTCATCAGCAGCCCCACGATGCAGAATGCGAAAGTCAGGCCGACAGCTTGCCAGAGCCGCGTATTCAAGAACGCGGCGACCACCGCGACCGGAATCACTACCGACCCGATAACCGGATAGGGGACCCTGGTCAGCCTGGCGAGCTGGCCTGTGGCAACCAACCCAAGCCCCGTCACCATAACGTTCGCAATGGCCAAAGTAGCCACGAGGGTTATGGTGATGTGAGCGTTGCGGCCGAGCATGTCCGGCCCGGGCGCGACGTTGTAGAAGAGCATGGCGACGATGACGATGGCCCAAGCGGGTCCGCCAGGGATGCCTAGCGCGAGGGTGGGGATGGCCTGGCCTCCCTCTTTGGAGTTCTGAGCTGATTCAGCGAACAGGACTCCTTCCAGAGAGCCCTTGCCGAACTGGCTCTTGTCCTTCGTGAAGGCAATACCGAATGCGTACGCAAGCCAGTCAATGACACCGGACCCCACGCCTGGTATAGCGCCAACAAAGACGCCGAATATCGATTGCCGAATCAGCATCCTCCATCTCTTGACGCCGTAGACAAAGCCCCGGAACACCTCGCGGTTCGACGTAATCGCTCCCTGCGCTGCTACGGGCTCACGGGTCATGCTGAGATCGATCATCTCGGGCAGCGCGAACACGCCGATAATGGTGGCCACGATGGGCAGTCCCTGGTAGAGATGAAACTCCCCGAACGTGTAACGCTCCCATCCGGTGAGTGGGTCGACGCCGATTGTGCCCAGCAACATCCCTATCAAGCCTGCGGCGAGGCCGCGCACCATCGCTCCCTTGCTAAGAAGGGCAACCATGGCGATGCCGAACAGCGCCATGGCGGCGACCTCGGCGAAGCTGAACCTGAGAATGAAAGGCTTCATCACGGGAATCGACAACGCGAGCACGATCGCCCCGAAGATTCCGCCGAGCATCGACACCCCGTACACGGCGCCAAGCGTATGGGCGGCCATCCCACGGCGCGCCAGCTGGTGGCCTTCGAGGTAGGTAACCTGCGTTGCCCCTCCGGGCAGCCCGACGAGGACTGCCGGGATCGAGTCCAGCGTATTGTTGACGCCGGTCACCGTAGCGAGCATCACCAATCCAATCGCAGGGTCGTCAATGGTGAACACCACGAAGGGCACCATTAAGGCCATGACGACGGTCCCGGAGATGCCGGGAATCAGCCCCACGCCTACAGACAAAGCAACCGCAACGACGACAGCGAGCCAATAGAGCGGATCGCCGATCGTCGCGAGGGATTGCCCTATGGAGTCGAACACGGCCAGCCCTCCGGCGCTTTCGCGTTCTGCGGCAGTTCGAGCAGCGCTTCTACTTCACGACGTACTTGTTGAATAGCCGCAGCTTCTCCGCTTCGCTCGTCATGGCGTATTCGCTGGCTCCGGCCGCCACCTGGTGGAAGAGGTCCTCGTAGGCCTGATTGAACAGACCAGTCTCATCCACTTGTTGGCCCAGAAGCCGGTTAAGCCCCTCGACAAACTCCGCATTTGGAAAGCCTGCCGGTAGGCGTTCACCATCGTCTCCGGCGTATCGGGGGGCAGCCAGAACACCTTCGAGACGATCTGATCTGGGCCGAATAGAGTGTTGTAGTCGTCCAAGGCGCTTTCAGGCAGCAAGTCCCACACATTGGGAGGCACCGTTCCGCCGGGGAAGTTAGGAATCAACGGAGGCGCACCCGGCACAGAGAGATCGACGAACCCCAGCAGGAAGCCATCCTCGTAGAGTCCGGGGTTGCGCGCAGGAAGGCCATACCAGGTGACATCAGTGTGCATCATGGAGTTGACTTCTTCGCGCTGAAGCATCAGCAACTCCTGGTTTGTGCTGGAATCGATCACCGGGACCACCAGGCATGGGATGTCGAACTTGTCGCATACCCAAGCGAACACCAACTCCGAGGAGGAGAACTCGGTGTACTTCGTGAGTTCCGCGGCGTGGATGAGGGGGTCGCCGGAAGCTCCGGTGGCCTGATCAAGAGTGAGGTAAGGCGCATGATTCGCGACGCTCATCACGCTCGTCCGGTAGGCGGTGTTCCCGATAACCCTAACCTTGGACAGGTCGTAGTTCGCCACTCGTTCGAGCTGCGTGGAGAAATAGCCCTGGGCGAGTTCCGTGAACATCAACCCGTCGGGATCAGCCCCCCAAACAGCATTCATCGCTGCGACCGACGGCAGGTTGGACACGATGAACCGCGGGTTACCCGGGAAGAACTCTCCGAGACCACGAGCGATCCACCGCGCGCTTGCGTCAGTGCCCCCGCCGGGCTGAGAGCCGACGATAAGTCAAATGGTCTGGCCCTCGAAGTGGGTGGCGACGTCGAATGCGGGTGTCGGAGTGGGCGCAGGCGTGGGGGTCGGGGGCGCCAACGTCGGCGTTGGGGCTGGTTGACCAGAATCGACGGCGGGCGCCGATGTTGGAGTCGGCGCTGCCGCTGGTGTTGGCGTCGCGGGCGTCGCGGACTCTGTCTCTGCTGTAGGCGTAGGCGTGGGGTCGCTGCCGCACGCTACGATTGCAAGGGCAAGCGCAGCCACTGCGAAGAAGGTGCTGATGATCCTGAAGTTATGGCGCATCTCGGTCATGTCTCCCTATCCGGATGTGGGCGACTCGTCGAAGAAAATCCGTCGCATTTTGAATATCGGCGCACCGGCGCCAGCGCGCCGATACTAGGTAGCCGCGTCCTTGGTGTCAACCACGAGTGCTCGCGCCCGCGGCCTCGGCGTGGCATATGCTGTTTGCTCACTCGTACTTCGAAAGGCCCCACAGGAACAGGGAGAGAAGGAGTGGCGTTGGGCAGGACCGGAGTCACTGTAGGGTTAATGCAGCCAGTAGACGCCAGCACACTACCTAGCAGCCACACCATGAGTACACTATGCTCGCCGACGCCTCGCGGTCACCGCGACACGGAGAGTTGAGGGGAGCGAACGGACGCGATGGACTTCGACTCCTACAATCTCGATCCCGCCATCTACGACGAGATGTTGCTGCCGGACGGTACGCCTCGGGAGCATTGCCTCCGGCTGTACGAGGCGCTGCGCGGCTTGTCCCCCGAACGCCTCGCCGGTATCCAGGAAGGAGTATCGCGCTCCTTCCTGCACGAGGGGATTTTCTTCACGGTGTACGGGGACGAGGAAGCCCAAGAGCGCATCATCCCCGTGGACTGCGTCCCCCGTGTAGTGCCCGCCACGGAATGGCGGATGCTCGACGCAGGGCTAGGCCAGCGTCTACGCGCGCTCAATCTCTTTCTGCAAGACGTCTACAACGAGGCACGCATCATCTCGGACGGCGTTATTCCGGAAGACATCGTGCGAGGGTGCCCACAGTACCGAACGGAAATGCAGGGCTACTCAGCCCCAAGCGGCTCATGGGTGGCCATCTGCGGGACTGACATACTCCGGACGCATGACGGCTTCTACGTTCTAGAGGACAATCTGCGTTCCCCTTCGGGCGTGTCCTACATGGTGGCGACGCGGAACGCGGTGAAGGCAGGCCTCCGCCGGTTGTACCGGGCCTCCCGCGTACGGGGAGTGGAGAACTACGGCAACCTACTGCTGGACACGCTCCGCGAATTGGCGCCAAGGGAAGCGCCCAACCCCACCATCGCGCTACTCACTCCGGGGGTGTATAACTCCGCCTTCTACGAGCATATGTTCCTCGCCCGCGAAATCGGCGCAGAACTCGTGGAGGGCCGGGACCTACTCACGCGGGACGGGTTCGTCTACATGCGAACGTCGACAGGGCTCCGCCGAGTGGACATTCTCTACCGCCGGGTGGACGACCTCTTCCTCGACCCTCTGGTCTTCCGGTCGGACTCACTGCTTGGCGCGCCGGGGTTGCTGGACGCTTGCAAGCGCGGCAACGTAACGCTCGTGAACGCTCCGGGAGTGGGCGTCGCGGACGATAAGAGCGTCTACGCCTACGTTCCGGACATGATCCGCTACTACCTAGGGGAGGAGCCGACGCTGAAGAACGTGGAGACGTACCTCTGCCGCCGCTCCGAGGACCTCGAATACACGCTGGACAACCTGGACAAGCTCGTCGTTAAACGCGTTGGAGAATCCGGCGGCTACGGAATGTTGGTTGGGCCGCACGCAACGCCGGAAGAACGCAACGAATACGCGCAAAAGGTGCGGGGAAACCCGGCGGACTTCATCTCGCAGCCTGTACTCACGTTCTCCCGAGCGCCATGCCTTGTGGACGGAGTTCTCGAACCGCGTCACGTGGACCTGCGTCCGTACGTGCTGCAGGGACGCGAGACCCGCGTCGTGCCCGGCGCCTTCAGCCGGGTGGCGCTGCGCCGCGGCAGTCTGGTGGTGAACTCCAGCCAGGGCGGCGGCGGCAAAGACGTGTGGGTGCTGGAAGAGTAGGCGATGCTGTCGCGAAGCGTGCAAGGCTTGTACTGGATGGGTCGCTACCTGGAGCGGACGGAGCGTCTCTGCCACCTTCTGCAGACGCAAACGGAGGCGCTCGTAGACCGGCCCGTCCGCGACATCTATGCGGGCTGGCGCAGGATCTATGGCAGCCTACGGCGTGAGCCTCCCGGGGGCAGCCTGCCGCAAGTCGAAAGCGACGACTTCACGCTGGCGGACTCGTACACGCTGGCGGGCGACCTGACCTTCGAGCGAACGAACCCTGATTCGCTATGGAATTGCTTTGCCCAGAGCCGGGAGAACGCGCGGCAGATGCGCCACCTCATCACCACTGAGATGTGGCGGCGACTCAATCTCGCCTATCTCTGGATACGCGACCTGGAGATCGAGGATATTTGGGCGGTGCTGCCCGAGGACTTCTACGCGGGGATGATAGCGGAGACAGACGCGTTCGCCGGCGCGGCGGCAGCCACGATGTATCGGGATGAGGGTTGGCGCTTCCTCCAGCTAGGGCGTTTCGTAGAGCGAGCGCAGTTTTCGCCCGCCCTGCTGTTGGAACAGATGGCCATTGACGCCCAGGACGGAGAGTACGCCGAGGAAGACTGGACAAGCCTGCTGCGAATCTTCCATGGGCTGGAAGCGTACAACCGACGGCACGGTGCCGTGGTGCAGGTCGGCGCCGCACTCGACCTGCTCGTTACGGACCCGCTGCTGCCCAGCTCTCTCTACTGGTCGCTCAACGAAATCGCGGGGGCGCTGGCGGAGCTGGGGATAGGCCCCGACGCGGACTCTGGCGTCGCCGCCCAGCGGACCGCCGGGCGGCTGCTAGCCACTCTTCAGTACGACTGGCCGGACAACGGTGACCGCGAAGCGTTGCTGCGCCAAGCACTCGACCAATGCGGCAAACTGCACTACCTGATTGCCGAGGCCTACTTCGACTATCCGGTTTAACGGAAAGTCATTATCCTGGCGGGCTCGTCCCACGCAGGCCCATGTATGCCCTGCCCTCCGCCGGATGAGCCTTCGTAGCTCAACTCCGGCCACCATGTCTGAGGGATTGGCTTCACGGTTGAAGAGCGCGGTGCTATGGTCTCCGCCGCTGGGCGATGTCGTGGAGGAACTGCGATTCCCTCACGCGCTGGGCGGGACGCCCCTCCGCTGGGACGCAGTGAGCGCCTCGCATCGCCCGTGTCGATTAATGTTCGGCTAGCTCCAATTGAGGAGGCATGATGGCTGAGGAGCGCAATCTATTGACGACCATCGATGGCCCTAACGGGACGGCGGAGGTCTACGAGGTGTACGACGACGGGTCTACGATGCCCCGCTATGAGGTCCGCTTCAAGGACGTGGTGAGGTCCTTCCAAGCTGAAGGCGCGGCGTCAATCGAGGCCACCGAGCTTGTGGGTCTCGGATAGCCGTTCCGAAAGACCGCATCCTCGTTCCCAAGCGCGGGCAATGCCCGGAACGGCCACTGGCGCAATACGGCGCGTAGTCCGTCAGTGCCCCTGGAAGTCAGGCGGACGCTTCTCCGCGAAGGCGCGGAGGCCCTCTTTCGCGTCCTCCGTGCCGCGGGCTATCGAACCCAGAAGCTCGGACATCCTGATGCCGTCGGCGAAGGACATCTCACGAGAACGGTAGGCGATCTCCTTCATGCCTCGCACTGCCAGGGGCGGATTGGCCGCTATGCGGTTAGCGAGGTCGAACGCCGAGTCCAAAAGGTCCTCTTGGGAGACCACCCGGTTGACGAGGCCCCATTGCAAGGCTTGCTCCGCGCTAATGCGATCGCCGGTCAGCAGCATCTCCAACGCGGCTCCGAACGGGATGAGCCGGGGCAACCGTTGAGGGGCGCCCATCCCGGATGGAAACCCCAGCTTGATTTCCGGAATGCCGAATTGAGCATTCTCGGACGCTATCCGGATGTCGCACGCGAGCGCGAGCATGCAGCCGGCCCCAACCGCAGCGCCATTCACAGCCGCGATAATCGGCTTCCGAATCTCCAGGCCATTGATCAGCGTTAGCGGAGACGGGTCCCATACGGAGCTGGCCCCACCGCCCGCGACCCCGCCCCGCTCCGACGCCCTCTTGAGGTCCGCGCCCGCCGAGAAGGCGCGCTCCCCCGCGCCCGTCACGATGCAGCAGCGCAGGCCTCCATCCTCAACGTAGTCGGCCAACCGGGCGTGCAGCTCGCTCCCGACCACGCCAAGGTTCAAGTCATTGTCGCCCTCCATCGTGATGAGGACGACATATCCGCGTTTTTCGTAGTGGATGGCCGCCATGAGATACGCCTACCTCCCAGTCCGCCTATCGAGCGCGGCCACCTTGGCCGCGCCCATCATTGCACGATGCTCTTCGCTTCGAGGTCAGCGATCTCCTCCGGCCCGTAGCGCAGCTCCTCGAGCACTTCGCGGGTGTGCTGGCCCAGTAACGGCGGCGGCCGGTGATGGACCTCTTCCACCTCCGAGAGTCGGAACGGAGGGGCAATGGTCTGCACCTTCCCTGCCTTTGGATGATCGACCTCTACGAACATCCTGTTCGCCAGCATCTGCGGCTCCGAGAATACCTGGTCGCGATCGAGTATCGGGGCGGCGGGCACGTCGGCCTCGTTCAGCTGAGCGAGCCATGCCGCCGCTGGCTTTGTGGCGAACATGGCGTCGATGATGGGGTGAATCTCCCGCCGGTATGCAGGACGCTTCTCCGGATCGGACATGCGCGGGTCTTCGAGGAGATGGTCGAGCTCCATGAGGCGACAGAGCCGTTCGAACTGGTGGTGCTGGAGCGCCGTGACGTTGATGTAGGCCCCGTCCTCGCAGCGGTAGATGCCGTAGCTGGGGAAGTTGTAGTCCCCAAACAGCCGGTCCGAGCTTTCCATCTTGACGAGGTTCGTTAGCTGCATCGCGATAGCCGCTTGGAGCAGCGAAGTCTCCACCAGCTGCCCCTCCCCCGTCTTCTCGCGCTGCCATAGGGCCAGCATGATTCCATACCCCATGAGCATGGGAATCGACGGGTCGGAGAGGAAGACTCCCGTGGACACCGGTGTGCCGTCCTCCCATCGCCGGTACATCGCCCCGGAGAGCCCTTGCGTTAGACGATCGTACCCGCCCCGTTCCGCGTAGGGCCCATTGGGCCCGAACGCGGAGATCCGTCCGTAGACCAAACGGGGGTTGAGCCGCCGGACCGTCTCATAATCGACGCTTAGCTTCTTGGCGGGGGCGAGGCGCATGTTGGCGATTAGCACGTCCGACCGCTCCGCCAGCCTGCGGAACACTGCGTAGCCTTCGGGCTTGCGCAGGTCCAGCGCAAGGCTTCGCTTGTTGCGATCCTGCGCGATAAAGCCGCTGGGGTCTGTCGACGGGTCGGCTGCGGACGCACTGGGCGCCGGGGGGTCAATCCTGATTACGTCGGCCCCTTGGTCAGCCAGGTACATGGCAGTGGCAGGGCCCGCGATGCCAAAGCTGAGGTCAATGACTCGCAACCCTTCCAGAACGGGATGCATGGTTTCTCTCACAGACCGTAGAGCCGTTTGGGATTGTCGCAGAGCATCTTGTCGACGGCGGCGTGGGAGATCTCGCCGGCGGCGGCCCTAGCCAGGAGCGCCTCTTGGAAGTCGCGCTCCTGGGACTGGTCCGCGTGTGTGTAGTCCGAGCCCACGACCAAGTTGTCCTCGCCTGCGAACTTGAGGATGTACGGCAGGTCCTCATCCACGAGACAGGTGACGAAGATGTTCCATTCCCTCAACGTGTCATGAAGCGTGTCGAAACCGTTCGGCACGTCCGCGTGACTCAGCACCGTCGGGAGCGGCCCTTGTCCTCCGGGATGGGCGAGCCGGCGCCTGATCTGATAGAGCTGGTGCGGAATCCACCCCGACGCGGCCTCGATGAACCCCCAACGGATGTTCCGATACCTCAGTGGAAGCTTGCTCATCACCAGAGTCGTGAAGGAGTCTGGCAGCGAGGCGAACGGCACGCGTGGGGCTCGCCCGTCGGTGTCCGTCCTGTTCTCCCTCGTATTCGGTATGCCGCTTCCAATGTGTATACACACCGGCATCTCCAGGTCGTCGGCCTCTTTCCAGAACGGCTCGAAATACTCGTCGGCTAGGTTCTTGTCGGCTTCCCGATTGCCCTTCTTGAACACGCCCACGGCGCCGTGGTCCTTGGCCCACCGCATCTCGTTGATCGCCTCTCCCACATTCATCAACGACGGCAGGCACAGCCACCGGAGGCGTCCCCCCGACGCATCGCTACGGTCGCCCAGCCACCGGTTGTAGGCGCGCTTGAGGGCTACGTCAATCTCCGGCTTCGTGGTGGGCTGGACCAGGAACAGGGTTGGGTAGATGACGTGAGTCTGAACACCAAGGGTGTCCATGTCTCGCAGCCGGTCGTTGACGTCCAGAAGCTCGCGCGTGCTAGCCGTCGTCATCGTTCTCTTGTCATCGCGGGCAAGCCTCGGCTGACGGTCCCCGTCGATCACCCAGAACCGTTGGGTCGCCCGCTTGGGGTCCGGGTTGCTTGGGTACCCGACGACCGGTTTGAAGGCTTGCTCGCTCGCAAGCATGTACTCCCAGGTCTCCTCCGTTTCGTCTACGTGGGTGTCCGCGTCAATCGTAGCCGCCATGATTTCATCCCCCTCCTACTGATTGACCGTGAATGCTTTCCGACGGTTGACGGACCCCGCGCCGCCGACGCCGCCTGAGCGGAATCCTGCGCGTTCAGCCCGCGAGCTGGAACTTCGGCAAGGTGAACTCGGGAGTGACATCATCCCAGACGACTTCCACAGGCGACCCTATCGCAATGTCCTTGGGGTCCGCATTGACGATGTTCGTGTTCATCCGCCACCCTTCGCTGAGCTCCACGATAGCGAGCACATAGGGAACGTCCGGAATAAAGCCCGGGTGCGCCGGCTGGTGCGATACGGTGTAGGAGTAGACCCATCCCTTCCCGGAGGACTCCACCCAGTCGAGAGTGCCGACTCCAAAACAGTCCGGACCGGGACAGACATCCCGTGGGTAGAAGACGCGAGCGCCGCATGCTCGACAGCGCTGGTACACCAGGCGGTGCTCCTTTGCGGCGTCCCAGAACGGCTGGCTCACAGCGCTTGGCGTGGGCAGAGGCTTGTTGTATCCAGCATCCGTAGCCATACGTCCTCCCCGGTCCGGCCCCGCTACAGCGCCGCGTCGCTGCTGAGCAGCATAGCGGACTGTTGCGAGAAGGAGCCTCCCGATCCTGTCACGTAGACGAGGTCAGTTGGCCCCGGCACTTGATGCGCGCCGCCGTCCCGCCGAATCTGCCGGACGGCCTCGGTAACCTGAGCGCAGCCTCCGGCGGTCGATGCCTGCCCATATGACAACTGGCCTCCGTGGGTATTGAGGGGCTTATCGCCCTTGAAGGTCAGGTCGTGCTCCTGGACCCAGTCTCCGGCTTCGCCCTTCCTGCAAAAGCCCGACTCTTCGAGCTCGCACATCACAGTGATGGTGAAGGAGTCATATATCTCCATCACTTCAACGTCAGACGGCCCGCAGCCCGCCATTGCGAATGCCTTCCTGGCGCCGCGCCCGACCGGACTGACGGTTATCTCCCCGACATGCGTGAGATTGCCGCGCAAGATTCCCAGGCCGCCCCCCAAGATATACGCCGGCTCATGCGGAAGGCGCCGCGCCAAGTCTGCGCGGGCGACCACGAACGCGCATGCGCCGGCGCAAGGCATGACGCATTCAAACAGGCGCAGCGGGTCCGCAACGATGCGGGAGTTAATCACGTCGTCAATGGTCAAGGGGGTATCGTGGAAGATGGCCAGCGGATTGTGATTGGCGTTGTAACGGAAGTCCACCGCTATCTTGGCCCGCTTTTCCACCGTGGTCCCGTACAACGCCTCGTACCGTTTGGCGATCATCGCGTACCACCCATTCGCCCCGACCGTCGGCCCGAACGGGGCCTGGAACTCCGTGGTTGCCGTCTCGGTGAGTGCGCGGCCGGTTTGTCTGCGCCGCCCCGCGGGGTCCGCCGCTCCCATCCCACAGAGCACGTAGTTCGCCAGCCCGGCGTGGATGTAGGCGGCGGCCTGCAGGGCCATCGCCACACCTGCCGCGCCTTGCGCGTCGCAGCCCGTCGCCCATGTCGGGTAAATGCCCATGTACTCGGCCATGCGGGCGTTGTAGCCTCCGCCGCTGCCAACCGCCAGCTCCGGGTCGAGGACCATCCCGTCGATATCCGCCTTCGTGAGGCCGGCGTCTTGGATGGCGAGGTAGGCAGCCTCGGCAAGGAGGCTCATCGCGTCCCGTCCGGGCCGGCTCCGCTCCGGCTTGAGCTCCCCGATTCCCACAATCGCAGCGGCGCCGCGCATACTGTCAGCCATTGCAGCCTTTCTGCCGTCCCACGCTCTGAATCACACGGGCAGGGGCAAGTGGAGGCGCGGGACGAACCCAGCGAACATATCTTGGCGTTCCGCATGCGTCAATTTAGCGCGTGCGGTCAGTCGATACGACGTTTTTCGTCACATCCACCACGGGCCTTTCCTGTCTCCGTCGCAAGCGGCTCATCCGCGTGATAGCGTTGTAACCAACCGCAGTGGGTGCAGGATTCCATGTCCGGCGCCTACCTGGCGTGACAAGGTCTCTCGGAGAGCAGCATGTCAATAGAACGGACCGCACTGGAAGCGTTTCAAATTCTCGACTTGACTCAGAGCTTCGGGCAGTACGCTTCCCGGCTCCTAGCGGACCTCGGCGCAGACGTAATCAAGGTGGAACCGCCCGGCGGAGGGGCAGCCCGGCAGGCCCTTCCCTTTGCCAACGATATCCCCGACGTGGAGCGGAGCATCCCCTTCCTCCATCTGAACGCGAACAAGCGCAGCATCGTACTGGACCCCATGGAACAGTCGGATAGGGCAACGATTATGGCCCTGGCAGCCGACGCAGACGCCGTCGTTGAAGATTTCACCCCTGGGCGCTTGGGGTCTCTGGGGCTGGGCTATGAAGACCTCCGGAAGATGAACCCTTCGATTGTCCTGACGTCAGTCACGCCGTTCGGACAGACAGGGCCGTACGCGCAGCTGCAAGGAAACGACCTCATCGCCCAAGCGATGTCGGACTGGCTTTTCAACGTCGGAGACGAGGGCGACCTGCCCTGCGCGGCGCCGGGAGACATCAGCGTTTACATCGGCGGTACGCATGGGGCCTTGGGGACACTGCTAGCGCTGTATGCCCGCCGGACTTCCGGCGCCGGCCAGCACGTTGACGTATCTCTCCAACAGGCGATGGTGGCGTCGTCATCCTCGATGCCCATCGGCCGATTCTCAGCCGCCACTGAAATAATGCGCCGTTTTGGGTCCGCCACGAATGTCGCCGGAGTGAATTGCTATCAGTGCTCCGACGGACACGCCATGATGAACATCCATTTTGCTCACCTCTGGAAGCGTTTGGCGAGCTGGATCGACAACCCCATCCTCGAGGACCCGTACTGGCTGACCTTGGAGGCGCGTCACGAGAACGCTGAGGTCGCCGACGCCATCATCAAGGAATTCGCACTGGCGATGACGACCGAGGAGTTCGTGCGCGGCGCCCGCGAGCGTGGTCTACCTATCGCGCCCGTCAACACCTTCAGCGACGTGAGCCGCAGTCCGCAGCTGGCGGCCCGGGAGTGGTTCCAGGACCTACCGCATCCGTTGCTGGGTAGCATTCGCATGCCGGGGATCCCGTGGTCTCTAGGCAGCACGGCGCCCCGGACCACGCGATTCGCTCCTGTCCTAGACGAGCACAGAGACGAAGTGCTGCGCCAGGCAGGAAACCGCCGGGCGAACCGGATCGCCGCGGTGGGCGGCGGCATCGCTCCACAGCCTCCGCTCAAGGGAATCCGCGTCATCGACCTCACTAGGGCCTGGGCAGGGCCATTCTGTACGCGGCTGCTTGCGGACTATGGGGCGGAGGTCATCAAGATCGAGTCGGGGCTGTTCGATACGCAGCGCGAGGGCCGGGCGGGGACGTATACAGAACTCAACCGCAACAAACTGAGCATCACCATCGATCTGCATAACCCGGATGGACAGGACCTCGTTAAGCAACTCGCCCGGCAGAGCGACGTGCTGGTGAACAACTACCGCCCTGGAACGCTCGAACGCTTCAACCTCAGCTACGATTCGCTCCGCGAGATCAACCCGGACATCATTGTGCTCAGCATGCCGGGGTACGGGAGCACCGGTCCGGGCCGCGAGTACGCGTCCCACGGGGCCCAGCTGATGGCGGATTCGGGGATGCTCTACATCTGGGGGCGCCCAGACACGCCGATGGCGATGCGCGGCAAAATCGCCGTTCCTGACTTCCTTTCTGGGGCGCAGGGGGCGTTGGTCGTCATGGCCGCTCTGCACGCTAGAGACATCATCGGAGGCGGCCAGGAGGTCGAGATAGCCCAGTTGGAAGCGCTGGCGGCAGCGTTGGGCGTGGGGCTGCTCGACTCGTCCGTCAATGGCCGCGACTGGCAACCGTCCGGCAACAGGAAGCCTAACGCAGCTCCTCACGACGTCTATCCCTGCCGCGGGGCCGAGAAGTTCTGCGCGATAGTTTGCGCGAACGACGGGCAGTGGCGCGCCTTGTGCGCTGTCATGGACAAGCCTGCGCTGGGAGACGACCCCCGCTTCGCTACGCTCGACGCTCGCCTCTCCAACATCGACGAGATGGACGGCGTCATCACTGCTTGGACGAAGGGGTTGACGCCGCGCCAGGTGATGTTCCTGCTACAGAAGGCCGGCGTGCCCGCGAGCGCCGTCCAGACCGGCGAGGACGTGTATTTCGACGTGCATCTGCGCGAGCGCGGCTTTGTCGTCCCAGTGGACGACCCGGAATCCGGCCCTATGGACGTGGGCGGACTCTCTATCCACCTGTCGGCGACCCCCGGAAGGCAAGAGATGACCGGACGGCCCTCCTTCGCCGGCGCGAACGACTACGTCTTCAACGGACTGCTCGGTCTCACGCCTGAAGAGCGACATCGTCTCGAAGCGACTCGCGCAATCGCCTAACGAAGGGCAATAGGCGCTACGCCTTCCGCTCGACTCGCTCACCGTCGGAGAACTTGAGGGCGTGTGTGCGTACGCCGGTCAGCATCTCGGTATGCACCGACTTGGATACCGGAGCGAGCTGAGCAATCATGCTCCAGTTCTCACCGCCATCGCCCGTCCACCAGACCTCGCCGTCGGTCATGCCCGCAAACAGTTGAACGCTCCCGTTGGCCTCCTCGAGGCACATCGCCTCGACATTGCCATGCAACCGGTCGGGCAACCCGCCCGTCAGCACCGTCCAGGAACGTCCGCCGTCCGTGCTCTTTGCGATGCGGCCGCCCGCGAACCCCTTGGTCGAGCCCTCCCTCACCCAGGACCGCGGTCCCGTTTGCGAAGCGGAGACGTACAAGGTGTCCGGGTCGCTCGGCAGATGTACGAGCTGGTCGGGGTAGCCGCCAATCTCGTTCTCCTTGCCGAATAGCTCTTGCCACGACCTCCCGCCGTCCTCGCTCTGAAGCAGACCGGCGCCGCCGGTGGTCCAAAGAACGGACGGGTTGCGGTGACCGATGACCGTGCGGTGAACATCGGGGTTCGGTACGTCGATGTCCGTCCAGGTCTGACCTCCGTCTGTGCTCTCGAGCAGCCCGCCGACCTCGATACTCGCATACATGTGCGTGGGGTCGTCCGGGTGAAAGTTGATGTGCTTCAGATGTGCCTCGAATGGGTCGGCCGCAAAGCGCCATCGAGGAACCGACTCGACGGACCGGAGCTCGGGAAGCTCAATCCACTTCATGCCCATGTCATCGCTGTAGTACAAACGCGCGGGCTCAGTGCCTGCAAACAAACGTGTTCCGTCCTCTAGGTCGACCGCGGCGAGACTGAATAGACTCCGTACCTCGATGCCCACGTCGCGCGCCTGCCATGTCTCGCCGCCGTCTACGCTGGCGTACACGCCATCCCACCAGACGCCTGCGAAGATCGTGCCGCCTGCGAACAAGAGCGCGTGGATATGCTTGCCGTCCAGCGAGCGCCTAACCTCTAGCCAGCGATCGCCGTTGCGGCGCAGCGTGACGACGCCGTCCGTTGTTCCGACGAGCGCCTCGTCGCTTGGGTGGTCTGCCGAATAGATGGTCGTGCCGCCGTGAGAGAGTCCAATCATGATTCTTCCTCCATGTCCGCGCTCAGGATACACCTGGCCCTGCCCAGCCTGACTTGGGAGAGCAGCAATAACACAAACATGTCATAGACCCTTCCGAACGAAAGTACGTATCTTGAAACAAGGCCTGAACAAAGGCCTATACACCTGGGTCCCGCGCGATGCTCCGCATTTCGTTGCCCGTCCGGTACGCCCTGTAGAGGCAAACCCCTTGACCTCAAACAATCTCTTCACACTGCTGGGGACGGCGCCTTTCGGCGCCTATGCCGTGTCCTTGGACCAAACAATCGTGTTTTGGAACCGGAGCGCGCAGCGCATCCTCGGCTACTCGCCAGACACGGTTGTCGGCCAGCGATGCTACGACACGTTGAGCGGCCTCGCGGAGGGGAGCCTCACTCCGGAGTGCGCGCGTGGGTGTCCCGGCATCCGGAGCCTACGAGCCGGACTCGTCCCAACTGCGGCCCGGTTGCGGATGCTCTGTGCGTCGGGGGAACGAAAACTGGTCTCCCTCACCCCCATGGTAATTGTCGACGTGAACGCCGCCCCTTTGCTCATGCACCTGTTCGATGACCGCGCCGACGAGGGAGAATCCTCACGCGCCGCCGACGCTGTACGAGCGGCGCTGTCCGGGTCCGATGTCGTGATTGTTTCAGACCAGCCAGTCATGGCGCCAGACTTGACGAATGCTCAGCAACTGACTCGGCGGGAATTGGAGGTGCTGCGGATGATGTCCCAGGGTTGGAGAAGTCCGCAGATAGCCAGCGACCTCGGCCTCAGCCTTCACACGGTGCGCAATCACATCCGGCACATCCGCCGAAAGCTCGGCGCCACCACGCAGATGCAAGCGGTCCTCGCCGCCATGCGCTTAGGGATATTGCGTCGGGGGTAGCGGCCTGGCGATCCCCCGGCTCCGTCTACTCATTCAGCATTTCCTGCGCCGTTTGCTCGATAGTCGTGCCACCGTTAGGTCACTCCGACTAGAAAACGGGCCTGCATACCAAAAGCTACGGCAGTTTGGCTGGTGGGCGAAGCAGGGATCGAACCTGCGACCTCCTGTGTGTAAGACAGGCGCTCTAACCGCTGAGCTATTCGCCCGGACCCTTCTGCGATCCACATCCGCGGACGGGGATGCGGAAGTAGAGCCTCCCCCGGGGACGTGGGAGCGTGAATCTCGGAGGAGCGGAACAGCATTGATGATACGCTCCTCGCCGATACTTTTCGCCCGAAGCCACTAGCGACAGACCGCCCCACGAGGCTTAGCGGCCCTCGGAGCGGCCGCCGTGATAGTCTGGCCTCTGTCCCCCTGCGTTCTCTGATGATGTCCAGCAAGTTCTGGAGCGGCGCGCTCCACATCTATCTACCATCCCTGCTGATGAGCATCGGCCAGGGGATGCTCATCCCCGCCCTGCCCGTCCTCGGCGCGGAGTACGGCGTCTCCGGCGCGCTGGGCGTGCAAGTCATCACGGCGCAGCAGGTTGGGCGGTTCATGTCGTTCATCCCAACTGGCGCGATCGTTGACCGGTGGGGCTCAAAGCCGCCCATGGTGTTGGGCGCGCTGATATCGACGGTAAGCCTCTTGGCCGCAGCCTACGCGCCGAACTTCCTTTTTCTGATGCTCACCCAGTTCATCTGGGGGTTCGGCCAGAACATGTGGATGTTCGGCAGGGAGATTGCGGCCGCCGAGATGGTGCGCGCGGAGCAGCGTGGACGCGCCCTGAGCACGCTCATGGGCATCAGCAGCGCGGGCATTGCGTTCGGACCTGCCGTCGGCGGGTTGCTCACGGAGCCCGTCGGGATCCAGGGTCTCTTCCTGATATTCGGCGGAGTCAGCGCCATCGTATTCCTGATTTCGCTGCTGCACCGCTCCGTCAGGCTAGAGCGGCCGAAGAACCCCCGCTCGATGTTCGATCTCACTGCCTTCAAGGACATCCACCCTTACTACCGGCTCACCTATTTCATCCTGTTCATAGCCACGTTCGGCGTGCTTACTCGGACGCAGGTGACGAACACGATGCTGCCCCTGTTCGCCCAGGACCAGCTTGGCTACTCCCCCGCGGTGACGGGGCTGCTGTTCACGGTCCTCGGCTTGGCGACCTTCTCAATCATCGTTCCCGCCGGGTTCGTCTCCGACAAGGTGGGACGGAAGTGGGTGGCCGCGCCGTCGGCATTGATTGCGGGGGCCGCGTTCATCGCGCTCCCATTTGCGTCGAACGTCGCCGCGCTCATCCCCGTGCTCGTGTTCATGGGGTTCGCCAGCGGCATGGCGATGGGCTCCATGACCACTTACACGTTCGATATCGTGCCTCCCCACCTGCGCGGTCAGCTCCAGGCATTGCGGAGAACGGTCGGCGAGACCGGCGGCATCGCTGGGCCAATCATCGCCGGCGCCGTGGCCGCCGCGACCAGTCCATCAGTCACATTCCTGGTCTTCGTGCCGCTGCTATTGGGCGGCGGCCTTGCCCTCGTTTTTGTGGCGAAGGAGGGCCTGCCCAGCAAGCGTCCGCCCAACGCGCCCAAGCTCGAGGGCGAGCGAAACCGGTCGGGTTAGGCGCCCCGGCCCTTCGGGCGGGGGACGCAGGGACATGAGCAGAGACATGAAATGAACGGGGTAAGGGAAGTGCGAAGAGGTTGGTGGCAACGACGGGATTCGAACCTGTGACCTAGCGCTTATGAAGCGCCCGCTCTGCCGCTGAGCTACGTTGCCACCCGGCATGACGGGGAGCCAGACGCTCGACCCGCCTCTTAAGAATGATACAGGACAGCCCTTGGACGCCGTCAACGCGACGGAGAACCTGCTGCGGAATCCCTACACCAGGCGGGGCTTGCCGATAGGAGGCAGGAAGAAGGCCGCAATCGTCGCGAGGAGCGCGAGCACGGTGGCGTAGGGGAACATGAGGCTGTAGTCCTCTGTCCCCGCCGGCGACCACTGCGCGATGATGAAGCCGAGGAAGAGCGGCGAGAGCGCCCCGAGCGCAGCGTTGTTGCCCCACAGCAGCCCAATCATGCTTCCTTCGATCTGCCTGCCCTCGGCGATGTCCAGCGACGCCGCCTGCGCCAGGTTCGCCCCGGCGAAACGCACGATGCCGAGCAGACCGACCAGCACCAGCAGGGCCGGGCCGAGCTCCGAAACGAACCAGAGCGCACCGGTGATTACGGTCGAGAAGAAGAGCACCCAGATGAGCACGGGTTTGCGGCCTATCCGGTCGGACACCGCGCCGATGATGGGAGAGACGATGACGGACGTCCCGACCATGAGGGCAAGGTAGGGGGCGACGACCGCCGCGATGCGGGCGTCGCTGGGGTCGGTCTCGGTCTCCCGCAGGAACTGGGCGATGAGGATGGGCAGGAAGAAGACGACGGCCCGGTCGGCCATGCCGCGCAGGCCGGATACGGCAAGCAGGACGGGGAGGGCGGGAGAGCGGAAGAGTCCCGCGATGCTCCTGAACTGCGCGCCCGCGCTCCGCTTGATGGGCTCGCGCTTCGGCAGGCCGATGCGCACGAGCGCGAACAGCAAGGTCGCGGAGACGACGGTGATGAGGAAGAAGCCGCCCGCCAGCACGCCGCGCCATGTCGTGAAAACCAGCGCCCCGGCGACGATGAAGGGCGTCACCACCTCGCCCACACTCCCGGCGGAGCGGTGGAGCGACATCATCAAGGCCCGGTTTTGGGGGAAGGCGTAGGAGAGGATGCCGAGACCCACGGGGTGCCAGAACGCTCCCGCCGCTGAGCCGAGAGAAACGGCGACAATGAGGGTCGCGGTGTTCGGCGCCGCTCCCGCCAGCAGGTAGGCGAACGCCATGGCGAACAAGCTCCCGGCAAGGAAGAGGCCGCGGTTGCCGGAGAAGAGGTCCACCAAGAACCCGCCGCCCATGCTGAGGAGGCCGCCCGCCGCCTGCCGCGACGCGGATAGGACGCCCAGCGCGACCGCTCCCATATCGAACGCGTCCTGAATGAGCGGCAGAAGGACGAGGAAGCCGTCCGCGTACATGTGCTGGAAGCCGTGCCCGGCGACAATCGTGCCGACGACGCGCTTGGGCTTCTCGACGACGACAGCGTTTGCGGCGGCTGTGGTGGTCATAGGCGGTCCTTATCGCTGCTGCTCATTCCACGGGGCGCGCCTATAGTAGCACGCGCGGCGCCGATTGGGGCATCGCAATAACCAGTGATGACTTGTTTGTCCAGCGATGGCGCATGCATCTCACTCGTAACTTTCCCCGGCCTACGAGTGCGCTGGGGCTGCCTCATCGAAAAAAGGTCTCATTTGGTCTCGTTTTACTCCTGAGGGAGAGCGTTGCGCCGCAGGCAGCGGGGGCTCGCGTCAGGAGCCCAGTGTAAGGACAGCAAGGGCGTTTGGGGAAGGAGCAAATGTCCTGCCCACACCCCAACCAATGAAAGTGGGCGGGCGGGGCGTTGACACCTGGATTCCCGCTTTCGCGGGAATCCGTCACGCTGGCCTGTTGGCCCACACCACAGCCGACGGAAATAGGGATGGAGGACGGCTAAACCACCTCTGCGGAGCGCCTATTCTCGAAGCAATGGCGGGAGCGGCTACTCCAGCCGGAAGCAGCGGGCCGCATTCTCCCACATCAGCTTGCGCATCCGGTCCTCCCCAAGGCTGTTCCAGCCCAGGACGATGTCGGCAGACCGAGGGAACCGCGACTCGGCGTGCGGGTAGTCGGAGCCGAACATGAGGATATGATCCCCCATGAAGTCGGCCACCGTGCGGGTAATATCCTCCCCTTCGTGGATGACGATGCCGGCGAAGAAGCGGCCGCCGGTCATGTACTCCTCCATGGTGTGCTGCAGGTCGTCCGCCACATAGCCCATGTAGTGGACCTGGTCCTCCATGCGCTTCATCCAGAAGGGCAGCCAGCCAAAGCCGGACTCGAGGATCGCCAGGTTGAGGTTGGGGTACTTGTCTAGCAGCCCCGCCCCAAGGAACGAGGCGACCATGCGCATCGCCGCCCAGGGGTGAGAGGCCGTCCTGCCGATGAACGGGTTGTCCCAAAGGTCACGGTAGCCGGGGTAGCCCGTCGCGAAGCTGTGATGCACGACCGTCAGGCCGGCATCGTTCGCGGCGGCCCAGATGGGGTGAAGGTCCGGGTGGTCGACGGGGAAGTCGAGAGGCAAGCCTACGAGAACGCCCTTGGCCCAGACGGAGTCGGCGTACCGCTTGATCTCAATGACGGAGCCCTCGACGTCGCGCGCGGTAGCGAGGATAAGTGAGGCAAGACGGCCGGGGTGACGACCGCACACGTCGTCCAGGTGGCGATGGACGCTCTGAATCATGGCCATATCGACGGCGGGGTCCTCATGCCCTGACGCTGCGCCGGGAACCATGAGGTGGACATCGACACCTTCCTCGTCCATATCTCGGACACGCGCGTCGGTGTCCCAGTCGGAGCCGCCAAGGGTTGGGATCTTGAAGCCCTGGAAATTCTGGAAGCGGCGCTGCGCGTTGGGGCGCGGCCCAGCCTCTCCGAGATGCCGGGGCGGGTTGGCGCCCCAACCTCCTCCCTCGGCGATACGATAGTGGTGCTTGTAGGGCTCCGGCATCTCCTCGCCGGCCCACCCCGTCATAAACTCGCGGACTTGCAGCTCCTCCTTCATGCCACGGAGCAGTGGGGAGAGATAGGGATCGAGGCTCTCCGCCGAAGAATGGAAATGCGTGTCCGCGTCGAAAATCTTGTATCCGTCTCGCATCGAGTCCTCCCTGCCGCCCATGAAACTTCCCTACCCCTGTGGGAGATGGCTCTCGCCTGCGCCCCAGGGGAAGATGTGGAGGGGAAAATCTCCGCCGTGGAGTATAGGGCATGGAGAACGGGACGACATGACAACTCTGGTAACTGTTCAGATTTCGCGAGGTCCGTCTGGCCCGGCGGCTTCACCGACAGCCCTAACCCTCCTCTGCCCCCGTCTTGCGCATGTTTGGGCCAATCGGCCCCAAAACGCCCGAATCCGCGCTGCTTTTCACTCGTAGAATGCGCAGGTTTACGAGTGGTGTCAATGACGGTTTACTTTTGACCCCGGTGTGACGGTTTAGAATTGACCCACCCCGCCGCTATGTCCAGCGATTCTGTCAGTTGTCGTCTGCCCGTCCGGCGTTGTGCTGAGCACGTGATGCGAGATGAACAGGCCCGCTTGGCGCTTCTCCTTGAGACGATAGCTCTCCCCCCTGATGTTGAGGATGTGGCTGTGGTGGAGCAGCCGGTCCAGGACGGCTGAGGCGATGACGGTGTCGCCCAGCAGCTCACCCCACTCGCCGAAGCCCTTGTTCGAGGTCAGGATGATGCTCCCGCGTTCGTAGCGGGCTGAGACCAGCGTGAAGAAAGCAGTCGCTGCGTCTCTGTCATAGGGCCAGATGCCGAACTCGTCCACGACGAGGACCTTGGGAGCGAGGTAGACACGCATGCGCCGCCCGAGGTTCTGCTCGGCCTGGGCCTTCCTGAGGTCTTCCATCAGGTCGTAGGCGCGAACGAAGTAAGCGCCATAGCCGTGCCCGATCGCCTTGAGCGCCAATGCGACGGCCAAGTGGGTCTTGCCCACGCCGGGCGGTCCGAGCAGCAGGATGTTGGTGGCTTCGGCCACGAAGGCGAGGTTGGCCAACTCCTTGACCTGGCGCTCGTCGACGGAGGGTTGGAAGTCGAACTGCTCGATGGAGCGCTGGAAGGACAGATGCGCGAGCTTGGTCCTCGTGGTGAGGTAGCGCTCGCGGCGAGCGTTGACCTCCACGCCCAGCAGCTCGGCGAGCATCTCCGGGTAGGTCAACTGCTTGCCGGCCGCCGCGTCCAGAGCGTTATCGAGCGCTTCGGCAGCCTGCTTGAGCCCCAGGCTCTCCAGGTGCTGACGGGTCTGCTCCAAGGCGATCATCGCACACCTCCCAGCGCAGCCAGCTCGTAGACGTCCAGGGAGCGCCGCTCCACGTCGCCGACCGTCACCTGGACTGCCACGGCCTCCTGCTGTGGACGGCCGTCTCCCCTGGGCAACCCTTCCCACTGGCCGGGCGCGGTGAAGCGCTGACCGGGGTGTTCGGCACGAGGATGCACCGCCAAGCGCTGGTCGCCCGTCCAGATCTCCACCGTCCCCGAGCGCTGTCCCACCTGGACCGTCGCTCCCGCCCACCGCCAGGGCACACCGTAGCGGGAGCCCTCCCAGTGCACGTAGCCGTCATGCGCCACCCTGCGGTCGTCCCTGAGATACGGCGCCAGCGTCGAACGCTCCGGCAGCCCTCCGAGGTGGACCCGCTCCTCGGCCAGCATCTCCCAGGGACGCCGACCTGTCGTCCCGTGCACGCGCCGGTTGGCTACACGGTCGCACCACTCGAGAGTCTGCCGGTTCAGGTCCGCGTCATCCGTGAAGCGGATGCTGGGCCACAGGTTGCCGCGCACATACTTGACCCCGCTCTCCACCTTCCCCTTCGTCTGCGCCCGATACGGCTGGCACACCCGCAGCTCGAATCCGATGCGCAGCGACAGGTCCAGCATCCGCCGGTTCCACTCCGGACGCCCGTCCGCATCCCGGCCCAGCACCACCACCTTCGCGTTGTCATACAGGCGCCGCCGCGGCACACCACCGAAGTATTCGAACGCGTTGACGTGGCACTGCATGAAGCTCGCCACGTCCGCACGCCGGACGAACTCGACGTAGATCGCTCGCGACCAGCCCAGCACCATCACGAACGCCCAGAGCCGGCGCCTGCGGCCGTCGGTGCCGACATAGCTGAAACTCCCCCAGTCCACCTGCGCCTGCTCCCCGGGCTCCGTCTCGAACCGCATCGTCGCCCGGGGCTCGCGCCGAGGGCGCCGCAGCCGCACATACTCCACCAAGATCGTGTAGCCGCCTTCGTAGCCCAGCGACCGCAACTCCCGGTGCAGCACGACGCAGTTGTCCAGACCCTCCCCCAACCGGCGGTCGATGTAGCCGGTGTAGGCGTCCAGCTTGGACGCCCGCGGCGGTCGCTGCTTCGCCTGCGGCACTCCCGGCGACCTCAGATACTTGCGCACCGAGTTCCGGGAGACGCCCAACTCCCGTGTGATCCCGCGGATCGAATGCCCCTGACCCCTCATCTCGTACAGGTCTTTCATCGTCCCACCTTTCAGCAACGTTCTCCTCCCCGTCAGTCTGCAGGGAGGATGCTCTTGCTCAGGGGTGGGTCAATTCCATTCCGTCATCACGGGGTCATTTTCACCGAAAGCGTCCTCGCTAACTGGCCAGCAGAAATGTCACATTCAACTTATGGAGAATGTGACTTTGACTCAAAAGGAACAGACAAGACTTCAGGTTCTGAACGGTTTGCTCGCTGAGCATATGGCGCTGGACCAGGCAGCCACGCTGATGGGTGCCACCACTCGCCACACCAGGCGCATCCTGGCGGCTTATCGAGACAAGGGCGTTGCCGCCGTCGCTCATGGCCACCGGGGCCGCAGGCCAGCCAACGCAACGCCCGATGCCGTGGTGGCCGGTGTAGTTCGTTTGGCTCGTACCCGGTACGCAGGGGCCAACCACACCCATCTCAGCGAGTTGCTGAGCGAGCGAGAGGGCATCGATATCGGCAGGACCACCCTGCGGCGCATCCTGCTCAACGCCGGGCTAAGCAGTCCACGGCGAAGGCGTCCGCCCAAGCACCGGGTGCGCCGTCAGCGCATGCCTCGGGAGGGAATGCTGGTCCAGTTGGACGGCAGTTACCACCGGTGGCTGGGCGAAGACGGACCGCAGTTCACGATACTGATCGCGGTGGACGATGCCACAAGCTGCGTGGTCAACGCCCTGTTTTGTGAACATGAGGACACCAACAGTTACTTCCTGCTGATGCAGGGCCTGCTCCGGCGCTGCGGCATTCCCCTCGCCTTGTACACCGACCGGCACGGGGTGTTCAGGCATACACCCGGCTCCGGCCTCCCTGGGATGCCGACCCCGTTCAGCCGGGCCATGGAGGAACTGGAGATTCAGATGATTTTCGCTCTGTCGCCCCAGGCCAAAGGCCGCGTGGAGCGCACGGCGGGAACGTTCCAGGACCGGCTGGTAACTGAACTCCGGCTGGCCGGCGCCAGTAGCATCGGGGAAGCCAACAGGGTGCTGGAGCAGTTCCTGCCACGGTTCAACCAGCGATTCGGGGTTCACCCGCAACACGCTGAGTCTGCATTCGGGTCTCTCAACCCGGAGCTGTTCCTCGAACAGGTCCTGTGCTTCAAGCATCGGAGGAGAGTGGCCAGGGACAACACGGTGAGGTTCCAGCTGCACACCCTCCAGTTGCTGCCAGGGACGGAACACCCCAGCTATGCCGGGGCGGCTGTGGAGATCCTGGAAGGACTGGACGGCCGGTTGTCGGTGCGGCATGAAGGGTGCATCGTCCCTGCCCAAGAGGCGCCGCCCAGTCCGGTATTTCTCCGAAACGGCCACAGCCTTTCCGCAACTGTTCCTGTCGCCCCCTGCGGCGCCAACGGCCTGGGCGAACGTTGGACCGCGGCTCTCAAACCCCTGGACTCAAGGGCAGCGGATGAGCAGGATCAAGGAGCCATCACCGGCAGCGCAGCCACAGCCGGCAAGCCCCAAGCCGCCTCCGCGCGCAAGCCGACGTTCCTTCAGAGGGAGAGATGGAAAGCGATTCAGAAAGCCAGGCGCAAGGGGATGTCGCTGCGAGCAATCGAGCGGGAGTTGGGAATCCACAGGGCCACCATCAAGAAATACATGGACACGGAGGGTCCTCCGACGCGACAATCCCGCGCGGCGCCCGCGACGTCATCACCTGATATGGCAGCCTTACCAAGTGACATTTATGCCGGCCACTTAAACGGACATTTATCCTGAACAGCGACATCATCACGGGGTCATTTTCAAACCGTCACTAACAGTGGGGGACATCTAAAGTGCGCAAAACTGTGCACCTCTGCGCAATTTACTCGTAAGTCGGGCGGGGCACGTCCCTCCCCCGCCCTTCCCCACAGACGACGCATCGTAGGAGAGAGGATGAGTACGGCGCAACGGGCTGTTGTCATGTAGCGGCTCCGCCTACAACATGTTCAGAGGAAACGTGCAGCAACCCAGTTGGACATGGGTCAAGGTCAGCATTCTCCTAGGGACGCTTGGCCTTGTCCTCACCGTCCTCGGCTGTGACAGCGGCTCGGAGTCCGGCGAATATGGCCAAGGCTCAGAGTCCGGCTACTATGCCTATGCTGCGTTAGGCGAGGGTCCAGAGCCCAGTCCCGACTTGACTCTGTTCGATACCCTCCACTCTCACCGAGACGGGGCACAGCTGGTTCTGTCGTACGACTTTGCCACCAACGCATTCACGGGTACGGTGGAAAACACCACAAAGGCCACGCTGCGCGGGGTCAAGGTTGAAGTCCATTTTTCAAACGGGGCTAAGTTAGGCCCGACCACCCCGGTCGACCTGGCTCCCGGTCAGGTCGTGGACATCGCCCTCCCGACTGGCTGGCAGCCCATCACCTTTTGGAGCGCATACCCGGAAGTCGACTGATTTCTGGAATGCCAACAATGACCAGACACTACCGCTTTGTAACCACACTGGAGCCGGGTGCGGTGAAAGCCGCACGTCCGGTTCGAAGAGGGCCGACGGGAAGTGCTCCGCTAACACAGAGTAACTCGTCGGCGGCCTACCCTACTGGCTGAACCGCACTGCATCTCCAGCCAGCGCAGGCCTATCCAGCGGCCAACCTCGGCAGCAAGTGCGATGGCCTCCCCTCTTGGCGTAACGGTAAGCGCCCCGCGCCGCCCGGCAGTGCCTCGACGCTGCCAACTCCCGATTGCGCAATCGCGGCAGCCTCCCCTACCCTGTCCGCCGCCCGCAAGCCTTCCCTTACGACAAGGCGTGGAGGGCCCCAGTAAGGACCTTGAAAAGGGCTGGATTAGGGCTGGCCCCTAGCCCCAGAGGAAGGAGACACGAGGTGAGCGATAGCTGGTACGACGTGTTCGAGAGCAAATGGGGATGGGTCGCCGTGTGCGGCTCGTCGAAGGGCATCCGCTACACGACTCTTCCCGAGCCAACTCCGGACCGCGCGGTCGCGGACCTCGAGGACCTCATGCGCCGTCCCTTGCCCGAGCAGAGGTCGGGGGCTTTCGAGGCCTACGAGCGTCAGCTCACTGAATACCTGAACGGGGAGCGCGCTTCGTGGGAGCTGGAACTTGACCTAGACGGAGCGACACCCTTCTTCCGCCGCGCCTGGAACGCCTGCCGGACCATCCCCGCCGGCGAGACTCGCACCTACGAGTGGCTGGCGACCTCCGCGGGCAACGTGAAGGCGGCGCGCGGCGCCGGGCAGGCGATGGCGAGGAATCGCATACCCATCGTCATCCCATGCCACCGGGTGATTGGCAAGGACGGCGGCCTTCACGGGTTCGCTGGGCCCGGCCTGCCGATGAAGGCCCGGCTCCTCCAATTGGAAGCGGGCTGGCAGCCACGAGCAGCCCTGACCTAGGCTGCCGACGCATCCTCGATGCTCACCGCCTCGGCGCTGCCAAGCATCTCCGAGAGATGGTCGGCGAGTTCATCGCAGAACTTCGTGGTGATGATGGGCATCTCTAGGCGCCAACGCTTGCCCTGGCTCCATATGAGCAGGTCAACGCTGTCGTTGCCCGGATAGTCCATCAGCTTCTGGAGCACCGTCCGCAGGAGGCGCTGGTCCTCCTGGGGATGGTCCGTCTCCGTCATGTTGATGAGCAGCTTGCGTGAGGCCCCATCCGCCGGCGCGAGCGGGGCAGGCTTCTCCGGTGGTGGCAGCGGCTCGCCGTAGCTGGGCGATGGCTCATGCACTTGCGCGGGAGGCGGCGTCGCCGGCTCTTCTATCGAGACCACGGGAGGCGTCTCGGGCCCTGTCCACTCCTCCATCCGCGGGCCAGGGACGGCCTCCGCCGCGTCGGGCTCGACAACGTCCGGAATCTCGTATTCCGACGCCTCGTCGCAATGGACCGAGACTTCGTCGCCGCGCCTCCGGACCGCCCCCTTAATCTGAAGGAGCGCCCCCTCGGCCCAAAGCCCCGCCGTCTGCTCGAACGTCTTGCTCCAGACAGCGACGTCTATGGTCGAGCCATCGAATATCTCCAGGCCCACGAAACAGATGCGTCTGCCCTGCTTGTCCACCGTGACGCGGACCGACGCCACCTCGCCGGCGAGCAGCGCTTTCTCGCCGTCCGGCAGCGCCTCCAGGTCTTCGCGGGAGAGGACCGCCCCCTTTGGCGCGGTCTTCGGGTCGAGAATGCGTTGGCGCAGGACGACTCCGAGCAGTTCGCGCTCCCAGGAGACCAGCTCGCGCACCGTCGGCTCCGGCGCAGGCAGCAGGTCGATCTCCGCCAGTGGAGTCGGCATCGACGCGCCGAACATGTCGAACATCGTCGACTGGCCGCTGTCCTTGAGCTGCGCCTCGCGCTGCATCAGGTGGACGATCGAGTCCACGCTCGCCGCGAGCTGCCCACGTCGGCCGAAATCATCGAGGGCGCCGACGCGCGCGAGGCTCTCGATGACGCGCCGGTTGGCCGCATCGGCCCCCGCCCGGCGGCAGAAGTCCTCCAGGGACGCGAATGACCCGTGCGCCATCCGCTCCGCCACGAGCTCTTGGACCGCCGACGCCCCCACGTTCTTGATGGACGCCAGTCCGAACCGGATGGAGGGTTTGCCGTCCGTGGACGTGTCGATCGAGAACTCGACCTCGCTCCGGCTGACGTACGGCGGCAGGACGGGGATATCGAGCCGCGCGCACTCCGCCACGACCGAGCCCACCTTGTCGCCACCCTCGTAGGCGTTGAGCACACAGGTCATGAACTCGACGGGGTAGTTCGCCTTGAAGTAGGCGGTCCAGTAGGCGACAACGGCGTAGCTGACGCTGTGCGCCTTGTTGAAGGCGTATCCGGCGAACGGCTCGATCAGGTCGAAGACTGCGCCCGCAGTCGGCTCGTCGTAGCCGAGCTTCTGGGCGCCCGTCGTGAAATTCTCGCGTTCCTCCTGCATGAGCGAGGCAATCTTCTTGCCCATCGCCTTGCGCACGATGTCCGCCTCGCCGAGCGAGTAGCCGGCGAAGCGCTGCAGGATGTGCAGCACCTGGTCCTGGTAGACGATGATCCCGTAGGTCTCTTTCAGGATCTCCTCGAGAGCGGGATGAGGATAGGTGATGGGCGTCTTGCCGAACTTCGAATCGATGAACGTCCCTATGTGCTCCATGGGGCCGGGCCGGTAGAGGGCAATCATGGCGGCCAGCTCGCCCAAGTTGCCGGGTCTCAATTCCTTGACGTACCGGCGCATTCCGGGACTCTCCAGCTGGAAGATCGCCGTCGTCTCCCCGCTGGCGAGCAGCTCGTACGTCTTGTCGTCGTCGAAGGGGATGTCCTGGAGCCGGACATTCACTCCGCGCCGCTCTTGGACCAACCGCATCGCGTTGCTCAGGATCGAGTAGTTGATGAGACCGAGGAAGTCCATCTTCAGCAGTCCGAGCTTCGCCACCGGCTCCATGGAGAACTGAGTCATCGCGACGCCTGACTCGTCGCCTTTCGTCGGACGCTGGAGGGGGACGTGCTCGGTGAGCGGGTCCTCGGAAATCACAACGCCCGCCGCGTGGGTGCTCGCGTGGCGTGTAACGCCTTCGAGGCCTCGGGCTGTGTCGATCAGCCTCTGCAGGGTCTCGTCGCCCTCGTAGGCCTCCTGCATCTCAGGCGACGATTCGTAAGCGGCCTCGAGCGTCATGCCGACGCGCGTCGGCACGAGCCGCGCGATGCGGTCGACGTCGGCATAGCTCATGCCGAGAGCGCGCCCTGAGTCGCGGATTGCGGCCTTCGCTCCCAGCGTGCCGAACGTGATGATCTGCGCAACGTGGTCGCGCCCGTACTTCTCGGTGACGTACTGGATGGCCTCTTCACGCCGGTCATCTTGGAAGTCCATGTCGATGTCCGGCATCTCTTTGCGCTCGATATTCAGGAAGCGCTCGAAAACGAGCCGGTACTCCAGCGGGTCGATGTCCGTGACGCCGAGGCAGTACAAGGCGAGCGACGACGCGGCGCTTCCGCGCACGCCGAACACGATGCCGCGCCGACGGGCGAAATCCGCGATGTCCCAGACGACCAGGAAGTAGTTCGGGTACTGCGTCTTCGTGATGACGTCGAGCTCGTACGCGAGACGCTCCTTGTACTCCTCCCCCGCAGCCTCGGGGCGCCGCTCCTCGAACCCTTGCCAGCAGAGACGGCGCAGGTACGCGTCGGCGTCCTCGCCGTCGGGCGTCCCATACTGCGGCAGGTGGAGCGTCGAGAAATCGAGAGCGACGTCCGTCGAGTCCGCGATTTTCTGGGTATTGGCGATGGCCTCCGGGAGATCCTCGAACAGCTCGGACATCTCCTCGGGGCTCTTCAAATAGAAGGAGTCGGCGGAGAACCGGAACCGGTTCTCGTCGTGGATGGTCGAGTTGGTGCCGATGCAGAGCAGCACCTCGTGCAACTGCGAATCGGCCTTATTCACGTAGTGGAGGTCGTTGGTGGCGACCAGCGGTATGTCGAGATCCTCGCCCAGCTTGAGGAGACCGGCGTTGAGCTTGTCGAGGAAGTCGAGGTTCTCGTGCCGCTGCATCTCCAGGTAGAACCCGGGGAACGTGTCCATATACCAGCGCGCCATCTCCTTGGCGTGCTCGTAGTTGCCGTCGATAAGGGCGACGGAGAGTTCGGAGCTGGGGCACCCGGAGAGTACGATGAGGCCGTCGGCCAACTCTTCGAGCAGCTGGTGGTCCACCCTGGGCTTGTAATAGAAGCCTTCGAGGTGTCCCTTGGAGGAGAGCTTAATCAGGTTGCGGTACCCCTCGTTGTTCTGCGCCAGCACCGTGAGGTGGGTGTAGCTCTTGTCCCCCGGCCTTCGGTCGAACCTGCTGCCTTCGGCGACGTAGAGCTCGCACCCGATAACCGGCTTGATCCCGGCTTCCTTGCAGGCGGAATAGAAGTCGACGGCGCCGTAGAGCGACCCGTGGTCGGTGATGCCGAGCGCGTTCATGCCGAGCTCTTTAGCCCGGTTTACCATGACGGGAATCCGGCTCAGACCGTCGAGAAGGCTGTACTCCGAATGAACGTGGAGGTGGGCAAAAGACAATGCAGGACCAGTCCGGGGAGGGTTGGTGCATTATAGAGTCAGCGCCGGTCTCGACCAAGCCCAAAAACCGCAAGATTTGCGGCATCGGGGAGACTTGCACACAGGATGCTGTGTGCTACCCCCTCGGTACAGCCCTCTCCCTGCTCCGGCAGGTTTGCCCCTCCTCCTCTCCCGCAGGTTGGCGTTGAGCGCCTCTCCTGTCGCGAGAGTGTGTGTGAAAGACGGCGCGCAGTCGTTGACCGTTTCCGAGCCTCGCTGCTACGCTCGCCTGTAGCCAATGTCCTCCCTCCACCAAGGACCCGCCCCAAGCTTCACGTACGAAGAAGCCCTCCACCATCTGCTCAGCCTCGCCGACCTCGAGCGCATGGCCGGTCATGCCGCGCCCGATTTCAAGTACGACCTCGACCGGATGCGCGAGCTTGCCAGCCGCCTTGGCCTGCTGACCGGCGGGCCGCCCATGGCCCACGTCGCCGGCACGAAGGGGAAGGGGAGCGTCGCCGCAATGACGGCGAGCATGTTCCGGGCGCAGGGGCTGCGCACCGGCCTCTACACCTCGCCGCACCTCCACTCGTTCAAAGAGCGCATCAGGCTCGATGGCGAGCCGTTGTCGGACGAGGCGTTTGCCGCCGCCGTCGCGCGAGTCTGGCCCACGGTCGAGGAGATGGCCGCCGAGCCAATCGGCGCGCCCAGCACCTTCGAAGCGCTCACTGCCATGGCGATGGACGTATTCCTGACCGAGGAAGTGGATGTTGCAGTGATGGAGGTGGGGCTCGGTGGGCGGCTCGACGCCACGAACGTCTTCGAGTCGAGCGTGGCCGTCATCACGTCCCTCAGCTTCGACCACACGGCCATTCTTGGGTCAACCCTGGCCGAGATTGCTGCGGAGAAGGCGGGCATCGTGAAAGGGGCCCAACCCGTGGTCGCCGCGCCGCAGCGTCCCGAGGCGATGGCCGTCATCGAGCAGCGGTGCGAGGCGATGAGCGCGCCTCTCACCGTCGTGGGAGCCCAGGTCACGTTCGGGGAAATCGCCCACCACGACCTCACGGGGCAGACCGCCGAAATCGAGACACCGTCGGCCCGCTATCGTGCCCATATCCCCTTGCTCGGGGCTCACCAAGTCGAGAACGCCGCCGTCGCCGTCGCCGCCGTTGAACGCGCTCCGTTCGACATGACGCCATCGGCCATCGAAGCCGGCCTCGCCGCCGTGCAGTGGGACGGCCGCTTCCAGGTCCTCGCCCGTTCCCCCTACCTCGTCGTTGACGGAGCGCACAACGCCTACTCGATGGAGCGCCTGGGCGACACTATTCGCGAGTACCTGCCGGATGCCCGCGTCTATGCGGTCTTCGGCGCATCCGCCGACAAGCAGATCGACCTGCTTGCCGATAGGATCGCGCGGTTTGCCGACCACGTCTTCACCGTCGCCTCACGCCATCCTCGGGCCGTCCGACCCGAGGCGCTGGCAGCCATGTTCGACCGGCTCGATGCTCGGGCAGAAAGCGTAGGCTCCGTGGGGGACGCCATCCAACGCGCGCTGGCGCAATCACGCGCCGACGACCTCGTGCTCGTTACGGGTTCCCTGTTCGTCGTCGCCGAGGCGCTGGAGTGGCGCCTGGGCATCCCCGGCGAGCACTACCCCGAGTTCGACCCGCAGGCCGCCGCACTGGGGAGGGTAGGCCGATGACCGAGCTATCCACGAACGGCCGCAAGCGTGTGGTCGTCACGGGCCTCGGCGCCGTAACGCCGCTCGGAGAGACGGCGGACGAGTTCTGGGAAGGCCTCGCCGCGGGGCGGTCGGGCGTTGGGCCGATGACCCTTGCAGACCCGACCGACTACCCCTGCCGGATCTCTGGCGAGGTCTCCGGCTTCGACCCCGAGAAGTACATGGACAAACGCGAAGCCCGCAGGTTAGGTCGTTTTTCCCAGCTCGCCATCGTTGCGGCAAGGGAGGCCATGCAGCAAGCGGGACTCTCCCGCGAGAACGTGAACGTTGAACGCGTCGGCGTCTACCTCGGCAACGGCAACGGCGGCTTCCCAACCATCGACGAGAGCATGCGAGTCCTCGTCGACCGCGGCGGCATGCGCATCTCGCCGTTCTTCTTCCCGATAGTCCTGCCGAACATGGCCGCGGCCAACGTCAGCCGCCACTTCGCCGCGCGCGGGCCCAGCAGTACGATCGTGACCGCGTGCGCCGCCTCCACCCAGTCCATCGGCGACGCGGCCGAAGTCATTCGCCGCGGCGCCGCGGACATCATGATTACCGGCGGATCGGAAGCCGGCATCAGCCAGCTCGGCCTGGCGGGCTTCTGCGTAATGCGCGCCCTCAGCACCCTCAGCAACGACGACCCTCAACGCGCCAGCCGGCCCTTTGACGCTGACCGCGACGGGTTCGTGCCGGCGGAGGGGGCGGGCATCCTGGTCGTGGAATCGCTCGAGCACGCGCTGCGACGTGACGCGACGGTCCTGGCCGAGGTCATCGGCTACGGCGCCTCGTCCGACGCGAACCATCAGTTCCAGCCCGACGACGACGGCGCGGGCGCGGCTCGCGCCATCCGCTGGGCCTTGGACAACGCCGACATCGGCCCGGACGAGATTGACTACATCAACGCCCACGGAACCTCAACCCCTCTGAACGACGCGTCGGAAACGCTGGCCATCAAACGCGCGTTCGGCGACGAGGCCTATAAGACCCCCATCAGCTCCACCAAGTCGATGATTGGCCACGCGCTGGGCGGCGCGGGCGGACTGGAAGCGGTGGCGTGCGTGAAGACCATCCTCACCGGCACGATCCACCCGACGATCAACTACACAACGCCCGACCCTGCCTGTGATCTCGACTACGTCCCGAATGAGGCGCGCCAAGCCGATGTGCGGACCGTCCTCTCGAACAGCTTCGGCTTCGGCGGGCAAAACGCCTGCCTCGTCTTCCGCCGCTACGAAGGCTAGAGCACCGGAACCTCCCGACCGCCCCCAGAGAGGAACGGGATCGAGTGTCCCCTGTAGGGGGCGCTCCCCGGCGGTAAAGACGCTTTCTCCCCCCGCCCGCGCTGCGCCCTGGACTTCTCCGCGGGAGCGGCAGGCTCCCGCGCGGGCGAGAACGGCCTATCGGCTGGCAGGCTCGGCGTAGTTGATGCGCTCGTTGATGATGCGGCCGGTGCCGTGCTCGACCTTCACCGTGTCCTTGGTGGCGCCGGAGCGCGTGCCAATCATGATGAGGGGCGCGTCGGTCCGGTTGTGCAGCTGGTAGAACGACCCGCCGGTGATGGTCGCCATCATGCCCGGCCCGAGGATCGCGCTGCCTCCGTCCGGGAAGTTCATCGTTAGCTCGCCCTCGATGACCTGGAACGTCTGGTCCTGGTTGTGGCAGTGCATCTCGTCGATCTGGTCGGGCTTGTAGTAATGCACCCAAGCGTGGAAGCGGTTCGTGTCCAGCACGACGGTCCGCTTCTGCGTCTCGTGGCCGAACGCCTTGGTGTCGATGACTTCGATGGGCATGGGGTTTGCCTCCTCGGCTCTGTTGAGGAGCACTCTAAGGAGGGCGGCGAGGAGTGTCAACGCCTGGCGACGGGCGAGCCCTCAAGCCCCTAAGGGCCCGCCCGGCCTCCATAAAGAAGCCCGCCGGCAGGTTCAGACCTGCCGGCGGCTTTACCGGTCCTATCTACGGGCCGAGAGGCCCCGAGCTCTACTGCTCGATGATCGTCGTACCTTCCTCGGCGCTCACCGGCCTACCGAACTGGTCGTACACCAAGGTAGCAGTCGTTATCGTGTCCAGCCGCTGCATGGCCGGGCCTAGGTTCTCAGGCAAGGCGTTGGCCTGAGCACTAACGACAAAGGTGAGCGTGTCGTGTAGCGGCAGATCCGAGAGCAGCGTGAAGGTGACCGTGCTGCCGTCCTCGCCGAGCACCGGCGCCTCCTCCAACTCCATCGTCGTGCCGTTCGAACTTACCGTCGCCACTATATCGGAAGCGACATAGGTCATCGCAGCCGAATCAAGCGCCACGGTAACGGTGATGCCGGAGATGGCAGACCTACCCTGGTTGCCTACGGTCACCGTGAAGTCAACTGTCTCGCCCACACGCAGCGGGTCGAAGGAGTCCGTGATGGCGAGGGTCGCGCCGGGCGCGGCCAGCACCTGAATACTCAATTCGGACGTATCGCTCGCGCCCTCCGCCGCGGTCGCGGAAGCCGTGTTGGTTATCGTGCTCTCCGCCTCCGCTTGCAGCGTGACGGTGACGGAGGTGGAGGCGTCAACCTCCAAGCTGCCCACGTCCCAGACCACCTGCGTCATGTCCTCGGAAACCGTGCCCACCGGGTCGGATGAGACGTAGCTCATGCCGGCCGGTATGCCCTCGGTGATTGTCACGCCGGTCAGCGGGGCGTCACCGGAGTTGGTCGCGGTCAACATGTAGGTCGCCTGGTTCCCCACGAACATCGCGGAGCGCCCGGTCTTCTCGATAGTGATCTCCGGCACCAGGATTGTCGTCGACGCCCGGGCCTCTTCGGCCACAACGCCCACGCCTTCGGCGGCCGCAACGGCCGAGTTCTCAATGGCTCCGCCTTCGGTCGCCCGCACCGTCAAGGTGACAGTCGATGAATTGTTTGTGTCCGTGCTTGAGCCGATGTTGCCGAGGCTCCAAGTAACCGTGGAGCCGTCCACCGTTGCCTCTGGGCTGGAGCTGACATACGTCAGGCCCGCGGGCAAGGTGTCGGTCAACGTGGCGCTGTACGCAGTGCCGTCGCCGATGTTCTCGACCGTGATTGAGTAGTCGAAGTCAGTGTTGATAAGCGCGCTTTCCGGCCCGGTCTTGGTCACGGCCAGCACAGGCCGGACGACCTGGGTAACCACCGAGTCATCGTCTGAAGCGCCCTCCGCAGAGGTCGCGCGCACGCTGTTCACCTGGGCGCCCGGCTGGGTCGCTTGGAGAACAATCTCAACCGTCGCCAAGGCGCCTTGGTTCAGGGTGCCGAGGTCGAACGTTAGCTGGTTGCCCACCTGAATCGGCTCGCGGTCCGCACTCACGAAGCTCATGCCGGCCGGCAACGTGTCGATCAGCTTGATCTGCGTGTTGGCGCCGGTGCCCGTGCTCAGGACCGAAATTGAGTAGGTGGCCTCGCTGCCCAAGTCCACTGTGGACGGTCCGGTCTGGTCCACTTCCAGAACGCCCGGTATGACTGTGGTCACAACGGAAGCCTGAGCGCTGAGGCCTTCAGCGGAGGCGACCGAAATCGAGCTGGGCTGCGAGCCGGTCAGGACAGCCTGCGCCGTGATGCTCAACGGCACGGACCCTCCGATAGCGACCTCGCCGAGGTTCCACGTCACCAGCTGACCAAGGCCGCCCTCGGCGTTGGTGACCGTGGCGGCGGGCGCGGCCGAAACGAAGCCGAGGCCCGCCGGGAGCTCCATCGTGAGAACGGTCTCAGTCGCCAAGAAGTCGCCGGTGTTGGAGACCATGATGTCGTAGGTGACATTCCTGAGCAGGCCGGCAGTTGCGGGTCCGCTCGCGGTCAGGCCGAGAATCGGGGACTTCCAGTTCTTGACCATGGACTGGGCGAACATCGTCTCCCCGTCCTCGTTAAGCACTTCGATGTAAACCTCATTGTCGCCGATGAGCGACGCCACCTGTTCGAGAATGACATTCGACACGCCGGTCGCGTCGGTCGGGGCCACTATGGAGTTGCCGTCCCCGACCGCCCCAACGAACTGCGCGTCAGGATCGTCGCCGATGATGGTCCAGCGAACGGACACGCCCTCAACAGGGCTGCCGTCCGAGACGCGATGCACGGTTACGCCCATCGGGTGGTTAAAGCCGATGGGGTTCTCTGCGTCGCCAGGGAATGCCGGGCAGCCATCCACCCAGTGCATGACGCCGAACGTCTTGTGGGCGTTGCTGTCCTGGATTGCAGGGACGAACGCGGTGACATCCGTGTCGCCGGGCCGAGTTGCGGTGAGCGTTGCGCTCGCCTGTCCGCCCGCATTCGTGAAGACACTCGCGAAGGTGTTATCCACCTTGGATGGGCCGTTGCCCGCGACCTCCACGATGTCCCCGACAGCCTCGGGGAATCGGTTGAGGATGAATTCGACACGGGCGCCTTGCACTCCTCCGGTGTCGTCCATCGCGGAGGCAGTGAACACTGGCTGGTCCTTAATGCAGCTCCACGCCTCTACCGGCGTCAGCGACACTGAGGTGGGAATGCGGCCACCCGAACCGTTGGAGCCTTGTTGGGCGGAGGCCACACTCAGACCCGCCATCAGGAGGACGAGCAGTATCGCGGGCCCGACCAATCTTATCGTTGTGCGCACGGAATCACCTCATTGTCGGCCGGTCGCAAACCGGCGCAATCCTAGTTATCGGGGCAATCCTAGTATAGACGATGCCCACTAGTCGATAGGCGCCCGGCATTTCCCGGGCGCATTTTCCTCAAGCGGCCCCTCAGTTTCCACCTCTGGCGCATCGGCACCTGCCAATCTGTCCAGGCGTGGCCCACTCGTAGCCCCCATGAGCATGATGTAGCACAACTCCTGAAGACTCGGTGACCACCAGGCGGGAGCGTTGGGTCCGCCACTGGTGAATGATAATCGTTTTGCAAACTGAATGGGTGTTTCAGGCGAAACTGAGGGCTGCCACAGAGGAGGATCCGCCTCCCTTCCACCCGGAGACGGGGTGGCTCGGAGAGGTAGACTCCCCGACGCCCCCGGCGCTCAGCTACTCGAAAACAGAGGCGCATCCGAGGCGTTGCTGCAATGGTGGCGCCCCTGCAGGGACTCGAACCCTGGCGCATGGTTTAGGAAACCACTGCTCTATCCGCCTGAGCTACAGGGGCGTACCGCATCCGGGCCATCTTTGAAATATTACCACCGGCCTCGCCCGCGCCTGTCATGTGGAAGAGCGAAGACCGGCCAGGCTACAATTGGAAGGGACCAACAGCGACGGCGGGGAGACGAGCGAGGCGCGTGCGGGGCTAGGGAATCCCAGGCCCCGGATTGCGCTTGCGAGTCTCCAAGCTAACGAACGTCTCGGTCTGACGGACGCCTTCCACCGTCCCCACCTTGTGGTGGAGGAATGAGGCGAGGGCTTCGGAGCTGGCGAGGTTCACCCAGATGAAGATGTCATAGCTCCCCGTCGTAATCGCGACATGTTCCGTCTCCGTCAAGTTCGCCAGCTCGGTGGCGACGTGCTCGACGCGCGCGGGGTCAACCTGCAAGCCGATGAAGGCTGAGGTGTGAAACCCGAGCTGCTCCGGCTCGGCGATAGCAATAACCCGGATGGTCCTGTCTTGGAGCAGCTTCGCGAGCCGGCGGCGCACGGTGCCTTCGCTGACGCCAAGATCGCGCGCCATCTGAGCATGGGACGCTCGGCCGTCGGTCTGCAGAGTCTCGATAATCTTTCGGTCAAGCTCGTCCAGCGCCGTTCTCCTCGCATGGGCGATCGTGCGCCCCCGCGTTCGCGCTTGCCGCGCGGCTTGCGAACCCTACTAGGAATCCGAACGCGCGGTCAACGATTGCGGCGTAAACCGCACAGCGCCGCAACGCGCATTACGCGTTCGGTAGATTTCAAACGGTGGGAATCGTCAGCCTCCCGACGGCGCCTTACTTCTGGGCGCGGCTGTCGTTACGGGGCTGAAAGATGGAGCCTGCCCCCGGCAGGCCAGCCGGAATCGTACGGCCTTCGCGACCGACCCCGGCGACGCGGCCACGGGAAAGGATGCTCAACGCGGACGCCGCCGCGCCGAGTATCGCGACGCGCTTGAGGAAGCCGCGCCGGGAGATTGCATTATCGTTCAACGCTCGGACCTGGTCGGACATCTCACTTCACCCGTAAAGCAATCAATGGGACAGTTGCTATTGTAGACGGGCGGCCTGCGATTTCAAGCTCGCTCCGGACCGGCGATTGCCTGAAGCTCGCCAACCTCTACACGGCCCCCGGCGGATACGCTGTGGGCGCTGCTCGCGGAACCCGCCCGACTGAGTATGGGAAATTCGTCACAAGTGGTTGACACTCCCCATAGGCTGGTCTAACGTACTCAATCCGTAAGGCGGTGGCCTGATTCGTGAGTTTCCGGCGCCTCCCTAGAACTGTTGCTTGCTGAGGCTCGTTGGCATCCTAAAGCGAATGCCCGCGACGCTTGGACAGTGGAATGACCGGGCCAGACCCCAACTTCATAACCTCGCAAAATTGGGCGGCTACCAGCGATCTGCTCGCTGCACTTTGGCTACTTCTCGGCTCCGCCATCGGATTCGGCGCCTCTATGTTGTTGGCCCACGGGATGATTCCCTCCCTCGCAATCTCACGCGACGTCCCCTCCGCCGTAGCGCGACGCATCCGCCCTCCCCTCTACGTAGCCGCTCTCATCTTCATCGCTCTCCTCTTCTACGGCATCACCCTGTTCATCGACCGGCTGGGCGGCGTGACCTCCATCTTCTACGGAGGCGCTCAGTAGGCGGGGGCTCCCCCGCCGGCCTGTTGCAATGGGCTCCACCGTAGTCAAAATCATTGTCCCCGCCATTGGACTGGCCCTGGCCATAGTCCTGGCTCTCATCGGCTACTTCGTGATTCAAGCCTGGTGGAGTCAGCCCCCGGCGGTCCTCGGCTTCGGCGAGGGCCCTGAGCAGCCCATCGCCTTCCCCCACACGGTCCACGTCAACACCGCTGGGCTCGATTGCCAGTTCTGCCACCGCACGGTCTCGACGGAAGAGGCTGCAGGCGTTCCCGCCGTCGCCCAGTGCCAGTTCTGCCATGACTTCGACCGCATCACGGGCGCGAACTCCAGCTCGCCCTCCGCTCAGGAAGAGATCGCTAAGCTCATCGGCGAGCTCGGCGGCGTCCCCGACCCCGTAAACTGGGTCCGCGTCCACCGCTTGCCCGACCACGTCCAGTTCGTCCACGCCCCTCACATTCAGCAAGGATTCGCGTGCTCCACCTGTCACGGCGACATCGCGAGCATGCAGGTCGTCGAGCAAGTCCGCAATCTCAAGATGCGCGACTGCGTCGACTGCCACCGGGATAACAACGCTCCCACCGACTGCACCACGTGCCACTACTAATGAGTACGAACGAATGACACTGACTCGCAGGCAGTTCCTGAAATGGGCGGGCGCCACCAGTCTTGGGGCGGTCGTCTTCAACGGCTGCCGCGTTCCGGACCACGAGATTCAGGTGCAGAGCCCCGTTGAGCTCCCCGAGGACCTCGTAACCGGACGCGACAACTACTACGCCACCTCCGCCCAGCTGGGCCTGGCGAGCGAAGGACTCCTCGTCCGCATCATGGAAGGCCGCGCCAAGAAGGTCGAGGGCAATCCCGACCACCCCGTGAATACCGGCAAGCACAGCATTCGCTCCGAGGCAATGCTCCAAGCCCTCTACCATCCCGACCGGATCAAACACCCCCTCCTGCGCATCGCCAAGGGTGGGCCCTTCCGCCGCATCGACTGGCCGGAGGCCATCGAGCGCCTCGGCGCCATCCTGAGCGAGCGCGACCCTAACGAGGTCCTGCTCGCCACCCCTCCGCTACGCGGACGCCTCGCTGACGTCGTCCACGCGTTCGCCGACAGCTACGGCGCGCGTCTCCTCGGTTTCGACGCTCTCGGCTGCGAAAGCATCACCCGCGAAGCGATCAGCCGCAGCTACGGACAGAGCACCCAGCCGGACTTCGACATCGCACGCTCCAACTACGTGCTGAGCTTCGGGGCCGACTTCCTCGGCACATGGGTCAACCCAACCCACTACTCACGCGGCTACGGCGAGTTCAGGCAGGGCAAGGGTCGCGCACATCGCGGACGCCTCGTGCACGTCGAGTCTCGCTACTCAACCACGGCAGCAGCGGCCGACCGATGGCTATTCGTCAACCCCGGCGCCGAAGGCCTGCTGGCCATGGCCATTGCCTACACGATCATCGACGAGGAGCTCGGCGACCCCACAGCCGCAAACATCCTCACCGGTAGAGCCGGGGCAAGCGCCCTCGCCGCCTTCCAGCCCGCCCGCGTCGCCGAGCAGACCGGCGTTTCCGCCGATGCCATCGTCGCGCTCGCGAGGGAGTTCAGCCGGCCTGAGAACCGCCCTGCCCTGGCCATCGGAGGAGGCTCCGCAGCCGCTCAGGCAAACGGCCTCTTCAACATGACCGCCGTCTACGCGCTCAACGCCCTCGTAGGCTCCGTCAACCGCCCCGGCGGGCTCCTGTTCAACCCCGAACCCCGCTCCGCCCCGATCGGCGCCGCCTCCCTCCGCGAGTGGAAGATAACGCTCGACGACATGCGCTCCGGCGCAATCACCGCCGTCCTCGTTCGCGACGCCGACATCGTCTATGGTCTCCCCCGCCCCCTCGACCCGCGGGGCGCTTTGGGCAATGTCGACCGCATCGTCAGCTTTTCGAGCTTCCTCGACGAGACGACCGCCCTCGCCGACCTCATCCTGCCCGGCAGCACCGCCCTCGAAGAGTGGGGCAGCGACGAGCCCAACCCGGGGCCGGGCTACACGACGGTGGGCTTCCAGCAACCCGTCGTCAACCGTTACCAGGACACCATCAGCTTTGGCGACGCGCTCCTGCAAGCGGGCCGCCAGTTGGAGTTGACCGGCCTCCCTTGGGAAAGCATGCGCGAGGCCGTGCGCGCGCAGGCGCGTGAGCTGCACGAGCTCAACAAGGGCTCCGTCGTCCAGCCAACCTTCGAGGAGTTCTGGAAGCGCTCCCTCGAACGCGGCGGCTGGTGGGACATGAGTTCTACCGTCAGCGGCGGCGCCGTGCCTCCCGCGCTCCCGCAATCTGCTCCCAGCGTCCCCACGGCCGACCAGGGCCGCTACCCCCTGCGTTTGGTTCCCTTCGAGGGAATCGGCGTCGGCGCCGGTCAATACGCGCATCTGCCGTGGGCGCAGTCAACCCCTGACCCGCTCACCAGCGCGGCGTGGAGCACCTGGGTCGAGCTCAACCCCGACACCGCCACGTCTATGGACATCCAAAGCAACGACATCGTTACCGTGGAGTCGGCCACCGGCCGCTTCATCCGCATCCCTGTCTACGTCAACCCCTCTACTCCCCCAGGCGTCGCCGCGATCCCCATGGGCCAAGGCCATCGCGGCTTCACCACCTACGCCGCGAGGCGCGGCGCCAACGTGCTGGACATCATCGAGCCCACCGAGGAGCCGGAAACCGGGGCCTTCGCCTGGGCCGCTACTCGCGTGCGCATATCCAAGACCACCCGCCGCGCAGACCTTCCCAAGCTGGAAGGAATCGAACCGGCGCGCCAGCTTCCCGGCGAAGAACTCATAGAAGTGGAACGCGTCCACTAGGCTGATAGATAGGACTTACCGAATGGCGACCTCGACACAACCACGCAAGCAAACAGCCCGGCCCGACCACAAGTGGGGCATGGTCATCGACCTCGACCGCTGCACCGGCTGCCAGGCCTGCGTTATCGCCTGTCAATCGGAAAACAACATCCCCATCAACGAGGAGTCGGCCTTCCTCGAAGGCCGCGCGATCGAGTGGATCAGGGTCGAGCGCTACTGGGAGGGCCACTATCCGGACATCAAGGCGCGCTTCTTGCCTGTGCTGTGCCAGCACTGCGACAACGCCCCGTGCGAGTCCGTATGCCCCGTGTACGCGACCTACCACAACAATGAAGGCTTGAACGTCCAGGTCTACAACCGCTGTGTGGGCACCCGCTTTTGCGGCAACAACTGCCCCTACCATGCCCGGCTGTTCAACTACTGGGAGCCGGTCTGGCCGGAGGACCTCCGCAACCAGCTCAACCCGGACGTTACCGTGCGCACCCGCGGCATCATGGAAAAGTGCACGATGTGCATACAGCGCATCCGTCGCGCCACGCGAGGCGGCAAGCAGGTCGAGGACCAGTCCTTCAACCCCGCCTGTGTGCAGGCCTGCCCCACGGACGCCATGGTCTTCGGCGACCTCAACAACCCCGAGAGCCGCGTTGCGGAGCAATGGGAAGACGAGCGCGCCTTCCGCGTGCTCGAAGGACTCGGCACGAATCCCAGCGTGAAGTACCTCAAGCAGGTGGAGCTCGATGCATAACGGCGAACTGGAAGTCGGCCCTCTGCCGACTCACCAGGAGGTAACCCGGGACGTCCTCGGGCGCTTCCGTGAACTCGGCCCCCGCTATTGGGGCTGGGTAACCGTGCTCGCCTTCCTCTTCCTCCTCGGCGTCGTAGGCTTTGTTATCCGCGTCGCAGAGGGGTTCGATGACGAGAACCGCGCCAACTGGGGCTACTTCGTCGCGACGATGGCCTTCATCCTGACGACCTTCACCGCCATGCCCGTAATCTCCGCCGGCCTCCGCCTCACCAAGGCCAACTGGCGGCGGCCCTTCACCCGCTTGACCGAGAACATGGCCATCACTGGCCTCCTCCTCGTGCTCATGCTCATCCCGGCGCTCATCGCCCTCCCCCCGATCGAGGGCCGCCTCAGCATCTGGTTCGAGTTCCCTCTGGGCGCTCCCGGCCTATGGGACATCATGGGCTACAGCGCCCTTGCGCTCATCGGGCTCGCCCTTCTGTGGACGCTCGCCCTGCCGGACCTGGCCGCCGCGCGGGACCACATGCCGCCCTCGACACGCCAGCGCGTCATCAAGTGGATGTCCCTCGGCTGGCTCGGCGGCGTCCGCCAGTGGCGGGTGCTCTACCAAGCCTCCATGCTCATGGGCGCTATGTACCTCCTCACCTACCCGCTCGTACAGACGTTGATGGTCTCCGACTTCCACCACGGGCTCATCCCGGGTCTGAAGGATGCGATCATTCCCGCTACCGTCGTCGTGAATGGACTGCAAGGCGCCGTCGGCATGACGCTGGTTGCGATGTACCTCATGCGGCGGCTCGGCGGCTACGAGAGGTATTTCAGCGTCGAGCAGTTCTGGGCCCTCTCCAAGCCCCTCCTGTCCTTCTCGCTGCTTTGGTTCTACTTCTGGTGGGCCAGCTTCATCACCTTCTGGTACGGGCGTCAGCCGGGCGAGAGCGAGGTAATCCGTTTCCTCGCCCTCGACGAGTACCGCGGCGCGCTCATGGTCTCGTTCTTCCTGAACTTCCTGGGCCCGCTGATCGCCCTGGTCTGGAACCCCGTGCGCCGGAGCATCTGGGGACCCGCGCTCGTCGGCGCCGGCATCATCGTCGGCGCTCTCGTGAACCAGGTCCGCCTTTACGTCTCAGCCTTCTCGGTCGCCGACCCCAGCCAGCACGTGATGGACCCCCGCCCCGCGACACAGTGGCCGGGCGCCCCCGACATCCTCATCATCGTCGGCGCCATCTCCGGCTGCGTACTGCTCTTCATGCTCGTAAGCAAGATCATCCCCGTAGTCTCTATGTGGGAGATCGGAGAGGGCCTCAGGCTCGTCAAGGTCAGGCGGTACCTCAACCGCTACGCAAGGGTCATCGCCAAGTCGCACTAGCGGCACGGACGTAATCTGAATGTACTACCGCAGAACGCTAACTGACGCACAGATCAACCGGGAGCTCTTGGACGTCGTCTTCAGGACGCCCACCTGGTGGATCGTGCTCGTCTCCATCCTCGGTCTCATCGTGGCGGGCGCCGCAGGCGCTTTCGGCTTCATGATGAACCAGGGTCTGGGCGTCACCGGCCTGCAGCAGCCCATCTTCTGGGGCTTCTTCATCACCAACTTCGTCTTCTGGGTCGGCATCAGCCACGCCGGAGTCATGATCTCCGCCATCCTCCGCCTCAGCCAAGCCGAGTGGCGCAGGCCAATGGTTCGCGCCGCCGAGACGATGACCGTCTTCGCGCTGATGACTTCCCTCCTCCAGCCGCTCATTCACGCGGGCCGGCCCTGGCGCATCTTCTACTGGGTCTTCCCCTACGACTGGGCGCGCGGCATCTGGCCGGACGTGCGCTCCCCTCTCGTGTGGGACCCCATCGCCATCACCACCTACCTCACGTCGAGCATACTGTTCGTCTACACGGCGCTGATTCCCGACCTCGCGGTCATCCGGGACCGCAGCACCGGCTGGCGGCGCACGGTCTACGGCATCCTCTCCCTCGGATGGCATGGCAACCCCAGGCAGTGGAAGCTGCAGGGGATCGCCGGCATTTTGCTCTCCGCGCTCATCCTGCCTGTCTTCGTCTCGGTGCACAGCATCGTGTCGTGGGACTTCGGCGTAAGCCTCGTGCCGTCCTGGCACGTCACCGTATTCGCCCCCTACTTCGTCATTGGCGCAGTCCACTCCGGCGTCTCCGCCGTGGTCACGCTCATGATTATCATGCGTAAGCTCTACAAGCTGGAGAACTACATCTGGGAAGAGCACATCGACGCCCTCGCCCGGCTGCTCATCGTCGTGGCCACCGGCTGGCTGTTCTTCTTCTGGCTGGATTTCGTATTCGCCCTGTGGCTGCGCGAGGAGCAAGAGCTCACCGTTTGGCGGCTCCGCATGTTCGAGCCGCCTTGGAGCTGGCTGTTCCTCACCTTCATAGTGACCTCCTACATCATTCCCGTGCCGTTATGGCTGTTCCGACGCGTCAGACGGAGCTTCACCTGGATGCTCTGGACGAGCCTTCTCGTCAATATCGGCATGTTCATGGAGCGGCTGATCATCATCGTCCCAGGCCTGATGCGGAAGGGACCGTGGGTGTTCACCTACGACACGTACCGGCCCAGCGCGGTAGAGGTGACCCTGGTTGGAGGCTCCATAGCCCTGGTCGTGTTCCTCCTGCTCATGTTCAGCAAGTTCTTCCCTCTCATCCCCCTATGGGAAGAGAAGGAAGGGCAGAAACTCATCGACGAAATCCAGGTCGGCGACCGGGTCATGCCGGCGCTGGTCAAAGAGCAATAGCCAGCGCGGTTGAGGAGAGATTCGATGCCGAACAAGAAACTACTTGGGCTGTTTCAAGAGCCGGAACAAGCGGCTGGGGCCATGAACCAGCTCAAGGACAACGGTTTCCCCGTTGAGGACTTGGACATCTACTCCGGGAGCCCCTTCCCTGAAGGCTCCTTCGGCGAGCATGAGCCTACGACCAGGCTCTTCATGTTTCCGCTCGTCGGCGCCCTCATCGGGTTCGCCATCGGCCTGCTCTGGACCGCCGGCACCCAGATCTCCTACCCCTTGGTCACGGGCGGCAAGCCGCTGCTCAGCATCCCTCCCATGACCATCATCATGTACGAGAACACCATGCTCGGGGCCATCATCTTCACCGTGCTCGGCGTGCTGTTCGAGTCCCGCCTGCCCCGCCGCGACCTCGGCCTGTACGACACTCGCATCACCGAGGGCTACATCGGCGTTATCGTCGACTGCCCTGAGGACCGCTCCGGACAAGCCGAGACGCTGCTGAACGACGCAGGCGCCGAAGAAGTAAAGAAGGAAGGGGCCTAGCAAGCTCGTGCTGAACCGCCGCTTCAAGTCCTTCCAGCTGCTGACCGCCGCCGTACTCTTGGTGGTGGTCGCCGCCGCATGCTCTCCCGGAGACCCCGGACGCTCGACCGGCTCCTACCCGATCGACATCTTCCAGGAGATGCACTACAACCAGTCGGTCAAGTCTCAGGAGCCGCCCCGGTTCCTGCCTCCCGAGGGCTCCTACCCCATCGAGGGCGGATTCATCCCGGTCAGCGCCATCGAAGACGTCGATTCCCTCGAGAACCCCTTGGCGGGAGACCCGGTCACGCTCCGCCGGGCCGCGTTCCTTTTCGCGCAGAACTGCTCGGCCTGCCACGGCTTTACCGCCAACGGCGACGGCCCCACCGGCGTCATCCTCGCCACCTACGGCATAAACCAACCACCGGCTTTCGGCGAGGGCGACGGCGTCGTCGTCATCCGCAAGACGGCAACCAGCGAGTTGACTCCCGGAAAGGCCTTTGGGTCCATCTCCGGCGGCTTCGGCGCCATGCCCGCCTTTGAGCGCCTTCTCACGGAAACCGACCGCTGGGCCTTGGTCGCCCTGATCGACGCCACCGTGGCCGAGCGCCAGACTATCCTCAACGTGGTCAACTCCATCCCCGAAGAGGATCGCACCCTGGAGCTCCTAGGCCTCCGCGGCCAGCTCTAAGTCCTCTCGCTGCTCTTGAGATGGCCTGTGGCCTCAATAGCTGGTTGTCACTACGGCAGACTCGGCCCTGTGAGCCTGTCCAATCTTGGCCTGCAATCCATGTCGCCCCCTGAGACTGACACATGCCCCTTCCCCAACGCCTCCGAACGCCTTACAATACAGTGTCGGAATATCGTCATGCCTAGGCCGCAGTATCCCAACCACCGGCGCCGTCCGCTCAGGTCCCCTCTCCCGTCTGCGGGGGAGGATTGAGGAGGGGGTCTCTGGCCTCTCCCCCGTCTGCGAGACCTTTGCGTAACCTTGAATCGGTTCGTGGTGAGCCTGTCGAACCATGGACCGGCTTGGAATACTGGGGAGCGCAGAGGGGCGACGCCCCTCTGCCGGGGGCGTGGGGGTGTCCCCCACAACGTGACGGGCGGGTGGGTGGGGAGAGACACGTCCGCCGGAAAGGGTTACGCAAAGGTCTCGTCTGCGGGAGAGGGCCAGGGAGAGGGTCTGCGGGGGCGGGAACTAAAACATTTCAGTCAGATAGTAGTTCTGAGACCCAGGAAGCAGGCCACGGCCATGAAAACAACCTCTGTCAACCCCCAAATATCATTCGCTTTCGGATACTTTTTTACTCGTAACCTTCCCGAAAATCAGGGACTTCCTACTCGTAACCTTCCCGATGAATCGGAAACTTTTCCCAGCCTCCGTCCCCTTGGCCGTGCTACGGCCGCCGGAGGGTGGGCTGATAGAGTTGGACGTGCTGTGACATTTGGACCTGCCCCTCATCTCATCGGCCGCTTGGCCGTACCGCTCGTTCTTGCCCTGATCGCCGTCGGCGCGGCGATCGCGCCCGTGCGCGCGCAGTCATACGAAGACATTCCGCCTCACCTGGAAGAGCGGGCCCAGCACCTCTACGGCGCCCTCATGTGCCCCCAGTGCGCCGGCCAGACCCTCGATCAGTCCCATGCCCCCATCGCCGAGACCATGCGGCAAGTTATCCGCGACCAGCTGATCGACGGCGCCTCTGACGACGCAATCGTCGACCTCCTGGTGGGCGCCTACGGTGAAAGCATCCTCGCCTCGCCTCCGGCACGCGGCTTCTCCCTCACGGTCTGGGTCGTCCCGCCCATCGCCATCCTGCTCGGGGCCGCCGCTGTCGCCCTCGCCGTCAGAAGCCTCCGCAGACCGCAGGCCGCAGCGCCCGGCGGGGCGTCGCCCGCAGGCCCACAGGTCGCTGGCGCGCCCGAGTTGGAGCAGTACCTGGACGTGGTTGACCGGGAGCTCGCCAACGAGACGCTAGGAAGGGACGGAAACAAGAATGGCTAACCTCGGCGCGTCCACCATTCTCATCGCCTTGCTGCTCGCCTCCTATGGCGCCGTCGTCTCCTTCGTAGGCGCGAAACGTCGCAACCCCGCCGCCGTCGTCAGCGCCCAACGCGCGAACTACCTCGTGACCCTTACCCTGCTCGTCTCGGTCGCGGCGCTCATCACCGCCTTTCTCCAGAACGACTTCGCCATCCGATACGTCGCCGAGCACAGCAACCTCGCGATGCCCCGCGTCTACACGTGGGTCGCTTTCTACGCCGGAAACGAGGGTTCGCTGCTCTTCGTAGCCTTCGCCCTGAGCGGGATGGCCGCCGTATCGATGGCGATGGCGCCCCGGCACCTCGGCGCGCTGCGCCCCTACGCGAACGGCGTGCTCATGCTCATCCTCGTCTTCTTCCTGACGGTTATGCACTTCCTGGCGAACCCCTTCGCAACCCTGGCCGCCGCCCCCGCCGATGGCCAGGGCATCAACCCGCTTCTCACCCATCCCGGCATGTTCATACACCCGCCCCTCATCATGACCGGCCTGATCGCGATAGCCGTCCCCTTCTCCCTCGCCATCGCCGGTCTCCTCTCCAGCCGCATAGACGATGACTGGGTGGACGCGGGCCGCACCTGGGGGATAGTCGCCTGGGCGCTGCTGGCCATCGGCCTGCTCCTCGGCTCCTGGTGGGCGTACACCATCCTCGGCTGGGGAGGCTACTGGGCCTGGGACCCCGTTGAGAACGCCGCCTTCATGCCTTGGCTGGCGCTGACCGCCTTCATTCACTCCATCATGGTGCAGAAGCGCAGGGGCATGTTCCGCATGTGGAACATCGCCCTCATCAACATAAGTTTCGCTCTCGGAGCGTTTGGAATCTTCATCAACCGCGGGGGGCCTGTCCCCTCCGTGCACTCCTTCGGCGCGTCGACGCTAGGCTGGGTGTTCCTCACCTTCTTGGGAGTCGTCACCGTCGCCTCGTTCGGCCTCTTCTTCTATCGAATGGCCATCCTGCGCAGCACGTCCTCCTTGGAGTCGACCCTCTCCCGTGAGACCGCCTTCCTCGTGAACAACCTGCTGCTGCTGGGCATCGCCTTCGTGACCCTCTGGGGCGTCGTCTTCCCGCTCCTCTCCGAGTTGACCACGGGCCGCACCATCACCGTCGGCGAACCCTTCTTCAACCAGGTCAACGGCCCGCTGTTCCTGGCGCTCATCTTCCTCATGGGCGTCGGCCCCCTCTTGCCTTGGCGCTCCGCCACCTGGGCGACCGTCCGCCACGCCCTCATAGTCCCGGTTGCCGTGACGCTGGCCCTGACCGCCGTCGCCGCGGTCGCCTTCCGCATCACGATCCCCGTCGTCATCATTGGAATCGCAGTCAGCACCCTCGTCGGCGTCTCGATTTTCCAGGAGTGGACGCGCGGCACGATCGCGAGACATCGCTCGTCCGGCGCGTCCTACCCAACCGCGTTCCTCCAGCTCATGGCCTCGAACCGGCCGCGCTACGGCGGCTACGTCGTCCACCTCGCAATCGTCATGCTCGCGTTCGGCATCATCGGTTCCTCCTTCTACAACATCGAGCGCGACGTCTTCCTCACCATCGGCGAGCAGGCCGACGTCGGCGACTACGAAGTCGAGTTCGCGGGCATCCGCACCCAGACCTTTTCCGACCGCACCGAGCGGATCGCTGACCTACGAGTGACCCGTGCCGGGGCGGAGCTGGGCATGATAAGCGCGTGGCAGGGCGTCTATCCCGCCTTCTCCATGCTCTCCACCAGAGCGGCCATCCGCTCGACTCCTCAGGAGGACCTCTACGTGATATTCAGCGAGGTGCAACCCGACGGCGCGACCGCCGCCTTCAGGCTCCTCGTGAACCCGATGGTCTGGTGGATGTGGCTCGCGGGCCCCTTCGTCATCCTTGGCACGGTCGTCGCGCTCTGGCCCGCACGGCGGCGCGCTGCCGTATACGTCGCGTCCCCGACGGCTAGGGGAGCCATGCCGACCGGCGGACTACCATAGCTCCGGCGCGCCGGGCGCCGGAATCTCCGCCATGACCATCCTCGTCGTAACGCTCCTCGCTCTGGTCGCAATTGCCGTCCTCATCTATCCCTTCTGGGCTGCGCGTCATGGAAACGCTCGGCCCCACGACCACGCCCAAGAGCTGGCGGATGGGGTCAGGCGCGCCAGGGAGCGCGTCTACGAGGAGATACGCGCCCTGCAACAGGAGTACTTCCTCGGCGTCCTCACCCCTGAAGAGCACGAGGAGCAGCTGCGCGCGGCCCGACTCCGCGCTGCCGAGCTCGTCCGCGAGCAGCAGCAGGTCGAGAACGCCGTCCTCGACATCGAGCGCCAGGTCGACGACGAGCTCGGCGCGCTCCTGCCGCCCCCCTCTCCAACCTCCGGGAATGGAGACGAGGAGAAGGACGAGGAGCGCCAAGCGTGAGACGCCTGCTGCCGCTGGTCTTACTCGCGCTCGCGCTGCTGGCGCCCACCCTCAGCGCCCAGGCCCAGTCCGCGGAGTCCGTCCCCATCGTGGGCCGCGTCGTCCACGGCGTCGAGGGCGCCGACTTCGACCCGACCGACGTTCGCGTCACCCTCAACGTGCTGGAGGGCGTAACCTCCCTCGCCCAGCACAGCGTGACTCCGGGCGCGGACGGCCTGTTCGAGTTCGAGGTCGCCTTCGTCCCAAACGGAACGTTCTTCTTCACCGTCGAATACCAAGGCGCCGCCTACTCCGAGACCCGCGGCCCATCCTCCCTCGACGAGCCCCTCGTCGTGACGGTCTACGACTCCACCCACGACACCTCCGTGCTCGCCGTCGAAAGCTACACCGTCATAGTGACCGGAGCGGTCCCCGAAGAAGGGTTCGTCGAAATCCTCGAACGCGCCATCGTCCGCAACGACAGCGGCCTGACGCTAGTTCCGGACCAGGCCGCCCAGGGACCGGCGATGCTCAGCTTCCTGCGGTTCGCCCTCCCCCCGAATGCCTATAACCTGGACGTGCGCTCCAACCTCGTCGGTGGTCAGGTGCTGGAGGTCGACCGGGGCTTCGCACTCACCACCCCCATCCTGCCCACAACCGGCGAGCCGCATCAGTTCGAGTTCGTGTACCGCCTCGACTACGCCGAAGCCGACCCCAATCTCAACCTCTCACGGACCATGCGGTTCGGCGCGGAGTCCTTCCGGTTCGTAGCCCCCGTGGACGTCGCCTCCCCTGCCTCGCCGCGCCTGGCCGACCTCGGCGCCACGGAGCTCAATGGGCGCTTGCTCCGCCTCCTCGAAGGCCAGGACATCGAGCCGGCCGAGTTCATCGAGCTCTCCGTCTCCGGCCTACCCGTAAGGTCTTTCCTCGATAGGGCGCGGGGGGCGGCGGGCGATTGGTACGTCCTCTACGCCGTCCCCGCGGCCGTCGCCCTCGTAGGCGGCGTCATAATCCTCCTCGTGTCCACGCGGCGAAGGAGGCCGGCGTCCGCCGGCGTCTCCCCGCGAGAGGGCCTGCTCACGGAGGCGCGGTCCCTCGCGAAGGCTTACGATAGCCACGCCATCGACAAGGCCGCATACCGGCGGCGGGCCCGCGCGATCCGAGAGGGTCTCGTCAGCCTGGACGTCGAGCAACGCCTGCGCGAGACCGGCGGCAAAGGACGCAGAGACTCCTGATTTCGTACACACATTGCACAACGGTTCGCTTGCACGTATCGTGTGCGTATGCTCAAGACGCTTTCCCAGCGGGAGCGGACCGCGCAATACGACGGCCTTGCTCCCGCGGTACGGGTGAACGGACTAACGAAATCCTACGGCGACACTCCGGCCGTGTGCGGCGCCAGCTTCGAGGTCGCCCGCGGCAGCCTTCTTGCGCTCCTCGGTCCTAGCGGCGGCGGAAAGACTACGACGCTCCGCCTCATCGCAGGCTTTGAGTACCCCGACGCGGGAGTCATCGAGATCGACGGGCAGGTCGTCGCGACCGCGGACAAGTTCACGCCTCCCGAACGCCGCCGGGTCGGTATGGTCTTCCAGGACTACGCCCTCTTCCCCCACCTCAACGTCCGCCAGAACATCGCCTTCGGCGTGTCGCGAAGCCGCCACCGCGACCAGACGGTCGACGACGTGCTGGAGCTCGTCGGCCTATCGAGCGTTGCCCACCGCATGCCCCACCAGCTCTCCGGAGGCCAGCAGCAGCGCGTCGCCCTTGCGCGGGCCCTCGCGCCCAACCCCAGCGTCGTCCTCCTCGACGAACCCTTCTCGAACCTCGACGCCGCCCTGCGCCTGCGCGTTCGCAACCAGGTGCGCCAGATCCTCCTCGAAGCCAACACCACCGCCATCTTCGTCACCCACGATCAGGACGAGGCGTTCGGCCTCGCTGACACCGTCGGCATCATGCTCGGGAACTCCCTCATCCAGACCGCCGCCCCCGAGGACATCTACCTCTACCCCGCGTCGCTGGCTGTGGCGGAGTTCCTCGGCGAGACCAACGTGCTCGACGGCGACTTCGCCGATGGCCGCGTGAGCTGCGCCCTCGGCACGCTCCCCGTCGGCGGCGTCCACCCGTCCAACGGTCCCGTGAAGGTCTCCGTACGCCCTGAGACCATCCGCCTCCGCCCCGAGACCGGCCCCTCCGCCGAGACCATCGTCACCTCCATCGAGTTCCGGGGCGTCTACAAAGTAGTCACGGTCCGCCTCAGCTCAGGCCAAGAGCTCACCGCCATAATGGGCCTGCACATCGACGCCGAAATCGGCGAGCGAGTAGCAGTCGGCGTCAACAGCTTCGTAGCCGCCTTCCCCGCCTAGCGCCCGCCGTCATTCCCGCGCAGGCGGGAACCTCGCCCCTCCCCCGTCTTTTCCACCCCCTGCGTCATTCCCGCGAACGCGGGAATCCAGGTATCCAATAGGTTCGTGGAGAGCTTGTCGAACCACCGGGCCTGCCAATCAACGCCCCCTCCCCGTCATTCCCGCGTAGGCGGGAACATCGCCTCCTCCGTCGGGGCGGATTTCAGACCCGCCCGCCGCCCAAACATGGCATTGCGCAAAGGTCTCGCCTAGCGCGAGGGGCCGGCCCCGTCCGCCCGCCTCAGTCTGCTATAGTCGCCGCACCATCTGGGAGTGAGGAATGGACGGATTCGAGCGAGCATTCGCCAGGACAGAAGATGCAGCCGCGGCGGCGGTCAAGTCGGCCGCCGACCTCGGCAAGCTAGCCAAGCAGTTGGAGAAGGCGGCCAAAGAAGGAAACATCGGCGCGGTCAAGAGGGTTTCGGAGCGGTTCGACGCCGCGCTCCGGGACGTGGAGCAGGCGGCCAACAGCGCCGCCCAATCGTGGGCACTCACCGATGCAGAAGAGCAGCAGCACCTGCGGGACGGATATGCCAGCGAGCTACAGCGCGTGGCGTCGGAGCAGGGCCTGAACATCTACGAGCGGGACGGCCGCCTCATCGCTTCTCCGTCCATCGTGCGTATCCTCCCGGCCGACAAGGCGGTGAGGATAGACCGCAAGCAGTCCTCCACCCTCAGGCCATCTGCCCTGATCGGCCTTCTCGTCGCGAATCAGAACAAGCCGAGCAAGTACCGGAGCGACCGTTTCCTCGAATCGCTGCACGAGGTGTACCGGGAACTCGTAAGGGAGGATTCTTCTGACCGCATGCTGAAGGTGCCTGTCGGCAGAGTGATTCCCCTCCTCAGGGTCTACAACATGCTCACTTCCCTGCCGGGAGCAGCACTGGAGTACACCCGCACGGACTTCGCCCGCGACCTCTACTTGCTGGACACGAGCGGCCTGACGAAGACGAGAAATGGCGCAACCGCCTCCTTCCACGTTTCCACGGGCGCACGCGCCCGTGGAAACGAACTGTTCACGTTTGTTGATGCGGATGGACGAGACGCGCAGTACTACGGCATCCGATTCTCTGAGGCGTCTTGATGGCGTACACGATTCCCCTCGCCGAGTGGTTGAAACACATGGACCTCGAATACCTGACGGGATTCGTTCGGAACGGCGGCGCATCCATCAAGTTCGCCGTGACGCCGGAAGAATCGGAAGCGTCGAAGGCCGGCCTGTCCGGTGGGATGAAAGCGCTGTGCGACGAGCGCGACTATGCCCTCGTCGAGATGAATGCGAGGGACATGCGCGCACACATGCCACAGGACGTTTTCTTCCACCTGGCCCGCCGACTGGACTGGCGGCTCCTGGCCCGCCGGGCGATTCTGCGGCTAGCTAAGGAACGAGGATTGCAAGTCGACGGCATTGACCCCACCGTGGGGGGCGTCTTCGAGGCCCTCGCCGACGCCAACGGAATCGATGCGGATTTCGTCATACAGGAGATAAGGCCGGGGATACAGAACAGCGTATCGAAGAACCCCGTCATGGCCCGGGACTTCCGGGTGGCCATGAGTCAGCTCTGCCTGCTCGAGAACACGCCGAACGGCGGCGCCTACGCCGGCGAACCGCTGCAAGAGTGGCTGACCGGCGAGAACACGCGCATCGGCCCTGTCCGCCTCTTCTCCATCTATACCGCCATCAACCGCACCACAGCTCGCTACTTCATCGAATCAGCCTTGCACTGGGTCCGGTTCACGGGCTACGCCGGGACGGTCATCTTGTTCGATAACTCCCGCGTCACCCTGGCGCGCAATCCGAAAGACGGCCTGCGGCACTACACCCGCGCGATGACCGTCGACCACTACGAGATGCTGCGGGAATTCATAGACGGCGTAGACCGCCTGCCCTCCACACTGTTCGTCATTGTATCCGGCCAGGAGTTCCTCGACGAAGACAGCAGGTCACGCGGCTACGGGATCTATCCAGCCCTGCGCACCCGGGTGATGGACGATGTCCGAGACCGGAACCTGATCAACCCCATTGCGTCTCTGGTGCGGCTGGCGTAAGGAGCAGATTGAGCCAATGGAAGCTGGCGCCGATGCAGTCCAAAGTTTCACCTCCCGCCGCGCGTTGGAGGCTCTCCGCAGCGGTGTGCCCAACCAGGCGGCGGTGGAGATGCTGGGCTGCAATCAGCCGCACGCGGAGAGCCGGTTCGCCGACCTGCTCGCCAAAGCTGGCGACAGGGAGGACCCGCCCTCCGGCGCTCTCGGGATGCTGGTCTCCGGGGACTTCGGCTCCGGCAAGTCTCACCTGCTGACCCACTTGGAGCACCAGGCTCTCTCGCAAGGGTTCGTGTGCAGCAGGGTGGCCGTCAGCAAGGAGACGCCCCTGAGCGACCTGGCCAAGGTATTCAAGTCAGCGATGGACAACGGACGGATGCCCGGCCGCAACGGCCGGTTGATCGAGGAACTGGGACAGGCGCTGCGCCCGCATACCGGCGACTATGCCGACTTCTTCCTCTGGGCCAACGACGCCGGGATCGGTCTGAGCCCGATGTTCCCGGCCAGCCTGCTCGTCCATGAACGGTCAAACGACATGGAGCTGAATAACGAGATAGAGGCCTTCTGGGCGGGAGACCGTATCAAATTGAATCGCATCAAGGACGGGCTGCGGCAGATTGACCAGCTGCAAAGCTACTCAATCCGCGCCCCCAAGGCAGCGGAACTGCCGCCCCAGCGACTGCGTTTCGCCCTCGAGCTGATCAAGGCCGCTGGGTACAAGGGCTGGGTGGTGCTGCTGGACGAGATCGAACTAGTGGGCTCGCATTCGCTCTTGCAGCGAGGCCGGTCGTACGCGGAACTGGCCCGCTGGCAAGGACAGGCAAGCGGACCGTATCCGGGGCTGGTGACCGTCTGCACGATAACCGATGACTTCGCCTCCGCGATGATCACGGACGGCAAGAGGGATCGCGACAACGTGGGGCCGCGGTTGGAGGCGCGCTACGGGCACTTGGCGCAGGACGCGGAGACGGGCATGCGCTTGATCGAACGGGAAGGCTTCCCGCTCCAGTCACCGACTGACGCCGATGTCCAAGAAACGGTGGAGACACTACGCCGGATCTACACCGACGCCTACGGCTGGCCCGCGCCACCGGTCCATCCGTCCACCGGCGGCGCGGGTTATCAGAACCGTATGCGCTATAAAGTCCGCGCCGCCATCAACGAGTGGGACCTGCTGCGGCTCTACCCGGACTCCCGCCCGGATACAGTGAGCGACGAGTACCGACACACTTACAAGGAAGACCCCGACCTCGAACGCGAATCGCAAAACGACGGCGGGGATGCGCCCGACGCTGCTGGGGTCTATGACCAGCCCTTCTAGCGAAGCGCAGACGGCCAAACGCTCCGGCGTCGCGGCATGGCTCCGGTTCGCCGACGAAGAAGACGGCAGTGGCATCCGCGCCTCGCTCTTTGAGACCTCGAGTGAGGGCAAGCCGCTCGCCTTCTTCTTCACCCGCATTGATCGGTATGACCCATCGCTGCGGCGGGAGGAGAACCCAACCGAAGCCGCGCTTATACGACTGGCCGGAGCACTGCTTCGGGCCGCTGCTCCGTCGCTGTCGCTGGTGATAGGGGCCGACGACAACCTGACCCGTCAGGCAGTTGCCGGCGATAGGGAGATCGCGCTGTCTTGCTGCCTCGTCGGGCCGGTCGGCGCTACGCCATTCAGTACGTCGTGGATTGGAGAAGAGCCTCGGCAAGCGTCCGAGGCGCGGCGGCTTTTCGATGAAGTGATGGCCCACGGCGCTCCGTTGGAGCCCTTTGACCGCGCCGATGACGCCCTGGCGGAAGCCTTTGCCGACGAGCGGGTCCAGACGATGGCGTCGGTTGCAGGATTGATGAACGTAGTCTCTCTGTTGTCGTTGCCGGAGCGGATGGAGCGGCCGGCCGACCTTCCCCAGGGACCGGGCGCTGCGCTGAATCAACCCCCGCGCGTCCTCCCGCTGGCGGAGCGGCTGTGGATGAAGCTCTCCGCGCCCCCGCCAACCACCATCTCCCACTACGAACGGCTGACGTGGCCATACCCGCTCATGCCATTCCAGAAAGAGGGCATCGCCGCGCTGCTCCGCAACGACCGGCTGTTGCTCGCCGACGACATGGGACTGGGCAAGACCGTGCAGGCCGTCGCTGCGATGCGCGTCCTCCATTCGCGGAACGAGATCAAGTCGTGCCTGGTGGTCGCTCCGGCGGGCCTCCTGGGCCAGTGGCGGAGAGAGCTGGGCAGATGGGCGCCCGAACTATCCGCGATCATCGTGGACGGGTCGGCGTCCGAGCGTTCCTGGAAGTGGCCGGCGAAGAAAGACGTCAAGCTCGTTAGCTACGACACCTTGCGCTCGGACTTCGGGAACAACGCCCTCGCGCCCGTGCTGCGAGAGCATTGGGACGTGGTAGTGGCCGACGAGGCCCAGCGCGTCAAGAACCGCAACGACACGAGCATGGCGCTGAAGGGTCTCCAGCGCACCCGTTCATGGGCGTTGACGGGCACGCCCATTGAGAACCACGAAGAAGAGTTGGCGTCGATTCTGGAGTTCGTCGACTACGACGGCGGCGAAGAGCCGAAGCGCTACAGTCCCGGCGCTGTGCTGCGGGCGCGGCACCGTGAGCTACAGCTCCGACGCAAGAAAGGAGACGTGCTTGACGACCTGCCGCCGAAGCAGGTAACGATGACGCCCATCGACCTGCACCCCGGCCAGCGTCGGAGCTACGAGAGGGCGGAGCAGGAAGGCATCGTCTATCTGAAATCACTCGGGGTTGAAGTCACTGTCCAGCATGTATTCGCACTGATCATGCGCCTGAAGCAGATTTGCAACGCCGACCCCCAGACCGGCGAGTCCAGTAAGCTTGACGACATCAGAGAACGGATAGCAGAGCTGGCCGCTCAGGGACACAAAGCCCTGGTCTTCTCGCAGTACGTGGATGAGACATCGGGAGTGGCTGCGGCGGCAAAGCGCCTGCGGGAGTTCTCTCCGCTCTGCATCACCGGCGACACGCCTCCCGGTGAGCGGCAGGCCGTGATAGACCGGTTCAAGACCAACGACGAGCACAAGGCGCTCGTGCTGTCGCTGCGCGCCGGCGGCATGGGCCTGAACCTCCAAGAAGCGTCCTACGTCTTCCACTTCGACCGCTGGTGGAATCCCGCCGTCGAGCGGCAGGCCGAAGACCGCACCCACCGCATCGGCCAAACGGTGAAGGTGAACGTCATCAAGTACTCCTGCGCCGGGACCATCGAGGAACGCATCGACAAGATTCTGGAGCGCAAGCAAGGTCTGTTCGACCAGCTCATAGACGACGTATCGCTGGACCTGTCCACCCAGCTGACACGTGAAGAGATTTTCGGGCTGTTCGGCTTGGAGCGCGCGCCCTAAATCCAAGGAGTGGGAGTGTGGTTCCCGCCTGCGAAGACCTTGCCCTCCCGTCACTCCCGCGTAGGCGGGAATCTCACCCCCGAATCCCCAGCGCTGGGCAGTTACGCAACCCCCCCGTCTGCGAGAGCGAACGCGCGAGCGCAGCGACGCGCGGGGGAGGAGAGGCCGCCGCACTGCGACATTTGCCCCTTCCCCAACACCCCTAATCCCCCTACAATGAAGTGTCATAATGTCGTCATGCCTAGGGCCGCAGCATCCCAACCACCGGCGTCGGACTTGTCCCCTCCGCTCCCCTCTGCGGAGGAGCGTTTCCCTTCTCCCCCGTCTGGGGGAGACTGAGAGGGGGGGCCCGGGACGCATGAAACAAAAAAACATCTCGGTCAGGAAGTAGTTCCAAGACCCAGGAAGCAGGCCACGGCCATGAAAACGCCCTTCGAAACCCTCGATTTTCGATGTTTTTTCGGGAAGTTTTTACTCGTAAGCGATTGGGAGACCCGGGAACTTTTTACTCGTAAACGCAGCGCAACTTCCCAACTGTTCTGCTGGTGGAGCGGTAGCTGCGCAAAGATCTCGATCGGCGGAGAGGACTTCGGAGCAATGATAGGAGAAGCAATGACCGGAGGAGTTATGCAAGCCCCCCGCCTAGCGCGACGGGCCGGCCCCGTCCACGATTGCCGCCACCTCCGAAAGGTCCGCGATCGTGAATGGCCCGCCGACTCCCAAGCCGGCGAACAGACTCCCCGCCGCCGCCGCCGCCCGCCGGTCGTACTCCGAGTCCCCCACGACGAGGACCTCCCACGGCGGCACGCCGAGGACCTCGCAGGCCCGGAACACCATGTCCGGCGCCGGCGCCGGCCTCGCCACGTCGTCCTCCCCCACCAGCGCGTGCGGAATCAGCCCCTTCTCCCCCAGCACCGTCCTGGCTATCGACGACTGGGTATTCGTAATCACCGCGGACATCAACCCGCGCTCGTCCAGGGCGTCCAGGGCCTCCCGCGCCCCGGCCTTCACTTCCACCAGCCCGGCATGGTCCGCGAAATGCTCCGTGAAGAAGTCCCTCACCACGTCGACGCTCATGCCTGGGTAGAACCGCTCGACGTCTTCCCGGACGGACTGCCCGAAGAACGCCCGTATCGTGTCCCGCTCGATAGGCGGATACCCGAATGCCGCCGCCGCGTCGTTCATCAGGGCGAGGTTCGCCTCGAAGCTATCGATGAGCACGCCGTCGAGGTCGAAGAAGACTGCGCTAAGCTCCATGGCAAGAGCATACCAAGCCGGGTGGTATTCGTTCAGGAAACATGCGAGACAGGCGGCCCCACTGCGCGATAGGCTATATGGGTTGCAATCAGGAGGTGAGCGCGAGATGGCGTTGTACGAATACCGCTGTTCGAGCTGTGGGGCCGAGTTCGAGGCGCGCCGGCCCATGAGCGAGGCTGGAAGCGCCGCCGAGTGCCCGCAATGCGGCAAGGATGCCCAGCGGCTTCCGTCCGTGTTCGCATCCAAGGACGGCTACAATCTGCGCGTGCCTCGGAGCGAAGCGTTCCGAGGCCAAAACCAACCCGGCAAGACCAGCTAACGAGGAGCGGAACATGGTCAGCAAGGCCGATATGACGGTAGTTGAGGTAGAGGTCAAGCAAGTCAGGCGGGAGATCGAGACGCTCCGCCGTGAGATGAAGGCGCTGCGCGAAGAGGTCGAGGAGCTCAAGGCCAGCAAGGGCTAGCGGGCGTCGGTCCGGCGCCGCATGCCGGCGATGACCCCTATCCCCCGCGCCCGCGCCGCCGAAGCCGCGCTCTACGCGCAGACGACTGCGTATAGCCTGTCCCTCGGCGCCGTTGTCGTACTGGTCCCCCTATACATCCTGTCGCTCGGCTACAACCCGGGATGGCTGGGCGTTATCATCGCCGGTCAAGGCCTTTTCCAAGTCTCCCTGCGTCTGTTTGGCGGCGTCCTCTCCGACAGGCTCGGCGAGCGTTGGGTCATACAGGCGAGCCTTGCCGCCTTGGTCGCCGGTTCCCTCGGACTGGCTCTTTCTACGTCCATCCTCTGGCTGGTGCTCGCCCAGGTGCTGTTCGGCGGCTCCCGCGCCGTCTACTGGACCTCGGCGCAGTCCTACGGCAGCCGCATCGACGAGGACCGCCCCGCAACCTTGATGGGCCGCTTCTTCGGCTTCGGCGCGGCGGGCGGACTGCTGGGCAACGCCGGCGGCGGCATCGTCGCCGTGACTTGGGGCTATCAGCAGGGCTTCCTCATCATCGCCGGCCTATCCATCGTCGCCATGGGCGTCGTCGCCGTAATGCCCGAGCTGCCCGCCCGCGCGGCGAGGACTATCCGTGAGATCCTCGCTCCCGTGCCCGGCGTCTTCCGCAAGCGCGCAACCGCGCTGCCCGCAATCATGTCCTTCGGCACGTCCCTCCAAGTCGCTGTCCTCGGCTCCGTCGGCGCCGCCCTCTTCAAAGAGTTCGGTTTCGACGACGACGACTTCGGCATCCTGATGGCAATTCACGCAGTGGGGGCGGTGCTGGCCGGCTTCGCCTTCGTCCGGTTCCTCGGTATCGTGGGCCAGCGCGCCGCCTACGCCCTAACCATGAGCACGCACGGACTCCTGCTCATGGCCGTCGTGATCTGGGGCGACCTGTACTGGGCCGCGGTCCTGCTCATGTTCATCCTCGGCCTCTCCTTCAACGCCGGTCGCGTCTTCAACACCAGCCTGACGGCCACGGTGAGCGCCCCGGAGCAGCGCGGCGTCTTCATGGCCGTCGTCGGCATCTACTGGGCTTCCGGTCAGTTCCTCGGCCCGCTCCTGTTCGGTCCTCTCGCCGCTCTGACGACCCTCTCCACGTCCGTCGCCATTGCCGGAGCCGCCATGGTGGCCGCGGCCATGCTAACCCCGGTCCTCTACGCCGCATTCGGCGAGCACCTCGTTCCGACCTCCGACGAGCCAACCGATGGCTGACCCACCGAGCGCGAGCGCGGAAAGGACGCTCCCCTAGTCCGCCTTGTCCGCCCTTTCGGGGTTTGCTAGACTGAGCGCGATAGGCGACATACACCGGGAGCTGGGTGTGGCCCGGCTGAGAGGCCCCGCGCGGACGGGGCGACCGGCGACCTGATCTGGGTAATGCCAGCGGAGGGATACTGCTAGACCACTCCCTCCCTAGGCAGTGGTCTTTTTGTATGCGCCTGGGAAGTGGTCTCTTTGTATGCGGTTGCGGAGGCGGCCATGACTGACGACTTACTGCGCGTGGGCGACTTCACCTTCTCGTCGCGGCTGTTTACCGGCACCGGCCGGCACCGCAGCAGCGAGGAGCTCATCGCGTCCCTCGACGCGTCCGGCGCTGAGGTCGTCACGGTCGCCATCCGCCGTCTCGATCTCAACAACCCGAGCGAGCCGACGATCCTCGACATCATCGACCGCGACCGCTACACCATCCTGCCGAACACGGCCGGCTGCAAAACAGTCGAGGAAGCGCTGATGACCGCGCGGCTGGCGCGCTCCTTGGGCCTCCCCAACTGGGTGAAGCTGGAGGTCATCCCCGACCCGAAGTACCTGCTGCCTGACCCCATCGGTACACTGGACGCTGCAAAGGCGCTCGTGGCCGACGGCTTCACCGTCCTGCCTTACATCCACGCGGATCCCGTGCTGGCCAAACGCTTGGAGGAGGTCGGCTGCGCGACGGTCATGCCCCTGGGGTCCGCCATCGGCTCGGGCCAGGGCATCCACACCGCCGAAGAGATATCGATCATCATCGAGCAGTGCAACGTCCCCGTCGTTGTCGACGCCGGCCTTGCCGTGCCGTCCCACGCCTCGCAGGCGATGGAGATGGGTGCCGACGCCGTGCTCGTGAACACCGCCATCGCGCGGGCCAAGGACCCTGCCCGAATGGCGGGAGCGTTCAAGCTCGGCGTCGAGGCGGGACGTATGGCCTACCTCGCAGGCAGGATTGAGACGCAGCGCTACGCTCAGGCTAGCAGCCCCCTCGAGGGCGTGCTCCAGGCGACGAGCTGAGGACATAGTGAGCGGTAAGCCGTCCCTTCCCTTGCCCATAGTCGCGCTGGTCACCGACCGCGGCCGGGCCGGCGGCGTTGACGGGCTCGTCAGCGCAGTCGCAGAGGCCGTACGCAACGGCGTGAACCTCGTGCAGATGCGGGAGAAAGACCTGCCGGACGCCGCGCAGCTCGGTCTGGCCAAGCGCCTGCGCGAGGCAACAGACGGCAAGGCGCTGCTGTTCATCAACGATAGCGTGAGCGTGGCCGAGGCGTCAGGCGCCGACGGCGTGCAGCTTGGGGAGCAGTCGCGCACCGTGGCGGCGGCGAGGGCGGCGGCGTCCCGCCCCATCTTGATTGGCCGCTCCGTACACGACGCCACAGGAGCCCGCGACGCGGCGTCGCAGGGCGCCGACCTCCTGGTTGTAGGCTCGGTGTTCGACTCGCCGACCCACCCCGGCCAAGCTCCCGCAGGCGTGGGGATTGTGCGAGGGACGGCGGACGTCAGCGATGTGCCGGTTGTCGGCATCGGCGGGATCACAGCGCCGAACGCCGGAGAGGTCATTGCCGCGGGAGCCGCCGGCGTCGCCGTTATCAGCGGGATACTCGCAGCGCCGGACCCCGGACGAGCCGCCGCCGAGCTGGCGGCCGCGGTCCGTGAAGACTGGTCGGCAGAAGTCCGCTTGTGATGCTAAAGCTGATTGTGAACGGCGCCGAGCGCGAGATCGAGACCGCGACCACCCTCGCGGCGTACCTCGAAACACTCGGGTTCGTGGGCCGCTACGTGGCCGTTGCGCGCAATGGCGACGTCCTGGAGCGCCAGACCTTCTCCGATGTGATGCTGGAGGACGGGGACCGTCTCGAGATCGTTCGCCCCGTCGGCGGCGGGTAGTGGTTCTTCTGATATTATCGAGAGGCCTGAGCGAGGAACAGCCTGTGACGACAGAAGACCGCATGAACCGCATAGCCCGGGTGTTGCGCGAGCTTACACAGGCCCTCGACGATATGGACCGGGAACACAAGGCGAACGCCGCCGCGTTCAACGACCGTGCGTACGTGCTCGCAGAACGTACGCGCATCCTCGAAGAGCAGCACCGCGCCCTTGAACAGGAGGGGCTTCGTACGAGTGAGACCATACGCGGCCTGATCAACTCGGTCTCGGAGCTGCAGGCCGACGTGGAGCGCATAGGCAACGCCTAAGCGCCCCGAATGAGGCCCCGGCTCACCCCAAACTGAGCGCCGCAACACCCGCTACGATCATCGCAATCGACCCCACCTTCAGTCCTATCGCCCGCCGGTCGATGCGCTCGTGCAGCAGGTTCCAGTACTTCGTGCTCAGCAGCACGCCCAGGATGAGCACGAACATCGGCCGCGACGCCGAAACCGCGCTGACGGAGGAGACGGGGCCAAGGCTCAGAGCGATCACGAACATCAGCGCGGCTATGGGCGCCAGCAGCCCTTCCGCAATCAAGAGATTCACCCATGCCCCCACACTCCCGCTTACGCTGCGGAGTTGGCGGAGGGTCGTGGGCCGCATGGAAAGCGCCAGGACGCCTGCGCACATGGCGGCGGCGCGTATCGCTTGGATGCCCCAGACATTCATCTCGTGAGTGGCCTGCTCGCTCGCGATGAACGCCATGCCGATGGAGAAGCTGCCCCCCAGCAGGATGAAGAACGCCCTTCCGCGGGCGAGGCGGAGAAGCTTTTCCTCCGGTCGCGTCGATACGAGCGCCGCGCCCATGACCACCACGACGATTGCCGCCCACTGGATCGGCGTGAGCGACTCACCCAGGAAAATGACAGCGACAACCGCGGCGAAGATAGGCCCGATCTGCTGAATGGGCGCGGCGCGCGACGCCTCCTCCAAGCGCAAGCCGTGGAAGAAGAGGAACAGTCCCAACGCCCAGAAGAGCCCGCTGGCGAATGCCCACGGGATGCCCGCGCCGCCGTCGAATCCCACCGTCGGAATCACTGCGGAGAAGTAGACCACGGCGATGGCCCCCTGCAGCAGCCCGAAGGCCGCGTTGAACGAACCTGCGCTCGGAAAGAGGTTCGTCGCGAGGCGCTTGTCGAACACTGTGACGACGGCGAACAGCGAAGTGCTGATCAACACCGCCGTAACCCAGGTCATGGCTTTCTCCGGGACGGGACGAACGGAGAGGCTTGGCAGAAGGGCATGCTACCATCCCCCTTCGTTCGAGAACGGAGAGAGTGATGATCACCCCCCATGCCCCGCTGAACGTGCGCCGCGACCGCTTGGAGGCTGATCTCTGGCGTCTCGCCGAGTTCACGGACCCCGAACTGCCCTACACGCGCCGCGCCTTCTCACCTCAGTACTACGCCGCACGCGAGTGGCTTGCGGGCCGCTTCCGCGAGGCCGGTCTGGACACCCGCGTCGACGCCGCTGGGAACCTCGTCGGTAGATTGGGACAGGGCGAAGGCCCGGCGCTCATGCTGGGCTCACACACCGACACCGTAGAGGCGGGTGGACGGTTCGACGGCGTTGTCGGCGTAATCGGCGCATTGGAGCTGGCGCGCTGCATCCAGGAAGCCGGCGTAAGTCTGTCGCGGCCCCTGGACATCGTCGATTTCGTTTGCGAGGAACCGTCGGTGGTGAGCCTCAGCCCACTCGGAAGCCGCATCATGGCGGGCGACGTTACCGCCGAGATGGTCGCTGACGCGTCAACGCCCTTCGGCCAAACGTTGCCTGAAGCGATCACCAGGCTTGGAGGCGACCCGTCGCGCCTGGCTGGCGTTCGCCGTGAGCCAGGCGACATTTCCGGTTACTTGGAACTGCACATCGAGCAAGGGCCCGTCCTTGAGCGCGCTGGTCTTGATATCGGCGTCGTGACGGTTGTCGCCGCGCCATGCCGGGCCGTCGTTTCGCTTACCGGCCTCGCGGACCATGCGGGCGCGACGTCGATGGCCGACCGGCGAGACGCGCTGGCAGGCGCGGCGGAACTGACCTTGGCAGTGGAGAGGACCGTAAGTACGCCCGACATCGTCCAGGAGAGCGTCGGGACCGTCGGTTTCCTGCGCGTGAGTCCCAACATGGTCAACGTAGTCCCTGGCCGCGTGGACATGACCGTGGAGGTGCGGAGCACGCAGACCGAGGCACTGATATGGGCAATGGAAGAGATCGAGCGCGCGCTGCATGAAATCTCGGCGCGGCGCGGGTTGGACTCCACCCTCGAATGGCGCCACAGAGAGGAACCGGCGCTGGTGCCCCTGGACATGCAGGATGTGGTTGCGAAAGCGGCGGAAGACTTACGAATCCCGGTCATGCGCCTGCCTAGCCGCGCGTCTCACGACGCCGCGCGCCTCGCTCCTGTCGCCCCCGTCGGAATGGTGTTCATCCCCTGCAGGGACGGCCGCAGCCATTGTCCGGAGGAGTGGGCGGAGCTTGACAACATCGTAACCGGCGTTCGTGTCCTGGGGCAGGCTTTACTCCGCCTCGATAGCCGGTCCTGACACAGACCCTTAACCTAGCTGCCGCATATTCGTAACCATATGGCTTGATTTCGTCGCACGGATGGCGTATAGTGACATCTGTCGGCTAGATCGTGGTGCCACCAAGGATTGCCGGACCAACACCAAGGAAGAGGCAAAGATGCTTAAGATGATTGTTTCTCTATACCGCGCGTTTGAAGAGGGATTGGCCTACTGCTCCATAGCGGGCAGGTACGAGGGCCGGCCCTTCGAGATGGCCAACCACGTCCGAACCGCCCTGGCATCCCGATACGACGCCTTGGTCTTAGCGACCGAGACCCCTGAGCTTGTGGAAGCGAACGAGTTGGAGATGGTGGCCGCCTAAGCCGCCGTCCCCCCTCATACCATCACGATGGCGAGGGGAGCGGGAGGTCCTGCGGACAGCAGCCCCCCCTCCCCTCCAACAGAACTAGCGCTAAGGAAAGCGAAGATGACAGCGATTCTCGTAAAGGCATGCGCAAACTGCGGCGGTGACGTCAACCGCTGGGAAGAGATTGATGGACTAGAGTACCGCTGCATCCAGTGCGGCCGCTCTATGGACATGAATGCCGCCGCCGTGCTGCTCGAGCAGCGCCGGACTGCCGCCTAGACCACCGGTACACCAGGCTTGCAGAGCTCACGCTGGAGCGTGAGCTCGTTCCGGTTGAGCGGCTCCGCCCTGCCGGAGCAGGTCAAGAAGAGCCGCAGCGAGGCCATGGCCTTCCAGAGGGATCCCCGTCTGCTTGACAGGCCTCATGGACGCTCCGTAGCATGTTTTGAACGGGCCGAGGTAGCTCAGTTGGTAGAGCACAGCACTGAAAATGCTGGTGTCCCCAGTTCGAATCTGGGCCTCGGCACCAGCATTGGTTGGACAAGGCGTGGTTCGTGCCGAGGCGCCCCCAGCGCGAATCTGGGCCTTGGCGCCAGCAACGCCAGCGCCATCGGCGTCGGCAATCGGGCGGAAGTGGCTCAGGGGTAGAGCATCTCCTTGCCAAGGAGAAGGTCGCGGGTTCAAATCCCGTCTTCCGCTCCACTCAGACATCCGAAGGCAGCCGCCGGACGGCTGCCTTCTTTTCATTACTCCGCGGAGAAGCCAACGACGACGCCCCGGCCTCTCTCTCGGGGGAAGAGGCTGGAGCGGACTATCGGCGCGGAGCGCGCTTCACTACAATCAGTCTATTGCCGAAGTGGCGGAATGGTAGACGCGACGGTCTCAAAAACCGTTGAGGGCAACCTCATGCCGGTTCGACTCCGGCCTTCGGCACCACTAACTTCTCACCCTAACCACTCCCCTACCCGTTAGACCGCGACGGGCGCCTCCACTTTGTAGAGCCGGGCGCAGTTGTCCCAGAGGATCTTGCGCTTGTCCTCGTCCGGTATGTCGAGCTCCAGGAACGCGTCGACCGCCTCGGGATACCGTGAGTCCCCATGGGGGTAATCGGTCGAGAAGACGATCTGGTCGTTGCCGACGAAGTCGAGCGTGTACTTGGCGGGCGTCTCGTCGGGTTCGATGGAAACCCAGCACTGGCGCTTGAACAGCTCCGTCGGAGACTCGGTCAGCTCGGGCATGTAGGCGTCGAGCTCGCGCTCGTGGGCCTCCTCGACGCGCCATAGGAGCCACGGGAGCCAGGCGCAGTTGGCCTCGAGGAACGCGGCGCGCAGGTTCGGGTGCCTTTCGAGGATGCCGCCGCCGATGAAGCTGCCTAGGCCCATCATCTGCTCGAATGGCTGGGAGTAGATGCGGCGCAGCATGAAGTTGTCGAAGTGCTCGCCCGCCTGCTTGGACATGGAGCCGCTGGCTTCGTGAAAGCCGATGGGCACGTCGAGTTCTTCGAGAACGTCCCACAGCGGCTCGAAGTAGGGGTCGTGCCACGTCTTGCCAACCACGACGTTGGACCGTACGAACATGGCCTTGAAGCCGAGCTCGTTGACAGCGCGGCGTGTCTCGGCCACGGCGTCGTTAACGTCATAGACGGAGATCATGCCGGCGCCATACATGCGATTGGGGTCGAGGGCGCAGAAGTCGTACATCCAATCGTTGTACGCGCGGGCGATGGCGGCTGCGAAGCCGGGGTCCATGTTGGGACGAGTGAGCACGCTCAGACCACGGCTCGGGAACATGACGGCGACGTCAATCCCCTCGGTGTTCATGGCCTCGAGCTGAACCTCGGAGACCCAGCCGCGCTCGGAGTCCGACTTGTACAGCTTCTGGTTGCGCTCGTAATTGTGACCGACGAGGTTGATGCCCCCCCGGATGCTGCCGGGAAGGTCCGGCCATTGGACTCGGAGGTCGCGGACGTTCTCGGAGGTGATGCCGATGGGCGCCTGGCTCCGGTACTTATCGTCGATGTACCGCTGCCAGAGGTCGGGCGGCTCCATGACGTGCATGTCGCTATCGAAGATGAGGAAGCCGTTCTTAGACATCGCTATCACCTCTGTTATACCGAGTGACGGGCATGATGCGCGCATCATACTCCGCAAATGCCGGAGAGGGCACACGGACCACGCCGGTCGGCGGAGAATCCAGGGTCTGCCGAGGCCTGCCATCCGCCGCGCCTTACGGCCCTACTCGTTCCTCTCCGCCAGGCCGTTACGTAATCTTCATAATTGCATCATGATTAACCGCTATCCCATTGGGTGAGCCTCCGGGAGCAATCATGGCCGCCACCGTCCTCATAGTCGAAGACGACCCCACCACGACCGATCTTGTCCGTCTCTACCTGCGACGGGACGGCTACCGCGTGCTCACGGCGTCCGACGGCTTGGAGGCGCTGGACGTGGCCCGCGAGAGCCGGCCTGACCTGGTCGTTCTCGACCTCATGCTTCCGAAGGTCGACGGTCTGACGGTGTGCCAGGAGCTGCGCGAGGAGTCGAACGTCCCCATCGTCATGCTGACGGCGATGGTGGACGAGGAAGACCGGCTGCGAGGGCTCGATCTCGGAGCGGATGACTACCTGACCAAGCCGTTCAGCCCGCGGGAGCTGGCGGCGCGCGTGCGGGCGGTGCTGCGGCGTACGAGCAAGTTCGCGGCGGAGCAGGGGCCAAGGCGAATGTCGCGCGACGGGCTGACCGTCGACGTGGAGCGCCATACGGCTGAGATGGACGGCCGCAAGGTAAAGCTGACGCCGACCGAGCTGCGGCTGCTCGCGACCCTCATGCAAGAACCGGGGCGCGTCTTCTCCCGCGACAGCCTCATCTATCGCGTATTCGGCGAGGACTTCGAGGGATTTGACCGGACCGTGGACACCCACGTCGCGAACCTCAGACGGAAGCTCGAGGGGTCGGTCGAAAGACCACGGTATATCCAGACCGTGTACGGAGCGGGATACCGGTTCGGCGATGCGTAACTGGTTGTTCAGCCTGCAATTCAAGCTTATCGCGGGGTTCGCGATAGTCCTCATCATCGCTCTGGGAAGCGTGAGCGGCTACGCGCGCTACACCGCCGCAAACAAGGCCGAGCACTTCGATGAGGCGCTGGCGTCCGTGCGCGAGCAGCGGCTCGAAAGGGCCGTCAACCGGCTGATGCAGGACCGAACGGAGGATGATGGCTTCCGGCCCCTCATCAACCAAGCCGCCTCCCTCTACGGCATCGACATCGTCGTCGTCGACGGCGCCGGCGAGGTTATCGCCGAAACTGACGCCGCCGATCGCAGGCTGCGAGACTTCTTCCAGAACGATCGCCGGTCGCCGTCACAGCGCGACTTCAATCTGCTGCCCGTGCTGGACGGCGATCGCCAGATCGGCACGATTGCGTTCCGGGCCGCCGACTCGACCCTGATTGCGCCGGAGCCCCAAGCCGCGTCAATCATCGCCAGAATGGACAGGTTCCTACTGTGGACAGGCCTCGGCGCGGGCGTAGCGGGAATCGCCCTCTTTACGTGGATGTCCCGCCGTGCGCTCAGGCCCGTGAGGCAGCTGACGGGCGCCGCCGAGCGGCTCGGCCAGGGCGACTTCAGCCAGCGCGTCCCGGTGACGCGCGATGTCGAGCTCGGCCGGCTCGGCGCCACGTTCAACGCCATGGCGGAGCGCCTGGAAAATACGGAGCAGCAGCGACGCACCATGATGGCGGACATTGCCCACGAGCTGCGCACGCCGCTCGCCAACATCCAGGGCTATGTTGAAGCTCTCCAAGACGGCCTCGTCCAAGCCGACGATGCGACGCTCGATACTCTTCACGGGCAGGTGCTCCACCTGGCGCATCTCATCGAGGACCTGCGCCTGCTGGCGCTGGGTGACGCAGGAGCGCTCCGGCTGGACCCGCAGCCGGGCGACATCGCCGCGCTCGCACGGAGCGTCGTGGACGCGATCCGTCCTCGCGCTGAGGCGACAGGAATCAGCGTTGAAGCGCCCGCCGGGCCTGGGCCGATTGTCGAGATGGATGGAGCGCGCATCGCACAGGCCCTATCGAACCTAATCGAGAACGCCATGCAGCACACTCCGGAGAGCGGTAGGGTCGGCGTGACCGTTGGCGTGGACGGGGGCTGGGCGCGCGTCGCGGTCAGCGACGCCGGGGAAGGCATACCGGAGTCGGAACTCCCGCTGGTGTTCGACCGGTTCCACCGGGTCGACCCATCACGGGCGCGGGCCACGGGTGGGGCCGGTCTTGGCTTGGCCATCGCCAAGCAGCTAATCGAAGCGCACGGCGGACGAATCAGCGTCGCGAGCGTCCTCGGATCGGGCAGCACGTTCACGTTCGAGCTGCCCATCGCAGAGGGCTCTCCACACGACCCTCACCTGTGACGGGAGACGCGGATAAGAAGATGTCCTCCTTCGACGGAGGAAAGGTTGAAATGGGCGTGGAGGCGGAATGAGCGTGTTGTCGAAAAAGGCCGGACCGTTCTTCGCGTGGCAGATAGCAACACTGATTATGGCGTTCGCCGCCGCTGCGGGCGGGGGGTTCGCGCTCGCCAGGTCCTCTGACTCAGCAACGAGCGTGGGCCTGGCCGAAGACGAGCAGCTGGTGGTCGCCAGCATTGGCGCCCTAATCGACTCGATCTCGACGAGCGGGACGGTCGTTTTCCCCAACCATGGGACAGCCGCATTCGACATCGCGGGCGAGGTGGCCGCAGTCTTCGTGGCCGAGGGCGACGTCGTGACCGAGGGGCAGCCCCTCGCGACCATCGACGATTCGACCAAGGCGGCTCTCGCAATGGCCGTGGCCGAGGCGGAGGTCAAGCTGCGCGACGCCAGGGAGGCGCTGGACGACGCTTTGGACGAGGCGCTGACCGACCCCCATGCAATTGCACTGGCGGAGGCGGAAGTGGACCTCGCGCGAGTCGAGCTAGCCGACGCAGAGGAGGCGCTCGCGGAAGCGCGGTCCGACCCCGACGCGCTGGATACAGAGCTGGTCAGGGCCGACATCGTCGTTATGGAGCGGACCTTGGCGACGGCAAAGGCGGAGCTCGCGACCGTGACGCTAACAGCCCCCATCGCCGGCGTTGTTGAAACGGTGGCCATGGAGCCTGGGGACCGGGCCGACCAGGCGTCGGTGTTGATTGAGATCGTGGACCCGTCGATCATCCGCGAGACCGCAACATTCGACATTGCGGGCAAGGTGGCGGCAGTCTTCGTGGCTGAGGGCGACAGCGTGACCGCTGGGCAGGAGCTCGCGGTCGTCGACGACTCGACCCTAGCGGCCCTCGAGAAGGCAGTCGCCGACGCCGAGGTCAAGGCGCGCGACGCTGCCGAGGCGCTGGCGTCGGCGCTGGCTGGGCCCGACGCGGTCGCGGCGGCCAAAGCGGCCGAGACAGCGGCCCAGGCCCGCATAGCATTGCGTGAGGCCCAAGACGCGCTGGCCGACCTCAGCGAAGCGACGCCCGCCGAGGTCGCGGAGGCCCAGGCCGATGTCGGGGCCGCCGCTGAGGCGCTCTCCAATGCCGAAGCCGACTTGGCCGCGGCCAAGCAGGCTTCGGCGGAAGACGTGGACGACGCTGAAGACGTGGTGGCCGACGCCGAGGCCGACTACGCAGAGACCTTCCGCCGCTGGCTCGGGATCCGGCTCACGGAAAGCGAGCTGAACATCGATCCCACGACCCTCCTCACCGGATGGGGAGCAGACCTGGATGCCCTCTTCAGCGACCAATCGCCGCTCAGGGGAGACAGTGGGGTCATCAATATGCCGGACAACGACCCGGCGACGCCCTGGAACGAGGCGACTCTCTACTCATGGCTGACGCTCTTCCCCGGCGCCGGCGCCGGGACCTGCGACGATGACGAGGTCCTCTTTCAAGTCGCGTGCGCCGAGCGGGAGATGAATAACGCTTGGGCGGTCCTCGTCGACGCCCGCGACGCTCTCTCGACGACGGTGGTGGCGGCATCCCGGAGCGGGCTCTCCGCGGAAGCCGCCATCGCAAAGGCCAAGGATGACCTGGCGACAGCCGAAGACGCCATGGCGGCATTGCTCAGCCCGGACCCCTTGGATATCGCAGCCGCGGCGGCGGACGTGGCGCTTGCTCGGGCCGAGCTGGCCGACGCGGAGGCAGCGCTCGCTGAGGTGCTGGCTGACGGCGACGCGCTGGAGATCAGGCTGCTCAGGACGGAGATCACGATCGCAGAGCAGTCCCTCGCGACGGCAAAGGAGAATCTTGCGGGCGCGGCGTTGGTCGCCCCCATTACCGGCGTTGTGGAAACGGTGGCCATGGAGCCCGGAGACCAAGCGGATCAAGCGCCGGTGCTGATTGATCTCGTCAACAGGGCGGCGGGCGAACCCGAAAGCGAGACCGCGGCCTTCAGCATTGCGGGCGAGGTCGGCCAGGTCTTCGTAGCCGAGGGCGACGCGGTGACCGGACGACTTGCAGTCGCTGCTCACGCCTGACCAGCTCGGCCTTGCGGCGGCCGCCAAGGACGCCGTCCTCGCCCGAACGAAACTGGCCGACGCCGAAGACGCGCTGACGGAGGCGCTGGCGGAGGTCGAGGCCGATGAGCTGGCGGTCGAGCTGCTGAGGACGGAGCTGGCGGTCGCCGAACAGGCCCTCGCGACGGCAAGAGAGAATCTCGCGGGCGCAACGCTCGTCGCGCCCGTCGCGGGCGTGGTCGAAACGGTGTCCATGGAGCCGGGAGACCGAACGAACCAGGCATCGGGGCAAGCGCAGGCGCTGATCGAAATCGTGGACACGTCCGTCGTCGAAATCGACGGGTCCGTGGACGAGATCGACGTGCTTGCCCTACGAGAGGGCGTGCAGGCTGCCGTGAGCATAACGGCGCTGGCGGAGCAAACGCTAACTGGCACGATCAGCGACATCGGAGCCGCGGAAACCGGCCAGTCCGGGCTCGTCACGTTCCCCCTCACCATCCAGGTCGATGTCCCGCGGGGCCTCACGCTGCGGGAGGGACTGAGCGCCACGTCTGAGATTGTGCTGGACCAGTTCGAGGACGTGCTCCTCGTGCCCACGTCCTCGATAACCGGCAGCTTCCTGGCCCCGACAGTTCGCGTGTCGGCGGAGGGAATCATAGGGGAGCGCGCCGTTGCGCTCGGACCGAGCAACGACTTCTGGGTGGTGGTGCTGGACGGCCTGACGGAGGGAGACCAGGTGGTGATGCCGGAGCCTGCCTCGGCGGGAGCCCAGACTAGCGGGTTCGGGGCCGTGTTCGGCGGGGGCGGCGGTGGCTAGCGATGGAAATCATCGAAATACGAGACCTGCGGAAGGTCTACCGCCTCGGCGCGCTGGAAGTCGCGGCGCTGAACGACGTGAGCCTGAGCGTGCAGCGCGGGGAGATGGTCTCGATCATGGGGCCGTCGGGCTCCGGTAAGTCGACGCTTATGAACATCATCGGCTGCTTGGACGCGCCCACGTCGGGAAGCTACCGGCTGGACGGCGAGGAGGTGGGTGGTTGGGGCGACGCCAAGCTCGCCGAGACCCGGAACGACAAGATTGGGTTCGTCTTCCAGACCTACAACCTCCTGCCCCGGCTCACTGCGCTGGCGAACGTCGAGCTCGCGCTGCTGTACGGCGGCGGGCGGGATGCGCGAGCGCGGTCCATGAAGGCGCTTGAATCCGTTGGGCTGGGACATCGGTACGGCCATCGCCCCCTCGAGCTGTCCGGCGGCGAGCAGCAGCGGGTCGCCATTGCGCGGGCATTGGTGAAGGACCCCGCCATCCTGCTGGCGGACGAGCCGACCGGAGCGCTCGATACGCGGTCGAGCGCTGACATCATGGCGATCCTCCAACGACTGAACCGGGAAGACGGACTCACCGTCGTGCTCGTCACCCACGAGTCTGAAATAGCCCGCCATACCCAGCGCGTAATCTCGGTGCGGGACGGCCGGATTGTGGGCGACACCCCAGTGGACGACCCCATCGAAGCCCGGCCTGCCGAGGGGGCGGCGCCGTGACGCCCCTCGCCCTGTTCAGGACATCGTGGTCGTCGATAGGCGGGAACCGCTTGCGGACGGCGCTGACGCTCCTCGGCATGATTATCGGCGTAGCGGCGGTCATCTCGCTCATGTCCATCGGACGCGGAGCACAGGAAACCATTACGAGTCGGATCGAGTCTCTCGGCTCCAATCTTCTCTACGTCCGTCCCTCTGACGGCGACCTGACCCTGGAAGACGCCCTCGCGCTGACGGACCCAGTGTTCACGCCGTCGATCGTGAGCGTCGCGCCGGAGCTATCCGTCTTCGCGTCCGTGACGTACCTGGCGACCGAGACGTCCACACAGGTGTTCGGCGTTACGTCGGAGTTCGCGGCGGTGCGCAACTTCGAGGTCCTGTCCGGAGAGTTCATCTCGCCCGCCCACATGCTGAACAGGAACAATATCGCGGTGCTGGGGTCCCAGACGGCTGAGGACCTGTTCGGCGAACGCGATCCCGTGGGAGTGGACATCGCAATATCGGGAGTCCCCTTCACCGTCGTGGGTGTGCTGGGCAGCAAGGGCGGCAATTCGTTCGGCAACGAGGACAACCGGGTGCTCGTTCCGCTGACGACTGCCTTCTACCGGCTGAGCGGACAGCGCACGACGCACGGCGATATCACCGTCTCCACCATCAACGTGCAGGCCGACGGCGAGCGTTTAGAGGAGGCGCAGCGCGAGGCGGCGACGTTGCTGCGTCTGCGGCACGAGGTAACGGACTCCGACGACTTCACTATCGCCACGCAACAGTCAGTCATTGACACGCTCAGCGAGACTACCGGGACGCTCACCGTCTTCTTGGGAGCGGTGGCGGGCATCTCGTTGATTGTCGGCGGCATCGGCATCATGAACATCATGCTGGTCTCGGTCACGGAACGGACACGGGAGATCGGCATCCGCAAGGCGCTGGGCGCCAAACGGCGCGACATCCTGGCGCAGTTCGTCACGGAGGCCGTGCTCATCAGCATCGGCGGCGGGGTTCTAGGCGTCGCCGCGGGCGTCGGCGTATCGAGACTTCTGGATGGCGTCAACGTCCTCGGCTCCGATTTCGTTACGGTGTTCAGCACCGACATCGCCGCCCTTGCCCTGGTTGTCTCGGCGGCAATCGGCCTGTTCTTCGGCATCTACCCGGCCGCGCGGGCGGCCCGACTGCACCCGATAGAGGCGCTGCGGCATGAGTAAAACTCCCTTCCGTCATTCCCGCGTAGGCGGGAATCCAGAGTGCGCGAGGGGGCAGACGAGGCGATAGTCGCCAACAGTTAGCGCACGCCCCCCGGCGCGAGCGTGCGAAAGAGGTTCACATCGATGGACGCAAAGGGATTCATCCTCATACTGCTGGTGGTCGTTGCCGCGGGCGCAGGCGCCGGGTACGGCGTCGCCCGCATCGCCCCCACTCCCGACGAGCAAGAGGAGCCCGCGACGGCTGCCCTCGTGGCCCCAGGCGCGCCGGACACGTCCGCGCGAGGCGGCGGAGAGAATGTCGACGTGGATGACCTGCTGGCGGCTATGCCGGAGGACGCGCGACGAGAACTGGAAAGCGACCCCGAACGCGCGGCGCAGGTGCGCGCTCAGCTGCAGCAGGCCATCGAGTCAGGCGACCTGCCGCCAGGCCTGACTTCCGGGACCGGAGCGACAGGGGGAGCAGGCGGAGGCGCGCAGGCACTGGGCGACGTCGGCGCCCGCAACGCGACGCCGCTCACCGGCACGGTGGCGTCGTTCGACGGCGCCACGCTGCGCCTCGACACTGAGGACGGCCCCGTTGACGTCGCGGTCGGCCCTGATGCCACGGTCACGATCACGAGGCAAGCGTCCGACGCGGCGGACGCCCTAACCGTCGACGCCGGCGTTACGGTGATTGCCCAGGAAGACGAAACGGGCGGGTACACCGCCGTCGCCATCCTGGTTGGCGACGCAGGCGCCGGAGGCCGGAGAGCTGCCCTAGGCGCGGCCCTCGGCGGCGCCGCCGTTGCGATAGCGGGCACGGTCGTCTCCTATGCGGACGGCGTCCTCTCGGTGCAGACGGAGGACGGCCTCCAGAGCGTGAACGTCCCGCCGGAGACAATCGTGCGTATCACGACCACCGCATCCGAGGCAGCGGACGAATTCGCGGAGGGCGCGAACCTTACCGTCCTCGTGCAACGCGCCGCCGACGGAAGCTTCGAGGCCGTGACGGTCACCGTCGGCGACGCGGGCGGTTTCGGCGGACGCGGCTTTGGCGGCCTGCCGCGAGGCCAGCGCGGCACCGGTCAGGGCAGCGGAGGACAAGGGACCGATCAAGGCAGTGGGCAGCAAGCGCCGTAGCCGAGTGCGCCTGCCCCGCGCGCCCTCCGTCATTGCGTAATAATCCTCTCTCCCGTCTGCGGGGGAGAGTTAGAGAGGGGGCCGCCTAGAGCGGGATTGCGCAGTGGTGCGGGGGAATGTCGGGACGGAGCGAGTTGAAGAGCAGGAAGCGGAACGCCCCGTCGGGGGTGCGCTCGCCGTACTCGACTTCCACGGCAAGCGTGGGGGCGCACCAGTACGAGAAGCGGTCGAGTAGGGGCTCCTCGTCGAATGGGCACTCCTTGGCGTGGAGCTGCGAGATCATCTCGTACACGAGGGCCGGGCCGCCCTTGGCGAACCCGCCGACCACGCTGCCGACGTAGCGCAGCTCGTCTTCCTGGTAGGCGCCGAGCAGCAACGAGCTGAAGGGCTGTTCGCTGCCGCCGAAGGTGTACCCGCCCACCACGAGGTTCGCCGTCCGGGCGTGCTTCGCCGCGAGCCAGTGCCGCGAACGTTTGCCGGGCTCGTACAGGCTGAACTTGTCCTTGGCGACGACGCCGTGCAAACCCAGCTCGCGGGCGGCGTCGTACATAGCGACGCCCTCTCCCTCCTCGAAGTGGCAGAGGTGGACCACGGCGTTGGGGCGGATGGCGTCGTGGAGGATGGCCTTGCGCTCGTAGAGGGGCAGGCCGATGAGGGGCCTGCCGTTCAGGTAAAGAATGTCGAAGATCTCGTAGTTCACCGGGATGGGGGCGAGCAGCGGGGAGCCGGCCAGCCAGCGCTCGACGACCGCGTGGCGTTCGGGCACGCCATCGTCGCTGAGGGCGACCAGCTCGCCGTCGAGCACGACGTCGGCCCCTCCGGCGGCTTCGCGGACGGCGGCGATAATCTCGGGGAAGGCGGGAGAGAGGTCCTTGCCGCCGCGGGTGTGCATCGACACGCCGCCGGAGTCGACGACGGAGACGGCCCTGATGCCTTCCCACTTGATCTCGTACAGGCGGTCGGGGGAGTCGGAGGGCTCGGCCGACGCGACGGGCAGCATGGGCTCAACGAGATTGAGCCCTATGAGCGGGCGCGCCGAGGCTGTTTGGCTGGTGGTCATCAGCTAGGAAGCTTCCCTCTCGCGTTTGTCGACGGCGCCCGAATCGGCGGCGCCCGGGTCGGCAACGGGAGCACGGGCGGCCTCGATGGACGCCCGGAGCGCCTCCATCAGGTCGCGGACCTTGCCCTGCGGCGCCTCCGGGGCGGCGGAGACCGGGGCGCCCGAGCCGAGCTTGGCCTCGATGACCTGCTGCAGCGCGCCGCGGTACTCGTCGTGGTAGGCGTGAGGCTCGAACTCGCCGGTGAGCTGGTCGATGAGCATCACGGCCATCTGCAGCTCGGCTTCGCTCACCTCGGCCTCGCCGGGGAGATCGAGCTCGACCGTGCTGCGTATCTCGTCGGGATAGTACATCGTCTCCATGATGAGGCCGTCGTCGTACGGACGCACGAGGCAAAGGTGCTCTTTCTGACGCAATGCGACCTTCGCGATGGCGACCCGATCGGTCGATTCCAGGGCCTTCTTGAGCAGGTAGAAGGGCTTCACGCCGACGCTCTCGGGCTCGATGTAGTAACTCTTCTCGTAGTGAACGGGGTCGATGCTCTTCAGGTCGACGAACCGGACGATCTCGATGGTGTGCGTGGACTTGAGGGGCAGGCTGGCGAAGTCGTCCTCCTCTATGACCAGGTACTCGTTCTTGGCGAACTCGAATCCGCGCACGATGTCGGCGTACTCGACCTCGTAGTCGTGGACAGGGCACCAGCGCTTCTGCTTCAGGCGCGAGTGACAGGCGCTATGCAGCTGGACAAAGCCGATGTCCTTGCTCTCGGTCGCGATGTAAAGCTTCATGGGGATGGCGACCATCCCGAAGCTGATCGCGCCTCTCCAGATCGCGCGCGCCATCTCTCACCTCTACAACCCGTCAGCCTTGGCTTCGGCCTAGACGGTAGCGGTCCTGCCTCCAAAAGCAGGCAAAGCAAAGCTCAACCGTTCCCCACGCCGCGAGAACAAGTCTAGGCGCGACGCGCGAGGCCGGTCAACGAACTCAAGACACAAGAACGCCCCCATCTACGCTTCCCCGCCCTCCCTTGGGTGAGGAGGAAGACGGCGGCGCAAGAAGTTGTTGGGCGACATTTCGGCTGCGAGTAAAAAGTTGTTGGATTTGGGCTACGAGACGGGTATTTCACAAGGTTTTTTCATGGCCGTGGTCTGCTTCCCGGCCGAAAAAAGTTGTTGGTTCAGAAAAAACGTTCTTCTTTTCCGTCGCGGGCTAAGGAAAGGTCGCGTGGGCGTCGAGGGTTGGGAAGTGGGGATGGCTCGTGTAGAGGCAGGCATGGTTGAGCTTAATTTTACGGGACGGGAGAGCGCAGGATAAGGGGCAATTGTCGTAGTTCGAGGGATACCGGGATTCCCGCTTTCGCGGGAATCCCTCATGTTGGGCTGGCGCGCCACACCACAACCGACGAAAGTAGCGGGCGGGGCGGCCCCCTCTCTAACTCTCCCCCGTAGACGGGGGAGAGAACCGGAGCAGACGGGGGAGGGGGAGGAACCGCGTCGCTACCGCGCCGCTGCGAGATTCCCGCCTGCACGGGAATGACGGAGAAGGCACCCTGGATTCCCGCTTTCGCGGGAACGACGGGAGGGGTGCGGGGGCGTTGATTGGCGGGCCTCGTGATCCGGCAGGCTACAGTGACACTAGCTACTTGCGTGCTGTGTGAGAGCGGGTCGTATCCTTTGGATATGTTCTCTCAACGAATATTCTCATGCGTCATGGCCCTGCGTACCGTTAGCGCTGGCAGTCTGCTTGTCGTGATGTGCGCCCTCCTCACCGCACCTTTCATCCCTCCCAGTTTGACTCCAGTCGTCGCCGGATGCGCCCTCACTTGGATGTTGACGGCACCCATGGTGACCGCGCTCTCTGTCACCAGCATCAAGCTGGACCTCCGCTCACTATTCGCTCGGACACGGACTACATACACCCCCTGGATCGTCGTAAGGCTTGCCAAGAGGATGGGCGCGCCGGTTCCACGTAAGGTCCAGGTGGTTACGAGCGACAGGCTCAACGCGGCAACCAACGGCATTACCTTGTTCATAACCTCCGCTATGGAGCCCGAGCTCTTGACCAGAACTGGGGAGGGCGCCATCGCTCATGAGCTCGCACATGGGAACTTCGTCATTCAATCAAGAAAGCGTTTGTGCTGGTAGCTATCGGAACCGCTTCTTGGCTATTCGGGGCACAGTCCTGGGCATTTCACGAGTGGATAGGTACTGCCATGGGTGTGACGGCCTTCCTAACGCTACATGCTTTCGTCTCGCCACTGGTCTCCCGGGAAATGGAATACAACGCCGATGCTCTAGCCGGTACAGTGGTTGGGCCAGGGGTGATGATTACGACACTCGAATCCCTCGCACCGAGAGAAAGTTGGAGCCTTGAATCGGACACGCACCCCAGCATCCGAGCGAGGGTGCAGCGACTCCAGCTGCATCTAGTTGACAGGAAGACTCGCAAGTAGTAACGCCGCGCCAGACGGAGCCGAGCGCCAACAACGCCTTGGGCAGCCTGCTGCAAGAGATGCTGTCCCGCAGCGAGGTGCGCTCGGAGAACACGCAGGCCATATCAGGCCAACCTGCGCTGCGCCCCGACATCATCGTCACGGCACCCGGCCGCTCGCCCGTGGTGATCGAGGCGAGTACATGCCCACGCACACCGTCGAACCGGAGCCCAAGTCCCGCCTCGGACTGGAAGTGGCCACCAACGGACGCATCATTGAGGCCGCCATCGCCCTCCGCTACCCTGGAAGCTCACGACCTCCGAGCCGCCCTGTCGCCGGCCCGCCTCTCCTACTGGGTCTTCACCGAGGCCGCCAACGGCATGGAGGGCGTGAGGACATCGCCGACATGGTCCGTCGGTCCACGGCGGCAAGGCCCGCCCGAAGGACGCCACGCTGGTTGTTTGATGGCGTGGGGTTAGCCAAGTCCCCATACGAATGTCCAGCCCATAGACAATTACACGCCACACAATATGAATGAATCGAGAGGTGTCAAGTGATAAGCGGGCGCGTGAATGAGTGTCTCCTTCCAATCATTCGGACTAATGTGAAGAAACTGGATGGGGATTGGCAAGAGTTTAACATCCTCTTGGACACCGGATCCGAAGTACGCTGTATGCTCTCAGAGGCTGCGGTAAGTCAATATGGCATTAGACAGGATTCGTCTTATCAAATTGAAATGCAGCTAGAAACAGATTCTATACTAATTGAATTTCAGTTCCTCAGGACAAATGATTTCTCGGGCCTAATTGGTCCAAGCTTGCTGCCAAACCGAAGGTTAACTATTGATGTAGTGGAAAATGGGGCAGTCGAAATAGGCTCGATACCAGCGCCTATTCTTCCTCCTTGCATCCGAAGTTTAATTGGCAGACCCAAGCGGCCGTCTGACGAATACACTTGGAAACTACTACCCTGGATAAACGTGGAAATCAAAGACAGTGAGGGTAAGCGGCAGACCCTTAGTGTAAATGTGGACACTGGGGACAGCGGAGAGTTGAGCTTACCCCCCCAGCGTAGTTGAAAGACTTGGCCTGAGGCTTCCCGACAGATGCAGGGTGCGTACTCCACAAGGTCCAGTCAATGCGCGCTGTGGTAACGTAGAAATGTTCTGGAAAGGGAGTTCCCATATCGTACAATGCACCCAAAGTCAGGAAGAGAACCCACCCCTTATAGGTATGAAGCTATTGCGAGGCAATCGAATCACAATTGATTTTGATTATCCATCGCCTGGTTATCTACCGCCTGATTATCAACCGCCAGCCGTTAGAATTGCTCCCATACCCCGCCCTCCCTAGCAGGCTGCTGAAGAAAGGGTTTCGTGGCGATGTGAGGGCTGCTGGCATGTCCGCCATGTCGCTGAGTGACGCGTTGCCGGGCGGTCTGACCGTGTGTGGAGGGCCTTTAGCCTCGGGGCCTGTGACGTGAGGAGCGGCCTCGCGGCCCCTGCTTACGCGGCCTGCATAGCCTGTGGGACTGGCGTCTCAGCAGTCATCAGCCTCGCCATCCGCACCAGATTGTAGGCTGTCCCCACGAGGTAGCCGGCAAGGCCCGTGCGGTCCAGACCTCGGTAGCGCGTCCTCCGGAACCCGCCTACCGTCTTCATCCACCCGAAGATCTCCTCGACCCGCTTCCTCAGACGCTGACTGAGCGCATAGCCGCGATGCCGGGTCGTGCGTCCATCGATAGCGCTGGAGCGCCCGCTCGTGTGTTGCGCCACGTGCGGGGTCACCCCGCGGGTGCGCATGGCCCCCACGCAACCCCGCGTGTCGTAGCCCTTGTCCCCTCCGAGCGTCCGGGGATGGAAACCGCGTTCGCGCGCCCCGGCCAGCAGCACCGGGACCGCATCCCGCTCCGCCATCCCCGTGGCTTCGCTCACCAGGAAGTCCACCAGCAGGCCGTTGCGGTTCTCCATCAGCGCATGGGCCATGAACACCAGCCTGGCCTCCTTTCCCTTGCCCTTCCGAAAGAGTCTCGCCTCGGGGTCCGTCGCGCTCTGGTGCGTGGCGTTGGCGCGCCGGTCCCCATGAAAGTCCACCGAGGGGTTGCCCCGGTCGCCGTCATCTGGGGAAGGATCGGCGCCTCGCGGCTTGAAGCTCTTGAGACTCGCTGCCGCCTCGATCAGCGTGCCGTCCACCGTGAAGTGCTCGTCCGACAGCAGGCTTCGCCGGTCCGCCGCCAAGACCACCTCGTCGAACAACTGCTGGCCTACTTGGTGCTCCAGCAGCCGCAGCCGGTTCTTCGTGAACACCGTGGCGTCGAAGCTGCGCTCCAGCAGTTGCATGCCCAAGAACCAGCGGAACAGCAAGTTGTAGTCCAACTCCTCGCAGAAGGCGCGCTCGCTCCTCACCGAGAACAACGCAATCAGTAGCGACGCCTTCAACAGGCGCTCGGGAGGAATCGACGGCCGCCCCACCTCGGCATACATCCGGTCGAACTCGGGCGATAGCCGGGTCAGGGCCTCATCGGCCAGGGCCTTGATGGTGCGGAGCGGGTGATCGGCTGGCACGCGCTCCTCCATGTCCACGAAGGCCAACATCGTCACCTGGGGCTCCTGCCGTCCACGCATACGCTCCACCTCCGTCTCGAGTGCCCCTAGGATCGGCCCTCGGCACCCTCAGTCGCCACTGTTCGGTTCGTGGTTTTTCAGCAGCCTGCTAGTAGGCCGCATGGGCGGAGCCTAACCTGTGCTCTGGCCCGCGACGCGGCCCACGGCGACGCGGGGCGACCCTTCACTTCACGACCCACTTAGGGGTGACTACACAAGCTCGTTCTCGAGCGGGCCGCGACACTTGCCCCTTACGCCAACCTATCTCCGCCGCGTACCCTGGATGGGATGATTCCGCTACCGGCATACCGCCCCAAGCCTCCTTACGCGCTCTATAACTCGCCCGCCGCCCATAGAGAGAGCCAATGACCGAAATCGTGTTTTTCATTTCTGTCGGCGCCTTGGTCGCGGGAAGCAGGCCGTGGCCTGCTAAACACCCCCGACCAAGAAACAGAAATCACCCCTTTCAGCGACGTACATCACCAACTTTTACGAGTGGAAACTCCTATCAAGAAACAGATTTGCGCCCCCTCCCCAAACCTCTCCACCGTCTGCGGGGGAGACCGAGAGGGGGCCTGCGCGAGGGAGACCCCCCTCCCCAAACCTCTCTCCCGTCTGCGGGCAGGATTATGGAGGGGGCGTGGGGGCCGATTCCTGGTTTCTCGCTTCCGCGGGAACTACGGACGGGGCGGCTGCGAGGTCCCGCCTGCCCGGGAATGACGGGAGAGGGGGAAGGGTAGAATCACGGCACTGGGAGGAGACGCGCCGGAGGGATGACGATTCACGCCAAGCAGTTCGACCCTGAGAATCGCGGGCCGCTGGACGGGCTGCGGGTGCTCGATATGTCCCGGCTCGTGGCCGGGAACATGCTCACCCTGCAGCTGGGGGACTTTGGGGCGGAAGTCGTCAAGATCGAGGCGCTGCCCCACGGAGACCCGCTGCGGGCTTGGGGGGACAGCTCGGTCCAGACCCACTGGAAGACGTACTGCCGCAACAAGAAGAGCGTGTCGGTCAATCTGCGAGAGGCGGACGGCCTGGCGCTCGTGCGGCGGCTGGCCAAGGACGCCGACGTCCTCGTCGAGAATTTCATTCCCGGACGGCTGGAGGAGATGGGGCTGGGGCCGGACGCCCTCCACGCGGACAACCCCGGCCTGGTCATCGTGCGCGTCTCGGGGTTCGGCCAGACAGGCCCGTACCGCGAGAGGCCCGGATTCGGCACGCTGGTGGAAGCGATGTCCGGGTTCGCGGCGCGCAACGGCTTCCCCGACCGCGAGCCGGTCCTGCCGCCGATGGCGCTGGCCGACATGGCCGCCGGCCTGTACGGCGCGATGGCCGTGCTGATAGCGGTGCGCGAGCGCGAGGTGAAGGGCGGCCCGGGGCAGGTGATCGACCTCTCGCTCCTGGAGCCGGTCTTCTCGATCCTGGGCGCCGACGCCGCGGGCTACCGGCTCGATGGAAGCGTCAAACAGCGCGTGGGCAGCGCATCGAACACGGCGTCGCCCCGGAACGTCTACGCGACGAAGGACGGCAAATGGGTGGCCCTGTCGGCATCGATCCAGTCGATGGCGGAGCGCGTGTTCCGGGTGGTGGGCCGTGAGGACGCGATCGGCGACCCCCGTTTCAAGAGCAACGCGGAGCGGGTGAAACACCGGGAGGAGGTCGACGCCATCGTGGGCGGTTGGGTGGCCGAGCGCGGACTGGACGAGGCGCTCGCCGAGTTCAACGATGCCGGCGTCACCGCCGGGCCCGTCTACAACATCGCCCAGTTCCTCGACGACCCGCACGTCGTCGAGCGCGAGGTGGTCGTCGACCTGCCGGACGATGACGTGGGGACGATCCCAGCCCATAACATCCTGCCCCGGCTCTCGCGGACGCCGGGGACCTTCCGCTACCCCGCCCCTGCGCTGGGGCAGCACAACGACGAGATATACGGCGGCGCGGGCGTCTCTCCCGAGGAGCTGTCCGAGCTGCGAGCGCGAGGTGTGATCGGATGACCAACGAACGAAAGCTCCCGGTGTGGCGGTCGCTGCTGTACGTGCCGGCGAACGTCGAGCGCTACCTGGCCAAGGCCCACGAGCGAGGCGCCGACGGCATCATCCTCGACCTGGAGGACTCGGTGCCCCTCGCGGAGAAGGCGTCGGCGCGCGAGGGGGTGAAGGCGGCTGCGGAGCGCGTAGGCCAGGCGGGCGCGGACGTTCTTGTGCGCGTCAACCAGCCCCTGCGCCTCGCCGTGCGGGACATCGAGGCGAGCGTATCGCCCGCGGTCCACGCCCTCGTCCTGCCAAAGATCGCCGGCCCGGACCACGTCAAGCTCCTCGACGAGCTGGTGTCGGACCTCGAGGCGGAGCGCGGCACGACGGTCGGCGCGACGGCGTTCCTGGCGATGGTCGAGACACCCGAGGCGTTCTTCCAGATCGGCGAGATCGCGAAAGCGAGCCCGCGCATCGCGGCCATCACCATCGGCGCGGAGGACCTGGCCTCGTCGCTGGGGATGCAGCCGGACGCCGAGACGCTGCTCTACCCGAAGACGCAATCGGTGTACGCGGCGAAGGCGGCGGGCGTCATGGCGCTCGGCATCTTCGGCACCGTCGCCGACTACCAGGACCTGGACGCGGTGCGGGAGGTCGCGCTCAAGGCGCGGCGGTTCGGGCTGGAAGGCGCGTCCTGCATCCACCCCAGCGTCGTGCCGGTGCTCAACGAGGCGTTCAGCCCCGGCGCCGGCGAAGTCGCGCTCGCCAATCGGATCATCGAGGCGAACGCCGAAGCGGAGAAGACAGGCCGCGGCTCGTTCCAGCTCGACGGCAAGATGATCGACGTGCCGGTCGTGCAGCGCGCCCAGCGCCTCCTCGCCCGCCACGAGGCGATAGCGTCGCGGGGCAGGTAGGGGAAACCGCGCAGGACGCCCTGCGTCCCCCGTCCTTCACAAAACACGCCGCCCGGATGACTCGCTATCTAGCAGGCTGACGACTCCATAGCCGCCTCGAGGTAAGACGTGTCGAGGAACTCCGCGACATCGCTCCCGTGCGGAGGCGTGAGGCCGAACCGCAGGCGTATCCCCAAGGGCACGGACAGGGCCTGCGGATCGAGGGTGAGGGACTCCGGCAGGCGGGAGAGCGCGACCTCGGCGCGGCCGGGGTCCGTGCTCATAGTCCCGGCGGCCAGCTCGGCGGCGGCCTTCCGGCGGCTCGGATCGCTCGCCCACCGCGTGGAGGCCACGAGGGCGCGGAGGAACGCGACCACCGTGTCGCGATTCGCCTCGGCCCACGGGCGGCTGACCGCGTAGGTCCCGCCGGGGTAGTCGGGAACGACCTCGTCGTGGCGGGCGAACAGGCGCATGCCGGCCTCCTCGGCGCGGGCGTTCCACGGAGGATTGAGGATGCCGGCGTAGGTCTCCCCCTTCTCCATGGACTCGAAGCGGTAGCCGGTGGCCCCCGCGGGCACGAAGGTGAAGTCGCGGTCCAGCTCCAGGCCGTGCTCCTGAAGGATGCGCCGCAGCACGAGGCCGTAGGCAGTGTCGACGGCGTCGACGGCCAGCGCCTTGCCGCGCAGGTCGTCCCACGTCTGTATCTCCGGCCTGACGTGCATCGGGAGGTTGACCCCCTCGCTGGCCTTGGCGATGGCCACGACCTCGGGCCCCTCGCGCTCCGACCACGCCAGAACGTTGTCGAACGCGGTCGAGGCGATCTGCCAGCGTCCCTGTATGAGTCCCCGCATCTGCTCGGTGGAGCTGGGCGTGCGCGTCTCCTCGACGTCGAGCCCTTCGCCCTCCATCAGCCCACCGGCCTTGGCCAGCGCGATAGCGGCGCTCTCGCCAAACGTAATGAAGCCGATCTTTCGCAGGTCAGACATCCCCTCACCTCCCTAACGGCGCGACCGCAATCTTACCCTGTAATATGGCCGTACGTTATGCCTAAGCTCTCCCGCCAAGACCTGCTCGACGCGCTGCCGGACGTTAGCTCCGAGCAGCGGCTGCGCGGGCTCAACGGCGACGTGACCGTCTACCGGGACTCGCTGGGCATACCCCACGCCCAAGCCGGCACAGCGCACGACGCGTTCTTCGCCCAGGGGTTCTTCTGCGCGCAGGACCGGCTGTGGCAGATGGATTGGGACCGCCATCGCGCCTACGGCAGGTCCGCCGAGTGGCTTGGGCCGCCGGCCATCGAGCAAGACGCGTTCTTCAAGCGCATGGGGCTCGAAGCATCCGCAAGAGCGGACTACGGCGCCATCGACGAGCCTACCCGCGCGATGCTCGACGCCTACGCGGCCGGAGTCAACGCCTACGTCGAGAGCATCGGGAACAACGGCGGCCGCCTTCCCGTCGAGTACACGCTCTTGGACGAGCAGCCCGAGCCATGGCGTAGTTGGGACGGGCTCGCGGTGTTCAAGGTGCGGCACCTGCTCATGGGGACGTTCGAGTTCAAGCTGTGGCGCGGGCGGCTGATCGACCGCATAGGCCCGGACGCGACGGCGAAGCTCTTTCCGGTCCACGCGCCCGGCGACCTCGTAATGATTCCGACGGCGCCGAGTTCGAAGGAGAGCCCGACGATACCGCCGAGCTGATGCGCATCGCGGCGTCGACGCCCCTGCGCGCGGCGCTGGAGAGCGAGCCGCCGGACGCCGGCAGCAACAGCTGGGCCGTATCGGCATCGAAGACGAGCACGGGCGGCCCGCTCCTCGCGGGCGATTCCCACCGCCAGCCGGATACGCCGAACGTCTACTACCAGAACCAGATCGCCTGCCCGGAGTTCGACGTGGTCGGCCTCTCGTTCGCGGGCTTGCCGGGGTTCCACCACTTTGGACACAACGCCCACGTCGCTTGGTGCGTGACGCACACCGCGGCGGACTACCAGGACCTCTTCGTGGAGCGTTTCGAGCCGGGCAGCCCCCGGCGGTACGAGTTCGAGGCCAAATGGCGGGACGCCGAGGTGCGCGAGGAGACGCTGCGCGCGCGAGGGGCGGCGGACACGTCCATAACAGTGGTCGAAACGCATCACGGGCCGGTCGTCTTCGGCGATCCGGCGTCGGGCCACGCGGTGTCGATGCGCTACACGGCGACGGCCGAGCCGGGGCGATGGGCCGAGTGCATCCTCAAGATGCTGACGGCCCGCGACTGCAACGAGTTCGAGGCCATCCAGGAGCATTGGGTGGACCCGTGCAACAACCTTCTAAGCGCCGACTCGCACGGGAACATCAGCTATCTGATGCGGGGGAAGCTGCCGGTGCGCTCCAAGGCGAACGCGTGGGCGCCAGTGCCCGGTTGGACGGGCGAGCACGAGTGGGCAGGCGTAGTCCCGTTCGCGGAGCATCCGCGCTCGCGCAATCCCGAGGCGGGGTACATCGTAACCGCGAACAATCGGGTCACGGGAGCATCCTACCCCCATTACATCGGCATCGACTTCGTGCCCGACCTGCGTGTCCGCGCGCTCAACCAGCGATTGGGGCCGCTTACAAACGCGAGCGTCGATGAGATGGAGTCGCTCCACGCCACACGCGGCTCTCTGCTCGCGAAGCAAGTCCTGCCGCTGCTGCTCTCAGTCTCCGCCGAGGACGCTGTCGAGGCCGATGCGCAACGCCTGCTCGCCGACTGGGACGGCTCGATGGACCGGGACACGAGCGCGCCCACCATCTACGCCGCCGTCATGTCGGAACTGTTGCGCGGAGTGAGTACGCGGCTCGTCGGCGCGGAGCTGACCGCCGAGGCCATGAGCGGAACGGGGCGCGGCGCCGGAGCGATGACACGGACGCTGCGCCGGAGCATCGGGCTGGCCGTCGAGGCCAACGACACGTCGCTCATCGGGGGCGAGTCGTGGGCGGACCTGGCGGCGGAAGCCTTCCGCGACGGCGCCCAGCGGCTCCGCGGCCTGCTCGGCGACAACCCAGCCGCCTGGGCATGGGGCGCCCTTCATCGGACCAGGCACGCGCATCCGCTGTCAGCCGCGTTTCCCGACGAGGCCGAGTTGCTCGACCCGCCGTCGATGCCGGTGAGCGGCGACGCCGAGACGCCGCTGCAAGGCGCGTACGTCGTGGACGACCCTTTCACCGCTGTCTCGGTCTCGGTGGCGCGGTACGTGTACGACCCGCTCGATTGGCGCAATTCGCGCTGGATCGTCCCACTCGGCGCATCGGGCAGCCCCGGCAGCCCCCACTACGCCGATCAGCTCGAAACGTGGGCTGCGGTGCAAACACGCCCGATGCTCTACGACTGGCCCGACGTCTGAGCCGGCGCAGAGAGCGTCCAGCGGCTCGCGCCTCCCGAGGGATAGCGCCTCACGCCTCCCCCCAACCGAGAGTCTCGCCTTACCCCTTCACCCCACGGCGCGGACGGGGCAGGCCCAGGAAAAGGGACACGCCGCTTCCCCTCCGGTATCCTGTCCGTCGATGTCCTCTCCGGGGCGCAACCCGGTGACGAGACGCAGGAAGGGACCAGCCCATGGAGCTAGGACAGCTCGAAGCGTTCCTAATGGCGGTGCGGGTGCACTCGTTCAGCCGCGCGGCGGCGGCCATCGGCGTCACGCAACCGTCGTTGAGCGCGCGCATCCTCTCGCTGGAGGCGGAGCTCGGCGAGCCCCTCTTCCATCGGATCGGCCGCGGCGTAAGGCTGACGGACACGGGCAGAACGTTCCTGCCCTACGTGCAGCGGGCGATGGACTCGCTGCAGCGGGGGAAGGACACCATCGAGTCCAGCCGCACGGCGACCGCCGGCCGGCTGCATATCGGAGCGGCGCGAGGCATCTCCTCCGCCGTTCTGCCGGGGATCCTCGAAACGTTCCACAATCGGTATCCGGGTGTGGACGTCGCAATCAAGACCGGGCGGTCCTCCGAGGTGCTGGAACTCGTGCTCTCCGAGGAGATCCAGGTGGGAGTGGCGCGCGCGCTCTACCACCCGGAGGTCGTCACGACACACCTGTACGACGAGGAGATCGTCTTGGTGACGCACCCGGGCCACCGGTTCTCGAAAGAGGGCCGGGCGAGCATCTACGAGGTCGGGACCGAGCCGCTCATCATCTACGATAAGGAGAGCACCTACTTCGTCCTCATCGACCGGGTGTGCCGCGAGGCCGGCATCGTGCCGAACATAGCGATGGACCTCGATAGCATTGAGTCAACCAAGCGCATGATCGAGCGGGGTCTTGGCGTGAGCTTCCTGCCGTACCATTCGATCATGCGGGAGCTGGAAGCGGGCACGCTGGCGCAGGTGCACCTCGAAGAGGGGCACCGGATCACGCTGCCCACGGCGGTGATGGTCCGCAAGGCCTCGTCCTACGGCCCCCTGGTAACGGCGTTCCTCGACCTGCTGCAAAGCCTCTACGGAAACGCCGCCCCCATCGCCGAGGTAAAGGCGGGGTGAGGGTGTTCCCTTACTCTCTTAGCTGGATAACTCCATTGATAGACTCCGCGCATGAGCACCCTCGACGACATCCAACGCTACCTCGATAACCCGCTGCCCGCGGAGGTCGGGGAGCGAGCTCTGCTCTCCGGATCAATGGGCGAGTCGCCGTCGAAATACTCGCGCAGCCCCGCGATGTGGAACGCCGCGTTCCGCGACATCGGCCTCGACGCAACGCATGCGCCTTTCGACGTGCGCCCGGAAAACCTGGCGGGGTTCGTGGAGGCGGCGCGGGCGCACCCCGGCTTCATGGGATCCAACGTCACGGTGCCGCACAAGCTCGCCATCATGCCTCTGGTCGACGAGATAGACCCCATCGCGCGGGAGATTGGCGCAGTGAACACGTTCTCCCTCGGCGAGGACGGGCGACTCACCGGCTACAACACGGACGCAGACGGGCTCATCGCCAGTATGCTGCGAACGCTGCCGGGGGAAGCGGAGCCGTTCATCGACTCGCTGGCCGGCAAGAGCGCGCTGCTGTTGGGCGCGGGAGGCGCGGGGCGGGCGGCGGCGTTCGCGCTCGGACGCAATCTCGACGGTGGCTCCCTCCTGCTCACGAACCGCTCGCTCGAACGGGCGCAAGAGCTTGCGGGGCAAGTCGAGTCGGCCCTCGGCGCCACGGTCTCGGCGATCAGCCAAGAAGAGGCGCTCGACGCCGCAACTGGGATGGATCTGATCGTCAACGCGTCGACGGTGGGGCAGTCGGGTGTCAGACATCTCCCTAGCTCCCAGGCGACGTCGCTCGAAGCGTTCTCGTCGCTGGCGCCCGCCAACCCCGCCGTGATGACGGAGACGGACGACCTTCAAGCGTTCTGGCGCGAGTGGTTCGCACGGTCCGCCGACGCCATCGCCGAGAACAACGCGCGGGCGGCGGCGGCGATTGCCCGCTGCAAGCCCGAGGCCGCGTTCGTCGACGCCGTCTACTCGCCGGACGAGACGGTGCTGCTGCGTCAGGCGCGACTGTCGGGGCGGAAGACACTGAACGGCAAGGGAATGCTGGTGATGCAAGCGGCGTTCTCGTTCGTCAACCGCATGACCCGCCGCCACCTGCAGGCCGCCGGCCACGACCCGGATGCGCTCTACGACCGGGTCGTGGAGGTGATGGCGGAGGCATTTTAGAGTAAGAGGGCCTTCCTCCAAGGTATTCCCGCCCTTAGCAACGGGAGCGAGTAAGATAGGGCTCAGACAGACCGGCAGGCGGAGGTGCAGCGATGGTCGAGACGCCACAGCAGACTAAGGTTCGCAGGATAGACGGGGACAGTCACTTCTTCCCGCCGCCCGACTTCACGGGCGTGGCCGAGACTATCGGCCTCTCGGATGCCGCGATCGATATGCTCATGCGGGACGCAAGCGTCTTCACGGACCGCCAGGCGCGGCGCGGAGGCTTCCGAGCGTCAGCCGCCGGGCGTCAGGCGGGGGCCGTGAACCCAACGGCGGCGAGCACTGGACAGGCAAGCGGGCCCATCGGCCACGGCGTCGCCGACCAGCGCGTGCGGCTGCTGCCCGAGACTGGCTTCGAGATGCAGGTGCTGATTCCGGACGGCATCTACGCCAACCCCTTCGGCTCCCCCCTCGAGCGCGATTGGGACGCGGGGCTCCGGCTTGCCCTCTCCATGGGGTACAACAACGCCACGGCCAACGCGCAGCGAGAATACCCTGACCAGCTCATTGGCACAGGCGTCGTGCCCTTCGGCACGGAGTCGGTCGAGGCGTGCGTGGCCGAAGCGAAACGGGCAGTCCAAGAGCTTGGCCTCAAAGCGCTCACCATCAACAGCAACTGGCGCGGACAGAACTGGGACTCCGTAGAGCTCTACCCGTTCTGGCAAGCAGTGAAAGACCTGAACGTGCCGTTGTACGTCCACGGCAACCCGTTCCAATGCCAGATACACGACCACGCCCCGACGAACTTCACCCTGGGTTGGGAGCGGCTGCGGCGGCTGCACATCAGCAACTATCTCGGCTTCGCCTTCGAGTACATGGTGGCGATGGCGAGCCTGACCCTAGGGGGCGTCCTAAAGGAGTTCCCCGGCCTGAAGCTCGCCTTCTTCGAGGCGGGAGGCTCGTGGCTTCCGTGGGTGATGTACACCCTCGACCGCGTCTACCAGATCGAGCCGCAGTGCGCGCGCTGCGACGTTCCGCCCAGCGAGCTAATTCTGGACAGCTGCGTCGTCGCGGTCGAGCCGGACGAGCAGGCGATAGTCGGGTCGATTCACACCATCGGCAGCAAGAACTTCATCATCGGCAGCGACTACCCGCACCCCCCGTCCACGTACCCGAACACGGCTGCCGGCATCGAGGAAATGGAAGGACTGTCGGAAGAGGCGAAGCTCGACATCCTGGGGGGGAACATGGCGCGCTTCTTCGGGTTGGCGTAGGAAGCCATTTTTAGAAGACAACATTTGGCCAATTCCAAGGCCCACATGGGACAGGAAATTTCCGTCAGGCCAGTAATTTATTGGGGCAATAGGGCCATCTCGTATAGGCTTTAACCTTGCGGAGACAATAATAGATGGAGAACGCCATTTACACCCCAGAGGACTACACGGATCGAATACGACAAGAGCTCGGAAACTGCCTCATTGAGACGAATCTTTCTCAAGGTGAGAAGTTCATAGGCAAAGTACGCGATCGATACGATCTTGAGGACCGTATGGTGCTCATCACCACCGACCGACAGAGCGCCTTCGACCGGGTGCTGGCCGCTATCCCCTTCAAAGGGCAGGTCCTCAACATGACGAGCGCGTGGTGGTTTGAACAGACCCGCCATATTGTGCCAAATCAGGTTCTATCCATCCCCGATCCAAACGTCACAATTACCAAGAAATGTACCGTCTTCCCGATTGAGTTCGTGGTGCGTGGATACATCACCGGAACCACGAACACCTCCCTCTGGACGGTCTACCAGAGTGGGCAGCGTCACTACTGTGGCAACGATTTGCCCAACGGCCTAACGAAAAACCAAAAGCTCCCGACGAATTACCTCACACCGACCACCAAGGAAGAGGATCACGACCGTCCGATCAGCCCTGACGAGATCGTGTCCGAGAACTGGATGACGGCCGATGATTGGGAACAATGTAGCCGCATCGCGCAGGAACTTTTCGCTTTCGGTCAGGCCAAGGCAGCCGAGCAGGGCCTAGTTCTGGTCGATACCAAATATGAGATGGGCCGTGACGAGAACGGTGAGATCCTTCTGATTGACGAGGTCCACACCCCTGACTCTAGTCGCTACTGGATCGCCGACTCTTATCAACAGCGCATGCGGGAGGGACAGGAGCCCGACAACGTCGACAAAGAATTCCTCCGACTCTGGTTCACGGAGAACTGCAACCCCTACGAGGATGAGGTCCTACCGCCAGCACCGAATGACCTTGTAATCGAGCTCTCAAGACGCTACATCTACCTTTACGAGAAGATCACCGGTCGCTCTTTCGAGTTTCCAGAGGCGGACCAACCGATCGAGACACGTTTGGAAAGCAACCTTGAAGGAATAACATGAGGGTATACGGAGGGCAATAGGGCCAAAGTGATTCTGCTTCCACTTCAACTGACAGAAAGCCCTATCCGATAAACATGAAGTGCAAGGCTAACCAGGCGCTCAACTTGACCGAGCCAGCGAAGGCTTTTGAAGTTTTCGCTTCGCATCGCCAACACCGTTAACTCTTTTCCCAACGGTTCGTCTCGGGGGCTCGTCAAGTTAGCTTGATCGTTAAGCCGAAATGAATCGAGCACGAAAGTGAAAAAATACATTCTCTTCGACCATGATGGGGTTTTAGTCCAAACAGAACACTGGTATTACCTGGCAAACAAACGAGCGCTGGCGCCTCTCGGAATTGATCTCCCAAGAGACGCATATTTGGTGACTATGGCCAATGGAGTGTCCGCGTGGGAGGAGGCACGAGTTTCAGGAATATCCGAATCTGAAATTGAACGTGGCCGAGAACTAAGAAACCGATACTACCAGGAATACCTGTTGACCGAAGACATCGAGATCGAGGGTGTCCTGCAAACACTAGCCGAACTCGCAGATACGTATAGGATGGGTATCGTTACTACATCCAAACGAACTGACTTCGCCTTAATACACGAGAAGCGATTCATTCTGGACTATATGGAATTCTATCTGACTGTGGAGGATTACGAGCGAGCTAAACCACATCCCGAACCCTATCTGAGAGGACTCCAACGCTTTGGCGCTACTGCCGCTGAAACAGTAGTTATTGAAGACTCGGCGAGAGGGTTGAAGTCGGCAATAACGGCGGGTATTGACTGCATCGTAGTTGCAAACGAGTTCACTGCGGCTCACGATTTGTCCAAAGCAACTGCCAAGGTTGCTACGTTTAGGGAATTGCCATCTACTATAAAGGACTTAACAAGTTAGCCGGACGACGCTGAAGAGCGCGCGCCTGCTAAAAGCGTTTAGGTCTTAGAAAACGAAGGTCATGTTTTGTCTGCCATGAAGTTGTGATGGAGACTGCTTGGGTGCTGGAGCGTTCCTACAAGTTCACGCGGGCGCAGGTCTCGGACGCAATACTGGGACTGATGGCTACGGGCAATCTCGTCATGGAAGCTTCCGAAGATGTAGCCCACGCCGCCCTCGCCTACAGCCAAGGCGGCCCGGACTTCGCGGACCTGATGATCCTCGCAGCGGCGGAACGGGTTGGCACTACACCGTTGTATACATTCGACCGCAAGCTCGCACGCATAGAGGGCGCGGCGCTGCTGGGCGTCTAGCTCCGACGCCTAGAACAGCTCTGTCTCCCCTTCTTCAACCGCCTCCTCGACGCGGTCGGGACAGTCGGCGGCGGTGATCTCGCAGAAGGCGCATTCGGACTGGCTTGGCGTCCTCGCTGGGGGCCGCTCCGCGGCGGCGAGCGTCTTGATGAGGTCGGCGGCGCGGTCTATGAACGTCCGATCGATGGCGGAGGATGGCACGTCCAAGGCGTGGTCTCCGTAGACGACCCTGCCCTCGATTGGAAGGCCGCCGTACTCGCGCCGGGCGAGCGGGAACGCCCACATGTAGAGCATCACCTGGATGGCGTGGTAGGCGTGCGGCTGCCCGGACTTGATGTCGTGGATGACGGCCCGGCCATCTTTGAGCGATACGAGGTCAGGCATCCCGGAGAGGGTTGCGTACCATCCCTGGAGCCGGAACTGGTTCTGCCGCTCCGCCTTGACGGTCGCGCCCTCTGCCTCCAAACGCTTCTGCTCCACCCGCAAGAGCGCGGTATGGTCGAGCGCCCACCGCGTGTGGTCGAACGTCTCGGGCGCGCGCTGCCAGCTCGAACCCACGTGCTGGGCCTTGAACCACGACGCCCACTCGCACCTGCTGCTCCCTGACATCAAGCGCGGCAGCCACGTCACCCAAACGTAAGGCCGGTCCCGGCTCTGAGGCGCGTCGAGGTTCATGGGTGCGGCTATCCCGGTCTACCCGCCTAGCGCGGAGTCCCCGGCTTGCAACTGCTCCTCCCGCTTGCCCGTGTCGCCAGCCTGGATGATGAAGTCCCCGTGGTCGCGGTAGAACCGCGCGCGGTTGAGGACGTCGTCGCCCGCATCCAAGTCAATGTCCGCGCACTCAGTCATCGTCCAGTACTTGTAATCGCCGAGGAAGAGGTACGGTCGCTTCTGGTGAAAGAACCAGCACTCGACGCCTTCTCCTCGCGCGATCCGGTCGCAGAATGCCGCCAGCAGCTCCTGCTGTCCGTCCTTCTTTATCACGACGTACTCGTGGGGCCACGTGCCGCGATAGGTAACGGCTTCACGCCACGGCGCGCGCGCTATCAGCTCCATAATCTCCGGCACATGGGACATGCCTGGCGCACTCCCTCATTGTTCCCGCTCGACCCAGAGCAGCCCGCGCCGTAGCGGAAGGTGGTTAGGCTCGCATGACGCCCGGAGGACGGACTCTCCTACCTGAACGCGTAGCGCTCTTCGCCGGTGAGCATCTTCACGCCATCCCACTCCTTGCGGGCCGCGCCTTCTCCGGAGAGGACGGCCTCAATCTCGGCGGGGGCTGGCGGAAGGTCCTTGAACGGCCCGCCGGTGCCTTCGTAGCCGGGGTACTGGAAGTACTCGCAGGGGAGGACAATGATCTCGTTCTCCGACTCGTTGCGGTGAACGTTTATGGGCTCGCCGCCTTCCTCGACGACGCGGGCCTGCTCGTCCAGCATCCGGCGGTACATGATGACGCCGACGTCCGTGACGCCGAGGTGCTCGGTAGTCCTATCGGAGATAGCGCCCTGGATGATCCAAGCGACCTGGTCCTGGGCCGCGACGTAGTCGTACCGTATCTTGCCATTCTCGTCGAAGACGGGCTCCTCGACGTACCCGGTTCGGGGCGCCTCGCCGTCCTTGAGTGGGCGGTACTGCATCGTGAGGTGCAGCGTGTGGGTGTCGTCGATCGGGGTGCGGAATTGCAGACCGTGGCCGACGCGGAGGATGTTGGGGAAGAGCACCGGGTGGCCGATGCGCCAGAACTCGCTGTCCTCGGTCTCGTCGCCGACGAGCCGACGCTTGATGACGCCGTAGTCCGTAACGTCGAACCCTATCTTCTTGTGGTCACGGCCCTTCGCGCCGGTGGTGGCGTTCCAGGCGTCCCGCTGCTCCTGAGGCTTGCCGCGGTTCATCATCCATCCGCCCCAGTAACGGTGCAGCCACTGGAAGTGCAGCGGATCGAGGGAGTTCTCTTGGCATTGCAGCCAGTTGCAAGGAAGCTCGTGGGCCTGCCAATCACGATCGCCTTCCCATACCAGGACGTCCCAGCGCGGCAGCAGCGGGGCCGGCTCCGGGCCCATGTAGGCGAAGATGGCCCCGCCCAACTCCTGCACCTTGTACGCCTTTATGCGCACCTTGTCCTTGAACTTGGAGCCTTCGGGCTCGGAAGGCTGGTCGACGCACTGGCCGGTCTCGTTGAATATCCAGCCGTGGTAGGCGCAGCGGATGCCGTTCTCTTCCGGGATGCCGTAGGAGAGGTTCGCCTTGCGATGGGCGCACGACGGCTCGACGAGTCCAAGCGTGCCCTTGGCGTCGCGGTAAAGGACGAGGTCCTCACCGAGCAGGCGGACCTCCATCGTCGGATTGTCCAGAGTGAGCTGAGAGCTGCCGGCGATGGGGTGCCAGTAGCGGCGCATCAGCTCGCCCATCGGCGTGCCGGCGCCTATTCGGGTGACCCTGTCGTTCATCTGCTGAGTGAGCATCGTCGTCCTCCTGTGGCGCTGAGGGACACTGAATAAGGGACGCTATTGCTGGCGGCCGGCCTCACGCTGGTGTAGAACGTATACGACCGCTGTCAGAGCGCCCGCAATCGTGAACCAGATGACAAAGGCGGCCCAGAAGCCCGGGTCGTCGAGATCGAACAAGAGCAGCACCGACAACACGGGAAGGATGATAATCGCAGCCCAGAGCACGGCTGCGGTTAGATACATGGAGAACATCCCAGCGTTACCTCATAGCATGGTTATGCATACTCTACGGACATTAAGGTAGGCGGCGCAAGCGGCCCCCCGCGCCGCACGAACGTGGACCCCACCCGGCAGCGACTGCCGCGGAGTATAGTTTGCGCAAGTTGTGTGAGAGGCCCGCGCCCAGACGCAGCCGCGCTTGCATTAGGCGGAAGAAACGGCCAGCCACGGCAAGCGCATAGCACCCGAGGAGGAAGACCATGGCAGACGAGGTGAAGCGGTTCAGCTACCCGGGCCCCATGGCCCCTGGATCTCGAGATCGAGGGCCGGAAAACGGCCGCTCCTACGACCTTATCTACAACGATACTGTCATCAGCACAGTGCAAGTGATGGTGAAGGGGCAGGGCAACAAGCTCCACTATCACAACGACCAGGACGGCTACTGGCTAGTCCTCGGCGGCATGGCCCGGTTCCACGGCGAGGGCGAAGCGCTGTTGGGCGATCTCAAACCGTTTGAGGGGATATTCATCCCACACCACACGCGCTACTGGTTCGAGAGCATCGACGACCAGCCGCTTCAGATTCTCCGTGTGAGCAAGCTGCGGCCCACCGGAAACGGCGAGAAGGCGGCGCGCTCCAGCGGCTGACGGCGTCATGACCCTCGAACGGTACGAGGAGAAGCGCGACTTTGCCCGCACCGGCGAGCCCGCCCCGGCCCCAGCCCGCGATAGGCCTGGCGCCCTCACGTTTGTGGTGCAGAAGCACGCGGCCTCACGCCTGCACTACGACTTCCGGCTGGAGTTCGGCGGCGCGCTCAAGTCATGGGCGGTCCCGAAGGGCCCGTCGCTCGACACCAACGAGAAGCGGCTCGCCGTGCTCGTGGAGGACCACCCCCTCGACTACGCATCCTTCGAGGGAGTCATCGGCGACGGCAACTACGGGGCTGGCCAGGTCATCGTCTGGGACTCGGGCGTCTACACGCCCGACGAGGGAGGCCTGAGCTGGCATGACCGCGTTGAGGCGGACGAGCGGATGCTCGCGGGCCTCGAAGCCGGCAAGCTATCGTTCACGCTGCGCGGGCGCAAACTGCGGGGCTCCTGGACCCTCGTCCGCACGAGCAGGGGGCCTAATGAGTGGCTGCTCATCAAGCACAAGGACGCCCACGCCGGCAGCGAACGCGACGTGCTCGACGACGACCGGTCGATCATATGCGGCCTGAGCATCGAGCAGCTGAAGTCGGGACGGCTGCCGGACCCATCGCTCGCTGCGGACGCGGCGACGCTGGGCAAGCCCGCCCGCATGCCCAAGACGCTCAAACCGATGTTTGCGCACTCGCTGGACGGGGCCTTCTCGTCGTCGGACTGGCTGTTCGAACCGAAACTGGACGGCTTCCGGGCGCTGGCGTTCCTCTCCGGCGATGAGAATGGTCGGAACGGGCGTCTGCGGCTCCTCAGCAGGACCGGCAACGACCTCACCAAGAACTTCCCTGGCGTCGCCGAGGACTTGGCCGTCCTCCCCCACGACGAGATGATCATCGACGGCGAAATCGTCGCGCTCAACGCCGAGGGGATGCCGGACTTCAACCTGCTGCAGAACAATTCGGGCATGAGGAGAATGCAGCTCCCCGAGGGACGCGATGAGCCAGCGACCATCGCCTACTACCCATTCGACATCCTCTATCTGAATGGCCGCGACCTGCGGCAAGCGCCCCTCTACCAGAGGAAGCGGCTGCTGGCCCTGGCGGTCGTGCCCAGCGACCGTATCCGCTCGGTGGAGTTCATTGAGGGCGAGGGCGAGGCGTTCTACCACATCGCGGAGCAGGTCGGCATCGAGGGCATCGTCGCCAAGCGCCGCGACTCCCGGTACCAGGCGGGCGAGCGCTCGCGAAACTGGCTGAAGATCAAGCGCGTGCTCTCCCAAGAGTTCGTCGTCGCCGGGTACACGGCGGGTGAGGGAGAGCGGGCCAAGACGTTTGGCGCCGTCCTCCTTGGCTACTACGAGGATGGCGTACTCACCTACGCCGGACGTGCGGGCAGCGGGTTCACCCAACAAACGCTCCTTGACACGCTGGAGGCGATGCAGCCGCTGCGCGTCGACGACTGCCCCTTCTCTGCCCCGCCGCCCGACGTCGACCCAAAGCTCGCGACGTGGCTAAAGCCGGAGCTCGTAGCGCAGGTGAAGTTCTCCCAGTGGACCGCTGACTCGATCATGCGGGCGCCGGTCTTCCTTGGCCTGAGAGGAGATGTCCCGGCGCGAGCTGTCGTGCGCGAGTCGCCGGAGCCAGTCGCGTCGATAAAGACGATTGGCGCGTCGGCCGCTGAAACGACCGACCTTCGCTCCGAGTCAGCGGAGGCGCTCGAACAGCTCGCGCGGATCGCGAAGGACGGTCACGTCGAGGTCGGCGGGCAGAAGATTGCGGTCTCGAATCTCGACAAGGTCTTCTGGCCTGCGACCCGCGAGCGGAGCGCGGCCACCAAGGGCGAGATGCTCGCCTACTATGCGCGAGTCGCGCCCTACCTGCTGCCGCACCTGCGCGACCGCCCCCTCACCCTCACGCGCTACCCCAACGGCATCGACGGCCAGAGCTTCTACCAGAAGCGTTGGGAGCACGACCTGCCGCCGTTCGCCGAAACAGTGCGCCTCTTCTCGTCGGCGGCCGAGGGAGACGTCGACTACCTCGTCGTGAACAACTTGCCGACGCTTCTCTGGCTGGCGCAGCTCGCCGATCTGGAGCTGCACCCGTGGCTTTCTCGGACGACCGTCGAGCCGGACGCGGGGCGCCTAACCGAGAGCTTCACGGGTTCTAAGGAGGAGCTGCGCGAGAGCGTGCTCAACTACCCCGACTTCATCGTCTTCGACCTCGACCCGTACATCTACTCGGGCGAGGAAAAGGCAGGGGAAGAGCCGGAGCTGAACCGGCGGGCGTTCGCCAAGGGGGCGGAGGTCGCGCTCGCCCTGAAGGACCTGCTGGACCAGCTCTCCTTATCGTCGTTCCTCAAGACGTCGGGGAAGACGGGGCTGCACATCTATGTTCCCATCGTGCGGGAATACGACTACGGCGTGACGCGCAAAACGTGTGAGCTTATCGGCAAGTTCCTGCTGCGCCAGCGGCCGCTCGACGTGACGATGGAGTGGAGCGTTAGCAAGCGCTCCGGCAAGATATTCCTCGACTACAACATGAACGTGATGGAGAAGAACATGGCGTCGGTCTACTCGCTCCGCCCGCTGCCCGGCGCGCCGGTCTCCGTGCCCCTGCGCTGGGACGAGCTCGGCAGCGTCTACCCGAGCGACTTCAACATCGACTCCGTCCACGAGCGTCTGGCGGCGGTCGGCGACCTGTGGGGAGACATCCTGAAGGCCAAACATGACCTCCGGCGGCTGCTCGAAACGGCCATGAAGGAGTAGACGATGCAGTCTTACCGTGTACTCGGGACGAGCGCGCCGCGCGTTGACGGCGCCGACAAGACAACGGGCGCTGCCCGCTATGCCTCCGACACCGACCTGCCCGGGACGTTATGGGCGAAGTCGCTGCGGAGCCCCTATCCGCATGCGCGGATCGTCCGCATCGACACGTCGAGGGCCGAGGGCCTCCCAGGCGTGCACGCTGTGCTGACAGGCGCCGACGTTGCGGGGGTCCTCTACGGACGGCGGCTGCGGGACGTGCCGCCGCTCGCCCAGGAGCGCGTCCGGTTCGCCGGCGAGCGCGTAGCGGCCGTCGCGGCGGACGACGTGGAGACGGCGCAGCGAGCGGTCGAGCTCATCGAGGTCGAATACGAGGAGCTGCCGGCCGTCCTGGAGCCGGAAGACGCGCTGGCGGACGACGCGCCGCTGCTGCACCCGGACGTGCAGAGCTATGCCGGCCTGCCCACGCCCCTCCCGGCGCCCACCAACGCCTTCGTGAGCGATACGTGGGGGCGAGGCGATCCCGAGCGGGGGTTTGCCGAGGCCGACCTCATCGTCGAGGAAACGTACACGACACAGCGCGCGCATCAGGCGTACCTCGAACCACACTCGTGCGTCGTCTGGATCGATGGGGACGGGCGCGTGCAGATCTGGGCGTCCAACAAGGCGCCCCACCGCCTCAAGCTCAACTTGGTCGACGCCCTCGGCTTGGACCCGGCGGACATCGTGGTGCGCCACTCAACAATAGGCGCGGACTTCGGCGGCAAGGGCTCGCCGATGGACATCCCCGTCTGCTACTTCCTGGCGAAGAAGACGGGAAGGCCGGTCAAGAGCGTAATGACCTTCGCCGAGGAGTTCTCGGCAGCGAACCCGCGGCACCCCAGCGTCGTGCGGATGCGGACCGGAGTGAAGCGAGACGGAACGATCACGGCCCACGAGGCGCGGTTCCTCTTCAACAGCGGCGCCTACGGCGGATTCAAGCCCGTGCCCGGCGTCAACCTGCCTGGCGCGAGCCATGCCGCCGGGCCCTACCGCATACCGCATACGCTCATCGAGGCCGTCCACGTCTACACCAACACGGTTCCCGGCGGCTTCTTCCGCGGGCCCGGGGCGGTGCAGGCCAACTTCGCGAGCGAGTCCCACATGGACGTCATCGCTTATCGCCTCGGCCTCGATCCGCTCACGTTTCGCCGGAAGAACCTCGTCCGCAGCGGCGAAGAGCTGGCCAACGGAATGCCGGGGCTGACGATGCGCCCGGAAGAGACGGTCGACGCTGCGGTGCGCGCATCCGGATACGGCGACCCCAAGCCGCCCAACGTTGGACGCGGCATATCCCTCGCCTACAAAGACCAAGGCGAGGGCGTGTCGTCGGCAGCCGTCACGTTCATGGCGGACGGCACGGTGCTGCTGAATACCTCGGTGTTCGAGCAGGGCACCGGCTCCTATACGGCCCTCGCCCAGATCGTCGGCGAGGCGCTCGGCCTGCCGCCCTCGGCCATCGAGGTCGAGGCGTGGGACTCGGACGACGGGCCATTCGACACGGGCGTAGGCGCAAGCCGGGTGACGCGGGTCGCGGGGCCGGCGGCGTACGAGGCCGCCGGCATGGCCAAGGGCGAGCTGCTGAAGCTCGCAGCGGCGAGCCTCAGCTGGCCGGCGGACCGCGTCGCGTTGTCCGGCGACGACGTGGCGCGGACCGATACCGGAGAGTCGACGCCGTGGGCGGAGCTCGTGGCGCAATCGGCGGCGCCTATCATGGGAAAGGCCACGAACAACGAGCACGAGCCCTCGCCGGTGGCTTCCGCGATGGTCCAGATTGCCGAAGTGCGGGTCGACCCGGAGACCGGGGCCGTCCAACTGCTGAAGCTGACGAGCGCCCACGATGTCGGCGTCGTCATCAACCCCATCGGCCACCAGGGGCAGATCAACGGCGGCGTCATCCAGGGCATGGGGAACGCGCTCACCGAGGAACTCCTGGTCGAGAATGGCCACGTCGTCAACCCCAGCTTTGCCGACTACAAGCTCCCGTCCATCGCCGACCTCCCGGAGATGCGGACGGCGCTCGTTGAGTCCGAGGAGGGCGTGGGCCCCTACCGCACGAAGGGCATCGGCGAGTACGCAATCGAGGGCGTAACCGCGGCGATCGCAAACGCAGTGGCCGACGCGATAGGCGTTCGCATCACCGACACGCCCGTGACAGCGGAGAAGGTCTACCGCGCGCTCCACCGGCAGGCCTAACACGAGAGCGCCCGAGCGCAACTCCGATAGCCTCGCCAGCGCGCAGAAGGAGCGAACTTTGAAATCACTCATCGTTGGCGGATCATCAGGCATTGGCGCGGCGATTATCCGCACGCTCCTAGGCGCCGGCCATGAAGTCGCCGCCACGTACCGGACGAGCATCCCGCCGGGACTCGACGCCGCGGCGTGGGTCAAGGCCGACATCCGCTCTCTGCCCGACCTCGACGCCCTCGCCGGGCCGGCGGAGAACGCAGGCATGGTTGTCCTTTTGCCGGGCCTCTCCCCCGGCCAGAAGCTCGAAGAGTACGCGGACGACCAGATCGACGAGGTCGTCGACGTTAACTTCTCCGGCCAGTTCCGGGTGATTCAGCGTGTCGCTCCGGTCCTTCCGGACCCTTCCCACATCATCGTGATGGGCTCGCTGGCCGGCCAGCGAGGCTCGGCCGACCCCCTCTACGGCGCCACCAAGGGCGCGATGCACGCCCTCGTCAAGTCCTTGGCCAAGTCCCTTGCGCCGAGGACCCGCGTGAACGTCGTGGCGCCGGGCATGGTGACGGGGACCGGCATGTCCGACGACACGCCGCAGCAGGTCCTCGACGCGCACCTCGCGGTGACGCCGACAGGCCACTTCATCAGCGCGGACGAGCTGTCGAGAATAGTGCTCGACCTCACCCAACCCCACTGGCGCCAGCTCAACGGCGCCTGTATCGACATCAACGGCGGCCAGTACGTGCGCTAGGGAGTCGATGGCAGCGGCAAGAACTATAGCATCCGGCCCTTGGAGGCTATTCGCCTACGGTCGTTCGGTAACATATGCGACGGCGGCGCTGACCCCAGCCGGAGATGGTCGAGGAAAGCGCCGCGCCGCCACTCAGGAATCCGGCCTGATAGGCTATCGCCGACGTGCCCTACGAGCCATCCTCATTCCTGCGCAGCCTGAGCCTATTCACCGAGGCTCGGCATCAGCCGTTCCGGCTTCCCGCGGACGGTGAGGCCGTAGGCGGCGCAGTGCTCGTGCATGGGTTTCCCGGCACGCCCGCCGATATGCGACCGCTTGCCGCTTCCCTCGCCGCTGCCGGATGGTCTGTCGACGCGCCGCTGCTGCCCGGTTTCGGCCCCGAAATCATCACCCTACCCAACAGGAAGCACGCCGAGTGGTGTGCGACCGTCGCGGAGTGCGTCTGGGGAATGCGGCGGGAGCACCGCAAAGTCATTGTCGTCGGCCACTCGCTTGGAGGTGCCGTCGGCGTTGTGTCGGCGGCGCTGGAGCCGGCGGACGGCTACGCGCTGCTCGCTCCGTTCTGGCGGTTCGGGGGCGCGCTGAGCCACCTTTTCTGGCCGCTGCTCCGGGTGTTTGCCGGCCGCTGGCGTCCCCTCAAGAACGCCGACTTCTCCGACCAACGCATCAGGCAAGGGTTGCTCCGCATCATCCCCGACCTGGAGATTGACGACTTTGACGTCCAACAAGAGCTGCGCGCGTTTCAAGTGCCGACCCAGCTCCTGAACGAGCTGCGCGGACTCGGCATCGCGACAGACAGAACGGCCAAACGCTTGGCCGCGCCGACCCTCGTGCTCCAAGGTCTGCGCGACACCCTGGTCAGGCCCGAGCACACCGCCTTGCTTGTCGAGCGCCTGCCCCAAGTGTCGCGTTTCGAGGTTGTCGACGGCTCGCACAGCCTTCCAAACCCAGAGGACGGCGCATGGGAGCGCGTTGAGCAGGCCGTGCTCAAGTTCGTCGCGAGCGTCTAAAGCCCAGCCAGCCACGCTCCGAGACGCGACAGCGCCTCGCGGATGTTGTCCTGGGAGTTCGCAAACGAGATGCGCGCGTAGCCCTCGCCGAACTTGCCGAACGATGTGCCGGAGAGCAGCGAGACTCCGGCCTCGTCGAGCACGCGCCGCTCGAACTCCCCGCTCGATAGGCCGGTCCCCGTGATGTTGGGGAAGGCGTAGAAGGCGCCCTTGGGCATGGGGCACGAGACGCCCGGCAGCGCGTTGAGTCCGTCCACCAAGAGATCGCGTCGCTCTTTGAACTCCGCGACCATCCCAACGACCGACTCCTGGGGCCCTTGAATCGCGGCCAGCGCCGCAATCTGGCTGAACGCGGCGGTGCACGACACACTGTTCGTCACGAGCCGCGTGACCGGCTCCACGAGCGGCTCCGGCAGAACGCCATACCCCACGCGCCAGCCAGTCATCGCGTAGCTCTTGGAGAGGCCGTCGAGCAGCACCGTCCGGTCCCACATGCCGGGGAACTGCGTGATGGAGCTATGGGAGCCTTCGTAGTAGAAGTCCTTGTATATCTCGTCGGCCAGCACCACGGCGTCCGCCTCCACGGCGAGATCGGCGATGCGCCGGAGGACAGAGTCGGGAATCACGCTCCCGCAAGGGTTGTTGGGCGAATTGACGATGATCAGCTTGGTACGGGGCGTGATGAGCCCTTCCAGCTGGTCCGGGTCCAGGTTGTAGCCGAGCTCCTCGTGCAGCTGCATCGGGATCGGCGTAGCCCCGGCGAACCTGATCATCGACTCGTATATGGGGAAGCCGGGGTTCGGATAGACGACCTCGTCGCCCTCCTCAGCCAAGGCGAGGATAGTGAAGAACATGATGGGTTTGCCGCCGGGCGTAACAATCACCCGGGACGCCGGCGTCTCGTAGTCCAAGCGGCGGCTCACGTCAGCGGCAATCGCCTGGCGCGCCTCGGTGATGCCGGCCGATGGCACGTAGTGCGTATAGCCGTCGTCAAGCGCGTCCTTTGCCGCCTCGACGATGTGCTCAGGCGTGTCGAAGTCCGGTTCGCCGATGCCGAGGAAGACGATGCTGCGCCCCTGGGCTTCGAGCCCCTTGGCGCGGGCGAGCGCCTCAAAGGCGGTCTCGGTGCCGAGGCGGGACATACGCGACGCTAGGCGCATTGGAGCGTCAGCCTGCTCCCCCGGCGATGGCGGGGAGGAAGTGGACCTCGGAGTCCTCGTCTAGGGTGGTCAGCAGGCCCATGTTGGTGGGTTCGCCATCCACGACGGCCGCAAGCCCCGGCATCAGGCGTTCGGCGTCATCCGGGTTGACGAGGCTTTCAGCGATGCCCGGATACCGCCCGTCCAGGTTCCGTATGAGGGCGCGCAAGGTCGCTCCGGGCACTTCCGCGCTGGCCTCGCCACCCGTGTAACGTCTGAGCGGTATCGACAGAAAGACCCTCGCCACGCCGCCGCGTCCTAGCGTCCGTTCTTGGCGCCCGGCTTGTTCGCCATCGCCTCCATGATCCGGTTCGGGTTCATGGGGGTCTGGTACAGCCGCGCGCCGATGGCGTTCGCAATCGCGTTGCCGACCGCAGGGGCAGGCGGAACGATGCTCGTCTCGCCGATGCCGCGCACGCCGAATGGGTGGTTCGTGTTGGGCACCTCGACCACGATGGTGTCCAGCATCGGCAGGTCAAGGGCAGTGGGCATGCGATAGTCCAGGAAGCTGGAGTTCTGCATCACTCCGTCGGGGTTGGTGTAGTACTCCTCGTTGAGCGCCCAGCCGATGCCCTGCGCGGCGCCGCCTTGGAACTGGCCTTCCACGTAGGAAGGGTGCACCGCCTTGCCCGCGTCCTGGGCCGCGGTGTAGCGGAGTATCTGCACCTTGCCCGTCTCCGGGTCCACTTCCACGTCGACGACGTGCGCCGCGAAACTGCCGCCGCCGGAACCGCGGACGTTCACCGTTCCGGTCTTGGACACCGGGCCGCCGGTCTGGCCGAGCTTGCCGGCCGCCTCCTTGAACGTGAAACGCTGGTCGGGCGCAGTCTTGTTCTGGAAGACGCCGCCCTCGAACTCGACGTTCTCCGGCTCCGTCTCCCAAATCATCGCCATTCGCTTCCTGATCTCCTCGACGACCTGCCGCGCCGCTTCTATCGCCGCCTGTCCGCTGGCGTAGGTCGTGCGGCTGCCGGCAGTGAGGTCGTTATAGCCAACCGAGTCCGTGTCCACGACCGTCGGATGCACGTCGTGAGCAGGCAAACCGAGGATCTCGGCGGCCTGCATCGCGATCGTGGTCCGCGTGCCGCCGATGTCGGGGTTGCCCTCCACCAGCGAGACCACGCCGTCGTCGTTGACGTTGATGGTGACTGACGAGCGGTTGCCCCCGCCGTTCCAGTAGCCGCTGGCCATGCCGCGCCCACGCAGCTTCCCATCCGGCCCCGTGCGCTCGAGGTCGCTCTTGAAGTGGTCGGAGTTCTTGATCGCTTCCATACACGCCACGTTCCCGATGCGCGGGAACACGGGGCCGTCCGGCCTGCGCGTGCCCTCTTCCGCTGCGTTGAGCAGGTGGAACTCCATCGGGTCCATGCCGATCAGCTCACACAGCTCGCTGACCAACGACTCGCTGGCGAACGTGGCCTGCGGTGTGCCCGGCGCGCGGTAGGCGGCCGTCTTGGACATGTTGATGACCACGTCGTAGGCGTCGATGCGGACGTTCGGCGCCTTGTAGCAGGCGAAGATGCCCGCCGTCGCCGCGCTGATGGACGAGCCGGGATATGCGCCCGCCATGTAGCGGATGTCCGCCGTCACCGCGAGAATCCTACCGTCCGCGTCGACTCCGATCTTTGCGGTGACCTGCCCGCCCGGGCCGGGGCCGGTGGCGTCGAACACGGACTTGCGGTCCATGATCATCTTGACCGGCTTGCCGGACTTGCGGGACAGCATCGCGGCCAAGGGCTCCAGGTAGAGCCCTATCTTGCCGCCGAACCCGCCGCCGATCTCCGTCGGCACAACGCGCACGTTGGAGAGCGGGAGCTTCAACACCGTGGCCAGATTGCTCCGCACGCCGAACGGCGCCTGGGTGGTCGTCCAGACCGCGAGCTTGTCGTCCGGGCTCCAGAAAGCGGTGGAGCTGTGCGGCTCGATGTAGCCTTGGTGGGCCCGCGCGATGGTGTACGTGCGTTCGAGCACGTGGGCCGCCTCCGCGAACGCGGCGTCAGGGTCGCCGAACTCCGTACGGGTGTGCTCCGCGATGTTGGTCGGCGACACCTTCTCACCCAGGTGGTTGCCTTCCAGATCGTCGTGGATGATGACTGCGTCCGGCTTCATCGCGTCTTCCAGGCTGATGACCGCAGGGAGCGGCTCGTACTCGACCTCGATGAGCTTGAGCGCCTCCAGGGCCGTGTTCTGGTCCACGGCCGCGACCGCCGCGACCGGATGCCCCCTGTACACGGTCTTGTCGTGCGCCATGACGCGCTGGCTGGCCCACTTCAGGTTGGTCACCTCTTCCATCATGTCCACTAGCTTGGAGCCGGTGACCGGCATGTCCTCGCCGGTGATAGCGGCGAAGACGCCCGGAGCGGCCTCGGCGCGTGAGACGTCCACTTTCTTGATGATGGCGTGAGCGTACGGGCTCCGCAGCACCGCGCCGTGGATGAGGCCTGGCAGTTTCACGTCCGCGCCGTACTGAGCGCGGCCCAGCACCTTGTCGATGCCGTCATGCCTGACGGGACGCGTGCCTATGACCTTGAATTCTTGGGCAGGCTTGTCGGTTGTCGTGGTCATTCGCGACTCCTCCGGAATGTCGTTAGCCGGCTTCGGCGGCGGCCTTCTCAACCGCACGGACGATTTTGTCGTACCCGGTGCACCGGCAGAGGTTGCCCGCCAGCCAGAAACGGATGCGGCGCTCGTCCGGATGGGGTTCGCGTTCCAGCAAGGCCCGCGCCGCCACTAGGAAACCGGGCGTGCAGATGCCGCACTGCAGCGCGGCCTCCTCCAGGAAGGCCTGCTGCAGCGGATGCAGTCCGTGGGGCGGGGCCATGCCCTCGATGGTGTCCACCTTCCTGCCGTTCACCTCAGCCCCGAGTACGAGGCAGGAGTCGACGATCCTCCCATCGAGGGAGACGGTGCAGGCGCCGCAATTTCCGTCGTTGCAGCCCTCTTTCGTGCCCGTCAGACCAATCGTCTCGCGCAGCGTCTCCAGCAAGGACTGGTATGGCGCGACGAGGAAATCGGTCGGCTGACCGTTGATCTCGCAAGAGACAGGAATCTTGGGAACGGGGTTGTGGGTTTGTGTCATGAGTACTCTCAGCGGTTGGCTTGGGCTCTTCCTAGTGCGACGGCGAGCGTCCGGCGGGTGAGGACTTTGACAAGCTCCACCCGCTGCGCGGGACCGCCCCGCATATCCTCAATGGGAGACGCTTCCGTGGACGCGATTTCGCCCGCCTCGGCAAAGGTCTCCGGCGAGGCTGGCTTACCGGCGAGGAAAGCCGACGCTTGGGTCGCGAGAATGGGCGTCGGACCGACGGCGGCCAACGCGATGCGGCCCGACGCGATGGCCCCGGATTCATCGAGGGTGATTGCGCTGGCCACCCCAGCGATGGCGATGTCCATCTCATTCCGGGGGATGAAGCGCTGGTACGCCGCGCCGAAACCCTTGGCCGGCGCGGGAATCTCGATCGAGACGAGCAACTCGCCCTCCTGGAGCGCGTTCTGTCCGGGACCCGTGCAGAACTCCTCGATGGGAAGCGACCGCGCTCCGTTCGGGCCTCGAATGTGCGCGGCGCCGGAGTGCACGATGAGCGGACAGATGCCGTCCGCGCTGGGCGAGGCGTTGCACAGGTTGCCCCCCAGGCTCGCGCGCGACTGTATCTGGATGCCGCCGATGAGGGAGGCCGCGTCGATGATGCCGGGGAACGCTGCGCTGACCGCCTCGTTCTCGTACACCTGATGGCAGGGAACCGCCGCGCCGACGCTGAGCCCGCCGTTCAACGAGAGGGCTGTCGTTTCAGGGATGCCCTTGACGTCGACGATGGCGTCGATCTCGAATCGTTCGCCCCGCAGCTGCACCAATACGTCGGTGCCGCCTGCAAGCGCCTTGGCGCGCGGTCCGTGTTTCGCGAGCGCGGCGATGGCTTCGTCCAAGGTCCGAGCTGCAATGTAATTGAAGGGATGCAACGCTGCTCCGAAGATTATGAGTTTGACGGCTCTGGCCGGTGGCGACCAATTATAACCGCGCCCATTATCACGAAAGGCCCATGCCCCCGCAACGCCACTGGCGGACTAGACATGCCGCGTAGCCACGCTCTCGTTCCTTAGAGGCAATCCGGCGTCACTCGCGCATAATGCTCCGATATTCGGCATGGTCGGCCACTTGCTTGCTACTAGCCGACCATATGGCTACAATGCCGACGCCGCCGCTCCGTCCGCGCTCTAGCTGCTATGGCCAAGCCAAGCGGGCGACGGCTGAGCCGTTAAGGCTCGAGCCCATTGCGTTCTGATGGAGGTCCCGTTCGTGGCTGAGGAAACGAATCGCCTATTCGTCGGGAACATGCCGTTTAGGATGACCCAGGACGAACTCTATGATCTGTTCGGGCAAGCCGGGGGGGTGGTGTCGGTGCATATCCCGACAGACCGCGAGACCGGCCGCCCGCGCGGGTTTGGGTTCGTCGAGATGGAGACCCCGACCGGCAAGGACCAGGCGGTCCAGATGTTCAACGGATACTCTGTTGAGGGGAGGGCTCTCGTCGTTAACGAGGCCCGGCCTCGAGAGCAGCGCTCCTACTAAGCGGCCTCTCTCAGGCGCCAGCCCGGTCGAAAACCGGGCTGCGGCGGGATTCTCGCCTCCCTAACCCCGCCCTCTTGAAGGGAATCCTCATGCGGGCCGCGCCTGCCTGTAGCCCCTTAGACCGGCATCGCCAAGTCCATGTACTTGAAACCGGAGCCGGTGTTCATCAGCACCGTCTCAGTCTCCGGCGCCAGGAAGCCGGACTCACGGAGCTTCCTGTAGCCCACCAGCGTCGCCGCGCCCTCCGGCGCCGGCCAGATTCCCTCGGCGGCGCCCATCTCACGCATGCCGTCCAATATCTCATCGTCCGTCACAGTGACCGCCGTCCCGCCGCTCTCGCGCACCGCATCGAGAATCAGATAGTCGCCGATGGCCGCGGGCACCCGGATGCCGGCCGCGATGGTCGCCGCATTCTCCCAAGGCGCGGCGTACCGTTCTCCGTTGTGGAACGCTCGCACTATGGGCGCGCAGCCCTCGGATTGCACGACGATCATCTTCGGGCGCTCATCGTCAATCCAACCAAGCCGTTCCATCTCGTCGAACGCCTTCCACATGCCGACTATGCCCGTGCCGCCCCCCGTCGGATAGACGATGGCTTCGGGTAGGCGCCACCCCAGGTCCTCGGCAATCTCGTATCCCATTGTCTTCTTACCTTCCACTCGATAGGGCTCCCGCAGAGTGGAAACGTCGAACAGCCCCAGCTCGGCGGCTTTCTCGCGGGATAGGCGGCCCGCGTCGGATATCAGCCCGTCCACGAGCGTCAGGTGCGCCCCCGCCAGCAAAGTCTCCTTCTTGTTGGCCTCCGGCGCGTCCTGCGGCATGAAGACGCAGCACTCCATGCCCCCTCGCGCGCAGTAGGACGCCAGCGCCCCTGCGGCATTCCCTGCCGATGGCGTGGTCAGGCGCATGAGCCCCAGCTCTTTCGCCCGCGATACGGCAGAGGACATGCCCCGCGCCTTGAACGACCCCGTCGGGTTGAGCCCCTCATCCTTGATGAAGAGCGTTCGAGCGTCCAACGCGGCCTCCAGCCTCCGCGCCCGGAGCATGGGCGTTCCCCCCTCGCCTAGCGTCACGACGTTCGCCTCGTCTCTGACGGGCATTAGCTCGAAGTACCGCCATATGCCGCGGGGACGCCCGACGAAAGCCGCCGGATCGACCTCACGCCTTGCGCTTTCGAGGTCGTAGCGTGGGTAGAGGACCTTTTGTGCGTCGGGAGAGACGCCGTGCGGCTCGTCGGCGCTGTAGGTCCGGCCAGTCTCGGTGCATTCGAGGTGAGAGAGATAGCTTTTCATGTTCACCGCATTCTACGTTCCGGTGAACATGAGATGCGGGACAGGGCTATCCGCCGGGAAAGGAGCGGGGCGACTCTTTTGCCAGGACGCTTCCTAGCCCCGCGTGATCCATCGCCAAAGGCGGGAAGCCGACCCCGACCCAGGGGGGTCATCGAGGACCTGTCCGCGCCACCTGCGCTCGACAGTGCGGCGCGGCCTCGTGAAGAAGGAGACGTAGGCGATGATGAACAGGGCGACACCGACATAAGCGATGGGCGCGGCGAGGCTGATGCCCATGAGGTTGACATCAATCCAGTTCACCACCACCGCGACAACGAGCAGGACGACACCGACCTGAAACAGGCGTCCGGGCGTGAAGCTGAACGAGAAGCGGCGCGGTCTGCTGGGGGGCGCGGCCCGATGCGCCGTGCGCTGCCCGCGCTTGGGGCGACCGGCGCTCTCGTCGGACGCCTCGTCGGACGCATCCTCATTCGCCTTGCCGAGAATCTCCTCGATCTCGCGCTGATACCGCTGCGACATCCCTTGTTCTCCTCCGGGCTGGGCGGATTTCCGCCCGGCGTGGCCGAAGCCTTGCACCCCTCCAAGCCACTGCCTAAAGCATAGCAGCCAGCAAAAAACAAGTGTAGGTGGAGAACCGCGCCCATTCGGGCTCCATCGCGAGCCCGGATATACTGACTACGATGATTAAGCGCGTGGCCCTCGACATTCCCGACCTGCATTGCGACGGGTGCATCGCGTCCGTTAGCCAGGTGTTGGAGACCTTCTCCGGCATCAGTGAGATCGTAGGCGACCTCGAAAAGCTGACCCTGACGGTCGAGTACGACCTCACGACAATCACTCCCCAGGCGATGAAGGCGCAGCTGGCGGCCATCGGCTACCCGGTGGCGGGCGCGCGCGATCTCTAGACGCGGCCTCGCTCCGCATCCGGGACATGCGCCTCGTCGCACGCTCCGCCGTCCCCCCGTTCGAGCTGAATCGTGACGTGCCCGATGGAGTAGCGGGCATGCATCATCACGTGCAGCTCGTCCTGCAATGCGCGTACGCAGCCTCCCGTGCATGCGTCCGCAATGGTCACATGCGCGCTGAGCGCGTGATAGCCGGACGTAATGGTCCAGATGTGGAGGTCGTGACAACCCTCGACGTGCTCGATGTCCTCGATGTCGGCGCGCAGCGAGGCCACGTCAACGTGCGCCGGGGTCCCCTCCAGCAGGACGTGCGTCGCCTCTCGGACGACCCGCACAGCGCCGTACACCAGGATGAGCGCTATGACGACGCTTAGGATTGGGTCGGCGATCCGCCAGTCGAAAGCCAGCACCAAGACGCCCGCAACGACCGCCGCCAGGGAGCCAAGCGCGTCGCCCCCCACATGGAAGAGCGCGGCGCGCACGTTCAGGTCCGAGTGGGACGACCGGAGCAGCAGCGTCGCGGCTATCACGTTGGCTGCGATGCCCCCGGACGCGACCGCCGAAACGATCCCTCCGCGCACCTCGGGGGGCGCGGCCATGCGCTGCGCGGCCTCGAACACGATGAGCGCGGCCATCGTGAGCAGAATGACGCCGTTGGTGAGCGCCACGAGTATCTCGGCCCGCATGAACCCGAAGCTGCGCGATGCGGTGCCGGGTTTCGTGGCGAGCCACGCGGCGGCCGAGGCCAGGCCAAGCGCGAGGACGTCGGACACGGTGTGTCCGGCGTCGGCGAGGAGGGCGAGGCTCCCGCTGATGAGCGCCCCCGCGACCTCGACCCCGAAGTAGGCCAGCACGACGCCGGCGGCGAGGCCGAGCGCCCGGCGCGATGATCTGTGCTCGTCCATGTCCCCATCCTTACCGGGGTAGGCGCGCCGCTTGCCCGCTATACGCCGAGGAACTTGATCGTGCTGTGGGCCTTGTGGATGCGGTTGATATTCACGAGCAGCGCGGTCAGCTCCTCCACGTACCGGGAGTTGGAGAGCGGGCCCGCGTCGAGCGCGCGCAGGCCGGATATGTCGCCGGCCAGGTCGAGCGTTTCCCTGCGCGCGTCGTCGTCGTCCGCGCAGACGGCCACGTCGCCGTGAAGCTCCAGATCCGGCTTGAGAAGGTCGCGCGCGCTCAGGTTCTGGAACGCGGACGCGACCCGGCTCTCCGGGAGCAGGTCGCGGGTCAGCTCGCCCGCGGAGCCTTCCGGCACGGACACTGCCCGCATCTGACCGTCCGCGAACTCCAGCGGCGCTACGATGCTGATGACGAGCTTGCCCGCCAGCCCGTCCCTCAGCGCCGTGGCCGTTGGACGCAGGCCCTCGAACGGCACGGACAGCAGAACAGCGCCAGCGCCGCTTACGGCTTCCTCGTTGGCCGCGCCGGTGATGGGGAGGCCGGGCCTCGTTTCCAGCAGGCCCGCAGCCGCCTCGGCCGCCCGGCCCGCGTCGCGTGACCCGATGACGATCTCGTGGCCGGCCATGGCGAGCCGCAGGCCAAGCCCTCTGCCCTCCGGCCCCGTGCCTCCAACGATAGCTATGCGCGACATACGGCTCCCCTATCCCTGTGCAAGGGGAGCCAGGCCGGTGATCTCGGCGAGGCGCTCCGCGTGCTCTTCCAGGTCGAACACCGGATTGAGCAGCACCTCGTCCACGCCCATCTCCGACCACTCTTCGAGTAGCTCTTGTATCTTGGACGCGCTACCCCAGACCGCTGCCCGGTCGGCGTTGTCGGCGTTGCCGTAGTAGTAGCCGTACCACTCCCGCAGCCGCCGGTAGGCGCGCGCCTCGTCGTCGTCGACCGCCAGGTACAGACGTTTCGATATGGGGAAGGTCGCGGGGTCGCGGTCGGCCTCGGCCAGCAGCGATTTCACCAGCTCCACTTTGCGCGGGAAATCGTCGAGCACCGAGCTTCCCGCGCCCATCCAGCCGTCGGCGATACGAACGGCCCGTTTGAGGGCCTGGTCCACGTTCGCGCCGAACCAGATAGGCGGGTGCGGCTTCTGCGCGGGCTTCGGCTCGATGTTCACGCCGTCCAGGTTGTAGAAGGCCCCAGAGTAGTTCGCCGGCGTCTGGGTCCAGAGCGCCCGGAGGACCTCGACCTGCTCGGTGAAACGGCTCACCCGATGCTCGGGGCTGACGCCATACATCGGAAGCTCGTCGGCGTTGTTCCCCAGGCCCACGCCCAGGACGAGACGGCCCCCGCTCATCTGGTCGACGTCCGCCATGAGCTTGGCCAGGTGTATGGGGTTGTGCCTAGGCAGCACCAGCACGGAAACGCCCAGCCGCGCCTTGGACGTCTGTCCCGCGATGTAGGCGAGGAAGGTCGTCGGATGGAGCACGTTGGGCCGTCCCGTCACGCGCTCTTGGGTCCAGAGGCTGGAGTACCCCAGCGCCTCGGCCCGCCGTACGAACCGGCCCACGAATTCCATGTCCACCTTGCCGTCGGGAAATATGTGCGGCGAGGCGATCCCTATCTTCATCCCATCTGCTATCGACATTGCCATTCCTCCGGGGGAGTCATGGTAGGGGATGGGCTGCGCCGGGGAAAGTGGGCTCCTCCCCCGCGCTTCGCTGCGCTTGCGCGTTCCCTCTCCCTTGCCCTCTCCCGCAGACGAGAGAGGGAACCTGAGACGGGAGGGGGAGGGGCTGCGAGGTTCCCGCCTGCGCGGGAATGACGGATGGGAGCGCGGGAATGACGGATGGGGATGGCGGGGTCATACATAGATCTGGAGGGAGGGGGGCTCCATGAAGGCGAGGGCCAGGGCGTCGGCGCGGTCGGGAGACTTGACGCCACGTTTGCGGAGGCTGGTCTTGCTCTCCAAACGGATGCGCCCGGTGCTCGATATGTCGTAGCGCAGGGCGAGGAGCTGGCTGGCCAGGATCGCGTCGTCCGGGATGTCGATGGCGTCCTCCCGGAGGAGGCGGGCGATCTCCCAGAAGATCTCGGCGCGCATGTCCACGAACTGGGAGGGGCGTTTCGCCTTCCCGCCAGCCTCCACGCCGATCACCGGGACGCCGAGGACGCCAAGCCTATCGACGACGCCACCGCCGACCCCGTTCTCGTCCACGAACACGGCGGGCACGCGGAGGGCGTCCGCCCATGCCTTGACCTCGTCGGCCACCTGCATCGTGTCGAGGCCGCGCTTGAGGGGGATGAGATGTTCCACGCGAGAGCCGCGGCGGATGCAGATGACGGACTCGGCGTCGCCGAACCGGGCGACGTCGACGCCCATGCGGTAGGGGTGGTTGAGGTAGTCGCGGTCTATCTCTCCCGCTGGGAGGGGGGAGGGCTGCGAGGTTCCCGCCTGCGCGGGAATGACGGATGGGAACGCGGGGGTGACGGATGGGGACGCGGCCATGTCGGAAGGGGAAGAGAGGGGGACGGGGTCGCCGCGCCAGCGGGCGACGGCGCGGTCGACATGGTGGCGCGTGGTGAGAGAGTCTTCGAGGGCGTCGGGGAAGCGGCCGAGCACCGAGGCGATGTACAGCGGCGAGTCTTCTCCCCAGTCGCGGCGGCGGCGCTCCACGTCCTCGGGGTTGACCAGGCCAGGGATGTGGAAACGCTTGCGGCGGAAGTTGGGCGAGTCCAGGGCGGAGATCGCTATCCGGTGGTAGAGGGCGGACTTGGAGTGGAAGGACTCGTACAGCTCGCCCTCGTGGGAGAGCGGGTTGCCGAGGAGGAGCGCCTTCTTGGGGTTCAGGCGCTTGAGGGCTTCGAAGTAGGGCTGCTTGACGCCTTGGGCCTCCGTGACGACGACGAGCAGGTTCGGCGAGTGGAACCCTTGCAGGTTGTGCTGGGAGTTGGAGCAGAAGGCGATGGCGAACCGGTCGTCGTCGATGACGTACTTGTCCGCGGTCAGCTTGCCGGGCAGGCGTCCGTTGGCCGCGGCGAGGGCGACGCCGAGCTCGTGCCAGAGTATCTCTTTCACCTGGCGAGCTGTCGGGCCGGTGACGACGGCTTTGGCGTGGGGCCGGGTGTGGAGCCACCAGAGGACGGCGCGGGCGGCGGCCCAGTCCTTGCCCGATGAGTTGGCGGCCACGACGGAGACGGCAGTGTAGCGGGCGAGGGCGTCGAGGATGGCTTCCTGCTTGTCGTAGGGCTTGCCGGCGTCCTGGAGGACCTCTTTGACGAATCGGGCGGGGTGGTTCTTGTATTGGGCGAGCATGAGCCTTCCTCGACACATAAGGGCCGAGCGGCTCGTCCGCTCTTACTGGGGTGGGGTGTTGCGTCCCATTGTGACGGTTTCATGACATTTGGTAAATGGGCAGTTGTCACAAGGGGCCTAGGGGGCGCGTGGATTGGCAGGCAGACGCGCAGACCCTCTCTCTAGCTCTCATAGGTAGAACGGGATCACAACGGAAGGGTTCGATACTCATGGCCAGTAGACTTTGCGCTCTAAGGCAGGCAACAGCACCTAAGGCCCTCAGGCGGTTCCAGTCCCCGACAGTGGGAGGCGCTCCTCCCGTAGTTGTGTCGTTGACGGTCGGCTCAGGCATCGGCGCAGGTCTCGGCAGTCCGCATCTCGCTAGACCAGCTCCTGCAACCCAACTAACGTCACCCTCAATATGTATTCTGGATGTAAGACTACGCGAACGGCTTCTCTATGACTTCGTAATCTCCAAGGAACTTGTATGGAGGTATTCCTTCAACGATGTCTACTTCGCCGTTTGAATACTCTGCATGGGTGATGGACTTGGTCCATCCCGGCAAAGGCTTGTCGGTGTATGGGTTTGAGTAGAATTCTGCTTTTGCTCTTGTTATCGTCCAAGGATACAGGTCGGAAAACGCTATCACTCCCATGACATGTCGATTCTGAGGCCCTGAGTTGTTGGCCCAAAATCCGTCGTTCCTTCGGCTAGAGAAGGGACTTTGAAACGTTTCAGCGTTTGCTAGGTGTACGTACGAACTAGACCCTAGTCTACCCAACAGCGCTTCGTCCAGGCGGTCATCGGTACGGTCACGACGCATGGCGATTATCATGTTTTCCGCGATCTTGTGATGTCGCGCCTTTTCATAGAGCCGAGTCTTCGTCCTGCCTATGTCGTCGACGGGACTTACTCTAGACGGATATCGCCATATAAACCTTCCAGCTCTTGGACGGTTCTCTGGTAGAACCGGAATCAGCCGACTCATCAGTGTCCAGTTCCCATGATGAAATGAGCTTGTCGCGAGCAGGTTGGGATTTTGACCACAAAGCATGTAAGAGCGAAGCTAGTCGTTATAGTCCGTCTCCCTTATCAGTTCTTCGAAGTGGCATTTCAGTTGCTGTTTGGTAGGGAGTGATTCCAATTTCCCTTGGGTTTCGAGGTGCAAGACAAAGTCAGGCAAAGAAATCTCATTCAGGGTGTCCCAAACCGACAGTTCTAGTTGGTCCCTTTCCAAGGCGGTGCCACTTTCCAAATCGATGTTGGTGGCTTCAACTACGTAAATGAATTGAGTTCCATCTTGGACGTTCACCTGAACTCTAAAATCTAGTAGGTGGCTCCTAAGAGAAGGTTGGGCCTCCACCGGATCGCCTGTACCATTCAAGAATTCATGCAAAAACAGCTCAAAGAATGCAGCATAAAAGGCCTTGTCATTTATTCTTGATCCAGGTCCTTTGTGGCGCATGGGGCCTACAAGCATGCGCTGGTGCTCGGACGGGAATCGGTCGACCCAACGCTGAAGCATAGACCGCACTCGTTCATATTCAGGGAGCGAAGAACGATCGAGAAAAGCGTAGACTGACTCAACGCTGCGCGATGGTTCGATGTAGTCCCTGGGTTTGTCGTCGAATAGTCGGACTATGAGATTTCTCCAAATGACAAAGGCGCTTGTACTCCGCTCCCGCCAGCACTCCCACGATAGTTCTACAAGCCGTTATATTACATTGATAAGCATGGGAACAGAGTCAGCGGGCATGAGGGTCTCAGTCGTGACAGACCTTTGCATGGTGGGGACTACGACCGGTTGCGGGCGAACGCTTTTCCTCCCCCGAGCGTCGCTGCGCTGGCGCGTCCCCTCTCGCAGACGGGCGGGGTTTCCTGGATTCCCGTTTTCGCGGGAACGACGGGTGGGGGGAGGGGTGCTGACGGCGGGCGAACGTTTCTCCCTCACCCGCGCTGCGCGCGACCTCTCCCGCTGGGAGAGGTGAGGGGCTGCGAGGTTCCCGCCTGCGCGGGAATGACGGGAGGGCGCCGGGATGACGGAGGGGCGCGGGAGGGGAGGCTGCGAGGTTCCCGCCTTCGCGGGAATGACGGGTTGGGTTTGGGGTGACGGGGGTAGTTGCGGGCGGGGCGTTCTCCTTCCCCGCGCTTCGTTGCGCTGGCGCGTCCCCTCCCGCAGACGGGCGGGGGGTTCCTGGGTTCCCGCTTTCGCGGGAATCTCTCACGTTGGCCTATCGGCCAACACCACAACCGACGAAAATAGGGGCTGGAGGACGGAGCGAGGGATCGCGGTGCTGTCGCCCCGCTACGAGGTTCCCGCCTGCGCGGGAATGACGGAAGGGGGCGTGGGTGGCGGGGGTTAGTTGCGGGCGAACGCTTCTCCTCCCCCGCGTTTCGCTGCGCTGGCGCCTCCCCTCCCGCAGACGGGCGGGGAGGGCTGCGAGGTTCCCGCCTGCGCGGGAATGACGGAAAGGGCGCGGGAATGACGGAAAGGGCGCGGGAAATGACGGGAGGGGGGCGGGGGCCATGGGGGTTGGCGGGGTGTACAATCTCGGCGTGGCAAGGCTCTACCGCTACTCCCGGTGGGACGGTTCTCAGGAGCCGTTCGAAGCCGATGCCGGAGCGCTCCTCGATGCTATGGCCGAGGACGTCATCGACCACGGCGATGTTCGCCGCGCTCTCCGCGACCTCCTCCGGCGCGGCGCCGACGGCGAGGACACGCGCCTTCCCGGTCTTCAGGACCTCCTCGACCGCCTGGGCTCGCGCCGCAGGGAGACGCTCGACCGGTACGACATGGACTCCGTGATGCGCGACCTGAAGGAGCGCCTCGACGACGTTCTCCAGACCGAGCGGGCGGGCACGGACCGCCGGCTCGGCGAGATCGAGCAGGACCTCGCCCGCATGAGTGATGAGGAGGCGGAGCAGGCCGGCAAGCTGCGCGACCTCTTCCGCCAGCGGGCCGACCGCAACCGCGAACGTCTCGATCAGCTCCCCCCGAGCACGGCGGGCGCCCTGCGCGAGCTCCAGGACTTCGACTTCATCGACCCGGAGGCGCAGCGGAAGTTCCAAGAGCTCATGGACGAGCTCCGCAAGGAGATGCTCGGCTCCGTCGCCTCCGAGATGCGGCAGCAGATAGAGAACATGGACCCCGAGCAGATGGCCCAGATGCGCGAGATGCTGCGGGACCTGAACCAGATGATGCGGGACAAGCTCGCCGGTCTAGAGCCCGACTTCGAGGGCTTCATGGACAAGTGGGGCCCCATGTTCGGAGACGATCCGCCGCGCAGCTTCGACGAGCTGATGGAGATGCTCGCGCGCCAGATGGGGCAGATGCAGTCGCTCCTCGACAGCATGTCCCCGGAGCAGCGTCGCGAGCTGTTCGAGGCGATGAACTCCGCCATGGACGGCGACACCGCCGGGGAGCTGGCCGAGCTGGCCGCGAACCTGGGCCAGCTGATCCCGTTCGACGACTTCTCGGAGCAGTACCCGTTCATGGGCGAGGAGAACCTCACCCTCGAACAGGCGATGAACGTCATGGGCGAGATGCAGTCGATGGACGACCTGGAAGCGCAGATCCAGCAGGCGATGCGCCGGGGCGACCTCGACGAGCTGGACGCCGACATGCTCGAAACGATCCTCGGTGAGGAGGCCCGCCAAGACCTGGACCGGCTCGCGGAGATGGCGAAGCGGCTGGAAGAGGCGGGCTACCTGCGGCGGAACGGCGACCGCCTGGAGCTGACCCCGGCAGGCGTGCGGAAGATCGGTCAGAAGGCGCTGCGCGACCTCTTCGGCGACCTCCGCAAGGGGCGCGGGGGCGACCACGAGCTAACGCTGCGGGGCTCCGGCGGCGAGCACACGGACGAGACCAAGCCCTACGAGTTCGGCGATCCGCTGGAGATTCACCTGCACCGCACCATCATGAACGCCATCGAGCGCCAAGGCGTCGGGACGCCCGTCAAGATCGGCATCGAGGACTTCGAGGTGAAACGCACCGAGCACATGGTGCAAGCCGCCACGGTCCTGCTCATCGACCAGAGCCGGTCGATGGGGCTGTTCGGCTCCTGGGGCGCGGCCAAGCGGGTGGCGCTGGCGTTGGAGGCGCTCATACGCGGGAAGTTCCCCCGCGACCGCTTCTGGATGCTCGGCTTCTCGGACTACGCGGTCCCCATCAGCGCCGACGACCTCCCGACGCTCTCGTGGAACGCGTGGGTGTCCGGCACGAACATGCAGCACGCCTTCGCGATGTCACGCCGTCTGCTCGCCCCCTACAAGGACTGCTCCAAGCAGATCCTGATGATCACGGACGGCGAGCCCACGGCCCACCTAGAAGGGACGCGGGCCTACTTCAACTATCCGCCGACGTACCGCACCATCCAGGAGACGCTGCGGGAGGTCCGCCGCTGCACCACCGAGGGCATCACCATCAACACGTTCATGCTGGAGACGAGCTACTACCTCCTCGACTTCATCGACCACGTGACGCGGATAAACAACGGCCGGGCGCTGTATACGTCGCCGTCCAACCTGGGGCAGTACGTGCTGGTGGACTATCTGAACAATCGGAAGCGTCGGGTGGTTAGTTAGGGGTTGGCGAATATGGACTCGCCCAAGGACAAACCCGAAATCGACACTGCCGACCGGCGCCCCATAGGGTTGGGCAAGGGCTTGGCGGAGCTCCGCGATTCCTTCTTCGAGCCGTTGCCTGATGAGTTGCTTGATTTGTTCGAGGGGAAGGGCGAGTCTTAGGGAGGCTAGTCCCCATATCTGAGCGGGTGCCTAATCCAGGCGTGCGCGGGGACGCCACTTTCGTTTTTAGCCTTCCGCTGCCTGGAGACCTTGCAGTCGTACAGGGGGTTTCTCGTAGGCGGCCTCCAGGCCGGCCAAACCTTAACCTGGCGCTCATTGACCGGGGGGCGGGGCAGCCGTAGAGTGGGGATGTCGGGTGGAGCGCAGGAAGTCTCTTTCCTGGGTCTCCCCCAAGGGGAAGCAGATTGCGTAGACATGCCTTCGGTAAGGAGTTTGAGCTTAAGAAGCTACCTCTCGACTGCGAGCTAACCCGATTCGGCTGGCTGTTCGGGGCCTCGCGGCAGTGGCGCGGGGGCGATGGGCTCCACGTTCGAGAGTACGGAGGGAACCTCCTCGCGCACTATGACCGGGTCGACCCACGGCGCAACATGGTGGGGCACTGGATCGTGGACGCGCCTTTTGAGCTAGCCGTCGGCAGCGCCGGACTCGTCGGAATGCTGGCGAGCTTCACCATCAGCGCAGGCGCGACGCTGGCCTGGATCACGGCGACTATCGTCACGTCCATCACGGCGAGCGCTCTCGGTCGCACGCGCTTCTAGCGTTCGCCGGTTTGACGCTCCCTGCGTATCCCGATACTGCGAGCTATGTCAGAGGAGGGGGGCAGTTGAGATGAACCTTCCAGTAAGCGGCAAGGGGCATGACGATTCCTCGACGGCGCAGGGCGATATTGTTCGGGAATGGGGGTCGCCCACGGGTCTCGATGAGTGCCAAGAGCTCATAGATGACTTGGCCGCAGCCCAACAGGCGCTCGCAGAGTATGAAGCCGCTGGCGTAGAGGGCGCTATTCCCTATAGCGAGTACAAGGCAAAGCGCCTTGGAACGAAGTCCTGAGTACGAGCTGCACATAGCTCCTCGCGCTCAACGTGAGCTCGAACGCCTGCCGCTCACGGACTATGAACGGGTGGACGAGCGCATTGGGCCGCTCGCGCAAAACCCACGTCCTCATGGTGCCGCCAAGCTCTGGGACAAGGCCTACCGGATACGCATTGGCCCGTGGAGAGTCATCTACATCGTCGATGACGCCAAACGAGTTGTAGTGATAACCGGCGTCCTACGGAGGGAGAAGGACACCTATCGTTTGACGTAGCTCTCTCGATACGAGACATCGCCTAACTGCCCGACGTCGGGGATCCGGGGGCGAGGTTCCCGCCTGCGCGGGAATGACGGGAGAGAGCGAGAATGACGGGGCGAGCGGGGATAGCGGGAAGGTTGCGGGCGTGACGGGCGGGGCTTGCGGGGGACGGCTTGGGCTCCTTATACTCAATCGCACAACAGAAGACCGCGACCGACCTTTAAATCCAGTCCTGTGAGGCTGGCAAGGCAGGGACCGGGGCCGTGGATGTTCGCGTCCAGGGCCTGATTACGAGACCTCTTTGCCAGCGGCTGAGAGGTTTTTTTCTTGCCCGACGAGCGCCAGATACTGACAAGCGACGACATGCGGCGCGTGATTAGCCGCATCGCTCACGAGATCGTCGAGCGCAATCACGGCGCCGCCGACCTGCTGCTCGTCGGGCTCCAGCGTCGCGGAGTGCCGCTGGCGAACCGCATCGCCGCCGCCATCGCCACCTTCGAGGGCGCCGACGTTCCGGTCGGATCGCTCGACATCAATCTCTACCGGGACGACCTCACGAGCCGTCCCCAGCCCTTGGTGAGGCCGACGGAGTTCCCCGTCGGCGTGGACGGCAAGATCGTCGTCCTGGTGGATGACGTCTTCTACACGGGCCGCACCGTGCGGGCCGCCCTCAACGCGCTGATGGACCTGGGCAGGCCGCGTGCGGTCCAGCTGGCCGTCATGGTCGATCGGGGCCACCACGAACTGCCCATCCGGGCCGACTACGTGGGCAAGAACGTGCCCACGAGCCTGAACGAAGAAATACAGGTACGTGTCGCCGAGTTCGACGCCACTGAAGAGGTGGCGCTGGTCAGGCACGACCGGCGGGTGCTGTCATGACGACGAACGCTCCGCCCCCCTCCTCAATCCTCCCCCGGACGGAGAGGGAGGACAGATGAACCCTCCTCTGCATGAGGGACACGTGCAAGGGGAAGGGGGACAGACGAACCAGCGGCGCAAGCACATCCTCGACCTCGACGACTTTTCGCGCGAGGAGATTGTGGGCGTGCTCGACCTCGCCGAGGCGATGCGCGAGCTGCTGGGGCGCAGCATCAAGAAGGCGCCGTCGCTGCGGGGGAAGGTCGTCATCACGGTGTTCCTCGAACCGAGCACGCGGACGCGGGTCTCGTTCGAGCAGGCGGGGAAGATGCTCAGCGCGGACGTCATCAACGTTAGCGGGTCGGGCAGCAGCGCGGAGAAGGGCGAGTCGCTCCTCAACACGGCGCTCACGCTCCAGGCGATGCGCGCGGACCTCATCGTCATTCGCAGCCCGCACTCGGGCGCGCCCTACTTCCTCGCCAGGAATCTCGAACGCGCGGGCGTCGTGAATGCAGGCGACGGCCGCCACGCCCACCCGACGCAGGCGCTCCTCGACCTAATGACGATGCGGCATCACATGGGCGACCTCGACGGCAAGAAGGTCGTACTCGTGGGCGACTCGCTGCACAGCCGCGTCGCGCGGTCGGACATCTTCGGACTGACCGCAATGGGCGCTTCGGTCGTGCTCTCCGGGCCTCCAACGATGATTCCGCTCGACCTGCTCAAGGGCGGCCCCCTCCCGGCCTCCCCCGCAGACGGGGGAGGAGATCAGAAGGGGCCGCGAGGTTCCCGCCTTCGCGGGAATGACGGCGGCGGCGGGAATGACGGAGGAACCCGCGGGAATGACGGGGGCGGCAGGAATGACGGAGGAGCCCCTGGCCTCACGGTCGAGCCTGACCTCGACGCCGCGATAGAGGACGCCGACGCGGTCATCGCCTTGCGCGTCCAGAAGGAGCGTCAAGAGGCAGGGATGCTGCCGAGCATGCGCGAATACACGCGCCGCTGGATGATTTCGGAGGCCAGGCTCCGCCGGGCCAAGCCGGGGGCGCTGCTCATGCACCCGGGCCCGATGAACGAGGGCGTCGAGATTGCGTCCTCCTTGGCGCACGGGCCCGGCGCGCAAATCGAGGAGCAGGTCACGAACGGCGTGGCGATTCGGATGGCGCTGCTTTACCAACTACTCACCGGCGCGCAAGAAGAGGCTTCCGAGTGAGCCGCGCCATCCTCATCAAGGGCGCCCGGCTCATCGACCCCGCCGCCGGGACCGATGGCGTGGGCGACCTGCTCCTGCAGGACGGCCGCATCCAGGCGTCCGGGGCCGCCCCGCCCAGCGACGCGCTGGTCGTCGACGGCTCGGGCCTGGTCGCCGTGCCGGGGTTCATCGACCTGCACACGCACCTGCGGGAGCCGGGATTCGAGGACAAGGAGTCGATCGCGACGGGAACGGCCGCCGCCGCCGCGGGCGGCTTCACGACGGTCTGCGCCATGCCCAACACGGAGCCAGCCATCGACTCGGCGACGGTCGTCGATTTCATCGCGCAGCAAGCGAGGTTGGCGGGGCCGGTGCGCGTGCTCTCGTTCGGCGCCGTCTCCAAGGGACGGAAGGGCGTCGAGCTTACGGACATGGAGGAGCTCGCCAAGGCGGGAGTCGTGGGCTTCACCGACGACGGCAGCCCCGTCGCCACGGGTCATCTGATGGAGATGGCGCTGCTCTACGCCGGCCAGCTTGGTCTGCCCATCATGGACCACTGTGAAGACCACACCATCACCAAGGGTCTCGGCATGAACGAGGGCCCGGTGGCCTCGCGGTTGGGTCTCGCGGGCTATCCCGCGGCGGCGGAGGAGTCGCTGATCGCCCGAGACATCGCGGTGCTGGGGCTGACCGGCGGTCGCTTCCACGTCGCGCACCTGAGCACGGCGGGGAGCGTCGAGATGGTGAGAGCGGCCAAGAAGCGCGGACTAAACGTGACCGCAGAGGTCACGCCATCCCATCTGACGATGACCGACGAGTGGGTGCTCGGCACGCAGGGCCGCACGTCGAGCGCGCAGGCGTTGACCGCAGTCGCCTACGAGACGCGGGCCAAGGTGAGCCCGCCGCTGCGCTCGGACTTCGACCGCGAAGCGCTCATCGAAGGCCTGCGCGACGGCACGATCGACGCCATCGCGACGGACCATGCTCCGCATACCTTCGGGGACAAGGCGGTCCCCTTCGACGAGGCGGCAGTGGGCATCTCGGTGCTGGAAACAGCGTTCGCGTCGCTGATAGGGCTCGTTCACGCGGGGGCCATCGACCTGCCGACGCTCGTCGCGCGCCTCACAACGGGGCCTGCCGACGTACTCGGGGAACGTTTCGCCGGACTCGCCACGCTTGAGGAAGGGACACCGGCCGACGTGACGCTGTTCGACCCAGACGAGAGCTGGGTCGTCGACCCCGCTACGTTCGCTTCGAAAGGGAAGAACACGCCGCTCGCGGGCGCCGCGTTGAAAGGGAAGGTGAAGATGACCATCGCGGACGGGCAAATCGCCTACGACGGCATCGGCCTATGACCAAGGCCTACCTGGTCCTAAGCGACGGCGCGATCTACGAGGGGCGCTCCTTCGGCGCGGAAACCTCCGCGTTCGGGGAGGTCGTGTTCAACACGAGCATGTTCGGCTACCAGGAGATGCTCACCGACCCGTCGTACGCGGGCCAAATCGTCGTTCCGACATACCCGCTCCAAGGCAACTACGGCATCAATGACACGGTCGCGGAGTCGCGCCAGATACAAGTCGCTGCGTTCGTCGTGCGAGAGCACTCGTCGACTCCCAGCCACTACGACTCGACGCGCACCATGCACGAGTACCTCGCGGAGGCCGGCGTCCCCGGCGTCTGGGGCGTGGACACGCGGGCGATCACGCGGCGCATCCGCTCCTCTGGCGTGATGATGGGAGCGGTCGCTATTGGAAATCCCCAGGACGCGCTGCGGGAGCTGACCTCCCGCCCGGCGTACGACACGGTCAATTTCGTCGAGCGCGTCACGGTCGGCGCCGGGTACGAATGGAGCGGCGAAGGCGACAAGCGCGTGGCGGTCGTGGACTGCGGGGTGAAATACAACATCCTGCGTCTGCTCGCTCAGCGCGGCTGCCAGGTGCGCGTGTTCCCCGCGGCGGCGACCGCCGAGGAAGTGCTGGCGGGCAGGCCCGACGGCGTGGTCTTCTCCCCCGGCCCCGGCGACCCGGTCCACAACGGCCCGACCGTCGCAACGGCCAAGACAATCATCGAGCGCATCCCGACGCTCGGCATCTGCCTCGGGCACCAGATCATAGCCAGGGCGCTGGGCGGCGACACGTACAAGCTGAAGTTCGGCCATCGCGGCGGGAACCATCCTGTGCAGGACCTGGCCACCGGGCGGGTCTACATCACCGCGCAGAACCACGGCTACGCGGTGTCCGACGGCGGGTTGCCCGATGACATCGTCGTCACGCACCGGAACCTGAACGACGGCACCATCGAGGGCCTGCGCCACCGCAACCGTCCAGTACTGACAATCCAGTACCACTCGGAGGCGTCCCCGGGGCCGTTGGACAACGAGTACATCTTCGACGAGTTCGTGGGGATGGTACGCGGGTGATGCTTGAAAGCGATGTGCTATAGTGATGTGCGTTCACTGCACATTTCTGACGAGGTGAATAAGATGCGTACGACGCTCGATATAGACGAGAGGCTCCTCGGGGATGTGATCCGCGCGGTGGGGGTGAAGGGCAAGAGCAAGGCGGTGGAGGAAGCCTTGCGTATGTACCTCCGGTCGTGGGCCGCCAAGAAGCTCATCGAGGCTGTCGGCACGATTGATCTCACCGAGAACATGGAGGAGTTCAGGCGCGCCGACTCCCTTAGAGAAGAGAAACTCGACCGGATGAGAAGGGGAGCCACAGAGCAGAACCCTGTTCGTGCTAGGTGAAGGACCCCATGATCCTCCCCGACACCTCTGTCTGGATAGAATATTTTCGGCGACGCGAGTCTCCAACGCAGGTGGAACTCCGGCATCTCCTCGAACGGGATCAGGTAATTGTTGCCGGAGTCGTCCTCACCGAACTCCTGCGCGGAGCCCGCTCCGAGGGGGAGTTTGAATTTTTGACGCGAACCCTAGGCCTGCTTCCTCAGGCAGAGGTCTCCGAGGATACATGGGTGCGATGCGGCGAGGTCTCTTACAGTCTAATGCGGCAGGGAACCACCATCGGGCTGGTCGACGCGCTGATTGCCGCTATGGCCCTCGACGGCGGGCATGACGTCTACGCGCTCGATTCCGATTTTCATCTCATACCCGGCCTCCGCCTCCATCAGCCCACGAATTCATGACATCTCCCGACCCTAAGCCCCAAAAAGTCCTGGTCATCGGAAGCGGGCCTATCGTCATCGGCCAGGCGGCCGAGTTCGACTACGCCGGCGCTCAGGCGTGCAAGTCGCTTCGCGAGGAGGGCATCACCGTCGTTCTCGTCAACTCCAACCCCGCGACAATCATGACCGACGAGGAAATCGCGGACGCGGTCTACATCGAGCCGCTGACCGTCGACGTCATCGAGCGGATCATCGCCCGCGAAAGGCCGGACGGGCTGTTGCCAACGCTGGGGGGGCAGACCGGGCTGAATCTCGCCGTCGACCTCCACGAGGCCGGCGTGCTCGACCGGCACAACGTGCGGCTGCTCGGCACGTCCATCGAGACCATCAAGACCGCGGAGGACCGTGAGCTGTTCCGCTCACTGCTGAACCGCCTGGGCGAGCCCGTGCCGCCCAGCGAGATAGCGAACTCGCTGGACGAGGCGATGGCCGTCGGCCACGACCTGGGGCTGCCGCTCGTCGTGCGTCCCGCGTACACTCTCGGCGGGACCGGGGGCGGCTTCGCCACGACCATGGAGGAGCTCGAACTGGTCGCGGCGAGCGGCCTTGCGGCGAGCCCCATCCGCCAGGTCCTAATCGAGCGCTCGGTGCGGGGCTGGCGCGAGGTCGAGTACGAGGTGATGCGCGATTCCGCGGATACGTGCATCACCATCTGCAACATGGAGAACCTGGACGCGATGGGCGTCCACACGGGCGATAGCATCGTCATCGCGCCGAGCCAGACGCTATCCGATAAGGAGCACCAGATGCTCCGAACGGCGAGTATCCGCATCATCCGCGCTCTGGGCATCGAGGGGGGCTGCAACATCCAGTTTGGACTCTCACCGAGTCCGGTCGTCGGCGAATCGCTTCCCGGCGGCGCGCCTGAGCCGATGCAGTATTTCGTGATCGAGGTGAACCCGCGGGTCAGCAGGTCGTCCGCACTCGCATCCAAGGCGACGGGGTACCCAATCGCGAGAGTGGCCTCCAAGATCGCGGTCGGACGCAGGCTCGACGAGATACCGAACGCCGTCACCCAGCGCACCAAGGCCGCTTTCGAGCCTGCGCTCGATTACTGCGTCATCAAGATTCCGCGCTGGCCGTTCGACAAGTTCGCCACCGGCGACCGGGTCATCAGCACGCAGATGAAGGCGACGGGCGAGGTGATGGCGATCGACCGCGGGTTCGAGGCGGCGCTGCAAAAGGCCGTACGGTCGCTGGAGCTTGGCGGCAAGTCCCTGCTCTGGGAAGACCCGGAGTGGGCCGGCGACGGCATCGACACCCTGCCGCTGGAGCCAACCGACCTGCGCCTATGGGCGATGACGGCGGCCCTGCGCAGGGGCGTTGAAATCGACGCCCTCGCCAAGGCCGCGCAGGTCGAGCCGTGGTTCCTGCACGGCCTCAAACGCATCGTGGAGATGGAGGAGCGGCTGCGCTCCGAGGAGCTTTCGCGCGATCTCATGTGGGACGCCAAGCGGCTCGGCATGCCGGACGAAAGCATCGGGACCCTGACCGGCCGCACGCAGGAGCAGGTGCGGACGTTGCGGCATGAGTTCGATGTCAGGCCCGTCTACAAGATGGTGGACACCTGCGCCGCCGAGTTCGAGGCGGTTACGCCCTACTTCTACAGCACGTACGACCAGGAGAACGAGTCGAGTCCCTTGCCGGGCGAGAAGGCCATCGTCATTGGGAGCGGCCCAATCCGCATAGGGCAAGGCATCGAATTCGACTACTGCTCCGTCCATGCGGCGTGGGCGCTGGACGGCGCGGGCGTCAGCTCAATCATGGTGAACTCGAACCCGGAGACCGTGTCCACTGACTTCGACACGAGCGACCGCCTGTACTTCGAGCCCCTCGACGATGAGAGCGTGCGGGACGTCATCGAGAACGAGAGCGTCGATGGGAAATATCCCCCCTCGGTCGTGCAGTTTGGCGGGCAGACCGCCATCAATCTCAGCCAGGCGATCAGCGCCGCAGGGCTGCCCATCCTCGGCTCATCGGCGGACGCCATCGACATCGCCTCCGACCGCGAGCGCTTCGGCCAGCTCATGGCGAGTCTTGGCGTGCCGCAGCCGCCCGGCTCCACCGCGACCTTCCTCGAAGAGGGTATCGAGACGGCCACCAAGCTCGGTTTCCCGCTGGTTGTGAGGCCGAGCTATGTGCTGGGCGGGCGGGCGATGGAGATTGTCGACAACATCACCGAGTTCGTGCGCTATCTGAACCGCGCGTTCGAGGCGGCGCCCGGTCGGCCCATCCTCATCGATAAGTACTTCCAAGGCCGCGAGGTCGAGGTCGACGCCGTGGTGGATGGCCAAGAGGTGCTGATCCCAGGAATCATGGAGCACATCGAGCGGGCGGGAGTGCATTCGGGCGACTCCATGGCCATCTACCCCGCCGACGGACTTTCCGACCACGAGCGCCAGACCATCGTCGACTACACCACGCGCATCGGCCTTGCCATAGGCGTCCGCGGACTGATGAATATCCAGTACGTAATCATGAACGAGAGCAAACCCTACGGCCTAACCGTCGCCGCCGACACCGGGCTATCGGCGGTCTACGTCATCGAGGTCAACCCGCGCTCCAGCCGGACGATCCCGTTCATCTCCAAGGTGACGGGCATCCCGATGGTGCAGATGGCGACGCACGTGATGCTGGGCCGGACGATCGCAGAACAGGGGTACGCCGGCGGACTGCAGCCCGACCCGCCGATGACCAGCGTGAAGGCGCCCGTGTTCTCGATGTCGAAGCTGACCGGCGTCGACACGTACCTGGGGCCCGAGATGAAATCGACGGGCGAGGTGATGGGCATCGACGTGGCGCCGCGTCCCGCAGTGGCGAAGGCGCTCATCGCCGCCGGGCTGATGCTCCCGCCGTCCGGCACGCTTCTCGTGACCATCGCCGACCGCGACAAGGCCGAGGCGGTCCCGTGGCTCAAGACGATGGGCAGCCTCGACTATCGCTTCTATGCGACGACGGGCACCGCCGCGCTGATGCGGGGGCTGGGCCTCGAGGTAACGGAAATCAACAAGGTCGGGGAGCCCGAGCCGAATGCCTACTCGGTGGTCGCCGACGGCACGGTCGATGCGGTCGTGAACACGATAGCCGAGGTTGCGCAAGCGATGCGGGACGGGTTCGAGATACGCCGGTCGGCGACGGAGCGCAGGATCCCCTGCTATACGTCGATGGACACGGCGAAGGCCGCCGTCGAGGCGCTGGCGCACGGCGGCTCCGAGTACCACGTCGCCCGCACCTCCGAGTACGTAGGCGGCGCCGCAAGAGCCGGCCTAGAGCAGCCTGTACAATGACGATGATTGCGCGGCGGAGAGCCGCGCGCGAGGTTTGATGGTCGAAGATTCACGAGAAACTCAGCAGCCGGAGGACGCCCCGCGTCCATCCCGGCGGCGGTCGCCGCGGCGGCCCGCCCCGGACGCCGAATCGCCAGACGCCCCGATTGCCGGGATACAACCGGAGAGCGAGCCTTCCAAGCCCCCTGCGCGCCGCCGCAGGACCACCCGGACGAGGACGGAAGCGTCGGCTGATGCGACGCCAGAGGCTGCCGCAGCGGCAGAATCCGGCGCAACGGCGGATGAGCAGCCAAGGCCGACGCGCAGGAGGCGTCCTCGCAAGTCGCCTGCCGAGGCCGAGGCGACTTCGGCAGCCTCCGACGAGTCGGCGGCCCAAGCAGCGCCGCAGGCCGCGCCAGCCGCGGAGGCGGACGAGCAGCCAAGGCCAGCGCGCAGAAGGCGTCCCCGAAGACCGTCTACCGAAACCACTGGGGCGAGAGCGGAGGAGTCGCCGGCCCAAGCCGCTCCGCAGGCCGAGCCCACTGGAGAAGACTCCTCGCGGCGTCGGCGCGGACGTGGGCGCGAGGGTCGTCAGGCGGACGCTCCAGGCGCCACGGGAGTCTCGGCGTCCAGGGCGGAATCCTTCGAGGAAAGAGGCGAGCAATCGTCCCGCTCGGGACGCGGACGGCGCGGTCGCGGCGGACAGTCCGAGGCGGACTGGACGGCGGTCGAGAAACCTCAGAAAGCCTTCATGCATCCGAGCGAGAAGGAATTCGCCGACCTCCTAGACTACTACCACATCAACTATCTCTACGAACCCCGGTCCTTCCCCCTACGCTGGGATGGAAACCGGGTCGTCGAGATGTTTACTCCCGACTTCTACCTGCCGGAGTACGACCAGTACTTCGAACTGACGACGATGAAGCAAAGCCTGGTCACGCAGAAGAACCGGAAGCTTCGTCACGTCCGTGAGATGTACCCGGGGGTCAACGTCCAACTGCTTTACCGGCGCGACCTCATGCGCCTGATGGGCAAGTACGGATTCGGGCCGCTCTCCGAAGTCTCCGTCGAGGGCACGGAGCAGGTGTTGTTCGACGCGGAGCAAGTGCAGACGCGGGTGAGGGAGCTCGGCAAACAGGTGTCGCTGGACTACGCGGGCAAAGAGCCGGTGCTGGTCGGCGTGCTGCGCGGGGTGGTGGTCTTCATGGCCGACCTCATGCGAATGATCGACCTCCCGCTCCAGATCGAGTTCATGGAGATATCGCACTACGGCGAGCGTGAGGAGAGCATCGATATCATCAGGGACGTCATGACGGAGCTGAAGGGCCGCCACGTGCTCGTCGTCGAGGACATCGTCGACACCGGGCTGACCTTGCGCTACCTGCTGGAGCACTTGCAGGCGAAGGGCCCCGCCAGCCTCAAGGTCTGCACGCTCTTGGACAAGTCGGTGCGCAGGATGGCCGACATCCCTATCGAGTACGTGGGTTTCGAGGTCCCGGACGAATTCGTCATCGGGTACGGCCTCGACTACGGCGGCCGCTACCGAAACCTCCCGTACATTGGCGTGCTCCAGCCCGTCGAACCCAAGGCGGTCGCTCAGCGTTAGCGCGCCGGGGGCGGGGCGTTTGTGCGTTCCGCCCAATATGATGTACCCTCGCGCGAAAGACTGTGGAGGAGAGAGTAGCTATGGTCATGCAAGGCACCGACATGAAGGTCGCCGAGACCCCAACCGGCGATCTCGAGGACTTCCGAGTCCCCGACGCTTACGAGAACTGGCTGGAGAGCGAAGGGGTGATGGTCCACAAGACCTTCTACGTCCCCAACTGGAACGAGGTCGAGGTCGGCCCGTGGGAGCGCAAGGGCGGCTCCGGCGCCGTCATCCACATCGACAACGCGCATATGCCGAACGACCTCCACGTCGTGGACATCAAGCCGGGCGGCGTCTCCGAGCCCGAGCACCACATGTACGAGATCAACTTCTACATCGTCCAGGGCCGGGGGGCCACTACCGTGTGGATGGACGAGAACAGCAAGCAGACGTTCGAGTGGAAGGCCGGCTCCCTCTTCACCATCCCGCTCAACGCCTGGTACCAGCACTTCAACGGCTCCGGCGACGAGAAGGTGCGCTACATGGCGACGACCAACGCGCCGCCGATGATGCGTCTCTTCCGCGACACGGACTTCATGTTCAACAACGACTTCCAGTTCCGCTCCCGCTACTCCGACGACGAGACCTACTTCAGCGGGAACGGCACGCTCTACAACAAGCGCATCTGGGAGACCAACTTCATCCCCAACGCGCCGGACATGGCGCTCTACGGATGGAAGGAGCGCGGCGCGGGCGGCATCAACGCAATGCTCCAGATGGGCAAGAACGACATGGGGAACCACATCTCCGAGTTCCCCATCGGCACGTACAAGAAGGCCCACCGCCACGGGCCCGGCGCGCACCTCTTCCTGCTCAGCGGCGACTCCGGCTTCTCGCTGCTGTGGACGAAGGACGACCGCTCCGACATGGTGAAGTGCGACTGGCAGGTCGGCTCCATCGTTGTTGTTCCGAACGACGGCACGTACCACCAGCACTTCAACTCCGGCACGAAGCGGGCCCGGTACATGGCCCTGCGGGGCGGCAACGGCGGATTCTACGCCCCCAACCAGCGGCAGTCCGCCGATGTCAGCATCAAGGACGGCGGCATCCAAGTTGAGTACGAGGACGAGGCCCGCCAGATCCACGAGATCTTTGAGGCAGAGCTCGCCAAGAGCGGCGCGCAGTGCAACATGAAGGCGTTCATCCCTTACTGCACCGGCAACGCAGGAGTCCTCGACGAGCGCGCCACCTAGCCATAGACCGTCCCAACACGCGCAACCAACGAAGGGCGGGGGCCAAGGCCCCCGCCCTTTTCTTTACCCCATTGCGGCGAGGTCTGCGGGAAGGGCCGCGTGAGGAACGGCCTGAGTTCACCGCATTACCTGAGCCACGGACAAGCGGAAAGACGTGAATGGGAGAGGGACAGCGGGGCAGGAATAGAGAAGAGCGTAGGCGCCCGAAGGGGAGCGTCACCCAGCGACGTAGAGTCCAATCATTGTGGCCATCAACGTCACCCATGAGCCGCCTATGAAGAGGTACAGGGTGCGTATCTCGCGGTGCAGGTCGCTGACGGATTGGGCCAATCCCCCCAACCGCTCATTGACCTGCTCGTAGGCGCCTTCAAGCCTGCTGACGCGGGTTTCTATTGGAAGTGAGGCTTGCGTCGTCATCGGAACTCCCTACTCGTTAACTTAGCACACCCGCCTGGCGACCCGGGCTTGCCAAGAGCCAGACTAGAAGCCCGCGCGATAAATGCACAATGGGCAAGTGACACCGCGCTCGCCAACGCAACTCAACCCCGGATTGCGCGGAGGGCTTGGGCGGCGGCGGCGTAGTCGCGGGCGCCGGTCTTGAGAATCGGCGGGACGAGGTAGACGCCTCGGACGCCGCCGGCGATGAAATCGGCGAGCATCTCTGCTGCAATGTCGGCGGCAGGGCGGCCCTTCTCAAGGTCGGAGCGCACGCCGTCCGGGACGTTCCCGAAGACGAGTCCGTCGGCGGTGAGAACTTGGAGTCCCCAAAAGACGGGCACGGGCATGGGCCCACCGGCAATCGACTCGTAGAGGTCGAGGAAGCGCTCGCGCTCGTCCAACGAGTAGATGGGCTGGGTCATCAGGAACTGGACTCCCGCCTCCACCTTTGCCGCCGCGAGCTTGGCCTCTCGCTCGAAGTCCTTCTCCAAGTCCGCCGCGCCGCCGATACAGAGGTCGGCCGGGCCTTGGAGATTCGCTCCTCGGTAGTCCACTCCTGCCTTCAGCGCCGCCACGTCCCTTATCAGCGCGGTGGAGGCGGTGTCGCGCACCTGCTTGACGCCGTGCCGCAGCTCGCGCTCGATGAGGTTGTCGCCGCCGAGGACGAGGACATTCTCCAGGCCGAGCATCGCCGCGCCCAGCAGCTGGGATTGCAAAGCGATCTTGTTCATGTCGCGGGGTGAGAGGGCGAAGATGGTCTGCTTGCCCAAGCGCTGCCGGATGACGCTCGCGACGGTGATGGAGTCGGCGCGCGGGAGGCGGCCGGGGTTGTAGGCGACCGAGATGAAGTCGGCGGGCACGCCGGCGACGCGGTCGACGAAGGCCGGATCCGCGGAGCGCGGCGGCGAGAAGTCGCAGATTACGACAGACCCCTCAGCCTGGTTGTAGGCGTCGACGACGGTGGTCATGGCGCGCTCGCCCTCATCCCCCCGCCAGCCCGTCGCGCAGAGGGCCGGCCCGTCGCGCAGAGGTCGGCGAGCACGCACGACGCGCATCGCGGCTCACGCTTCACGCACACCTCCTTGGCGTGGGCGTCGAGGAGCGCATGGTACTCGTTGTACAGCTGAGCATCGCGGGGGAGGTTTTGCTCGAAAAGCGCCTTGTAGGCGTCGTAGCCCCTCAGGACACGGCGCGGCGTCATGCGGTCGATGATGCGCTGGGTGTAGACGTCGATCACGAAGGACGGGAGGCCCGCCGCGTAGAGAACGATGTCGTCCGCAGTCTCCGGCCCTATACCGTGGACGGCAAGCAGTTCGGCGCGCAGCCGATGGGGGTCCATGCGGCGCCACTCCTCGACGCTGTCGCCGTAGCGCCCAAGGAACTCGGCCATAGCCTTGAGCTTGCGGGCCTTGGCGTTGAAATAGCCGCTGGGCCGGACCGTCTCGGCGAGCTCGGGCTCCGGCGCGGCGCGCAGGGCCGACGCGGACATGAGCCCCGCCGCGCGGAGGTTGGCGATGGCTCGCGCGGCGTTCGTCCACGCCGTGTTCTGGGTGAGTATCGCACCGACGATCGTCTCGAACGGGCCGTCGCCGGGCCACCAACCCTGGGGGCCGTAGTGGTCGAAGAGCCGCCGGTACACCTCGCCGAGCAGCTGCTCCGCGCGCGCGGAGCGGGGCGTCATGCTCGCTCCGTCACGACGTCGACGCGCTTCACCGGCGTGATGGACGCCGCCGTGATTTCGCAGCCGATGCCGTAGAACTCGACGCCCGCGCCGGCGGACGCGGCCACAGCGTCGGCGAAGGCAGGGTCGGCGGGATGCATGGCGACGGCGCAGGCGTCGTCGCGCTGCACCACGAAGAAGACGGCGGCCCGCTCACCTTGGGCGACCGCCTTGGCCAGCTCCTCAACGTGCTTGCGGCCGCGAAGGGTGGGGGCGTCGGGGAAGAGCGCCACGCCGTCCTCGACGAGGTTGCAGTTCTTCGCCTCGCCCCAGCACCGGTCCTCCCCTACCCTCGCGGACGGGAGGCCGGGAAGGTGGGCCGGGCCCTCGAACAGCAGGTCGAGCCTGCTCGCGCCGCAGGCAACCTCCCTCCGAACGCGCTCAAAGTCGTTGAGCTCGGGGAGCAGCCCGGCCCGCCACGCCTCGATCACAAGGCCAGGAGGCCGCCGGGAGTCAACGCCGACCCACCGCCCTCCGTACTCGACCAGCTCGACGTCGAAGCGCGTCTTGCGCTTGGGGGAGGCGGCATGCCGCAGCAGGACGCATGCGCCCGGCACGAAGAGCTCCGCCATGCGCCCCGAATTGGGGACGTGCGCCAGCTGCAACGAGCCGTCGACCTCCACCTCCGCAACGAACCGGTTGGGCCGGCGGACGAACGTCGCCGTCAGGCTAGGGGCGGGAGCGGGGGTTACGGAGATTGTCGGTCTGCTATCGTCGTTCGTCATTTCATCCGGCGGCTCTGAGGCGGCGTCCGGCGCCGTCCAGTGGGGAAGTTGCGGTCCCGCTACGAGTAGGAAGTTCCCCACTTGTACAGTCCCTTACGAGTAACAACTTCCCCGAAAAACACGGAAAACCGGCGGTTTCGAGGAGTGTTTCCATGGCCACGGCCTGCTTCCCGGGTCTTGGAACAACTTCCTCACCCACTTGCATTGCGTAACTCATGGCGGCTGCTCCGGGCAGGGGACCGTAGTTGGGACGCTCTGAAGCGGGGTAGCGACACTCCATCGTAGAGGGCGTGGGGGCGATTGGGCAATGGGCAAGTGTCAGTGCGTTGCTTGGGGTATGGGCCCCGCGTAGGTTAGCCTCAGTCTCCCATCCTGCTCTTCGGCGGTCCCATGCTACGACCCACCGACGCCCTGCCGACCTACCTCCGCGACTACCGCGAGATGCGCCACAGCCACGACCACGACCTCCTTAGCGTGTTCAGAGCGGTCCGACGCCTCATCGGCGCCCCGGACACCGTCTATCCCGGCTGCTACGTACACCTCTCGCCGTCGCTGGTGTTCCCCCGCGTGTGCTACGTGGACTCGGTCAAGGGGTTTGGCGTAGCCATGCAGTCCGACGATCTGACCGTGTGGCTCGACGCGCACAAGGAGTACGCGGAGCCGGCCTCTGTATGCGCAGTCGAGACAGCCTACGACAGGATCCCGTCCACGCTGTTCGCGAGGTTCGGCCTGATGGTGTCGCTCAATGCAGGAGCCGTCTCCCAGGAGTGCAAACCGCTGCTGACTCCCGGCGCTCACCTCCTCGTCAACGACGGCCACTACGACGCGGCCCGCGCCCACGTAGACGGCGACTACACGCTTGTGGCGGTCCTCGGCGCCGACGGCGCTCTCGAAACGAGCGAGGAAGAGCTGCGCGAGTATTTCGTCAGCAAGCAGGGGCAGCCGCTAACACGCGACATGCTCGCTGAGAACGAGCGGCGCGCGCCAAGCAAGGCGCGGCACAAGATGGCCCGCGCAGCGGACGCGTACCTGTTCCGGTTCAGATAGGCGGGCGCGCCAGCAGCCCTCAGATAACACCACAACCGACGAAAATAGGGGGTGGGACGGCACTCTCTCTAAACTCTCCCCCGCAGACGAGATTCTTGCGTAGCCCTATGCACCGGTCCGTGCGGCGGTGCGAATGGCGTGCTCTACGTAGTCCTTGCGGGAGATACGCAGGCGCTTGGCCTCTTCGACGATGGTTTCAGCGATCGCTGCATCGAGGTAGAGGTTGACGCGTTTCACCTCAGTCCGGCGCGGGCGAACCAGCAGGACGGGGAGCAGTGTAGTCCCTTGCGGTACGCTGATGTCCTCTGGGGCGCTGGGCATGGCGAAGGTGCGGCCGCGAGCTTCGGCGGCGTCCATCCAGTCGGCTATTGCTTCCTGTGCGTTCGCGATGGCGTTGTCAATGGTCGCGCCCATAGCGTGGCAGCCGGGCAGGTCAGGGAAGACGATGCCGTAGGCGCCCTTCTTGCCGTCGAGTAGTGCGGGGTACCGCATGCTCATGCCTCCCATCCAGCTATTTTGGCAATGCTGCGGGCGACCCCTGGCGAGACTTCGCGATGCCGTGGCAGTTGTATCTGCTCGGTGATGACGCTGTGCAGTAGATGTCGTGCTTGTTGCCGGGTCGCGCGAGGCGCCAACCTTCCCTGAGGAGTTGCTGCCGTATCCTTCGGATGTTGGTCTCTATCACGGGCCTATTCTAACGCGCGCGATTCGTGCATCAGTCAACACTTTGCCATTGCATTGGATACGAGGGCCGACGCATGGCGGCACAGGGGGCTGAGTGGACAAGGGAATGTTCCACGCAGGTCCGCCGCGCCGCTGTTGTATAGTTCGGACATGGATATTCGACAGTGCGACGAGTGCGGAACGCCGGTCGAGAGAGGCGTGGACGGCGTGGTCCAGTGCCCCATGTGCCTGATGACGTACGCTGATTCCCTGCTCACGGACGACACCATCATCGAGGAGGGACTCTCCCTCAGCGAGGTTATGCGCATGGTCAGCGAGGCCCAGCGATGAGCGACGAGCTTCTCGTGCAGCGCGACGGGCCCGTTGCGACGGTCATCATCAACCGTCCGGAGCAGCGCAACGCCATCTCCCACGCTATGTGGCAGGCCCTCCCCGGCCTTCTGGCCGAGCTCGAAGGCGACGACGCGGTGCGGGTCATCGTCTTTACCGGCGCGGGCGACAAGGCGTTCTCCGCAGGCGCCGACATTAAGGACTTCGAGGAGACCCGCAGCACCCCGGAGAGGGCGCGCAGCTACCGTGGCACGGTCAACGCCGCCTGCGAGGCCATCGGTCGCCTCTCCAAGCCCACCATCGCCTCCATACGCGGCTACTGCCTCGGCGGGGGCTTCGAGCTTGCGCTCTACGCGGACATCCGCATCGCGGCCTCCGACGCCCAGCTCGGCCTGCCCGCCGCAAAACGCGGCATCGTCATCTCCCACGGCCACGTGGACCGGGTCATGCGCCTCGCGGGCTCCGGTGGCGCGAGCTATCTCCTATTGACGGGACGCTCCATCTCCGCCGACCAAGCCCTCGCCGCCGGCCTCCTCAGCGTCGTGGTCGAGCCGGAGGATTTACAGAGCGAGACCGGCGTCCTCGCCACCGAGATTGCCGAGCTGTCGCCGGTGTCACATCGCTTCCACAAGGAGGTCGTGCGCGACCTCCTCGAGTTCGGACCGGCGGACCAGGTCCCCCAGGAGCGTCACGACGCGCTGCGGACAACCGAAGCCAGTGAGGACTTCCTCGAAGGCGTCCGCTCCTTCAAAGAGAAGCGCAAGCCCCAGTTTCCTGGACGCTGACGGGGGCGAGGCGCTGACTGGACAAACGCCTTCCCGCGTGCCATCGTTCACCTCCTAGGACATGGAGGGCGCGCCCCGAAGAGAGGGAGCGCGAAAGGAGACGTTATGGCAGAAATCGTACTTGGGCTCGGCACGTCCCACTCGCCTCTCCTCAGCATCCCGAACGGGCTCTGGGCCTCGTACGCGGAGCGAGACAAGGAGAACCGAAACCTCTATCGCGTCCCGGACGGCAAGCACGTCAACTACGAAGAACTCCTCTCCGAGGCCGACCCCGCCGTCCGGAAGGAGCTGACGGAGGACGTGTTCGAACGGCGACACGAGGCCAACCAGCGCGGCATCGCCAAGGTGGCCGAAGCCCTCGCCGAAGCCGACCCGGACGTGCTCATCATGTTCGGCGACGACCAGAGCGAGATCTTCGATAAGGAGGCGATGCCTCCCTTCTGCGTCTTCTGGCAGGACGAGGTGTCGTTCGGGCCCCGCGCCGGCCGCAACCAAGAGTCGGACCGGGCCCGCATCGACTACTACGGCGGAGACGACGCCCGCCTCTACCCCGTCCACGCCGAGCTGGGCAGGCATATCGTCCAGTCGTTGAACGACCAGAACTTCGACACGATGCACGTCCGCCGGATGAGGGAAGGGCAGAACATGAGCCACGCCTTCGGGTTCGTCTGGCGCCGGCTGATGTCCGGCAAGGTCGTGCCGACGGTCCCCGTCCACATCAACACCTACTTCCCGCCCAACCAGCCGACGCCCGAGCGCTGCTGGAACTTCGGCAAGGCAGTCCGGGAAGCCGTGTCCAGCTGGGACAGCGGGACGCGCGTCGCGGTCCTCGGATCAGGCGGCTTCAGCCACTTCATCGTCGACGAGGAGATCGACCAGCGCTGCCTCAAGCTCATCGAGGAGCGAGACGAGCAAGGAGTCGCCGCCCTGCCGACGGAGCGGCTCCAAGCCGGGACCTCCGAGATACGAAACTGGTTCGCGGCGGCCGGGGCGATGGGCGACGACATGGAATTCGACCTGTTCGACTACGTCCCCTGCTACCGCTCCGAGGCCGGGACGGGCTGCGGCATGGCTTTCGCCAAGTGGTCGTAGCCTAGCCGCCGACGGACCCACTGGCGTTCGCCTCCGTCACCAAGGCAGCATCGGCTCGGCTGCGAAGGTGACGAAGGCGACCGCCAGATAGAGCAGCGAGTACTTGTACGCCGCGACGACTTGGCGCACCTCGCCGCCATTGAGCAGCGGCCACGTAGTCCGCAGCCAATTCACGCCGAGCAGCGTCGTAACGATCGCGAAGGTCAGCCCGCCGTAGCCCGCAGCCAGCGGAAGCCACGCCATCGCCGTGAGTAGGACGACGTACAGCAGCACCTGCCGCACGGTGTCGCGCCGGCTGGCCACCGCCGCCAGCATCGGCACCTTCGCCGCGGCGTAGTCCTCCCGGAGCAGCATCGAGAGCGTCCAGAAGTGCGGGGGCGTCCAGAAGAAGACGAAGGCGAACATGTAGATTCCCACCGTCGTGATTTCCGACGAAACGGCGGCCGCGCCGATGAGCGGAGGGAACGCTCCGGCAGCCCCGCCGATGACGATGTTGTTCCACGAGCGGCGCTTCAGGAGCATGGTGTAGACCAGCACGTAGACAGCCGCGGCGCCGAAGGTGAGCGCCGCCGCCAGCAGGTTTGCCCCCGCCGCCATGAGCGCCGTCGCCATCGCCACCAACACCCCCCCCATGACGGCGGCGCCGCGCGGACTCACCTCCTGCGCAGGCACGGGGCGCGTCTGCGTGCGGCGCATCACGGTGTCGATGTCCGCGTCCAGACCCTGATTGATGGCGTTGGCGCCCGCGGCGGCGAGCGCGCCCGCGACAATGACCGTCAGCAGCACACCCACGTCCGGCGGCCCCTCCGCCGCCCGCCAGGCGCCCGCGGCCCCAGTCAGCACGAGCAGGGATATGACCCGCGGCTTGGAGAGCGCGACGACACGGCGTAGGAACGCCGCCATCAGCGCGAGCGTCCGAGCAACGCGAAGCTCAGCTGGGCCACGACGGCCCACCACACCGCAGCGGCCAGCCCTAAGTGCAACACCCTCAGCGCCTGGGGCAGCTGCATCGCCACCGCGGTCACCCCGACTGCGACCTGCGCGCCAGCTAGCAGCGCGGCTATGACGCTCAGCCGCAGCGTCCAGCCGCCCGAGCCGCGCGCCTGCCACGCGGTCCACGCGAGCGCCAACAGCAGCAGCGTCGCCGCTACACGGTGCGTTAGATGCAAGCCTGTGGCCTCCGCGCTGCTGCGCGCGTCGCACAGCGGCAGACCGGGGCACCCCGCGCTCTGCCCCGCGCCGACAATCGCTCCGCCCGCGAGCAGGACGAACCCCGAGGCGACGGCCAGCGCCCGCCATCGCCGAACGTCCGGCGGCGGGGTTAGGCGCACGTCGAGCGCTCGGACCGCGCCGGCCGTGAGCAGTGCCAGCGTCAACATCGAAAAGACCAAGTGCGCCAGCCGCACCATGCCGTGCAGCTCGGTGAGCACCGTGACGCCCCCCAGCACCGCCTGCGCAAGGATTGCCGCCAGCGCGCCGACAAGCAGGCGGGCGCTCAGCCGGTCGGCGCGACGGGCGCGGAACGCGAACAGCGCGGAGACGGCAGCGAGCAGCATCGTCACGCCGGCGTAGGCGCGATGCCCGAACTCGATGGCCGTCGCGCCCTCGATCTCCGGGATGAGCACGCCCTCGCACAGCGGCCAGTCCGGGCAGCCTAGGCCGGAGCCCGATACGCGCACCCACGCTCCGTAGGCGATGAGGCCGAACGTCAGCACCGCCGCTCCGAGCGCAAGCCATCCGGCGCGGCGGGTATGCGCCGTAAGAGGTTGCCGCGCCTGCATGGGCCTACACGCTCCTCGATGACATGACCGCCAGCAGGACGATCAGCCCCGCAGGCAGCAACGTCCAAACGACCTCAGCCGGACGCGCTCCCCAGATGCCGCGCGCGGCATGTGTGCGGACGGGCATACGCAAGGCCGTGACGATAATGGCTGCTTCGGCCAGCGCCATCAGGCTAACGACTATCCAGAATCCTGCGGTGGGCATTTATGATGCGCTACATGAACCGCGCGCGGTTGCCGTGTGGCAAGGCCGCGCGCTTACTCTATGGTAGCGTAACCGAGTCCGCCGCCGCTACGGCGGAAAAGTCCCAGGGCTCGCCGGAGGGAGTGATGGACATTCGAGAAGAAGAGCTCGATCTACCCGTGGACGAGGGGACGATGGCCACGTTCGTGTACCGGCCCGACGACGACGAGCCCCGGCCGGCCATCATCATGGTCCACGACGCGCTCGGCCTCAGCGTCGACGCCCGCGCCCAAGCGCGATGGATCGCCGAGCAGGGCTACGTGGTCGCCGCTCCCGATACGTTCCACCGGGCGGGGCGCCTACTGACCACAACCGCTCTCGGCGGCGGCGAAGAAGCCACCCGCCGCATCCGCCAGGGTATGACCAACGACGACCACCGCTCCGATATGGCCCGCCGCGCCGCGTTCCTCAGAGAGCAACCAGCCGTCAACGGGCGGGTGGGGCTGACCGGCTTCTGCCTGGGCGGACGCATCTCCTACCTGGGCGCGACGATGGGCGGCGTGTTCGACGCCGTCGTCGCCTTCTATCCGACGCGCCTCCGCGAGCCGGACCCCGCCGTCCCCGGCTCACCGAGCCCCATCGATGACGCGGGCAACATCACGCGGCCGCTGCTCATGTTCTTTCCGGAGCTCGACGGCTTCAACCCGGCAGAGGGAGTGGACGTCATCCGCGCCGCCTCCGAGAACTCTCCCGGCGAGGTCGAGGCAGTCTGGGTCGAGGGAGCAGACCACGGGTTCGCCCAGCCTGCGGGCAGCAAGCATCATCCGCAGCGCAGCGCCGAGGCGTGGGAGCGGGCGCTCTCATTCTTCGCCGAGCATCTCAGCGCAACGCCCTCGCGGGCGCAGTAGTCAGCGAGATTCCCGCCTGCGCGGGAATGACGGAGTGCCCGTGCCCTCGCGGGCGAGGCAATAGCAATAAGGAGCGCACATGGACATCATCGAGCAGATCATCGACATCGAGACAGCCGACGGGCCGATGGCCGCGCCGGGCGCGCGTCCGGCAACCGGCGGGCCCCATCCCGCCGTGATCGTCGTCATGGAAGCGTTCGGGGTGAACCTGAACATCATCGGCATCACCACCCGCTTCGCCGAGCAGGGCTACGTCGCCGTCGCGCCCGACCTCTTCCATCGATCGGGCCGCCTCCGCTACGCCCCGTACGACAAGCTCCAGGAGATGCGGGCCGAGCTCCGCGTCGGCTTCAGCGACGCATCGGTCGACGCGGACATTCAGGCGACCATCGACCATCTCAACGCCGACCCCGGCGTCAGCGGCGCCAGCGGCATCGTGGGTTTCTGCCTTGGCGGGCGAATCTCCCTGCAGTCCGCGGTCCGGGCGCGCGGCCTCTCCGGCGCGGCCATCTACTACGGCGGCTTCATGTTCCCCGGCGACGACCAGCCCGAGGCGTTCTCCGCACTCGCCGAGTCGCCGGACCTGAGCATTCCCGTGGTGGGCTTCTTCGGCAACGGCGACCAGAACCCCACGCCCGAGCAGGCCCACGCCTTGGACGACCGCCTAACGGCCTTGGACAAGGAGCACCGCTTCCACTACTACGAAGGCGCCGGCCACGGCTTCTTCTGCGACGACCGCGGCAGCCACAACCCCGAAGCCGCTGCCGACGCGTGGGAGAAGACGCTCGCCTTCTTCGCCCAGAGCCTTCGCTAGCCCCTTCCTCAGTCTCCCCCTCGAAGACGGGGGAGGAGCTAGAGCCCGTAGGTCTCCAGGAAGCGCAGCCAGATCTCGCTGAGGGTGGGGAATGACGGCGTGGCGTGCCAGAGGCGGTCCAACGTCACCTCGCCCACGATGGCGATGGTGGCCGCGTGGGTGAGCTCGGCCACGCCCGGCCCCACGAACGTCGCGCCCACCAGCACCCGACGGTCCTCGTCGACGACGAACTTCACGCCGCCCTTGAACCCTTCGCCAAGCAGCGGCGCGGCTGCGACGCCCCACCCCATCTCGACGACGCGAATATTCAGCCCCTTGTTGCGCGCGGCCCGCTCCGTCAGCCCTACGCTCCCCACCTGCGGGTCCGTGAATATGACCGCGGGCACGGCCCCGTTGTCCGCCCACGCCGACGCATCCTTGCCGAGGATGTGGTCGCCCGCCTGACGCGCCTGGTACTTACCCTGATGCGTAAGCAGCGCCCGGCCGTTCACGTCGCCCACCGCGTAGAGCCAGCCCCCCTCCACGCCCTCGACCTGCAGATGGTCGTTGACCGTGACGAAACGGCTCGCCGTTACCCCGACGGTATCGAGGCCAACGCCGTCCACGACGCCTGCCCTGCCCGCCGCCACGACGATCTGCTCCGCCGAAATCTCTTCGCCGTTGTCCATCGTCGCCTTCACGCCCGCTTCCGTGCGCTCCACGGACGACACGACGCAGCCGAGGCGGAACACGACCCCCTGCTCTTCGAGCGACGAGATAACCGCCTCCAGGGCGAACGGCTCCAGCGTGGCCGAGTCCTGGGGCTGCAGCCGCTCCAGCACCGTGACGCTGCCCGTCCCCAGCGACTTCCACGCCTGCGCCATCTCGAGGCCGACGACGCCGCCGCCGATGATGATCAAGCTCTCGGGCACGCTCGGCGCCGACGTGATCTCGCGGCTCGTCCAAGGCGCGGCTTCCGCCAGCCCCGGAATCGGCGGAACGAACCCCACCGACCCCGTCGCCAGCACGACGGCCTTCCGCGCCTCGAGCTCGACCTCCGCGCCGTTTGCCTGCTCGACGACCACGCGTCTCTCGCCTGTCAGCCGGCCCTTCCCGCGAATGAGAGCGGCGCCGACCGAATCGACCCATGCCGCCTGGCCGCTGTCGTCCCATCTGCTGGCGAAGGCGTCGCGGGCCCGCAGCGCGCGGGCGGCGTCCACCGTTCCCGTGACGGCGTCGCGGGCCGCCGGAACACGCCGCGCCGCGGCGAGCGCCTCGGCGGGCCTCAGCAGCGCCTTGCTGGGCATACAGGCCCAGTACGTGCACTCCCCGCCCACCAGCTCCGACTCCACAATTGCGGTGCTGAGGCCGCCGGGCGACGTTCGCCCCGCCACGTTCTCGCCCGCCGCCCCGCCGCCGATGATGATTACGTCGTAGGTTTCGGTCATGTTCGTCCCCGCGTCTTCGGTTGATTGCGTTCTAGGTTACCGGCATCGTTCGGAATATAGGAGGAGCCACAGCGCCGCCGAATCCCCATCCTTTGGTCCGTGTCTGCAGAGACGGATGGGGAGGCAGGGAGTCCCGGCGGATCCCAATGGGCGTTAACTTCGCTCTGTCCCCGTCTGGGGTTGCTACCGGGGGTGGCCTTTGTAGATGGCGACGGGGAGGCGGGACCAGCGGAGGTGCTCGATGAGCAGGGTCTCGCCGAGCTCGAACTGTAGGTAGGTCTCGAGGTCGATGGGGAAACGCACCCGCCCCAGCGTGGTTACGTATGGTTTCGGCGGGAGAGGGTTGAACGAGCTGCGGCGGACGATGGGGCCAAGTCTGCCCGGCACGAACCCATGCCGCCTGTACAGCTCGAACCCTCCCAGCAGCGAGCGAGTGAAGAACAGCACCGCGACCATCAGGAAAATGCTGGACACCTGAAAGCCTTGCACCGCAACGCCGAACACCTGGGTGACGGCGAGAAGCGCGACGCTGACGAGGGCGATCACCAGGTTGCGCGTCGCGGGGCGCAGCAGGTCGCGGCGCTCGGACGCCCACGCCAGCCGGAACTGCACGCCGCAGTGGACGCATGTGGCGTCGCGGGTGAGGTAAAGGTGTCTGCACTCGCCGGACTCGTCGGTCTGTTTCGGCGGTATGGGTCTGTTCATGCGGGCATATCTCCGGCCTCGTACCGTTCGGCCCATCCTATGAGCCAGTCGAACAGCTTGAGGAAGCTCTTTGGGACTTCGCGCTCGCGCTCGGGGTGGCATTGAACGCCGATTAGCCAGGGGTGCTCCGGGCTCTCGACCGCCTCGATTATCCCGTCGTCGGGGCTGTAGGCGCAGGCCATGAGGCCCGGGGCGCGCTGCGCTTCCTTGAAGCCCTGGTGATGGCGGCTATTGGCGCGATAGATGGCGCCCGCCCCAATGATGGCGCCGAACCGGCTCCCCGGCGAGACGTAGACGGGATGCATCGCCGACGTTTCGCTCGGAGGGGGATAGCCGATGGTGTGGGCGGGCAGGTCTTGAATCAGCTTTCCGCCCATGGCGACGTTGATGAGCTGCATGCCGCGGCATATGCCGAACGTGGGCATATCGCGCTCGACGGCGCAAAGGAGCAGGGCCGTCTCCATCGCGTCGCGCTCGGGGTAGGTCTGCCCGGCGCCGCCGGGCTGCGGCTGCTCGCCGTACAGGCTGGGTTGGATGTCGTAGCCGCCGGAGAGGAGGAGGCCGGAGACGCCGTCGAGGGCGTCGTCGAGGGTGGTGTAGGTCTTGGGAGTGAGGACGCGGACGTCGCCGCCCCTGGAGGTGATCGAGGCGGCATAGGGCTCCGCCTCGCGGGGGCCGGTGGCTGTCACTGCGATGAGGGGCACGGCCCTGCGCCTATGCCACGCCGACGGCCAAGCTCATGGCCGCCATGTCGACGTTAGCGTCGAGCAGCTCGGCGGCGCGCTGGGCCTTGTCCGGGTGGTGGACCGTGACCGCCGCGCTCAGCGATTCCAGCGCGGCGGCGGCCTCGTGGGTGTTCTGCGGTACCGCGATGAGAGGCGCGTCGAGGTCGTCGGCGCGCTGGTAGACGTACTGAGAGGGGGTGTCGCAGCCGGTGAGGATGAGGGCGCTGAGAGGGAAGTTGAGGGCGGACATCTGGATATCGATGCGCCCGCCGCGGACGATGACGGCCTGGTTGGGGAGGCGGCCGAAGTAGTTGCCGCCCCACTCGGTAATCAGGCCGCCGATGAGGAAGTGCTCGATGAGCGCGCCGGCCGCGTCGGGAGCGGTGAAGTAGACGCCGCCCAGGCAATCGACGACCTGCTGCACGGTTGGCGCCAGCAGCAACCGGTCTTCGGGCAGCGCGCCGAACGCGGGAACGCCATCCCCGGCGAGCTCAGAGAGGAGGCGTGCTGCGACGTCGTGCTCGGCATAGAGGGTGCGCTTGTTCACGAGAAGGCCAGCGAGCCGCGAGCCAAATGCGCTTCGCCAAGCGTCGGCAGTCTCGCCTCCAAGGGAGCGAGCGTAGGGGATGACGCCGACGACGCGGGCGTCGAGTCCCTCGGCAAGGGTCGGGGACGAGCCGTTGTCCAGCGGAAGACCCTCGACTACGACAATGTCCGAGGAGCCGTCCAAGGCTTGGACGATTCGCACGGCCTCGCCGATTAGCTCGGGTGCGGGGTCGCCGTCGGCGGTCGCGGCATCCCCGTCAATCGTCGCCGTATCCGAAGATCCACCGAGCTCCGCGAAGAAGGCGGGGTCGAAGTCGCCGGTCGTCGAGAGAGGCTTGACGAGGGAGACTCGCTTGCCCGCGGAACGCCAGGACGCAGCCAACCCCGCCGCCACCGCCGTGACGCCTGAGCCGGAAGTCTGACCTGCAAGATAAACGATGCCCATCTAGTCCCGTGCTCCCGTCGTTGGCAGGGTTGCGAAATTATAGCAGTCCCCTGCCCCTCCCCTCCGTCATTGCCTCGAAAATAGACGCCCACGCCCCCTCCGTCATTCCCGCGCAGGCGGGAACCTCGTAGCGGGGCGACAGCACCGCGATCCCTCCCCGCGCCCCAACCGTCTTCCCACGCCCCAACCGTCATTCCCGCGAAAGCGGGAATCCAGGTATCGGCGTCCGCTCGCCTATTTTCCTTGGTTGTGGTGTTGGACGAGGCCAACATAGGGGATTGCCTCGAAAATAGACGCCCACGCTCCCCTCCCGTCATTCCCGCGCAGGCGGGAACCTCGCAGCGGCGCGACAGCGGCGCGGTCCATCCCCCTCTTCCCGTCTGCTCCGGTTCTCCCCACCGTCTGCGGGGGAGAGCTAGAGAGGGGGCCGCCCCACTCGCCACTTTCGTCCGTTGTGGTGTGGAGCGTTGGCCCGTCTGCGGGGGAGAGCTAGAGAGGGGGCCGCCCCGCCAACCAGGTTCCCGGGGAGTTCAACTACCAAATTCTGAACAGTTGCCTGCGACGCCTGCCCATTGCCCAACCCCATTGATATTTCTACAATGAAGTGTCGGATTATCGTCATGTCTAGGACCACGAATCCCCCAACCACTTACGCCGGACTGTTCCCTGCCGCCCCCGTCTGCGGGAGAGACTACGAGGGGGCTGGAGCGCACGAAATACAAATTTTCGGTCAGATAGTAGTTCCGCGACCCAGGAAGCAGGCCACGGCCATGAAAACAACCTCTGTCAACCCCCAAATGTCATCGATTTTCGGATACTTTTTTACTCGTAATCTCCCCGAAAAATCGAGTACTTCCCACTCGTAACCTCCCCGATAGATTCGGGGACTTTCCTCATCCCGCCTGCGCGGGACTGAGGTGCGGCGCAGGCAGCCTATATAATCGTTGTTCGGTAAGAGACGGCGCGGCAGGCGAGGTTATGTCAGACTCAGTGAGCATCCAGGTCCCGGCGACGACGGCCAACCTTGGCCCAGGCTTCGATTGCCTGGGCATGGCGCTGTCAATGTGGAACACGATGCGTGTCGGCTGGTCGGAACGCCCGTATCTGGAGATTCACGGCTCGGGCGAGGGGCGTCTGTCGCTCGATGAGCGAAACCTGATGTACCGCTCGGCCCAGCGAGTCCTCGACGAGACAGGCAACAGCCGCCGGAGCCTGTCGATCGAGAGCTGGCAGGAGATACCGCTCAGCCGCGGACTCGGGAGCAGCTCGGCGGCAATCGTCGGCGGGCTGTACGGGGCGAACGCGCTCCTCGATCACCCGATCGACCCGCATGGGCTGCTGCAACTCGCGGCCCAGATCGAGGGGCATCCCGACAATGTCGCGCCGGCGCTGATGGGCGGGTTGAGCATCGCCATCGCGGACGGGGACACCGTCCACGCCGCGCCCGTTCCGCTGCCCGCCAACCTTCAATGCGTGGCGTACATACCCGACACGCCGATGGCGACGAAGCAGGCGCGGAGCGTGCTCGAACCGCAACCGGCGCGGACCGACGCGGTGTTCAACGTGGGGCGCGCCGCGCTGCTCGTGGCGAGCCTCGCGCTGGATAGGCCGGAGTACCTGCGTCTCGCGACGCAGGACCGGCTGCACCAGCCCCAACGGCAGAAGGTATATCGTCAGATGAAGGTCATCTTCGACCACGCGTTGGCGGCGGGCGCGCGCGGCGTGTTTCTATCCGGCGCGGGCTCGTCAATCGTCGCGTTCACGACGCGGGAGGAGAACCGCGCGTTCACCATCGGTTACGAGATGGCGGACGCCGGGGACAAGTCAGGGCTGACGGGCACGTTCCGCGTGCTCGAACCCGCAACGACGGGCGCCGGCCCCGTTGACCAAGTCCCGGACTCTGCCGTTCCTCCTCCCCCGTCTGCGGGGGAGGACTGAGGAGGGGGGCCGCTTGATGGGAACGCTCGTCCAGAAGTACGGCGGCACGTCGGTAGGCGACGCCGAGAAAATCAGGCGCGTCGCACAGCGCATCGCCGCAACCCGCGCGGCGGGGAACCAGGTGGCGGTGGTCGTGTCCGCGATGGGAGACACGACAGACCGGCTGATCGAGCTGGCGGAGTCCATCTCCTCCACGCCGGAGCCCCGCGAGCTTGACATCCTGCTGTCGACGGGGGAGCTCGTGTCCTGCACGCTGCTGGCGATGGCGCTGCGCGAGCTGGGAGAGCAGGCAATCAGCATGAGCGGCGCCCAGGCCGGAGTGCGCACGGACACCGCCCACGGACGGGCGACCATCGTGAGCTTCGACGCCGAGCGCGTCCGGAGCGAGCTGGACGCCGGGCGGATCGTCATCGTGGCCGGCTTCCAGGGAATCAACGAGGAAATGGATGTGACGACGCTGGGCCGCGGCGGCTCGGACACTACGGCCGTGGCGCTCGCCGCCGCGCTGGGGGCCGCTCGCTGCGAAGTCTACACGGATGTCGACGGCATCTACACAGCCGATCCCCGCATCGTGCCGAAGGCGCGCAAGCTGAGCGAGATCGGCTACGAGGAGATGCTGGAGCTGGCGAGCTACGGGGCGAAGATGCACCCGCGGTCGATCGAGCTGGGCGCGTGGTACAAGACCCCCATCCTGGTGGCGTCGAGCCGCGAGGACTTGCCCGGCACGCTGATCCACGACCTCGAGGCGGAAGGACCGGGACAAACGGAAGGACAGGGAATGGAAGTCTCGAACAAAGTCAGAGGCGTGACCTACGACCGGGACGTGGCGCGCATCACGGTGCGGGCCGTGCCCGATCGGCCCGGAATCGCGGCGGCGGTGTTCAAGCCGCTCTCCGATGCCAACGTGAGCGTCGACACCATCGTGCAGAACGCGAGCGCCGAGCGGCTAACCGACCTCTCATTCACGGTCGACCGAACGGACCTCCGCCTTGCGCTGGAGCTGACGAGCAAGATCGCGGACGAAATCGGCGCGGCGGACTGCGTGTCGCACGACCACCTGGGGCAGGTGAGCATCGTCGGGACGGGGATGCAGAACGCGCCGGGAGTCGCGTCCTTGATGTTCTCGACGCTGGCGCAGGCGGGAGTGAACATCGAGATGATCACGACGTCGCAGATCCGCATCACCTGCATCGTGGACGAAGAGCAGGTCAACGAGGCGGTGCAGGCGCTCCACGACGCGTTCGAGCTCGATCAGGAGTAGTCCCGGCTCCGCCAGGGGCGTTCCCTTCGGTCGTCCTCCATCGACGTGAGAGGACGCATTCACCCTGGCGCAGGCCGTGGCAGCGAGGAGAACCATGAGCATTCAGTTGCCCAAGGCCATCTTCTTCGACATGGACAACACCATCCTGGCCTACGACAGCATCTCTCCCAAGAGCTGGGGACAGGCCTTCACCAGGTTCGCGCAACGGTTCGACGGCCTGGACGTTCAACAGTTCAGGGAGACCGTGAGCGCAATGCGCTCGTGGTTCTGGAGCGACCCGGCACGCGACCAGCGGGCGCGCTCGGACCTGGCGGCGGCCCGGCGTGAGATGGTTGCGCTGGCCTTTTCTCACCTGGGCGTGGATGCCGGGGAGACAGCCAACGAGATTGCCGACGCTTACGGCGACATTCAGGAAGCGTCGGTAGAGCCGTATCCCAGCGCCATCGAAACCCTGCAACGTCTTCGAGAGATGGGAAAGGGGATGGCGCTCATCACCAACGGCGCCTCCAGATTCCAGCGGCCCAAGATCCACCGCTTCGGGCTAGAGCGCTTCTTCGACTGCATCATCATCGAAGACGAGTTTGGCGTGGGCAAGCCGGACCTCCGGGTATACCGGCACGCCATGGAGCAGCTGGCGGTGCAGCCGTCGGAGGCCATGATGGTAGGCGACAACTTGCATGCCGACATCGCCGCCGCTCAGTCTCTGGGCATACACGCAGTGTGGGTTGACTGGAAGGGCAGCGGCCTGCCGGAGAGCAGTCCAACAACGCCGGATAGCGCGGTGCGGACGATTTCGGAGCTGTTGGCGTAGGGGATTAGCGTAGGGGATTGGCCCTCCAGGGAGCGGCGCAGGGAGCCGCCTGCTGTAGGGCAAGCGCTTTCGAGTGCATTCGAGCGCGCGTCCCGCGCTGGGCAGTTGCTGGGCGTTCTCCCGATGCCTCTCCCGCGCTTCTCCAGATCGAGCGCCTCCGCCCCGCCGCGGCCTGCTTTAAGGGCGACGACGGGATGCGCGAAATCTCGCCGCAAACCCGCGGGAACCTGCTTGACGGTGTGACCCGGCTACGCCAATCTAGCGTCCCAACCGAAGCGCCACCCAGGAGAACAACCTTGGCGACGGTCGAAGAGATACTGACCAAGAGCAGGGTGATTGCGGTGGTGGGGCTTTCGGACAGGCCGGACCGGCCATCTCACGGGGTGGCGCGGTATCTGCAAGCGCAGGGGTACCGGGTGATCCCGGTGAACCCCGCGCTGACCGGGCCGGTGCTCGGCGAAGCGCCGTACCGCAGACTGGAGGACGTAGAAGAGCACGTCGACCTCGTCGACATATTCAGGAGACCGGTAGATGTGCCGCCCGTCGTAGAAGCGGCCATCGAAATCGGCGCCTCCGTAGTGTGGATGCAGCTGGGGATTATCCACGAGGAGGCCGCCGCAAAGGCAAGGGCAGCAGGGCTCGACGTCGTGATGGACAAGTGCACGGCAATCGAGCACCGGACCTTGCTCGGAGACCGAACAATCTAAAACAGACCGCCGTCACGAAAGGGGGTAAGTGCGCTGTCGAGCGGAGTGTGGAGATGGTTTACCGTGAAGCGGACCACGTCAGGTTGCTGAAGGAGCGGACGCGCACGTCGATCAGCCTCGCCATGGAAGGCAGGTGGGAAGAGGCGGCGCAGCTCAACCGGGAGATTCTCGAAGCGTGCCCCGATAACGTCCAAGCCTTGAACCGGCTCGGCAAGGCGCTGATCGAGCTCGGCCACATGGAGGATGCGCTCCAAACGTTCGCGCTGGCGCTGGAGATGGAGCCGGACAACCCCATCGCGGCCAAGCACGTTGCCCGGCTCAACTGGGCCGCTGAGAAGGGGCCCTCCGCCAACGCCCACTCGAATGGACTTCCGGGCCTCAGCGTCAAGATGTTCACCGGCGACAGCGGGAAGAGCGCGGAGGTCGTCCTGCTGGCCTCCGATCACGCGGGCCATCCGTCGCCCGGCACGCCGGTGTCGCTGGAGCGCAACGGCTCGACCCTTGCCGTGTTCGACGCCGCGGGCGTCTGCCTCGGACTGACCCCGCCCAAACTGGCGCACCGGCTCATCGCCCTCATGGAGGGCGGCAACCGATACGACGGTGCAGTGTCCGGCCTGACGAACGGCGCGGTGCGTGTGGTGCTTCGCGAGGCGCACCAAGACCCGAGCCAGCGGTCGAAGGTCTCCTTCCCGCCGACCTCGGCTCCTGAGCCGGAGCCTGCCGAAGAGGCGCCCGCGCCGGAGTGGGCGGAGAATGAACTACCTGTCGCCGAGGCTCCTCCGGTCTTCAGCGAGGAGGAGTCGCAGGCGCTGGAGCTGGCGGGTGTCGGGGCGGCGCTCGATGGCGGACTGTTCGACGACATGCTGCTGCCCGAGCTGATCGAGGAGGACGAGCCGCCGCTATAGGCCCACTACAACCCCCCGGTGCGGGCGCTATACTCCTCACCACCCTAGGAGCAGCCCCGCATGACCTCTTCTCCCGACCCGGGCCGGTCCCTCGCCGCCCACGTGCAGCGTCTCACCGAGATGATGCAAGCCATGGACGCTGAGCACAAAGCCTACGAGGAATGGCTCCTACGCGTAGACGCCGACCTCAATACGCGCATAGCGGCTACCGAGGACGAGCTAGCCCAAACGAACCGGCGGATAGAGACCATACGCGCCGAGTCGGCCGACCAGCGCCGAGCGCACCAAGCGTGGGTGCAGACCGTCGAAGCCCAGATCGCCAGCCACCGCGAGACCATGAGTGGCCTCCTCGACGGCCTCGTCCAAGCCCAAGCCGACATCTCCCGCCTCGACGCCGCCTCCTAACCCCACCCCCGTCACTCCCGCGCAGGCGGGAACCTCGCCCCCTCTCTGCCATCCCATGCAGCCTATTCCTCCAGCGACTCCGCTAGGAGCTCCAGCAGGTCTTTGGCGGCCTTGTGGTCGGCGGCACCTTTGGCGGTGATGCCCTCTTCCATCATCTGGAGGCAGAATGGGCAGGAGACGCCCACGACATCGGCTTCGGTCTCCAGGAAGTGGTCGGTGCGGATGTGGTTGACGCGGACGCCCTGCTCTTCCATCCACATGCGCCCGCCGCCGGCGCCGCAGCAGAAACCTCGCTCGCGGCACTTGCCCTCGCCCATCTCAACGAGCTCCAAGCCGGGGATGGCGCGGGCAATCTCTCGCGGCGGGTCGTAGATGTCGTTGTGCCGGCCCAGGTAACAAGAGTCATGGTAGGCGACGGAGATGGGGACAGCCTTCTTGGGCCGGATGCGGTTCTCGCGGAGAAGCTGGGCGACGAGCTCGGTGTAGTGGACCACCTCAAAGTCGCCGCCTAGCTGCGGGTACTCGTTCTTGATCGTGTTGAAGCAGTGGGGGCACAGGGTGACGACCTTCCGCACCTCGTAGCCCTTCATCGTCTCGATGTTCTGCTCGGCCATCATCTGAAAGAGGTACTCGTTGCCGAGGCGGCGGGCCGGGTCGCCCGTGCAGGTCTCCTCGCTTCCGAGCACGCGGTACTTCACCCCGGCCAGCTTGAGCACGGACGCCATAGCCCGCGCCGTCTGCTGGCCGCGCCCATCGAGCGCCGAGGTGCAGCCGACCCAGAGCAGCAGCTCGTTGTCGGGGTCGTCGGCCATGGCGACGGCTTCGGTCCCCTCCATCCAGTCGGTCCGCGTGGCCTGGGTGCCGCGCCAGGGATGGCCGCGCTGCTCCATCGAGTTGAGTGCGCCCATCGCGGTCTCGGGAACGTCGGCCTCCTCCATCGTGAGGTAGCGGCGCATGTCGACGATGGAGTCGATGTGCTCGACGAATGCGGGGCAGGCCTCCATGCAGGCGCGGCAGGTCGTGCAGGACCAGAGGACCTCGGGGCTGATGAAGCCGTGGACGAGGTCGCTTTCCGGCTCCGGAGGCGGAGCGTCGGCGCCCTCGGCGAGGAGGACCGGCGCGCGGGAGACCATGTAGGCCTTCGCATCCTGCACAAGCTTCCTCGGCGAGAGAGGCTTGCCGCTGCGCCATGCGGGGCACTGGTCCTGACAGCGTCCGCAGTTCGTGCAGGAGTCGTAGTCGAGCAGCTGTTTGGAGGTGAGCTGGGTGAGCTCGCGCGCGCCGAAGACCTCCAGCGTATCGAGGTCCCCCATGGACCGGAGGGCACCCTTGGGGCGGGTGACCGAGGAGCGCATCACAAGATTGATGGGGCTCACGAAGATGTGCATGAGGGGACCGAACCGCCACGCGGCGTAGACGAACGTGGCCGACATGAGCGCGGCGTGGGCCCACCAGAGGACGAAGTGCGATACCTCCATGCCGTAGACGGTTGCGCCCACGGCCCGGATGCCTTGGGCAATGACGTATGAAAAGGGCGACCAGTAAGCAGACGACACGCTGTAGAGGTCGCTCGCCGGCTCGAGCTCGGTGGCGGCCATGCGCAGAGACTGCAACACGAAGCCGGAAAGGGCCATGCTCAGGAGCAGGACGAGGAGCACGCCGTTCTCCAGCATCGTGTTCAGACGGGGCGGTCTAACGACGTAGCGGCGGTAGGCGGCGAGCGCGACGCCCGAGATGAGCATCAGGCCGCCGATGTCCCAGACGAGCTCCAGCTGTACGCCGATGCGGCGGCTCGCCAGATGCCAGCCAAACCACTTCTCGGCGTTGAATTCCACGGCGTCGAGGCTCGTCGCGATGAATAGGATGGCCATCCCCCAGAAGATGAGGAAGTGCATCGCACCGGGGTAGCGCTCATGTTTCGCAAACCTTCGGTGGCCGGCGGCGTCGGTGAGCAGCGTACTGAAAGCGGCCCTGAGCCTCGCGCCCCAAGGGCCAACGTCCGGGTTGGGCTTCCCAAGCCGCCAGTACCGCGAACGCCGCCAGAGCGCCCAGGCGACCGCCGCAAGCGAGATGACGCCGACGAGATAGACGACCGCTCCCAACGGGTAGCCGATATTCCAGAAGTCGAGGCGTCCGTTCAGCTCAGGGGGCAAGTCCGGCCTCCATGTGAGGTGGCCGCGAGTTTAGCAGGTCTCCCCTACCCTTCCGTCGTTCCCGCGCCCTCCCGCCCGACTCTCCGTCATTCCAGCGCAGGCGGGCACCTCGCAGCGACGCGACAGCAGCGCGGTCCCTCCTCCCCCGGTCTGCGACGCATGATGCGAAAATGACATGGTGGGAGCAGCCGGAGCGGCGCCCAGTGAGGGCGGAATCGGCGCCGCTCCGGCGCATCGCACGACCGCAAAGGCTTGTTTTGCCTCAAGATGTGTCATCCATTCACTCGTAACTTCCCCGGCCTACGAGTGGACGAGGGCTGCCTCTCGCAAAAACGGTCTCATTTGGTCGCATTTGGTCGCATTTGCTCCTGGCGGAACCACCCCTAGCCCCTCCATGGACAGGAGGCAATCGCAACGGAAAGCTTCGATACTCGTGGGCAGTAGACTTGCGCTCTGGGGCAGGCAACAGCACCTAAAGGTCCTCACGTGGTTCGAGTCCCCGCCAGGGGCCTATTTTGACGATAGACAGAACCATCTTCGAGATGTGGCTCGTCCTGGCAGGCTCGCCAAAGGCTGTCACTGCAAGATGACAACGAGGGCGGCGGGGGCGGCAACAATGCCGCCCATGCTCGCGGTCAGACGTCGTCCCGCATCGTCAACATTCGTAGTACACAATCGACACGAAAAACTCAGGTGCTCGTGGGCGGTGGATCTGAAGGCCGCCAAGTACGGACAGTCTGATGGTCACGGTTCCTGCCCCTTCGGCATCCGATAGCCGACGGGCGGCTCCTGAAGGGGTGCGTGGGCTTGTCCGCGTCCTCGCCCAGCTAGCGGGGGAACTGCTTCACCGCATGTGCGGACGCTCCCCCTGCCGTCGGTGTGTCCAATGCCCCAGGCCGCTCAATGGCGAGCTCAGCGAAAGGAACCCGAGTGTCGCTCATGTACTGGACGAGTACAACGTATTTGACACACGGCCTTGCCTGTGTAGACTGGCGCTTGGCGCGTCCGAGAGGGTCTCACTCGATGATTGATCTGTCCGGCATACACCGTCCGCCCCTGCGCGCGGGCATTGCCTACCGGCCTGGCTAACACCGCCGGCTTGCCGACCACCACGTGGCTGGATCGCGGCGCTTCGTCCCATTCGCCTCCACTATAGTTTGACCGTCATCCCGCCCCGGTGGTCTCCTGATATACCGCTCCGGTGTTTGCCGCGTGCGCGATACGCCATAGCGCGGGCACCCCGAGAGCGTGAGCCATCCAAACGGGAGGACTCGCATGGCGTCGCCGGTGCAAGCAGTCTCGTCACTCTACGGGGGGTTCTGGAACTTCGAGCTCCAGGACTTCTGCTACATGACGAACCGGTACTTCCCTCCCGCCGGCCTCATTGGCGAGCTCGCATCGAGCCTTCCCGAGCTCGTCAAGTCGTACCCCTCGACGAACCGTCACCTCTCGTCGCTCGTTGCCGCGCCCCTCGGCCTCACCCACGAGCAGGTCGTCGTTGGGAACGGCGCGGCGGAGATCATCAGCGTCCTCAGCGGTCTGCGCGTCGAGCGCCTGGCCGTGCCCATCCCGACGTTCGACGAATACCCCAACCGCGCCGCCGTCCAGGGCAAGCCCGTCAGTCGTTACCCCACGGACGCTGAGTTCGTCCTGGACGTCGACGGGTTCATCGCGCACGTGGCGGAGACTGGCGCGAACGCAGTGGTCCTCATCCGGCCCAACAACCCATCAGGGACGCTCATCCCCAAGAGCAGCGTTGTCGATATGCTCCAGGCCTTCCGCCGCCTTGACCTAGTCGTCATCGACGAGTCGTTCCTCTACTTCGCGTCGCCCGACTGGCCGCAGCTGAGCGCGTTGAGCCTCATACACGAGTTCCCGAACCTGGTCATCGTCAACAGCATGTCGAAGGCCTACGGCGTGCCGGGGCTCCGGCTGGGCTACGCCGTCTCCGGCGACGCCGCCCTCGTCGCTCGCCTGCGCGCCGAGCTCCCCATCTGGAGCGTGAACTCGCTTGCGCAGCTGTTCATCGAGCGCGTCCAGCGATACGAGGCCGAGTTCGCCGAGTCCTGTGTACTCGTGACCCGTGCGACACAGGCCCTCTACGAGGGACTCCGGACGGTCCCCTTCCTCCACCCGTATCCGACCCACGGCAACTACGTCCTCTGCCGCACCTCGCCCGAGCTTAGCGGGGCGGAGGTCACCGCTCGCCTGTTTGACGAGCACCGGGTGCTCGTCAACGACTGTAGTCGAAAGCAAGGACTCGACTATAGGTTCTTCCGCATCGCCTCGCGGACAACCGAGGAAAACGAATGGCTGGTCGGCATTCTCCGCACGATGGCGGCCGGCGAGCCGCGAGCGCTCCGCTCGGCCGCGCCCGACGGAGTTAGTAGGTAGACGTCATGCAGGCAGTAATCCTCGCAGCGGGACAGGGCACGAGACTCCGTCCATTCACCAACGAATGCCCCAAACCCCTGGTGAGCGTTCAGGGTAAGCCCATGCTGTACTACCAGCTCGAGGCGCTCGACGGGGCGGGCGTTCGGGAGTGCGTGATCGTCGTAGGCTGCTGCGCCGACCTGGTCCGCGAGACCATCGGCGCCCGGTTCGGCAACGTCGCCATCTCCTACGTTGAGAACGACATATACGACCGGACGAACAACATCTACTCGCTCTGGCTGGCGCGGCGAAGCATCGTTGACGACATCCTGTTGCTCGAGGGCGATCTCGTCTTCGAGCCCGGCCTGCTGCTTGACCTGCTCGACGCGCCCTATGACAACGTCGCCGTGGTTGACCGCTACGACTCCACCATGAACGGGACGGTCATCCAAGCGGCTGGCGACCTGGCAACCGCCATGGTGCTCAAGGCGGACCAGCCCCCCGATTTCGACTACGGCTCCGCGCTCAAGACGGTCAACATCTACAAACTCTCGGGTAGGGCGGTGCGCTGGCAGGTGATGCCGTACCTCGATGAGTACATCGCGCGGGGCCAGACTAGCCACTATTACGAGATAGCCTTCGCACGCGCCATTGCCGACGGCTCGTTGCGCATGCACGTGCTCGGCACGGGCCCACGGTGGTGGACGGAGATCGACAACGTCGATGATCTACGCCACGCCCAGACCATGTCGCTGCTGCCCACCCATCGCCCGCGCTCCGGGCTGACAGCACAGCGCGGCCCAGTAGGGAGGATCGTGCGATGACTGAGCGCGACGCCGCCGGAAGGGCGGAGATTGACCAGCTGATAAGGACCATCCCGCCCATGGACGTCACGGTGGCGGCGGAACTCCTCCGGGAGGCGAAGGAGGTCTTCGACGAGCAAGGAGGGGTGTTCTTCCTGAGGCAGGGGACCTGCCTTGGAGCCGTCCGCGACGGCGCCTTCATTACTTGGGACGACGATATCGACCTCGGCTCCATCTACGGGATGCACGGCCTAACCAAGCGGTCGGTCGCGTCGGTGGCCGACGCCTTCAGGGCTCGCGGATTCCACGTCGAGACGGCAACGTACGGCGGCGAGTCGTGGCTCGGGGTCATGAAGCGCCACATACGGATCGACTGGCTTTGCTACCGCGTCCGCAAGGGCCACATCGTCCACTTCCCGAACGTGTCGATTCCGGCGGAGCTGTTCACCCGCCTCGAAGAGATCGACTTCGTCGGCGAGAGGTTTCTGGTACCGAGTCCGCCTGAAGAGTACCTCCGCTGCAAGTACGGACCGCACTGGGCGACGCCCAAGCGCATCGGTTACGAGAAGGACGTCGTCGATAACCTCCCGGCTGAGCAGCCTGCTTGGCCTCGGCTCCTCTGGCGGTTCCTCGCGGCCCGTCTTGCGGGCAGAACGGCTGTGCTTCAATATGGGAAATCCTGGTCTTACAGCCTATGGGCCTGCAACTTTGCCCACCAAGCCTTGGCCCGGGACTCCGGGCTGCCCATGGGCGCGTAGAGAACCAACGGACAAGAGGATATCTTCATGCAGAACGGCGACCACCTGACCATACGCGGCAAGCGGTTTCACTACACTTGGCTGCGCGACCATTGCTTGTGTCCTGAGTGCTTCCACCAGGACTCCTCGCAAAAAATCTACGACATAAGCATGGACCCGGTTCCCCCGGAACCGCGGTCCGTGGAAGAGACCTCCTCAGAGCTGCGCATTTCCTGGAACGGAGCCCAGCCCCACGAAAGTGTATTTCCCATCCATTGGCTGCTTGAACATTCCTACGACCCCTCGCCGGGTCCCGAGCAGCCCAGCGAATCGGCCCTGTGGGATGCGGCTTACATGGACGCCCATCCGCCTGGATTTTTCGATGCTTCCTCCACTCCCTTTGAGTCGTGGGGCCGGCAACTTGCTGCCCTGGGCTTGGCAGTAATTCACAACCTTCACCACACCGAGCTGCATACTTGGGTCACGGACATCGCCCCGATACACCTCACTGAGTACGGCGTCACTTGCCGGGTTAGGCCGACGCCCGGAGCCAAGGACCTGGCCCTGTCCAACGCCGGTGACAGCCTCTTGCCCCACACCGATGGCTCTTATAGGTGGGGAGAAAGGCTGGTGCAGTTCCTCTGCGCCCGCAGCAACACGACGTCCGGAGGCGACACAATCCTTGTAGACGGGTTCCGCGTGGCCCGGGACTTTCGACTGCAACATCCTCGCGCGTTCGACCTGCTGGCCTCAACTCGCATACAATTCCGCCAATATGACAGGCAGGCCGGATATCTGTTCAAGCATTCCACTCCCCTTTTGCTCCTCGATAATGGAGGGGAAGTCGAAGCCGTCTGCTATTGTCCCAAGAACCTTGACTGGCAGCTTCCCTTCGACCAGGTGGAGGAGTATTACCGGGCATACAGACTCTTCTCCAGCTGCCTCAACGACCCCCAGTACCAATATCGGTTCCGGTTGGAGGAGGGCGACTGCGTGATCTTCCAGAATTTCAGGGTCCTCCACAGCCGCAGCAAATACGACCCAGCCTCAGGAGACAGGGACTTCGAGACCGGCTACGTTGACTGGAGCTACGTAGCTGCGCGCCTCGAGTACCAGCGCGTCAAAGGCTCAAGGCAGCCTTCGGGTGCGGCCTGAGTACGCCGGTTCCCCAGTGCAAGAGGACCTGTTCTACCGCGCCATCAATTAATTGCTGGAGCCAAGCGCATCTAGAGGTCGTACGATGCCATGGCAAACAGCCGCCGGAGACGGCCTACGGCGAATTAGGTTAGGCCAATTCCTGACTTGAGGTGATTCCCACTGATACCATGGCAGCATAACCGAGTGACATTTCTGTCGGCCACTTAAACGGACATTTATCCTGAACAGCGACACCCTAATGGTCCAACTTCCGTCCGCCCTTGACACAACGGCCGGGGCGGACTCTTGTCCGACAAGCCCGACCATGAGCTGTATGCAGAGCTCCGGCAAGAGATATTCGGAGGCAAGCCTCTTCCTGGGAATCCCGCCGACTTGATCCGGGAGGCCCGTGAGATCAGGGATGCGGAAATCGAGAGGTGGGCATGAACGGGTTCGTGGTGACCGATGCAAGCCTGGCGCCCGAGCCCAGGGCTGGTAGCGCTGCGCAGCCACACTAGGAGGAGCGCGATGAGTGAGTGCGACGCCGCCGGGAGTGCGGAGATGGACCAGCTGATGAGGACCACCCCGCCGATGGACGCCACCGTGGCAGCGGAGCTCCTCCGGGAGGCAAAGGAGGTCTTCGACGAGCTGGGGGTTGTGTTCTTCCTGAGGCAGGGGACCTGCCTCGGGGCGGTTCGCGATGGCGCCTTCATCCCTTGGGACGACGATATCGACCTCGGCTCCATCTACGGGATGCACGGCCTAACCAAGCGGTCGGTCGCGTCGGTGGCCGACGCCTTCAGGGCTCGCGGATTCCACGTCGAGACGGCAACGTACGGCGGCGAGTCGTGGCTCGGCATCATGAAACGCCACATAAAGATCGACTGGTTCTGCTACCGCGTCCACAAGGGCCACGTCGCCCACTTCCCGAACGTGTCGATTCCGGTGGAGCTGTTCACCCGCCTCGAAGAGATCGACTTCGTCGGCGAGAGGTTTCTCGTACCGAGTCCGCCTGAAGAGTACCTTCGCTGCAAGTACGGACCGAACTGGGCGACGCCAAAGCGTATCGGCTATGAGAAGGACGTCGTCGATAACCTCCCGGCTGAGCGACTGGCTTGGCCCCGGCGTCTCCGGAGGTTCCTCGCGGTCCGTCTCGCGGGCAGGACCGCTGTGCTTCAAGTCCTCGGGGAGCATGGCAGGCCAGTCGCGGATGGCGAAGTCGCCGTGGCGGGTTTGGGCAGGAGCCGGACGAATGGCAACGGCTACGCGCGGTGCTACGTGCCTCGGGAAGACATATACGCATTGGTCGTGCGGGCGGAGGGACGGGAAGAGGTGCTATATGAAGAGCAGCTTGCTCCCGGTCGGCGATACGTGTACCGGCCCGACGCCGAGCGGCCGGCGGGGCGTATCTTCGTGCTCACAGAGGAGCGCTGACGGGCGGGGCCTCGACCCTTCGCCGCTGCGCCAACCCAGCAGCAGACCCCCGACGAGCCGCCCGAAGAGGTACGTCAGGCCGGCGGCGGCACTGGCGAGGCCAACCATGCGCGCGGCTCCTTAGACGATACTCCTGTTCGACAACAGCGCCAGCCCACCAAACTTGACGATAGACAGATCGTGGTCATCGACGTGCGCAGAGTAGAACGCATCCTAGCCCAGGCGTCGGAGTCGGAAGAACCCAATCCCCAACCCGACCCGTTGCCGCCGGGCCGTTCCACTGGCGACCCGGTATGACCCTATAGGGCCGCTCATATGTGAGCGCCCCTATAAGCCCACCACCACTAGCGGGGACTCGAACCACGTCCATGGACGGGAGGCAATCACAACGGAAAGATTCGATACTCGTGGGCAGTAGACCTTGCGCCCTAGGGCAGGCGACAGCACCTAAAGGCCCTCAGGTGGTTCGAGTCTCCTCTGGTGGGCTGGACTTGACGAAATCAAGAACCGAGGCCGATTCCGACGTCACGCCGTCGCTCGGCATGGGGACCGTATACGTCAGCGTCGCCTCGTCTCCCACCACCTCGATGCCCTCCACGAAGTTGCGGATGAGCGCCTTCCGCTCGGGGATCGTCCCGTCCTTCAGGAAGTTTCGGAAGTCCGCCACGTACTCCACTATCTCCTCGGTGTCGGGCAGGACAACCCTGCGCTGCTCAAGCCGGGTCTCGGTGTCCTCCCTCGCAGCCTCCAGCTGCTCCTCACGGTGCCTCAGAGACATGATCCGAGGCGACAGGACCTCAAGGGTCAACTCGCTGGTCTCAATGGCCTCGTAGAGCTTCTCAAGCCGCTTCCCCACGTCGGATAGCTCCGCCTCGACGACCTCCAGCCTGCCCGACAGCTCACCCGCCATCGCGTCGATCTCCTCGGCCACCAGCTGCACCAGCGCCACGATGGTCTCCTCGGTCAGTATCCGCTCCCTGATCTTCTCCACCACGAAGGTCTCCAGCTTCGGGGCGTTCAGGTAGCGGGCGCTGCACGTCCCCGCTCCCTCCCTGAACAGGGTGCCGCAGATGTAGTAGGCGAACTGGCCGCTCTTGGCTCCCTGGGCCGAGTAGGGCTTGCCGCACACCCCGCAGCTCAGGAGGCCGCTCAGAAGGTACGGGCTGCCCACCCTGGCGGGCCTCTGCACCTTCGGGGCTCGGTCGCTCATCGCCTGCTGCACGTTATCGAACAACTCCCTCGTCACCAGCGCGGGCCAGGCTCCCTCAACCCTTACAGGGTCCTGGGCCTTCTCTCCCTTCGATATCCGGCCCCATACGGCTGTGCCGGTATACGCCTCGTTTCTCAGCACGTAGTGGAGTCCGCCCTTGTTCCACCGCTTGCCCCGGTTGGTGACGCCCCTCTCGTTCAGCTCCTTGCATAGCTCCTTGAGGCCGCTGCCCCGCAGGGACTTCTCGAATATCTCCTTCACCACCGGGGCGGTGGCCGGGTCAACCTCAAGGGTGGGGCGCTCCTTCGCTCCGTCGCTGACCTTGACCTTCCTGTAGCCGAAGGGGGCCTTCGAGCCGAGGAAGAAGCCCCGCAACGCGGCCTCCCGCATCCCCCGGACGACCTCCTGGGCAAGATTCTCGCTGTAATATTCGTCCACGCTCTCGATGATGCCCTCAAGCAGCCTGCCGGTGGCGTTGTCCTCGGCCTGCTCGGTGATGGACACCACGCGGATGCCCTTGCGCCGCAGCTGGGATTTGAAGGCGACGGCGTGCTCCCGCTTGCGGGTGAATCTCGAAAACTTCCAGACGAGAATCACGTCGAAGGGGGCCTTGGGCTTGGAGCCCTCCTCGATCATCTCCCTGAACTGAGGCCGGTCTGCGACGCGGCCGCTCTCGGCCGCGTCCACGTACTCGCGGGCCACGGAGTAGCCGTTGGCCCTGGCGTACTCCTTGAGCGCCCGCAGTTGGGCGGACACGGACAGGTCCACGTCCTGCCGGTCGCTGGATACCCTGGCGTAGAGCGCCGCCGGTGTGAGTGGCTGTAGGTGCTTCTTCATAATGTCCTCCTTCAATCTCCCTGTGAATCTTCCTGTTCGGCATGGCGAGCGCGGAGCCTCTCGTACCGGATGGTCCGCAGCCACTCCCGCTCCTCCATGTAGTTGCGAAGGGCCTCCCGAATGAGCTCGCTCATGGTGCGGCCCTCGTCGCGCATCACGTCCTGCACCTGCTCGGCCATCTCAGGGGGCAGGGAGAAGGTGATCGTCTTGGTGTTCCTGTTGATGAGCCTGTTGGTCATAAACTGTCTTACTCTACATCATCAATGATCCCCTGCCCAGTTGTCAAGGGACTCCCGGCAGGCAACCTATAGAACCGACATGCCTGACGCCGAAGGTGGGCGCGGGCGATGCACAACCCACCAAGTCCCTCTCGCTACTGTTCCTAGTGCTATTCCAATGGAATGCCCCAAGATTGATTCCCCAGGGCCATCGCTGACGCCGGAGATGAAAGAGCACAAGAGGTACAGCGTTACTATCGCTGTACCTAACAGCCTCTTTCGCCTCTCAGAAGCTAACCTGAAAAATCGCTCCTTCAGGACAAAGTCAATGACGAAGAATGAACATAGGGCAAGAACGGCGTAATCGACAATGCTAAACCCCACGGAAGGAAGATCGCCAGTCCAGGGAGAATCAATGAACACCGGAGCGGTCAATGTAGCAAGGTAGCCCCCCAGAGGTATAAACAAAGCTGCCAAAACCAAAAGCCATCGGCTTTTCATCCTCCCCTCGATAATTCCCCCGCATATCAACAGCGCTCCTGCGTTCTCCAGAAGGTGCGTGATGTCGTGGTGTAGAAAGGCGTATACGAAATAGGCCCAAGCGTTGTCGTTGGGCAGTCCGAATTCCGATCTAAGCTGCTCCTTAGTCCCAGTAGCAACAACAGCCACTTCGACGGCGACGATCAGTATGGCAAAAGCCAAAGAGACAGGGCCAGATTTCAGATAGTTCCAAGCACTCAAGATCAATGCCCGTGGTGCTATGGGCTCAGGTTTCAATAGGCCACTGCTGACAGACAAGATCAGCAACCCCATGAGTATGACAATGCCTATGTTTATGATTGCCATTAGACTAATTGGCTACGCCAGCAGCCGCCACGTGAGCAGACCGCAGATGACGAGCAGCGCGACCACGGCCAAGCCGATCCTGATAGTGAAGCGTCTCGTCCTCCCGTGGACTGCCAGCTCCTTGCGGTACGCCTCCTCCAGCTCCTCATACGCCTGACGGCTGGCGGAAGCGGACTCCTTGGCCTCGTCCCTCTCCCGCTCCAACTCTGACGCTCGCCCATCCAGCTCCCACACGGTCCGCTGAAGCTTGTCCTCCCGGGCAAGGGCACGGCGCAGCAGCTCGTCGTCGCTCACGTATTCCGGCCCCTCCAGCCGCACGTAGACCCGGCGGCCCTCCCTGCGGACCTCGATCTCCCCCTTCCGTATCATCCGGTCCAGGGTTGAGATGGAGACCTCCAACTCCCGCAGAGCCTCCGCCTTCGTCACCCAGCGGGCCTGCTCATCCATCGCTCTTTTCCTCGCCCTTCGACTGACGCCTCCGCCTCCAGTCGAACAGACGCAGGCCCCGACCCCCGGCCTCGGGCACATCCGCCGATTCCCGGCCCGCGTCGTCGTCTTCGGCCTTCTGTGCCGCCTCCAAGACCGCCACGCGCCCAGTCAGATGCTCCACCAGCGCCGCCAGCTCGTGCACCGCTTCAAGCGCCACCCTTATCCTCGCCTCCAACCTGTCCACCGGCGTCGTCCTCTCCCACTCCGGGTCGTCCAGGTTGGCCATGAGCCTCTGGACGGCGAGGGTCATCCTGCCCGTCAACCGCTCCCGGCGCAGGGCCAGCGCCACCGTCTTTCGGTTCACGCCCAGCAGGGCCGCCGCCTTGCGCTGTCCCTCCCGCTCGACCAGCCACTCCACGACCCACTTGAGGTCTGGCCGGTTGTCGTCGGCCCTCGATGCCCGTCCGTCACTCATTTCCATCCTCTATAGGGGTGGCCCGCTTTTGCAATTTCAGCCATTTTTCGCCGGAACCAGCCTTTTACTCAAAGTGTTCACTCGTCCCAGCCAGTTTCCTCCAAATGTGGCGCATACCCCTAGCTGGCTGGCCCAGGATGTCCATTTCTACCCGGCCCCCAAATTCGTGTCGTCCACCCCCACATCGTTTCCCGCCAAAACCGATGGGCCAAACTGGGCCACGGACGCCGCCGGCACGCCAAATCCCGCCCCGATCAGCTCTGTGGACGCGCCGGACAGGTTCAGCCATAGCTAATTCCCTCACTTTCGGATGACACGTCAGGGTTGCAAAAGTGCAATCAAGCCGTCGTCGAAGGGGCGATTTAGTTTAGCATGACTTCCCACTCTTTTGCATTTTCAGACGCTGACCGGTCAGAGAGCCTGGAAGCCCGTTTCGTAGCTAAAACAGGGGCAAATCGGGCGGTTCGCGGCCTCTCAAACCCTCGGCCACAGGACAAGATGTCCCGTTTTGCACCCCCCAGCCAGCATAGAGGGGAGATAGCGACGCATCGGCGCTATCTATTCCCCCCTACAGGACGATGACGCATCCGGTGGTAGAGACTGTCCCAGTGGTAGGCTCTCAGCCCGGACAACGCCAGTCGGGGGGACTCCGGTTCCCACAGTGGACGCCATGATCTTCCCAGTATCCCCGTGTGTGACAGGACGGGCACGCAGGACACGAAGATGGGCAGCGACATTCGGCTCATCCGGGCAGCGGTGCGCACGTAAGTTGACTCCACCTCCTCGGTATCAACGACGAAGAGGGTGACGGGGTACGGCGGCTGGTCTTCCTTATGCTCGTTGGACCAGTAGTAGCTCTCATAGGGGCTTAGACGGGCAATGACTCCCCTGGGATGGCGGGCGCGAAGCTCGTGCTCAAGGTAGAACGGCACGTGAAGGCCCCCTGCGACCAGGTGGCCCACGGCGTCGGGTGCGATGGCCGAATCGCCCCAGTTGTAGGCCCGGTCGGACCTGTCGGTGGGGACGGACCACACCAGCTCGCTGCCGGGGTCGGCCCTGGTCTCCGCCTCCAGCTTCGAGAGGAACCACGTGATGCCGTCGGCGTGCTTCGTCTGTCTCGCCCACGTCTCGATGCGGTGTCCCACGTGACGCCTGCGGCCCTGTTTGTCGGTGGTGAGGGCTGTGCTCCAGATGCCCTGGGTCGTCGGCAGCTCGGCGCGGTCCCTGTGGGTGACGTAGCGAATGCCCTCGGCAGACAGCGTGTAGCGAACGTCGCCGCGTTTGCCGTGACGCTCGACAAGGCCCCATGTATGGACGAGGCTGCGCATCATCTGGCTGACCCGACCCTCGGAGACGCCGAGCCAGAGGGCAAGGTGCTCACGGGGGATCATCGGGTGGTCGGTGATGAGGTCGAGCGTCCGTTTCTCCGAAGGGCTGACGCCGAAGGCCGGCGCAGCCTGTGTCATTCGCTCGGGACGGGGCAGCGACGCCCGCTTCCGCTCCGGCGACTCCGTGCGAGGCCCTCCGCCTGGGCTGGCGCGGGAGACCACGCCCTCCAGACTAAAGAACCTGCTACCTATCACCCACGAGGTGCAACACCAGAGGCGAAGGTCCCGTCCTTCCAGCGCATCCCTGGACTCCACGGCGACGTAGCAGTCACGGAGGTTCCGGTTCTCGCAAAACCTCGTCGTCAGCCTCTCCTCCCAGACGCTCGGAACCAGGATCAGAACGGTATCGGGGCGGCGGGTGTAGTCGTACTCCGCTATGGCCCGCAGCCGGTCATAGAGCGACCGGCGCCGCAGGGCCAGACCCTGGCGCACCACGCCGAAGCTGCGGCCGTCGTGCAGGGTGATGGTGGCGTCGAAGCGCCCCCTCCGGTGGAACTCCACATGCGACCGGAAACTGTCGATGCCGGGGGACATTGAGGCGGCGAGGCGGTAGACGCTGGCCACCGCGTCCATCCTGCGGATGAGCAGCACCAGCCACTCCCTGGACATGGGGTAGGCCCGCACGAAGTCCGAGGGAGTCGCAAAGCCGAGGACCCAGGCGGCTTCGCCGACGCCCTGGGCCGTCAGGTGGTATCGCTGGCTTGAAGGCAGGTTGGCGGTGCCGTGGCTCGCCCTCCCCACGATGCCCTCGGCCAGCAGGTTGCTCAGGGAGCGGTGGACCGTGGCATGCGGTTCGCCGAGGATGCCCGCCAGCTCCGTCGAGTCGATAAACGGCGTCCGGCTGAGGGCGTCGAGTAGTTGTCGGTCGGAAAGGGCCATGCCTCAGCCTACCAAAGTTGGAGTTGTATCCGACAGCACCAGTTGTCGCACTCATGGACTAGGCCGACCAGCCGGATCAGTCCCAACAAGCCGAAGCTGTCGTTAGAGCCGGTAAAGGCCATCTGCAAGTGGGTGAAGGCGGTGACTCTCGATGTCCAGTGTCCGGCTTGGTGCCAACCCGCCCCAAGAGCTCAACCGCGTTGACCGCCCCGCCGTGTCACTCCTCATTTGTCTGCTGTACACTGACCGGGTACAGCAGACCGTCCTTCCTCCGGGTTTGGTAGACTTTCGACACCACCCACCCTCCGGGGAATCCTACAAGAGGGAAGAGAGTTGAGAGCCCTCCCATGACAGGCGAATTTGATGAAGTAACCAAGCATTGGTACTTCAATTCCGTCCAAGAGTTTTGGGACGCTGAGGACTTGGACGGGCAGGTTGCTTACGTCCGGAAGGGGCGCTTTGAGGGCAAGTTGCAAAAGGGTTTAGTCGACGACGGTAAGTTGCGCGAATTTAGGCGCGTGGACTTGGAAGGCGGAATAGTACCGGATACGCTAATCGTTCTGCATGTACTAAATCACGACCGAGCAAGCAACTACGACAGGATACAACCTCCGCCACGCCGTACCGGACGATTCTCAGCGTTCATGGATGAGGTTGAGGAAGTCGCCATCCAAGCCGGATGTTGGTGGGTGTGGGTAGAGGATGTCTTCAGCGAGTTCTTGCCAGAGAAGCTCGAAAGGCGCGGATACCAGAAAATACCGGGTTCCGACGACCCCAATCCGGATTACGTGAAGGTCTTGCCTCGCGGGTAGTTACATCAACTGCTATCTGGCAAGGGTTACGCGGTGGCCATCTTCCCTGCGAGCAACTTGCCCACACAGCCCTCCACCGCATTGCCTTCGGTCGACATGCGCAGCCACTTCCGCAGCTCGCGGCGGGCGATGGTTACGGTCAGCTTGTCGCCCCACTGTTCCCTGAGTTTCTCCAACTTCTTCCCAGCCTCGGCTGCCGCCGTTGCCCCGGCCTCGCCTATGGCTACGTGCAACTCCTGCGTCGGGTCGAACTCGGGGATGGGCAGCTTCCACAGGTGCTTATGCAGGTCCCGCGGTCCGAACTGGCCCTTGGACATCAACGGCTTCACGGCTGCTTGCAGGGCGTCGCTGTTGATGATGGCCAGCAGGTAGTTAGCCTCGTCAATGGTACTGCACGGAATCCAGTAGAGAAGATGGTCAATCAGTGCCTCACTGTCTTGAAGCAACGCTGCGGTCGGCTCCCCTGACTTGGTGTACACCACACGCAATAACCCGTTCCCCGCATCCTGCTGCCACTCCAGTTGCGACGACAGCTTGCCCATGTAGTCCAGTTGACCGAGCAGGTTCAAGTTGTTGGCTAGGGCCTTGTGGCCCTCCCACAGATGGCTGACCGTCTGCCAGCGTTCCCGCATCCGCCGTTCCAGCCCGCCCAGCCGGATGCCGCCGGGGCCGTTGGGGTCGGTGGGTATTGCGGCGTCGCCCCGCTTCAGCGGCAGCAGCGCTTTCAGGGGCTCGAGCGTGACATAGGGCGCGATAGACTCTCCTAGGTCCACGCTGAACAGATGCCGCTTCTCCACTGTCTGGCCGGTGATGGCGGTCAGGTCAAGGTCCTTCCAGGGAGCCTTGTCCTGACTGCCTTGGCGGGGGTTGACCGTGACCGTCGGTGCTGCTTGCACAATTGCGGTGTTCTCTGTTTCGCTGACGAAGAACAGCACGCGGGGGACGATGGTCGCGCCCTGCCGGGAGTAACCGCCGTAGGGAGATTCGCCCGCCGCGCCGGTGTCGGTGATGCCCGCTGTCTCGCGTCGCACGTCCTCAGCTCCGGCCGTCCCTCGCCACCGCTCCACCGACCCGGCCAAAGGCTTGCCGGAGACGTCTTGTGAGAGCTTGCGAGCGAAGACCACCGAGGCGGGTGTTCAGCGTCAACTATTTTTGCCGGTCGACGACAACTATTCTTGCCGGTTCACCTCCTGTGCACTGCGCTGCTGCGCGACGCTGGTGCGATAACTGGGGACGTCGAACTCGAGGATGACCGAGTGGTGGACCACCCGGTCGATGGCCGCAGCGGTGGCCATCGGGTTGGCGAAGATGTGCTCCCACTGAGAGAAGACGAGGTTCGAGGTGATGCCGAGAGAGCGGCGCTCGTAGCGCTCGGCGATGAGGGTGAAGAGCACCTCTGATTCCTCTGCTCCCTGGGACAGATAGCCGAGGTCGTCGAGGAGCAGGAAGTCGTAGCGGTCCAATCGGCGCAGCTGTCGCGGCAGGGCGAGGTCGCGCTTGGCTGCGAGCAGGTCCTGCACCAGTTGGTAAGCGGGGACGAAGAGCACGGACCTGCCTGACTCCACGAGGCGGTGTCCCACAGCGCAGAGGGCGTGCGTCTTGCCGGTGCCGGGCAGTCCGAAGGCCAGCACGTTGACGCCGCGCTCGACGAAGCTGCCGTTGGCCAGTTCATCCAGTTGCCGACGCAAGCTGAAGGACACACGCTCGTGCTCGAACGTCTCCCAGGTCTTGCCTGCGGGCAGCCTGGACTCCTTGCGCAGCCGGTCGGTGCGCCGCTGCCGACGGTTCTCGGCTTCCTGCTCCAACACCTCCAGGAAGGTGAACAGCGCGTCGCCGTGCCCCGCTGCGATGAAACGAGACACCGACTCTGCACCGATAGTGGGCAACCGGAACTGATGGCACAGTTCGGCGATCCGGTTCTGCATGGCGTTGACGTCTGCCATCAGGCCACCCCCGCCAGCAGGCCGTCGTAGACCTTGAGGTCCGGTTGCCCGGACAGCGAGAGCACCGGCGCCAGCGGCGGAGCCGGACTGGCCAGCGCCTTGACCGAGCCATAGTCGAATGGCTCTCCGGCCTCCAGCAGGAGGGCGAGGGCGGTCTCCACCGTGGACTCCATGGTGACCGCCGCGAGGTGGAGGATGCGCACGTATTCCACCTCAGCCCGCTCACCCCGCCATCCCTTCAGCGCATCGTAAGCGAGGCGGAACGTCATGGTGGGGAAGAGGTGCTCACGGAACCGGTAGCGCGCGAAAGCCCCCGGCTTGCGCACGAGGGAGTCGATGACGTGCCTGTAATCGACGCGGGCTTCCCGCTCGCCCCGCACCCGCTCCATGCGTTCCATCAGGTTGCCTCTGTAGAGCACCTCCACGGCGTCCGCGTACAACCGGACCTGCACTTCCTCCCCGATCAGGCGCGACGGCGCCGTGTAGGTCCGTCCAGCCGCCTGTATGGTGCTCCACTTGCGCACCCGGGCACGGTAGTTGACGTATTCCGGCACCGGCGCCGGCGGCAGCGGTTGCAGATGAAGACGTTCCACCTCCAGCTTCCCCGCCACCAGCCGGTTGCGCCGCTCAACCACCATTCTGACGAAGCACGCATACTCCTCCTTGGAGTCGAAGTCGCGACTCCCGCGCAGCATGAGTGCTTGATCCAGCGCGTCTTTCAACCGGTAGTGCGCCTGTTCGACGACGCCGTTCTCATTGCTGGCCCCCGGGTTGGAGCGCACGGACTCGAGCCCGTAGTGCTCCAGCAGCTCGGCGTAGGCGTTGTTCAGTGCCCGACCGCGGCTGCGCCTCAACTCGTGAGTGAGCGCCGAACTGTTGTCCGAGTGGATCACCTGCGGTGCGCCCCCGAGAGCCCGTAGCGCGGCTTGGAGTCCCTGCCTCAAGGCCATGAACGTCTCTCCGCTCACCACCTCGGCATAGCGCCAGCCCGAGTGGCTCAACACGAACTGGAACAACAGGTGACGGTGGGGCCGTCCGCCGATGGCCACCCGCAGGCCATTGCAGTGCGTGAAGTCGATCTGCGCCTCCCGCCCTGGCGGATGCTCTTGGGGAAAGTAGACCTCCCGCTCCGGACCATGAAGCGTCCGCCACTCGTGCAACCGGCGCTGCAGGGTGCGCAGCTGTGAAGCACTAAAGCGGCCAGGGTGGCGCTCTTCCAGCCACTCGATGATCGTCGTCGCCTTGAGTCTGCTGGCCGCCTCGCCCTCAAGCAGAGGCTCAATCTCTTCCGCCCATATCCCGTCGAACGGGTCGGTTCGCGTGCGCCAGTGCCGCTCCTGCGGCCTCTCTGACGGCAGCGGCCCTGCTTGCCACTTCCGTGCCGACCGCTCGCTCATCCCAGCCATAGCGGCCGCCCCCAGCTGAGTCTTTCCTTCTTTCTGCTTCTGCCTCATAAGCAACACCTGCTGATCTGTAATCACACCCGGTACCTCCGAGCGGATGTTGGCCTCTTCAGACCGGCAAGAGTAGTTGTCGCCTACCGGCAAAAGTGATTGTCGCTAATCAGCGGGTATTGGGAAGAAGCTGTTGGGCTTCAGCTGTTCCAAGTCCCAGGCCGGTTTGAAGGTGAAGTCCACCGAGACGCTCGGCCCTGACTTGCGCGCCCGCCACTGACCACTGCGCCACTTGGAGTACTGCCCGGCCTGCAACGCGCTGTGGGGCAGCACGAAGCCGATTACGCCCCCATCCTTCAGGTACAGGTCAACGCTACGGGCAAAGAACAGTCCAGCCACGTCCTAGTGGGTAGCGTAGCGTCCTCCGGCCCAGATACCGTAAGCGTTCCGGCTCAGGTTCAGCAACTCGTCCCGCAAGATGTCGGCGGTCTGGTTATAGTTGATCCAAGGCGGATTGCCGATCACCACGTCCACCTTGGAGCGGGACAGCACCACTGGGCGCACCATATTCCGGGCGTAGTAGGCCCAGATGTGGTTCCGCCCCTTGTCGTGGAGCCGCTTCATGGTTGCTATGGTGTTGTCCATGACTCGGCGCTCAACGGAGTCGTCGATGTTGTTGTCGGCCAGGGCCAGGAACGGGTCGTCTCCCCGCTCGATGGAGGCCGATACGTCCCCCATCAGGGCATCGAAGGCCTCAGCCCGTTCCACGAGGCTTGTGGGGAACACCAACTCGGTGTTCTCCTCATCCTCTACCCGGACCGTGACGTTGTGCTCGGCGAACATATCTCCGGTGCGAAAGCGCAGTTGCAGGGCGTCGCCCAGGTAGACAGGGATGGACAGGGATGCGTCGAACTCGGCGGAGCTGGCGGCATTGATGGCAGGACGGGCGGCCAACGTCCAGGCGGACCGGGCAAGGTGCACCGCCACGGGGTGAACGTCGATGCCGGTTACCGCCTCTCGCAGCCTGTTGAGGACTTCCCCTGGGTTCCAGTTGGCTGCATTGGCGGCGGCGATGAAGTGGGACACCGCCTCGGCCACGAAGGTGCCGGAGCGCAGGCCGGATCCAGCACGCGCTGACTCAGCGGGTCGTCCACCAGCTCTCGCATCATGGCGCGGACCAGCCATGCGGGGGTGTAGTATTCGCCCAGCTGCCGCCGTTCCTCCGGCGGGATGACCGACTCGTACAGGGTTGCGGCGGTGTCCGGCGGGGCCTCGGCCCAGTCGAACCGGGCCACGCGGCGGGCCAGGGTTTGCAGCAGCGGCTTGCCGCCGACCTCGTTGGGCCATGCGAAGAAGTCCGACTCCAGCACCCCCTGCAACCCGGTGGCGCGGTACAACTCCCGGCCTTGGAGAAGGTCGGCAGGGTCGGTCTCGGCCAAGCGGCGTATGTCGATGCCAAAGGAGGCCTGTACCACCATGCCGATGACGGCGCTCAGGTAGGTGTGCCGGACGAACAGATCGTCCATCTCCTCCGGGCCGACGCCGACCTTGGCCAGTCGCGCTTGAGCCTCGGCACTCATCCCCTCCGTGGTGTAGGCAATCTCCCCAGGGCGGTGCGCAGCAGGTCGTACCACAACCGCCGTTTGATCCGGATGGTTCCAAGGTCGGCGTTCTCTTCGTAGAGGGTCTTAAGAGCAGCGATGTCGCGCTGGTAGGAGGGGCTTTCCGGGCCGAAATGCCCGGCGATTCCCTCTCTATCGGGACTCTCTCCCTCCAGCGATACCAGGGCCGAATCCCGCAGCCACTCGTAGAGGGCGATCCAGCGGTCCGGCTCCTCCAGCGTGAGGGCGTAGGGCAAGGCCATCTTGACCGGCCCGGCGTTGGGCCAGCGCAACAACCACCGCTTGCCGTCGGTGAGTACGCCCATCCGAACCCGACCCTGTCCCGCCGACTGGGTCAGATAGTCGTCCAGTTGCTCGACGTACTGCGGGTTGGGTGCGCCACCGGAAGCCGTTCCGATGCGCCGCTTGAACTCGATGAAGGTGTCCAGCGCGGTCAGGTCAACAGCGCGACGGGAAGCATCCGCGGGAGGATTCTCCTCAACCATCTCCTCGCTGCGGACCAGACCGGTGACGATGAGGAAGTCCCGTACCGCGCTGGTGATGTTCGCCTCTGGCTCGCCATTGTTGTACCGTCGCAGGATCTCAGCGGCGGCGTTGCGGTATTTGGGGTCGTCTATGTCGATGTGGATTGCCAAAGTCGTCCCCAGTTCGCTCAGGTTTACAGATGGCGAACAGCCAGGGCTACTCTTCCCCGTCCGCGAGGATGGAATGTTCCCATTCCCCGACGCGGGCGGGATCC